>CAVYQL010000001.1:0-184373 GCA_963770645.1 uncultured Acidimicrobiaceae bacterium
CCGCGGTCGACCACCAGGCCTTCGATCTGGTTGAACACCGGGAGGTGACGGGCGTCGGGGGTGTCGAGGCGGAAGCACTTACCCGGCATTACCGCATGAATGGGCAGCGTGTCGTTGCGCACAGCGTCTTCCATGAGGTGGATCTGCACGGGCGAGGTGTGCGTGCGCAACAGCACCGTCTCGGGCTCGCCGATGTCGAGGTAGATGGTGTCGTACATCCCGCGGGCGGGGTGTGCGGGCGGCATGTTGAGGGCTTCGAAGTTGTACCAGTCCGACTCGGCCTCGGGCCCTTCGGCGACGGTGAAGCCCATCCCGACGAAGGTGTCCTCGAGCTCGGCTCGGGCCTGGGTCACGAGGTGGAGGTGGCCTCGTGAGAGCGGTGTGAGCACCTGGGCCGGGATCACCTCGGTCAGGTCGAGGCGGTCCGCCTGCAGCGACGCTGCCCGCTCCACCCGGGCCAGCTCGGCGCGGCGCGCCGCCAGCAGCGACTCGAGCCGTGCCCGCACGTCGTTCAGCTGCCGGCCGGCCTCCTTGCGGGCATCGGGATCGAGGCCACCGAGCATGCGGTGCGCTCTCGTCAGTGCCGAGCGCTTGCCCAGGTACTCGGTCTCGACCTGGGCCAGCGCCTCGGTCGAGTCGGCGCCCGCGACGGCCCGTTCGCCGTCGCCGGCGATGCCCTCGATGTCGAGTTCCACGTTGTCAGTCACCATGCCGTGTCGTCCCGCCACCCGAAATGCTACGTGGCCCGGGACCACCACCCCGGCGTTGGCGGAACGCCTCGAAGCAGACCACGGCGCACGCCACGCCCACGTTGAGGGACTCGGCCCGCCCTGCCATCGGGATGGCGAGCGAGCCGCCCAGCGCGCCGCTCAGCGCGGGGTCGAGCCCCGAGGACTCGTTGCCGAGGAACAGGGCGGTCGGGACCGACCAGTCGAGCGCGGCGTAGTCGTCGCCGGCGCGCACCACGGTGGCCAGGGTGCGAAAGCCGGCGGCGGACAGCTCGGCCGCCAGCGTCAGCGAGTCGTGGCGTACCCCGAGCGGGACGTGGAAGACGGAGCCGGCCGAGGCCCGCACCGTCTTGGGGTTGTAGGGATCGACCGAGTCGGCGGCGTAGACGACGGCCGTCGAGCCCGAGGCGTCCACCGCCCGCAACACCGTGCCGGCGTTGCCGGGGTCGCGCACGTCGACCAGCACCACCACCAGCGCGCCCGGGCGAACCAGTGGGCGCCACGCGTCCGGGCCCTGCGCCGACTCGTCGAGCATGGGCAACATCGGCAGCACGGCGAGAACCGGTTGGGGCGTGACGGTGTCGGCCACCCGCTCCAGGACACCCGTGCCGAGCGGGAACACGCGCACACCGGCCGCGCCCGCACGGCGGCAGACGTCTTGGGTGGCGCGGTCATCGGCACCCTCGGGGGCGACGTACACGGACTCGATCGGTGCGCCCGCATCGAGCGCGCAGCGGATCAGCTCGGCGCCCTCTGCGACGAAGGCACGCTCGCTCCAGCGCGCCGAACGCTTCTGCAACAGCCCGCGCAGCCGGCGAACCCGCCGGTGCGTGAAGGCCAGCCGCTGGGTCAGGAAGCGACCTCGGCCACGGCCGCCGCGGACGCCGGCGACGAGGACTCTGGTGACGAGGACGCCGGCGCCGAGGCCAGCGCGGCCTGCGCCGTCTCGACCAGCGCGGCAAACGCGGCCGAATCGCTCACGGCCAGGTCGGCCAGCACCTTGCGATCGACGTCGACGCCCGCCCGGTGCAACCCGTTGATCAGGCGGCTGTAACTCATGCCGTGTTGGCGGGCCCCGGCGTTGATCCGCTGGATCCACAACTTGCGAAAGTCGCCCTTGCGGGCCCGCCGGTCCCGGAAGGCGTACTGCATCGAGTGCATGAGCTGCTCGTTGGCAGCCCGGTAAGAACGGCTCTTGTTGCCGTAGTACCCCTTTGCCTGCTCGAGGACAGCGCGGTGGTGCTTGCGGCCGTGGACGGCTCGCTTCACTCTGGCCATCGTGGTGCTCCTCTCTTCGGGGAATTTTCGGGGACTTCGGTCTTCAGGGTTCGGACTTCGGGAAGTTCAAGGTCTTCGACAGCTTCGGGGACTTCGGGCGTCGGTCGCTTTCGCTGGTCTGTGACAGCCGCCCCGGCGAAACCGGGGGCGGGACGCTCAGAGGCCGAGCATCCTCCGCGTCGCCTTCTCGTCAGCCTTCGCGATGTCGGACTCGCGCCCGAGCCGGCGCGTACGCACGCTTGTCTTCTTCTCGAGCAGGTGCGAGCGGAACGCCTTGCGTCGGCGCAGCCGTCCGCTGCCCGTCACCTTGATGCGCTTGGCAGCGCCCCGGTCGGTCTTCATCTTCGGCATTGCGTCATCCCTCTTCGGCTGATGCGGCGACTTCGCTCGCCTCGATGACCCCACGTTCCCCACTGGCCCCGTTGACACCGTTGCCGCTCACCGCGGGGGTGCTCCCGTTCCCAGCGCTCCCCGGACCTGCTCCCGCATCCGCACCGGTGTTTCCACCTGCGCCCGCATCGGTGCCGGTCCCGGCACCTTCGGCGTTGTCCGCCGGCGCTGCCTTCGGAGTCCGCTGCTGGTTCGAGGCCCTGGACTGCGCGGCCTGGCGGGCCCGCTTGTCGGGGGCGAGCACCATGATCATGTTCCGGTTGTCGAGCTTGGGCTCGGCCTCCACCTTGGCCACGCCCTCCATCTGCTCGGCGATGCGATCGAGGATCCGCTTCCCGTGCTCGGGGTGGTACACCTCACGGCCTCGGAACATGATCGTGATCTTGACCTTGTGACCCTCGTTCAAGAACTTGGCCACCTGCCGGGTCTTGGTGTCGAAGTCGCCGGGCCCGATCTTGGGCCGGTACTTCATCTCCTTGATCCCGACGTGGACCGCCTTGCGCCGGCTCTCCTTGGCCCGTTGGGCCTCGTCGAACTTGAACTTCCCGAAGTCCATGATCCGGCACACCGGCGGATTGGCCAAGGGAGCCACTTCGACGAGATCGAGATCGAGCTCCTTGGCGATCGCCAGGGCCTCGGGCAGCGGCTTGATGCCTAATTGCACACCGTCGGGGTCCACGAGCCGGACTTCACGGGCACGGATTCGGTCGTTGATCCGATGCTCTGTTGTGGTTTCAGCGACGATGCGTCATCACACCTCTCACTCGGGCCCGCGGTCCTTCCGCAAACCAATCGGTGGAGCGGGACCGACCTGCGGGCAGCGCCCGCGCCCGAGGGGCGATCGACCTGGCGCACGGTACACACCGCTGCTGCGGAGGGGTGGCCAGGTGGAGGCCTCTCAGTGAGGGCCCCGCTTCCATATAGTCAAGACTGCCTACAGTACCAGCATGAGCAGCCTCTGGACACCGTCAGGTGAGCATTTTCCCAAGGAGGAGGAGGCCGACGCCGCCTCGTCACCCTTCAACCCCCCGGGCGACACCGACGTCACGGGACTGCCCGACGCCGAGTCCCAGGCGGAGGCCCAGGCAGCGGTGGACGCCATGCGGGCCCAGTTGGCCAACACGCCAGCCGAGCTCGTGGTGGCCAACCACTGCTACGGGCTCTTCGAGTTGGCCGCCATCTACCTCTCGCAGACCCCGCCCGAGCTCTTCGAGGCCCGCCTCGCCATAGACGGACTGGCTGCCCTCCTCGACGGCCTGCGCGGACGGCTCGGGGAGTCCGAGCCGGCGCTGCTCGAGTCACTCTCCCAGTTGCGCCTTGCGTTCGTGCGTCTCGAGGGCTCCGAGCACACCGCAGCGGAGAGCACGGCGGCGGAGAACTCTCCCGACCAGAGCTAGGAACCGTCGGGTAGCCGGGCTGCCGCCGGCGCAGTCGCGGCAGCAGCCGCTGCCGCCAGACCCTCGACGGTCCGGCTGATGAATGCCCCCAGCTGGCGACGGTAGATCCCGCCGCTGCCAGGCACCTTCGCCCGGAACGTCGAACGCCACTTGATGGTGGTCCCGCCGCCTTGGCCCGGCAGCAGCGTCACCACGGCGTTGTAGTCGCGGAGAGCGAGGCCGTCCTCGAGCACGTAGGCGAAGCGCTGGCCCGGCACGCGTTCTGTCACCCGCTCGCGGGTGCGATGACGCCCGGTCGTGAAGAGACGCACGGCGCCGTGGCCCTCGGGCGATCCGTCGCCCGGCTCGATGAGCTCGAAGGAGCCGATGGGCGACCACCCCGGCCAGGTCGACCCGTCTGCCAACAGCGCGTAGACCGCGGCGGGGTCCCCGCTCGTCGTCACCGTCCGTTCGATCACCTGTTGTGCCATCGCGCGACTGTACCATTTGGTACATATGGAAGCCCAATCCCCCCCTCCCGGCGCCCGGCAGCGCCTGCTCGACTCGGTCATCGCCCACTTCACCGCCGACGGCCTGGCCGACCAGAGCCTGCGGCGCATCGCCGAGGCCACCGGCACGAGCCACCGCATGCTCCTGTACCACTTCGGATCGAGGGAGGGGCTCTTCCTGGCGGTGGTGCAGGCCGTGGAGGCGCGCACCCAGTCGATGCTCGCGTCCGTCGGCCGGGAGGTCGGCACGGACGTCGGGACGCAGGTCGGGACGGAGGCCGCCACGGTGGCCGGCGAGGCGACCGACGAAGTGGTCCGTCGCATGTGGGCCTATCTGGCCGACCCCGCGCTGGCGGGCTTCGAACGCCTCTTCTTTGCGCTCTACGCCCGGGCCCTCCAAGGGGACGCGTCGGCGCAGCCGTTGCTCGAGGGCGACATCGAGGCTTGGCTGGAGGCGAACGCCGCGCTGATCGGCGGCAAGCGGCGTGCCGGCCGACGTCGCCCGGCCTCACGCGCGCCTCGGCCTCGCCGTCGTGCGCGGGTTGCTGCTCGACCTTCTCGCCACGGGGAACCGGGCCGGCGTCGACGCCGCGCTCGAGATCTTCGCCCGCGGCTACGCGGGACGCTGGTGGGAGTCTCAGCCCTCCGGCGCGGGCACCACCACGAGCGATCGCGCCTCGTAGCGGCCGCCGTGCCCGGGCGACACGGTGAAGGCCACCGGCGTACCCTCGTCGATGCGGCGGCTGCCGTCCGCAATCGCCGTGGCGTGGAACCCGTAGGTCGCGCCGTCGGCACCGGTGACGGTGCCGAGGCCGCGCCGTTCGTCGAAGGTGGTCACGCGCCCGAGGCGGGGTCCGGTGGCAGAGGCGGGGCCGGCCATGTCAATGGACGATCTTGGACAGCGCGATCTCCAAGATGTCGGTCGCGCCCTGGTCGCGCAGTGCGGGGATGAGGATGTTGATGTCGGACTTGGCCACCACGGTCTCGAGCGCGAAGGCGCCACCGCCCGACAGCTCCGAAATGGTGGGTGCGCGCAACGAGGGCAGGACGGCGAGCACGGCGTCGAGGTTCTCGGCCGACACGTTGAGCTTGACGAGTACCTTGCCGCGTGCCTCGAGCGTGCCCTGCAGCAGCGTGAGGATCTGCTCCATGGCATGGCGCTTCTCGGTATCCGCGGCCGACGCGGGGTTGGCGATGAGCTCGGTGCGTGACACGAGCAGCGTCTCGATCACCTTGAGGCCGGCGGCGCGCAGTGCGCTGCCGGTCTCGGTCATGTCGACGACCGCGTCGGCGATGTCGGGCACTTTGGCCTCGGTGGCGCCGTAGGACATGGCGATATCCGCGTCGATCCCGTGCGTGGCGAACACCCGGCGGGTCAACTCGGGGTACTCGGTGCTGACGCGCAAGCGGCCGGGTCGCGACGCCACCGCCGCGGCCAGTTCGGACAGCGACGACGCCGGGGAATCGGCACCAACGGCCAGCACGACGCGCGCCGGGTTCGAGGTCGACTTCGAGTACGCCAGCTCGCCGAGCGAGACGACGTCGCTCCCCCGCTCCTCGATGCAGTCTCGCCCGGTGACGCCGAGGTCGAAGAGCCCGTCGGCGACGTAGACGGGGATCTCCTGTGGTCGCAGGATGCGCACCTCGCTGATGCGGGGGTCCGCGATGGAGGCGCGGTAGGCCACGTCGGAGGCACGGTTGACGGCCAGGTCGGCGTCCTCGAAGAGCTGCATGGTGGCGCGTTCGAGCGAGCCCTTGGGCAGGACGAGGCGGAGCATGGGGCTAGATCTTCGCAGACCGGCCGAGACGGCTCGCGCCTGGCCCTCGTCCTCGCCTCTGGTCGGGCATGCTGTGCCCGTGCCACCCCCCTACGACGTGTACAACTTCTTGAATCTGCTCGGCATCGAGATCCCCGACGTCGCCGCGGGTGAAGACCCTGTCGCTCGCCTGACCGTGACCCATACCCTTATCGCGGGTACGGGCTACCTGTGGGCCCCCGTCGTGCTCACGCTGGCCGACGCGCTGTGCGCGTTCGGCGTGAACCACCACTGGCCCGAGGGGGCCACGAGCTTCACCACCGTCGACTGCTCGGCCAATTTCATCTCGAGTGCCACCGAGGGAGACCGCGTCGTGGCGACGGCCTCGGCGCTGCACACCGGCCGCACGACACAGGTCTGGGACGCCACCGTGACGAACGAGACCACCGAGCGCCTGATGGCGTCCTATCGCTGCACGCAGCTGATCTTGTACCCCCGCAGCTGAACGGTCAGCGGTCAACCATCGCGAGCGGGCCTCCGATGCGCCCATCGCCTGACGGCGCTGGCCCTGCGGTACCCCGCAGCCCACGCCGGAGCCGCCGGCGCCACTCCTCACGGTCGAACGAGGCCGGCGGCGTCCGCTCCACGAAGTCGCGCACGACGGCGGCGAAACGCTGCGGGTCGGTGTGGTGAGGGAAATGGCCCGCCTCGTCGAAGACCTCGAGGACACTCCCGGGCAGCGCGGCCTGGGCGAGCCGGCCGTGGCCGAGGGGGATTATGGCGTCCCGGCGTCCCCAAATGATCAAGGTGGGCACACCGTCCGCCAGGTAGGCCCGGTCGAGCATCGTGATCACCTGGCCCCGCCAGTCGACGCCCGAGCGCAGGGTGCGCAAGATCGCCCGACGGGCCTCGGTGCTCGGCAACGCGTCGAAGACAGCGAGCATCTCTTCCGCATCACGGCCGAGGGCGGTGTCGAACATGCGGAGAAGCCCGGCGCCCAGGCGGCTCGCCATCCGCACGGGGGGCAGGCCAAGCAGCGGCATGAGCGCCTCAGCACCCGGGACGGCCGCCATGCGCAGAAGCGGACTGACCGTCCGTCCGATGCCGCCGCTGTTGACCAGCACGAGACGCTCGCACCGTTCCGGATATTGGTACGCGAACTGCGCGGCCACCCCACCGCCCAACGAGTGGCCGACCACGGTGACCCGGTCGACGTCAAGAATACTCAGCAGGTCCCGCATGCCGTTGGCGAAACCGCCGACCGTGTAGTCGGCCCGCGGTTTCTCCGACCGGCCGTGACCGAGCAGGTCCGGCGCGATGACCGTGTTGCGCTGTGCCAGCAGCTCAGCGACGGGACGCCAGGTATCGGAGCTGTCCCCGATGCCGTGGATGAGCAACAGCGCGGGGCCGTTCCCCGACTTGATGTAGGCACGCCGGTATCCGTGGATGGTGGCGTAGTGCACACGCAGGGCTCCCTCACGACGGAGACCAGGCCGGTAGCGCAGGGCTGCCGGGTCGACCGATGCAGACTCGCCGCTCTCCCCACCTCGTGTCACGTCCATGCAGGCCTCCCATTGAGGCTGCGCCTTGGCGAGTCCGCGCGGCGTTTCGGCCGCCGCGCGTCAGGCTAGGGATGCGAGGTATCGAGATGATGTCGGCAATATGAATAGCCGATGAAGGACGGGCCTCCCTTGTGGCGCGACGGTTAGGAGAGCGGGCCGCTGCGCAGCAGGCGCACCATCTCGATCGCCGTGCAGGCCGCCTCGCGACCTTTGTTGGTGTCGTCGGGCTCGGAGCGCTCGAGCGCCTGCTCGAGCGTGTTGGTGGTGAGCACGCCGAAGACGACGGGGATTCCGGTCGCCAGTTGCACCTGCTGGATCCCCGAGGCGCACTCTCCCGCGACGAAGTCGTAGTGCCCGGTGTCGCCGCGGATGACCGCCCCGAGGCAGAGCACGGCGTCGACCCTTCCTCCCTGCGCGAACGCCCGGGCGACGAGGGGAAGCTCGAACGCCCCGGGCGCCCAGGCCACGGTGAGGTCGCGCCGGTCGGCCCCAGCTTCGGCAAGGGCGTCGAGTGCGCCCGTGAGCAGCCGCAGAGTGATGCCTCCGTTGAAGCGCGCACACGCGAAACCCAAACGCAACCCCGTGCCGTTGTGTGCAGCCTCGAGCTGCGTCCCGACCCGCGTGCCGACGTCGTCGAGCGCGCCCGCGGGCAGCGGCGCCAGATCTGAGCCCGCCATCAGGTAGACGGCGCCGTCACAGGACGTCGTCGAGCCCGTGCAGCAGGTGGCCCATCCGCTCCCGCTTGGTGCGCAAGTACGCGATGTTCTCGGGGTTGGGCGAGGCCTGTAACGGGACGCGCTCGGTGATGTCGAGGCCGAAGCCCTCGAGCCCGCCGTACTTGACGGGGTTGTTGGTCATGAGGCGCATGGTCGTCACCCCGAGGTCGACGAGCATCTGGGCCCCGATCCCGTATTCCCTGCTGTCGACGGGCAGGCCCTGCTGGAGGTTGGCGTCGACGGTGTCGTGGCCCTGCTCCTGCAGCTGATAGGCGCGGATCTTGTGGCCGAGGCCGATGCCGCGCCCCTCGTGCCCGCGCAGGTAGATCAGGACGCCTCGCCCCTCCTGCTCGATCAGGTCGAGCGCGGCGTGCAGCTGGGGGCCGCAGTCGCAACGGAGCGAACCGAAGACGTCACCGGTCAGGCACTCAGAGTGCACCCGCACCAGCACGTCCTCACTGCCCGCCACGTCGCCCATGACTAGCGCCAGGTGCTGCTCGTTGTCGAGCACGGACTCGTAGACCAGCGCGCGGAACTCGCGTCCCGTCGCCGGGATGCGCGCCTCGGAGACCAGACGCACGAGCTTCTCGTGCTGACGCCGGTAGCGGATGAGGTCGGCGATGGAGATGAGCGGGAGGTCGTGCTTCTTGGCGAAGCGCTCGAGGTCGGGCAGCCGGGCCATCTCGGACTTGTCCTCGGTCACGATCTCGCACAGCACGCCCGCGGGCGAGAGGCCGGCGGCCCGGGCGAGGTCGACCGTGGCCTCGGTGTGGCCGGCGCGCTTGAGCACACCGCCCGTGCGGTAGCGAAGCGGGAAGATGTGACCCGGCCGGTTCAGGTCGTTCGGCCGCGTCGTGGGGTCTACGAGGGCCGCAATGGTGGCGGCGCGATCCGCGGCGGAGATCCCCGTGGTCGTGCCGTGGCGGTAGTCGACGCTCACCGTGAACGCGGTGCGCTGCGCCTCCGTGTTGGCCGTGACCATGAGGGGCAGGTCGAGCAGATCGGCCCGCTCCGGCAGCAACGGGACGCAGATGACGCCCGAGGTGTGGGCCAGGAAGAAGGCGATGTGCTCCGGCGTGGCCGCCTCGGCCGCCATGACCAGGTCACCCTCGTTCTCCCGGTCCTCGTCGTCGACGACGACGGCCATGCCCAGGCGGCCGATGCCGTCGATCGCCTCCTGCACCGTCGAGAATCCCATCAGGCCGCCACCTCCACACGCAGGTCCTCACCGAGACGCTCCACGGAGACCAACCTGCCCTTCCACACATCGTCAATTGTGCCAGCCCCCTGACCGGAAAAGAGCGGACGAGCGTCGTCGCCCCCGAAAAAGACCGGCGCCAGGTACACGACATAGCGGTCGACCAGCCCGGCAGCATGAAAGTCGTGGGCCACCGTGGGCCCGCCCTCGACGAGCAGTTGGAGCACGCCACGGCGGCCGAGCTCGCTCAAGACGGCCCCGAGGTCACCCGAGAGCTCGAGTGCCGGCCGCACCCGGGCGCCGCTCGGCACCGTACCCAGCACCACCCGCAGCGGCTGGGAGCGCTCCACGCCGTCGTCGAGGCGCACCGTCAATTCGGGGTCGTCGGCCCGCACCGTGCCCGCGCCCACGAGCACGGCGTCGGAGCTGGCCCGCAAGCGGTGGACGTCGCGCCGTGCCGCCTCACCGGTGATCCAGCGGCTCGTCCCGTCCGGCGCCGCCGTGCGCGCATCGAGGCTGGCCGCCATCTTGAGCACGACCCAGGGCCATCCTGTCTCCCGGTGCTTGAGGTAGGGCGCCAGCTGCTCTGTGACCTCGTCGGCGGCGACCCCGACCACCACCTCGATCCCCGCTGCCTGCAACGCGGCAATGCCGCGCCCTGCGACCAGCGGATCGGGGTCTTCGACCCCGATGACGACCCGGGCGACGCCGGCCGCCACGATCGGGTCGGTGCACGGGGCTGTGCGCCCATGGTGCGCACAGGGCTCGAGAGTTACGTACAGCGTGGCGCCCCGGGCCGCCTCGCCGGCCGCGGCGAGGGCCGTCACCTCGGCGTGCGGCCCACCGGGCGGGGCGGTCGCACCCTCGAAGCCGGTCACGCCGGCGCCACGCCCTCCCTCGGTTCCGGTTCCCTGGGGGACCACGACAGCGCCCACCCAGGGGTTGGGGGCGGTGCGGTCACGGACCGTGGCGGCCAGCGCCATCGCCCGGCGCATGTGCTCCACATCGTCCATGGGTCACATCCTCGTGCAGGGGGCATCCCCGCCTCTGTGTGCGCAATTATAGAACACGTTTCAGTTTTTGTCGAGAAGGGCTGGTCAGGCCGGTGTGCACAGCAGGTGCGGTCGGCAGCGTGTGCTCAGCTCGCCGCCCCGTCGAGCACAGGAATCAGCTCGGTGACGTCGGCGATGATCGCGGTGTGGGGCGCCGCGCTAAGCGTCGCCTCGTCGTGGGCTCCGCTCAAGACGCCTATCACCGCCCCGGCGTCAGCCCGGGCCCCGGCCTCGAGGTCGCTCGCCGTGTCGCCTACGACCACGACCGCGGCCGGGTCGACCACGCCCAGCCGCGCCATGGCCCCGAGAATCAGGTCGGGCGCCGGGCGGCCTCGCCCGACGTCGGCCGGCGACAAGGCCAAGTCGACTTCGCCCTGCCAGCCGAGGGCGTCGAGCAGGGCCTCCCTCGTCGACGGTGCAAAGCCCGTCGTGAGGCACACGGCAACACCGCGCCGACGCAGCGCCCGCAGGACGTCGAGCGCGCGGGGAACCTCGAGCGCCCCGCCCTCTGCGACCTGGGCCTCGTAAGCCTGTGCGAACGCTGCCGTGGCCGTGGCGGCTGCGGCGGGCTCGAGCAACCGGGCGAACACGTCGGCCTTCGACCAACCCATGGTCTCGCGCACCACGACCTGGGCCTCGGCCTGACGAGTGCTTCCTTCCTCTATGCCGACGGCCGCGAGCGCGGCGGCGAACGCGGCTTCGACCGCGCCGTCGTCGCGCACCGTCGTGCCGGCCATGTCGAGGCACGCCAGCGAATACGGCCCAATCACGACGTCACCCCCGCTGCGGCAAGGGTGTCCGCCGCGACGGCCGGAGCGCAGGTCATCCCCCGGCCACCGGGGCCGGTGACGATGATGACCCCGGGCTCGATCTCCTCGCGCAGGCAGACGGCGCCGTCGATGCACTGGGCGTAAACCCCATCCCAGCGCCGGCGCACGGGTGGGAGCCGCGAGCCGAGTATCGCCTCCGCCCGGGACAAGAGCTCGGCGGTCGGGTCCTCGCACAGAGCGAAGTCGAAGGGCTCCTCGTACTGATGGGTGTCGCCGATCGTCAACCCGCCGTCGGGACGCTGCACCACGAGAAGCTGCAGGTGGTGCTCGGCCGAGACCGCGTCCTGGGCCCCGAGCTCCTCCAGCGGCGCCGTCTCGTACGCGGGGTAATAGCGCAGCGAATCGGCATCGGCCAGCGACGTCGTCAGGGTGCAGGGAAGTGGCGCCGTCTCGAGCATCTGCAAGCGGACACGGCGGAGCCTCGCCGCCATGCCCTGTGCGGCGGGCAGGTCGTCGTAGGCGGCGCCCGTGGCGACCACGACGAGGTCGCCCTTCCAGCGGGTACCCGCCGCGTCCACCAACGCCCGACGCTCTGTCGCCACGACACGTCGGCCCGCGTGGAAGCGGTACCGCCCCCCGGCCGTGCTGGTCAGGTGCGCCCGCAGTGCCTCGAGCACGAGCCGGGGTTCGACCACCGCGTCCTCGCTGCAATAGAGCGCGCCGAGCGTTTCACCGCGTACGGCCGGATTGTGCGCCCGCACCTGCTCGGGCTCCATGAACGTGATCTGACGCGCCGCGGCCTCGGGCTGGCCCGCGAACGCCACCATCACCGAGCGTTCGCGTTGCTCGCGCGCCACGGTCAGCGACCCCGACGCCCGGAACCCGATGCCCGGCACGACCGCGCCGATCTCCTCCCAGCGACGGCGCGCGCGGCGCGCGACCTCCAGCTCCTCGCCGCTGCGGCGCCCGCTCACCCAGACGAGGCCGAAGTTGCGCACCGATGCTCCGGTCGGCGCGGCCGCGGCTTCGAGGTGGTCGACGACGAAACCGGCGGCGACGAGCTCCAGGGCATGCCAGGTGCCCAGGATGCCCCCGCCGGCCACGACGGCGCAGCGCGTGCCGCCCGACTCCGACCCCGACCGCGTCACCCCGGCGGCGTCACGACGCGAGGCGAGGGATCACCCAGCGCCCCGCGACCCGTGTCCCGTCGCGGCGCGGATGGCCTCGGCCGCCTCCCAGGGCCGCTCATGCCCGAAGATGGCGCTCCCGGCGACCAGGACATTGGCCCCCGCGGTCGCGGCCACCGGTGCCGTCGCGACGTCGATGCCACCGTCCACCTCGACGTCGACCGCCAGCGATGCGGCATCGATCTCGGCGCGTACCTGCTTCACTTTTCCCATCACGTCGGCGATGAAGCTCTGGCCTCCGAAACCCGGGAACACTGTCATGCACAGCACCAGGTCCACCGCGTGGAGGTAGGGCCGGACCGCCTCGAAGGGCGTGTCGGGGTTCAACGCGAGTCCGGCGCGCAGGCCGAGGCTGTGCATCTGGTCGATCAGCTCGTCGGTCTGGCCCACCTCGACGTGCACGGTGCATCCGTCCGCGCCCGCGTCGGCGAAGTCCTTCAGGTACCGGCCGGGCTCGGTCATCATGAGGTGGCAATCGAAGAACAAAGGTGTGTGGCGACGCAGCGACGCCACCACCGGCGGACCGATGGTCAGGTTGGGCACGAAGTGGCCGTCCATCACGTCCACGTGCAGCCAATCGGCCGCGGGCGCCACCTCACCCACCTGCTCGGCCAACATCCCGAAGTCGGCCGACAGCACGGACGGAGCGATCCTCAGGTCACCCGTACGCCCGGGATCCCGGCGCTGGGCGGACGCCCGTGCCTGCATGCGACCGGTGTCCCCGCTCAGCGGAAGCGCGCCCAGCAGAGGATGCGGCGGAACCCGTAGAAGTACGGCTCGCGCTCCCCCAGCTCTTCGATCAGCCGTTCCCGGTACCGCTCGACGAACTCATCGAACAGTTCGGGGCTGAGGCGCTTGCGATAGGGCGTCAGCAGCGTGCCCATCACCCACTCGACCACTTCTCCTGTCGACTCGAGCTCGTGGCCGTAGACCTCCATCCGCACGATCTGGTCCTTCGCTCCCAGTTCGTAGAGCAGGTCGGCATAGAGCTCGGGCGAGAGGACGAAGCGACCTCGATCCTCTGGGACATCTCCGTAGAGCGCATCGATGAACGGCGGCTCGTTCGCCACTTCGTGAGCCAACAGGTGGGACGGATGGCGGTAGTTCGCCGGAACCTGGAAGGCGAGCTGCCCGTCCCTGCCCAGCGCGGTGCGCATGCGCGCCAGCAAATTGAGGTGGTCATCGATCCATTGCAAGGACGCGTTGGCGAACACGAGGTCGAGATCCTCGCCCAGCCAGGTGGCGATGTCGCCCTGCGCGAAGGAGAGCCCCGGCACCTCCGCGAACGACGAATGTGCCCGCGCCAACATGGCAGCCGACGAGTCGACCCCCACTGTCTCCTTGGCCTGCATCTCCTCGTGGAGGATCTTCGTCAAGTCACCTGTTCCGCACCCGAGGTCGACCACACGCCCGCCGGGGACGGCGTGGCACAACGTGAGGAGATCGTCGAAAGGCTGTTGGCGCTCCGAGCGGAATCGCTCGTACTGATCAGGGCTCCACCCGTCGATCGGAGTCACGGTCACTGCTCTCATGTTTAGTCCGTCCCGAGACGCTCGCCGTTCTGGGGGCGCACGCCGCGCAGCCACTCGTCGGCTGACATGGGGGAACGGCTCTCGGGCTGTACCTGTCGCAGCACCAGCGAGCCCTCGCCCGTCGACACGTATGCGCCGTGCAGCGTGCCGGGCGCAGCGCCCTTGGGCACGACGCCGGCGTCAGCGACGGTGGCGCCCAAGACACCCAGGCGCCGGCCGCGGAACGTCGTCCAGGCCCGCCCCAGGCGCACTACCCGTGCCACCTCCCTCGCCGTCCGGTCCCACTGAAGGTGCAGATCTTCCGACGTGATCTTCTCCGCGATGGTGACCTCCCCGTGCTGGGGCTGCGGCACGGGGAGACCCGACACCCCACCGGCGAGCGCGTCCACGACGAGCTGGCTCGCGACGGCAACCAATTGGTCCCGCAGCGCCGCCAACGTGATCTCGTCGTCGAGAGGGACGGTCCGCGTCGCGTAGACCGGACCGCTGTCGAGCCCCTCTTCGATCTTCATGAGGCACACACCGGTCTCGTCGTCACCGGCCAGGATCGCCCGTTCGACGGGTGCCGCGCCCCGCCAACGCGGCAGCAGAGAGAAGTGCAGGTTCACCATCAGAAGCTGCTCGAGCAGCCAGGCTGGGATGATGCGGCCATAGGCCACGACGACGGCCAGCTCGACGCGTGCGGCCGGGAGGTCGTCCATGTCGTGGCTCACGGCAATCCCAAGTTCGCCGGCGGCGGCCTTGACCGGGCTCGGGGTGGTCTGACCGCCCCGGCCCCGACGGCGGTCGGGCCGCGTGACACAGAGCACCACGTCGTGTCCGGCGTCGACGAGAGCGCGCAGCGGCGGCACGGCAATCTGAGGTGTCCCGAGATACGCCAGCCGAGCCATGTCAGCTCACCGTAGGACAACCGTCGCCGGTGGCGTGTGCCCGCAGACGGGACCGATGCGCCGAGCGAACAGCGCTGAGCTCAGTCCGAGAAGAGGCTAGCCAGCCCGTCGGGGTCCGACGACTCGAGATCCAAGGCGCGACTGCGCAAGATCTTGAGTGCTTCTTTGCGCTGGTCCTCGTCGAGTCGTTCGATCAGCAGGATCCCGTCGAGGTGGTCGAGCTCGTGCTGGAAGACGCGGCCTTCGACCTCGGTCGCTTCGATCGAGACCTCGTTGCCCTCGAGATCCAGACCCACCAGGTGCACGGCGTTCGGCCGCACGATCTCCCAACTCAGTCCGGGCACCGACAGGCAGCCTTCGTCGTAGACAAACTCCCCGTCGCTCTCGACAAGACGAGGGTTGATGATGCTGCGCGCGCCATCGCCCACGTCGTAGACGAAGAGGCGACGCTGCACGCCGACTTGGTTGGCCGCCAGGCCCAGACCGGGCGCGGCATGCATGGTCTCGACCATGGACTCGACCAGGCTCACCAGGGCACCGTCGATGTCCTCGACGTCGCGCGTCGGTTCCTTGAGAACAGGGTCGCCGTACTGGCGGATGGGAAGGCCGGGCATGGATCCATGCTATCGGCGAGGCCCGCTGCACCTGTTCCACCAGGCTCCGATTGTCAGCGTGCGTGGGGCTCAGACCGTGACGGGGTCAAGCTCGACACGCAGGCCCCTCCCCGCCGGCCGGGGAGCCCGCTCGAGCACGTTGCACAGGGGGGCGTGCGTGGACGCGCGCAGAAGGAACCGGTCCTCACCGAGGGCGGACACGGACACCGCGCCCTGTTCCACCTCGGGCTCCCGGGCCAGCGTCTCTGTGAACGCGGTCGCGAGTGCCCCGGTCACCAACGCAAGTGCGGCGAAGGGTGGGAGCCCCGAGGCCCGGCGGATGGCCACTTCTTCGTCGAGCACTGGTGCCGGCTCCCCCAGGGCTGCGGCCTGGAGCACCGGATGGTCGGGCACCCGGGTCTGGGCCTGTACCCGCGCCCAGGGCGGCCCGCCGCGGCCCCCGACCAGGCGCCCGGCCCGCACGATGAGCGCGAGGGTCTCCTCGCTGGCCGACAACCGCGGCGCGAGCAGGTGCAGATCGATGTCGAGGAAGGCGACGCTCGCGGCGCGGCGCACCCGGTGCAGGACCGCCTCGGTCCCCACGAGCACGGACGCGTCGGGCACCGGGTCCGAACCGGTCGCGATGGCGCCGGCTACCTCACCCACCTCCGTCCCGAGCAACGCGGAGAGCTCCTCGCGCAGCCGGCTCACACCGACGCGCAACGTCTTCATGCGCAGCCGGCCACAGGACGCACACACTATGGGCCGGGACTCGCCACAGCGTGGACAGCGCAGTACCTCTTCACCGCGCGGATGTTGGGTTGCCGCGCCGCAGCGGTCACAGCGGGCCAGCTCGCCACAATGCCTGCAGGCGAGAAGCCGTGCGCCACCCGTGCGGTTGTAGACGCACACGAGCGGTCCCCGGGCCCGGGCCGCCGCGTCGTCGAGCACGGCGCGCGCCAGCCGGACGAACTCCTCGGAGAACATGCCGGTTCGGGGGTCGGAGCCTCGCCGGTCCACCCGCTCGAGGATGGGCCAACCCGAACGCTCCTGGCTCCGCTCGAGCGAAAAGGTTCGCAAGCCTCCTGACGCGGCCATGGTCACCGGCGGGATCGGGGAGGCCAGGAAGCACGGCACCCCGTCCCGACGGGCGCGCTCGAGCACAACGTCGACCGCGCTGTACGTCGGCGCGCTCTCCTCGCGATAGGCACCATCGTGCGCGTCGAGGACAACCGCAGCGGCGAGACGCGGCACCGGGGCCCAGGCGGCGGCGCGGCTCCCGACGACCACCGGCCAGCCGGCGCGCGCTTCCTCCCACGATCCCGCCACCGGGTACCCGCGCCGCACGAGGCGAGCCGAGAGCCGGTCGGCCCAGCCGGTCGACGGCACGAGGACGAGGACGCTCCCGGCATCCGGAGTGCCAGGCGCGCGGCCGACAACGGAGAGTACGAGGTCGATCAGGTCCGTTGCCGGCGGCAATCGCATCATCGCGGCACTGCCCTGCGCCCAGACCTCTTCCCACTTCGACGACCAATCCGGTGAGCGCTCGGGCGCCCGCTCCGGCGACGGGACGGAGAGAAAAGGTGGTGCCGCCGGCAGGGCGCGGACGACGGTGGCCGGCGACGCGACCCGCAAGAAGAACGACTGCGGGCCGGCCCAGCGCCACGAGGCCCACGCCGTCAGGTCGACGACGCTGGGCGGCGGGCCCCAGCCCAGCCAGGACTTGAGCGGGAGGACGTCGACGCCGTCGGGCGCAGCTGCGCCGTCCGCCACGACCCATCCGCGCACACTGCGGCCGTGCAGGGGAACGCGGACGCGGGTCCCCACGCGCACGTCCTGGGCCCACGAGTCAGGTACCCCGTAGTCGAATGCCTTCGAGAGCGCGGCAACCTCGGTGCGCACGCGCACCAAACGGTCAACGTCCCGACGGGTGGCGTCCGCGGGTGCGGCGTCAACGATTGCGCCGTCAGCCATACGCGACGACAGCTCCCCTCAGGGGAGCGGACAGACGCTCAGAGCCCCAGTGCGGCCCGCAGGTCGTCCACCCGCGGGGTGGCTTCCCACGTGAACTCCTTCTCCGAACGGCCAAAATGCCCGTAGGCAGCGGTCTTCTTGTAAATCGGACGGCGCAGGTCGAGGTCGCGCGCGATGGCCGCCGGCCGCAGATCGAAGAGCTCACGGACCGCGTCGGCGATCTTGTCCGGATCAACCGCCTCGGTACCGAACGTCTCCACCAACAACGACACCGGATGAGCCACGCCGATGGCGTAGGCCACCTGCACCTCGCACTTGGACGCGGCGCCCGCCGCGACAACGTGCTTGGCCACCCAGCGCGCGGCATACGCGGCTGAACGGTCCACCTTCGAGGGGTCCTTCCCCGAGAAAGCGCCGCCACCATGCCGGGCCATGCCGCCGTAGGTGTCGACGATGATCTTGCGTCCTGTGAGGCCGGTGTCGGCGTGCGGGCCGCCTAGCTCGAATACCCCGGTCGGGTTCACGAAGATGCGCAGGTTCTCGCTGTCGAGGTCCGTCGGCAGTAGCGGGTTGATCACGTGTTCGATGAGGTCAGGCCGCAGCTGTTCGTCGAGGTCGATCCCGCCGGCGTGCTGGGTCGAGATCAGCACCGTGTCGATGCGCACCGGGCGCCCACCCTCGTAGACGACCGACACCTGGGTCTTGCCGTCGGGCCGCAGGTAGGGCACGGCCGCGGCGCGGCGCACCTGGGCCAGTCGTTCGGACAGGCGGTGGGCCAGCCAGATCGGCAGCGGCATAAGGTCCGGCGTCTCGTCGCAGGCGTAGCCGAACATCATCCCTTGGTCGCCGGCGCCCTGCGCGTTGAGCACGTCCTCGCCGCCCTTGCCGCTGCGGAGCTCGAAGGCGGTGTCGACGCCTTGTGCAATATCCGGCGACTGCGCGTCGAGCGACACGAGGACCCCGCACGTCCTCCCGTTGAAGCCAAATGCGTCGTCGTCGTAGCCGATGTCGCACACGGTGTCGCGCGCCAGCTGTGCGATGTCGACGTAGGTCGAGGTAGTCACCTCGCCCGCGACGACAACCAGTCCGGTAGTGAGGAGCGTCTCGCAGGCCACACGGCTGCCGGGATCTCCTTCCAACATGGCATCGAGGACGGCGTCCGAGATCTGGTCCGCCATCTTGTCGGGGTGTCCTTCAGTCACCGACTCCGAGGTGAATGTCGTCTTCACGTGGTGCTCCGCTTCTGCTTGTAGTGGGCGACGGCCCTGTCCAATACCCGATTTGCCACCGCATCCTTCGATGTCAGCGGAACTTCCGTCGAGCCCCCGTCCGCCTCGAGGACCACCACGGCATTCGTGTCGTGGTCGAACCCGGCGCCCGGTGCGCTCACGTCGTTAACGACCAGCAGGTCGACCCCCTTGCGCTCGAGCTTTCGCCTCCCACGCTCCACCGCATCGTGCGTCTCGGCCGCGAACCCGACGAGAACCTGGCCCGGTCGCCGCCGCGACCCGAGACCGGCCAGAATGTCGGGCGTCGGCTCGAGGACCAATTCGGGCACGCCGTTCTCCTTCGAGAGCTTGGTCCCCACCGCGCGCTTCGGCCGAAAGTCGGCCACGGCGGCGGCCATGATCACCACATCGGCTTCTTCGGCCGCAGCTCCGACCGCCTGCTCCATGTCTGCCGACGTCTCAACGTCGACTCGGTGCACCGCGCCCCCCACATCGGGTGGCAGCGCGAGCGGCGACGACGTGATGAGGGTCACGGAGGCACCCCGCCGGGCCGCCGCCACGGCCAGGGCGTGCCCTTGCTTGCCCGAGGAGCGGTTCGTGATGAAGCGCACCGGGTCGATCGGCTCACGCGTGCCTCCCGAGCTCACGACGACGTGCAGGCCCTGTAGGTCCCGACGCGCGACGGTGCCGAGGCGTTCGAGCACGCGGCCGACGATGACACCCGGATTGGCGAGCCGGCCTTCGCCCGAGTCGCCTCCCGCCAGCCGGCCGCTCTCGGGTGGGACGATCTCGACGCCGCGCTGCGTGAGCAGGTCCAGGTTGTCACGCACAGAGGCGTGCTCCCACATCTCCGTGTGCATGGCCGGGCAGATGATCACGGGGGCGCGGGTCGCGAGCAGGGTCGCGCACAGGAGATCATCGGCGAGGCCTGCCGCATAGCGAGCGATCGTGTGCGCGGTGGCCGGCACTACGACGACGAGGTCAGCATCCTGACCGAGCCGCGTGTGGGGGATAGGCGACGACTCCTCCCACAGCGATTGCTGCACCGGCTCCGACGCCAACGCAGAGAATGTCACTGCACCCACGAAACGCGTGGCGTCCTCGGTCAGCACGGGCGTCACGTGGATGCCGGCATCAACCAGCCCACGGCAGACCTCGACGGCCTTGTACGCAGCGATGCCGCCGCACACTCCCAGCACGACACGAGGACGTGGAGCGGTGCCCTGCTCGGTGGTCATTGGGGAACTCGGGTTCCGGGCTGTTCCGCCATCGGCGGCCTCCGCCGTGCCCCTGCCGCCCTGGCCTAGCTGGCGCTCGGGTTGTCGTCCCCGAGGTCGAGGGCCTCAATCACTTCCGCCACATCCGCCCCCTCGCTCTCGCTCTCGGCGAGCAGGCCCGCTTCGGCGGCGTCGGCGATGGCCGCCGCCAACGCGGCCTCTTCCTCGGGGTCTGCACGGGTGTAGGTGGCCTTCCCGGCGGCGATCTCCTCGAACGCGATCGACACGGGCTTGCCCGACACCGATGCGACCTGAGGCGGGACCACCTTGCCCAGGCCCTCGCCCAGGCTGTTGTAGTAGGAATTCACCTGGCGGGCACGGGCCGATCCGAGCGCGACCAGGGTGAACTTGGAATCGACTTTGTCCAAGAGATCTTCGATGGGTGGGTCCATGAGCGTGTGGCGGCCTTGGGCCATTTAGGAATCCTCCGGATTCTCGGCGCAGGCGGCAGCCGATCGGGTCCGTTCAACTATAGCCGTCAGCTGGGCCACGGCCTGAGCAAGGTTGTCATTGACCACCGTGTGAGCTGCGATTTTGGCTCCCCGCTCCAGTTCGGCCCGCCCCAATTCCACGCGACGACGGATGTGTTCCTTGCTGTCGCCCCTCGCTTCGAGGCGCTGCGCCTGGACCTCGGGCGACGGTGGCAACAGCAGGATCACAGTGGCGTCAGGCCGCTTGGCCAGGACCTGCTCTGCACCTTGCACGTCGATCTCGAGGAGGACGTCGGCCCCCGGCGGCGGGTCGGGGATGGGGGTTCCCATCAGGTGGTCGAGGAATTCGGCCCACTCGAAGAAGCCACCGCGCGCAATCGCGTCCTCGAAGGTCGGCCGGTCGACGAAGACGTAGGCGGCCCGCTCGCGTTCACCCGGCCGCGGCATTCGGGTGGTCCAGCTGCGACTCAGCCAGAGATGCGGATCCTGAGCCACGAGTTCCGCAGCGACCGTGCCCTTGCCGGCCCCACCGGGGCCGATGAGCACGAAGATGCGCGGTTCGCCAGCAGGCGGTTCAGCGTGCAGTCTCTTTGAGCAGCGCTTCGCGCTGCTTGGCACCGAGCCCCTGCAGGCGGCGGCTGTCACTGATGCCAACCGTCTCCATGAGGCGACGGGCCTTGACCTTGCCCAGGCCGGGCAAGGATTCGAGTACCGAGACCACCTTCATCTTGCCGATGGTCTCGTTGGAGTCCGCCTGCGTGAGGAGATCCGCGAGCTGCAAGGAGCCCATCTTGAGCTTGTCCTTGACCTCGGCCCGCTCACGGCGAACCCTTGCGGCCTTTTCCAGTGCAGCGGCGCGCTGCTCGGGGGTGAGTGCGGGAGGTTGCGGCATGGCGAGACCATAGCGCCTCTGCCAGGAGCGTTCACACCCATTTTCCCTTTTCAGCCCATCAGCGCTGCCAGTTCGCGCACCAACGACTGGGCGCTGCGGCGCACCTCGTGGGGATCCGGTCCGGCGCCGAGGAGCCCCCGGGAACTGCTCGGCAACACCGAGCCGACGGGGCATCCGGCGAACCGCGCCGCGACATCTTTGGGCCCGGCGCCTTGCACGCCCAGACCGGGAGCGAGAATTACCCCTCCCAACTGGGATAACACGAAAGCTGAGGGCTCAAGGGTCGCGCCGATGACCGCACCCACCGTCCCGGAGGGGAACTCGGGCGACGCGTTCAACTCGGCGATCTCGGCGAGCAGCATGTCCTCGACGGCGCCACCGGCCCCGGTCACGGCCTGCTGGAGCTCACGACCTTCTGGGTTTGAGCTGCGTGCGACCACGAGCACACCGCGACCGGTGGCTGCCGCACGGCGGACCAGCGGCGCCAGCGCGCCCAAGCCGAGATACGGGTGCACCGTCACCGCGTCGACCGCAAGTGGGCTTGGCTCACCGAGCCACGCGTCGGCATAGGCCTCGGCCGTCGAATCGATGTCACCGCGTTTCGCGTCGGCGATCACGAGAAGACCGGCTGCGGTCGCGTCCGCGATCAGGCGTTCCAACTCGGCGATGCCCGCCGAACCATGGCGCTCGAAGAACGCGACCTGGGGTTTGACCACGGCGACCGTCCCGGCGAACGCCTCCACACAGATCGCACCGAAGGCACGCAGGCCGGCCGCGTCGTCACTCAGGCCCCATGACCGAAGCAACGCGCTCGACGGATCGATGCCGGCGCACAGGGGGCCGGTGGCATGCACCGCTGCCGCGACGCGGCCACCGAAGCTATCAGCCATCTTTTCCTCGTCCTTCGTGCTGCGATGGGACGGACAGTGCGGAGAGACCGGGCGCGGACACGACCGGCCCGGCACCGCCTGCGCCGCGAGCCAGGGCTCGCTGCCGCGCCGCCGACCGCACCTGACCGACCGTCGTGCCGTGCGACGTGCACCAGCGGGCGAGCTGCTGGAGCACCTTCCACGGAGCCCTGGGGTCTCGGAACGTGGCCGTGCCGACCTGCACAGCGTCGGCGCCCGCCTGGAGCAGCTCGAGCGCGTCGCGTCCGGTGGCGATCCCACCGACGCCCACGATAGGCAGCTCCGGAAACGCAGCCCGGCACTCCCAGACCGCACGGACCGCGACGGGATGGACGGCGGCGCCCGAGAGGCCGCCTCCGCCCCCGCCGAGCAGCGGGCGTCCGGACTCGGGATCGAGCGCCAGCCCGAGCAGCGTGTTGACCAGTGTCAGGGCGTCAGCGCCGCCCTCGACGGCCCCGGCCGCGATCTCCACGACGTCGGGCACGTTGGGGCTCAACTTGGCCCAGCGTGGCAACCGGCAAGCGGTGGCCGCCATGACGCGCGACGTCGCCTCAGCCGAGTGGGCGAACATCCGTGCGCGGTCTTCGACGTTCGGACAGCTGACGTTGACCTCGAGCGCGGCGATGCACGACCCGTGCTCCCCCGCCGCCGCCGTTGCCACGATCTCGGCCGCGCGGGCGTACTGCGCCACACGCGCGCCCCAGATGCTCACCACGACACGCGCACCGGCCGCATGGAGCGCCGGCAGGTCCGACGCGATCCACTGCGTCAGTCCCGGCCCTTGCAACCCGACGCTGTTGAGCATGCCCGGACCGACCTCGTGCACCCGGGGCGCCGGATTCCCCGGCCACGGCTCGACCGAGAGCGACTTGACCACCACCGCGCCCAGATCGGCGAGCAGGCCGTACTCGGCGAGCTCAGTCCCGTGGCCCGACGTCCCTGACGCGGTCATGACCGGATTCGGCACTCGGACCCCACCGATGTCGGTCGCCAGCACGCCGTTGGCCTCTGCGCCGCCGCGGTCGAGGCCGGGCGCCATCACGACGAGCGCTCCGGCCACACGGGATGGAGGTCCTGCAGGGCTCGCACCTCGAGCGGGTGCACGCGCGCGTCGGCCATGCCTGCTGCTGCAGCGCGCGCGGCCGCGAGAGTCGTGAGGCACGGCACTTTGTGGACGACCGCGGCAGTGCGGATATGCGCGCCGTCGGCGCGTGGACCCAGGCCGCGCGGCGTGTTGACCACGAGCTGCACCTTCCCCTGCGCGATCAATTCAACCGCGTCCGAAGCCACACCCTCCTCTCCGACCTTGGCCACCAGCGTGTCCACGACGAGGCCGGCTGAGCGCAGGTACCCCGCCGTACCGAGCGTGGCGGCGATGGAGAAACCGAGCGCGCTGAATGCGCGGGCGACCTCCAACCCAGCCGGCTTGTCACGGTCGGCGAGCGAGAGGAACACGGTGCCCGAGTCGGGCAACCGGGTGCCCGCGGCCATCTGGCTCTTGGCGAACGCCAACCCGAAGGTGATGTCGACACCCATGACCTCTCCGGTCGAACGCATCTCGGGTCCGAGGAGCGTGTCCACTCCGGGAAAGCGGTCGAAGGGAAGGACGGCCTCCTTCACGCTGACGTGGTCGAGAATCCGCACGCGTTCGATGGCATTCGGCGGCAACAAACCCTCGGCGCGCAGCTCCTCCAGTGTTTGACCCACCATGACCCTGCTGGCCACCATGGCGAGCGGCACCCCGGTCGCCTTGGCGACGAAGGGGACCGTTCGGCTGGCCCGGGGGTTCGCCTCGAGCACGAAGACCTGGCCTTCCTTCACCGCGTACTGCACGTTGATGAGCCCGCACACAGCCAGCGACTCGGCCAGCGCGCGGGTGTAACCCTCGAGCGTGGCCACGACGTCGGCGCGCAGCGTTTGCGGTGGCAGCGCGGCAGGCAGAATCACCCGAATGGACGCCCGCTTCCTCGACGTGCTCCATCACGCCGGCGATCAGCACCTCCCCGGTCCCGTCGCGCACGGCGTCGACATCGACCTCGACGGCGTCTTCTAAAAATCGGTCGACGAGTACCGGCCGCTCTGCGGTGACACCGCCCTCCCGCGCCAGCGCGCCGGTTGTCATCGACTGCATCACCCGGCGGACTCCGTCGTCGTCGTAGACGATCTCCATGGCGCGGCCCCCGAGGACATAGCTCGGCCGCAGCAGCACGGGGTAGCCGACCCGCCCGGCCACGGCCAGGGCCTCTGCCGTCGTGGTCGCCGTTCCTCCGGGTGGCTGTGGAATGTCCAACGTGGCGCACAGTGCGTTCCAGCGCTCGCGGTCCTCCGCCAGATCGATGGAAGCGGGGCTCGTGCCGAGCACGAGCTCAGGCGGGAGCGAGCCGGCCAGCTTCAGCGGCGTTTGCCCGCCGAGGGACACGATCACTCCGGCGACGCTGCCGCCCGCGGCCAGCTCCGCATCGAGCACGTTGGTCACGTCCTCGACCGTGAGCGGCTCGAAGTACAGGCGGTCGGACGTGTCGTAGTCGGTGGATACGGTCTCGGGATTGCAGTTGACCATGACGGTCTCGTACCCGGCGTCCCGCAAGGTCAAGGAGGCGTGGACGCAGCAGTAGTCGAACTCGATCCCTTGGCCGATGCGGTTCGGTCCCGACCCCAGAATGATGACACGGGCGGCCTCGGACGGACGGACCTCGTCCTCTTCTTCGTACGTGGCGTAGTGATAGGGCGTGAACGCCTCGAACTCAGCGGCGCACGTGTCCACGGTCTTGAACGTCGCACGCACCCCGAGCGCCAGCCGCTCGGTGCGCACGGCGGCCTCACTCGAGCCGCGCAGGTAGGCCAGCTGGGCGTCTGAAAAACCGAGTCGCTTGGCCCGGCGAAAGTCGCCGGCCTCCCAGGACGGTGCCGCGGCGAGGCGAGTGCGCTCGGAGGCGATCCGGTCGAGCTGGCGCACGAACCAGGGGTCGATGCCGGTGCGGGCCACCACGGCATCGACGCCGACACCCCGCCGCAGGGCGGCCTCCACCTCGAAGACCCGTTCGGGGGTGGGCACGCCGATGCGATCGACCAGCTCGTCGTCGGTCAACGCGTCGAGGGTGGCCTCCCCGGTGTCCGCGTTGAGACCGGCGCGTCCTTGCTCGAGCGAACGCAGCGCCTTTTGGAGCGACTCGCAGAAAGTCCGGCCGATGGCCATCACCTCGCCGACCGACTGCATCCGGGTGCCGAGGCGACCGTCTGCGCCGGGCAGCTTCTCGAAGGCCCACCGGGGCACCTTCGTGACCACGTAGTCGATCGTGGGCTCGAACGACGCGGGCGTCGCCCTCGTGATGTCGTTGGGGATCTCATTCAGCAGGTAGCCCACTGCGAGGCGCGCGGCGATCTTGGCGATCGGAAAGCCGGTCGCCTTCGAGGCGAGTGCGGAGGACCGCGAGACGCGGGGGTTCATCTCGATGATGACGCGACGGCCCGAAGTGGGGTCCACGGCAAACTGCACGTTGGAACCCCCGGTCTCGACCCCAACGCGGCGCAAGCAGGCGAAGGCGTCGTCACGCATGGCCTGGTACTCGACGTCGGTCAGTGTCTGCGCCGGCGCCACCGTGATGGAATCGCCCGTATGGACACCCATTGGATCGAAGTTCTCGATGGAGCACACGACGACGCAGTTGTCCGCGACGTCGCGCATGACCTCGAGCTCGAATTCCTTCCAGCCGGCGATGGACTGTTCGACCAGGATCTGGCCGACCGGGCTGGCCGCAAGGCCCTCTGCTGCGAGCTGGGAGAATCGCGTCGCCTCCTCGGCGATGCCCGTCCCCTTGCCGCCAAGGATGAAGCTGGGACGCACCATGATGGGGAAACCGATCTCGGCAGCGATCTCCTCCGCCTCGCGCAACGAGTGGGCGAAACCCGAGCGCGGCACCTCGAGCCCGATGCTCTGCATCGCCGACTTGAACCGGTCGCGGTCCTCCGCAGTGGCGATCGCCTCGGGCCGGGCACCGATCACCTCCACCCCGTAGCGCTCGAGCACGCCGAGCTCGACCAATTGCATCGTGAGGTTGAGCGCCGTCTGCCCGCCGAGCGTCGGCAGCAGCGCGTCCGGCCGCTCCTTCTCGATGATCCGCGCCAGCACCTCCGGGTCCAGAGGCTCGACGTAGGTCCGGTCGGCCGTGCCGGGGTCGGTCATGATCGTGGCGGGGTTGGAGTTGGCCAGGACGACGCGGTAGCCCTCCTCGGACAGGACACGGCAGGCCTGCGTGCCCGAGTAGTCGAACTCGCAGGCCTGGCCGATCACGATCGGGCCCGATCCGATGACGAGGATCGACTCGAGGTCGTCGCGCCGCGGCATGTCTCTCCCGCTCCGCTCAGCGCGTCCCGGCGCCCGCGCGAGCGGAGGTGGGGTGCGCGAGCATGAGGTCGCGGAAGGCGGCGAAGAGATAGCGCGCGTCGTGGGGCCCCGGTGCCGCCTCGGGGTGGTACTGGACCGAGAACGCAGGCGCCCGCCGCGAGCGGAACCCTTCGATGACACCATCGTTGAGGTTCACATGCGTCGTCTCGGAGTCGGGGATGGAGCCCGCCGCAACGGCGTAGTTGTGATTCTGGCTCGTGATCTCCACCACGCCCGTCTCGAGCCGCTGTACCGGGTGGTTGGCACCGTGGTGGCCGAAGGGCAATTTGTACGTCGTGCCGCCCAGCGCGGCGGCAAGGATCTGGTGGCCGAGGCAGATGCCGAAGATGGGAACCCGCCCGACCAGGTCCGCCACGGCGCCGATGGGCCCAGGCAGCGCCGCTGGGTCGCCGGGCCCGTTGGAGAGAAAGACACCGTCTGGCTCGAGGGCCAGGACGTCATCGGCCGGCGTGCCCGCCGGCACCACCATCACCGTGCCCAGTCTGGTGAGCAAGGTGACCATGGTCGTCTTGACGCCGAAGTCGAATGCCACGATACGCAGGTCGCTCGCCGCACCATCGCCGGTCGCGGCATAGATGCTGGGCTGCGCCGCAGTGACCCCCGACACCAAGTCCATTCCGTCGGTCCCGACGGCGGACGCGGCGGCCGCGCGGAGCTCGGCCTCGGGCGCCGTGCCGAAGGCGCAGGGCACCGCCCCAGCCCGACGGACATGGCGGGTCAGTCGCCGCGTGTCGACACCGGTCAGCGCGGGTACGCCATGGCGGACCAAGAAGGGCTCGAGGCCCTCCGTTGACCGCCAGTTCGACGGCTCGTCGGCCAGGTCACACACGACGATGCCGCGACACTGTGGCACGGGTGCTTCGTCGTCGGTCGCGTTCGTGCCGTAGTTGCCGATGTGCGTGCTGGTGAAGGAGATCACCTGGCCGGCGTACGACGGGTCGGTGATCACCTCCTGATAGCCGCTCATGGCCGTGTTGAAGACCAGTTCACCCGTCGCGACGCGCACGGGCGCGCCGGCCGCCTCTCCCGCGAAGACTGCGCCGTCCGCCGTGACCAGGCGCGCACGGGCGCGCTCGGTGGTGCCGATGAGATCGCGGGTCATCGCTGCGCCACTGCGTCGATCACGACCGGCTCGCCACGCAACACGGTGTGGCGCACCGCGCCCTGGAACGTTCGGCCCGCATAGGGGGTGTTCCGGCTGCGGCTGGCCAGCCCCGCCGTCGTCACCAACGTCGTGGCGGCAGGGTCGAACACGCACAGGTTGGCGGCGGCGCCGGGCTCGACCGGACCCCCGTGCGCGCTGTGTCCGGCGGGCCGAGGATCGCTGAAAGCCAGGCGGGCGATCGCCGCCGGTTGGCTGCTGAGCAACGCGAAGATGCGATCAGGCCCGAGGCGTGAGGACAACACCTCCCAGGCGACAGGCAGCGCTGTCTGCAGGCCCAGCATGCCGGGTGGTGCCTCGCCGAAGGGGACGTCCTTGGACTCGGGCGCGTGGGCGCGTGATCCGTCGCCACGGCGTCGATGGTGCCGTCACACAGGCCGGCGACCACCGCTGCGACGTCCTCGTCGGTGCGCAACGGCGGGTTGACCTTGAAGACGGGGTCGTACCCGGCCACCTCGGCGTGGGTGAGAAGCATGTGGTGCGGTGCCGCCTCCGCCGTCACCGGCAGACCTTCCCCCTTGGCGCGCCGCACCATGTCGACGGACCCTGTGGTGGAGAGATGGAGGAAATGGACCGGCGCACCGGTCAGGCGCACCAGCGCAATGTCCCGCGCGACCATGACCTCCTCGGCGGCGGCCGGCATCCCCGGGATGCCCAGCCGGCTCGACCAACTCCCCTCGTGCATTGCGCCGTCGGCAGCCAGCGAGGCGTCCTCACAATGCTGAGCCAGGGTGACGCCGAGCCCCTTGGCGTAGTCGAGCGCGCGGCGCATGAGGGCACCGTCCTGCACGCCCGCGCCGTCGTCGGTGAACAGCATCACGCCGAGGTCCGCCAGCTCGCCGAGCGGCGCCAGCGCACGCCCGGCGCGACCAACCGTGATGGCCCCCGCCACGGCGACCTCGGCAAGGCAGCCCTTGCCGAGGGCAAGGACCTCCGACGCCACGCCCGCAGAGTCGATGGGCGGCTCAGTGTTGGGCATGGCGACCACCGCCGTGTAGCCGCCCAGCGCGGCCGCCCGCGCCCCCGTCTCGATCGTCTCGGCCTCCTCGCGTCCGGGCTGACGCAGGTGGGTGTGCAGATCGACGAGGCCCGGGCCGACGAGGCACCCGGCCGCGTCCAGGACGCGCGCGCCGGCGGGCGGCTCAATGGTCTCGTCCACCGCGATCACGGTGCCCGCGGCAACGGCGACGTCGCGCCGGACGAGGCCCTCGGGACCGACCACGGTCCCGCCACGGATCACCAGCGTGACGTCAGGCAACTGCTTGCACCTCCGCCGCGCCGGGCAGCTCGCCCCCGAGCAGCAAGAAGAGGATGGCCATGCGCACGGCGACACCGTTGGCTACCTGCTGGGTCACGACAGTACGAGGCAAGTCGGCGACGTCGGAGGCGATCTCCACGCCGCGCACCATGGGGCCGGGATGGGTGACGATGGCTTCGGGAGCAAGGTTCTCGGCCCGTCGCGCCGTCAGGCCCCAGCGCGCCGTGTACTCGCGCAGGCTGGGCACGAACGACCCGCTCCCCCGCTCCGCTTGGAGCCGCAGGAGGGAGACCACGTCGGCATCGCCAAGCGCGTCGTCGAGGTTGGACGCGACCTCGACGGGCCAGCCCTCGAGTGATGGCGGCATCAGGCTGCCTGGAGCGGCCAGCGTGACGTGGGCACCGAGCGCCGTGTAGGCCAGCACCTCGGAGCGGGCCACCCGGCTGTGCCGGACATCGCCGACGATCAGCACGCGCAACCCCGCGAAGCAGCCCACGCCCAGCTCCTCGGGTACGGCGCCCTTGCGCTCGGCCATGACCTGGCGCACCGTGAAGCAGTCGATGAGCGCTTGCGTGGGGTGCTCGTGCCAGCCGTCCCCGGCGTTGATGACGTGAGCCCGTTCCACCCAGCGCGCCACCTGGTGCGGTGCCCCGGCGGCGTTGTGGCGGATGATGACGGCGTCGATGCCGAGCGCCTCGACCGTCTCGACGGTGTCGCGCAAGCTCTCACCCTTCTTGACCGACGAACTGGCGACGGCAAGTGAGAGCACGTCGGCCGAGAGTCGCTTGGCGGCAGTCTCAAAGGAGAGTCGCGTCCGCGTCGACTCTTCGAAAAACAGCGTCGCCACCACCTTGCCGCGCAGGGTGGGCACCTTCGGCACCGATCGCCGCTCCACCTCGGCGAAGGCCTCGGCAACGCGCAGGACCTCGGCAATCCCCTCCGGCCCGAGGTCGGAGACCGACAGCACGTGCTGGGGCACTGCGGGGCGAGCTGGCCGGGCCGGGCGCAGCGGGACCTCGGGTCGGCGCGCCGCGGCCGTCACTTGTCCTCCAAGGTGCCGATCCAGACGCCGTCGTCGCCGACATCGACCATCTCCTCGCGCCGTGTGGGCAGGTTCTTGCCCACATAGTCGGGCCGGATGGGCAGCTCCCGGTGGCCGCGGTCGACCATGACGGCGAGCTGGATGGCACGAGCCCGGCCGAAGTCGGTCAGCGCGTTCAGCGCGGCGCGGATTGTGCGCCCGGTGAAAAGCACGTCATCGACCAGGATGACCACCCGTCCGGCCAGGTCGACGGGGATGTCGGTGACGGCCTCCGGGAGAACCGGGCGCAGACCGATGTCATCTCGGTAGAAAGCCACGTCAAGGGTGCCCACCTGGAGCGAGTCAGACGCCTCGATCTGACGCAGGTTCTCCGCCATCGTGTTGGCGAGGGGCACGCCGCCGGTCTGGAGACCCACCAGCACGACGTCGTCGATCCCGCCGTTGCGCTCGACCACCTCGTGCGACATCCGGGTCAGGGCACGCTGGACGTCGGCTGCAGTCAGGACCTGGGAGTGCGCCACGAACACGCCCCCGAGGGGTCGCGTATGACTGCGCTCGCGTTCGGCCACTGCTCCTCCTGCCGTGTGAGCCTCACAGGACCCACTTCACGGCTAGGTCCCTACCTTAGCGGGCCGACGTCCAGCGGGACCAGGGGACGAACAGGGCTTTTCCCCCACGAGGTCACACCGTGCCGCTCGCCAGGTCGCCGGCGATGGTCGCCAACACGCCGTTGACGAAACGACCCGATTCCTCGGTGGAGTACGCCTTCACCAGCTCGACCGCCTCGTCGATGACGACAGCCGTCGGCGGCCCTTCAGGGTCGAGCAGCTCCGCCACCGCAAGGCGAAGGACGATGCGGTCGATGACCGCCATCCGGTCGAGCGGCCAGCCGACCGCGGCGCCCGAGATGCGCTCGTCGGCCTCCGGCCCGTTGGCCACGGTCAGCGCGACCAGGGTCTCTACGTAGTCGTCGGGGGGTACGGGGAGGGCGGCCAGCACCGTACGCGGATCCTCGCCCTTGAGCTCAGCCTCGTAGAGCAAGGAGAGCGCTCGCTCGCGCTGCTGGTGCCGTGGCGCGCCGTCGGGCATCGACTCGGAGGGCCGGTGCAGCAGGTCGAGGACGCCGGGCCGTCAGGCCCGGGTCAGATACTCGCCGGAGCGGGTGTCGACCTTGATCATGTCGCCGGTGTTCACGAAGAGAGGCACCTGAACGACGAGCCCGGTCTGCAACGTGGCAGGCTTCCGCGCGCCCGAGACGCGATCGCCCTGGATGCCGGGCTCGGTCTCGGAGACCGACAGTTCGACGGAAGCCGGCAGGTCGACGCCGACGATCTCGCCGTCGTACATCTGCAGGTTCGCCTCGTCCCCCTCCTTGAGGTAGTTCGGCGCGTCGCCCAGCGACTCTGGCGCGGCGGTCATCTGCTCGTAGGTCGTCGTGTCCATGAAGACGAAGTCGGCACCGTCGCGATAGAGGAACTGCATGTCGCGTTTGTCGATGATCGCCTGCTCGAGCTTCTCGTCGGCCCGGTAGGTGCGCTCGATCACCGCGCCGCTGCGGACGTTCTTCAGCTTGGTGCGTACGAAGGCCCCGCCCTTCCCAGGCTTCACGTGCTGGAACTCGACGACGCTGAACAGGCCCTCGGGGAGGTCCAGGCTCATGCCGTTCTTCAGGTCATTGGTCGAGACTGCCATGGATGTCCTTTGTAAATCTGGTCAGAGGGCGTGCGCCGTCCTCCGTCACGACGAGGGTGTCCTCCACGCGGACGCCGCCGTGCCCGGGAACGTACACGCCGGGCTCGACGGTGACGACGAAGCCGGGAGCGAGGATAGCAGTGCCCAGCTGGGACACCGTCGGGGCCTCATGGATGTCGAGGCCGACACCGTGTCCCGTGCCGTGCTCGAAGCGCTCGGCCCAACCGGCCTCGGCGATGATCCGCCGACAGACGGCGTCCACTTCCTTCGCGCTGACACCGGGGCGGACGGCCTCGGCACCGGCGGCCTGCGAGGTCTGCACCACCTCGAAGATGCGCGCCAGCTCGCCCTCGGGCTCAGCGTCGACGCAGAACGTGCGAGTCATGTCGGAGCGATAGCCCTCGAACGTGGCCCCGAAGTCGACCACGACAGGATCGCCCTGGTTGATCCGCCGACCGCCAGGGTGGTGGTGCGGTTTGGCCGAGTTCTCGCCTGCGGCGACGATCGTCTCGAACGCCGTGCTCTCGGCGCCGCCACGCCGCATTGCCGTATCGAGTTCGAGAGCGAACAGCTCCTCGGTGACCCCTTGCCCCATGAGGGGGAGCACCTCGAACAACGCGGCGTCGGCAATGGCCGCTGCCCGTTCCATGCGTGCGAGCTCAGCCTCGTCCTTGCGGGCCCGCAGGGCCTCCACCGCGTTCGACGTGGGGACGAGCCGGTCGCCGCCCACCAGGTTGGCCCAGGTGAGCTGCTGGTTCCACGTCACGTTGTCCGCCTCGAGCCCGACCCGCTCGGTAGCCGCCTCTCCCCCCAACAGCAGCTGGGCCGCGAGGCGCTGTTCGGCCATCGGCCCGATGACGATCTCGACCAGCGCTGCGGCGCCTGCCCGCTCGACCTGCTCCGTCGACTGCGTCCGATAGCGACCGTCGGTGGTAAGAAGAGCGGCGTCGCGGGTCACCGTCAAGACGCCGGCCGAGCCCGAGAAGCCCGTGAGGTAGCGGACGTTTGCGAGTGTCGTGACAACGAGAGCATCGACCTCATGCTCCTCGAAGCCGTCGCGCAGCCGGTCGAGCCGGCTCGTCACGGTGATGGGGGGCAACGACGTGGTGGCAGGAATGTAGGGGTTTGGGCGCGTGGTCGTGGTCATCGGATGTCCTTCGCAGTCAACGGTGGGTCGCGGTCTCGATCTCTCACTGTTCTTTCAGCAGGGTGGCGACGGCGTCGATCGCGAGCTCGTAGCCGAGGCCGCCGAAGCCGGCGATCAGTCCGGCGGACACCGGCGCCAACACCGAGGTGTGCCGGAACGGCTCGCGCGCCGCGGGGTTCGAGATGTGCACCTCGATGACCGGCCCTTCGAAGGCGGCCACGGCGTCGTGGAGTGACCACGACGTATGACTGAGTGCGCCGGCGTTGATCACCAGCGCGTCCGCACGGCCCCGCGCTCCGTGGACGGCGTCGACGAGGTCGCCCTCGTGGTTCGACTGCAGGTGCTCGAGTTCGAGACCGAGCCGTCCGGCCGCCTTCTCGGCCCGCGAGACGTGGTCGGCCAGGGTGTCGGTGCCGTAGACAGCCGGCTCACGCTCGCCGAGGAGATTGAGGTTCGGCCCCGACAGCAGCAGGACGAGGCTCACGTACGCGCACCCATGGCAGCCAGGGTAGCGACCACGTCGGACAGGTCCACGCCATGCACCGCTTCCACACCTCTGGGCCCGTCGAGGACGAACGTCAGGTCCTGCTGCGCTTTCTTGTCGCGGCCCATGAACCTGACCAACTCCTCCGCGCCGGCACCAGGAGGGAGGTCGGTCCTCAAGTCGAAGCTGCCTATGATGGCGCGGTGCTCCTCGACGCGTGGGGCGTCGATACGACCGAGGCGCTCGGCCAGCAGCGCAGAGAAGAGCAGCCCGATGGCCACGGCCTCGCCGTGGCGCAGATCCCATTCGTGGTGGTCCAAGAGGGCGGCGCCCTCCAGCGCGTGACCGAGGGTGTGCCCGTAGTTGAGCACCATGCGGCGCCCGCCCTCGCGCTCATCCTCGGAGACGACAGCGGCCTTGATGGCGGCGCAGCACGCCACCTGCTCCTCGATCGGCTGGTCCGCACGCGGTCCGTCGCCGAGGAAGGCGTACTTGGCGATCTCCCCCCGGCCGCACGACCATTCGCGTGACGGGAGAGACGACAGCGTGTCGGTATCGCACAGCACAGCGTTGGGCTGCCAGAAGGCCCCGACGAGGTTCTTACCCTCGGGGAGGTTCACACCCGTCTTGCCGCCGATGGCCGCGTCGACCTGGGCCAGCAGCGACGTGGCCACGTTCACGTAGGCCGTGCCGCGGTGGTAGGTGGCGGCGGCGAACCCGGCTACGTCGGTCACGATGCCGCCACCGACGGCGACCACCGCGTCGGCGCGCGAGAGACCTGCCCGGGCGAAACGACGAGCCAGATCCTCCACCGTCGCCAGCGTCTTGGCGTCCTCACCGTCGGGGATGATGCACACCTGGGACGGCACGCCCACATCGAGCCCGCCGATCCACCCGGCGTCGACGATCGATTGCTGGGTTACGACCGCGGCGGACTTGGCGCCGGTCGGCAGGTACCGCGCCACCTCGTGGCGGGCCCCGTGGCCCACGAGGATCGGGTAGCTGCGCTCGGCCAGGTCGACGGAGAGGGCGCGCATCCTTGCCTCACTCCCCTTTCGTCGCGGTGTCTGCGGCGTTCACCGCAACCGCGGCCAGGACGCGCTCGGCCACCTCGTCGGGCGCGAGGTCGTCGACGTCGATCACGAAGTCCGCTACCTCTGCGTAAAGCGGGGCCCGCACGTCGTTCAACTTGATCAGCGCGGCGGCGGGGTCGTCATCGAGCAGCGGTCTGCCCGCGCCGTCCCCGACGCGGGCGGCCAGCGTCTCGGGTCGGGCGCGCAACCACACCACAAGCCCGCTGGCGGCAATGCGGCGCCGGGTGTCAGGGCTGAGCACCGCGCCACCCGCTACCGAGACGACGGATGGTGACGGGTCGGCGCAGGCTGCAGCGAGAACGCCAGCCTCGGCCTGGCGGAACGCCGCCTCGCCGTCGCGTTTGAAGAGCTCGGGCACCGTCAGACCGGTTTCGGCTTCGACGTCCAGGTCCGAGTCGCGGTAATGCCACCCCAGATGCTCGGCCAGGAACTTGCCTGTGGTCGTCTTGCCCGCGCCCATCATCCCGACGAGCAGGATGCGCGGGGTCATCCCGCGGCGCTGCCCGGTCCCGAGCTCGAATCGGGACTGCCCATCGCCGAGGACGGGGTCGACCCCAGCGACGCCATGAATCCGTCGCGGTTGCGCACCACCTCGGCCAGTGAGTCTCCACCGAACTTGCGCAGGGCTTCGTTGGCCAGGACGAGAGCGGTCATCGACTCGGCGACCACACCCATGGCGGGCACGGCCGTGACATCGGTACGCTCCTTGAAGCTGACGGTCGACTCCTTCGTGACGACGTCGACGGTCTGGAGCACCGGGCGGTTCAGCGTGGCCAACGGCTTCATGGCGACGCGCACCACCACCATCCCGCCGTTGGAGATGCCTCCCTCGATCCCCCCGGCACGCTCGGTCGGCCGCACGTAGCCCAGTTCCTCGTCGTAGACGATGGCGTCGTGAGCCTCCGAGCCGCGGCGCGCTGCGTTGTCCCACCCGTCACCGATCTCGACCGCCTTGACGGCCTGGATCGACATGAGCGCCTGCGCCAAGTTCGCATCGAGCTTGCGGTCCCAGTGCACGTGGCTGCCGAGGCCCACCGGCACGCCATAGGCCAGCACTTCGGCCACGCCGCCCAGCGAGTCGCCCACCTTTGCTGCGGCCTTGACGGCGGCGATCATGGCTTCTTCGGCGGCCGGGTCGAAGCAGCGCACGGCGCTGGCGTCCACCTGCTCAAGATCAGCCGGTCCCGGCCGTGCGCTGTCAGGCCCGATGCCCGCGTCACCGAGGGCGACGACGTGACTCACGATGGAGATGCCGAGGTGGACGAGCAACAGCTTGGCCAACGTGCCAGCCGCCACGCGGGCGGCCGTCTCGCGCGCCGAGGCCCGCTCCAACACGTCGCGCGCGTCTTCGAACCCGTACTTGAGCATCCCCGGTAGATCGGCATGCCCGGGCCTCGGCTGGGTCAGCACCTTGGACGGGGCTCCGGGCTCGGGCGACATCTCCTCGGTCCACTTGGGCCATTCGGTGTTGGCGATCTCGATGGCGACCGGCGACCCCAGCGTGCGGCCGTGGCGAATGCCTCCGAGGAGCGTGATCTCGTCGGCCTCGAAGCGCATGCGCGGGCCCCGGCCGTACCCGAGGCGGCGCCGGGCCAGCTCGTCGCCGATGTCGGAGGCCTCGACCGGTAGGCCAGCCGGGAGCCCCTCCACGATCACGACGAGGGCGCGACCGTGGGACTCACCGGCGGTCAGAAAGCGCAGCACACAGTCACGCTACCGGACGGCCAACGGCAGCTCGGAGCTGCGAATCCCACGTGGGCCGACGCGCACCGAGGCGCTCGGCGCCGTCGGCCTCCTTCCGAATTGCCTACTCGTAGAAGGGGTTCTCGCCGCTGCCGTGGTCAGTGACGTCTTGCACGCGGGTGAGTTCGGGCACCTCTTCGAGCAACGTTGTCTCAATCCCCTGCCGCAACGTCATCTGCGACATGGCGCAACCCTGACAGCCACCGGACAGCCGGAGATAGGCAGTGCCGTCTTCCTCGTTCAACGCGACGAGGTCGGCCCGTCCGCCGTGGCTGGCGATAGATGGGTTGACCGCCTGTTCCAGCACCGCCACGACCCGCTGCGCCAGCAGGCCCGTGATGCCCTGAGCCAGCACTTCGGGCGGGACACCAGGAGCGGCCTCCTCGGGTGCGGGGCTGTTGGGGTTGACCAGCACGAGGCCGCCGCCCCCTTCTTCGGACCACTCGAGCCGCGCACCGCGCAGACGCTCGACGCTGGCTGCGGGCACGATGATCTCGATCTCGTCGTGTGTGCGGCGGGCGTCCCCCTCGTCGGCGTCGGAGACCGCTTGGAAAAAGAGGTCGTAGACGAATGACCCCGCTTGCACGCCTCGCACCTCGAGCCAGAGGGCGAGACTGCCGGGATCGGGCTCGTTGTCGATCGCCTCCTTGACAACCTTGTACGCCTCAGGGGTAAGGCTGATGATCGGTGTGGTGACCTGGACGTCCTCGGTGCTCATTGCCATGACGAGCAGTCTACGGCTCCGGACGCCTCCGATGACCCACACCTCGGCGCAGCCGGGCCCGGCGCGATTCCCCTGGAGGGCTGAGCGCCCGGTGGCGGCCATGTATCGTCCTGGCCGTGGCGCAGACCCCGACAGACACCCACGAGTGGATCAGCTTCGAGGACGACGAGGAAGAGCGGACGTGGATGTTCGACGTCACGTTCCTCACGAGCAACTGGACCTGCATCTTCGGGAACGGCTGCCAGGGTGTCCTGACCGGCCCCGCGCCCGAACTGGTCCAAGGCTGCTGCAGCTACGGCGCCCACCTCGTCGACAAGAAGGACACCCGACGGGTCGAGAAGGCCGCCGCCACGCTCACACCTGACGAGTGGCAGAACCACGGGACAAAAAAGAGCGTCGTCCACGAGAACAAGCACGGCGAGACCGTGACGCGGCTCGTCGACGACGCCTGCATCTTCCTCAACAAGCCCGGGTTCGCCGGTGGCGTCGGCTGCGCCTTCCACATCGCGGCGATGAACCGGGGCGTCGACCACATGACCCTCAAGCCCGAGGTGTGCTGGCAGCTTCCCCTTCGACGCGAGGACCAGGTCGACGACGAGGAAGGCCACGTCACCTCGGTCATCCGTGAGTGGGACCGGCGTCACTGGGGCAAAGGCGGACGCGAGTTCCACTGGTGGTGCACCGAGGCCCCGGATGCCTTTGTGGGCTCCAAGCCCGTCTACGAGGAGATGCAGCCCGAACTCACCAAGATGGTCGGCAAAACGGCCTACGACCGCTTCGTGGCTTTGTTGCAGGAGCGCGAGAGGCTGCGCACCAAGGGAGTGGCGCTGCCTCATCCGGCTGTGCGAACTCGCAGCACCGCTGCCGCTGACGCCACCTAGAACACCGAGAAGGCGCCGCTCAGGCTGGGTCAGTCTTCGAGTGGGTCGTCCTCCGCGTGAGGCGACGACGTCGGCATGGAGCCGAGGATGCGGTCGTACTGGTCCTCTTCGGCCCGGCACCACGAGGCGTGCACGTCGTCCGGCTCGGCCCCGCACTCGACGCACTTTCCCGTCGACTCGGTCGAGGACCGCTTCAGGCTGCGCGCTTCTTCAAAGCGCCGATGGCGTCCCTTTTTCACGAGAACTCCTTGTCACACCCGGTCCGTTCTTCTCGTCCGGGCCCCCAACGGCCACCCAAACGGGCCACGTCAACCGCTTCACCAGTGTAGTGGGTGCAGTCGGTGTGCCCGCTCTGACCCAGGTCAGGCCAGCAATTGGCCCCGCCTGTCACGAGACGTCCCTGAGGGCCGGCAAAAGCGGGGCAAGCCAGCGGCACGACCCGCCTGGCATGCCCATTTGCGGTCGCTACCCGCCGCACGCCACCTCTACGCTGGCCGTCGTGACGGTGTTTGACCCCCACGAGATGGTGGCGCGTTTTCGGCAGCGGGCCAACGCCGTCAAGGAGCGCGGGATGCCACCGATCGAGGGTGCCGAACGACAGCGCTTCCGCGAGCAGGCCCAGCGCGACTACACAGATTTCGCCATGATCGGCGACGCCGAAGCTGAGCTGATCGACGGCATCTTGACCCTGCGCATCGACCTGAGGCCGCCGGAGGCCCGCGGCGACGGCGCTGCAGCGCGCACCCCGCATTGAAGGGCTCGCAAGGATGCCAAGCCGAAGGCGCTGACTAGCCGCCGTAGTGCATCCGCGTGTCCTCCATCCGGAGGACCTCGGCCGGCTCGCCTCCTACCTCGGTGACCTCGCCGATGCACAAGGTGTGGCTGCCGAGCGACTCGGCCTTGGTTTGCATGCACACGAGGTAGCCGACGGCTGAGCTCAGGACCGGGATCCGCTGCGGGCCGATCTCGACGACGGGCTGGCCGGCCATCGACACGACGGCACCCTCAGGCGAGCGCTCCACGTCGGTCACGGGCTTGACGAAGCGGCGGATGACGGCGCGCTCGCCGCGGCTCAGCAACGAGACGCTGAAGGCCCCTCCCGCGGACACGAGCCGCGCCGTCACCGAATCGCGCTCGAGCGCCACTCCGACCAGCTTGGGCTCCACGCACACCTGGACCACCAGGTTGGCGGTCATCACGTTGACTTCGTCCCGGTGGCGACTCCCGATCAGGTACAGGCCGGTTGGGAGTGACCACAAGACCCGCCGGCGGTGGCGATCGAAGTCGTCGGTCGCAGCATCGGGCTCGACGGGCGTCACCCGAGGATGCCCCCGACGCCCGAATTGCCCGAGTTGCCCGAGGTCGTGGTGGTCACCGGCGCCTTCCCGTCAAGAGCGCGAATGCGCTGGAGCACCTCCCCGTAGAGCGCGTCCGCCTTGATCCCGTTGTGCTCGGCCTCGGCGAGCTGCTTCGGGTTGGACGCGCCGTTGTAGCAATCGTTTCCTATCGTCCCCTCCAGGCCATACGCCTGGTTCAACAGATCGGTCACAGTGGGATCGGGTGAGGGAAGGCTGCTGTTGGCCATCTCGGCGTCGTTGATCATCGTGCTACAGGCGGCGTGCAGCGCGCCGGCGCCGTTGGGCGCAACCTTGGCGATGCGCGCGTTGTCGGCCACGAGCGTACCGATTTCCTCACCGAGGCTGGTCCCGTTCACCCAGACGGACATGCGGTGGGACGGTGATCCCTCCTGATCCGCACCGGCGCACGCCGTGAGGGCCAGAGCCGCCAGGAGGAGGACGAGTGACGCTGCGAGGACCCTGCGCGTCATGCGGTTTTGACGATGTGGACCTCCCGCCGGCCCTTGCGCAGCACGATGTAGCGGTCGTGCAGCAGGTCGTCGGGCACGAACGTGCGAGCGGCGTCGGCCTGGCGCACGTTGTTCACGTAGGCCCCGCCCCCCTCGACCGTGCGCCTGGCATCGCCCTTGGACTTGGCCAAGCCGGTCCGCTCGAGGAGGTCGGTCAGCGTCAGGGACCCCAGCAGCTCTGCCCGCGGGAAGACGGTGCTCGGCGCGTCCTGCGTGACCGCCAGCAGCATCTCCTCGCTCAGACTTGCGATCTCCTCGCCGAACAGGGCATCCGACGCCTCCTCGCACTTGGCCACCTCGGCCTCGCCGTGCACCAGCGCGACGACACACCTGGCCAAGGCCTTCTGGGCCGCCCTGCGTTGCGGGTGCGCCGCCGTCTGCGCGTCGAGGCCGGTGATGGTCCCATGGTCGAGGAAGGTGAGGAACCGGAGCAGCTCGCCGACTTGCTCGTCCGGCGTGTTGACGAAGAACTGGTACATGGCGTACGGGCTCGTCCGCGCCGGGTCGAGCCAGACGGTTCCGCTTTCGGTCTTGCCGTACTTGGTCCCGTCGGGCTTGACGATGAGCGGCGTGGTGAAGCCCCACACCTCGTCACCACAGACCTTTCGGATGAACTCGACGCCCATGGTGATGTTCCCCCATTGGTCGCTCCCGCCGAACTGGAGGTCGCAGCCGTAGTCGAGGTGCAGCCGCAGGAAGTCATAGGCCTGCAGCAACATGTAACTGAACTCGGTGTAGCTGATCCCCTGATCCGGGCGCTCGAAGCGGGTCTTGACCGACTCCTTGGCCACCATTTGGTTGACCGTGAAGTGCTTGCCCACGTCGCGGAGGTATTCGAGTGTGGAGAGCTTGCCCAGCCAGTCTGCGTTGTTGAGCAACAGGGCTCGGTCGAGGTCGAGGAATTGTCCCAGCTGGGGCCGGATGCCTTCGAGGTACCCCTCGATGGTCTGCAGGTCGAGCAGTTGGCGCTCGTCCTGTTTGCCTCCCGGGTCGCCGATCATGCCCGTCCCCCCACCCGCGAGCGAGATAGGTGTGTGTCCGGCGTCCTGGAACCGCCGCAGGGTGCACAACTGCAGCAGGTTGCCCACGTGAAGGCTGTCGGCGCTCGGGTCGAAGCCGGCGTAGACGGTCAGCCCCGGCCGGTCGAGACGCGCCGGTAGCTCGACATCGGTCATCTGGTGGATCAGGCCGCGGAAGGCGAGGTCCTCCGAGAGCGTGGGCATGCCTTTGACTCTGCCATACGCAGGTAGGTTGACCGGTTGCATGGACTGGGAGCGGCACGAGTGATCGGCTTCGACGAGACTCTGCCGCTGCCCATGGAGGGCACATTGCCCCCCGATCTCCAAGGCACTCTCGTGCGCATCGGGCCCCGCGCACCGGAGGGGACCGACGGCGACGGCACAGGCGAGGGCACTCTGCACGCCCTAGAGCTACGCGACGGCCAGGCCGTGTGGTACCGCGCTCACGAATCGGCCGGGGACGCCGGGGTCTTCTGGCATTCGGGGTCGCTCCTCGCTCTGCCCGAGTCGGGGTTTCCCTCGCAGTTCTCCCGCTTCTTGGAGCCCGAAGAATTCAACGGCGGGCTGACGGTACCCATCGCGTCCCACGTCCATCGCCTGGCCGTCGACGGTGGTCGCGTCCTGTTCTCCGTAGACGACGGCACGCAGGCCGGGGCGGCGGACGACGGCACGGCTGGCGGGCAGGCGTCTGAGCCAGAGGGAATCTGGCTGCGCATCGGGGAGTGGGACGCGGCCGGCGCCTTGCGCGCCGTGCAATCCGTGGAGCTCGAGCGCGCGACCTGGCAGCACGACATCGCCGTCACGACGCACCACGCCGTGTTCATTGAGTCCCCGACGGCGCGTACCGACGGTGCTCGCGACGCGACGGTGCCCTTCGGCTGGGTGCCGGGTGCCGAGGGCTGGATGGGGATCGTGCGGCGCGACGGCGACGGGACGGCCGTGCGCTGGTTCCGCCTCGATCCCTGCCTGGTGACACACGTTCTCGGGGCGTACGAGGAGCCGACACCGGCGGCCGGCGGCGCGAACGCTGATGGCGACGACAACGGCATCGTCGTGCTGTATGTCTGCCGCTACGCCGTGCCGGAGAAGGGACAGCCGATGGACCTGTCGGCCTCGGTCGTGGGCCCGCTCGGAATAGGCCTGAGCCCGATCGGTGGCAGCCTGGCGGTCCTCGAGCGCTGGCAGGTCACCGGCGACAGCCTCGAACGCACGCAGCTCGACGACCGCCATGTCGAGTACCCGCGCATTGACGCGTTCCGAGAGGGGACGGCCTTCCGCTACGGCTACTGCGTCGAGCTCGCCTGGGACGAGGCCGGACTCGCCGCCGTGCCCGAAGGACTGTTCCAATTCGATCTCTCCCGCGACGAGGTCCACGGCTGGCGTCCGGGCCCGGGTCGGCGGCCCTCAGAGCCGATCTTCGTCCGGGCGGCGGACGGGCGAAGTGACGACGAGGGCTGGGTGCTCACGGTCGTCGACGATCCCGACCGTTCTGCGAGCGACCTCTATGTGCTCGACGCGTCGGCGTTCGGCCGGCGGCGGCCCGAGGCAATCATCCACCTGCCAGAGCGGCTGCCTTTCCGCAGCCACGGCGAGTGGGTCCCAGCGGACCGCTACCGCTGAATCTCTCCTCGAACTGCCGGGGAACCGCCGGCGGTTACGCAAGCGCCCGACGGACCCCCTCGTTGATGTGCTCGTGGAGCGCCACGTTCTGCGCGCGCGCTGGGACGTGCGCCCGGATGAGCGCAGGGCCGGGATTGCTCGCCGGCGCGGTATTGGCGAGCGCGGCCTGGAGCTCGGGCAGCGTGCCGACTTCGTGAACAGGAAGCCCGAAGCCGCGCCCGACGGACGCGACGTCACTCGTCGGTGGCGTGCCGAAGAGGGTCTCGAACGTCGCCTCGTCCACGACGCCAGCCTGGGGCAAGAACGAGAAGATGCCGCCTCCGCCGTTGTCGACGACGACAAAGGTGCAGGGCACCGCCGGCAGGTTGACCAGTCCGGACACGTCGTGCAAGAAGGCCAGGTCACCAAGCAGGCCGATGGCGCGGTGGCGGCCTCTGCCGCGGGCCACCATTGACGCGGCGACGCCCAGCGCGGTCGAGACGACGCCGTCGATCCCGTTGGCCCCGCGGTTGGCCAGGACCCGCGGTGCCACAGCCTCGGGCTCGGCGAACCACTCGAGGTCGCGGATCGGCATGGACGCCGAGGCAACGATCGTGGCGCCCTCGCCCGCCGCCTGGTGGTGCACTGTGCGCGCAACCCCGGGCTCGCTGAGGCTCGCCTCCACCAGGCTCGCGATCGCGCGCTGCGCCGCGGACTCGCGGGCTCGCCAGCCCTCGAGCCACGCCGGATCACAGTCGGTCGCACTCCTCGCGTCCTCCACAGCGGCGTCCAGCCACGCGTCGACGCCGCTGTGGTGGAACTCCGTCGCCGCGCGGAAGGGGTCTGCCCACTGCCAGAAGGGGTCCACGACCACCACCCGAGCCCCCGCACGTGCGGCCTCGGATACGTACTCACCGAGGGCACGCGACATCCAGGGAGTCCCGAGGAACACGACACATTCGGGTAGCGGTGGCCCGCTCCGGACGATCGCGTCGGCCGCGCCGATCGTCCCCTTCACGCGGCAGCCCGACAGTGGATCGGCCAACACGGGCCAACCGAGGCGATCGCCCAGGGCGAGGACACGCCCCGGATCCAGCCGTTGCGGTGTTGTCGCGCCCACGACGAGCATCCCTCGCGCCCCGAGGGACAGCGGTGGCGCCGGAGCAGCTGCAGCCGGGTCTTCGCGCCGGCCGGCCTGTCTGACCGACGGCCCTGGGGCCGGAGGCAGCGGCCCGGGCCGGCCGGTCAGGGGCTCGCGGAACTCGAGGTTGAGATGCACCGGCCCGGGCCCTCTTGTCCCGTGCACCGCCTCGGTGAAGGCGCGGACAGCCAGTGGCCTCCATGTCGGTTGCTGCTCGGGCACGGGCACGCCCGGCGAGGCCGCCCAGCGCGTCGCCGCCGCGTACAGGCCGACCTGCTCGATGGTCTGGGGCGCCCCGGTGTGGTGCAGCTCGGGCGGCCGGTCCGCGGTGCAGACGATGAGCGGCACCCGGGCGTGGTGCGCCTCGACCACCGCCGGGTGGAGCTCGGCGGCCGCCGTACCGCTCGTGACACAGACGACCGTCGGGCGGCCCGTCGCCATCGCGAGCCCCAGCGCGTAGAAGGCCGCGCTCCGCTCGTCGAGCCGCACGTGCGCGGTCAATCGCGCGGCCAACGCGAGGGAAAGTGGGGTCGAACGTGAGCCCGGGCAGATCACGGCGTCGGTGACACCGAGTCGTACCCATTCGTCGACGAGAGTCGCGCTGAAGGTGGCCTGTACGCTCACCGGACGTGGCACTCCCGGTGGAACGGCGGGGCAGCGGCCCGCCACTGGTGCTGCTGCACGGCTTCACGCAGACGGCACGTCTGTGGGGACGCTTCGGCGACCTGCTGGCCGAGTCGCACACGGTGCTGGCGCTCGACCTGCCCGGTCACGCCGGCGCCGACTCTGTGCGCGCCGACCTTCCGGGGACGGCGGACCTCGTGGCTGAGGCCGTGTCGGCCACAATCGGGGACGACCGCTGCAGCCTGCTCGGCTACTCCCTCGGTGCGCGGGTGGGGCTGCACGTCGCCTTGGGCACGGACCTCGCGTTGGGGCACCTCGTGCTGATCGGCGGCACGGCCGGAGTGGAGGACGAGCGAGCACGGGAGATCCGGCGGCAGGCCGACGAGACGCTGGCGGCGGAGCTGGAGGCCTCGGGTGATCTGGACATGTTCTTGGATCGATGGCTCAGCGCACCGATGTTCCGCCGGTTGGTCACCACGGACGACGCCCAGCGCGACGAACGCCGGCGCAACAGCGCTGTCGGCCTCGCCTCGAGCCTCCGGCTGTGCGGGACCGGCACCCAAGAGCCGCTCTGGGACGGCCTGCCTGCACTGGCACCGCCCCTGCTTGCGCTGGCCGGGGCTGACGACACCCGTTTCGCCGCGCACGCGCTGCGCATGGCGTCCCTGGCTCCCCGGGCCGTGGCCTCCCTCCTGCCCGGCGGCGGGCACGCGGTCCACCTGGCCCAACCCGACCCGGTCTTCCGCCTTGTCCATCACTGGTTGTCCGGCGTGGAACCCGGTCCGTGACCCCTCGCCCGGCGGCACGGGGCTCGGGGCGGGTGCCAGCAGGGTCATAAGAGCAAGCCCACGGTCAAGAGCACGCCGACCGCCAATTGGAGGCGGGCCGTCGTCCCCAGCATGGGGAGCAGCGCCCGACCCTCCTCCCCGCCCAGCGCCAGGCGCACCGGGACGATGGCCAGCGGCGCCGCCAGGAGTGCCAGGAGTGACCACGCCCGGTAGCCGTGCAGCACGCCGATAGCGAGTGCGGCGCCCATCAGCGTGAGGGAGTAGAAGATGCCCGCGCCGCGCCGGCCCAGCCGCACGGCCATTGTCTTCTTGTGAGACACGGCGTCGGTCGCGATATCTCGCAGGTTGTTGGCCTCGAGCAGTGCCGCGGCCAACAGACCCACCGGCACACCGGCCCAGAGCGCGAACCCCCACTTGTAGTCGTAGGTGAATTGGTGCCCGGCGGCAGTGACGACGAAAGGGGCATGTTGCACGTAGGCCGACCCGGCCGTCGCCACGAGCCCGAAGAAGACGAAGACGAACACCTCGCCGAACCCCAGGTACCCGTAGGGCTTCGGGCCGCCGGTGTACGCCCAACCGGCCAGCCCACACAGGAGGCCGAGGGGGACGAACCACCACGTGACCCGGGCGGCGAGGACGAGACCGGCTACGCCGGCCACCCCGAACGCGCCCAGCGCTGCGATCTTGACCTCGCGTACCGTCGCCAGCTTCCCTGCGACCAGCCGGACGGGGCCGACTCGCTGCTCGTCGGTCCCGCGCACCCCGTCGGCATAGTCATTGACGTAGTTGGTCCCGATCTGGATGCCGAGCGCCACAACGAGGACCAAGACGGCATTGAGCCACGAGAGCTGTCGGTCGAACCCTGCACTGCAGAAGACCTCGTCACACGCTCGCGAGACTGCGGGCGTCGCCACGACGAGGCGGCCGCTGGAGAGATAGCCGGCCGCCGTGCCGACCACCACGGGTACGACCGCGGCCGGGAGGGTGCGCGGGCGCGCGCCTGCGACCCAGACCTTGAGGGGTGGGCTCACCGGGTGGGCGAGCGGTGCGGGCCCGCACCGGTGTCGTGCTGCGCGGCGGCGAGCACCTGGGAGGTGTGCATGGCGAATATCCCGGTGACCAGCCTGTGCACGGCGTCCTACGCTACTGGCCAGTGCCAGAGCTCGTCGCACTCGACCTCCCAGGTGGCATGGGATTCGTCGACGCACTGCGCGCCATCTGGGACACGGGCGACGCCGCGGCGCCACTCGACCCCCGGCTGCCCGGCGTGGCGCGGCGCGCCATGCTCGACGCGCTGCGGCCGACACGGATCGTCGCTTCCGACGGCGAGCAGCATGCCCTGCCCGATGGACAGCCCGTCGAGGCCGGCGACGCCCTCGTCGTCACCACCTCGGGCACGTCGGGACAACCCAAGGGGGTCGTCCTCACACACGAGGCCGTCGCTGCCTCGGCGCGCGTGACAACGGCGCGCCTGCGCATCGACCCGTCCCGGCACTCATGGCTTGCCTGCTTGCCGCTGGCGCACATCGGCGGCCTGTCCGTGGTGACGCGCGCCGTCATCACCGGGACGCCCCTGCTGGTGCTGCCCGGCTTCGAGGCCGACACGGTCGAAGCGGTGGGCCGAACGGGGGGCGCCTCGCACGTCGCGCTCGTGGCCACCGCGTTACGCCGGCTGGACGCCTCCACCTTCTCCTGTGTTCTCCTCGGTGGCAGCAAGGCGCCGGACGCGCTGCCACCCAACGTCGTCTCCACCTACGGCATGACCGAGACGGGATCGGGCGTCGTCTACGACGGCACGCCCCTCGACGGGGTCGAGCTCGCCCTGCGGCCGAGCGACGGGACCGTGACGGCCGGACCGCTGGGGCCGACAGCCTGGCCGGACGAGATGACCGGTGGAGAGATCCTCGTCCGAGCCCCCATGCTGTTCCGGTGCTACCGCGACGGAGCCGACGGGCGCGTCGTCGGCCCCGACGGCAGGGCCGACTGGTTCGCCACCGGCGACGCCGGGCATCTCGGTGCCGACGGGACGCTCACGGTGTCGGGGCGCATCGACGACGTCATCAACACCGGCGCCGAGAAGGTATGGCCCGACCTCGTAGAGCGGGCCCTCGTGGCCCATCCCGGCGTGGCAGAGGTCGCGGTGTGGAAGCGCTCCGACCCCGAGTGGGGCGAGCGCGTGGTCGCCTGGGTGGTCCCCGGCGATGACGAGCCCTCGCTCGACGAACTGCGGGCCATCGTGGCCGAGACGATCGCGCCGTGGGCCGCGCCCAAGGAGCTCGTCATCGTCGACGACCTGCCCCGCTCGGCGGCGGGCAAGGTGCGCCGGCGCGAGCTCGACACATTCCGCCAGTAGGACCCGCGTCGGCACATCGCGGTCATGCACCGCCGCCGCCCGGCGCCGCGCCACCAGTGGCCTCGGCCGGCAGCTGCCGCTGGAGGTGCACCAGCTTGTCGGGGTTCGTCACCGCACGCACCCCGACGATGACGCCGTCGGAGATGTCGAGGACCAGCGCGGTCACCACCATGCCGTCCTGCACGAACACAGAGGCCGGCTGGCCGTTGAGCACTGTCGCCATCGGCACGCCCTGGGTCTTCTTGGCCACGTGCATGAGGAAACGAGAGCTCCGATACGGTCCGACGACAGGCCGCATGGCCGCACGCACCTTGCCGCCGCCGTCGGTCCACACGACGACGTCCTCGGAGAGCATCGACAGCAAACCGCTCAGGTCGCCGGTCGCGCAGGCAGCCAGGAACCGGTCGGTGAGCTCGCGGCCGTGGTGCAGGTCCGCGTCGAAGCGTTGGCGCCGGGCCTCCACGTGCTTGCGCGCCCGAGCACCGAGCTGGCGGCAGGCGGCCGGCGACCGACTCAGCGAACGCGCCACCTCGTCGAAGGAGTACCCGAAGACGTCGTGGAGCAGGTAGGCGGCACGCTCGAGCGGCGTGAGCTCTTCGAGCAGAACCAAGAACGCCAGCGACAACGAGTCAGCCTGTTCGGCCGCCGAGGTTTCGTCCATGACGACGGGCTCGGGCAGCCAAGGCCCGGCATACGTCTCGCGCTGGGCGCGCGCCGAGCCGAGCTCGTCGAGGCAAAGCCTGGTCACCACCGTCACGAGATAGGCGCGTACCGACCGAACCGGCTCGTCCCCGCGTCGCAGCCAGCGCACGCACGCGTCCTGGACGACATCCTCGGCGTCAGACGCGCTGCCCAGCATGCGGTACGCGATCCCGAAAAGCAGTGAGCGCCACTCTTCGAATGCGGCCGCGTCGACCTCGGGGTCAGACAACGGCCCGGGCGCCCGGCCCGGCGACTGTCGTTTCGGCCTGCGGCGGGATCTCGCAGTTGTCCGCGAAACCTTGGCTTCGCAGGCCGAGTCCGGCATTGAAGCGCGAGCGGAAATTCTCGAGCGCGACCCAGGCGGCGAGCTCGACGAACTCCGCGTCACTCAGGTGGGTGCGGATACGCGCGGCCAACTCCTCGGAGACCTCTGCCGGGCAGCCCGTCACCACCTCCGCGTACTCGAGGACGGTGCGCTCGCGCTCGTCGAAGAGCTCGCTGTGGCGCCAGTCCGTGACGGCACGAATCTTGGCGGCGTCGACACCCCCGTGCATGCCCTCGTAATACCCGTAATCGATGCACCACGAACAGCCGATACGAGCACTCGTGGCCTGCACGGTCAGCCAGCGCAGCGTCGGGTCGAGCTTCCTCCACCCGAACTGCACGGCCGTCTCGAGGCTGCCCAGGGCGATCAGCACGCCCGCATGGTGCGACGCCGCCGCCGTGGGCTCGATCATCTGGCCGAAGCGCCGTCTCGTGTAGGTGCCGGCGAGGCGGGAGACGATGCCGGTGGGTTCGTTGAGCAGTGGGATGTGCGCCATGGGTCACGCTCCTTGCGCGGCTTCAAACAGGTGTCGCTCTCACCCACTCAGACGGAAGACCGTGGCCGGGTGTGACATGGCCCCGGACCGGCGCAGCGGAATGTGCTCAGCGATGCGGTCCTCGCCCGGGCCCTCCCAGAGCGCGGCCGCCAGCTTGGCCTTGACCAAGCCCGGCGCCAGCGCGTTGAACCGCACCTTTGGTGCCAGCCCGAAGGACAGCTGCCGCGGATGTGCAGCACGCCGCCTCGGAGGCGAAGTCGCGCCGCATGATCAGTGTGGACGCACGTGCGAGCCGTCGCTCGAGAAGCAGGGCATGTGACGTTGAGGTGCCCACCGGGTGTCTCTGCGTACGGCGAAGTTGGACAGCGCGGAGGAAGAGTTATGGCCGAGCAATCATCTCACGCTGTTGTAAACGAGCGTTGACAGATGATTGCGATTCGTTCAGTGTTGTAGCGGTGAAACCCTCGGAGTCGTTCTGGGAAGCATGGGAGCGCATTAGGACAAGTGCGGACCCCGACCCGCTGGAAGTCCTTCTAGTAGCGGCTGCATTTAGTCGTTACTTTGAGACGGCCCAGAAGGAGGCAATCTCGTTTGCACGCTCGGCTGGGCTGTCGTGGGAACAGATTGCCGAGTCCCTCGGCCAGAGCCGACAAGCCCTGTGGCAGCGTGCGAGCAGAGACGCGTCACTGCAGGCGCTGTTGGCCGCATCCGGGAAGCGACGGTGGGAGGCGGTCAAGCGCGATCCCATCTCCTGGTACGGAGAAACGAAAGCCTTCCCTGGTTAATCTGCGGAGGCACAGTGATGTCCCACGGAGGCGGAGTTGCACCGAGAAGGGCTCCAGTCCGTCGCCGCTCGTTTCTTCCCTTGGTGTTGGTGTCGCCGTCGTGGGACTGTCCATGGGTCTCGCGGGCTGCGGGTCAGCCGATCCCTCCAAGTCGTATCAGCAGGGTTGGGACCGGGCGATCGGCTCACCCGAGTACGACTGCAATACCGTCCCGCCAGGCCTCGCATCACCCTCCGATTGGACGACGGGCTGTATGACTGCGCAGAACTTCCAGAGGATCCACAACGCAGGGGGGCGTCCGACTCCGGCTCCGACTACATACTTCGGCGATCCGTAGTTCTTCGCCTCCTGCCACGGCACCTACGCGACTATCCCCGTCGTGCCGTTTGAGGCGGGTGAGCGATCAGTAAATGCCGTGCTCGCTCAGGGGTCGCCCAGTACTCACCCGACACCACCTGATGGGACCATCGTCGTTCCACCGTCAACCACCAGCGTCTGACCTGTGATCCACGACGCAGCGTCCGAGGCCAAGAAGAGCGCCGCGGTGGCGATGTCGTCGGGCAGGCCGAGACGGCGCAGCGGAATGTGCGCGGCGATGCGCTCCTCGCCCGTCTCCCAGAGTGCAGCGGCCAGCTTGGTCTTGACCAAACCCCGGCGCCAGCGCGTTGACCCGCACGTTTGGTGCCAGCTCGAAGGACAGCTGCCGCGTGATGTGCAGCACTGCCGCCTTTGCTGCGTTGCTATAATCCACACCATAAAGACCGCGGCCATCTATGTCCGAATCAGCTCCGACCAGGAAGGCGAAGGCCTCGGCGTTGCCCGCCAGCTCAAGGACTGCACCAAATGGGCCAAGGACAGAGGCATCACGGTAGCCGACATCTATGAGGACAATGATCGGAGCGCGTACAGCGGCAAGGTGCGTCCGGCCTACGAGCGTCTTTGTGCTGACCTGAAGGACGACGTCGTGGACGGGGTGATCGTCTGGCATCCCGACCGCCTCCATCGCAGCCCCCTAGGAGACTGTTGAATAAATCGCGGTTTGGTGCTCGCGATTTGGCTGCCGATCGTCGAGAATTGGTGGGTGCAAGGACATAGCGATCCCAATCGCGAGTTGCTCGACGCCGCCGCCCTGTGCCGTCAACTGGTTCCAGAGGGCAGCGTGGAGGCCTTCTTGGCCGACCACGGTCGGGAGCTCTTCCCCGATGAGATGTTCGAGGACCTGTTCCGCTCACGGCGTGGCCGACCGTCGGTGCCGGCTGACGTGGTGGCCTCGGTCATGGTACTCCAGGCCCTCGAGGGCCTTTCAGACCGAGACGCCGCTCGGGCGCTGCGCGACCGGATCAGTTGGAAGGTGGCCTGTGGGCTGGCCTTGACCGACGAGGGATTCGACTACTCGGTGCTGACCTATTGGCGCACCCGTCTGCGCACGTCGGAGCGTCCTGAGCGGATCTTCGATGCCGTGCGTTCGGTCATTGACGCCACCGGGGTCCTCAAGGGCAAGACCCGCCGAGCCCTCGACTCGACGCTCCTCGACGACGCCGTGGCCACCCAAGACACCGTCACCCAGCTGATCTCGGCCATCCGCCGGGTGCGACGGATCGTCCCCCGAGCCGATCGCGTGCCGTTGTCGGCCCATGACTACGAGTCCTCGGGCAAACCGCTCATCGCCTGGGACGACCCCGTCGCCAAGGCGGCCCTAGTCGACGGCCTGGTCCGCGACGCGCTCGCGCTGCTCGAGGCATTCGACACGGGCGCGAGTGATCCCGAGGGGACTGACGCACTCGGCCTGCTAGCCCTCGTCGCCGGCCAAGACGTCGAACAAGACGAGGACGGCACCTGGAGGATCGCGCAGCGGGTGGCCCCGGACCGGGTGATCTCGACCGTTGATCCCGAGGCCCGCCACATGCGCAAGTCCCGCTCTGAATACCGAGACGGCTACAAGGCCCACATCGCCATCGAACCCGAGACCGGGCTGGTGACCAAGGCCATCTTGACCAAGGCGAACGTCGTCGACGGACGCTGCGCCACCGCGCTGGTCGCCGGCGAAGACCACGGGCTCATGGTGCTCGGCGACACCGGGTACGCGTCGGGCGAGACGTTGGCCGCGCTCGAGGCAGCCGAGCACCAAACGGTCATCAAACCCTGGCCGATCAGACCCACAGTGCCCGGCGGCTTCGATCGAGACGACTTCGTCGTCGACCACGACGCCGGCACCGCCACCTGTCCCGCCGGGCACACGGTCACGATCACCCCCGGCCTCAATGCCATCTTCCAGCCTCATTGTGGTGGGTGCATGTTCCGCGAGCGCTGCAGCACCGCCCGGAAGGGTCGAACGCTCGAGCTCACTGCTCACGACAAAGAGTTGGTCGCGCGCAGAGCATCGTGGCGCCGAGGTGAGTTAAAAGAGGACTACCGACGGTTCCGCCCGATGGTCGAGCGTGCGATTGCGTGGTTGGTAGCCGATGCCCATCGCAGGGTGCGCTTCCGCGGGGTGGAGAGGAACCAACTCGGGCTCTCACTTCGCATCGCCGCCCTCAACCTCAGGCGCTTAGTCAACCTCGGGCTCATGCGAGACGGGGAATGGCAGATCAGAGGGGTCTGAGGCCGGACGCGCAAGCTCAGGCCGTCAAAAAGGGACCGCTTTTCGGGCATTGCCCACCTGGGTGGCCGACTTCAACCCTTTTCGTGTCGGCGCTTCGGTCGGACATGTCCTGAGCTTGCAAAATTCACCATATGCCTGAGATCCGTTTTGTTCAACAGTCTCCTAGAGCTGAACGAATTCATCGTCCTCATGGAAGCGACGGGGGCCGAGTATCACTCGGTGACCGGAGGTTCCTGGGACCTGAGCACCCCCACGGGCCGGGTCCAGGCCCGTATCCTCGGTGACTTGGCACGCTATGAATCCGAGCACAAGAGTGAGCGGATCGCCAACAAGATGCTGGAGTTGGCACAGGCGGGCAAACCCAAGGGCGGCGGACCTCGCGGCTACGGGTACCGCGCGACGGTCAGGTCGTGCGCGCGGAGGCCAAGATCATCCGAGAGCTCTACGAACGCGTCATCGCTGGGGAGACGCTTCGAGGCCTCGCCATCGAATTGAACGAGCGGGGTGAGCCGACCTCGTCGGGAAGCAGCAGGTGGTACGCCATCACTATCAAGAAGGTGCTCACCGCCCCGCGCATGGCTGGGCTTCGGGTTCATCGGGGCGAAGTGATCGGCAAGGGCGATTGGAAGCCCATCCTGACGAACGCCGAGAGTGCGCGCGTCCGGACACTGCTTCTCAATCCTCGCCGTCGTACGGCGCGCCCCGCGCGGAGCTACTTCTTGACGGGCCTTGCCGTCTGCGGCACATGCGGCGGCACGCTCGCCGGATCGGCAACCACACGGAGCGACGGGGTCAAGAAGCGCCAGTACACGTGCCGCGCTGCTGGGGGTGGAAACGCACAACGGTGTGGCACCACGTTCATCGGTGCCGACGTGCTGGAGGAGTTCGTCCAGAAGATGGTTCTGGAACGGCTGGAATCCCTCCAGATGCGTCAGGCTAGGGCTACGCGGGGAGCGAAGGTCTCCGACGACGTGAAGGGCCTCTCAGAGCAGTTGGACGAGGACGTGGCGCAACTGGACGAGCTGGCCGCCATGTTCGGGAACAAAGCCATCACGTCCGCAGAGTGGACGGCTGCCGCCGCACCCATCCGTGCGCGCGTGGCCGACAACGAGAGAAATTCTCGCTGCCGCACAGCCGGGAGCAGACACGCTTAAGGGGCTCAAGGTGAACGACCTTCGCGAGCAGTGGGACACCCTTCCCATCGCCCAGCAGAAAGCCATCGTCTCGGCTGTGGCCGAGTCCATCGTCATCGTGAAGTCACGCAACATCGGCGGCGGAAGGCTCAACCCCGAGCGCGTGCAGATCACCTGGAAGGGCTGAGTCGAACAGAGCGGCCACCGTCCGCAGGATCTGGGGGTCTTCGACCTTGTACGGCACCCCCGAGGCTGCGCAGGACTCAGCGAGCCATTGGTGCTCTTCGTCTGTCAACGTCATGGGCCTGTCTTTCTCGATGCCTCCCAGGCCCAATCGTTTCGAGAAGAACACTCGTCTTCTGCACAGGGAAGCGAACAAGATTTTACCGAGGGGTTGTCGCCAAGTGGTGGTTCCGAGTCCGCTATTAGGTACCCGGTATATAAGAGCCAACTAGGGTAAACTCCCTGGTCAGAGGCCATATATCCACCATCCCGGCCACCCGGCGGACGTATGCTGGCTCCTAGTTCACGGGCGCGCCCGTCCCCTCCACAAAGGGGAACGGGTCAGGCCCACCGAGAACAGGAGAAGTAGGTTGACCTCTGCGAACCAGGGTACCACCGCCGCCATCGTGGTCATCATCATTTGCGTGCCACGCGTGGGTCAGCCATGACACGAATGAACTGGGACCGAATGCGGCGTGAGACTCGTTACGAGGGCCCGCGGCTCGGACCGAACACTGGAGTCTTTGAGGCACGACACCCAGGCTGGTGTCCGCTCTGTGCTCGTGAGATCGCTGTCGGCCAGGTATGCCGGTACACGCTCGTAAACGCCAAGAAGCGCGCCGCGCACAAAGGGTGCCTCTAATGCGTTCCTTCATGGGCGCACGCGTGAGCGGTGGGCGTGGAAAGGCCAGGACTAACCCCAAGCGCGCGACCCCGCGCAAGAACCAGGCCACACGTAGGGCCGCGGTCACGATCACGAAGGCCGACGGCGGATCGTGACGAGCACGACGGTTTGCGAGGTCCGCCTGATGCCGATGCCCGCGAGGCGCCATCGTGAGCGTCGCCCACGTGGGGGCGCCCAACCCTGGTCAGGCGCGCCGTCGTCCGATGATCTTGAGGACCCCCAAGAGCAAGAACCATTCGGTTATCGATGACAGGGCGCTTTCGGAAGCCGGTTGAGCCATGACAGGTGACTGCACGAAGCCCGGCACCTCCCTTGCCTCTCTGGAGGACATCGCCCGCAAGCACAACACCACCACGGAGACGGCGCGCACCGACGGCACCGTTCGACAGGCGTTCGTGGCGCCCCTTGTCCCCTCGGCGGTGCCATCCCCGTCCGGCGTCAATGCTCAACCCCGCCACAGCCACGCGCCCGACCCGCTGATGGTTGAGCTGTCAATGGCGCTGGCAGATTCTGGGTCTGCGGCTCGCTACATCGACCCGGCCAACAAGAGCAGCAGCCAAGACAGCATCCACCGCGCCGCCGTCTCCGGGCTCGCCTACTTCATCACGGTGCGTTGGGACGTATTGGGGTTCGACCTGGACACGGAGGCCCAGGTCACATCCGCCCGTGGATTTGCGAAAGTGTTGGTTGAAGACGGCAGGCCCGTCCTCCTCGTCCCGTCCGGTCGGGAAGGCCACGCCCACCTGTGGGCCGTGATTGCCAACCGAGAGGACGCCGCGCACTGGCGCGAACGTGCGCGAGCCCGCGGGCTCCGACCTCGCTTCACCATGCGGCCACCGGGCGCGCCCCACCGTTGGGGTGCGGGGGTGCAGCTGCCGCTCGAAGCCGTGGAGTTCCTCTCCGCCATACGAGCCGAACGAACCGACACCGACGGCCGTCTTGACCCTGACCTCCGCATGATGCACACAGGGCGGTGGGTTCGCATCCCGAGGGACACAAGTGAATCGAACAAGCTCTGGCTGTTCGCCCTCTACGCGGCACGAAAGGGCTGGACTTTTGCCGACTACCGCAACGCCGTGGCTAATCCCGACAACGGCGGTGGGGCTCGGTATCAGCGAGACCTGTTCAAGCGTGGGTTCGAAGCCACGACGGGCTGGCTGCATCGGCAGGTCTGGGCGAAAGCAGTAGACACCGTGGGCCGAACGCCCGGGGGCGGCGGTCCCGAGCTGGAGGCGCACCTCGATGCGATAGACGACGCCATCGCGGTGGCCAATTGGACCTACCGCGGGGGTACGACAGACCGGGCCGTCCTGAAGGCCATCGTCGCCCGCATGCGCGCCTGGTCAACGTGGACGATTGGGTTTTCCCATCGCGCGCTGGCCGAGGCTGTCAATATCAATCGCGACGGCACCATTGCGAACGCGACCAAACGCCTGCGGGCAGCAGGTTGGCTTTCCATCGGCCGCTTGGGTTGGGCCTCAGGGGCCGCGGGCAGAAGGGCCACGGTCTGGAGGGCCCATGTTCCACGTGATATGACGCGCGCAAAACCGCGGCATGTCCGTAGGTACGAAAGTACCTATGGGGGGGGTGTACATCTAAATGCCGCGCTTTTGCGCGTGCTCGACGACATCGCGCGCTGGGGCGGTATCGGCATCAACGGCGGGGACATCATCAAAGCCATGGTCAAGAAGGGCACGATGACGACGGCGGAGGTGGCGTCGGTGCTCTACGCGGACCACCTCACGACCTCGAACAAGGGCACGGTGAGGCGCAAGCTCCATCGGCTCGCCGGACTCGGACTCGTGACTACGGCGGAGGGAAACTGGGTGGTCGTGGACGACCTGGAGACGGCTCTCTCGGCCGCTGCGGCGTCACTGGGCCTGGCGGGCAAGGCCCAGGCCGTCAAAGAGCGCCACAGGACGGAGCGGGCCATGTATGACGAGCCAATCAAAGTGCGGGAAAAGCCTCACCTCGTTCTCTACAACAGCCAGACGGGCGAGATTCGTGAAGATGCCGAACCCGTCGCGCTCGCAACGTAACAAGCCGAAATCTCTTGTCAAGCATGCACGAAGAACGTCACCAGCGATGGCAGAGTCGAATGTGTGGACACTCTGCTACGGGAATGGGGCCTCAACGTTCGGACGTTGCGGCATCAGAATTTTCTGACTCAAGCTGAACTTGCCGACACGATAGGGGTCGGGCGGAACAGCCTTTGGCGATGGGAGCACGGGCGCAACGCCCCTCATGCGCGTCACAAGCGGGCATTGGCGCACGCCTTCGGGGTGCCCGTTGGGGAGCTGTTCCCGAGAGTCGTGGAGGTCGCGGCATGACCCATCCACTCATGGTGCGGACGCCAGCCGTCACCACCACCACGATTGTCACCGACGTCGACATCCGTTGTCAGCCGTGCCGCGATGAGTCTCCTTTGCCGTCGAGCCGCCGCTGGACGTAGGAAGCGCTGGCGAGCTATCGCCATCATTCTCATTATCCTGATCGCGTGGCAGTCTTTTGGCATGCTCGGTCAACCGAACTAATCAAACGGTGTAGCTGGTCGCTGGTTGCACTCGTCCTAGGTATTGCGCTCGCGGTGGGCTTCGCTGCTCCGGCTGGTTCGACCACGATACGAGAGTGGAAGCAGCGGAATCTGCCTGAAGTAGCAACCTTCAATAGTGCGCTCGTCAAGGTCGCTATCGCTCTGAATGACGCTGGGAACCATCCAGATGCATCTGAATTCGTCGCGACTCACAAGGCGTGCAACCAATTCGGGTATGCGACAGGAAAGCTCAGCCACCTTCCTAGAATTCCAAACGCACAGGCTCAGAGGAACCTCCGCGAGATCCTCTACTACTCCGCCGACATGGCTCTTGCCTGCGTGGCGATGTTCAAGTCTCAGAAGAGCCTCGTCGCATTTGCCTCATATGCCCAGGAGACGAAAAGTGATGAGAATTCGCTGACTCCCTTCCTAAAACATCTCTATAGCGAACTTGGATTGTCCGGGAGCGCCGCGTCGTCGGCACCGACCTCCACAACAACCCCGGACCTCCCCGGGGTTGCGGTCTGCGCGCCTACGACGGCACCGCCGATCGTCCGACCGTCTGGGATCTTCTTTGGATGCGCGAGCGGCGACATATCTCTGACGAATATCACCTGGCTGTCGTGGGGGGCTACCTCTGCAAGCGGAACAGGCATTCTCAACATCAATGAATGTCAACCGGACTGCGCGCAAGGTCAGGTACAGACCTATGCAGCGACCGTCGCTGTCTCCGATCCAGGCAGGACGAACGGCTACCTGGTGTTTCAGCAAATAGAAGCTGGGCCAACCGGCTTAACCGATGGCCCCGCCGAATCTGGAACACAACCAGGCGAAGATTGGGGAGCAGGGTGAGGGTTGAGCGGTGAGTCGTTCTCGGTGAAGCCACGCTCTGAACGAACGCGACCGTGTTCCCCTTGGAATTTGTCCTTCGCAAGTGAATGGCAGCCATGCAAGTCCTGGGTCGTCCCCCCAGCCCGGCAACCCTCTTAACTAGTGATAAGATTTATTTATCACTAGTTAGAAACGAGGCCATAATGAGCCTGACGCCCCTCACGGAGCAGGCCGTGGAACTGGCCGACCTCGGCCAGGAAGCCCGTGGTTACCTCGCTGCCAGCCGGTCCGAGAGCACGGACCGCAGCTATCGCACGGGCTGGGCACGATTCACGGCGTGGGCCGACGCCCACGCCGTTCCCAGCCTGCCCGCAAGCCCCGGGACGGTCGCGCTCTACGTGGCCGACCTCGCTCGCACCGCGAAGCCTGCGACTATCGATGCTCGCCTCGCCGCCATCAGCGCCGCCCACAGGGCGGCGGGCCACGAGTCACCCACGAAGGCCGAGCCGGTTCGCTTGGTCCGCCGAGGGGTCCGCAGGACGGTCGGCACGGCGCAGCGGCAGGTGCGCCCGGTCAACGTGGTGGATCTGCGAGCGATGGTGAACGGTTTGGGCGATGACGTCGCCGGGCACCGGGACCGCGCCTTGCTCCTGCTCGGCTTCGCTGGGGCGCTCCGACGGAGCGAGCTGGTCGGCCTGGATGTGGCCGACATGGTCGAGGGGCCGGACGGCCTCACGCTGACGCTCAGGCGAAGCAAGACTGACCCCGAAGGCGCTGGACGGACCGTGGGCGTCCCTCACGGTGCCCACGACGAGACCGACCCCGTGCGGGCCTGTCAGGAGTGGCTGAGCGTGTCGAGCATCACCGAGGGCGCGGTGTTCCGGCCTATCGACCGTCACGGTCGCGTCGAGCGCGAACCGACTCACCGCGCAATCCGTCGCGGCCATCGTCAAGCGCCATGCCAAGCGCGCTGGCATCGACCCCGACCTGGTCGCCGGGCACTCGCTGCGTGCTGGCCTCGCTACCTCTGCGGCTGCCGCCGGTGTCAGCGAGCGTGCCATCGCAGCCACGACAGGGCACAAGGGGACTGCCATGCTTCGCCGGTATATCCGCGAGGGAAGCCTGTTCCGAGAGAACGCGGCCGCAGCAGTCGGCCTCTAGGGGCGATCGAAAGAGCTGCTGCCAGAAGACGTTGCTTCGCCTGTCCACATCTTGCGCTCTTTGGGTTTGCAGTACCGAGGACGAAGGTCATGAGCCTGAACGGTGACGACCGTTTGCGTACAACTACAGGGGCCGAATCGGTGTCTGACGGCGCAAAGGTGGGTGGCTCGGTGGCCCCACAGGGGCGCCCCGAACGGCACACATATGGGCTAGGGCTGAGGCAGACTGGATTCCGTGCCCACCATTGACCGGGTTGTCCTGTCTCGGCTCCTCGATCAGTGGGACGATCCCCTGGCATCCGAGTGCGCCGCAGCAGTCCGCAGCGGTGATGAGACCCAGATTTGGGAGGCAGCAGAGGTTCCGGCATCACACCTGGCTGGGATCTATCAACGGAGAGCTGAACACGTACGTCGCGTAAATCTTGATGTGCGAGGGATCGAAGAGGCTGCACTTCGCCTGCAGCAGGCTGAGAGCCAACCGGTCGGCTTGGCCATCGTGCATGGTCCGACCGACGAATACATCGTTTTCGTGAAAGCCGACGGCGCTGGCGTGATCGCTTGCCTGGCCGTTCCAAAGTTGGATTCGGGCATGTCATAAGACTGCCCCCGTCCGGGTCTGGGTGCCACTCCGGCACCTGGGTGGCAGTCCGTCAAATCACCGGGGCTGACCGATATCCGGCATGATTCCAGGGATGATCCAATCCACGGCAGCAGAGTTGTCTGCATTGTTCCGGGAGCATGGGGAGGACCACCTCGCCGATCGAATCGACCACACCATGCAGCTTGACCGTGACGAACTCCCCGAAGGCATCTTGGAGATGTTCAGGCATGGGATGGGCGGGCTGCTCGACCGGGGGCTCCGCACGGATGGTCAGGACGACGAGCAGGCGACTGCCCTTCGTGACCGCTTGGCAGATCAGTTATACACCGAGGCCCAAGCGATGAAACGCCAGGACATCGACTGATCTTCGACAGAAGGACTGCGCCAGCCCTAGGGACAGGGTGCCGCCCTGCGGCACAACGGGGGCAGGGCAGAGGTACCTGTCTTCGACGCTACCGACGGACCGACCCGCTCCGACTGGTGCCCGCTCCTGCCACTATTGAGAGATGGCGGTGACCCTCGATGACGGACGTTTCGTTAGGGACCTGGCTCCCGAAATCATCGTCAATGCTCTTTCTCGACAGTCCGGCGACAGAGGTGCGCAGTGGTGGGATTCAGTGCGGGAATGGGCAGTCATTCAAGCCCAGGCTGCGTCGGAGGACGGCGACACCGACCTCGCATCGCGTTGGTATGCCGTAGTCCAAGAGGTGACGCAGCTGGCGACAATCCCCCCAAGCGAAGCGCACTTTATCGGTAGCGAAATACGGCTCGGCCTGCTGCTACTAAGCCGGGGATGCAAGCTCTCCGTCAACTCATCAGACCTTGCCGCCACAGCGCTCGCATATATTCACGATCACCTGGCCGGTCCCTCACCAGACGAGGCAAGATCGTTCGCTGAACGTTGGGACGACCTGGATGAACGACCGTGCTTATCTGTCGAAGACATCGCACGATGGAGGACGGTGAAGAACCTCCTGTCGCCCTTCCTGACCTATCAGCCCCATCCGACTGAGTTGGCGGAGTGGGAGGAAGTGGTACCTCAGCTCCCATAGAGGTGCCGAGGGGGACTGCCCCCATGCGCCGGGTGAGGACGCCTGACTGGATGGTGTCCGACATGCCGACGATGACGGTGGCCCATCCCGGCCCGGTAGCTATTCTCCCGCTGTGGGCTTTTTCCTGTATCTGTTCCAAATGCAGAGATGGCTTTCTGTAGTGGGCATTGCGCTTGCCTTTATCGGAGCCCTGGCCCATGAGTTGGTTCTTGTTTGGATTGCCCTTGCCCTCATCGCAATGCAGATACCGCTGACCATCTTGGTGACGAAGCGGGCTAATAGGTCGTCTCGCCGCTCCTCATAAGATGCCCCCGTACACGCCGGATAGGTGCCGTTATGCGCGATGTCGGGGATAACCAGATTCGGACCTAAGGTCGAACCGTGGAGGAAGACGCTGGAGTTGGAGCTTTGGGGAACTTCTGGGTGCTGTCGATGAACGCGACGCTGCAGGACGAGGGCGGATCAGTTGGCGAAGCAGTTGTCCAAGCGCCTGACGGGTCGACCCTCCACGTCGAATGGCAGACCCCTGGGGAATACGAGTTCGAAGAGACCACTTTCGACCCTGGACCGCCTCCCACCGCACCTCTTCCTTCGATCTCCGCGGCTGATCTTCTACGTCTTCACTCGTCCATGGTGGCGGACTCAATGCCGGGGCTAGAGGAGAAATGGGAGGAGTGGCGCGGGTCGCTTCCCGAGCGGGGGTGACATCCTCGCGTTCGACGCGGTGAATCAAGACGAGCTGTGCCTCCGAGCGCCGGACTGGGGCCGTATCAGCCGCCCACGAGGCCTTTCCACCCGCCCTTCTCACGGACCTCCCATAGCGCATGAGCAATGTGGGGCAGGGCTCTGAGTGCATGTTCCAGCGTGTCGTATTCTGCTGCTGCCTTTAGCCGCCCCGAGGCTGCGCTCGCTCGGTAACAGCGGTCACCTTGGGCGCTTCCGGGCGTGATTTCGACAGTGATCGTCCCGCCCATCCTGTATTCCGTCGTGGCCTTCCAAACCGCATCTCTAGTGAGCGCCTCTTCGACGCCTTGCAGAAACTCCTCAGGCGAGATGACCGGGACGGGCTTGGGCAGCGGGTAGTGGGAAAAGTCGGGGATGCCCCAGCTCGCATACGACTGGAAATCAAACGGCTCCATATCGCCAGTTTCCTCCTTCAACTTCTCGGAGGCTACCGAGGCCGCTGGGACGGACGACCTGCCCCCGTACGCCAATGATGTTGTGAAGCTCCCGTGAGGGTCCACCGCTACAAGGTTGGTCGTCAGTAGTTTCGGGAGCACCGGAGCCGCTGGTCTGACTTGAGATCACGACGGACACCCCTTGGTGTTCGCACACCGTCGACCGGAGCTCCGGGCAAACTCAGACGAGGCGCGGCGTGCCCCGTTCCAGAGGGGTGATGGGCCGCTCTGTTAGAGCAGATCGACCCGCACCGTCACTCCTTCTCGGGACGGCCGCGCCACCCCTCAACCGACTTAAGGAAAGGAAGGGATGGCATGACCATCGTAGAAGCCACGCGCGCCGTCACCGGTGGCATCGACACGCACGGAGAGGTCCACGTGGCCGCCGTCTTGGACGAGGTCGGTGGCCTGCTCGGCACCCAATCGTTCCGGGCCGATCCCGACGGGTATTCGGCACTGCTCAGCTGGCTCGAAGCGTTCGGCGAAGTGAGCAAGGTCGGCGTGGAGGGGACGGGGTCCTATGGGGCCGGCGTCGCCCGTTTCCTCGCCAAAGCGGGGGTCCATGTCGTCGAAGTGGACCGCCAGAACCGTCAGGCCCGCCGACAAAGCGGCAAGTCCGATCCCCTCGACGCGCTCGAGGCCGCGCGGGCGGCGCAGTCCGGGAGGGCCCAGGGCACGGCCAAGAGCAGGGATGGTTCGGTCGAGGCCATCAGGGTCCTCGTCGTGGCCAAGCGCTCGGCCCGAGGGGCGCGCATCAAGGCACTCGGCCAGATGCGCCAGTTGACCTTCAGCGCTCCTGACCAGCTCCAGAGCAAACTCAAGGGCCTCCCCATCGCCGCCTTCGTCGCTGCCGCCCAGGGCTTGCGTCCGACCCGCTCACCCGATGTGGTCACCTCGGCGACCAAGGCGTCGCTCTCCTCTTTGGCGCACCGCGTGGCCGATCTCGAAGCCGAGATCGCAGAGCTCGATGCCATGATCACCCCGCTGCTCGAGACCACTGCTCCCGAGTTGCTCGCCGTCTATGGAGTCGGCATCGACACCGCGGCCGCGCTGTTGGTCGCTGCTGGCGACAACCCCGAGCGCCTGCATTCTGAGGCGGCCTGGGCGCATCTGTGCGGGGTCTCACCGCTGGAGGCCTCCTCGGGCAAGGTCACGCGCCACCGGCTCAACCGCGGTGGGGACCGCCAGGCCAACCGGGCGCTGTGGCACATCGTGATCACACGCCTGGCCTCTGACCCGAGAACGCAGCACTATATGGAGCGCCGAGTCAAAGACGGTCGCTCCAAGAGCGAGGCCATCCGCATGCTCAAGCGCTATGTCGCCCGCGAGGTCTACCGCTACCTGCCTCGCGCCTAGATCCCCGGACCATGGACCTGGCTCACCGTACGCCTGTCGTCGATGAGACTGACCTGTAACCGATATGCCGGTCCATGGCCCGGGTTCACCGACTCTCGAAGACGCGTGACCTGATAAGAGCTTGCCCTCTCGACGAGTGGCCCATCATTGGTCTGTCCGCCGTCCTCACTCCCGAAAATTCCCACGAAAGGGGTTGACAACATCCATAGGAGCATCGGTTTTGTGGGCGGCATTTATGGCGTTCCGGTGTTTAAGGTCGCATAAACGGGGATCCGACAATCTTCTAGGACCTTGGCTCACCGCGAAGTAGAAGGCGGCGTTTTTGCCTTTCCCATTCGCATACATCGCAACAAGGTGCCTGGCATCGTTGCCTAGTGCTCCGCCAGCCTTCTCACTGTAGGAGACGCCAGCCTGTAGCTCGTTTTCGCTCTGAGTAGAAAGCTGATTGTCCGGGATACTGACTCCAGCGGCGCGGAGATCACGGCAGGCGGACTTGGCGTAACTAGTGCTCGATGGTCCGCTGCCCCCACCGCAACTGACAAGCATGAGCCCGCTGACCATCACTGCCGCTGATGCTAGGCACCGCCACATGATCCGTACTGTACGCGTCCAGCGGCATCTGCAATCTGTCTTTGTCGAGCGCCCCCGTATCCCAGTTCGCATCAGTTATGAGACGGTCTTTGCAGAGCTGGGCCGAGTGAGACCCCACCGCGTAGGACAGCGACCATCTACGACCCGTTACCACGATCCATTCGCCGCCATCGATAAGCCGAGAAATACCAGTCCGAGCACTGCGCCATAGGTCCATGTAGCTGCCGGGTGACCCATGCCTAACAAGGCGTTGTATAGAAGCACGGCGATTATCAAATACCAAGCAAGGACGAATCCAATCAGGATTGCGGGTCTCTCAAGAGTTGGTCGCGGCTCGCATTGGTGCAGGTTGTGGAACGTCCAACAGAGTGCGCCAATGCAGACGACCAACCAGTAGGCAGAGGAAAGGAACACCAGGAAGGTGAATCCAGAATGATTGGTAATCGCAGAGGCCAATGGCGCGCCAGTGGCGACAATTGCGAAGAGGAGGGCCAACCAGGCCCAACGCTTCCTCGCCCGATCAACGGGCACGGTGTCTTCTGGGGACGGAGCAGGAAGTCGAACTATCCCGAGCGGCACAGCCCAACCTTGAGGGGTGAAACCAGTGGAGTGCGACGTCGCGGTCGCGCTCACCTCGGCCTGGCGATGCGGTACTGCTCTATTTGATGCCCACATGCCGAAAATGACCGTGCTCATCGCGGCCCACACGGCAAAGGCCACGGCAGCGAAGATAGGGCTTCGCGACGCCAGACCGGCCACAAGGGGCACAATCAGCCACGAAGCGAGAAGAAGGATGAAGACTCGCCTGACCAATGAGTGCGATCGATGCAGGTCGCTCACCTCATGGTCGAGTGGCACCTCCTAATCGTGGCATAACGACATCGCGTGATAGAAGTCTGAACCTCGCGCGTCCCATACGCCGGGTTCGGGGCCACGTGACATCGGTCGTTTCGAAACGTCGAAATGGTGGGCCGGTCACTTCCGATCGTGCCTGGTGGCGCGAATCGTAAGACCCGAAATTTTGCCGCGCCAATAAGGGTCCCGCGTGTGGCCCAGGTCCACTTGCGAGCGGCGAGGGTCTACCAGGCTGCCGAAAATGAGTTTCGCGAACCGTGACACAAGCCAGAGCAGGGATTTTCCGCGGTGCCTGAGAAACTCAGACGATGTGGACATTCACTTCACCTGTCGGTGGTCAACCGGGGCACCCGGTGGACCTACCACGAAGCATGAACGGGGTGCTCCAGACATTGCGAGCTGACCACCTGCTAGACGAACCCGTCCTTCAGTTGATCGAGGGATGACACTGCGGCGCGGTGGTTTGCTTGATTGCCTACTTCTGCTGTGTCGCAGTGCCAATCATTATGACGGAGGCGTTGCTGCAGGGTTGACACACTCTCTTGTTCTGCCGCAGCGCGACACAATCTGCAAGGCGTGCGTGGTGAGCAGCTAGATGGTGCGAGATGGCTTGGACCGCCGTCACTCATAATGTCCTGAACCCGGGGAGATGTGGAAATGGCACAGGTAAATATTGAGCGCGGCAGCGCACTCCTTGTTCTTGTCGGAGCTGGGGCGTCCTTCGACTGTCTGTCACTAGCCGATCAACGGAACCTCGACTGGCAGTCGCAGGTTCCGCCACTGACAAAAGATTTGGCGCGAAGGACAGACGTATCTCGGAAGCTGAACCTCCAATATCCAGACGCCACACCAATCCTGAACGAACTCCGCCACAGATTGCTTGATCGACCTCTCTCTACGACAGGCACTGAACCAATCGCGTTTACCCTCGAAGAAGCCCTAGCTGACTACTTAGGGCGTCGCAGTTACGATGACCGAAATGTCCCGCGCCACATTATGGCGACGAGGTTTTTCTTGCGGGACTTGATCTGGAATGCGACGCGCTACGTCGAACAGATCACTGGCGGTGACACTAACTACACGGCCTTAGTAAGGACCTGTTACCAGTGGGCCTCTGAACACGGTCGGCACGTATGTTTTGTCAACTTCAACTATGACCCGCTCTTGGAATTTGCCTGCCGCAATCACTTCAGACTGCAACCTGCCTCACCAGATCACTATGTGGTCGATCCCACAGCGGCCCTCGTGAAACCGCACGGTTCGGTGCTGTGGCAGTGGGCCCATCCTGCCTTCCTCGATCGTGTACAAGGTGCTGCCGGACCGAATCACTCAATCGACGCTGGTGAACCTGAGAACATTGAAAACGACTGGGCGATCCACGGTTCTTCGGTTCCTTCAAGCCACGTTCGCGTCAAGATTGTTGATAAGTACGACTCAAACGTTTCGATAATCCCAGCCCTAGCCTTACCTGTTGCCAACAAGGCCCAGTTCGTTTGGCCGCAATCGCATCAGGACTATTTCACTTCTCTCACACGGGGATCGTTCGGTCGCGTTGTAGCCATTGGTTGGAGAGCCGCAGAAGCACACTTTCTGCCACTTCTGCGTCCATTGGTCGCACCCGTAGACGCATTACGAATGCTCGTCGTTACTGGGGGAGCGCCAAACACCGAGGATGCCCAGGTGGACGCAGAGGAAACGACGGAACGCTTGCTCAGCGCCATCGAGGGCTGTCAATCGCACGATGTCAGCACCGATGGCTTCCATTCGATCTTCGGAAACGGTGCTCTCGACTGGTTGTTAGACGATTGAGTGCAGATTGTTGATGCGGCAACGATTTCAAGGCCCAGGCCTTACCCGCCTGAGTGGTATTTGGGCAGGTCACGAGATTTTCGGGTCATGCTACCTAGTGAAAATGTTGAGGCTTGAACTTCTGTGATCAACGAGTGAATGCCACGTGACGAAAGGACTTCCGGCGCCTTCCGAGATCACCTGGTCTACGTTTCCAACGGACCGGGAGATCACCCGGAAGGGGAGGCCGAAGACGAATGCGACATATAGCGGCTCATCGCGGATCGTTGTTCTGGATAGCCACGGCACTCATGGGCGTCGTTACGATCCCCGGCGGTCTCATCGTTCTCATCGCTGCTCCGAGCTACGCGGGAGCGGCAGCCGCACCGAGCTGGGGCCCTCCGACTGAGATTTCAACAACTGGCGAGTTCTCCGCCATTAGTTGCAACGACGCACTGGATTGCACTGCTGTTAGTCGCAATGCCTCCGTCGTCACCGAGACGAGCGGCACCTGGGGCACGCCCACCGTTATCAGCGGGATGGGTGGCGGCTCACTTAATGGTGTGAGCTGCGCCGCGGTGACGGACTGTACCGCCGTCGGCAATGTTGGGAACGGTCTGCCGTTCTACGTAGACGAGACGAGTGGCGTGTGGGGCACGCCCGTCGAAGTCACCGACATTCCCGGGGGCAGCGGCGCCTTTAACTCCGTGAGCTGCGCTCACGCTTCGGACTGCACCGCTGTCGGCAGTGACGGGAACGATCTGCCGTTCTACGACACCGAGACGGCTGGCACCTGGGGGACACCCGTCGAGGTCAGCAACGCACCCTTCGACAGTGCCTTTTACTCAGTGAGCTGCACTGACGCCACGGACTGCACCGCTGTCGGGGGGGCCGACGACCTACCGTTCTATGACACCGAGACCGGTGGCAGTTGGGGTGGAGCTGCGGCGATCTCTGATACTCCCGGTGGCTCTGGCTACTTCTATGGCGTGAGCTGCCCCGACGCTTCGGACTGCACCGCCGTCGGCTATGCCAGTAACTACGGCGGTGCACCGATATACGCCTCCGAAGTCGGCGGAACCTGGGGCACTCCCGTCGTCCTCCCCACCGTTGGCGGTGGTTACACCTTGTGGGGCGTGAGTTGCAGCGACGCCATTGATTGCACGGCTGTCGGCAATGCTCACTACAACGAGCCCATCTACGTCAGCGAAACCGTTGGAACCTGGGGTTCGGTTAGCGAGCTTACGGGCGTGCCGAGCGGCGCAGGCCGTCTCGACGGCGTCAGTTGCACCCAGGCCGCGGAATGTACTGCTGTCGGGCTTGACGAAAACGATGGCACGGGAATCTACGCGACTAGTGGAGACAGCGGCACAATCACGCTCGGGAGATCCACGGGTTTGATCGGCCACTACGCCGACCGGGTATCGGGGTCTGGCTGGACTGTGAACCACGACACATCCGTGACCATGAACGAATGTGCAACGACCTACTACGCCCCCTCATCATGTGACGGTGCGAACCAGGTCAACGTGACGCTTCGGACCGGCACGAAGGCGGGGACGTTCAAGAAAGCGAGTATCGACATTGTCACTGGGACCATCGATCCTGACGGCGACACGTGCGGGGTCACCGGATCAAGCCCCTGCTACCTCGTGGTTGTCGGAAACTCCGGCGACTTTACGAGCGACGTCCTCGGCTTCACGTTACCGAGCGCCAGCGTCACAGAGGCCACCGGAGTCGCGAAAAACTACGTTGACGATGTGACGGCAATTGACTTTCCCGTAGGTGACACCGTCACCGCCCACGAGTGCGACACCAGCGTCAATCCGGCTACCAACTTGGCCACAAACTGCGACACAGCCAAGATGATCTCGGGGACCGTCGGCCCGAGCGGCAGCGTCCTATTCAGCCCTGCCGGTGTGAAAATCAGGGTCGGTGCTGGCTACGTCGAGACCGGAAGCGGCAGCGTCGTGCAAGGAGGAAGAGCTGACATCGTTGTGGATGACTCAACCACAAGCGGAGTCTGGGTGGTGATTCCGATCATATTGGCTTCTAGGGGCGCCTAGATTCAGACATCCAAAGCGGCTTTCGTGTCCATGGTTACGGCGTCCCTTGAAGAAGGGCTTCGGCATCGAGCAGTTCCCGGATCGCTTCTACGGTACGACTACGGCCACCCCCGCATTATCGCCGGGAGAGCCAAAATGACCGATCAACACGCCACACAGGGCTGAAAATGAAGGCACATTTGATAGGTAGGTGGCGATCCCTTTCTCTGGTATTTCCTCATTCAACGGCACCACATGAAAATACGGATGGTCAACATAAACCGGAGCACCACTAAAACCCGACCGCGAGAAACAGTCGATCAGGTGGGCCATCGGCTCGTCTCTCGTATACGTCTGACCGTGTGAATCCTTGTCATTCACCGGGACGTTTTCTACCCACACCGCTCCGAGCTTGCCCCCGCGCATCATCGGAATCACGTGGTCAGAGAGCGAGTCAACATGGCCCAACAAACCCATGAAGAACACCGGGTGGCCAACCTTGATCGGCATTCCTGCTGGGTAAACGTCGGAGAAATACTCGACCTCCTGCCAGTTAGCGACATATTCGTTCGTATCCCAATCACACACAGCGGCCGCGATGTCGGCCGTGGGGTGATATCTCCACTCGGAAATAATGAAGTCCTTGGAGGACCCACCCATCGCGTCTGCGCAACCGAATCCATCTTTTGCCGATGCCACGCACGTTATGAGCGGCAGTGATGAAGTATTTAGAAATGGCCCCGTTGCTAGCAGTCACGGCTATCAGGAAGGCCGTTCCTTTTGGGGTGACGCTTCCGTCCCCCCTCTCGCCGCACACGAACATCACGCAGCGTTGCTGTTGCTCAGACGGAGGCATAAGACCCCTGATGGGTTTCCACGACCTCATGGTAAACGCCGCTCGTGCTGGCCGTGAAGGGATAATCTCCAATCCCCAATAGTTCCGAGGGGGGCAATCCGCGGAAGACGGCGGCCCGTGGATACGGCGGCGCACACCAAGCATGCGGAGGCGATGGAAGCCACACGTTAAGCGGGCGAAGTCGCATGCGCCGCGCTTCGGCTACACCATCGAACCCGGCACGTGTCGGCCTCAATCGCGTAGAGGGCAACAGCTTGGACCAAGCAGGCCTGAACATGCCTCGTGCAAAGACGCGCATACGCCCCGCCTCGTCCCCGATTGGGACTGGCGGGGCCGCTTTGCGCGTCCTAGCACCAATTGGCGACCCATCCCTTCCTAGGAAGACGACCGTAGATTTCCAAATAGGGACCTGGGAACACGTGCTCTACGACCTCATAAAACTGTGTCGGGCGTCCCACTCCTTCCGGAATCGACGCCTCAAAACCAGTCGTCCGTACGGTGTTGCAGAGCGAGGGTTCCTTTCTCTGCAAAGAGAGTGCGCTCGGTTCGTGGGCGGAAGTAGTCAAACCACCCTGAAGGCTTCGGCTTGAACCACGTGAGCACCGTTCGGTCCCTGAATCCCCAGTCTCGAACTATCCGGTACACGTACGGGGCAAACCAGCCAGCCACAAGTACAAATGCGCGTCGTCCGCCGCCGGGATCGTCAGCTCGCGCAGCTCGTCAATTGAGACAGTCGGCACCTCGCCCGATTCCCATGGCGGGTCTATCACGATGGTTGCGAATTCCGTCGTGTCTGGGACCTCGATGTGGGCTGATGTCCGCCCGCGCCTGAACGGGCGAGGCTTATTCAATGGCGACCTTTTGGAAACTCTTGACTGTTGCTTTCGCCTCGGCCAGCGACATTGTCGGCCTGACCGTTCCATACTTGACGCAGGCCTCAAGGTCGGGGTCTCAAGCCTTGCCAGCTCGTTAAGTACATGGTGACTGGGCGGCAAAGACGAATACACATTCGGGTCTGAGAGGACCTTGTTCTTGACCACCCTCGTATACGTCTCGGCTACTCGGATGCTCATACCTGCGCCTTCGACGGCCTCGGTGCACTCGCCGTGTGGCAGAGCTGACCTGGCTGCGAGGAGGATGTTGCCCGTTTCAAAGATGGACGCCACGGTGCGCTCGATGCTGGAACGAATTGCCGAGGACCACTCGGCCACAGTCGTGACGATCACCATTTCTCCCTTTCGAGCGCGGAAGAACAGCAAAACACGGGAGGGGGGTCTTGCTTCAAGACCCAACGTGGCCGTTACGATAATTTTCGGCTCGTTTGTAACGGTCCGCCTGTCGCTCAGCGTGGGACCAGACGTGTGCAGAACCGCCGCAGGGGCGTTGGGCGCATCGGTGTGGTGGTCGGTGTCGTCGAAATTCGCACTGCCGATTTTTTCTAGCTCACACCGCCGGACGGGTTGAGAGTCGTCCCGCCGTCAATCACCAACGTCTGACCGGTTATCCACGATGCCGCGTCGGAGGCCAGGAATAGGGCGGCCGTGGCGATGTCGTCCGGCAGGCCGAGACGGCGCAGCGGAATGTGCGCGGCGATGCGCTCCTCGCCTGTCTCCCACAGTGCGGCGGCCAACTTGGTCTTGACGAGACCAGGAGCCAAGGCGTTGACGCGGATGTCAGGAGCCAACTCAAACGCCAGTTGTCGGGTGGTTGATAGAACCGCCGCCTTGGTGACGTTGTACCACCCGATGTTGGGCTCGACGCCGAGCCCCCCGACCGAGGCCATGTTGATGACGGACCCTCGCAGACCCGCGTTGACCGCCGCTGCGGTCCACGTCAGCACCGACAGCTGGTTGACCTCGAAGGTCTTCTGGGCCCGCGCGACGTCGATATCGAGCATCGGGCCGAAGTAGGGGTTGGTCCCTGCGTTGTTCACCAGGATGTCGAGACCGCCGAAGCGCGTGATTGTGTCGGCCACGCAGCCCACGGCGTCATCGGGTCGACCCACATGCGCGGGGCGCCAGGCGACCCGCTCTTCAGGGGCACCGCTTGCGACCAGGCCCGCAACCGCCTCAGCCAGGTCCTCGGCCTTGCGGGAGACAAGCATGACGTCGGCCCCCGCCTCGGCGAACCTCGTGGCGATGGCCAGGCCGATCCCCCGACTCGCCCCGGTAACCAGAGCGGTCTTCCCCCTCAATTCGAGCTCCATCGCTTGAGCCTTGCATGGGTGCCGTAGGGGCGCCGCGGCGGCGGCGCCAAGGTGGACCTGCGGTCGCCCCGGTGACGTGCGCCCTAGCATCGCTCCCGTGAACAACCTGGCGGATGAGACGAGCCCGTATCTCCGCCAGCACGCCGACAACCCGGTGGCGTGGTACCCCTGGGGCGACGAGGCACTGCGCAGGGCCCAGGAGGAGGACAAGTGCATCTTTCTCTCCATCGGCTACGCCTCGTGCCACTGGTGCCACGTGATGGCTCACGAGAGCTTCGAGGACGAGGCGACGGCCGCGGAACTCTCCCGTTGGTTCATTTCGGTCAAGGTTGACCGCGAGGAGCGTCCCGATCTCGATGCCGTCTACATGGCGGCCACCCAGGCCCTGACCGGCTCGGGCGGCTGGCCCATGTCGGTCTTCTGTACCCCCGACGGCCGCCCCTTCTACGCCGGCACCTACTTTCCGCCCGTCGACCGGCAGGGCATGCCGTCCTTTCGGCGGGTCGTCCAGGCACTGGGCGAGGCCTGGCGAACCCAACGCGAGACGGTGCTCGAGCAGGCCGAGGCGCTCGTCGGGGCCGTGCGCAAAGAGCTGCGCCTGGCCGAGGCCCTCCACGCAGAGGCCGAGCCCGCCGATGCAGGCACCGCCATACCCGGCATGCAGCAGCTCGAACCCGTGACCGCCGCCGACGCCGGGGTGGACCCCGAACCCCTGATCGAGCGCGTCGTGGCGAGCCTGGCCGCCGGTTTCGACCCCGAATGGGGCGGCTTCGGGCCCGCGCCCAAGTTCCCCCGGCCAACCTTGGTCGACCTCTGCCTCCGTGTCGCACGGCGCGGTGGTGCCGCCGGCGAGCACGCCCGCACCATGGCCACGCGGACGCTCGACGCCATGGCGGCCGGCGGCATCTACGACCACCTGGTCGGAGGGTTCTGCCGTTACGCCACCGACGCGCACTGGTTGGTGCCGCACTTCGAGAAGATGCTGACCGACCAGGCGCTGCTGGCTCGGGCTTACCTGCACGCGTGGCAGGACGGCGGTCGCGACGACTATCTGGGCGTCGTCACCGAGACACTCGACTTCGTGTTGCGCGACCTCTCGACCCCCGAGGGCGCGCTGTACTCGTCCTTCGATGCCGACGCCGGCGGCATCGAAGGCGGCCACGCCACCTTCACACTCGACGAGCTCCGCGCGCTGCTTCCGGTGGACCTGGTGCGTGCCGCGGCGGACTGGTACGGCATCACGGAGTTCGGGAACTGGGAGGGCCGCAGCATCCCGGTACGACCGCTCGGCGCGCCCCTGGCGCGCCCACCCGAGATCGAGGAGGCCAGGCGTCTCCTGGCGGCGTCTCGCGCCCAGCGGGTCCAGCCAGCGCGGGACGAAAAGGTGCTCACGGAGTGGAACGCCATGGCCGTCGTCGCGTTGGCCGAGGCCGCGGGAGCGACCGGCAACGAGCGCTACGGGCATCGCGCCGAAGAGATCGGCGACTTCCTTCTCGCCTCTATGTACACGGAGGGCCGGCTGATGCGCAGCTGGCAGGGCGGTCGAGCGCGACACCTGGCCGTCGCGTCGGATCACGCCTGGCTGATTGAGGCATGTGTACGTCTCTCCGAGTGGACCGGCCGCAGCGTCTGGCGCGAGCGAGCGCGGCTGGTGGCCTCCGATCTCCTCGACCTGTTCTGGGACGACGAGGCCGGGGGCTTCTTCTCGACCGGCCGCGACGCCGAGACGCTGGTCGTCCGACCCAAGGAGTTTCTCGACGGCGCCGTCCCCGCCGCCAATTCCATCGCCGTTACGGCGCTGGTGCGGGTCAACGCGTTGGTCGACGACCCAAGGCTGGACGACGCCGTGTCGCGCACGCTCGCGCTGGCCCGTCCGCTGCTTCAGCGGCACCCGATGGCGCTGGCCGACCTCGTCGCCGCTCTGCCCATGTGGCGGGCTCCCAACGAGATCGTGGTCACCGGGGGCCGTCGCGACCTCCTCGCCGAGGTGCGGCGGCACTGGCTACCCGCCGCGGTCGTCGCCTGGGGAGAGCCCGATGCCGGACCGCTGTTCGAAGGAAGGCTCACTGGCCCAGGCCAGGCGTACGTGTGTGAGGCGCGGGCATGCCGGACGCCTGCCTCGGATGTCGCCACGCTCGCCGAGCAGCTCGAAGCGCTGGTCGCATGAGGCGACGCATCGGCGGCACGAAGACGGCCGGGCATTCCGAGCACCCGGACCGGAACGACGAGACGGGGTCTGGCCGAGAGGTCGACCGCGAAATGGACCAGAAAATAATCGACCAGGAAATCGATCTCGACGTCGACCCGGACACCGATCCCGGGCCCGGGACGCCCGCCATGGACCGAGGTACGACGGCGGCGGCCGGCGACGGCGCCACACGCCGCTCCCCCACCACGCCGACCGATCCGGCGCGGCTGCTTCGCCGTTCGGCCCGGCGTAAGGAGCGCGTCCCGACCGCCGGCGGGTCGACGCTTCACCTCCTCGTCCTCTCCTCCACGCTCGAGGACACCACCGTGGTGGATCTGGCCACGCGCACGGTGATGCGCGTGCGGGTGGCCTGGCCCGAGGGGCACGAGCCGGACATCGCCACCTTCGACGTCGTCGAGGTCACGTTGGCCGACGATCCCGAGCGGGACGACCTGGCCCAGCCCGAGGCGACCACGGTGACCGACCTGCCGCGTCACGTCGGCACCCTGCGCGGCCGCCACCTGCGCAAGCTGCTCAGCCGACTTGTCGCCAGCCCCGACGGGCCGCTCCTCGGGTTCCCCGGACCGTCAGCGCCCTACTGGGAGTTCCGGGGCTTTCGCCCCTCGGTGGCGTTGATCGAGCCGACCAGGCGACCCCAGTTGCTTCGTCGTCACGGCGACGGTTCCACATGGGTCCGCTTCGGGTGGGACCGCGACGACGTCTGGCTCCCGGTTGAAGACCGCAACGCCGCCCGCGCCCTCGACGCGGCACGGCGGGACCGCCTGAGCGGGAAGAGCCTCGCCACCGCGCTCGGGTTCGAGCCGCAGTACCTGCTGGTCACGGTAAGTCCGCCGCGCGACGGGCACTGCTACAAGGTGTGTGCGGCCGTGCTGCCGCGGGGCTGACGCAGTCCCACCCCCGAGTCTCGCCCGTATATGTAACCCTCCGAAAACCCTCTAGTTACGGAATGATAATCGAATATCCTTCCGTAAACCCACCCAATTGACGAAGGCTCCATATACACGTGAAGAAGCGTGTCGCCCTGCTTGGGAATCGGGGACTCGGGGACACCAGGATTCCCACGTGAGGACTCCACGTGGAGAATCCGACGCCCGATGGGCGTCAGCGCCCGAGCTTGCCCGCAGCCAGGTCCTCGGCCATGGCCCAGCCGAAGGCAACCAGACGGTCGCCGCGGTCGGCGTCGAACCCTGAGGCGAAGTGCCCGTCGACCCCTTCGGGGATCTTCACCTTCTGCGCAAAGAAGTCCAGGCCGCCCGCCACCGACCCGTCACCCTTCAAGACGAAGGTGCGGTCGTCGAGCTTGCTCTCGCACCCGAACCGCTTCGACAGGCGACGGGCCCAGGCCCGCTCCTCACCCGAGGACTTGTGTCCGGGAAAGGGCACTACGTCCTGGAGCCCGGAGAAGGCGCGGAATCCCTCGGGGCTGAGCAGTCGGGTCCCGAGCAGCACGTCCTCGTCGGGGAAGGCCAGCAGCGCCCGGCGGTACTGGTCGGCCATGATGCTCTTCAAGGCTGCCTCGGACCGCGAGTTGCGGTCGACCAGCGCGAGGCCCACCAGCAATGAAGGCGTCCCGCCGATGCGCTCGAGAGTGCAAAAGGAGTAGCCCCGAAGCTTGTTGCCCTCTCGGGCGTGGGTGACGAGGACCCACGCCTCACGTTCCTTTGAGAGATAGCCGATGTCGAAGCCAGGCGGCCGCTCCGCACAGAGATCTGCCATTTCGACGAGCTCAGCGTCGCTGAGCGCAGTGCAATCCTTGGTGCTCACTACGATCGGCATGAGGTTCAGTCTACTGGCTGGGCTCCGCGCTTTCCCAACCGTACGGGCCTCCCACCGTATGCGGGCGCCGCCACCCAGACCTCGTCTCCCCAGCTCAGAGCCAGAATTACGACGATGGCGTCACTCGCTCAGGACAGCACTGCGCTCTGCCCGAGCAGCCGCTTGAGCTCGCCCACGAGCCCGTTACGGAACTCGACATTGAACTCGGGCGGCAGCCGCAGCACCTTCTCGCCAACGTGGAGCAAAACCGGAGAAGGGCCCGGATGGCCGCTCAGGACCTCTTTGAGACCGTCGACCTTGGCGTTGGTCAAGACGCCGAGGGGGAGCTTGATGTGCAGATCGGACTGGCCCCGGTCGAGGAGCGGACGAGAAACCTCCATGCAGACGATCTTCGGCTCCTCCTCGCGGGTGTCCAGCCGCCCCTTGACCACGACGATCGCGTCGCTCTCGATGAGCGCGCCGTACTCGGCCATGGTCTTGGGGAACACGAAGACCTCCATGGCCGCCTGGAGGTCTTCGAGGACGAACCGCGCCATGAGGTCGCCCTTCTTCGTGTAGGAGCGCCGCAGGTCCGTCACGACGCCTCCCACCGTGCGCACGGGCGAGCGGTCCCCCGCTACCACGTCCTCCTCCCGCATGTCCGAGAGGGTGGAGTCGGTGTGGCGTGACAGCGCCGCCTCGTAGCCCATGAGCGGGTGATCACTCACGTAGAGGCCGAGCATCTCCTTCTCGAAGGCCAGTCGCTGGCCCTTGTCGAACTCGCTCTCGGGGATGGTCACCTTGGCCCCGCCCCACGCCGGGTCGGCCTGCTCCTCCTCCTCGAAGGCGGCGAACAGGGTCGTGATCCCGAGGTCCTGCTCTCGGCGCCGCTCGAGGGTCCGGTCCACCACCGCCTCGAGGACGAGGCACAAACCCTGGCGCGGGTGGCCGAGCGAGTCGAAGGCACCTCCCTTCACGAGGGACTCCATGGTGCGCTTGTTCAAGACGACCGGGTCGACCCTGGCGCAGAAGTCGAAGATGTCTGCGAAGGGCCCGTTGGCCTCGCGCTCGGCCACGATCCGCTCGACGAGACTCTCGCCGACGTTGCGCACCGCCGCCAGCCCGAAGACGATCGCCCTCCGGCTCTCGTCATCGCGATCTTCCTCCCCGTCCGCCTCACCGGCAACACCCCCCGCATCCGCCGGATCGGCCGCACCAGCCGCACTGACCGCACCAGCCGCACTGACCGCACCAGCCGCATCGGTTGCGCCACCGGTCCGCACGGTGAGGTCGGGCGCGAACTCGGCCACCGAGCGGTTGACGTCGGGCACCAGCACGTCGATCCCCATGGCGCGGCATTCCCCGAGGTACACCGCCGTCTTGTCTTTGTTGTCCTTGACCGAAGTCAGCAGCGCCGACATGTACTCGACCGGATAGTGCGCCTTGAGCCAGGCCGTCTGGTAGGCGACCAACCCGTAGCCGTAGGAGTGCGACTTGTTGAACGCGTAGTCGGCGAAGGGTTCGATGATGTCGAAGAGGGCGGTGCCGAGCTCTTCGCCGTAGCCCTCCTGCACGCAGCCGGCGATGAACTTCTCGCGCTCCGCGGCGATCATGGCGCGGATCTTCTTGCCGCACGCCTTGCGCAGGTTGTCCGCCTCCTCGAGCGAGTAACCGGCAAACTTCTGGGCCACCCGCATGACCGACTCCTGGTAGAGCATCAGCCCGTAGGTGTCCTTGAGGATGGGCTCGATGTCGGGGTGCAGGTAGGTCAGCTCCCGGCGCCCGTTCTTCAGCTCCGGGTAGTCGCGGTGCATGTTGGCCGCCATCGGGCCGGGCCGGTAGAGCGCGACCAGCGCGGCCACGTCGTCGAAGCTCGTCGGGGCCAACGCCCGCAGGGTCTGGCGCATGGCCCCGCCCTCCAGCTGGAACACGCCGATCGACTCGGCCCGCCGCAGCATCTCGAGCGTCGGCTCGTCGGCCAGGTCCACGTTGTCGATGTCGGGTCGCTCCCCCGTCGCCGCCTCGATGCGGTCGAGCGCCCGCTCGATGACCGAGAGGTTGCGCAGGCCCAAGAAGTCCATCTTGAGCAGGCCCAGCTCCTCGACCCCGTGCATTTCGTACTGCGTGACGATGGGCGCGTCCTCGGGGGCCCCGCCGGCGTCGGGCTTGCGCTGAATGGGCAGGTAATCGGTCAACGGGTCGCGCGAGATCACGACGGCAGCGGCGTGGATGCCGTCCTGGCGGCGCAGGCCCTCGAGCCCGAGCGCGACGTCGATGACCTCCTTGGCCTCGGGATCCGTCTCGTGCATGGTGCGCAGCTCGCCCGCCGAGGCGTAGCCGTCCTCGTGGCCCTCGGTCTTGGTGAGGCAGGCGCGCAGCGGCGTGTCGCGGCCCATGATCAGCGGGGGCATGGCCTTGGCGATGCGATCGCCGACTGCGTAGGTCTTGCCGAGCACCCGGGCGGCGTCGCGCACGGCGGCCCGCGCCTTGATGGTCGAGAAGGTGATGATCTGCGCCACCCGGTCGCTGCCGTACTTGTCCGCCGCATAGCGCATGACGTCGGCGCGGTAGCGCTCGTCGAAGTCCATGTCGATGTCGGGCATCTGCTTGCGGCCGGGGTTCAAGAAACGCTCGAAGAGAAGGTCGTAGCGGATGGGGTCGAGGTCGACGATGCGCAGGCAGTAGGCGACGCAGCACCCCGCGGCCGATCCCCGCCCGGGGCCGACCCGGATGCCCGACTCCCGGGCGAAGCGGATGAGGTCCCACACGACGAGGAAGTAGGCCGGGAAGCCCATGTCCCCGATGACGCCGAGCTCGAAGTCGAGGCGCTGCACGACCTCGGGCGGGACCGGGTCGCCGTAGCGCTCCTTGGCCCCCTCGTAGGCGAGGTGGCGCAAGTACGACTGCGCCCGCTCCTCGTAGGTGGCACCGGTGAACGAGTCCGGCACGGGGAACTCGGGCAGGCTCGGCTTGCCCAGTTCGATCTGCACGTCGGCCCGCTGGGCGATCAGCAGCGTGTTGTCGCACGCCTCGGGCACCTCGCGGAAGAGGTGGCGCATCTCCGCCGCGGTCTTCAGGTAGTGCTCGGTGCCCTCGAACTTGAAGCGGTTCGTGTCCGAGAGCAGTGCGCCTGTTTGCACGCAGAGCAGCGCGTCGTGGGCCACGGCGTGCTCTCGATGCGTGTAGTGGCTGTCGTTGGTCGCCAGCAAGGGTGCGCCGATCCGCCGGGCGATCTCGATCAGTTGCGGGTTGGTGCGGTGCTGGTCGGCCAGGCCGTGGTCTTGCAGTTCCACGAAGAGGCTGTCGCGCCCGAAGATGTCCTGGAGGCGCGCCGCGCGCTTTTCGGCTCCGTCGACGTCGCCGGCCAGCAGCGCCTGCAGCACGACGCCCCCCAGGCAACCCGTCGTGGCGATCAGCCCGTCGTGATGCCGCTCGAGCAGCTCCCAGTCCACGCGCGGCTTGTAGTAGTAGCCCTCGAGGTATGCCGCCGAGGACAGCTTCATCAAGTTGCGGTAGCCCTCGAGGTTCTCCGCCAACAACGTGAGGTGGTAGTAGAGCTTCTGCCCGCCCTCGACATCGCCGCCGGTGTCGTCGACCCGGCCCCGCCGCACCGGGCGCTCGTGGCGCGATTCGCCCGCCATGTAGGACTCGGTGCCGATGATCGGGGTGATGCCCGCGTCGCGACAGGCTTTGTAGAAGTCGAGGACCCCGTACATGTTCCCGTGGTCGGTGATGCCGAGCGCCGGTTGCCCGTCCGCCGCCGCGGCCTCCACGAGCTCGCCGACGCGCGCTGCGCCGTCGAGCATGGAGAACTCGGTGTGGGTGTGCAGATGCGTAAACGACCGCTCCGACACCGGCCCTCCTTTCGCCACGTTCAGACTTACATGCCTGTAACTCCCCGGATCCTCGAACTTAGCCTGCGGGTGCTCTGAGGCGGAGAACCACCGACCCGGCCACCTTGTCGTGCAGGGTCTGGCGCTTCGAGTCCCACAGCGGGAACAGCATGTCGAGGAGCCAGATCAGACCCAGGAACACCGTGAACAGGCCGAGCAGCCTGAACACGCCCTCCACCACCGCTCGGGCCAGCGCCCGCCCGTAGCCGAGGACCTCGAAGGTCTGGTCGCGTACCGCGCGCACCCCGACCGCCATCATCCCGACCGTCTGGCCCCGCGCCGAGCCGCACAGGATCGTGCCGTAGGCGACGTAGAGGACGGCGGTGATCAAGAAGGGCACGGCGGAGAACGAGCGCCGGCGGGCACCCCTCCTCGCCATGAGGTGGATGTCGAGCGAGCTGCTGTGACGGAACAGCAGAGCCAGGATCACCAGGACGACGGCGAAGATGACGAAGTCGATCAGGTAGCCGCCGAGCCGGATGCCCCAGGTCGCGTACGGCGGCGTCTGGTCGTACTGCGGAGGCGGTGGCGGTGGGTAGCCGCCCTGGGTCGGCGTCTGGGTCGGGAAGGCGGGCGGACCCTGTGGCGGGGGCGGGGGTGCGTTGCCCGGGAAGGACGGGGGGCCGCCGCCCGCGCCCTCGGCGCCGAGAGAACCTGTCTCCTCCGGGCTCACCGTCGCCCACCCGTCTCGGGCCCTACGGGCTCATCGCATGTGTCGTCCATGCGCCCCACCATCGCGCCGCGGGACCCTCCGGTCAGAGATAGGCCCCGGTCCGGCCGGTCTCCCCCGCCTGGGGCAAGCTGCGCTGGCGTATCTCGTCGAGCTGTGCCCGCGCCGCCATCTGCTGGGAGATCAACGTCGCCTGGATCCCGTGGAACAGCCCCTCGAGCCACCCGACCAGCTGAGCCTGGGCGATGCGCAGCTCGGCCTCGCTGGGCGCGTCGCTGTCGAAGGGCGGGGCCAGCGCCTCGAGCTCGGCTACCAGGTCGGGCGACAGCCCGTCGGCGAGGTCCCGGATCGACTGCTCGTAGATCTCGCGCAGGCGCACGCGGCTGCGCTCGTCGAGTGGCGCCGCCCGCACCTCGTCGAGCAGCTGCTTGACCATGGAGCCAATCCGCAGCACCTTGGCCGGCTCGTTCACCGACTCGGTCACCGGGGCTCCCTCGTCACCGCCCTCCTGCGACCCGCTGCCGAGGACCTCGTCGGGCGAGATGGGGGCCTGGCCGTCTCCGGGCGGCTGCCCGCCGCTCATGTCGTTCGTCGCGTCACGCATGGTGCCTTCCGTTGCAGTCGCTGTCGTATGCCGCCGTCGTTCCCCGCCCCCATGTTGCCACCGCGTCCACGCCGCTCAGAAGGCCCGCCACGCCAGCAGCGGGACCAGCATCTCCGCCGGCGTCAGCGAGCCGTGGCGAGCACGCAGCCGCAGCTCGCCGGTGTCGGCCGGGTCGAGGAACGCGATGGGCTCGAACGGGACGAGGGCGACGTCGCCCAGCCGGGCGGCGACCTCTGCCGAGGGCACTCCCCCCAGCCAGCACTCGTCGATGATCTGCTCCTTGGAGCGCACCCACGCCACGTCGCCGTGCAGTGCGGCCGCGGTCGCCGCCAGATCCGCCGTGGCACCGGGCCGCGCATGCAACCAACGGAAGCGGCCCTCGCCGCTCAGCAGCGTCACGTTGCACATGATCTCGGGCCCGAGCACCTCGACCGAACTGCCGACGTCGACCTGCCCGTGGTCGGCCGTCACCACGAGCACCGCTCCGGGCGGTAACACCGAAAGGACGTCGGCGACAAGGCGGTCGGCCGCACGCAGCTCGTCGTCGTAGTACTGCCCGAGCCCCTCGGCGTGGGCCACCTTGTCGATGCCCTCGTAGTAGGCGTAGACGAAGGGCTCCCCACGGGACGCCAGCTCGCGGACGGCGGTGACGAGACCGGCGGGCGTGTGCCAGCGGTGCAGCTCGACCGGTCCCAGGTGCGCCGCGGTGAACCCGGTCGGCCCGTAGTCCTGGCGCGTCACGACGGGGACTGTCTCGCGCCACCCCGGGAACGCCTCACACGGCTGGAAGAGGGGCGCCGGCACGAGCATGCGGGCGTCGACCCCTCGGAGGGACCATTGCAAGACGTTCATCACCTCGCCGTCGAGCGCGACGCGGTAGCCGACCACACCGTGCTCGGCGGGCACCCGGCCCGTCACCAACGTGGTGAGCGCGCAGGCCGTGGTACTTGGCGCCACCGTGGTGATGGACCCACCCGTGCCGCTCGTGAGCGTCGGAGCCAGCATGTGCCGCTCGCCCAGCTGCTCCGCGCCCAGGCCGTCGATGACCAAGAGGACGATCTGGGTCGCCCCGGCCACCGGAGTCGGGAACCACGGCGGCAGGTCGTCGACCTCTGGGTGTGTCAATTGCCCCAGCAACAGGGGGACAACCCGGTGCAGGCAGGGCCCGTCCCAGTCCGGCAGCAGGGGGCTCGGCACCGCTCCCGCCTGATTCCCCCTCTGGCGGGAGTCCGTCACGGCCGTCGACCCCAGCCTGCCCTCATTCACAGGGGCACACCCTACGACCCACGCACCACCTCCACCGATGTGGAGGCCGGTAGCATCGAGGGGTGTGAGGGTGTCGACGCGGGGTGACTACGCCAGCCGGGCGTTGCTGTCGCTTGCCCTCCACGGTGCCGAGACCCCCACATCGGTGCGGGACATCGCCGAGCGCACCGGGCTGCCGCAGCCCTACCTCGAGCAGATCCTGCTCGCGCTGAAGGGAGCCGGGCTGGTGCGCTCCAAGCGCGGCGTGGGGGGCGGTTACGTGCTCGCCCGCCCACCCGAGGACATCTCGCTGGCCCAGATCGTCTCCGCCGTCGACGGCCCGATAGCGGCCGGCGACTTCGGCGAGCCGCACGCCAACGGCGCGTGCAATCACGAGGGGCAATGCATCCTGCTGGCCGTATGGGCGGACGTGGGCGAGACCATCCGTCTGCACCTTCAGTCCCACAGCCTGGCCGACATGGTGGACCGGGCCAGGGGCAACGTGGCCACCCCGGTCTGATACCGGGCGCCTGACCCCGCTCTCGAGCGGGGTCACAGGTTCCACCGCTCCATCGCCGGCCAGCCGAGCTCCCATCCGAGAATCCCGATCGACCCGGCGTCCAGGAGGAAGAGCCGCGCCGCGACCGGCGGGAGTCCCAGCCAGCGAGCCGCCACCACGCGCAGCAGGTGCCCGTGCGCCACGCACAGCGTCGTGCCTTCCTGTGCTCTCACCCGCTCGATCACCCGGTCGGCCCGCCGTCCGACGTCGGAGGCCCGCTCGCCGCTCGGCACGCCGTCCTCCCAGAGGGTCCAACCGGGCCGGCCCTCGCGGATCTCCGCCGAGGTGAGGCCTTCGTACTCGCCGTAGTCCCACTCCATGAGGTCGGGGTCGTGCGCACCGTCGAATCCGGCAAGCTCGCACGTCTCCGATGCCCGGCACAGGGGGCTCGTCAGCACCTCGGCAAAGGGCGCCAGCCCCTCGTCGCGCAGCAGGTCACCTGCCCGTTTGGCCTGGTCCCGGCCAAGCTCGAGCAGGGGAATATCGGTGCGGCCCGTGTGTTGACCAGAGAGGGACCATTCCGTTGCGCCGTGCCTGAGCAGGACCATCCGGGAAGGCATGCCGTAGACCACCACGGGGTGGCGGTGCGTGCAATTCGGGCGCGAACAACGCCATGGAATGATCCGGGCGCGTACGCGGTTGTAGAAGGCGGGTTGATCCCATTTGGCTACGGGTACGTACGACAGAGAGTGAGCACGGAAGGTCTGGAGCGAAGAATGAAGAGCGCGGTGAATACGTCGGACACGTTGGGTCTGATGTTGCGTGACCTCGATCAGTTTCCAATGCCCGACCACGAGCAGCAGGTCGAGCTGGCGAAGCGCGTGGCCGCGGGCGACGAGGCAGCTCGCAAGCAAATGGTGGCGGCCAACCTCCGGTTGGTCGTGCACTGGGCCCGCCGGTACCAGGACCGCGGTGTCGACATGGCCGACCTGGTCCAGGAGGGCACATTCGGTCTCATGCGGGCCGTGGACAAGTTCGACTGGGAGCGGGGATTCCGCTTCTCGACCTATGCCACCTGGTGGATCCGCCAGGCGCTCCAGCGGGCGGTGCAGCAGCACGGCCGTACCATCCGCATCCCTCTCGAAGTGGGTGAGCAGATCCAGCGTCTCGAGCTGACCAAGGCGGAGCTGGCGAGCACGCTCGGGCGCGCCCCGACCGATGAGGAGCTCACCGAGGCGACCGGTCTCACTGCCGACGAGCGCGAGTCCCTCGAGGACGTCGCCCGCGTGACCGCCTCCCTCGACCAGCCGGCTGCGCTCGAGTCCTCGACGACGCTGGGTGAGCTGGTGGCCCCCGACGAGTCGGACTTCGCCGTTGACGTCGAGCAGATGATGGTCTACGACCGGGTGCGCGACGCTGTCGAGCGCCTGCCCGGCCTCCAGCGCGACGTCCTGCGTCTGCGCTTCGGGTTCGACGGCGACACGCCGGCCTCACTGCAGTCGACGGCCGAGCGGCTCGGGGTGGGCGTGCGCCGCGTGCGCCGAGCCGAGGAGGAGGCCCTGGCGGCCTTGTCCTACGACCAAGACGTGCTCGGCGTGCACGAGGCCGCCTGAGGACGGCTGGACTCCGAAGAACCGTCCTTTCGATCTGCCGACCAGCCCCGACTCCCAGCTCAGCCTCCGAGACCCACCCCCCCTTCTCGGAGGCGAGCGGGACGGGGTCTGAGCCGCTGGCAGGGCCGCTGGTCAATCCGGGCCCGGTCAACCCAGAACTGGTCAGTCCAGCGCTGGCGAGTCCAGATAGGTGCGCAGGTCCTCGGGCAGGGGTGAGCTGAACTCCATTGGGACACCCGTCCCGGGATGGACGAAGCGGAGCGCGAACGCGTGCAAGAAGAAGCGCCCCGACCCCAGGCGCGCGTCGGGCCGGCCGTAGCGGGCGTCCCCCACGACCGGGTGGCCGATGGCCGCCATGTGGACACGGATCTGGTGGGTTCGGCCGCTCTCGAGTGCCACGTCGAGCAGCGTCGTGGCCTGATTCCCCGCGTCAGCCCCACCGCCCCGCTCGAGCACCCGGTAGGAGGTCCGGGCCGGCTTGCCCCGGGCTGTCACCGCCATCTTCGTCGGCGTGCGCGTGGAGCGGCCGATCGGGGCCTCGACCACACCCCGGTCGTCCGCAACGTGGCCCATGACGAGAGCCAGGTACCGCCGCTCCATCGTCCGTGTCGCCAGCTGGTCTGCGAGGGCGCGGTAGGCCTCGGGGGTGCGGGCCACCGCCAACAACCCCGAGGTGCCCTTGTCCAGGCGGTGCACGATGCCAGGTCGATCGGCGGCGCACACGCCGGTCTCGACCAGACGGGCCAGTTCGGGGAACCGGTCCAGCAAACCGCCGACCAGTGTGCCCGTGTCGTGGCCCGCGCCTGGGTGCACGACGAGACCGGCTGGCTTGTCCACGACGGCCACCATCTCGTCGGCATGCACCACGTCGAAACGCACGCCCGCCTCTGCCGCCACCGCAGCGTCGCGAGCTGCGCGCAGGCGCACGGACACGGTGGCGCCCTCGCGCAGCAGCGTCCGCCCCACCGTCACCGGCTCGCCGTCGACCAGAACCCGGCCGTCTCGAATCAGCGCGGCAGCGTCGGCGCGCGAGACGCCGGCGAGCATGGCCACGCCGCGGTCCGCTCGGAGTCCGGCCATCAGCGCCGGGACCTCCGTCGAAACGGTGTCTCCCTCCGGGTCGGTCCGCTCCTCGTGACGCTCCGCGGGCCCCTCCGGCGTCACCGGACAGCCTCGGTGCGCAGCCTCGGGCGGTCACCGAAGAGCACCGCCATGATCACGACGATCACGCCGATGGTCACGCAGGCATCGGCCAGGTTGAAGGTCGGCCAGTAGTCGAGGGTGATGAAGTCGGGCACGCGTCCGCCGTGGCCGCCGAAGATCCGCTGACTCAGATTGCCGACCGCCCCACCGAGCACCAGTCCGGCACCAACCGCCAGGAACACGGTGCGGACCTGCCAGACGACGACGGCGAGCACGACGACGCCAACGCAGAGCAGCACCGTCACCGCGGTCGCGCGCCCGCTGAAGAGGCTGAAGGCGAACCCCGAATTGAACGTCAGCGCCAAACCGAAGGGCCCCCAGACGTGACGTACGTCGTGCAGGTGGTCGACGGCGACTGTGGTGGTCACCCAATCGGCCACCACCACCGCGGCGGCTATGGCAAAGGCCAGAACCCGCGGCCGGGTCAGCGCCGCGACAGGCCCCCGCTCTTGCACGCCACGCAGAGGCGGGCGTAGGGCAGCGCGCGCAGGCGCGGCTTGGGGATCGGCTGGAAACACCGCTCGCAGTAGCCGTAGGTCTTGTCGGCAATGCGCTTGGCCGCGTCGTCGATCTCCTCGACGGCCAGCGACGCCTGTCCCGACAGGGCGAGGTTGCGCTCGCGATCGACCGTGACCGTGCCACCTTCACCGGACTCCTCGTCGAACTGGACGTCACCGGGCTCGCGCTCGAGCGCCAGGGAGTCCGCCTCGGCGCGCAGCGACGTGGCCTGTTCTTGGTAGACGGCCCGCTCGGTGGTGAGCAGGTCGCGCACCTCCTCGAGGAACTTTGTGTCCTTGGCGTAGGGACCGGTCTTGGGACGCACCGGCACCGGCTTGGGCTTCGGGGCGAAGGTGCTCCGCGCTACGGCGCCGTTGCCAGCTCCCGCACTCGACCGCGTGGCCGTCTTGCTGACGGTCTTCGCGGCCGGCTTCTCCGCCGCCTTCTTGGCCGGAGCGGCGGTCTTCTTCGCCGGCGCCGGCTTCTTGGCGGCGGGCGCCGGCTTCTTGGGAGCGACCGCGGCCTTCTTCGCTGCAGGCGCAGGCCTTTTCGCGGGCGCGGCCTTCTTGGCGTTCGTGGGCGGCTTCTTCGTCGCTGGGGTGGCCTTCTTGGTGGCCGTGGCTGCCTTCTTCACAACGGGCACTGCCTTCTTCTTGGTGAGGGCGGGACGCTTCGTAGCGGTTGCACCAACCTTGCCGGCGGTCTTTTTGTTCCCGGCCTTCGTGGCGGTCTTCCCCCCGGCCCGCGACGATCTCGCCGCGGCGGTCGAACGCGGCGCCGACACCCGCTTGACCTGGGCGCCTTTGCTCGCTGGGGTCATCATCCCTCCTTCGGACCACGCGCAGTGGCCGCTGTCCGCGACGACGACCACGTCGGGGGAGCGGGTGACGATACCGGACCACACAGGCAGGGGCAACACAGCCGCCGCCGCGGGCGCGATGGGATCAGACGGTGCGGGGCGCCCCCGAGACGGCGGCGTCCGAGGCGCTCTGGAGGTTCAGGGTCGGCGGCCCGTCGTCAGAGTCGGCCATGGCGGTCGCAGGGGCGCGCTCCTCGCTCGTCGCCCTGGGTGCCGCGGCTGGCGCCGGTGCCTTGGGCTTGATGCCCATGAGCGAGTTGGCGGGCTGCACGTTCTCGTCCACCCACTTGAGGATTTCCGAGAGGGCGCCGTGCAGTCGGTTGCGCTCGGACTCGAGGTGCCGGGCCATGCTCTCGACGTCGGTCGCGAGGTCTGTGCGCGTCGCCTCCAGCCGGCTCACTTCCTCGCGCAGGGCCTGGTGCGTCTCCGCCTGGAGCTGCGCCGCGGTCGCCTCCGCGGCGGCAATGGCGGCCCGCGCCGTCTCCTCGGCTTGGGCGATGACGGTGGCGGCTTCCGCCTCGCTCTCGCGCTTGGTCTGGTCGACGAACTTCTGGGCCAGCAAGAGCGTGCGCTGCAACGTCTCGTCGGAGAGCGCCGCCGCGTCGGCTGCCGCGACTGTGGCCGCCTCGTCACCTTCGGCCACCGCGGGCGCGGCGCGCTTCTCGTGCTCGAGTTGCGCGATGCGCTCGCTGGCCTGGCGCAGCCGCTCGTTCAGCTGACGGACGTGCTCTTGGAGGGCCTCGGACTCTTGCGCCGCCTTGTCCAGGTACTCATCGACCTCATCGACGTTGTAGCCCTTCAGCCCAAGGCGGAACTCCACGGTGCGGAGCGTGTCGAGGATTGATGCAGATGCCTGGGAATTGTCCATGGAGGCCGATTCTACCCACGCCCCCCTGCCATTCCAGTAATGGTGCGGGCGTGGGCGCTAGGTGGAGAGCACCGGGATCAACACAAACTGCGCAACCAGGATGACAATGAGGAAGGACCAGTCCAGACCGCCCATCGGCTTGATGATCCGCCGCACCGGCCGGAGCACGGGCTCGGTCGCCTGGTAGAGGAAGTATTGGACCCGGGCCAACGTCGTCCCGGGCTGGATCCGGAACCAGCTCAAGATCGCGTAGGGGAACATGATCAGCCAGATGTAGGCCTCGATCAACCAAGCGAGCAGTCGGAAAATGTCCACTAGCTGCGAGGGTACTGGGTTTAGTCCCGGTTGAAGCCGCGCTCCACCAATCGCTGGCGCTCCTCGTCGGAGACTTTCACGTTGGTGGGCGCCAGAAGGAACACCTGGTCGGCGACTTTTTCCATCTCCCCACTCAAGGCGTAGGTCACCCCACTGCAGAAATCGATCATTCGCCGCTGCAAGTCCCGCTCGGCCATCTGCAGGTTCACGATCACGGGGCGGTTGTCCTTCAGCCGGTCGGCGATTTCCTTGGCGTCACCGAAGCGCGAGGGTGCCACCACGTGCACTCTGGCCGAGGCGGGTGCCGGTGCCGGGCCGGTGGGGTTGAGTGTCGAGTCGACCGGCATCGCACGCATCGGGGTGGGCCGGGGGTTGACGTTGCTCGGAGCCGGCCGCGGCTGGCTGGGCACCGCAGATTCGCGCGGGATGGTGCGGACCCTGGTCATGCCGCCGCTGAACTCCTCGGCCTGGTCGTACTCCGTGGTGCGAGGCTCGACGCGGGCCGCAGACGAGAACCCCTTCGGGGCCCTGTCGTCGAGGTCGTCGTACTCGTCGTACTCGTCATCGAGCAGGCCGAGATAGACCATGGTCTTCTTCATGAACGAGGGTGACATGCCTTCTCCTGTCGCCTCGACAGCGTAGTGCCTGCTCGGTGACCCAGGCGGGTCCATCGGGCCCGCCGGCGGGGCTCCGGGCCGGCCCTCATCGGGCCTGAGGCGTCGGCCTGTCGCCGAAGAGGGCCCGGCCGACGCGCACCATGGTCGAGCCCGCTGCCACCGCAGCCTCGAGATCGTCGCTCATCCCCATCGACCGCTCCTCCAAGCCGAGGTCGTCGGCCAGGAGGCCAACCGTGGCGAACGCCTGGCGCGCCGCCGCCTCGCCCGGGGCGGCGACGGTCATCAACCCGCGGACATCGAGCCCGAAGGCGCGCAGACCATCCACCAGCACCCCCGCCTCGCCCGGCGTGCACCCGTTGCGACCGCTCTGCCCCGTCGTGTCCACTTGGACGAGGACCGCGGCACCGGGGGCGAACTGCGCGATTCGCGCGCCCTCGGCCTCCCTTGCCACGCTCTGCCAGAGACCGACGATCGGCGCGAGCTTCGCCACCTTGTTGCGCTGCACCGGGCCCAAGAAGTGCCAGACGACGTCCGCGGCGGCGCGACCGGCGTTCAGCACCGGCCCCTCCTCCGCCGCGGACGCCTTGGCGAGGAGCTCGGCGGCGTAGTTCTCGCCCAGGTCACCGAGTCCGGCCTGGCGTGCGGCACGGACGGCATCGGGGCCAAACCCCTTGGTCACGGCGACCACACGGACAGCTGCGGGATCGCCCCCGGCCTCCGCGATGCGTTCGTGGATCGCGCGCACGCGCCGGGCGACCTCGTCGCTGTCGTGGGCGGCGGAGCTAGCGGAGGAAGGAGGGGACGTCGAAATCGTCGTCACCCAGGTCGAGAGCCTCCTCCGTGCCGGTGGCGTCGGCGAAGATGTCGACTGGCTCGGGTGTCGAGAAGATCGTCGACGCAAGATCGGCGGACCTCGAGGACCCGGTGCCCTCCTCCCAGCGCTCGAAACCGGCGGCGATCACGGTGACGCGCACCTCGTCACCCATGTTGTCGTCGATGACGGCACCGAAGATGATGTTGGCATCGGGGTGTGCCACGGCGTGGATGATCTCGGCAGCCTCGTTCACCTCGAAGAGTCCCAGGTCCGACCCGCCCGCGATGTTGAGGACCAGCCCGCGCGCGCCTTCGATTGACGCCTCGAGGAGCGGTGAGGTGATGGCGGCGCGCGCCGCATTCGCCGCCCGCCCCTCGCCGATGGACGACCCGATGCCCATGATGGCCGTGCCGGCGTTGGTCATGACCATTTTCACGTCGGCGAAGTCGGTGTTGATGAGCCCGGGCACCGTGATGAGGTCGGTGATGCCACGCACGCCCTGCAACAGGACCTCGTCGGCCATCTTGAACGCGTTCACCATGCTCGTCTTGTCGTTGGACACGGTCAGCAACCGGTCGTTGGGGATGACGATGAGCGTGTCGACTTTTTCCTTGAGGATCTGGATCCCCTTCTCCGCCTGCATGGCGCGCCGGCGCCCTTCAAAGGTGAACGGCCGCGTCACGACGCCGATGGTCAGGGCACCGAGGCCCTTGGCGATCTCCGCGATGATCGGCGCCCCGCCGGTGCCGGTCCCGCCTCCCTTCCCGGCCGTGATGAACACCATGTCGGCGCCTTGGAGCGCCTCTTCGATCTCGGCGCGGTGCTCCTCTGCGGCCATGCGCCCCACCTCGGGGTCGCTGCCGGCCCCGAGGCCGCGGGTCAACTGCCGCCCGAGGTCGAGCTTGAGGTCCGCGTCGCTCATGAGCAGCGCTTGGGCGTCCGTGTTGGCGGCGATGAATTCGACGTTGCGAAGGCCCGAGTCGATCATCCGGTTGACGGCGTTGACGCCACCCCCGCCGACCCCGACCACCTTGATAACTGCCAGGTAGTTGCCCTGGGAAGGCACGGTCGTCATGAACTCCCTCGTCCTCGGGTCGATCGCCGACCGGTCGCTCGCTGGTACGTTCCCCCCGTCGCCACCGGGAGTATGCCACCAGCCACGCGTCCCTGAACCTCTCGGGCAGGTTGATGTTCACAGTTCGGCAGCGTGGCCCAACCATACGAGGGGTGTTCAAGCTGGTCAAGCATGGTCGGTCACCCCGCTGTCACCGTCGGCGCGTCCGGGACGCTGACGTCGATCACATCCCCGTTGTGCAGGGTGGCTCCCGCCAGGATGGACGAGACGTCCTCGTACTTGGCGCTGAGCTCGGCTGTGGACCCGATGTCGACGACGATCGGCGTCGACATGGCGAGTTGCACCCACCCCGCCGGCTCCACGGTGACGCCGGTGACCTGCGCGACGAAGGAAGCCGGCAACGTCGAGGCCACCTGGAGCCCGGGGGCGTCCTTGACCGAGAGCACTGTGCCCGGCTGACCGGGCGGGGCGGGCCCGCTCAAGAGCAGCAGGCCGGGCGGCCGTGCCGTCGACTCGCTGAGGACGCGGCCGTCGTTGCTGAGCACCTCCCAGCGGCCCCCGGGCGCACTGGCCACGAAGCGCGGCACCTCTTCGTCGATCGCGATGTGCACGCCGTCGGGCCACGACACGTGGACGGCGGCGCGGCGCACCCACGGCAGCTGCTCGATGCGCGCCGCCGCCGCGCCGGCGTTCACGTCGAGCAGCGGCGGGTGCCCGGCCAGGCCCGCTTGGGCGACCACCTGGCCCGCCGTCTCGTGCGCGTTGCCCACGACCGTGATGGAACGGGCGGAGAACAGCGGCGTGTGGATCACGAACCAGGCGCCGACGAGGACCGCGATGCCGACGAGGCCGATGACCAGCACCCGGAAGCGGCGCCGGCCCTGTTCGCGCCGGACGGCCGTGCGGCGGGCCCAGATGCGAGGGTCCATGCTGGACCGGCGCCTGTTGGCGCCGCCGTTCCCTGCGTTCCCGCCGCTCCCCCCGCGCCCCGCGCGTGCCTGACCGCGGGACGTCACGGTTGCCCACCGCGCTGCGGTGCGCCCTCGGCGCGACGCTCACCCCTCCCGGCCACCTGACCAGTCTTCCCGTCGCCGAAGCCCAGAAGGCGGACCTCTGTCTGCAGCGTCACACCGGAGCGCTCGGCGACCACGGCGCGCACGTGCTCCATGAGGGCACGCACGTCGTCGGCCGAGCCATCCTTGTCCGCCTGAATGAAATTGGCGTGCTTTTCCGACACGTGCGCGCTCCCGAGCCGAAAACCTTTGAGCCCCGCTTCTTCGATGAGCCGGCCTGCCGCGTCGTTCTGAGGGTTGGTGAACACCGAGCCGGCGTTGGCGCCACCGGGCTGGTGGGCACGCCGCCAACGCACGATCTCGCTGACTGCTTCCTGCTCGACCGCCACCGCACCCGGCGCGACTCGCAGCTCTGTGGCGAGCACGAGCTGGGTGGGCGTCACCGATGACGAGCGGTAGGTGTAGTCGAGACGGGCCACGCCGTCGGTGCCCCGCTCACCGCTGCGCAGATCGACCCAGGTATAGCGCTCCAGGCACGACGCCATGTCCGAGCCGTGCCCGCCGGCGTTCATCCGCACCGCACCTCCCACCGAGCCCGGCACGCCGACGGCCCACGACAGGCCCGACCACCCGGCGTCGGCAACGCGACGGGCCAGGACGGGCAGGGCCAGTGCCGCGCCGGCGCGGACGAGGGCACCCTCGTCCCCACCGGTCCCCTCGGCGCCGGCAGGGGCGGCGGGCAGCTCGAGTGCAGCGAAGCCGGCGCCGAGGCGGATCACCACCCCGTCGAAGCCCGCGTCGGCCACCAAGAGGTTCGAGCCGCGCCCGATGACGAACAGCGGCAGATCCAGGTCTCGCAGGGCGTCGCGCAGCGCGTCGAGGTCGGCCGGCACCTCCACCTCGACGAGCACGGCGGCCGGTCCGCCCACGCCGTAGGTGGTGAGCGCCCCGAGCGGTGCGAGCAGCTCGGCGCGCGGACCGAGGGCCTTGGCCAGCGCGCGGTGCGCCGCACCGAGTTTCACCATGTCGGCGACTCCAGCAGCTCGTCGGGCAGCGCGGTCAGGTCGCCGGCGCCGAGGGTCAGGCAGAGGTCACCGGGACGCAGCATCGACCCCACCATCGTCCGCAGCTCCTCCCACCCCGGCGCGTAGACCACCGGCAGGCGGGGGTCCTGCGCGGCGGACGGCGTCGACGACGAGGCGGCCCGACACCCCGGGGACCGGGCGCTCGCCGGCCCCGTAGATGTCGGTCACCACCAGCTCGTCTGCCTCCGCGAACGCGGTGCCGAATTGCTCGGCCACGGCCGCGGTGCGCGAGAAGCGATGAGGCTGGAAGACCGCGACGATGCGCGCCCAGCCTCCGGTCCTCGCCGTCGCCAGTGCGACGCGCACCTCGCCGGGGAGGTGCGCGTAGTCGTCGACGAAGGTGACGCCGTTCGCTTCGCCGCGGAACTCGAAGCGGCGGCTCACCCCGGCGAAGCGCGCCAGCGCGGCCTGCGCGGCCGAGAAGGGCGCACCGGCCTGCATCGCCGCCACGGTCGCCACGGCTGCGTTCTGCGCGTTGTGGATCCCGGGCACCCCGACGCGCAAGGTGCCGAGCTCGCCGTCGGGACCGTGCAAGGTGAAGGCGGCTGCGCTCCGGCTCTGTTCGAGATCGCGTATGGCGTAGGTCGCGTCCTCGGCCAGGCCGACGCGCTGCGCACCACGTGCCCTCCCGATGGCGTCAGCCTCGGGGTCGTCCGCGCACACGACGATCCCGCTCGCCGCCGAGTCCACGAACCGCTCGAACGCCTGGCGCAGCGCGTCGAAGGTGCCGTAGTAGTCGAGATGGTCGGGTTCGACGCTGGTGAGCACGGCCAGGTCCGGGCGCAGGGCCTGGAAGGTGCCGTAACTCTCGTCGGCCTCGACGACGAGCCAGTCCCCCTCGTCCCAGACGGCGTTCGTTCCGATCTCGTTGACATCGGCCCCGATCACGAACGACGGACGCAGGCCCGCCTCGACGAGGATGAGCGCCAGCATGGACGCCGTTGTCGTCTTGCCGTGCGTCCCCGCCACCGCCAGGCAGCGCCGGGTGGCACAGATGGCGGCCAGCACCTCGGAGCGCGGGGCCACCCGGATGCCGCGCGCACGTGCCTCGCGCAGCTCAGGATTCTCGGCCTGCACCGCCGGGGAGTACGTCACGGCGTCGGCGCCCTCCACGTGCTCGGCCTGATGCCCGACCGCGACGCCAATACCGCGGGAGCGCAGGCGCTCGGCCACCGGCGAATCCTTCAGGTCCGAGCCCGAGACGCGATGACCCATGTCGTGCAGGACCAGCGCGATGGCGCTCATCCCGGCGCCGCCGATGCCGACGATGTGGACCCGCCGCGGCCGGGCGAGGTCGAGGGCCGGTGCGTCAGCGGGCATGGGCGTCGACCAGTTCGGCGACCCGGGCGGCCGCGTCGGGATGCGCGTGCTCGCGGGCCGCGGCGCGCATGGCGCGCAGGCGCAGCGGGTCCGACAACAACGCGTCGAGCTCGGTGGCGAGCCGTGTGCCGTCGCACTCGTCGTCGGGCAGGTGCACCGCGGCCCCCAGATCCACCAGCGCCTCCGCGTTGCGGGTCTGGTGGTCGCGCGGCGCGCCCGGCAACGGCACCAAGATTGCCGGCACGCCGGCGACCAAGAGCTCGGCCACGGTCATGGCGCCGGCCCGGGTCACGCACACGTCGGCCGCGCCGTAGAGGTCGCTCATGCGGTCCTCGAAGGGGACGACCCGGTACACGAGCGCTCCAGCGGGCTGGCCGGGCGCGTCATCGACTGCGAAGGCGGCGTAGTCGCGTCGGCCGGTCACGTGGTAGATCGAGCGGGTGCCCAGTCCGGCCCAGGACTCGGCCAGCTCGGCGACGGCACCGTTGATCCGGCGCGCCCCGAGGGAGCCGCCCACCGACGCCACCGTCTCGCGCTCGGCCGGCAGGTCGAGCATCGTCCGGCTGGCGACACGGGCCGCCGGCGTGCGGTCCATGGCGAAGAGCTCAGGGCGCACCGGCGTGCCGGTGACGTGTGCGCGCGGGAGGTCCGTGCCCTCGAAGGCCACGGCGTTGGCGGCCGCGAACCTCCCGAGCAGGCCGTTGACCGCTCCGGGGACGGCGTCGGTCGTCACCGAGACGAGTGGCACCCGGGTCAGCACCGCTGCCACCCCGGCGGGGAAGCTGGCGTAGCCGCCGACGATCACAACCACGCGCGGACGGCGCACGAGGAACGAACCGACGGCGCGCAGGCAGGCCCAGACGAGCCCGAGCACGGCACCGACATTGGCCACCAACGCACCGGCCGCAAGGCTGCGCCTGATCCCGCGTCCGGACAGGAGCGTGTAGGGGAACTCGAGGGTGGGCCAGGTAGTCGCCTCTTGCCCCCGGCGCGAGCCGTACAACTCGATCGTCTCGGCCGCATGCCCGCGCGCCACCATGGCGCGGGCGATCTGGAGCGAGGGGACGATGTGACCGCCCGTCCCGCCGCCCGCGATCACCGTGCCCCGCTGCGGGCTCACCGACCTCGAGAAGGCCGGGCGCCCGCCAGCCGCAGCAGCGGCTTGCCCCTCTCGCCCTGCCGGGCGACGTTGATGAGGATCCCCGCGGCGGCCATCGTGATCACCAGCGAGGAACCCCCGAATGAGATGAAGGGCAACGGGATCCCGGTGACCGGGAGCACGCCGACGACCGCGCCGACGTTGATGAGCGTCTCCGACGCCATCCAGGCGACGAGCCCGAGGGCGAGCAGCGCGCCGAAGCGGTCCGGCGCCTGCATCGCCGCCCGGATGCCAAGCCAGACCAAGCCCCCGAGGAGGGCGAGGACGAACAGTGCGCCGACGATCCCCAGCTGCTCGCCGATGACCGAGAAGATGAAGTCGGTGTGCGCGTTGGGCAGGTAGCCCCACTGTTCCTGCCCGCCGCCGATCCCCATGCCGAAGAGGTGACCCGACCCGAGGCCGATCAGTGACTGCACGACTTGATAGCCCGAGCCCGAGCCGTGCGCAGACGGGTCGAGGAACGAGAGCAGCCGGGCCCGGCGGTACGGCGAGGCCACCGCCACGATCAGGGCGAGTGCGGCCAGCGCGGCCATCACCTTCATGACCGGGCCCAGTCGGACGCCCGAGACGAAGAGCAGGGCGAGCGCGAGACAGCCCAGCACCATGGCGGTGCCCATGTCGGGCTGGGCCAGGATCAAGATACAGGCGAAGCCCGTCACCAGCAGGAGCGGCCCGATGATGCGCCGGTCGGTCGCGTCCTCGTCGAGGCGCCGCGCGATGAAGTCGGCGGCGAAGAACGTCAATGCGAGCTTCATCAGCTCCGAGGGCTGCAGGCGGAACTGTCCGAAGCCGACCCAGCGGCTCGAGCCCATGGCGTCCACGCCGAGGCCCGGGACCAGCACGACGAAGAGGAGGGCGAAGGTGATGAGGAGCAGCAGGGGGCTGAATCGTCGCAGCCGCCGGTAATCGACGCGGACGGTGAGCAACAGCGCCACGGCGCCGATGGCCATCCACATCGCCTCGCGGATCAAGATCGCGTACGGCGTGCCGTAGGTGTCGATGGAGATGATCGACGAGGCCGACCCGACCATGACGAGCCCGATGACACAGAGCAGCGCGACGTCGGCCAGCAAGACAGTGGAGACCGCCAGCTGATGCCCGCCGATGCGCAGGCCGGGTGCGGGCGTGGCGGATGCGGCGCGGTGCGCCTTGGAGCGGGGCGGCCCGCCGGCGGACGGCGGCCGGCTGGCGGCCCGGCTCGAGGGACGCGGGCTCGAAGGACGTGGCGCGGTGCGCGTCGCCGTGGTGGTCCGGGCCGGCGTCACGCCCGCCGCCCCAGTTGGGCACGGGCGCGCCCATCAGCACGGTCCGACCCCCGATGCATCGCGCAAGTCTCCCCCACCCTCGCGCCCAAGTGGCGGATGTCACCGGTGCGGCGCGCGTGCGCGACGGGGCGCGCGGCGCGGCAGGTCCGAACGGGTGCCGTCATGTGAACTTCGCCACTGTGAGGAAGTCGCCGTAGAAGATCCCGAGGCCCAGCGCGCAGAAGAGCCCACCCAGGATCCAGAAGCGCACTATGACCGTCGTCTCGGGCCACCCGAGCAGCTCGAAGTGATGGTGGATGGGCGCCATCCTGAAGATGCGACGATGGAAGGCACGGAAGCTGATCACCTGCAAGATCACCGAGAGGGTCTCCATGACGAAGAGGCCCCCGATAACGAGCAGCAGCAGATCGAGGTTGAGGAGCAGGCAGAGCGCGGCCAGGCCGGCGCCGATGGCCAACGACCCGGTGTCGCCCATGATGATCTTGGCCGGCGCCGCGTTCCACCAGAGGAAGCCGATGCACGCGCCCGCCAGCGCCACCGAGACCAGCGCAAGGTCGATCGCCGAAGCGGGGAGCACGTGGTAGATGGCCTCGTGCCGGAAGATCCAGTACCCCATGATCGAGAGCACGAAGAAGCAGAACGTGCCCGAGCCCGCCGCCAGCCCGTCGACCCCGTCGGTGATGTTGACCGCGTTCGACGCGCCCACCATGACCAGGACGGCGAAGATGACCCAGCCCACCTTCCCCATGTTGATGCCGATGGCCTCCGAGCGGGTGAACGAGAGGGCGGTCGAGGTGTGCGCCCACTGCACGGCCAAGATGGCGAAGACCAGGGCGCAGATCAGCTGGGCCGCCGACTTCGCCCGCTTGTTCAGCCCCAGGCTGCGTCGGTGATGGACCTTGATGTAATCGTCGAAGAACCCGATGAGCCCGAAGGCCACCACCGCGCCGACGGCCAGGTAGCCCGTGCGCGAGAAGCGGACCTCCGTGCCGATGTGACCGATGGCGTATCCCGCCACGACCGAGCCCACGATGGCGATGCCGCCCATGGTCGGGGTGCCGGCCTTGGCCACATGGGTGGCGGGACCGTCCTCGCGGATGTACTGGCCGAGCTCACGTTTCCTGAAGTATCGGATGAGGAGGGGGGTCGTGATGATGGCGAGCCAGAGGGCGATGCCCCCCGAGACGAGCAGTCCGAGCACGTGGCGTCAGGCCTCAGGGTGCCGCTCGTGCCCCGCGGGCGCCCAGGTGGTCGGGTCCGACCTGTAACGCGTCGCCAGCGCGTGGCGCGCCTCGACGGCATCGTCGAAGGGAACCCGCTCTCCCCTTGTCTCCTGGTAGGTCTCGTGCCCCTTCCCCGCCAAGACGACCACGTCACCCGGTGCGGCGCCCTCGAGGGCGCGTCGGATCGCGACGGCCCGCTCGGGCTCGACGACCACGGCGGGATTGTCACGCCCGCCCGCGATGCCGCCGAGTATCTCGTCGATGATGGCGAGCGGATCCTCGTCTCGCGGGTTGTCCGACGTCACGACCGCAATGTCGCTCAGGCGGGACGCCACCTCGCCCATGAGCGGACGCTTGGCCCTGTCGCGGTTGCCGCCACAGCCGAACACGGTGAGCACCCGGCCACCCGGTACGAGCGCGCGCGCCTCGCGGAGCACGACCTCGAGGCCCGCCGGCGTGTGGGCGTAGTCCACGACCACGGTGAACGGCGGCGCGTCCTCGCTCGGCGCACCCTGGCCGGCCAACGCGGTCGGGGTCGCGATCACCTGGAGGCGCCCCGGCACCGGCGAGAGGCCCGCCATGGCGCGGGCGATCTCCTCGGGGTCGAGGTGGAGCTCCTCGAGCGCCAGTGCCGCCTCCGCCGCCAAGAGCGTGTTGTCCACGTTCACTGCACCGGTCAAGGGCGTCGTGATGCGTTGCCCGCGCCAGGTGAACGCGGTCCGCCCGGGCTCGAGGACGACGTCCGTGGCGTCGCTGTGCCGCACGGCGACGACCGGAATGCGCGCGCGTTCGAGCAAACGCCGGCCCCAGGGGTCGTCGGCGTCGACGACGCCGCGCAGCGAGCGCCCAGGGTTGAACAAGGACGCCTTCGCTTCGAAGTAGTCCTCCATCGTCGCGTGGTAGTCGAGGTGGTCATGGCTCAAGTTGGTGAAGACCGCGACGTCGAAGTGGATGCCCTCCACCCGCGACTGCACGAGCGCGTGGCTCGAGACTTCCATCGCAACCGCGTGGCGCACACCGTCGGACTTCTGCCGGTCGCGGACGGCGGCCAGGACTCGCTGCACCTCGGTTGCCTCGGGCGTGGTCCGGACGCCCGACAGCGTCCCCATCACGTTGGTCGGGTGACCGAGCGCCTGTAACAGATCGCCCAGGATGTGGGTGACAGTGGTCTTGCCGTTCGTGCCCGTCACGCCGACCATCAACAGGTCGCGCGCCGGGTGGCCGTAGAACGCGGCCGCGAGCCGGGCCATGACCGGCCGCATGGTCCCCTCTGCGATGCGCGTCTGGACGACTCGCTCGTCGAGCAACTCGAGGATGAAGTGCTCGCACAGCAGCCCGACGGCACCGCGCTCTACCGCCTCACCCGCGTAGGCGTGCCCGTCACTGACCCGGCCGGGCACGCAGCAAAACAGATCCCCGGGCACCACTCTGCGGCTGTCGTGCGAGATGCCGCCGACTTCCACCGTCGAGAGGTCACCGACCGACTCGATGACCTCTATGTCGTCGAAGAGGAGGTTCATGGGCACTTGTCGCATGATGGACCCGACAGCGTTGCATGCCCCGGACACCCCCGCGTCACGGCCGCAATGGGTGTGTGGGGCCGGGTCACGTGATGTCCTGGGCCTGGTCGCTCTCCGACGCAGACGTCGTCCCCGCTGACGAGGGGCTGGTCTGGGCGCCGGGGGTCGTCGGGATGTCGTAGCGGTGCAGGGCGTAGCTCATGATCTGCGAGAACACCGGTGCCGCCACCGTCCCGCCGAAGATCGGCGTCGGCCGGTCGAGGACGACGATCATCGACAGCGTCGGGTTCACCGCCGGCGCGTACCCCACGAACGACGCCATGTAAGCGCCGGTGATGTAGGAGTCGTGGTCGGGCGTGGGGATCTGGGCCGTGCCGGTCTTGCCGGCGACGGTGTAGCCGGGAACGGCGGCGCTGGTACCGGTGCCTTGTACGACCACCTGCTGGAGCATCGATGAGAGCTCTGTGTCCACCGAAGGCGTGAACACCTCGTGGGTCGCCGACGGTGGCGTCTGCTCCAGCGTGCCCGACGGGCTGACCGTGGCCTGGACCAGCTTCGGCGCGACGAACACGCCGCCGTTGGCGACGGCGTTGTAGGCGTCGAGCACCTGCAGCGCGCTGACGGCATCGACCTGGCCGATGGGCAACGAGACGTAGTCAGTCGGCTCCCAGTCGGCAGCCGTCGCTAAGAGCCCAGGCGACTCGCCAGGGAAGTCGAGCCCGGTCGACTGCCCGAAGCCCAGGGTCTTGACCTGATCGAGCAGGCGCTGCTCGCCGACACCTTGGGCGATCTCCGACGTCCCGATGTTCGACGACTGCGCCAGGATCTGCGTCGCGGTCAGCTGCTCGGTCGGGTGCGGCTCGGCGTCGTGGAACGCCGAGCCGTCCAACATGATCTGGTCGGGCACCGTGAACACCGAGTTGGGATTGATGAGGTCGTCTTGGAGAGCAGCCGAGAACGTCACCAGCTTGAACACCGAGCCCGGCTCGTAGAGCTGGGTCACCGCCAGGTTGTTCGGCGCCTCGTCCACCGCGTCGTTGGGCCCGATGGGCACCACGCCCGCGGTCGACGCGGCGGGCTTGCCCGGGGCGGGCGTCGAGCCGAGTGCGGTCGGGTGGGTCGCCACGAGATTGGCCATGGACAGGATCTGGCCCGTCTTGACATCCATCATGACTGCGGTGCCGCTGAGGGCGTTCGAAGACTCGATCGCCTTGGCGAGCGACTGCTCGGACTCGTACTGGAGCTGCGTGTCGAGCGTGAGCTCGAGCCCGGTGCCCGGCGTGGTCGCGACCTTGCCGGTGACCGGCGACTGCGGCAGCGCGACGCCCGCCGTCGACTGCATGATGGTCTCCTTGCCGTCGATTCCGGCCAAGAGCCGGTTGTCCCCGTACTCGAGACCTGCGGCACCCTGCCCTGCGGCGTTCGTGAAGCCGACGACCGGCGAGGCAAGGTTGCCGTTGGGCACCACCCGCTTCGAGTCGGCGAGCAACGTGATCCCGGGGATGGCGTCGCCGGAGATCTTCTGGCCCATTGCCTGGGGCAGCTGTCGCGCCAGCACCACGTACCCGCTCCGACGGTGGAGCTCGGCGGCGAGGGTCGTCGCAGGGACGTCGAGCATCGGCGAGAGCGCGTTCGCTGTCTGCACCGGATGCGCCACCTGGAAATCGTCCGCGACGACGTCGTCCGTTGGCACCGAGAGCGCGAGCGGCGAGCCATCGCGCGCGTAGATGGCGCCGCGCAGGGACGGGAGCGCCACCGTGAGAGAGGACTCGCCGCGCGCCGCTGCCGCATAGGCGCTCGAGCGCAGCACCTGGACGTCGACCAAGCGGGCAACCAGCAGCAACATGGCCACGATGAGCACGAAGCGGACCAGCCGGACCCTGCGCTGGAAGGTCCCACTGGCCCACCCGGCGCGAGGCCGGCGCGGCGGCCGAACCGCCTTCGCCGCGGCGGGGCGATGTGGTCGCGGTCGGGCCTCGGGGCGCGGACGAGCCGCGGCAGATGCCGGCCGACTCGACGGGCGTGACGGGCGTGACGGGCGTGCCGGGCGTGACGGGCGCGCCGGGCGCGCCGGCGGGGCGCTTCGCGGTGCTTGGCGGGTAGCCGAGCCCCTGGGACGGCCCGCGGCAGCGACCCCTGCAGGACGTGTCGCCGTCGTGCTGGCGCGACCGCTGTTGGCGCGCGCGCGATGAGGCTCGTGTCCCTTCTCGACGCTCATGGCGTGGAGGTCGGAGTCGTCGAGGAGCTGGGGCCCGAACCGGCTGAGCCGGTGTTCCCGGTGTTCCCGGTGTTCCCGGTGTTCCCGGTGTTCCCCGAGTTGGCCGAGGTGGTGGCCGGTGGCGGTGGGGGGGCCGGAGCCGGCGTCACCTGGGGGGTGGCGAGGGGAACGGTGAGCGGGACGTACGGCAGCTCGGTCACGGTGGAGCCCACCATTCCCAGCTGGTTCGAGGCCGCCGCGACGATGCGCGCCGGAGTCTCGAGCTGCGCGACCGACAGCTCGTTCTGGCGGTGGACGGCCTGCTCGAGCGAGAGCTGGTCCTGCAGGGTGGACAGCCGTACCTGCCCGTTGGCCAACAGGGCCTGACCCACCACGGCTGCGAGCAACGCCCCGACCACGAGGCAGACGCCCACGACGGTCATGAGGCGCGCCGGGTTCCTCTTGGCCCCCCGCCGTGGGCGCGGCGGGACGACACGGAGGGGCGTGTGGCGAGTCGCAGGGGTCGTGGCGCCAGCACCGTCTGCGGCGCCACGCCCCCAACGACGGGAGGGCGAACTTGCAACATGGCGGCGAGCCGGGGCTGCCGCCGCGGGCGGAGGTGCCATCAGTCCGGCTCCGTCCGGACGATGGCCCGCAGCCGGGCGCTCTCGGCCCTGGGGTTGACGGCGATCTCCGCCGCCGAGGGCTTGCGGGCGCCGCGGAACACGAGGCGGTGTCTGGATACGGCCCCGCAGACGCACGGCAGGGCCGGCGGGCAGACACACCCGCCCGATGCGGCGTCGGCGAAGACCTGCTTGGTCAGCCGGTCCTCACTCGAGTGGTAACTGATCACTGCGCACACGCCGCCGACGGCCAGGTTGGCGAGTGCGACGGGCAGCGCGGTGCGGAGCTCCCCGAGCTCGTCGTTGACCTCGATGCGCAGCGCCTGGAATACCCGGCGGGCCGGATGGCCCTTCCGACGCGCCGCGGCCGGAACCGCCGACGCGACGACGTCGGCGAGCTGCCCGGTGCTGGACAGCGGTCGCGCCTGCACGACGGCGCGGGCGATGCGTCCAGACAGGCGACCCTCGCCGTTCTCCCGGAACAGCGCCGCCAGCTCGTTCTCAGGGAGGCTGTTGACGAGGTCGGCCGCCGTTTGCCCCGCCTGCTGGTCCATGCGCATGTCGAGAGGGCCGTCGCGGCGGAACGAAAAGCCGCGGGCAGCCTGGTCCAGCTGCGGCGAGCTCACGCCCAGGTCGAAGAGGACGCCTGACAGGATCCCGAGCTCGCCGGTCGACACGATCTCCGCCAAGGCCGAGAACGGGGACCGGATCAGTGAGATCCGGTCCCCGAACGAGGCGAGCTGTACCTGTGCTGCGTGCAGTGCGACCGGGTCCCGGTCAAGCCCGACGATGCGCAGTGCTGGGTACGCAGTCAGCAGCGCCACCGAGTGGCCGCCCCCGCCGACCGTCGCGTCGACCACGACGCCGGGGGGAACGGATGCAAACAGCGACACCACCTCGTCGCGCAGCACGGGAGTGTGTTCGAACGTGTGGGCCATCTGCAGCCCCTCGACCGGTGGGTCGAGAGGGAGGTGGAGATCCGGACGACTCTGAGCGAGGAAGTGGGTGGAGTGGTCTTCCAGCGCGCCGGTCGAGGAGCTGCACATGGTCCAGTGCGTCGTGTTTCGGTGCGGTGTGTGCGGTGTCTGCGGTGTGTGCCTCCTGGTGTCGTGTGTCCTTCTTCTTGTCCCTTCTCTCTGTGTCCTTCTCTCGCCTTCTCTCTGTGTCGCACCGTGTGTCTTCGGTGCTGCGCGCCCGCTCGCTACTCCCCCTCGTCTCCTTCCAGCAGCCAGCTCTCTTCCGGCATCACCCGCTCGGCCCAGGCCGTCGGGTTCCACAACTCGACCCTGTCGATGGCCCCGTGGACGAGCACCTCGGCATCGAGGCCGGCGAACTCGCGCAGGTGCGCCGGAATCGGCATGCGACCCTGCCGATCGATCTCGACCTCCGCCGACTTCGAGGCCCAGATCCGCGCCCGGTTGCGCCCCGCGCGCCCCGAACCCGACTTCTCCTGCATCGATTCCATCTGCCGCTCGAACTCGCCAGGGGTCCAGAGCGCCAGGCAGCCCTCCCTGTTCTGGGTCAGGTAGCCGCCGCGCTCGAACTGTCCGCGGAACTTCACGGGCAGGATCAGCCTGCCCTTCGTGTCGAGCGAGTGCTCGTACCTCCCTACGAAGCCTGCCACCAGCTGTTTCTCCCACGACGCTCCCCGGTTCGCGTCCTCCGACGCCCCCTCAAACCATCTCGCTCCACTTTACGCCCTTTTACTCCACCACACAACACCACAACGCCACATGAAACCCAAATGCAACAAGACGTCCCCACCCGGCCTCATGCCGCGGCACGGACCCGGTCGCGCAGCGCCGTGTGCGGTGGCCCGCCGCCTCCATCCGCCGGACCATTACCGGCGGCCTGCAACCGCCCGGCGGCCGACCACACGGACGGAAGAGCAGGAACTGAAGAAAGGAGGCGAACGAGGAGAGGGGGAGAAAAGAAAAGGATGAGCGGCGAAACGGAGGAAGAGGAAGCGGCGCCTAGGGCTCGCCGAGCGCGCGCCCGTCCGGCCGGGACGTCACGGCGAACGCCGGGAACGAAGCCAGCAGCCGGTCACGGACCTCGGCGAGGTCGCGCACGGAGGACGCGAGTGCGGCCAGCCCGACCGCCATCGGTGCGAGCGCACGGGCCACCTCGTGGGCGGTCTGCTCGTCCAGTGCGAGGAGCGCGAGCAACGGCGCAGGGTCCCACTGCAGATACGCGCACGACGAGAAGAGCGCTCCCTCGCGCGACCGCCACTGTGACAGGCCCACCACCTTCTGGCCGGCGCGGAAGACCTCGCCCGGGCCGCGGCCGGCGAAGCAGATCAGCTCACCGAAGTCGCCGGGCGCAGCGCGGCCGGCGTGGACCTCGAGGCCGGACAGTCCCAGCCCGGCCAGGGCGTCCACCCACCACGCCCCGGCCCACGCCCCCGCCGCCGCCACGTCGGCGCTCCACAGCGGGTCGTCACGCGGGATCCAGCAATCGAGCCAGAGGGGGTCGCCGGGCGCGAGCGAGACCGCCCCTCCCCCGCCCCGGCGTCGGGCCAGCTCGACACCTCGGGCGCGCAGTGCGTCGGGATTGACGACGTCGATCGACTGGGTGCTGCCCAGGACCAGCGTCGGCACGGTGACAGCGCGGACGACGGCCAGGCGCTGTGACTCGCGGCGAAACTGCTCGACGTCGAAGAGTGACCCGGAGGCTCGCAACCTCAGGAGGCCGTGGCCAGGTACGGCTCCCAGAGCGGGTCCACGTCGGAGAGGTGGCGCAGCCGCCAGAGGTGCCCGTCGGGTGGGGCCGGCTTGACCCGGAGGGTCCATCCGAGCTCCGAGAGCAACTGGTCCGCCTTCTCGAGGTTGTCCCGTTTGCACGCCGCAACCACATTGGACCAGTCGTGGGTGCCGCCTCTGCTGCGCGGGATCACGTGGTCGATGGTGTCAGCCGGCTGCGAGCAGTAGACGCACAGACCCCCGTCCCGGCGCAGGACGGAGCGGCGGGTCACCGGCGGCGTGCGAGCCCAGCGCGGGATGCGCACCATGTGCGCGAGGCGGACGATGGACGGCACCTCCACCTCGAGCCGCGCTGAGTGGAAGACGGTGCAGTCGTCTCTGGTGGCAACCGCCTCGGCCCGGCCCGCGAGCATGAGAACCACGGCACGGCGATCTGAGACGAGCGCGAGCGGCTCGTAGGTCGCATTGAGGAGGAGCACCCGCTCCATGACCCGAGAGGCTATCCGCGGCGAGGCCGGGTCCTCTGACACCAGCGCAGGTAGGCGAGGACGTCCGCCGTGGTCAGCGCCTCGGGGTCCCCATCCCCGCCGTAAGCCGTGACGAGCCGAAAATGCCAGTACGCCTCCCCCGGCACCGGGACGAACGGAGCGCGGTGCCACCACCCCCGCCGCGCCATTCGTCGAAGAGCGCCCAACGTCGACCACCACAGACCTGGGTGCGGTGCCACGGCGCGCAACACGACCGCCGCGTCCCTGCCCCAGCCGCCCCGCCTGGTGCGGCCCCGACGCGCCGCCCCGTGGTCGCTCATGGGGCCCCCAAGCCGCGCAGGCCGACCCGTGCCGCCCCCACCAGCGGGCCGCTGTCACCGAGACCACCGGGGACGACCCGCGCGCCGCGCGCGAAGTCGAGTCTGCACAGCCGGTCCATCTCTGCCTGGGCCGCCTCGAAGAAGGGTTGGCCGAACCCCAGCGCCACCGAGCCGCTCACGACGGCCAGCGGCAGGTCGAGGAGGTTGACCACGTCCGCCAGTGCACGGCCGACGAGCGTGCCCGTGCGCTCGACGACCACCGCTGGTGCCAGCCGGGCCGGCTGGCCCGTGATGGCGGCCAGCGCCGTGCCGGACGCCTCCGCTTCGAGGCAACCACGCCCCCCGCAGCGGCACACCCGACCGTCGGGCACCACGATCACGTGCCCGACATGGCCGGCGTTGCCCAGCCGCCCGTCGAGCAGGCGGCCGTCGAGGACGATGCCGCCCCCGACCCCGGTCGAGACGACCATGCCGATGTAGTCCGACGACCCCGCTGCGACGCCGACCCAGCCCTCACCGAGCGCCAGTGCCTTGGCGTCGTTGTCGACGAAGGTCGTCAGCCCGGTCAGATCGGCCAGCCGGGCACGCAAGGGGAACGACCGCCAGGCCGGGATGTTGAGAGGCGACACCTCGTCGCCACCCGGCGTCATGGGTCCGCCGCACCCCGTGCCGCACACAACGAGGCTGTCCTCTCGAGTGAGTTGGTCCATCACCTTGCGCACCAATCCCGCCAGGTCCTGCCACAAGGGTTCGGCCAGGTCTTGACTGGCGGGCCCGCCTTCCTCGGCGCTCCGGCGGCGCGTTGGGCGCGTTGGTTGCACCGCCCGTTCGATCAGGGTCCCGTCGAGGGCGACCAAGCCGGCCGCCATCTTGGTGCCACCGATGTCGACGGCGAGGACGAGGTCAGCCATATGGACGCGCCACGTCGCAGCGACCCGACGAGATGGGGATCAGCCAGGGCCCGATGCGGCCCGCGACCTTCCCGGCCAGTGCGCCGTTCAGCTCTCGCGACGATGGAAGCGCGAGCGGAACCAGTCGCGCGCCTCGCTGACTGCGCCCTCGATGCTGCTCGACGCGCCACCTTCCTTCGGCTCGCCGTCGCGTGACCGGGTCAGGTCGTGCCACCCAGCGCGGCCCATGCGCCGCAGGTTTCGCTCGAACCACACCGCGGAGGCGAACATGATCACCACACCGACGAAGCCTGCGATGACCGACTTGGAGTAGAAGGCGACGAGGATGACCACGCCCAGCACGAAGGTGACGGCGGCCCACTTGCAGTACCGGCCCGCGTGGCGGTACACGGTCTCGGAACGGACTCGTTCGGCGAACTCCGGGTCCTGACGGACCAGGGACTCTTCGAGCTCCGCGAGAATTCGCTGTTCGTGGTCGGAAAGCGGCACTACCAACTGCCCCCTGGGATCTCCACATCCATTTGCGTCCAATGTTTGCACGCCCGACCGGCGCGGACAACGTGAATGTGATCCTTTACTCCTGCTCGTACGGCGGCCTCCACCGCCGCTCAGCTTAGAGCCGTATCGGCAGAATCGGAGCGCGAGTAACCGAGTTGTAACGGCCCTGCACTCCTGGCCAGGCAGGCCCGTGCCCCGACCGGGGACCGACCCCGCCCCCGGGGGAACGAGCCCCCGGGGCCTACGAGTCCTTGTGCTCCTTTGGCTTTCGCCGCAGGGCCAGGGCTGTGATCAGCGCCCCGAGCAGCCCCGAGATCACGATCACCACGATGAGGGGCGCCTGGCGGTGGAAGACCCAGAAGTCGATCTTGACGTCCCGGAAGTTGGCCAGGGCGAACCAGGCGAGCAGGATCACGGCGACACCCACGCCGACGAGCGTGGCTTGGCGCCGCCGGTCCATGCCCTGGCTGCGCTCGGGCTCCACCGGGTGCGATTCCGAGTGCACCGGTCGCTTCGCCATGACCCCATTGTGCCCGCCGCGGCGTCCCCGACGCGGCAGGGTCGCCGGCCTGCCTACGCTCCCGCCGCCACCTGCTATGAGAAAGGTCCCAGAAGGAGACCCCATGACCTCGAGCGAAACACTCACCGGCGCCCGCACCATGTGGGAGCTCGTCGACCGCCGAGCCGCGGCATCGCCCGAGCACCCCATGCTGATCGCGGAGGACGGCGAGACCCTCACCTTCGGTGCATTCCGCGACCGCGCCGAGCGTGTGGCGGCCGCCCTGCTCGGAATGGGTGTGGCCGAAGGCTCGGTCGTCTCCTGGCAGCTGCCGACGCGCATCGACAGCGTCGTGCTCTCCATCGCCCTGGCCCGCCTCGGGGCGGTCCAGAATCCGATCATCCACCTCTACCGCGAGCGGGAGGTGGGCTTCGCCTTGCGCCAGACCGGTGCGTCCCTCTTCGTCATCCCGGGGACGTGGCGCGGCACGGACTTTGCCGCCCTCGCCGAGCGGGCGCTCGAGGGCGCAGGGCAGCGCCCCACCGTCTTGAACATCGAGGACGGTCTCCCCGAAGCCGACCCCGACGTCCTGCCCCCGCCGCCTCCGGGGATGAGCGCCGAGGCCGCCCCGATTCGCTGGATCTACTACACGTCGGGCTCGACGGCCGACCCCAAAGGGGTCCAGCACACGGACCAGACCCTCATCGCAGGGGGATGGGGCCTCGCCCGCGCCCTCGACATGGGCCCCGACGACGTCGGCTCGATCGCGTTCCCCTTCGCCCACATCGCCGGGCCTGACTACCTGGTGACCATGCTGACCTTTGGGTTCCCGGCCATCCTGGTCCAGGCCTTCTCGGCACCCGACCTCCTGCCCATCTTCCGCCGCCACGGCGCCACGATGGTGGGCGGGAGCACCGCGTTCTACGTGGCGTACCTCGCCGAGCAGCGCAAGACGCCCGACGAGCCGATCCTGCCCACCCTGCGCCTGATGTCGGGTGGAGGCGCGGCCAAGCCCCCCGAGATCCACTACGAGGTACGCGACGAGATCGGCGGCCGCGGGGTCGTGCACGGCTACGGCATGACCGAGGTCCCGATGATCTCCAACGGCTCGCCGCACGACACGGACGAGCAGCTCGCCCATACCGACGGCAAGCCGGTCGAGGGCGCCGACGTGCGCATCGTCCGCCTCGACGGGAAACCGGCGGCCCCCGGGGAAGAAGGGGAGGTCCGCGTCAAGGGCCCCATGGTCTTCCACGGCTACACCGTCGCCTCGCTCACGGCCGACGCATTCGACGCGGACGGCTACTTCCGCACGGGCGACCTTGGCCGGCTGCGCGACGACGGGTACCTCACACTGACCGGACGTCTGAAGGACGTCATCGTGCGCAAAGGGGAGAACATCAGCGCCAAGGAGATCGAAGACCTGCTGTACACCCACCCCAAGGTGATCGAGGTCGCCGTGATCGGGTTGCCCGATCCCGAGCGAGGCGAGCGTGTGTGCGCCGTGGTGCAGCTTGCGGACGGTACTGATGGCCTCGAACTCGCCGAGGTCGCTGCGTTCTGCCGTGAGGCCGGATTGATGACCCAGAAGATCCCCGAGCAACTCGAGCTCCGCACCGACTGGCCCCGCGCCGGCACCGGCAAGATCGTCAAGAAGTCGTTGCGCGACGAGTACACGGCCCCGTGAGCAACGCCGCACCACGCCGGGCCGCCGGCCCGGCGCTCCCCGAGCCCCTCGAGCCTCTCGGGCCGCTCGGGCCGCTCGGGCCGCTTGGGCCGCTTGGGCCGCTTGGGCCGCTTGGGCCGCTTGGGCCGCTTGGGTCGCTTGGGCCGCGGCTCTACCGTGTCGTCTTCGTCTGCACCGGGAACATCTGCCGCTCCCCCATCGCTGAGGTGATCACGCGCGCACTCGCCTCGTCGACCATGCTCGGAGACGGCACCACCCTGGCCGAGCACCTCGACGTCCGCAGCGCGGGCACCGGGCCATGGCACGAGGGTCAGCCGATGCACGACGGCGCGGCCGCCACGCTGGCTCGATCCGGCTACCCGCGTCACACGCACGTAGCCCACCAGTTCTCGCCGTCGGAGCTGGCGCAGATCGATCTGCTCGTCGCCCTCGACCGGCGGCACCAACAGACCTTGCGTGGCCTCGGCGCCGATCCCAGCCGCCTCGTACTGCTGCGCTCCTTCGACCCCGCGTCGGGTGCGGCAGCCGATGTGCCCGATCCCTACTACGGCGACGACGGCGTCTTCGACGAGTGCCGCGACATGATCGCTGCCGCCTGCGCCGGCCTGGTCGCCGCGCTGGCGGCGCACTCGGACACCAGCGGGGTCACCTGACCCGAGCCCCTGCCGCGCGCGCCTTGGGCTGCCAGAGATCCGGTGCGAGCCGCGCGAACGTGCTGGTCAGCCAGCCACTCCCCCGGGGTCCGCGGGGGGGCGTGTGACATAGTGCCCCCGTGGTTTCCCGCAGGGTCAGGCGCCGGCGCACCCAATTCGCGGTCGGAGGGACGGTGGTCTTCGTCCTGCTCGTCTACGTCGCCTTCTTCGCGGGTAGTTCGGGCAAGGCGCCGCCGTCCGCCCCGGCACCGCACCACGCCGCCGCGGTCGCGCAGCACTTTCCGAAGCACTCACCGCTCAATCCCGACTGGAAAGGCAACGGTCGGACCGTGACGCTCGGCTTCGGCGGGGACGTGCACTTCGCTGGCGCCGTGGGTGAGAACCTGACCAAGGATCCCTCGACTGCGCTCGGCACCACGATTCCGCAGCTTTTCTCGGGGACGCAGCTGCGCATGGTGAACCTCGAGACCGCTGTCACCGACGGCACCTGTCCCGAGCCGCAGGACAAGCAGTACATCTTCGACGCGCCCGTGTCCGCCATCACTGCCCTCAAGAGCGCGACCATCACGCTCGCGACCGAGGCGAATGACCACGGGATGGACTGCGGAGCCGAAGGGCTCTCGCAGAACCTCTCCATCGCGTCGCAGGATCGGTACCCGATCATCGGCATCGGGAACAACGCGGCGCAGGCGTTCACCCCCTACCGCGTCACCATCGACGGCCAGCGCATCGCCATCATCGCCGCAACACAGGTGATTGCCGACAACCTCATCAGCACGTGGACGGCCACGAACACTCAGCCCGGTGTGGCCTCGGCCATCGACCCGACCGAGCTCGTGCGCGAGGTCCAGCAGGTGCGCCGGACCGCTGACACGGTGATCGTCTATGTGCACTGGGGCACCGAGACCCAGGCCTGCCCGAATCCTCAACAAGAGCCCCTGGCCCAGCAGCTGGTCAAGGCCGGCGCGGACATCGTGATCGGGTCCAATGCGCACGTGCTCCTCGGAGGTGGCTATCTGGGCAGCGCGTACGTGGACTACGGGCTCGGGAACTTCGCCTTCTACGACGACACGGCGCCTGAGACCGACAGCGGTTCGCTGATCATCACCGCGGAGGGCCGTCACGTCACCGGCGCCGTCTGGCGTCCGGCCAACATCCTCGACGGCCTGCCCCAGCCCCTGAGTGGCTCGGCGGCGGCGACGGCGCTGCAGAGCTGGAACGCGGCCCGGGGCTGCACCAACCTGAGCGTCGGCCCTGCCACCAGCCTCGCCACCGTGCACGCTGAGACGGTGCCGTTCGTGGCGCCGCCCGCCACGACCACGACGACGACCGCGCCGGCGACCACGACGACGGGCGCGCCGGGTGCGACGGGTGCGACCGGCGCCGGCGCCACGAGCACGACGTCAATCGCCGCGTCCACGACGAGCACGTCGGGACGTGGGAACGGGCGCAGCACGACCACAACGACCACCCGGGTGCCCGCGTCCACGACCACTTCTCCCACCGACAACGCCGGCTAGGGAAGAGCGTGACGCCGGCTCCCTGAGCCTCAGGGCAGTTCTATCTTGGACCAGGTGTGGGGCTTTTCCTCGAAGGCTTCCTCATCGGGTAGGCGCTCGTAGCGGAACCGGATCTCCTCCAGGTCGTTGGGCTCGCTGACCGACTGCTCGGACAACCGAAGGACCATGTCCGCCTGGCGCCGCAGCACGGCTCGCTGATCGGCCGACGTGGTGTCGAGCATGATCGATCCCAGGGAGTCGATCAGCCGGATCAGGACCGCCGGCATGCCTCGGGCCGACTGTCGAATCTTGTCGAAGGCGCGGTTGACCATCCGGGCATAGGACGGATCCGACTCGATCAGACGGACGTTCCCCGCGGCGTCCCGGTACACCCCCTCGTCGAGCACCCGGCCCGACACCCGGCCGAGGCCGGCGGACAACCAATCGATGCACGTGAGGGCGGTGAAGGTGTCGTTGACCGCTGCGGACAGCGCGCGGATGGCGATCTCAACGAGCTGATCGATGGCGAAGACGGGGTCTTGCACGAGCGTGCGGTGGGGCCCGGTGACGTGGGCCTTGGACAGGGCGCGGGCGACTTCGCCCGCTGCTCCGCGCGGCCAGACGATGGCCAGAGTGCGGCCGTTGGCGAGGTAGTGGCCCGGGCGGTGCTCCAACCGGATCACCGAGTCGGTCCTCGTGGCGATGCTGATCAGCTGCGAGTAGCCGACGTACTGGATGTAGCCACTGACCTGTGAGGGTACCGCTGCCCCGCGCTCCTCGAGCAACGCGAGGAGCTCCGGAACCGACTTCCCGGCCTGGAGCCGCGGCCCCGGCTCCTCGCCGGACCCCACCTGGTCCGGGAACTCGGCATCGATGGAACGCATCAGGTCGTCGGCGATCCCCGCGATCACCTCGGGCAGTTGGATCGACTTCGCGATGTGGTGAATGAAGTAGATCAGCACAGCGAGGTCGACCATCAACAACGCCTCGGCGACCGATGTGGACAGGTACGGCACGAAGGCATGGCTCACGCTGCCGATCGACACCAGCGCGAGGACCGAGTAGACGAAGGTCCCGACGAAGACACCGAGGGTGACCTGGTTGCCGATGTCGCGGACGAAGTTCCGCATCATGCGGGGCCCGAACTGCTGCGAGGCCAGGGTCAGGGCCAAGATTGTGATGGAGAAGACCACGCCCACGACGGTGATGACGGCGGCCGCGATGGCGATGAGGACCTGGCGCTCGGCATCGGACGAACCCGTACGGATCCAGCTCGGCAGAGAGATGTGACCGTGGTACGCGGCGACGTCGATCTCGAACGTGACGAAGAACAGCAGCACCGAGACCAAGATCAAGATGACGGGGACGACCCACAGCGTCGTCCGGAGCTCCTCCCAGCGCCAGCTCGGAAGCTGGCGTCGATCCTTACCGACGCGCGCCGGCTCTGGGCCGACGACCTCGTCGATGTCGCTCATGACGGCGCGTCGGATCCCGCGGGACGACGGCACGCGGCGGCGCCTGCGGAACGGCTCGAAATGGTGGCGTGGGTCATGGCGGAGGGATCAGCGGGGGTATCACTCGTCGCCGACCAGTCTTCCCGGCACACCGCTCAAAGATCGCTCTCATTTTAGTCGTCGCCCGCAAGGCGCCGAACCGATTCACGACGCGAAGAATCGGGGCAGATGGCTCTTGTTCGCGGCGAGGAGCTCGTCCGCCAGCTCGGCTGCGAGTGGGTACTGACCAACCAACGGGTTGGCCAGCAGCGCACGCACCACGTCGTCCCGGCTCCCCGAGCACGCCGCACGCACGGCCAGTCGCTCGTAGGCCTTGGCGTGCTGGATGAGGCCGAGCATCTCGGATGGGAGCTCGCGTTGGGGCAGCGGATGGGCGCCCTCCGCGTCGACGACGGCCGTCGTCTCCACGACCGAGTCGTCGGGCAAGCCGGGCACGGCGCCGTCGTTGCGCATGTCGACCACCTGCACGTCGCCGGTGCCGGCGTGGAGCGAGGCCATGAGCCGCACCGCAGCCAGCGAGTAGTACGCACCGCCGCGGTACGACAGCTTCGCCGGCTTGGAGACCAGCGCCGGATCGCGATACTCCTCGAGCAGCGTGGTCTCGAGCTCCGCCACCACGTCTGCCCGCGAGCGGTAGCCGGGCGCCGACTGCTGGGCCACTTCGGCGTCGTGCCCGTAGTAGTAGTGCACGTAGTACGAGGGCAGCGCGTGCTGCAGGCGGAGGACGTCGAGCGACACGCCGCTCTCGAGTTCCACCTCCGGGCCGAAGCGATCGAAGAGCTCGTCGAGGCGGTCGGGGCCCGCACCGTCGGCTCGACCCGCTCCGCCGGTGCGGGCCGAGCGGATCCAGGTCAGGTGGTTGAGTCCGACGTGCTCGACGGCGACCTCGTCGGGGTCGACGCCGAGATAGTGCCCGATGCGACGTTGGGCCCAGATGGCCACGTTGCACAGGCCGACGGCCCGGTGCCCCTCGTCGAGCAGGGCCTGGGTCACGATCCCCACCGGGTTGGTGAAGTCGACCAACCAGGCTCCCGGGTTGGCGCGGGCCGCCATCTCTTCGGCCAGCCCGAGCACGACAGGCACCGTGCGCAGTGCCTTGGCCAAGCCACCGGCGCCCACGGTCTCCTGCCCGAGGCAGCCGTACCCGACGGGCAGGGTCTCGTCGACATGCCGCGCCGCCTGGCCGCCGATGCGCAGCTGCACGACGACGAAGTCAGCGCCTTCGAGCGCGGCGTGGGGATCCGCGGTCGTTGCGAACGTGCCGCCCCATCCGCGTGCACGGAGGATGCGCTCGGACAATCCACCCACGACCTCGCGGCGCATCTCACTCGGGTCCAACAGGACGAGATCGTCGACGACGATGCGATCCTCCAGATCGCACAGACCGTCGACCAGTTCGGGAGTGTACGTACTTCCACCGCCGACCACGGCCACCTTTGTCCCCACGCAGCGCAACGTAACATCCGTGCGTGCCCGACCCCGCTCCCCACGCGCCGGCCGTGCTCGCGTTCGACGGGGGCAGCACGAAGACAGACGTCGTCGTGGTGTCGCGGGAGGGCGCGTTGCTCGGGCGCGTACGAGTTGGCCCGAGCAACCATCAGTTGGTCGGGCTCAGCGCGATGGTCGAGACGCTCGGCGAGGCGGTCGCAGCCGTGGCCGCACAGGTCGGGCTCCCCGTGCCGGGCCCGGGTCTGCCACTCTGCGGTACCGGCGTGTACTGCCTGGCCGGCATCGACCTGCCCGTTGACGAGGAAACGCTGGCGCCTGCCCTGGCCGCGACCGGCTGGACCGACGTGGTGGTGCTGCGCAACGACACCTTCGCCGTGTCGCGCGCCGGGACATCGGCCCCCTGGGGCATCGGTGTCGTGTGCGGCACCGGGGTGAACTGCGCCGCCGTCGGGCCCGACGGGCGCACCGTGCGCTTCCCCGCGCTGGCCGAGCTCTCGGGCGACTTCGCGCCCGGGGGTGCCTGGCTCGGGGTGCGCGCGCTCGGCCTCGCCTTGCGCGCGGGCGACGGACGCGGCGCGCCGACGTCGCTGCGCGAACTGGTGCCCGCGCACCTCGGGGTGCCCGACGCCGAGGCCGCGCTCACCGGCGTCTATACCGGCGCCATCTCCTACAACCGCCTCTTCGAGCTGGCCCGCGTGCTCCTCGACGCGGCAGCGGACGGTGATGGCGAGGCACGCCGGACGGCCGACGTCCTCGCGGACGAGGTGGTCGCCTTCGTGCGTGCCGCCGTCGTGCGGTTGGACCTCCAGGACGAACCCGTCGAGGTGGTCCTCGGCGGCGGCATCTTCGACACCACGGACGCCGCATTCCACGACCGCGTCGCCGCCGGCATCGGTGCGGTCGCGCCACGTGCTGCCCTTGTCCGCCTCGACGCACCGCCCGTGCTCGGGGCCGCCCTTCTCGGGCTCGACGCGATCGGGGCCCCGCCCCAAGCACTCGAGTCCCTGCGGGCCGCTCTGACGGCGACCCCGGACGAGTCCGAGGAGTCCTAGTCCCCTCCCACCCCGGCGGTGGGCACCGCGCCGGCTCCGGCCACCGCGCCGGCGTGCTGCGGCATGGCGTCGGCCACCAGCCGTTCGTCATCGGCGAGCAGCGCGTGCGCCAGCTCCTTCACCATGGCGATGACCTCGGGGTGCTCCTCGGGGTTCCACCCCTCGAGGAGCTCGGTGAGACCGCTCCGGCGCGCCTCGGTGAGCTTCTCGAGCGCCGTCGTCCCGGCGGGCGTCAGGTGGAGGTCGAACTCGGCCCCGCGCTGGCGTTCCTCGATCATGCCGGCTGACACGAGGCCCTCCACGCCCGGCTCGATGAGCGCGGGGTCGACCTTGAGTCGGTACGACAGGTCGGCCACCGTGGTGGCCGGGTTCTCGGCCAGGCGGTAGAGCAACCAGCACGAGCGTGGAGGCAGGTCGATGCCCGCCCGCATTGCCAGCGTGTGATAGAGCTCGCCGCGGTTCTCCCGGGCGGAGAACCGCTCGAGCGCCAACTGGATCTCCTCGAGCGACGACCGCGTCTGGGGCGCACCCTGGATCTCACCCTGGTCGACCGTCTGCACCGTCTTGCGCAATTCCACCTCGGGGAGCAGGAAGCTCAAGAGGAACGACACGAAGGCGATCGGCACCGCCACGAAGAAGACGGTTTGGATCGAGTGAGTCACGGCACCGATGTACTTGGTGTAAAAGAACAATCCCGCTGCCGTCGACTTGAGCTTGGCCAGGACGGCCGGGTTGATCGTCTGGGGGTTGAACGACCGCAGCACCGATGCGGGGACCTTGGCCAAGGTGGGCGCGATCGTGTGATTCAAGACGGTGGCGTAGATCGCCCCGAACACCGCCGTGCCGAAGGAGCCCCCGATCATGCGGAAGAAGGTGGCACTGCTGGTGGCCACGCCGAGATCCTCGTAGGACACTGCGTTTTGCACCGCGACGACGAGGACCTGCATCACCAGGCCCATGCCGACGCCGAAGACGAACATGTAGCCGGCCAGCACCCAACCGTTCGTCGACGCATCGATCAGCGACAAGAGATACGCGCCGATAGTCATCAATGCCGTGCCGAGTATCGGGAAGATCTTGTAGCGACCCCGAGCGCGTCACGAGCCGGCCCGAGGTCACCGACGCACCGAGCATGCCGAGCATCAGCGGCAGGATCCGTAGTCCGGACGCCGTCGGGCTCACGCCCTTGACGATCTGCATGTAGAGGGGGAGGAAGGTGAGCGCCCCGAACATGGCGAAGCCCATCACGAAGCCGATGGAGCTGGCCGCGTTGAAGACGCGCACTCGGAAGAGCTTCAGCGGGATCACGGGCTCCGCCGCCACCCGCTCGGCCTGGAGCCAGCCCACCCCCAACGCCACGCCGAGCACCGCGGTAGCGATGCTCGGGACGGACACCCACGCCCACGAGATCCCGCCCAGACTGGCGAAGATGATGAGCGACGTCGCCGAACCGGCGAGGAGAAGGGACCCCGCGTAATCGATGGCATGGGACACGCGGCGCAAATGACCCGGCAGCACGGCGCCCGTCACGAAGAGGGCGAGGATCCCGAGCGGCAGGTTGATGTAGAACACCCAGCGCCACGACAGGTACGTGACACAGAGGCCGCCGATGAGCGGCCCGATCACGGTGGCCACGGCGAACATGGCCCCGAAGAGGCCCATATAGCGGCCGCGGTCGCGGGGCGACACGACGTCGCCGATGATGGTCTGCGCGCCGACCATCAGTCCGCCACCACCCAGCCCCTGGAGCGCTCGGAAGGCGATCAGCTCGGTCATCGTGTGGCTGAAGCCGGACAGTGCCGACCCGATCACGAAGATGATGATCGCCGCCTGGAAGAAGGTCTTCCGCCCGTACTGGTCGCCGAGCTTGCCCCACAACGGCGTCGACACGGTCGAGGACAAGAGGTAGGCGGTCACCACCCACGCCAGGTGGGACCCCCCGTGCAGGTCGCCCACGATGGTCGGCAGCGCGGTCGACACGATGGTCTGGTCGAGCGCGGCCAACAGCATGCCGAGCAGCAGTGCACCCAAGATGAGCCACAGCCGGCGGCCCGTGATCCTCTCGAAGGTCGGCGGTGCCGCGGCTGCGACGCTCACACCCACCTCCCGAGCTTGCTCACGATCGATTCAGAGTAGAAACGTCCTGCTCGGAATGCAACCACCGAGGGGCACCGCCCCAGTGCAGCGGACCGGTCGCGGCGGCCGGCGACCTCCCGCGCCACCCTGGCCCTCGCATGCTGCCCCCGCGCTACGGTCCCGCGGCACACAGACACCACTTACGCACAAAAACCAACGCACAGACTCGTATGAACTCTGACACGCAGAACGCAGACTCATGCAGAACACAGATTCATACGGACAAGCAAGGAAGGGTCGTCGATGCACACTCGTCTCACAGAGCTGCTTGGAATCGAGCACCCGGTCATGTTGGCCGGGATGGGCGGCGTCTCGTACGCCGCACTGGCCTCTGCCGTCTCCGCGGCGGGTGGCTTCGGCTGTCTCGGCGCGTCCACCATGGGCAACGAGAAGATGGTGGAGGAGATGGCCGCCGTGCGCGCCGCCACCGACAAGCCGTTCGGCGTCGACCTCCTCACCGCCATGCCGGGGGGCATGGCTGAGCAGGTCACGATGGTCATTGAGGGCGGCGCCACCGCATTCGTCGCCGGGCTCGGCGTGCCCACGGAGGTGATCGAGCTCTGCCACCGCAACGACGTCGTCGTGGTCTCCATGTGCGGCAAGGTCGAACACGCGGTACGTGCCGTCGAGGCCGGGTGCGACCTCGTCGTGGCGCAGGGCACCGAGGCCGGCGGCCACACCGGACAGGTCGCCACGTTCCCGCTCGTCCCACAGATCGTCGACGCCGTGGGCGACCGGGTCCCCGTCGTCGCGGCCGGCGGCATCTTCGACGGCCGCGGGCTCGCCGCCGCGCTCTCGCTCGGGGCAGACGGCATCTGGGTCGGGACGCGCTTCATCGCGACGCCCGAGGCGCGCGGCGTCCTCGGGTACAAGGACGCGCTCCTCGCCAGCCGAGAGGATCAGACGACAGTCAGCCGCGCCTACTCGGGCAAGACGATGCGGGTCGTGCGCAACGCGTACACCGACTACTACGACGCCCACCCCGACGAGCTGAAGAAGTTCCCCGAACAGCTGGCCGTCTCCTACGGCAACGGAGCGATGCATCTCGGCGGCGACTCCTTCGCCGACGGCGTCGACGTCGACCGGGAGTGCTACCCGGCTGGCCAGGGCGTGGGAGCTATTGGCGAGCTCGTGCCAGCGGCCGAGCTCGTGCGGCGCTTCGTGACCGAAGCGGAGTCGGTGCTCGACCGGCTCTCGACCCTGCGCTGAGCGCTGATCACTCGCAGCGTCATCCGGCTCCGCTGAGGCCGATCGGGCACGACACCCCGGTGTCGCCGAGGCCGCAGTATCCGCCGGGATTGGCCTCGAGGTATTGCTGGTGGTACGGCTCGGCGTAGTAGAAGGGCCCGGCCGGCGCGATCTCCGTCGTGACGTCGCCATAGCCGGCGTCGCGCAATGAGCCCTCGAAGCGCTCGGCGACCTTGTGTGCGATGTCGGCCTGCTCTGGCGTCGTGGTGTAGATGGCCGAGCGATACTGCGTACCGACGTCGTTGCCTTGCCGCATGCCCTGCGTCGGGTCGTGCCCCTCGAAGAAGACGCCGAGCAGCTCCTCGTAGCTGATGACGGCGGGATCGAAGACGACGAGGACCACCTCGGCGTGGCCGGTCCTCCCGCTGCAGACCTCGCGGTACGTCGGGTTGGGCGTGAACCCGCCCGCATAGCCGACGGCGGTCGTGTACACACCGGGAAGGGACCAGAACTTCCGCTCTGCGCCCCAGAAGCAGCCCATGGCGAAAATGGCTTGCTCGGTGCCCTCGGGGAACGGTGGGGTGATCTTCGTCCCGAGCACCAGGTGCGATGCGTCGATGACCACGGCCTCGACCCGGCCGGACAGCGCATGGTCGCTTGCCACCATCTGACTCTTGTGGGAGCTGAACAGTCCCATCTCGCTCCTCTCTTTCCGTCTCTCTCATGCCGTCTCTCACGGCTTTGCTGCTCTGACCAGGTATAACCACCGCGTGGCCGGAATGTTCCGTCACACCCAGTACAGTTATGATATATCATTAACTATCAGTTATCCGGCAATCGAGACGACGAGAGGAGAACAGGTGCCCGAGGCCACGCCCCTCACCCCGGAGCACAGCGCCCCCTTCGGCGACGAGCCGGTCCCTGCGACTGCGGCGCGTCGGACCAACCCGGCCAAGGTCCGGGCGGCGCCGGCCAACCCGGATCGTCCTGGCGAGAGGTGCCGGGCCGAGCCCGGTCGGTTCGTCCCCGTCGTCGACCTGACGCGCTGCGAAGGCAAGCGGGACTGCACCGAGGTCTGCCCCTATGACGTCTTCGAGGTCACGCGGATGGCCGATGCCGACTTCGCCTCGCTGGGTGTGGTCGGGAAGCTTCGCAGCCTCGCCCACAAGCGTCAGACCTCCTACGCCGTTCGGGCTCAGGACTGTCATGCCTGCGGGCTCTGCGTCGTGGCCTGCCCCGAGGGGGCGATCACGCTCCGGCCGGTGAGCTGAGGAACAGAACGGCATCGACAAAACGACATCGACAAAACGACATCGACAAAACGACATCGACAAAACGACATCGAGAAATACACATACCAAGGAAGGAAACCCACATGGGACGAGGACACACACGACACGATCACGATCACGACCACGACCACGATCACGATCACGACCGCGAACACGGCCATCACCACGATCACGATGAGCTGCGCGAGGGCTTGCACGAGCACCTCCACGGCCATCTCCACGACCACTTCGGCGGGCGCATGCGCGGGCCGCGAGCCCGTTGGGGCGGACGCGGCGGCTGGGGCGGCGGGCGGCGGATGCGCCGCGGCGACGTCCGCACCGCGATGCTCGTTGCGCTGCGAGAGGAGCCGGCCAACGGCTACGAGGTGATCCGCCGGCTCGAAGAGATGAGCGGTGGCCTGTGGCGGCCGAGCCCGGGGTCGGTCTACCCGCACCTCCAGATGCTCGAGGACGAGGGCATCGTCCGCTCGTCCGAGGTCAACGGCAGCCGCACCTACAGCCTCACCGACGCCGGCCGCGCCGAAGCGGAGGGGGCAGCGCTCTCCTTCGGGTCGGGCGACGAGCTCGACGACCGGGTCCGCACGCTCCGGGAGGCGGTCGGTCAACTCATGAGCGCCGCCAAGCAGCTCGCCGCCGCAGGCGAGGGGTCACAGCTCGACCGGGGCATCGAGGTGATCCAGCGCGCCCGCAAGGAGCTGTACCAGATCCTCGGCGAAGATTAGAGGAGACATCCGCCCAGTACTGTCTTGAAGAGCCATGAGCACGACGACCGCCGCCACGCCCCTCGACGGTGCCTCTCCCGCCGACGGGGCACCGATCATCGAGACCGTGGGTCTCTCCAAGACCTATCCGGGGACGGACTTCCGCGCCGTCGACGGGCTCAACCTGAGCGTCGGCACGGGCGAGGTCTTCGGCCTGCTCGGACCGAACGGCGCGGGCAAGACCACGACGGTCGGCGTGCTGACGACCCGCGTCATCCCCACCGGCGGCAAAGCGACCGTCGGCGGCATCGACGTGATCGAGCACCCCACGCTCGTCAAGCAGCTGATCGGCGTGGTGTCACAGCAGAACACCCTGGACCGTCAGCTCACCCCGTGGGAGAACCTCTATTTCCACGGGCGACTCTTCGGGATGGGCGCCAAGGAGTCCCGACAGACGGCCGACGATCTCCTCGAGCGGTTCCAGCTGTCCCGCTTCGCCAAGGCCTCGGTCTACGCGCTCTCCGGCGGCATGGCCCAGCGCCTCATGGTGGCGCGGGCGATCTTCCATCGACCCGCTGTCTTGTTCTTGGACGAGCCCACCGCTGGGCTCGACCCCCAAGGACGGCTGGCACTGTGGGAGTTGCTCGAAGGCCTCAACGCCGAGGGCCAGACGATCATGCTCACCACGCACTACATGGAAGAGGCGGACAAGCTGTGTGACCGGGTGGCGATCATGGACCACGGCAAAGTCCTCGCCCTCGACACGCCGGCCGCGCTGAAGCGAAGTGTCGGCGCGGACACGATCGTGACGGTCAAGGCTGCGGGTGCTCTCGACGAGCTGGCCGCGGCGTTCGAGGGCCGCCTCGAGGGCCTGACGCGGACTCGGGCCATCGACGACGGCGTGGAATTACAGGTCCGCGGCTCCGAACGCCTGGTGCCGCGCGTGGTGGAGGCCGCCGAGTCGGCCGGCATCTCGTTGGCGGACCTGTCGGTCGCCGAGCCGACGCTCGAGACCGTCTTCATCGGACTGACGGGGAAGGAACTGCGCGACTGATGGCCACCACGACTTCGGGTCCCGCGCCGGCGACGACGTTCGGCTCGCCCGGCTCGCGCCGGGTCGAGCTGCAACCGACACGCTCGGCCACGGTCGCAAGCTGGACCTCGCTCGGCGCGCTGATCCTGCGCGACTTGGTCGTCCTGTGGAAGCACAAGGTCGAATTCGTCGTCCGCACGCTGGTGCAGCCCTTCCTCTTGTGCTTCGTCTTCCTCTACGTGTTCCCCAAGATCGGACAGGGCATCGGCGGCGCCAGTGGGGTCCCGGGCGCAGAGTCGGCCTTCGCCACCGTCCTGGTGCCCGGCGTCGTCGGACTGTCCATCATGTTCCAGGGCATCCAGGCCGTCGCCATGCAGCTGGCACAGGAGTTCGGTTTCACCCGTGAGATCGAAGACCGCGTCCAGGCGCCCTGCCCGATCTGGCTGGTCGCCATGTCCAAGGTCCTCTCGGGTGCCGGCCAGGGTTTGATCTCAGCGGCGATCGTCCTCCCCATCGCGTCGGTCGTGCACGCGGCCGGAGTGGAGGCGCACATCAACCTGCACTGGCTCCTCATCGTGACGCTCGTCCCGCTCTCGTGCATGTGCATGGCGTCGCTCGGGCTCTTGCTCGGAACCTCGTTCGAGCCGCGCAACCTCGGGCTCATGTTCGGCTTCATCGTGCTGCCCATCACGTTTCTCGGCGGCACCTACTACCAGTGGACCCGTCTCGCGCCGGTCAAGGCCGGCCCGGTCCACTGGCTGCAGATCGTGGTGCTGGTCAACCCGCTCATTTACATCAACGACGGCATGCGCGCCGCGTTCACCGACGCTGCCCATATGCACCTTTACATCATCTATCCGGCCATTGCGGCCTTCGGGATCGTGTTCTTGGCACTCGGTCTGCGGAATTTCCGCCACAAGGTGCTGGCCTGAGCCAGGCACGGCCGGGCACGCAGCCGCGGCGGCACACCCTGTCACCTGGGCTTCTGAGGAACCGCTGATTTGTACGACAAACGCGCCTGAGCGGAAGCTCTTGTGGGTAGGGTGATCCGCAATCGTGCAGCTAACGCTTGCGACCTCTCCGGGTGGGGTGGCGAAGGGATGGATCCCATGAAGACGAGCGGTCGCGCAGGCCCGTCCAACCTCCCGGAGGCCTACCGCACCGTCCGCGCCATGACCGAACGTTTGTCCTCGGTGCTGAGTGCCGAGGACCAGACGGTGCAGACGATGCCCGACGTGAGTCCCACCAAGTGGCACCGGGCTCACGTGACATGGTTCTTCGAGACGTTCGTCCTCGGCGAGTACGCGCGTGACTATCGCCCCCACGACGAGGCGTACGCCTATATCTTCAACTCGTACTACGAGGCCGTGGGTGCCCGTCACCCGCGTCCTGAGCGCGGCCTGCTGTCGCGTCCGGGTATCGAAGAGATCGGTCGCTACCGCGAGGCAGTCGACGCGGCGATGGATGGACTGCTCCGCGATCCGAGCCAGCCCGGCCTCGCCGACCTGATCACTCTGGGTCTGCACCATGAGCAGCAGCACCAAGAGCTCCTGCTCATGGACATCAAGCACGTGCTTTCGAAGAACCCGCTTCACCCGGCCTACGTCCCCGCCGCGCCGGCGTCCACATCAGCTCACCCGCCGAAGGCTGGGTGGCTCGAGCACGACGGCGGGCCGGTCGAGGTGGGCCATCGTGGCGTCGGGTTCGGATTCGACAACGAGTTCCCGGTCCACACCGTGCACCTCACACCGTTCGGCCTGGCCGACCGGCCGGTCACCTGCGCCGAATGGCTGTCCTTCATGGAGGACGACGGGTACCGGCGGCCCGAGTTCTGGCTTTCCGATGGATGGGCTGTCGTGAACAACGAGCACTGGGATGCACCGCTCTACTGGTCACACGACCCCGACGACCCCGATCGTTGGCTGCAGTTCACGCTCGCAGGCCTGCGTCCGGTCGAGCCCAACGAGCCGGTCTGTCACGTGAGCTACTACGAGGCCGACGCCTTTGCGCACTGGACCGGCATGCGGTTGCCCACCGAATCGGAGTGGGAGACGATCGCCGTCGCCCACGCCGAAGGCGCCAACTTCTTGACCGATCGCGTACTCGAGATCGGCGCGCCGCACCCGCAACCAGCCGTGAGCACAAACGCGATGTTCGGGGACGCCTGGGAATGGACCTCGAGCGCCTACTCCCCGTATCCGGGGTTCCGGGCGGCTCCCGGTGCGGTCGGCGAGTACAACGGCAAATTCATGGTGAGCCAGTACGTGTTGCGCGGGGGGTCGTGCGCCACGCCCGACGGGCACGTGCGCCCCACGTACCGGAACTTCTTCCCGCCCGGTGCGAGGTGGGCTTTCAGCGGCGTACGCCTGGCCCGGGACCCCTGAGCGATGACCTACACGATCGACGTCCACCTCTCCGCCGAGGAGGTGCGCAGCCAGATGCGCACCGACGCAGTGAAGGGCCTCCAGGGCGCAACGAAGTCCATCCCACCGGTCTGGTTCTACGACGAGCGGGGCAGTCGTCTGTTCGAAGAGATCACCCAGCTCCCCGAGTACTACCCGACCCGAGCCGAACGTGTCCTGCTCCAACGACACGCACCCGCCATCGCCGAGCTGGCCAAGGCCGACACGCTGGTCGAGTTGGGTGCGGGGGCCTGCGACAAGACCCGGGTCCTGTTGGCGGCGCTCCAAGAGGCGGGCACACTCGCCCGCTACGTCCCCTTCGACGTGAGCGACGAGTTCTTGCGAGCGGCGGCCGCGACGCTGTCCGACGAGTTCGACGGCGTGGCCATCCACTTGGTGATCGGCGACTTCCACCATCACCTGGCTGAGATCCCGACAGACGGCAGGAGGCTGATCGCGTTCTTGGGTGGGACGATCGGCAACCTCGACCCCGCGCAACGGGCGCGCTTCCTCTTCGACCTCAATTGCACGATGTCGAGCGACGACTCCCTTCTGCTCGGCAGCGACCTGGTCAAGGACCGCGCCCGGCTGGTGGCGGCTTACGACGACGCTGCCGGCGTCACGGCAGACTTCAACCGCAACGTGCTGCGCGTCCTCAACGAGCAACTGGGTGGGGACTTCGAGCCGTCGCGCTTTCGTCACATCGCCCGCTGGAACGAAGACGAGCAGTGGATCGAGATGCGGCTGCGCGCCGAGGAGCAGACCGAGGTCATGCTCGAAGAGGCGGGCATCACCGTGCGCTTCGACGAGGGTGAGGAGCTGCTGACCGAGATCAGCGCGAAGTTCACGCCGGCACGGGTCGAAGAGGAGCTCGCCGAGGCCGGGTTCGTCGTCGAGGAGATGTGGGGCGCCGACGACGGCGAATTCCTCCTCTCACTCGCGCACCCCTACTGCTGACTGGGCCGAAGCCCCTTTGGCGAACGGCGCGGCCTCATCCCACCGGCGCTGGAACCCGCGGCACCGTTTCGGACGCCGGCTCGGCCCGGTCGTCGTGCTCCGCCGGCCGCCGCCGGCGTAGGACCAGCCACCCGCCGAGCAGCACGAGCAGCAGAGCCACCGCGCCGAGGCTCAGCACGCTCGCGACGAGCAGGTGCGGTGGCCGGTAGTGGAAGATCACGACATCGCGCCCGGCGGGAATGTGGACCGCTTGGACCAGGTCGGCGGCGTCAACCGGAATGCCTCTCGCACTCCCCCCGTTGACCGACACCGTCGCTCTCCACCCCGAGTCCCACGCCACCGATCGGACCACTGTGGTCGGCCCGGTCGCATCGACCCTGATCTGCTCGGACTTCGTCGTGTTCGACACCACGGTCACGGAGACCTGACGGCCCCCCGCCGTCGTCGCTGAGATCGGGACGGGAGGACGTGGCAGCGTGAACACCGCGTAGCCCTGGGAGAACCCGGCGACATGCCAGGTCCCGGGCACCAGTGCCGACGAGAGGGATCCTCCGAGCTCGTAGGGGCGACCGCCCGCCGTGATGACCACCCGCTGGGACGGCAACGTGGCGCCGATGGCCTGGAGTGACAACCCCACTGCCGCGGTCTGCGGGAGCACGAGCGTCGCGCTGGTCGCCCCCACGGCTACGTGGACCACGCTCCCCCAGCGCGTGGCGCCGTCGGCACTCAGTGTCCCGACCCGCAGTGCCGTCCCGGGCCCAGCCGGCCCTTGGAGCAGCACCGTGGCGGCGTCGGCTTGCAGAGACTCTCCGAAGAACCAGGAGGTCGTCTTGCCGGAGCCCAGCGCCGGGCGTGGCCCCGGATAGGAGGGATACGGCGTCTGGTTGTAGGACGCGCCGAAGCCCCGCGGGAGAAGAGGATCGGCGTACAACCGCAACGACATCGGGCTGATGTCGGCGAAGGAACCCGGCACGGCCGCCAGAGGGAGCAGGAAGTATTCGGGCAGCGTCACGACCTCGCGGAGATCGAGCCGGTCGAGGCTGCCCAACGCCAGCTGCTCGATGTCGAGGTCGTCCTGCTCGTGCGTCTGCGTCACCGACTCGTAATTGCCGTTGACGATGGACGCGTACCCCGAGATGGACGGCAGCCCCGGAATGATGTTGAGGTCCGGTACACCCTGGGGGCTGCCCTGATAGCTGTCGTAGGTCTGGGGGTCGTAGTTGACCATGCGGGCGCCGGGGGCCAGATGGGCCGCCACCAGCTGTTCGATCGGCGTCGTCCCGGTGAGCAGGTCGTTCGGGGGCGTCTGGGTCAGCTGACTGGTGACGGCGATCAGCCCGAGGTCCAGCGCGACGAAGACCGCGACCAGCCGCGTCCACGGGACGGCGGTCAGCCGCGGTCGGACCCAGACGAGCACCGCAGCGCCGGCGCAGAATGCCAGCGCAATCAGCGTCGCCTCGCGCACCGTCCCGGTGATGTCGGTTGTGGCGGTCACACCCCCGAAGACCCGGACCAGCGATCCCGTCGCCGTCTGCGCCCAGACGAACAGCGCCGCCACGAGGCCGAACGGGATGAGACCCGTGATCCGGTCGAACCATCGCATCGGGTCGTTCACCCGAGGCGCGTCGGTGCGGTCGATCCAGGCGGCGAGGAGCACGCACAGCGCGGTCGCAACCGTGACCATGTTCCGGCTCTGCAGTCGTTGGTGACCGTAGAGAGGCAGGCTGTTGAAGAGGTGCTCGAGCGGCGTGTTGGAGCCGAGGGCGAGGAGGTATCCGACGATGCCGACGCCGTACCACGTGTAGCGGTCGCGCGCGGCAATCCGGCTCGGCCAACGACGGTGCCACACGGTCAGTGCCGCGATGACGGGCAGGATTCCGAGATAGATGCCGACTTCTGGCAGGTTGTACTGGCTGAAGAACTGGACCTCGCCCAGATGGCCGTAGCCGCCGTCGATGTACGGCACCAACGAGAAGATGCTGAAGGGCGTGGGGAAGCTCCCTGCAGCGGCGATCACGCCGCTGGCGCGTTGCGAGCTCCGGATGGCCTCGAGGCCAGGGAGCCACTGGATGGCGGCGAGCGAGAGCGCCAACGCGGCCCCTGCGGCACACCGTGTCAGGACCCGCCACCAACGCTGGCCACTCAGCCCGGCGGAGAAGGCCGCGAACACGATGACGAGCAGCGCCTCGTCGAGCATGGCCTCGGGGGCGCCGCCCAGGATCACCGTGGCGAAGGCGACGCCGAGCAGGATTGACCAACGCCAGCGGCCGTCACGCACGATGTGGAGGACCGCCAGCAGCATCCAGGGAATGGCCACGTAGCCCTCGGTCATGTCCACGTGGTTGACCTCGCTGAGCACCGGTCCCGCGAAGGCGAAGGTGGCGGCAGCAATGACGCACGCCAACGTCGAGAGCTTCAGCGCGCGAAGGAAGACGTACATGCCCACTGCGATCGCAGAGAACAAGACGACTTCGGTCGCGATCCATGCGGCCCGGTCAGGCAGGATCACGAAGAGCCCCACCAGCGGGTAGAAGGCCCCTGCGTTGAAGTCGGCCATCAGCGGTGTGCCACTGAAGATGTACTGGTTCCAGAAGGGCAGCTCGCCATGGCGGAGCATGGAGCCCACCAGCACGTGGAGCGGAAAGTTCTGTTGGAGGTTGTCCCCCGTGATCAGGAGCCGGCCGCCGAACAGGTCGGGGAGGACGAACGCGGCGGTCGGAATGGCGACGAGCACCAGATACGGCCACAGGGGACCGAGATGGGCGCGTAGTCGGTTCACTGGCAGGGACCTGGTTGCGGAGGCGGAGGGGCGTACGCCCTGTGCCGCGTCGTGGCGGCGTAACCGGCGAAAGCTAGCCGGTCGCCCCAGAAGCGCCCGCGCCAGCTCAGAACGAGCGTTCCGAGGACGTGCCCTCGGCCTGGGAGTGCGGCGTGCGGATAGTGCTGCTCGAGGTGGGGTCGGCCCACCGATTGTGCTCGGGGTGCACGATCCAAGGGCCACCGAACTGGACCGAGACTCGCATCTGACACCTTCCGTTCCCGTGACAGCCAGATTTCACCTGCGTGACGGCGCGAGTTTCCCCTTGTAGGCTGGGATGTTCCTGAGAATCCTGTTAAAGAAGGCTTCGGGTCACCAGGTCCGCCCCTGGGTGTGACAAAATCACTGCAGTTTGATGACGATTCTGCCGGCCGCGGTGGACCGCCTCGGGACGGCAGCTAAGGAATTCGCGATGGAGCTCGACCCCCCGGGCGCTGCCACCACCTTCACCCCATCCGACCGCTCCTCCTCCGGCGCCGCCACGGCGCAGCAGGCGGCGCGGCTCGGTGTCGCGCGCACCGCTTGCTTGGGCCTCCTCGGGACGACCGCAATCCTGGTTGGCTCCGTGATGGGCGGGCAGTCCTTTGAGACCCATTTGGCCGGTGCGTGGTACTTCGGCATGCCCGGTGGGTTGTTTGGCTCGTACGGGACTAACAACGCCCTGCCGACCATGGCGTCCCTCGCACTCGTGTTCGGCGGCCTCATCTTGCTGACCCGCGTCTGGTTGGGCTTCCTGCGCTACCTGAGGGACAACCCCGGCTTTCCCGTCAAGCGCGTCGTCTTCGTCGGGCTGATCTGGGCGGTGCCTCTCCTCCTCGCTCCGCCACTGTTCAGCCGCGACGTCTACACCTACGCCGCGCAGGGCGAGATGGTCAGCCACCACATCGACCCGTACTCCTATGGCCCAGACGTGCTCGGCGCGACACCTTTCAACGAGATGGCCGACGTGGTGTGGTCGGGCACCGAGTCGCCCTACGGGCCGACCTTCCTGACCGCTGACGGCGTGCTCGATCAGGCCTCGGGCCATTCGATCCTGCCCGACCTGGTCCTGCTGCGTCTCTTGGAGCTCGGCGGCATCGCATTGATCGTGGCCGCCACCCCCACCCTGGCCCGATCGCTCAGACGTGATCCGGCCCACGCCGTCTTGATCGGGGCGTGCTCGCCGCTCGTGCTGTTGTCCTTGGTCGCCGGCGCGCACAACGACGCGTTGATGGTGGGCCTGTTGATGGCGGGCCTCGCCGTGGCCAAACGGGTCGGCACAGTGCCGGGCATCATTCTGTGCGCGCTCGCAGCAGGGGTGAAATCGCCAGCCGCACTCGGTGTCCTCTTCCTCGGATGGGTCTGGGCTGGTCCCGCCGCGTCCACGCGGCGGCGCATTGCGCACACCGCAGGGGCCGGTTTGATTGCCCTGTCGACCCTCGAGGTGGTGGCGCTGATCTCGGGAACGGGCTGGGGGTGGATCCGCACCACGACGACGGCGGATGCGGCCTTCACCGGGGTCACGCCCGTGAACCTCGTTGCCCGTGCCGTCTCCATCGGCAGCCACGTCTTTCAGTTCCCGCTCACCGTCATGGACGTACGGCCCGTGTTCAGCGTGCTCGGCCTGCTCATTGCCGCCTACGTCGGGTACCGGCTGCTGATGCGCTCGCCGCAGGACGGCGTCGTGCGCTGCCTCGGGCTGACGCTCCTCGTCCTGGCGCTCCTCGGGCCGATCGTGTGGTCCTGGTACGTGACCTGGGGCGTGGTGGTGCTCGCGCCGGCCGCCGTCGGCCGCTTGCGGACGGCGCTGATCGTCATCAGCACCTTCTGGGCCTTCGCCGGCGTGACGTCGGTGCACAACATCTACATGCGGCTTTTGCACACCTTTGTCCTGACTGACCTGCTGCTCGTGGCGATGCTGCTCGCCGTGGCCATCACGCCGCTCGGCCTCTTTGCGAGGGGCGAGGGCCGGGCCTGCCTGCCGCATCCGAGTCCGAGGGTGCTCAGCGGCGCCGGTGCCGCTACCTGACGTCGCGCAACACCCGATACGCCGTCAGGCGCCGGCCGCTCCCCCTTGCGCCGTCGCGCGCGCCTCGAGCCAGCCCTCAATCATGGGCCCGAAGGCCGCAGGGTTGTACGCGTCCTCCTCGTAGGAGAACCGCATGTCGCCCGCGTAGTGCAGCACGGTGATGTTGTGAGCCTGGTGCACCGACCCGTCGCCGGGATCCTGCATCCTGTTCTCAATACGGCAGATCCACCAACCGCGCTCCTCGTCGCAGACGCACCAGGCGTGTGGGAACGAGTCCATGGCCCTGTTGGGCCATTCCGCCATCAGCGGCGTGATCCAGCCGTAAATCTCATCGGGCCCGTGAAAGGTGCCGAAGGTGTGCTCGAGGTACACGGCGTCGTCGGTGAACAGGTCGGCCCATTCGCGCCACTCCCCGCTGGCGGCGCACCGGCCGGCCGTCGTCTTGTAGTGCTCGTGCGCCTGCTCGAGCTCGGCCCGGCTCCACCGTTTCGTCACGACTTGAGGATCCATTCGCTCATGGTGGCACTGCGCAGCGTGTTGAGGTCGACGAATGCGTTGATCTCCTCGATCATCTGCGTGACATGGGCGTTCATCTGCTCGGGATCACCGTCGGCGCAGTAGAACAACATGGGGTCGGTCACGTGGTCAAGGGACGGCCAGGCCTCCTCGACGATGCCCCCCAGCGGCGGCGCATCGTCGGTGACGGCGCGGAACACCGCGTTGCGAACGTAGCGACAGCGCGGCTGGATGGCCTCGGTGATGGGCGAGATCTGCGTGTGCCATCGCCGGACCCACTCGTCGAGGGACTGCTCGGGGTGCTGTTGCAACAGCGCCACCGTGAGCACACCGGCTGAGCGCTCACCGTCGGCCCAGTGGCGAGGTGTCGACCACTTGTTGCCGCCGTAGTCGCGGTAGAGGGACTCGACCACCGAGTAGCCGGCGAGTCGCACGGCCGAGGAGGCCAGGACCTTCTCGAAGGGTGCACGGTCTTCGACCGTGTCGACCCACAGCGAGACGAGCCCGTGCAATGGCGTCTCCCCCTCGGGCGTGGGTACCGGCGACGGTATGTCGCTCTCGGTGTCCCAGACGTCGAGCGTCAAGGCGCGCGGTCCGAGGCCGAGCAGCTCCTCGCGCGCGGGACCCAACAGGCGGTCCGTTACCTCGCGGCGAGTGCTGTTGGCATCGAGCCATACGAGGTACATCAACTTCTCCACGGCATCAGCCTCCTCATCACTGGCCCCCAGCCGGTGAGGCCGAAGGCGCGAGACCCGTCAGCTCCTCGCTCACCTGCCACAGCCGCCGGGCGGCTTCCTCGTCCTGCGCCCAGCGCTTCGGCTGCCTGGCCGCGCACTTCACGAAGTACTTCCCACTTACCCCTTCCACCTCGGGCGACGACGCCAGATAGACCGACGTGCGCGCCCCCTTGGCCGGCGAGAGGAAGAACGGGCTGGCGAGCTTGATCCCGAAGGCGAGGAAGCCACGGGCGTCTCCGTCGGCGCCATAGCCGGTTCGCACGGTGCCGGGATGCAACGAATTCGCCGTCACGCCGCTGCCCTCGAGGCGACGAGCGAGCTCGAGCGTGAAGAGGATATTGGCCAGCTTCGACTGCCCGTAGACCCGCATGCCTCGGTAGTGGTGGACGGACTGGAGGTCGTCGAAGAGAATCCCCTTTCGGGCCGAGGCGTGCGCGCTCGAGGCCACCGTCACGACCCGTGCGGGCGCCGACGCCACCACATGCTCGAGCAGCAGGTTGGTGAGGAGGAACGGGCCCAGATGGTTGATGGCGAACGTAGCCTCGTACCCGTCGACCGTCTCGACCCGTTCGCTCAGCACCAGCCCGGCGTTGTTGACGAGGACGTCGAGCCGTGGCGCCAGCTCCAGGATCTCGGCCGCACCACGGCGCACGGAGTCGAGGTCGGCCAGGTCGAACACGACGAGCTGGACAGAGCCGGTCTCCCTCACCCGCTGGCTGACGGCGGCCACGGCGGCGCGGCCCTTGTCGGCATTGCGCGCGGTCAGCAGGACCCGGGCACCCATGGCCGCCAGCTCGGCGACCGTCTCGAGCCCGATTCCGGAATTGCCGCCGGTAACGACGACCGTCTTGCCATGCATGTCGGGCAGCGGAGCCAACCTCCTCGGTGACGAGCGCGGGCCAGCATCGCATACCGCCTGCGGCGGAGGCGGGCCCGGAGCGGGCTAGCGCCAGGCGTCGCGGGACTCGACCAAGCCTCGCTCGGCGTCGAGGACGCTGCCACTGAGTGTCCGCTCCGCGGTCCGCATCTGCCACTGGACCAGCTCCTCGGTGACCCGCCAGGCCGCCTCGGTGACGTCCGGGCCACCATCGACCAGCAGATTGTGCGTCTGTTCTGGGTCAGCGTCGAGGTCGAAGAGGAGGGGTGGGAAGAGCCCGTCGGCGGCGGCGAACTGGACGTACTTGTGGTGTGGCCCGCGCGACACGGCCAGAGCACAGTGGCTCATGGGGATGCCGAACGCGCGCTCTGAGAGTTGATTCACCGGGTCAGCGAAGCTCCATTCGAAGTGCGCGGTGTCGCGCCAGTGCTCGGGCACCGCACCGCCGCGCAAGAACGGCGCCAGCGACCAACCGTCGGCTTGGAGGGGCACTTCTGCCCCGATGTATTCGCAGACGGTCGGCAGCACGTCGACCGACTCGGTCACCGCGTCAACGATCATTCCTCGGCCGGCGTCGGCCTCGGGCCTCGGGTCCACCACGATCAGTGGCACGTGGTAGCTCTCGTCCCAGAACCCGAGCTTCTCGAGCAGCCAGTGGTCACACCCCATCTCGCCGTGGTCGCTCGTCACGACAACCAGCGTCGACTGGGCCAGACCGCTGCGCTCGAGATACTCGAAGAGCAGCCCCAGTCCGTCGTCGACCTCACGCTGGGCGCCGTAGTAGGTGGCGCGCAGCTGCCGGCGCTCCCGCTCGTCGGCTGGCGCGCCGACACCTGGCATGCGCACGGCACCAGCGCCGAGCGGGTGGATGGCCGCCTCCTCCTCGCGCGTTGGACACCCGACGAAGGGGCCCACCGCTTCGGCCGGGTACAGGTCGTGGTACCCGAGAGGATTGCGACGGGGCGGGTGCGGGCGGATGAACGAGGCGTGGACGAAGAAGGGGGCGTCACCGTTGGACTCGAGCCACTCGACGACTGCCTGACGGATGAACGTCGTCTGCGAGAGCTCGACCCCGAAGCGCGCCGGGGCCCACGTCGACCCGTGCTCGTCGGCGCCGGGGAAACCTTCTATCGGCAAGTAGAGGTCGTGCGGGTTGGCCGGGACATCGACACCCTGCGCCGCCAACCAGCGACCCCATGCCGGACTGCCCTGCTCCCAGGGGTCCTCGATCAGCGCGCGGAAGCCAGGAAGGACCCCCTCGTAGCTGTACAGCCTCGGGTCGCCGGGCGGGACGGTCCGGGGATCGACTGAGGTGTCGGTATACCCGAAGAGCACCGGGTCGTAGCCGAGGGCGCGGGCGAGCAGCGCGACGTTGGTGAAGCGGGCGTCGAGGGGCGTTCCGTTCAGGATCGAGCGGTTGCGATGTTGGTAAGTGCCCGTGTACAGGCACGCCCGCGACGGCCCACACGGGGCGGCGTTGGCCCAATGGTTGGAAAAGAGGACGCCTCGCGCGGCCAGTGCGTCGAGCGTCGGCGTCTCGAGCACGCGATGGCCGAGCGCCGAAAGGCAATCACCGCGCCACTGGTCCAGCGTGATGAAGAGGACGTTGCGTGGCGTGGGCATGGCGCAACTGTTGCCGATGGCGACTGCACCCGCCGGACTGCGCCGTCGAGGTTCAAGAGGTGCGGACCGTGGCTCCGCCCAGGCGGGTCCCGAACGAGATCAGCCAGGAGCCCACGCGCGGGGCCACGGCGCGGCGCACTGCTCGGCCGCCGGTAACCGGGTGCCCGGCGGCCGAGCGCTGCGCCGTGGTGAGTTCGCCGCCCTGGGCCAGTTGGCTGTGGCCCGTTCGGAGCGATCGCGCCGAGGCCACCAGCTCCCGACGATGTGCGTCTGCTTGGGCCTGCCCTGCTCTCACTTGGATCATCGGGTTCACCTCACTCGGGCTCTTCGCTTCAACTGACAATTCCTGCCCAACACCACTCAAGTGTAGCTGATGTTTGACATCTAATCAAGAATATTCTAATATAGCTCCATGCCTATGTTAATGGACGAGACACCCACCAGGGGTCCCTGGTCCGTCGGGTCGACGCCGTCGCTTGCCTGTGATCTGTCGTGGCTGCTCTCCGTGGCGGCTCGGCCCACGATGGGAGCCAGGTATCCCCAGCTGGCCGAGATGTTCAACGGGCGCGAGGACCTGGCGGACAGCGTGCGCGGCTTCTGGGGCGAGGGATCGGAGGAGACCTGCTTCACCGAGATGCAGGTTCTCGCCCACCACGGCGGCGCCTTGGATGAGACCGACCCCGACGCCCTCTGGGAGGCCATCGCCGGCGCAGTGACAACCGTCCCGTTGGACCTCGACCTCGCGTCGGAGTCCCCCGAGGAACAGGCGACGTACCTGGAGCGGCTGCGCTTGCTCAAGGAGTCTCCCGAGCTCGTGGCGTCCTACCTCGATCTCCTCCGGGCGGTGTGGGCTCCGGTGAACGACATGTGGCAAAAGGCGCTGCCCCTGCTTCGCGAAGCCGGCGGCCACGTGGTGGCCCAGGTCGAGCATGACCGTGCATTGGAGCCAGTTGTACCGAAAGGGTGTGACACCTTGCGGGCCCGGATGCCCTCCCTCCCGGCCGACCTGGGCTCGGGCCGGGTGGAACTCCTGTTCGTCCCCTGCCTCTTCTTCGGCTCGTCGCTGTACCTCGAGTTCAGCGGCCTGATCGTGATCGGCACCGGCGTCGGCCAGTCCGACGCCGCGGCGCGGGCGAGGACGGAGTCGGTGGCCCGGCGCCTCAAGGCGGTGGCCGACCCGACACGCCTGGCGATCTTGCACTCCCTCGCCACCGCCCCGAGCTCGGTGGGTGAGCTCGCCATGCTCTTCCGCCTCGCCCAACCCACCGTGAGCATGCACGTCAAGGTGTTGCGTCAGAGCGGGCTGGTGCGCTCCGAGCGCGAGGCCGGCCGGCTCCGGCTGAGCGCCGACCCCGCCGCCGTCGAGGCACTGCTCTGTGAGCTACGCCTGGCCGTGCTGCAAGGAGCGGGTCCGGAGTCGCTTCAGGCGGCCGGCGCGAGCACGACCGGCAGCGAGCGGATGCCGGCCACCGTGGTCGAGAGCACCCGTTCAGCCGAGCCCGTCACCGCGTAGCGCGGGTAGCGCGCCAGCAGCTCCTCTACGAAGACCCTCGCCTCCAGGCGGGCCAGGCTGGCGCCGAGGCAGACGTGCTCGCCGAACCCGAAGGCCAGGTGGACTGGGTTGACGGGACGCGCGATGTCGAACATCGACGCGTCCTCCCCGAAGATCCGCTCGTCTCGGTTGGCCGAGGCGTAGAGCATGCAGATGTAGTCGCCTTCGCGCACCGCCGTCCCTGCGATCACAACGTCACGGGTCGCGGTGCGACAGAAGGCGTGCACCGGCGTGACCCAGCGCAGGCACTCCTCCACCGCCCCAGGCACCAGCGAGCGGTCCGCGGCCAGCGCGGCTCGTTGGTCCGCGTGCTCGTCGAGCACGAGCGCCGAACCGGAGAGGAGCGTGCGCGTCGTCTCGTTGCCTGCAACGAGCAGGGTCAAGAGGAACATGAAGAGCTCCTCCTTGCTGAGCGGGCAGCCGCCCACCTCGCTCGCCACCAACAGCGAGACCAGGTCGTCCCCTGGTTGGGCACGCTTCCTGTTGATGTGCTCGACGATGAACCCCGAGAGCTCCCCGAGCGCGTTGGCGGTCTTGTCGGGCGGCAGGTCGGGCGACTCGATGGCGGCGTCGGACCAACGCCGGAAGTTCTCCCGGTCAGCCTGCTCGATGCCCAGCAGCTCGGCGATCACCGTCAGGGGAAACGGTGCGGCCAGCTCGGACACGAAATCGATCTCCTCCGTCGTCTCGACCGCGTCGAGCAAGGCCGATGCGCTGGCTCGGATGGAGTCGGCCAGGCCCGACAGGGCGCGGGGTGAGAAGCGCCGGTTCACGAGCCGGCGAAAGTCGGCGTGCTCGGGGGGGTCCATGTGCAGGATCGAGGGAGTCGACATGCCGGCTGAGGCTGTTCGCAGCGGGTCGTTAACCAACGCGCCGCGGCCCGAGCAGAAGTCCTGCGGGTCGCGGCTGAGGTCTCGAATGTCCTCGAAGCGGGTCAGGGCCCAGAATCCCGGCCCGCACTCGTGCACGGGGTCCTCCGCGCGCAGGCGGGCCAGCACCTCGTGGTAATCCGGGCGGGCGAAGAAGGCCGCGTCCCGCGGATCGATGAGCGCCGGGCCCGTCTCCCGGCCGTTGTCGCCCTCGGCGCCGGTCCCGTCCGCCGCCCGCTCCGTCGATCTGGTGCGCTGGTCCTCGGCCACGGTGCGAGCGTACTGTGCAGCGCGATGCGGACCCGCTGCGACAGCCCCTCCGTCGGCGGCCGCGGGGACGGTGCCACATGAGCTCCTCGCCTTACCCGGCCTCGCGCGAGCACGCTCCCCTGAGCGGCCTCGACGAATTCCTGGTTCACAACGCGCCGTTCCCGGTGCGCGTCATGTGGACGCCCGATGCCCAGGCGTACGAGCGCGTGTGGTTCACCTGCCAGGACAAGGTGGGCGACCTTCTCATCGTCATCGGCCTTGCCTTCTACCCCAACCTCGGCACCGCCGAGGCCTTCGCGATCGTCAACGTGCGCGGCAGCCACACCACCGTCCGGGCCCACCGCGCGCTCGGCACCGACCGGATGGACATGGCGCTCGGGCCCTTCAGCTTCGAGGTGGCGGAGCCCTTCCGGCGGTGGCGCCTCCTGCTCGACCCCGACTACGTCCAGCGCACGACCGGCCGCGACGTCTCCTACGACCTCACCTGGTTCGACACGAAAAGGCCGGTCTTCCGGCAGCTGGGCGCCGGCGTGATCGTGGGGGGTCGCGCCTTGAGCCCGATCGCCGGCTACGACGGCTTCGGGCGCCAGGAGGGCTGGGTCGAGGTGGACGGTGAGCGCTTCTATGTCAGCACCGAGACCAACCTCGGGACGCGCGACCACCACTGGGGCACCCGCGACGGCGTCGGGGGGCCGGGCCGCTACATGGGCACGCAGCACCCCCACAGCGGAGAGTGGGTGGAGTTCGCCGACATCGGCATCTGGGGCGACCACGTGCTCTACAACATCGGCGACGCGCGCAAGCGAAGCGCCACCCTGGCGCGGCGCACGCACCGCATGCGCTTCGAGCCCGACACGCACCTACTCGTGAGCGGCGAGGTCGACCTCGTCTTCGCCGACGACACCGTCAAGACCATGACCTTCGAGCGACTGGGGAACCAGATCGCGTTCTTGCGCTGCGGCATGTACGGCGGCCCGAACGGCGGCACGCCCGATGGTGACCTCTGGCACGGCATGGCGGTGGCGCACGGCGACGAGGTGGTCGTCCACGCCGAGACCTTCGACGTCACGGACCCCGCGGTACGCAGTGCTTTGGCGGGACAGGACCAGCATCACTGCCGCATCACCTGCGACGGCGAAGTCACCTACGGCCTGGTCGAGCCCTATGACACGCTCTGCTACGACGTCGCCAAAGCCGGCGTCATGGGCTTCTCGCTCCTCGACGACTAGCTGCCGGCGGCGGACTCCAGCCGTGCCAAGAGGATCGGGCCCATCGGGTTCTCCGTGCGGCGCCGGTCCCCGGCGATGCGTTGGTGCCGGTCGTTGATCGCCAGCGCCCGCGCCAGCGCGAAGACCTCGTGCCACGCCAGGTCCGCCACCTCGTAGCCGGTCCGGTCCTCGTAGCGCTCCAGCGCCTCGACCGGCCCGGGGAAGCCGGACACCCGGCGGCCGAACAGGCTCTCCATCATGAACTCGAGCCCGAAGTGCCAGCCGAGGTCCATCTCGCGCGGGCCGATCGAGGCGAGGTCCCAGTCCAACACGCCCACGACCCTCCGCTCCTTGTCCAAGACGAGGTTGCCGAGTCGCACGTCGCCCCACAGCAGCACTGCCTCGCGCTCGGCCGGTATATGGCGCCCGCACCAGTCGAGCGCCGCGCGCAGAGCGGGCAGTGGCTCCCCGTCCGAAGCCCACGCCGCATACGCCGTCCAGCGTTCGACTGCATCAGCCAGCCGGGGACCCACGAGGACCTCGCCCAAGCCGGCGGGTTCCCAGGCCACGGCGTGCACAGCTGCGACGGTGTCGAGCAGGCCCTCCGCCAGCAGCCGCTGGCCCACGGCACCCGCCTTCGTGACGTAGGGGTCGAAGACGGGCGCCGGGCCGGGGATATCGCCGACCAGCAGCGGCATGGCGAGGAAGGGCGAGCCGATCCAGCGCTCGTCGTCGACGGCCACGGCGGGTGAGGGCGCCGCCACGCCGGCCGCGGCCAGCGCGTTCTGCACGAGCGCCTGCGGACGAAGGTCGTAGGCCGGGAAGGTCGGCTCGAGCGGCGGGATGCGCACGACGAAACCTCCGGGAGCCGGGCCGGTGTCGACCAGGACGGTCTCGTTGGCCAGGCCACCGTCCGCGTGGTGCACCCCAACAACGGCAGGCGCCGTCCCGTCGTGGCCGGACGCCCTCGAGACGGGCACGAGGTCGGGATGGGCGGCCACCCAGCGCGCCAACCCGTCGCGCAATGCAGCGTCGTCGCGCGTGTCCCCGGTGGCCACCTGGGAAAGGTAGAAGCCTCGACCGTGCCGCGCCAACTGTCACCTCGTCGGAGGCTTACTTCTTGATGTAGATACCCGCCAAGTCGGTATGACACTGGCCGATCGGTGCCTGGACCGTTCCTCCGACCACGTTCTTGTTGTAACCGATGATCGAGGGTTGGAAGACCAGCGGAACCTCGGCCCCGATGGACATCGCGAGGGCGCCGGCCTTTTGCATGAACGGCCCCTGCTGCTGCGCGGTCACGTATTGGAGCGCTTGCTTGATATACGGGGCGAGAAGCGGATTGACCGTCCCGAAGTGCTGGGTCAGAAAGCCGATCGGGAGGAACTCGTTCTCGAAGTTGTTGGCGAGGTCCGGCCCGTTCGAGAGCTGCTCGGTGAGGACCGAGTCGCCCTGGCCCTTGATGTAGACATCGGTCAGGAGGTCAGAGGGCGTCACGGATTGCAGGGTGATGTCGAATCCAGCCGCCCCTGCCTCCTGCTGGATGAGCTGGGAGACCTGGCCGAGCCCGGGATCGCCGCTCGGCACCACGAGCGTGAAGGAGATCCCCCGGGCGAAGCCCGCAGCCTTCAGCATCGCCTTGGCCTTTGCCGGCTGATACGTGTACGTGTTCCCCAGTGCCTTGTCGTAACCAGGGGACCACGAGGGGAACGGCTGGTATGCCGGCTCGCCGAGGCCGTCGTAAACAACCTTGTTGAGCGCGTTGCGATCAACCGCGTACTCCAGCGCGGCACGCACCTTGGTGTTGTTGAACGGCGCCGCGTTCTGCCGCATTTGCAGGTCGACGTAGTCGTAGGACTTGCCGACCACCACGCCAAGATCGGGCTGCGCCTTGACGATCGCGACGTCGTCCGGTTCGAGCGTCGTCATGTCGAAGGCGCCCGTCTCGAGTCCCGAAACGAGCTGCGGACCCTCCGAGGCTTGGACGAAGTCGACACCCCCGAGCGTGTACTGACCCTTGTCCCAGTACTTGGGGTTGGCGACGAGGTCGATGGAAGAGCCCATCTCGTAACTCTTCAACACGAACGGCCCCGCTCCGACCGGCTTGGTGGTGTCCGTGCTGATGGTGCTCGGGTCGTAGAGAGTGCCGTCGGTGTGGTACATCGCCTGGATGACGTCTCCCGGAATCGGGTTGGAGAGGTTGAGCACGAGCGTCAGGGGGCTCAGCACATCGATCGACGAGATCGCCGTCAGCGTGGTGAGGAGCGGGCTCTTCTGGCTGTACAGCAGGCTCGTCTTGATGGCGTCGGCGTCGACGGGGTCGCCGTTGGAGAAGACGACACCGGGCCGGATGTGGAGCGTCACCGTGGTCGGTGTGCTCGACCAACTCTCAATGACGTTCGGGAGGAAGGCCGTGTTGGTGATGCCCAGGCCCGAGGCGTAGATGTTCGAGAGGATGGCGAACCCGCAGGGGTTGAGGGATTGCTCGGGATTGAATGTGTTGTCGAACTCGTCGTTCAGGTCGATGCCGTACGTGAGCGTCCCAGTGGGATTGGCGTCCTTGGGGAGCGCAGCACCTGCTGCGAGCGGCAGGAGCAGCGATGCTCCGGCCAACGTGGTGAGGGCGATCGCTGCGGCGGCGAAGAGCCGGCGAGGCCGCCGGAGCGAGCGGGTTCTCTTCTCTGCGTCACTCACTGCCCCAACAATGCCACTCGGGTGACAGGCGCGAAGGGTATGCCCCTGAGCTGGACGAGAGCTGCTGTGGGACGAGAGCCGTTCAGACGACGGCCGAAGGGAGATAGACGACGGCACGCCACTGGCCCGTCATATCCGCGCGGCACAGTGCGGCGGCGGCGCGGATGCTCCAGGTGAGGATGTCCGTGTCTGACGCGTCGGCGGGTGTGCGCACGAGCAGGCCTCGGCGCGCGTGGTCCTGGCGCACCACCCAGCCGTCGGGTACCGCCACGCCCGCCTCGGCCAGGCGGGCCACGGCCTTGGCGCCAGTGGGGTGCATGACGCCGATGGTCACTCCCTCGCTGTCCCGGCGGTCCTTCTTGGCGGGCATCACGGTCGCCATGGACACCGGTGCCGCCCGGTTGCCGAAGAAGGCGAAGAGGCCGGCCGCGGGCTCGGGGGCGACCGCGTCCTCGTCGATGCCGGGCAGGAGGTTGATCCAGCCATTCCCCGCGTCGCGCAACCTGGCCAACGAATCGGCGACGGCCGCCACGTCGGGCGGCCGGAATTCGATGGTCGTCGTCTGACGCCGCGGGCTCACTGCTGCCGGCTCACGGGCGCACCAGCGACGCCAGCCACGCCACCACCTGGGCCGCGGGCCGTGCCGGCGCGGCGTGGTAGCCCGTGCCGGCGTAGAGGCTCATGTGCCCGTTGTCGCCGGCCTGGGCGGCCGCGACCCGCAGCGGCCGCGTTGCGTTGTTGATCTCGGGGTACGCCGCCGGGGCGCCGGGGTGCTCGCGCACCATGGTGTTGGCGAGGGCGCGGGCGCGGCGCCCGCTGAAGGCCCGGGTGATCGCGGTGCCGCCGGTCAAACCGGGTACCACGGCGGCGACCGAAGCTCCGAGCGCCTCCTTGTAGCGCGGGTGCGCGCCGCTCTCGGGGCAGCGCAGGAACGCCGTGCCCGCCTGCACCAAGGTGGCCCCGCGCGTGAGCAGGTCGGCCACGTCGGTGGGGCCGGCCACCCCGCCCGCTGCCACGAGCGGGACGAGCGTGCGGCGGCGCACCGCGGCCAGGAGCGCACGAAGCGGGCGGTCCTGGTCGGGACGGTCCTCGTTCGCCAGGCTCCCTCGGTGGGCCCCCGCCTCGGCCCCCTGCAGGCACAGAGCGTCGGGGCCGACCCGCAGCGCCAGAACCGCCTCCTCGGGCGTGGTCACCGTGCACAACACCAGGGACCCAGCGGACTGCAGGGCGCGCACGACCTCGGACGTGGGGAGGCCGAAGGTGAAGCTCACCGCGGCGGGACGCGCGGCCAAGACGACCTCGACCTTGGCGTCGTAGTCGTCGTCGTCCCACGTCGGTTCGTCCAGACCCGCGCCGAGGGCGCGTGCCTCGGGCTCGAGGGACGCGACGTACGCCGCGACGCGACCAGGGTCGGCGGCGGGCTCGCCCGGCACGAAGAGGTTGACCCCGAACGACTCGATGCCGGCCGCGCGCACCGCCGCGATCTGCTCGGCCAGCGCGTCAGCGTGGGTGTAGCCCCCGGCCAGAAAGGCGGCGGCGCCGGCGCCGCTCGCCGCGACCACCAGCTCGGTCGTCGAGGGGCCGCCGGCCATGGGCGACACGACGAGCGGCAGGCGCGCCAGGTCGCGCAGCCGTTGCGGGGTGCGGCCGAGAGGGTCGGCGTCCATGCCGGTCACGCTGCCACACTTGACCACTGACCGCTACGGTGGGCAACTCGTGGACCTCGATCTCGTCACGACGCTGCGCAGCACCGGCGCGGCACGACAATTCCACCCCGAGCCGGTCCCCGACGAGGTGCTGGCCCGCCTGCTCGACACGGCTCGCTTCGCGCCGAGCGGGGGGAACCGCCAGGGCTGGCGCGTGATCGTGGTCAAGGACCCCGTGTCGCGCGCCGCGCTACGCGACATCTATCTCGAGGGCTGGTACGAGTACTTGGCCATTGCATCGGCCGGCCTGGTGCCCTGGGCACCGGTGACCGATGCCGCGGCCGAGACGCGCGCCGTCGCCGATGCCGAGCGCTTCAGGGTCGCCGGTGCCGACGCACCGGGCTTCGCCGAGACGCTCGAGACGGCTCCCGCGCTGCTCCTCGTCCTCGCCGACCTGGCGGCGCTCGCTGCGGTGGACCGCGACCTGCCGCGCTACACGCTCGTCGGCGGCGCCTCCATCTACCCCTTCGTGTGGAGCGTGTTGCTGGCGGCGCGCGCCGAGGGCCTGGGCGGGGTCACGACGAGCGTGGCGATCCGACGCGAGGCGGACCTGCGTGCGCTCTTCGGCATCCCCGAGACCGTCGCCGTCGCCGCCCTCGTCGTCCTGGGCCGCCCGTTGTCCCAACCGACCCGGCTGCGGCGCGCGCCCGTCAGCGGCTTCACGTGGATCGACCGCTACGAGGGCACACCACTCGCCGGGCCCTGACGCCCGGCCCACGGCAGCCGTGCTGAAATGGGGCATGGCACAGAACGTCCTCGGTGAAGCGCTCGAACCCTGCAACTACGACCCGGTCACCGGCTTCTATCGCGACGGCTGCTGCAACACGGGCGCGGAGGACGTCGGTGTGCACACCGTGTGCACCCGGGTGACCGCGGAATTCCTGGCCTTCTCGGCCTCGGTCGGCAACGACCTGTCCACCCCGCATCCCGAATTCGGCTTCGGCGGGTTGCAGCCCGGGGACCAGTGGTGCCTGTGCGCCGCGCGCTGGCAGGAGGCCTTCGAGGCCGGGGCGGCGCCGCCCGTCGTCCTGGCGTCCACGCACGCGGCCACGCTCGAGTGGGTGCAGCTGAGCGACCTCGTCACGCACGCCCTCTAGCCATCTCGCACGGCCTACCGAAGTCCACACACGAAAGCAGAGGTCGCACCATGGAGCGCAATGCCGACGGGACCGTCGTCAGCGTCGAGCGGGTCATCAACGCGCCCGCCGGCTCGATCTTCGCCATCGTCGCCGACGCGCCACGCCACCCCGAGTTCGACGGGTCGGGCCAGGTGGTCAAGGCGAAGCCGGGTGCGCCCGAACGGCTCTCGCTCGGAACGACCTTCGGCATGTCGATGAAGATGGGCCTGCCCTACTCCACGTCCAACACGGTCATCGAGTTCGAGCCCGACCGCCGCATTGCCTGGCAGTCGCGGCTCTCGGGCCCCCTCGGCAGGGTCATCGGCGGGCGCATCTGGCGCTACGAGCTCGAGGAGACCGCCGAGGGGACCAAGGTCACCGAGAGCTGGGACATCCGCCAGGACAAGCAGGGCTTCCTCCTCAAGCGCGGGCCGGTCGGGGCGCAGACGGCCGGCAACATGACCAAGTCGCTCGAGCGCCTCGCCACGCTGAGCGAGTCGTCGCCGGCGTCGCCTGCAGACCCCGCGTAACGTGCCCGTGGACGCGCCCATGATCGACGCCGCCTGGGAGGAGCGCATCCTCCCCGCGCTCAGCGAGTACACCCGCATCCCCTGCCTCTCGCCCGCCTTCGATCCGGACTGGGCCGAGCGCGGCGCCATCGCCGCGGCCGCCCGGCTCCTCCTCGAGTGGGTGCGCGACCAGGACCCCGCGCTGCAGGCCGAGATCATCGAGATCGAGGGCCGCACGCCGCTGCTCCTGATCGACAACGGCGGCCGCGGCGACCCCATCATCGTCTACGGCCACATGGACAAGCAGCCCCCGCTCGGCGAGTGGCGCAGCGGGCTGGGCCCCTACGAGCCCGTGCGCGACGGCGACGTCCTCTACGGGCGCGGGACGGCCGACGACGGCTACGCGACGTTTGCCGCCGTGACGGGCCTGCTGGCAGCGGGCGGCGGCCAGGGCCGCGTCCTCATCGTCATCGAGGCCAGCGAGGAGAGCGGCAGCCCCGACCTCCTGGCCTACCTCGAGGCGCTGCGGGCACGCATCGGACGGCCGCGCCTCGTCGTCTGCCTCGACTCGGGCGGGCTGAGCTACGACCGGCTGTGGCTCACCACCTCACTGCGGGGCAACCTCGTCGTCACCGTCACCGCCCAGGTGCTGACCGAGGGCATCCACAGCGGGCAGGGTGGCGGTGTCGTGCCCTCGTCCTTCCGCATCCTGCGCCGGATGCTCTCCGGGATCGAGGACGAGGACAACGGCCGCATCCTCCTGCCCGAGCTCCGTGGGGCGGGGATACCCGGGGCGCACCGGGCCAACCTCGAGACGCTGGCCCAGGAGTTCCCCGACAGCGCCGCCCCCGTGGTCGACGGGCTGCACCTGTTGGCCCCCGACCCCGTCGACCGCCTGGCCGCGCGCACCTGGGGTGCCGCGCTCGAGGTGGTCGGTGCGGACGGCCTGCCCGCCCCGCGGGACGGGGGGAACGTCCTGCGCCCCTCGACGACCCTCAAGCTCTCGCTGCGCCTGCCGCCCGACGTCGACGCCGAGCGCGCGTGCGACGCGCTGATCTCGGCCCTGCGCACCGACGAGGGTGCGCACATCACCATCGACGTCGAAGGCGTGGCCCAGGGCTGGATCGCTCCGCCGCTCGAGGCCGATGTCGCGTCCACCCTGGCGCGGGTGTCGACCGAGCGCTTCGGGCGCGCGCCCGGCTTCGTCGGCGAGGGCGGCTCCATCCCGTTCCTGGCCGACCTCCAGCGCGGCTTCCCGGGCACCCAGTTCGTGGCGACGGGGGTGCTCGGCCCCCACTCCAATGCGCACGGGCCCAACGAGGCGTTGCACATCCCGATGGCCAAAGCCGTCACCCACGCGGTCGCAGAGCTGCTGCGCTCCCTGTAGGTTCCGATCCATGACCGGCGAAGGGGCCCTGGCGGGCAAGGTGGCGCTCGTCACCGGCGGCAGCCGCGGGCTCGGGCGCGAGATGGTGCTCGCCTTCGCCGACGCGGGGGCCGATGTCGTCGTCGCCAGCCGCAAGATCGAGGCCTGCAAGGAGGTGGCGGCCGAGGTCGAGGCCAGGGGGCGCCAGGCTCTGCCTGTCGCCTTCCACGTGGGCCACTGGGACGAGATCGACGGGCTGGTCGAGCAGGCCTACGGTGCCTTCGGCCGTGTCGACGTGCTGGTCAACAACGCCGGCATGTCTCCCCTCTACCCCGACCTGACCTCGGTCACGGAGGAGCTCTGGGACAAGGTGATCGCGGTGAACCTCAAGGGCCCCTTCCGCCTCACCACCCTGGTCGGCACGCGCATGGCGGCCGCCGAGGGCGGGTCCATCATCAACGTGTCGACCACGGGCTCGCTGCGTCCCGCCCCCGACATGCTCCCCTACGACGCGGCCAAGGCGGGGCTCAACACCCTGACCGAGGGCTTCGCCAAGGCGTTCGGCCCGACGGTGCGGGTCAACTGCATCATGGCCGGCCCCTTCCTCACCGACATCGCCGAGAACTCCTGGGGGCCGGCGGCGCGGGAGCACGGCATGCCCCGCCACGCACTCCGACGTGCGGGCGAACCACCCGAGATCGTCGGCGCCGCCCTCTACTTCGCCACCGACGCCTCGTCGTTCACGACGGGCGCCATCTTGCGCGTGGACGGAGGGATCCCATGAGCGACGCCGCAGCCGGCGCAACCGGCGCATCGATCGACACGGCCGACTTCTGGTTCGACCCGCTGTGCCCGTGGGCCTGGATCACCTCGCGCTGGATGCTCGAGGTCGAGCAGGTGCGCGACATCCGCACCCGCTGGCACGTGATGTCGCTCGCCATCCTCAACGCCGGGCGCGCCGAGCTCGACGAGAAGTACAAGGCGCGCATGGCGCGGGCCAAGGGGCCGGTGCGGGTCTGCATCGCGGCCGAGCAGCTGCGCGGCAGCGACATCTTGCTCCCGCTCTACACGGCGCTCGGGAACCGCATCCACCTCGAGCAGCGCGGCCGCGAAGAAGGTGAGGGCGAGAAGATCGTGGCCGAGGCGCTCGACGAGCTCGGGCTGCCGGCGTCGTTGGCCGACGCCGCGCACTCCGAGGAGTTCGACGAGGCGCTCGAGGCGTCGCACCGCGCCGGCATGGAGCCGGTGGGCGACGACGTCGGCACGCCGGTCATCCACTACAACGGCGCGGCCATCTTCGGCCCGGTCGTCACCCCGGCGCCCAAGGGCGAGGCGGCCGGGCGCCTGTGGGACGGCGTGCTGCTGTGCACGGGCACCGAGGGCTTCTTCGAGCTCAAGCGCACGCGGCAGGGGCGGCCGAGGTTCGACTAGGCGCAGCCCGCGCCCGCCGTCGCGGCAACGTCACTGCGAGGCGAGGATGGCCGCCACCTCCGCCATCGGATCTCGCACCACGGGGCCGGTGGCGCTCACCTCGGCCCGGACGATGGTCCCGTTGAAGGCGAACGGCGCCTCGTAATCGCCACCCACCGCCGGGCCCCACTCGTAGCCACAGGTGAGCCCGATCATGACCTCGTTGAAGGCGACCGGGGTGTAGCGCTCCACCTCGCCCGACCCGACGGCCGTGCCGTCCTGGAGGAGTGTCGCCCGGCCGCCCAGGAAGTCGTCCTTCGCGAAGTGGAAGGCGACCTCGTGACGGCCCGAGCCCAGCGGCACCTCGGCGACAACCTCGTAGAGCCGCTGGCCGTGCAGGTTGTGCACGTAGCGCACCCGCCCGCCGATCACGTGCAGGGACCATCCCCCGAGCGCGCACCCGAGGGCGAGCAGCGTGCCCTCGGGCTCGACGCCGTCGGCCACCTCGAGCGTGAGCGTGATGGCGTGGGAGCGGTTGCGCGTGTCGACGGCCACCCACTCGGGCACCGGGGACCCGCCCTGGAAGTAGCGGTACGTCGCCTGGTGGCGCCGGTTGTCGTGCTTGTGCACGATCGCATCGAGCACGCGGTTGTCGAGCGGGAGGACGTCGTTGCGCCGCGCCTCCTCCCACCACAGCGCGACGAGCTCGGCGAGCTTCTCGGGGAACTCGGCGGCACGGTCACGGAATTCCGAGACGTCCTCGGCCACGTGGTACAGCTCCCAGATGTCGTCGTCCCAAGGCGCGTTGGACCGGAGCCCGTCGTCGTAGATGGGGCCCACGGGGTGGTAGGTCACCGCCTTCCACCCGTCGTGGTAGATGGCGCGAGAGCCCAGCATCTCGAAGTGCTGCGTGCGGTGGCGTCCGGGCTCGCGCTCGCCGCCCTCGCCCAGGACGTAGCCGAAGCTGGTGCCGTCGAGGTGCGACTGCGCGATGCCCTCGATCTCGGCCGGCGGCGCGACGCCGGCCAGCTCGAGCACCGTCGGCGTGATGTCGACGGCGTGGGCGTACTGGCGGCGCACCCCGCCGCCCGCTGTGGCCCGGCGGCTGGCCGGCATCCGGACGATGCAGGGGTCGGCCACGCCGCCCTCGTGGACCTCGCGCTTCCAGCGCTTGAACGGCGTGTTCCCCGCCATGGTCCAGCCCCACGGGTAGTTGTTGTGGCTCAGCGGCCCGCCGATCTCGTCGAGGCGGTGGTACATCTCCCCCACCCCCGCCCCCTCGAAGTTCGACATGCGACCCTCGTTGATGGTGCCCTCTTTGCCGCCCTCGGAGCTGGCGCCGTTGTCCGAGACGACGATCACGACCGTCTCGTCGGTGTCGCCCAGCTCGTCGATGAACGCGAGCACCCGGCCGATCTGCTCGTCCGTGTAGGACAAGAACGCCGCGAAGCATTCCATGAAGCGCTCGGCGAGGATCCGCTGGCGCTCGTCGAGGCTGTCCCAGCTCGGGACCCACGGCGGCCGCGGCGTGAGCACGGTGCCCTCAGGGACGATGCCGGCGGCGAGCTGGCGGGCGAAGGTCTCCTCGCGCCAGGCGTCCCAGCCCTTGGCGAAGCGGCCCTTGTAGCGCTCGATCCACTCGGCCGGCGCGTGGTGGGGCGAGTGGCACGCGCCCGTGGCGAAGTACAAGAAGAACGGCAGCTCGTCGTCGACGGCGCGCAGATCCCCCAGGAACTCGATGGCCCGGTCGGCCAGGTCGGCGCTGAGGTGGTAGCCCTCCGCGATCGAGCGCGGCGGGCGCACCGCGTGGTTGTCGTGGTAGAGCGCCGGGACGAACTGATGGGTCTCCCCGCCGTGGAAGCCGTACCACCGGTCGAAGCCTCGCGCCAGGGGCCAGGTCGCCCGCGAGTTGGCCATGTTGGTCTCGCCTTCGGGGGTGAGGTGCCACTTGCCCACCGCATAGGTGGCGTACCCGGTGGCCTGGAGCATCTCGGAGAGGAAGCCGTTCTCGCGTGGTGGGCGCCCCCAGTAGCCGGGGAACCCGGTGGCGAGGTCGGCCACGCGGCCCATCCCGCTGCGGTGATGGTTGCGCCCGGTGAGGAGGCAGGCGCGGGTCGGCGAACACAGCGCGGTGGTGTGGAAATTGGTCAGCCGCACACCCTCGGCGGCGACGCCGTCGATCGCCGGCGTCTCGATGTCGGACCCGTAACAGCCCAGCTGGGCGAAGCCGACGTCATCGAGCACGATCAGCACGACATTGGGCGCATGCTCCGGCGGCGTCGGGAGCGGCGGCCACCACGGCTCCGAGTCACGCCAGTCGTTGCCGATCTTTCCTTGGAACTCGATCCGTGCCACCCGAACCCCCTACTCCTCGATGTCCCGAGAGCTTGGCATCGCACGCTCGCGCGGCGCACATACCGATGTCCGCTGTCCGCGCGTCAGTAGTAGCCATCCATCAACTCGCTGGCCCACGCCGGCTGGTGGACGTCGGTCGGTCGTGGTTCGAACTCGGCCATGAAGGGCTTCACGTCCAAGACGGGAGTCCCGTCGATGGCATCGAGGCCGAGCACGTGGAGGTCGAGGCCGTCCACTCCCTGCAGCGAACACGTGGAGACACCGATGCGGTTGGGCCGCATCTTGGCTCGCTGGGCGAACATCCCCACCTCGGGCCAGGCGGGGTTCCCGCGCGGACGCCTGGCCCCGGTCTCGACGTCGGCCTCTGCGACGAGATGGAACACGAACACCACGACGAGGTGCGAGAACTCCTCGAGCCCGACGACCGACTCGGGCCCGAAGCGTGATCGGTCGAGCCTGATCAGGGCCTCGACCCCACCCCAGTCGTCGTCGACCGCGTCGTCTCGCCCACCCACCACGATGCCAACAGGCTCGAGCGCGATCGTGGGCACCACCAGCAAAGGTAGTTTCTCGGCCGTGCGGGCCGATCGACGTCGCCTGGAGCGTGGCGGCTGATCGGCACCATCACCCTCAACGAGTTGCACCGGCGGGTCCGCGATCGCTCCGCGGTGATCACCTGCGTCGTGGCGCCGTTGGCCATCGCGGCCGTCCTCGGCTTTGCGTTCGCCGGCAACGCGTCCACCGGAACCGTGCCCATCGGGGTCTCCGGCGCCACCGCGGCCCTGGTGCGCGCTGGAATCGGGGCCAGCCAGCTCCCCGACAACGTGACGGTGCGCATCTACCGCGACCGGTCGGCCCTCGAGCACGACGTCGCCGACGGCAGCCTGGCGGGTGGTGTCGTGATCTCGCGCTCGCACAAGACCCTTTCTGACCTCCTCATCCCGATGGTGGCGCCCGGCGGGACGCCGTCACCCGGCTTCGACGTCGTCGACCGCCCCGACGCCGTCGTCGGCCAGGAGGTCGCCGAGTCGTTGGCGGCGGGGCTGGCGAGCAGGATCTACGCCGGCCGCCTGGCGCGCGGGACGGCAACCGACGCGGCGGCCGTCTCCGTCGAGGCCAGCACACTCGGCAACGGCGGGAAGGCCGTCCTCAACTACTTCGCGCCGTCCATCGCGGTGGTCTTCCTCTTCATCGGGAGCGGGCTCGGTATGCGCTCGCTCCTCATGGAGCGGGCGACCGGCACGCTGGCGCGCCTGGCCGCCGCTCCCATCCGCCCGAGCACGATCGTGGGGGGAAAGCTGCTCGCCATCTTCCTGACCGGGCTCACGTCCATTGTCATCGTCTGGGGCGTGACCGCCGGGGTCTTCGGCGCCGACTGGGGCGATCCGCTCGGCGTGTTCATGATCTGTATTGGCGCGACGGCGGCGATGTGCGGTCTCGGTGCATTCCTCACCTCCTTCGCCCGCACGCCCCAAGAAGCGTTCGCGGCGTCGTTGGTCGTCGGCCTCGTCCTCGCCCTCATCGGCGGCAACCTGCTCCCGCCGGGGGCCTTGCCCGAGGCGCTGCAGATCCTGAGCCTCGCGACGCCGAACGGCTGGGCGCTCGTCGGCTTCGGCCGGCTGGCCCTGCTCGGCGATCCGACCACCGCGGTGCTCGGGCCGTTCCTCGTGCTGTGCCTGATCGCCGCGATCACCGGTGGGTTGGCCATGGCGCGCGTACGCCGGATGGTGACGCCGTGATCCCGATCGTACGGGTCAACCTGCGCCGAGCCGTCGGCGACCGGCGTCTTCTCTTCGTCGCCACCATCTTCCCGGTCCTGTTCATCCTCTTGACCGGGCTCCTCTCGGGGAGCCCCAAAGAACCGGTGGGCCTGGTCCACCCCTCGCCGCGCCTCGTCCAGCTCGTCGAGCACACCGCCGACCTCAAGGTGCGCATCGAGCCCAACCGGGCCCAGCTGAGCGACGACATCTTGCGCGGGCGCGTCGTGGCCGGCCTCGTGACTCTGCCGTCGCGGCCGGGGTCGCAGCGGGTCGACTTCGTGAGCGAGTCGGCCAGCACCAGCGCCGTCGAGGCGCGTACCGACGTCGTGGCGCTCCTCGACCTGATCGCGGCCGAGGGGACGCGGACCACGCTGACCGACGTCACGCTCGCCCACACCGACGTCCCGGCCGCGCTCAGCCCGTTCTCCTACGTGGCGCCGGCCGACCTGGTGCTCTTCCTCGGCATCACCGTGCTGCTGCTGTCATCGGGCGTGGTGGAGTCGCGCCGGCTCGGCATGATGCAACGCCTGGCGGCGGCACCGATCCGCCCGCGTGCGGTGATCGCGGCCATGGTGGCGACGAGCCTGTGCGTCGCCGCGGCCCAGAGCGCCGGCCTCCTGCTCGTCGGGCGCCTCATCTTCGGCGTGCACTGGGGCAATCCGGCGGGCGTCTTCCTCGTGCTGGCCATGCTGTCGCTCGCCTATGCGGGCGCCGCCGCGCTGGTGAGCATGCGCTCGCGCACCGAGGAGCAGGCCATCTCGCTCGCCGTCGTCCTCGGCATCGTCTGCGGCATGCTCGGGGGCTGCATGTACCCCCTCGACGTCGTCGGGCCCGCAGTGCGCGCGGTCGGCCACGTGGTGCCGCAGGCCTGGGCCATGGACGCGTTCGTCAAGCTCATCTACGACCATGTCGGGTTGACTGCGGTGCTCCCCGAGATCGCCGTGTTGGCGCTCTTCGCCGCCGCGTTGGTGACGCTGGCCCTGCGGGACCACGCGCGGACGCTGTACTCGCCGGGATGAAAGCGCCGCGTGAGCCGGCGGAACTTCCAGGTGTGGTCGGGCCACAGCGTCGTGTTGCGGCCACGGTGATCGAGGTACCAGCTGCCGCAGCCACCTTCCACCCACACCGAGTGCTCGAGCCGGGCTTGGAGCCACTCGTTGAAACGCCGCTGCACCGAGGGCTTCACCTCGACCGCGTGCACGCCCGGGCGCTGCAGGAAGGCCAGCGCGCTGGCGATGTAGTTGATGTGCGACTCGATCATGAAGATCATGGAGTTGTGGGCCAACGTGGAGTTGGGCCCGATCATCAAGAACAGGTTGGGAAATCCGGCCACGGTCGAGCCGGCGTAGGCCTCGACGCCGTTGGCTTTCCACTGTTCGGAGAGCCGAACCCCGTCACGACCGACGATGTGCTCGGCGTACGGCGGCTCGGCAGCCTCGAAGCCGGTGCCCATGATCACCACGTCGACCGGGCGCGCGATGCCGTCCTGCCCCACGACCTCGTGCGCTGTGAAGAAGGCGACCGGTGCGTCGACGACCTCCACGTTGGCCCGGGTGAGCGAGGGGTAGTAGTCGTCCGAGAGCAGCAGGCGCTTGCAGCCCGGCTCGTAGTCCGGGGTGAGGATGCGGCGCAGGGCCTCGTCGGGGACCTGCTTGGCCAGGTGGTCGAGGGCGGTCTTGCGCACGGCGGCCTGGCGCCGCCGGCCCCGGCCCACGAAGATCCCGAGCAGCGACTCGAAGATGGCGTAGATGCGAAGGCGCGACAACCGCTGGAGGTCGGGCATCTTGCGGTAGGCGGCCCGCCGGAGCCCCGAGACCGCCCGGTCGCGCCGGGGCACGATCCACGGAGGCGTGCGCTGGTGGAGGTACAGATGCTCGACGACCGGCGCGATCTGCGGCACGAACTGCACGGCCGAGGCACCCGTCCCGACCACGCACACGCGCTTGGAGGTGAGGTCGTAACCGTGCTCCCAGTGCGCCGAGTGGAACACCTTGCCGCGGAAGCCGTCCAGGCCGGGAAATTCCGGGATGGCCGGTTCGCTGAGGGAGCCAGTCGCCCACACCAGCACCCGGGCGCGGTACTCCTCGCCCGCAACCCGCACGACCCAACGCGCCCCGGCCTCGTCCCAGCGGGCCTCTTCCACCGCGTGGTTGAAGCGGAGGCGCTCCGCGACCCCGAAGCGGTCGACGCAGTCGCGCATGTAGTCCCAGATCTCGGATTGGGACGGGAACGAACGGGACCAGTCCGGGTTCAGCGCGAAGGAGAACGAATAGAGGTTCGAGGGGACGTCGCAGCAGCAGCCGGGATACGTGTTGTCGCGCCAGGTGCCCCCGAGATCGTTGCCCCGGTCGAGGACCACGAAGTCGTCGATCCCCATGTCCTGGAGGCGGGCGGCCATGCCGATGCCGGAGAAGCCCGCACCGACGACGACGACCTCGAGGTCCTCGGTCACGAGGTTGCCGCGACGAAGTCGACGACCACCCGCGCCAGCTCCTCCCCGCAGTCCTCCTGGAGGAAGTGCCCACCGCCGACGATGGTCGTGTGCGGCTGCCCCTGGGCGCCCGCCACTCTCTCCTTGAGGTTGCGATCCGCCCCCTTGGTGATGGGGTCGCCATCGCTGAAGGCGCAGAGGAAGGGCCGATCGAAGGCCTCCAGCCCGACCCACGCCGCCACGTTGGCGTCATGGGCGGGGTCGTCGGGGCGCGATGGCACCAACATCGGGAACTGCCGCGCGCCCGCCTTGTAGCTCTCGTCGGGGAACGGCGCGTCGTAGGCGGCCTCGACCCCGGGACCGAACGGCTTGACGCACCCCCCGCGGACGATCCCGCCAGCCGGGAACACCTCGACCTCCTGGGAGAAGCGCTGCCAGGCGAAGAAGGCGTCGCCCGGGCTCGTGTCCCCCGTCGGCAAGAACGTGTTGGCGGCCACCACCCGGGCAAACCGGTCGGGGTGCTCGCCCACCAGGCGAAGCCCGATGAGCCCGCCCCAGTCCTGACACACCAGCGTCACCTCGCGCAGGTCGAGATGGTCGAAGAGGAGCTCGCGCATCCATTCGACATGGCGGGCGAAGGAGTAGTCCGAACGCTCGCTCGGCTTGTCCGACCGCCCGAAGCCGACCAGATCGGGAGCGACGATCTGCAGCCCGGCAGCAGTGAGCGGCGAGATCATCGTGCGGTAGAGGTAGGACCACGAGGGCTCGCCGTGCATGAGCAACACGAGCGTTGCGTCGGGATCCCCCTCACGCAGGTAGTGCACCCGCAGGCGACCGCCGTCGCCGTCGGCCACCTCCGCGTAGTGCGGGGAGAAGTCGTATCCGGGCAGGCCGGCGAAGCGGTCGTCGGGAGTGCGCAGCGCCAACATCGTCGCCGGAGCCTACGCCGGTCTCGAACGGTCCCGCCCCTCTCCGCTGCACGACGTCGCCCGCCGACATCTAACCTGACGCCAACGTTACGGATCACACCACGTTACGGATCACACCAACGGACCGACCCGGGGAGGGACTGCCCATGACATCGTCGGACGCGAGGGAATACGACCCGTTTACAGCCTTCGACGACGTCGTGGCCGGTACGACGCGCGACCCGTGGCCGGCGCTCGCGGCCAAGCGGCGCGACGCCCCCGTCTCCAAGGGTCATGCGATCTCGCCTGAGGTCCTGCCCGAGGGGTTCGAGGCCGAGGCGGGCTGGATCGCCTACCGCTACGACGACTGCTCGCGCATCTTGCGCGATGCCAAGACCTTCACCTCCACCGCGTACGACACGAGTATCGGCATGGTTATGGGCCACATGATCCTGGGGATGGACGACCCCGAGCACCGCACGCACCGGAACCTGGTCGCGCACGCCTTCCGCGAGAAGGCATTGGCCCGGTGGGAGCCCGAGTTCATCGGTCCCATCGTCGACGAGCAGATCGACCGCTTCGTGGCCGACGGCGAGGCGGACCTCGTGCGACAGCTCACCTTCGAGTTCCCGGTGCGGGTCATCGCCCGCCTGCTCGGGCTCCCCGAAGAGGACTTCCCACAGTTCCAGCGCTGGTCGGTCGAGCTCATCGGCCTGATCGCCGACATCGACCGCGGGCTGGCGGCCTCCGAGTCGCTCCGCGAGTACTTCGCCGGGGTCGTGGCCGAGCGGCGGGCCCGCCCGGCCGAGGATGTCATCAGCGATCTGGTCTCGGCCGAGGTCGACGGCGAGAAGCTGAGCGACGAGGCCATCTACTCGTTCCTTCGCCTGCTGCTGCCGGCCGGGGCCGAGACGACCTACCGCTCGTCGGGCAACCTGCTCTACCTCTTGTTGACCCATCCCGATCAGCTCGACGCGGTCCGGACCGACCGCTCGCTGCTGCCCCAGGCCATTGAAGAGGGCCTGCGCTGCGAACCACCGCTGCTGACCATCAACCGCACCACCACCGTCGAGGTGGAGCTGGCGGGCGTGACAATGGGACCCGGCGAGAGCGTCTCGCCACACATCGGCTCGGCCAACCACGACGAGACCCGCTGGGACGATCCGGAGACCTTCGACATCTCCCGGCCCCCTCTGCCGCACATCGCCTTCGCCCACGGCCCGCACATGTGCCTCGGCATGCATCTCGCCCGTCTCGAGACACGAGCACTCCTCACCCGGGTGCTGGACCGGCTGCCCGACCTCGCCCTCGACCCGGGGAACGAAGACCCGTACATCCGAGGCGATGTGTTCCGCTCCCCCACTTCCTTGCCGGTGAGCTTCCGCGCCGCGGCCTGAGGCAGAGGCCGCGCTCGGTCAGCTGCGCGGGACGTCCTTCCAGGGCAGCTCCTTGTCGGTGCGGACGTCGCCGGGAAGGCCGAGCATGCGCTCGCCCAAGATGTTGCGCATGACTTCGGAGGTCCCTCCTTCAATGGAGTTGGCCCGCACGCGCAGGAACAGCTTGTGCACGTCGGGGGACCCGAGGCCGACGAGCTCCGGCCGAACCATCGGGTACCCGGCCGGGTAAAGCATGCCGTCGTTGCCCAGCAGGTCCATGCAGAGGTCGTAGACGCGCTTGTTCTCCTCCGCGAAGGCGAGCTTCGATACCGAGCCTTCCGGGCCCGGCGTGCCTGCCTTGCGCGTGGCCGCCGCCCGCATGTTGGTCATGGAGAGTGTCTGCGCCCGGATATAGCTCGAGACGAGCCGGTCGCGCAGCGCCAGCGCGTGGGGAGACGGGTCACCTTGCCAGCGCTCCTTCCAGATCCTGATGGCCTCGGCGACGGGGCCACCAGAACGCCGGCTCACCGCGCCGCCGATCGACACACGCTCGTTCATCAGCGTCGTGACCGCCACGGGCCACCCCTCGCCCTCGGCACCGATGCGGGCGCTGTCGGGCATGTGGACGTCGGTGAAGAAGACCTCGTTGAACTCCGCTTCGCCGGTGATCTGGAACAGGGGCCGCACCTCCACCCCGGGCGCCTTCATGTCGACCAGGAAGGCAGTCATCCCCTTGTGCTTGGGCACCTCGGGATTGGTGCGAGCGATGAGGAGCCCGAAGGAGGAGATGTGGGCCAGGGTCGTCCAGACCTTCTGGCCGTTGAGCAGCCACTCCTCGCCGTCCCGCTCGGCCCGGGTCGAGAGGCCGGCGACGTCGGAGCCGGCGCCCGGCTCGCTGAAGAGCTGGCACCAGATCTCCTCGTTCGTGAAGAGCGGACGCAGGTACCGCTCTTTCTGCTCGGGTGTGCCGTGTGTGGCGATGGTCGGCGCGCACATCCCGTAGCCGATGGGGTTGCGCACACCGGCCGCGGGTGCGCCGGCGTCACTGAGCCGAAGTTGCGCGCGCTGCTGGTCCCTGGGCGTCAGTCCGAGCCCACCCGAGCCGGGCGGGAAGTGCACCCACGCGAGACCGCGGTCGTACTGCTCCCCGAAGAACTCCTGTGCGGGCGTCGTTGCGGGCGGATAGTCGGCCAGCAGGCTGTCAACCAGTTCGTCGACGTTCGCACTCATGCTCGCACCCTATAGCGTGCTCTCGTGCCGGCACCTGCTCGAATCCGGCGTCCCACGCCGAGAGCGGGTTCCGCCGCGCCGACGGTTCCACCCCGGACGCTGCGGCCATGACGGACTCGGTGACCCTGCCCGACGGCAGGGTGCTCGCCTTCGAGGAGTACGGGGACCCCGCCGGGTTCCCGGTCCTGAGCTTCCACGGCGGTCTGAGCTCGCGGCTCGACGCCGCCCCCGCGCACGAGGCCGCCGTGGCCATGGGCGTCCGGCTGCTCTCACCCGACCGACCAGGCATGGGGCTCTCGACGTTCCAGCCGCGACGACGGCTCACCGACTGGCCGGCCGACGTCGAGCACCTCGCCGGTGCTCTCGCTCTGGGCCGCTTCGCCGTCATGGGCTGGTCGGCCGGCGGGCCGTACGCGGCCGTGTGCGCGGCGAAGTTGGGCAGACGGGTCACGGCTGCCGCGCTGCTCTCGAGCTCCGTCCCGCTCGACCTCTACGGCACGACCCGAGGGCTGGCCGTCGAGGACCGGGCCCTGCTCCTCCTGGCGCGGCACGCGCCCCGCCTGGCCTCGACCGTCATGAAGGTCAGCATCGTGAACGCCAGCAACGCCCGCCTCCTGCGCGCCGCGATGCGCGCCTTCCCGCCAGCCGACCGGACCATCCTCACCCAGTGGGGCCCGCCCGACCACGCCCTGGCCTTCGTGCGCGAGGCCGTGCGCCAGGGCACCGAGGGCTGTGTGCTCGACTACAAGATCTTCGGCGACCCGTGGGGCTTCTCGCTCGAGGAGATCCAGGTCCCGGTGCAGATCTGGGAGGGCTCGGACGACCAGACGGGACCGCCTGGCTACCGCGAGTTCTTACGCCGTCACATCCGGCACGCGACCGTCACCGTCGTCCCCGGTGAAGGACACCTCTCGCTCCTGCCCCATCAGGCGCCCTCGATCTTCGCCGCGTTGCTGGGCGGCGACCACAGCGCCGAGTCGGCGGCGCACTGGAACGTGGGGTAGGCGAAGAACGCCGCCTCCGCGCTTTAGAGACCGCCCCAGTTGGTGACCTTGACGGGGGCCACGATCGGGGTCCCGACGTCGAGCTGGATCTCGTAGTGGTCACCCAGCGGCAGATTGCGCGGGTTCCCGGTGTAGATGCCGGTCTTGGAGCCGGGCGACGTGAAGAAAACCGTCACTTTGCCCGTCGCCGGTCCAACCTGTGTGGTGCTGAGCGGGATGCCCCACTCGTCGAAGAACTGGCCGAGAGTGAAGCTATCGGAGGTGCTGGGCGACTCGATGTGGATGATCCCGTCGTACGCGTGGACGTGCAGCCAGTAGAAGCAACTTCCCGTCTCGACGAAGGGGCCCTGCGGCGTGCTCACTGGACCCGCACCGGGGATGCCGATGCCATAGGGGATGACTCGGGCCTTGCCGTTCACGAAGATCGTGAGGTGCGTGTGCACGTGCACCACCGTCTGCTCGCCGGCCTGGCACTGGATCCCGTCGACGGGTTGCCCGGTCGCCGCCGTGAGGAGCGTGGCCAGCTTCGGACCGCTTGGCACGCCGACGGTCTCTGGCCCAGGGGCCTCCGCGGGTGGCTGCAGCCACGTCGACGACATGGACGCCGGGATGGCCTCGACGGGGACGTGGGGATCCTTGAACTGAGGGGGCGTGCTGGTGTTGGAGCTGCCGCCCGTGACCACCACGATGAGGACGACGGCGAGCGCTACCACGGCGAGCCCGCCACCGACCCGGATGCCCATGCGCATGCGCTGCTTGCGGAGCTCGGCGGCTCGTCTCTCGGCCGCCCGGCGCTGGTTTTCCGTCCTGCGCTGGGCCTTCGACTGCTTCCCACTGGTCATTGGGGCGTCAGCGTAGCGAACCAATCCCACCGAAAGGCATCAACGCGCTCGAGCGGGCCTGACCATTCGGGTGGATCGCCCACGGCCGAGACTGCCTGGCCGAGCGCGCTCGCCGCCTGCCACAAGTCGCCGTCGACGAAGGCGACAGTGATGTGACGGTCGCTCGACGCGTCGGTGAACTGCCAGGTGCCGGCCACCCCTGGTTGTTCCACCATCGCCTCGCCGTCCACGCGCGGACCGACCACGACGTACACGCCGTTGGAGGGCCGGAAGGGCACGGCTCCGGCGGACACGGCCACGCGGGGCGCGGCCCATCGTCCGGCGATCTCGAACGGTCCCGACAGCAGCGCCCGGCGGGCGGCGAAGAAGCGGTCCTCGGCGTAGAGCCGTTTGGCGAGCGCGAAGAACTCGGGGACGACTCCCTCGTCATCCATGAGGTACAGCGTCATGTAGTGGAACGGATCGAGCAGCGACCCGCTCGCCGCTTCGGCCCCCTGGCAGCGGGGCGAACGCACCCAACGCTGGCCGAACGTGATGCCGTCGATCGTGAACTGCTCCGGCATGTGGTCGAGCTGGTGCCAGATGTTGTAGGCCTCGTGGGCCGACGGATCGGTGACCTCGGTGAACGAGAAGAATCCCAGCACTGATGCAGGGTACCCGGCGCCCGCGATGCAAGACTCTCGGCCCATGGAGCAAGCGACGCTTCTGGCGGGGATCCGGGTCCTCGACCTGAGCATCTGGAGGCCCGGGCCCTACGCCACCTCCCTGCTCGTCGCGCTCGGCGCGGACGTGCTGAAGGTGGAGCCGCCCGGGGGCGACCCGATGCGCCACTACTCAGGCCTCTTCGACGTGATCAACGCGGGCAAGCGCAGCGTCGAGCTCGACCTCAAGGACGAAGGCAACCGCAGCCGCGCCCTGGAGCTCGCCGCCGGGGCCGACGTCGTGGTCGAAGGATTCCGGCCGGGCGTGATGGCTCGCCTCGGGCTCGACTACGACGCCGTACGAAGGGTCAACCCGTCGGTCGTCTACTGCTCAATCTCGGGGTACGGCCAATCTGGCCCGCGCGCCCCTCTGCCGGGACACGACGTGAACTACCAGGCCTGGGCGGGCGCACTGTCGCCCGAAGGGGGTGCTGCCGTGATGCCCCCGCTGCCGATCGCCGACCTGGCGTCGGGAATGACCGGCGCATTCGGGGTCTGCGCCGCCATCCTCGGGCGCGGCGCGACAGGCGAAGGCACGCACCTCGACGTCTCCATGACCGACGTGATGGCGACGTGGACGGGGCCGTCCGGAGGATCAGAGGTGTCTCACGACCAGCGCCCGTCGCAGGCCGTGCCCGGCTACGGCCTCTTCACCACCGCCGAGGGCCGTCAGGTTGCCTTGGGCGTCGTGAACGAACAGCACTTCTGGTCCCGCCTCTGCGCCGTGTTGGGCCTCAGCGACCTGGCCGACCTCGACTTCGCCGAGCGCTCCGCCCGGGGCGACGACTTGCAGCGCGCGGTGCGCGCGGCGGTCACGACGCAGCAACGCGACGAGCTCGTCGCCACCCTCACCGAGGCCGGGGTGCCGGCCTCACCGGTCCTCGACCGACACGAGATGCTGGCCGCGTCGCCCTTCCCCGGCTTCCCCATCCGTCTGCCCGTCCCGGTGGCCACCGGTTCGGTCCCACGGCTCGATCAGCACCGCGGGGAGGGCTTCGGCACCGGGCAGTGAATCCCGCCTCAGACGGGTCCTGTTACGTTTCGGGCCGACCACCGACATGAGCCAGATCGCCGACCTCCTTGCCGCCAACCGTCACTACGCCTCGGCCCGTGCCAGCATCGAGGACCCGCGTCCGAGCCGTCGCCTCGCCGTCCTCACCTGTATGGATGCCCGCATAGACGTGTTCGCCGTCCTCGGGCTGCATCTCGGTGAGGCCCACGTCATCCGCAACGCCGGAGGACGAGTAACCGAAGACACGCTGCGGAGCCTGGCGCTCTCGACCGGCGTGCTCGGAGTGGACACGGCGGTGGTGATGCAGCACACGAGATGTGGGTTGGCCGGGGTCACCGACGAGGCGTTGCGGGAACTGACCGGAGCGGACCTCGGGTTTCTCCCCATCGACGACCACGCGGCCGCGCTCCGTGAGGACGTGGCGCTGCTCGCTCGCACGCCCTATCTGTCGCGACTACGCCTCATCGCCGGCCTCATCTACGACATCGACACCGGCAAGCTCGACGACGTGGTCCGTTCGGCACAACCCGGCTGAGCGACAGCCGCCGCTCGGCGCCCGCTCCTCAGATGTCGTAGTAGAGCATGAACTCCCAGGGATGGGGTCGTAGCCGCACCGCGTCAATCTCGTTCGATCGCTTGTAGTCGACCCACGTGTCGATCAGGTCCTGGGTGAACACGCCGCCCGCCTTGAGGTAGTCCTGATCCGCCTCGAGCGAGTCCATCGCCTCCTCGAGCGAGGAGGGGACTTGGCCGATCTTGGCCAGCTCGTCGGCCGGCATGTCGAAGAGATCCTCGTCGACTGGCGCCGGCGGCTCGACCTTGTTGGCCACGCCGTCGAGGCCGGCCATGAGGATGGCCGAGAACGCGAGGTACGGGTTGCAGCTCGGGTCCGGGCAGCGAAACTCCACGCGCTTGGCCTTCGGGCTCGGCGAGTACACCGGGATCCGGCACGCCGCCGAGCGGTTCCGCTGGGAGTAGACGAGGTTCACCGGTGCCTCGAACCCCGGAACGAGCCGCTTGTACGAGTTCGTGGTCGGCGCGGCAAAGGCCAGTACCGATCGAGCGTGCTTGATGATGCCGCCGATGTACCAGCGACCGACGTCCGAGAGGCCCGCGTAGGTGCCCTCCTGGTAGAAGAGCGGTTCGCCGCCGTTCCACAGCGAAGAGTGCACGTGCATGCCCGAGCCGTTGTCGTCAAAGAGGGGCTTCGGCATGAAGGTCGCCGTGTAGCCCGCCTGGTTGGCGACGCTCTTGACGACGTACTTGTAGAGCATCAGCTTGTCGGCCATCTTCAACAAGGTGTCAAAGCGCATGTCGATCTCGGCCTGGCCGGCGGTCCCCACCTCGTGGTGCTGCACCTCGATCTCGATGCCGAGGCGCTCCATTGTCAGGATCATCTCCGAACGGAGGTCCTGGAAGTGGTCCATTGGCGGGACCGGGAAGTACCCCTCCTTGTAGCGCGGCTTGTACCCGAGGTTCGGGCCTTCGTCGCGGCCGGAGTTCCAGATGCCCTCGATCGAGTCCACCTGGTAGAAGGCGGAGTGCTGGTCTTGGGAGAACCGTACGTCGTCGAAGACGAAGAACTCGGCCTCGGGCCCGAAGTACGAAGTGTCGGCGATACCGGTCGACTTCACGTATGCCTCGGCCTTCCGCGCGACGTAGCGGGGATCGCGGCTGTAGGGCTCAAGGGTGAGCGGGTCGTGCACGAAGCAGTTCAGGTTGAGCGTCTTGTGCTGACGGAACGGGTCGATCACCGCTGTCGAGGGATCGGGCCGCAGGATCATGTCGGACTCGTGGATCTGCTGGAAGCCCCGGATGGACGAGCCGTCGAACCCGTAGCCCTCGCCGAACCCCTCTTCGGTGAGCTGGTGCGCGGGCACCGAGAAGTGCTGCATCAGGCCGGGGAGGTCGCAGAACCGGAGGTCGACCACCTCGATCCCCTCGTCCTTGACGAGGCGAACGACCTCGGCTGGGTTGCGCTCTTGCATCTGACGTCTCCTCCGCGATTTCGTCGAGCTCACGCCAGGTGCGCGCTCGTTGCCAATCAGAGTCGACTCGTACTTATCACAGCGATCTTGCAAATTCCCAGCTGAGAGGCCGAGTTCATCAAGTCTTCACAATGCGCGCCTCACGACGCGGCGCTCGCGTCCACGGCGCGCGAACGAGGTGGACCACGACTGCACGGCACCGCGGCGAGTACGTTGCGCCCATGCGAGGCGTGAGGCGCCGGTGACGTACGCGAAGGGGCTCGACGAGGTGTCCGACGGCGTGTGGGCCTACCTCCAGCCCGACGGCGGGTGGGGTTGGTCCAATGCCGGACTGGTCACCAGCCACGACCAGTCGCTGCTGATCGACACCCTCTTCGACCTCAGGCTCACGGCCGAGATGCTCGACGCCATGCGTGGAGTCACGCACGCGGCCGACCAGATCGACACCGTGGTGAACACGCATGCCAACGGCGACCACTGCTACGGCAACGCGCTCGTGGCCGACTCTGTGATCATCTCCTCGGCGCGCTGCGCCGAGGAGATGGGTGCGCTGCCGCCGGCGACCATGGACGCGTTGATGAAGTCGGCGGCGTCGCTAGGAGCCACCGGCGAGTTCGTGGCGCGCATCTTCGCTCCGTTCAACTTCGAGGACATCCCGCTCACCCTTCCGTCGAGGACATTCGGCGGTCAGCTGGACTTCCGGGTCGGCGACCGCATCGTGACCCTCCTCGAAGTTGGGCCCGCCCATACGGCCGGTGATGTCATCGCCCACCTCCCCGACGATGGCGTGGTCTTCACCGGCGACATCCTGTTCCACCAAGGCCATCCCATCGTGTGGGCCGGACCGGTGGCCAACTGGATCGCCGCCTGCGACCGGATCCTCGAACTCCAGCCTCGCATCGTCGTGCCCGGACACGGCCCGCTGGCAACGGTCGGCGCCGTCGAGGACCTGAAGGACTATTTCGAATTCCTCTCCCGTGAGGCACGGCTCCGCTTCGACGCCGGGCTGACGCCGCTCGAAGCCGCACGCGACATCGACCTCGGCGCCTATGCGGGGTGGGGCGAGCCCGAACGGGTGGTCGCCAATCTCCACGCGCTCTACCGGGACTTCGGGCAGGCCGGACCGGCTGACGCGCTGACCATGCTCGGAGAGATGGCGACGCTCGCCCACTGACCCCGGCTCGGGTGGCAATGCCCATAGCAAGTCGGCGCGTCGCCTGGACCTGCACCAGGACTGAGCGGGACGGGACGGGGTACACACGAGGGGTGCAGTCGCGCACGGCCGCGTGGGTGATCGGAGGCCGCTACCGCGTCGACGGCCTGTTGGGCGAGGGCGGGATGGCGCGCGTCTTCGGGGCCTTCGACAATCGGCTCGGTCGTCCGGTGGCGGTCAAGATCTTGCGCGCCGAAACCGAAGAGCTCCCGGGCATGCGCCAGCGGTTCCAGCAAGAGGCGCGCATCGCGGCGCGACTTGTGCACCCCCACATCGTTGCCGTCCTCGACTACGGCGAGGACGGTTCGTCCTCCTATCTCGTCATGGAGCGCCTCTGCGGCGCGACGCTCCGCGACGAGATCATGCACAGCCCGCTGTCCCAGCGGCGGCTGATGGTCGTCGCGAGTGAGACTCTCAGCGCACTCGCTGCCGCCCACCGCCGCGGGGTACTGCACCGCGACATCAAGCCGAGCAACATCTTGATCCACGACGACGGCCACACCAAGATCACCGACTTCGGCATCGCCAAGAGCTTCGACTCGCGAGGCTGCCCCGACCGCGTGCTGGACGACTTGACGATGACGGGCGTGGTACTCGGCACACCCGGCTACCTCGCGCCCGAGCGCGGCACGGGTCGCCCCGCGACCGTACAATCCGACCTCTACTCGGTTGGCGCGGTCATGCTCGAGGCAGCCACCGGGTGCCGGCTGAACGTCGCCGGCGTGAAGCCCGAGTTGCTGGTGCCACCCTTCCGCGACGTCGTCCGCCGAGCCCTGGCCGCCGATCCCACCGACCGGTTCGCCTCGGCCGACGCCATGCTCGAGGCGCTGCACACCAAGCCGGGGCAGCCCGTGACGGTCGGTGGGCCACCGGCGTCGCGCACACAGCCCATGGCGCCGGCATCCCCCACTCCTTCTCGGCAGCCCCCAGCTCCCACCGCACTCACTCGTACCGCGATCGTGTCGCCGCGCCCGGCACCGCCAGAGCCGGCACCTTCGCCACGCCGCCACCGTGGGTGGCGCAGGGCCGCCCTCGTGCTCATCGCATTGGCCGTGCTCCTCGTGACGCTCTTCTTCGTGCTTCTCAAGACCACCCAGCCGACCGGTCGGGCCGGCGGCACGCCGTCGCAGCACGTCGCGCGAACAACGGCCCGGCAGACGACGACGACGCAGGCGCCCCAGGACCCCGAACGGACTGCCATCGACGCGTTGGCCACGTCACTGGCCAACGGTGGGCTCCCCGGCGACGGCGCGCTGGCCAGCGCACTCACGGCCACCGCGGCAGAGCCAGCCGGCCCCGGCCGCGAGGCGCTCGCCGAGCAGACGCTGTCGTTGGCCCAAGTGCTCCTCGACGGCGGCGGCATCACCAACGGGCAGTATCAAGAGGTCGTGTCCGCGTTGGAGCCGACCGGTGCGACGCCACCAACTCCGATCACCGTGCCCACTCCGTCACAACCCGGCGGGCTGTTCGGGGGCTCCGGGCCCGGCGCCGGTCACGGGCACGGACACCGGCACCGGACGGTCTCGGCGACTAAGGCTGATGCGCGGCCGGCGAGCGAATGGTCGCGGCGTGGCGATGATCTTCGAACCTCCGTCGCACTTCTCGGGTGATGTCGAGACTCGCCATGCGATACTTCCGCCCCGGGGAAGTCGAGGCCGCTCACCGGGATGCGGCACCTCGGGTGAGGAGAATCCATGCGAAGCGTGCTCATTCTCGGTGCCGGGTTCGCCGGCCTGGAGCTGGCGACGAGGCTGTCCGAAGAGGTGCCCCAGGAGGTCGACATCACAATCGTCGACAGCAGCGACACCTTCGTCTTCGGCTTCTCCAAGCTCGACGTCATGTTCGGGCGTGCATCGCTCGAGGACGTGCGCCTGCCCTATGCGAGGCTGAACAAGCCAAGCGTCCGCTTCGTGCAGGAGACGGTCACCAGCATCGACCCCGAGAGCCGGCGCGTCACGACGAACGCGTCCGAGTACGAGCCCGACATCCTGGTGGTCGCGCTCGGGGCCGACCTCGATCCTGCGGCGACTCCCGGACTCGTGCAGGAGGGTTCTGAGTACTACTCGGTCGCGGGAGCCGAGAAGGTCAGTCGCCTTCTGCCCTCGTTCCCGGGGGGCAACGTGATCATCGGCGTGCTCGGGCCCTTCTTCAAGTGCCCGGCGGCGCCATTCGAGACCGCGGTAATGATGCACGACTTGCTCGAGCGTCGGAACCTTCGTTCCTCGTCGACGATCAAGGTCATGAGCCCGATGCCGAAGCCCATTCCGATCTCGGCCGAAGCATCGGAGGGAATCCTCAATGCGCTACGCGAGCGGGACATCGGTTGGTGGCCCGAGACGAAGTTCACGGCACTCGACCCCGCAGCCAAGGTGGCCACGCTCGCTGACGGACGCTCGGAGCCCTACGACCTGTTCCTCGGCGTGCCGGTCCACCGGGCCCCTCGGGTGGTCGAGGAATCAGCGCTGGTGGAAGGGGGATGGATACCCGTCGATCCAGCCACCTTCGCGACGCGTTTCGAGAACGTCTACGCCGTCGGTGACGTCACCAGTGCACCGGTGCCCCGAGTCGGAGCGATCGCCGAGGGCGAGGCGCGGACGGTGGCCGACGTCCTCATCCAGCAGATGCGGGGCGGCGAGGCGCCCCCGCCGTACGCCGGGATTGCCACCTGCTACATCGAGATGGGCGGCACGAAAGTGGCGCGCTTCGAGGCCAACTTCTTGAGCGGGCCGACACCCTTCGGCACCTTCACCGACGGCTCCGAGGAGATCGCCGCGTCCAAGGTGGAGTTCGGCGCCACCCGGCGCAAGCGCTGGTTCGACTTGGAGTCGTGAGGGAGCTGCGTCAGGACGTGCCCACCTCCGCGCGACCCGCGGAAGTGAGACGGAGTTGACGTCGGCGCCTGTGCTGCGCCAAAAGAGGGAACGCCGGCGGACCCTCCGCGGCCGCGGGCAGCAGACGGCCGCTCTCGGCCAGCAGTGTCTGCTCGCCAGCCAAGTCGCAGTAGGCCACGAGCCGGTCGTGATCCTCGCTGCCGACAGGCGCGATCGTGCCGCCCACGCGCCAGCGATCAGGCCCGGCGTCATCCGTGCAGCACGTCACGACGGTCAGACAGAGTCGCACCGGGTGAGTGTCGCCATTGAGTTCCGGCAGCTGTGCCACCAGCTCGAGACGCTGACCGAGCGACACCGCGTTCGGTGCGATGAGGCCTGCCCCCGAGGGAGCGAGATCCACGATCTGGACGATCTCGCCGCCCGCTCTCCCCGCGACTTCGGTCGGCATCCGCTCGTGGCCGCGCCGCTGGCGTCGGCGGCCCACCGTCGCCAGGACGGTCGCCAGCCGGATGACCGCTTCGTTGCGGACCCAGCCCGAGGGCGCTAGGGGGCGAACAGGCGACGCTTTCATCACTCACTGGATCGACCCGTTCATGTTCCCGCTTGAGGACTGAGGCGCGTTCGGTCAACTGATCGTCAACGGAAGGACAGTCCAGGCGCCAGTGGCCGGCACTCGTAGCATCAGTCCCGACCTCATGGAACTCGAAATCAAGGAGGAACGTGCAGGGCTTCATTTCTGACAGTTCGTTAGCCCACGCTCTGATTCGCATCGGCGACGAGGCAATCGCCTGTGAGGACGAGCCGAAGTTGAGGGATTACTTCGCTCAGGACTACGTCTTCCACGGACCCGGCGGCGACCTCGCCTTTGAAGAAGTTCGCGCCTACTTCGCCTCATTGCGATCTGCCTTCAGCGGGCTGCGGATCGTCCGTGAACACACATTGCTGAAGGCAACTTCCTCGCGGCGCGGACCAGGTTCTCGGGCGATTTCACCGACGTGTTCACGTATTCACCCATCGGCCCGTCGAACCCACCGGCAACCACATCGAATGGGAAGTAATCGGCACTTTCAGGTACGACGATGACGGTCGATTGGCAGAAGAGTGGGTCCAAACCGACTACCGCAGTTTCTTGACCAAGCTCGGCGCGACTGTGACGGAGTCTGCCGCACCTGCGTAGGATTAGCGCTTTCGGGGAAAACAAAGGCGTGTGCGCATCGTCACCCGTTTGACGGCTCTCGCCGGCGGGGCGCTGGTCCTTGCCGGCCTGGTCGCGGCTGCGCCGGCCGGGGTCCCCGTGGCCACGGACGCCGGCGCTGCCAGTGTCACCACTTCAGCTGGGCCCTACCCGGTTGGCAACGCTGCGACCGGGTACCTGGCCGAGCTCACCGATCCCACGGGCTCGCCGCCGGGCGTCAACGTCTCCGGCTGCCACCCAGCGGCGTCGGGCCCAGAGCAGTACCCGGTGATCCTGCTCCCCGGCACGCTCTACGACATGGCCGATACCTGGCAGGCCCTGGGCCCGATCCTCGCCGACGGTGGCTGGTGCGTCTACGGGCTGAACTACGGCGCGACGGCCAGCACCACGCTGAGCGGGGGCCGGATCTGGTCTGTGGGCGACATCCCCACCTCGGCTGGCCAGCTGACCACCTTCGTGGGGCAGGTGCTGGCCGCCACCGGCGCCCGCAAGGTCGACCTCGTCGGCTGGTCTCAAGGAGGCATGATGCCGCGCTGGTACCTGCGCTTCGACGGTGGGGCCGCCTACGTGCACGACCTGGTAGGACTGGCCCCCTCCAACCACGGGACAACCGTCGGCGGCATGAGCGCCCTCTTCGACGCCGTCACCGCGCTCGGGCTGCCCGCCCCCCTCACGCTGGTCCAGTGCCCGCCTGCACCCAGCAGCTGGCGGGATCGACTTTCCTCCAAAAACTGAACGCCGGGGCGGACACCGTGCCCGGGGTCCGCTACACGGTGATCGAGACCGAGGACGACGAGGTGGTGACGCCCTACTCGTCAGCCTTCTTGAAAGGTCCGGCGGTGACGAACGTGACACTGCAGGACCAGTGCCCCGACGATCACGCCGACCACCTGGCCATGCCCTATGACAGCGCTGCCCTGCAGGACGTGGTGCAGGCGCTCGACGACGACCCGTCGTTCGCCGTCGACTGCGGCCTCGGGCTCCCCGTGCTCGGCGGCTGACCGCCGCGAGGTTTCCTCACAAAGTGTGTCCTCGGACACACTCACTGCGTCGGCTGAGCGACAGACAGCAAGCTTGTCAGAGCGCATGATCCAGGTGGCGGTGCAGTCAGGCGGTTTGGCGGTGGGGCGGTCCCAGCTTCGGTTGGGGCCGTTTCGCGTGCTCACACGGGGGCAATCAGGAGCGGGCCGCACTTCTGGCCACCTAGGCGTGACATCCGAATGACAAACCCGTTGCAGCGAGCAGGTGGTCGCAGTGGCCGCATCGTTTCGCGCCTGCCAAAATAGGGGCGGCCCACGCAAGGGATAACCCTTTTGTACGGAACCCGCCGCGGGCATCCGCCAATTCCCGCCGGCTGCGTGTACGCCAAGCGAATCGCCCCCGGTCCGCGTAATCGGGCCGGGGGCGCTTCGTCTGTCGTGCCCTCGGGTTGAGCGTCGGATGAACATCGCGTTTCGCCCATTGCGCGCCATCAACGCGCCTGACACGGTGAACCATCCGAGCGGCGCGTAACCCGCCCGGAAAGAACGCGAACAACCCCTGCACTTTCCCCGAGCGTAGGGGTTGTTTCGCGTCAGGGCGACGCAGGCGCGTCCTTCAGCGGACGCGTCGCACGCGTCGAAGCCATCTCCGGTGATGCCTGACGAACCACTCGCGCCGGGTATCCGCTGGTCGTACGGGTGGGCCGTAGAGGACTGCGGCTGGTCATTCGTGTTATTCGGTCCGAGTCCGTCCGAATCGGTCCAACCCCGATCCCCCGAACGGGCTCCAGTAGATTTTCTTCGCTGTATCCCCGGCGACGTGATGGAGGTGAGCGTCCCCGGGAGAGCGTCATCGACTCGACGAAGAAAAGTGTCCCGACTGGGTGCCTGCTCCCGTGGTCGGGTGGCCGCGGGTTGACCGTTGATCTCGTGATGGTTGGCGCTGTGATGCACACGGCATCACGGGGTCATTTCGCGCTCACCTCTCGCCACAATCACCCGTCCGGGCGATAGCCGCACTGGACCGGACAGGTAACACTTGGCCTGCTGCCCATCGCAGGGGCAGTCACGATGCGAGCGACCCGTCGGCCCGGAGGGGAAACGACGGGTCGTTTCGCGCCGCAGGTGATTGCGCCGCGACGAGTTGATGAACTTGTTGTGACCCGCGACACGGCGTCACGCGGGGCTGGTAGACCAAACTCCGACTCGGCCCCCGTCTTCCATCCGTCCTCACCCCCCCCAGGACGGTTGATGGCGCGGGGGTCGTTTCGCGTCTGGGCGTATCAGATCGCAACCGTTTGGATCTGTCTAGAGGCTGAGGCGGGGAGCGCGGGAAGGCAGCCCCCGGGTAAATCGCCACCTCCCGGGGGCTGCTTCGCGGCACTGTGGTCTACGCGAGCGTCTTCCCTGACACACTCAGTCAGTCGCCTGGGGGACAGACAGGCCCGTTGTCACAGCGCATGATCGGAGTGGCAATGCGATCGTGCGATTGGCTGCGACTCGACCCCGTTCTCTGGACCCCCGAGGAGGCGGGGTCGCTTCGCGTCGGATGAACATCGCGTTTCGCCCATTCCGCGCGGCCAAGAGGCCTGACACGGTTGACCTCCTGGGCGACACGCGCAAACCCCACCCAGATAGTCGCGAAACAACCCCTGCCCTCAACCGAGAACCCCAAGGCAGGGGTTGCTTCGCGTCAGATGGCCAACACGCTCCCCAGCGCCGTTACGGACCCGATGCTGCCAACCCTGGGACTCATACATCGCCTCCAACAGGTGCTGAGTAATAGCCATCGTCGCGAGCGATTCGTTCTCCGAAGACGATGGGAGGTCGTGGTTGGCAGCATTGCCCCGCTGGCGCACGTGATCGACGACGGTTCTCATTCCCGTCGTCGCAGTTGACACTATGAACGAACTGTTCGCCCAGGGGTGCCCCAATCCCGGCGTTACACGGGTGATCCACCTGGCCTGATCTAAGGACCATCGAAGCACATCACGAGGCCTCCGTGACGGAGCGAACGAGTTCGTCGAAGAGCTCGGCGCGTTCGTCTTGAGCCCGGGCCGCCGAGTGATCCCGCTGGCGGCGAAGGATCGTCAAGAACTCCGGACCAGTCTCGAAGAAGCCGCAGCGCTCACACGCCGTCTCGAAGGCGCAGTCGAGATCCCGTGGCCTCGTGCAGTGACCGTTCCCGAGGTGCCGACGGTGGTCGGCGGCCAGCTTGGCCATGTTCGGACCGCCGACGTGCGCAGGAAGGGGCTCGCCTCGGACCATGCCGGCCTCGACGGCCTTGGTCACCTTGAAGTACTCCTCGGCCACGGTGCGATCCGAGATGCGCGCGTAGACCAGCGTCATGTCCATGGACCGGTGTCCGAGCATCGCCGCGATCGCCTCGAGGCTCATGCCCCGGTTGATGGCCTGGGTGGCGAGGGTGTGGCGCAGCTGGTGGGGATGGACGTGGCCGATGCCGGCGCGCTTGGCCACCGCAGCTACGTAGCGATGGATGGTGCGCCGGTCGAAGGGTTTGCCGTCATTTCGTTCGACCAAGCGACCCGAGCGTGGTCGGCCTCGTCGGGCCCGGTAGTCAACGATCAGGTCGACGAGGATCGGATGGAGTGGCACGTAGCGGTCGTTGTGGAGCTTGCCGACCGGGATGCGCAGCCAGTGGACCGTCCCGATGCGCACCATGGCGTCGTCTTCTAACGCGCTGAGCTCTCCCACGCGCATGCCGGTGCGAGCCAAGAGCTCGACCATGAGGCGGCGCCGCGGGTTGGGATCAGCAGCCAGTGCCGCCATGAACTTGGCCGCCGTCGGGTCGTCCAAGAACTTGGGCAGCGGCTCGTCGAGGTCTGGAAAGTCGCTCTGGAAGATGAGGACACGCGTGGGGGCATCGTCGTCGCCGTATTCGATGAGGCGTTCGAAGAAGGTGCGGATGAAGCCGAGCCGATGCCGGATCGTTTGGGTGGACAAGTGCTTGTTGCCCTTGCCCCGCCGGACTGAGAGCCAGGACTTGTAGTCCTCGACGTGGCGGCGCTCGATATCTCGCACCGCCCGACAACCCGGGTCGACCGAGGTCACCCGCGAAACGAAGAGCCGCAGTGCGAGCTCGACGGCGTCGACCGTGCTCGGACGCGACGAGACGGCCAGTTGGTCGAGGTGGGAGCCGATTGTGGCGCACATCTGGGGCGCTCGGGGACGGAGTTCGGCCCATGTGACCTCGGGGATCCCGCCGACGCGTCGGGGCTCTTGGTGCAGTTGGGCAAGGGCGTTCATCGGGCCACCCCCACGAGCGCCTGGGCCTCGATGGCTTCAGCGGCCCGGCGGTACTCGTCAGCCAGCCAGTCGGCCCCGAGGTGGAGATAGACCCGCGTGGAGGTGATGGAGCGGTGCCCGGCTTGGGCTTGGAGCGCCTCGATGGACATGCCCGCCTCGCGCAGACGGGTGAAGCAGGTGTGGCGCAGCTCGTGACAGGTTCCGTGCACAAGACCGGCACGGATGCGCGCGGCGCTCAAGATCTCGTCGAGGCCCTCGGCCGAGAGCGGGTGTCCGCGGCGCTGTCCTTTGAGCGAGAGGAACAGTGCATCACTCGTCGTCTCGGGCCGTTCGTCGTCCATGTAGCGGGCGACGGTCTTGAAGAACGTCGGTGAGATCGGCACCAAACGCTCGTAGCCGCCTTTGCCCTCGGCGACGAAGACTCGCCACTCGCCCAACCTCAGGTCGCAGAGTCTGAGCCCGAGCACCTCGCAGCGCCGGAGTCCACCGAGGAGCATCGCTTGGACCATGGCCCGGTCCCGTTCGCTGCACAGCTCGCCCACAAGCGCGTCGACGTCGTCGGGATCGAGGATCCTCGGCAGCCGCCGCACCCCGCGGACCAGCGGCAGCCCCTTGCCCGAACGACCTCGTGTCTGACGAGTGGCGATGCCCCGGGGGACGGGGTTGGCGTCGATGCCGATGTCGTCTCGGGTGATCAGGTAGCCATAGAGGCTCGAGACCGCGGCCAGGCGCCGCTTGATGGTGGCAGCCGACAGCCCGGCCTGGCCATCAGAAATGCGCAACACGTTCTCGGCGCCGGTGCGGGCCCGACGCTGTTCGGTGACGAAGTCGAGCACGTCCTTCGGCCTCACCTCGGTGGGGTCCTTCCCCACCACGGTGAAGAACACGTAGAGGTCCACTCGTTGCCTACCTTGAGTGGGGTACCCGTATTGCCCTCGGAAACTCACAGCAGGGTGCCGTTATGACGGAGCACGCCCCGGTCCCCAAGTGGGGTTGGGGAGAGTCACCTCCCTACCAGCCATAGCCGTCAACCGGCGATAGGGACACCTACCTCCTCCTTCGGTCATCTCACAACAGGTCACGGCCCGATGCGGGTAGCCAAGTGGAACGTGGTTGCGATCTCACCGGTGTATTCGTTGATATCGAACTTTGGGTCCAGCGCGAGACGGGGAGATGCCGCCTCGATAGCGGCACGGACCGCGATTGCCATGGCGTGAGGGTCGAAGTCCCGCCGCAGCTCTCCGACAGTTTGGAATCGGGACAGGAGGTGCTCCAGGGCACCGACTGCGTCGACCACATCCGTATCGTCATAGAAGATGCGTTGACCGTCCCCGCTGCGTGCTATCTCGATCATGGCGATGACGTTGTTGCGATGGTCCCTCATGAAGCCAAGGTTCGATTCGATGTATGCCTGCAGCATTGCTGGGCCACTTGACTCGGCCAGGATCCGAGGACGGATGTACGCCTTGGCCTCTTCGGCCGCTTCGTGGATGACCAGCCTCATCAGGTCGTCCTTGCCGGAGAAGTGGTAGCTGATCAGGCTCCGACTTATCCCCAATCTCTTCGCGATCCGTGCGAAGGACGCTCCCCCGTAGCCGACCTCGGCAATCGTGTCGATGGCGGCTCTCACGATCTGTGTTCGTCGGGCGGACTCGATGAACGTTCGCTCCGAGTCGGCCACTGCGGTTTCTGACGTCATGACCAATAAATTAGCCAGTTGACCAGTCAGCGAGTAACATTTCGACTTATAAGCCCCATCGAGCAGGCGTTCTATGTCCCTGGCCCCGCGCTTGGGACCCTTTGAACAGGAGGAGATCAATCGTGGTTGCCACGCTGCAACTGACCCACAAGGCCATCGGAGCGGAGGTCCGTCGGGACTCCTATGACGTCCTCGTTGACGGTGATCGGGTCGGGTCAGTCGAAATGAACGACACGCTCGAGATACCACTCAAAGCTGGTCGTCATACCGTGCAGGTCCGAGATGGCCGAAAGTCGAGCGGAACTCGAACCTTCGATGCCGCCGAGGGCGAAGTCGTCACTTTCCGATGCACTGGAAAGCGATTCTTGCCGATCTTTCTCGCCTCCTTCTTCGTTCCTAGCCTGGCCCTGGCAGTGACACGCGTCTAGCGGATGGGGCTCACGAAGGCGCGAATGAGCCGGCGTTCTGGGACAGTCGGAGCCGGGTGAAGAGCGCCCTATTGAACGAAGACCTTCCCTTCCCTTTCGATCACCCTGCCACGCCGCAACGGAATCACCTTGGTCAACAGTCGATAACCAAAATCGAGGACTTTGGCGAAGGCGCCCTGGGGGCCCAGGGTCATGCGACCCGTCGAGACGTCGTATTTTGCACCGTGCCACGGGCACACCAGGCAACCTTCCTCGTCGATTGAACCTTTAGCGAGATCGGCGCGGAGGTGCCGGCACCGTCGACTCACGGCGAATAGTTCACCCCCAGCGTTCCCCACGGCATAACGACCTGCGCCTTGGACGACGCCAGGTTGGAGTTCTGCGACAGTTCCGACTTCGACTTCTTGACTCATAGTGGCCCCTGGGTGGAGGTAAGAACCTTAGGCACACGGCGAGCCGCGCTTCCCAACGTGCTCAATCCCGGCGTACGGGGGGTGCGTCCAGAAGATGGGCGTCATGACAACAAGGAGGTTGATGTTGTGGTGACGTAACCAATCGACAAGCTGAGGGCAGCCAGCCAGTGTGAGTCCGGTCCGGGGAGACGCCAAGGTCCCCGGTAGCGAAGCCCCCGTGCGTGGTCGAGAGGCCGGGTGCGAAGCGGGGCCGAGCAACTGACCAGTCCGCAACATGAAGTGAAGCCTGCAGTGTCGTTACGCCGGTCCGTGTCCGCACGGACGAGGAGGAGCCGAGCCCTTCCCCTATGGGCGAAGGCCATGGACGGCACCAGAGAACTTGGAGCGGGTGCTTACGAACCTCCCGGCGCAGGGGGCGTGGAAAGCTCAGAAGGGTGTCCTTGGAACTGGAGAGATCCGTCTCGACGCCGGGCATGCAAGCACCACGAACCGCCGACTCGTGGTGCCCGGCAGCATCGACACCGATAACCAAAGGACCTGGGAAACGGTGAAGGGTCGAACGGAAGTCGGAGGAGGCCGTAGTAGTGATGACGACCGGGACAACATAACCCGCTCAGAGCGAAGGGCCTCTAGCCAGGTGCGCGACCTAACCAGCGACGACCGTGGGATTGCCTGTAGGGCTATCAACCCACCCGCTCTCGGCGGTGCCGTCTAGGAACTGGGAGCGACGCTTGGGTCACCCGCCAACGCCGTTGGCATGGCGGAATGCGGATGATCGACTGCCTGGGGGAGAGCCGTGTGCGGGAGAACCGCATGCACGGTTCGGGAAGGGGGGACTGGGGAGGTTGACGCCCAGGCGAGATGGACCACATGCACCCGAAGGGAAACCGCCGGGACTGAGCCCATCCGCCGCACCGGCCACACCGAACCAGTTCCCTACTTCACCACTTGCTATTGGATCTCAGTGCCACCCAGCCGAACCAGCAAAGCTGCTGCATCATGGCGATGGAATCTCCGACGCTCCATCGTTGGAGAGCCTGCAACTCGCCCGTGGTCCGATCGCTGTGAGCGCTGCTTCAGGGTGCAGAGTCGGTCAGACATCCCTAGCGACTAAGCGAGACCGACCTGCTGTGCCTGCAGAGCAGAGTCCCAGAAGACATACTCCTCGACGAGTAGGTCGCCTTCCCATTTGGCCGTTGTTGCGAAGTCAAGATCGAAAGCTTTTCCTGAAGGGGCGATCACGGTACCGTCGGGCAGCGTCATCTCGCCGCTGAAGGTCCCCGAGCACCGGGTGATCACGGTGGTCCAGTCGCCGCTTCCGAACTGGATTGGGTATGGGTCGTTATCCACGTGGACATCGGGGAAGATGTGAAACATCGCGGCCATCGCTGCGGCATGCGCTTCCCGTCCGAGGATCGTCTGCCCGTTCCCCGGCATGTGCACAATCATGTCTGGATGGTGTGCCGCGTTCATCGCGGCGAAGTCCTGCGAGTTGAAGGCGTCGTCGCCTTTCTTCATGAGCTGGAGGAAGTGTGAGGTCTGGTCGGTGTTTCGGATCGTGGTGGCCATGAACGCCGCTTTCTTGTGGAAGATGCGTAGTTCCCGGCCGGGTTGGCCGTGAATCACTCCACCCGAGGCAAGCAGTTCCCGGCATTCGGCCTGAGAGGCGAAGGGCTGCGCTGCGCTCACGTCGAGCTGTTCGAATCCTGCACCCTAGGCTGTAACAAATGCAGCAACTGACGACGAGTGGCCACTCCTGGTTCACCCTCTCATCCACACACAGTGGACTGCCTGCCCCACAAATGCCGCAGGGTGGCACCCCTACCCGGCGATCTGGGTCACCCGTCAGGGTAGATCAGAAGTCCTATCACGGCGCTTTCGCCCGTACCACACAGAGATGGGAACTTGGGCGACCAACGTCACAAATCCGATCCAGAAGAGAACCGTCCCCACCGGCGTAGGTGAGAACACTCCGACTAAAACAAGGACGAAGCCAGCAATGTAGAACCAGCGGCGCTTTGCGATAATGCCGAGCAGGATCCCCACGTCCAAAGCTTACGGCTGGCCCGAACGATGCTCACGGTTCCGGCGGACTGGGACACCCTCTGCATCAGTGGCAGCGGACAGCTATTGCCCCTATCCCGTGAGGAACACCCGACTCAAAGAGGAACTCGGCCGATGCCGCGAATCCTGCCGTCGGTTGCGTCCTCCATGAGAACGGCTCCCGTTTGTCCATCTGGGAACCGTATTTCGAGCTGCATGTTGGCTAGCTCGCACCATTAGCTGCTGTCTGCGCAGGTCGGCCAAGTGCCCCTTCCACGAAACCCGTCCGTAGAGGGACTGGACAGTGTTAGGTATGGGGGCAGTTTCAGAGATTTCGGTAAGGGCCGCGTGAGCATCGAACCGCTTGGACCCGTCGAACCCCACTTCGACCGGACCGCGATACAGCTGTCGCTTGTGTCGGCGCCATCCACTACGACTCTGCAATCCAACGAGGCCGCTCGCAACGCAGTTGGACAACACTGAGTACGGCGATTCCAGGTCACCCTCTTCGAGCAGCTGACCCCCGATGCTCAGGGCTACTTCTCGGACACCGGCCCTCTTCCGTCCGCCACCTGATTGCACCTGTAGGGCGAGCGGAGGAGGCTCACGCTTGATCCGAAACTCAATCTGAGATCCCTTGTCGTTCTCGTACAAGTAGTAGTCATTGGCAATGAGTTCCTGCACCACGGCAGTGACAAATGCAGCATTCCTCTCGGCCAACTCTTCTGGGGAGGTCTCGTGAGTCCGTCTGCCGGGCACAAAGCCATACTGACCTATTCGGGCTCCCGTGGAGTGCCCACGTCGTACCGCTCGGCGGGACCCCAACCCGGCGGACGGGGGCAGTCCATCCAATCCCGTTTCGACGCTATCGGCCGGACTGTTTGTCTTCTGTTATTGCTTCTACGGCCTGCTTCCGAAGTTGGTCGTTAGCCAACCGAGCAGGTAAGGGAAGCTCACCATCGACAACCGCCTTCGCCTCTCCCAAGGAAAGGCCCTGGCCTCGGAGTGCCTTCACTACGTCGGTGGGTGACTTGCCTGCCCGCAGCAGTTCTCGGGCGGCCAAGTGGCTTTCCGGTCTCCTGGCTGGCTTCGGATTTACCGAGGCTGAAGGACACCCACCCGCTGAGCACTCCTCGTCCGGGTCTGTTGGATCGTGCTCAAACTCATAGTGAAAGCACACGTAGTGCATCTGCTCGAACACGTCGTATTGGCTACGAGACACTTCCACTGGCCGCCCGCATCGGCGGCATAGGGGGGCATCTGAATCCCCGGTCATAGACCCATGATGTCCCATCCCGATGGGTGTGGCTGCCCTAGCCCGAAAGTGCCGAAGTGTCCCACCTTCCCGGCAATGTACTGGGGCACCTTCGATCACAAGTCTCTGGCGGCAGTCAAGGACTCGGCTATGTCAGATTCCGAGTGCGCCAGAAGACTTCAAGAACCGGCGATGAGCTATTGCTCTGGTTCTCCAAGCCCTACGCGGGCCTGTTCGCGGATCATCTTCGTTTGGCTGCATCAGCGAGTAACCCGAGGCCGATGCCCAACATCCAGACATCCTTGCTCACCGCGATTCCTGCCGGAGTCGGCCAGACACTGCCCGGCTTGCGCAGGGCCGGCGTCCGGGCGTACATGGTGAGGAGCGAACCCGAGAACCCGGTGAGCGCGGCACCCGCCACCGCGTTCGAGACGAAAGGGGACAAGAGGAGCGCCCCGGTCAGAACCTCGCCGGCGGCCAATACCTTGAGAAAGCGCTCGGGCGGAATCGATTTGAGGAACGGGAAGGCACCCGCCGTCATGGCGTGAACACCCTCTGCCTGCGCAGACGGACCGTTCCATTTCTCGATTCCCGCGTGGAGGATGAATGCACCTGTTGCCACCCTCCCGGGGAGATCACGGGACAGAAATCGAAAGAGCATCCAAAACGACCCTTCGCACTTGGATGGTTGTATGTGGAGAGGCCCTGTCAATCTTAGGTGCCGATACGAAAAGGTCTCACCGACCCGCTGGGACACCCTTCGATTCGGCTTCTAAGTCAATTCGTGCGCCCGTCTGCGCCATACTTGGTGATCGGGGTCGTCAGTTACGGGGGCTCATGGCAGAAGACTGGTTCGTGGCTTCCGTTCAGAGGGTGTCTGACTCTGGCCGGACTGCGTGCGAGTCGGTAGAGGCCGCGGTGCGCCCTCTCCATAGAGCGCGGGAGGCCCGGCTCGCGGGTCGGCCTATTAGCGAGATTGTGGACGACCTGATCAGCGGCGGTGGCCGGGATATCCGGCTGGGTGCAGCAGAGGCATTTCGCCAGTTCGAAAGAGAGATCCAGTCGATGCGGGTGGGAGTAATCCGCGCCATGATCGATGAGGAGGGCCTTTCGATCACGGACGCGTCTGCCCGGCTGGGTATCTCGCGACAGGCGGGCGCCCGCCTCTATCGCTCGGAAGGAGACCACCCGGCTGCACCTTCCCCAGAAAGCTGAGCATTGGCGCTAAAGGTACCCCCCAGGTGCGTCCCGACTCTGCTGTAGTGACGTTAGGAGTGCCCTCAGTCTCCCGGTTTTCGCTCGAAGAGTCGGTTCATTCGGCCGGTCGGACTGACGCGGACGCTCAGCTGATCCTGGACTCGGTGCCGCATGTGGTGTGGACGGCGTCGGCAGACGGGGTGACGATGTCGTTGAACCCTCGTGGAATGGCTTATACGGGTCACTGCCCGACTCGTAACTGCGAAGGCGGATGGCTGGCCGCGACTCATCCCGATGATCAGGAGCTGGCCAGGGGGGCTTGGGCCGAGGCAGTTGCCGCGGGGACGGAGTACGCCGTCGATTGTCGGTTCCGTCGATTCGACGGGGTGTACCGCTGGCATTCCTTCCGCGCCGAGCCGGTGCGCGGCTCCGACGGCAAGGTGGACTTCTGGATCGGAACGGCGACCGACATCGACGACCAACGAAGCCTGGAGCTGTCCCTCCGCCAGTCGGAGAAGGAGGCGGTGCAGGCGCTCAGCTTTCTCGAGACCATCGGAGACGCGGCTCCGGTCGGCTTCAAGCTGGTCGATCACGATCTCCGGATCGTGCGGATCAACAAGCGGCTGGCCGACATCGATGGCCGGACTGTTTCCGAACAGATCGGACGCACTGTCGCCGAAGCGGTTCCAGATTTGTGGCCCGAACTCGAGGATGTCTACCGCCGGGCGCTGGCGGGCGAGGACGTGTCCAACATCTTGCTGAGCCGCACCAGCGTGGATAGGCCGATGCGGGTCTCCCACTTCCTGGCTAGCTTCTACCCGGTGCGGGTCGACGGCGAGATAATCGGCGTCGGCAACGTCGTCGTGGACATCACCGAACGCAAAGAGGCAATGGCTTTCCGCCAGATAGTCATGGACAACATGGCCGAGGGTCTCTACACGTTGGACGCGGAGGGCCTGGTCACCTCTGTCAACCCAGCTGCCTCCCGCATGCTGGGATGGAGCGAGGAAGAGCTGCTGGGCCAGCCGATGCACGAGACGATCCACTTCCAGGACGCGGACCACCAACCGATCCCAGCTGAAGAGTGCTCACTGCTAGAGGTCCGCATGCTGGGCCGGACACTGCGCAGCTCTGACGCCACGTTCACTCGCAAAGACGGGACAACCTTCCCGGTGGCGTTCTCCTCCGCGCCTTTGCAAAGCGAGGCGACCATCGAAGGCGTGGTCGTGGTCTTCCGGGACGCCACCGAAGAGAAGAAGGAGGAGGAGGCGCTGCGGCGCGAACTGGCGGCTCTCAGCTGGGTCGGTCGAATCCGCGACGCCCTGGACGAGGACCGCTTGGTCCTGTACTCACAGCCTATTGTGCCGCTCGGCCGGGCTCACCCTGCAGAGGAGATCCTTCTGCGCATGGTGGACCGCGACGGCGAGATAGTCCTGCCGGGCGAGTTCTTGCCGGCCGCGGAGAAATACGGGCTGATAGCTGAAATCGACCGCTGGGTCGTCGGCCGAAGCGTCGAACTGGCGGCTCAGGGGCGGACCGTCGAGTGCAACCTGTCGGCCGCGTCCCTGGAGTCGCCGGGCATGTTGTCGTTCATCGAGGAGGAGATTCGCAGGACTGGGGCTGATCCAGCTGACCTCGTGTTCGAGATAACCGAGACGGCCCTCATGACCGACCTGAGGGCCGGGGCGGAGTTTGCCCGGAGTCTGGCGGGTCTGGGATGTGGGCTGGCCATCGATGACTTCGGCACCGGATTCGGGAGCCTCGTCTACCTCAAGAAGCTGCCAATCACCCAGCTCAAGATCGACATCGAGTTCGTCCGGGATCTGGCGACCAACCAAGCCAATCGCGACGTGGTGGAGGCGATCGTCCGCCTCGCTCGGGCGTTCAACGTTCGCACCGTGGCCGAGGGAATCGAAGATGACGCCACGCTCGAGTGCGTGCGGGCCGCCGGCGTCGACTTTGGTCAGGGGTTTTACCTCGGCCGCCCCGCCCCAATCGGACCATTGCCTGAACCCTCTACGGACTTATCGCTGCCACCGACAACGGATTCGGACTTCACGGGGTCGAGGTCAGCAGCAAGCGGGGATGCCTGACCCTGCCCAAAGGGTAACCCGACCGTGCCATCGTATCCCCATGGTGCCGAACGGTGGCCTGTCCTGGCGATGCACTGGGGCGCCCCGGCGAGCCCCAGCGCTGATCGGGCCAACTCCTTATGCGGTAACCGCTGCCGAAGCGGCTGTCGGTGGACCAGTGCCTCTCGCATTGCTCGCCGTCACCGTGCATCAGTAACTGTCGCCGGCGGTCAGCCGCTTCATCGTGATCGGGCTCGCGGTTCACGTCATCGCTCCGGCGACACCGCCATTGCTCGATGTGCACGAAGCCCTGTAGCCGGTGATGGAGCTACCATTGGTCGCCCCAGCGGTGAACTTCACCTTGAGTTTGCCCGGCTTCTTCTTCACGACGGTGACCCCGGTCGGAGCGGCGTGCTCAAGACCACGATGCCAAGTCCGAGTTGAACCGAGGTCGTTTGTGACCAGTTTGTGACCCCGGTGTCGCAGTGAAGTTTTGCGTAATCTCATCTCCCAAGATGCTCAGACGACCCCATGTCCTCGCGCTCTTGGGAGGCATGCTGCTGGCCGGACTATCGGGATGCCGCTCCGGCGGGACAGGATCCCAGTCAACAGCGCCGATGACCACGTGGGTAAGCGATTCGTACTTGGTCAGTTCGTTCGCCACGAGCCTGGCAAAGGAGACGACCGCCAACATGACCTACTTGACTGCGTTCGATGCCGCCAGTTCCGACATCACCGAGCTAGAACCGAAGTTGGTGCTCGACAACAACACGATACAAGCGATAGGGCTCGGACAGAGCTGCAACGCGGCAGACACGTCAACATACCCGAGCTGCATGACAAGCGAAGAGCAGACGGCGGCGTATGCAAGAAGCGATGCGGCGGCTGTGGAAGCTCAGGTCCAGGTCGACTTTCAGCACTACGCGTCCTCGGTCAGTAGTTACGAGTCGGCGCTCGGCACCTTTGTCGGCCAGATGGATGGACTGCCGTGGCCCAGCGCATATAGCAAGTACGTCAACACAGCGGTCAGCGCTGCGAATACTTTCCGAAGGGTCGTTTTTCTCCAGTATGCAGCGTTGGCGTCAATCCCACAGTCGAGCGTCTCGGCGATCAACGCCCAGACGCTTGTCGACGGCGGAAAATTCGTTGACGCTGTCAGTGCGCTAAAGGGGGCGCTCGACAACGCGGGCAAGTAGGACGAGTGCGGACGGTCACGCCTCGCAGAACGGCTGGGGCAGCATGGAGGTCGCGCCGATGATGACGTTCGTCGGACCACAAGTTCCCTTGGGGGAAATTCGCCCTTATCTAGTAACCCTGCGAACAGCGAGAAACGTCGAAAAGAGGCCGTGCTAGGGAGCGGCTCCTCGGTCAAGATGATTGGATGCCCGCAATCGAGAGGGGTATCCCAGTCGTACGGTGGCACCCCATCCCGGCAGACAGGGCACGCTGGCGGGGGCCTGTCGATAGCGTTCGAGCGTGCCTGAGCGGCCCACCATCACCGGGTTCCAATACCTAGAGGAACCTGTCGCCTCCGAACTCGATCTGGCCAACTGGTTCGGAGAACCAGTGTGGGTGCCCGCACAATGGCCGGTGGACCTCAACCCTCCTGAGTACCTGTTGATGCTTCCTCCAACCGGTCGGGACGCCCATGACCTTCGCTCTCACTACCAGCTTCGTTCGATAACAGATGGTCGCCTGTTGGTGGTGTCCGGTCACAGGCGGCGGCCGGGGCACTTGGAAAGCGGCCTGATTCCATTGGAAGGAGAGCAGTTCATGACCCTGACCAGAGCCGCCGACCAACCGCCGCACATCGTTGTCCGTGCACCGGTGTGGGACGTCCATGCGATGGGCTCGGTCACTCCGGACATGGCCCTATTTGTCGCGAGAAACCTCCGACGGGTGAGTGTGACAGGCCTCTAACCGGCAGCCTATTTTTCATCGTTCGGCGAGAGCGCTGTGGGGCCTGCTGCGCACCAACTATCACTTGAACACTGTGTTCTCAGTGATCGATCATCCAGCGCGAGCCGTTCCCCGAGACAGTTAAGGAGAGATCTGTGTTTTCCCGTTTGAAAGCGCCAAGAGGCACTTGAACTGGTTGCTTGCGCTGGGATTGCATATCGTCGCGGAAACAGTGGTACGCGGACTGTAGGCAGCACTGGAGGGATCTTTTAGGTTTGCGTCGGTCTGTTGCTGCAACGAGTTCTCCAGAGTGCTCGTTTGATTGAAGTTAGTGACCTCGTGAGCGAAGAGGGGGCGCCGCTCGTTCGCCAGCGTGCCAGCGAGCCAAAAGACGGCATACAGGCCGAGGACGACCGCGAAGACACCGACCAGCCAGCGGGCGACTCGTGGCAGTTTGGCAAATGCCGCTCCAGGTCCCGGAGCGGTGGTTGCGACGGGAATCGCATTTGCGACGAGCCTCGGAGTGTCTGGGGTATGCATTGCCTCAGCCGCGGCGTCGGCAGCCAAGATCAAGTCGGGCGCGACTTGGACACTCGAGCCACCAGTCCTTGGCCTTTGTTACAAGGTCACGTTCAACACATCAACCCACCGATTCACCTCGTTCACGGACAACGCCGTCGATCCTGGCTACGGAAAAGGAACCTGGAGCGGCGGCGGGTCAACGATCAGCCTCGTCTGGACAAAGGGGGACGGCAAGGGCATGGGATTCAGCGGCACCTTCACCTCGACGCCAATCAAGAGTTACCAGGGCGAAATTACTGACCACTCTCAATTTTACGACGGGTTCCTGGTCAAGGGCTCCGCGGGTGGCTGCTGAGCCCGGTGATGCCCCGCCCCGGCGACCGTTCCCCTGGCTTTACGGCCGAGCCTGGGCGGTGCTGGGCGATGGTGTACGACCGGAACCTTCAGTCGACGCATTGCCGCGACGCGCCGTCGTGGACGAGTCGGTGGTTCGCACCTCGAGGCGACAAGTGGTTCCGCGTTTGGAGCTGCTCCGACCACCTCGAGGGACTGACAGGCGTGAGAGAGTTCGGCCGGCGGCGACCTCGACAGTGATTCTTAGGACGTCGCCCCCAGCGCATCTCCTAAACGGGCGTTGACCGGGGAGGTGCTCGGGGTTACGCTCCGCGCAGTCTCGATCGGAAAATCCGAGAGACGATCTCACCGGGGGGTCGACGTGGGCAAGCGTGCACTTTTCGTCATCGCGACACTTGTAGTTCTGTCGCCATTGTTCGTCGCAATGGAAAGCGGACCCGCGGGGGCGGTGACCCTGCCGGGGACGGTGAAATGCAGCTCGGCCGGCGGCGTCTGGAACGGGACTATCCAGTTCACACCCCCACTCTTCAATGGCGGATCTGCGACCGTGGAGAAAATGGTCGTCAGTGCGACCCTCGGCAGCACGGCCAGCCCATGCATCCCCTCTGCCGCAAGCATCGGGCCTGTTATCGGAGCCGTCACCGGAGGGCTCGGCTTCAGTATGACCGGTGCGAACAACTGCGCCACCATCTTCAGCGGATCGGCTCTGCCTGCCCCGGTTACAGGTTCCAAGTTCAAGATGACCTGGACGACTCCGTCTGGAGCAACACCGACCACTTGGAAGCAGCCCTCGAACTTCAGCTTCGTGGGAGCTGCCGCCATGACCAAGATCACCATCACCAACGGGACGGTGACCGGCTCCTTCGCACCATTCGCCAACCCCAACGCTGTCCTCAAGGATGTTGGTTGGCCAACGACCATCGCATCTGCGTGCGCGTCAGCCTCGGGATTGAGCAGCCTCACTCTCGGATTGTCCAAGGGCAAATGGTGATCTGACCGACCGCGGTGTCCCGAGGGACGATTGGCCAAGCCCGCAGAGTGCCAGCGGCTCTTGGCTCAAAAGTTGTAAATGATGGGGTCCGTCTGGCCCTACGCAAACCGTAGCGGTCAGCGCACGATCGAAGCCGGGGTAGGACTCTCTCGATCGAGGTCCCCTGGGGACGGCTTCGCCAATCGCTCCGGGGGACCCGATCAGAGAGGGCACCCCGACAGATGCGGCCTCTCAGGACTAGGTGATCTCCCGCTCCGTCGCCTTCGCCCACTTCTCGATCGCCTCTCGTGACCACACGCGGCCCCGGCCGAGCTCGGCCAGGATCCCCTTCGACATCGGGCGTGTCCGGCACCATCAGCCATTCGACCTCGAGCCTGTCCATCAGGAGCCGATGGTACGGCGCGGCTGTTCCAGATTCGGTGACCATGCCAGCAGAGCGGCAGAAACTGCTCCGACCTAACGTTCGGCATCCACCAGAGAAGGGACAGCAATCGTGTTCAGAGACAATCCGAAGTTCATGGCTGCGGGAGCATTTCTAGCGGGAGGAATCCTCGTGGGCGGCGTCACGTTTGGCGCTGCGGTCGCCCACGGTGCTGGGACGGGAACAGGTGGGAAGGGTATGTCTGAACTCGCGCACGGGTTGCTGCACAAACTCGCGCACCTCGCTCGCCGAATCAGTTCACTCGCGAGTGAACTGATGCATACTTGCTGGTCAGATCGGTGGGCCGT
>CAVYQL010000002.1:0-377076 GCA_963770645.1 uncultured Acidimicrobiaceae bacterium
GCTCGACCATGGCCGGAGACGCATCGGTCGGCGAGTACCCGATGGCCTGCCTCGACGAGGTACTTCGTGAACAACCCGGATCCACAACCGAGGAACTGCAGGACGAGCCCGGACCGCTCCAGGACGGGCTCGAGGATGGTCAGAATCCCGGGTGCCACCGCATCCACGTGGAACCCGAACCCTTCGTGATGGATGCGCGCCAGATCCGATCGGTAGTACGGCGAGGCAGGCATACGACGCAATCGTGTCACAGCGCTCCGTCGTGAGACCGCAGCCTCACGTCTTCAGCCGCGTTTCGGGACAGGTTGTCGTTCGCGCGATGACGGACTGGTTCCCACTCGGCGCTCCGCTGGTCGGCAATTCCTCAGATGCGTGGATGTGGGTGGGGTGATGGGCTAGCAAGATGTGAATGCCCGACCTTCCGCAAGCCTGGCGCGTTGGCTTCGATGAGGTTGCCGAAGCTCTACGACAGGGTGCGCCCCGGCTACCCCGACGACCTCTTCGACGAGCTAGCCGCCGCACTGCCGCGGTCGCCAGCCGTGGTCGAGGTCGGTCCTGGTACAGGCCAAGCCACGAAAGGCCTCGTTGCCCGAGGCGCCAGAGTGACCGCGGTCGAGTTGGGTGCCCACCTGGCAGCCGTCCTCGCCCGCAACCTCCCGACCGTCGACGTCGTCATCGGGCCCTTCGAGCACGTCGACCTCGCGCCGGGCTCGTTCGACGCGGTCGTGGCCGCATCGAGCTACCACTGGGTGCCGCCCGAGGCGCGGATGACCCGACCGGCGGCCCTGCTCCGACCCGGCGGGCACCTGGCGCTGATCGCGCTCAACCAAGTCGCTTCTCCCGCTGACCGCGGCTTCTTCGACGAGGTCCATCACGTGTTCAGCCGCCACGGACTGCCGGGAACGCACGACCCTGTCCCCACACACGAGGAGCTTGTTCCCTCGTTCGTCGAAGAGATCGTCGCCTCGCCAGAGTTCGCAGAGCCTTCGATCCATCGCTACCGCTGGGACCAGCGCTACACGGCTCGGGACTACACGGAGCTCAAGCGGACCGACTCGAACAGTCGGGCGATGGCCGACCCTGAAGCCCGCGAGGCAATGCTCGCCGAGGTCGAGGCGCTCATCGACTCGCGCTACGACGGGTGGATCGTCCGCCCCCTCACCGCCTCTCTCGTGTTCGCTCGCCGCCGCTGACGATTGGCGCCGACCTACGTCCACCACCTGGAGGACAGCTTTGGGAGAACGGGTCACGCGACGCCCGCCGTCGATTCAAACCCGAACCCGAAGTGCCTGATTGTGGGCAGTGGTCGCACCCTTACACGCCTGCCGAAAACGGTGGTATTTGACCCAGTCCGGGCTACCGATCAGACACGTCTCCTTCCCGGTCATGGGCGATTTGGCAAGGTCTCCGAGAAGACCACACCGGACAGGTTCATCACTCCGCACCGATCCCTGCCCGTCTTTCACGTTTCTCCGACGGGTCTGTCGCTATGGTGCGCTTCGTGCTCATAGTGACCGGCAGTATCCAGGCCCGGCCGGAAAGTATCGACGAGGTGTTGGCGCTCAGCCTTGCGCATGTGCGCCGCTCCCGACGAGAGCCAGGGTGTCTCTTGCACTCCGTCCACCACGATGTCGAGGACCCATTGCGCCTCGTGTTTCTCGAATATTGGGTCGATGAAGACGCCCTGCGAGCACACTTTCGAGTGCCCGAGTCTGGTGCATTCGTAGGTGATGTCGCAGCCCTTGCCGCCAGTCCTCCCGAGATGACGATCTACACGGCGCAGGCTGTGTCCATCTGAGTATGGGCCGACTGTCCCACCGTCCCGGCGTTATACAGGGGCAGGGTCCCCAGAGGTTGTTGGTCAGGGGACTAGCAGGGACTGCCATCATCGAATTCAACCCTTACCAACATCGGGTCGAGACCGGCCATTCGTAGACCACTCCTCGCATACGGATTGAATCGAGACAGAGTTTCACCATCGAGCGCCACTACAGAAGCGGTGCCTTGTCGCCATCTGCCAAAGTGCTTGAGCCTGACATTTGACGACTCGTCAATATTGCGAACCCAACCAGAGTGCCGTCCGTGCACGGCGATCAGCCACATTTCTTTCGCGTCCTTTGGACCCACGACGAGAGGCGTACGACGACGTCGACCTGTTCGGCGGCCAGTGGTCTCAAGGAGGACCCACCAGGGGACAAGCCCAGCAGCGAGTCTGCTGAGCGGGTTGACAATTCGCCAGTAGATGACCCAACCTCGGCGCCGAAGCGGCCGTCTATTCTTTGGCGAACCCTCTTCGTTCACCTTCCAAATCTAGGTCGATGCTCGCTCGGCCACTGACCGCAAGGTGTCGGTATTCCACACCTCGACCCGGTGTGCGGAGGCACCCTCGCCCTATCTCTCAGTATTTGCTTCATCGTACGATTGAGCCGTGGAGTTCAGCCCTGCAAGAGGCAACAACGACGGCACTGTGTTTGATCGTGCCGCCCTCAGCTACGGCCGAGTCGGCCCTGACTTCTTCTCTGAGCTTGGTGCTCTGCTCGTGGAACACGCCACCGTTCCGGCCGGATCAAGGATGATCGACGTTGGCGCCGGAACTGGTGCCGTCAGCCTGGCGGCCTCTCTCCGGTTGGGCCCGAGCGGTTCAGTGTTAGCAATCGATCTCGCTCCCGAAATGCTCGCTCAACTGCGGCACCGGCTTAATGGACATGCGCCGACACCGTTTACGACGGCTGTGATGGATGCGGGAGTCCTTGGCGTTCGCAGTAGCTCATTCGATGTGGCCCTCTCAGGCATCGCTCTCCAATCGATGTCGGACCCTCAAGCGGCGGTGTTTGAGATGTGCCGGGTGCTGCGCTCAGGGGGAACATTTGGAGTGTCTGTATCCAGAGGATGGTGGTGGGAAGAAGATCCACGGTGGCAGTGGCATGCGACGCTTCTTGAAGGACTTGGCGTCGTATTCGAAGAACCGCCGCCCTCATCTGGCGAACACTTCGTAGACCAACTGCTGTTCGACATGCCACTTTCCCAAGTAGAGCGATCCCGAGAGGTACTGGAGTTTGAGTTTGAAGACGCCGAGACCTTTTGGAAGTGGTGCTGGTCCCATGGATGGCGGGGGGTTATGGAACGACTCACTGCGGAACAACTAGACGGGTATCGAAAGGGCATTTTTGAGTCCATCGGTGACGGCCCAATGCCTGGTCAACTTGTAGCGAATCTTGCAACCGCTGACCGCAGATAGTCCAGGTACTAGTGGGCATATCCGGCGATTGGGGGCAGGCGTCGACCCTTTGGGAGCAAGATGTGTCTATGGATTACACCCTCGCTGATCTGATCGAAATCAATCGAACCGTCGCTACGGCCTTTGACGAACGAGAGCGACGATCCTGGGGAGTGGAGACCCTCGTCATGGAGCTTTCGAAGCAGGTTGGGGACCTGGCCCGAGCCGTCCTGACGACGGAGAACTACTACTTGGCTGACCGTGACCACGACCCCAAATACGTCGGGGGTACAAGCAGGATCGCCAACGAACTGGCCGACATCCTTTACTGCGTGATCCGGCTAGCGGATCACTACGAAGTCAATCTGGAAGAAGCGCACATGTCGGCCCGAAGTGCGGAGTGGAACTATCTCCATCCACGTGTCACTCCGCCTTGGACCACGCCGACCCGGTCGTGAGCCGAGGATTCGGAGACAGCGTCGGCAGTTCGGCTCATAACCCTTGCGCCGGAGAGCAGGGTGCGTCCCACTCGTGCCGGTTGAGGCGGGTTAGCCAATAGCAGACTCCCTCCTCGATCGGGGCCGGAGCGGTGCAGAGAGGGACGGAGCATTGATCTCAGCGGTAGGTAACGGCCACTCAGCCGTGGGCCATCCTCCGCCGGCATCCGTCGGTATCGAGGTTGGAAAGGATTCAGCTAACCCATGTCTTCTTCTGGGGTCTAACAACGGGTCCAGTGCAGCAAAACCCCAGCTCAGATGGCTAATAGGTGGACGTCGTCCGTCTGAGATCCACTTACCGGAGTGCTCCACGTTCCGGACCAGGCATTCCGCCAGTTCCACTGCCTGGCACAACACGCCGAGAAGGTGTGAGGGTTGAGATCGAGACCACCGGGCTCGGCCTGAGCTTACGTGCGAGACTGGCGGTGTCACAGCCAAATACGAACATATGTTCGCTTAATTTGGTATTGTTAGAGGGAGGAGGCCCGCTCCGAGGTGACAAGTGACAGTCGCGAGACCAGCGCGCCCTCCTCGAACTGTGTGCCATCAGGCTCAACGACAAGAGCCCGGACTGGTCAGTCCTCGCACGAGAGGCGACCCGCGCTGGTGCGATCGCAGATCTGACACAGGGTGTCCTCACCGAGAAGTCGCCGGCGGCGAAGAAGACCGCCGAACTGATCCGCAAGGGCCTCGACAGCCGCGACGAGTGGTCCTCTCGGGTGGACGAGGAGCTGGAGCTGGCCGCGTCGGTTGGAGCACGGCTGATCACCGTTCTGGACGAGACCTATCCGGTCAACCTTCGCCTGATCTACAACTTGCCTCCCTTTCTGTTCGTTCGCGGGACGCCATGGAGCGACAACGACGTGCGATCGGTGGCCGTCGTCGGCACGAGGGACCCATCCCCTCTAGGGCGCAAGAAGGCCGGCCAGCTCGCAAGCCAGCTCACTCAAAATGGAGTGGTCGTCATCTCCGGACTGGCAAGGGGGATCGACTCGGCCGCTCACGAAGCAACTCTGAGTTCTGGCGGGCGCACCATCGCTGTCATCGGAACTGGTATCACGCAGACCTATCCCAAGGAGAACAGGGAACTCGCTGAGCGGATCGTTGATCAAGGAGTCATCGTCTCTCAGTTCTGGCCATCGACGAGCCCAGCGAAGTGGACATTCCCGCGTCGCAACGTAGTGATGTCTGGCCTCGCACAGGGGACCGCCGTTGTTGAAGCGTCCTCGACGTCTGGCGCTCGGATGCAGGCCCGGCTCGCACTGGAGCACGGCAAGAAGGTCTTCTTGCTCCACTCACTTGTGACGGATCAGCCGTGGGCGCAGAAGTTCGTAGCCGAGCGGGGCGCCATCGAGGTTACGGCAGTGGAAGAAATTGTGGAGAGACTGGTGGCACCAGAGCGGGTCCAGGCTGTTTCGACGGCACGGCAGCTCACACTTGGGTTGGCATGAGGTTGGTCGAGAGCATCTGTGACGACGTCTCCGCGTCCGACACCGGCAGGCTTCCCACGGTGTCCGAAGTGTCCTCTTCTCCAGACTGCGACGCCCGCAGTCTGCGCTGAGTGCGTCACTTCAACTGTCGCCAAAGCGCCAGTTCAAATGCAGAGTCTGTGGCCACAAGCTGGACAGCGCGGATGCAGAATGCGGAAACCCAATCTGCAATTGGGACAACCGCACATTCGGTCGGATCTACTCGATCTGCCCCAAGACGGGCTCTGTCGACCGCATTCTCCAGCGTTTCAAGTACGCGGATAGGCCGACCGGATGGTCCGTGATCTTTGGGCGTCTGATACTTGGATGGCTCGACGACAATCTCGATCCCGACGAATACGACGCCATCATTGCCAACCCGACCGAACCCACACGACCAGTACGTCACACTGAACTGATTCTCGAGGCAGCAGCAAAAGAGGATCTGGAGGACATCTGGCCGATCTACCCCGACGCCCTGGAGAAGGCCTCTCCCACGACCCAGTCGGGACAATCTGGGGCCCGGTGGCGCGCAAAATGGGATGCCGCCCAGGAGCTCGAGGGAGTAGTGACAGCTGCCGAGTGGATCGACTTCAGCCACATGCGAGTCCTTATCTTTGACGACATCACGACCACCTGCTCCCAGTTCCAGGTGCTTGGTGGCATGCTCACCCGATGGGGTGCATCACACGTGGATGGACTGGTAATCGCCCGAACTGGTGGGTAGACGTAGACCGATGGTTTGGTCCTCGTTTGTTACGAACTGATAATCCGCCTCGAAGGGGCTTTATCGCTCGATGGCTAGTTCGACCGTGGTCGATCCGACCGCAGAGCACTGGTTGCTCGTGCACGATACGCCGCTGAGCCTCCTGATCGCCCGGACTCGGCGTCGGCATCGGATGCCAGGTGGTGCCAGTCCACACCGCCGCACCGTCGGGGAATGCAGTGGGACCGACATAGTTTCCACCACTGTCGTATGCAGGTGCGGCTGGAGATCCGACACCCACGCAGAATGTGCTCGCAGTGCACGAGATCGAAGCGAGTGTGAGGCCGTCGGCAACGGGGTTGCTGTCCTCGCTCCACGACGAGCCATTCCACAGAAATGTGACCTCCCCTCCGCCGTAGCCCGGAGTCCCGTAGTTGGCGTCCGCCATTTGCACGCACGAGGTGTCGGTAGGACACGCCAGCGTCCCAACGCTAACGCTTTGGTCGGGCCACGTGACTTGGTGCCATCCAGAGCCGTCGAAGACATAGCTCACGTTGTTTTGGGTCGGTTGGATCGCCGAGTCCATATCTTCGCCGTCGAGGCTGGTCGTCGTCATGCAGAACGATGTCGATGCGCACGACAGGGAAAACGAAGGGCCGCCGCCTGGGGAAGTCAACCCCGAAATTGGTGTGAGTTGCCAAGAGGACCCGTTCCACAGGGCGGCACTGACTTGGCCGCCACACGCCACACACTGGCCTGGTTGAAGAATCGACATGCACCAGCGCGTCGTGATGCAGTCGATTCCCGATGCCGAGGCGTCGGTGCCCGGAAAGTTGGTGTTCGACCAGCTCTGTCCGTTCCACAGCTCTACCACCGCATCGAGGCTTCCGATCGGAGAAGAAGAGGAGACAGGCGGAAAGCCGGTTCCGGTGGCCATGCAGTAGCTGGGCGTCACACACGACACGGCGTCGAGCCAGCCACTAGCAAGAGACGGTGGCGCAGGAGAGGGCGTTTCCGTCCAGTTGGTGCCGTTCCATCGGTAGGCGCCGAACGCACCCACAAATCCGCTTGGAGCGTCCGCAGAGTCCGGCTCGGAGGACAGGTTGGTTCCGACGGCCAGGCAGAACGAGGTGGCGGTGCACGACACAGCGTTGAGGGTTTCGCCGGTGGCGACCAGGGAGCCCGTGGTGGTCCAATCACGCCAAGTCGGGGTCCACGGCCACTTCATGGTCGCAATGACCTCGGCTGCCAATCTGCCCATGGCGTCTTCCCCAGCCTGGTTTGGGTGGAAGCTCCTCGTCTCGATGTGGAGCGGTGCTTCGCCGTTAAGCCACGACTGCCCCTGGCTGCACCGCTCGTGACGTGGCCCGCTTGCTGGTTCAAACAGGTTGAGGTCGGCAGTTCCGATCCCGTCGGCACTCTGTCCACTCACCGGGTCGATATAGGTGATCGTGACGTCGTTGCGTTCGGCCGGAGGCAAAGCGTCGACCTGGGTCGCGGCCTCGCCGATCGTGGCGTTCAGATCGCCAGCCCAGCCCCGCAGGATCTGTACCTGCGCAGCCGACATGCCGGCACAGCTCGTCCTCCCAGGGCTCCACAAGGAGGGGGCCTCGACCAGCTCCGGGTATCCCATGATGGCGATGTTGCCGCCGTGCACGACGGCGCTCTTGGCTACGTGGCGAAGGAAGGTTGCGTACGGCGGGATGTGGACGCCCTTGTCATAGGGGCCGGTCGTACCGAGCAGAGCGATCTCCTTTCGAACCGAGGCGTTCGAGGGGCAGCCAGTGGTTTGACAGCTCTCCATGATCGAAGCGAACCCAATGTCGTCGCCTCCGAAGGAGAACGTCACGAGGTCGAACCGACCCATCTGCTTGGTCCACTGGGCACCGTTGGTGTCACCGCCGAGTGCTGCGTTGTTGTCGGTGAAGAAGTCCGCCGAAATGGCCCCAGTGCAGGCGACGAGGTCAGGGTTCCCGTGAGCGATGGACGGTCCTTGCGCTTGGAGGACCCTGGCTGCCGCGATGGCCCAGGTGGCACTCAGGCCCTTCTGCCCGGTGCCCCGGGCGCAGGGCTTTGTCGTGTGGGTGAGCCCCTGCCCCGACGCGTAGGAATCGCCAGCGGCCAGCCAAGTGATGGGATGGGAGGCGCCAGCCGCCTCGACGACTGGCGCCGGTGAAGCATCCGATCCGACAACAACTATGAGAGTCAGGAGCGTGGCGACGCAAGGCGCAGAGCGAGCTATAACCCTCTTCATGCGATGCCGCCTAGACCACATCAACGGCATGGTTGGCGTGAACAAACTGGGAAGACTCACAAGGCAGGGCTGTCCATCCGGTCATAAGGTTCGGCGAAAGTTCGCTCATCGCCTCATATTCTGCAGGGTTTGCGTATGAAGTCGTGAACAAACGAAGGGTAACGCCGGCTTCAGTTCCCAGAGTTCCCTGATGGTGATGGGGTCAGAGTCCCACGCGCGTATTAGTGGTGACCGATGTGAATGGCATCGAGCTGGCTTCCTCCGAGTCCGATGTGTTTCAGAGGACGTTTGACGGCAATGCCGACGAACTGCGGCACATCAGCGCAGCGATGACGGTCTTCTGCGAAGTCGCCGAGCAGTAGTCCAGACGGAGAAGGCAGCCGCTCCCAGTCTGAGACGTTAGAGACACTCTCGCCGCCGAGGCGCGCCGCCAACCTTGAAGCGGTAATTGGCGAGCAAGTAACCTCACGGTGTCGCGAGGGTCAATGAAATGAGCTGCATGAGGGGTATTCGGAGTCAAGCCGGTCGAGTGCTCGTTGTGCTGCTCGTTTGCACCATGTTCACGACTCTTGCGACGTACGGACACGGGCAACGCGGTCGGGGCTGCCAATGGCACTCCAAACACGCCCATTTGTCAGGGCCTTGTCAGCTTCAATTCTTTGCTGAATGCGATAGTCACCCATTACTCCGGTGCTGGATCGCGGAGTTCTCTTCTTCATTATGAAGCAACTCTAGGGAAGTTCTGGAAGACGGTCGCCAATAATCTCCCATCTGATTTGCAGGACGACGCAGCAAAGGTAATGCCCGTCTACCGCAATGAGTTCAATGTCTGGTTGAAGGAGGGCGGCAAGCCGAACTGGCTTCTCGGGAAGCATGAGTTCGTCGAAAGGCCCCTCAGAGCTTTGGCAATCACGGAGAGGCCTGTCTCCACCTACCTTCATAAGGTCTGTCTCACGGGATGAACCGCTCCCTGCCCCCAGGGTTCGTTCCGGGCGCATGGAACATTCGCGAACGCCGGTGCCGTCGGGGATGAAGCTTTGATCCCCGCGGTAGGGAACGGCCACTGAGCCATGGGCCATCCTTCGCAGCCATCCCCTCGGTCCGGAGTTTGGAGAGCATTCAGTAAACCCATGTCTCGTTGCCCGGCGCCCGAAAGGTGATTTCGGGGCGAACCCCGCACGCTCAGTGCGACCTTGATGGAGGTGTCCAAGTCACTCGACCTCTCCACGAGTCGAGCCCCTTCGCAACCCTCGAGCGGCCGCGTCCACGAACCAGCACCGCCAGCACGCGGAGCTCACGGCTCACCTCGAAAGGGTCCAAAAGGTTGTGGCCAACACAACGGCCGCCGCCGCGACCGTCGCAGCCGTGGCCGCTGCGGAGGCGTCCTCGCCGAGCAAGGGCCGGCCATTCGAGGAGACGGCTGGAACATCAGCTGAGGTTGTCGCGGTCGGCCTCGGCCACCTTGCCCGACGGCTACGACCAGCCCTGTTTTGGCTGCGCTGGACTGGTCATCGAGACAACAAGTGGGCCTTCGCCACTGGCTGGCCAGCAAGGAGACAGCTGCGAGCAGTCCGTCCTGCCCAGTGACTCGCTTGTCGGCACGGTTGAAGAAACCATGGACTCCGCGTGCGATCTCTACCTCAACGACCCGAGTGCGTGGCAATTACCGTGTCGACGTTCCGCGCCTCGCCACTAGCCAGACGGTGAAGTGGCGGCGAGTAGACCTCGTGGCCGTCTCCCGGCAGGCCAGCTATCTTGCTCCCGTGCGCCATCGGGATCCGGAGACATCTTCCGAGTGGCGCTAACTCGCGACAGAGGCACCGAAGGAGGGCTGTAGAAGCTATGTCACGTCGGGACGCGGAGCTGGCTCTCGCCGCCAAAACCAAGCTAAGTCCGAAACAGGCCATGGAGTTGGTAACCGGTGTAGCGCAGGAGACCAAGGGAACCGGGATGGCCCTGACTATGCGCCTGAAGGTTGACCGGGTTGGCGACGACCTGGTGTCCCTCTCGATTTTTGCTCTTCACAACAAGATTGCCGAGCTGGAGGCCCAAGCCAGAGTGTCCGGCGGGCAAACTATCCTCATCGTCGGGGGTCTCAAGTCTTATCGAGTAAATCGCGGACTTCTGGGTACTCAGATTGCCGCCATGCCCATGCACAAGAAGTTTCTGGAAGCTCTTCGAGTGAGGCTTTCACGTGCTGACCAGAGTGCAACGATCTCAGTTGGCATACCTGATCAGTCGTGGCGACAATTCGAGGTGTGATCTGTGACGCAGTAACGGCTGATCCCTTGACACCCGGCCCCACCTGGCCTGCGCTGAGCCCAGCTCAGCATAGTGGAACAACGGTTACCCAAGTGGCTGCCGGATGGCTCGAGCACTCCAGCACCCCTACCCTCTCTATCGACGACCGGGCCTCCTCCTTCGGTATCATCCTGAGTTGCAGAGCAGGCGGCGCGACATCAGAGTCCATAAGCGTAACTCGGCGGATTGGAGCACTCGGTGACACAAAGGTTGGACCGCAGACGCAGTCGCGGGAGGTTCTTCCAGCTTGACGTGTTTCGCGTTCTAATCGGGCTGTCGGGCTTCGCTCTGGTGTTAAGTGCTTGTGGGTCCAGTCCGTCGTCATCGACAGCAGAATCAGGTCACTCTGGCTCCCCACACCCTTCAGTTCAGGCCACTGGGGGCGGGGCGACCGAAGGTGGAGCGTCCTGGTCCTCGGGAGATCGCATCGATCCGATTGGATTTCTCTTGGCGGTCTCATGCCCCGCTAGCACTGCGTGTATCGCAGGAGGCAGTAACGGAATACCTGTACTCCAATGGGTCCTGGTCCACTCAGCCGGCTCTTCAAGGCAGCCATTTTCAGTCCATCTCATGTCCTACTGCTCAATTCTGCGCGGGAGTGACTAGCAACGGTTTCTCCACATCCCTCCTGACCTATGGAGGCGGTACCTGGTCACCCGTACAACCAGAACCGGATACGAATACTTTGGCCTCGGTCTCTTGTGCCTCAATAACGTTTTGCATGGCCATCGATGCTCAAGATAACACCACCTATGTGTATTCGAACGGAGCGTGGACCAATGGCGCTGTGCACTGGAGCATCCGGTTCCAATTTTCCTACAGGTCAATCGCTTTCGTGTGCTTCTAGCACGTTTTGTGTGGCCGTAGACCAGGGATTCAATGATGCGGACGTATTCGACGGTTCTCAGTGGACGACCGACCAACTGACCCAAAGTGGCGTTGGAAAGCTGACGTCAGTGTCTTGCGCGAGCATTGCGTCTTGCGTCGTTGTCACAAATGGTGGCTACGCATTCACGTTGTCTAATCAGACTTGGACTCGTACACAAGTGTCTCAGGGTGCCAATCTGGCAGCTGTCTCATGCAGTTCATCGTCCTCTTGCGTTGCAGTTGGCGCTAGCAGTGCGTATGTCCTGTCAAATGGATCATGGATCGCCCATAGGGGCATCGATTCTGGCGATGGAGAAGGTGATGCTCCGAGCCTTACGTCCGTATCGTGCGCCAGCTTCTCCTTCTGCGTCGCGGTCGATGTCTTTGGCCTCGCGTACACCTACTCATAATTCTCTCTCGCTCGCAACCCAACTACGAAGGGTCCCACTAGTTGTTCTGCTGCCCACGGACCTTGTTGACGCGGAGAATGGGCGACCAGTAGGCCATCGGTAGTCCCGTTTTGCCGCCGTTTAGGCGATTCCCAGTCTCGGCGGGTTCGGCCGATGCCGCACTTCTGATTCGGTAAAGGGGAGCAGCCGCGCCATTACCGCGGTGACACAATTGGGCGTTCCGGGCCACGTGCAACCTTCGCGGGCGCCAATCCCGTGGATGACTAGGAGTGCGATCCATCGAACTATGACGGCCGCCAGGCCGTGGCCACCTTTCCCGCCATGCCCTCGATCCTGAGATTGGAAAGCATTCAGTAACCCCAAGTCTTGTAGGCGGTGTCCGCACCGTGGTCTCGGGGTTGAACCCGCAGACCAGAGAGCCGAAAGGCTCGAGCTGCGGGTTCACTGGTTCAGTCGACCGCCGGTGTGGCGAGGCCGACAGGGGTGTTCACGATCAAGCAGACGGTCAGCTATGACCGGGATATGGCGTCGCGAACCCGCAGCAGCAATGTTCGGGGATATTTGGCTCTGTGCTTTTGCCGTCGTCGTCGCCTCGAAGTCGAATTGGACGACTCGGATCATGGTGGTACTCGTCCGTCCCACTCCACGAGGGAACACGGTGCCACGGTCGGCACTCGTCGGGATCGTCGTCGAAGACCCGAACTCGACCGTGGGCCTAGAGCAGGGCGGTTGCGGTTGGGACATTTGTCGGCGCCCCACGGATAGAGCCGATGTATCGCATTTGCTCGGGGCGCAAGTGGTAACCGCAGCGCGGAAACGCATCTCGAAGCGCAGGAGACGTATTCTGGTGCCACTCATTTCAAGGCCGGTGCCGACCGGCCAGTGAAAGGTCCTTGACGCTCCTACGAAGCGAAGCTGGCCGGTGGTTCGACACGTGGCGACGCCGGGTAATCAGGGGTCCTCGTTCCGCCTCTCGGCAAGGAGGAGTGCAGCGAGGTCCTTCGAGTGCACCCCCTCCACTTGCTCTATGCGGCCGGTAGAAATGGGCTCTCCTCGCTGGATGGCGTTGTCAATGGAATACAGGACGTTCGTACCCTGTACCTCTGGATTGGTCAGCCCACCGACGCTGCTAATCGCCTGGATCAGATTACCGCTGCTGTTGCACGCCCCAAGGATGCTCGCCAGCACGTGAAGGCCCTTGATCTGTGTCTTCTCGAGGGCGGCGATAACGCTCGACGGTGCGGGTTGGGCATCACATTGCGTCGACGGTAGGTACGGCTCGGCCCGGTGCAGCGCTTGGAGCGCAGAGGCGACTACGGATTGACTGAGCTGGTCCGTAGTTCCGTAGTCCGGCCGTGTCGAGGCACCGGCCGGCGTCCATATAGCCCCGAGGGCGCACGACACGACGATGATCCAGCAGGACAGGAGCGTGCTGCATTTCGATCTCATGGTCCTTAGTGTCCCCGGCATTCTGGTCGCCTACAGAGCACGGGGTCTTTGGACCTGGCGCAAATGAGCTCGAGCCTGAGCATTGGTCTTGGAACCACCTTTCACCCTTGTCGTGATAGCCACTGACTCGCCGAGTATCGGCCCCGAGCCCGGGGCGTGTCAACGACGCCAAAGGCGAACACAGAGGGAGGAGGCTGAGATCGCGTCTCCACGGTGTCGGTGGGGAGAGAATTATCCGCGAGTCCTCCCTTCAGTACGACCGTTCTGTGGCATGAACTCGTGGGATCGGCTCTTGTTGACACTTACCGTCATCATGCTGGTAGCAGCGCTCGTGGTGTGGCTGGGGTAGGCGTGCCCGCTCGTTGGCGGTGAGCTCTCTCGACATCGACCACCTGCACATCGGTGCCGATCTGTTCGGCTCGGTGTCCTCCGACACGACCCTCGCCCGGACGTTCCACGATCACGTCCTGCACCCGTGCGGGGATCGCCGAAGCGCTGGCACTGCGTAGGAATCGCCGTCGACCGCAACTGAGCGCGCACCTTCCGCGGCGGGAAACGCGGGGACACGGAAGCCAGAACACGGCGGCAACAACTGCTGGCAACTCCGACAACACGGGCGGAGCGGACACCGGCTCGACGGGCAACACCGAGGCGCCGAGAGCATCTGTCCACTATCCTCAGCGATCACCTGAGGGGGCAGAGCGGGGAGATGACCATTGGGTACGAAGCGCTGGGTCTTGCCTCTCGCCGGACTGTGCGCCATCGTGCTCGGTGCGTGCAGCTCGGGAGGGGCCTCACGATCGACCTCGCCGTCCACCCACCCGACGACGCACGCATCTGCGGCCCTGGCGACCACCACTTCGACGACTGCGGCCGCCCAGGCGACCTGGCAGTCGATCTCTCGGTGGTCCCTACGACGCCAACAACGCCGCGCTGCTCATCGAGAACACCAACGGAGGTGTCGGCACACCCACCTTCGAAGTTGTGAGCGTCTCCTCGGGATCCACGGTCACCATCAACCCGCAGACGGCCCTCGGATCTGCAACCATCGACGGCACCGAGAACGCTGCCCTGGTCACACCGTCAGCGGGGCGGCCTCTCGGTGAGACCGTCGTCTTCACCTCGGCCACAACGCCGGCGCAGGGCCTTACGCCGGAATCCGACAACATCTACGTCATCGTCTACGACAACAAGACGGGTGCTGTCGTTGCCAAAGACGAACTCGGGCCGAGAACCGTCGACGGCGGGGCGGCGGCTCCTAACCCGATTCCCCAGCCGCTACGTGACCTCTCCCTCTCCGTTGTCGACGCGGTGAACTTGTCCAATGGCGAGGCGATCTCCCAATACGGAGCGCCCACATGGACGGCCACCAACACCGTGACGTTCCCCAACGCTGACTACGCGAGTTCGTCTCAGGGGTTCGGGACTCTGATCGTGCCAATGTCGGACTCGAACTCGGGCTGTGAGAACCTGGTCGCTGTCAACGCAACAACGCTGAAACAGGTGTCGACCTCGACCAAGTGCTTCCCCATTGGCGGGTCCTCTGTTTCAGACTCGCCAACTTCGGCGAACGCCTACGCCGTCAGCTGCTACAACTGCAGTGGCAACCTGACGCCGATCTCGATCGCTACCGGGCAGCCGATCGCCCTTCCGGCCGCCTTGGCCCAGGACACGACCATCTGCACGGGCCCTCGATCGACTCTCGTGGGCCTCGGCCCGGCCGAATACTCGGGCGGAAGTGCCGCGTTTGTCGACTCTTCGACCTTCGCCGTCAGCTACACCGTCGCGAACACGACGCAGCTGGGGTTCTCGTGCTCGGGCGAAGCCGACAACGACTTCTGGGTCAGCACGACATCGGGCAATATTGTGGTCAACTCCTCTGGGCAACAGATCGCCAGCGGATGGAAGATCTACCCGACCATGGGAGGGCCTGGCTGGACGGTCTTCGAGAGCACCGGGTCGGCGACCAACTCACCAACCTCTTGGTACCTGCTGCGCTCAAGCGCGCCAGCCGTCCAAGCCATGTCGAGCGCGCCGAACCCGGACGACTCACCTTCTGGATAAGGCTCCTCGCTGGCGATCGCGTGAGGTCAGCAGAATGCCCCACCCAAATTTTCAGGCCGTCAGCATATGCAAGCTGAGAACATCGGATCTCTTCCAGGTATCGCTAATCCGAGGGTTGCGCGAAGAGCGGGCTTGCAACTTCGACCGGCTTTTAAGAGATGGCGAGCCAAAGAGCGTCGTCGGCCTCTTAGAGAAGGACAGATCATTGTTCGACCGGTTTGGGACCATGGCTCCGCGAGCCGAAACGCTCGACGAAGCACCAGTGGCTACTTCGAAGGATTGGAGCGAGTGTGCTGCATACCAGCTCCCAGTGATGCTGAGACCAAGTTTCGGTGGCCATGTCCGGGGCTGCGACATACGCCAAGGCTGCGCCTGAGCGATTCCAAACCGGATCTACCGTGAGGTCGCCGGAGAAGCGGGAGCACGGGTACACGTGCCAGACGATGCCAGGCATACGACGACCTGTTTGCCGGTCCAAGCGACGCGTAGGAAGTTGGCATTGTCGCCAACCGCCTTATCGACCCCATGCCTCCAGGCGCCGAGGTCCTCTTCAAGGAGGCGAGGCCACGGCGTTACCGACGGCGGGGATCGATCACGGCGCTAGCGCTCACATGTCGTGACAAGCTGCACGACCGCTCCACCGAGTGGTGGGATCTCGCCTGATCCACTAGACGGCTTTTCACGTTAGGACTGGAGGTCGTCTTCCATTTGACGACGGTAGGCAGTGTCGGGAGTAGGCGGCGTAGTGAACCGCCCCGGGATTGGTGACTGCTCCTTCCCTTGAGAGGATGGAGCAATGCCAGAGAAGAGCAAGGCGGGACGGGGTCCCTATCCGCCTGAGGTCCGGGAGCGGGCCGTGCGGATGGTCTTCGATCACCAAAGCGAGTACCCGTCGCAGTGGAAGGCCATCGAGTCGATCGCGGCGAAGCTGGCGATCAACCACGAGACGCTTGCGACAGTGGGTCCGGCGGGCCGAGACCGATGCCGGCGAGCGGCCCGGGCTGACCACCGACGAGCGGGCCCGGATGAAAGAGCTGGAAAAGGAGAACTTCGAGCTGCGCCGGGCCAATGAGATCTTGAAGGCGGCCTCGGCTTTCTTCGCGCGGGAGCTCGACCCGCGACCGCCGAAATAGTCGCCTTCATCGACGAACACCGCCACCGGTTCGGGGTCGAGCCGATCTGCCGGGTGCTCACCGAGCACGGCTGCAAGATCGCCCCGAACACCTATTGGGTGGCCAGAGAAGCGCCCACCGTCAGCCACGGGCCGTGCGCGACGAGGAGCTCAAGGGCGAGATCCTCCGGGTCTGGGGCGACAACCTCGAGGTCTATGGCGCCGACAAGGTCTGGACCCAGCTCAACCGGGAGGGCATCCGCGTGGCGCGCTGCACCGTCGAGCGCCTGATGCGTGAGCTGGGGCTTTCTGGGGCCCGCCGGGGCCGGGCCTACAAGGTCACCACCCGCTTCGACGAGCGCCAGCACCGTCCGGCCGACCTCGTCGAGCGCCAGCTTCAGCGCCGACGAGCCCAACCGGCTCTGGGTGGCCGATCTGACCTACGTCAAGACGCACGCCGGCTGGGTCTACGCCGCCTTCATCATCGACGTGTTCTCCCGCATGGTGGTCGGCTGGCAGATCTCCGAGTCCTTGCGCTCCGACCTCGCCATCGACGCCCTCGAGATGGCGGTGTGGAACCGCACCCGGCACGGCCAGGTCCTCGACGGCCTGGTTCATCACAGCGACCGGGGCGTTCAATATTTATCAATTCGCTACTCCGAGCGCCTCGACGAGAACGACATCGTCGCCTCGGTCGGATCGCGCGGTGACAGCTACGACAACGCCATGGCCGAGGCCTTCAACAGCCTCTACAAGTGGGAGCTGATCTACCCCCAGGGACCGTGGAGGGGCCTCGACGACGTCGAGTTCGCCACCCTCGGCTACATCGACTGGTTCAACCACCGCCGGCTGCACGGCGAGATCACCGACGACAACTCCTACGTCACCCCAGCAGAGTTCGAAGCGACCTACTACCGTCAAACACAACCCGCCGCAGAGGCGGTTACCCAATAACCCGAGCAGTCATGGAACCCGGGGCGGTTCATAGAGTGGCTGTCTCTCGGCAGAAGGCGATCAGGCGGTCCAGCGATGAACTCCAACCCACTCCGTGCGGTGCTGGCCGCCTTGATCGTCGTGCTGGGCAGCGTGTCGGCAGTCGAGGCCGGCGGACCTGTAGGTGCCTCGACCAGCACGCACCGGATCACCTGGTTGGCGGCTGGCGACTCCTACTCATCGGGCCAGGGCCTGGAGTACCACTCGGGCTCGTGCGCACGAGCGTCGGGAAGTTCGAAGACCTGGGCCCAGGTGGCCCAGATGAGCCTCGACGGCCAAGGCCTCACGTTCTCTGTCCCTGATCTCGTTGCTTGCACCGGAGCGAAGGAGGGCGAGTTTTTCAAGTCCCAAGGCTCGAACCCGGCCGAGTGGACCAAATCGATGGGAGCCTTCGACCTCGTCACGTTCTCCTTCGGCGGAGACGATGTGGGCTTTCGCAAGATCCTCGAAGAGTGCATCGCGCTGTTCTGCAGTGACAGCCACATCCGCCAGCGCATCTCGCAGGTCGGCAACTCCTATCCTTCCTTCCTCAAACACGTCGCCACGGGCGGCTCTGTCGTCCACGGCGGCAACGTGGTGGTGATCGGCTACCCCGAGCTCGTCGAGGAGCCGACGCTGTGGCCCCAGGGTCTCGGGCGTTGCGAGTACGGCATCGACGTAGAACGCGCTCGGCTCATCCGGGGCTGGGCGGGCGACGTCAATAGCGACATAGGCAAGGCAGTCGCGACCACCAACGCTCTGCCTGTCTCCCAACGCAACGGCGTCACATTCACTTTCATCGACCCGGTAAGTGGCAACGACGGCGTCAGTAGATCGGACCCGAGCCTCTACGAGCCCGCAACCGGAACGCGCCACGAGCTGTGCAGCCAGGGGAGCGAGTGGCTAAACGGCCTCACCCTCGGACTGCACCCCTCGCTCAAGAAGTCGCTCGAGGCGCTGGCGATAGGAGCGTTGGCGCCCTCGACAGCGCTCTTCGACCAGCTGGCCGCGGCCATCGCCGCTCAGCCCTACAGCTTCCATCCGAATCAGGCGGGCGAGACGGCGATGGGGAACCTGGCGGCTGCGATCATCTCACACCTCACGTGGCCGTGGAGCCAACCGACGGGGTCCGGCGGATCGGCGGCGCAGACCTCGATGCCGGTGCAGGTCTGCTTGACCACTTTCGGCGGTGGCGGGCAGGGCAAGCCGCAGCCCACGAGCATCTCGGCGCGCACGTCGCTCGCCGGGCTCCCGCCGATGACGGCCTACACCGACAGCGAGGGAATCTCCGAGGTCATCGCACCGACAGGGTGGGGCTGCTCCGCCTTCATCGGTGCCGACTCGACGACCGGCATCAGCGTCTGGCCGCCCGGGGCATCTGCTCCCCCACAGGGGAGCACTGTGGCCGAGGGCATCGAGGCTTTCGTCTACCCCGGTGCAAACATCGGAGGCCAGTACGACCTTGTGTGCGGGCTCTTCTCGTCGGCCGTCGCTCAGATCGGCGAGGCCCAGGGCCCATGCCCAGCCAGCGTCCCGTCGGCCGAGACCGACAGCACGCTCAAGTCCGACGTCGTCGCGTTCGACGATCCACCTGGAGTCAACGGAAGCTGGGACAACTCCTCGGGCGCCTACAGCGCAAACGGGGTTATGGTCTACGACTACGGCGGACAGGTCGCCAACACGACGAGCGAGCAGGCGGCGTGCCTCTTGCCGGCTTCGGATAAGACCATCTGCACGGCGTCGCTCAACGACTTCGTGGACCATTACGCCCATCCAGTCGCCGGAGCGACGAACCCTCCCCCGACAACCACAAGGCCGACGACGGGAATCAGCGGCAACACCGGTAACAGCGGAGGCCCACCGCCGGTGTCGAACACCGGCGGTACGGGGAATACTGGCTGAGTCGGATACCAGGTGCTCATGGCTGTCTGGAGTGGTCATCAGCAGGAGTCACCGCAGCAAGGTCTCGAAATACGAGCGGGTTGCGTCAGAAACCGATAAGCGATCGCCACACGAGATCGGCGGGGAGTTCGGGGTGCAACTACCTACCCGACCCCTTTGTAATCGCATCGAACGATCGATGGTCTCATGGATGCCTCGGGTTGGCGGGTGGAGGGAGCTGAGCTAATGGACGTCCGGCAGCGCGGCGACCGCGTAGAAGAGCAACAGCAACGCGATGACCCCGACAGTAACCACCCCTGCCGACGTTGCGATCAATGTTGACATCGGTGTCAACCCGATCTGGCCCAGCTCACCCTCGCCCGCAGTCCCTCTTTTGTTCCCTTACGTCACCTCGAGCTCTGGTGCTCCGACAATCACGTCGTCGCTCTCCGACCACTGCGTGGGCTGGAGCGCGTCGAAGTACATGAGGAGCGTGGTGGCGTGCTCAGCGCCAAGTCCGAAGGTCTCTCCGTTGACGACGTGCCAGACGCACTGCGCCGCGCCACCCTCACCGACTTTGATCTCGGCGAAGAGGTAGCCGTCCCACACCAGTGTCTCTTCGAGCAGGGCCGCCAACCGGTCGCGCTCCACTGAAGGCATACGCCCGACCGCGTCGGTCACCACCTCACAACGTCGAGGGCGCTTGGTGCCCGGGCGTTCGAGGAGGACAACCGGAGCGAAGGGTGCCACGAGGCGCTCGAGGGCACCGATCAGTGCGTCCACCGTCTCGTCGGGCGACGACGCCTCGTCGGCTCCCCCGGCAGCGGCCCCACAGGCCCCGCAGAATTGCTGACCAGGCCCGAGGGTGGCGCCACATGCCTCGCAGCGACTGCTGGCTCTGTTCGCCGGCAAAGCATCAGAGGTCGGCGCCGCCCCGACAGGGTTCCCACACGCCACGCAGAACCGGGCGTCGGGTCGCAGCGCTGAGCCACACGTCCCGCAACTGAGCTGCGTCATCTCACTTACGACGAGCTGTGCGAGGCGGCCGCCAGGACCGCGATGATCACGACGACCCACAAAACGAAGATCACAAGCCCGATCCAACCGAGCACGATGCCTGCGGTGGCCATACCCCGCCCGCCGTAGCGGCCATAGGACTCGTCGATCTGCCGTCGTCCGATGTAGCCGAAGACCATGGCCAGGACGAAGATCCCCAAGATCCCGCAGACCAGCGCAGCGACGGCCATGCCGTTGGTGGCCGGAGGCATCGGCGGGGCGGGCGCGTACCCGCGCATGGGCATTGCCGGGGAGGCGTACGCACCGGCGGTGGGCGGAGGAGGAGCGAGAACGGACCCGGGTGTACTCAACGGCTCACCGCACGACGCGCAGAACGTGTCGCCGTCGTCCGACTGGGTCCCACACTGTGCGCAGTACATAGTCCGAAGTGGCCGTCAGCGCTGAGTCAACAGTTCGGAACAGCCGGGTCGACGAAGGGTGTGCCGACGAGGCTCCCAGAAGTTGCGCCGTCGTTGTAGAAGGCATCGGCCGAGACGAAGTACGCGTTGTTCCACGGCGACGACGCGATCCGGTACCACCAGGTGTTCCCGTCGGCCACCTTGAAGCCGGTGACCTTGCACGCGATCTGCACCGTCTGGTTCGAGGCGATCGAGGGACCCTCGGTCCCGCCGGCGTCGGCGTAGTCGGTCCAGGTGTGCGAGACCCCGCCGACGGTCTCCGAGTACGTCGTGGGCTGAGGTGGGCTCGTCGCCGGTGTGGTTGCCGGTGTGGTCGCCGGTGTCGTGGCCGGGGTGCTCGACCCTGAGCCGCCCGCACCTGATCCCGAGCCGCCTCCGGCGGATCCAGCGCCCGACGCCGGTTGAACGCTCGAGCCACCGGCCGCCGGTTGGACGCTCGAGCCACCTGCAGCGGGCTGGGGGTTCACGGTCCCCGAGCCCGAGCCGCTCGGCGTCGTCGTCACTTTCAGGGGTGCCGTCGTCGGCGCACTCGTCGGCGCCGAGGTGGGAGCGGGGGCCGCGCTGGCCGGCGGTGGAGCGTTGGTGCCGTCAGGGAGCCACCACCCGTCGTAGATGTTCCAGCTGTTCGACGCGAACTGGGCCATCGACTCTTCGTGGATTCCGTTGTAGCCCGGGACACTGGGCTGGTCGACGTTGGTCGAGACCAGCTCGCCGCCTCCGATGCTGATCGCCACGTGCGAGTCGTCACGCCCGCCCTTGGAGTTCCAGAACACCAAGGCACCAGCCGGCGGGGATGAGTCGTTCCCGGTGGTCCCCCCGTTGAAGTGGCCCCAGATGTCGGAGGGGTACGTGTTCGAGGTGATGGGGACCGTCACCTCACCGCGGATCGAGTGGTCCGCCCCGATGCCCCAGGCGTCGACTGCGAAGGCCAGGCACCCGTACCAGTACTTGGCGCCGCTGCGCCCGCTGGAGCTGTTGATCATGGACTTGGCCCAGTTGACCGCCGCCGCGTCGAACGAGGTCTCCGAGGCCAAGGCCAGGTGCACCGTGCTGTTGCCAGCCCCGTTCTTCTTTGGCCCAGACGACGTCGAGGCCACCAGGCCGATGACCAGGGCCACGATCGCGATGGACCCCCCGATGATGGCCAGGGCCGGCACCCGATGCTTATCGCGCTCCTTGGTACCAGAGAGGATCCGCCCCCGCTGCTCCTCGAACTCGGCCTCGCTGATGAGACCCCGCTCCTTGAGGTCAGCCAGCTTGGAGATCTCGTCGGCCGCTCCGTACTCGACCATGCCCAGTACCGCCTCCCACTCGCCACATCCCTGAGGGTGCGCTGAAGTAGCGCGGCCCGCTGCCCGATGCCCGATGCTCGGACGATCAATGCGCAGCCAGGCCCTGGTCAGATGGATGGCCAGACCTCCTGAGCACCCTGCTCAAGACGCGAGTGCTCGTCTAGCGTGAGCGCCGATGGCTTGGCGCAGGCGGTGGATCTCTGTGATCGCGGCATCGTCTCTGGCGACCGCGAGTTTCCTTGCTCTGGCCGATGTCCCCCAAGCTCACACGCTGGCCCCGGCGCTCAGCTGGCTGGCGGCGGGCGACTCGTACTCCTCGGGCGAAGGTCTGCCGCATGCCACCGGGCCCTGCGCCCAGGCAACCCCGACGAACGGGTCCCAGGCCTGGGCTTTCTCCGCCTACGACATTCTCTCGAAGGCAGGGTCACCGCTGGCCGAACCCACGCTGGTGGCCTGCACCGGCGCCAAGACCTCCCAGTTCTTCGCGCCCGCCGGCAGCGACCCGGCCGAGTTCGCCTCGCCCGACCAGCGCGCCGATCTGGTGACGATGACGTTCGGGGGCGACAACATCGGCTTTTCGCCCATCATCAAGCAGTGCATCGACTTGACCCGCCTGAGCCAGGTGTTCCGCGCCATCTTCGAGGTCTGGAGCCCGATCGGCACGTCCCCGGTCGCATCTGACAAGAACCACACCTGCCCGACCGACACCTCAGTCCGCAAGGCCATCGCCGCGCTTGGCACCACGTACCCGACCTTCTTGACCCAGGTGGCGACCACGGCGACCGCGCCGGGCGGCAACATCGTGCTCTTGGGCTACCCCGACTTCGTCGAGCTGCCGAAGTTCTGGTCGAGCCGCAGCCAACACCTTGGGTCGTGTTTCGGCATCGGGACAGGCGACGCCACGTTGCTACGCGGCTGGGCCGGCGATCTCAACGCCACCTTGGGCGAAGCCGTGAAGCGCTTCAACGCGCAGCCGGCGGCACAGCGCGACAACGTCAAGGCCACCTTCGTCGACGTCAACAGCGGCGGCGGTGTGATCTCGACGAATGACAAGCACCTCTTCGAACCGTCGAGTGGTACACGCCACAACCTGTGCTCGAGCGACTCGTGGCTCAACGGGCTCACCACCATCGACCACTTCAACGGGTCGTTCCATCCCAAGCAACCCGGGGCCAACGCCCAGGGTGCCTTGGCGGCTGAGGTGATTGCCAAACTCGACTGGTCACGCCTCTCCCCCAACCGTTCGCCGCCGACACCGGGAACTTCGCGTTCGACCCGAGCTTCACCAACCTCCAGCTCGACTCGGTCGCCTGCCCGTCCGACAACTCGTGCCTGGCCGCCGGCGATGACTATGAGACGGGAACCGGATTTACAGCGGTCGTCGAGCAGTGGAACGGATCCTCATGGGCTCAGATGTCGTTGCCAAACCCCGAAGGCATCGAGTTCCGCGGCATTTCGTGTCCAAGCGCCAACTTCTGCATGGCTGTGGGCAACACCCAGTTCCAGGGAGAAAGTGCTTCGCCGGTCGCTTACACCTTCAACGGCCAGCAGTGGTCGAACACCTCACCGCCGAGCTCGACCGTGCCGGCAGGGGACTGGGGAAACCTTATGGGCGTGTCATCCGCGAGTCCGACAAACTGCGTCGCAGTCGGCTCGCACGAGAGTGCCGACACCTCGAGCTCCAACCCCTTCATCGAGCAATGGTCCGCGGGAACGTGGACCTCGCCCAGCCTCGGCGACTCGCTTTATGGAGAACTCCTCGGCGTGTCGTGCTCGAGTTCGACGGACTGCACCGCGGTTGGCGGCGGCGCCAGCCAAGAGGGCGCACTCGGCGGCCCGGCCGCCTACCACCTCAGCGGCTCGGCCTGGGCCAATACGCCCGTCCCGACGCCGACCGCAGACCCCGACGGCCAGAACAGCCAAGGTGGCTCCTCCTACGAACTTCACTCAGTGTCGTGCCCCAGCCCCGCCAGCTGCACCACGGTGGGGGACGACGGAGCCATCGAGACATGGAGCGGGACCACCTGGAAACTGGCACCGACGGACCCGGGCGACTTCGTGTCGATCGACTGCACGAGTGTGAGCCGCTGTCTCGTCGTCGGCTCGCAGACACAAGGACTGACGGTCCAAAGCGGGACCGCAGCGGGGTGGCAGTCGGTGCTCCAGCCGGCCGCCAATCCGGTCTCACTCGAGGCCGTCTCTGCAAGCACCGATGGCTTCGCCATGGTCGTCGGCTACGACGAGAGCTTTAATGCGATTACTCCCTACGCCGAGGCGGCCCCAGGTCTATGACATCTCGGAGCGCGTTGCCCTGGAAGGCTATCGGCAGACCATGCCATCTGGGCCAAGCTAGGAGGCAAGAGTGGGTGTGATCGTTGGGTGCAAACTGAGCAGAAGTCGGGCATACGTGGCCCTTGTCGTGGTGGGGGCCGCAGTGGTTCTGGGATCCTGCTCTTCTGCGACTCCCACGAACGGTACAGCCGCCTCAACCAACGCGACCGGCGCTGGTACCTCCTCTATCGCTGCCAAGTGGTCGAACCCTGTCCGGATCGATCCGGACGCAGCCCTTTCGGGTCTCTCTTGTCCGTCCTCGTCCTTCTGCATGGCGGCGGACAACGCCGGATCCTCGTTCACGTATGCGAACCAGCGGTGGTCGAGTCCCGCCCTTGTGGGTTCTGGAAGTAGCGGCGGCGACTTCGATGCTGCTGTCTCGTGTCCCACCACTTCGTTCTGCGCGGCCGTCAGCGGCAGCGATGCCTTCACCTACTCGAGCGGCTCGTGGTCTAGCGGTGAGGCCATCGACACCCTCAGCGGCGGCAGTGGTCTGGTCGACGTGTCGTGCCCAACCATCTCGTTCTGCATGGCAGTTGGAGAGGGCAACGAGGCGTGGACCTACTCAAGCGGCTCGTGGTCGAGCGCAGTGCAAGTCACGGCCAGTGGTGCCGACATCGCTCCGGTGTCGTGTGCGTCCCCCACCTTCTGCATCGCGCTCGACGAGAGCGGCGATGCATACACCTACTCAGGGAACTCGTGGTCCGCCCCAGCCCAGATCGCTTCGCCTGAGGAGAACCCCTCTCTGATCAGCCTCTCATGCCCATCCCCCTCGTTTTGTGTGGCAGTGGGCGAGAACGGACCGTCGTGGACCTATTCGGCAGGCACCTGGTCAAAGGGAGCAAACGTCACCGGATCGGGCACCATCAGGAGCGTCTCGTGCCCGACCACTTCGTATTGCATGGCGGCGGACATGACGGGTGATGCCTACGTCTCGACCGGAGACTCATGGTCGACCGCCGGCCAGCTTCCAGGTGCCACCGCCGCAAAGGCCTCCCACGGTGGCGGTGGGGGGCCAGGTGTCGTGCGCGTCTGCGTCGTTCTGCGTGCTCCTCGGAGCGAACGGAGACGCGTGGATCTACTCCTGAGTTTGGCTGTGTCCACCCTTGTCGCCGCGTCCAACCGGCTCCGATACCCGGTCGAAATCACCATCTAGCAGCCTGAGCCAAGACCTGTCCTACGAGGCGGTTCGGCATGCGGATGAACTCAACAGTCGAACCTAAGACTGTGACGGCGGCGGCCGGGCTCGGCACGGTGGCCGAAGCCGCACCACTCGCCGTGCTCTCTTCTTCGTAGGCCATGCGCTGATCAGCGCCTCTTGGGAGAAACGGAGCTTGGTGCTCTCTTGGTCTGCGTCGTTTTCGGACTCGTTGTCCTCGGGTTGTGTGCCTTCCCACGTGGGCCTCGGTCGGGAACTGCTTGCCCCAGTACATCTGGTTTGAACTTCGGTCAGCCCTGTCATCGGTGGGTCCCAGCCGGGTGACGTCATCGGGAGGGGCAACCGCACTGGCGCTATGTGCAGGGTGACGTTCGAGATTCCGTCACCTTCCCTGGTCGGGAGGCAACTTTTGCCGGGTGACGTTGCGGGGTGACGTCGCCTCCGGACCATGGGTGATGTCCGGGACACACGGTCCCGGTTCGGAGCCCTGGAGGTCCTGTGATCCCTCAACTGCTTGGCACGAGAGTCGCCGTCATCGCCGGCGGAGCCAGTTTCAACATCTCACCGAACAGCTCACTGCCGGGTTCGTCCCAGGTGTCGTCGTTTCTCGGCGGCATCGAGCAGTGGGCCATCTACGCCTGCCTGCTCGGACTGATCATCGGCGGGGCCAGCCTGTGGTGGGGAGTGCAGAACGGGTCGATCAACCGCACGTCGGTCTCCCAGCACAAGATCCTCGCCGCCTTCGCCGGGGCGATCATCATCGGCGCGGCCGTCTACCTCATCACGTGGGCCTTCAACTTCGGCTCGTCGGTGAGCTGAGACGATGATCGGGTTCTCGATTTTCAGCCCCGTCGAGGGTCTGGGCCAGGACGTCGTCAGCTGGTTCGGCCATTCGATCTCGGAGGGGATCGGGGGCTTCTCCTCGTGGGCCATCGGTGGCGTCATCCACGCCATGCAGTCGACCACGACGCCGGACTTCACCACCTGGTTCGCCGGTCCCTGGCGGGCCATGCTCGAGCGTGGTCGCCTGGCTGTCGATCCCGATCCTGTTCGTCGGGGTCGGCACGGCGGCGCTGCGAGGCGACCTGACGTCGGTCCTCAAGCGGGGACTGGGTGCTCCGGTGCTCATGGCGGTCGGCACCGCGGTGGCCGTGCCGGTGACGGCGGGGGTCCTGACGCTTGGTGAACGGCTGCTGCGGCCTGCTCGTCGACGTGGCCATCGGCGGCAACCAGGGATTCGGCCAGGGACTCTCCCATCTGTCCGACTTCGCCCTGTCGGCCACAGTGGCCTCGGGCGGCAGCGGACTGCCCGGTCTGGCCGCGGCGCTGATCGTGGCGTTGGCCGGATTGGCGGCACTCGTCATCTGGTTCGTCCTGGCGCTCCGCGGGGCGCTTCTCTACCTCGAGGTGCTCGCCATCCCTCTGGCGCTCTGTGGCCTCTATTGGGGCGGGACGGCACATTGGATCAAGAGGCTGGTCGACCTGATCATCGCCACGATCCTCTCCCAGCTGGTGATCACCATGCTGATGGTCCTCGCCGCCGCCGACCTGAACAAGAGCCAGCTGTCGGTGAACGGCTCGGTCAGTGCGGACATGACGACGCTGTTCTTGGCGGTGGCGTTCCTGGTGCTCGGGTCGTTGGCCCTGCCGATGGCGCTCAAGCACGTGCCCGCCGCCACCGAGCACGCGGCCGCAGCGGCCTCCCAGATCGCGGCCCCGGGTCGGATGACGTACATGGGGAGCCGGATCGCCGGCACGGCCAAGATGATGGGCGGATCGAGTGGCGGCCACCAGGCGATCGTCCGCCAAGCCGGGGCAGCCGCCGGGCCCGTCGGTGTGGCGGCGACCGTCGGTGTCGGTGCCGCCACCGCGGCCGCTCGGAGCGGTGTCGACGCAGCCGCCGGCGCCGCGAATGCCGCAGCCGGCGGCGACGGAGAACGCGGCTACGGGCAGCGACGGCAGCTCCGGGCCGTCGGGATCTGGCCCCGGCGGCCGCGGGTCTCCGGGATCGACGGCCCGGCACCGAGAGCGCTGCGACCACGCAGGCCGCCACCAGCCCCCCAGCGGGGCACGACGGATCTTCGGCACGGTCGACACCGCCTGAGCCAGGGGTTCGGGGCGGAGCGGGCGAGGGATCCGCGGTGCGAGGTGCGAGGAGGTGGCTCTCATGGCTGACCCCGAGGTGCTCTACAACTTCGGTGTCCTGACCAAGCGCTACGAGCTGGTCAGCCGCACCGCCAGCCAGCTCGCCCCGGGGATCGCCGGCCTGTTGCCGTCGGATTCTTGATGATCCTGGCCGGTGCACCGCTGCCCTTGCCGTTCGCCCCGGTGTTGGTGGGCTTCTGGTTCGCCCTCGGGAAGAGTCCCGTTCGGGCGCCACCGGGGCGCTCCGTGTCCGCGCCGTGGTCGGACCGCTCGCCCGCTACTGGATTCTGCGACTCGCCGGCAAGACCCACTGGGTGATGCCCGCCATGTGGTTGAGCGTGGCGGTCGACCCGACGGCCACCGCGGACACTTGTCCGCAGCGCTCAGTCGGTCATCGAGGCCACGCCCGATCGCCGAACCGGGAGCGGTCGACGCGGAATCGGCAAGGCCGGGGACCCAAGACACGGCGGTGCGTCAAGGCGCGCGGGGGCCTGCGAGCAGTTGCCCCCCGAGTTGGGCCGGCTGCGCTGGATGGCGATGCCCTGCGACGGCGCCGAGGCCGGCCTCCTCTTCGAGCGGGCCGGACGCCAGAACCTTCTCACGGCGGTGATCTCGGTGTCGGGAGGCGACCGGTTCGTGTTCTCCGGACCCGACGAGCAGGCGGCGCAGATCTTCTCGTGGGGCGAGGTGCTTGAGTGCCATGGCCGCCGACGGTTCGGGACTGCGCCGGCTGCAGTGGGTCGAGCGGGCCACTCCCCAACCCTCGACCGTCCAAGAGGACTGGGCCGAGGCGCCATGCGCGATGTCGCGCCGTCGGAGTGGGCGGACTACCAGTCGTTACAAGCCACCATCGGCACGGCCGCCATCCACCACGACGTCTACCTCGGCGCCCAGGTGGAGACCGACACGGGGAACACAAGGCCGACATGGTGGCCGAGGCGGCCAGCGAGCTGGCCCAGCTGTGCGAGCACCTGCACCTCCATCGGGCTGCGACCGACGCTGCTCTCGCGCCGGGAGATCGCCGCGGTCATGCGCCAGTGGGCCGACCCGACCGCTCTCGAGCGCTTGGCGCTGTGGGGTGAGGGGTCGATCCCGACCTCGGGGGCCGGGCCGGCGGCACGCCTCGTCGGCTACGACACGCTGCGGACCGACGGCTACGTCCACCGGGTGGGCCAGATCGCGGCCTGGCCCCGGATCGACGTGGCCACCGAGTGGATGTACCCACTGCTCTCGACCGCACTGCCGGGGTCGGTGCGCACGGTGTCCATGCACCTCGAAGCCGTCTCGACCGAGCAGGCCTTCGCCGAGGTCCGCGACGCCCGCACGACGGGCGGGATGGCGCAGCGCAAGCGCGACGAGAAGGGCATCATCACCACCGAGGAGGAGGAGCGACGGGTCGACGAGGCCCGATCCCGCGAGCGCGAGCTGACCCGAGGGTTCCGCCAGCACAAGATCGCCGGCCTGGTCATGGTGTCGAGTCCCGACGCCGAGACGGCAGGGCGGGCCTGGCGCCAGGCCGAGCGCAAGGCGGTCGAATGCCACCTCGACCTGCGCGAGATCCACGCCCGGGGCCATGAGGCCTGGGCGGCGACGTTGCCGCTGTGCCGGCTCCGCTTCGCCCGGGGGTTGCTCTGATGCTGCGTCTCGCACCCATGTCGGTCACCACCCGACACTCGGCGTCGGCCTACCCGTTCCAATGCCAGGCCGGGCTGCCCTTGGTCGGCCCGATCATCGGCCAGGAGGTGCTCGGCCAGGGCATGTTCTGCTACGACCCGTTCTGCCTCTACGACACCGAGACGTTGCTGTCTCCGTGCATGTTGGTCTCGGGCAACAAGGGCTACGGCAAGTCCGCCTTCGTCAAGGCCTACCTGCATCGCCAGTCCATGGCCGGCAAGTGGCTGGCCATCTTGGACCCCAAGGGCGAGTACCTCGACCTGGCCGCGCGCGACGGGCTCTCGGTGCTCGGTCTGCGCCCGAACGGCCCGGTCCGGCTCAATCCTCTCGACGCCGGGCCGGCGCCTCTCGGCCAACGGGACCGAGGACGTCCGGGGCCGGCGCATCGGCGTGGTGGTGGCCCTGGCCGAGTCGGCCGTCGGGCGTGCCGGTCACGAGCGACGAGCGCTCGGTGGTGACCGCGGCGCTCATGGAGCTCGAACGCCGAGGTGGCCGAGCCGCTGCCGACGCTGCGCCATGTGATGGACCTGCTCATGGCTCCGACCGACGGCGATGGCGACCGAGCTGAACAGCTGACGCCGACGAGCTGGCCACCGACGCCAAGTCGGTGGCCCGGGGGCTGCACCGCCTCGTCGAGGGCGACCTGGCCGGCATGTTCGACGGAGCGTCCACGACGACGGTCGACTGGTCCGGGCCCGGCATCGCCATCGATCTGTCCGCCGTGCTCCAGAGTCCCGCCTTCTCGGCCATCTTGGTGTGCGCCGGGGCCTGGCTGGCCCAGGCGGTGGCCGCCAAGGACCGTCAGCGCATCATCGTGGTCGACGAGTGCTGGAAGGCCATCCGCGACGCCGGGTTCGTGGCCTGGGCCGAGGAAACCCAGAAGCTGTCCCGGGCCTACGGCGTGCAGTTCGTCACCATCGTCCAGCGGATCTCGGACCTGGCAGCCCAGGCTGACGACGGAACGACGACGTCCAAGCGGGCGCAGGGGTTCGTCACCGAGGCCGAGACGAAGGTGACGTTCAACCTGGGTGGCGGTGAGGCCCGGGCGTCTCGAGACGTCATGGACTGGACCGAGTCAGAGGCGCTCCTCGTGCCCAAGCTCCCGCGGGGCCGGGCGCTGTGGCGGGTCGGCGAGCACGGGGCGATCGTCCAGACGATCCTCTCGCCGCGCGACATCGCCATGTGTGACTCCAATCAGGCCATGCGGAGCCGGCCATGAGCTCCACGGCCGACACTGCGTCATCTCACGTGGTCCCGAGTCGGTGTGGCGATCTCCGTCGCGCTGATCGCCTTCGGGGCCATCGTCGCCGCTCCTCCCCCACCACCAGCGCGGGCGGAACCCGTGCGCCGAGTGCCCGTTCCCGCGCGGAACAGAGGAGCGACGGGTCAGCCAAACCTGCGCGGCCCAGGAGTTGGCGGCCCAGCAAACAGCTGTTCAACAAGTGGCGGCGCTTCGTCACCGCCTGCGACACGACCGATCCGGCACAGCCCGACGGCGACGTGGCCACCGAGGCCGCCCTGGCGCCCGGACTGGTGCTGACCGCACGACGTGGCGCGAGCCGGCCGCCTGGAGGACCGAGGATCGCACCACGACGGTGGCGCTCGATGCGCCCGGACAACCGGTGGCAGAACGCCGGCGACACGGTGGCGGTGATCGTCACCGGCACCATGACCGTGACGTCGGATTCGGGTCCGCCCCAGCGTGTGCCGCTCGTCGAGAGGATCGCGCTGCGCCCGCTCAACGACGATCACCTGCGGCGATCACTCGATTGGCGATCGTGGAGCCTCTGGCTGGCGGGTGGTCGGCGTCGAGGTCGGGGCATGACGCGCACTGCTCTCAAGATTCTCGCACTCCTCGTCGGCAGCATGCGCGTTCACCCTGTGTGCCCTGGTGGGCGGGGCGCCCGCCCTCGCCACCAACGATCCCTCGCCGCTCGCCACGGGGAGCATCCCCGCCAATCTGCTGGTCCTGTTTCAACAGGCCTCTGCCGCCAGTCCGTGCGCGGTGCCCTGGACACTGCTCGCCGCCGTGGCCAAGACCGAATCGTCCTTCGATGCGACCGCGGTCTCGAGTGCCGGCGCCGAGGGTTTGTTCCAGTTCGAGCCGGCGACCTTCGCCGCCTACGCCAAGCCGACCCCGCCCGGTGGCGCCGCGCCGCCGACCCCGTTCGACCCGACCGACGCCGCCTATGCCGCGGCGCGCTACCTGTGTTCGCTCGGGGTGGCCAACAACCCGACCCTGGCGCTGGTGGCCTACAACTGCGGCAACCCCGGACCGGCGTGCCAGGCCGCGTCGGCCGGCTACGCCCAAGAGGTGCTGGCCACCGCGGCCAGCTACACCGCCCCGGGTGACTGGGAGTGCGCCGAGCGGTGTCCAAGAGGCCGCCGTCTCCTACGCCGAGTCCCAGATCGGCACGCCCTACGTCTACGGCGGCGACACGCCCCAGAGCGGGTTCGACTGCTCGGGCCTGGTGGTGTGGGCCTACGGGCTGGCCGGGGTGGTCGTGCCCCGGGTGGCCAACGACCAGTGGCACGACGAGCCCCACGTCGCGCTTGAGTGAGCTTGTCCCGGGCGATCTCGTGTTCTTCGGCAGCGGTGACTACGCCGGACCACGTCGGCATCTACATCGGGGACAGCGCCATGGTCGATGCTCCGTACACCGGCGCCGATGTCCGCGTCGACACCATCCCCCTCGTCGTTGGCGCCGCCTGGGGCGGCGGCGAGGTCGTGCTCGGTGCGGCAGATCCGGTGGCGACCTGATGGGGTCACCTTGGACGTGTGGCTGTCGGGGCGGGAAGATCATCCCGCTGCGCCCCGACGTACGCGCCAGATTGAAGCGGATCAACGTCGGATGGCTCCTCTGGACTCGGCCGCCAAAGCGGCGAAAGAACGCTGCGAGTGGACCCGAGCAGCTCAGCCTGTTCGACGAGCCTCCCGATCGATGAAGCCGCAGCAGCGGACCCCCTTCGAGGGCCCTTTCATGGTGCTGCTCTGGGCACTGACGTTCGTGGTCGTCGAAGGATTCGCCATCCAAGCCGGGGGCCAGGTGGCGTCGTGGGTCTTCGGCGGACATCGGGTGTCTTCGGGCCAATCGGTGCTGGAGCAGGCATCTTCGGGCGGCTTGGTGCATCATCTGGCCGATCCCAGGCTGGCCTGGAGTCCGGCGGACCGGCGTCACTGCCCGGACCCGTGGCCCTGTGGGCCTCGTTGCTCGTCACGCACCTCGTCGTGGTCGGGCTCGTCGTCGTGGCCGTCCGCGTGGTCCGACACCTCGGGGAACGATCGAGGCACCCACACGGCGGTCCGACGAAAGCCAGTCGAGCCACAGATCGAGCGGCGCATGGGCCGCCGGGCAGTCGAGCGCCACACCGCCGCCCTCTACGGGAAGGACGCCGTCGCCCGGCGCGAACCGCTCGCACTCGGGATCGACGTCGCCACCGGCGCCCGGCTGTTCGCCAAGTCCGAGGACTACATCCTCGCCGTCGGCGTGCCCCGGGTCGGCAAGGGCGAGGGGTTCGTGATCCCCGCCGTGCTCCGCCACAAGGGTCCGGCGGTGGTGACCGCCACCCGCCATGACACCTACATGGACACGGCCGCGTCCGGGCCAGGGTCGGGACCGGTCTACGTCTTCGACCCCCAGGGCCTCGTCCCGGACGCGGAGAAGTTGCGCTGGAATCCGGTCAAGGGCTGCGAGATCCCCCAGACGGCCATCCTGCGTGCTCGAGGGTTCGCCGGCTTCGCCGGGGTCGGCCCGGCCGTCGACGGCGGCGGGGCCTACTGGGAGCAGGTGGCGGCGTCGGTCATCCGCTCCTACCTCCACGCCGCCGCTCTGGAGGGCTTGGGCGTCGAGCAGCTCCTCGACTGGTCACGTCGACCGGCGGCTCGCGAGCCGGTCCGCATCCTGTCGCGCCACTCCGGTGCGGCGCGGGGGTGGGACGAGGACCTGGCCACATCCGCCGAGGTCGAACCCAGGCATCGGGACTCGATCTGGGCCACGGTCCGACGGGCCTTCGACTGCTTCGCCGACCCGATGGTCCTCGAGGCCACCCGGGTCGACCACGACACGTTCGACCCCGACGACTTCTTGGACCAACACGGGACGATCTACCTGATGGGCTCACCGGGCGCGCAGCACTCGGTCGCCCCGATCGTCGCCGCCCTCATCGAAGACGTCGTCGACACGGCACGCCACCAAGCGGCGGAGTCCCCGACGCGCCGGCTCGAGTCGCCCTGGTGCTCATGCTCGACGAGTGCGCCAACATCGCCCCGCTCGGCGACCTGCCCAAGCTCGCCGCCGAGCTGGGGGGCCTCGGGATCACCACCGCGGTGATCCTCCAGTCGGTGGCCTCGGCCCGCACCATCTGGGGCGAGGCCGGCGAACGGGCACTGCGTGACCTGGCCAACATCACGCTGGTGTGGGGCGGCCAGAAGGACGTCGCCTTCCTCGAGGAGATCAGCCGGCTGGCCGGCGAGCACGACGAGCTGGTCGAGACCGTCACCCACAACGAATCGGGGAAGTCGAGCTCGTGGACGCCACGTCGCATGCCGGTGCTGCCCATCGGAGACATCGCCAACCTGGCACCCAACCACGCCGTCGTCGTGTCCCCTCACCTGCGGCCACGGATCGCGTATCTGCCGTCCTGGCGCGACGACCGGAGCCTGACCGCGCTGGTCGGATCGGACGGCGGGCCGCGTCGAGGCGCCGGTGGCCGTGTCTGAGGGCGTCGGCGACGGTACGCCGGGCGACCTTCGCGCGCTCGTGGAGGACCTCGTTGGCCGGGTGGAGGCGCTCCACGCCGATGTCGCCAGAGCTGAAGTCGGACCGGTCTGCGTCGGCGACCGCCAGCCACGCAGGTCCGAGCTACGAGGCGGACCCTTCCGACCGAAGGCGAACCGGTCGATCTCGCCGTGCTGGCCGAGTGGGTCGAGAGCCTCATGGTCCGCTACGCCGCAGCAGGTGACTGGCTCAGGCCGTGCTGGTGGCGTCACGGTTTCGTCGTCGAGGAACTGGCCGCACTGCGCGTGGCATGGCTCGCCGTGTACGACGCAAGCGAGCCCGTCGATCCGACAGCGGGAGTCAGGTGGCACGACGAGGCCGAGAAATGTCGAGAACGCATACGACGGACGATCAGCGACGGTCCGGGCTGCTCTGCCGTGTCGCACAAGCCGGATGAACCGGTCACCGACGATACCCGCTGGTCCGAGGAGCTGGCTGTGCTCAGGGAGCACCACGAGTCCGGCGCAAGTTGACAGCAAGATCAACCGGGTTTAGCAACTCCTCTGACTGGCTATCGCTAGTGTCGGTCCCGTGGCGAACATCGGGATACGAGACCGGAAGTTGCTCTGGATGAAATCAGGGGACCTCTGCGCGTTCGAAGCCTGCCGCCGCCCGCTCGCCATCGAAGTTGAACAGTCCGGGCGCACCGCGATCGTCTCCCAGGAAGCACACATCGTCGCCGAGAAGCCGGACGGACCTCGGGGCGAATCTGCGCTAACCCTCAAGGAGCGGAACTCCTACCCGAATCTCGTGCTGTTGTGCCTCGAGCATCACAAAATCGTGGATGACGACCCAGAAACGTTCACTGTCGATGTGCTTCTGGCAATGAAGACGGCACACGAGAAGTGGTTCGACTCACTACACAGTCCGGCCGATGAACGGCGCGAATCCCAAGAGCTTCTTATGATCAGCATCATCGACGAGTGGGAAGAGCGCGCTGACATCGAGAACTGGCGCTACTGGGTGTCATCCTTTCTGGGCTATCGCCTCTGGATCGATAACGAAATCGTCGATCGGCTGCACGGGCTCGACCTCTGGCTGTATTCACGGTCTTGGCCCGATGTCTATCCAACGCTTCCTCCTGCTTTCGAAAACATGCGCCGTATAGCAAGTGTTCTCTTTTCAGCGACCGATTGCGCGTTGCATCGACGAGATGATGACCGCGCTCGAGAGTACGTGCCCGACCACAAGCGCGATCTCCTGAGTCAAGAGCACTACCAAGATTCCGTCGCTGAAGCGCAATGGATCCGGGATCTCTTCGGTGACCTTGCCCTTGAGTTCACGCGGGCCGCGAATTGGGTCACTGATGAAATCCGTCTGGCCGTCGACCCTCGGTACGAGTCGGACCTCGGGGTCCTCGTCGTCGAGCGGCAAGAGGGTCTCGGCTCTAGCTACTATCGACCGCGTTACGAGGCGGACCAGATCGCCGGCGGCGACCTCCCGTTCCGCGGCCTTCGCGAGTTCCTTGTCGATCGCCTCGAGCGCGACTACTCGATCGGTCATGGTTTAAACGAGGACGGTTACAAGCGAATGACCCCGTACGTCTTCGACGATTGCGAGGAATGACTCGCCGGTTTGTCCCTCTGGGCGGGATCAGAGTCCAAACCCGTCGTCCAAATCGTGTCCGGAGTCGACGTCGCGGCTCCAAGCAAATTGCGGTGGTTCTGGGATCGATGTCACATCACGGGTCGCATCGGGCCTCGCGGCATCGAGGGCATGCACCCGATCCCAAAGTGATACGAGCCACGCCGCGTCGGGTCCGGTGCCCGGACCACCGGGCGTGGCGAAACCTGCCGTGCCGAGGGCGCCGACAGCTCTTTGCCAGTGGGCAGACTGCTCGGGGTCGAGGGGTCTAGGACCGAGAGCGTCCGCGGTGGTGACGTTCCAGCGGGCCCGGTAGGCCTCGATCGCACCGGCAGCAGACTGCCACCGTTCAGCTCCGGCAATGCGCTCGGGAAGCGGGCCTAGGAGGGCCGTCGTGTGGTCTGGGCGGCTGTAGGCGGCGGCCTGGCCGAGCCGGTACTCGTGACGTCTGAGGCCCCGCTCCAGTTGGGACCACCTTTCAATCTCAGCTTGGTGACGACCCAACCACGCATCGCGCTGTTCGGCACTCGAAGTGTCGGGACGCTCGAGGGAGACCTCCCCGAGCTGTCTCACGACGTCGACTGGCGCGTGTTCGACAATCCAGCGCCCGAGGTTGGCGTGCTCGCGGTAGGCCGAGGCGACATCATCGGCTGACAGCGATGGCCAGGCCGGGAGACGGTCCCGGGCCATGGTCTGCTCCTTGTTCTGGGAGAGAGCACTGACGAGCACCTCGAGGGCGTCGCGCTGGGCGAGGTCGTCGGCGTGGTGGCCGATCTCCCATCTCGGGTTCTCGGGAGAGGCGACGTAGAGGTTGTTCGACAGCCGGCCCCGCGAGAGCTGGGTATAGCCGGCTTCTTGGTAGAGGCTGTCGCCGCCGAGCCCGAAGGTGTGGTCGACCGTGATCCCCTGGGAGCGAAATACGGTGAGCGCGTAGCCAAGACTCGTCGAGGCCTCGGCGTAGCTGCGGGGGAGGACGGCCCGCCGCTCGTCGTCGAGCTGGACGACCAGCGAGCCCCGTCGCTTCGCTGCGCACCTCTTCCTCGATGCCGCCAGCAACGTCACCCTGGGCTCGGCGAACGTCACCCTCCCTGGTCACAGCGTTGTCGGCGGGGTCGGTAAGCGCCACCACGGTGCCGAATGTGCCGTTGCGGATCCTGACCAGCTCAGGATGGTGACTGGTGTCTGCGGAGCGCACCCGCTGGTTCTTCTCGAAGATGACCCGGTCTCCGACGCTGAACGCTTTGGCGCCGATCCTGATCTCGTCCCCTAGCTCGCCGGCGATCTGGCGGCGGGCCCGGACCATGTCGTTCAGCGCGGCGACGTCGGAGCGGCGTACGGCCAGAATGGCGGTGGTGTGGGTGCGATGGACGCTCCACCAGTCCTCCACGATGCGCTGGCGAGCCTGGTCGATGGTGGTGGTGATCGTCACCCGACCGTGTTCGACATAGGCGTGGACGGCTGGGGTGACGTCGCCGTGGCGCAGTGCGACGAGGGCATCACGTTCCCACTGCTGGTCCGAGCCGGCCTGGCGACGGTTCGTGGTCAAGGTGACGACATGAGCTCCCAGCTCGGTTGAGAGGGAGCGCAGCGCCCCACCGGCGTCGATGGAGGAGAGTTGGCGGTTGTCGCCGAGCAGGACGAGCTTGGCGCCGGCGCCATCGACATAAGAACGAAGCTGGTCGAGGGGGCGGCTGCCGACCATCGACGCCTCGTCGAGGACGACGACGTGGCGACTGGTGAGGCCACCGCTTTCCCGCAGATCCGCGAGGAGCTGGGTGAGTGACGAACTGGGGATGCCCGTGCCGGCCTCGAGGTCCGCGGCCGTCCGTGCGGCGACCGCCGTGCCGATGACCCGGAAACCGGCCTCCTCCCAGCCGATCCGGGCGGCACCGAGAAGCGTCGTCTTGCCCGTTCCCGCTTGGCCGATCACCAGGTCGTAGGCGTTGCCCGAGGTGAGCAGCGCCCGCACACCGTCGGCCTGCTCGCCGTCGAGATCGGTGTGCAACCCGAGGACGTGTTCGACCGTGCTGGGGCCGACCCGGCCGGTTCCTTCGCCGATGCCTGCGGCAGCGGAACCGATGATGCGTTGTTCTGCGGCCAGGAGCTCGGTGGTCGTGTAGCGCCGGTCGCCGCTCGTGGCCGGGACGACGTGACCGCTCCGGGTCCGGATGTGCTCGGTGCCCGCACCGGGGTCGGCCAGGACCCGGACGACCCCCTCCCTTTCGAGGAACCTGGCCGTAAGCGCCGCCGCTTCGTCGGGGGTGACGTCGAATGCCCTGGCCACGGCACTCAAGGCGTCCCGTCGGGTGAACGTCGATCTGAGCAGGGTGACGGGCAGTGCCCTGGTACCGGGGGCGCCGGAATCCATGAGGCGTTGTTCGTCGATCTCCCAGTCGTCGAGCGACACGCCCTTCTCGCCAGCCAGGACCCTGAAGACCTCCTCGACCTCTTCGGGTCCATGAGGCGCGACCACTTCGTGACCGAGGGCAGCGTTGAGGTCGGCGACTGTTGCCGGGCGTGTGCCGCCCGCGCCGTCGGGGAGTTCAACGTTGGAGAGTTGCTCGGCCCAACCATCGCGCAGCACGTCGCCCGTGATGCCGCCAGCAGGCTTGCGTTCCCGTGTGGCCAGGGCAGCGGTCTCGGCTGCCTTCGACGATGTTGCACCTCGGGAACGCATCGCCGACTCGATGTCTACACGGCGCTTCGAGAACGCCCTGAGCACCGTCTTCGGGATATCTCTCAGCTCGCTCAGACCGTTGCGCCGGATGTCCCAGGCGAGGCCGAGAGGTGCGAGCTCAGCCCGAAGCGCCGATTGGTAGAGGGTGCCGGCGGCCTTCTGCCACAGGTAGAGATGCCGGCCGTCGGGGGCGGACCACTGGCCGTCAACACCGCGGACCAGATTGGGGACGACGACATGGGTGTGAAGCTGGGGGTCACCGGCCCGGCTAGTGCGGTGCCGAAACGCCGCGCCGACAAAGCCCTCGGCTTCGATGAGCTGCTTCCCGTCTCGTCCTCTGCGGGCGAAACAGGCTTCGGAAGATAGGCGGTCAAGCACGGCTTCGACTGCCTGGTCGTGGGCGGCGGAAATCGTGCCACGTACATCTTCCGATCCCAGGGCCCAGAGCAGGGAAACACCCTTCGGAGCGGAGAACGTCAGGTCGAAACCAGGACGTCGCTCCGGACGGAGCTGCACGCCGAGGCTGGCACCATCGGGCGCTGTGCCCGCGAGCAGGTTCCTGAGGGCATCGGAGTCGATCTGACCGACCAGCCCAAGCTGTTCGGCAGTGGCGCCGATCCACTGGCCTGGTGCCTCGCCCCGGCCGAGGTAGTAGTCGTCGACGCTGTTGGCGACCTTCTCGAGGTAGTAGTCGGCGCCACCGGTGGTGCCAAGCCGTCCTATCGACAGCATCAGGACGCCAGCGACAGGGCGCTCGGTGACCGCTCCATGGTCGTATCGTCCGGATGAACGTCACCCTGCACGTCATCCCGGCTGACATAGGGCCATCCACTAGGGACAACGTCTACTCGGCACTGGCGAGGTTTTTCGCCCGAAGGGCGGCGCATCCGATGATGCAGGTGTGTGGAATGTTCTGTACAGCTCCGGCGGAGCCGATGGGGGCATGACGAAGCCCCCTTCCTCAATGGAAGGGGGCTTCGTGTGGGGCCGGCGCTGCCAATGGTCTACCCCGCGTCGTTCACCGCGGGTCTCTGCGGTGGCACAGGCAGCCCGTGGGGCTCGGTCGTGGGGTCAGTACTCGGAGGGGAGCAGGAGGGTCGTGGCGTGGCGGGGTCGCACTCCCGACGGGGGCGTGGACCCCTCCACCTCGGCGTCGGTGATGATCCACAGACGGGTGGCTCCCAGGTCGTAGGCGCTGAGGATGCGCTCCCCGCTGCGGACGGCCTCGTCGTTGGCGTCGTGGTCATCGGCGCTCAGAGCACCCCAGTCGCCTTCGCCGTGACGGGAGAGCAGGCGAGCGGGGTCTGCCCCTTCTGCCACCAGAGCACGGAGGGCGCCGGGGGTGGCGACCAGCGGGCCGAATGCGAACAACCGTCGCCGGTCCACGACCTCGGTCGGGACGAGGACGGTTCCCTTGTCCGTCGTGAGACGGAGAATGCCTGCAGTGCCCCCGGTCGGGCTGCCCGTCTTGTAGTCGGGATCGATGGCGTTCCACCGCCTGGCGGTAATGACTGCGGTCATGGTGTCCTCGTTATCGTCTCGGGCGGCTCCCGGAGCGGAGCAAGGCCCTCCTTGCTCCGCTGTGAGCGAAAGGACCGAGCAGTCCGGTCGGGGTCAAGCGGCGGGTGTCCCGAGCGAGGAAGCGAAGCCCGGTGGCGGAGTCGAGCTGGCGAGGCGACGGCGGAGCCGGCCGCCACCGTGGCGGCGCCCCGCAGCGTCCGCTTGAGGTCGACCGGCGGCCGGTCCAATCCCTCTCAACGGGACAGCGCTTTGCTCCTGATCACGCCGTCGTTGGGGCGACGGGAAGGTGGACTGCGTCATGCACGGCCCGGTACCGCGGGAGCGGGCCGGGGGATTGCTCCCCCGGCCCGCCAGCTCGGGCTAGAAGGTCTCGACCTCGTGGGTCTCGACCTCACCTGAATGCCGCTGGGTCCGCTGGACATCTGCGGTGGCGAAGCGCAGGCTCGGACCGATCTCGTCGGCCGTGATCTCGACCTTGGAGCGGTGCTCGCCCTCGTCGGTCTCCCAGCTGCGCTGCTCGAGGCGGCCGGTGACCACGACCCGCATGCCCTTGGAGAGGCTGAGGGCCACGTTCTCGGCCAGGTCCCGCCAGCAGATGACGTCGAAGAAGGACGTCGCCTCCTGCCACTCCTGGGTGGTTCGGTCCTGCCAGCGCCTGTTGACCGCTATACCGAGCTGGGCCGTGGCTTGGCCCTCCCTGGTGTAGCGGATCTCTGGTTCCCGGGTCAGGTTTCCTGTGATGGTGACGGTGTTCATGTTGTGGTTCCTTTCGTGTGTGGTGCTTACGGGCACGACACGCGAACCGGGAAGACGAGCGGGGCAACGGTTGCCCGTAGGGTCGGCCGGAAAGTTGCGGGCGGGACCGAAGGTCAGTGAGCGCAGCGAACGCCGCCGGCCAGTTTCCGAGACGCCGTTGCGGCCGAGGCGACGGGGCGCAAGATGGGACCGAAAGCACCGTCACACACGTCAGGAGGACCACAACACACGCGTCACCGCCCAGCTAGCGCCACCGAGAGGACCTTGTCGCTATATCGGGGCTCAGGTCGGCCGAGCCGGATTTACGCAGCTGGGGGCGGGACCAGCAGGACAGGGATTGAGCCTCGCGGCACCTTGGGGTTGTGGAACATGGCCGTGCAGGAGACGACAGCACGTTCGGGTACCGCGGGTCTCAGGTCGCGGCTGCCAAAGACCCTGCGATGCGCAGCTGAACGTTGGTGTCGCCGGACCGGCGATTCGAGGCACCACCATCGTGCGGGCTGTCGCAGAGCACTGATCCGCCTCTGCTGTCCGCGCTTCGGGTTATGAGCCCCATCTGAGCCGTCCACACCCTCCGGACGTGTCCTCCACCATCCGCATTAATCCAGCGTGTCCAGGTATTTCCCGAGTCCATGCCGTCTGACCAGCATCCCGCTCGCGACACGCTTTTCGCGGATCCGTGGGATCGCCGTGGGATGACCTGAGGCTCGACGTGATGGGACTCCACAGGACTTGACCGCCGCAGCCTTGTAGACCAATCCGTCAAACATCTGCCGTCCCAGGTGGATGCCGCTGCTCCGAGAACCGGGCTGGCGACAGTGTCAAAGACCAGGGAGACGCTCAAGTAGACGTTGATCGGCTAGACCCAAAAAGTGCTGGGCGAGTTGACGGGCAAACGGCTCGGAGCGAACTAAAGCGCCCACTTCGATGTTGCGAACCTGCGCGGCCTCCGTAAAGTTTGCGGAGGAAACGAACGCAATGCTCTCGTCGACTACGACGCACTTAGCGTGAAGACTGGCGCGCTTGGACGCGTCCATGTTGAGCGAGCGGGGGTCGTAGTACACAGCGGGAAGCCGTGAACCTGGCCACTCGCGAGCCCTGAAGCGCTCGGCAAAGCGACGGAGAATCTCGCTTGACTTGGAGGTGTCACCATAAGGTCGCTGGACGTCGAGAAACATCCGCACCACGAGATCGGGGTCGGCGTCCATCCTTTCAGCAAGCCCACCGAAGACATCGTGACCCTGGTACACGGCATACCCAGCGATGAGAACGGATCGGTCTGCGTGTCGAAATAGTTCACGGACGACGATCCTCGTGTCTCGCGCTGGAAATCCAGCAGCCTCGGGACCGGTAGAGACAAGCTCTACCTCTTCTCCAGTGCGCTGTGAGTTGCGCTCTGTAGCGAGGAGTTCGAGGAAGAACGCGAGGTGCTCTGCCGAAAGGCCTTCGGCCGTGAGCTTGACCAAAGTTGGCGCCACAGTGGCCGCAGTGCGTCCGAGATAGGGGGCGACGCTGAGCTGAGAGAGCGGGACGGGAAGTCGCCCGGCGCGGAGTGCCGTTGCTGCCGCGGTCAGCTCGCCTGCGGAAAGTGGCGCAAACGAGTCGGTCATGGGGCGCCAGCGAGGAAAGCGGCGCCCGGGTCGCAGATGGTCGGGACGACAAGGGATCGGTCGAGGAAGTCGTTGTGCTGCTCGCAGGAAGTCTCAGCGATCAGCAGGCATCCGTGGCATGCGGCGCCGAGAAGAAAGCGCCGGTCATGTTCGTTGTCAGGATTGTGCTCGGCGCAAACGGGGTCGTTCGAGCACAGGTTGCCCGCATCGACGGCTGCGTCCAGGTACTCGGTGATGCGCCGCCCGGCCTCGACGAGGCCTCCGAGGGTCCCTTCTGCGTCGGACGATCCGGTGTAAATGAGGATGCCATAGCCCGCTTGGCCCGCATATACACGCTCACGGATGGAGCTAGCCGGATAGCCGCACTCAAGCGCGACCGCGGTCACCAGTAGATGCGACAGGCTGTGAAGCATGACGTACGGAAGACCGGGAAACTCGCGCCGGCTGTTGTTGTGATCAGCGCGCCAGCGATCAAATCCACTCATCAGCAATTTCCCGCGTGCGATGACCTCGGAGCGTCGGTTCCAACCGTCGATAGCATTCGGTTTGAATGCGATGAAGATGCCTTCGCCTCGATTTTCGACGGCAGGGAGCCATGAAATCTCGCGAGCAAGCGATGCGGGTTGCACCCCAAGTTCGAGTTCACCCTCGGCATTCGGCGAGATCCCCTCGAAGCGTGTGAAGCTGACCTGTGCGGTTACCTCACGTAGCCGGTGAACGAGCACAACGCGATCGATGGTGTCGGCGAACGGGCCGGTCAATCGATCTGCCGGCAAGGCTCGCGCATAGAAAGTGCCATCGGGAACGTCAGATCCGATCTCCTGCTTGCTGGCCAGTAGAACCTCCAGCTCGGCTCGCTTCACAGGCTTGTCAGCGTGTGACCCTCCGCCTGCACGCCGAGAACGGATCTCCTCAATGACGACGTTGTTGTCTAGGCCTGAAAGCGCCGCTTCGACCGGCGGGAGAATGTTGCGAAGGTTTTGGAGATCGTCATGGCGCTCGATGTGTTGGAGCGTCTCCCAAGCTCGATCAACGGCCTGAACAACCTCGTCATCGCGATCGGGAAGCGAGATGACGCTCAGGACCTGGGGGAAGTAGGCGTTGCTTGCGGTGCGGACGAGAAGCCGGTTCAGTTCGCCGCAGTTCTCTGCGGAATACGGACCGAGCCAGAGTCGGGATCCGTTGCACATTCCGAGGGCACGCGTGGCTAGGGTGGCTGCGTCCGTCATCGCCCGTTCGGTCTTGCACGCACACCTGATCCAGACCTCGCTGAGATCTCCGCTTGTACCACGTTCGTCGACCCAAAGCTGCCGCCGGCAGTCGCCCTTACCGCTGTGGACAAAAGTGAACCAGTCGATGTCACCAATGTGGCCACGACGACAGGCGCGCACGAAACGGATGGGAACGACGTATCGCCTCTTCCTGTCGTCATCGACGATGAATCGGCCACCGTGAAGGGCATTGCGATGGACCAGAAGCCGAGATCGGCTGGCACCCGTCGACTCGACAACATCGGTGATGAACCACTCGGGGAACCGCCACGCGGTCACACCCGTTGCAGGTGCGGTGGGGTCCTGGTCGTCGAGAGGCGGCGTTCGCAAGCGCAGGCCCTGGACCTTGAGTAGTTCTTCAAGTTTGGCTACGAGACGAGGTTCGTGGACCTCGATTTGACCGGCGGAGGACCACTGGTCGAGCCCGCCGATGAGGACCGAATAGTTCGGGAGGTCGACGAGGGCGCCTGGTCCGAAGGTGGTGATCAATTGGCTCTGACGTAGGCGGCCGGGCGGTCGGCGACCGCGTTGCGGGCTCACTGGTCCTCGTCCTCGTCCACTTCGGTGTTGTCAAGAGCCCGCACCCACAGGTTGACCTCGGATTCAACGTCACGCATCGATCGGTTGGCACGGAACTTCCAGTGTCGTTTTGGGAGTTGGCTCAGCTCCGGATCGAGAAAGTTGTGGAGGAGGGGCCTGGCGGCGCCAACCTCGTTCTGATACTGGAGGCGGATGCCCTGGTTGTCGTAGTCGAGCGCGATCTGACTCCACTCGTCCAAGAGATCCTCCGTTCTCGCACGCACTAACTGTGCGAGGTTGTCGGCATCGTGCACTGAAAGATCGGCGTGGTGACGGGCACGATCTGTAAGTGTCTGGGTCACGAAGGCTAGGTTGGAGCGCTCGGTGCTGATCGCTGTGGCGCCGAGTGGTGGCGTCAACGTCGGATCACCGAGACGGGCCAGGGCGACAACGGTCCCTGCAAGACCACGATCGAGGGCGCGTGGTGAGAATGGAGTAACGCCCGTCGCCTCGACGCTACGGTAGAAGCTTGCGTGGTATGCGGGGAAACGCTCGTAGTGAGAGCGGTCTCGCGGTCTGTGCGGGTTGAGGACCGTGACGACAAGACCTGGACGCTCGTGATCGCGGCCGACACGGCTGGTCGCTTGGATGTACTCGGCCGTAGTCTTGGGTTGGCCAAACACGACCATGAGGCCGAGCCGGGTAATGTCCAAACCAACCGAGATCATGTTCGTCGCTAGAGCAACGTCGACTCGCTCCTTCTCCTGAAATCGGCAATGACAAGCGGCGCTTGGCGTCTGCGACCTTGTCGGTGGGCACCCGGGATGTCAGCTCAAGGACGTCCGACGACAGCTTGCGGTCGGCGAAGAGGCCGTCTGATTCGCCGACCCGGCGCCGACTGCCGTAAGCGCCCAGCCGGGTTGCGACTTCATCCTCGACAATGCGGCGCATTCCGCCCAGCTCGCGCAAGCTGTTGAAATAGCCGACGAGAGTCATGTACGGATCAGCGGCGTTATCCTTTACCCGCCAAGCACCGAGAGCGAGATATTCCTTCTGCACGGAAGCTAGTAACGCGAGGTATGTGCGCAGGAGAACAACTTTCGGACTGCGGCCCTGGGCGGCGACGCCGAGGTAGAGACGCGGCGCACTCTCTTTCGCCGAGTGAACGCGAGCAAAGAAGGAGTCGCGTCGGTCCGGCCCCGGCGGTGGGAAGATATCGACGGCACTGCGAGCGAAGAGACCGAGGATCTGTCGCTCGGCGCGGCGGACCGTGGCGGTGGAGGCGACGATCTTCGGCCGAACGACATGGCCGTTGAGCGGGCGCGACGACAGTGCTTCGAGTGCAGTCTCGTAGAGACCAACCATGGTCCCCATCGGTCCGGCGATGAGATGCAGCTCGTCCTGAATGACGAGGTCAGGCGGAGGTAACCCACTGTCGAGATTTTGGCCACGAGCGGGTCCAGATGGACCGTAGAACCCTTCGCCGTCGGCAGCGTTCTACCTTTCCGAAGAATCCACTGACATCTCCGATCCACGGCATCGCAGCGAACTTGTCCACCGTGGCTATGAGGAAGCAGGGCAGACGTCGGTAGATCGGTTCGTCAACTCCGAGGATGGGCAAGCGCCTGCCTCGGGTGAAATCGCAGGCGCGGTTCATGCAACGGACCCACAGGTTTTCGGGGGCGTCGGGGTTAGAATGGAGGTCGAAGGAGTTCTTGCCGAACTTGGTGCCACACCAGGGGCACTCCTCCAGCGGGATCGGGGCTGGCTTCCGATCGTCGTTCTTGAAGGCGATTGTCTTGGCACGCGCGGAGGAGGAGTCATTGTCGCCCTTGCGCCCCATACGGTTGGGCGTGGCTGCCATCCCGACCCACAAGTCCGATCTCGAACGGCCATTCGCCGAGCTTTTCGCGGTCCCGATCGCGCTCCAGCTCCAACGCACACACGAGCGCCGCTGCGCGGGAGAGCTGATCGAGGGTCAACAACCGAAGGGTGTAGCGCATGAGCACACTGACGCCCGCCGGAGCCGATTCCGGGATGGCGAAGTCGTCGTAGCACGAGGGTGAAAGCGGCAAGGCCGAGGTACGCTTCGGTCTTGCCTCCACCTGTCGGGAAGAAGAGCAGGTCGACGACTTCACGGTCCGCGTGCGTGGGCTCGGCGATCCCACGGAGGTTCATAAGGAGGAACGCCAGCTGGAACGGTCGCCACTCGGGCGGGTCGATCGGTGTCGGGTGCAACGCCGCGGAGAATCGCCTGACGCCGCCGACCGGCTGCGGCCATGGCACGGTTCGCGATACGGAACGCATCGAAGACGTCCGGCTCGTCGAGAAGCGCTATGCCCGCCTCAATGCGATCGGCTGCCAATGAGGCTCGACGCAGCAGTTCAAGCGCTGTCTCATGGCGTCGCGTCGTTAGCGTCTGCTCCAGCCCGACTCGCTGCGCCTCGATCCACTCGCGGTAGCCGGTAACCAATGAGCTCAAGTGCGCCCTGAGTTGTTCCCGCATCCGGCATTGATGCCAGCGCTTCCATGCTCAGCTCGACATCTGGAATGCTTTCCGGCGCAACCCGTTCCACCTCGGCGTGTGGGAGCCACACCGTGCGGACGCTCCTGCACGTGCCATCGTCCGCCATGAGCGACTCGGTCGAGACGGCATGGCCGACGGCGAACTCACCGATATCTCGGTACTGTAGATCGGCAACACGCTCGTCCCATTCAGCGCTTTCGAGTCCGCGCAGATCGGGCCTTGGTACCAGCGGCTACTTCACAGGACACCTCGATCTCTGCCTGGAAAGCAAACGCGGTATCGCGGGTGTCATCAGGAGCCTGCGGCCTGCGGTTTACAAGGAAAACGGATACCGACTGGGTGCCAACTGGAACTCCGCCTTCACCTGTTGCCCGAGGTCCGACGGCTCGGGCGGACACGGCAATCGCGAGGCCTCCGGACTCCGGAATCGGTTCCTCCCGTGACCGCTCTGGGATCTCCACGGTCAGACGCGCTTCGCGCTGGTGTCGACGCCAGAAGGAGAAAGCGTTCTTACCGTTACCACCCTCCGCCTCGGTCGACTCGGGTTGAAGAGTCCTCGGAAGTCTCGTCAGCCTCGGCGAGATGGTGCTTCAGGGAGATAGTCACCCCACCTAATGGTGACGTCAATGCGATCCACAGGCGGAGGGAGCATCACGCTGAGCCCGATCGACGAGGGCAAAGCCGCTCTCCTCGCCGCAGGAGTTTCGGGCGGCACTTCGTCGTCGACGCCACCCGTTTCACCGGCGGCGTCTACTTCCTCCGTGACGGTCTCGTCGATGCGCTGAGCGTCAGACGCGCCGAAAGGAACGAGAAAGCCGGTCAGGTACCAGCGCGAAGGATGCTGGCGCAGGAGCTCTGATTCGAGCACGTCTCCGGGACCCGGCCCGATGAGGTCAAGGTGGAGAGCGTGGACAAGCTGTCTCCGAACTTCGACTGGCGTCGATGTCTGCGCCACCTTACGTCTCCTCGAAGAGTAGTTGGGCTCCTGCAACTGCATGGGTCCCAGATCTGCTCCGCGCTTTGCGATCACCGAGCTGGAGCCTCTCCGCGTCGGCTCGTTCCGCATTCACGGCTAGGAGACGGCCCAGCACTTCATCACGGACGTCATCTCGCCATCGATATCGCCACGGTTTCTTACGTCTCGCCATGTCTTCCTCCTCCGACTCGTAGTCGAGAAGGAACTCATATTCTGTGGCGATGTCATTCCAACCGTAGGCATCAAACACAGCGCGATCAAGCGCAGAGTGGAATTCACGTAAATGCAACAGCTCGGGGCTGCGTTCATCAGGCTGGTGGAAGCGGTTATATGTCGTCGTCAGACCTTCGTCGTTGGCGATCATCAATCTGGAGCGAAACTCATACAGGAGCTTTCCTACGTCTTCGAGGGTTGCGCTCGTTCTCCAATCGATCGGGAAAGGAAAGGTTTCAAATGAATCCGCGATTGTGTATCGCAGGTCGTCCTTGAACGTAGAGGACATGAAGCGAGCCCAAACTTCATGAATCCGAGACTGCAGAACGGCGAATGAGCTGAACTCCTCCGCTGCGATCACGATATGAGGCGTGGGGACGACCGTTGTCGATGGTACGAAAGCAAAGGCGAGGTGCGAGCTGGTAAATGGGTGCATTAGGAACCTGGTGAACCCGCGGAGAGCTTGCTGCATCTCTGGCCTTGTCCGCTCGAATCTCCACCAGGGGTAATTCGATAACCGACCACTCTGCCGCCGCGGTTAACGCGGGCTTCAACAATGGCAAATACATCTGGCCATCGACGAGCGGCCGCTTCGTCCCTGTCACCGAAGTCGATGACGTACCGGCGGTGCTGATGTCGAGGCTCGTTGAGCATCTCTTCGCCGCCAAGGTAAGGCTTGATGACTTCTGCGTTCCACCGCGTCCAGCGCCAGCAGATCGAGCGCCACCTGAACTGGCGAGGACTCCACATTACGGTCGTCAAACAAGAATCCGGCTCCGTCAACCTTTGGTCCGGCGAAGGCGATGGCATCGTTCGCCGCGCAGGGGAGAGGGATCCCGGTCAGGACCTGTAGCTAGGAGAAAAGGAGAAATCCGGAGAACGTCCTTTCCATTTAGCAAAATGGAAAGGTGTCCCTGCTGCCACGCGATGTGAACAACACTAACAATCACAGCGGCACGACCGGGCCATTCAAGGCGCTTTGTGGCGTTGAAGATCGATCCGCCGTGTGCCACGATAGGAGCAAGAGAGGCAGTCCTTGTATCCCCCTGTGCAATCGTGTTTGTAGCGAGCAGCCCAAAAGCCCCTCCTTCGCGAAGGAGCGAGAAGGCACGCTGAAAGAAGTAGGCGACCAGGTCTGCCTGTCCTCCAGCGTTCCAGAACGATTCCTTCAGCCAGCTGAGGTAACTGCTGCCCAAAAGACCCGTGATGTTCTTGCCAGCCATGAACGGCGGATTGCCGATGAACACGTCGAACCCGGAATCGATTCGGTCGAATACCTCGGGAAACTCGATCTGCCAATGGAAGGGGACGACGTGCTCTTTAGCCCGCATATCGCCGATGAATCCCCGCATTGGGTCTTTGTCCCCACCCTGCTGCCACGACCACACCTGCTGCGCAAGCAGGTCACGCTGTCCCTGACGTTCGCGCTCACTCCTGCCGAGAAGAACGCGAGGACTACTAGGTCACCCGCAATTCGCATGTCGTCGAGCGCCTCATCTGCCTCCTGGAGAAGGGGGCCAAGGGTAGCGACGTCAGTCTCATCGCCAGCGTCTCGAATGACTGCTCGCAGCCGTTCGGCCTCATCTAGCCGCGTCTGGAGAAGGGAACGGGTGATGAAATCCTTTTCGTGGCTTGGCTTCCAATGAAACGCGACAATCTGATCGCGGGTTAGCCCAACCAGGGAATCGCCACAGCGCAATGCATGATCGAGGAATGTGAAGGCGTGGTCGCGTGCGAGAGTTGCTAGCCATAGCGAGAGCTTTCCGAGGTCCACAGCGATGGGGTTGCGATCGACACCATACAAACAGCGGTGTGCGATGAGTCTCCGTGCGTGAATCAATTCATCGGAATCGGGTGGAATAACGGGAACGCAATTGTGGGCGTGCCACGCGTCGATGAGTTTGTCGGCGAGCTGTCGGCACGCCTCGACGAGGAACGCACCTGACCCCATTGCCGGGTCGCACATCTTGAGGTCGAGGATCGCATCGGGTGTCGGATTGTTGCCTAGACGGTCGAAGATGGGCCGCAGTGTTGTACTTACGATGGGCTCGGTGAGCGATCGCGGCGTGTAGAAGGACCCACTGCGGCGGCGTTCCTCGCTCGGCTGAAGGACCATCGCGCCGGCAGGAACAACACTCGGTGTCGCGCGGCGATCAATCTTGCGCTCAACCGCTGCCTCGACTTCGGCGACCGTTGACGCTGAGGCGAGAGCAGTCGTCTCATTGCCCGTGAGCTTCTGCTCGGCTTGCTCTCGAATCCACTGTGCCCGCTTTGTATTCGGAGTAGCGAGGAGGTTGTCAACGTTTATCGTGATCGGAGCACCGTGCGGTTTCGCTGGTTTCATGGCGAGCGAGTGGCCCTCAGCGATTTCCAGACGGAAGCCCATCATCGTCTCGTAGACCGACCCGATCTGTTCGACGTCAAGGCTTCGATAGGAGAGCCTCTCGCCGTCGAGGACGAGCAAGTTCCGGAGGACACGCCAGACGACGCCGTCGGAGACCAAGGGGGCGTCGATGCGGTCTCCGATTGAGCGCGGGGCGTCGGCTGCTCGGCTTTCCAGGAAAGGAAAGCGGTCCGGATCGAAGAGGTGTCCGTGACACGCTGGCAGGTGCATCGCGCCGAATCGAACGCCGTCGAAGACGATTCGAAACAGCGACAACAGCTGAGCCCAAGCCCCGTATCGCAGATTCATCGTGTCCGGGTGACGTCCGGCGTCGGCGCGCAGCCGATCGAATAGACCGCCAACCGAGTAGTGGAGGGTGTAGACCTCGTCGGCCGGCATGAGATCGCGATCCTCTGCGTAGAGGAGGAAGACGAGTCGGAGTAGTACGGTCAGCAGGCCCTCGTACACGAGGTCGGGGTTCTCGCTGAGTACGTCACGGAGCAAGTCACCGTGTGCGTGGTCGTCGGCCGCCTGCAATCCGCGGAGCAGGTCGTAGAGGCCAGCCAGAACCTGGCCGGCGAGCTTGGTTGATACGTCGTTCTGATAACGCCGGCTGTCGGCGAGAATCGCTGGGAGGCGCTGCGCCTTTGGCAAGAGAGAACAGTCGCTCTGCGGACAAGAGCATCTCTAGTGCTGCAAGGACCGGCCGGCCAGCCACTTCGGTCATTGCGGCCACTGGAAACGTGAGGTACCCCGAGGTCTCGCCGCGCGGCGAATAGACGAGTCGGATGTGGGTCGCATTGAGGAGTAGTCCGATGGGGACCTCTGCCTCGCGGAGCAGCCGTTCAAACTTGGCTTCCGGGCTCGCATTCCAGCCACGGTCGGCGGCGGCACTAGGCGTGTCGAAGTCGTCGCCATGCGGCAGGACCTTCAGCAGCATCATCCACGGTTTGTCGGTGTCAGCAGGTTCCGGCTCGCGCACTGCATAGCTGGCTTGAAGCACCTCGCCGTACTCTGGTAGAGCAAACTCCAAGTCTGCGGGGGCGTCTTCGAGGTCGCCGTCGTCCCACCGAAGGACGTTGGTGAAGAACTTCGAGAGGCGGCGTGAGGGCAGAGCCGCTGGGAGTCTCCTCGACGATGTCTGGAAGGAGTTGCTGGACCGGCGCAATGTTGCGATTGACGTAAGCCTGCGCAGCGACAAGTGCCGGGGGCGACACAACAACACCGACGGGCTGGACATAGCCCAGCCACTCTCGATGTGCCAGCAGTTCAGGATCGGCCATCGTTCACCCGGTCACAGGCCACAGGTATGCCAGTCCGATCGGTTCCAACCGCTCGGCGGTCACGTCATAAGTTCTGCGGATGCGCTCCGGTTCTTCGTCGATCTCGGTCGCGATCTCTTGCAATCGCTTCTCCCAGTGACGGCGATTGGCTTCCAGCTGGCGAACCTCATCTGCGAAGTCAAACTGAAGCTGCACCTGCGGCGACACGTTGTTTGTCTTCTCGATGCGTGCCCGTTGCGCCACCAAGATGTCACGCATCGCCTTGGCATCGGCGTCAGCCCTCGCAGTGAGCTGTCGACGTGCGTCGGCGGCGACCTCGGCCCCTTGCTCTTTCAGATGCGGAAGTAAATCCCCGACATCTCGCGCTGCCGATGCAAGCAACCGGCACGACACCGTTTCCGGAACCGTCCCGTGATCGAGGAGCGAGTCCTCAAGGAGGCGAAGTGTGTCCCGCTCCGCGGTGCGCCGGTACGGAGTGAGGCTTTCCTTTCGGTCCTCAGGATCGATCCAGCGTGCGGAAACCGGCACCACTTCTTCATGGAGGCGAACCCCTCGGGAACCGTAGAGACAGAGGCGGCCGAGCAGAACGACACGTGGAATCGAGTCCTTGGTCTGAGAGAGACAGGCACGGGAGAGATCGTGGTACACGAATCCCTGGGCCGTGAAACGGCCGAGGAGCCGGCGAACAACGCTGTGTTCAAGATGAAGGTGCACGAGGTCGTCGGAGACCACTCCAGGGTCCTCGAAGACGACGGGCCGGATGGGCGATTCGCGGCGCCACTCCCACACTGGCTCTCCACGTGGTCGAAGTGTGCGGAGCGAGTCCATTGTCTCGACCCACGTCGAGTCAGCTCGCTGGTCGAGATCAGGGAAGGCAAACCGATCCGGGCCGCCGTCATCGGCCGGCAAAGGTGTGAGCCCTTTGGCGCCAATCAGGTCAAGAGAGGAGGTAAGCGCCTGTCGGAAATGCTCGTCATCGAGACCAATCCACGATCGAGATGCCTCTAAGCGGTTGCGGAGCCCGTCGATCTGTTGACGAAGGTCGTGCTGGCGCTCCCGAGCTTCCTCCAGTTCATCACGAACCGTCGCCTTGGCTGTGGCCTCTATGTCGGCGACTTCGAGTTCGCGGCTCATCGAGTCGACGTCCGCATGACGTATGCCTCGCCGCATCGTCGTTTCCAGCTTGCTTTCGACAACCTGAGCGAGGCTTCCCAACTCCTTGCGAATTGTCTCCGTCTTGCGCACGAGAACTTGGAGGACCCGGTCCTCCGGGCGCTGGAGGTAGACGAAGTAGTGACAGAAGACCTCGTCGTTTGGCTGGAGCTTGCGGTCGATACGACCATTGCGCTGCTCCATGCGGGACGGGTTCCACGGGACATCGACGTGGAACAGGTGCCAGCAGTGAGCCTGGAGATTGAGACCCTCGCGTGCTGCGTCTGTGGCGATGAGAATGCGGACAGGATTTGACTCCGGGGGGGCGTTGAAGGCCCGCTTGATCTCCTCGCGCTCCTCTGGCGGCGTTGGGCCGTGGAAGACCTTGATCCGTTCTTCGACTCGGTCGGTATGTGCAAGAGACGCGGACAGCTGCTCCCGGAGGTAGCGCTTGGTATCGTCGTACTCGGTGAAGATGAGAATGCGAAGTGGCGTCCAGCTTCGACCATCGAGCATGTGCTCGGAGATCCAGTCGAGCAACCGCCTTACCTTCGCATCCGGGAGGCCGCGGGCCGCATCGGCGATTTCGGTCATCTCGTCGAGGAGCTGCTGCTCGCGCGCGAAAAGTGCAGCGTCAGCATCGGTCGTTGTGTGGCCGACCGATGCAGCGCTCGCTGCGGCGAACTGATCGTCCTCCTCTTGGGCCAGCGCTTCCTCGGGTTCGGCCGCCCTGTCGTCGTCGTTAGAAAGCCCACCAGACAGAAGGTCGAGACGAGCTTCGGAGGTCCGAGCCTCGATGTCCACGTTCGCGTGTGCGGCTTCCCAATGGCGAAGCACGGTCCGCCGATGAACGCGGAGCGTCCGAGCGAACGCCTCAATCGACGAGAGCAGTCGTTGCTGGAGGCCGCAGATGAGCAGGCCGGAAGCAGCTTGGGTGCGTTTCGACTCAGCACTCAACCGCTCTTCGCGAAGCTCACGGTACTCGTCGAGAAGCGTTGACAACCGAAGCTCGGGGGCATCATCAGGCAGACCCTGAATGTCTTCCTGGATGGGTATGCGCTTGGGAAACCCTCCTGCGATTTCTCGGATGTCTTCCTTGAGCCGGCGAACGAGAACCTCGTCGCGGAGCTTGGGCGCTACGGGCACCCCGCGACAGAAGCGTTGAGGATCGAGGATCTCAAGGAGCGCGGAGAAGCTGTTCGAGTGTCCGTTGTGCGGCGTCGCAGACAGAAAGAGGCGGTGCTCGAAGCGGCCAGCCAAATCACGGACGGCTCGCGTGAGTTTCGAGTCGATGGCGTATCTCACGCCGCTCGCGGGGGCAGCGTGGTGCGCCTCATCGAGGATGAGCATGGTACCCGGGGAAAAGTGACCGAGGTGGTCACGAAGGCCGCTGACGTATGACTCGTCGATGAGAAGGCGGTGCGAGACCAGGAACCGCGGGTGCGTCGTCCACGGGTTCACGCCGTAGCCGCGCTCACGCCGTACCCGCGCGATGTAGTCGCGGTCGAGGATCTCGAACGTCAGCCCAAAGCGAGTCTGCATCTCCTCTCGCCACTGAAGGAGCATGGCGGGCGGCGTGGCAATGACGACCTCTCGGACCTTGCGGCGGAGCAGCAACTCGCGGGTTATGAGGCCAGCTTCGATCGTCTTGCCAAGGCCGACGTCGTCGGCGATGAATAGGTTGACACGAGGCAGCAGTAGAGCCTTGCGAAGCGGTTCCAGCTGGTATGCATCAAGGCGGATTCCTGCCCGGAAAGGGGACTGGAATAGGCGAGGATCGGCCGCGGTTACCGAGTTCCAACGAAGCGTGTGTATGTAGGCCGAGAAGAATTTGGGGTGATCGAAGCCTTTGGCGCCAAGGTCGTCCCACGCCTCAGCCTCCAGCACCTCGGGGTCCACCTCGCACTCCCAAAGGACTTCGAGCGGCTGGCCTTGGGCGTCCTCATCGACGCAGGCCAGGCGGACCAAAGTGGCGTCGCCAACCACAGGAGGCGGGATTGTCTCCTCGACCAGATAGCGACGCTGACGTAGGTGCACCAGTTGGCCGGGGCTTGGGGGAAGCGTCGTAGCCGTCACTGGTGCCGTCACCTCCCCATTGAAGCGGTTACGGGCACCGAGGACGTGGTGACCACACTCCGAGTTGGGAATCTTACTTAACGCGGCGGCTCCGGATAACCGGCCGCCGCCGGGACACGGCCTCAGGCGTCTCCTGGTGTGCCCCAGCAGTCGGCGCAGTAGAAGTCGCCATCGTCCCCGTAGTGGTGGCCCTCCGGGTGGATGAGGTCGGTGTCGACCGAGCAACCGCACCGATCGCAGAAGACCCACGTTGCCTCACGCCACAGCGGACAGGTGGAGAGACGTTGAAGTTCGGAGACGAGCTGGGCGAGGTTGTCATCGGCCGTCTCGTTGTCCGGGGCGGACGCGACGAGGTGGTACTCGATCAGCTCTGCGATGTCGGTGACAGTGTGCGCCATTGCTCTCACTCCTTCTCGGTTGGTCGGCGCACGGGCGCACGGAGTTGGAACTCTGGGGCAAGGGGATCCACCGGACGGGAGAACCGGAGCGAAGTGGAGGCTCGGACCGCCTTGCGGCGGAGTTACTCCGTGTCAGGCTCAGTGCCCGCAACCGAGACGGGTGAGCACGAGGGTTTCGCAACACAACCGCCGACGTGACTGAGCTGAACACTCCTCCGGGTGTTAGTGACGTACCGGCTTGGGAAGGCACGACAAGCGCCTCGGAATACGACTATCTGCGGGTCCGCCTTACACGTGTCGGAAGTTCTCGACCGTCGCCCGTAGCTCGCACACTGGACGGAGGAAGACCGCAGATGTAGCACGCCGGTTCGGGATCGGGCTCCTGGACGGTGACGTGGGGGCTTTTGCCGGTGACGGGGTTGGTACGAAGGATGCGGAACCCACCGGCCGGACGGCCCAGGCCGACCATGAACTGCATGAAGTCGTTGGCGGCCCAGCCAGAGCCCATGGCGTTCAACGTGATGACGCTCGGCGCATGCACGTCGGGGTCGTCGACGTAGCGTTGGTTGGCGATCTGAACGGGGTCACCGAGTGCCTCCTCGGAGAGACGTACTGGATCGATCAGCTCGTTGCACTCGAGGCATCCAGGCGCCGTTCCGAGGGTGCGAACGACGGCGAAGACGTCGAGGACGTTGCCCGTCTCCTTCTGGATGACGGGCTTCGACCCGACCTGCAACGTCGGAATCAGGTACTGGTATGAGATCTGGTTGACGACGCTTCTCGCGAGCATTGTGTCAGCGGCAAGGAAGATGAAGTCGCAGTCAGTGATCCTCCGAGCGACGTCGTCGTCGGCGACGTCACCAACGATCCCTTCGAAAGTGACTCGGTGGTTGGCCCGGCGAGTGATCCGTCGGGCGACCCGCACCTTGCGCACAGCGAATCGACGGGCGATTCGTCGCAGCCACTGCGGAACGCCATCGTGGTCGAGGTACTCCATGGCGTCCAGCCGCGTGGCTTCGGGCAGTCGCGGCAGGTTGGTCGCGTCGACCCTCTCGGGGTCGATCACGACCAGGTGCCCCACACCGAGCCGGGCAAGGGTTTGTACCAGCAACATGCCGACGCCGCCGGTTCCGACGATCGCTACTTTGGCCCCGGAAAAGATCGCATGTCCCGCGGGACCATAAAGGAGGGACTGCCGGTGGTAGCGGGCGGCGACAACCGGTTCGCGGTGGTCCGGCTGCGGCGTCAGTACCTCAAGTCGGAACCCGAGGACGACAGTCCGGGTCAGCTCGACGCGGTTTCCGTCGGAGAGCCAGATGTCCCCAGCGACGGCCTGCTCTGCCAGAACCAGAGCGCCGACGGGCTGCTTACTCAGGCCCAAGAGTGTTGGGTATCCCCTCTCGTGGGATGCCAGATCTGGCTCCGAGAATCCCACGGACGTGGTGCCACCGTGGTTGTGAACGGCAAGGTATACAAGCCCCTCGTCCTTGGCACGGCGGATCATCCGCGTGACGAACTCACCGGTGAGAAGACGGTATCCCCTCGTGCCCGGGACGAAGTCGATTCCGTCGCGTGCCAGGACGACGTCTCGGACAAGCAGACGCGAGGCCCGGTCGCTCCGGGCCACACCACACAGGAGTGCGGCGCCGTGCTCGTCGTGGTCGCCGGGGAAGAGGTGGTCGTGAAGCTTCGTCCAGTCCGCCTCGGAGAGTCGCAATTCGAAGGGTGCCGACATCAGCGGGTCCGGACCCAATCGAGGACCTTCTCGATCTTCTGCCGTGGGGTCTGAAGGACGAACGCGTTGCCCCGCGTTCGCCGGGAGACCTGAACGACTGGCCTGGCCTCGGGATCGCCAGGCCAGGCCACGGACGTCGTGCCGAAGCCCTCTCCGAGGCCATTGCCGTCGCTGCGCGTTAGGTCGTTGCGCACGAAGAGCGGGTACACATCGGCGCCAGGGAGGTTGAAGGGCAGCAGACAGATGACGAAGGTGTCGTCCTGGGCGTAGGGATCGCCGAGTCCGACCTCGGCGATCTCGATCCAAGCACCCCCCTGCCCATCGGGCACGACACGGACGTTGTCGCCGTACGCCTTGATGATGTCGGCGAGGGCGGTCTTTACCGTCTCCTTGACATCGGCGAGGTCAGGAGTTGTCATCACCGGGGATGGCCCAGAACTCATCACCCTCCTTGACGTCGACCTTCTTGTCGTTCCCGATTGGCTTGTGCTTGCCGTCGTGGAGCACCTCGGACAGATCGAAGTCGGCCTGGATCGGGACGCCCTGATCAATGGCCGCCTCCTTGATGGAGAGGCCGGTCTGGTGGTGGTCCGTCAGGATGACGGGCTTGTCATTCACGGTGATGGTGAACTCGTGGTGCTTGTGGTGCTCCTCGGGAGCGGCTGTATCGGTCTGGCTCATCGGTGGCCCTCCTCGGGGCAATAGTTGGATATCCGGCTGCAGCGCCCGGTTGATGCCTATACTCGAACCTGACGTCACATCTGCAATTATAGCGCACCAGTGACGCCCGATTTCACATCTGCAATCCGAGGGAGACGCATGGTAGAGAGGCCGCTGACCAGGCCGAAGACACTTCCGCCTTCGACGCTGACGCCTTCTACGAGACCCTTGACGGGGAACGCCGGACCGGGGGCTCAACTGGAAGGAGGTGGCGGCCGAGTCCAGGGTGAGCCCGTCGACATTGACCCGTCTCGGCCAGGGGCGGCGACCCGATGTCGACTCGTTCGCCCGGCTGGTCGCCTGGGGTGGGTTCGCTGCCGACCAGTTCGTCACTGCCCCCAAGTTGCAGCCAGCCGGCGGATTTCTCACGAGCCTTCCCACGTACCTACGCAGCGACCCCAACCTCGATGAAAAGGGCGTGCAGGCGTTGGAGACGATCATCCGCGCCGCGTACGACCAGTTCCGGCAGTGACAGAGGACGGGGCACTGAGTGAAGTACGCGGGTTCAAGAGCGAGTGTGAGTCGACCGCTACTGCAGTGCGTGCAGAGACCGGACTGCATGCACATGCACCGTTGAATTCGCGCGATCTTGCCCAACACCTTGGGATACCTGTCCATCCTCTGTCGGCGCTCGACGGTAATGGCGTTGCCGCGTCTATCCGTCACGTACACGCAAACAACAAGGTGCTCTCGGCGATGACGATCTTCCCGGATTGGCCACGGCGTCACCGGGTGATCATTTTCAACGACGGGAACTCGGATGCCCGGCAGAACTCCGACATCGCCCATGAGCTGTCCCATGGCCTTCTCCTCCACGAGCCTCGTGGAGCCATCGTCAACGGCTGTAGGGATTACGTGAGGTCCGACGAGGAGGAAGCGGCGTGGCTGTCCGGCTGCCTACTCGTACCCCGTGCGGCTGCCGTCGCGATCGCTATGGAGGGAACGCCGATGGGCGTCGCCGCGGTCGCGTATTGGCGTTAGCACGCAGATGATGACGTTCCGGGTGAACTCGACGGGCGCTCGTCGGCAGGCAGTGGCGAGCCAAGCCCGACGTCGGGGACCGCTAGATCGGATCTCAGTCACGGCGACTGTTATGCAACGGCCTCCTGATCATCCTCGAACGATCGCAGGATCCGGGCTGCGGTCTTCTGGATGCGCTCGCACGACGCCTTGATCCCGGCGATGGCCTCGTCACCGCCACCGGCCCACGTTGCGACGTAGCCGAACGAGTAGTCGCTGGAGTCGATCCCAAGCGCCTGGCAGACGACGTACGCGGTGGACTCGGCCTCCAGCTCGGCAAGCGCGCCGGTCCTTGAGCTCCTCGTGGAGGATCGCGTGCGCGATCTCGTGAGCGAGTGTCTTCACCCGCTGGGCGGGTGAGTTCGTGGATCTCGACTCGGATGCGATGCAGGTCGTGCGTGCAGTCACCGTTGGTGGAGCCGCCGAACTCGTGCGTCCTCGACGCGTGAAACCGATGGACTGAGCCACCGCCACCAGCTGGGCGAAGTGCCCTGCGGGGTCGTCACCGTCGAGCCGGTTGCAGATGGACGGCAGCTCTTCGCCGTCGGTCTGAGCGACGTCGAACACCGGGACGCACTTGAAGCCACGGATGACCCGATCGTCGTCGCCATCCTCGGCGTCGGCGTTCTTGTAGACCATCGGAGCGAGGATCCAGATGGCCTTCTCTCCCTTGCGGACGAAGCGGTTCATCTTCCGCCAGGCGTTGAAGCCTGCGACCCGTGTCGCCTCGTGACACTGGGCTGCGATGAGGAGCACGTTGCCGAAGCTGTAGCGGTGAAAGCGGCTCTGGAAGTCGAGGTAGTGCTGCCAGTCCTTCGATGAAGTGAGGTTGGCTGATCCCTTCTGTCAGCTGGGCGATGAGTTCGGGGTGGTTGTTCTTGGCGGTCATTTCTGAGTCCCTCCGTGTGGTGCCGATGCGATGCACCCGAACAGCCAGAGGGAGGCCGAGCGGAATAGCCCCGAGCGCAGCGAGTGCACTTCAGGGCTTGCAGCTCGTAGGACGAAGCTCTGGCAGGGTGACACGCAGCGCAGAGGCCCCATGGCACGGGGGCGAGGGACCGCAGCGAGCACCAAGTAGGAACGGTCGGGCTGTGGGTCAAGAGGGGATCACAGACGTGATCCGATGGCAGAGGGCGCTACGGCGACCCCGTGGCGACACCTTTCATGTGAGCCGGCTCCTCGCTGCTCCCAGCGAAGCGAGGATTGCGGGCAGGCGGCCAGGCGGATCGCTACGTCGCCGAGTTGGGTGGTATCGATCCCAGAACTGGACCCGGCGCTGAAGTCGGATCCCCTCCGAGACCCGAGACCGTGTTAGACGGCCTGGCGTGTGGGGATGACCATTTCGTCGTCTTCTTGGAGGACGATGACGTCGGCGGACACCGGTCTCGGGCGTGCTGAGGAGGTTGTAGAGATCGACCGTCTCGGGGTCGAGGTCTTCGGCAGCATCGCCGTCAACGGCCAGCAGGTCATGAGCTCTTGCCAGATCCTCTCTCGGGTCTGGTCGTCACCAGCGGCGCGCAAGAGGATGCGCCACAGGCCTTGGTCGTAACGGTCGACCAGTTGACCTTGGCGAGCGGCCCAGGTGGCGAGCTGCTGCTCGCCGATCAGAGAGGGCGTGTTCGGCGAGGGAGACCGCGGCGTCGACGATCTCAGCCACCATGGCGTAGGAGATGCCGCGCAGCCGACGTCCACGGTTCGGGGTTGGCACCAAAGGGCATGCCCCGGACCAACGACAGCGCGGCGCGGAGTCCGTCGGGCTCGCCGTCGGCTGCGAAGGACCGAAACATGGTCCAGTCGCTGCGGACACGCTCGGCCAGGGTGAAACGTTGGCTGGCGCGGTCATAGGCGAGGAGATCGCCGTCGCCGGTCAGCGCCTCGAGGGAGCGGCGGGTGAGCAGCACCAGGTTGCGCACGTAGCCGTCGCTGAGGGTCTTGTCGGGAGAGACGTCGGTGAGCCATTGGCCTCGGGTGGCGCTCCCGCCGTGGGCGGCGAGGTAGACGAGGAGTTCGACGACGCGCCGGGCCTTGGTCCCCGCGGTCGGAGCGACGGCCTCGAGGAGATCCTCGGGCTCCCTCTCGTCCGACCGTGATGGTCGGCTCTCCGAGGAGCCCGAGAATGATCGCATCGTCTGGTTGGGGCGTCCCGGAGGAGTGACCGCGTCCTCAAAGCTGGCGTACGGCTCGTCGGCCGGCCCGGCGTTGGCAGGCGCTTCCGCCAGGTCGAGGAGTCCTTCGACGTCGAGCAGGGTTTCCTCGGTCGACGTGAGTCGGATCGACGGGTTGGACTGGTGGCCCGACGAGGGTCGGGTGGGTCGGGTCGATGACCAGCCCGGTGCCGGCCGGTGCGACCGGGCCGGCGGTGACGAGGCGCACGTCGGTCCGTTGGCCCAACTCAGTGAGCTCGCCGATGACCATCGCTCCATCGACCAAGACGATGGTTTGTTCTCCCCGACCTGCAGCTGACGCAGCGCGGCATCGAGATCCTCGGCGACGATGCCGTCGTCGAACCGGTCGATCACCCCGTGGCCGAATCCGACGGCCAGAACCTCGCGCCCGGGAGCCGCTCGAGGCGGCCAGCTCCGTACCGATGGCGGCCAGGGTGCCGGGCGCCCGCTCGGCCGGGACCTGCACGTGCACACTCGAGTAGTGCTCGAGGTTGATCAGCACGCTGACACCGGCCCGCTGACCAACGCTGAAGAGCGTCAGGCGGAACCGGCTCTGCCACCACGGTCTCGTCGAGCACACCGGGATCGGTGCGTGAGCGGGAGGTGCCAGACGTCGGGCTCGTGCACCAGCGCTCGAATGGCGCGGGAGCTTCGCCAATCTCTCCTGCCACGAAGACGTCGAGACCACGGGACTGGACCTCGACGCCGAGCACCGCTCGGCCGAGGGACGCCGGCGCGGTCGGCGGCGTAGGCCAACAGGTCGCCGAGACGGGTCAGCCAGAACGCGCCGTCGGCCCGGGCGTACTGGCGCAAGGGCCAACTCGAGGTCGGCCGCGGCGCTGTGCGGGGCGGGGAGGGGGATCCGCCGGCCCGGGGCGCGCGTCATGCGCTGGCGTCGGCGTCGGCGATCGAGGGCGCCGACGATGCCGATGGCGGCCAGGCCGAAGATGCCCGCCCCGATGGCCAGGGGCCCGATGTCGTCGCCACCAGAGCGCACGTGACGTGGTGGTCGCGGCGGGCTTGTGGACATCGTGTGGACGACGTGGGGCGGCGCTGGGGTGACGCGTCGACGGTGCGCCGGCGCGACGGGCACCGGAGAGGTGCCGCCGGCGTGATCGGCGTCGCGGGGCAGGGGTCGTGCTCTTGCCGGCATGCGGTGTCTGCGCCTGTGGTGTCGTCGCGGCGGTCGTCATGGGATGTGACGGCATGGGCCGGTTGGGCCGCGGTCGGCTGGGTCACAGCGGGTTGAGTGGTGGGGGCCGCGACGGAGGTCGGCGGGGCGGCAGGCGCGCGCGGGCGACGGTGCGGGCGAGCGACCGAGGTTCAGGGATGACGAGGGTCCAGCCCGGGTAGATCCAGTGGGCGTCACTGAGGGCTCGGCCATCGGGCTGGGGCACGCCCACGTTGGCCTGGTAGATGGCCTCCCACTGCTCGCCGTTGCCGTAGTACGTCTCGGCAATGCCCCACAAGGTGTCCCCGGCTACGACGGTGTGCGTCACCTTGGCGATCTGCGCAGCGGGCAATGGCGTGCTGTCGGACACGAGTTGCAGCGCGGGCCTCGCGACGCTCGAGGTGCTGGGTGGAGACGCGACGGCGCTGCGGAAAGGAGCCGTGGCAACCGACGTCGGGGCGGGGATGCGCCCCGTCGGAGCACCGCGCAACTGGCTGAGGACGACGGCCGCCGTGATGACCGCAGAGACCAGGCCGGCCGCCGCACTGTGGCGCCCGAGAGGGCGACGACGATGCCCCGACGGAGTGCGGATACGGGAGATCGCAGTGGCGAGGACGGAAAAGACGAAGTAGGCCCAGGCTATCCAGGCCAAGGACGCGAAGAGATGGGGCCAGAACGAGTCAGGGATGGTGCTGCGCAGCGCGTCCGCCACCTGGCCCCCTCCGCTGAGATGGTGCGGAAGGGGCCAGCCGACGGTGGTGGCCAGGACGACCGGGATCCCGACGAGTCCGCACACCAAGCACAGCGAGAGCGCCGAGCCCTTCGATCAGTGGGCGGACGGTGGCGCGCGGGTGTCTGGATCGATACGTGGGCATGGTCATCCTCCTGAGGCGACGCCACTGACGTCGGTGGCGGATTCGGTCACGTTGATCTGGAGGCTGCCGACACCGATGATGCCGAGCAGCTGGGTCGGCTGTCGGTAGCTGATCTGGGCGTAGACGGTGTTGCCCTGCACCCAGGCCGTCCCCGGCTGGCCCGAGGCGACCATGTAACTCTCGGCCTGCGGCGACGGCGGTGTTGGGGTCGAGGGCGACGGTGCCCGCGTGCAGCTGGCTGACGTCGAGGGCAGCTGGCTCCGGCCCGCGCCGCCTGTTCGGCTTCGGAGGCCGCGGCCTCCTTGGCATCGAAGTAGTGGCCGCCGTCGGCCACCAGGCCGGCCAGGGCCAAGAACATGGTCATGAAGATGCACGTCATGGCCAGGATCGACCCGTCCTCTGAGCGCTGTCGGCGAGTCCTCCAGCGGTTTCGTAGCCGCTGGAATGACCGGCGACGCTGCGCCGCGTGTTACCGCTGACGACATCAGCGGTCTCGGCACTGACAGTGACGTCATGACAGCGCCTGCGACGTGATGGCGCGATAGGGATCGATGTGAGCCGAGGACGTGGCGCTCAAGGTCTTGGCCCCGGGCACTCCGGGGACCGAGACGTCGGCCAGGCTGGTGACACACGTCACGCTGACCGACACCCACCCGCCGGCCACGAAGTTCGAGGTGTCGACGCTGATCTGCGGCGCGGTACAGGTGAGCCCCGCACCGCTGAGCGACGACTGCGCGGCGGCGCTCGCCTGGGTCTGGGCGTCAGAGGCATCGGGCTGCGACGACCGCGGCCTGCACGCCGGCGCGGGCGGCGGACTCGACGTCGCCTTGGGCCGAATCGACCCGTCCGAGGGCGACCATGAGGACGATGACGATCAAGAGGACGGGGGCGACGATGACCAACTCGGCGATGGCCGAGCCCTCCTCGCTGTGCGCCCAGCGCCGTCTGCGAGACGTCGGTCAGCCACTGGGCCGATATTCCTGGATAGGGGCGTCGCTCGTGGCCGAGACGCTGAGATGGAACCACGGGATGATGCGCCTGGGCCCGCCCGCTCACGGTGACCTGGGCGGTGTCACCAGAGGTTGTCGTCGTCGAGACGTTGGCACCGGTGAGCGTGCCCGGCCCGGTGGTGTCGATGAACTGGTAGGCGGCCTGGGTGCCGGCGTGCGACGACGGAGCCGTAGCCCGAGGCCACCTGGCTGCCCTGTTCGGCCGCGGCGCGGGCCAGGTGGGCGGCGTGAGACCACAGGGCGAACTGGACGCCGGCGAGGACGAGGAGGAAGAAGATGGGAAGGCAGATGACGAAGTCCGCGAACCCCTCTTCTCCCCTTGGTCGGCGAATCCACGCACCAGTCGCGTCCGTCGCGACCATCATGCGATTGGCGCCGCCGCCGGGGGCACAGCTCGGTCACGGCGTCTGGATGTTGTTGGCCGTGTTGGTGAGCTTGGTGGTGATGATGGCCACGATGACGATGACGCGGCCACGACAAGGGCCGTCACCACCACCCACGAGGCGATCTCGCCCCGCTCGTCGGCCGAGATCGAGATTGGTCCGCGTCGCCACATAGGCGCGCAGGAAGCTGAGCGCGGACCGCTAGGCCGACTCGAAGGCCGAGCGCGCCAGCGCGCCGACCTTCTCTCTGTAACTGGCGGGAGTGATCGTTGGGATGCGCCATGGGGTTCCTTTCGCTGGTGGTGGTTGGATGACGGGTCGGATCGGTTGGGTACGGATCACAGGTGGCTGCCGGTGAAGGCGGCCAGGGCGGGGTAGAAGACCAGGACGCCGTAGCCGGCCATGAGCAGCACGCCGGGCAGCAGCATCTTCTGGGTCACGGCTTGGGCGGCGTCCTCGAGGGCGGAGGTCTCTTTGAGGCGCAGCGATGCGGCCTTGGCGTCGAGGGTGTCGCGGATGCGCGCCCCGTCGCCGGCCTGGGCCATGGCCCGGGCCAGGTCGGCGAGTTCGGGCAGGTTGAAGCGGGCGGCCAGACGCTCGAGACCCTCCGAAGGAGGTTTGCGATAGGCCTGCGCCCACAGCAGGGACTGGGCGATCTCGTCCATGGCCCAGTCGGTCGACGAGACTCCGGCCGCCACCTCGAGGGCACTCGACCAACCCATGGAACCCGCCATGGCCATCGAGACCAGCGAGGCATAGGTCGAGAGCGAGTGGCAGAAGTGTCGGCGCCGGCGCTCGGCCGCCTTGTGCAGATCGAAGAACGGGCTGACCGCCCCGGCCGCCCCGAGGAGAAGGACGCCCAGCAGTGGCACCTCGAGGCTGAGATGGATGCCCACCGCACCTGCTGGCGGCCCACAGCACCGGGCCGAGCAAGGCGAGTCCGACGCCATAGCCGACGACTTTGAGGGCGAAGGTCTCGGTGGCGGTGCCGGTGATGGCGAGATCGGGCACGACGATCTCGGCCAGGCGGGGGATCTTCTGCACGTTGGTGTCGACGAAGTGCCCGGCCATCGCGGCGCGCCCCGCCGGCGCGCCGAGACAGCACGTCGGGGTCGACCGGGGCGTGCTCACCGCTGAGACGGGCCAGCGCCGCACGCAGGGTCAGCGGCGGCGGGAACAGGCCCCACAGCACGGTGACCAGGCCGACACCGATGCCGAGTCCGACGACGATCATCAGCGTCATCTACCTGACCTCCTCTCCAAAGAGACGGGGCATGGGCACCGGACGAGACAGTCGGTTCATGGCCGCAGAAGCCGCCGGCGAAGAGCCCGGCGACCACGAGCAGGGCGATCTGGCCGGCCGGGGTGCCGAACGGCTTGAAGTAGCCGTGGCCGATGATCAAGATGCCGAGCGTGAAGACCAGGGTCACGGCGATGACGAGGCGCATGTCGCGCCGTGGTTTGGCCCGGGCCACCTCGGTGCGTTGCCACAGCGCGATCTGCTCGCGGGTGTTGGCGGCCGCGGAGGCCAAGAGGTGGCCCAGGTCAGAGCCGCCGAAGCGGGCGGCCAAGATGAGCGGGGCGATCGCTTCGTCGGCCGCCGCATCGTCGAGCTCGGCCGCGAAGGCATAAAGCGCGCCGTCAAGTGCACTGCCGCTCTTGAGGCGCACGATCAGGCGGGCAACGGGCCCCTTGATCGCGGGAGGGGCGGCGCGCTCGGTCGACTCGATGGCGGCGAGCAGACCGCGGTGGGCGGCCACGCTGTCACGCAGCGCCTCGATCCAGGTGGCCAGGGCCTCGAGCTGACCGGTCACCCGGCGCGACGTGGTGGGTTGGAGTGCCGAGCGCAGTGTCCAGCCGACGGCACCTCCGATGGCCGCACCGACGGGCCAGTGGGTCACCAGGCCCGACGATGACGGCGCCGATCAGGGCGGCCGCCGCCGCTTGGCGGTTGGCCGGATCGATGCGCTTGGTCAGCGTCGCTTTGCGGACCGGCCGGGCGCTGCGACCAGATGCCCGAGACGATCAGCGCCAGGCCGACACCAGCGCCGGCGCCGAAGAGGACGACGACCGGAGTCATCGGGCGTACACCGAGAGCGGGGCTTCGTAGCCGAAGTCGGACAGCCGATCGCGCAGCCCCAGCGGCATGGAGAGGTGGTGGACGGCCGGTCCCCCGCCCTCGGGCTCGGCGAAGATCTCGGTCGAGATGACGTGGGGGCCTTCTGAGTCCTCCACCACACGTACCGAGGAGACGTAGCGCCGGGCCAGGCCCGAGGCGTCAGGGCGTTTGCGCACGAAGATGACCAGGTCGAGTGCCTGGGCGGTGAGCTGGGCCGCCGCGCTGGTCGCTCAGGTGCTTGGGCGACTGGGAGGCATAGCGTCTTGATCTTGCCGAAGGTGCCTTCGGTCGAATCGGCGTGGATGGTGCACATCGAGCCCGCCTTGCCGGCCGTCATGGCGTTGAGCATGGGGACGATCTCGTCGCCGAGTACTTCGCCGACGATGACCCGGTCGGCGTCGTGGCGGTTGGCGCGTTGGACCAGGTAGTCCATGGAGACCGCCCCTTGGCCTTCGGTGTTGGCTTCGCGGGTCTCCCAGGCCACACAGTCGGGATGGCGATGGACCAGCTCGTGCAGGCCGAGCTCGTAGGACAGCTCGATGGTGACGATGCGATCCGGCTGGGTCCGCCTCGGCGGCCAGGGCGCGCAAGCAGCGTGGTCTTGCCGGCGTCGGTGCCGCCCGAGATGATCATGTTCAGCCGGGCCCGCACCGCGGCGCGCAAGAAGCGGACCAACTCGTCGCTCAGCGAATCGGCCAGGTCGTCGAGGGTGGCGTCGATCGAGGCGGTGCCGTCGGATGGACACGCACGGTCGGTTGGAGACCTCGATCATGGCCGAGAGCCGGTGCCCACCGGCGAGGTGGAGGTCGACGACGGGCTTGGCGCTGTCGATGCGGCGCTCGCCGCCGGTGTGGTGCGCCCGGGCGGCTCGCTGGACCAGTTCGATCAGGTCCTCGTCGCTGTCCGCGATGGGCTCGACCCGCTCTTTGATTCCATCGGCGCGTTTGACCCAGACGTGGTCGGCGCCGTTGATGTTGATGTTCTCGATGTCGTCCTCGTCCAAGAGGAGCTGGAGTCGACCCAGACCCAGCTGGGTGGCCACCAAGCGGCGAACGATCTGGTCCTCTTCTTCGGGGCTCGGCGTGGTGACACCGCGCTGGACCATGGAGCGGGCCGCTTCGTCGATGGCCTCGCGGGCCAGCTTCTCGACGAAAGAGCGGCGATCGACCTCACTCATTCCGGCGGTCCCGTAGTGGACAATCCCCTCGGCCACGTGCTCGGTGGCATCGCGCTCGAGTTGGCGGCGCTCGGCGTCGTTCATTGCTGCGCCTTTCCGTTCGATCCCGCTCCCACGGTCAGCGCGGCATCGCCGTGGTCCCACACTGAGTCCTCCAACGACGGCGGGTATCGACACTGAGCCAGCAACGACGCTGCGTCATCGATCGGCGATCTCGAGGTGGTTCGACGGCGCCTGTTCGCTGCTCGGCGCGCAGACACGCTGTTCGTGGTCTGCCGAGAAGCGATGCTCCGTTTGGTCAACGACACCGGTCGGGTCGTCGCCTTGGACGACACCCTCCTCGCGGTCGGCTGTTTCAGTGTCAAGTGCCTCGATGTCGACTGGTTCGCTGTCGGGCGCCTCGATTCCCAGCTCGCGACGATGGCGTTGGCCCACTTCAAGAGTGCGGTCCGCTCGAGTCGCGCCACGGTGCGCCTGTTGGCCAACGCGTCGGCGGCCTTGCGATCGTCGGGCAAAGCGGGCCCCACGCCGACCCCGATAGTCGCCGCGATCTCAGAACCGCCATAGGTCCCAGACGCTGTGGGGACGATCAGGAGTCGGCGGTCGCGGATTTCGGCCACGAGGGACGGCAGGGCGGCTCGGAGGTGGACGATCCCTTCGAGCGTCGGATCGCACACGACGACGAGGACGTCGCTCTGCTCGAGCAGTTGGCGGGTGCCGCCGGCAAAGTTCGGCAGGAGCCGGCCGGCGTCGATCACCACGTCGGCGTCGAGACCCCCCAGCGCTGCGGCCACCACCGGCCAGGCCTTCTCATTGGCGGTGGCACCTTGGACGCCCGAGAGGCCGAAGAGCACGGGCAGACCACCGGGGAGATGGTCGACGTGGTCCCAGACGGCATCGGGGGCGAGCGAGCGCCTGGCCGCGGCGAAGAGTGACGGGAGACCGGCGGTAATGGTCGAGCCGTGGCGCGGGGCCAGGTCGCCCCCGAAGGGATCTGCTTCGACCAAAAGGACCTTCCGACCGCTCGGCCAAGCGGCGGCGAGGGCGAGAGCGGCCGTGGTGACGCCGGGCGATCCCTTGATCGATGCCAGAGTGACGACGCTCACCTTTGTCCCTCACCGACGAGCGCCAAACCGAGCTGATCGGCGGCGGCATAGGCGGTGACCGTGTCGGCATCGGAGCTCGGGACTTCGAGCGAGACCGACGCCTGATACTGGGTCTGGTTCGGTGGTGGCGCGCCCACCGCATAGACGGTGGCTCTGGCCACGAGCGTCGAGCCGATGGTTCCGCCGATCGTCGAGCCCTGACCGGGCTGGGGGACGGCGATGACCTGCACGGTGTCGCCTGCCACCAGTGCCACCCCGGGCATCTGGTCACCTTTGAGCAACATGCCGACGACCTGTTCACCGGCTCCCAGCTGGGGCGTGCCCGAGAGCATCTGGCGGACCATGACCTGACCGGCGTAGACGGGGCTGTTGAGCTGCTGGCCGACGAGGGCCGAAGAACCCGACGCCGACATGGCCGTGATGTGCCCTGAGGCCGGGATGCTCGCCGCACCGAGGTCGCCCGGAGTCAAGACGGTCCCCGCCGCCAAGGTCTTGGTCGCCACCACGACGTTCACCCGTTTGGCCGAGGACTGGAACAGTGCTCCGGCCACCGCTGCGCAGACAAGCACCAGAGCGATGCCGAGGCCGATCTGCCACGGTCGCCGCTGATGGTTCCCGGTGATGAGGCGCAGACCGCTCCGGGGCTCATTGTCCGGCGCGGACACGAGGGTGGGTCGGGTGGGTGCCGTGGTGACCATCGGACCTCCAGTTCTCAGTCGTTCACGGATTCGATCTGGGCGACCTTGAGGGAGGACGTGCCCTCGGTGGTCAGGCTGGGAAGCGGGCCGGCTGAGCCATCGGGACCCGTCCACGCGACGGTCCACGTCACTGTGGCGGTTACCCCGAAGGCGGCGTCGTTGGGATTGCCGTCAGGGCTGGGCTGTCCTGCCGAGGTCACCGTGTAGGTGTGCGTGCAGGCGCTCGACTGGGCGTCAGCGGGAAGGGCGGCGTTGTACACGATGCCGGGGCCATTACAAGTCAGCGTCGACCCGTCGCCGGTGTTCCAGGTCACGTACGCCGGGGTGGCGGTAGCCGTCGCGGCCGTGCACCCACCTGCATTACAGGCCTGCGCGGTGGTGCTGAAGGGTGTGCCAGATCGACGCGTCGATCCACAGCCATTCGGCGAGGTTTACGTAGCCGCTATTCGACGGGCTGAGTACGAGGGACGGGCTGGAGAGTCGAAGCTCACTGGCGGCCTCGCGCACCAACGACGGCCGGATCGGGCGGCGGGATGTTCGGCACTGCTCCCGTGGCAAACCACTCGACTCCCGTCGCCATGCCTTGGACGCCACCTTGGGCGCAGAGGTTCACGTACCAGGCTCCGGGCTGGGGCGCGCCGGCCGGGGGCGGACCCCCATCGCCGCCACCCGGAACGGCCACTGAGTACGGGACGTAGTCGGGACACTGTGGAGCGGTGCTCCCACCGCCGTCACTCACCGGCGTCGCATCGCCACCCGTTCCGCCACCAGAGCCCGGCTGACCGTCGACACCGCTCCCGCAATCCACTGTTTGGCCCGAGTCCGTGCACGTTCCGCCGCCACCGACGGCTGCACCGGCGTGTTGCACCGGAAGAACGACCAAGGTGATGGCAGAGAGGGCGGTGATACCGAGGCTCGTCAACTTCCACGACCTCAACACTTGGCCACCGAGGACGTGTGAAAGCTGGCGATCTTCCAGGATCCATCGATCAGCTGAAGTTGCCACGTGCCCCTGGAGTTTCCGGCACCCCCTCCGAGCGTCGCGGGACCGGGCTTTCCCGAGCTCGATGTGGTGCCCGTGTCGTAGATGCAGCTCGCGACCGTCGCTGAGGTCGGAGACACGAGGGTGACACTTGGATGACCAAGGTTGTAGGTCGTCGGTCCATTGAGCTGACCCATCTTCACCCCGACGAGGAACTCGTCCTCCGACTGGAGCGCCGGGTTGGTGAAGTAGTCCGCGAGGTTCGGCCAGAGGTCGGCACTGGTCTCACCGCCGACCAGATCAGCCCGATCCTGTTGCCAAGGCCGCTGTAGGTAGGTGTAGAGAGCCTCTCGGGCAGACTGCCACGCGTTCAGGATGGCCGTCTCCGTTGGGTTGGCTGGACTCGTAGTGGCCGTGGTTGCGGTGGTAGCGCTCGTCGATGCAGTGGACCTGGTCACTGAGGTCGATGTGTCTGCGTGAGTGGTGGGACTGGAGGAGCAGCTCGCTACGAGGATGGCGAGGGTCGCGGCGGACACGGCGAAAGCTGACCTCCTCAACACCGCCCTCGAGGGTCCCACCAATGAGGTCACCCTCCGATTCCTCCTCTCTGCCGGCTCACGCGGCCGGTTTCTGATCTGGGCGTCGACCGGCCAATGCGGGGTCGATCCACGGGGGACGTTGCCGGACGGATGTCACCTGCAACGTCACCCTGTGAAAGTGGCACGGAATGAGGGGCAAGATTGCGGCGCCCGATCCTCCGCTCGAGGGCAGTGCAAACGTCAGGACTGTCCCTCTGAACCAGGACGACGCCCGTCGGGAACGGTAGGGGGAAGGTGACATTGCCTTGAGTGTCACCTTTCCAGTTCAGGGGGACATTCCGAGCGAGTGGACGCCCTATGGATTCCGCGGAAGTCGATGCGCCCCGCTGCTCGAATCCGCGGCGCAGGGTGACGTTCCGAGGAGGCATGCTCTCGGGGCCGCACGCCCAGCACGGCGACTCCCGGTAGAGGCGCTACTGAGGGTCGTCGACTGCTCGACGCAGAGCTTGGGCGATGAACTGCGTGATGCTCTGTGCCCGCGCTTTTGCTGCTTCTCGGACCTCCTCGCGGAAAGCTCGCTCGAGCCAGAACGTCACTCGGATGTGACGCTGCTCCCAAGACTCGCCTTCGACGTCCGAACCGTTCCCGCCCTCGGCTCCACGACTGCCGGGCCGACGCCCCGTCGTGTTGGCCATATCCCCTCCTCGTTATGTGACGTGCTGGGCGGTAGTTCGCTCCCGGCTTCGTCTGCTCCACAGCGCCCACTATAGCCAAACTGCACACGGTGTGCTGCATACCGTGTGCAGTCTCTCCAAACAACCCCATTGAGCTGCTACCTCGAGGGGACCGAACCGAGGGTGAGGTCCCCGATCCGAGGGTGACGGTCCGCACCTGCCACCAACTCACGCGGTGGCGAGACGGGGTGACGTTCAGGGTGATGCCCATCTGGAGCATGGGAAGGGACCAGGGCGCGTTGTCCTGGCGCCGAATCAGGAAGGTGCGGTGCCCATGGAAATGTGGATCGTCAAACCAAAGCCGCTCGGCAGCGACGCCGAGGGTGCGTCGCTGTTCGGCGACGTGCGGCGGGATGTCAGCCGAGCGTTGGCGGCGGGAACGTTCTTCCCCGTCGGGTGCCCTCGCAAGGGAAGGGGTGCGGCGTGACCCTCGTCACCAGGGGTGTGCACGACCAGATTCCCGTCGCTGACCTGATCTCCGTACCTGATGCGGCCGGCCGACTCGGTCTGCACGCCGACACCCTCTACCGACTTTGCCGGACGGGCCAATTCCCTCCGGCGATCCAGATTGGTGCACGGTGGAGGGTGTCGGTACCGAAGCTGGAGCGGTACCTTCACGGTGACCTCGCGGCTCCACGGAAGTTGGTCGACGGAAGAGGTGCCTCACGGTGAGACACTCGACGGCCGGCTCCACCCCTTGCCCGCGGAAGCGAGATGTGCGTGAACGAGGTGGCGGACATCAGCGTGTACGGGTCGGTGGTCATTCCTGTCGTCGTAGCGGGGCTCACGACCGCGGTGGCGTTGCTGATCACGAGGGCGGGCGATGCCGCCAACCGCCGGCGCGACCGCTACGCCGAGGCGGTTCAGACCCTCGTTGCATGGGTCGAGTTCCCCTACCGCGTCCGTCGGCGGACCGATGACGAACCGGCCACCCTCAGCACCCTGGCTCAGCTGGGCCACGACCTCCAGGAGCGGTTGGCTTGCCACCATGCCTGGATTGCGACCGAAGCGCCGTGGGTTGCCATCTCCTATGCGCAAACCAGGTCCACGATCGGACCGTTAGTAGGGGCAACGACCGCTGAGGCGCGGAACACGTCGCCGGCCACAAGTGCTACGGCCATGAACCTTGGCGGCTGGGGACCCGGCGCTGAGTGCGCGCCAGCCATCGCCGCGTTCCAAGATCAGGTGGAGCGACGCTTCGGTGTCCGTCGTCTCCTCTCTGGTCTGAGTCATCACAGATAGGGATCTCGGAGTCATCGCCGACTCGAAGCAACGCCGCACTCAGGTGACTGCACGTCTTGAGCTCCCCGAGTCACCCATTTCCACGAAATTGAAATGGCCGGGGCGGTCCAAATGGGGAGCCGTGGTGATGGTCGTTCGTGATCGTCACGGTCGTCGGTCGGTTGGCCTGAGTTGATTGCGTTGAAGCTCTCGTGATCCCGGCCACGAGCCCCGCGATGAGGAGCGCCGCGAGACCTCTCGTGAACCAGGCACGAGCCTGCATGAGGTCCGAGTGCTTGTTGCGTGAACTCCAGCTGGCGAGACGTCTTCCCCTGTCCTCAGCCACCAACAGGATGGAAGTCGTATTGGCAGCCGTCGCATTGGCCAATTGAGAACCATCTGGACTTGAGTAGATCCCGACTCGGTCGATCTGTGATGCTTCGAAGGCAGCGAGGGACAGGAACGCAAGTGCAATACACATCGGTATGAGGGTGGCGCTCCAGACGATCGGGCGGCTGAGGGCGAACTCGAGTTGGTAGGAGCCCAACGCCAGGGCGATCGTCAACAAGGCAAGCCCCAGCTGGAGTAGCCGTGATGCCTTGTCCTCCGCCGTCTTTGCGCCTCCCTCCGCTTGCTCCCTTGCACGCCGCACGACGTCGAGTGATCCAGGCAGCGTGGCAACGTGGTCAATCCACGGTGGGGGTTCAAAATCTGGCGGGACGATGCCGTCCATTGCGGGTGCCCTGTTCGCGGTCATGAAGTCGTACAACACCCGTCTCTTGGTGTTCGGCCAGTTCCCGCCTATCTCAGGCATCGTCAGTGGACCAGGTGCCTTACCAGCGCCGGCACGACAAGGCGCTCACTATCCCGTAAGAAGAGCCACGCTCCAACCGCGTTCGACTCGAGGAACACGGGCTGATCGACCGAATAGAGCCAGTCCTGCACTGATGTTGTGAGACCCAATCCGACGCACATTTTGACGGCCAGTTGGCCGAGGACTTCATCGGCAACCGCAATGAAGCCGTCCCCAGACCTATCGACGGCACGCCAGTCAATGGTGTGACCCTCCCGTGTGCGTTTCCAGACCCAGGCTTGCGATCCGACGACCACGACTCTCGCGTCCGCCTCGGAAACGATGAGTTCCTGAAGCATCGTCGGGAGGCTCTGCACGTGGGCGACGTCGTCTCGGGTGACTTCGGCAACAAATGGGGCGATTCCCTGGCCAGGAGAGAGCGGCTTGGCAACACTGCGTTGGTCAGATACGAACGATCGTGCCGCTTTCGGATCATTTGTGATTCTCGTCACGGGAGTGGGGATTCCGAGGCGTCGAGCCACGGCCAGCTGAAACGGTTTGAGTTCGGCTCGATAGATCGCGTAGGGGCAGTCAACCAATTCAGCCCCGGAGGCGAGGATCGCTCCGGCCAGAAGGTAGTGACCTTCGTCGGTTGCCAGGGTGGCTTCTTCTGGATCGAGACCAGACACGTCCACGGACCCGCCGTGACGCCACCACACCTTGGTTCGTTCCGTGATGGCGAGTCTCCCGCACTCATTTTCGAGTGAAACTGAGCAGACGTCCGAATGGAATCGTCCCGCACGTAAATCGGTGAGATTGAATCGCATCGCTCGATGCCCCTCGTCGCGGACCGCACGGAGGATTCTTTGAGCATGGGGCTCATCCGGATTGTCGACGATGAGGACGTCGGCGACGTCGTTTTCCATCGCCTTAGCGCGAGCCCTCACCTCGGACATACGTCTCAGGCGAAGAAGGCGGCGGCTGTTGGGGGTCCCGAGATGGAGCGGGGACCGGAGCTGGCTCGGACTCGCCTCGAGTTCGTGTGCCATCCTCAGCGACACAACTCACTGCCGCTTCACCCCGAACTTTTGTGATGGGGACCCATTGACCAGGGTCGCGGTGGGGGTGGCTCAGGTCGCTCCGGGGGCGGAGGCGAGGACGGGGGTGGGTCACCTTCGCCTCTTACCTCGGTGATTGCGGCGCCAGCGGTGCGAGGCCTGCTTGGAGGTGGCGGAGGGGGAGGAGGGGGAGGATCGGCCTCACCGCGATCAGCGGTCCGATCCGACGCGTGTGGGAGCAGGTTGGACTGCCGGTCCCATAGAACCCCTAAGAGGGTCTGCCGGCTTGCCACGGCACCATCTTACACGGGTGTCGTTTGATTCCAACCCCCATTTACGTGTCCTGGCTGGTCGTTTCACGAACCCCCGCAGCCACCACGCGGACGGCGAGATCTGAGCAGACTGCCCCAGGGGATTTGGAGTGGGTGGCTTGAACCGACACGTACATCAGTGTCAACTCAGCAGGGCACTGGTCGGAACCCCAGGCGCAATCAGGAGTCAGAAGCTGAGTGCTGCACCGAGCACCCCGGCCGCCTCTCGGTCCCGCTCCGGCAGCGCGTGCGCGTACCGGTCGAGGGTCATAGTGGCCCGGGCGTGGCCGTGTCGCTCGGCGACAGTCCGGACGTCGACGCCGGCGGCGATGAGCGTCGTCACGGAAAAATGCCTCAGGTCGTGGAACCGGAACGGCCAACGGTCCGCCGGTGCGAGGTCCTTGCGCGTCGCCTTCGGGTTGGACTTGCGGAGCTTTGCCAGCGCCGGTGCCTCCATCTTCTCGCACAGCCTGCCAAAACGGTGCGTGAACGTGTCGGGATTGGCCGGGACGGCACCGTTGGCGTTGTAGCTCAGGACGAAGGGGTCGGAAACGAGCGGCGACTCGGCCCAGCCCGACAGGTCGTCCATGTCGTCCCATCGCCTCTGGAGCACCTCGACGCCGAGCTCGTCGAGAGCGATGTCACGGGACGCGTGGGTCTTGGTCGGTCCGGTGTGCTGCTCGCCCTCCGGCGACGGTGAGCGACCGCGCGAAGCGGACCCGCCCGACGTCGAGGTCGATGTCGCTCCACCGGAGTGCCACCAGCTCGCCGCGACGCGCACCGGTCAGCGCGGCCAGGGCAACGGCAGTGGCCAGCACCGGGTCGACGTCGACAGCCGCCTTGACCAGCGCTGAGAGCTGGTCCGGCGTCGGTACGAACATTTCCTTGCGCTCCACCTTGGGCGGGGTGGCCCGGGCCGTCGGGGCGCGCTCGATCCAGCCCCACTTGACCGCCTGGCGGCACGCTGCCGACAGGATGGAGTGGTACATGTGCACCGTGGTCGGCGACAGACCCTCGGCGAGCCATCGCCGGTAGGCGGCGTCGAGGGTGTCGCCGCCGAGCTTGTCGAGCCGCACCGATCCGAGCACCGGACGGATGCGGCCCTCGATCTTGCGCTTGTTCTCGTAGAGGGTGCGCGGCCGCTGGTTCGTCTCGGCCGCCTCGAGCCACTTGTCGAGGAGCTGGCCGACCGTGGCCGAGGTCCGATCGAACGTGCCCGCCTCCACTTCGGACACGAGCTGCGAGAGCGCCTTGCCGGCCTCCTTCTCGGTGCCGTGGAACGTCCGGGTCGCCTGGCGGGGCTTTGCCGGTCACCGGATCGCGACCGGTGAACGCCCGCAGCTCCCAATGACCGGGGCTCCGTTCCCGCATCGTCCCGGGGCGCTTGTATCGTGAAGGCCTCGTCGCCATGCCTTACAGAGTAGGCCATTAGGGCAGCTGTAGGGCAGATACGAGTGGTCAGAGCAGAAAAGTGGCTCTGACTAGGAAGGGGCTATAGCTCAGTCGGTTAGAGCGCAGCACTGATAATGCTGAGGTCGCTGGTTCGATTCCAGCTAGCCCCACTCGACAATACCAGTTAGATAGCCATTTCTTGATCTCCCGTCTCGCGGTGAGCAGCCTTGATATAGCCTGTCCCAACAGTTGTCCCAACAAACTTGATTGCCGGTCCATGGGTCCCTTCCGGACCGAAATGGGGATGCATGGCAGGAAGCATCAGACGTCGTCCGGACCGCGGGTCCGATGCTTGGGAGCTCCGCGTGTATCTCGGTCGCGACCGTACGGGACGCGTCCGCCACAAGAGCCAACTATTTCGCGGTACCAAACGAGAGGCAGAGAAGGAGCTCCGCCGCCTAGTCGTACGACAGGACGTCGAACCCAAGCCACCACCGCCCGAGCCAGTCCGTCCCCACCGGAACCGAATGACGACGATCAACGATGCGATCGAGGCGTGGAAGCGGAACGGCTGGGACGACCTCAGTCCCGTGACCGTCCGGCGCTACGAGAGCGTCTGGCAAGTCCACATCAAGAAGACGATCGGTCGCGAGCCCATATCGACGCTCACTCCTCATGAAGTGGAACGCTACTTCCGCGTACTCAAGGCCAAGGGACGCGGGCGCGAGACTGTTCGCTACGTGAGGTCTTTGCTGAACAGAGCGTGCGGACTAGCCCGAAAATCGAGCGGGAACGAGCTTCCCAACCCAATTCTCGAGACCGAGCTTCCCAACTGGGCCCTAGGCGAAGTTCCCGAATGCGTCAGAGCGCCGACCGTCGACGAGGTGAGGGCACTCCTGATGTGCGCTCTGGAGTTGGATCCCCGCTACGCGGTCTGCCTCAGGGTGATCGCAGCCACCGGCACCCGGCGCGGCGAAGCGTGCGCTCTGCGTTGGTCGGACATCGACTGGAAGGGAGCCACCTTGACCATCGACGAATCCGTCATCCCCTCCGACGGTGGCGCTGCGGTCAAATCCCCAAAGACACGGGCGAGCATCCGCCAGGTTTCGATCGACGCCGGCACACTGGCAGCGCTCGAGTCTCTCCGGATAACCCAGCAGGAACTCGCCGCTGACGCCGACGTCGACCTTTCGGAAGTTGCCTTTGTGTTCTCCGCGGAACCTGATGGAGGCCGACCGCCGTATCCAGACACAGTCACCCGAGCGTTTACCAAAGCTCGAAAGGCCGCAGGACTTCCAGGCGATCTCCGCCTGCACTCCCTTCGGTATTTCCAGGCGACTGCACTCGACTCCGTGATTCCCGAAAGACAGAAGCAAGCCCGCCTCGGTTGGTCGACCGCTCACACCGCGCGGCACTCCACCGAAGCCATCTCGAGCGAAGACAAGCGGGCCGCCCAGCACATTGGGAATCTCTTGGACTCATAACGACGATCGACCTCCCTGATGACGCTGAGGTCGCTGCTCCACCAAAGCGAAGGGGCGGGACCGAGTGGCCCCGCCCCTTCGAAGAAGAGGATCCCGCCCTCGCGGGTTACTCAGCAGCTGTAGAAGAGCGGACCCCCGGCGAGACCCGCCAGCAGCGACGAGCCGCCCGGTGTGGGGTCGCAGGTATTGTCGGGGTTCGTCGCCACGCTGTTGGGATCGTTGGGGCCGTACTGGTTCAACAACGGGGCCGACGCGGGACTCGCGGGGTACGGGGGTCCAGGGTTGTTGTACCCGCTGAAGTCAATCACGTTGATGGCGTTGTCGTTCCAGGTGTTTCCGGCGAAGTTGTTGCCGTACGCCGCTCCCGGATCAGAGCCCCCGAACATGTTCGGCGCGTAGGCGCCTTGGACCAGAACTCCAACTCCTGCTCCGCCCGAGTTCACCGTGTTGCCAATGAATGCATTGTCGCTGCTGGCGTAGGCGGGGTCGCTTGAGTTGCAGCTCGCCCCGTACGCGAACTCGCACTCCGAACCCGGGCCGCCGACCACGATCCCGGATTGGCTGTCGGTGATGTCGTTGGGGTTGTCGCCGGCGCCCACGATACCGACCCCTGCATTGGTAACGCCGGTCAACAGCAGGTTCGACTGGGCGCTGGTCGAGATGGCGTTCCCCTCTACCACCACCGCGTTGCTCGTGCCGTCGAGCTGGATGCCCTCGCCGTACCCGCCCTCGCCGGCGGATTCACCCGTTGCGGTGGCACCCGACACGCTGTTGCCGCCGATATTCCACGCGCCCGCTGATGCCGGGGGGTTGGCCAGCAAGAAGTCGTATGCGGCAACCTCGCCGGCATAGATGTTCACGTCACTGTCGGACACCTGGTTGTCCTGGACTTGGACCGTCCCAGCGTTGAGGATCAGGATGCCGCTGGCCGAGTTCCCCTCGCCGCCTCCCGAGTAGGTGTCGTTGGAGACGGTGCTCCCACTGATGGTGATGGCCGCAGCACCGAAGCCCTGGATGCCGTTCTGGGCAATCATGTTGGTCTCACCCTCGCCCTGCACGGTCGAGTTCGTGATCGTGCAGGTGGTGTTGGCGTCGTCGCAGGTGATGCCGTTCTTGTCGTAGGCAGGGGTGTAAGGGTCGAAGTGGACCGTCGACCCACTGGGTGAGTCGATGCTGGTGGTGCCGGTGACGAACAGAACCTTGCTCGTGTCCCTAGCGGCACTCAGCTCCATCCCGTTCACAGTGACCGGACCGGACGTGAAGCCGGCTGGGAGCTTCGTGGTCGCAAGCTGATCGTTCGTGTAGGTGCCTGCTGGCAGGTCGGCTGTGGTCGTGATGACCGGAGCAGGAGTCAACAGCGAGACCTTGCTCATGGTCACCGTGGCCGGGCTCGCCCCGCTGTTCACATAAATGCCCTGTCCGCCCTGGCAGCCGAACAGGTTGGCCGGCATGTCGATTCCGTTGACCGACACGTCGGTGATCGACCCCGAGGCTTCGTGGTAGTAGATGCCCACATAGTCCTGGGAGCAGCCGTTACCGTCGGCGTCGAGGCTGGGAATGCCGTTCAGTCCGTTGACGCTCAGTTTCTTCAATTTCACGCCGACCGCACCCGGTGCCACGTCGATGACGTAATACTGAGGGTTAGAGCTGTCGGTGTCCGTGTCGCTGAGCAACCCGGCAGAGGGGGGCTGGATCACGGTGCTGGACCCTGCACCCTGGATTTTGACGTGGTCGTTGAGCGTCGTGATGCTCAGCTGCTCGGTATAGGTGCCAGCGGCGACATGAATGGTCCCCGGCGTGAGGCTGCCGGCCTGCTCCGTCAAGGCGTAGCTGATGGTCCGACACGGGCGTGCCTGGTTCGCACACGAATTCAAGGTGTTGGAGCCGGTCGTTGCCACGTACCAGGTGTTGGTTTGGGCAGAGGCTTCTGGTGCAGCGATGGCCAGGAATCCCACCACCATGCTCGCCACGGCCAGCGCCGAGATGCCGAGTGGAATATGCCTTCTCATTTTCATTTCTTTCCCCACTTTTTTGTCCCCACTTTTGTTCGATGGATGTCGGCCAGCGTCATACCGGAGTCGATCAGACTGCCTGGGCCGTCTATTTGAGGACCGTGATCGATACGGATTCGCTCGCCCTCTCGTTTGGCGTCGATGAATCCTTCACCTTCACCGTGAACGTGTAGGTCCCCTTGTCCTTCGGTGTTCCCGACAACAGACCGGAAGAACCGAGGGACAGCCCAGTGGGCAGCGTGCCTTTGTAGCTCCACGTGTAGGGTCCAACCCCGCCGGCCGCTTGGAGCTGAACCGAGTACGGGGCCTTCTTGATTCCGCCCGGCAATGGCGACGTCGTCGTTATCGCCAATGGCCCCGACTCGTAGAAGCACTCGTCAGCGGAGTCGTCGGTGCTCGAGAGGTAGTTGCTGTCCCCGCTGTAGACGGCGCGGAAGCACCAGTACCCGCTGGAGCTCGAAGGCGGAGTGAACGGTGCCGAAGCAGCCGTGCCGCTGTGACCCGATGTCGTCACCGTGACGGGGTTTCCGACCTGTGTCCCTGAGGCACACGACGACGTCGGGGTTGCGGTGGGCCCGCACTCATAGAAGGTCACCGTGCCGGTGGGTGGTCCGACGGGGGTATTGCCGGTAACCGTGGCCTCGTCGGTGTCGGACTGGCCCCCGACGATGGTCGTCTTCGCGGGCGCACTCATAGTGGTCGTGGTGTCGTGGCTCACCGTGTAGCACTCGTCGCTGCTCTCATCGGAGCTCGTGGTGTAGCTGGAGTCTCCCGAGTAGACCGCGGCGAAGCACCAGGTGCCAGCAGGCCCCGTGTTGTCGAAGATCGGCGAGGTGGCCCAGTTGGTGTTCCCAGAACCCGCGCCCAGTGTGACCGGGCTGCCCAACTGCTGCCACGAGCTCGACGTGCACGGCACGACGTTCTCCGCACACGTGTAGAAGGTCACCGACCCCGTCGGGTAGGGCGCGTTCGCCGCGCCGTCGGAGCCGGTGATCAACACGGTGTCACTGTTGGGGCCGAGCAGAGCGGCCGTCGAGCTCGACGGAGCGCTGACTGACGTGCTGGCGTCCGGGGTGACCGTGTAGCACTCGTCGCTGCCCTGATCGGAGCTGGCGGTGTAGTTGGTGTCTCCCGAGTAGACCGCGGCGAAGCACCACGTACCGCCGGAGTCCGGTGTGGTGGGACTCGAGGTGGCGCTGCCGCCGACCAGGGTCACCGGGTTGGCCGGATCGGCAGTGGCTCCAGGCGTCGTGGGAGTACAGGGGCTGACGTTCTCCCCGCACCAGTAGAAGTCGACCGAGCCGGTCGGGGTGCCGTATGTGGCGTTGCCGCTCACCGTGGCCACGTCGGTGTTTGTGGCTCCCAACGAGATGTTGGCGTTGGTCGGATTGCTCACAGTCGTACTAATGGCCGTGGAGACGCTGAAGCACTCGTCGCTGCTCTCATCGGAGCTGGCGGTGTAGTTGGTGTCTCCCGAGTAGACCGCGGCGAAGCACCACGTACCCGACGAATTCGGAGTGAACGGGCTCGAGGTCGCGCTGCCGCCGCTTAGAGACACCGGGTTGGCCGGATCGGCAGTGACCCCAGGCGTCGTCGTCGTACACGGGCTGACGTTCTCCGGGCAGGTGTAGAAGTCCACCGAGCCGGTCGGTGTGCCGTAGGTGGCGTTGCCGCTCACCATTGCCACGTCGGTGTCGGACTGCCCCGATAGGAGGCTGAGGCTGGTCGGTTGGCTCGACGTCGTACTGGCTGCCTGGGGGACCTGGATCGGGGTTGATGACTCGACGGTGCCCAGCGTGGTACCCCGAGCCGTCTGGTAGGCGTCGTTGGGTCCGTTGCCCGGCAGCGGCGTGGTGTTGGACTCGTCGATGTAGATGTTGTAGTTGCCGGCCTGAAGCCCTTCGGGCAGCGAGAAGGTGCCGGTGGGTTGTCCCACCGTGAGGGTGCACGGGTTCGGTGCGGCGGTGTTGGACTCGGCGCCGGTGCATGCGTAGGTATTGGCCGGAATGGTGACCGTCGAGTCGACCACGGGCACTGCCGTCGCCCGCGAGGTGCCGATGTACACGCTCGGTGCAGCGACCGGGTAGAAGTTGGAGGAATCGTTTTGGTCGTCACCGTAGGGGCCGGAATTGGGTGCCCCGTCGTTGGCGCCCCACCAATTCGTCCCGCCGCTGACTGTGACCGCCCCACCGGGCAGGGCGCTGCTGACTGACAACGTGGCTGTCGGCGTCTGGGGCACGGGCTGGTTGTTGTAGAAGAGATCCAGTGACGAGTAGTTGGTCGACCCGTTCTCGTCGTTCCCGGACGACAGGATGATGGTGCAGTCCACGAAGCCGGCATTGACGTCAGCCTGTGAAGGTGGACAGGCAGCATCGCCTGTTGGCCCGTTTAGCTCTGGCGTGTCGGTATTGCCCCCCGCCGAGTTGGATCCGAGCGACCCGTAGGCGCAGTCACCACCGTTCACCCAGTTGCTAGGAAGGGTCATCGATGCGGTCGAGGTCCCGAAAGCACTGGTGCTGGTCGAGGCGAGAATGTTGGTCGCGCCGTAGCAGCCTCCAACCGACGCACTGGTGGCGCTCGTCAGGTCCAAGTTGGACGACGCCAGATCGCCCTGGGAGGCCGAGGGGTTCGTGTCGGTCGGTGTCGGCAGCGGGTTGGCGGTGTTCATCGTCCAGGCGTCGCCCAAGCCGCCGGACGCCGAGACGCCCACGCCCCCGGGGCACGTCGGCTCGTTCACGCTCTCGCCTGCCGCGCCCTTCACTGTCCCGCCTGCCACGCCGTTGGTGATGGGTTGGCCGAACGCTGACTGCGAACCGGCCTGCTCGAGGTCCTGGTTGGAGTCGAACATGGAGACAGCTGTGCTCAGGCCGGTCCCGGTTGACGACCAGGTGCACTCGTTCTGGGACCAGAGAGGGATGCTGTCGGTCGCGCTGCCGCCCGTGTTGGTGGCAACCGGGGCCATGGTCACCGGAGCACTGGCCACGGTGTTGTTGTTGGTACCGCAGATCTGTCCGGTACCTGCCGCGAGGTTGACATCCTGAATCGAGTAGTTCGCCACGTTGGCCGGTGCGGTGCCGGCGGTGAGGCTGGTCAGCGGCAAGGAACCGGGGCTTCCGGTTTTGGCGCCGCCCGAGGTGCTCGTGGTGACGGCGATGTCATAACAGAAGGGCACGCCCTTGATGGCCGAGAAGTAATTCCCGTCGGTCGTTGAGTCGGTCTCCCAACTCGGAGCCGGTTGCGCGATCGTGATGGTCAGGGTTCCCGACGCCACACTCGGGGCACCGTTGGCGCCGCCGGTGGCGAGGAAGGTCACTGCGTAGGTGCCATTGTCGGACGAGACCGGCGTGTCGGTCACGTTGCACTCGAGCTCGTACTCCTCGCTCACCCCCGAACCGGAGGTGGCCGTGGTGCACGGCGGACTGCTGGAGAGGGAGGTGGCCTCGGAGGCGTCCGATGGAAGGGTGCCGGTGTTGAGGGTGATCGAGGCCGGGTAGTTGCCGGCATTGGCTGAGCTGAACCCTTGGCTGTAACAGGTGATCGTCTCGCTCTCAGCGGTCCCGTCGGTCCACGAGACAGATGTCCCTCCTGACGCCGGTGTCGAACAGGTTGTCGTCGGTGGTGAGATGGTCACCGTCAAGGTGCCCGACGTGGCGGATCCTGCTCCGCCAGGTCCGGCAGCCGTGAAGGTGAGCGGGTAGCTGCCACCGTCAGACGAGGTCGGCGTGTCGGCCAGCGCGCACTCAAGGATGTACTCCTCGGTCGCCCCCGATCCAGAGGTGCCGGTCGTGCAGGCCGGGCTGCTCGAAGTCGAGGTGGCGAAGGTCGGGTTGCCATCCGATGGCAGGGAGCCCGCTGCGATTTGGATCGAGCTCGGGTAGGCCGAGGTTCCAGAGACACCGCTCTGCGCTTCGCACTCCACGGTGTAGCTGCCGGCCGCGCCCTCGTAGAACGTGGCGGCCGTGCCACCCGAGGCAGGGTCGATGCAGGACACGGTGCCGGCATTCACCGTGACGTTGAGGTTGCCCGAGGTCGTCGAGCCCACGGCGCCATCACCGGTGGCGGTGAAGGTGGCTGCGTAGGTGCCCGCATCAGAGGCGGACGGCGTGGCCGAGAAGGGACACTCCTTGATGTACTCCTCCGTCGCCCCCGAGCCCGACGTGCCCGTGGTGCAGGCCCCCAGGGTCGCATTGGCATCCGAAGGAATGGTGTCTGTGGCGACCACGATGGAACTCGGGTAAGCGGTCACGCCACTGACGTCGCTCTGCTGCTCGCACTCGACGGTGTAGGAGGACGTCACCCCTTCGTGCCAGGTGGCGGCCGTCCCGCCCGAGGCGGGGTCGATACAGGTGACGGCGGGCGGACTGATGGTGACCGTCAACGTGCCCGACGTCGCGGGGCTCAGGGTGCTGCCGGCGAACGTACCCGGCGTCGAGGTGAAGGTGAGCGGGTAGGTGCCACCGTCGGACGAAGTCGGCGAGTCAGTGAGCTTGCACTCCTCGATGTACTCCTCGGTGGCACCACTTCCCGACGTCGCGGTGGTGCAAGAGGCGCCGGAGGCCAGGCTCGGGCTGCCGTCTGCCGGCAGCGAACCTGTAGCGATCGTGATGGTCGGATACGCAGACGTGCCGCTGATCCCGGTCTCCTCCTCGCATTCGACCGTGTAGGTGGAGCTTGGCACGCCTTCGACGAACGTCTGGCTGCTCCCGCCCGTAGCCGGGTCGATACATGCGTTGGCCTGGGCGGCCGCGGCAGGGGAGGCCGCGATGGTCGCCTCGATGGCGGTTCCCGCAAGTGTCCCCATGAGGAGGATGGGTCCGAGGAGCACCCGGGCGTAGCGCCTCAAACTCAGTTTGTTGCGGCTCTTGTCCCGGTTCCGAGGTCGCTCGGAGACACCCGAAGCCTCAGGCGCTCCCGGCTGGTCGGAGAAAAGCTCGTCTGACGGCATCTGTGGTCTCCCTCCCCAGTTGCTGTCCCCTCGTGCACCCCCCGATACACCAGCAACGGATATTGCCCGTTCGTTGTCGAACTTCTAACAGCAAATCCAAGCGAATTCAAGCGTTCGTTGGAATGGCCGGGAATCTGGCCGACACAAATCGCTCAGCTGGCCCTGTTGCCGAGGCGCCCTTCGGACGGGCAAGACCTACCTCTTGCAGCCAAGTTCCCTCCTGATCGATCCCCGCTCTCACCCGTTTGCATCACCAGTCGCGGCGTCACGACGGGGCCCGTCTCATTGCGTCCAGGTTTCGGCCTCGGACGACAGTGTGGCGATAGCTTGACGAGGATGGCGGCGAATGCGAGCAGGCGTAGGACACGAGGACGAGTCCGCTCGCGGTTCAATGTCGTGCTTGCGGCCAGCGTGTGCTTGACGGGGACCATGCTCCCGCTCGCTGTCGTCGCGGCGACTGCATCACCGGCCAGCGCCGCCACCACGGGGGTACCGCGGTGTCCACCTGACTGCGGCGCCGTCGCTGCAGGCGACCCCCTGTTGGTGCCGTTCATGACGGCCAACCCAGGCGTCGACTGGCAGGCCTTTCCTGCGGCCGACAGCCAGTCGTACGTGAACTCGCTGCGCAGGAACGTGAGGCGTCTGGCCGGGACGTCGGCGAGCACGAACGTCGCTGCGGCGCGATGGGAGTGGGTGAATCATCAGTACAACTTGCTGATCACGCTTGTGTCTTCAAGCTCGCTGGCGAAGGTCCGCCTTCAGAAGCCGATCGCAGACGCCGCCGACATTTGCTCCTCGGAGGGCGGCACTCCTTCGGGGTCGCCCACCCCCATCCCCGGGATCCCCGGCTCGGTATCGGGCTCGTGTGCATTCGGACGGGAGTCCGCCGTCAAGGGCGCGAGCGTCGCGGCCTTTATCCGAGGCAATGTCGCGGTACTCATCGAGATCAACTCGCGATCGAGCACTCCGCTCGCCGCCCTGACCACGGCGCCCCCTGCGCACCAGCAATACGAGGCTCTCCCATCGGAGGGAGTCCCGATTTCGAGCGGTGATGTCGATGTCGAATGGATCCTCGTCTGGCTCTGCATCCTGGCGGCTCTCGCTATCGGGATCGTCGCTTGCGCCCGGCGAAGGGGTGGCTGGAAAGGACCTTTCGTCGCGGTCGCCGAGGCATTCGGCCGCCGGAAGGTGGCGCTCGTGGTGTCGGCGGCGGCGGTGCTTGGTGCCATGGCTTTCTCCATGCTCGACGCCACGATCACGCGTGGGTTCGGCGAGTGGTGGAGTGTCGCCACCTTCGGCGATTTCTGGCAGAACTGGGTCGACGCGGCCAACATGACCTTTGCCGGCGGCTATGGGCACATCTACGTGCTCGACCGGACACTCGAGACCGCCCCCGCGCTGCAGGTGATTCTGGCACCGATCGCGCGCCTCGCCTCTGGTCTCTCGTTTCCCTACCCGAGTGCAGTGCTGTACCCGACGGCGTACTGGGTGGCCGGGCCAATCTATCTGGGTACCATGGCGTTACCCATCTGCGCGGCCGACCGATGGCTCAGCGGCATGGGGGTCACCGACATCCGTCGTCGTGTCACCGTTCTCGGCGTGATGGCGATCACGCTGCCACCGATCCCCTTGAGCGGCCATCCAGAGGACCTGATCGCGCTGGGCGCGATGCTCTATGGGATCGCTGCTGCCTTTGATGACCGCCCGCGTGCCGCAGGGTGGTGGTTGGGTGTCGCGCTCGCCTTCCAGCCCTTCGCCTTCTTGGCGATACCGATCGCCTTCATCTTCCTCAAGCGCAAGGACTGGCTCACCGCGCTCGTGCCGATTGTCGCGGTACCGCTCGCCTTCCTGATCGTTCCAGTGCTCGCGGAACCGAGCGTGACCGTGGCACAACTGCTGCACCAGAAGGTCTATGACGTCTTCGGGTACATCGGCCCGACGTGGAAGCTCGACCCTGGAGTGGCGGCCTATATCCGCTCCGGGACCGCCCTCGCCGCCGTCCCCGCGGCGTTCGTCCTGGCGCGGTTCTTGCCCGAGAGCCGCCGCGGCGGAGCTGCCCTCGTCGTATGGGCCGTGGCCATGCTCTTCGGCCTCAGGGTCTTCGAACCCGAATTGTTCCCCTACTTCTTGGCCCCGACCCTGGCCCTCGCGCCCATCAGTGCGGCTCGACTGCCCTGGTGGCGGCTGGGCGCTGTCTGCGCATTGGCGATCTGGCTGACCTGGTGGCTGCACGTGGCAATTCAGGCCAAATGGTCACTCTGGCTAATTCTGGTGTCCCAGTTGTGCGTGCTGGGATCGCTGGCCTATCCAGGACGACCGCCCCCCGGCCGTGGCGTGCAGGCGAAGGCAACACGACCCGGGATTCGAGAGCAACCAGATCGAGTGCTCATCAATCGCTGACGTGGTTGTGCCGTGCTGCAGCCGCGATTTCGCGTCAGAACGATCGCCGTCGCAACCGGCCCACCTCGAGGGACGAAGTGTCACCGGGATCTCTGATGGCGGGCTGTCCGGCGAGCGAACCGCTGTTCGGCGATACGTTACGTCGATGGGACGGATCACCATTGTCATCTTGTTGGTGGGTCTCTCTTTCTCTGCATGCTCCGCCAGCGGCAATGGGAGATCGACAACCACGGTGCAAGGCTCCCTCAATGTGACGCCCTGCAATTACGCCCGCGCATGGCATGACAACCCCACCAAATTCAGCGAGTTCGCGACCCTGGCTAGGTTTGCCCGTAAGGCAACGAACACCAATCTCCAAGCCGAGGGCCAGCGGCTGGCCTCCGCGGTTGCTTCCCACAACTTCGCTGGCGTCAACCAAGCCATGGGCAACGTCTTCGCCACCTGTCGTCAGCTGGGTCTCGTGGGGACTGAACCAACTCTTCCTTAACTCGGATCCACCGAATTTGAGCGGTGACGGCTCCTTCGTGAACTTGTCGATTGAGACATCACGTTGGGGAATACGTGACTCCGACCGACGACCTGTTGCGCGACATCGACGATCTCGAGACAGGGAGGTTCCAAGGTTTTAGGACCGGAGGTGGACGAATGCACCTGGGGGTGGGCGCACGCTCTTCTGGGTCACGATGCGTACGGTCGAGATCAGAGATGAGCACATGGAAGTGACGATCTTCGTTCCCGAGGTGGAGCTTGGTCAGCTCGGTCGTCACCCGATGCGGGCGTGGATGGACCTGATCCCGGTCTGCCTCGCATCGCCGATCGCCACTGGCGCGTACGGTCGATCAGCGCCGAGGTCTACGAGCTGCTCGGAAGGCTCCCCTCCGAATGCGTCGGCACGCGACTGCTGGACTGGGTGGATCCTGCGCAACGGTCACAGCTCGGCGGGGCAAGGGCGAACGCCGTCACTCCCCGGATCTTGTCTGACGTTGGTATGTCGGCGGCCGGCGGCGCGTCGAACGCGGTGAGCGTGATGCTTGCTCCGGCTGGTCCCCAAGAGCACGACCTCATCGACTTTGCACTGGTGGGCGGCTGGAGGAGTCTTCCCGGTCGACGCCGATGTCGAGTGCGAAGTGGTTGCGCGTCCCGGCCGGTATGCAGACGTACGGGATGTCGAGCTCGGAGGCGACGCCGGCCACGATCGCTTGGGAACCGTCGCCGCCGGCCATGCCGATGACATCTGCTCCCGACGACACGGCGGTGGTGGCCAGCGACGCCAAGTCGTCGCCCTCCTTCATGACGACTGGTTCGATCCCGCTGGCGCGGCACCGAGCGACGAGGTCGTAGCGCTGCGCCTTCCCGCCGCCGGACCTCGGGTTGACGAAGAGGGCCGGGCGCACCGGCCCGATGTTCGGTGAATCCGTCATCTCACCTCTCGATCCTGGGGCATTGGCAGGACCACTTGACACTCACTCATCGTTTCGGCTGATGTGCGGCCGCAACATGAACGTTACGCGGACGCCACCACAAGTCTCGCCGCCGGGCGAGGACGATTGCTACCTTCGCGTTCGATTTTGACGCGAGGATTGTCCGGCGCAGTTGGATTGGCGGGCACTGGAAATGACCCTCGACCAGAGGGATATCGAAGTATCAGGAACGAGGATTGATGATCGCATGGACTGCTTTGTTAGTTCTTCTCAGTGTGGGTTCTCTCACGACCCCGACCTCGCCCGTCCAGGTGTGGGGCGGAAAAAACGGTTCAAAACCTGTGGCCGTGTCGGGATTGTCCTCCGCAGTTACCGACATTCAGGCGGCGAACTGGGGAGGACTCGCGATCGAAGCGGGAAACGTCTATCAATGGACGAACTCAAAGCACCCGACAGCTACCGAAGTGATCGGACCGCAGAACATTGTCTCGATTGGCGAGGGCGGCGGTCATCAGTACGGCGCGGCAGTAACTTCAACCAGTGCAAAGGGGAAAGTGTGGACATGGGGTAGTGATGCTGATGGCCAGTTATGCAACGGTACAACCAATCCAACAAAGGTTTTCCCGCCAAGCAAGGTTGATGTTCCGTCCGCTACCGAGGTCTCCGGGGGTCAGGAACACCTTGAATTCCTAACAACTGACAACCAAGTGGTGGGCTGCGGAAATAACGAGTACGGACAACTTGGAGACGCAACGAACACGAACTCCTCCATCCCGGTAACGGCGCAACTGCAACTACAGCCGGGTGTCACGATCACGGAGATATCTGCGGGTAATCAGTTCACGCTGGCACTCGATTCATCGGGCAACGTGTGGGCCTGGGGAGAGAATGACCTCGGTCAACTCGGTGATGGGAGTACCACGAACTCGAACGTTCCCGTGCAGGTAGCGCTTCCGAGCCCGGCGGTACAGATTTACGCCGGTGGATCACAACGGAATCCACAGAATCCCAACGGTTCGGGCATTGCACGGTTAGCTAATGGCGACGTCTACGCCTGGGGCGACGATCAATGGGACCAGCTTGGTGAAAGTGTGTCCACTACGTGTCCCGGTCCTCCCGGACAGTCTCACGCAGTGCCGTGCTCTGTTAGTCCCGTACAAGTACAAGGATTACCGTCCGGCGTTGCCTATGTCGCCATGGGTGGCGCAGATTCGTTCCTGTTGACGACAGGTAACGTCTTATACGGTTGGGGCGACAATACAGAGGGTCAGATGGGTACGGGTAAGTGCCAAAACCCTCCGTGCATGACCGCGACACCAACAGTTCTCGAGTCCGGCGTGACACAGATCTCTGCCGTCGCACAAACGGTCGAAGCTCTGAATGCTTCAGGCTGAACTGAACATCGATCGCGTCGTCATCTCGAGAATCGAGCGCAGTTATCGGGATGCTGTAAGAGCAGGAGGAAAGTCCCTACCTCGCACAAGGACGCGATGATCGCTACGAACTCCGCTTGCGGCCGGAAATCCTCAGAAAGCCTTGGAATCCAACTGTAAAAACCTTGTCCCGCCGAGTCCCGATGAGTTTCACGCCACAATCCGGCTCGGGCCGATGTGCATCAGATTTGGGATCGTGCGGAACTCGTCAGGACCCAGCGAGATTTTGTTGATCTCCCTGGATAATGCTGAGGTCGCAAGTTCGATTCTTGCTAGCCCCACCACCTCGAGCGATTCTGGCTGGCGCCTGGTCGGCCCGCTCGGCGAGCCCGGGTCACGGAAAGGGCAGTTCGCTCCAGACGGATGGGGCTCAACCATATGGTGCCGGTCTCGCAGGACCGGGGGGCGAGGTGCAGACGTCTGGGCAGACGCATCGTCGAGGTGCTAGGTTCACGCGCATGAAGGGGAACCCTCGTTGCACCTTCAGGCTCGGCGCTATGGCGCTGGTGACCGTCATCGGGACTGCCGTTTGGGCCTCGGTGGCACCCGCGGCGGGTGCAGATCCCAGCAATCTGATCCAGAACGGGACCTTCGGTAGCGTTGCCCCCCCGACGAGTACGTTCGAGGGCGTCGACGCCGGCAACTCGACAACCATCAGCGACTGGACGGTCGTCACCCCTTCCATCTACGAGGGCACCGGCAGCGTGGACGTGGTGTCAAAGCACTACTGGAACGCAGAGACGGGGAAGTACTCCATCGACCTGGCGGGTAGCACACACGTCCCCGGCGGGATCTACCAAGACGTGGCCACCACCCCAGGCGTCGAGTACTCATTGTCGTTCTGGTCTGCGGTCAATGGGTACGAGAAGCCGGGCATCAAGCACACGATGGACGTCACCGTGAACGGTTCGGAACTGGACACGGTGAAAGCGAAAAGCGTCGGCCGGCCGCTCGACTGGGTGCAGAACACGGCCACCTTCTTCGCGTCCTCGGCCACCAGCGAGATCGAGTTCGCCGACGCAACCCCGAACGACACGGATCAGGGACCGACGCTCGACAACGTCTCACTCAGCGTCGTGCCCGACGACCTTACGGCCAGTCCCGTGTCCATCCCGCAACAGATAACCGGCGACTCTTTCACCGTGCCGGTGGCCACGTTCACGGACACCTATCCGGCGGCTCCCACAACCGACTTCTCCGCGACCATCACCTGGGGCGACGGCGGTACCAGCACCGGGAGCATCAGCCAGTCCGGAAGCACGTACACGGTGAGCGGCACCTACACCTATATGGCCGACGGCACCTACACCGTCGGGGTCGCGATCAACTCCATCAGCGGATCGATGACGTCGACCTCCGACTCGGTCGCTGTGAGCGAGGCCGTCACCAACTGCTCTGGACCCGGATGCTCGGGCACCGTCACGGGCCCGGACGAGACGGTGCAGTACTCCACGACATCGACGTCGGGCACCATCACCACCACCGTCGACCCGTTCGACAACGCTCCCGACTGTGATGACCCGTTCCGGCACGCACCTGACGTCACGACGGTTGTCGACACCGGACTCGATGCCAACATCGTCTACACGGTGACCTTCGCCAACAGCAGCGCTGGTGGCGAGTGGTACGTGCCCTTCGAGGTCTGCTATTCGCAAGGGACTCCCTTCACGGACTACTTCGGCAACACGGACGTGACGACCGGTCTCCTGCCACAATGCGGGAACCCCGTCGTTGCCCCCTGCGTGGAGTCGATCACGGAGTCGCCCGACCCTCAGGGCAATCCGAGCGACGCCGGCAATGTCGTCGAGGTGGTCGTGGTACCACCGGGCGACCCCCCCAAGTTCCACTAGGTGCCAGCGGGCCCAAAGTGGGCCGCACCGCGGTAACCGTCGAGCTTCCCGAGTCAGCGGAGACTTCGACCTAGCCCGTCGACCTGGCCCGACGATCTAGCCCAACGACGAGGCGGAGCCGACCGGGGCTCGTCCTCCGGGCCGGCTAGCAGCTTCAGCGGGGCCGCCCGTTGGCCCCCTCAGGAGATCCGGGGTCCAAACAACCTTGAGCTTGGCGAATATCTGTGCCGCCGAGCGAGCCAGGAGCTCCCGCTCGCGCGGGTCGGTCTCGACGGCGGCCAAAACCCGCATGGTCAGAGCCGCCTCGTACTCCACCTCCCGCATCTCGGCAGCCCGCAGGCTCTGGCGCAGCGATTTTCGGGCACCATCGCCGTCGCCGGCGAGGGCCAGGGCTGCACCACGCACTCGATGGAGAGCGGGAATCTGAGGAGCCATGCCGCCCAGAGCGTGGGCGTGAGAGATCGTTTCGTCGGCAAGCGACAGGGCACCCGCGGTGTCTCCGCGCAGGAGCAGACATTCGGCGAGGCCGGTCTGGACCTCCAACTCCTCACCCCGACTGCCGATGTCCGACAGCTCTTCGATCGCCTCTTGGAAGAGACGCAGGCCATCGTCGTACCGGTGCTGCCAGGTGGCTACCCGGGCCAGCATGCCCTTGGCGTATCCGGTCCCCGACCGATAGCCAGCGGCGCGCCAGGTCCGCAGCGCCGACGTCAAGGCGCGTTCCGCCTCGTCCAGATGGCCCTGGTCGCGCGCGACTTCGCCCAGATTGAACACGTAGAACGCATCCATGACCGCGTTGCCGGTCCGGCGCACGGTGGCCTGAGCACGGAGGTACAGGGCCGACGCCTGCTCCCAATCACCTTTGTAGTACGCGAGTCCGCCGAGCATGTTCAGCACCCCCGCCGTTCCGGGGAGATCGCCGAGCTCCTCGAAGAGGGCCAGCGATCGCTCCAGGTTGTCGGAGCGATCGAGCTTGCCGAGGTCCATGGCCGCCCAGTCCATGACCCGGAGCGCGTCGGCCATTACCGCCTTATCCCCGACCGACTCGGCCCCCTCAACGGCCAGGGTGCACCACCGGACGGCCCGGCGATGGTGGCCCTGTTCCTGGCAGAACCGCCCATACCACGCCATCAGTTCCGCTCGTTGCCGATCAGCGTCCGCCCCGGTCGACCCTTCGAGCACTCGTAGTCCCCGGCTGATCCAGCGAAGTGCGTTGCCGTAGCGGTCCAGCCATCCTTGGACGCGAGCCAACTTGAGCATCAGCCGGGCCTGAGACACCGTGTCGTCCCCGATGAGTCGCCGGGCGCTGCGGTAGGCCTCGGCCGCCCTCGTGTACTCGCCTGTCCGGTTCCGCGCATCCCCCATCGCCTCGTAAATCTCCCCCACCCGACTCGCGCTCAGGTCGGGGAGTCGTTTGGCCGCAGCGACCGCCCGTTCGAAGAACTCGGCCGCTTCGATGTTGGCGTAGACGGCCACAGCCCGCTCGGCCGCCCGAAGCGAGAACTCCCAAGCCTCAGCGAAGCGTTGCGAGTGGAGGTAGTGGAACGACAAGAGCTCAGGCTGCTCCTCGCGGCCATCACTCGACCGTCGGCGGATCGTGTCGGCCGCCCGCGAGTGGAGGTGGCGCCGCAGTCGGAATGTCAGCCCGTCGTAGGCGCTGTCGCGGAGCAGGCTGTCGCGAAAGGACAGGATCCCCGTGCCATCCCTTTTGACGAAGTCGTCCAACTGGTGCCAGGTCAGATCATCGGGTCCTGGGAGATCGTCGACGACATCAGCCAGCACATCGACCGGGAACGACTGCCCGAGGACCGACATCCGACGGAGGAGGTGTCGGGCGTCTGCGGGGAGTCGGTCGATGCGAGCGGTGGCCACCTCCTCAATGGACTCCGGAAGGCTTTCGACGGCGTCTCCACTCCGGGCTGCCGCGATCAACTCCCGAAGGAAGAGGGGGTTCCCTCCCGAGCGCGACACCAGCAATGCAAGCTCGCGTTCGGAGAGAGGAGCGTCATCGGTGGCCACCTGGGCCAGCTCCAACGCTGCCTCCTCACTCAGCGGCTCGAGCTCGATCCGCGTCGTCGTCTCCTCGGGCGCAACGAAGCCGGCGTGCAGATCCCGTCTCGTCGTACACCACATCCACGAGGTGGTGCCGACCGCCGCCGCCAGGTGACCGAAGAGGTCGGCCGAGGCTTCGTCCATGTTGTGGGCGTCTTCGATGACGAACATCCCGGCGTCGGGAAGGAGCTCCGCCAGGAGCTCGATGACGGTGCGGGCCAGACGGGGGCGGCGGAACTCCTCTTCGAGGTCGCGTGACTCCGGGGTCTCGGGGACGGTGACCCCGATGGCCCCCGCGATGAGCGGAGCCCAAGGGAGCAGGCCCGGCGCGCGGCTCGCCAGTTCGGCCAGGAACCTGGCCGCCACGTCCTCGTCTCCACCTCGGGAGGGGAGGTCCAAGAGGGAGCGCAGCAGCCGCCGGACCTCGTGGTACGGGGTCGACGAGTCGTACCGTTCGCAGACTGCAACGAGTTGCATCCGGTCTGAGGCGATCTGACGGAGCGCCGAGACCAGACGAGACTTGCCAATCCCCGTCTCGCCGACGATTTCGACTACTGAACCGCACCCATCCGCGGCCGCCGCGACCAGCTCGGTCAGCCGTTTCATTTCGTCCTCCCGGCCGAGGAGGGGCAGCTCTTCGGTTGTCCCAACTGCTCGGGGGCCCATGCGCGCTCCCACCGCGGCTGCGTGGACCGGGCGGGACTTCCCCTTGACGTAGAACGGCTCGAGATCAACCGTGTCGAAACGGGTCCGTGAGCGGGCCAACGACTCTGGGGTGCACAGAATCTGGCCTGTTTCGGCCTTCGCCATCAGGCGAGCAGCCAGATTGACCGCGTCGCCCATCACCGTGAAGGTCCGCCGGTAGGGCGGCCCCACCTCTCCGACGAAGACCGAGCCCCTGTTGACCCCGATGCGGATGGACAGCGGTGCTCCAGCGTCCATGATCTCGCGCACAGCGAGGAGCATTCGGTGCTCGTCGTCTCCCGACGTGGCCGGCGCCCCCGCGACGAGGATGAGTTTTCCCCCGTCTCGATCGGCGTCGGTGGCGAGGAACGTGACCTCTTGGCGCTCCACGGCACGCTGTGTGATCGTGACAAGGTCATTGAGACGATCGGCCGTCACGTCTGGCCCCTCGCGACGGATCATCTCGTCGGTTCCGTCGAAGTGGACGAAGGCCACGGTGACCCGACGGTGCTCGGACTCCTGGCTCGCCGCGACGAGCACATCCCTCAGACCCACGGGGATGCCGCGGACCAAATCGACGTCCTCGGCCACCGACTCGAATGGCACGAACGAGTCGTGAGGGACGGAGGGGGACCGTCGGAGCAAGAAGCCCGCGCCCTTGGCGGCACCGACTACGGCTGGACGGAGCGCGGCTGCGGTGGCGGGGCTCAGCACTATTTCGCCGGCATCCGCGGTCGCTTCCATGGTCACAACGGTGCTGGCCCCCGGACCGGCAACGATGAACTCACGGTGCGACTCACCCACGAGAAAGAAGTCGAAGAGTCCGCTGTGGACACCCACCGACATCCGCAGGGCGACCCGTTGACCCAAGACGGTCATGCGCCCGACCACTCGAAGTGCGCGCCGCATCTCGATGGCGGCGCGAGAGGCCCGCGCCTCATGGGCCTCGCCCGAAAAGATGAGCAGAAGCGCGTCGCCCCCGAACTTGAGTACCCGGCCTCCGTAAGTAACAGCAATGTCGACTAGGGAGACGAAGCAGGTCCCGATGGCAGCCGTGAGCTCCTCGGCACCCACCTTCCCGTGCCGGGCGAGGCCCTCGGACAGTTTGGTGAATCCTGAGATGTCGACGAAGGCCACGGTTCCGATTTCCGACCGGTGGCACTCATCGGGCGCAGTCGTGAGCCAGTCAATGACGAGCCGGGGAAAGTAGGGCGTCAGCAGATGTTGTGCCTCGGATCCGCCGGACACCGCGGTTTTCCACGCTGGACGACCCATGGACATGTTCCCGAGCAGCACCGTGGAAGAGGTCCATGGGCAGCTCCGCTCCCTGACCCGTCAGGCTACCCAGGTCCGTGCCACACCTGCCACCCCCGTGACCCATCAGCCCCACCAGCAGCAAGCGCGCTCTCATACCTCGTCATAGGTCCAAAGATCGTGCAGCCGGGCGGACAGGGCCTAGCACGGCGCGTCCCTCTTTGGATCGGCCCGGGCACCGTCCACGGGCGTGGTCAGCCAGTATGTATTGCCGCAGTCGCTGATGGCGGTGTTGGGGTAATCGCTTGAGGGAAACTGTGCATGCGTAGCGTCCCAGACGTCCCAGGCGTTGTTACAGGTGTTGTTCTCCACGACGGCGTTGGACACCCCATTGAACGTGATACAAGGCACGAAGACCGTGTTCGGGTAGTAGTTGGTGTCGCCGTCGTCAGCTGAGAAATAGTTGCCAGAGATCGTCACGTCGCTGTAGTCATCGATCTCGATCATCGAACACGCGGGGCCCGCTGCGATAGAGCCACCACAGGGGCTACCCGCCGCACCGTAAGAGACGTTGTCCTCGATGGTCAACCCAGAGTCCTGACCGCACGAGGAGGATTGGCTTCCTCCGAGCACGATCATGATCCCCGACGAGGTCGCATCGAGGACGTTGCCCTCTATCACGACGTTCTCCTGTGGGATGCAACTGCCCTGCATGCTCGTCACCCAAAGAGGACTTCCATCGGTGAAGGTGTTGTTCTCGACCGTGACGTTCCACTGGGCAGCCCCGACGGGGGTACCGGCGCCATTGCCAGCTCCGTTGTTGTCCACCTCCATGTCCATGAAGTTTCTGTCGCTCGTGAACACGTTGGACGAGATGGTCAGTCCGTTCACACCTTCGGGCGTGATCGTGTGATAGCCGATATTCGTGAAGGCCCCGTTCTCGAACGTGACGTCGGTGTTGATCCCACAGCACTTGCCGAGCTGCGGCATCACCGAGAGACCGTCACCGTCTGTGTTCTCCACGGTGACGCCGTTGAAGGTGATATTCCTGTTACCAGGCGTTGCCTGTCCAAGCAGGATGCCGTAGTCGCCCTCGTTGTATGGACCCGTACAGTTGCCAGGCGCATCGATGGTGAGGTCGTTGATCGTGATGTTCTTGTCGCTGGTGAGCGTGAGGACCGGCTGGAGGTCGTTGTCGCCGCAATGACCATCCTCGTAGACCGACTGGCGCAACGTGGCGCCATTCCCGTCGATCGTGAGGCCATGCACCATATTGAGCGTCAGGGTCGTGGACGTGTTCGATACCGCGTAACAGGCATTGGCGGGCAGATCGACCACAGCACCCGGTGACAGCTGTTGGATCCATGAATTGAGGGCGCCCGTCGCGTCCGATGAGCAGTTGTCAGGGATGGAGCTCGGCACGGTGAGAGCCCCCGGCGGGATCGTGGTCGTCGTGGTCGTCGTCGTGGACGGGATCGTCGTGGTCGTGGTCGACGTGGTCGTGGTCGACGTGGTCGACGGTGGCCTCGTCGTGGTTGTGGTCGACGAGGGGCTCGTCGTCTTGGTGGGGGGGCTGGTCGTTAATTGGGCCGAGGGTCCGAAGATTTTGGCCTTTCCCGCTGCGGTCACCAGCTCGTAGCCGGCAGTGGGCGGAGTGATGACGAGGCCGTCGACATCGGCCCCGCCACCACCCAGTGAGCCGTAGAACGGGGCATCGCCAAAGCTGAAGAGACCCCCGTCGGAGGCCACCAGCCAATAACCGTTGCTGTCGGGGGTTGGCTCCATGGCCACAATGGGCTGATTCAGATGGAGCGACCCGGTCGAGCCGAAGAACTGTGCATCACCGTAGGAGAAGATGCCGCCGTCGGAGGCCACCAGCCAGTAGCCCGCTCCGTCTGGGGTCGAAGCCATGCCGACGATGGGCTCGTTCAAGTGAATCGAACCGGTCGAGCCGAAGAACTGTGCATCACCGTAGGAGAAGATGCCGCCGTCGGAGGCCACCAGCCAGTAGCCCGCTCCGTCTGGGGTCGAGGCCATGCCCACGATGGGCTCGTTCAAGTGAATCGAACCGGTCGAGCCGTAGAAGTGCGCATTGCCGTAGGAGAAGATGCCCCCATCGGAGGCGACCAGCCAGTAGCCCTTCCCATCGGGCGTCGCCGTCATCGAAACGATGGGTTGGTTGAGCGGCCCACTCACACTGCCGAGGTAGGGAGCTCCGCCGTAAGGGAAGACGTCGCCGGCCGGGTCGGTGAGCCAGTATCCCCCGGCTGGGTCCGCCGCCATCAGGCTCCCGTTGCCGTAGTCAGTCGCTCTCGAATCGGGCGCAGCCGCGGCTGACGCCCTTGCGGTGTACGCAACGGACACCGTCCCCAACACCGTCATGAATACGAGTACGGCGGCGACCAGAACTGCCAGCTTGGAATGAATCGAGCCCGCCCATTGCCCGTACATCCCGTTGGTATCGGTCCCGACGGATCTCAGCAGCGCGCTCAGCGCGCTTTTTTGGGAATGAATTGCGCGATGTGGGTGCGTAGTGACTCAAAACGGAAGATGCCGGGGAGTCCGTTCCATCCCGCCCGGTCCCCCTGGCGCAAGATCAGCAGTAACGCCGACCGAGCCTGAGGGAGGCGACAGGACGATGCTCGGCAGTACCTCGGTCTCGCTGGACCAAGCGCCGTTCGGTTAACTCGCTTCTCTGACCTCGACCAGTTCCACTCCGAGAGCAGTGGAGTGTTCGCCGGACGATGACCCACACGCTTCCTCGAACACCGTGAACCTCTCGGCCATCTCGGTCGGCTGGGTCTGAGTGCATGCCTCCGAAGGTGGCTCCTGCCTGCGCACCAGGTCGACGGCAGGAGGTGGTCGCAGGGCCCAGCCACCGTCAGACGCAGGGAGCTTGTCCAGCTTTCCAGCAGGGAGGTTGAGCACCCGGGCGACAATTCTCGACGAACCCATGGTCACGTACACGGTTGACCTATGCCCGTTTGCAGTCACCTGACACCCGAGATCCAAGCTGGCCTCCAACCAGGATCCGCCCTGCTGTCACTACGGGGAGACTCGGATGAGGCCGCTGCCCCATATGGGAGCGTTTTCCGTCCGCCCCCTCGTCGTTGCGCGAGGTCGATACCCCCGTTGACTAGGGAGATACCACTGGCGTAGGGTCACGCACTTCACGAGCTGGAGGCCACATGTTCAATACCGTCGTGGTCGGGGCAGACGACTCGTCCACCGCCCGCCAGGCCGTCATCGTGGCCGCCGACATCGCAAAGCTGACCGGCGGAACTCTTCACATCGTGACGGCTTATACGCCCCACTCGGTGCGCGTTCAGGACCTGCCCGAGGAGTTCCGCCACACGCAGACCGTGCACCCAGCGGATGTGCTCCTCCAAGAACTAGCCCTGATCGCTCAGGAACGTGGGCTTGAGTCGCAGATCCACCCGGCCTCGGGTCGTCCGGCAGAGGTCATCATCCGGGTAGCAGAAGACGAAGGGGCCGATCTCATTGTGGTGGGGAACAAGGGGATGGCCGGGGCACGCCGGGTGCTCGGGAGCGTTCCCAACTCGGTGGCGCACGGTGCGCCATGTTCGGTCCTCGTGGTCGACACCCACGAGGCGGATTGACCCTGGCGGCCGTTCCGGTCACCCCGTTCCGGTCTCTGCCTTCCCGCCGAGCGGCTCCGGATTCAGATCGGGGGAAGAGCCACCGGTCGACAGCTCCCCTGCGGCGTCTCGGAACTCGACCGTGACGATCTTGGTCGAGCGCTCGGGGTACGGATCCGGATAGTCCACCGCCCGGATCCGTCCTGTCGGTCGGTACCGCCCGGCGTCGATGACATGCCTCGGAACGTAAGGATCGAGGTTCATCCGCCGGAACAAACGGGTGGCCGGCTCCCAGATCGCCACCCGCTCGTGCCACCGGAGCTGATCGAGCTTGCGGAGCAGGATCATGAGAGTAGTGAGGGTGCCCGCCATCACGCCCGCGGCGAGTGCGCCGAACGGCGTCCCGCCGGGGATCGCGGCGATGAGTGCGATCAAGAGCAGCAGGAGGATGATCAGCGCCGACCATTCGAGTGCCGAGAGCGATTGCCCGGTAATCGATTCGATGATCGCCCGGTTGGACCCGACCTCGATGCAGAGGCGCAGAAGCTCGCGGTACACCCCGACCTGTGCCTCGTTCTGCGGCTTGAGGCTGTAGATCGCGTTGGCCAGTGCCAGATGCGCCGGGGTCGACAGATGGTGATCCACCAGCCGGTAGTCGATCTCGGAAGTCAGTTGACCGTCGATCAGGCCCCGGATGCGCACCTGGTCCTCCTCAGGGAAGACCATCACCATTTGTTGGATGGACAAGAGCGCGGCGTTGTTCCTACTGATGGTGTCCTGGAGGAGCTGTAACCGCTCCCGGGCGCGAGCGATGGTGAATGCCAGCAGGACCCCGAAGAGGAACGTGGCCATGCTGGCGAGGGCCACGTAGACGGCCAGTCGCCCGCCCGTTGGACCCAAGGCGAAGGAGACGGCGCCCACGATGACCCCGACTGCCAGCGACGGCCAGAGGACGGCCTCACCGTTCAGGAGCGATCGAGCGCTGATCGGCGATCGAACCGTGGACCGGACGCCGGTCATCGGCTCAACGTACTCGATGCCCTCGAGTCCTGGACTGTCCGCTGCGCTCGACTCTCGACACCGCCTGCGGGCCAAACTATGTGGCGAGGCGATCCGGTCCTTCGTATTGCCCGGACTGGAAGCGGGGAAGCGCCTCCTCGGTCATGCCCCACAGTTCTCTGATGGTGGCTCCACCGTCGACCACGAGGGTCTGGCCAGTGATCCGCTCAGCCAGTGCCGAACACAAAAACAGGACTGCGTTGCCAATGTCACGGGTCGGCGGCGGAGCCAGGGGGTTGACCGAGTCGACCGCCCACCGCCCTTCCGGCCAGCCCTCGTTCCCCGCCCCGACGTTGCCGGGAGCCACGGTGTTGACCCGGATCCCGTAGCGTCCCAGCTCCTGGGCGAAGCTCTTCGCGAGTGAGATCACCCCCGCCTTGGCGGCTCCATAGGGAGCGTGCATGGCCGCTGCCGCGATCCCGTCGACCGACGCCAGGGCCACAATCGAGCCACCCGTACCCTGCGTGATCATCTGACGGCCCACGACCTGGAACAGATAGAACACCTGGGTCACATTGTTGAGCATGGTCCACTGCCAGTCTTCGTCAGAGAAGGACTCGGCCTTGTCCCATCGAGCACCACCGATGATGTCGACACAGACGTCGATCGAGCCGAGGCCGGCCGCGGCCTCGTTTACGGCCCGTTCCACGTCCGCGGGGACCGTCATGTCAGCGACGATAGGGAGCGCCGTGCCTCCGTTCTCTTCGATCTCTGCGGCGATTCCCTCGGCGCGATCCCTGTCGATGTCGATGCACACGACGGTCGCGCCCGCTTCCGCCAGCTTCAGAGCGCAGCTTCGACCGTGACCAGCTCGTTGAGGGACGTAGCCGGCCCCCGACACCACGGCGCCCTTCCGGCTCAAACCGAGGTCAATCATTGGATGCTTCTCCTTCCCCAACTTGTGCCGACAAGGAGGGTCTAGCCGGTCCCGCTTTGGCGCGCCGGTGATCAAACCGTTCGAGTTGTCGAGGCGAGGTCACCAGTCGCAGAAGCCAGGAGCCCGCCGTTTCGGGCGGGCTCCTGGTGCTGCATTACTTCAGGCTCCTGCTGCGCCAAGAGCCTCCATGCTCGAACCCTCTCGCCACCTCCGAACAGCGGCGATCGGGTCCCCCCGCCTTACTCAGCCGTTCGTCAGCGCCGAGGCGGGGACGATGTTGGCCAACGAGCCCGCTCCCGCGGTGTCGGCCGAACTGGGTAGCGCAACGGGAGCGGTGGCGTTGACCAACGACCCAGCCCCAGAGACTCCTGGGGAGGGATTGGTCGTCGGTACCGACACCGGCAGGTTCACGTCGAGCGGCGAGCCGGTGCCTGTCGGCACGATCCCGCTGGGGGGACCCGGGTCCACGGAGGTGGGCGCGCCCGGGTCCACCGAGGTGGGCGTGTCGACGTCCACCAGGGTGCCGCTCGGCTGTGTCCCTGCTGACTGGGTCCCGCCAGGTGAGCCCTGGTCCACCGAGGTGGGCGTGTCGACGTTCACCAGGCTGCCGCTCGGCTGTGTCCCTGCGGACTCGGTCCCGCCGGACGAACCCGGCTCCACCGACGCAGGCGCGTCGACGTTCACCAGGGTGCCGCTCGGCTGTGTTCCTGCAGACTGGGTCCCGCCAGGCGAGCCCTGGTCCACCGAGGTGGGCGTGTCGACGTTGACCAGCGGGCCGGTGCCGGTGGAACCGGTCGAGCCGGTGCCGGTGGAACCGTTGCCGGTGGAGCCGGTCGAGCCGGTGCCAGCGGTGCCACTTCCGCTCGAGCCGTTGCCGGCCGATGCAGTCGTGGTCGAGCCAGCACCGGTTGGACCGGTGCTTGTTGGCACGCCCGACCCGGTGACTGAGGTGCCGGTCGCCGCGCTTCGCGTTGCCGGGGTGCCTGCGCCAGAACCTGCGTTCACCGGTGCTCCCGGGCCCGTGGTGCCGGACGAGACCTGCGCAGTGCCGGTGCTCGTGCCAGAACCCGTGGATCCGGTGACACACGCACTCGTCGGTGCGCTGGTCGATGCCGCTGGGTTTGCCGATGCGAGAAGGACTCCCAAGAGGATGCCTCCCAATCCGAAGATGCCGAATACGAAGAAACGGCGAAATAGTGTCAACATGAGTGTTCTCCTTTTCGTCCGATTGACATGGGTTTTCTTTCCATGAGGTTGAACCGGACGATCACCCGGGCGGGGGCCCCCGGGCGTCGAAGAGCCATGCGGCATGTCTGTTCCTTCCGAAGGGCGCGCGCCCGCCGGCGAGTAACGGCAGCAGCGCACTCATCGGGGGCATCCCCTCGGAAGATCCGTGGCCGAAAGACGGCGATCCAGTCGTGCCCGCGGTTGCGAGCAACGAGAACAATGTGGGCACCCCGGGGACTCGCCGTTCGGGCCCCCGCCGCGCGGGAGCGCCGGGCGGCATCGACGCGGTGAATGGGCTGGGTCTCGTGAGCCCGGCGAGAGGCCCCGCGCCCACTGACTTCACGGGATGACTCGCGATCGAACCTGCAGCGCCGCCCTGGGATCGACTCCCTGGCGGGGCACCAGCAAAGGTCGTCGTGGTCGTGGTACCGAAAACTCCCTGCGTCACACCGATCCCGGGCACCACAGCGAGATCAGAAGTGGGAACCGAAGAGCCGACCGAGTGGAGCGATGAGAGCAGCGGCGTGAGTGCGGGACCGACGGGAGTCGCGCCGACAACCTGCGCGCCACCGTCGACGGCGCCGCCGACCACCTGTGCTAGGCCGGACGTGAGGCCGTTCCCCGGACTGCGGAGGGGATTCAGTGAAGTCGCCGGTGCGACGGTCCCCGCCGAATCGTCGTCGCCGGCCGCCGCCGCGCCGCCGGCGTTGGTGACGACCGCGGACAACACCCCAGCAAAGACGATGCCGAGACCGAGGACGAGAGCTCGTCCGAGCAGCCGACGACATCGCTCAGACCGAGCTCCGCGCGATGGCCCGTTTCGAGCCGTCGCCGACGGAACTGGTGCTCCGCACCTCCGAGGAATCGTTCTGTCCTCCGTTCGGTAGTCCGGCTAGCCCTTGGGGGCCCCGTGACTTTGCGCCCCCACCTTGCGATGGGTTTGCCCTTTCGCTGTTATCCGTTCGAGCTGACGTCAATGACCAGGAATCGGTTGCGCCTGTTCGAAGCTGCAGGTCGATTACCCCTCAGAACTGTCAAGATGCGCTGACCTCCCCGAGGTTGTTGCTCATTTGTCGCGAGGATGACATTTGGTCGATCTCCGGCACCACGCGTCGCCCTGCTCAGCAACGGGGCGCTTTCGCCCCTTCCCGAAGCAGGGCCAGCAACTCCGCCTGCGAATGGACGCCGAACAGTCGGAAGGTCGCAGACAGGTGATTGCGAACGGTGTTCTGGCCAACAAAGAGGTCGCGGGCAATGGTGGAGACAGGGGGACAACGGTCGCCTCGCAACAGCCTGACAAGGATTTCCCATTGGCGGCTCGTAAGTTGCGGAAGCTGGGGCAACTCTTCTGTGCGCGGCATTGACTCGATGTCACCGAGAAGACCCGCCGCTCGCACTTCGGCACGAATGTGGCGGAGTCGCAGCTCCAGCTCGACCAAACGGTCTTCTGTTGCTCCCCGCGACGGTGACGGCGGGCCTCAAGTCACGGTACTGCCGCTCGGCGGAACTGACATCACACGGACGCGTGAACACGGCGCAGGGCGCAGCCGGTCGGTTGTCGTGGACACACGTGTCCCAGCCCGGCACGACGCCGTTGCCGGCCACCATGAAGATCGACTGGGTGCGCGCGTGGCAATACTGACGCTGCCGGCGCTCTGACCGCCCGAGTGCTGACTCCCCGCTGAGGTTGCCGTAGTTTGACGCCGGTGGAGTTCAGCAAGGAGCTGCGTGACGACGTCGCAGCCGGGGACATCGCGGTGACCATCCGACTCTGGCGCCGCCCGCACGCCAAGGTCGGTGGGCGCTACCGGGTTGGCTTGGTCGACATCGAGGTGGACCGCATCGATCAGGTGCCGTTCGCCTCCGTCAGCGACGCAGACGTCCGGCGGGCCGGCGAGGAGAGCCGTGAGGCCCTACGGGCCCGTGCCGCACATGCGGCACCGATCGCCGACGACACCTTGGTCTACCGCATCGAATTCCACACCGTGGCGTGAACCATCATCACCCCCTCCCCTCGACGGCCCGTGCGTCGCTCCCGGGAGCGCCGGTAACGTCGTGACGTCGCCGAGCGCAGCGGCACGGCCCGATTCGACCCATCAGGAGGTCCCCATGCAACACCGTCCCATCGGCAACTGGACAGTGAGCGCCATCGGGCTGGGCGAGATGCCGCTCTCCATCGAGGGGCGCCCCGACCGCCGCCAGGCGATCGCCACCATCCACGCCTCGCTCGACGCCGGGGTCACCATCATCGACACGGCCGACGCCTACTCGCTCGGCGTGCAGGAGCACGGCCACGGCGAGGAACTGGTCGCCGAGGCCCTGGCCGCGTACGGCGGGCCCACCGACGACGTGTTGGTCGCCACCAAGGGTGGGCACCGGCGCCCCGGCGACGGCAGCTGGACGGTGCACGGCGACCCCGCCTATGTGAAGGAGGCGTGCGAGGCCTCTCTCAAGCGGCTCGGCGTCGACGCGATCGGGCTCTACCAGTACCACCGGCCCGACTCCAAGGTCCCCTGGGCCGAGTCGATCGGCGCGCTGGCCGACCTCCTCGATGAGGGCAAGATCCTCATGGCCGGGGTCTCGAACGCAACGGTGGCCCAGATCGACGAGGCGCAACAGGTGCTCGACGGTCGCCTCGTGAGCGTGCAGAACCAGTTCTCGCCACGATTTCGCTCTTCGGAGGGCGAGCTCGAGCACTGCGAGAGGCTCGGCATCGCCTTCATCCCCTGGAGCCCGCTGGGGGGCATCGGACACGCGGACGACATCGAGCGCACCCATGCCGCCTTCGCCGAGGTGGCGGCCGAGGTCGGTGCCAGCCCCCAGCAGGTCACCCTGGCGTGGATGCTGGCCAAGGGCCCGCGGGTGATACCCATTCCGGGGAGCAGCCGCACCGAGACGGCCATCGCATCGGCGGCGGCGGCCGACCTCGTCCTGACAACCGAGCAGGTGGCACGTCTCGACGCGTCCTGAGGGCGTCGCGCGACTGCGGCTAGAGCACAGCTCGAACAGAAGCCGGAACAGAACCGGGTGCCCGGCTGTTCAAACGAGATGGTCCGTGGACAACCGGGATTCGGTGCAGCGAACGAGGTCGGCGCGACAAGGATCGCGAGAAGAGTGAGGTCGCCATGCCCGCAGTGACAGTTCCCGACAACCTGGTGCTCCCGCAGATCGCTGCCGCGGCCGAAGGAGCAAGGATCCGCCCGGTCAAGAGCGTCACCGACGCTCCCAGCGCCTTGGAGGGCGAGGGTTTCCCGGTGCACCGAGCCTTCGCGGGCGTGCCGAGTGCCGATCTCGACCCCTTCATCCACATGGACCAGATGGGCGAGGTCGAGTACGCGCCCGGCGAGCCCAAGGGGACGCCGTGGCACCCGCACCGCGGCTTCGAGACCGTGACCTACATGATCGACGGGACGTTCCAGCACCAGGACTCCATCGGTGGCGGTGGCCTCATCACCGACGGCTCCACCCAGTGGATGACCGCTGGTTCGGGGATCTTGCACATCGAGCGTCCGCCCGAGCAGCTCATCGCCAGCGGCGGTCTGTTCCACGGCATTCAGCTGTGGGTGAACCTGCCGGCGGCCGACAAGTGGACCGACCCTCGCTATCAGGGCATCGAAGCAGACAACGTCTTGTTGCTGACGACGCCGGACGGCGGTGCACTCGTCCGCGTCATCGCCGGCGATGTCGCCGGGCACGACGGTCCTGGGTCCACGCACACCCCCATCTCGCTCGCGCACGCGACGATCGAGCCCGGCGCCAAGCTGGTCCTGCCATGGCCGGCCGAATTCAACGCACTCGTGTACGCGTTGTCGGGGAGCGGAAGCGTGGGGGCCGAGGCGCGTCCGTTCCGCAGCGGACAACTGGCCGTGTTCGGCGCCGGCGACGCACTGGTGCTTCGTGCGGACGCGTCGCAGGAGTCGCGGCACCCGGCGCTCGACGTGCTCATCCTCGGCGGGCGGCCCATCGGCGAGCCGGTCTACGCGTACGGCCCTTTCGTCATGAACACGCGGGCGGAGATCGCCCAAGCCTTCGAGGACTTCGAGGCCGGCAAGCTCGGGACGGTCCCCGTCGATCACATCGGCAACGCGTGAGCCCGATCCCGGGGAGCGAGGCGACGGGGAGCGCCACGTGGAGCACTGGTGACATCGGTGATCTGACCGGCCGCGTCGCGCTCGTCACCGGAGCCAACAGCGGCATCGGCTACGAGGCCGCGCGCGCATTGGCCGAGCACGGGGCGCACGTGATCATGGCGTGCCGGAACGAGGAGAAGGCGCGACGCGCCCGCGACAAGCTCGAGAGCGAGCTCGACCGCTCGTCGCTCGAGTTGCTCGACCTCGACCTGGCCGATCTGGTCTCGGTGCACCGCGGTGCAGCCCGGGTCCTGGCCACGCATGCCCGGCTCGACATCCTGATCAACAACGCGGGCGTGATGGGCACGCCCTACCGCCAGACAGCAGACGGGTTCGAGCTGCAGATGGCCACCAACCACCTGGGCCACTTCGCGCTGACGGGCCTGCTGTTGGACCGTATCGTCACCACCGATCGAGCGCGGGTCGTCACCGTCTCTTCCCACATGCACCGTATTGGGCACATCGAGCCCGGCGACATCGCCGGCACCACCCCGCGCAACACCTGGCTCAGCTACGGCACCACCAAGCTGGCCAACCTGCTCTTCACCGCCGAGCTCAGCCGGCGCCTCGCGGCCGAGGGCCTGGACACCCTCGCTGTCGCGGCCCACCCCGGGTGGACGCGCAGCAACCTGGCCGGCAGTGGCGCGGCACTGGGGACGAGCCGGGTGCGCCGCAGGCTCGGGCGGAGCGCCGGGGCAACATTTGGGCAGTCGGCATCCTCGGGCGCGTTGCCCGTCCTGTGCGCCGCGACGTCCTCGTCGGTCCGCGCCGGCATGTACATCGGCCCGGCGCGCGTCTTCGGGCTCTTCGGACCGCCCCGCGTCGCCCAGCCGTCCCGGCGCGCCAGGGATGCGGCGAGCGCGGCGAAGCTCTGGGAGGAGTCCGAGGAGCTGACGGGCGTGGACTACTCGGTCAGCGCCGGCGTCTGAACGCAGCGGCTGCACGGCTCGGGCGGCGGGCGCCCGCCCATGAATCCTCCACGCGCCCTGCGGTGCTGGGCCAGGAACGCCGCGTGGAGCGCCGAGCGGTCCGGGCGCAGCACGCGCCCGAGCGCGACGATGACCACCGCACAAGCGCCCGACCTGCGCAACGCGGCCGCCGCGCTCTGGGACCGTGCGCCGCTCACGTACGTGTCGTCGAGCAACAGGACGCGCCGCCCGTCGACGCGGTGCTGCAGGGACGCCGGCACGCTGAAGGCGGTGACGTCGGGCTGCATGTGCGCCACCGGCGCGACCGAGCGCACGAGCGATTCGGGCAACCAGGCGCCGGTGCCCACGTGCGCGCACGCGACGGACGACAGGCCGGTGACACCGGCGAGGGGGGCGCCGCTGGGCCGGGCGGTCGAGGGGACCGGGAGAACCACGTCCAGCGCGCCGCCGGCCGCGAGAGCGAGACAAGGGCCGTGCGCAGCCAGGAACTGTTCGGCGAGCACACGTACCATCGGCGCGAAGCGCCGCCGCGCCTCGCGCACGGGCGCCTCCTTGTACCCCATCAGCACGGCGTAGAGCGCGCTCGGGAGTGGGCAGAGTCGGACCGGGAAGACAGGCGCCAGCGCGACGCCGAGCCGGCAGGCGACCGACCGGCAGGCGAAGCACACCGCGTGCGCGGCGGGAGCCGGCCCGCAACAGACGCGACAGGTGCCCGGGCCCGCCACCGGCGTGCGGTACGGGTCAGGTGGCGGGCGCGGTGGGCTGGTCGGGCTCGGGTCGATGCAGGAGAAAGGTCCCCGTGGCGCGGCTGACCAGCGCGCCATCCGCCGCACGCACGGTCGCCTCGCCGTAGGCGACCTGCTTGGCCACGCGCACCGCCTCGCCCCGCAGCGTGAAGGCGTGCCCCTTCATGGCGGGGCGCATGCACTCGGTCTTCATCTCGAGGGTGCCGCGGGTGCGGGCCCGACTGGGCAGGGCGGCGTTGATGGCAAAGTTCATGCACGCGTCGAGGAGCAAGGAATGCACCCCCGCCTGGGTGATCCCGTGCGGATTGCAGGCCATGTCGGTCGGCTCGAACGTCCCGGCGACCCAGCCGAGGTCCTCGCCGTCGACGCCGTAATCGGTGAAAGCGCCCCCCACCACCGCGATGATGGGCATGCCGCCGTCACCGAGCCAGCGGTCCATGTCCTTGCCGCTGCGCTCGCCGGTGGAGGCCATCGGGCGCAGACCCTACCGGGCTCGCTGCGACCCTCGGGGACCCGCGGCCCAGCCGAGACTCGTGTGATGCCGGGTAGAATCGAGGCCTGATCTGCCCGGCGGGCACCCATCACCCGCCGGATGGGAGGAGACACCATGACCACTGCAGTCATCGTCGACGCTGTGCGGACCGCCGGCGGAAAGCGTAACGGGAAGCTCCGCAACTGGCACGCCGTCGATTTGGCGTCCGAGGCCCTCAAGGCGGTGGTCGAGCGCAACAACCTGGACCCGGCCCTGGTCGACGACGTGATCATGGGCTGCGTCATGCAGGTTGGCGAGCAGTCGCTCAACATCGGGCGCAACGCCGTGCTCGCGGCCGGCTGGCCCGAGTCGGTGCCCGCGACGACGATCGACCGCCAGTGCGGGTCGTCGCAGCAGTCTCTCCACTTCGCCGCCCAGGGGGTCATGGCCGGGGTCTACGACATCGCCGTCGCCGCCGGCGTCGAGTCGATGACGCGCACGCCCATGGGATCCTCGGTCGTGCGGGAACTCGGCTACCCCTTCGGGCCGCGCATGATGAAGCGCTACACCGAGACCGGCCTGCCGGGCCAGGGCATCGGTGCCGAGATGATCGCCGACCAGTGGGGCATCTCGCGCGAAGAGCTCGACGCTTTCTCCGTGCGGAGCCACCAGCGGGCGGCCCGCGCCACCGCCGAAGGCCGCTTCGAGAACGAGATTGTGCCTATCGCCGTGCGTGACGACGAGGGCAACGACACCGACGAGATCTTCGCCAGCGACGAGGGCATCCGCCCGGACTCGACCGTCGAGGCGCTCGCCAACCTCAAGCCCGCATTCAAAGAGGGCGGGAAGATCACGGCCGGCAACTCCTCACAGATCAGCGACGGTTCCTCCGCCGTCCTCGTCATGAGCGAGGAGAAGGCGAACGCGCTGGGCCTGCGCCCCCGGGCCCGCTTCCACGCCTTCGCCCTCGCCGGCGTCGACCCGGTCACCATGCTCACCGGACCCATCCCGGCCACGACGGCGGTGCTCGAACGGGCCAAGCTGACCCTCGACGACATCGACGCCATTGAGATCAACGAGGCGTTCGCCTCCGTGGTGCTCGCCTGGGAGAAGGACCACCACCCCAACATGGAGATCGTCAATCCCAACGGCGGCGCCATCGCGCTCGGGCACCCGCTCGGCGCCTCGGGGTGCAAGCTGGCGGCCACGCTCCTCAACGAGCTGGAGCGGACGGGCGGTCGCTACGGGCTGCTCACCATGTGCGAGGGCGGCGGGCTGGCCAACGCCGCCATCATCGAACGCCTCGGCTGAGGGGCGAGCGGGGCCCTAGTGATATCGGGTAGCGGCGAGGAAGCCCACGAAGATCATGACGAGGCCGGTGACGAGTCCCCACGGTGAGCCATGGGCCAAGAACGGCAGATGGGCCAAGTAGTTGACCGTGATCACGGCCACGCCGCCGATGAGCAGCACCAAGATGAGCGCGCCGAACCACGGCGGGCTGTGCCGCACGCTCTTGGGGATCGGGGCCGTGTAACGGCCGCTCTCCTCTGCGGTCTTGTAACGACCCACTTTGGCGGCGCGGCCCGACGCCGACTTCCCCTTGCGGGAGGCGCCGCCGGGACCCTTGCCCTTGGTGCTCGTTGCCACGGGGGGAGAGGTTAGCCACCGGAGGCGAATCCCCCCGAGCGCCGATCAGTCTCGGGTACCGGCCGCCCGGGCCGGTACCCGTAGCCGTGCCGCTACGATCGTGCGCCCATGGGACCGCGGGTGCTGGTGGTCGACAACTACGACTCGTTCGTCTACAACCTGGTCCAGGAGCTGGGCGAGCTCGGCGCCCACCCGGTGGTGTTTCGCAACGATGCCATCGACGTGGACGGCATCCGGGCGGAGCGGCCGGACGCGGTGCTCATCTCGCCGGGGCCAGGACGGCCCGAGCACGGCGGCGTGAGTCTCGATGCCATTCGGCAGCTCGCCGGCGAGATCCCGCTCCTCGGGGTGTGCCTGGGCCACCAGTGCGTGGGGCGGGCCTACGGCGGCGAGATCGTCGAGGCCCCCCACCTCATGCACGGCAAGACCTCGGAGATCCATCACGACGGGCAGGGTCTCTTTGCCGGTCTGCCCAACCCGTTCGTGGCGACCCGCTATCACTCCCTCGTGGTGCGCCCAGACTCGGTGCCCGACGAGCTCGAGGTCAGCGCCACCTCGAGCGACGGTGTGGTCATGGGACTGCGTCACCGCACCCTGGCCGTCGAGGGCGTCCAGTTCCACCCCGAGTCGGTCCTCACCGCGTCGGGACCGGCGCTTCTGGCCAACTTCCTCACGCAGCTCGCGGTCGGCGCCGACACCTGATCCGCCCGCGCGCCTGAGCCGGTCATCGCGGCGGGTCGCTACGGGTGCCCGGGGGTGGTCGCGGTGGTCGAGGTCGAGCTCGAGGTCGGCGTCGTCGTCGAGCTCGTCGTTGTCGACGACGAGGTCGTCGTCGTCGGCTGGCAGACCGCGATGCTCACCGTGCTCCCGCTCGCAGCCAGCGCACCCGACGAGGGGTTCTGGTTATCGACCTGCCCGGCGGTCGCTCCGTTCGGGCACGACGTGTCGGTGGTCGTGTTGGCGACCAGGCCGGCGGCGCCGATGGCGGACTCGGCGGAGCCGACCGACTGACCGACCACTCCGGGAACCGAGACGCAATTGGAGATCTGGAGGTTGACGGCGCTGTTTGGTGGCGCCGTCGCGTTCGGTGCGGGGGTCTGGGCCGAGACGACCCCGCTGCCGTACTGACCCGAGCAGCCGCTCGTCTGGGTGCCGACGTTGAGGCCGGCGGCCCGGAGCGTGGAGCCGGCCGTAGCCCCGGTCTGCCCGAGCACGCTCGGCACCGAGACCGACGTCTGGGTGCCCGACACCGTCAAGAGCACCTTCGTCGTGGACTTGACCTTCGCCTTGGGCGACGGGAACTGCGCCAGGACGGTCCCGATGGGCTTGGTGCTCGTCACGTACTTGACCGTGTAGTTCAGGCCGGCGTCGCTGATGAGCTGCGTGGCCGGCGTGAGCTGCTGGCCCACCACCGAGGGGACGCTGATTGCTGGCCCGGCGCTCACGACGAGATTCACCGCGGAGTTCTTCGCCACCGACGCATCCGCCTTGGGATCCGTGGACAACACCGCACCGCTCGTCACGGTGTTGGACACGACCGTGCTGGTCGTCCCGACCGTCAGGTGGTCGTTCTCGAGCGTCTGGGTGGCCTGGCTCACGGTCTGACCCGCAACGTCGGGAACGCTGACGTTGCCCCCGAACACCGAGCGCAGGAGGAAGAAGGCGATGATTGCCAGCGCGACCAGCAGCGCCACCAACAGGATCACCAGGCGGCGAGTCCGTTTCTTGCGCTCAAGCTCGTCGCGGTCGGTCGGCGGCTGCGCGCCGATCGCCATCGTCCGGCCGGTCGTGGCGGGGACGGCCTGGGTCGCCCCGATTCCCGTCATGACCGAGGTCACGCTGGGGTCGGCCGCCTCGACGGGACGTCCGTCGGCGAAGCGGAGGAGGTCCGCCCGCAATTCCTCCGCCGATCCGTACCGATCGGCCGGATTCTTGGCCATCGCTTTCATCACGACGGCCTCGAGTGCCAGCGGGACTGCCGGGTTGACGACCCGGGGCAACTCGGGGGTGTCGCGCACGTGCTTGGAGGCGACGGCGACCGGCGAGTCGCCCGTGAAGGGAGGGCGACCGGCGGCCATCTCGTAGAGCACGACGCCGAGTGAGTAGATGTCGCTGCGGGCGTCGACCCCTTTGCCCTCCGCCTGCTCGGGTGAGAAGTAGGCCGCGGTGCCCATGACAGCACCGGTCTGGGTCAGGCTCTCCTCGGTATTGACCGCGCGTGCGATGCCGAAGTCGGTCACCTTGACGCCGCCGTCGGGTGTGATCAAGACGTTGCCGGGCTTCACGTCGCGGTGGATGACGCCGTGGCGGTGGGCGAAGGCGAGTGCCGCAGCGACCCCGGCGCCGATGGAGGCGATCTCGCGTGGTGGGAGGGGCTGCGGATCGCGCAGCACGGCCGAAAGCGGACGGCCGTCGACGTACTCCATCACTATGAAATACGCGCCGTCGTCCTCGCCCCAGTCGAAGACAGGGACGATGTTGGGGTGCGACAGGTTCGCCGCTGCCTGTGCCTCGCGCCGGAAGCGCTCGACGAAGGTGCGGTCGACGGACAGTTCGGGGAAGAGCACCTTGAGGGCGACCGGCCGATCGAGCTGGCGGTCCATGGCTCGATAGACCTGTGCCATGCCGCCGCGGGCTATGAGATGGGTCGCCTCGTAACGGCCTGAATAGATTCGCGGCGTCTCGACGGGCTGCATGTCGTCCTGAGCCTACGCTGGTCGACTTCGGCCACGGGGTCTCCACGTTGTGCTCACGGGGCACCCCCTGTCGTCGTCGATGTAGATGAGCTCGCGGCGCCCGATACGGGCGCCGTCGAGGTCGCGGTCGAAGAGGATCGGATCGTGGTGGTGGTCGCGGGCATCGTCGTGGTGGTGGTCGTGGCAGCGGCGACGATCTCGCTCACGTACTGCCGGGCTTTCGCCAAGGAGGCCTCCTGCACGCCGCCATGCACCGCTGTCGCCGCGGCGGGCAGCACCTCGCTGAGGGTGTGCCCCGTGTGGTCGACCAACTTGGGGTGAAACCACAGCACCCCGCCGGGCTGACCCTGCTTCACCACGATCTGCTGGCCCTGCACCGTGACGACCCAGTTGTCGTAGGCGTACCAACGGAGCACGAAGTACGCCGCGACGGGCACCGCCGCGACCAGGAGGATGAACCCGATCACGCGGAAGGTGATGCGCCGCGGAACACCGAGGCGACGGCGGCGCGCCCGCCTGCTCTCCTTCTCCGGCGCTTCGGCGCCACGGGCCACGCCCGGAGTGGGCGGCGGCACACGCGCCGTCGCACGGGCAACGGGCACCGGCGCCGGCGCCGGCGCGCCCAGGAAGAACTCGTCGCTGCGCGGGCCGGTCTCCGCCAGCGCCAGCGGCTCGTCGCCAAAACCGAGGCGGGACCCCGGCGCCAAGGTGTCGTCGGGGCGGACGCCCGAGAGCGTCCTCGTCGCGTCGCTGGCCGCGGGCTCGGCCCCCTGCGCGGGAGCGCTGGCCGAGGCTGCCGCCCCGTCCGACGCCGACGACGCCGCCGCGGCGCCGACGGCGATCGTCGCGGCCTCGAGCCCGATGGGCGTGAACCTGGCCTTGGTCCCGTTCCCTTCGTCGCCAACCTGGACGTCGACGATGATGACGGTGACGTTGTCGGCGCCACCGTGCTCGTTGGCCGCGTCGACGAGACGCCGTGCCGCCTCGTCGGGGTCGTCGACCTCGCCCAGGATCTCGGCCATCTCCTCGGTGCTGACCTCGTTGGAGAGGCCATCGGAGCAGAGGAGCACCCGGTCGCCGGTGCGCAGCTCGAGCTCCCACATGTCGGCCTGCACCTCGGAGGACACCCCGAGGGCCCGGGTGAGGATGTGGCGCTGGGGGTGGACCGCCGCCTCCTCCTCTGTCATCTCGCCGTGACGCATCCGCTCCTCGGCCAGGCTGTGGTCCGCGGTGACCTGGGTCAACTCGCCGTCGGAAAAGACGTAGGCGCGCGAGTCGCCGACGTTGGCCAGCGCCAGCACGTCCTTGCCACCCGTCCCGCCGACGAGCGCCATGGCGGTGAGCGTCGTCCCCATGCCACGCAGGTCGGCGTTCATCAGGCTCTCCTGCCAGACCGCGCTGTTGGCCTCGCTGAAGGCGGCACGCAGCCCGTCGACCGTGGGGGCGTGCTCGAAGGCCCGGTCCAAGGTCTCGACCGCGACGCGCGCCGCGACCTCGCCGCCCACATGGCCGCCCATGCCGTCGGCCACGGCGTAGAGGTCGGGCCGCTCCAGCGGCATGTCCTGATTGACCGTGCGAACGCGCCCGACGTCGGTCGCCGAGCCCGAGCGCAGCACCGTCACCGCGAGACCTCGAAGACGGTGGAGCCGATCTGGAGAAGATCACCCTTGCCGAGGCGGACGGCTTGCTTGATCTGCTCGGAATTCACATAGGTGCCGTTGGTCGAGCCGAGGTCCTCCACCCAGAGTTGGTCGTTGTGGCGGAACAGTCTGGCGTGCAGCGTCGACGTATAGATGTCGTCGGGCATGGCGACACCACAGCCCGGGGAGCGCCCGATGGTCAGCTCGTCGTCGAGGTCATAGGTGCGGCCCGCATGGTCTTCGGGCTGCACCACCTTCAGGTAGAGCTGGCGCCGGCGACTCTGCCTCGGAACGTCGGCCACCGGAAGCGCCCCCGCCCGCTCCTGCCGGCGTTCCTGGCGACGCTCCGAGCGGGTCTTGCGCACCGTGGCCGGGCTCATCTCGACCCAGACCGCACGAATGACGCGCAGGAAGAACAAGAAGATGAGGGCGATGACCCCCCATTGGAGGATCCGGAGGACGGAGTTCAGATTCTGCGTGGCGAAGAGGACCGCCACCGGGCTGGCCGTCACGACATTTCGAAGATGAGCTTCGTCGAGCCCACGCTGACCTCGTCACCGCTGGCCAGAAGTTGCTCGCGAACCGGGGCGCCGTTGACCCGGGTGCCGTTGGTCGACCCCAGGTCGATGACGAACACGCCGTCATCCTTGCGCCGCAGCTCGGCGTGGCGCCGGCTCACGTTGGAGTCCGGAAGCACGACGTCGCACTCAGGAAGACGCCCGATGACCAGGGCCTCCGAGCCCACAGCCACCCGCCGGCCATCGGGCAGGACCAGCTCGGCCAAGAAGCCGCCGTCCTCGCTCTCGTGCACCTCGGCGGTCACGGTGAAGCGGCCTGCCTTGAGGTTGGTTCCCTCGAAGATCTCCACCTCGACGGGGCCGACGAACGAATACCCCTCGATCTTGGCATGCTCGCGGGCTGCGTCGGACAGCTCGCGGGAGAGCGCGTCGATGAAGTTGGCGAAGCGTGTCACGTCGGCTGGCGAGAGGGTCACGGCGAACGCGTTGGGCGCGATGAGGCCGCGCACGCCCACCCGGCGGTGGAGGTCCATCTCGCGCGTCAACCGGCGGCCGATCTCGACCGGCTGCAGGTTGCTTCGAAACGGCTTCGCCAACGTTCCCTCCACCAGACGCTCGAGGCGCTCCTCAAACTGCTGGAGTCCCATGGTTTCCAAGAGATTACCGGTCCCCCGCCCGCAACTGGGTTCTGGCAGGCGTCTGACCTGGTCACCTATGCCCAACGGCCGGTCGCAGCCGAACCTGGGCTGGGGCCGCAGGGACTACTCTTGCCCGGTCACTCGGGCGAGTGGCGGAATTGGCAGACGCGCAGGATTCAGGTTCCTGTGTCCGAAAGGATGTGCGGGTTCAAGTCCCGCCTCGCCCACGCACGCACGCACGCACCCAGGGGTCCCGACAAAACCCGGCACGAGAGAGCCCTGAAATGCTTCTCGGGGGGAAGTTCGGCCCAAAGTCGGCTGGGACTCGGAAATTCGGACGCACGAGAACCCACGAAGCATCAGGATGGGCCTGCGAAGCCGTGGCTCAGCGATTTCGTGCCGCGCCGCGCTTCGGCTAATCGCTCTTCGGTGCTGGGTGGGCGTCGAGGCTTAGGCGATCAGCGGGGGATCTGGGCCGGCGGTGGCGCGGAGGAGGCAGCGGCCCGTGGCTGCCACGTCTCCAGCGCACGGGTGCGTCGGCGGCGTGGGCGGCCAGAAGGCACCCTCGATGAGCACGAGTCCTTCGTGGGACCCTTGATGCCGAGCTGGTCCAGCCGCAAGTTGACTTCCTCTGCCCCGTACGAATCCCCGTACGAAACCTCGGGGATACCCCTTCGGCCCGAGTCGCGCGAGCATCGCTGGTGAAGCCATCAGGGGTTTCGTCGTGAGCGTGGAAGTCACATTCTGGGGGTGCCGTGGGTCAATAGCGTGTGACAACGGTGGAACTGACAGATTTTGACGCCGAGCGGCCCCGGTTGACCGCAATCGCCGTCCGGATACTGGGGTCAGAAGCCGATGCGGACGACGTCCTTCAGGAAGCCTGGCTTCGACTTACGCGCACGGACGCCGTCGATGACCTCCCCGCCTGGCTCACAACCGTCGTGACGCGGCTTTGCCTCGACCATCTACGCAAGCGGCGTACCAGGTCGGTGGTGGAGTCCATGGTGCCTGACGACCATGCTCCGATTGACCCTGAAGGCGACGCGCTGCTCGCCCAGGTGACGGGTGACGCGATGCAGGTCGTCCTCGATGCCCTGGCACCAGCCGAGCGGGTTGCGTTCATCCTGCACGATGTGTTCGGGTATCCGTTCGACGCGGTTAGCGCGGTCATGGGGCGCTCGAGTACCGCAGTCCGCCAGTTGGCCAGCCGGGCGCGGCGCAAGGTACAGGGCGTGCCGGAGACTGCCGCATCACGGGCAGCGCGCGCCGAGAGCGAACGCGTCGTCGACGCATTCCTCAGTGCAGCCCGCGGAGGGAACCTTGACACCTTGTTGTCGCTGCTCGCGCCCGACGCCGTCATGCGTGCCGACCTGATCGGGCAAACGATGGGCTCGGAATCCGCGTATAACGGGGCAGCCGCAGTGGCTGCTCGCTTCAACGGCACCCGGGGAGCCGCACCGGTCACCATCGACGGTGAGCTCGGTGCCGCGTGGATCCAAGCCGGATCGACCAAGGTGGCCTTCGTCTTCCATGTCGAGGCGGGCCTCGTGCGCGAGGTCGAACTGATCGCGGACCCGGATGTGCTGGACACCATGGACATAGTTCGCGTTCGGGCGAAGTCGAGGGGTTGATGCCGCCCAGACCGCGTTGTCTATCCAACTGACAGTTCAACGCCGAGAAAGGAAACGAGGATGATGAAGACCATGACGTGTCAGCAACTTGGTGGCCCGTGCGACTCTCGGCACCAAGGCACGACTGCGGACGAGGTGATCAAGGCGCAAGATCGACATCTAAAGGAGATGGTCGCTAACGGTGACACGGAGCACGAAGCTGCCTTGAAGGACATGAAGGGCCGGTGGAAGAACCCGATCAAAGGTATGGGTTGGTATCGGCAGGCGAAGCGTGACTTTGCCGCTCTTCCCGAAGGTTGAACCGTCTGTGAGCTATTCCGTAGATTTCGTCAATGTGTCTACCGTCGGCCTGGAGTCGTCGCCAGTGGTGGCCGCGTTGGCCGGCCTGCGGGCGAACGAGGCTCGCTACTTCAAGAACAAGTACGACCACGTCTTGACCGTTGAGCCAGCCGCCAAGGCAAAGAAGGACATCGACCTGCTCAACCGTATCCTCAAGGAGGAACGGGACATCGTCATCGGGTCGCCCCCGCTCGAGGCAACGACGTTCCAGGTCGAGAACATCCGCTGGACCTACGTGTTCTACGAGAGCGGGCTCTCGATCAACGTCCTGTACACGCTCGACGGACCGAATCCGAAGCGGGCGGTCGGATTCAAGCTCTCCGAAGGGATGGACGTTCCCCCCGAGTTAGGCACGTTCAAGTTCGCACGCCAGAAGTCGAAGCTGGCAGGGACCATCCGAGGTTCGTACTTCGTGATCAAGGGCGAGTACTGAGCCCATAAAAGTGTGGTCGGATCCGCCAGTGTTCGGTCCGGGTACGACCAGTCCCGAGGGTCTGTCGCCGTCAACATCCGTGTCCCGAACAGTAGACGGGACGTTATCTGGTGCGCTCTGGTCTGGGCCCGAAAGATCCCAGGACGGTCGGTGTGCCAAATCACCCGACTCATCGATCGGCGAGGCCGGGAAGGTGCATCTCGCTGGGCTGAGGTTAGAACCTGAAGCGAGTCAGCCCGCCCGGCTCGACGCCCAGTGTCACGGTCACCGAATGTGGCGTGATGCGATAGACGTTCCACGGGGGTGGTCCCTGCGACGGCGCGTTGAATGGGGCGGTGATACCCGTCTGGGTCTCATCGAGTTCGGCGGGCCACCCCTGGTCCGCCCAAGCCCGCGCAAGAAGGGTGAGCGTGGCCGGGTCAGTCTCTCGCTCTGCTACACCTTCGACGTCGGCGTCGAGGATCGACACCGCGATTGAACAGCGTGGGTCGCGGGCGACGTTGCGGCCCTTCCGAGTTGCCGCTCCGGTCTGGAACCAGAAGCTTCCGTCGAGCCAGACCGCACCGACCGCAGTCACGTGGGGGCTCCCGTCGCCGTTCAGCGTCGAAAGCCACGTCGTGCGAGCGTTGTGGGCGTCTGGAGCCGGCGGCGAACCGGCATCGAGCTTTTCGAGGACCTTCCCCCAGTTCACCGGGGGCAGCCCATCTGTCGCCCCTAAGTTGATGATCTCCATTGCGTCTCCCTTCTGGTAATCCGGCGATCCAGCTCAGGATCATGTCCTCCATCAGAGCTGCTGCGTGATCGATGCAAGATCGCTTCATTGAAATCGAACAGCCAGCTCCCAAAAGGGTGACCCAGTTCGGCGGGGTAGGTGGGCACGCCCTTCAGTGGACGTGCGGCAGCTCGGTCACATCACCAGGACCTGACTATCTCCTGACGATCATTTCCGATCGGCACACACAGTCCAAGCGGGCACAAGCGACAGCACGTGACTCTCGATCCGCTGCAAATCCCCGGCCGTGCCGGCAGCCGCACGAAGCGCCGGCACCCGGTCGTGCACATAGCGCTCATGGGACCAGGCGCCTCGCCACCCAGTGGTTGTTATATAACGCCGCTCGCCGACCTGGCTGAAAAGACCGCCGAGCATCCCATCTACGCCGGCCATACCCGGCAACCAAACGCGCTCCTGAACCCACCTAAAATGATCCTCGTGGCCGGCTAGCACCACACAATCGGCCACCCTCAGCACCCCGGCCGTGAGGAGTACCTCGACCCCGTTCCGATCGCCGCGCATCTCAAGAATCGACGGACCTGCTGCGACTCGCACGGAGCGATAGGTGTCCTGCTGCCCAGACGCGCGAACGATCGCGTCGTGGTGATCGCGCATGAATCGTTCGTAGGCCTTCGTGTCCGTCCAGACCGCAAGGACACCCGCCGTGTCGGGCGACTTCTCGTCCCAGCCACCAACCTGACAGACGAACCCATCCTCGCCCTTCAAGACCGCCCAGCCCTCTTGGGCCAGTGAAAACTCGTCTCGCCTTGTCGGCGCAACATCGCAGACGATCCACTTGATCATCAGCGATCCCAGCTTCTGTGCCAACGAGGCGTTACTGGCCACTGAGGACGGCTGACGCGACTCTGCGGATGCGTTCGGGATCGGCGATTATGTCAAGCTCGACGATCTGGTCGTTGACGACGGTGAAGGCCATCACGCCGTGCGGCTGCCCATTCAGCGTGATTACGACGCCCGCGGTCCCGTTGATCAACGCAGGATGGAGCAGTGCCGCCGGATTTGCGCCGAGGCGCGCTTGTCTCGCGACAGCAGCTGCACCGCGCACGATCCGGGACGCACCTGGACGACTCGGGCCGAAGTCGGCTCGCAAGATGACGTCGGGGTGGAGTACGGCGACCAGTTCGTCGAGGTTGCCACTGCGGGCTGCCAGGAAGAAGGCGTCGACCACCGCTCGTTGACGAGTGAGGTCGGGGTCCGGGATTTCAGCGCCTTTGACCCGCCGCCGTGCCCTGCTCGCCAGCTGCCTGGCCGCAGTCGGGGATCGACCCACCATGGGGGCAATCTCCTCGAATGGCAGGTCGAACATGTCATGGAGGACGAAGGCCAGGCGCTCGGCGGGAGCCAGGGCATCGAGTACGACCAGAAGAGCCAGGCCGACCGAGTCGGCAAGTAGCGCTTCGCCCTCTGGTCCAAGTTCTCCCGCTGGGCTGATGACAGGATCTGGGAGATGCACCTCTAGGGATTCCTCGCGCCGGACGTTGCGTGAGCGGAGCATATTGAGACAGACGCGGGCGACGATCGTCGTCAACCATCCGCCCAGGTTGTCGATTTCGCTCGTCTCGGCCCGGCTGACTCGCACCCAGGTGTCCTGGACAGCATCGTCGGCCTCGGCGAGCGAGCCCAGCATCCGGAAGGCGACGGCCCGCAGGTGGGCCCTCTGCTCCTCGAATCGCTCCGCCAGCCAGCTGTTCTCGTCCATTACGCACGTCCTCACTGAAGCGGTTACCACACTGACCCCACAGCGACCGCCGATGTGACAACGAAAAGGCGGTGCCACCCAGGCCGACGGAAGCGTCAGCGCTCTCCGACGGGATCCCTGGGCATGGTGAGCCGGGTTCTCTTACAAACCGACGCGCTCAAATCTCCTGACCAACGACGTTCTTGCGGGGGACGGTCACACTCTTGGGGCGTCAGGTGTCAAGGAGGGTGACGGACCAATTCCGATCTGTTCGACCGAGGAGTAAGAATGCCATCTCGAATCTCCAATCCTGCTATCAGCGTGCCCGGCGTCCTCGACGCCCTCCAGAGTCTGTCGAAAGCGGTCGAAGACGCGGCCAGCCAAGCTGATCTGCCGCACACGACGTTAGAACTCGTCAACCTACGTGCCAGCCAGATCAATGGATGTGCCGTCTGCTTGGACATGCACACCCGCGGAGCGCGGAAGGCTGGCGAAACCGACGAGCGCCTCCTCACCCTGGCTGCCTGGCGGGACGCTCCGTACTTCACCGACGCAGAGAGGGCTGCACTGGCCTTGACCGAGGCGGGAACCCGGTTGGCTGATCAGACCGAACCGGTCCCCGACACGGTGTTCGAGGATGCGGCCAAGCACTACGACGAGGCGGCCCTGGCCGCGCTGGTCGTTTGTATTGCGGCCATCAACACCTGGAACCGGCTCAATGTCATCACTGGCCAGGAGGCCGGAGAGTGGACGGCACAATGGGCCAGTTGAGCGAAGACTCCAGGCCGTCGACGAGTTTGAAGATCCCACAGGGTGCCCCTCGGTTGACTCTCGCCCATCACAGATCGCCGGACTCGGGTGTGGCTGATCGGCACCCTTGGGGCAGTCCGGTTTCTCTGGTCGCCGAACATATGGGGCCACTTGCAGGGCCTTGAACGAGCGGCCGTAGGGGTCCCCATATAGCGATCGACTGGACCGACTCGCTCGTGGCACGTTCGCCATTCGAGGCGCGGCGATCGGCCACTCCTGGGCCCAGGACCGCCGAGCAGCGATCTCTGAGCACCGAAGCCGGCGCTTTCGATGTCGAGTTCTTCGGTTCGGGGACCGGAGATGTCATCGATTCCGTTTGTCAGGCGATTGCCTAATTCCCGTGCAGCCGGTCCGACGATCTCGGTGTGCTTGGAGTTCGGCAACCCGATAGTGGTCTTCGGCGAGCTAAAACCGGCTTTCAAACCCTGAGTAATCACGACTCGACACTGAGCAGCAGTCGTTGCAGCAGGTTCAGGCGCTGCTCGCGCTCGTTGAGCCAGCGACCAGCGCCCGCTACTGCTCCCGTCGGTGTTGCTGTTTTTGTTGCGCATCGAAGAGCACCATGGGGGCGAGCTCACCTCGAGCAACAGTCCTCCCGCTCTCGGGAGGAGATCGGCGGTCCCTGTGGGACCCCAGACGCACATCCTGACCAGTCCCGCTGCGTCACCCAAGACGGTCGGTGGTCGTCACGAGATGACCCCCGACCCCACGCCCACCCACGATGGAAACGTACCGGGGCACGATCACAACCTGCGCTTCGCGGACTGGCTCTACCGGTCGCAGGCCGCCAGTTTGATCTGGCTCGCCGTACGACTCGTACTCGGCTACTGGTGGCTCAACGCCGGCTACCAGAAGATCTGGGGCAGCGAGAGGGCCGCCTTCTGGTACGGCGGCGGCGTCGGGGTCAAGGGCTTCGCCACCGCCGGCGTCTTAGGGTCGGCTACGGGCAAGAGCGGAGCCAGCTACGGCTGGTGGGCCGCGTTTCTCCACAGCTTCGTCATCCCCAACGCCTCGTGGATCGCCAAGCTGATCTCGCTCGGTGAGCTGGCCGTCGGCGCCGCGCTCATACTCGGGCTCTTCACCGGCCTGGCTGCGCTCGGTGGGCTCGCGCTGAACATGATCTACATGTTCACCGGATCGGCCGGCGTGAATCCGGCGTACATGATCCTCGAAGTGCCCCTCATCTTGGCTTGGCGCAACGCCGGGTACCTCGGCCTCGACCGCTACGCACTCGACACCGCCTGGCTGCGGAGGCACTTCAGCAGGGTCACTGAGAGGGCTGGCGATCAACCGGCCACCGCCCCACTTCCCGTCCCGACTCTCTGACCCATGTGCCGAGGGAGGGGTCGGCTCTCCCTCGTTCATCGAGTGAAGCCCGAGTCCTCCTAACCAAGAAGAAAGCCTTGTCATGAAAGCACTCGTCTACCACGGTCCCAACGACGCACGTTGGGACGAGGTGCCCGATCCCGAACTGATCGATCCCACCGACGTCATCGCCTCGGTGGAGGCCACGACCATCTGCGGGAGCGACCTTCATATCCTGAACGGCGACCTGCCCGAAGTCGAAGCGGGGCGGATCCTTGGCCACGAGGCCATCGCCATCGTCGAGCAGGTCGGTTCATCGGTGCGCAACCTCAAGCCAGGTAGCCGGATCCTCGTGTCGTGCATCTCGGCCTGCGGCGGTTGTCGATTCTGCCGCGAGGGGCGTTTCGGCCAGTGCCTCGGAGGCGGCGGCTGGATCCTGGGTCACAACATCGACGGGACACAGGCCGAAAAGGTGCGCGTCCCGTTTGCCGACAACTCGACCTACCCGGTCCCGGCCGGAATAAGCGATGAAGAGTTCCTCATGCTCGCCGACATCCTTCCGACGGCTTACGAAATCGGTGTGCTCAATGGCCGCGTCTCGCCCGGCGACGTGGTCGCGATCGTCGGCGCCGGTCCCATAGGACTTTCGGCCATCGTCGGATCCCACCTGTTCAGCCCGAGTCACGTCATCGCCATTGACCTCGCCGACTCCAGGCTGGAAGCGGCCAAGCTGTTCGGAGCCGATGTGGTCGTGAACAACGGACGCGAGGACCCCGTCGCGATTGTCAGGGGCCTGACCGGCGGCCTCGGTGCCGACGTGGCCATTGAGGCCGTCGGAACGCCACGCACGTTCGAGTTGGCCACGGAATTGATCCGCCCAGGAGGACATGTCGCCAACATCGGCGTCCATGGCGCGCCGGCGACCCTGCATCTCGAATCCCTCTGGACCCGAGATGTCACGATCACGACAGGCCTCGTTGACACCTACTCCACCCCGATGCTGAGCCGCCTAATGGCGGCCGGTCAGCTGGATGCGGCACGCTTTGCGACCCACCACTTCACATTCGAGGAGTTCACGGCGGCATACGACGTGTTCTCGCGTGCACCGGAAACGGGAGCCCTCAAGGTAGTCCTCACCCGCGCTCCCTGACCATGAAGCGCCACTCTGCCGGCAGGGCGGGAGACGATGCGCCGTCGTCAAACCAACCCGTTCATCTTAGCGGGCATCATCGGGACACCATCTCCCAGATCCTCCGGCACCCGGTCAGTCACAACATCGAGTGGCGGGCGGTCCTCTCACTGCTTCAGGCCGCGGCACACGTCGAAGAGACACATGATGGCATGCTTCTCGTAACCCTCGGCGACGAGGCAGCGACCTTTGAGCCGCCAGACACAAAGACGCCGACGCGCAGCAGGTCGTTGACCTGCCTCGAATGTTAAAGGGCGCCGGCTACCTGATTGATACGAAGGGAACCGGTGCGGCAAGCTCGACGCCGGTACGCGAGGTCGGTTTGGACGGCGTGTATCTGGATCCAGAATTGCTTGATCTGGGCTACCCGCGTCACGCGACTCGCCTCGCACCTACGGTAGCCTCGCACCTACGGGTAATCGCCAGAGGCGAGACGGATCTCCTCTTTTGCTCTCGGAACGCAGGGTCTCCAGCGCCTCAATGGTGGGCGGCCTTGCATCAGCCCGGCTATTTGGCCTCTTCGGGTTCGCCTTCCATACGCTCTGGATCGTCACAATCCTCGCGGTTGCCCTCGGGCTCGGCTACGTCGTGGCGAACGCCCGACAGGATCGCAGAGACGTCGTCGATCCTCGGTAGGACCCGGACCCGGCAGCCGTCGGCAAACAGCCCGCAGAGAGCCATGAGGCTGGGAGATTGCCCAGTGGTTTCGAGCGACCAATGACTCTGACGGCACTTCCGGCTGATGCACCAGCTCGAGAGCAACACCCGCACCGTTGGGGCGCGTTGGTGGTGCTTTGCGCTGCCGCCCTCATCATCAACTTGGACAACACCATCCTCAACGTCGCACTGCCCACCCTCGTGCGAGACCTCCGAGCCACGTCGAGCCAGCTGCAATGGATCGTCGACTCCTACGCCATGGTCTTCGCGGGGCTGTTGCTTGTCGGCGGCAGCTTGGCCGATCGGTTTGGTCGCAAGCGTTTCTTCCTCATCGGACTGGCCATCTTCGCCGGTGGATCGATCGGCGCCTCCCTTTCGGGTTCGGTCGATCTGCTGATTGCCTTTCGGGCCGTGATGGGAATTGGCGCGGCCCTCACCATTCCCTCGTCGCTCTCCATTGTCAACGACGTGTTCCGTGACCCCAAGGAGAGGGCAAAGGCCATCGGTGTCTGGGGTGGGACCATCGGCCTTGGCATCGCAATCGGTCCCATTGCCGGAGGTTTATTGCTCGCCAGGTTCTGGTGGGGCTCTATCTTCCTCGTCAACGTCCCCGTCGTCGTGGCGGCGCTCGTGGGAGCAGTGCTCTTCGTTCCGAACTCTAAGAATCCCGCTGCCGACCGTCCCGATCCCGGCGGTGCCCTCCTCTCGATTCTCGGTCTGGGCCTTCTGCTGTGGTCCATCATCGAAGGTCCGACCCAGGGCTGGACCTCACCAGGTGTGATTGTGGCCGGATCAGCCAGCCTCATCGTGCTGGGCTCCTTCGTGGCCTGGGAAGCCCGCTCCTCCCATCCGATGCTCAAACTCGCTTTCTTTCGCGATCGCAGATTCTCAATAGCGGCAGCGGCCGAGTGCCTCGGGGTCTTCGGCCTCCTCGGGGCACTGTTCTTGCAGACTCAGTTTCTCCAGTTCGATCTCGGCGACTCACCCCTCCGAGCGGGACTGCGCATCTTGCCGATGGCCGCAACGCTCCTGGTCACTGCCGTGTTGTCCCCGTTCATCGCGCGCTTCATCGGGGTCAAGTTCACCGTGGCGGCCGCCCTCGCGGCGATCGCAGGAGGTCTGTGGCAGATCTCAGCCGCCTCCTCTTTCGCGACGACCTACGGGGACGTATTGCCCGGGCTCCTCCTGATCGGCCTCGGTGCTGGTCTCTTGCTCCCGACCGCGACCAACTCCGTCGTGGGCTCGGTCCCTCAGGGCGACTCTGGCATGGGGTCGGCAACGAACGCCGTGGCGCTCCAGGTCGGGGGTGCGCTCGGAGTGGCTGTCATCGGCAGTGTGGCCTCGACCCGCTACCAGGATCATATGGCGACTGCCCTGGAAGGGCGGCACCTGCCAACCGCGGTGACTCATACCATTTTGGGTTCACTCGGAGGCGCCCTCGGGGTGGCCCACGTTGTCGGTGGAGCCACGGGCGTCTTGCTGGTTGACGCCGCTCGCGCTTCGTTCATGAATGGGTTGGGGGTCTCGTTCTCAGTCGGAGCAATCGTTGCGCTCGGCGGGATCCTGATCGTGCTCGCATACCTGCCTTCGAGTACCCCCTCGGCCTCCGTGGATGCAGACACCAGAGGATCGAATGACGAAGCGCTCACCGAACCTTCCAAGGTTCCCTCCCTCACGCGCTATTCGACTGGCTAGTCGCTGCTGCTGGGTTGTTACTGCTCGCAAAACATGATGAACGGTCAGCTCACCAGTGTTACGGCGATGCTTGTGAGTCGAGACATGTCAAATACCACGCTCGAGGCACCCCGCTGCGGTGAAGAGGGGTCAATGGCAACCGGTGCTGCTCGAGGCGACATCGACTGAGGACAGGAGGGCCTCTGATATCGGCCGTCTTGATCTTTCCGCTTTTCGCTGCGGGCCCCACCGGTGCCCCTATCGAACCGTGTGGGCACTCCTGCCAGGGTGGTCCCTCCCTTGCCAAACCAGGGCCGGGTTCGTTTCCCGGACGTCTCGGGCATGCGAGTGCGGCATCTCGGCCGTAGGCTGTCAGCCCGTCGTTGCCAAGCTGCACTGTGACCTTGCGTTCGAAGACTCCTGGTTAGGGCGGTGGGAAATCAGAGCCGTTGGCGCGGGAAGCGAGTCTGTCGAGTGGCTTGACCTCCGTGGTCATCGAGTTCTGTCGACAGCCCACGCACGCACGCCTGTGGTGTCGCGAGACATAAGCGACTGTCTCGCGCGACGTCGTAGACGCCCAGGTCACGCCATGGGCTGGTAGTCGTGCGGGGGAATGTGGTGGCCTGGCCACCATTCGTGACCCAATCCGTCGTCCTACCACTGCAGCAAGAAGCGACTCCGCCGTTCCTCAAACGCCCCGAGCGCAAGCCGGATTCGACCCGCGTCTGGACGGCGCTGACCTGCCGTAGCGAGGGAGGTCGGTGCCTGAGGGGTTGCGTGAAAAGTGCACACTCGTTTCGTTTCCCATTTGTGCCCCCCAGGAGGCAATGTGACCGAAGACGGACGCCTCGTTGCGCGGCCGATCCACCAGCCGCTCAAGGAGAGGTGGCGATCCCCGTGAGCGGTGCCGCCAGGCGCGTCGCTGCAGGCGCGCCGAGGAATGAGGCGTCCCCATAGGAGTACACCGCACCATTGCGGCCAGTCAGCCAATAGCCCTGCCCGCTCGGGGTGACCGACATCCCAACCACGGTGGGTTGTCCCACGATGCCCTGACCTGGGACCGAGCCCTGGTACGTGGCATCACCGTACGTGAAGACCCCGCCGTCGCCGGCCACGAGCCAGTAGCCGCCCCCGTCGGCGGTCGCTGCCATGCCCGTGACCGGTGACGCCAACCGCACGTTGCCGGCCGAGCCGAAGAAGGGGGCGCCGAAACTGAAGATGCCACCATCGCTCGCCACCAGCCAATACCCGCCGGTGTCATCTGCCGCGATGCCGACGACCGGCGCGTTCATGAATCTTCCACCCATAGAGCCGGCGAAGGACGCATCCCCGAAGGCAAATACGCCTCCGTCGCTGGCCACGAGCCAGTAGCCCTGCCCGTCAGGTGTCGGTGCCAACCCCACGATCGGCGCGTTGAGATGGCGTCCACCCATGGAGCCATAGAACTTCGCATCCCCAAAGGCGAAAATGCCTCCGTCGCTGGCCACGAGCCAGTAGCCGTTTCCCTGCGGGGTCGATGCGGTGCCAACAATCGGGGCGTTCAAGTGTTGTCCGCCCATCGAACCGAGGAAGGCGGCCGTCCCGTAGGCGAAGACGCCTCCGTCGCCAGCCGCGAGGAGATAGCCCTGGCTCTCTGCCGGCGGGAAGGTCATTTGCTCCACCAAGGAGCGCAGACCCGGATCATTGCCGTTGCCGCCGGTCGCCGTGGTGCCCGCTGCTGCACAGCCGACGCCGGGCACGCAAGCCACCGAATTGAGCAGAGCGATCGGGCCCAAAGCTGGGCTCGGCTCGGTGGACCACGCCGATCCGTTCCAATAGTCGATGAACGCTTGCGGTTGGAACCCGCTGCCACCCCCGCCTCCGAACCCGCCATATGAGCCCACGGCCCAGCACGCCGCGGGCCCGACGCAGGAAATGGAACTAAGGATGGCTCCTCCCGTGCCGACCGGAACGGGCACGGAGGCTGAGATGTCGGTCCACGAAGACCCGTCCCACTGCTCCATGAGGAGGCCTGAGGCTGCTCCGGACGAGTCGGTCACGGACCCCGAGGCCCAGCAGTCGGACGCCGAAAGGCACTCGATGCCATAGAGGAAACCCCCGCCCGGTGAGGGCTCGGCCGTGCTCGACATCACCGTCCACGACGACCCGTCCCAGTGCTCTATCAACCCTTGATCTCCCACTGCGCCCGGATAGATGGGCAAGAAGTTCGGGCTCTGCTGGGCTGCCCCCGCGTTGCCGACTGCCCAGCAGTTGTTCGCGCTGAGGCAGTCGACGCGCAGGAGTTCGTCATAGGTCTGCCCCGTGTCGGCTCCAGGGACGATGTTCCAGGTCGACCCGTTCCACTGCAGGATCAGGTCGTTGAGGTTTCCTCCGTTCACATCGGTGGTGTAGCCGACCGCGATGCAGTCCGATGCCGAGGTGCACGTGACCCCTTGAAGGAATGCGCCCACAACTCCATTCCCGCTCGGCGTCGCGGTCGGCACGACCGACCACGCGGCGCCGTTCCAGTTCTCGACCAGCGCACCGGTCGAGTTGCCGTTCCCGCCCGCCTGCGTTTCGGTTCCCACTGCCCAGCAGTCGGCGGTGTTGACGCACGTGACGTCGAACAGGGCGCCTTCGAGGCCCGATGGGAGCGGAGCGCCCGTGCCGTAGGTCCAGCTCGACCCGTTCCAGTTGTCGATGATCGGCGTGGGCACAGTGGTGGGGGAGTTCAGGTCGCCGAGCGTGACGCCCACGGCGAGGCAATCGGAGCCGCTCGGGCAGGCCGTGCCGAGCAGCACGTCGTCCACGCCGCTCCCCGGCACCGTCGAGACCGACCAACCAGACACGGCGGCGCCGCTGGTGGTCGGGGCGACAAGCGCCAAGACGCCGTTCGACAACACCGTGACTGCGGCGACGACCACGACGAGCACGCCACGCCACCCCTGTCGGTCGACCCGCGTGGTGCAACGCGGGAGTCCGCCTGGTTCAAGGTTGCCGAGCCGCATACATCAATTTCGGATCAACAGCTGGAAACTTGAGTTGCAAGCCCTCGTCCGGCGCTCGTGAAGCCTCGGATCACGCAGACCAAAGGTCGTGTCCCGCACCTGACCCAGCCGCCTTGGAAATCAGACCGATGACACCCTGGTCCGCCGACGGTGCCTGCTGGACGGTGAGCGTGAAAATCCAGGTCATAACCTTGGAGGGCGGTAGGAGGAGACGGCTTTGCTGTCGTCTGGCGGGCGGCGCAGCCTGTCATAGCTCGGGTCCTCGCGGTCGCGACTCGCCCTCCAGTAGGCGTCGGGGTCATCTCCCGCGGGCACCGCGTCAGGCACGACGCGGCGGTAGGCGAGCTTCCAGGCCCCGTCGATCCGACGGAAGTGGTCGACGTAGCGGCCATGGCCGGCGGCAACGTGCGAGCCGACGGTCCCGTGAAAGACGTAGAACGTCTCCCCCCGGGCCTCGTCACCCTCGACCTCGAAGACTGACTGCCCGAGCAGGTGGTGCATCGTGCTCATCGGACCGGGGCGAGACACGAATTCGGCGAATTGCTGACCGGTTCCCTTGAACGTGCCGTGATCGTCAAAGGAGTCCTCGGCGTAGCAGGCTGCAATGCGCTCTCGATCGGCGCGGTCGACCGCCGACGAGAGGACGGCGAGCAGCTCCGCCAGCTCGAGCTTGTCGCTCCAGCGTTGCGTCTCCGCATTCATCGGGTCTTCCATCAGCTGGTCGGGTCTTCCATCACGGTGTCCTCCGTGTCGGGCCTCGGCTCGTAGCGGCCAGTCGTTCCTCCAACTCGTCAGACCCTACGGCCCACGATCCTCTGTAGGGCAAGATGAGCAATCATGACGGCGTCGGACACGACAGGCTTACGAAGAAAGTCCGCGGCGGCCCTGGCCGTGATCCCACCCGTGAGCAGTGCGGACTTCGCCGATCCCGATTGGATCGCGCCGTTTGCCCGCGCAGCCGAGCGACTCGGCTTCGAATCACTCGTCCTCCCCGAACACGTGGTGCTCGCCGTCGACTACACCAGCACCTACCCCTACTCGAAGTCCGGGCGGGTTCCGCTCCCGCACGACTGCGTGATCCCCGATCCGCTCGACACGCTGGCCTATGTGGCGGGCGTCACGACGACCCTGGGTCTTGCGACCGGGCTGCTCGTGCTGCCGCTGCACAGCCCGCTCATGCTGGCCAAGCGTGCGGCCACAATCGACCGGCTGTCGCGGGGTCGACTCCGGCTCGGGGTCGGCCTCGGGTGGCTGCGAGAAGAGCTCGAAGCCGGCGGCGTTGACTTCGCCGGCCGCGGTGCGCGCGCCGACGAGTCGATCGATGCCATCAGGGCGCTGTGGAGCGCCGACCCGCACACGGGCGCGCACTTCGAGGGCCGGCAATTCTCCTTCAGCGGTGTGCAGTCGTTCCCCCGGCCCACCCGGGCCGCCGGCGTGCCCATAGAGGTCGGCGGGACAACGCCGGCGGCCATCCGACGCGCGGCGCGGCGCGGAGACGGATGGCTGTCACTCGGACTCAGGGGCGATCGTCTGGAGGTCGCGCTGCGCCTCCTCGCCGAGGAGGCGGCGGCGGCCGGGCGCGATCCCGACGCCATCGACGTGACCCTCAGCGGAGTGACCACGGCGGCCTCCGTCGATCGCGCCACCCTCGAGCACGCTGGCGCTCTGGGCGCGTGCCGGGTGGTGGTGAATCTCGGCTCCGCCACGCTGGCCGAGGCGCTCGACGAGCTCCGTCAGGTGGCCGGGCGCGCGGAGCTCACCGCGCCGCGCTGAGTCAGCCCGCGCGCAGCGGTTGGTCGCTCACCAGGTCGACCCGCAGCACCCGCTCTTTGATCCGCCACCCCTCCGGTCGGCGCACGTAGGTATCGAGATAGCGGATGTGCCACACCACGAGTGTCTCGGTGCCCTCGTCGCCGAGGACGTGATAGGCGACGCACCGCGTCTCGCCCGTCGCGTGGTCTCCGCTCACCGTGGCCAGGTGGTTCCCGATGGTGTGCGTGGTCTGGCGGTAGTACCGGGCCGTGCCGATCGCCTTGGTGATCTCGCCCCGCCCCCGGCTGCGGCTGGTTGGCTCCGCGGCGCCGAGCGTCGCGTAGGCGACAAAGGTGCCGTCCTCGGTGAAGAGCTGCGCGACGGCGTCGGCCTCGCGCCGGTCGACGCGTTGCGCGTAGGCGTGGACGAGGTCGGAGATGGCCAGGCGATCGACGACCAGGGTCACGGGGTCCGGATCGGCGGGCATGCTCACGTTGGCCGACTCGTGCCGCCGCACGCAGGTCCGGCGGCAGGACGCGGCAACTTCACGAGAAAGACTCTGCCAGGCCGGCCCTAAAGGCGGTAGAGCTTCTGCGCGTTCTCCCCGAGGATCTTGCGCTGCACGTCGGGAGCGAGGGTCGACATCTTCTCGGCCACCGTGTCGAGCGGATGGGGGTACAAGCACGTCGGGTGGGGGAAGTCGGTCTCGAAGAGGATGCTGTCCGCTCCCACCGCATCGACGAGCGCCGGCAGGTTGTTCTTCTCGAACCAGAAGGTGGCGTAGAGGTTCCGCTTGAAGTACTCCGAGGGAAGCAGCTCGAGGGCCTCGAGTTGCTTGGGGGCGTTCTCGGACATCTCGTAGTCGAGTGCCTCGAGGATGAAAGGGACCCATCCCACTCCGCTCTCGACCGAGACCATCTTCAGCTCGGGGTGCCGGTCGAGCATGCCGCTCAAGATGATGTTGGTCACCACGCGCGCGTTGCCGATGAAGAGCAGCGTCCCGCCGATGGCCAGCTTCGTGTCCTCGTCCTGGGACTCCCAAGGGTAGGTGCCGAAGTAGGTCATGGTGGTCAGGCTGGCCCCGATGTGGAAGAGCACGGGCAGCTGCAGGTCGGCGCAGACCTCCCAGAGCGGATCCCAGGCCCGGTTGGCCAGGTCCGGCCCGCCGACGTCGTTGGGGTCCGAGGTGATGTTGACCCCGCGCAGGTCGAGCGAGGCGACGCGCGTGGCCTCGGCCACGGCGGCGTCCACGTCCCACGCCGGGAGCACCGGCATGGGGAGGAGGCGCCCGCCCGAGTCGGCCTGGATCTCCCCTGCGGCATCGTTGTAGATCTGGAGGCACAGGAGACGGAGCTCGGGGTCCTTCACGATGTCGGAGATCCCCTGGCCGCCGAGGCCGATCGAGTTGGGGAAACAGACCTGGGCGTGGACCCCCGACTCGTTCATGACCTCGATGCGGGCTTTGATATCGAAGGCCCCGAGGTGGATCTGGTCCTGGGTCCACTCGAAGAGCGCCTCGGCGGCGCGCCCCTTGCCACCGTCGCGGTCGATGACCCCGCCGCCGCCGGCGAAGCCGAGCTCGGCGCCGTCGACGTACCACATCGGCTTGCCGTCCACCTCGACGACGTGGGGTACCCGGTCGGCGAACTTGGCCGGCGCACGCTTGGTCCATAGGTCGTGCGCCTCGGTCAGATGGGTGTCGGCATCGATCACCCGAAGCCCCTCAAGTGCCAGCGTCATGGTCCCTCCCGGGGCTCGGTCCTCGACTTCTATTCTCGACGTCGATGTCGATTTCACCTTACGCCCTGTCCTACGGCCGGGGGCGAGGCGGGGATGGGAGCGGCGGCCCCGTTCAGCGAGTCCGGGGGAACCCGAGGTCGATCTCGCTGGTCGAGGGGTCGGGCCAGCGGGTGGTGACCACCTTGGGCCGGGTGTAGAAGCGGATGCCCTCGGGCCCGTACATGGCGGCGTCGCCGAAGAGAGAGGACTTCCAGCCCCCGAAGGAATGGAATCCCACGGGGACCGGGATGGCGACGTTCACCCCGACCATGCCCGCCGTCACCTCGCGCTGGAAGCGCCGGGCCGCGCCACCGTCGCGGGTGAAGATGGCCGACCCGTTGCCGTAGGGGCTCTCGTTCACGAGCGCGACGGCCTCCTCGTAGGTGTCGACCCGCACGACGCCGAGGACCGGACCGAAGATCTCGTCGTCGTAGACCCGCATGCCGGGCCGGACCTCGTCGAGGAGCGTGCAGCCCAAGAAGAAGCCTTCGGGCCACTCCCCGCGACCGTCCACGACGAGCCGGGCACCCTCCGCCTCGGAGCCGTCGACGTACGCGCGCACGCGGTCTCGGTGCGCCGCCGTGACGAGCGGACCCATCTGCGAGTCGGGATCGGTCCCCGGGCCGACGACCACCGTGGGCATCCGCGCCGCGATCTCGTCGACGAGCTGGTCGCCGACCGCGCCGACGGCGACGACGATGGACACCGCCATGCAGCGCTCACCCGCCGATCCGAAACCCGCCGAGATGGCGGCGTCGGCGGCGGCACCGACGTCAGCGTCGGGGAGGACCACCATGTGGTTCTTCGCACCGCCGAGGGCCTGGACACGTTTGCCCTGCCGGGCCCCCAACTCGTAGACGTGCCGGGCGATCGGCGTGCTGCCCACGAAGGACACCGCGGCCACGCCCGGGTGCTCCAAGAGCGCGTCCACCGCGACGGCGTCGCCGTGCAGCACATTGAGGACGCCGTCGGGCACGCCCGCCTCCTTGGCCAGCTCGGCCAGGAGCAAGGAGGGAGAGGGGTCCTTCTCGGAGGGCTTGAGCACGAAGGCGTTCCCGCAGGCGATGGCGTTGGCGAGCATCCAGAGCGGCACCATGACGGGGAAGTTGAACGGGGTGATGCCGGCCACCACGCCGAGGGGCTGGAGGATGGTGTGGACGTCGACACCGCTCGAGACCTCGGTCGAGTGCGACCCCTTCAGCAGGTGGGGGATGCCGCAGGCGAACTCGATGTTGTCGAGGCCACGCGCCACCTCCCCCGCCGCGTCGCTCAGCACCTTGCCGTGTTCGGCGGTGACGGCGGCCGCCAGGTCCGGCGCGGCGGTCGCCACCCGGTCCCGGAAGCGGAACAGGACGGCCGCCCGCGCGCTGAGCGACCCCGACGCCCATTCCGCTGCTGCCTCGGTCGCGGCGTCGACCGCCGCGTCGACCTCGTCGGGCGATGCCAGCGGGACGGTCGCCGTCTGCACCCCGCGGGCGGGGTCGTAGACGGGCCCGGTCCGACCCGATGACCCCCGTACGGACTTGCCCCCGACCCAGTGCTCGAGCTCTCGCATGCACTCGATCCTGCCACCGCCGCCGGGTGGGCGCGATCGCAGTGGCGGCCCTCCGACCCGCTACGAGACGGTGGCGGGCTCCGGCGGCAGCTTGGCCAGCTCCTCGGAGATCATGCGGTCGTGCGCTTCGAGGCCGCGCCGCGCCGCGCGCGGGCTCCAGGGTCCGCGCATGAAGAAGACGAGGATGGCGAACACGAACTGACCGATCAGGCAGACCGTCCACCAGCGCTTCCACTCCCCCGGCGAGGTCTTCTGCGCCGGAATCAGCTTCTGCTCGGCGACTAGGAGGTTGGCCAGGTTCGGCGAATACTTGGCCACCCCGGCGATCTGGGCCTGGGTCACCGGCTTGCCGTTTTGAATGTCCAGGGCAAGCGGGTTGAAGGCGTTCAGGCCCAGGACGTTGGGATTGGTGAGGCCGCCGGCGGCCGCCAGAGCCTTGAGCAGGTTGTGGGTGCTGTTGCAGGCCTCCAGGATGGTGGCGAGAGTGGTGAGCTGTGGTCGCGCCTCGGCCGTCGTCTTCAAATTGGCGATGACGGTCGCCGGCGCCGGTGTCGCGTTGCATTTCAACGTGGACGTATTCGGTGCGTACGGCTGCGCCGCCTGGATCGTCTGGAGCGTGGCGCCCGCGTTCTGGTTGTCCACCAGCACCGTCGACGTCGTGATCACGTAGGGCAGCACGAGGAACGACAGCGCGACGGTGATGCGCAGGATCCACCCCCAGATGGCCAGACCGCTGGCGGTCAACGCCGGGTTGTGGTGCTCGACCTGCTCGGTGTAGTTGGCCATCCAGGGCGCGTAGGCCACCGAGATGGAGACGGCCAACAGCACGATCACCAAGACGTTGGCGTAGTACCCCGTGTGGGGATGGTCCGTCTGCATGATGAGGAAGACCATCATCACCATGGCGCAGATGGCGCCGACGAGCATGAACGGCTTGCGCACCTTGGCCCAGTCCGACGCCACGCCGGCCAACACGAGACCGAGCGAGAGGAAGCCTGCCAACCAGACGTTGATGCCGTTGGCCTGTGGCGTGGTCCGGTTGTAGGTGACGACCCAGTAGATGGTGAGCACGCTCACGGACGCGTAGTAGAAGAGCAAGAAGACCGAGATCGCGATGGACGACGAGATCAAATCGAGCCGCATCATCGAACGGATCGGGTGTGCCGTCGCCGCTTCGACGTCGATCCCCATGGCGCGCGCCTCGATCAGGGCGCGCTCTCTCTCGCTGACCATGAGCTGGTCGCGCAGCTGTGGGGAGAGCTCGCGGAAGAAGAAGAAGGAGATCACCACGACGCACAGGCACACGATGCCCGAGATGATGAACTGGTCCTGCCACGGCGCGAGGTGGTCGAGCGTGTGCGTCGCGACCACGCTGGCGAACAGCGCCCCCATCGTGGGCCCCAGCGCCCAGAACCCCATGGCCGCGCCGCGCCCCATCTGCGGCGAGAAGTCCCGCATCAACGCCGGGGTCGAGACCAGGATCACGCCCTCGACGAAGCCAATCACGCAGTAGGACGCGGCGAACCCCCACTTGTCGTGGATGTGCGGGATGGCGAAGAGCTGCACCAGCGCAACGAGCAACGTCCCATAGATGGTGAGGTTGGCCCGGCCGATCTTGTCGGAGAGTCCGCCGATGAACGCACTGAACGCGCCGATCGCGTTGGACACGACCAACAGGTACAAGAAGAACGCGAAGGACATGTGGTAGTAGGGCAGCAGCAGCGGCGTGACCGCCCCCTCCACGTAGTAGAGGTAATAGAGCATGATCGTCGTGAGCACGACGATCGCCAGGTACCCGAGCCTCGGCACTGTGTTGGGGTACTTGTAGAGCTGTCGCCGCCACAGAGCGTTGCCGAGCCCGTGGTGCTCGGGGACCGCTGCCGTTGGTGCCGTGGTCGTCATGTCGATCCCCTTTCCAGCACTGGCGCTCTCCATACCCCGGTCATCCGCACCGGCACGGGGCCGGGCCGGCGCTGAGCCGGCCCCGATGCTAGGACCAGACCCCTCGCAACGGTGCTGGCTGCTGCCCCGGGCAACGGGTTAGGTGGCGGCAACAGGTTCGAGCGGCACATGCCAGGTGAGCCGCGTCCCGCCCTCCCGGGACGTCCCGAGGTCCACGTTGCCCCCCAGCCGCTCCGCCCGTTGACGGATGTTCCTCAGGCCGAGGCCGGTCGAGGTCGCCTCGCCCATGCCGTGCCCGTCGTCGGCCACCACCACGCGGAGCTCGTCTCCGGCGGCGATCGTGATGACGACCTGGGAGGCACGCGCGTGCTTGCCGACGTTGGTGAGCGCCTCCCGCAGGATCGCCAGCACCTCTTCGGCCAGTGGACCGGTGACCATGGTGTCGACCGGACCGCTGAAGGAGACCTGCGGCAGCAGGCCGAGCACCGGCCGCAGCTCGTGCACGAGGTCGAGCACCTTGGGATGCAGGCCCTCCTTGTTGATGGTGAGCTCGATGTCGAAGATCGCCTTGCGCAGTTGGCGGATCGTGTCGTCCAACTTGTCGATCGCTTCCCCGATGCGCATCACCGCCTCGGGTCGCTCGACCAGCCGGGCCGTCCCCTGCAGCGAGAGGCCGATGGCAAAGAGGCGCTGGATCACCGAGTCGTGCAGGTCGCGGGCGATGCGGTCCCTGTCCTCGGTCAAGGCGCGGTCGCGCACCAGGCCGTGCAGGCGCGCGTTCTCGATCGCGATGCCGGCCGCCATCGCCAGCGCGAGGACCAACTCCTCGTCGTCCTCGGAGAACTCGGCCGCGTTCTTCTTGTTCGTGAGGTAGAGGTTCCCGTAGACCTCACCGTGCACCCGGACGGGTACCCCCAAAAACGACGTCATCGCGGGATGGTTGGCCGGGACGCCGAAGCTGTCGGGACTGGCCGCAGTATCGGGCAGGCGGAGGGGCTTCTCGTCGGCGATGAGCGTGCCCAGGACGCCGCGCCCGGTGGGCCGCGGCCCGATGGCCTGTTCGTCTTCACTGGAGAGACCCACCGTGAGGAACTGGTCGAGGGCGCGCCCGTCCTCGCTCAGCACGCCGAGCGCCCCGTACTGCGCGTCCACGAGGTCGCACGCCTCTTCAATGATCCGGCGCAGCACCACCGGCAGGTGGAGCTCGCCGTCGAGGATCAAGATGGCCTGGACCAGCCGACGCAGCTTTACGGGATCGTCGATCCGGTCAAAGGGCTGCACAGGCCGCCACCATAGAGGCGGTGCGTGCATGTGCGTGCCTCAAACGGCCGACGCGTCGGGATCTCGCTGCGGTGTCCGGAATGGCGGATGTCCCGTGGCAGTATTGGCCAGATGTCGATTCGAGTTTTCGTCCTCGACGATCACGAGCTGGTGCGGACCGGCCTGCGCACGCTGCTCGAGGCCGAAGACGACCTGGAGGTCGTCGGCGAGGCCGGGACCGCGGTGGAGGGGCTCGAGATGATCCGCGACCTCGAGCCCGACGTCGCCATCCTCGACGTCCGCCTGCCCGACGGCAACGGGATCGAGGTGTGCCGAGAGATCCAGTCGGTCGCGCCACAGGTGCGCTGCCTCATGCTCACCTCGTACTCGGACGACGACGCGCTCGTTCTCCTCCATCATGGCGGGGGCGTCGGGCTACGTCTTGAAGGAGGTCGGCAGCGGCGACCTCCTGGGCGACATCCGCCGGGTGAGCCAAGGCATGTCCCTGCTCGACCCCGCCCTCACCCACGAGCTGTTCGACCGGTTGCGCAAAGACCAGGAGGCCGAGTCCCGCCTCACCGTGCTCACACCCCAAGAGCGCAAGGTCCTCGAGCTCATCGCCCAGGGGCAGTCGAACCGCCAGATCGCCGAACAACTCTTCCTGGCCGAGGCGACGGTCAAGAACTACGTCTCGAGCCTGCTCTCCAAACTGGGGATGCGGCGGCGCACGGAGGCCGCGGTCTATGCCGCCGTGCTGGCCGAACGAAAGTCGGTCAACCCGGGCAACCCGGGCGGCAACCCCAAGACCTGAGCCGCTAGGCGACTTTGACCCGGCGGTGATCGTCGAGCGTGCGGAAGTCCACCCCGACGTCGCGCAGCAGATCCTCGAGACGCCCGCGCTCGGCCAGCGGGTTGGCGAAGCGGGTGGGGTCGCTCTCGATCCCCAGCGCGGTGCACAGCCGCAGCAGCATGCGGTCGTGGTCGAGCTCGAGCGCGAGATCCTCCGTCATGACGTGGCCGCCTTCGGGCTCGTGGGCGTGCAGCCGGCGGCGGCGTTGCAAGAGGATCACGACCAAATCGTCCCTGGATGACGGCAGCGACAGGGGGTCCACCTCGGCACAAAGGCCCGACAGGAGCTCGCTGTACATCGACATAGCCAATAATTTTGCTGGAATTGGGCGCGGCCAATAGAGCCGATACTCCTGTTTTGGCCCAGGCCAATTCTCCCCTTCGATCCGCCATGGCCCCAACGATCGTTGGGGAGCCGCTCAGGGGGCCTGGGCGCCCTCAGCGCTTGGTGACGCGGGTGGAGCGGTCGGCCCGAGACAGCACTTCCTCGGCCGATTCGGCATCCTCGGCGATGGCCACGCCGAGCGACGCGTGGAGGCGGATGTCCTGGCCCCCCACCGCCACGGGCTCGTCGAGCGTGTGCTGCAGGCGGCGCATCAGGGGACCCACCGACTGCTCGTCGTTGACCGCGACCACGACGACGAGCTCGCTCCCACCGACGCGTCCCACTGTGTCCTCGGCCCGGACCACCGATGTGAGCCGGCGGGACGCATCGCGCAGAACGGTGTTGCCGGTGGTGTAGCCGAGGTCGAGGTTGATCTCCGCCAGGTTGTCGAGGTTGATGTGGCACACGGCCACCTCACCGCCGTGGCGGCGGCGGCGCGCCAACGCCAGGGTCAGCCGGTCGAGCAGGAGCAGCTGGTTGGCCAGGCCGGTGTGCGGATCGGCCATCGAGAGCTGCCACAGCTGGTCGTACTTGCCCATGCGCGGCGCGGCGGACGCGCCCTCGCCGCCGCTCGTCGAGCTGATCTCCTCGAGCATGGATTCGACCGTGCGCGTCTGGCCGCCGACGTCGGTGCTCGGGGAGCTCGGCTGCGCGCTGTCGTTCGCAACGCCAGTGGCAGTGGCGTCGTCGTCGGCACCGTCCTCGGGGTCGCTGCCGAGCGTGCTCTTGGCCATCTCTACGCCCACCCCCTCCGATACGGGCTTCTCACTCTTATCGGTACGCCGGCCGCGGAAACAGAGCCGTAAGTCATCATCTCGCCGCGAAGCGCTCCTACCAGGGCCCGTGCCGGTCCGCGTCGATGACTCATTGTAGCGACTCGACCTGCGCGAACGAGGGTCCTGCTGCGCTCGGTGCGCGGCCTCCGGCGGCGACATTCCGCTCATGAGCAGGACCGAGACAGCGGCCTCGCCGCGCTAACCTCGCCCGCGGCCGTGGCGGGTACCTGCCCAACGGCCACGCCCGTCGGGCCGCGTCAGCGGCGCACGCGACCGGGCATACACCCAGTGAATCGGGGTTCACAGTCATCGTCTCTACCCACCATCCTCTGACGACGGCGAGCGCTCGGTGCGCCATGACAGGCGCACCGCCGTGAGCGCGCCGGCGGTCATGGTGGTCGACCGCCCCGGCCTCGACCAGCTCGTCGCCGCGGTCGCCGGCGAGGAGTACTACGCCTTCGACACCGAGTTCCACACGGAGCGCACGTACGTCCCCGACCTGGCGCTCATCCAGATCGCCTGGGCGGACAAGGTGGCGCTGGTCGACCCGCTCGCCGTAGACCCCGAACCACTGGCCGCCCTCTTCAGCGGACCCGGCACGGCGGTCGCCCACGCAGCGTTCCAGGACCTCGACGTGCTGCAGGCGGCGTGCGGCGCCGTCCCCGCCGCCGTCTTCGACACCCAGATCGTCGCCGGCTTCTTGGGCATGTCGACGCCCTCGCTCTCCCGTCTGGTCGACCAGGTGCTCGGCAGGACGCTTCCCAAGGCCGACCGCCTGTCGGACTGGTTGGTCCGACCGATCAGCGAACGCCAGATCACCTACGCGGAGAGCGACGTCGCCCATCTCTTGGAGCTGCGCACGGTCCTGACCGAGCGCCTGCAGGCACTCGGCCGGCTCGAGTGGGCGCTCAACGAGTGCGCGGAGGTGCTGGGCGATCGCACCCCGGCTCGCGTGCCCGAGGAGGCTTGGTGGAAGTTGGGCGACATCCGCAGCATGGCGCGCAAGACGCGCGCCGTCGCCCAGGAGGTGGCGGCCTGGCGCGAGCGCACCGCGGCCGAGACCAATCGGCCGCGGCGCATGGTGCTCTCGGACCTCGGGCTGCTGGCCATCTCGCAACGGCCACCGCGCACCGGGGCAGAGCTGCGCGCCACGCGCGGGGTGGACGGCCGGCATCTCGCGCAGGGCCGGGCGGCCGAGATCCTCGCCGCCGTCGAGCGCGGCCTGGCGCTACCGCCCGAGCAGGTCCGCATGCCCACCGACAACCGGGACGCGGCTGCGCCCGCAGCGGCGGTCGCCGTGTGCTCGGGCCTGGTCCGCCAGATCGCGGACGACCTCGACTTCGACCAGGGTCTGCTCGCCACGCGGGCCGACGTCGCACAGCTGATCTGTGGCGAGCCCAGCCGCCTCGACACGGGGTGGCGCCGCGACATCGTCGCCAAACCGCTGCGGCGCCTCATCGCCGGCGAGGTCGCGACGGCGTTCGACAGGCGCGGCCACCTCGTCCTCGAGGAGCGCTCGCACCGGCCGGCGCCGGCCGAGACGCCCGGAACGGACGCAGCCGCGCCTAGTTGACGGCGCGCCCGCGCCCGGCCCAGTAGGGCTGGCGCAATTTGTACTTCTGGAGTTTGCCCGTCGCGGTGCGGTCCAGCGCGTCACGCAGCTCGACGCTGGTCGGCGCCTTGAAGTGGGCGAGCCGGTCCCGGCAGTGCGCGATGAGCTCGTCCTCGCTGACCTCGTGCCCCTCTCGCACCACGACGAGGGCCTTGATGGTTTCGCCCCACTTCTCGTCGGGCACGCCGATCACGGCGACCTCCGCGACGGCGGCGTGCTGGTACAGGCAGTCCTCGACCTCAATGGAGGACACGTTCTCGCCGCCGGTGATGATGACGTCCTTCTTGCGGTCCGAGATGACCAGATAGGCACCGTCGAGGTAACCGCCGTCTCCGGTGTGGAACCAGCCGCCGTCGAGGGCATCGGCGGTCTCGTGCGGCTGCTCCCAGTAGCCGGCGAAGACGTGGTTGCAACGGGCCAGGACCTCGCCGTCGGGATCGACCTCGATCTGCACGCCGACCGCAGGAGTGCCGGCGCGGCTGAGCAGAACCGAGCGCGCAGCGGCGTCCAGCTCGTCCCACTCCGCCGGTGCCCGGTTGATCGTGAGCAACGGCGCTGTCTCGGTGAGCCCGTAGATCTGGATGAACTCCCAACCCAGCTCGGACTCGACCCGCTCGATCGTCTTCGACGGCGGCGGCGCGCCGGCGACCACGATGCGCACGCTGCCACGGCCGGGCGTCGCGCGGCCCGCAGCGGCACGCTCCTCGGCTGCGCCCAGGATGGCCGCCACCACCGTGGGTGCGCCGCACAGGAGCGTGACGCCGTGGCGCTCGACGCGCGAGAGGATCTCCTCGCCGTCCACCTTGCGCAGCACCACGTGGGCGCCGCCCATGCCGGTCACCGCATAGGGCATGCCCCATCCGTTGCAGTGGAACATCGGAAGCGTGTGCAAGAGCACGTCGCGGTCGCTGACGCCGGTGTGCCACCCGAACGTGGTCGCGTTCAGCCAACAGTTGCGCTGGGTGAGCTGCACGCCCTTGGGCCGGGCCGTCGTCCCAGAGGTGTAGTTCACGGAGCAGCTGGCGTCCTCGTCCGCCTCCCACTGCTGCGGCACGGCGCCCGCCGGCGCCGGCGTGAACAGCGCAGCGTCGTCGACCCCGTCCAGGCAGAAGCGATGGTTGACCTTGATGGTGTCCACCTCGCCGACAAGGTCGGGGTCGTACAGGAGGACCGACGCCCCGGAGTGCTCGACGATGTAGGCGATCTCCTCGGCGGTGAGACGGAAGTTGATGGGGACCAGGATGCGGCCGAAACCGCTCACGCCGAAGTACGACGTGAGGAAGCGCCCCGAATTCGGGCTGACGATAGCGACGCGCGCACCGTGTGCCACACCGAGGTCGTCGAAGGCGAGCGCCAGCCCCCGTGCCCGCGCCTCGAGCTCGGCGTAGGTCTGGGTGCCGAGCGAACCGGCCACGCCGGGCTCGTCCACCACAGCCACGCGCTCTCCGTAGACGAGCGCGGCGCGATTGAGGAAATCGGCCACCGTCAGCGCGACCCGCATGCCACCCCCGATCTGTCCGGCCGGATAGAACCGGTGGCGACCCTATCGAATCGCCTGCGGCTCGTTCCTAGAAATGCCCGAGCACCGGGTGCGGCACGTAGGGCTTTTCGAGTTGGGCGATCTCGTCTGCCGACAGCACCAGCTCCTCCGCCGCGAGCGCGTCCTTGAGGTGCTTCTTCTTGGTGGAGCCGACGATGGGCGCCGTCACGCCGGGCTTGGCCAGCAGCCAGGCGAGCCCCACTTGAGCGGCCGGCACGCCGCGAGCGGCCGCGACCTCATTCACCGCATCGACGACGTCGAAGTCGGTGGGCTGCGCGTAGAGGTAGTCCGTGAAGGAATCCGTGCTCGACCTGGTCGTGTGGCGCTCACCGTCGCGCGAGCGGGTTCCGGCGAGCATGCCGCGCGAGCGGGCTCCACGGGATGCATCCGACACCCTGGTCGAGGCAGAGGGGGATCATCTCGCGCTCTTCTTCGCGGTAGATCAAGTTGTAGTGGTTCTGCATCGAGACGAACTTCGTCCAGCCGTGCGCCTCGGCCGTGTGTTGCGCCTTGGCGAACTGCCACGCATACATGCTGCTGGCCCCGATGTAGCGGGCCTTGCCGGCGCGGACGACGTCGTGCAGCGCCTGCATCGTCTCCTCGATCGGCGTGCGCGTGTCCCACCGGTGGATCTGGTACAGGTCAACGTAGTCCATCTTGAGGCGGCGCAGCGACGCGTCGATGCCCGAGAGGATGTGCTTGCGGCCGAGACCGCCGCCGTTCTCGCCCGGCGTCACCGGCATGAACACCTTCGTGGCGACGACGGCCTCGTCGCGGGTCAAGAACTTCGGTACCAACTTGCCCGTAGCGACCTCACTGGCACCCGCCGAATAGGTGTCGGCGGTGTCGAAGAAGGTGACCCCGCCCTCGACCGCCGCCTTGACGATCGGTTCGGCGGCGTCCTCGTCGATTACCCAGGGCCGCTCGCTGTCGTTCCCGAAGCCCATCATCCCGAGGCAGATCCTCGAGACTCGCAGGCCGGCAGTGCCCAGGTTCGTGTAGTTCATGGCTGACCTCGCTCGTACCGGCGCGTTGGCGCGACGGCACCCGCATACTTACCAGCCGCGACGACGCGCCGTCGCGGCCGGTGCGTCAGTGACCCTGGCCGTAGGGGTAACCGCCCGAGCCGTACCCGCCGCCGTTGCCCTGGCCGCCGTTGCCCTGGCCGCCGTTGCCGGAACCGTTGCCCTGGCCGCCGTGGCCACATCCGCCACCGTGGCCTTCACCAGATCCGCCGCCGTTGCCCTGGCCGCCGTTGCCTCCGCCGCCGTTGCCCTGGCCCCCGCTGCCCTGGCCGCCGCCCCCGGCGGATCCGGTCGAGGTGCTGGCGCCGGGTCCGGTCGAGGTGCTGGCGCCGGGTCCGGTCGAGATGCTTGCGCCGGGTCCGGTCGAGGTGCTGGCCCCGGGTCCGGTCGAGGTGCTGGCCCCGCCGCCTGATTGAGACACCGTCGTCGTCGTCGTGGTCGGCGGGCTCGTCGTGGTGGTGGTCGTGTCACTGGCGCCGCCGCCCGTGCCGAAGCCGGCAACCGTGCTCGTCGGCGACGGGGATTTGCCCGCTGGCGTCTCGGCCACCACGGCGAGGACGGCCCCGGATGATCCCGTTGACCCGCCGGCCGTGCCGGCGGATCCGCTTGACGCTCCTCCTGTCGGGCCCTGCGCCGTGGGCGGAGTCGCCTTCTGCGGAGCCTGCACCGGCGGCGATGCGAAGTTCGGCACGCCGGCCGAGCCAAGTCCTGACGACTCGGCGGAAATGAGGGGTTGAATGATCGGCCCGGGTCCGACAACGAGGCCAGCGACGACTGTCGCAGCGGCCGCTACCGCGGCCGCTGACGCGACAAAGGGGTTGCGAGGAAGGAACCCTGGGCGAACTGCAGCCGCGGCGACCGGAACCATCGCCGCAGCGCCGCTGCGAAGCGGGTGTCCAAAACTCCGCGACCTGAAGACGTCTTCGAGACTTGCGTTCTCGCCAACGCGAGCCGGGCCCGGCGTCGATCCCTCCATCGTTCCTCCACCGTCAATACAGGCGGGGGTGACGCGACCCGGAGCCCGACTCTCCGAGAACTACTGCCCTACCCCCTCGGTGATAACCATATAGCGACTGGGCGACTCGAAGTACCAGGTTCGCGGATTCGGTCTGCATTCATTTCGAACGCGGGTTGGGACTCTGAAAAAACCGATTTCAACTCGCATCGCGCGCATCATTTCCGCGGACGAACGTTGTGACACAGTTGTCAAGCATCGAGCGACTGTCCGAGACCGTTCACCGTCGCGCCGACACTGTTGGACAGGAGTTGATTTACCGCCGTTGTCACGGTGGCGCCGGCGACTGTCAGCCGCGCCCGACGACGCTCGCGCGTCGGACGCAAAACGCGCGCGCGGTACGCCGAGCTCAGTCAGCAGCGCGACGGAAGTACCGGCTCAAAGTTTCCTCTTGCTGCTGATACGACGAACCGATGCCGCTGCCGTAGAGCGCGGTCGGCTCTTCGAGCATGCGCTCGAAGGTCAGCTTGCAGACGGCTTGCCCGTTCTCCACCATGAAGGGCACGTCGTGCGCCCGCACCTCGAGCGCTGCCCGCGACCCGCAGAAGCGGCCGGCCGGGTCGAACCCGAAGCCCGGGTCGAAGAAGCCGGCGTAGTGAGTGCGCAGCTCGCCGCTCGTCGGGTCGTAGGCCGTCATCTCTGCCGCCAGGTTGGGCGGGATGCTGACCGCCTCGTGCGACATCAACAGGTAGAAACGCTTCGGCGACAGGACCAAGCGGTCGCCCTCCTCTCGGAACACCGGATCCCAAAACGGCGTCGGGTCGGCCTCGACGCCCGTCGTCAGGTCGAGCAGCGGAGCGCTGTCGCGGGTGCTGTGCCCGACCTGGCCCCGCTCATCACCGTGCAAGTCGAGGCCCAAGAAGAGCCCGTTCGACAACACGAGGTCCTCGACCGGCGCCGGCGCGCCTTGCCGGAAGAGGATGGGGGCGGCGAGATGCAACTGGCGCACCTCCTCGTCGCTCAGCCAGGGCCTGCCCATGGACAAGCGCAGCTGGTTCAGCGTCAAGTCCTCGTTCACCCGGACCGCGAACGACAACGGCACGACCTCGAGGTAGAGCGGGCCGTGATACCCCGGTGCGATCTCGTCGAAGCGGTCGCTGTGGTCGGTGATGACGCGCGTGAAGACGTCGATGCGCCCCGTCGAGCTCTTCGGGTTGGCCTTGCCCCGCAGGCCGGCAGGGAGGTCCAGCCGCTCCTTGAGCTCAATCAGGTAGGGGCAGCGCGCTTCGAGCATCGCGCCGTCGCCACGCAGGTCGATCTCGTCGAGGATGTAATCCTTCAGCTTGCGCTCGACGGAGTCGGTGCCGGGCAGGAAGCTGCACCTGATGCGCAAGGCGCGCTCGCCCAGACGGAGGTCAAGGCTGGCCGGCTGCACATTGGCTTCGGGGATCTTGAAGCGCCCGGCGTCGATGTAGCCGGCGTGAATGGCGCGTTCGAGGAGCTGTCCCGGCAGGACCCCTTCGGACGTGGCGTGGAGGCTCAAGACCACCTGAGCCACCGTGGACTGCCGGACCGCGATTCGCCCATGTTCAGAGCAAAGCACGTCGTACCCAGACGGGGAAACGCCTGGCTGGGGAGGGCGTCGGGCACAGCCTGTGGATGACTTGGGGACGACCTCACGGACATAGGGGTTCTCCAGCGTCAGTTGCGTTGTCCACAGGACGGGCAGGAAAGGTCTGTGCTGTCCGGCCCGGCCGCCTCGGAGGGCGAAAGCCGCGGCCGAATTTGTGACGATCAGCACTTACGACTCCGCGGCGTTCGATGGTAGAGAGGTGCCAGCGGGTGTCGGCCCGTGCGTTTGCCGGCGATGGAGCAGAGGAGGGGCCCGGTGCCATCAGCTCAGGCGCATCTGCCGGACGACGAAGCGGGCCACCGGGAAGCCGGGGCTGCGCCGGACGAGGAGCACCCGATCCTCCTCGAAGAGGTGGACGCCGCCCTGAACGAGTCCGCCGATGCCACCGACGCACGTGGGTCTCCATCGATCCGAGACTGGCGCGACCGCCTCACACGGGTCCTCGAGACCCTGACCTACGCACGCGGCGTGCTCACGGACGACGTGAGCATCCTTCGCCATCGCCTGGCGACCGCCACACCCAGCAGCAAGGAGATGGTTGACGACCTGCCTGGCGCGTTGACCGCCCGCTCGTGGGGCGAGGGCTGGTCGGCCTCCGACGCTGCATCCGATGCGGCGGAGCTGGACCCTGGCATCTTCGTCCGATCGGATGACTTGCTCGCCGTCCACGCAGAGATGGCCAGCGTCGACCTGACATCCGTCGAGGATGTCAAGCGTGTCCTCGGCGTCCTCGAAGAGCAGGTGGCCGCGCTCACGACGCGACAAGTGGCCGTCGAGGCCCGCCTGCAAGAGATCAGAGCGGCCATCGTGCGTCAGTACGAGGAGGGGGCGATCCCCACGCCGAACCGGCCGGGCTGAGGAGCCGGCGCCGGCGCTGGTCTCGGGGGTACGGCGGACGCACGCACGGATAAGCTGACGGGTCGTCAGATTCGCTGCCTACGCCGCCGTGGCGGCGTTGGGCATGCTCCCGGAGGTCCCATGCTCGACTACGTCATCCGATCCGGCACGCTCGTCGACGGGACTGGATCTCCCGCCCGTCAGGCCGATATCGGGATCCGGGACGGCCGCATCGTCGCCGTCGGCCAGGTGGACGAGCCGGCCACGACCGAGTTCGACGCCACGGGGCTCACCGTCATGCCCGGTGTCATCGACCCGCACACGCACTACGACGCGCAGCTCTTCTGGGACCCGACCGCCTCCCCTTCCAATGTGCACGGGGTCACGACGGTCGTCGGCGGGAACTGCGGGTTCACACTCGCGCCCATCAACGCGGAGGACGCCGACTACATCCGGCGCATGATGGCCAAGGTCGAGGGCATGCCTCTGGCCGCGCTCGAACAGGGGGTCCCGTGGACCTGGTCCACCTTTGGGGAGTACCTCGACTCGCTGGACGGGCGCCTGGGCGTCAACGCCGGATTCCTGGTCGGGCACTGCGCGCTCCGGCGCAAGGTGATGGGAGCCGAGCGCGGCGACGAGGTGGCGTCGGACGAGGAGATCGCGGCGATGCGGGCGCTGTTGTCCGAGTCACTCGAGGCCGGGGGGCTCGGCTTCTCGTCGTCCCAGTCTCGCACGCACTCCGACGGTGAAGGACGACCCATCAGTTCCCGGCACGCGGACCGGCGTGAGATGTTGGCGTTCTGCGAGGAGGTCGCGTGCCACGAGGGGACGACGCTCGAATACATCACCAACGGTTGCCTCGATTCGTTCAGTCCCGAGGAGATCGACCTGATGACGACGATGAGCGTCACCGCACAGCGTCCCTTGAACTGGAATGTGCTCACCGTCGACGCCCGCTCGGCCGAGCGCATCGAGCACCAACTGTCGGCTTCGTCCGCCGCGGCGGCAGCCGGCGGGCGCATCGTTGCGCTCACCATGCCGACGTTGGTCCCCATGAACATGAGCTTCCGCACACACTGTGCGCTCTTCCTCATCCCCGGCTGGGCTGACGTGATGGGTCTGCCCGAAGACGAACGCAAGCAGCAGCTGGCCGACCCCGACGTCCGCGCTCAGCTCGATGAGCGAGCGCGCAGCAAGGAGGCCGGGGTCTTCCGCGGGCTGTCGCACTGGGGCACCTACGTCATCGGCGACACCTATACGCCGGCCAACGAGGGCTGTGCCTTCCGGAGCGTGGCCGACATCGCGGCCGAGCGCGGCACCGCGCCCTTCGACACCTTGTTGGACATCGTGTTGGCCGACGACCTCCGGACGGTGCTCTGGCCCAACACCGACGACGGCACCGACGCCACCTGGGCCATGCGGGCCGCCATCTGGAGCGACCCACGGGCCATGGTCGGCGGGTCCGACGCCGGCGCGCACCTCGACCGCATGTGCGGCTCGAGCTACCCCACCGCCTTCCTGGCCGATTGCCTGCGCGGCCGCCAGCTCGTGCCGGTGGAACAGGCGGTGCAGATGATGACCTCGCAACCGGCGGCACTGTTCGGGATCCGTGAGCGCGGTGTGGTGCGCGAAGGGTTCGCCGCCGACCTCTTCGTCTTCGACCCGGCCACCGTGGATTCGGAACCGGCCCGCCTGGTGCACGACCTGCCCGGCGGCGAGACCCCCCGCCTCTACGCCGGTTCCCACGGGGTCGTCCGGGTGCTGGTGAACGGCGTGGAGACGGTTCGTGACGGGGAGGCGACCGGGTCCTTGCCCGGCACCCTGTTGCGCTCCGGCCGGGACACCGCCTCGGTGATCCCCGTGCCGGCCTGAGCCCCCGGCCACCGCATCGCCGTCTAGCCTGCCTCCGGTGACGCCCGAACCCAACGACCCGGCGGTCGCCGTGGAGGAGCCGCTGCCGGGCGCCCCACTCAGTGCCGCGCCTCCCGCTGGCCCCCACGGGCCCAATGGATCAGGCGGCCAGGACGGGACCGAAGGGCCGTCAGGTGCCCCCGAAACGGCGCCACGGTCGAACACTCGCTGGATCCGCGAGGGCGTCATCGTGGTCGTCATCGCCGTCTTGGTCGCGGTCCTGCTGCGTGCCTTCGTCGTCCAGACCTTCTTCATCCCGTCGGGTTCCATGGAGCCCACCCTCCAGATCGGCGACCGCATCCTCGTCAACAAGCTCAGCTACGACCTTCATGGCGTCGACCGCGGCGACATCGTGGTCTTCTCGCGGCCGCCCGCCGAGAATTGCGGTGGGCCAGAGGTGAACGACCTCGTGAAGAGGGTCATCGGGCTCCCTGGGGAGACGATCTCACTCGCCAGCGGCTACGTCTACATCGACGGGAAGCGCCTCAACGAGTCCTACCTCCCCGCACAGGAACAGGGGATCACCACCCCAGGCCCCGGAGGCCCTCCCTACAGCCTCGCGCACCCCTTCCACATCCCGGCCAACGACTACTTCGTCATGGGCGACAACCGGGCCGATTCCTGTGACAGCCGTTACTGGGGTCCGATCCCCAAGTCACTCATCGTGGGAAAGGTCGATCTGCGGGTCTGGCCGCTCTCGTCGATCCACTTCTTCTAGTTCGGGCCACTTCTGGCCTGTAGCTCAGCCCTCGTCGGCCTCCGCCGCCACCGGCGCCACCGCCGCCACGGACTGGCCTTCGTCGAGGTTCATGACCCGGACCCCCGTCGCGTCCCGGCCCTGCGAGGCGATCTCGCGCACCACCGTCCTGATGACCACCCCACCCGAGGACACCAGCAGGATCTCTTCGTCGAGGGCCACCATGAACGCGCTGACCACGGTGCCGCGGGTACCCGTCAGCCGGATGCCGCGTACGCCCTGCCCGCCACGGGTCTGGCGGTTGAAACGCTCGAGCTTGGTCCGTTTGCCGTAGCCGGCGTCGGTGACGATGAGGATGTCGGTGTCGTCCGCCGCCACGTCCAACGACACCACGACGTCGCCCTGGCGAAGACGGATGCCGCGTACGCCGGCGGCATCGCGGCCCATCGGCCGCACGTCCTCCTCGTTGAAGCGGATGGTCATGCCGTTGCGTGTCACCTCGAAGAGGTCGTCGTGCCCCGACGTCGCCACGACGCGGACCAGCTCGTCGCCGTCGCGCAGGTTGATGGCGATGAAGCCCTCCCGCCGCGACTTGTCGTACTCGCTCATGGCGGTCTTCTTCACCTGCCCGTGCGCCGTGGCGAAGACCAGGTACTGGTCAGGCGAGAACTCGCGCGTCGCGATGATGGCCGTGATCGACTCGTTCGGCGCCAGCGGGACCAGGTTGACGGCCGCCGTCCCGCGGCGGTGCGGTCCTTCATGGGGATCTCGTGCCCCCGCAGCCGGTAGACCTTGCCCTGGTTCGAGAAGAGCAACAGGTAGGCGTGGGCCGAGGTCTGCACCACCTGGCTCACTAGGTCCTCTTCCTTCAGGCGGGCACCCTGGACGCCGCGCCCGCCACGGCCCTGAGTGCGGAAGGCCGCCGCCGCCACCGATTTGATGTAGCCGGCCCTGGTCATGGTCACGACGATCTCCTCGTCGTCGATCAGGTCCTCCACGCCCATCTCCCCGGGGTCGTGAGTGATGACGCTCCGGCGGGGGTTGGCGTACTTGTCGCGGATCGCGGTCATCTCGGTCTCGATGACGCCGCGCAGCTTGCCGTCGTCGGACAGGATCGCCTCGAGCTCGGCGATGGTGGCGCGCAGCTCTTCCATCTCGGCTTCCAACTCGGAGCGACCCAGCCGGGTCAGCCGGCCGAGGGTCATGTCGAGAATGTGGGTGGCTTGCACCTCGGTGAACGAGAAGGGCTCCGCCATCAACGACGTGCGGGCCTCGGGGCGGTCGGCTGACGCCCGGATCGTGGCGATGACCGCGTCGAGCATGTCGATCGCCCTGAGCAGGCCCTCGACGATGTGCGCGCGGTTGCGCGCCTTCTCCAGCCGGTATTCGGACCGACGCTGAATGACCTCAATCTGGTGATCGATGTAGTACGAGAGTGCCTGCGCGAGGTTGAGCGTGCGTGGCACGCCGTCCACCAGGGCCAGCATGTTGACGCCGAAGCTGGTCTGGAGCGGCGTCTGCTTGTACAGGTTGTTCAAGACGACATTGGCGTTCGCGTCACGCTTGAGGTCGATGACCAGTCTCGGCTGCTGGTTGGCCGAGGCGTTGCGCATCCCGCTGATCCCGTCGAGATCGCCGGCCCGCACCAACTCGGTGATCTTCTGCTCGATCACCTCGACGGAGGTCTGATACGGGAGCTCGGAGACGACGATGTGGTCGCCGGTGCGGCCCTCCTCTATTTCGGCCACGGCGCGCATCTTGATGGAGCCGCGACCGGTCCGGTAGGCGTCGAGGATGCCCTGCCGGCCGAGGATCTGCGCGCCCGTCGGGAAGTCGGGGCCCTTGACGAACTCCATGAGCTCGTCGGGCGTCGCCTCGGGGTGGTGCAGCACGTGGATGGCTGCGTCGATCACCTCACCCATGTTGTGCGGCGGGACGTTGGTCGCCATGCCAACGGCGATGCCCTGTGACCCGTTGACCAAGAGGTTGGGGAAGCGCCCCGGCAGCACGACGGGCTCGAGGGCCGAGCCGTCGTAGTTGGCCACCATGTCGACGGTCTCTTCGTCGATGTCGGCCATCAGTTCGAGCGCGAGTGGGGCCAGGCGGCACTCGGTGTAGCGCATGGCCGCGGCGCCGTCGTCGGGACCCCGGCCGCCGAAGCTGCCGTGCCCGTCGATCAGCGGGTGGCGGAGCGAGAACTCCTGGACCATGCGGGCCAGCGCCTCGTAGATCGCCGAGTCGCCGTGGGGGTGATATGTCCCCATGACCTCTCCGACGACCTTGGCGCACTTGCTGTGGGGCCGGTCGGGACGTTGCCCGTTGTCGAACATGGAGTAGAGGATCCGGCGGTGCACCGGCTTGAGGCCGTCGCGCACGTCAGGGAGGGCGCGGGCGACGATGACGGACATGGAGTACTCGAGGAACGAGCGCTCCATCTCCTCTTGGATCTCAATGGGCTCGATGGAGCCGCTGACCGGCTCGTCGCTCTCGGGGGGGCCCTCGCCGTCCCCGCCCGAGCCCGCTCCCCCGCGGCCCGAGCCGCGTGTCGATTGTGGCATGTGCTCCCTACTCCTAATCCGCTTGCTCAGATGTCGAGGAAACGGACGTCTTTGGCATTCGTCTGGATGAAGTGGCGCCGCAGCTCCACGTCGTCACCCATGAGGATCGAACAGACCTGGTCCGCCGTCGCCGCCTCCTCGACGTTGATCTGGAGCAGGGACCGCTTGCCCGGATCCATCGTGGTGTCGCGCAGTTCGGCGTAGTCCATTTCGCCGAGACCCTTCAGCCGGTTGAAGTCGTGCTTGTGGTCCGGGTGCTCGGCCAGGAACGCCTCTCTGGCCGCGTCGTCTTTGAGGTAGATCTTCTCTTTCCCCACCAGCGTCGAGTACAGCGGCGGCTGTGCCACGTACACGAAGCCGCCCTCGACCAGTGGCGTCATGTAACGGAAGAAGAAGGTCAGGAGAAGCGTACGGATGTGACTGCCGTCGACATCGGCGTCGGCCAGCAGGATCACTTTGTGGTAGCGGATCTTCTCGACGTCGAACTCCTCGGCCAGGCCGGCGCCGATGGCGGAGATCAAGGCCTGGATCTCCGCGTTCTTCAGCATCTTGTCGATCCGGGCCCGCTCGACGTTCAGGATCTTGCCCCGGATCGGCAAGATGGCCTGCGTGTGCGGGTTCCGGGCGTCCTTGGCCGATCCACCGGCTGAGTTTCCCTCCACAATGAAGAGCTCGGATTCACGCGGGTCGCGCGACGAGCAGTCGGCCAACTTGCCCGGCAGTCCTGCTCCGTCGAGCGCTGACTTCCGGCGCGTCAGGTCCCGCGCTCCCTGGGCCGCCAAGCGGGCCCGCGCCGCCTGCATCGACTTCTGCACGATCTGACTGGCCTCGCGTGGGTTTTCCTCGAGCCATTCGGTCAGCTTCTGATTCGTGGTCCGTTCGGTCAGCGACCGGATGGACGTGTTGCCCAATTTCGACTTCGTCTGGCCCTCGAACTGCGGGTCGCGCAACCGGACCGAGATGATGGCGGTCAGCCCCTCGCGGATGTCCTCGCCCTTGAGGTTGTCCTCTTTCTCCTTCAGCACGTTGCGGGCGCGCGCGTAGCGGTTCACGACATTCGTCAGCGCTTTCGAGAAACCCTCGACGTGCATCCCGCCCTCAATGGTGGAGATCCCGTTGGCGAAGGAGTGGATCGACTCGTGATAGCCGGTGTTCCACTGGAGCGCGATCTCGACTTCCTGGCCCTCCTCGGCCTGTTCGAACGAAGCGACCTTGCGGAAGAGCGACTCCTTCGACGCGTTGAGGTGCTTGACGAAGTCGACGATGCCGCCGTTGTACTTGTACGTGGTCTTGGTCACCGGATCGGTGCGCTCGTCGGTGATGCGGATCTCGAGGCCCTTGTTCAAGAAGGCCATGATCTGCATCCGCTCCAAGATGGTTTGGGCCCGGAACTCGGTCTCGTCGAAAATGGACCCGTCAGGCCAGAAGGTGACGGTGGTCCCCGTGCGCGGCTCGCCCGTGGTGCGGTCCTGTGGCGCCGGGCCGGTGGCGGTCACCTTGTGCTTGACCTTGCCGCCCTTCTCGAACTCGGCCTCCCAGTGCTGGCCGTCCCGGTCGATGTCGAGGAGGAGTCGGGTCGACAGTGCATTGACCACCGAGACGCCGACCCCGTGGAGGCCACCGGAGACCTGATACCCCTTGCCGCCGAACTTGCCGCCGGCGTGCAGGGTCGTCAGCACGATCTCCGCCGTCGACTGCTTGGGGTACTTGGCGTGCGGCCCGACCGGGATCCCGGCCCCGTCGTCGCTGACCCGGACGCCGCCGTCGGCCAGGATGGTCACGTCGATCCGGGTGGCCCGTCCGGCCATCGCCTCGTCCACGGAGTTGTCGACGACCTCCCAGACCAGGTGGTGCAACCCGGTCGGGCCGGTCGACCCGATGTACATGCCGGGGCGCTTCCGGACCGCCTCGAGCCCTTCGAGAACGGTGATGTCAGCCTCGGTGTAAGAGGACTCGCCCCCACCCGGTCTCTGATCCACCTTCACTGCCACAGGCGCGCCCTTTCAAAAACGACGGTCTCACGGTACGAATCGAATCCCCGAACAGTGCACGTCCGGCCTTTCGATGCGACACACCATTCTACCCGACCGACGTGACAATTCGGCACTCCTGAACGGTCTGTGGCAGGCCTCTCACCAGGACCCTCACAATCACGACAGAGCCGAATCAAAGACCGGCGCGCGGACCGCGTCAGGGCCGCTCGACGACGACCTCCAGACGCTCGATCGCGTTGCCTTCGACACCCCTGATCCGGCCGAGAATTTGCGCCGACTCCATGCGCGCGCGGGTACCCCAAGCCGGATGGTCGACCGCCACGACGAGCGTCGTGCCGTCGAGGCGCAACGGGCGCGCGTGGTCGGCCAGCTCACGGCCTACGACCGATTCCCACCGGCCGAAGACGGCCTCCATCGTGGCCGGCGACACCGGCACACCGAGCCGGCTCAACAGGCGTGGCACCGAGTCCCCGACGCGCCGCGGCCCCCCACCGGCCCTCGTCATGCGGCCGCGAGTGCCTGCACCGGGAGGACCCGCGCCACCGTGATGCCTTCGGGCAAGGGCGCCGCCGTGGTGAGGATCGCCTGCCCCTCGGGGAGCTCCGCCACCAGGGCGCGGCTGCGGTCCGGGTCGAGCTCGGAGAACACGTCGTCGAGCAGCAGGGTCGGCACCAGGGCGGTCCGGGCCCGGATCAGTCCGTGCACGCCCAGGCGCAGTGCCAGGGCGAGACAGCGTTGCTCGCCCTGGGAGGCGTGGGTGCGGGCCTCACGATCCTCGATCGCCAGGGCGAGGTCGTCGCGGTGCGGGCCGACGGTGTTGACGCCGCGCCGCAGGTCGTCTCGTCGGCTTGTCTCGAGAGCCGCCAGGAGGTCGCCGTCCCAACTGCGGCGGTACTGCTGGCGCACGAGGGTGCGTCCTCCCGCGCCGGCGAGCCGGCTGTAGGCCGCACCCACCAGAGGCTCGAGGTCCGCCGCCAGGCGTTCGCGCGCCGCGACGAGAACCTTGCCGGCGTCGGCCAGCCGCTGGTCCCATACGTCGAGGGAGCTGTTCACGTCAGGACCGGCCCGCCCGCCCGACTGGCGCAACAGCGCGGCGCGCTGGCGCAGCACACGCTCCGTCTCGTCAACCGCGCGCGCCCCTCGGGATCGAGCAGAGCCAGCGCGTCGTCGAGCAGGTCGCGACGCCCCTTGGGGCCGCCGCTGATCAGCGTGAGGTCTTCGGGTGAGAAGACCGTGCACGGAACGGCGGCCCCGAGGTCCTTGCGCGTGGACACAGCCTTACGGTTGACCCTCGTCCGGCTCGACGCGCCCGGTGCCAACTCCGCCTCGACCAACGCCGGGCTGTCGGGACGATCGACGTCCGCACGCAAGATCGCGCTGCTCGCGCCCGTCCGCACCAGCGCTTCGGGCGGGGCCCCCCGGAAGGACCGGCGCGTGCCGAGATACGCAACCGCCTCGAGCACACTCGTCTTCCCCGTGCCGTTCGGGCCCGTGATCACCGTTGTGCCTTCGGTCTCGGGCTCGACCAGCGCGTGCGTGAAGATGCGAAAGTCGATCAGCTCCAGCCGGCGGAGGCTCACCGTTGCGCGCCAACACTCAGGAGACACGCACCGGCATGAGGAGGTACCGGAACTTGTCATCCTCGGCGCCGCGCACCGTCGCCGCGCGCGACGCGTCGGCTGTCTCGACGATTACCTCGTCACCGATCACGGCTTCCACGCCGTCGATGAGGTACGAGGGGTTGAACGCGATAATGAGCTCTTCGCCGCTGTAGTCGCCGTCCACCGTCTCCGCCGCGTCGCCCACGTCCTGGCTCTGCACCGTGAGGTCCACTCCCCCACCTCGCATCGAGAGCCGCACCGGGGTCGTGTTGTCCCGGACGAGGAGCTGCACCCGGCGCAAGGCGGCCAGGAAATTCTCCTTCCCGAGGTGCAGCCGGTTCGGGTACTGGTCGGGAATCAGTTGTTTGTAGTCCGGGTAGCGGCCCTCGAGCAGGCGCGTGCTGATCTGGACGTTGCCCTGCCAGAAGGTGATCTCGTTCGCACTCGCGGCGACTCCGACCCGGTCGGTTTCGGCCCCTTCGGTAATGGTCCGCGCCGGCAGGCGCTGGAGCTCCGAGAGGGCCCGGGCCGGCACCAACAGATCCTCTTCGCCCGGGATGGTGTTGGCCTCGGGCAGGTCCCGCATGGCCATGCGGTACGAGTCGGTCGCCACCATGCGGAGTAACCCGTCGACCCGCGAGACCAAGACACCGGTGAGCAGCGGCCGGCCGTCATCGTGCGATGCCGCGCGCACCACCTGGCGCACCGCTTCGGCGAGCCCGGCCTCCGACAGCTGCGTCATGGGCTCGCTGGTCTTGGCGACTTGGGGGAACTCCACCACCGGATAGGTCTGCAACTTGAACGTCGAGCGGGCGGCGGAAATGGTGATGTGATCCCCCTCGTCGGCCAACGTCACCGCGCCGGGCTCGAGCCGGCGCACGATGTCGGTCGAGAGCCGCGCCGGAATGACACAACTCCCGTCGTCGATCCCGATCACCTCGTCGGTCACCTGGATCGTCAAGTCGAGGTCCGTTCCCGTCACGCGCAGGGTGTTTCCCTCACACTGCAACAAGAGACCCAAGAGCACGGGCGACGAGCCGCCACGGCCACCGACGGCACGGCTTGCCGTGGCGAGCATCTCGACGAGCGAGTCTCGCTCGGATCTGAACTTCACCGATGTCGGTCCTTTCGGATGGGGCCCTGCTGTTTCTTCGTGGAGGGAAGAGTATGTGAAGTTGGTAAAGGTAGTAAGGGGTGTGGATTGTGGAGGACATGGTCGCTCCCCTGCTGAAGACGCCACGTGGTATCCCCATGGCTGTGTGGTTCGCGGGAGGCGGCGCAGCCCACCGGCCGAGGGGCTGGGGGTGGGTGGGGACAAGAGGGGGAACGGTCCACAGAGGCGGCCGCGCCTGTCCACAACCTTTTCCTCTTGTGACTCACAAGACGTCGGGGTAGGCGGCGAAGGGGGGAGCCTCAGTCCGAGCCCGCACGGACCTTTTGGCTCAGCTCGGTGACCTGCTCGTAGATCTGGCGTCGTTCTGCCATTTGCCCGGTGATCTTGTCGACGGCGTGGATGACGGTCGTGTGGTCCCGGTTGCCGAAGACCCGGCCGATGGCCGGATAGCTGTAGTCGGTGAGCTCTCGGGTCAGGTACATGGCCACCTGGCGGGCGGTGACCAGTGGCCTGGTGCGGCTGGGGCCGATGATGGATTCGACTGAGAACCCGTAGCTGGCGGCCACGGTGTCGAGGATCATCTGGGGTGAGACCCGCCGGGGTTCGCCCGCCTCGACCAGGTCGGCGAGGACCTTTTCGGCCTGTTCGTGCGAGATGGGCCTCTTGTTCAGTTTGGCGAAGGCGCAGATGCGGGTGAGCGCGCCCTCGAGCTCACGGATGTTGTCCTTCACATGCGCAGCGATGAATTCGAGCACGTCGTCGGGGACGTCGTAGTGCTCGCTCAGGGACTTGGAGCGCAAGATGGCGAGGCGCGTCTCGAGGTCGGGCGGGTCGATCTCGGTGATGAGTCCGGAGAGAAAGCGGCTACGCAGGCGGTCCTCGAGCGTCTCGATCGACTTGGGGGCGCGGTCCGAGGTGAGGACGATCTGCTTGGAGGCGCCCTTGAGGTCGTTGTAGGTGTGGAAGAACTCCTCTTGGAGTCCCTCTTTGCGTTCCATGAACTGGACATCGTCGATGAGGAGGACGTCACAGTCGCGGTAGCGACGCTTGAAGGCCAGGGTGGTCGAGCTGCGGAGGGCGTCGACGAAGTCGTTCATGAACGTCTCGGTGGTGACGTAGAGGACCTTGCGCCGGGGGTAGTTCTCGGTGACGTAGTTGGCGATGGCGTGGAGCAGATGCGTCTTGCCGAGCCCCGAATCGCCGTAGATGAACAGCGGGTTGTACGAGCGGCCGGGTGTCTCGGCGACGGCCTGGGCCGCCGCGTGGGCGAGGCGGTTGGACGAGGCGGCCACGAAGGTCTCAAAGGTGAATTTCGTATCGAGCTGGACCGCGGGCGACTCACGGCCGGAAGCGGCCGCAGACGAGCCCTCACGAGCGAACGTCGGCTCTACCAGGGGATCTTCTCCGAGCAGGCCGTTCGTGACATGAGGTCGGCCGGGCGCATCCACCGGACTCGGCGTGGCGGCCGGAGCCGGCTCGCGCACGGAGAGCCGCACCCGTACGGGGTCGCCCACCTCGTTGGCCAGGGTGTCTTCGATCATCAGCAGGTAGCGCGACTCGACCCGCTCCCGGATGAAGGGGCTGGGCACCGACAGCGTGAACACGCCGTCGGCCAAGCCCACCGGCTCGATCCCGGCCAGCCAGAGTTGCCACGTGCTCTCGGAGACCTGGTCGCGCAGGGACTTCGAGCACCTCGTCCAGAGTTCTATCGCCTGCGTCACAGGTTCAGCCGAGCGCCCCTTCTCCCCCCTCGGCGTCCAGCCCGGTTCGGCGCGGTCCTCGGTGCGGGTAATTGGATGAAGGTACACCGCGCCGGGCGGTGCGACTAGAGGCCATCTGCAAATGCGCCTAACATGGGAGGACTCGCCGCTGGCGGCCGGATTCGACTGGACGGCCGAGGCGTGGACCCCGCGAGGTGCCGGTCCCGACATAGTTCCGGCGTCGCGAGAGATTGCATCGCGAAAGGCTGACTTGACGTGAAGCGCACCTACCAACCCAACACCCGGAAACGGGCCCGCACCCACGGGTTCCGCAAGCGCATGTCCACCCGGGCGGGGCGGGCCATCTTGAAGTCGCGGCGGCTCAAGGGGCGCCACCGTCTCACCGTCTGAGGTTCTCGCCTTGCCTCCCCGGACGGTCGGACGCATGACGAGCCGCGCGGCCTTCGCCGACCTGCAGCGGGCCCGAGCCCGGGGCGCGTGCGGGCCGATCCGGGTGGCCTTCGTCCCTGTGGATGACGGCGTCCCCGGTGTATTTCCCCAGGTCGGCTACGCAATTGGCCGCCGTTGTGGCAGCGCAGTCACCCGGAACCGGTTGCGGCGACGGGCCCGCGAGGTGGTGCGGGCAGAGGCCGGAACGTTGCCCCGAGGGACCTACCTGGTCCGCCTCGACCCCGGTGCAAGCGGGCTCGACCCCGCCCAGTTCCGCATCGACGTGGCGCGGGCCCTCCGGCGAGCTGCCCAGGCAAAGGTGACTGCGTGAGCGCCGCGGCGGGGTCAAAGGAACGGCTGAGCCCGCCGGTCCGCGTGGCCGTCGCCCTGCTCAAGGCCTATCAAGGCGCGGCGTCAGGCCGGGTCTCGCCGTGTCGCTTCTATCCGAGTTGTTCGAACTATGCCGTCGAGGCCTTCAGCGTCCATGGCTTCTGGCGCGGGCTGGCGCTGGCGGCCCGGCGCCTGGTGCGTTGCCGCCCCTTCGGGCCCCACGGAGTCGACCTGGTGCCCGCCCGGGTCCACGCCCATAGCGGCGCGCAGCTGCGCGACGGAGGTCACCCATGCTGATCCACCCGGTTCTGGCCGAGAATTCCCTGTTCAAGCTCATCGGCGAGATCTTCCACCCGCTCTTCGAGCTCTTCGGCCTCGTCCTGGCCGGCCTCTACGCCATCTGGCCCAACTACGGCTTCGCCATCACCGGGCTGACGATCATCATCATGCTCGCCCTCACTCCGGTGACGGTGAAGAGCACCAAGTCGATGCTGGCGATGCAACGGCTGCAGCCCGAGATGAAGAAACTCCAGGCCAAGTACAAGGGCCCGGAGAACCGGGAAATGCTCAACCAGGAGATGATGCGGCTCTACAAGGAGAACGGGACCAGCCCGTTCGGAGCCTGCCTGCCCAGCCTGCTGCAGATGCCATTCCTGATCGTCTTGTATTCGTTGATCCGTGGCCTTTCGTATGTCGTGGCCAAGGGTTCAACGTATACGAACGCTGCCGGACAGACGGTGAAGTGCATGGCCCATGCCGGATGTGCTTCCCCGCGTTACATCCCGACTGAATCGCAAATGCACCAAGCATTGGTTGCCAGTAATGGCCAAATGCACTGGTGGTTCGGCATGGACCTGTCGTCGCTTCCTTTCTCGAGTCACACCGCGCCGGGAAGCGCTGGCCAAGGACTTCTTGTCATCCCGTATCTCGTGCTCATTGTGGCTGCAATGTTCCTGCAGTATTACCAAATGAAGCAGATGAATAGCCGTAATCCGCAGGCTGCTGCAGCGAATCCACAGATGCAAACAATGCAGAAGTTTTTCCCTATTATTTTCGGAGTCATTTACCTTAGAGTGCCCGCGGGAGCAACCATTTACATGGTCGTTTCTTCAGCCATGCGGATCGGGACGCAAGAGGCGATGTTCCGGAGCGGCTATGTGGCACCAGTCACGGCCGAGCGGGAAATCGGCTCGGCGAAGAAGCAGGAGGCGTTGGAAAAGGCGAAACCGGAAAAGGTGAAGCCGGAGCCCCCGGCGCCACCCCCCAAGACCAAGTCCACGGCCACCGACGGCACGGCGCTGGCCAAGGGCACCGTGCCACCGGCCAGGACCGGTTCGAACGGCAACGGACGGGGGAATGGGCGCAAGCCGGCGGGCAGCAGCGGGAAGCGAACGACGAACGGTAAGGCGGAGAGCAAGGACGAGGAGCCGGCGCCCAAGGCGCATCCGAGGTCACGCTCCAAGCGCACCAGAAAGGCTCGGTAGACGGGTGGAGTGGGTCGAAGTGGCGGGGAAGACAGTCGACGAGGCGACCGATCGCGCCCTCGACCAGCTCGGCGTGGCGCTGACCGATGCCGAGGTGATCGTGGTGAGTGAACCCAAGACGGGCCTCTTCGGCCGCATGCGGGTCGAGGCCCGGGTGAGGGCGCGGGTGCGCCCCGTCGGCGCCCGTCCACGCCGGGAGCGTTCCCGCCGCCCCGCCCGGTCGGGCCAAGGATCCCGCCAGGAGGGATCCCGCCAGGAGGGATCCCGGCAGGGCAGCCAGCGCTCGGCCACTGGCTCGGGCGGTAACCGGAGTGGCGCCAGTGCCAACGGCTCGGGACGCGACCGCGGTTCGGATCGTGGCGGTTCCGAGCGAGCGGGTGGCGCGACGGCGACGAGGACGGGCGAGACCAGGACTGGCGAGACCAGGACGGGTGAGACAGGGACGGGGACAGGCACGAGTCGCTCCGCCCGTCGCCGCCGCAACCGCCGCAACGCGGTAGCCGGGTCGGCCAGCGGTGTGGGCGGCGCGGAGACGGCCAGCCTCGACGTCTCGGTGGGGGAACGCGAAAGTTCGAACGGCTCCGTGCGGGACTCGGCATCTGGGAGGGCTCCGCAGCGGAGCATGGAATCGAAGGAGACAGCAGACATGGCCGAAGGAATGACGCTCGAGGAGCAGGGCGAGGTCGGTCGTGCGTTCCTGGCCGGTCTCTTGGGAGAGCTCGACATGGACGGTTCGGTGGAATGCCGGATCCTCGATGAGGAGACGGTGGAGATCGCCGCTGTGGGTGAGGACTTGGGCATGCTGGTGGGACCCCGCGGGTCGACCCTCAGCGCCGTGCAGGACCTGACGAGGGCAGTGGTCCAGCGCCAGTGCCCGTCGAGGACCGACCGCATCCTGGTGGACGTCGCCGGCTACCGCGAGCGTCGCTCGGCGGCGCTGAAGCGCTTCAGCGTCCAGATCGCCGAGGAAGTCCTCGCCTCTGGCCAGGAGAAGGCGCTCGAGGCCATGAGTCCGGCCGACCGGAAGTCCGTCCACGACGCCGTGAACGAGATGCCCGGCGTCGTGACCCGCTCGGAGGGCGAGGACCCCAACCGGCACATCGTCATCGCGCCCGGCGACTGACGCTGCGCCGGTGTCCGGCGCTCCCTTCGACGGGGAAGACCACTCCCCCACCATCCCCACGCCCGCCACGTTGGGCGATGTGCTCGCCGACGCCCGCAGGGCAGGGTTCCTCGGTCCCGGTCCTCTCGAGCCCCAGCTGCGACACGCGGAGGGCTTCGCCACGGTGATTCGCCGCCTGGTCGTCCAGGCCGGCCTCACGCAACCGCTCCTGGTCGATCTGGGCTCGGGTGGCGGTCTGCCCGGACTGGCAGTGGCCTCCGCCTGGCCGGACGCCCACCTGGTGCTCCTGGAGGCCAACGGACGCCGGGCGAGATTCCTTCAATTGGCGCTGGAGCGCTTGCAGCTCCAGGACCGGGCCAGGGTTCTTCACCAGCGGGCTGAGGAGGCTGGCCGCCGGGAGGAATGGCGCGGCGTCTTTGACGGCCTCCTGGCCCGCTCATTCGGTCCTCCCGCCGTGGTGGCCGAGTGTGGCGCCCCCTTCCTGCGGGTGGGCGCCTGGATGGTCGTCTCCGAACCGCCGCCGGAGGTCGGCTCCGCGGAGGAAGCGGCGGATCCGGGCGGGCGCTGGCCGGGTGACCGACTGGCCCAGTTCGGCCTCGAGCCGGTCGGAGCCGTCCGGGAGGGTTTCGAATACCAGGTGCTCCAGCAAGCGAGGCCGTGTCCGGAGCGCTTTCCGCGGCGTGACGGGGTGCCGGCCAAGCGGCCGCTGTTCTGAAGGCCCGAGGTAGGGCGGAAAGCTCCGCTCTGCCGCCACGGGAACTCGACGGCCGCCCGCAGGTGGCTGGCGGACCGGGCCGAACACACCTCGGGCCCACCTTGCTGGTCAGCCCGGCCGGGGGCGACGTGGGCGCGAAGGCGTCCCTCTACCCTGGTTGTTTCACGTGAAACGTCAGTGAACTCCTGGTGAACCGAATCACAACGTCAGCACAACGGTTTCACGTGGAACAATCTCAAGTCTTGACCTAGCTGCGGATGCAGGCCAGGATAGGCGACGTGCCGCGGTGTCTCGGAGGGCCTGCTTGATGCGCATCAGGCGCAAGGACAGGGAGACAAGCGAGGAAAAGGCAGAGGGCACCCATCAGCGCGGGCCCTTCGACCAGGAACTGTCGTCGTCCGACAAGGGTGGGCCGACATCCGCTGACCCCGTCAAGAGCGTCACCTCGGATGCAGCCGGCGCTCCCCTATTGAGGGCGACCGAGACGCCTGCGGAGATTGTTCCACCCGCTGCCGTGGACCAAACCGCGGCGACGGGGTCCCCCGCTGCTGCTGTTCACGAGGTGCCGGCCGAGCCCACCGAGGCCGCCGAACCCGCTGTGTCGGAGGCCCTTCCCCAGCCCGTACCAGAGGCCCCTTCCGCGCCCGTTTCCCCGCCCGCCCCCGAGCCCGTGGCGTCCACTGATCCGCCCCCTGGGTCGGAGACGCCGAACCCTGCGTACGAGGGGCCAGTGCCAGCGGCCGACAACGCCCCCCCTGGCATCGACGGGGTGTCGGAGCCCGAGCTCGCCCCAGAGCCGGTCACTCCTCCGGTGGCTCCTGCAGATCCCGCGCCCGCTGCGGCGCAGGTTCCCGCCGCGCCGGCGCCCGTCGCCAAGAGCGCCGCCCAGCCGGTCATGCGAGCACCGTCCATCTCCGACGACGCCGCCGAGCTCTTGAACGGGGCCAAGGCGACCTTCCGGGAACTCCCCCGGGTCATCGCCGTGGCCAACCAGAAAGGTGGTGTGGGCAAGACCACCACAACGGTGAACCTTGGTGCGGCGCTCGCCGAGCAGGGCTACCGCGTCCTGGTCGTCGACCTTGACCCTCAGGGCAACGCCACCACCGGGCTCGGGGTCGAGGCCCGCAATTTCGAGCTGTCGATGTACGACGTGATCATGCGGGACCAGCCGCTTGAGGACTGCATCGAGCCGACCAGCGTGAAGAATCTCTTCGTCGCTCCGGCCACCATCGACCTGGCCGGCGTGGAGATCGAGCTCGTCCCCGCATTCAGCCGTGAGCTCAAGCTGAAGCGAGCCATCGACACGGTCGTCGACGATTTCGACTTCGTCCTGATCGACTGCCCCCCGTCTCTCGGCCTGATCACCGTCAACGGCCTGGCCGCGGCCCACGAGGTGCTGGTGCCGATCCAGTGCGAGTACTACGCCCTGGAGGGGCTCAGCCAGCTCCTGCGCAACGTGAACCTGGTCTCGACCAACCTCAACGAGACCCTCGAGGTCTCGACCATCGTGCTGACGATGTACGACGCTCGAACCCGGCTTTCGGTCGACGTGGCCAACGAGGTCAGGGAGCACTTTTCCGAGCGGGTCTGCAAGGTGGTGATTCCGCGCACGGTGCGTTTGTCCGAGGCTCCGTCGTTCGGACAGCCGATCACGGTTTTCGATCCAGTGTCGCGGGGCGCCGTCGCCTACCGCGAGCTAGCAAAGGAGGTGAGCAATGGCGCGCCGCAGCGGACTGGGTAAGGGGCTGAGCGCCCTCATTCCGGGCGATGTGGTGGGGGAGCAGGACTCCGCCCTCAGGGTGGTCCCGATCTCGCACATCCGGCCGAACGCCTACCAGCCCCGCAGCCACTTCGACGAGGAGTCCATGGCGTCGCTGGCGGCCTCCATCAGGGCCGTGGGCTTGCTCCAGCCCGTCCTGGTGCGCGAGCTCCAGAACGAAACCGAGAGCTACGAGCTGATCGCGGGGGAGCGGCGCTGGCGGGCAGCCCGCCGGGCCGGCCTCCAGACGATCCCCGTCTTGGTCCAGGTGGCCGACGACGTGGGCAGCCTCGAGCAGGCGCTGGTCGAGAACCTGCACCGGGTGGACCTCAATGCCCTCGAGGAGGCGGCGGCCTATCAGCAGCTGATCGACGAATTCGGCCTCACCCACGAGCAGGTAGCCAGCCGGATGGGCAAGGGCCGTGCCACCGTGACCAACACGCTGCGGTTGCTGCAGCTGCCGGCCGGGGCCCAGCAGGCGCTCGCAGAGGGGTCGATCTCGGCCGGACACGCCCGGGCTCTGCTCGGGAGCCCGGACCGAGCACTCCAAGAGAAGATGGTCGAGCGCATCGTGCAGGAGGGGTTGACAGTGCGGGCCGTCGAGGTATTGGTGCGGAACGGCGGGACCGAGCTGCGGGTCGTCCCCGATGAGCCCCCGCCCACCGAGGTGCCCGTGCCGGCGAGCGAAATCACGGTGTCGGCCGACAATGCGGTCCGACGCCCGGCGGCGCGCAAGCTCCCCGAACCCGGTGTGATCGAGCTCGAGGATCTGCTCTCGACCTATCTGAACACCAGAGTCAAGGTCGATATCCAGAACCGCCGCGGCCGCCTCGTCGTCGAGTTCGCCACGCTCGAGGACCTCGAGCGGATCTACCGAGCCATGGTCGGTGACGGAGTCGTCACGTAGTTCACAGAACCGTCAAGGGTCCGTACAGCTTCATCCACAACCTGTGCATGACATTGTGGATTGTCACTTCGTTCACCTGCGGGCAGCTTTGATCGCGTAACCGTCGCTCACATCGCAGCGATGCCAGACGCAGGGTTCTTGGCGTGTCGACCAGCGACAGAACATCCCCAACCCTAAACGATTACCGGTAATTACAGATCCGTCTGATCGTTCGTTGTGCGTCCGTTGAGAAACTGATCAATCCCAAGAGGCGTCGGCCCAGTGCCCGAGGGCCACGGCCAGGGCGGCCGCAAGCGTGGTGGCGCGCTCGACCACGGTGCTGGCCGGACCGACCTCGACCACCACGGCCGGCATGCGGGTCTCGCGCAGGATGGGCAGGGACATGCCGTGTACGCCGGCGTCGTCGACGCCCAGCGCGGCGGGGACCGCCGACTGCACCAGCTCGGCCAGGCGCCGGCCACCGGGCGATTCGTCGTGGGTGCCGGCCCAGTAGGCGGTGCTGCACGAGGAGAGGGAGGGGTTGAGGCGGAGCCCGACGAAGACGTCGACGTCGAGCTCGTTGGCGTCCTTGGCCTGCACGGCGTCGTCGGGGTGGTGCAGCTCGCTGACCCGGATCCCCGCCAGCGTCAGGCGGCGCCGCAGCGCGCCGGCCACGCTGCCGAGCCCGCCGCCCTCGCCGACCGCGATGTGACGACCGCGCAGGCTGCGCGGCGTGTCGCGCAGCGCCGCCCGGGCCCGCACCGCGGAGACGAGCTCGGACTCGTGGTGGCGGCTCCCGAGGCGCAGCAGTTCGTGCAGGGTGGCGCCGCCCACGATGCCGTCGACGGGCAGGCCGGCATTGCGCTGGAACTCGCCGAGCGCGCGCACCGTGGCGTCACCGAAGATGCCGTCCACCCGCTCGGTGTCGAAGCCGAGGCTGCACAGGCGCTGCTGCAGTTCGGCGACATCGTCACCCCGCAGCATGGGGGTCCGGTGGTACAAGAAGCGGTCGCCTAACCGGAAACCGGCCTCGACCAGGGTGTTCCACGTCTGCAGGCCGCAGACGCCGTCCACGCGCAGCCCGCGCAGGCGCTGGAAGGCTTCGACCGCGGCCCGGGTGGCGGGCCCGAAGAGGCCATCGACCGCGACGGGGGTTCCGAGAACGGCCCCCAGCCGGCCCTGGACGTCGGCGACCGCGGGACCGCGATCCCAGATCACCAGGGGGAGGCCTATAGGTAGGCCGAGATCTCCTCGATCAGCTGGGCCTTGGGCTTGGCCCCGATCAGGCGAACCTGGGGCTCGCCGTCCTTGAACAGGATCAGCGTCGGGATGCTCATCACGTCGAAGCGGCGCGTCACGTCGAGGTTGTCGTCGATGTTCAGCTTGCCGATCCGGATCTTGCCCGCCTGCTCCTGCGCGATCTCCTCCAGCACCGGGGCGATCATTTTGCAGGGGCCGCACCACTCGGCCCAAAAGTCTACCAACACGGGCACGTCTGACCCCTTGACCTGTTCGTCAAATGTCGCGTCGGTAAGGGTCTCGATGTTCTCGCTCATGGCATCTCCTTGTCAGCGGGTGTAACGCCGTGCCACCCGGTTCTGTTCCCTACTCACCCTTGCCTCATTCACCCATGGCCTCGAGCCAGCGCTCGGCGTCGATGGCGGCCATGCAGCCCGAGCCGGCCGAAGTCACCGCCTGGCGGTAGTAGTCGTCCTGCACGTCGCCGCAGGCGAAGACCCCGTCCACGCTGGTCCTGGTCGTCCGGTCGAACGTCCGCACGTAGCCGTTCTCCTCGAGCTCGACCTGGCCCTTGAGCAGGGAGGAGTTGGGCTCGTGGCCGATGGCGACGAAGAGGCCCGTCGCATCGAGCTCGGATTCCTCGCCGGTGACGGTGTCGCGCAGGCGGAGCCCGGAGACCTTGGTATCGCCTTCGATGTCGGTGATGACCGAGTTCCACTTGAACTCGATCTTCTCGTTGGCAAAGGCGCGCTCTCGCATGATCACCGAGGCGCGCAGCTCGTCACGCCGGTGGATCACCGTCACCTTCGAACCGAACCGGGCCAAGAAGATGGCCTCCTCCATGGCCGAGTCGCCGCCGCCCGCCACCGCAATGTGCTGGTCGCGGAAGAAGAAGCCGTCGCAGGTCGCGCAGGTCGACACCCCGTAGCCGAGGAGGCGGCCCTCGTTGGGGACGCCGAGCATGAGGGAACGTGCCCCGGTCGCCACGATGAGGGTGTCTGCGACCACGGTCGGTTCCGCGGTATCGGGGTCGCCGACCCAGACCTCGAAGGGCCACGGCGCGACGTCGATACGGCTGACCTTGGCCGTGCGCAGCTCGGCGTCGAAACGCAGCGCCTGGGCGCGCATCATGCCCATGAGCTCGGGCCCCAAGACGCCGTCGACGAAGCCCGGGTAGTTCTCGACGTCGGTCGTCAGCATGAGCTGGCCACCGGGCTGGTCGCTGGTGGAGGACGGCTCTCCCTCGATGACCAGCGGGTTCAGCTGCGCGCGCGCGGTGTACAGGGCGGCCGTGAGGCCGGCCGGCCCGCTCCCGATGATGACGACCTTGCGCCGCTCAGGCATCGGGCGGGATGCCGCGGCGGGAGTAGAGCACCGCCCCGATGACGCTGAAGATGAGGCCGAGCACGATGTAGGACGCCCAGATGCGGTGCCCGGCGATGGTGGTCAGGCGGATGAAGCCGACGCAGAAGAGCACGAGGGTGGTGATGCCGATGACGGCGATGATCACGCCGAAGACGATGCCGCGGGCGGCCACGATGGCCGGGCGGATCGCCTTATCGTTGACCGAGGCGACGACCGAATCGATCGCGTCGAGGGCACGCTCGGACAGCGCATCGGAGATGTCGTTCTCAGCCACGGGGGCAGACTACCCGGCGCCGTTACCGGTCCTGGCAGGGACGATGTAGCACACACCCACCGTGTTGGGCCCGGCATGGGTGCCGACGACCGGCCCGAGGTCCACCGCCAGCAGCGGGTGTTCGGTGGCGATGTCGCTCAGCGAGGCCCGCACGTCGGCGAAGTCGTCGCAGGCGCCGTCGGCCACGGCGATGCGCTCGAGGGGCGCGTCGGCCTTCACCTTGTCGATCAGGTAGGCGAGCGCGCGAGCGCGCGTGCGCTGTTTGGACTCTTCGGCGACCTCACCGTCCTTCAGCTGGATCACGGGCTTGATGTTGAGCAGGGATCCGACCAGCGCCCGTGCCCCGCCGATGCGACCGCCGCGCTGGAGGTGCTCGAGCCCGCCGATGACGCCGTAGATCCGGGTGCGCGGGATCCGGTCCTCACTGGCTGCGACCAGCGCGTCGATCCCGGCGCCGGCGGCCGCCTCCTCGGCGGCCGCGATCACCAGCAGGCCCTGACCCATGGTGAGGCTGAAGGTGTCGAGCACCTTGACGGGGATGCCCGAGAACGAACCCGCTGCGGTGACCGCCGAGCCGTAGGTGCCCGAAACCTTCGAGGAGATGGTGAGGCACAGCACGGCCTCGGCCCCCTCGTCGGCCGCCTGAGCGAACGCTGCCTGGAAGGCGCCGGGGGAGGGTGCCGCCGTCTGCGGCAGGTCGCCCTTGCCGCGGCAACGGTCCCAGAACTCCGCTGGGCTGAGCTGGCGGCGGTCCTCGTACTCCTCGGTCCCGAAGCGGATGGTGAGGGGCACGACGACGACGTTGTGCTCTTTGACCAGCTGCTCGGTCAGGTCGCAGGCGCTGTCGGTCACGATGTGGACGCCGGGCATCTTGCGAGTCTGCCACGCACCGGCGTCAGCTGGACGGACGCGGAAGCCGGGGAGCGAGTCGGTCAGGCGCCCCGGGGCGCGCCGAGTGGACCGACCCGCCGGACCGCGGGGACCAATGGCCCCGACGGTGGTTGTGGTTCGGGGGGAGCAGGTGGTGTGGGCGGAGGTCGGCGGGCGTCGTGGCGCCGGCCCAAGAGGACGACGACCGCGCCGAAGACGAGCCCGCCCGCCACCACCGCGCCCACGACGCGCGCCGCGAGAGCCAAGGTGGTGGTGGACCCCGAGAGATTGGAGACCACGAGCACGACGACGGCCATCGGGACGCTGGCGATGACGACACGCCACAACGGTGCCCACGTGGCAGGGTCGGCCAGCCGCCCGAACCACTGATGGAAGACCGCGAGGGCCAAGAACGCAGCGACGGTGTACGCGATGGAGAGGCTGAGCGCCAGGCCGCGGACTCCGAGCGGGCGCACCAGCGCCAGAGCCAGGACGACGTTGAGCGCGTTCTCGACGAGGTACAAGAAGAAGGCCACCTTGGTGCGTTGCATCGACTGCAGGACGCGCACGAAGTAGAGATACGCGCAGAAGCCGGGCAGCCCGAGGGCGAACATGGCGAGCGCGGCGCCGGTGGTCGCCGTCCCCGCCGGAGTGCTGTGACCGATGCCGAGTAACAGGGCGACGGCCGGCTTGGCCAACAGCAGCATCCCGACGGCCGAGGGGATGATCAGCGCCAGGACCGCGCGCAGGCCGCCCGCCATCCGGTGGAGGAAGGCCGTCTGCTGCCCGGTGGACCACTTCTCCGAGAGGTCGGGTGTCACCACCGACATGACGGTCACGGCGACGACGCCGTAGGGGAGCTGGAAGAAGGCGTAGGCGTACGTGTACGAGGACACCGGATCGGAGCCCGCCACGCTGCCCGCCAAGATCGTGACGACGAAGAGGGCGGCCTGGTTGGCCAGGACGAATCCGAAGGTCCAGCCGCCGAGCCGCGTCACGGCGCGCAACGCGTCGTCGCGGGGATTCCAGTGCCAGCGCACCAGCCGCAGGTCGGCGCTGCGCAGGCTGGGGATCAGCGCCACCCCCTGGAGGACGACGCCGAGCGAGGTGCCGAGTCCCAAGAGGACCAGCTGGGAGCGGTGCGCCTCGACGCTGGCGAGTGAGGCGCCGTGCCCGGCCCAGAGGCCGAACCAGATGAGGATGCCGATGCACACCAGGTTGTTGACGATCGGTGCCCAGGCGACGGCCACGAAGCGGCGGCGCGTGTTGAGCAGCGCAGCGGCGAGGGCGAAGAGCCCGTAGGCAGCGATCTGGATCACGAACCAGCGCAAGAAGGTGGTGGCCACGTGCCGCTCGAGGTCGACTTGCTGGAGTTGGCCCGCGTGCGCGTGCGCGTCGAGCGCGGTCAGCGCGTCGACGAGATAGGGCGCGGCGACGAGTGCCGCCAGCGTCGTCGTGAACAAGACGACGACCGACACGGTGATGACGGCGGAGATCGACTCGAAGGCCTCGCGCTCGTCCTTGTGCGCCAGCCGGTCGACGAAGACGGGGATGAACGTGGCGGAGAGCACGCCGCCCAAGACGACGTCGTAGAGCATGTTGGGCGTGGTGTTGGCCAGGTTGTAGGAGTCGGCGAGCAGTGTCGGCCCGAGGGCCCAGGCCAGCGCCACGAAACGAAGCAGCCCGGTGACGCGCGAGGCAGTCGTGCCGGCGGCGACGTAGACGGCTGAGGTGCGTAGGGGGAGGCTCCGGGCCCGGCGCGCTCGGGCCACGGTCAGTGCTGGGCCCTCGGCCGCTGGCGCCGCGACCGGCGCCAGGTCCGTATCCACCAGACCAAGAGGACGGCTCCGGCCAGCACGGTCAGTGCGACGCCGGCGAATGAGATGGCGGTCGAATGCACGGTGAGGACGGTGTGAGCCAGTGTGAGCTGGCCGTTCGGGGTTTGCAGGGTCACCTCGATCGGCAGGTGGTCGCCCGAGGTGCGGGCCTGGGCGGTGACGCGCACCGAGGTGGTCGGGCGGTTGAGCAGCAGCTGGCGGGTGTTGCCGTTGGGAAAGGTGAACTTGTCACTGGCCAAGGTCACGACGACGGTCACCGGGTAGGGCGCGGCGGACAGCACCGTGACGGGGATGGCGGCGCGTTGCGCGGTGAAGGTGACGGTGCGCTCAGTGGCGAGGGTGATCTTGTCCGTCTCGCTCGTGAAGGACTTGTCGTACGCGTCGAGCGCGGCGGAGCGCCCGTTCGCCGAGAGCCCGCGCGCTTCGGTCGCAAGGAGGGCGTCGCCGAGCGCCACCATTTCGGGTGGGTGCCCACTGACCGCGCTGGTGAACGAGGCGAGCTGCTGGCGCGCCGTCGCGATCTTGTCGGCGGCGTTGTGTGTGATGCCCTGCCCGGCCGGACCGGACTGCAGCCGGCGCACGGATGGCTCGCCGTTGCCGCCCACGGGTACTTGCCCGAAGAACTCGCTCAGCGTCACGGCACTGAGCGACGGGTTGTTCTGTAGGCCGCCCAGGAGCGCGTCCATGAAGCTTGCCGAGGGTTGCCAGTTCGCCGGCGGGACGATGACGACGCCGCGGTGCTCCGTCACGAACGCGTTCTCGAAGTGGACGAAGGAGAGCCAGGCCAGCAGCTGCTCTGCGGCCAGGATCGGGTCGCCCGGGTCCTGGGTGAAGTGAGCGCTGAGCGAAGAGTCGACCGCGGCCGCCGGGATGCTCGACCCGTGGCCGAGGTCGAGGTTGAACGGCTGGGCGAAGGTGAGGTTGCTCACCCCAGCGCTGGCGAGGTCACCGTCGCTCAGTACCAGCTCCGCCGCACCGGCCACCTGGAGCCCGCTCGCCAGGTCCGCCGCGTCACCCTGGGAGAACGAGGAGGTGGCGTCGACCCACGGCCCGCTGTCCGGCTTGAAGCCCGCGACACGCAAGAGGTCGTCGCCCCGGCTGACCTGGGCACCGATTTCTCCGGTGAGACCCGCCTCGGTGAGCGCGGCCACGTTGATGGGCACGTAGGGCGACCCGAGCACCTCGTCGCCCGTCAGCGCGTCGAGCCCGTCTTGGACGCGGAGCTGTGCGTGTTCGTGCGTCTGTCCTGCGCCGGCCACCGCCACCGGGCTGACAGCGAGCGTGGTCGCGACGTCACGGTGGGTCGCCAGCGCACTGGTGATGGTGGACGCGCCGGCGCCCGCAGGGACCGGCACCACGAGCCCGACGCGCAAGGGACCGGTGGCGCCGGTCGGGCCTGCCGGCTCGTCGTAGGTGACGAACGTCGTGAAGCGGGCCAGGGAGTTCGACGAACCCGGCCGCAAGAGCGAGACGGTCACCGGGTAGACGTCAGGACACGTCCCGTTCATCGGTGTGCAGCCCAAGACGAGCGTGGGCGCGCCGGCGGGGCACGCCCCGACTCCGCCCGGGGGTGCGGATGCGCTGTCGAGGGGGAGCACGGTGACGCACGCCGCGGCGGTCAGGCCGCCCGGAGCCGCGGCGACGGGGATGTCGTCGTCGTGGAGCGCCGCGCTGGTCGTCGGCGAGCCGTTCACCGCCTGCTGCAGATCCGACGTGTTGTCCAGATGGCCGCCGTAGAAGGTCATGTTCACGTGCAGCCCACTGGCGCCGGCGATCGACGTGGACACGCCGACGGTGATGTTGAACCAGGGCTGGGTGGGCGTGACCCAGGGCGTCTGGGACTCGAGCGTCAGCGGGGCGCCGCTCTGCCGGGCCTGGATCGCGGATCGGGACGCCTGGTGCGCCTGGTGCGGGCGCGCCTGCACCTCGCGCGCCTGTGCCTGGCCACCCGCGGCGAGACTGCCGGCAAGGGCGGCGGTGGTCACGGCGAGCGTGCAAAGGGCGGTCTGAGCCCAGCGCGTCGACACAGGGAGAGGCTAGAGGGCGCACTACCGTGGGCGGGTGCAGTCCACCTCGGTGCCCGAGCGGTTCCGCCCCTACGTGCATGCCACCGAGGACCTCGCGCGTCGCTTCGCGGCCGCGGGGCGCACGCTGTACTTGGTCGGGGGTTCGGTCCGTGATGCGCTGTTCCCCGGCGAGGCGGGTGGCGGGAGCGACCTCGATCTCACCACCGACGCCCGCCCCGACGAGACGGAGCGTCTGGTCCGGGGCTGGGCTGACGAGGTGTGGACCCAAGGTGCGCGCTTCGGAACGATCGGCTTTCGCAAGGACGGCCAGGTGTACGAGATCACGACCCACCGGGCCGAGGTCTACGTCCCCGAGTCGCGCAAGCCCGAGGTGACCTTCGGCGACGACATCGTCGTGGACCTGTCGCGCCGCGACTTCACGATCAACGCGCTGGCCCTCCGCCTGCCCGACATGGAGCTCATCGACCCCTTCGACGGTCTCGGTGACCTGGCGGCGGGTCGCCTGCGCACTCCACTGGACCCCGAGATCTCCTTCGGGGACGACCCGCTGCGCATGTTGCGCGCCGCCCGCTTCGCGGCCCGCTTCAACCTGGAACCGGACCCCGCGCTCGTGGCGGCAATAGAGCGCATGCACGGCCGGCTCTCCATTGTCTCGGCCGAGCGCATCCGCGACGAGCTGGACAAGATGCTGATGCTCGACGCGCCATCGGGTGCGCTGTGGTTCGTCGTACGCACCGGCCTCGCCCAAGAATTCTTTTCCGAGCTGCCCGACCTCGCGCTGGAACAGGATCCGATTCACCGACACAAAGACGTCCTCGCCCACACGTTCGCCGTGGTGGACAAGACGTCGCGCAACCGGCTGCTGCGCCTCGCGGCGCTCTTCCACGACGTCGGTAAGCCGCGCACGCGCGCCATCACAGACGGCGGCGTGACGTTCCATCACCACGAAGTGGTCGGCGCGCGCATGACGCGCACGCGCATGGAGGCGCTGCACTACTCGTCGGCCGACATCGACACCGTGGTGCGTCTGGTCGAGCTGCACCTGCGCTTCCACACCTACAAGCTGGGCTGGACCGACAAGGCGGTGCGCCGCTACGTGCGGGACGCCGGTCCCTACCTCGATTTGCTCAACGAGCTGACTCGCTGTGACTGCACGACCCGCAACGCCGCCAAGGCCCGCGCGCTGGCCCGGCGCATGGACGAGCTGGAGGCCCGCATCGCAGAGCTGCGCGAGCAGGAGGAGCTCGACCGGCTCCGCCCCGACCTCGACGGGAACCAGGTCATGGCCATCCTCGGGATCGGCCCGGGCCGCGCGGTGGGACAGGCGCTGACCTTCTTGATGGAGCTTCGCCTCGACGAGGGCCCGCTCGGCGAAGAGGAGGCGACCGCCCGGCTCAAGGAGTGGTGGGCCGCCACGGGCTGAACGGCGGGAGCCGGCTCGGCGTGCCCGGGAGTACCCTCGTGCGCATGACCAGGATCACAGCACCGGAGAGCGGGATGGGCGAGCACATCGATTGGGCGCTGCTGCGCCCGAAGATGGCCGGCGGCATGGGGAAGCTGTCCGAGGCGGTCTACGGCAACTCGCAGCTTTCGGTGCGCGAGCGCGAGGCGGCCCGCTGGACCATCGCGTTGATCAACGACTGCGCGGTGTGCCGTGACACGCGCGCCCGTGACGGCGAGGCAGTCGGCGCGGGCGAACCCTTCTACGCGGAGGTGTCGGACTGGCGTAACGCAGGCGGCCTGAGCGACCGCGAGCGGCTGGCGGCCGAGTTCGCTGAGCGCTTCGCGCTGGACCATCTCGCCATGGACGACGAACTGTGGGACCGCCTGCACGCGGCATACGGGGACGACGAGCTGGCCGACCTGACGATCTGCTGCGGCACGTTCCTCGGCATGGGGCGGACCTTGGCCGTGGTCGGGGTGCGTGCCCCGGCCGAACGCATCTTGGTTTGAGCACGCCGCTCAGTCAGCCGGCCAGGACTCCTGGGTCTCGCCGGCCGCGAACCCCTCCACGAGGGCGTGCGCCACGTCGTCGTGGTACTGCACCGGCGGCGACTTCATGAAGTAGGCCGAGGGGCCGAGCAGCGGCCCGCCGATGCCGCGGTCGAGGGCGAGCTTGGCGCAGCGCACGGCGTCGATGATGACACCCGCCGAGTTGGGGGAGTCCCACACTTCGAGCTTGAGCTCGAGGTTGAGCGGGACGTCACCGAAGTTACGCCCCTCCATGCGGATGTAGGCCCACTTGCGGTCCTTCAACCAAGGCACGTGATCCGAGGGGCCGACGTGCACGTCGTCGGAATCGAGCACGTTGTCCTCGAACTGGCTCGTCACCGCCTGGGTCTTGGAGATCTTCTTGGACTCGAGGCGCTCGCGCTCGAGCATGTTCTTGAAGTCCATGTTGCCGCCGAAGTTGAGCTGGTAGGTGTGGTCCAGCGCGAGGCCGCGGTCCTCGAAGAGACGGGTCAAGATGCGGTGGACGATCGTCGAGCCCACCTGGCTCTTGATGTCGTCGCCCACGATCGGGACGCCGGCGTCGCGGAACTTGCGCGCCCACTCGGGGTCCGACGCGATGAAGACCGGGATGGCGTTGACGAAGGCCACCCCGGTGTCGAGGCAGGCCTGGGCGTAGTGGCGCTGGGCCTGCTCGGAGCCGACGGGGAGATAGGAGACCAGGACGTCGGCCTGTGCGTCGCGCAGGGCCTGGGCGACGTCGACGGGGTCGACGGGGGACTCGTCGACCATCTCCTTGTAGTACTTGCCCAGGCCGTCGAGCGTCGGGCCCCGCTGGACCGTGATGCCGAGCTCGCCCACCTCGGAGAAGCGCACGGTGTTGTTCAGCCCGGCATGGATTGCCTTGCCCAGGTCGGTGCCGACCTTGGCCTGGTCGACGTCGAACGCGGCCACGGGCACGAGATCGCGCACGTGATAGCCGCCGAGCTCGACGTGCATCAGTCCCGGGACGACCTCGCCGGCGTCCGCGTCGCGGTAGTAGGTGATGCCCTGGACGAGCGAACTGGCGCAGTTGCCGACGCCGGCGATGGCGAGTCGGATGGGGTTGGGCATGGGCTGTCTCCTTCGGTGTCGGTGCTGTAAATGGTTCGTCAGGTCACCGGCTCGGAGCCGGCAATGGCGAGGTCGGCGCGTTCGGATGCGATGAGGGTGTCGAGCCAGCTGATGTCGCGGGCGACGCCGTCGGCCGTGTGCTGGACCACGGACCGGGCGTAGACGTCGAGGTCGGTGCGGGCGGCCTCGACCTCGGCCAGGCGCTGGACGAGCTGGGCCCGCCGCCGTTCCAACAGGGCGAGGCGGGCCTGGGGTGCGAGGTGGCGGGCGAAGGCCAGGCGCAGTCCGAAGCTGCGGGCGTCGTCGGGCGAGCCGCCACCCTCGAGCAGCTCTGCGAAGAGCTGCCGGCCCGCGTCGGTGATCCGGTAGACCTTGCGGCCCCGGCGGGCACGGGTGGGGGAGTGGCGCCGGGTGCGCAGCGCGGCCAGCTCGCCGGTCAAGGATCCGGTCGGCGGGGCGGGGGCCGGCGGGACGGCTCCGGCCGGCTCACCCTCGGTGGCCATGACCGCCCCTGCCTTCTCGAGGCGGGTCAGCGCCGGGTAGATGGAGCCGAACGAGACGTTGGCCAGGAGGCCGAGGTGCTCGCGCAAGCGGCGTCGGATCTCGTAGCCGTGGAGGTCGCCCTCCTCGAGGAGGCCCAAGATGGCCAGATCCAACATCGCGAAGGAGTATATCGATTCGATATAGCGGTCGACCGGCAATCCGTCACCGGCCCGTCGCGTTCGTGCCTGATTTGCCACCCAATTGGTCGTGGTTTCCGGGCCGGAGGGGTAGCCTGGCGCCCGTGTCAGTCACCTCGGAGCCGAGGTCACCCTCCCGTGCGGTGAGCCCCGACGTCACGGCCCAGGTGGAGTACCGGATCGTGCGCAACGGTCTGGTGCGCGAGGTGGAGCGGGGCCGGGTCCTCAAGGACGACGTGTGCGATGCGCACCCCGAGCTGCTGCGGGCGGCCCGCAACGTGGGCCGGCCCACCAAGGAGGTCTGCCCGATCTGCGACGACGGGCGCCTCGTCACCGTCACGTTCGTCTTCGGGGCCAAGCTGCCGCCGGGCGGGCGCTGCCCGGGAAGCGCCGCCGAGCTCAAGGCCTTGTGCCGCCGGCCCGAGCCGGTGCTCTGCTACGAGGTCGAGGTCTGCCCTGCCTGCGCCTGGCACCACCTGATGCGCAAGTACCCCGGCGGCGGGGGGAAGTCCCGTGCCAAGAAGGCGGCACCGGCGCGGTGAGGCCGCGGCGTGTCAGCCGTTGAGCCGGGCCCGGTGAGCGAGGCCCGCGTGCCGGTGACCGTGCCCACCTTGCGGGAGCGCAAGCGGCGCAACGGCGCGACGCCGATCGTGATGGTCACGGCCTACGACGAGCCCGGTGCGCGCATCGTGTCCGACGCGGGCGCCGACATCATCTTGGTCGGGGACTCGGTGGCGAACACGGTGCTGGGTTACCGCGACACGCTGCACGTCGACATTGAGGTGATGGCGCATCACACCGCCGCCGTCGCGCGCGCCGAGCCGCGTTGTCTGGTCCTGGGCGACATGCCGTGGATGAGTTACCACCTCTCGCCCGAGGACGCCGTGCGCAACGCGGCCACGCTGATCCGCGCCGGCGCCCACGCGGTCAAGCTCGAGGGCGGGCGGGCCCGCCTGCCGGTCGTCGAGGCGATCATCAAGGCGGAGATCCCGGTGATGGGACATCTCGGCCTCACCCCCCAGTCCGTGCTGGCGATGGGCGGCTTCCGGGTCCAGGGCAAGAGCGCCGACGCAGCCGGCGCCTTGTTGGACGCCGCCAAGGCCCTGGCCGCGGCCGGCTGCTTCGCCTTCGTCATTGAGGGCGTGCCCGACGTGGTGGGTGCCGCGGTCACCGAAGCCATCGACGTCCCCACCATCGGCATCGGCGCCGGCCCGGGGACCGACGGCCAGGTCCTCGTCTTCCACGACCTGCTCGGTCTCGGGAAGGGGAAGCCGCCCAAATTCGTCCGTCAGTACGCGGACGTGGGGCGCATCGCCACCGAGGCCATCGCGGCCTTTGCCGCCGACGTGCGCAGCGGGACCTTCCCGAACGACGCCGAGAGCTACCACGGCCCGCCGGGGCTGGGCGACGCCCTGACCTGACGGCGGCTACCATGGCCGTCCGCAACACACCCTGCTCCTGACCGCCAGGAGCCCGGGCGAGGCCCGGTCCAGAGGGAGGTACGCCGCACATGCGGCCCTACGAAGTCATGGCCATCTTCGAGGCCAGCACCGAACCGACCGTGATTCAGGGCGTGCTCGACCGCGCCCTCGAGACGATCCGGGGCGCCGGCGGCACCCCCGGCGCCATCGACCGCTGGGGGCGCCGGGCCTTCGCCTATGAGGTGAACCACAAGCGCGAGGGTTACTACGTCGTGGTGGACTTCACCGGCGAGCCCGAGACCGTGGCCGCCCTGGACCGCATGCTCGGCCTGGCCGATGAGGTGGTGCGCCACAAGGTGGTGCGTCTCCCCGACCACAAGGCGCCCGCAGGTGCCGGCGCCGCGCCGGCAGCCGGCTGACCGGCTGGATTTCACGGTCGGCTCGAGGGATCGGCGAGAGGAGCAGAGAAGATGCCGTCAGACAACAGCGTGACGCTGGTCGGGAACGTGACCCGTGACCCCGAGCTGCGCTTCACCAACACCGGACAGGCCAACGTGACGTTCGGCCTGGCGGTCAACCGCCGCTGGCAGAACCGCCAGACCCAGGAGTGGGAGGAGGCCACCTCCTTCTTCGACGTGGTGTGCTGGCGCGAGATGGCCGAGAACGTCAGCGAGTCCATCACCAGGGGCGCCCGCGTGATGGTGGCCGGCCGCCTCGAGCAGCGCAGTTGGGAGACCCAAGAGGGCGATCGCCGGTCCAAGGTCGAGGTCGTGGCCGACGAGATCGGGCCATCACTGCGCTGGGCCACGGCCCAGATCACCAAGAACGACCGCCGAGGCCCGAGCGACGGCTCCGGGCGCGGCGGTGGCGGCGGTGGTGGGCGCCAGTCAGCGCCTGCGCCGGCGCCGACACCACAGCCCCAGCCGGCGAACGAAGCCGGCTATGGATTCGACGAGGAGCCTTTCTGATGGCACGCAGCAACCAACGCGGGGGGACGACGTCTCGGCGCGCCCCCAAGGATCTCGGGCGCCGGATCAAGAAGAAGCCCTGCGCCCTGTGCCGCGACAAGGTCGAGTGGGTCGACTACAAGGACATCCCGATGCTGCGCAAGTACATGAGCGACCGCGGCAAGATCCGCTCGCGCCGGGTGACGGGCAACTGTGCGCAGCACCAGCGGGCGCTCGCCATGGCCATCAAGACGGCGCGTGAGCTCGTCCTGCTCCCGTACACGCAGCGCACCGTGACCGAGCGTCCGGGCGGCCGCGGCCGCGACCGCGACCGTGGAGAGCGGACGCTCGGCGACGTCACACCAGGGGATCGTGGGGACCGCGGCGACCGCGGGGATCGCGGCGATCGCGGTGCCCGGCCACCGCGGAGTGAGGCCATCGCGGTCGAAGTGATCGACAACACAGACGCCCTGGGCGACACCGAGACCGAGAATGCCGTGGCCGCGGAGGTCGGCGAGTTGGTCGAGGAGATGGTCGAGGACGCCGTGGCGAGTGAGGCCACGAACGGTGCCGAGGCAACCGGCGCCGCTGCGGGCGTCGCCGGTGCTGGCGGGGACGAAGGCGGGGCCGCATGAAGGTGCTCTTGCGCGACGACGTGGCGGGCGTGGGCCGGCGCGGTGACATCGTCAAGGTCGCCGGCGGCTTCGCGCGCAACTTCTTGTTGCCTGAGGGCCGCGCCATCGTGGCGGGCGACGGCGTCGAGGGTCAGGCCGGGCAGATGCGCCGCCGGCGCGACCTACGCGAGGCCCAGGACCGCAGCGCGGCGGAGGCGCAGGCTGCGCTGCTGGCCGGCGCGGTGATCCCCATCAAGGCGCGGGCGGCCGGCGGGGGCCGTCTCTTCGGCTCGGTGGGTTCGGCCGAGGTGGCCGATGCCATCAGAGCGTCCAAGGGCGTCGAGGTGGACCGCAGGCACGTGGTGCTGCCCGAGCAGATCAAGGAGACGGGCAGCTTCGAGGTGACCGTCGAGTTGTTCAGCGACGTATCGGTCGTCCTCACGGTAGAGGTCAGCCCCGTCAGCTGAGCGGACCGGTGTCCAGGTGGGAGAGGGTGTCGCCTGGGTGGCCCGCTCGATCATCGTGGGTTCGGCGCGTTGGGAACCCCGGTACGGGTGTGACAGCGCAGTGCTCATGATGTCGGGGTGACGGCGAAGGCGCTCCTCGGCGGGCTTGGGGGCCCGACCATTCGTTCACGGGTTATCCACACCGCTGGCGTGCTTACACCCACAGTTACCCACATGACGAACGACCTTTCCCACAGCAAGTTCTTTCTTACGTTCCCCAGCTCCGTGCCGTCAGAGTAGGGGGGCCGTGGTCCAAGCCTTCGACGACACCCGCCCCCGTGCCCTCCGGCCGGCTTCTTCCTCCGCTGGCGCGGGCCCGCGGGTGCCTCCGCACGACCTCGAGGCCGAGCAGTCGCTCCTCGGGGCCATGCTGCTGTCCAACGACGCGGCGTCGGTGGGGATCGAGACCTGCTCGAGCGGTGACTTCTACAAACCGACGCACGGCCACATCTTCTCGGCTATCCGGGCCCTAATGGAGCGCGGCGAGGCTATCGACGCCGTCACGGTCACTGACGAGTTGAAGCGCTCGGGACTGCTCGAGCAGGTCGGTGACCCCTCCATCTTCATCTCGCTCCAGGCCAACACGCCCTCGATCGCCAACGCGCGGCACTACGCGCAGATCGTCGAGGAGCACTCCCTCCTGCGACGGCTGATCGGCGTGGCCGGCGACATCGCCGACATCGGCTACTCGGTTCCAGAGGACGTCAAGGGGGCGGTCGACGAGGCCGAGAAGCTCGTCTTCGACGTGGGCGAGCGACGGACGGCCGACACCATGCGCCCGCTGCGCGAGCTGCTGGGCGCGGGACTCGACCGGATCGAGGAGCTGGGCCAGCGGGGCTCGCACATCACGGGCGTGGCCACCGGCTACCACGAACTGGACAAGATCCTGCTCGGCTTCCAGCCGTCGTCGCTCAACATCGTGGGTGCTCGTCCCGGCATGGGAAAGACGAGCTTCGCGCTCGGCGTCCTGGCCAACGTGGGGCTCAACGTCGGACGGCCCGCGCTGTTGTTCTCTCTCGAGATGGGCCACCTCGAGCTCACCCAGCGGTTGCTCGCGTCCGAAGCCGAGGTCAACGGGCAGAGCCTGCAGACGGGGCGGATCCGCACACAGGACTGGAGCAAGATCGGAATGGCCGTCACCCGCCTCTCGGGCGCGCCGATCTTCATCGACGACAACCCCAACGTGACCGTGATGGACATCAGGGCCCGGGCGCGGCGGTTGAAGAAGTCCGAGGGAGATCTCGGGCTGGTGGTGGTCGACTACCTCCAGCTCATGACCGGGCGGGGGCGGGCCGAGAACCGCCAGACCGAGGTGGCCGAGATCAGCCGGGGCCTCAAGATCCTGGCCCGGGAACTCGAGGTTCCCGTCGTCGCCCTCTCTCAGCTGTCCCGTAACCTCGAGTCGCGTTCGGACAAGACGCCACAACTCTCGGACCTGCGCGAGTCAGGGTCACTCGAGCAGGACGCCGACGTCGTTCTCTTCATCTACCGCGAGTCGGAGTACAACGACGAGGTACCGATCGACCGCGCGGACGACGCGCTGGTCGAAGTGGCCAAACACCGAAACGGACCGACCGGCAAGGCCAATCTGCTCTTCCTCAAGCAGTACGCGCGTTTCGAGAACCACCGAGGGGTCTAGGCACCGGCGGCCGCCGGGAGCACGAAGCGATCGACGGCGTTGGCGAAACCTTCGTCCTCGTTGCTGGTGGTGACGCGTCGGGCGGCCCGCTTGACCTGGGGGTCGGCGTTGCCCATGGCGATGCACAGTCCTGAGTGGGCGAACATCAAGATGTCATTGGGCATGTCGCCGATGGTGGCGATCTCGGCCGGGTCGAGCTCGTAGCGTGCCGCGAGGAACTGGGCCACCGAGCCCTTGTTCGCCTCCGGGTGCGTCACGTCGAGGTAGTAGGGCTGTGAGGCGGCCGCGGTCACGTGGTCGCCGAAGTGCTCCGACGCGGCGAGGGCGGCCCGCTGCACCGCGTCGTGGTCGTCGCTCACCCCGACCAGCTTCGCCACGCCGTCGGTGAGACCGTCGAGACTGGTCATGACCTTGGGCTCGAATTTCACCGTCCATGCCTCCCGGTCGACATGGGGACCCTTGGGGTCGGGCACGTACCAGTCGGCGCCGCGGTAGAGCCAGACGACCAGCTTGAACGAGTGCATCAGGTCGACCACCGGCTGCACGAGGTCCTCGGGCAGTACGTGCTGTTCGATGACCTTCATGTCCCGGTCGACCAGCAGGCCGCCGTTGAAGGCGGCGATCGGCGTCTGGAGGTCCAGGGGGTCGATGAGCATCTGCATGCCGCGGGGCGGGCGGCCGCTGGTGATGGCGAAGAGGACGCCGGCGTTGCGCAGACGGCCGACTGCCGCGATCGCGTCGTCGGTCAGCACCTTGTCGTTGGTGACCAGCGTGCCGTCGACGTCGGCCAGCATGAGTCGGATCGGGAGGGGCGGCGGCGTCGGCGATCCAGCGGGCGCGGGTGCGATGCGGTGATGGTAGCGGCGGCTTGGGGGCCCAGCTTCGGGTGATCGCAGAGGTGAGATGCGTCCGCCGAGACCGGCTCGGGGCAGGGAGGGAGCTCGCCGACTCTATATGCGGCCTTCGTTAACTGGGGGTGTTTACGGAAGGATATCGGGATATCTTTCGTTAATGGGGGGGGGTTTCGGAAGGCTGCATATACGGGCGCAATGACGATCCCGGAGATTCGGCCGATGAGGGACGACGCCGACGGTTTCCGTGCGCTTGGTCTCTCCAACCCCGGGTATACCGCCTGCATGGCCCACGACACCGTTCCCGCCAGCCACCGTGACCTCCTCGACGGTCGCTTCGCCACCTTGGCGACCGTGGGTGAGGACGGCTACCCGCAAGTCTCGGAGGTGTGGTTCCTCGCCGAGGGCGACCGGATCGGCATCTCGCTGAGCACGGCTCGGCAGAAGACACGGAACCTCCTCGGCGAGCCCGCCTGCACGGTCTTTCTGCTCGACCTGGCCAACCCCTTTCGGTACCTCGAGATCCGCGGCAACGCGGAGGTCACACCCGACGAGGATGGAGCGTTTGCCGAGAAGGTCGGCGCGAAATACGACTCCGACCTGAGCCAGTACGACCGCCCAGGAGACGAGCGAGTCATCGTTCGCATCGTGCCGGTGCGGGTCAACGCGGTCGACATGAGCGGCTAGCGAGCGCCCTCACGAGCGCGTCGCAGGCAGGTCCACGATGTCGGCCAGCCCCGGTGCGCCCGCGCGGCGGGCGCGGCGGCGGACCAGCCGCCACCCGAGGACACAGCCACCGGCCAGCGCGACCAGAGCGCCGGCCCACGGCGAGACGAGGTAGCCGAAGAGCACCGCCGCTGCGTACTCGGTGGCGATCACGACGGTGAGCACGACCGGTCCGAGGCTGGTGAAGCGGCGGTGGAACGCGGCCAGCGTGGCCGGGCTCGTGATGGGACGCCCGAGGAAGACGGCAAGGCCGCGCACCAAGCCGAACAGCGCGCCGAGCACCACCGCGGCCCACCATGAGCCGGTCAACACAGACAGGACCGCCAGCAGGTACACGCCGGCGGTCCTGATGTAGGTCACGAACCCCGTGCCGATCTGCCAACCGAAGCCGGCGCCGTAGACCCACGGCCGGAACTGGTCGAGCCAGCGCTCATTGACCTGGCGATGGTGCACCGGGAGCGCGAGCCCGCCGACCTGCGCGTCCGAGGCTGCGCTGACCACTGACGCGGCGCAAGCCAGCAGCGCCAAGGTCACGGGCGAGAGCCCCGCCGCGCCCACGCCCAGCGCGACAACCCCCAGCGCCAGCCCGAGTGTCACCCCGCCCGCCACGGAACCGGCGACGAACCACAGTGCGGTCGCGCGGTAGCGATGGCCCCGCCCGGCTTCGGCCAGCGGCGTGATCGTTGCCAGCATCGAGACCCCGCACGGCGACCAGGTGGAGCGGGCGGCCGCGACGACAGCCACCACGGCGGCGGAGACACCGGGCACGATGGTCATGGCAATTCCTTTCGTCGATCTCGAGGGCAGTTCATGCCGGCGACCCCAAGAAGGGCGCCGTGCCGAAGGCGAAGATCCCGCCGTCCGCCGCGACGAGCCAGTAGCCCGCGTCGTCACCGAAGGGGGCCATCCCGACGACGGGCATGGCGAGCTTGAGCGAACCGGTCGACCCGTCGAACGCCGCGTCGCCGTAGGCGAATATCCCGCCGTCCGCCGCGACGAGCCAGTAGCCGCGCCCCGAGGGCGTGGCGGCCATGCCCACCACCGGCGCGTTGAGCGGCCGGCCCCCCATGGACCCGAGGAAGGGCGCGTCGCCGTAGGCGAAGATCCCGCCGTCCGCCGCCACCAGCCAGTAGCCGCTCCCCGAGGGCGTCGCGGCCATGCCCACCACCGGCGCGTTGAGCGGCCGGCCCCCCATGGACCCGAGGAAGGGCGCGTCGCCGTAGTCGAAGATGCCGCCGTCGGCCGCGACGAGCCAGTAGCCCGATCCGGTCGCGGCGCCCGCCATGCCGACCACGGGCGCGTTGAGCGCTTGGCCCCCCATGGACCCGAGGAACGGCGCCCCGCCGTAGTCGAAGATGCCGCCGTCGGCCGCGGCGAGCCAGTAGCCGCCGGTGAAGCAGGCGGCGCCCCCCACGACCGGCGCATCGAGGTGGAGCCCGGACGCGTCGCCCGCATTCGTGAAGTCGCCGTAACCGAGCAGCAGCCCGAAGGAGGTGAGGACCGCGTAGCCGCCTCCGTCGACGCTCGGCACCATCCCGACCACCTGGCAGTTCGTGGTCGGCGAGTCGCACGGGGGCATCGGCGGCGCGGGCGTCCAGCAGGACTCGTTCTGCTCGGCCGTCGAGTTGTCGACCGCCACCGCGGTCGTGCACGTGGGGTCGACCTGCCAGGGTGGCACGCAGGCGACGACGCGGCACACGATGCGTCCCAGGCACTCGACGTCCTGGTTGCACTGGCCGTACCGGAACTGCAGGCAGCCGGTGAGAAAGGAGTTGCACCCCTGGGACCCACAGCCGCAATTGGTCCCGTCGCACTCGGTCTCACAGAACGGAAAGCCGCCGCTGCACCCGGCCGCGCAACTACAGGTCGAGTTGCAGTCCATGTAATAGCGCGGCCCGTTGCAGTAGGAGGAGCCCTCCGCGACCCACCAGCCACCCATGATGGTGTTCTCGGGGCAGTAGTTGTACCCGCTGACCGCGCAGCAGAACTCCGAGAAGCCCGAGCAGCACGTGCTCCCGCAGTCACAGCCGGCGTTCCCGCATTCGCAGATCTGGCCGTACGCGGTGCCCGGTCGCAGCGCGAGGTCGAGCCCGGACCCGATGGCGACCGCGCTGCCGACGAACGCGGAACGGTTGATCAGGTTGCGGCGCGACAACCGACTCTCGAGCGCGCGCGCCGTGCGCGTCACGAGCGCGGTGGACAGACTCACGACCCGACCATCCCCTTGGCCGGCGTCGGCCGGACCAGGCGGCGCGCGCCTTCGAGTGCGGCGAGCGACGAGAGCGCCAGCAGGCTCAGCCAGAGCCCGACCACGCTCACGAACAGCAGGGGGACCCCGGCCCAAGGCTGATGAGCGAGCTCGTCGAGGAGCGTCCCGTGCGACGGGGCGGTGGCGGCGACGACGGCCGCGGCGACGGCGAGGGTCAGGTCGAGCAGCAGGTGGACGCTCGTCGGCGGCGTGTCCGGCCGTCCGAAGCAGCCGCAAGTCGCGAGTGGGCCGCCGCGCCAGCGTGCGTAGGTGACGACGGCGCCGAAGGCCGCGTAGGAGAGCGCGACGAGGGCCGCCGTGAGCGGCCGGGGCAGCACCAGCGCGGCGATCCCAAGAACAGCTTCTGCCGACGCGCCGGCACGTACGAGCCGCCGTGTCGAGCCGAGCGAGGGTGCGGCACGGCCCCGAGTGGCGAGGGCGCCGAGGGCGCGCGCCGTGTCGTCGGGGTGGAGTGCCTTGGCCACGCCGGCGACCACGAGCAGCCCCGCCGCGACGAGGTAGAGACCGATCAGCTCCACCCGGGCCCCGCGGGCGCGTCGACGGGCGCGGCCGGGCTCACGCCCAGCGCTTTGAGGAGCGCGTTGACGCGCGGGACGAGGGTGGTGCGGCGCGCGTGGCTGCCCAGTACCGCGTAGAAGGAGAACGGCCGGCCCGCTTCGGTGAAGAACCACTGGGTGCCCGACTGACCGGGGATACCGCGTCGAAGCACGGTGGGGGAGAAGTCCGCCGCCGAGAGCCCGGCGGGCCGGCCCTGGTGCGCGAACAAGGCGGTGCCGAGGCTCTCGGGCCCGTACTCGAACAGCGTGGCGAACACGTCGGCGGGTCCCATGATGGACACCGCACCGCTCCCGAAGTCGCCGGTGTCATCGGGCAGCGGGAACGTGGAGAACTGCGCCACCGGGTAGCTCGAGCCGACGAAGGTCGGCCGCACGATGATCCGGCCCTCGAAGCCTTCGGGGAGCCGGGCCGAGATGCCGTGCGCGCCGATGGTGGCCATGGCTCAGCGCCGCACCGGCCGTCCGCGCTCGAGCGGCCCTGGCGTCTGCGGCGGGGACGTGCCGAAGGGGAACACGTCATCGAGGGTGCGCGGGTACAGACTCGGGTCGCCGGGTTTGATGCCGGCCGCCCGCAGCACCTCGTCGGCGGCCGCTTCGCGGGCTGGGCCATCGAGGCCGCCGGCACCGACGGCGCCATCAGTGCCGTCAGAGCGGTCAGGGCGGTCAGGGCGGTCAGGGTGGTCAGGGCGGTCAGGGTGACGGCCCGGGCCCGAAGCGGCGCGGTCGTGCTCGGCGCGTCGGATGAGCTCGGCCAGCTGGCCCACGTGATTGGCCACGCCCTGCCCGACTTTGCTGCCCGTCGACCCGTCGACGAGGACGAAGAAGGGAGAGCCGGGGACCTGGTAGTCGACCCAGGCCTCGGTCGACATGACGACAGGGATACGCCCGCTGGCCTGCGCCCGCACCTCGGAGGGGACTTCGCGGTCGGGTCCCTTGGTGACGATGACGGCGCGGCTGTGCCCGGGCAGATCGAGCACGCCGGGTTGCTGGAGCGCGTGCCAGAAGCCCGCGCACGAGGCGCAGCCCGAGGAGAGGAAGGCCAAGAGCGTGAGGCCGTCGCTGTTGGTGACCGAGATGGCCCGGGCGTCCCCGGTCGGGGTCACGCCGGCCACCGTCGGCGCGGGGCCGAGCGGCGGGCTGCCCGCCGGTGGGACCAGCGAGACCGGTGGCGCCACCGCGACCGCCGCGGCCCGGCTGGCCGTGGCGACCGTCCCCTCGTCCAGGGCGGGGTCGCCCACACCCGCGCCCAGCTCGTGCAGCGAACGGAGGATGTCGGCGTGGGACCGCAAGAGCCCGGCCACCAGGATCCCGAGGACCAGCACCACGAACGTCGAGACCACGACCAGAGCAATCACGCCGCCTCCTTTACCCCGTTTGGGTCCAGTATCCACCCGCGTGGTGGCTGCCGCGCAACGCCCGAAGACGAGGCACGGTCGGCGCGCCCGTCGATCCTCGGGCATACTCCGGAGCGTGGTGGTAGCTGAAGATCTCTTCCTCCCCGACCCCGAGCCCCGGTCGGTGCGCTACACGGTGATCTCGGTGGACGACCACGTCGTGGAGCCGGCCCACACCTTCGAGGGGCGCCTCCCGGCCTCCCTCGCACCGAGGGCGCCGCGCATCGTCGAGACCGACCTCGGGCACCAGGTCTGGGAGTTCGAGGGTGAGCGGTACACCCAGGTCGGGATGAACGCCGTGGCCGGCCGGCGGCCCGAGACCTACGGCCTCGAGCCCTTCCGTTTCGACCAGATGCGGCCCGGCTGCTACGACGTCGAGGCCCGGGTGCGTGACATGGACATCAACGGCGTCTGGGCGTCGGTCAACTTCCCGTCGCAGATCACCGGCTTCTGCGGTCGTGTCTTCTTCTCGAGCCCTGACCGCGACCTGGGTCTGGCCTGCGTGCGCGCCTGGAACGACTGGCTCTTCGAAGAGTGGTACACCCGCTACCCCGAGCGGATCGTGCCGCTCGGGATCACCTATCTGGCCGAACCCGAACTGGCGGTGGCGGAGATCGAGCGCAACGCCGCCCGCGGCTTCACCTCGGTCACCTTCCCCGAGCGCCCGCACGCCATCGGACTCCCCTCGTTGTGGGACCGTTCGCACTGGGACCCGATCATGGACGCCGTCGTCGCGACCGACAGCGTCGTCTCGCTCCACGTCGGCAGCTCGGGCATGGAGATCGGGCCGCCCGACGGCGCGCCGCTCCAGATCGGCGCCACCCTGTTCGGCCAACTGTCGCTCACCGCGTGCGCGGAGTGGCTGTGGTCCGAGCACGCCGTGCGCCGCCCTTCGTTGAAGGTGGCCATGAGCGAGGGCGGCATCGGGTGGGTGGCCATGCTGCTCGACCGCCTCGAAAACATGGTGGACCGCTCGGGCTACGGGAAGGGGTGGGCGATGCGGCCGGCCGACGTCTTGAAGCGCAATTTCTGGTTCTGCACGCTCGACGATCCCTCGACCATCGACACCCGTCATGCCATCGGCGTCGAGAACATCATGGTCGAGGTCGACTATCCCCACGGTGACGGGACGTGGCCCGACACCCAGCAGGTGATCGAGGAGTGCTGGGGTCACATCCCCGACGACGAGTTGCGCGCCATGTGCTGTGAGAACGCGGCGGCGCTGTACCGTCACCCCCTGCCCGACCAGGTGCTACCCCGCTGACCCGCTGATCCGCTGACCGACTCGAGAGGAGGACCGCGCATGTTCACGCCGACGGCGGACAAGCTGATCCCCGACTTGACGCCGCGTGAGGAACTGGTCGTCCTCGCCCGCGCCCTGTGGCGCGAGGGCTACAACGACCACCTGGCCGGCCACATCACCGTGAACCAGGGCGACGGCACGCTGCTCTGTAACCCGTGGCTCCTGACCTGGGCCGAGCTGAGGCCCTCCCAGGTGCTGCGCATCGATCTCGAGGGCCGCGTGGTCGAGGGCGACTGGCCCGTCCCGCTGGGCATTCCGCTCCACCTCGAGCTGCACAAGATGCGCCACGACGTGAAGTGGGCGATGCACAACCACCCGCTCTTCGGCACCGTGTGGGCCGACATCGCCGAACTGCCGCCGATCCTCGACCAGAGCTCGGCGCTGGGTGGCGGGACGCTCGCGCTGGTCGACGAGTACGAGGGCCCCGTCAACGACGCCGGCAGCGCCCGGCGCGCCGTGGAGCAGATGGGCGACGCGTCGATGGCGCTCTTGGCGGGCCACGGCGTGTTCGTGCTCGGCGGTTCGGCCCGGGCGGTCCATCAGCGCGCCGTGGCCCTCGAGCAACGGTGCCAGCACGCCTGGTACGCGCGCGCCGTCGGCGGCTCGGCAGTCTCACGGGTCCCCCAAACATTCATCGACCTCGTCTCGCGGGGGAACGGCGAGGGTTTCATCGGATTCTGGGAGGCAGCGGTCCGAAACGAGCTGGCCGCCGACCCCGACTTGCTCCAGCCCTAGCGGCTGGCGGCGCCCGTCCCGAAGACCTCGCTCAGCTCGAACGGGACGGGCGTCTGGAGCTGGGCGTAGGTGCACGATGGCGGGTCGCGGTCGGGCCGCCAGCGCACGAACGAGGTGGCGTGGCGGAAGCGGTCGTGCTGGAGGTGGTCGTAGGAGACCTCGCACACCGCCTCGGGCCGGACCGCCTCCCAGGTCATGTCCTTGCCCGCGTTCCAGCGATTGGTGGCACCGGGCGCGCGGCCCTCGGCCTGTGCCTCTGCCCAGCCCGCCCACGGGTGTCCCTTCAGGGCATTCGTGCGATAGGGCGCGAGCTCGTCGGTGAGCTCGCGCCGCCGGGCCACACTGAACCCCGACGCCACTCCGACATGGTGCAGGGTCCCTGAGGAGTCAAAGAGGCCGAGCAGCAAGGAACCGACGCCGGCACCGTCTTTGTGCGTGCGGAAGCCGGCCACCACACAGTCGGCCGTGCGCTGGTGCTTGACCTTGAGCATGGCGCGCTTGTCGGGCAGGTAGGCGAGGTCGGCCCCCTTGGCCACCACGCCGTCGAGGCCGGCGCCCTCGAAGCGGGCGAACCAGTCGGCTGCCACGTCGGGGTCCCGGGTCGCCGGGGTGAGGTGCACCGGCGCGCGCACCTTCTTGAGAAGCTTCTCGAGCGTGGCGCGGCGCCGGGCGTACGGGGTCTCGAGGAACGAGGTGTCGTCGTGCGCCAGCAGGTCGAAGGCCACGAAGGATGCCGGGGTCGACTCGGCCAGCTGGCGGATGCGCGTCGCCGCCGGATGGATGCGCTGGGAGAGGGCGTCGAAGTCGAGCCCGTTGGGGCCGGCGACCACGATCTCGCCGTCGAGCACGCAGCGGGCCGGGAGCTCGCGCACCAGGGCGGCAACGAGCTCGGGGAAGTAGCGCGTGAGCGGCTTCTCGTTGCGGCTCCCGAGCTCGACGTCGTCGCCGTCGCGGAAGACGATGCAGCGGAAGCCGTCCCACTTGGGCTCGTAGAAGAGCCCGTCGTCGCGCGGCAGGTCGCGGGTGAGCTTGGCCAGCATGGGCGCCACCGGCGGGCGGACGGGCAGGTTCATGACGACGCCCCGTGCTCGCCGGCCCAGGCCACGAGCTCGTCGGCTGTGCCGCGGTTGACCACACGCTCGGAGGGGACGCCCGCGGCAACGGCATTGCGGCAGCCGCGGCCGAGCCATTCGAGCTGTCCGGGGGCGTGCGCGTCGGTGTCGATGGCGAAGGAGCAGCCGAGCTCGACGGCCTGGCGCAGGAGGTCTTCGGGGGGATCCTGGCGTTCGGGGCGCGAGTTGATCTCGACAGCCGTGCCGGTACGCGCACAGGCCGTGAACACCGCGTCGGCGTCGAAGGACGACTGCGGACGGCCCCGGCCGGTGATCAGGCGGCCCGTGCAGTGGCCGAGGATGTCGCTGTGCGGGCTCTCGATGGCGGCCAGCATGCGCGCCGTCATCTGGGGCTCGTCCATGCGCAGCTTGGAGTGCACGCTGGCGACCACCACGTCGAGCTCTCCCAAGAGCTCGGGGTCGAGGTCGAGCGAGCCATCTTCCAAGATGTCGACTTCCATTCCGGTGAGGATGCGGAACGGGCCCAGTTGCGCGTTCAGCCCGCGAACCACGTCGAGCTGTTCGCGCATCCGCTCCTCGTTCAGACCGTGGGCCACGGTGAGGCGCGCGCTGTGATCGGTCAGCACCAGGTACTCGCGGCCGAGGCCGCGGGCGGCTTCGGCCATCTCGAGGATGGGGCTCCCCCCGTCGGACCAGTCCGAGTGTGAGTGGCAGTCGCCGCGTAAGGACTCGAGGAGCGCCGCAGCCGGACCCTCGAGGACGAGGTCCTCGGGTTCCTCGTCCAGCTTGACCAGGTAGGCGGGGGTGTCACCGCGCAGGGCCTCGACAATCACCTGCGCCGTGGACTTGCCCACGCCCTCGATGCTCTGGAGCCGGCCCGCCGCGGCGAGCGACTCCAACTCCTCCCGCGGCACCGCTGCGATGGCACGGGCAGCATGGCGGAAGGCCCGCACCTTGTAGGTGTCGGCGCCACCGCGCTCCAGGCGGAACGCAACCTCGTTGAGCGCGTCGAGCGGTTCCATCCCCACCCCGCGCACTAGTCCTTCTTGGCGCGACTGGGTGCCACGCGGGTCGGCTCGTCGGGCATCTTGGGGTACTGGGGTGGCCACGGCGCATCGTGCAGGCCGGCCTCGCGGTCCCGTGCCGCCAGCTCGAGCAGGGGCTCGAGTGACTGTGGCCGGGCCGCGATGTCGGCCCACGGGTCGCCCCGCCGCCGTACCAGTTCGGGCACCGTCGAGATGGTGAGATCGTCGGGGACGACGGACTCCACCTCGTCCCACGACAGCGGGGTCGAAACCTGGCCGCCGGTGCGGGGCCGCGCGAACCAGGCACCGAAGACCGTCTTGTGCGGCGCGTTCTGGTTGAAGTCGACGAAGACCCTGCTCCCGCGCTCCTCCTTCCACCAGTTGGCCGTGACGTCGTCGGGAAACCGGCGCTCGAGCTCGCGGGCCAGCGCCAGCGCGCCGGCGCGGACCTGCACCGAGTCCCAGCGCGGTTCCAGCCGGAGATAGACGTGCAAGCCGTGGCTGCCCGTGGTCTTGGGGTAACCCCTGAGGCCGAGCTCTTCGAGGAAGTCACGACACCGCAGCGCGGCGACGCGCACCTCGTCGAAGCCGATGCCCTTCGTCGGGTCCAGGTCGATGCGCAGCTCGTCGGCGTGCGCAGGGTCGGCGGCCAGGTACGGCCAGAGGTGGAGCCCGAGGCAGCCGACGTTCACCGCCCAGATGACGTGCGCAAGGTCGGCGACGACGAGCGCGTTGGAGGTCGTGCCGTTGGGCGTCGACACGATGGTGGACTGCAGCCAGTCGGGTGCACCGGCCGGGATGCGCTTTTGGTAGAAGGACTTGCCTGTCGCGCCGTCGGGGAAGCGCTGCAACAGGGCAGGACGCCCGCCGGCGGTGTTGAGCAGGTGGTCGCCGATCTCGAGGTAATAGGAGACGAGGTCGGACTTGGTCGCGCCGAGGCCGGGGAAGTACACCTTGTCGGGCCGGGAGATACGGAGCTCGTGGCCGTCGACCTCCACCAAGCGTTCGTCGTCCCCTGGCACCGCCTGGACTCTAGTGACGGCCGCCTTCGCGGGCGCCGTCCGCTCAGGCGGGCTGGGTCTCCGCCTGGGTCCCGAGTGCGCGAGTCGGCGGTGCCACGACGCCGCGCTCGGCGAGCTCGCGCTCGAGCCGGGCCCGCTCGTGCACGGGGTTGGCGAACCGGTCCGGCGTCGCCGGGACCTCGAGGGCTTCACAGAGCCTGATGAGCGCCCCGTCGTAAGAAAGCTCCCGGGCCAGGGCTTCTGCGACAGGGGTTGCCCCGTTCGTCGCACCAAGCCTGGCCCGGGAGTGTACGAGGTCGGCCATCAACAGGTCGTGTGACCTGCGCCCTTCCTCACCTTTGCCAAGGGCCCGCGTCAGGAGGTCTATGTACATGACCACCTTGCGATCCTGCACCTCGGTTGGCCGGGTCGCTAGGGCTGAACGACCCGTCTTGTGGGAAAAGGCCCAGCTGGCTGGGCCAGACCTCCAACCGATCCCGCAGGAGCGCTCAGACGAGCTCGCTCAGGCCCTCCCATCCGCGTGGCGGTGGGGCCAGACGCCAGAACTGCTCGGGCACACGACCCTCCAGGCGCGCCGTCAACGCGTGGTCGCGCTCGAGCGGGGGAATCTGTGACGTGTAGCACCAGATGGCCCGGCGCTTCCGGTCCTCGTCGGGTAGGTGCGGGACGATGGCGGGAGTGGGCCAAGGCTGGGAGCGCAGCAGCTTCGCCACGCGCCACGCCAGCATGCCGGGCAGGTGCTTGTACCCGTGGTCCTCGTAGCAGAACCACGTGCGCTCCGGCTGCGCCGACATGACCAGCAGGCACGCGTCGTGGACCATGACGTGGTCGGGGTTGGCCAGGCCCATGGGAAAGAACACCGCCGTCGGATTGAGCCGGGCGATGGTCTCGGCCAAGACAGGCGCGACCTCGCTCGGCTTCGGGCGGTCCTTCGGAGCCAGGTACTGGTGGTCGGAGAAGTCGAGCCATTCGTATGCCGAGTCCAAGACCGCCATGGCGGCGACATCCTCCTCGCGCCGCACCGCCACGACGTCGTCGCCGGCCTTGAAGCCGCCGAGCGCATCCCACTCCGACGGCTCGGCGGGATACGCCGGTGGCCGCCCGGCAAGCACCGTGACGACGGCCGTGTCGTCGTAGCTGGCGAGCAGGTGTCCGGCTCCCATGGCGGCGTCGTCGAAGTGCGGGGAGACGACGACGATTCGGGCGAAGGCGTCCGGCGCGACCTCACCCCAGGTCGGCTCTTCAAAGGTGTCAGGCACGCACGGATCATACGGGGACGTCGTCGATCTCACCGGCGACGTGGTGGCGGAAGGCGGGCAAGAGGGCAGCGATGACGGCGGCGCCCACGATACAGGCAAGACCACCGGAGACCACGGAGAACTCCACGCTGGTCAACGTGGCCACGGTGCCCGACTCCATGTCACCGAGGCGCGGGCCACCCTGCACCACCGCCATCTGGATGGACGACATCCTGCTCCGGAAGCGCTCGGGGATGGAGGTCTGCAGCATCGTGTTGCGCAGGACCGCCGAGATCACATCGGCCCACCCCGCGACGGCCAAGAGGACGAGGGCGACCCACAGGGTGTCGACCAGCCCGAAAAAGGCGATAGCGACCCCCCACACCGAGACCGCGAGAATGACGGCCCAGCCCTGGCGCCGCAGGTTGGCCACCCACCCGGTCGTTACGGCGCCGATGAGCGCGCCCACGCCCGGCGCGGCGTAGAGGAAGCCGAGCGTGATGGTCCCGCCGCCGAACACGGACTCCGCCATGGCGGGGAAGAGGGCGCGGGGCATGCCGAACACCATGGCGTTGACGTCGATCAGATAGACGCCCTGCAGGGCCTGGCGCGAGCGCACGTAACGCAAGCCCTCCAACGTGGACTGCCATGGTGAGAGCCTGTCGGCATGCTCGGAGGGCGGGATCGGCTTCAGCATGGCGGAGGCGACCAAGGCCACGACGAAGGAGCATGCATCGAGGGAATAGACAAGCGGGAGCCCGATGCCGAGCAGGACACCCGAGAGCGCCGGCCCGACCACGACGCCGACCTGGAAGATGACCTGGGTCATGGCGAGGGCGGCCGTGAGGTGCCGCCGCTCGACCATGCCCGGGACCGACGCCATGCGGGCGGTGTTGGAGAACCCCATCAATCCGGCCGCCAGCGCGCTGACGATGTAGAGCGCGACCAAAGAGGGATGTGCGGCGGCCGCGTTGACTGCCATGGCGCCGCTGGTCAGCGTCAGCGCCACCGACGTCCAGACCATGACGCGGCGACGGTCCGTCGAGTCGCCGATGGGGCCCGCCCACAGCGCACCGGCGACGAAGGGAATGAGCTGCGCCAGACTGATGGCGCCGACCTGCAGCGACGACCGGGTCATGGAGTAGACCTGGAAGGGGATGGCCACCACGGTCAGTTGATTCCCGAGAGTGGAGATGAGCTGGCCCACGAAGAGAAGCCGGAACTCGCGACTCTCGCGCAGCACGGCGGTGTCCACGAGGATCCGGCCGGGCATGGCAGCAGCCTACGGTTGACGCCGAGGGCCAGCCTCCTGCGGCAGGCCGTTCAGGAGAGCTGATCGCCCAGATCGCGCACGGAGATGTCCCATGCCGCGGGCCAATCGCGCGTCCGCAACAACGCGTCGCTCCCCCCGTCACAGAACACCACCGAGCCGCAGAAGAACGCGGCATCGGGACCCAGCAGGAACGCCACCAGCGCGGCGATCTCTTCGGGCCGGCCCGGCCGCCCGACGGGGATGGGCAGCATGTCGAGCAACGGAGCCGTCTCTGCGTCGGCGCGCATGCCCGCGACCATCGGCGTGTCGATCATGCCGGGGGCAATGGCGTTGAGGCGTAGTCCCGAGCCCGCCCATGCCGGGCCCGTCGCGTTGCGGCGCACCCAGTGCGCCACCGCCAGCTTGGTTGCCGGATAGGCCACGAGCGAGCCCCGCGCGTCGGCGATCTCGCCGCTGCGCACAGCGTCGTGGTCGAGACAGGCCTCGACGAGGTCGGCCGGGATGGCCGGTTGCACGGTGGTCGAGTTCGAGCTGATCGCGACCGCTGCGCCGCCCTGGGTGAGCAGCGGCCGCAGGCTCTCGAGCACCTCGACGGTGCCGAAGTAGTTCACGGCTGCCAGCAACGATCCGGCCCGGTTGGGTGCTCCGGCCAGGCCGGCGCAGGTCACGATGCCGGCCAGTGACCCGCCACAGCGTTCGGTTGCCTCGGCCACGGCACGGTGCCGGCCCTCGGGGGTGGCCAAGTCCGCCACCACGTCGGTCTCGTCCTTGTCGACGCCGACGACGTGCCAGCCCGACGCCGCGAGACGCACAGCGGTGGCGGCGCCGATGCCCGACGCGGCCCCGGTGATGACGACGGTGCGCTCAGGCAGCGCGCCGCGCCTTCAAGAGGGCGAGCGCCTTGTCCGCATGGGAGCCCATGGAGAACTCGCTGTGGATCACGTCGAGGAGCGTGCGGTCGGTGTCGATCACGAACGTCATCCGCCTGTTCGGCAAGAAGCTCGCGGCGCGCTTGGCGCCGAGCTGCGTCGCCACGACGCGATCGGGGTCCGACAGCAGGGGGAACCCGAGCGACTCCTTCTCGTCGAACTGCTTCTGCTTCTCGACCGCGTCGGCACTGATGCCGACGGGCTGGGCGCCCACCGCGGCGAACTCGGCCGCCAGGTCCCGGAAGTGGCAGCTCTCCTTGGTGCAGCCGTAGGTCATTGCCGCCGGGTAGAAGAACAGCACGGCCGGCCCGTTGGCCAGGAAGCTGCTGAGGGTACGAGGCGTGCCGGTCTGGTCGGGCAGCTCGAAATCGGGGACGACGTCGCCTGTGCGCATCCGCTCAATGTAGAGCGGGAACGGGCGTTCGTGCTCGGCTACGCCTCGAAGCGGAATCCGACCCCTCGCACGGTGACCAGGTGGCGGGGGTTGGCCGGATCGGGTTCGACCTTGCGACGCAGGCGCTTGATGTGCGTGTCGAGGGTCCGCGTGTCGGTGAGCTCCTGGTCCCACCACAACCGGTCGATGCACCAGTCACGCGTCACCACCTGGCCGCTGTGCGACATCAACAGGGCGAGGAGGTCGAACTCCTTGCGGGACAGGTCGACGGGGTTCTCGTTGACCATCACCTCGCGGCGACCCGCGTCGAGGCGGACCGGTCCCACGGAGAGGACCTCTTCGTGGTGCTCCGCGACGGCCACCCCGCGCCGCAGCACGGCTCGCATGCGCGCAACCAGCTCGCGCAAACGGAAGGGCTTGGCCACGTAGTCGCTCGCGCCGAGCTCGAGTCCGAGGACGATGTCCACTTCGGAGTCGCGCGCCGTCACCATGATGATCGGTACCGGCTTCAGGCTGCGCATCTGCTGGCAGATCTCGATCCCGGACTGGTCGGGCAGCATGACGTCGAGCAACACGAGGTCGGGGTGCACGCGATGGAAGAGGCGTAGCGCCTCGTGGCCGTCGCCTGCAGCCTCGACCGTGAAGCCCTCACGCGTGAGCCCCGAGGCCAACGCCTGACGGTAGGACTCCTCGTCGTCGACGACGAGCACGAGGGGACGGTTGTCGCGTGGCGGACCGGCGAGCGGCGGCCGGCCCGCGGCGGGCTGTGCATTGGCGATCGCCACGTTCATTTCCCCCTCAGGCAGCGTCGTGGGGAAACCGAGGATGAAGGACGCACAGAGAGGCAGGCGACGACGGCGGACGGGGGGCTGTGCGCGCCGGCGTCGCCTGGATACGCGGGGAGGCGAACACCCGCGCGACGGTCACCAACGATCCGAGGAGCCCGGGGCGGTGTGAGCGCTCCGGTCGGATCATGATGACATCGGCCAGGGCGTCCTGGCCGCGATGGCGATTGGCAATGGGGCTGGAACGAGGGCCCCGACCGCCGTGACCCGTGTGCTGATCAGCGCTCGCCATCGCGCCTCACGCTACGGAGTTGAGGTAAACGTGCTGTGAAAGCGCTGTAACCAACAAGTGTTCTGAAGATGAACTCTTACTGCTGTCTTATCCGCCCGCAGCAGTACGCTGCCGTCGCACAGGAAATGGGAGGTGCCCAATGACCGAGGCGATGGGCCACGGCGTGAATCAACGCAGGGCTATTCAGATGACCCCCGAGGAGATCGAGTCGTTCCTCGCCGAGCGTCGTGCAATGACTATGTGCTCCATCTCGGCCGACGGGTCGATTCACGCCGTTGCCATGTGGTACGGCTTTCTCGACGGCCGTGTCACGGTCGAGACCAAGGCAAAGTCGCAAAAGGTGCAGAACCTGCGCCGCGACCCTCGGCTGACATTGCTCTTCGAGGCCGGCGACTACTACGAGGAGCTCCGTGGAGTGGAGCTGGTGGGGAGGGCCGAGATCGTGGAGGATCCCGACAGGCTGTGGAACCTCGGTGTCAGCGTGTTCGAGCGGTACTACGCGCCGTACACCGAAGAGCTCAAGCCCTTCATTGAGACGATGCTGCACAAGCGCGTCGGGGTCAAGCTCCACGTTGAGCGCACCGTCACCTGGGACCACCGCAAGCTCGGCCTGCCGTCGACACGCCCTGCCTCTGAGTGAAGGGCTACACGATCATCCGGGCTGATCACACGCCTTGAGCAGCTGTGTCATGCCGTCTTCGATGCCACTGGCGAGCACGTCGATGTCGGGCGTCGAGTCGTAGTCACCCGTGATGCCGAAGTTGACCTCGCCGTCGTAGGAGAAGATGGCGACGCCAAGGCGCATCTGGCCACCGAGCGGGACATAGGGAAACGCGCGGATCATCCGCCGGCCGGCCGCGAAGAGCGGGAATTGTGGACCGGGCACGTTCGTCGTGACTGTGTTCACGTTGCGCTGGCCGGCTCGCGTGGCCAGGCGCATGCCGAGCGCCAGCAGCATCGGTGGCGCGAAGCCCGACATGGAGGTGAGCGCGCCGCCGGCAAGCGCCTGCTTCGAGTCCTTGAGGTCCTTCATCTGCTCGGCGATCGTGTGAAGCCGCAACACGGGGTCGTCGAGGTCGACGGGGAGCTCGGCGAACATCGCGGAGACCTTGTTCTCGAAGGTTCCGTCCCCAACGGCCTTCCCGTCGGCATCGCGCGGACGGATCGACACGGGTACCAACGTGCGTACGACACGCTCAACGTTCTCGTCGCGGGCCAAGAGCAGTTCGCGGAACCCGTTGGTGATGCACGCCAGCACCACGTCGTTGAACGTCCCGCCCAGCGCCTTGCGGACTCGCTTGATGTCGTCGACCGACGTCGACGCCCAGGCGTAGCGCCGGTGCGGGCCGAGTGGCCCGTTCAGGCTTGACAGCGGCATGGGACGGACGAGCCCACTGAGCGAGAACAGTCCGCTGGCGACCTCGATGGCGTACCCCGCCAGGCGGCGGATGGCGCGGGTCTGCGCCCGGGCCGCTCGCACCTGCTCGTAGGGCGAGAGCACGAAGTTCTCGAGTGCCTCGAGCACCAGCTGCAGGTCCGAGGGCTCAGGATGAGGAACCCAGGTCGAGGCCGGCGGACGGATGGCATCGGCACTGAGGTCCATCAGCACCGCGAGGAGGTCCGTCCCCGAGACGCCGTCCACCAGCGCGTGGTGCGTCTTGGCCAGGATCGCCCAGCGACCGTCCTCGAGGCCCTCCACCACCCAGATCTCCCACAGGGGTTTCGAGCGGTCGAGTTGTTGCGCCATCACGCGCCCGACCAGCTTTCGTAGCTCGCTCTCCCCGCCGGGCGCAGGGAGCGCGGTGTGCCGGACGTGGTAATCGATGTTGAAGTGAGTGTCATCGACCCAGACGGGCCGTCCGAGCTCGAAGGGAACCGCCTTGACCTTCTGGCGGTAACGGGGGACGAGGTCGAGCTTCGCGTCGATCATGTCGACAATGTCCGCGAACGCCGGCGGCGGGCCTTCGAAGATCGTGACCGACGCGATGTGCATGTGCGACACGTGGTCCTCGATATGGAGGAACGAGGTGTCCAAGGGGCTCAGGCGGTCAGGACACATCCACCCTCCCTTCGCGGTCGGCTGGGGTCAGGCTACTACCGGACGTCGCCCGCTTCTCGGGGTCAGCCGGCTGTCGCAGCGGCCAGGGGCCCACCCAGCGACGCCAGGAACGGAGTGGCGCGGACCCGTCGGCGGGTCTCCTCGTACGCGGCCTCGATGACAGCGGGGCCCCGGTCCTCGTCCATGGCGCGCAGGCCCATAATTCGCCTGGCAGCGGAGCCGGGCTCGAGGCTGATCACCGCCGTTCCGGCTGCCTCGAGGCGCGCGATCTCGCGCTCCATCCGCCGGTGCACGGTTCGCCGCAACCATCCGTCGGCTCCGTTCGCCGTGCCGTGCGCGGCGGACATGGAGGAGACCACCACCACGAGGTCCAGTCCCTCGGCCTTGAGCACGTCTGCATTGGTCGCCGAATGCACACCACCGTCGACGTACTCGGTGCCGTCGATGGTCACCGGCGTGAAGTATCCCGGTATGGCACAGGACGCGAGCACGGCCGGCGCCAGGCGCGTCGGCGGGGCACCGGGCCGACCGAAGACGACCCGGCCGCCGTCGGTGCGGCGGACGGCACAGATGCGCAAGCCATCGGGCCAACGAGCGCCGATGTGCGTGTCGAGGCCGTGGGCTCGGTCGGAGATGTCGATCTGCCCTCGTGGCATGAGCGTCATCGCCGCCACGTCCGGGCGGAAGGCGAGAGGTCGCCGGACGGCGCGCACGATCAACGCCGGCGACGGCAGGCCCCAGGGTCGGAGCAGCGAGAGGACCGACGGCGTCGGGAGCCGCCCGGCGTCGTCGGGCAGGATCCGGCGCAGGATGGCCCCACCGCGCCGCGAGGTCGGCGCGCCGTACAGCGATGCCGCAAGGTCGGTGGCGGGGACGCCGAGACGGAGCGCAGCCCCGGTGATCGAGCCGGCGGACGTGCCGACGACGATGGAGGCGTCACGCGGGTCCCAGCCGGTCTCGCGGGCAAGGGCAGCCAGGACGCCGGCCTGGTACGCCTGCCCGACGACGCCGCCGGCACCGAGCACGAGCCCGATCCGGGGCGCCTTGCGGCTCGCCAGCCCTCCACGGATGACCTTCATCACCCCCTTGTTCTATCCGCCAGTCCGCATCCCCGGCGAGCAGTTCCCATCGGCGGCCGACACCCCTGTGTGACGTTCGGCGGCATGGCGGGGGGCGTGGCACCTGCCGTTACTCTCCTGGGCTGACATGGGCACGACCCTCACCGACCTGCACCGGATCGCGGCGCACGTGCTCGGTCGCCGGCGCTTCGAGGTGAGTGGACACTTCGGGCTGCGAGCCAGTCCGGGTGGTCTGGCCACACCGGCGTTCGGGCCCGAGCCCGAGGTACTTCGTCTCGCCGGCGCCAGCCTCGTCCGCGAGATCGGCGCCGACGCCCGCTCGGTGCCGCTCGAGGCCGCGACGATGGCCGAGTTGGCCGCGTTCGCCGGAACCGATGTGGCGGCTGCGTTCTCGGCCGGTCCCAACACCCCGCCAGTCGGCCCGGTCGATCAGCCACTCCACGTGTCCGCGAGCGAGCTCGACACGTACTACGACCGGTACGAGCTCGGCTCGCGGGTGCTCGACCTGGCGTTGAGCGCGCACAGCGCGCCGGGGACCAGCTCGACGGTGCAGCTGTGGCCCGAGCACTTCGACGTGGCGACGGCACTGGAGCTGGCGCCGGGAGCCGGAGTCAACCTCGGCTTCTCCCCGGGCGACTCCTTTTGTTCCGATCCCTACGTCTACGTCGGGCCGTGGGGCAGTGAGCGACCCGGAGCCTCCGGTTACTGGAACGCTCCCTTCGGTGCGTTCGTGCCGCGCGCCCAAGCCCCCGATGCCGCCGCCTGCCTCGAATTCCTGCAGCAGGGCCTGGACGCGCTCGTCACGCGATAGCGCAGCCGGCGTCTCCCGACGTCAGGACTCGAGGAACCGGAGCACGGCCAAGACCCGGCGGTGATCGTGCTGAGATACCGGAAGATCGAGCTTGGTGAAGATGTTGGCGACGTGCTTCTCGACGGCACCTTCACTGACAACGAGTGATTTGGCGATGGCGGCGTTGGACCGACCCTCCGCCATGAGGGCGAGGACCTCGCGCTCACGCGTTGTCAACACGGCGAGCGAATCGGTGCGGCGTGTCGCGCCGAGGAGCTGGGTGACGACTTCAGGATCCAATGCGGTACCTCCCACGGCAACGCGTTCGAGTGCTTCGACGAAGTCGGCGACGTCGGCGACACGGTCCTTCAGGAGATAGCCGATGCCCGATGCGTCGTCAGCCAGCAGATCGGCCGCGTAGCGCGTCTCGATGTACTGGGAGAACAAGAGGATGCCGAGACCTTCGTAGCGGGCGCGGAGCTCGAGCGCGAGCCGCAGACCTTCGTCGGTGAAGGTGGGTGGCATACGGATGTCGATGACGGCGACGTCGGGTGGGTTCTGCGCGACCGAACTCCGAAGGGCGTCGGGGTCGCCGACGGCGCCGGTGATGGAGAAGCCTCTGTCGACCAGGAGCTGGACCAGCCCGTCGCGCAAGATGGCCGAGTCCTCGGCGATGGCGACGCGCAGCGCGGCGGGTGTCACGGCGCCAAGGGGAGGTCGACGGTCACGACCGTGGGGCCGCCGGGAGGGCTCACCAGGGTCAGGCGCCCGTCGACCGCGCTCACGCGGTCGTTCAGGCCGGCGAGCCCACTCGACGACGAACCGAGGGTGGTGAGCTGGGCGCCGCCCCGCCCGTCGTCGCGCACCACGAGCCGGAGCCACGTGCCCTGCTGTGCGCACGACACCGACGCACGCGAGGCCTGGGCGTGTTGGGCGACGTTCGCCAAGAGCTCCGCCACGCAGAAGTAGGCAATGGCCTCGATGGCCGGCGTCGGACGCAGCGAAAGACCGACGGACACCTCCGTGGGAACCGCGCTCCGAGCCGCCAAGGTGGCCAGCGCGCCCTCCAGGCCAGTGTCGAGTGCGGGAGGGTGGATGCCCCGGGCTATGTCCCGCAGCTCGGCGATGGCCTCCTTCGCGCCCCGATGTGCAGCATCCACCAGCTCGCGCACACGTTCGACGTCGACGTGATCGGGGTCCTCCAACTTCTCCTTTGCCATACCCAGCCGCATGGCGAGCGCAACCAATTGCGCCTGGGTCCCGTCGTGCAGGTCGCGTTCGATCCGGCGGAGCGTGGCGGCCGACGCGTCGACGGTCTGGGTCCTCGCTTGTTCGAGCGAACGGACGCGTGTCGCGATCGGGTCGGGCCCGAGCAGCGCCCGGATAAGCATGCGGTCGACGTTGACGAAGCCGCGCATGACCCACGGTGCGGCGAAGAAGAACACGGCGCCGGTAATGACGATGGCCACCCAATGCAAGAAGCCGGTCGCGTTGAGCGAGAAGTAGCCCGGCGGGAACAGGTTGCGCACGAGACCGAACACGGCGGGGCTGTTCGAAATTGCCGGGCGCGAGAACGGCATGGGCGAAGCAGGCCAGCGCGTCCCACCACAGGCTGAAGGCGACGTAGAACCCGAGGATCGTCCACGGAAGCTTCACCGCCAGATAGGCGATGGACCGCCAGCCCACCCGGTCGCGCAGCGCGGACTGCAGCCAGCCCAGGAAGCCGGGACGGCTGACGTAGGGCTCGGGATCGCCGACGTGCTCGCCGAGCATGGAGCGTGCGAGCCCCCTCGTCCAGGTTCCGATGCCGCGGGCCGAGCGGACGGAGAGGGCGAGCACCGCCAGGCCGACGAACGTGATGGCCAGGACAATGCCGGTCGCCATGGTGGCGCCGACGAACGCCAGGCCGACGCCGGCCAAGCCGCCACTCACCAGGTAGAAGGCCAGCTCGCGCCAGGGTCGACTCGTGAAGGGCTCGCGCACGATGTGCCGGGCGACGCGCTTGGCGGTCTCGACCTGCTCTTCAGTGATCGCGACCGACATCTCCCTGCCCCGTACGCGCACGCGCACGCCGTCCTCGCCCTGCTCCACCATCATGCATCACGCCGTGCCAGGAGGTAGCCGCCCAGCGCGAGCGCCACTGCGGCATAGCCGGCCATGAGGAGGAAACCCGTCGTGCTCGAGAGCGCACCGCCCGTGGGCGCGACCTCGGCTACCGAGTTGGCGTAGATCGAGCCGGGGGTGAACCGCACCACGTTGCCCGGCACGCCGTGCAACAGGAGGGGCAACAACAGGGTGCAGCCGACGAACGCGGCGATCGCGCCCGCGCTGTGCCGGATGATGGCGCCCAGGCCGATGGCGAAGAGCGCGAGGAGTGCCAGGTATGCCCCGGATTCCACGAGGACGCGCAGGACCCCGGGATCGCCCAGCGTCGCCGTGGGTGCACCACCGGAAAGTTCGGCCTGGCCGACGAAGAACGACAGAAAGCTCATCGCCATCCCGACGACGAGGGCACCGGCGCCGAACACGATCACTTTGGCGGCGAAAAACACGGAGCGCCGCGGCGTTGCCGCGAGCGACGACCGTATCGTCCCGCTCCCGTACTCGCCGGTCATGGACAAGACGGCCAGCACCCCGACGACGAGCGAGCCCAGCGCGAGTCCTGCGAGCGCCGCGTTCGTCGGGTCGAAGCCCTGGAAGAAACCGGCCGGCGCGTGGGGGTGGCGGGCGCCACGCGTGGAGAGGAAGCTGACGAGCGTCGTGCCAGCCAGTGTGATGAGGAGCGCCCACGCCGTGGAGCGCAGCGAAACGAGCTTGGTCCGCTCCGCTCGTACGGCCTGACCGAGCCCGGCCCGTGTACGCGGTGCTTCAAGTGTGACTGCGTAGGTCATGTCGTGTCCTCTCAATGGGTCGGAACAGGTACAGGTGCCATGCGGCCGATTGGAGCGGAATGGAAGTCCACCGCGTTCCCGGTCAACTCCATGAACGCATCCTCGAGCGAGGCCCGCACCGGGGTCAGCTCGTGCACCGTCATGGACGTCCGTGCGGCGAGCTCCCCGATGTCGGCGGCGCGCATGCCGCGCACGGTGATGGCGCCGTCGTCGTTGACGTTCGGGCGTGCACCGGCCTCGGAGAGCGCGCGGACGAAGCGTTGCGGGGTCGGCGTGACGATGCGGACAGAGTCACCTTGGCTACGGGCCGTGAACTCGTCAACGCTGGTCTCGGCGATCAACGTGCCCCGGCCGATGACGACGAGCCGCTGGGCCGTGAGCGCCATTTCGTTGATGAGATGGCTCGAGACGAGCACAGTGCGTCCTTGCGCGGCGAGGTCGCGCAACAGGTGGCGGATCCAACGGATGCCCTCGGGATCGAGACCGTTGACGGGCTCGTCGAACAACAGGACACCGGGATCCCCCAGCAGGGCGCCGGCGACGCCCAAGCGCTGGCCCATCCCGAGTGAGAATTTGCCGGCGCGGCGGTCGGCGACAGAAGTGAGCCCCACGAGGTCGAGCACCTCGTCCACCCGCCGGCTGTCGATGTCGTTGGTCTGGGCCAGCCAGCGCAGATGGTTGCGGGCTGTCCGGCCGGGGTGAAACGCCTTCGCGTCGAGCAGCGCACCCACCTCGCGCAAGGGCCAGCGCAGCGCGGCAAAGGGCACTCCGTTGACCGTCGCCGATCCGGCGTCCGGCAGATCCAAGCCGACGATCATCCGCATGGTGGTTGACTTCCCCGATCCGTTCGGGCCGAGAAAGCCGGTCACGACCCCGGGTGTCACGGTGAAGCTGAGGTCGTCCACCGCCAGCGTCTTGCCATAGCGCTTTGTCAGTCCCTGCGTCGCGATCATGGGCTCTCCTCTCAGGTCCACGTTCGGCTCTTGGACGTCCCTTCAGCATGAGTGGTCGGCGTCGCCGGCGAAATGCCGCTACCGGGCGTCTAATCCTGGTGCTAGCCCCCCTCTCGCGGGCGGTGCGAGGCCGGCGGGCCTGTGGGCGGCCGGCTCCGAGAACAGAGAGAAACGCTCGGTGGGTCAGCCGGCTCGCGCCGCCGGCGACCCGGGCCAGGACGGGTAGGACGGCGCGGCGTCGGGAGGCGAGGCGTAGCTCGTGACCGATCCCGGCACCGAGAACATCGGGACCGGTCCGGACGGGACGACCCCAGCCTTGTAGCGCGTGCCGCCGCTGACGTAGCGCATCAGCCCCGTCCCGTTGACGCCCTCCTCGTCGGGCCCCTTGGCCGTGGCGTCGTACCAAAGAAAGGTGTAGTCGGCGGGGGAGGAGTAGCTGGGCAGCGGTGGTGCGCCCTGGTCACCATAGGCGTCCAGGGACGTGGTGGGCCCGCCGCCGGCCGGTGGCGCGCGGAAGAGCCCGGTCGTGAACGCGCTCGGGGTCAGATCGGCCCCTGCGAGCTGCACACCCTCGAAGAACTGCTGGATCGGTGGGATGAGGGCCGACACCGCCAACGAGGCCGGTGTGGCTCTCGGGCCGTACCACCATTGGTAGAGGCGGTAGGCGTCACCGGCGGTGACCGGTACCGGAACGGCGAGGCTGGTCACCCCGAACGCGTGCGCCCACTCGGACTGGTCGTAGTAGCGCGCCAGCGTCGACGTGTCCGTGAGCGCAATACCGGTGATGATCCACTCCGGGTAATAGCCGATGCTGGCGCAGGCTCGGGTGAGGTAGATGGGCATGATCGGATCGCCTGCGAACACCACGCTGGTGGCGCCGGAGCTCTTCAGCTTTTCCGCGAGGATCGCCGCCTGCGTGGGCAGGGTGGTCAGGTTCAGGTTGTAGGTGAGCGCGTTCAGTGAAGCCATGTTCACGTGTCCGGCCTTGAGACTCTTGGTCAGTGACGCAGTGAGTTCGGCGAAACCCGGCGACGGCGGCACCGACGTCTCACTGACCACGATGAAAGAACGCTTGCGTGTGTGCAGCGACGGATCCCCCGCCCAGATGGCGTCCTTGCCGTTCAGTTTGGCCACCACGTAGTCGACGGCTTCGGCGAGCGACGTGTCGGCCGCCGGCAGATTGGCCCACTGATACGGAGCGTTGAGCTTGATCTGGCCGTACAGGGACGAGTCGCCGCACCCCATGCACAGCACATGCAGGCGGGCCAACTCGTCCTCGTAGGCGGTCGTCTCGGCCGGTCCGCCTATAGAGGCGAATGCGTGGTCCTGCTGGGCCACTGTCACCGCGTCGGCGTGGGCGGCGACGGGATCACTATCTTGCCCAGTCGCCTGGAAGGGAATCAGGTTCACGTGACGGCCGTAGAGCTCGAAGATGTGGTTGAACATCTCGACGTAGGCCTGGATCGTCGCGAGAGCCTGGGCCGGCGTGCCGGCAGCGCTCTGGACCGCTGAGGTCAGCCCACCAGGTTCGGGCTGGTAGTCGACGAGGTTGATCGTGGAACCGCTGACGCCAGCGGCAGTCTCGCCTCCGTTGGCCGCCCGGGCCGAGGGAATGGGGACGCAGGGCGGTGCGTAGACGCTCGGGACCTTGAGCCGACCGGTCTTGTGGTCACACTCGGATCCCCAGTCGTAGTCCGCAGCCCTCCCCATCTTGGCCGCCGCTGCATACGTGAGCGGGACGCTCGACGAGGACGGCTGCGATGCCGCGCCCGTGCTCGGCACGGTGGATGTCGTGGTGCCCCGGTTTTCGCTGACCGTCGCCGAGACGCCCGCGGCGATCAGCGCCGCCACGATGAGTACCACCGGACCGGCAATTCTGAACCTCGACACGCGCGGCCACGGCCGGACGTCGCGCGTCGGTTCGGTTTCGCTCACGCGGGGTCGACCTCCGCGGGTGTGGCCGACGGTGCGGACACGACACCGGGGCCAGCCGGTCCCGAGCGGGAGAGGGCAAGGGGATCGGAGCCGAGGAAGGACTCTCCGACCTCACGGGAGCCGAGCACGGCCCGTGGATCGCCGCTGGTGAGCACGGTGCCGCGATCCATCGCCACAAGACGATCGGCGAGTTCGGCAATGAACGCAATGTCGTGCTCGACGACGAGCATGGTCGCGTCCAGCCGCCTCCGCACGTTGTGCAAGAGACTCACCATGGCCTCGACCTCGCGCTGGGCGATACCGGACGAGGGCTCGTCGAGCAGGATCACCGACGGTTGGATCGCAACGACGGCCGCCAGGTCGACCAGCCGTCGGGATCCGGTCGACAGCTCGCTGACCAGGCTGTCGGCGAAGCGCTCCAGCCCGAAGAGCTCCATCAGCTCCTCAACCCGGTGCATTACCGCCGCCTCGGTGCGGACTTGCATCGGGAGCCGCAAGATGGCGTTGAACGGGTCCCCGACATCGGTGAAGCGCTCCAATGACACGGCCAGTGCCTCCCGCACCGTCAACGCAGAGAAGAGGCGCGAGTCCTGGAACGACCGGCCGAGCCCGAGCCGCGCGCGCGTCGAGGCCGAGCGGTCGGTGACGTCGACGCCGGCCATCCGGACCCAACCCGAGTCAGGACGGAGGAAGCCCGAGACCACGTCGAAGAGTGTCGTCTTCCCGGCGCCGTTGGGCCCGATGATGCCGACGATCTCCCCGTGACCGGCATGGAGGGAGACGTCATAGAGCGCGGCGTTGCCCCCGAACGTCACCGAGACGCCTCCCACTTCGAGCTCGGTTCGGCTGCTGCTCGCCGCAGGGCCCGTCGGTCCGTCCCCGCCACCGGCGCCCATGGACTCGGAGGCCTTTTGCAGGTAGATCGACCACAACAGCTCGGGATGCGACGCGAGGTCGCCGGCGCTGCCCGAGAACCTGACGACGCCGGTCTCCATGACATACACCCGGTCCGCCACCGCGACGGCGACGTTCATCGACTGCTCGACGAGCAAGATCGCCGTCCCCGCCCGCCGCATGGCTTCGATGGCGCCCAGCAGCTGCTCGACCACGATCGGTGACAGTCCCAACGAGAGCTCATCGATGAGGAACAACTTGGGACGGGTGATGGTCGCCATGGCGAGGGCAAGCATCTGTTGTTGTCCCCCGGACAGGTTGCCTGCCCGCTCGCTGCGGCGCGAGGCCAGGGTCGGAAAGGCAGCGAGCGCTTCGGCGATCATGTCCTCGTCACGCTCGCCACGACGGCGGCCCTGCCAGGCGGCGGCGCGGAGGTTCTCCTCGACACGCAAGTTGGGGAAGATGCCCTCCCCTCCCGGCACCTGCGCAACGCCGAGGCGCGCGATCTCGTCTGGAGGGAGGTGCGTGATGTCACGCCCGTCGAAGACGACGGCGCCGTGATCTGCCTCAACGACCCCACCGATCGCTCGCAACAAGGTGGACTTGCCGGCGCCGTTGGTGCCGAGGAGGGCGACGATCTCGCCCTCGGCGACCTCGATGGCCACGTCACCGAGCACTTCGACACCGTCATAGCCGACGCGAAGGTCTCGGACAGCGAGCAGGGGAAGACGTCCCGCCTGACGGTCCAGGAGCATCTGGGAGCGGGTGTGCATGGAGGTCCACACATCGCGGACGTCTTGCGCGATCAGCCCTCCCGCGCTGGCCACGATCAGCCCTCCAATCGTGAAGATGGGGACAAGGATGAGGAGCCCGTAGCGGAAGCCCAACGCGTCACCCAGCGCGCCGACGATAGGAAGGACCAAGAATCCGGGGAGCACGAAGAGCGCGCCGATGGAGAAGCCGACGGAGCGCACGCGCGAAGGGATGGCGAGGGACAACGACGCGAGGACCCCAGGGCCCACGATGGCGAGTGAGGCGTCGATGCCCGCATTGCCGATGAAGGCGACGGGCACGGAGGGCGCCAGCGCGAACAGGACTGCGAACCCGCCGGCCGCCACGGACGCGATTGCGAGCATGCGAAACACCAGGCCGACGTCGCGGGCGGCCAGCCGGGTGGCAATGAGAGCTCCAGCGGCGAGGCCCAGGAGGTCGAAGACCTGGATCGGGGCAATGAGGTAGGCACGCTCGAGGGCGTCGAGGTGGAACGTCTCCTGATACTGCAGTGACGCGAGGGAGGTGAAGCCCGCAATCGACGCCGCCAGGAACGGCAGTGCGTAGAAGATTCTGCGGAGCACTCCGATCTTCCAGACCGTCCGCCATGCTTCGCCGAGGGACGGCGGCGTTTCGACGGGCGCCTCGAGGCCTGTCGCCGCAGCCGCTGTGGGCGCCGCCGGGGCGTCGGCCAGAGGGACCGGCTCGCCCCGCTCGGAGGCGATCATCTGCTCCGTCAGCTCGAGCTGCTCGTGGCGTCCGCGTGGAGGCTCGTGGAGACGAAGCCCGACGATGACCACCACCGCGATGGGGATGGGGAAGAAGTAGAAAGGCGCACGCCAGGACCAGATGGCGGCGAGCCCCGCCCCGAGCAAGACGCCGATGATCGCGCCGAGGCTGATCCCAGACCGGTGTGCCGAATAGATGCGAGGCCGGGCCGGCACCGAGTAGTAGTCAGCCAACAGTGAGTTATGGGTGGGAAAGATGACCGCTTGGCCCATGGAGACGCCCGCCAACATGACCGCCGCCACCACGATCGTCGGGGCGGCCCCGAGGCCGATGGAGAACGCCGCGCCCACGATGGCGCCGATCAGCGCAATGCGCACCCGGTTGGTGCGGTCGGCCAAGACCGCGACGGGCAGGGTGAATGCGAGCGCGGCCGCCCCGGCGATCGCCACGATGAGCAGGATCCCGGCATTGGTCAGATGGAACGCATCGCGCACATTCGGTATGAGCACGTTGAAGGCGCTCTGCGTGGCCTGGTCGAGCAGCTCGATGGTGAAGAGGATCCCGAGAGGGAACAGGGAGGCTCCAGCGCCGAGGGCTGCGAGCCGCTTCACGGCACGAGGGCCGGGCCGGGCCGGCCGACGACGTCGCCCGACGCACCGGTCTGTCGCGGGCGCAGCCGGTCGATCGCCCAGTCGCGCAGGTCGTAGCACAGCCCCGCAAGGCCGCGAGGGAAGAGGATGAGCACGATCAAGACGCCGAGCGCGGCCGGAAAGAGCTGCCAACTCGGCGGAAGGTAGACGGCGCTACCTTCGACGATGGTGGCCCCGAGAATGGCGCCGAAGCCCGACCCCAATCCTCCGACGGCGGTCGACGTGAACACGACGAGACTGGTGGACGCCAAGAAGGCCGTGTCGTCATATTGCTGGTTGACCAGCACGAACAGACATCCCGCCAGTCCGGCGACGAACCCCGAGATCGCGAAGGCCGTCAGCTTGGCGCGCATGACCCGCACGCCGTAGCCAGAAGCTGCGCGCTGGTTCGAAGGCAGCGCGCGCAGGACGCGCCCAATCCGGCTGTGACGCAGGCCGTAGAGCGCGACGAGCACGAGCACGAGCACTCCGAGGCACAGTTCGAAGACCGACGCCTGCGTGGTCAAGGAGAGCCCAAAGAGATAGGGCACAGCGATCTGGCCCTGCGGGATCCACGAGAACTCGGCTGGGACGAGGAAGTAGCCCGAGGCCGCCAGCGCGAACGCCAACGTCGTCACGGCGGCGAACATGCCGTCGAGGCGCAGTGTGGGAACTCCGATCACGACGGCGACAGCGGCGGCGGCAGCGCCGCTCAAGAGCAACGCGAGGCTCAGATCCCAGTGCCAGTCCACCAGCGCGACTGCGCCGATGACGGCACCGACAGCAGCAAACGACATCTGGCCGAGGCTGACCTGCCCCGTCCATCCCGTGAGCACGACGACCGAACAGCCCACGATGGCGAGGACGACGAGCGCCGATGCCCTGATGAGCTCGCCAGGTCCCATCCAGAGTGGCAGGGTGCACGCGGCGGTGAACGCCACGAGCCCACCGACCGGTGTCGCGACCCGCACCTGGGGGAGGGCACGCGCGGACGGGGCGAGGTCACGCACGCTGCCGGCCAGGGACAGGGCCGTCTCGGTCTCCCGGTCACCGCGGTGTGCGATCAGTTGGCGCACCACAATGGCGGCGAAGACGACGCCTGCGAGGACGGCCAGACCGAGCGCGGGGTTGGAGGGGTCGTCCCAGGCCACGCCCTGTTGGAGGATGCCCAGTGCGACCGCGGACGCGGCGATCACGGGGAGCTCGACGAAGTTCCCGAGAGCCAGCGCTGCCAGCGCTGTGACGAGCGCAGTGAGCCCGTACGTCGGGTCGAGCGGGAGCCCGAAGATGGCGGCCTGAAAGAAGATGCTCACGAAGGACAAGACGCCTGCCACCACCCAGGTCACCGACTGGAGCCGGCCGACCGGGATCCCCAACATGGAGGCGCGGTCGCGGCGGTCGCCGGCGGCCTGGACTGCGATTCCCACGTCACTGCGGGAGAACCAGAGCGACACCGCGGCCAGACAGCCGACGGAGACGATTACGGCCACAAAGTCGTCAGCGGTGAAGACCACGGGGCCGACGTGCCACGTCACGTGCCACGGGAATGACACCACCGCGCTGGCGATGGGGGTCTGGCCCCAGATACGAGGGATCAAGAGGCTGACAACCACCAAGAGCTGGGAAAGCCCGATGGTGGCCACGGTCAGAATGAGGCGAGGTGAGCGTCGGAAGCGCCGCACCACGGTGATCTCGACGGCTGCCGTGAGCAGCACGGAGGCGACCAGACCCGTCGCGAGGCCGAGGAAGTAATTCACCCCAGAGAAGGCGATCAGCCCGACCACCAGCACGGCCGGCGCCGTACCGAGATCCCCCTGCGCGGAAATTGATGACCTTGTTCAGCCGGTAGGTCAGGCCGAGTCCGACAGCCATGAGTGACCCCAGCAGCCCGAGGACAACCCCTTGGAGCCACACCCCGAGGGGCATCGGGAAGAGGACAAGCTGCACGACGAGCACCGCAGCGACGGACATGGCGGCGGCGACCGCCGTGTGGGCCCGACCGGGGAGGCGCAGCGCGGTCCGCAGCGGCTCAGACCCTTCTCACGGCGTCATCCCTCATCGCGAACTCGGCCCCCCCGGGTAGCCCACTCCTCACACGCTGATGCGCGGCACAGGGTAGTGGTCCGGCGGATGCCCGCCAAGGTTGCAATCCCTGAGAGTGGCTCGATCGTTGACCATGGGACGGCACGGATGGGCCTACCGATGACGGCTGCCTTGTGCCGCGCCCCAAGGCAAGCCACAGTGTGACGCACCCCGCTTCTCTCGTCCCGTCCCCGCCACAGACGAAATCGAGGCCCTAGTGACCCTCACCCAATCCGTACCGGCCGGTCAACGCGCCGACAGCCCGGCCGCTCATGCAGTGGATCTCCGAAAGACGTACGGAAAAGATCAGGCAACCGTGCACGCCCTGGCCGGCATCAACGTGACCTTCGAGCGCGGACGATTCACGGCGGTGATGGGCCCCTCGGGGTCTGGGAAGTCGACGCTGATGCACTGCATGGCAGGCCTCGATCGCGCGACCTCCGGACAGACATTCGTGGGGAACCAGGACATCGGGCGCCTAGACGACGCGGGCCTGACACAGATGCGTCGTGATCACATCGGCTTCGTCTTCCAATCGTTCAACCTCGTCCCGACGCTGACGGCGGCAGAGAACATCACGTTGCCGTGCGATCTGGCCGGCCGCAAGGTCGACCGGGCCTGGTTCGACTACCTGGTCGCGCAACTCGGCATCGGAGACCGCCTGTCGCACCGGCCGAGCGAGCTGTCGGGTGGCCAGCAGCAGCGTTGCGCATGTGCCCGCGCGTTGATCAACCGGCCCGATCTCGTATTCGCGGACGAGCCGACGGGCAACTTGGACTCGAACTCGACCGCAGAGATGCTGTCTTTCCTCCGCCGCTCGGTCACCGAGTTCGGGCAGTCGATTGTGATGGTGACACACGACCCCCATGGTGCTGCATACGCCGACCGGGTCGTCTTCCTCGCTGACGGCAACATCGTCGACGACCTCGTTGCACCAACAGCCGATTCCGTCCTGGAACGAGTGCGGACGTTAGGGACCTGACGTGTGGCGGGTGACCCTGAAAGGACTCCTGGCGCACAAGCTCCGCCTCGCGCTCACTGCATTGGCGATCGTGCTGGGCGTGACCTTCATCGCGGGGACCTTCGTACTGACCGACACGTTGCACCAGACGTTCAACACGCTCTTCGGGAACATCTACCAGAACATTGATTTCCAGGTCCGTGGTGTCGCGCAGTTCGGTAGCGGCGGGAACGCGACCAGGAATGCAGTCCCCGAGTCGCTCGTGTCGAGGGTGCGCTCCGTCACCGGCGTCGAGGCCGCAGGGGGCTCGGTCACCGGCTACGCGCAATACATCTCCCATGACGGCAAGGCGATCACAACCGGCGGAGCCCCAACGCTTGGCGTCTCGTTCGACCCGAACCAGCAGATCTCGGTACTCCACTTGACGCAAGGAACAGGGCCGACGACGTCGCGCGACGTGGTCATGGACCTCGGTACTGCGCAGAAGTACGACTTCAAGGTGGGTCAACGGGTCCGGATCCTGCTGGAGGGCCCCACACGGACCTTCACTATCACCGGTCTCGCGCGCTTTGGCACGGCGGACAACCTGGCCGGTGCGACGCTGGCCGCGTTCAACGTCCCGACCGCGCAGTCACTGCTCGGTGATGTCGGCAAGTTCGACGACATCAATGTCGTCGCGCAGCCGGGGGCCAACAAGGCGGAGGTGCAGCACGCGATCGCACGTGTGCTCCCCCGGGGTGTGGAAGTGGTCTCGGCTCAGACCGTGATCAACGAGCAGACGAGCCAGGTGAGTCAGGCCCTGGGCTTCTTCAATACGGCACTTCTCGTGTTCGGTTTCATCGCGTTGTTCGTTGGCGCCTTCACGATCTTGAACACCTTCTCGATCATCGTGGGGCAGCGGACCCGGGAACTCGCACTCCTGCGAATTGTCGGCGCGAGCCGCCGTCAGGTCTTTCGCTCCGTCCTCGGCGAGGCCGCCGTCGTGGGTCTCGTGTCGTCGCTGATCGGTCTCGGGCTGGGCGTGCTCGCGGCACTGGGCCTGGAGGCATTGCTCAGCGGTTTCGGTGTGACACTGCCTTCCGGTCCGATTGTTTTCGAGCCGCGCACGGTGGTCGTGTGCCTGGTCGTGGGCGTCGGCGTCACGGTCGTGTCCGCCATCAGCCCGGCGCGACGCGCCGTGCGGATTCCGCCGGTGGCTGCCGTCTCAGACCAACAGGCCGAGGCCGACATCTCGCTACGGCGCCGATTCACGTGGGGGTTCGTGATCACCCTGGCGGGTGTCGCCGCCCTGGCCTACGGCCTCACCAAACCAGTCGTCGGGCTGGTGGGTCTCGGCGCCGTATTGATCTTCATCGGAGTGGCCCGCCTCGCCCCTGCGGTGGCGCGTCCGATCTCCAGTTTCATCGGGCGTCCCCTGGCGCGCATCCTGGGCATGTCGGGTCGTCTCGGACGGGAGAACTCCATGCGCAGCCCGCGCCGTACGGCCCAGACTGCCTCGGCCCTGATGGTCGGTCTGGCACTCGTGTCGGCTATCGCGGTGTTCGGCGCATCGCTGTCGAAGTCGGCCACCAGCAGCGTCGACGATGCCATCAGTGCGGACATCATCGTCACCACGCCCAACAACGCGCAGGGCGGATTCTCCAACGCGGTCGCGCCGGTCGCCGCAGCCGTCCCGGGAGTGATCGCCACGTCGACCGTGTACCAGGGTCAATTCGAGTTGCAGGGACAGCTCCAGAGTCTCACCGCAACGTCGACAAGGGAGACGTCACGGACGGTGATCCTGAACATGACCGAGGGCAGCGCGGCTGCGCTGGCGGCGGGAGAGCTGCTCATCGACACGACGACAGCGAGTTCAAAGCACCTCGCAGTCGGCGACGTGGTACCGGTGAAATTCGCCAAGACCGGCCGTTCGATGTTGCGCATCGGCGGTATCTTCAAGGCCAACGCATTGCTCGGGAGCTATCTCGTCGGAGACGGGTTCTTCCTCACGCACTTCAGCAACCAACTGCCCGTCGCGGTGCTGCTGCGGACCGACGGGTCAGCAGGGGTCGACCAGCAGGTCAAGACGGCCCTGGGGGCATACCCGAATCTCCGGGTGCAGACGAAGGCCCAGTTCGAGCAGTCGCAACAGGCCCAGGTCAACCAATTGCTGGGCTTGGTCTACGCGCTGCTCGGTCTTGCCGTGATCATCGCTCTCATCGGGATCGTCAACACCTTGATGTTGTCAGTCTTCGAGCGCACCCATGAGATCGGATTGCTTCGCGCGGTGGGAATGAAGCGCCGCCAGATCAGGGCGATGATCCGTTCCGAGTCAGTGATCCTGGCCGTCTTCGGCGCCATCATCGGGATCGTGGTCGGGACGGCACTGGGCATCGCTCTGGCATCTTCCTTGCGAGCCCAGGGCATCACCGACATCGCGGTGCCCGTGTCGAGCCTCGTGGTGTTCCTCGTCCTGGCGGCCATCCTGGGGCTGATCGCCGCCAGTTGGCCGGCTCGTCGTGCGGCTCGGCTCGACATCCTGGCCGCCATCGCAGCGGATTGACCCGATCGCGTCCGGCTCGAAGTGTCAGTTGCTTATCCGCCACCGGATGGTCACTCGTTCGATCGGCGTATCCGTGACACCTGACACGAGTGCACGCAGCGCATGGTCGAACTCCTGGTGGAGGGTCCCATAGGGTGAGCGCGCGTAGACGTCCACATAGAGCACGTCACCCCACCCCTCGCGTCGCCACAGTGTGCGTCACGCGGAGTCGTTCGTCCGCCCCGGTATCTCTCTCTCTGTGTGTGTAAGTGGCTCAGTGGGTTGGTTGGTCCGAGGAGTCCGACACCGCGGCAGCTGTCTCCAGGTACGACCAGGCGAGGTCCGGGGGCAGCCCCCCGACCAACGGCTGGAGGTTGAGGGGAAAGCCGCCACGCAGCAGCTCGCGGGCCTGCTCAGGGGTGACGATCTGGTACGCGCCGTGTTCGCTGGCGAGTTCGGCGATGCTGACTGCCCGCGAGATCGACGCGGTCCCGCTGCGCGTCGCGTTCCACTGGGAATAGCTGATGGCATCGGCCAGCAGGTACCGACCGATCTCGGCCCATGCTCGTTCAGGGTCCTCTGCGACAAAGACGGTGAGGGGAATCCCGGTCGGGGGGAACATGCAGCCGGGCGCGGTCTCACCACCGCCGGCGCGGTAGGCCGCCTCGAGCGACGAATCGTGCGTCTCGGCCATGAAGAACAGCCCGAGGCGCCCGGCCCGGCGTGCGGCGGCCTCGCTGCCGCCCCCGTAGGCCAGGAACGGTCCCCCGGGGGTGAAAGGTCGAGGCGTCACCTCGACCGTACGTCCGTCGACCACGACCCGTTCCCCCGACCACAGTCGCTTGAGCAGTCCAATCCGATCTTCGACGAGCGAGCCGCGTCGCTTCGGGTCGATGCCGAACATGGCGAACTCCTCGGGCCGATAACCGATACCCACGACGTAGGAGACGCGGCCCCTGCTGATCAGATCGACCACGGCAAGGTCTTCCGCCAGCTTGACGGGTTCGTAGAGCGCGAGGAGGAGCGCTCCGACGTTGATCGGCAGCTGGGTGGTGCGGGCGGCAATGGCCGCGGCGAGCGGAACGGGCGAAGGGAGGTAGCCGTCCTCGACCGCGTGGTGCTGGCTGAGGACGGCCGCGACGCAGCCCCTGCTCTCGGCCCAGGCACACATGTCGATGGTGGCGGCGTAGAGGTCGGCCCGCTCTTCCGGCAGCGTTGTGGCCGCACGCATCCCGAATCGCATCATGAACATGGGCGTACGTAAACACAGCGACCGCCGACCGTTCAATTGTCGAGGTGAGTGGACTTGGCAGCGGTGCCGTCCCCCGACGGCGACGCCGAGTCCTCGCGGCACCGGCCGCCCGACGGCCGCGCACTTCCTGGTGAGCCACCCTCTTGGTGCCCCGGGTGCGGCGCGACCGGGCCCCGGTAGATTGGGCGGCGGCTGTCGGAGCGCCAGAAATGGACCGGACGCACGTCGAGGTGATGACGATGGGGTCTGAGCAAACCGTGGGAGCAGGGTGATGAGTTCCTCCCGGATCGTCCAGCGGCGGACCTCTCGGAGCAATTGGGAAGGTCGACCGCCGAACCTGCGAGCACCCGACGCGACCTCCGGCGCGCGCATTCGAGCCTTCTTTCTCACTTGTCTTCTCTTCATCGTGACGCTCGGTATCGGGTGGACGGTCTGGAGCGTGCTGGAATGGCGGCACGGACGGACCGCCAGCTACCGGCTGACTGGCCTACGGGTCGTTCGGCGGCGGGATGGAAAGCCTGTTGGTCTGGCCCGATCCCTCCTGCGCAACGGGATCTGCTGCACCCTGCTGCTGATCCCGACCGTCGTCGTCTGCTTGATGATCGGGATCGCGTTCGTCATGGGGGCATCGCCGCCGAACGACTTGCTGACCAAGCCGCGCTTGACCCCATGGGACATGCTCACCGGCACCAAGGTTCTCGACGAGCGAAGCCGCGTCGTCGGTCTCGCTACGTTTACGCCAGGGAGTCCCGAAGCCGACCGCGTAAGCCTGAACTGAACTCGACCGGATCGTCTCGCCGGACGAACTCCGGCGTATCGTCTATCGATGAGCTCACGTCACCTCGTGCTCGCATCGGCATCCGCGGCACGGTTACGCGTCCTGAGGAGCGCGGGTCTCGATCCCGAAGTGGTCGTGAGCGGCGTCGCCGAGGACATTGTGAGTACATCGACCGATGCCACCGTCCGCGAGCTGGCGGTGGCCAAGGCGCAGGCGGTGGCGGCGCAGCGGCCGGACTCCATCGTCATCGGCTGCGACTCGATGCTCGACGTAGACGGTGAGGCATATGGCAAGCCGGCCAGCCCTGCCGTTGCGCTGGACCTCTGGCTCCGGCTGCGCGGGTCAGAGCGAACGCTCGTCACTGGCCACTGCGTGCTCGACACCGCAACGACCCGCTCGGCGGTCGGGGTCGGACGGACGACGGTCAGGTTCGGGAACCCGGATCTGTCAGAGCTCCAGGCCTACGTGGGGACTGGTGAGCCGCTCCAGGCCGCCGGGGGTTTCACCATCGATGGCCTGGGCGCCCCGTTCGTCGACGGTGTCGACGGCGACCCCAACAACGTGCTCGGTCTCTCCGTCTCCTTGCTTCGAGACCTACTCCGGCAGCTCGACGTCGCGATCGTCGACCTCTGGGTCTCCGCTCAGAGGGCCTAACCGGTTCCGGGTGCAGACGCACGGGCCGACGACGCAAGGGTGTGTCCCCCGGCTGAGTGAACGAGGAGCAGGCAGCCGACGACGGCCGGGCCGGCGAACGCCAGGAAAGGAAGCCGGTTCCTCGTCGACACGACAGGTGCGCGGGGCGTGCGGCCCCCGATGCGGCGAGTCCCGATCGGTACAGTTACGCGGCCGGACGGGCCAGCGAGTGAAAGGCGAGCACCCACAGCATGAAAAGGAGCGTCCCAGAGAAGAGCGAGTCCCCGTCTCAGCTGATCGACGCGAGAATCAAGGAGCTCGACGACTGGCGAGGCAAGACGCTCTCCAAGATCCGCGCGCTCATCAAACAGGCCGACCCCGCAGTCGTCGAGGAGTGGAAGTGGCGAGGGACTCCAGTCTGGTCTCACGACGGAATTATCTGCACCGGCGAGACCTACAAGAGCGTCGTGAAGATGACATTCGCCAAAGGAGCGTCGCTCGAGGACCCCGCAGGCCTCTTCAACTCCAGTCTCGAAGGAAACGTCAGACGAGCGATTGACTTCCATGAAGGCGAGAAGATCAACGAAAGAGCGCTCAAGGCACTCATCCGCGCCGCCGTCACCTTGAACACGACGAAGGCCCGTCGCTAGTCCCGTCTCGAAGAGTCGCCGCTCGCCTTGATCCGCCCACGGACGGGGCGTCCTACGACTCGTGTGGAAGAGTCACAGCCCAGACCGATGTGTTCGTGCGAGGAAAGAAGGCAAGCCAGATGACGTTCGTTCCCTACGACCGGCCGATTCGAGCGGCCGTCGTCGGCCTCGGTCGCATTTACGACCTGAACATCCGGGCCTATATGGGCAACCCGGACGTCGAAGTCGTGGCGCTCGTTGATCCCGATCCGCAGCGTCGTGCCGAGCGACAAGCCGACTGGCCCGGGGCACAGACCTTCGCCACCGCAGCCGATCTCGCGTCGAGTGGTCTGGCGGTCGACGCCGTCGAGGTCCTGCTTCCGATCCCGCTCCACGTCGAGGGTGTCACTGAGATGCTGGGTTATGGCTGGCACCTCAACTTGCAGAAGCCGATGTGCAGTGACCTGAGCGAAGCCCAGCAGATGCTCGCCGCCGCCCGAGCGAACGATCGCGTGCTGCGCGTCATGGAGAACTACCTCTTCTATGAACCGTTACAGAAGTTGAAGGAGACGGTCGAGTCGGGGGACCTCGGCGCCGTGAGCGGCTACCACATGAAGATGGTGGGCAGCGGCCGTGGTGGCTGGGAGGTGCCCATGTCCAGCTACGAATGGCAGTTCAAGCAGATGCGCCGGGGCAGGGGTGTCTTGGTGTTCGATGACGGGTGGCACAAGCTCGCGACGGCGCTGTGGCTTTTCGGCCCGCTGCGCGAAGTGCGGGCGTGGGTGGGCGGCACCGAAGTCCTGGCCAATATCGAGATCGACGCGCCAACCACTATCGTCTGGGAGCACCAGAACGGCATCCGTGGTGTGTGGGACATCACCTTGGCCCCCGACATGTATCTCCGCTCCGACTACTACACCAACGACGAACGATGGGAAGTGACGGGGCGTCGCGGCTACGCACGGGTGAACCGTTGCACCGGTCGAGGCATTCAGCAGCCGAGCCTCGAGACCTACGTCGATGGAGAGATGAGGACCTTTCATGCGCTCGATGACGACTGGGCCAGCAGCTTCCGGGAGTCCGGACGCCACTGGCTTCGTTGGCTCCGTACGGGCGAGGGTCCGTTGTGGTGGAGTGCCGAAGAGGCCGTCGACGTATTGCGGTTCGCGCTCGCCGTGTATGCCAGCAGACGCGGCGGGCGGAGTGGGCATCGACCCGGCGTCGATCCGGGAGGATTGAGGTTCAAACAGCCAGTCCTCTCCGGCTCCGTGTTCGAACGGATCACATGCAGTAGTCACGCACCACTACGTGGCTTATACGGCCCGTGCCGATCAAGAACGGGCCACCCGGGGGATGTCCTTGGTCGTAGGGCGAGCCATCGTTGGAAATCACGTATCTGCCAGGCGGAAGCCGGAATCGGAAGGTATCGCCCGTTGTGACCGTCTCGTGCCTGACCAGGCGCGCACCTTTGAACACACTCAGGTCAGCTGTCGGCAGGGCCATGAGACCCGTGCAAGCCACGGCGGTTCCTGTTGCGATACCCGTCTGTGACGGTTCAGCCGTCCCCATCGACGGATGGGTTCCATGCCGCACTGTGGAGCTGCTCCCTCCCCCTGAGGCATTCACGAGACCGGTGGCGGCAAGGGCAGCTACGAGGAGAATCAGAAAGATCCGGATGCCCCAGCGCCGCCGTTGGCGTTGTCGAGCCTCTCGTATCAGAACGACAACATCAGTCGAGTCGTAGCCATCAACGCGAGGCGCATCATCGAGAATCGTCACGGGAGTTCGGCAATGATGTCGATCACGTCTTCACGCCGGTACCCGTAATGGCGGGCGAATTCCATGAGCTCACGCGCTCGACTCACTACGGCACTCTTGTCAGGAGTCCCAGCCACCGTCACTCCTCGGCCTCGGCGAAACTCCAAAAGGCCCTCATCGCGGAGAAGGCGTAGGGCGCGCAAGACGGTGTTGGTATTGACCTCAAGCACGGCGGCCAAGTCCTTGGCTGGGGGGAGTCGATCACCTGGGCCCGCCTCTCCTTCGGCGATGGCGCGTCGGATTTCCGCTGCGACTTGGTCGTGCAAGGCAACGCCTTCGGTGCGGTCCACCTTGACATCGAACATGATGCTATAGATAGTAGCACTATGACGATGAATGTCCAGGATCCCCGCACCGAACCGATCGAAGCTCTGATCCCCGAAGCTCGACATCACCAACGGCGGCGCTACGCACGGGGTGCGGTGGCTCTGGCGGTGTGTGCTGTGCTCGTGGCCGGGCTGACTGGTGCCGCCGTGATCTTCTTTGGGCCGGCCTCCGGGAGTAAGGCACAGGTGAGCCCGGTCACCGTTGTCGACGCTCACCCCGGTGGCCAGGTCTACTTCCGCCCCGTACTTTGCACCGCACCCCTCTACAACCCGTCGGCGTCCACCGCGACCACTTCGGGGCTGTCCTGCAGTGCGGCAAGTGCTCTCACGGCGCAAAACCTGAACGTGTCACCTGGGAGTTCACCCGCAGGGTTTTCGACAAACAACGTCGCGCCGGATCAAGCACTGGCTGATGTACCTTCGACGACGCCGGCGGTGGAGAAGGCGAGCGAAACCGTCCTGGTCCCTGCTGTCGGTCCCCAACGGAACGATGCAGTTCGCTATGTCCTCGGGCCGGCTGAGATGACGAGCCGATTGATCAAGGCCGCCAGCGTGGAGCGCACCGGCGTAGGTGCTTGGGTCATCAACTACACCATGAACTCCGCGGGATCGGCCCTCTGGGACAAGGTGGCTCAAGAGAACTTTCATCAGGAAATAGGCATCGACCTTGACGGAGTCGTGTACTCAACACCGCTGATCCAGCCTGCGCAGTCCTCCTTCAGCAGCTTCGAGGGTAGAGGAGAGATTTCCGGCAGTCTGACCAAGGCCGAGGCGATTCGCCTGGCACACGCCCTGCACCCCCGTTCGACCTCATAACGATTGGACTTGGGATCCAGAGCGAATCGTCAAGTCGTCGAGGCCTCCTTACGCCGTGCATGGCCAGGGTGGCCCTCCCGGCGACCGAGGTCGACTCCTTTCCCATCGCGTGCCGCCATCGCTTCGATTCGCAATGCAGCGAACGAAAGGACCGACAGGGCGGCGAGAGCGATCGAACAGACGAGCACAGACCGGAAAATGCCGAAGTGCTCAGAGGAGATGCCGACACCGATGACGGGAATGGTGAGCCCCAAGTAGCAGAACACGAAGTACGAGGAGACGACTTGTCCTCTTCGCTCGGCCGGGGCCAACCGGTTGGCGATCGAGAGACTGCCCATGAAGACACAGCCGACCGCGATCCCTCCGACGGCGGTACCGGCGAGAAATACACCCATTGAGGCCTGCGACAAGCCGGCGACAATGAGGGCGAGGACCACGAGGAAGAGAGCGAGCCCGAAAGAGACGACCTTGTGGTAGTCGAGGTGACCAGCGCAGATCTGGGTGACGACTGAGATCCCGAACAACATGAATACCACTGCGCCGGCGACGGCGTAGTTGTCCTGGTGCAGGACATCGCGAAGAAACGTCGGTGCGAGCGCGCTGAAGATCCCGAGCAGACCGAAGGCCGCGAATCCAGCTACGCCGGCCGCGATGAACTCGCGTCTTCCAGCGGCCGGGAGGCCGAAGCCGACGAAGCGAAGGGACAGCGGTCGACGTTGTGAAACGGTCTCGGGTACCGAGGCCACCGCAACCGCCCCAACCGCTAGCAAGACCAGGTACACCTCGAAGACGAGGACAGTGGGGTCCGGTGCAAATTGTGCGAACAGGCCGGCAATGAGCGGACCGAGGCCCAACCCGCCGGTGTTGACGACAGTGGCGACAAGCGATGCTCGCCGTGGCCTTGCATCGCCCAGCATTTCGGTCAGCGCCGCGGTCCCGGTCCCGGTCATGAGGCCGGCAGAGAAGCCGGACAGGATACGGCCCGCGAAGAGCCACCCGACCGACGACGCCATGATGAACACGACGGTGCTCAGTGTGCTGAGAGCGAGAACCGCTCCCAGCACCGGCCTGCGTCCGACCTGATCCGAGGCGCGCCCTGCGAACACCAACGCGACGAGCACCCCGGCGGCGTAGACCGCGTAAATGAGGGTAATTACCGCGGACGAAAAATGCCACTGGCTCTGGTAGATCACGTACAGAGGGGTGGGCAGGGTCGTCCCAAGCATGACGGCGGCGAAGACGTAGGCAATGAACCAGAACGCCGCTTCATTCGGTGCTCGAAGATGAGGCCGATCGACGGCATTGGCCTCATCGAGGCAGTCGAAGCAGGGCGTGCGTACTGGCTTCGTTCCAGCCCGTTGTGCGGTCATTCCTGAACCCCCCCTTGCTTATTGGGTCGAGGTCGTTTCCGTTGGCGAGCGCCTGGGCAGCGCTATGGGACCCAGCCGGGGAGACGGCAAAGGGTTGACAGTGGTTCCCATAGTTCGGGCACCAGCAGACTCATCATCCGTCCAGCAAATTCGGGAGTCAAACAGATTCAGAACTCAAGGAAAGAAGCCGTCGAGGTGTTGCGGTCCGCGCTCGCTGAGTACGCCACGAGCGCGGGGGGACGAGTTGAAATCGACGCGGCGTTGATTTCGCGAGGTTGAGGCGCCTCGGTCGACGGGACAGAATGTGCCGCCGAATGTCTCCCTGCCGTGAGGGCCCAGCTGGGACTCTTCGTCGAGGTGGTCGAAACCTCTTGACATCACCGCAGCTCGGGGCCAGTCTCTGGGACACCTGTCGTCCGCGCGCCCTCGCGCCAGCTACGTAGGAGGTAGAACCGTGAGTTCCACAGCCAGCCTGATCACCGTGCTTGTTGCATGGGCTTTCGTGCTCATCGTTATCGCCATCGCCGTCCGGGTGGGACCGGAACAGTTCAACAAGGTCGACTGAGGAAGCTTCGGGCGGTGGCCGATCGCCCCCCGGTCTCGTCGTTGGCGATCGATCGGGCCCCAATTCCGTTGCTGACTCGTCACATCAGGAACGCAACGATTTACTCGCTGTTCTGAACTGTCGCGTGTTGCACCGCATCATTGTTTGACGAGACCGCAGCCGTGGTGTTGTCTACAACGGAGGTGTAAACGGGGGGAGTGCACGCGCGGGCGCGTCCATCGGATCCGCGGTGGCGCATCGCGACTGAGACGGACGTGGGAATCGCCGTGGAGTTTCTCGTGAATGCCGGCACATCATCATGAGCCCTCGTCGATACAGCAGGCGCCAAATCCTCGCCGGAGGAATCGGCACGGCCGCCGCCTTCTCGCTGTCCAGAATCGCCAGCACGCAAACTGCGGGCGCGGAAATCGTCCGGCGGGCCGCGTCCGTTGCGCCGGCAGGCTCAGACCTCAGCGCGGTCCAGCATGTCGTCTTCCTGATGCAGGAGAACCGATCCTTCGATCATTACTTCGGCACCCTGGGTGGAGTAAAGGGGTTCGACGACACCACCAACCGGAGCGCCTTCACCCAGTCGTGGCCGGGGGGCACGCAATCGACGCTGCTCCCCTTCCACCTGGATACCAGCACGCAGGATGCCGAGTGCACGTACGACCTCAGCCACTCCTGGCAGGCCGAGCATGCATGCTGGGAGGACGGCGCAATGGACAGTTTCGTGTCCACGCACACCTCGAGCCAGTACGAGGGGGCACTTGGCGTCAACACCATGGGCTATTACGACCATGTCGACATCCCCTTCTACAGGGAGCTGGCCAAGAACTTCACCATCTGTGACAACTATTTCTGCTCCGTCCTGGGGCCGACCCATCCCAACAGGCTCATGCAGATCTCGGGGACTCTCGACCCCGCGGGCGTGGCCGGCGGTCCGATTCTCGTGACGAACTCGACCCTGACCGGGAACCAATTCACCTGCTCGTGGCAGACCATGCCGGAGGTCCTCACCGCCAACAACATCAGCTGGAAGTGCTACAACCCCTACGGTTCGGATTACCAACCGAATGCAGGAATCTTCGTGAGTAAGAACATGCTGCTCTACTTTGAGCAGTACTCGGATTCCAGCTCCTCGCTGTACCAGAACGCTTTCGGCTACTTCGGGCCCAATGTCAGAGGAGGTCTCACCGAGCCCGGCGGGCCAAATGACTTCGCGTCGGACGTGGCCAACGGCAGCTTGCCCCAGGTCTCATGGATCATTTCCCCCGATGAGTACGACGAACACCCTCCGGCGCCGGCGCAGCTCGGGGAGTGGTACACGCAGCAAATTTTGAACACGCTGCTCTCGAACCCTGAGGTCTGGGCGAGCACCGTCCTTTTCATCATGTACGACGAGAACGACGGATTCTTCGACCATGTCCCCCCACCCACGGCACCGCCAGGGACGGCAGAGGAGTACGTGAGCGTCAATCCGTTGCCTGCTGACGCCGGAGGAATTGCCGGACCCATCGGCCTCGGTGTCAGGGTGCCCATGCTGGTGGTGTCACCCTTCTCGGCGGGGGGATGGGTGTGCTCCGACGTGTTCGACCACACGTCGCAGTTGCGGTTCCTCGAGCAGATTTTCGGAGTCACCGCACCCAACATCACCAGCTGGCGCCGCGCCACGGTAGGTGACCTCACCACGACACTCCCGGTAGTCGGGTCGCCGGTGACGACGGCACCGACGTTGCCAGCCGTCTCGCGCAACGTCCACCAGGCGCCAATCGGAACCGAGTGCGAAGCTGTCCAGCTGCTGGAGCTGAACCCGACGACGGCGCCGTATCCGGTTCCCACAGATCAAGCCATCCCGCACCAGAACACGGACCGTCTCACGCCGACTCCGAGCTGACCGGCCAGGCTTGGGCACCAACCCCTGCAGCCGTCGCGCCGCTATGTTGCATCCTGCTGCACGACGAAAGTCTGAGCGGCTGGTCCATGAGCCCAACGCTGGCCGGCAACCTCACCAAACTGCTCGAACGTAGCGACTCGGCTCGCTATTTCATCGGCACACCCAGCCTCGTCGCGATGAGCCTGAGGTCACGGGATCGAGCCGGTCGGGATCATCGGAAAACTGCTGGCCAGGACGTCGTCAGCCCGTCGGTCGCGTCACATTCTCATTGCGGTTGCAGCATTGCTCTCGGTCCATAAGAGTAACCCGCATTGCAGAGCGCCCGAGAGCTACTGGGGCGCGGAAGGGGGTTTCATTCGCATGAGGCAAAGGCTTGTGGTTCTGTGCGCGTGCGCGACGATGGCTTCGTTTGGTTTGCTCAACGTGGCGTCTGGTCCCGCTGGCGCCCTTGTCAACGGGGTCAATATCCCCGGCACAGTCACCTGTACCCCAACCCATGGTGTCTGGAACGGTGTCATCACCTTTTCTCCCCCGCTCATGAACGGCGGCACTGCCAATAGCGAGACCATGGTCGTCAAGGCAGCGTTGGGCAACACGGCCAGTCCCTGCGTTACCAGCGCGGGCACCATTGCGCTCGGATCGATCGCCGGGAAGATGACCTTCGGCATCGCAGGCAGCGCGAACAACTGCGCCACCATCTTCAGTGGTTCCCTCCTTCCGGCACCCTCACCGGGCAAGTTCAAGCTCACATGGACTGCCCCGGCCGGTGCGAACCCGACGAAGTGGACGCAACCGTCTCCCTTCCAGGTGACTGGAGCCGCGACCTTCGCTCACATCAACGTCACCCACGGGAGCGTGGCGGGTTCGTTCAGCCCCTTGGGAGTGCCGAAGGTGCAACTTTCGGCCACCAACTGGCCGGGGGCCACGGGAGCGGTGGCGACCGGATGTGCCTCAACCGGCGGCTTGGCGAGCCTGACACTGGGCACATCCAAGGGAAAGTGGTAACCGACGTAGGCGGATCCTGCCCAAACGAGAACTTGATGAGAGCCGACGGGGAGCGGCAACGATCCGAAGGAACTTAAGAGCGTTGGCGCTGTATAGACCGGGTCCCGAAATGCGAAGCGCCGGGTCAAGCACAACCCGATGCTTCGCGTCGGCTCTGGCTCAACCCCGTTGCAGCCCCGGGTTATCGATGGCCGGCTGCGGGATGTTCTCGTTCGGGAACCATCCATAGACGGGTCCGCCGACGCTGCTCGAAGCGCTCAGTCGCCGCGGCGAAGGCATTGCTCGATGCAGACGTCGAGGTCTTTGTGCCTCGGCGATGCCCCGAGAAGACTTTCGCGCTTTGGAAATTCGCGCTGGTCGACATCGACCAGCGTCGCAGGCGAGAGGCCATGGGGGTTGCAACATGAGTGGCTCGTCACTACGCTTCGGTAGGCGCTCTGTGGCAACCCCTCCGGCCGAGCGGGAACACGGCGAGGAGGTTCCGGGATGGGAAGACCACGAACACACGCGCCGTTGGCGGCACTGGCACTCGGCGTCGTCCTCGCATTCGCGACGGTCTCGACGGCCTCGGCCGGGGAACGCGGCACGACCGAGGGCGGCCACGCGACGTCGGGCGCTGGCCTTCTTGCCGTGTCCGGAAGACTCAGCGGCATCGCCGCGACGCACGGTGTGGCCTGGGCCGTGGGCTCCGCGGGCACTGACGAGAACACCAAGGCCCTGACGCTCCACTGGAACGGCCACCGCTGGCAGCGCGAAGCCAACCCGAGTCCTCCCGGCGCCGAGCTCTCCGCAGTGGCCGCCACGTCTCCCACCGACGTCTGGGCCGTCGGCACCGTCGGCTTCGAACCGAACCCCACCAAGACCTTGATCCTGCACTGGACCGGGAAGAAGTGGATGAAGACGCCGAGCATCCCCGGCAGCCTCTCCACGGTGGCCGCCACCTCGCCCACAAATGCCTGGGCCGTCGGCGGGACGGACGACGGTGGCGCGCTGATCCTGCATTGGAACGGCCACGCGTGGCGACAAACGCCGAGCCCCGCCGGCTATCTCAATGGGGTGGCGGCGACGTCGCCCACCAACGCCTGGGCCGTCGGCGGGACGACGGGCGGGAGCCAGGAAACCCTGATCCTGCACTGGAACGGAGAAGCGTGGCAGCAGACCCCGAGCCCGAGCGTGGGCGGCGATCAGGGCCTCGGCAGCATTCTCCTCGGCGTGGAGGCCTCGCCGGACCGCCCGGTATTGGCGGTGGGCGACGGCGACAACTGCGGGTGTGGTCCAGGGGAACCCTTGGTCGAGCGGTGGAACGGGCACACGTGGAGTGAAGACTCCACTTCGAAGATCCAAGACAGCATGGACCTCTCAGGAGTGGCCGCCCTCCCTACGGGCAGGGCGTGGGCAGTCGGACAGAGCGGCTCGGGCGACGGCCCGACAAATGGCGTGATCCTGGAGTCGAACCACTCCGCGTGGGCAAGTGTGCCCGTACCGGGTCTCGAATCCCAGGTAGGCGCTCTCGCCGATGTCGCCGCGACATCTCGTTCCAACGCCTGGGCCGTCGGATGGGAGAGTCCGGTCAGCATCGCGAGCGCGAACGCTGCTGGACCCGGTGACCCGGGCACCCCCGGGATCCTGATCCTGCATTGGAACGGCTCGGGGTGGACACCCCAGACCAAGCTCGGCTCGGCCACGACATCAGCCGCCGCCGCGGCGACGACGACGACGTTCGCACCGCCGCCCACGACCTCCTCGGTTCCCACGACCACCCCGCCCTCGACCACGACGACTCCTCCGTCAGTTCCTCCGTCGACGTCGGCGGCCGGGGGCCCCCTCCTCGGAAGCGCGGCCTGGGGCCAGGCGCTCGGCTCGTTCGCCGGGATCAGTGGCTTCGGTGAGGTGGCTCCTGCCGACATCACTTTGGGAGGGACTCTGCCGGCCCCGCAGTTGGACTCCATCTCGTGGTCGAACTGGGGCGCTGCGGAGGCGACCGGCCAGGGCCAGTCGGTGGATGGGACGAATCAGAGCGGACCGATGTCGAGTTGGCCACTCGAGCCCGTCACCGTGGTCGCGTTCGACCTCGGGAGTTGTAATGGCGGTCCGCCCGCGTACGAGGAAGTCGAGTGGTACTTCCCCGGTGACGGGGGGACCTTCGACCCGAGCAACGCCACCAACGCTTGCACCGGGTCCTAGGAATCGCGAGGTCAGTCCCAACCGTGAAGGCCGCCTTCGAAGTGCGTTGCAGCGTGCTCTGCGTGACCAATACCGACCCACTCGACGTGTGGCCACGTCGTGGCAGGACCGGTTCTGTCCACACCTGACGGAGGGGGCTACTGGCTGCTAAGTCTGCAGGGAACTGGGGGCTGTGACGCATTCGGCGACGCCCAGGAGTGTGTCACCGCAGCGCCGGCTCTTGGTCCAGGCCAATCGCCCTATGTGTACCCGCTCTTCGTGGGTGCTGCCGCCAAAGCGAACGACGAAGTACAGATCGTCGGGCAGAACTAGCCCACTTCGCCGGTTCGGCGGCGAAGTGGTTCTAGTGAGGCGCCGTTCTCGAATGGCCTGCCGTTCGAAGTCTGAATGCTTGCCGATATGCCTGCGGACTTGTATGAACCATTCGGCCGAAGTGCTTTCTGAGATTCCCAGCCGTAGAGAAACCACTCTTAGCAGCCACCGCTTCAACGGGCAGGTCACTGGATTCGAGCAGTCGCTGGGCCAGCTTGACGCGTTGTGCTTGCAGCCAACGATGCGGTGTAGTCCCTGTCGCAGCCTGAAAGCGACGGGCAAAGCTCCGGGGACTCATCGCTGCTTGGGCGGCAAGGTCTTCAACTGACAGTTGCTCGTCCAGGTGGCACTGCATCCATACGACGGTCTCGGAAAGGAGGTCAGATTCGTCCAAGCTTGGTAATGGCGTGTCGATGTACTGGGCCTGTCCGCCATCGCGTTGGGGTGGGACGACCAGCTGGCGAGCCAGTCGGGTCGCTACCTCGCTCCCATAGTCCTGGCGAACGATGTGGAGGCAGAGATCGATGCCTGCCGCGCTCCCAGCCCCGGTAAGGATGTCGCCCTCATCGACGAAGAGCACGCCGGGATCCACCGAGAGCTCCGGATAGCGACGAGCCAGTTCGTCGCATTCTGTCCAGTGTGTCGCGGCTCGCCGTCCGTCGAGCAGTCCCGCTTCGGCCAAGACGAAGGCACCACTGCAGAGCGAGAGCATTCGGCACCCTCTAGCGTGCGCCTGCCTAAGCGCATCGAATACGTCATCGGAGACCGCAAAGGGTCGGTAAGTTGGAGCCACGATCACCGTGTCGACCCTCTTCAAAACCTCCAGTTCGTAGGGAACGAGGATCTGGAAGCCGCTATCTGATGTCAGAGGTCCCGAGTTGTCACCGCAGATGAACAGCCGATACCAGGGCTCGCCGGGAGCCACCCACCGATCGTCGCCGAAGACCTCACAGGCCACCCCGAGCTCGAAGGCGGTGAATCCCTCGCAGAGGACGATGGCAATGTCGTGCACCTCTCGCTTGGTCGCCCGGCGCCGCTTCAGCGAGGGATTTGGAGTTGGCAGGTTCGTCGCGCACTATGTCAATCTTGCCACTTTCGGAAGTCAGCGGTCTGCTCCACGATTAAAAGGTGACAACTTCTCGTTTGCTCCAAACGATCGCCCACGGCCCGGCCAGCCATTTGCAACCGGTCGAGCGGCAGGAGCGCCGAGATGCGATCCGATCCCTGCGCCTGCTGTCCGATGGCTCCCCAAGCCGAGCAGGGACCCTTCTCCTTTACGAACAGGACTTCCCGTACTGTTTGACGGCCCGACTCAACACGAGGTGGTTGAGGGCGATCTCCCGACTACGAGCCCCTTCTCTCGATCGAAGGCTTGCCGAAGGTCGCCCACCCGAGTCAGATCCGCTTCTAGCGGCCCGCGCCCAAGTACTTGTGACCCCGGCCGAGCGTCAGAAGCTGGCGCATCTTTGGGCCGACCTGATGGCCCAGGCTCGAAAGCCACCGGGTCTGCGTGTCCCACGGGCACCGATCAACCGGGACAGCATCTTGGCCAATGAACCCGCCATACGGGCGCTGCTCGCCCTCTTGGTTGCAGCGATGCCCGGCCAACTCCGCGGCATAGCGCTGATGAGCTCCCTGCTCTCCGACGGTGCCGGGCCTCTGTACAGCCGTCGGTGTTCCGAAGACCTTCGTGGGGTGCTGTTGGAGGCGACGACGCTTCTTGGTTCTTCGGCGATCTGAACAATGTGCCTCAGTTCGCCGGCTGCGAGACGCTCAGCCGGAACCGCAGTGCATGTTGGGCTCGCCAATTCCCGGGGAGATTGAACCCAAACTCCAAACCAGAGGCATGCCCGCACTCCAGCCCGTCACTGGGACCCCGACCTGCAGTGTCGATCCGACCACCATGCCTTGAGGCAACCGCTTTCTCCAACGAAAGATGTAGTTGTTGGAAAGCACCTGATGGTTGCCAATGTCGTCGTACCACTGAGATGGCCCGGACTTGGTGGGATGGTTCCATCCCATTGATCTGAGTCCTGAACCTACACTGGACTCGACTTCTTTGATCGATTCGCGCGATGAAAAACTCTCGTCTACTTGAATGCCAGGCGTAGTCGTCCAGCACGAACTGGTGAGATGTGGCTCCTGCGCCACGATTCCGAGGTCATGCGCATACCGAGGTACCGCTTGCAGCAGGGTCTTGAGTTCCCGCAAGATCCTCCCACCCGGATCGCCTTTAGGACCGACCTGCGCAGCCCCTCCGATAGTCGACATCATGAGAGGGATACCGGCAATACCGACCGTCAGGACCAGCACCCGAATGTGAAGCATCCGGCGTCGGCGTGTGAGAGGTCGATTCCGATGTGTTCCCACACCTGGAAAGCTACTTTGAACCTAGTGAAACGGTCTGGCTGCGAACTCGTCAGGGTCCAAGAGACGCACACTTCAGGTCGTAGGAGCAACCGACCGACTCCCTGAACGACGATGGTGTTGACCGGCGAGCCAGAATCTCTGGAATGGACATTGTTCACCGCACGATCCGGACCAACGGAATCGACATGCACGTGGCCGAAGCCGGCGAAGGGCCATTAGTCCTCTTGCTTCACGGCTTCCCCGAGCTCTGGTATTCGTTCCGTCACCAGCTTGGCGCATTAGCCGACGCCGGCTACCGAGCTGTGGCCCCAGACCAGCGTGGCTACGGGGCCACCGGTGCGCCATCGGCGGTCCATGAGTACACGCTCATGCACCTCGCCGGGGACATCGTCGGCCTCTTCCATGCGCTGGACGAGGATTCCGCCGTAGTCGTAGGCCAAGACTGGGGATCCCCTGTGGCGACCACCTTGGCTCTGTTCCGACCCGACCTCGTCGGTGGCCTGGTCATGCTCAGCACTCCGTACTTTCCCCGGGGAGACACCGATTTCCTGAGTGAACTCACCGCCCAGCTGGGACCGGACAACTACCAAGTGTTTTTCCAGGAACCGGGAGTGGCTGAGGCTGCCTTCGAGGCAGACGTGCGAGCCACGGTTCTAGGGGCGCTACTCGGAATCTCCGGTGAGGCAGCCGAAGTGCACACCACGACGGAGGTGGATGGTACGACAGTCATGCCTGACCATTCGGACCAAGTGCTACCGGGATGGCTGAGCGAAGCTGACGTCGACTACTACACGGCCGAGTTCAGCCGGACCGGCTACCGGGGCGCACTCAACTGGTACCGCAACCACCACCCGAACTGGGAGTACATGTCGGCCTGGCATCAAGCACCGATTAAGGCGCCTGCAATGTTCGTCGGTGGCGACCGCGACCCTGTACTCAACTGGCCCAGAACGCGAGCTCTGGTGGACACGCTTGGCGACCGCCTCATTCCCGACCTGCGCGCCTCGGTCATCCTGGACGGCTGCGGACATTGGATCCCCCAGGAACGAGCGGTCGAGACCAACGAACTCTTACTCGAGTTCTTGGCCGGTCTCTGAACGACACCGCTAATCGATCGACGAGTCCAGTCGAACGGCTCGAAGGCCACAGTGCCCAGTGACTGCCCCTTAAGTTCATCGACAACAATCCGTCAGGGGTGTCCCAGTGCGCCGGCCTGGGGTGCCACCCTAACGGCACGAGTGGGATACTCAAGCGAACGCGCTAATCGTGGACGCCCGCTCGCCTTGATCGGCGCGGGGAAATGTCGAGTGACAAGAGAGCCTCGCGTGCTCAAGCTCCTGCGCCCTGATAGCGGCTTCGGTGCCAATGCTGCGCTACCGAATACACGATGAGGAGGACCCCTGCACTGGGCGGCTCGCGCGAAAGGAGCACTCCCCCTTCGAGATGCTGCCGGAGACAACGACCATCGGCTGACGCGTTGATGCGTCGAGATAGGAAACGCTTCGCTTCTGTTTGCGCGTCCCCGCCTCCCTGGTTTCTACATACATCCGGTCGGCAACTCGAATCGTGCTGGTCCGCCACCGCACCCGCCATTGGACAATCACGTTCCCGTTCCCGTCGCGCAGACTGTCCGACCCATGCCTGACGCGATATCGGAACTCCAGGGCGAAAGCACCTAGATCGAAATGTGGCAGCCCATGCTCGGGGGTTTCATCCACACTCGCTAGTTCAGCAGATCAGCCGGTGCCTGCCCCTGTACGCCGGATGTGGGCTCTCCCAGCGACGTGCCAACCGGCAAGTTGAGCCAGCGACGTCGCGGTTATGTGGCGTTCAGGCTGCTCCGTGTTCGGAGCCACTCCGCAGCGCTTGAAGGTCTCCGCCGACGAACCCGAGTGCCAGCGCCGCGGCGAGTAGCGAATCTCGTCTTCCGATCGAGCGTAGTGCTGCCAAGCTGACGACCGTATCGAGCGCATCGCTCGCCAGAGTGGCCTTCAGCCAACGGCGAGCATCGGATTGATCACCTGATCGTGCCGCGGACACCGTCCCCAGACCCAGCACGAGATCCCGGATGCCTATAGTCCTCATTAGAAGCAGGGCGGCACCTGTCGGAGATTCGGTACCGGCGAGACGCATGGGAGCGCCCGGCGCGACTGTCAGAGCGATACCCACCGACGTCCGGAGCCATCCCATCGTCCGAGTGCTGATTGTCGGCACAGCAAGAGCGTAGCGAGGCTTTTCAACTGCCCCCATGCGCCGGGATGGTGGGAGACTTCGGCACATCAGGACGTCTGGATAACTGCGCTTCAACCGAGTTGCTCAAGTTGACTGACTACGTCTTGGAGCGGCGCAGAGGCGTCGATCTCGACCGTGGCCGATGCCCGAAGCAGAGGCTCCACCTCTTCGACATAGCGAAGGATCATGTCTCGTTCGGCAGGCGTCTTCCCGTACAAGTTGTCGCTGCGAGCTGCGATCCTCGCGAAGAGCAGATCGACCGGTGCGCTGAGGAGGGCAACGTGGTCGAATTCCGCATAGAACCGTCCTTGGTTCGTCTTGCACCCAGCAATGAAGAGGCTTCCGCTGGCGTGACTCCGGAGTAGGTTGCTCATTGCGTCCTCCCGCCATATCCAATCCGGCGAACCATCGGGCAAAGTGACCCAGCAGCTCCACTCGTCGGTGTCGGTGTCAACGGTTTGATGTCCCCGGGCTGCGAGTAGCCGGAGTGCAGAAGATTTTCCGGTACCTGACATCCCCGTGACAAGAACTTTCGACATGAAGCGAGGGTAGCGAACCGGCCCGCACGACTACCTCCCGCACCGTGGGGCTTGCCTCAGTACATTGATACTTCTCTGAGGGTCCACCGCTTGATTGCTGGTCCTGAATAACTTCGGGAGTGCTGGTGGGTTCGGCCTGACTTGGAGCCCCGAGACGTTGCGAGACGTCGTCGACCGAGACCAACCAGCGGCACATTGAAAGACGGCACGTCCCGTCTCCGAGTTGGGGTGATTGGTCCGGATTGCTTGAACAATCCAGACCGCCCGTTGCTCCGATCCGGAACGGCCGTGCCATCCCTTACACCTTTGAGAGAAAGGGATGACCATGACCATCGTAGAAGCTGCGCGTGGGATCACAGGTGGTGTCGACACGCACCGCGACGTCCATGTCGCTGCCGCCTTGGACCCGCTTGGCGGGCTACTTGGCACCGAGGGTTTCTCCACCGATCCCACCGGCTACAAAGCGCTGCTGTCGTGGCTCGAGGGCTTCGGCGACGTCACCAAGATCGGCGTCGAAGGAACCGGTTCCTATGGAGCCGGCTTGGCCCGCCACACGCCGGGTGGGCGTCGAGGTCATCGAGGTTGACCGACCGAATCGCCGAAGCGCCGCAGCAGTGGCAAGTCTGATCCCCTCGACGCCGTCGAAGCAGCCCGAGCCGCCCTCGGTGGTCGGGCGAGCGGCAAGCCCAAGTCCAGAGACGGCGCCGTCGAGGCCATCCGGGTTCTCGTCGTGGCGAAGCGCTCGGCCCGCCAGGCCCGGGTCAAGGCGCTGATCCAGATGCGCCACCTCGGCTACAGCCTGCCCGAGCAGCTCCGTTGTCGACTCAAGGGCCTCTCTGTGTCGGCCCTCGTCGCCGAAGGGTCCAAGCTCCGCCCGACGCGATCTCCCGATCCGGTGACCGCGGCCACCAAGACGTCGCTGTCCTCGTTGGCCCATCGCATTGAAGGGCTCGACACAGAGTTGGCCGAGCTCGGCGCCCGGATTGAGGCGCTCCTCGTGGTCACCGCGCCCAAGCTGTTGGATCTCTTCGGCGTCGGACCCGACACCGCAGCCGCACTCGTGATGGCGGCCGGCGACAACCCCGAGCGGCTCCACTCTGAAGCAGCCTGGGCGCACCTGTGCGGCGTGGCTCCGGTGCCCGATGGCTCGGGCAAGACCAGCGGCAGGGTCAAGGCGCATGACGGTGGTGACCGCCAGGCCAACAGCGCGCTGTGGCGCATCGTCATGGTCCGCATCGCTCATGACCCCGAGACCCCGCGTCTACTTCGAGCGGCGAGTCAAGGAAGGCAAGACCAAGCACGAGGTCATCCGCATCTTGAAGCGCTACGTCGCCCGCGAGGTCTACCGCTACCTGCCTCGCGGCTGAATCCTCGGGCTGTGGGTCTGGCCTTCCCCGGTACTGTCGCTCATTGGAGCTGACTCGCCAGCGACTCGCCGACCCACAGCTCGGGTCAACGATCTCGAAAACGCGTGACCGAATAGGAGCTTGTCCTCACCACGAGTGCTCATCAATGTCGTGTCCGCTGTTTTCACTCCCGAGCCCCCGAAGAGGGGTTGACAAGTGATAGGAGCTCGCCGAGATTGTGTGATCACTTAATGGAGTAGCCGCTCAACACTTCGGCCAACCAACTGAAAACGGATGGACGGATGGACGGATGTGGAGCTCCGAGTTCGCTCGAAGGAGCTTCCTGCGCCCGTTACTACAAATTGATCCTGTTGGCGAGGTTGGCCAGGTAGTCGATGTGACTGACGACCGAACCCAGGCCCAGACCCATCGTGACCACGGTCAGATGAGTGCCACCTGCTTCGCGCCAGGCATGGATCTCCCTGGTGAGTTCGCCTACATCAGCTCCGCTCAAGGCCACATACTCGCCGCCGAAGTCTTCAATGGGTCTGCCGAGGTCACCCACACGCTCACGCACGTGGCTCCAGGATTCGATGGCGTGATCGACTCCGCCACCGAAGAATATGAAGCCGTCCGCAAGCCTGGCAGCCCGGTCGAATGCCTTTTCGCCGGAGCCACCGAGCCAGATCGGAATGGATCTTTTTGGCTTCGGCACGAGTGAAGCCCTGTCGATTCGATGGAACCGACCTGAGAAGTCCACCACCGGCTCAGTGAACAACCGGCGAAGCAGCTCTATTTGTTCTTCCTGCCTCGCACCACGGGTATGAAAATCCTGACCGAGCGCCTCATACTCCACGTAGTTCCAACCGATGCCCACACCGAGGCGCAGCCGACCGCCTGAGAAGAGATCGACATCGGTCGCTTGGCGGGCCACCAGCACCGTCGGTCGTTGAGGAAGGACCAGGATCCCGGTGGTGAAGGAGATTCGCTCGGTGATGGCAGCCAAATAGGCGAACATTACGAATGGGTCGTGGAAGGGGTCACGCTCGGTGTAGGGGCCCGTCAGAGCTGGAGCTCGATCAGCGTGAACGGCTCCAAGCACGTGGTCGTAGGCGAGGATGTGATCGAAACCCAAATCCTCAACTGCCTTGCCGAATTCGCCGACAGCGGCCGGATCGCCTCGAAGTTCGTTCTGGGGATATGCGGCACCGATTTCCATGAGCCGTAGCTTCCCATAAGCGGTTTTGAAGTCCCATGGTCAGGGTGGCCCAGTTCGCTGCCGGGAGGGTGGGGAGGCGACCTCCCGCGCTACTGCGTGGAAAGCACTTCCCGGAATTCATCGGCCAGGCGAGCCGCTGTGTCTCGTAGCCGAGTGACGCTGGGGCCGTCCACGAGCAGCGACCGAGACGCGCTGGGCATGACGCGTTCGGGGCAGTCGGCGAAGACCTGGGCGACGTCGTTCGCAGTGGCCCCTTGCATGCCGACACCGGGAGCCAGGAGGAGTCCCCGGAGTGTCACCAGGTCGAGTGCCGGAACCATGTGGGTGGGTCCGACGACCGCTCCGATCGGTCCGATCTCGCCGGGTGCCAGTTGGGCATTCAGTTCCCCGAGAGCCACCAGGAGCGCTTCTTCGACGGCACGTCCATCGTGATCAGTCGCGGACTGGACGGCCCGGCCCTCGGGGTTTGAAGAGCGCGTCACCACGAGCAGGCAGCTCCCCGCCTCATGGGCCCTGGAGATGAAAGCATCCATGGCACCGAGACCGAGGTAGGGGTGGACGGTGAGGGCGTCGGCTCCGAGCGGGGCGTCGGTCCCGAGATACGCCTCCGCGTATGCGACGTTGGTGCTCCCGACGTCGCCGCGTTTGGCATCCACGATGACCAGCAGTCCGGCGCTTCGTGCATCGGCGATGAGGCGTTGCAGTGTTCGAAAACCCCTCCAGCCGTGCCGCTCGTAGAAGGCGGCTTGGAGCTTTACCAGACCGACGGTTCCGGTGGCTGCCTCGAGCACGATGTCGGCAAAACGATCCAATCCCTCTGGGGTATCTCCCAGGCCCCAAGCATCCAACACCGAGCCAGCAGGATCGAGACCCCAGACCAGCGGTCCGAAACGAGACCGCGCCACTGTGAACCGGGTGGCGAATGAGTCGGCCATGACTACATTCTCGCCGATCAGAAAGGCCCGAGGGAGGATATACCGGCTGCCCCCGTGCGCGGGCCTGGGGCACCCCGAAGAGCCGGAACAGAGACCCTCTGACAGTCGAGCTGTAGTGACATTTTGTCACTGTGGCGGTTGACGCGGATCCCTTACTTGGAGCACCAGAATGGTGAAGACCCTAAAGAGGAGGAGCCTCTCATGCCTGGCGTCTTCGTGGTCACCGACAGCTCTTCTGACCTGGAGCAGGAGGACATCGACCCGTTCAAAATCGAGATCGTGCCCCTCACGATCCGATTTGGGCGCGAGGAATTTACCGACCGTCAGGACCTCAGCGTCGAGGACTTCTACCAACGAATGGCGAACACCGAAGACCTCCCCCAGACGGCCTGCCCGTCGCCCGGCGCGTTTGAACAGGCCTTTCGCAACGCAAGAGACGCTGGCGCTGAAGCGGTGGTTTGCCTCACCATCTCGAGCGACTTGTCAACCACATTTCAGTCAGCCCTCACCGCAGCCGCGACGGTCGAGGGGATTGTCGTCCATGTGATCGACAGCCGGACGGTGTCAAGCGGGATGGGCACTCTTGTAATTGAGGCCGCCAAGGTAGCCGCCGAGCGGACTGACATCGACTCAGTATTGCGTCGAGTCAACGACCTCATCCCTCGTACGCACGTCCTTGCGGCTCTGAATACATTGGAGAACCTGAAGAAGGGTGGGCGAATTGGGGGTGCGACGGCAATGGTGGGCTCACTGCTCTCGATCAAGCCGGTGATCGACCTCAGCGGTGGCGTCGTCCACGAAGCCGGAAAAGCCCGGACTCGCAAGAGGGCGCTAGAGATGCTCTACGAACGCATGTGCGCCGCCGGGCTGATCGAGCACGTTGCGGTGATGCAATATGGCGCACCTGACATCGACCAGTTCCTCGACCTCATCGCTCCCCGCTTTCCCAGCGCGACCATACGGACCGGCACGTTGGGTGCCGTCGTCGGCGTCCACGGTGGCGCCCAGATGATCGGTGTCAGCTGGATTGCCGCTGCATAGGAGAGCTGGGTGCCCCCTATCAGTCGCCGGTTCGGAGCGAGTCGACCAGTGCTGGGTAGTCGTGAGTGAGACCAGTTCTCTGCGTAGGTAGCTGAGAATGCGACCCTTCGTGTTGCACGCTGTTGCACGTTTGTTGCACGACTACCGATTGGGCGGTTCGTCGGCTACGCGAGACTCTAAAAGAGACCGCGTCTGACCTGCGAAGTTGGGAGAGAGCGGGCGACGGGAATCGAACCCGCGTTCTCAGCTTGGGAAGCTGATGTTCTGCCTCTGAACTACGCCCGCGAGCGTTCGTCACACTATCCTCTGGGCGCTTGTACATCCCAGGTGGCGCTCGCAATTCCGCCACCTTCCCTGTCGACGTCTTTACCTAACGAGGAGCTTTCGTGCCGATCAGGATCATTCTGGGCATCGGGGTCACGGTGGTCGGTTTCGGTATCGCCGCCGTGCGGTTCCACTGGCTGTCCAGGCTCATCCGCTCCGGAAAGCCGGACCCCTCCCGCACCCGTGGTCCTATCAGCCGCAAGGCCGAAGCAGAGGTCACGGAGGTGGCAGGGCAGCGCAAGCTCTTGCAGTGGACCGTGCCGGGCCTCGCCCACTTCTTCACCATGTGGGGATTCACGATCTTGCTTCTCACGATCATCGAGGCGTACGGCGATCTCTTCAACAAGTACTTCCATATCCCGGGCATCGGGACCTGGGACTGGGTGGGGTTCGTCGAGGACTTCTTCGCCTGCGCAGTGTTGCTGGCGCTGATCACCTTCGCCATCATCCGTGTGAAGAACGCGCCCGACCGGCTCGAACGCAAGTCACGCTTCTACGGCTCGCACACTGGTGCCGCCTGGCTCGTGCTCCTCATGATCGCGGGTGTGATCATCACGCTGCTCCTCTATCGCGGCGCGCAGGTCAACACCAATCCGACCCAGTTCCCCTACGGCTGGGGCGCGTTCGCGTCGCACGCCGTAGGGAAGCTGCTCCATCCGCTCGGCGCGGGGACCAACTCCGTCCTGGTCACCGTGTTCCTGATCCTGAACATCGCCATCATCTCGGGCTTCATCGTGTTCATCGCGCACTCCAAGCATCTGCACATCTTCATCGCGCCCATCAACATTGCCTTCTCGCGGCGGCCGCGGGCCCTGGGCGCCCTCGGGAGCACCCCCGATATGGACATGGAGAACGTCGACGAGGACACCGTCTTCGGCGTGGGCGAGGTCGACCAGTTCACCTGGAAGCAGATGCTCGACTTCGCCACCTGCACCGAGTGCGGCCGCTGCCAATCTGCCTGTCCGGCCTGGACTACCGACAAGCCGCTGTCGCCGAAGCTGCTGATCATGAACCTGCGAGACAACATGTTCGCCTCGGCCGGGCAACTATTGGGTGGCGAGGGCGAGCAGACGGCGCTGGTTCCCAACGTCATCGACCCCGACGTGCTGTGGGCCTGCACAACGTGCGGCGCGTGCGTGAACGAGTGCCCGGTCGACATCGAGCACATCGACGCCATCATCGACATGCGCCGCTACCAGGTGCTGATGGAGTCCGAGTTCCCCTCCGAAGCGGGGCTCATGTTGCGCAACGTCGAGAACCAGGGCGACCCGTGGGGCCTCGGCCAGGGAAAGCGGACCGAGTGGACGCAGAGTCTCGACTTCGAGATCCCCGTCGTGAGCGGCACCATCCCCGACGACGTCGAGTACCTCTACTGGGTCGGCTGTGCCGGCGCGCTCGACGAGCGGGCGCGCAAGGGGGTGCAGGCGACTGCACGCATGCTGCACCGGGCCGGTGTCACGTTCGCCATCTTGGGCCCGAGGGAGTCCTGCACCGGCGACCCCGTGCGCCGGCTGGGCAACGAGTACCTCTACCAGGAGCAGAGCAAACTGAACATCGGCACCCTCGACGGGGTCGGTGCCAAGAAGATCGTCGCCAGCTGCCCGCACTGCTTCAACACCATCAAGAACGAGTACCCCGCCCTCGGTGGCAACTACGAGGTCATCCATCACGCGCAGCTGCTCGAGCACCTCGTGAAGGAGGGCAAGCTCGTCCCCGGCTCCGCGTACTCGGGCAAGGTGACCTACCACGACCCGTGTTACCTCGGCCGCCACAATCGCATCATCCAAGAGCCGCGTACGGTGCTGAGCGCCATCCCCGGCGTCGAGCAGGTCGAGATGCGACGCTGCAAGGAGCGCGGCTTCTGCTGCGGTGCGGGCGGCGCCCGCATGTGGCTCGAGGAGACGATCGGCAAGCGAATCAACATGGAGCGCACCGACGAAGCGCTCGGCACGGGCGCCGACGTGGTGTCGACCGCCTGCCCCTACTGCATGATCATGCTCGATGACGCCGTGCGGGCCCACAACAAGGAGGACGACGTGCGCGTGCTCGACCTCTCCCAGTTGGTCGAGGAGTCGCTGGGCCAGCTCGGTGGCAACGGCGCCGCGACCGCGGCGAGCGAGCCCGAGCCCCAACCGTCCGCCTGAGGCTCAGCCCGGGGCCAATATCCCGTAGGCCCGTTCGGGCCGCAGCGTAAGCACGAGCCGGCGGTCCGACACCATGGCGGCTCGATAGTCCTCCCAGTCGGGGTGCTCGCCCTGTCCGCTGCGGTAGTACGCGACGAGGGCGTCGACCGTGGCGTCGTGCGGGTCGGCCGCCACCGGCGAGAGCTCGGCCGTCGCCTCGATGACGACGTACTGCCAGAACGTGTCACCGAGCACGTAGAGCGACGCCCGTGGATCGCGACGCAGGTTTCTCGTCTTGGCCCGCTCATCGGTGACCGAGATGATCAGCGTGTCGCCGTCGCCGGGCACGAACATGATGTTCGACAGCTGCGGCCGGCCGTTGGCGCGGATGGTCGCCAGGACGCCTTGCTTGCGGTTCTGGGCGAATGCGAGTGCGTCGGTGAGGTCCATGGATCTGACCGTAGCGGGTGCCCCTCCGGCGTGACCGGGAGGGTCCGGCGGTTCAGGCGGCGGTGGGAGCCGAGGTGACCGGGCCGGGCGAGTCGACCGTGACTTCCTCGGAGTTGTCGGCGATCACCCAGTGGATGATGGCGGCCACCAGCGCGCCCACCAGCGGGGCGACCAGGAAGAGCCAGACCTGGCTGAGCGCCGTGCCACCGAGGACGAGGGCCGGGCCGAGGGAGCGGGCCGGGTTCACCGAGGTGCCCGTGAGCGGGATGCCGATCAGGTGGACCACCACCAGCCCGAACCCGATGGCCACACCGGCGGCGCCCTGAATGGCCGCCCTGTGGGTGGCGAAGAGCACCACCATGACGAAGACGGCGGTCAGGACGACCTCGATGAGGAAGGCGCCCCCCTCACTGACGTGGAGGTGCGACGCTGCGCCGTAGCCGTCGGCGCCCAGGCCGATCCGGCTCTTGGAGTAGAACGGCGACGTGTCCATCATGGCGTAGAGCAGGTAGGCGCCGGCGATGGCGCCGAGCAGCTGGGCCACGATGTAGGCGATCCCCTCGCCGAGCTTCATGCGGGCGGTGGCGATGAAACCGAGCGTCACGGCCGGGTTGACGTGGGCGCCCGAGATGGGACCGATGGCGTAGGCCAGTGCCCCGAGCACGAAGCCGAAGGCGAGGGCGGTGGTCACGACGCCAGCGGAGTAGCTGAGGCCGAAGAGCTTGAAGCCGAAGCTCTCGGTGGCGACCCCGACGGCGACCACGACCAGTATCAGCGTTCCGAAGAACTCCGCCACCAGCTTCCGCCAGTTCAGCTGATCCATGACGTGTGACCTCCTGAGTCCAGGCGAGGAGTGGACACAGGAAGTTTCGCAGCGCGGAGCTGCGAAAACGCGGATGCAACGGGACCCGGGTCGAGCTCAGCTGGGACGCCTCGCCTCCGCGATGGCCCGGGCGGAAGCGCGGCGGCGGTCCGCGTCAGATAGCGGCCATGGCGCGATCGTCCGCCTCGCGCAGGCGCGTTGCCATGGCGGCCAGCATCTTGCGGGAGAGCGCCGGGACGGCGTCGAGCACGCCGTTGAATTGACGCTGCCCGAGCACGAGCAGTGTCATCTCGGTCTCGGAGATCACGGTGGCCGAGCGCGGGCGGCGATCGAGCAGCGCCATCTCGCCGAAGTACTGCCCCGGGCCGAGCGTCGCCACCTTGCGGTTGTTGCGCCGCACGGCTGCCTGCCCGTCGACGATGAGGAAGAACTCCCGGCCGATGGTGCCTTGTTCGCACAGCATCCGGCCTGCGGGCACCGTCACCTCCTCGAGCGCGCGCCGAATGGTGCGCAGGTCCTTGGCCGACGAGGTGGAGAACAGCCAGATCTTCGAGAGGTCCAGGTCATAACGCGGGCTCATGGCTGCAAACAGTAGCCCTGCTCACCCCGTCACACCCGGGGTGCCCCGCTACAGCGCGTCAGCCCCCCGCTCGCCCGTGCGCACCCGTACCACGGTCTCTGCCGGCACGACCCAGACCTTGCCGTCGCCGATCTTGCCGGTGGCCGCCGAGGACACGATGGCATCGACCACTGCCTCAGCCTGATCGTCCTCGACGAGTACTTCCAGGCGTAGTTTGGGCACGAAGTCGACCTGGTACTCGGCGCCCCGGTAGTTCTCGGTGTGACCCCTCTGGCGCCCGAACCCCTGTGCCTCGGTGAGCGTCATGCCCTGGATCCCCATGTTCTTGAGGACGTTCTTGACGTCGTCGATCTTGAACGGCTTTACGACTGCTACCACGAGCTTCATGTCCGCGCTCCTCACGGTCGACCGGGCGAGCACCCTCGCGTGGCCTCACCGAGCACGTTAACGAGACCGGGGGCCGGCCGTCCGGCCACCCGGGTGAAGTGCGACCTGGGGCTTTTTGAAACGAAACGTTGCCGAAATATGGGGGAAATGGGCCGTTCAAGCGGGAGCGATAGCCTTCGACCGTGCCCTCGAGTCGAGATGCCGGTAGCTCTGGAGGCGATGACGCGCCCCCGATGACGCGCTGGCAGCGTCTGAAGTACACGGTCGTGCAGCCCGACGACGAGGTCGACGGCAAGAAGACCGTCACGGACGAACGATCCGTCGAGGAGCTCGAGGACGCCATCCGTCGCTCGGACGACAAGGAGCGGGCAGTCGGTCTGGTGGCCGCCCCGCTCGCCGCCATCATCGGCATTGTCATCAGCTCGGCGTCCATCGACTACGCCAGGAGCCACCACCTGAGCGTGACGGTCTACGACGAGCTCACCTATGTGATCCTCGGGATGTCGGTCCTCATGTTGGTGTCGTCGCTGCTGCGCAAGCGACTCTTCCAGGGAATCACGATGGCCCTCTACGGTCTGGCCGTTTTCAACCTGCACTACTGGGGCTTCGGCATCCCCTTCTTGCTCGGTGGAGGCTGGTACCTGGTCGCTGCCTACCGACTCCAGCAGGCGCTCAAGCGTGCGCAGGCCGACGCGCCCGCCACGCCAGGGCGCAACGGCGCCCGACCGAAGAACGGGCCACGGCCGCGCCCGAGCAAGCGCTATACGCCGCCTACCTGAGGATCCAGCTTGGCGAATCCGGGAGGCCTCATCCCGAGGCGCGTCCACCAGAGGACGCCCGCCTTCGCCGGAGCATCAGCCCGCTCACCATGGCGACGAGGACCACCAGCAGGACCCCTGGCAGGACGTAGACGCTGTCTGACGCGTGCTCCGAGTCCAAGATGGTCACGGGTGAGATCAACGCCGGGTCCCCGGGCACGGCCACCGAGGGGATCGTGGCACCGGGGGCGTGCAGCGCCGTGCCGGGCAACAACTCGTTGTGGGCATGGCCGCCCAGCTCGTAGGTGCCGCGGCACGAGTACCCGGCCCCGTTGCTGCCGCTGCCCCCGAGGAGCCCCTGGCACGACGTGACGGTGACCATGACCGCGACGCCCCGGTCATGGAGGTCGTTTATCTGGCGGTTCTTGTGGATGCCGATGGCGGTGAACACCACGACGAGGACGGCCAAGGTGACGAGCACGATGCCCACGACGATGGGGGCGACATGGCGCCCGTCGATCTGCACCGCCGCACCGCGCAGCGGCGCCAGCCGCTCGGCCGCCGGATCGTTCGGGGTCGTGGAGGGCTGCTCCTCGTGGGGCACGAGCGGGAGATCGTAGCGGTGCTCGGGCCTCGCCGGCCGCCCGGTGCGCCCAGGTCGACGTCGACCCGATGGGCTCAGGGTTGTGGATTAACGCGCTTGAAACACGGCGGTGACGGTATGGAAACTCCTGGCCTGCATCCTCTCTGCGGCGGGGAGAACCGTCCGAAATGGCTTGTGCATTTGCGTTCCGTGACGTCGGAGTCACTGGGCGGATCGCCGAGGCACAACGACAGTTAGGAGAGGCGTAGTGATCCACCTACTGGGAGCGACAGTTCCCGTTCCGTATCCGAGTTGGCTGAATCCGGCCGACAACACGTGGCAGATCACTGCCGCGACGTTCGTCGGCCTGATGAGCCTCCCGGGTCTGGCCGTGCTCTACGCGTCGATCGTCCCCAAGAAGTGGGCCGTCAACGTACTGGCCATGATGTTCGCCGGGTTCTCGCTCGTCCTCATCGCATGGGTGCTCTGGTCCTACAAGATGGGATTCGGGGCGACGTCGGTCGGAGGCGGCTTGAACGTCGTCCATGGCGTGGAAACCGCGACACAGAACGCCGGAACAACGGGCACGTTGACGCACTTCTTCGAGAACTTCGTGGGCAAACCCGGAGGCATCACCAACAGCGTGGGTGAACAGGGCCAGGCGGTTTCGGGGGCCAACACCCTCATTCCGTTCCACTTCCCGACGGCGAGCCTCGCCTACTTCCAGTTCGTGTTCGCAGCGATCACGCCCTTGCTGTTCCTCGGGAGCGTGCTCGGGCGTATCAAGTTCTTCGCCTGGTGCCTGCTCGTGCCGCTGTGGTCGACCTTCGTCTACGGCGTGGACGCCTTCCTGCTCTGGGGCGGCGGCTACTTCGCCCAGGAGGGAGCACTGGACTTCTCCGGTGGCTACGTCATCCACATGTCGGCCGGCGTCTCAGGTTTCGTGGCGGCCTGGGTCCTCGGACCAAGACTCTTACGAGATCGACAACATGCCTTGCCCAACAACCTGGTCATGGCGGCGGTGGGCGCCGGCATCCTGTGGTTGGGTTGGAACGGCTTCAACGGTGGTGACCCGTACTACGCCGGGGCCTCCATGGCCGCGGCCGTCGTCAACACCAACCTGGCCACGGGGACCGGCGTGGTCGTCTGGATGCTGCTCGACGCCTGGCTCACCAAGGAGCGAAAGCCGACCTTCTTGGGCGGGGTGAACGGGATGATCTGCGGCCTGGTCGGCATCACGCCGTGTGCCGGCTGGGTGAACGGCCGTGGCGCCATTTACGTCGGCGCGATCTGCACGTGCGTCGTCTGGGTGTGCTGGAACTTCCTCTCCAAGGTGCCGCCGTTCTCGAAGGTCGACGACGCCCTCGGTGTCGTCTACACCCACGGCATCGCCGGCTTCATGGGCGGCATGCTGCTCGGCATCTTCGGCGACCCCAACATGATCGAGTACGGCTGTGGCCACCTCGACGCGGCCGGACAGGTCGTCGGGACCACGCCGGCGACCTACATGACGGGCACCGCCCACTGTGTCATCACCTCGGTCAACGGGCTCATGTACACCGGGTCGGCGCACCAGCTCTGGGAACAGTTCCGAGCGGCCATCTTCGTCATCATCTGGTCGGCTCTGATCACGTTCATCCTCATGAAGGTCATCGGCTGGGTCCTGCGCGGCGCCCGCTACAAGGACGAGATCCTCGAGATCGGCGACCTCGCCATCCACGGCGAGGAGGCCTTCCCGGAGGAGACGCTCGCCATGCGGAGCGACGGCGCGTTCGCCATGGCCGGGCTCGACACCGGCGGAGGGACACAAGCGCCCGATCCGGATGAACCGCCACCCGGCGGAGTCGGTTCCTAGGCCCGGACAATCAGGACGAAAGGAGATCGACAATGAAGCTGATCGTCGCAGTCATCAAGCCGTTCAAGCTCGATGACGTGAAGGAGATCCTGAAGAACCGCGGTGTGCAGGGCATGACCCTCACCGAGGCTCAGGGCTTCGGCCGCCAGCGCGGCCACACCGAGGTGTACCGCGGTGCGGAGTACGAGGTGGACTTCGTGCCGAAGCTGCGCATCGAGGTGCTGGTGGACGACTCGCAGGTCGACGACGTGGTTGACGCCATCGTCGGCGCCGCGGCCACCGGCAAGATCGGTGACGGCAAGGTGTGGGTCGTCCCGGTCGACACCGTGGTGCGCGTCCGCACCGGAGAACGCGGGAGCGACGCGCTCTAGGGCGCGGGCGGTCCCTTCGAGGTCGGTGGGGCCGGGGCGCGGCGAGGCGCCCCGGCCTGCCGCCGTCCGGGGGGCAAGTGACAGCAGCCGGTGTTCAGTCCGCTTTGGCCGGCGGCCGGCCCCGCCTGGGGAGCGGCGCCGCCTGCTGGGGCATGCGCCCGGCGTCGGTCAGCGCCCGGCGCAGGAGCATTTCGATCTGGGCATTGACGCTGCGCAGGTCGTCGTTGGCCCACCGCATCAGTGCGTCGTGGACAGCGGGATCGATGCGAAGCAGAACCTGCCGCCGTTCGCTCACGTATAGAGCGAACCCGTGTTCACGACAGGCGACGGCGGCTGGTCCCCGCACAGCACCACCATGAGGTTGCTCACCATGGCGGCCGTGCGCTCCTCGTCGAGCGAGACCACGCCGCCCTCGTTGAGGCGGCTGAGCGCCATCTCGACCATACCGACGGCGCCTTCGACGATGCGCGAGCGGGCGGCCACGACGGCGTTGGCCTGCTGGCGCCGCAGCATCGCCTGCGCGATCTCCTGGGCGTAGGCGAGGTGGGAGATGCGCACCTCGACGATTTCGAGCCCGGCGATGGAGACCCGCTCGGCCACCTCGACCGCCAGCTCGCCGGCGACGATGTCGGTGGAGCCGCGCAGCGACGTCCCCGTCCCGGTGGTGTCGTCGTAGGGGTGGCTGACGGCGACGTGGCGCAGGGCGGACTCGGCCTGGACCGAGATGAAGTTGACGAAATTGTCCACGGCGTAACTCGACTTGGCCGTGTCGGCCACCTGCCAGACCACGATGGCGGCGATCTCGACCGGGTTGCCGTCGGCGTCGTTGACCTTCAGGTGACCGGTCTCGAAGTTGCGCACCCGGATGCTGACCCGGCGACGCACGGTCAACGGGGCGACCCACCAGAAGCCGGACCGGCGGACCGTGCCGATGTAACGGCCGAAGAACTGGACCACCGAGGTCTGCCCCGGGGGGACGATCACCAGTGACGTGGCGATGAGGACGAAGACAAGGATCGGTAGCCACAGCAGTTCCTTGGCCTTGAAGCCGGCGAGGACCATGCCGCCGATGCAGACGAAGAGGGCGAGGACGCCGAACCACCCGTTGGCGGCGACGGCGGGGCGCTCGGTGATGTCGACGCGGGCCCCTTGGTGGCCGACCGGCGTGGGGGCGGGGGTGGTGGCGGGTGTGGGTGTCTCGGCGCTGCTCATGGTGTGCTCCTCCGACATTAAGTGATATCTAATAGATATCACTTTCCTGTCAGGTTGGCTACACCCCCCGCAGTGTGGCGGCGCAGAGAAGCGCCGAGGAGCGCTAGGCGAGAGGCCGATCTCCCTGGCGGGCCACCGCGGCCGCGGCGGCCGCAGCCGCCTCGGGGTCGCCCAGGTACTGGGCCGAGTGCACGCCGAGGTCGTCGTCGAGGAGCATGCGGAACGGGATCCCGGTCGGGATCTCGAGCTCGGTGATGACGTCGTCACCGATGGCCTCGAGGTGCTTGCGCAGCGCGCGGATCGAGTTCCCGTGCGCCGCCACCAGGACGGCGCCGCCCTGGGCCGCCGCCGCCCGCAGGTCGGGCACGATGGCCGACGTCCAGTAGGGCACCACCCGGCGCACGACGTCCTGCAGGCACTCGGTGCGCGGGAGGTCGGCCGGGTCGAGGTCCCGGTAGCGCGGGTCACCGGCGACGTCGTAGGGGTTGTCGGCGGCCAGGGGCGGGGGAGCGGTGTCGTAGCTGCGGCGCCAGAGCATGAACTGCTCCTCGCCGAATTCCCGCTTGATCTCTGCCTTGTTCTTGCCCTGGAGGTCCCCGTAGTGGCGCTCGTTGAGGCGCCAATCCCGCCGCACCGGTAACCAGCTGCGCCCGGCGGCGGCCAGGGCGATCTCCGCTGTGCGGATGGCGCGGGTCAGCACGGAGGTGTGCAGGACCCGGAGGTCGAGTGGGGGCTCGCCCGGTGCGGGGGCGTCGGCGCTCTCGGCCAGCAGCTCGCCGCCGTCGGCCGCCTCGGCCTCCCCGGCGGGGGTCAGGATGACGTCGACCCAGCCGGTGAACAGGTTCTGGGCGTTCCACGTCGACTGGCCGTGGCGCAGCAGGACGAGATCGAGCACGAATTGGATCGTATGTGCGCCCGGCGGGAGGGCGGTAATTCCGCCTCCCCCGGGGCCCGGCGGTCGGGCGCGGTCGGGGTCCGAAGACGGAATAGTGAGACTGAGCTGGGTGTTTAGAAGGGTGAGGCGGCGGGTGGCTCGGCCAGGGGGTCAACCTGGGTGGCAGGTCTGGGGCAGCTTGCAGCGGGCGTGACACAGATTTGTCAGAAATCTTGACATTGTGGCACTCAACTTTGCTAGAATGAGTGCACTGCGAATCGATGACAGCTGGTAGACGCAGAGGCGTCGACAGGAAAAGTACGGACGGAAGGACGAGCAGACATGGCCAAGGCCGTAGGAATCGACCTGGGAACCACCAACTCGGTGGTCAGTGTGTTGGAGGCGGGCGAGCCCGTCGTGATCCCCAACGCCGAGGGTGGCAGGACCACCCCGTCGGTGGTGGGCTTCTCCAAGACGGGCGAGGTGCTCGTCGGCGAGGTGGCCAAGCGCCAGGCCATCACCAACCCCGACCGCACCATCCGGTCCGTGAAGCGCCATATGGGCACCAACTGGACGATCGACATCGACGGCAAGGCCTACAAGGCGCAGGAGATCTCGGCGCGCATCCTGGGCAAGCTGAAGAGGGACGCCGAGTCGTATCTCGGCGACAGCGTGACCCAGGCGGTCATCACCGTGCCCGCGTACTTCGACGACGCGCAGCGCACGGCGACCAAGGAAGCCGGCGCCATCGCCGGGCTCGAGGTGCTGCGCATCATCAACGAGCCGACGGCCGCCGCGCTGGCCTACGGGCTGGACAAGGAGGACACGGACCAGACCGTTCTGGTGTTCGACCTCGGCGGCGGGACCTTCGACGTCTCGGTGCTCGAGATCGGCGAGGGCGTGTTCGAGGTCAAGTCGACCTCGGGCAATACGAAGCTGGGCGGTGACGACTGGGACGACAAGGTGATCGAGTGGCTCGTCACCGAGTTCAAGAACACCGAGGGTGTCGACCTCTCGCAGGACAAGATGGCCATGCAGCGCCTGAAGGAGGCCGCCGAGAAGGCCAAGATCGAGCTGTCCTCGGTGCAGGACACCCAGATCAACCTGCCCTTCATCACGGCGACGTCCGAGGGCCCCAAGCACCTCGACCTCAAGTTGACGCGGGCCAAGTTCAACGAGCTGACCTCGGACCTGGTCGACGCCTGCCGCGGCCCGTTCGACGCCGCCATCAAGGACGCCGGGCTCAAGACCTCCGACATCGACCACGTGGTCCTCGTCGGCGGGTCGACGCGCATGCCGGCCATTCAGGAGCTCGTGCAGAACCTGACCGGCAAGGAGCCGCACAAGGGTGTGAACCCCGACGAGGTCGTCGCGATCGGCGCCGCGGTGCAGGCCGGTGTCCTCAAGGGTGAGGTCAAGGACGTCCTGTTGCTCGACGTCACCCCGCTGTCGCTGGGCATCGAGACCAAGGGCCAGGTCATGCACCGCCTCATCGAGCGCAACACCACCATCCCGACCAAGCGGTCGGAGGTCTTCACGACGGCCGAGGACAACCAGCCGTCGGTGGAGATCCACGTGCTCCAGGGCGAGCGCGAGATGGCGATGTACAACAAGACGCTCGGCAAGTTCCAACTGGTCGACCTGCCGCCGGCCCCGCGCGGCGTCCCCCAGATCGAGGTCACCTTCGACATCGACGCCAACGGGATCGTCCACGTGTCCGCGCAGGACAAGGCGACGGGCAAGGAGCAGTCGATGACGATCACCGGCCAGTCGTCACTGGCCAAGGACGACATCGAGCGCATGGTGCGCGACGCCGAGGCCCACGCCGAGGACGACCGCCAACGCCGCGAAGAGGCCGAGGTACGCAACTCGGCGGACACGCTGGTGTACCAGACCGAGAAGCTGCTCAAGGAGCAGGGCGAGAAGTTCGAGGGCACCGAGAAGGACGACGTCGAGACGGCGTTGGCCAACGTGAAGGACGCCCTCAACGGCACGTCGGTCGAGGCGATCAAGGACGCCACCGAGAAGCTGGTCGGCGTGTCGCAGAGCTTCAGCCAGCGCCTCTACGAGCAGGCGTCGGCTTCGGCTTCAGGTGGCAGTGACGCCGCCGGGTTCGGTGGCGACGGTGCCCCGGGCGGCGACGGCTCCAGCGAGAGTGCGTCGGACGACGACGTCGTCGACGCCGAGATCGTCGATGAGCAATGAGCCTGGGCGACGAGCACCTTCCCCACGAGGAGGGCGCGGCCGGTCCTGAGCTCGTGGGCGAGCGTCAGTTCGCGCGGGAGCCCGGCTCTGCGTCCGACCAATCGGAGGAACACGCCGACGCGGTGGCAGAAGAAGCCGACCCGTGCGAGGTGCTGGCGCGCGAGCGGGACGAGTACCTGCTCGCGCTCCAGCGCACCCAGGCCGACTTCGAGAACTACCGCAAGCAGATCGCCCGGCGCCAGGAGGAGCAGGCGGCCCGCGCCGCCCAAGGGCTGGTGGACAAGTTGCTGCCCGTCCTCGACACGCTCGACCTGGCCGAGGCCCATCTGAACGAATCACTCGACGTGAGCACCGATGCCAAGGCGCTGCGCGCCTCGCGGGCCATGCTGATGGACATCCTCGCCAAGGAGGGTCTCGAGCGCATCGACCAGGCCGGCGTCGCCTTCGACCCCTCGGTGCACGACGCCGTGGCGCACTCCGAGGGTGAGGGAGGCGTGGGCGGGCAGACCGTCGTGGAAGAGGTGCTGCGCTCGGGTTACCGCTGGAAGGGTCAGGTGTTGCGCGCCGCCATGGTCCGCGTGCGGGGGTGAGCTGACCAGTGGCAGCACAACGCGAATGGTTCGAGAAGGACTACTACAAGGTGCTCGGCGTCGTCTCGACGGCGTCGGACAAGGAGATCACGCGCGCCTATCGCAAGCTGGCGAAGGAACACCATCCAGACGCCAACCCAGGTTCGGAGGAGCGCTTCAAGGAGATCAGCGCGGCCTACGACGTGCTGGGCGACCCGGACAAGCGCAAGGAGTACGACGAGGTCCGTAGCCACGGCCCGATCGGCGGCGGCTTCGGCGCGCCCGGTGGCGGCACCTTCCGCACAGAGGACCTGGGCGACCTGAGCGACCTCTTCGGAGGTCTCTTCGGTGGCGGCCGCACCCGCACCACCCAGCGCGGTCCCCAGCGCGGCGCCGACATGGAGGCACAGCTGCACCTGTCCTTCCAGGACGCGGTGCACGGGGTCACGACGTCGGTCAACGTGCCCCAGGAGGTGCGTTGCTCGAACTGCCGCGGCAGCGGAGCGGCGCCGGGTACCTCCACGCACACCTGCCCGCGCTGCGGCGGGACCGGTAGCCTCAACGACAACCAGGGCCTCTTCTCCCTCAGCACGGTCTGCCCCGACTGCGTCGGGCGCGGCACGCTCTTCGACACGCCGTGCCCGGTGTGCCACGGGACCGGCAGCGAACACAAGGTGCGCGCGATCAAGGTGCGCATTCCAGCGGGCGTCGAGGACGGACAGCGCATCCGGGTCAAGGGGCGGGGCGCACCCGGACAGGGCATGGCCCCGCCGGGCGACCTCTACGTCGTGGTCCACGTGGCGCCGCACGCCATCTTCGGGCGCAGTGGCCGCAACCTGACCCTCACGGTGCCGGTCACCTTCCCCGAGGCCACGCTCGGCACCACCATCACGGTGCCGACGCTCGACGGCAAGGTGACGCTCAAGGTGCCGCCGGGCACCCAGTCGGGGCGGGTGCTGCGTGTGCGCGGCCGGGGTGTCCCCGCTACGTCGGGGCGCAACGGCTCCAAGGCGGGCGACCTGATGGTCAAGATCGACGTGCTGGTCCCGACCGAGCTCAGCGACGAGCAGCGCGCCGCGGTCGAGTCGCTGGCCGAGGTGACCGAGGCCGCGCCGCGCATCGCGGCGGAGAGCTGAGGTGGTGATGGCTGATGGCTGAGCGCAACGCCGACCAGGCCGTCTACGTGATCTCGGTGGCGGCCGAGCTGACTGGGATGCACCCGCAGACCCTGCGCATCTACGAGCGCAGGGGCCTGCTCGATCCCTCGCGCACCAGCGGCGGCAGCCGACGCTTCTCCGAGACCGACCTGGCCCGCCTGCGCCACATCCAAGAGCTCACGGCGACCGGCCTCAACCTCGAGGGGGTGCGCCGGGTGCTCCAGCTCGAGGCCGAGCTGGCCCGGTTGCGCGACGAGCTGGCCGACGTGCGGGCCCAGGCGCTCGACGCCGTGGCGGCGACGCACCGCCAGTACCGGCGCGACCTGGTGCCGTTGCGCCAGGCGCCGGTGCCCTACCGGGTGCGCCGCACGGGTGCCAACGGCGCGAAGGGTGCCAACGGCGCGAAGGGTGCCAACGGCGCGAAGTAGCGAAAGTAGCGCGAAGTTGATGAAGGCAAAGGACGTGAAGAAAGAGACAGGCACATGCCAATAGATCCCGAACGCTGGACGAATAACACCAAGGCCGCCTTCAGCGCGGCGACCGGTCACGCCGCGTCGTCGAACAACCCGGAGCTGACGCCGGCGCACCTGCTCGACGCCCTGCTGCAACAGCAGGACACGATGACGCGACCGCTGCTGTCCCAGGTCGGGGTGGACCCCGACGTGCTGGCGGGCAAGGTGCAGGAGCAGGTGTCCCGGTTGCCGCAGGCCCAGGGCGGTGCGGAGCCCGGGCTCTCGCGCGAGGCGCGGGAGGTGCTGGAGGCGGCAGACCAGATCCGCCGGGACTTGGGCGACGACTACGTGTCGGTGGAGCATCTCGTCCTCGCGCTGGCCGACCAGATCGGTGTCACCAAGGACGCCCTCCTCACCGCGCTGCGCGCCGTGCGGGGGAACCACCGCGTCACCACGCCCGATCCGGAGCAGACCTACCAGGCGCTGGCCAAGTACGGGCGCGACCTCACCGAGGCGGCCCGCGAGGGCAAGCTGGACCCGGTCATCGGGCGCGACGAGGAGATCCGCCGGGTGATCCAGGTGCTCTCGCGCCGCACCAAGAACAACCCGGTGCTGATCGGCGAGCCGGGCGTCGGCAAGACGGCCATCGTCGAGGGGCTGGCCAACCGCATCATTGAGGGCGATGTGCCCGAGGGCCTCAAGGGCAAGCGGGTGATCGCGCTCGACCTGGGCTCCATGGTGGCCGGGGCCAAGTACCGCGGCGAGTTCGAGGAGCGCCTGAAGGCAGTGCTCAAGGAGATCACCGACGCCGAGGGCGAGATCGTCACCTTCATCGACGAGTTGCACACGATCGTGGGGGCGGGCGCAGCCGAGGGTGCGATGGACGCCGGCCAGATGATCAAGCCCATGCTGGCCCGGGGCGAGCTCCGCTTGATCGGCGCCACCACGCTCGACGAGTACCGCACCTCCATCGAGAAGGACGCTGCGCTCGAGCGCCGCTTCCAGCCGGTGTTCGTGGGCGAGCCTTCGGTGGAGGACACCATCGCCATTCTGCGCGGCCTGTCCGAGCGTTACATGGCGCACCACAAGGTCCGCATCCAGGACGCGGCGCTGGTGGCGGCGGCCGTGCTGTCGGACCGCTACGTGACCGGGCGCTTCCTGCCCGACAAGGCCATCGACCTCATTGACGAAGCGGCCTCGAAGCTGCGCATCGAGATCGACTCCATGCCGACCGAGCTCGACCAGATCTCGCGGCGCATCCGCCAGCTCGAGATCGAGAAGCTGGCGCTCGAGAAGGAGAGCGACGACGCGTCGAAGGAGCGCCTCGAGCGCCTGCAGCGCGAGCTGGCCGAGATGAGCGAGCAACGCGACTCCATGGCGGCGCACTGGGAGCAGGAGAAGAGCGCCCTCAACGCCGTCAGCCAGCTGCAGGAGGAGAAGAACCGCAAGGAAGAGGAGGCGTCCCGGTTGGAACGCGACGCCGACCTCGCCGGCGCAGCCGCCATCCGCTACGGCGAGGTGCCCGAGCTCGAGCGCCGCATCGCCGAGGCCAACGAGGACCTGGCCAAGCTGCAGGCCGGCACGCGCTTCTTGAAGGAGGAGGTCGACCCCGAGGACATCGCCGAGGTGGTGAGCCGCTGGACCGGCGTGCCGGTGTCGCGGCTCATGGAGGGCGAGGTCCAGAAGCTGGTGCGGCTCGAGTCGACCCTCCACGAGCGCGTGGTGGGGCAGGACGAGGCGGTCTCCGCCGTGGCCAACGCCATCCGGAGGAGCAGGGCCGGCCTCAGCGACCCCAACCGGCCCATCGGGTCGTTCCTCTTCCTGGGTCCGACCGGTGTGGGCAAGACCGAGCTGGCCCACGCGCTGGCTGAGTACCTCTTCGACGACGAGCGGGCGATGATCCGCATCGACATGAGCGAGTACCAGGAGAAGCACACCGTGTCGCGCCTCGTGGGCGCGCCCCCGGGCTACGTCGGCTACGACGAGGGCGGGCAGCTCACCGAGGCAGTGCGGCGGCGGCCGTATTCGGTCGTGCTGCTCGACGAGCTGGAGAAGGCCAACCCCGACGTGTTCAACATCCTGCTGCAGGTGCTCGAAGACGGGCGCCTCACCGACGGGCAGGGACGCACGGTGGACTTCACCAACACCGTGCTCATCATGACCTCCAACCTCAGGGGCGACCCGGCCGACTACTTCAAGCCGGAATTCCTGAACCGCATCGACGAGATCGTGCGGTTCCGCCCGCTGTCGGAAGCCGATCTGGCGGTCATCGTCGAGATCCAACTGGGCAAGCTGCGCCAACGCCTGGCCGAGCGCCGGCTCTCGCTGGTGGTCACGCCCGAAGCGGAAGCCTGGTTGGCCCATACGGGTTACGACCCCGACTACGGGGCGCGGCCGCTGCGCCGGCTGATCCAGCGTTCCATCGAGGACCCGCTGGCGCTGGCCCTGCTCGAGGGCAAGTACCTCGAGGGGGCGACGGTCACGGTCGCCGTTGAGGGCGACGAGCTCGTCCTGCGCTAAAGGAACCGCTGCGGGCGGAGGGGAGTCAGATCCTGGGTCCGGCGAAGCGCCGCGCCTGGGCTACGCGCGCCGCCAGGCTCTGCGGGTCGTTGTGGCGGATGGCGGGGAAACCCTCTTGCGCCTGCGCCGTCGGCGCGCCGTCGGTGGCCATGTCGACGATGGTGCCGAGGCCCTGGCCGGTCGAGCTGCCGTAGAAGGGCGCATCGCCGTAGTTGAAGAGCCCACCATCGGCCGCCGTGAACCAGTAGCCGCCCCCGTCGGGCATCGCGGCCATGGCCACGATCGGTTGGTTGAGGTGGATCGAACCAGTGGAACCGTAGAACTGGGCGTCGCCGTAGGAGAAGATCCCGCCGTCGGAGGCGACGAGCCAGTAGCCGCCACCGTCGGGGGTGGGTGCCATGCCGACGATGGGCGCGTTCAGATGGAGGGATCCGGTGGAACCGTAGAACTGGGCGTCGCCGTAGGAGAAGATCCCACCGTCGGAGGCGACGAGCCAGTAGCCACCGTCGTCGGGGGTGGGCGCCATGCCGACGATGGGCGCGTTCAGGCGGAGGGATCCGGCGGATCCGAAGAAAGGTGCGTCGCCATAGTCGAAGATCCCGCCATCGGAGGCAACCAACCAGTAGCCACCTTGGTCACGGGTCGCCGCCATACCCACGACCGGCTTGTTCAGGGCGAGTCCCCCGGCGGACCCATGGAATGGAGCGTCGCCATAGGTGAAGATCCCACCGTCGCGGGCGACCAGCCAGTAGCCGCCGTCGTCGCCGGTGGGTGTGATCCCGACGATGGGACTGTTGAGCGTCAGCGAACCGGCGTCCTCGTAGTAGCCGGCGTCGCCGAAGTTGGCCACGTCGCCGTATTGATCCACCTGGTAGTAGCCGATCGATCCTTCGCCCTGGAGGGCCACGGTCACGCCGGAACTCAGCTCATCAGCGATACTCAGCGTTGCGTTGCGAGCACCGAGTGCGCCCGGGAAGAAGAACACCTCGAGGGTGCACGAGTCGCCGGCAGCCAACTGGACGTCGACACCGTTCCCCGGGCAGCTGTCCTCCGGTGTGACGACGTAGTCGTCCGCCCCGACGCCGCTCAAGGTGAGCCCGCTGTCGACGTTGAAGGCGTCGCTCATCGAAGTGCTTGTGTTCGTGACGGTGAAGTCCTCGGGGTAGTACGTCCCGAGCGTGATCGCCCCGAATCCGATCACGCTCGCCGACGCCGAAAGTGCGGGGCCCGACGCACCCGCCGTCGAGGATCCGGCCAGCGCCAACGGCAGCGAGCAGAGCGCGGTGCTCACGAAGACGGCGGCGCTCACGAAGACAACGGAGAACAACGCAGCGAGCGAGCTCTTCATTTTGCTCTCTCCAGTCGGCCGGGGGTGCTCCGGCTGGGCGGCATGTTAGCGAGGAGGGACATCGACCGGCGTGGGTGCGCCCGGGCGAGCGGCCCCTGTTGCAGCGGCACGCGACGACCCGGTCAGGGAGAGAAGACCTGGCCCAGATCCCCCGTGCCCGCCCAGCTCCGAGGCCACGGGTCCCCCTCTCCCAGGGCGCTACACTGGTGCGTAATCCGGAGTCAGCGAACGGAGAAGACGCGTGCCCGCAACGGTTGTGGTCGGGACCCAGTGGGGCGACGAGGGGAAGGGCAAGCTGACCGACCATCTCGCTCGCGAGATGGACATGGTCGTGCGCTACCAGGGTGGCCACAACGCAGGCCACCGCATCGTGGTGAACGGCGAGGCCTTCGCGCTCCAACTGGTGCCGAGCGGCATCCTCTACGCACACATCACGCCCATGATCGGCAACGGCGTCGTGGTCGACCCGGCGGTGCTGCTCGAGGAGCTCGACGCGCTGGCCGCCAGGGGCGTCGACACGAGCCGCCTCGTGGTGAGCGGCAACGCGCACCTGATCATGCCGTACCACCAGGAGCTGGACCGCGTGTCCGAGCGCTTTCTCGGCAAGAACGCCCTGGGGACGACCAAGCGGGGCATCGGCCCGGCCTATGCGGACAAGGCGACGCGGGTCGGCCTCCGGGTCCAGGACCTCTTCGACCCCAAGATCTTCCGCCAGAAGCTCGACGTCGCGCTGAAGGAGAAGAACGCCGTCCTGGCCAAGGTCTACAACCGACTCCCCCTGTCCGCCGACGAGATCGCGGACCACTACCTGGGCGAATACGCCCCGCGGATCGAGCCCATGGTCGGTGACACCGTCGGCATGGTCCACGACGCCATGGACAGGGGCCGCCAGGTCCTCTTGGAGGGGGCGCAGGCGACCTTCTTGGACCTCGACCACGGCACCTACCCCTTCGTCACGTCCTCCAACCCCGTGGCGGGCGGCGCCTGCACCGGCTCCGGGCTCGGTCCGCGTGACATCGACCGGGTGATCGGGATCGCCAAGGCGTACGTCACGCGGGTGGGTGCCGGTCCCTTCCCGACCGAGCAGGAGAACGACGTCGGCGAACTGCTCGTCGAGCGGGGCCACGAGTTCGGCACCAACACCGGGCGCAAGCGCCGCTGCGGTTGGTTCGACGCCGTGATGCTCCGCCAGGCCGTGCGCCTGAACTCGCTGACCGAGGTGGCGTTGACCAAGCTCGACGTGCTCGACACCTTCGAGACCATGAAGGTGTGCGTCGCGTACGAAGCCGACGGCATCGGCTACACGCACCTGCCCTACCACCAGTCGACGTTCCACAAGGCGGTCCCGATCTACGAGGAGCTCCCCGGCTGGCTCACGGACCTCAGCTCGGCCACCGCGCCCGGCGACATGCCGGCGGCGGCGCGCGACTACGTGTCGTTTCTTTCCGAGCAGATCGGCGTGCCCGTGCGACTCGTGGGCGTCGGGCCCGGCCGCGAGCAGACCGTCTCCTTCGCCACGGCGTGAAAGTCTGCGTCGTCGGCAGCGGTGGCCGCGAGCACGCGCTCGCCCACGTCCTGGCGCGCACGTCCGACGTGGTGGTCACGCCGGGCAACCCGGGCATGGCCCCGCCCATCACCGTGGTCGACGACGCCCCGGTGGAGGAGGTCGACGCCGACCTCTACGTCATCGGACCCGAGGCCCCGCTCGTGGCCGGTCTGGCCGACACGCTGCGAGGGGCCGGCAAGGCCGTCCTCGGCCCGGGCGCCGACGGCGCCCTGCTCGAGGGGTCCAAGGCCTTCATGAAGGAGGTGCTGAGCTCGGCCGGGGTGCCCACGGCGCGCTTCGCCACCTTCGACGCGCTCGAGACCGCGGCGGCCCTCGACTACCTCGAGACCCTGCCCGGGCCCTGGGTGATCAAGACCGACGGGCTGGCGGCGGGCAAGGGGGTCCTGGTGGCCCTCACCATGGACGAGGCCCGCGAAGACGTCAGCGCCAAGCTCTCAGGGGCCGCCTTCGGCGACGCTGGGCGCCATATCGTCATTGAGGAGGGGATGGTGGGCGAGGAGTGCTCGCTGCTCGTCCTCTGCGATGGCACGAGCGCCGTGCCGCTCGTCCCCGCCCAGGACTTCAAACGCATCGGCGACGGCGACGCCGGGCCGAACACGGGCGGGATGGGCGCCTACGCCCCGATGCCCGCCGTTTCCGCCGGCGCGGTGGACCGCATCATGGACGCGGCGGTCCACCCCCTCCTCGCCGAGCTGCGCCGTCGCGACATCGACTACCGCGGTGTGCTCTACGCCGGCCTCATGCTGACCGGCGACGGGGTGAAGGTCGTCGAGTACAACGTGCGCTTCGGTGACCCCGAGGCCCAGGTGGTGTTGCCGTTGCTGGCCTCGGACGCCGCAGAGTTGTTCCTCGCCGCGGCCAACGGGGAGCTGTCGACCGTTGGGCCCCCGACCTTCTCGGGCGATGCCGCGGTGTGCGTGGTGATGGCGTCGCAGGGCTACCCCGAGCACCCGCGCACCGGGGACCCCATCGAGGGACTGGACTCGGTGGGCCAGTCGATCGCCGGCGTCGCGGGCGCGACCGTGTTTCACGCGGGCACGCGCCGCCACGGTACCGACGGGGCCTTCCACACGGCCGGCGGTCGCGTGCTGGGCGTCACCGCGGTAGCCCCGACACTCGAGGAGGCGCGGGCGCGCGCGTACGCGGCCGCGGAGCCGATCGAGTGGGAGGGGATGCAGATGCGCCACGACATCGCAGCCGTCGCCGCGGCGGCCGCGCCGCCGGTGGGCGCCCCCGGGGGCGGCACATGATCCCCCGCTACTCCCCCGAGGACATGGCCGCGCTCTTCAGCGACACGGCGCGCTTCGCGCTGTGGCTCGAGGTCGAGCTCCTCTCCACCGAGGCCGAGGCCGCCCTCGGCGTGGTCCCGGCCGAGGACGCGGCGACCTGCCGGATCAAGGCACCGGTGGTCGACGACCTGTTCGTGGCCGAGGTGCTCGAGCGTGAGAAGGTCACCGATCACGACGTCGCGGCGTTCGTCGACGTGGTCCAAGAGCGCATCGGGGCACCAGCCGGCTCGTTCATCCACTTCGGCCTCACCTCGTCCGACGTCGTCGACACGGCCCTGTGCGCCACGCTGACCAAGGCCGCCGACCTGCTGCTCAGCGAGCTCGATGCGTTCGTGCTCGCGCTGAAGACGCGGGCGCTCGAACTGCTGCACGTCCCGGTCGCCGGGCGTACCCACGGTATGCAGGCCGAGCCGACGACCTTCGGGGTCAAGTTCGCGCTGTGGGCCCTGCAGGCCGACCGTGACCGCCGGCGCCTGCGCGCCGCGCGCGAGGCTGTCGCGGTGGGGAAGCTCTCCGGGGCGGTCGGCACGTACTCCAACATCGACCCCGAAGTGGAGGCGCGGGTGTGCGCGGCGCTCGGGCTCACGCCGGTGCCCGCGACCCAGGTCATCGCCCGCGATCGCCACGCCCAATACCTCGCCGCCTGCGCGTCGATCGGGGCGACCATCGAGCTCATGTGCACCGAGATCCGCCACCTGGCACGCAGCGAGGTCGGCGAGGTGGAGGAACCCTTCGGCTCGGGGCAGAAGGGCAGCTCGTCGATGCCCCACAAACGCAACCCAGTCCTCTCCGAGCGCCTGTGCGGCCTGGCCCGGCTGCTGCGCGGCTACCTCGGCGCCGGGCTCGAGGACGTGGCGCTGTGGCACGAGCGGGACATCTCACACAGCTCGGTCGAGCGCGTCGCGCTCCCCGACGCCTCCCTGCTGACCTGCTACATGCTGCGCAAGGCGACGGGGCTGGCGGCCGGCCTCGTGATCCACGCCGATCGCGCGCTGGCCAACTTGACCGAGGGCTCCCTCGGGCTCGTCTTCTCGCAAGCGGTCCTCCTCTCCCTCGTCTCGGCGGGCCTGACCCGTGACGAGGCGTACCGGATCGTCCAGCGCGACGCCCGCGCCGCGTGGTCGGAGCGGCGCCCGTTCCGCGCCGTCCTCGAGACCGACCCTGAGGTGACGCTCACCGCCGCGCAGCTCGACGACGCCTTCGACCTCTCCCGGACCCTGCGCCACGTCGACCGCTTCGCCGACGCCGTCGTCACGCTGTGAGCGGCGCCGGCGCACTCGATCTGCCGCAGGTCCTCTCGGGCAAGGTGCGCGAGCTCTACGACGCCGGCGACGACCGCCTGCTCATGGTGGCGTCGGACCGGGTCAGCGCGTTCGACGTGATCATGGCCCAGCCCATTCCCGACAAGGGCCGCGTGCTGACGGCGATGACCTGCTTCTGGTGCGAGGAGCTGGCCGACGTGCTCCCGGGCACGGTGCTCACCGCCGACCCGGTCGAGATCAGCGCCGCGCTCGGGGGCCTGGCGCTGCCGCCTGCATGGGCCGGGCGGGCCATGCTGGTGCGCCGGGCCGAGATGCTCCAGCTCGAGTGCATCGTGCGGGGGTACCTGGCCGGTCAGGCCTGGGAGGAGTACGAGCGCTCGGGCACGGTCCACGGTCTCGAGATGCCCGAGGGCCTGTTGCTCGCCAGCAAGCTGGAGAAGCCGATCTTCACTCCCTCCACGAAGTCGGCCGAGGGGCACGACCTCAACATCGGCATGGCGGAGGCGATCGACCTGGTCGGCGCCGAGTCGGTCCTGGCGGCGCGGGCCGCCTGCCTCGAGCTGTACCGCCGCGCCGCGGCCCGCTGCGCCGACGCCGGGTTGATCCTGGCCGATACCAAATTCGAGCTGGGTTACGTGGACGGCGTGCTCTGCCTGTGCGACGAGGTCTGCACGCCCGACTCCTCGCGGCTGTGGCCTGCCGATGCGGTCGTGCCGGGCACGACCCCGCCGGCCTTCGACAAGCAGCCGCTGCGCGATTGGCTGGCGCAACAGCCTTGGGACCGCACACCACCGCCGCCCCCGCTCCCCAGCGAGGTGGTCGCGGCCATGTCGGCGCGCTACGTGGCGGCCTACGAGCGCGTGACCGGCCGCTCGCTGAGCGACTGGTACGGTGCCTCGTGATGGGGTCGCGATGAAGTTCTTGGCGCGCGTCGAGGTGCAGTTGCGGCCCGGTATCGCGGACCCCGAGGGCGCAACCATCGAGCGCGCCCTGCCCGCGCTCGGCTTCGACGGGGTGGCCCACGTGCGGGCCGGCCGCTCCTTCAGCTTCGAGGTCGACGCGCTCGACGAGGGTGCGGCGCGCACCAGGGCGACCGAGCTGGCCGAACGCCTGCTGGCCAACCCGGTCATCGAGCAGAGCCGGCTCGAGCTCGAGGCGATCTGAGAGTGGCGCCGCGCATCGGCGTCGTCGTCTTCCCCGGGACCAACTGCGAGCACGACGTCGTCGCCGCGGCCGAGCTCGCCGGTGGGAGCGGCGTGCTCCTCTGGCACCGTGACGCGTCGCTCGGCCCCGTCGACGCGGTGGTGCTGCCGGGAGGCTTCGCCCACGGGGACTACCTGCGCCCCGGTGCACTGGCCCGCTTCTCCCCCGTCATGGAGGCGGTGCGCGACTTCGCCCGGAGCGGCGGCCCGGTGGTGGGCATCTGCAACGGCTTCCAGGTGCTGACCGAGGCGGGGCTGCTACCGGGCGCGCTGCAGAAGAACGGGCGCCTCCGCTTCCTCTGCGAGCCGGCGCGCGTCGTGGTGTCCTCGACCTCGTCCGTGCTCACGTCGGCCACGACTCCGGGCGACGAGCTGGTCATCCCCATCAACCACTTCTCGGGCAACTACACCTGCGACGCCGACACGCTGCGCGCCCTCCAGGACGAGGAGCGCATCGTGCTGCGCTACGCCGACAACCCCAACGGGTCGCTCGATGCCATCGCAGGCGTCGCCAACGAGGCGGGCAACGTCGTCGGCCTCATGCCGCACCCCGAGCGAGCCAGCGCAGCGGTGCTGGGCTCGACCGACGGCCTGGTCCTGCTGCGCTCGCTGGTGGGCGCCGCCGCGACGCGCGCCGCGGCGGCCTGACTCCGACCAGTCGCCCGCGGCCTGAGCCGTCGCCCGCGACTTGGGTGACCGCGCACCGAGCGGCACGGTCCATAGTGTGATGTCGTGGGCGAGCGCCGGGCGGAACAAGACGGGGTTCCGGCCCACCGCTCACCCCGCTCACCCCGCTCACCGGGGAGGCCGCTGATGGTCCTGGTGCTGTCCTTGGCGCTCGGACCGTCGCTCGCGCTCTTCGCAGTGGCGCCCGGCGCGGCCGGCGCGGGGACGACGCGCCGCTCGTCCGCGGTGCGGGCATCAGCGGGCAAGCAGCTCGACCCGCGAGTACGAGCCCGGGGCGTGTGTCAAGTACCCGCCCACCTCGGGCAACCGGCGGCTGACGGTCTTCCTCGACGCGGGACACGGCGGCCTCGATCCGGGTGGTGTCGGTACCACCGACTCCGGCCAAACGGTCTACGAGGCAGACGCGACGCTTCCCGTGGAGCTCGACGCGATGGCCCTGCTTCGGGCAAAGGGGTTCACCGTGGTGGTGTCGCGGACGAAGGACGAGACGGTGCTCAGGCCCGGTCCCGGCGACGTCTCGGGCGGCCTCTTTACCGCGCAAGGCGTGCACGACGACGTGGCCTCGCGCGACCAGTGTGCGGACATGGCGAAGGCGAACGCGCTCGTGGGCATCTACTTCGACGCCGGGGGTTCGCCGCTCAATGCGGGCGCTGTCACCGGCTACGACACGGCGCGGCCGTTCTCGGCGCAGAACCTCAAGCTTGCCACCTTCGTCCAGAACGACGTGCTCGGCGCGCTGAACGCGCAGGGCTGGGCGATACCAAACCTCGGCGTCGTCGACGACAGCCAGCTCGGCGGCCCGGCCCTCACCACGGCGGCGGCCAATTACGGCCATCTCCTCCTGCTCGGCCCGCCCGTACCGGGCTGGTTCTCCACGCCGAGCACGATGCCGGGTGCGCTGATCGAGCCGCTGTTCATCACCGATCCCTTCGAAGCCGACATCGCGACGAGCGCGCAGGGCCAGCAGGTGATCGCTGGTGGTCTCGCCCAGGCGGTGGAGCAGTACTTTCCGCAGAGCCCGGACACGGGTCACAACTCAGAGGCCGCGTCGCCCCATCGTCACGGGCCGGCGAAGGGACGGGGCTGAGGAGTCCTCGGCTCCTCGCCCGGCCGCGGCCGCGTCAGCTCCGCGCCCGCGAGATCTCGGCCTTCTGCAGGACGGCCGCGCTGACGCCGGCGGCCCGCCAGGTCGAGTAGGTGATGCCCTTGCGCTCGCCGTAGGCCTTGGCCACCTTGACGAACTGCTTCTCCAGCGCCGTGAGGTCCTTGACCTGGTCCACACGTGAGCGCTCGTCGAAGAGGTCCTTCTGCTCCTGGAGCAGGTGGAGGCGAGTGAGCGCGTCGGCCGCGGCGAGCTGGGAGTCGATGGTGCCCAGCCGCTTGTCGATGGAGGCTGGCGTGCGTTTGCGCCCGCGCTTGGGCTTCGAGGTCTCGAGCGCCTCGAGATAGTGACGGACGGTTGCACTCTCGGCACGCCCACGAGCCAATGCGGCCTTGTGGCCAGTGCTCATGGGTTTGCGAGGAGCCGAGGTCTTTCCCTTTGCTGGCATGCTCCTATTGTGCCGCGTTCGCGCCGGGCATATAACTCAATTCCGGTTGTGAGTTTGTAACAGTCCCGGCTCGGTTCATTTCGGCCCGAGTCCGTGCACCCATCTCGTCAATTCCACTGAAATTCACCAGAGGATCGGCTGTGAAAGCGGCGCGGCATTGCGCGCGTCCGCCGGCGTCATTTCGCCGCTGCCACCGGGGTTACCCTGCTGGGATGCGCGCGGCCGGCGACGCCACTCTCGATGCACGGAGCCGCCGCACCATGGCCACCGTGCTGCTGGTGGCCGCCCTGCTCATCGTGGCCTACTGGATCGCCTGGCTGGCCCACCGCTCTCTCGTCGCGTCGGAGACCGCGCCGGGATACACGCAATTCGAGGATGCCTTCCCCCTGGCCGACGGGTGGCTCGCCCTGTGTCTGGTCGCCGCCTCGTACTGCCTCGTGACGGCGCGGCGGGCGGCCCTGTTCTGGCTGCTGGCCGGGGGCGGTGCCGGGTTGTATCTCTTCGCGATGGACGTGCTCTACGACCTCCAACACGGGGTGTGGGGCAAGGGTGCGAACGGGCTGATCGAGCTCGTCATCAATCTGGTGACGCTCGGCCTGTCAGTCTTCGTGTTGCATTGGACCTGGATCCGAAAGGAGGCGCTGCTCTCGCGATGAGCAGCGACGACGTGTGAGCACCTACGAATTCGACCCGGACACCTACGCCGAGCTGATGCGGACCGACATACCCGCCTACCCCCGGCTCCAAGAGGCGGTCGCCGCCGCCGGCGCGGACGCCGGCGGGGACGGCGGCGGAGGCGCCTCCCGGGGTGTGTCCCGGATCCTCGACCTCGGCACCGGCACGGGGGAGACGGTGGCCGTCGTGCTGGCCCGCCACCCCGGTGCGAGCGCGGTCGGGGTCGACAAGAACGAGCGCATGCTCGGTGCGGCCCGCGCGCGCCTGGCCGGCCTGCCGGTCGAGCTCGAGGTGGCGAACCTGGTCGACCCGCTGCCGGCCGGCCCCTTCGACCTGGTGGTCTCCGTTCTGGCCGTCCACCACCTCGAGGGGCCGGACAAGGCGGCGTTGTTCGCCCGGATCGCCGGCGTCCTGCGACCCGGCGGGCGCTTCGTCCTGGGCGACGTCGTCATCCCCGTCGATCCCGCCGACGCGGTGACGCCGGGCCTCGAGGGCCACGACCGCCCGTCGACGGTGGCCGACCAGCTGCGCTGGCTGGCCGACGCCGGCTTCGACGCGGCCGAGGTGTGGTCCGAACACGACCTCGCGGTGCTGCGAGCCGATCGTCCCGGTTGAGGACGCCCGCCGCCCGCCGGCCCGCCCTGGTCGTGGCGGCGCGGCCCCTATCGTGGAGGTCACCATGAGTTCTCCGGCCGAGGAGCCGCTGCACCGGGCGCTCGGCCTCACCGACGACGAGTTCGAGGCCGTGGGCAAGATTCTCGGGCGCGAGCCCAACCACCTCGAGCTGGCGCTCTACGCGGTGATGTGGAGCGAGCACTGCTCGTACAAGTCGTCCCGGCTGCACCTGCGCCGCCTGCCCACCGAGGGCTCCCGCGTGCTGGTCGGCCCGGGGGAGAACGCCGGGGTGATCGACGCCGGCGACGGCATCGCGGTGGCGCTGCGCATCGAGAGCCACAACCATCCGTCCGCGATCGAGCCCTACCAGGGTGCGGCGACCGGCGTGGGCGGCATCCTGCGCGACATCTTCACCATGGGCGCGCGGCCGCTGGCCGTGATGGACCCGCTCTTCTTCGGGCCGCCCGATGACGCGCGCCAGCGTTGGCTCGTCGAGGGCGTGGTGAGCGGTATCTCGGGCTACGGCAACTCCGTCGGCGTGCCCACGGTCGGTGGTGAGCTCACCTTCGACAACTGCTACGAGCAGAACCCGCTGGTGAACGTGCTGTGCATGGGCGCGCTCCCGGTCGGGCGATTGGTGCTGGGCATCGCGTCGGGGCCGGGCAACCTCGCCGTGCTCCTCGGCTCGAGCACCGGGCGCGACGGCATCGGCGGCGTGAGCGTGCTGGCCTCAGCCGGCTTCAGCGGCGACGGCGCGGGCGCGGCTGACGACACCAAGCGGCCCAGCGTCCAGGTGGGCGACCCCTTCGAGGAGAAGCGCCTCATTGAGGCCTGCCTCGAGCTGCTCGACACGAAGTTGGTCGTCGGGATCCAGGACCTCGGCGGCGCCGGACTGGCCTGCGCCACCAGCGAGACGGCGGGGCGGGGCGGCGTGGGCATGGACGTCGATGTGTCCGCCGTGCCCCGCCGCGAGGAGGGGATGGAGCCCTGGGAGGTCATGACGAGCGAGAGCCAGGAGCGCATGCTCGCCATCGTGCGCCCCGAGTCGTGGCCGGCCGTGGCGGCCATCTGCGAGAAGTGGGAGGTGCGCGCCACGGTCGTGGGCACGGTCACCGCGCCGGAGCCCGGCGGGGGCGGGCGTCTGCGCATCCGCGACGGCAGAGACGGGCCGGTGCTCGCCGACGTACCGGCGGCGTCGCTCTCCGACGACGCGCCGCTCTACGACCGGCCCCGCCAGGCGCCCGCCGCGCCCGTGTCTCCCCCGCTCGAAGCGCCCGCGCCGGCCGAGTGCGCGGCCGACCTGCTGGCGCTGGTGCGTTCGCCGCGCTGGGTCTACCGCCAGTACGACCACCAGTTGTTCTTGAACACGGTGGCGGGGCCGGGCTCCGACGCCGCGTTGTTGCGCCTGGCCGGTCCGGGCCTGCCCCCGTCCTCGCGCGGGGTGGCGCTCAGCACCGACTCCAACCCGCGCGCCTGCGCGCTCGACCCGCGGGCGGGCACCGCGCTGGTCCTGGCCGAGGGCGTGGCCAACCTGGCCTGCGTCGGCGCCGCGCCGGTCGCCGTCGTGAACTGCCTCAACTTCGGGAACCCCGAGCACCCCGAGGTGATGTGGCAGCTCTCCGAGTGCATCGACGGCCTGGCCGAGGCGTGCCGCGCCCTGTCACTGCCCGTCATCGGCGGCAACGTGAGCCTCTACAACGAGAGCGGCGGGGCCGACATCGACCCCACGCCCGTGCTCGGCGTCCTCGGTCTCGTCGACGCGGTGCACGCGCGACCACCGGGCCTCGGCTGGTCCGAGGGCGACACGGTGGTGCTGCTCGGTGTCCGCGCCCCGTCCGCTCCCACCGCTGCGTCAGGGGCTGCGTTCCCGCTCTGGGGCACGCGCTGGGCCACCGAGCGGCGCGGCGACCGTGGTGGTGTCGGCCGTGTCCCCACGGTGAACTTCGACGCCCACGCGTCGCTGTGCGCGTTCGTGGCCGGGCTCGTCGCCGCGCAGGTGGCCGGGCCGGACGCGACCGGCACGGCGGGCGCCGCATTGGTGCACGCCGTCCATGACGTTTCGGGCGGTGGCCTCGCCGTCACCGTGGCCGAGATGGCGGCCGAGGCGGGTCTCGGCTGTGCGCTCGACCTGAACGACCCGGCCGAGCTGTTCAGCGAGTTGCCGTCCCGCATCGTGATTGCCACCGCCGACCCCGACGCGTTGGGCGCCCGCGCCGCCGAGGCCGGCGTCCCCGCAAGGGTGCTCGGGCGCGCCGGCGGAGACCGCGTCCAACTCGGGAGGCTGGTCGACCTCCCGGTCGCAACGGTGCGGGCCGCCCACGAGGACAACCTGGGGTCGGCCCTGGGCGACCCGTGGTGACAGCGGCCTGTGCGACAATGAAGGCCGGGTGATGGGCGTGAAGGAAGCGTGCGGTGTCTTCGGGGTCTACGCGCCCGGGTCGCGGGTGGCCAACCTGACCTTCGACGGGCTCTTCGCCCTCCAGCACCGTGGCCAGGAGTCCGCCGGGATGGCGGTGAGCGACGGCAACACCGTCACCGTCGTGAAGGACATGGGCCTGGTGGCGACCGTGTTCGACGAGCGCACTCTCTCGGGCCTCGACGGTCACCTCGCCATCGGCCACACGCGGTACTCGACCCACGGCGCCTCGGACTGGTCCGGCGCCCAACCCGTCTACCGGCCGGTCGGGCGCGCCGGGTTCGCGCTCGGGCACAACGGCAACCTGACCAACACCGCCGCCCTGGCCGAGAAGGCCGGCATGCTGCCCGGCTCCGTCGCGACCGACAGCGACGTCGTGGCCGAGCTGCTCGCCCACTCGTTCCCCGAGACCGAGGACCTCGCGACGGCGCTCCAGGCGGTGCTGCCCATCCTCGAGGGCGCCTTCTCCTTCGTGCTCATGAGTTCCGAGCGTCTCTTCGGGGTGCGCGACCCCTTCGGGTTCCGCCCGTTGTGCCTGGGCCGGATCGGCCCGGAGGACGCGCCCAGGGGTTGGGTGCTTGCGTCCGAGACGCCCGCGTTGAGCGTCATCGGTGCCACCTTCGTGCGCGAGGTCGCGCCGGGCGAGCTGGTCGTGATCGATGCCGACGGGCCGCAGAGCCTCGAGATCCCGTGGCTACGCGACGTCGAGCCCCGGCTGTGCATCTTCGAGTTCGCCTACATCGCGCGACCCGACAGCCGCCTCTATGGCCGCGAGGTGCACGAGACGCGCTGTCGCATGGGCGAGCTGCTCGCGCTCCAGGCGCCGGCCCAGGCCGACATGGTGATGGGCGTGCCCGAGTCCGGAGTCCCCGCCGCCGAAGGCTTCGCGCGGGCGAGCGGCATTCCCTACGGGCAGGGACTGGTGAAGAACCGTTACATCGGGCGGTCGTTCATCGCGCCCGGCCAGCAGGAGCGCGCCGACGCGGTGCGGCGGAAGCTGAACCCACTGAGCGACGCCATCGCGGGCAAGCGGCTGGTGGTCGTGGACGACTCCATCGTGCGCGGCACGACGCAGCGTTCGGTGATCCGCATGCTGCGCGAGTCGGGCGCGGCAGAGGTACACCTGCGCATCTCGTCGCCGCCGTGGCGCTGGCCCTGCTTCTACGGGATCGACACCCCCTCGCACGAGGAGCTCCTCGCCACTCATCACTCCGTCGACGAGATGGCGCGCATCTTGGGGGCCGACTCGCTGGCCTACATCAGCATCGCGAACCTGAAGGAAGCGATCGACGCAGACGGCGGGTTCTGCGACGCCTGCTTCACCGGCGACTACCCCACACCCGTCCCTGTGCCCACCACGACACCGGTCGAGCTGGGCCGGCCCGAGCCGGCCGCCGCCGCGGCGCACCAGGGCGCCCTCCCCGGGGTCTGAGCAATGGGACGAGGCGGCGCCACCTACGCCGGCGCCGGTGTGGACATTGCGTCGGGCGACGCTGCGGTCGACCGACTGCGCGCGCTGGTCAGCGGCATCGGCGGCTTCGCTGCGCAGTTCGCCCTCGACACCGAGCGCTACGCCCGCCCGATCCTCGTCGCGTCGACCGACGGGGTCGGCACCAAGCTCGAGGTGGCGCGGGCCACCGGTCGCTACGAGACCGTCGGCATCGACCTGGTGGCCATGTGTGTCGACGACCTCGTCTGCGCCGGTGCCGAACCCCTGTTCATGCTCGACTACATCGCGACGGGCAAGGTCGACCCCGACCGCATCGCCACCGTCGTGGCCGGTGTCGCCGAGGGTTGCCGCCTCGCCGGCTGCGCGCTGATCGGGGGTGAGACGGCCGAGCACGCACGCGTCATGGCGAGCGACGAGCTCGACCTGGCGGGGTTCGCGGTCGGTGTCGTCGAGGACGGGACCCAGCTCGGGCCCGACCGGGTGCGGCCGGGCGACGCCGTCGTCGGCCTGCTCTCGCCGGGCCTGCGCTCGAACGGGTACACGCTCGCCCGCCACGTCCTCTTGGAGCGCGCCGGCCTCGACCTCGGCAATCCCGCCTGGGCGGGGGCAGGCCACAGCGTGGCCGACGAATTGCTGCGCCCGTCGGTGATCTATGCGCCCGCGGTGTTGGCCGCGCGCGCCGCGCTGGGCGACGGGCTGCACGCCTGTGCGCACATCACCGGCGGGGGGATCGTCGGGAACCTGCCTCGCGCGCTGCCCGAGGGCAGCGGCGCCGTGCTGGCGCGCGCGGCCTGGGAGGAGCCGCCGGTGTTCGGAGAGATCCAGCGCCTGGGCTCGGTGGCCCAGGACGAGATGGACCGCGTCTTCAACCGCGGCATCGGTATGGCGCTCATCGTGGACGCGGCCGCAGTCGCCCACGCGCTCGACGCGCTCGAGGCAGCGGGACAGCCTGCCCGCGCCATCGGGGAGATCGCAGCCGGCGTCACCGGCGTGCGCTTCGCGTGAGCGGAGCCGAGCGCTACCCCGAGCTGCGCGAGCACCTGCTCGCCCATTCGGTCAAGCGCGGCCAATTCACTCTCAAGTCCGGCCGCACCAGCACCTGGTTCATCGATTCCAAGCAGACCGTGTGCCGGCCCGAGGCCATGGTGCTCGTGGCCGACGCGGTGCTCTCGGTGGTGCCGCCGGAGGCGACCGCCATCGGTGGGCTGACCATGGGCGCGGACCCGGTGGCCTTCGTCACCGCGGGCGTCGCGGCCAGCCGCGGACGCCCGCTCAAGGCCTTCAGCGTGCGCAAGGAAGCCAAGGACCACGGTGCGGGCGGGCGCATCGCCGGTGCGCTCGACCCCGGGGACAAGGTGGTGGTGACCGAGGACACGGTCACCCGCGGCACCTCGCTCCTCGAGGCCGCCCATGCCGTTCGCGATGCCGGGGCCGAGGTCGTGCTCCTCGTCGCCGTGGTCGACCGTGGGGGCACGGTCGAGGCGATGGCAGCAGCCGAGGGGATTCCGTTTCAGGCCATCCTGAGCGCGCCCGACCTCGGGTTTCCCTACGAGGGCGCGTAAGCCCGCACCCTCTGCGGCGGCGGGAGCGAGACCAAGATCGTGAAGCCCTTGCGGTCGGGCTGCAACCCCCATAGATTCATCCCGACCGAGGGAGGTGGCGCCGGCGGGGGACCCGTGCGCAGCTCTGCGACGAGGCCGGCGCGAGGTGGCGTGACCTAGAAGACGGCGATCGGGTTCACCGGCGACGCGGTGCCGCGGCGCAAGACGAGCGGCGCCACCGTGAAGAGGAACTCCGAGCGCTCCTCTGCCGCGCAGGCGGCGGCCAGCGCGTCGAGATCGAGGTTGTCCAACAGGTGGACGCCCATGGCGACGATCGCGACGGTGTGGATCGGCATGACCACGCCGTCGACCCGCGAAGGCAGGACGTCGGAGACCCCGTCGCTGCCGAGCGCCGCCACGTCTCGCTCGCGCAGCCAGGGCAGGCACGAGGCGTCCAGGCCGGCCGCCAGGCTGCCGAGATCCCAGGGCCCGTGGTCGTCGCGCCAGCGCCAGCGCCCGGTGCGCACGAGCAGCGCGTCGCCGGGGCGCACCCGGACTCCCACCCGTGTCTCGGCGGCCTCGAGGTCCTCGGGGAACACGGGGTCGCCCGGCTCGAGCGCGTCGACCCCGCGCAGCGCGGGGATGTCGAGCAACACGCCGCGGGTCACGACGCCGCCGTTGAGGTGGTGGATGCCGAGCCGGGTGGCGCCGTGGGCGGTCACCGTCTCGGCCGGGTAGCCGTTGAAGAGCCGGCCTTCGTGCATGACGTGGCACAGCGCGTCGATGTGGCTGGTCGCGAACCCGTGCGGCGCCACGGCGAGGTAGTCGGCACCCCAGCCCTCGGTGACGGTCCCGATCATGTGATGGGCGACCGGCGCGGGGTTGTCCGCCGCCGCCTGCGTGTTCAAGGCCCGCGCGCACGACACGGTGCGGCCCGAGCGCACGCCGGCCGCGCCGGCCGCGGTCACCTCCGGCGTGATGAGGTGCAGCGCGCCCAGCTGGTCGTCGTCGCCCCAGCGGCCCCAGTTGGAAAGTGAGGTGTGCAGGGCGAGGACGTCGGCGGTGTGCATGGGGGCGCGGGGCACGGGCGGACAGTAGCCCGACACGCGTAGTGTCGTCCCATGACCACACTGCAAGGTGACTACGAACCGAGCCCCTCCACGTGGGTTCGCGACCAGGTGGCCGAGTACGAGGCCTCGGGCGGGCAGCGGGCCAACACGCTGCTCGACACCGGGATGCCCGTCATCATCGTCGCGTCCCGGGGCGCCAAGAGCGGGAAGGTGCGCAAGAACCCCCTGATGCGGGTCGAGCATGGGGGCGAGTACGCGCTCGTCGCGTCGAAGGGCGGAGCGCCCGAGAACCCCGAGTGGTATCACAACCTCGTCGCGCATCCCGACGAGATCACCATTCAAGACGGGCCCGAGCCCATCGCCGTGACCGTGCGTGAGGTGAGTGGCGACGAGAGGGCGCAGTGGTGGGAGCGTGCCGTCGCCGCATACCCGCCCTATCGCGAGTACCAGGAGAACACGGACCGGCAGATCCCCCTCTTCGTGGCCAGCCCGGCCTGAGACGGCGCGGCGTCAGCCTGCGGGCGCGAACGCTTCGACCATCGCGGCGCGCCAGGGACCGAGCAGGGGCTCGCGCTCGAGCGAGGTCTTGCCCAGGCGCACCACGATCAGGTCCAGCGCGGGGCAGATGGTGATCGACTGGCCCTCGTAGCCGGCGGCGCGGAACGTGCCACGGGTGTCGCCCGCCACGCCCCACCAGTGCGCACCGTAGGGACTGTCGTCCTCGGGGTCCACCGACACCCACGTCCGGGCGTAGTCCACCCAGCCCGCCGGCAAAAGGCGGACGCCCTCCCACAACCCGTCGCGCAGGTAGAGCAGCCCGAAGCGCGCAAAGTCGCGCGCCGTCGCGCGCAGGTAGGACGAGCCGACCCACGTGCCCGCCTCGTCGAACTCGGGCTCGGCACTGGTCATGGCGATGGGACCGAACAGCCGGCTGTGCAAGAAGCGGGCGTACGGCTCGCCGGGCCCGATGCTGCGGGCGACGATGCCCGAGATGATGTTCGACGTGCCCGACGAGTAGGAGAACCGGGTCCCCGGTGGCGCGGCGAGCGAGCGGGCGGCCGCGAAGTGCGCCATGTCGGGCTGGCCGTCCCCGAAGAGCATCTGGATCACGTCGGACACGCGGTCGTCCTCGTAGTTCTCCACGAAACTGAGGCCGTCGCGCATGGCCAGCAGCTGGCGCAGCGTGATGGCATGACGCGGGTCATGTCGATCGGCCCATTCGGGCACCGTGGCTGGCGCGTCGAGGTCGAGGCGGCCGGTGCCGACGAGGAGGCCGACGACCGCGTGCAACACGGACTTGGCCATTGACCAGCTGAGCAAGGGCGTCTCCGCCGTCACCGGCGTGGGTGGGCGGTCGAAGTGCTCGAGCGCGCCGTGGTAGCGCTCGGCCACGACGCGGCCGCGGTGCACCACCAGCACGGCGAAGGTCGTGGCCAGGGGACCGTCGTCGTCGAACACCTCGTCGAGCAGGGCGCGCACCTCGACGCCGGTGGGGAGCGGGCCCTCGGGCCAGGCCTCGGTCGGCCAGGGGACCCCGGCCGGCTGGCCGGGGAGGGCGACCAACCCGCTCACACCGAGGCCAGGAACGAGAGCAGCGCCGCGTTGGTCTCGGCCGGCCGCTCCTGTTGCACCCAGTGACCCGCGCCCGCGATCACCGTCGCGCCGCGGAAGTCCGGCAGCAGTTCGGCCATCGCCTCGACGGCGCCCGGCATCATGAGGTTGACCGGGTCGAGCGACCCGGTGACGAAGCCGGTCGGCATGGCATAGCGAGACGGCGGCAGGTCCTTCGAGCGCTCCCAGTTGGCGTCGAGGTTGCGGTAGAAGCTGACCGGGCCGAAGAGACCGCCCTGGCGGAGGCCCTCGGTGTAGACGTCGACGTCGTGCTCGCTCAGCCAGGCGGGCAGCACGTCGGGCGGCGGCGTCAAGACGTCCAAGAAGCGCGTGCCAGCCGCCGGTGCGTTCGACACGAGCGGGGCGGGATTGGCCATGCCCTCCCCGCTGGCTGAATACAACATCGTGCGCACGTAGCGGCGTGGGTCTTCGTCGAACTCCGCCTCGGCCGGGCCGACGTCTTGGAAGTAGAGCATGTAGAAGAAGCCGTCGCCGAAGAGGTGCCGGAAGATCGCAGTCGGTGGCCCCGAGGCTTGGGAGTACGGGACGCTCATGTTGCAGATGGCTGCGACGCGCTCGGGGTGCAGCCGGCCCAGCTCCCACACCACCATGGAGCCCCAGTCGTGGCCGGAGAAGACGGCGGTCTCGTAGCCGTAGTGGTCGAGGAGGCCGCAGAGGTCGCCGGTCAGCTGGTCCGAGCCGTAGGCGTCGACGTCGCGTGGGTGCGAGCTGCCCCCGTAGCCGCGCAGGTCGGGGGCGAGCACGCGGTAGCCCGCGTCGCCGAGCGCGCTGAGCTGGTGGCGCCACGAGTACCACAGCTCGGGGAAGCCGTGGCACAGCACCACCGGGCGCCCGCCGGCCGGCCCGGCCGTGGCCACGTGGAGCTCGATCTCGTTGGCCGGGATCTGCTCGTGGACGATGTCAGCCACGGTGCGCCGCCTTCTCGTGCCCGGCCTTCTGCGCCTTCTCCTCGTGGTGCTTCTGGATGGCCGACATGACGGCGTTGCCCGCTGCGCCGATGAATTCGGGGCGGTTCTCCGCCGCCCAGTCCCGGCTCGAGGTCAACGACGCCGACGTGCCCTGGAACTGGGGCGCCACGTAGCGGGCGATGAGCTCGTAGGAATGGCGGGTTGCCGCGGTGTCCGCCCACTCGTGGCCCATGAGCAAGAAGGTGCCGAACCCGCCCGACTGGGCTCGCAGGCGCTCGACCTGCGCGATGGCGTCGTCGACGGTGCCGATGACGGCGAAGCCCGAGGCGTTGAGCGCATCAACGAGCGACTCGAAGTTCTCGGTGTTGGGTGCGAGCGGCAGCGCCGCGACCCGTTGGAAGTAGTCGACCCATTCGCTGAGGCCGAAGGCGACGTCGGCGACGGCCTGTTCCTTGGTGTCGGCGATGTGCATGGGGCCGACCAGGCGCCACGCGCTGCGGTCCACCGTGGTGCCGAACTCGGCGGCGCGCTCTTCCATGACGTCCCAGTGCGCGCCCAGCACGTCGAAGCCACCGGCCGAGGTGGCGCCGATGGAGAGCAGACTGCAGCCGAAGCGTCCCGCCGCCCGCGGTCCGGCCGGGGACACCTGTGCGGCCACCGCGACCTCGGGCAAGGGACGTTGGTAGGGCCGCAGCTGCAGGCGGGCCTTCGTCAACGTGAACCAGTCCGTCTCCATCGTGACGGTATCGCCCGCCAGCAACAGGAGGATCGCCTCGAGGGCCTCCTCCATCATGTCGCGCTGGCGGGCCGGGTCGATGCCCATCATGAACGCGTCGGAGGGCAGCGCGCCCGGTCCCGCGCCGATCATGACCCGGCCGCGGGTCAGATGGTCGAGCAGGACCATGCGGTCCGCCAGCATGAACGGGTGGTGGTACGGGAGCGAGGAGACGCCGGTACCGAGGCGGATGTGTTTGGTGCGCTGCGCGGCGGCGGCGATGAAGACCTCGGGCGAGGCGATGATCTCGTAGCCGGCCGAGTGGTGCTCGCCGAACCAGGCCTCGTCGTAGCCGAGCTGGTCGAGATGCTCGATGAGCTGCAGATCGCGCTCGAGCGCGAGCGTCGGATTCTGGCCGACCGGGTGGAACGGGGCCAGGAAGATCCCGAACTGCAGTCGGCCGTCGGCGTCAATGGTGGTCATCGCTCTCTCCGTCGTCTCGGCGGTCTGTTCGTTCTCGGCGCTCTCCCCGGTGCCCTCGGGGCGAGTTTCACACACGAGCCCGAAGGCTGTCCGTTCGAGAACAGCCCGGCACCGGTGCCGGAGGCGGACCTGGCCGGGCCCGAGATCGACCGCGCCTCCGACGGGTCCCCGTTGAACGACGGCGCCAGACGGGCAATGGTGTAGGCGATGCCGATCCTCGACGCCCGACACGACCTGGCCCATCCGGTCGAAGGCGACACCGCCTGGAGCGAGTCCTACTACTTCAACGCCTACGACGAGGGCACCGACACCGGCCTGTTCACCCGGGTGGGCATCCGCCCCAACGAGGGGACCATGGATGTCGGGATGTCGCTGTGGCTGCCCGGCGGCGAGCTGGGCGAGTACCGCTGGGTCGTGGAGCAACGCGAGATGGTCGACACGGTGCTCGACGTCGGAAACGTGCGCTACGAGATGCTCGAGGCGCTGCAGTCCTGGCGACTGACGATGGAGGGCGAGGTCCAGGCGCGCCCGTGCGCCACGGGCCCCGCCGCGACGCGCCCGGTTCCCGTCGCGCTCGACGTGCGCTTCGACGCCATCACGCCCGCTGTGGGCACCGACGGCCAGCCCGGCGGCCCGCGCTCGGCCGAGGCGGCCGCCGCCGCGGGCACGGTCGGCAAGGGCCACCTCGAGCAGGCGGGACGCTGGACGGGCACGCTCACCGTCGACGGCGTGGGCCACGAGTGGCGTGGCGCGCACGGCAACCGCGACCGTTCCTGGGGGCCGCGGCGCTGGGGCGGCCCGCGCATGTGGCGCTGGTTCTCCATCAACATCGGCGACGACGTGCACTTCGGGGGGATCCGCCTCGGCACGGAGGCCGGCGATCTGCACCGCGGCTGGGTCTGGGACGGCATGCGGGCGGTGTCGGTGGCGGAGTGGCGTGTGCGCACCGAACTCGAGGACGACGGTGTGACCCATCGCGTCGTGCATCTCGACGTGCTCGACAAGGAGGGCCGCACCTTCCCGCTACGCGGCGAGGTGCTGCGGGTGGCCAACATCGGCCAGGCGGGCGGCACCCTGGTCAACGAGGGGCTCGCCCGCTGGACCTACGAGGACCCCGCCGGCGCGACGCGTACCGGGTACGGCATCTGCGAGTACCTGCATCAGCTCGACGACGGCGGGAGGCCGGTCGTCCCGGTCGCCTAGGCCGTCGATGGCCACCCCGTCGAGGAGCGAGGACCTGGCGGCCGCGCTGGGCGCGCGCTTGGGTGGGACCGTCCAAGACCTGCGTCGCCTCTCGGGCGGGGCGTCGCGGGTGACCAGTTCCTTCGATCTCGCCGGGCGCGGCGCGCCGCGCGGTCTGATCTTGCAGATGGACCGGGGCGACGGCGGAGGCAAGGCCGGGTTGGTGCAGCTCGAGCGTTCACTCCTCGACACCGCGCGCGCGGCGGGTGTCCCGGTGCCCGAGGTGGTGACGAGCGGTGACGGCACGCGAGACGGCCTGGGCGCGGCATGGCTGGTGGTCGAGCGCCTCGAGGGCGAGACCATCCCGCGCAAGATCCTGCGCGACCGCGAGTGGGCCGCGGCACGTACGGTGCTGACCGCCCAGTGCGGGCGCGCGGTGGCGGCGATTCACACGATCGATCCGAATGCCATCGACGGGCTGCCACCCACAGACCCCCTGGGCGACCCGCTGCCCTATCTCGACCTGCTCGGCGAGGCCCGCCCGGCGCTCGAGCTCGGCGCGCGCTGGCTGCGCGCCCACGTGCCTGTGCCAGGGTCGCGGGTGACCGTGCACGGCGATTTCCGGCTCGGCAACCTGCTGGTCGGTCCCGACGGCCTGCGCGGTGTCCTCGACTGGGAGCTGGCCCACGCCGGCGACCCCGCGGAGGACATCGGGTGGTTGTGCGCTCCGGCCTGGCGCTTCGGGGGCGCGGGCGAGGTCGGCGGCTTCGGGAGCCTCGGCGATCTGCTCGGCGCGTACGAGGCCGCGGGTGGCGAGGCGATCGACGGCGACCGCGTCCACTGGTGGCAGGTCTACGCCACGGTGAAGTGGGCGACCATCTGCGCGCTGCAGGCCTCGGTGCACCTGAGCGGCGCCACGCGCTCGGTGGAGCTGGCCGCCATCGGGCGGCGCGTCTGCGAGAGCGAGTGGGACCTCTTCTCTCTGTTGGGGGTGGCACCGGCCGCTCCCGCTCCTGCCCCTCGTCACGATCCGGTGCGAGGTGCGGTGGCGCAGCGACCGCGCGCTCCGTTCGGTCGGCCGACGGCGGCCGAGCTCGTCGAAGCAGTGCGCGAGTACCTCGAGGCCGGGGTGATGGAGCAGAGCGAGGGCGGCACGCGCTTCGAGGCGCGGGTGGCCCGCAACGCGCTGGGCATTGTCGAACGCGAGCTGCAGCTCGGTCCGGCCATCGTGGCGGCGCACGCCGAGCGACTGCGTGATCTGGGCGCGGGTGACGACGCATCCTTGGCTGCCGCCATTCGTGCCGGCGACGTCGACGACGAGTGGGAGCGGGTCGCCGGGGCGCTGGCGGCGTCGGCGCGCGATCAGCTGCTGGTCGCGAACCCCTCTTACTTGCCCCCGGCGGTGACGTAGCCCTCCAGGGCTGGACGCGAGAGGTCGGCGCGCCCGGTGGCGGTGTCGCTGCGTGCCGTCATGGCTTCCTCGACCAGTGGCCGGGCGTCCGCCGTCTCCGTGACCCGGGCACCGATGCCGAGCAGGACTGCGCCGGAGAGCAGGCTGCAGCCCATCATGAAGGCCCACGCGTGGTGGAAGGCCTCGATGGCAGACGGGCCGGTCGCGGTGCCGAGGATGGCGACCAGGCAGGCGACCCCGAGCGCCACGCCGATCTGGCGTGTCATCGCGTAGAGGGCGGAGCCGGTCGCGAAGCGCTGCTGTGGCAGCGGCGCGGTGGCGGCGCCGCCGAGGGAGGGCAGCATGAGCCCGACGCCGAAGCCGGAGAGCAGGCTCCCCGGCAGGTAGGCGCCGGCCCAGTCGGGCGTGGCGCCGACGTGCGTGATCCACCACAGTCCACCGGCGGCGAAGCACAGGGAGCCGGCCACGCCGACAGCGCGGTGGCCCACGCGCGCGCCCAGCAACCCACCGGGGAACGCGGTGAGACCGGCCAGCAGCGGCCCGGGGGCGATCATGAATCCGGCGCGCAGCACCGACTCGTGCCAGACCCCCGTGAGCAAGAGGACGCCGCCGAGCACGAGCGCACCGAAGCCGCCGAAGAAGGCGAGCGAGCTGAGGTCGGCCAGGGCGACCGCGCGGTGGCGGATCACCGCCGGCTCGAGGATGGGGTTGGGGTGGCGGAACGAGCGCGCCGCCAGCCATGCGCCCGACACCAGCGCCAGCGCGAAGGCCCCGATGATGCGCGGGCTCGTCCAGCCCCAGTCGGAGCCCTGGACGATGGCGGCCACCACGCTGGCCACCGAGACCGAGAGCAGGCCCGCGCCGAGCAGGTCCGCTTTGTGGGCAGCGGGGTCGCGCACTTCGTCGAGGAGCCGGATGCCGAAGAAGAGGGCCAGGACGCTGAAGGGCAGGTTCACCAGGAAGACCCAGCGCCAGCTCACCTGGACCAGCAGGCCGCCGATCGGCGGTCCGAACGCAGCGGCGGCGCCACCGACGGCCGACCACAGGCCGATCGCCGCACCCTTGCGCGCCGGCCCGAAGGCGGGGAGGAGGAGGCCGAGCGACGTGGGCAGCATGAGGGCGCCGCCGAGCGCCTGCAGGATGCGGGCGGCGACGAGGAATTCGAGCGACGGTGCGACCGCGGAGAGCGCGGACGAGGTGGTGAAGACGGCGAGCCCGAGCAGGAAGGCCTCCTTGCGCCCGGCCCGGTCCGCCCAGCGCCCCGCCGGGACCAAGGCGGCGGCGAAGGCGATCGTGTAGGCGCTGAGCACCCACGAGAGCGAGCTGAGGCTCTCGCCGTGGAAGGTGGCCGAGATGCTGGGGAACGCGATGTTGACGATGAACAGGTCGAGTGACGACAAGAACACACCCGTCAACACGATGAGGGCGGTCACGGTCGGGTGGGGGCGCCGATTCGTGACCTCGGCGGCCGGCGGCGTGGGCAGAGCTGCGAGTTCTGTCATGAAACGAACTGTAGGGGAGATAGTTTTATAAAACAACGCTCTCGCCGGAAACATGCGCTATGCTGGGTGGATGCTCAAGCGTGACTACCCGAGCCAGTACTGCCCGGTCGCCGCCACCCTGGAGGTTGTGGGCGAACGCTGGACGCTGCTGATCGTCCGGGACGTCTTCTTGGGCATCCGGCGCTTCGACGACCTCCAGCGTGACCTGGGCGTGGCGCGCAATGTGCTGCAAGCCCGCCTCGAGCGCCTGGTCGAGGAGGGGATCTTGGTCAAGCGCCCGTACCAGGAGCGCCCGCTGCGCAGCGAGTACCGCCTGACCGAGAAGGGCGCCGACCTGTGGCCGGTGCTCGTGGCGCTGCTCCAATGGGGGGACCACTACGGGCTCGAGGGCGAGCGCCCGATGATCCTCCAGCACCGCGGCTGCGGCGGCGAGCTCGACGACCGGAGGCGCTGCACCAGCTGCGGGACCGACGTCACCGTGACCGAGGCCGTGGCCATCCGCACCGGGGCGCGGCGCCCGGGCGTGGCGGCCGGGGCCAAGCAGCCGGCCGAGCCGGCTCCCGCCTGAGCCGTCCCACTTCCCGCGGGGGTGGCTGGGCAAAAGGGCAAAAAACCGGAGAGAACCCAGGCGCGCACATCGCTACCGTGGCTCTCATGAGCGACGAGATGGCCTGGTTGGACGCGACGGCGCAGGCGGAGCTCGTGCGCACCAAGGAGGTCACGCCGACCGAGCTGGTCGCCGACGCCATCGCCCGCATGGAGACGCTCAACCCCCAGCTGAACGCGATCATCCACGAGCTCTACGACCGCGCCCGGGCCGAAGCGGCCGGCGCGCTGCCTGACGGCCCCTTCCGGGGCGTGCCCTTCCTCTTGAAGGACCTCGGGGCCGAGCTGGCCGGCACGCCCTTCTGCGAGGGACTGGCCTTCGCAGGCGATTACCGCTCGACCGTGACCCAGGAGCTCACCCAGCGCTTCATCGACGCGGGGTTCGTCATCTGTGGCAAGACGAACACGCCCGAGCTCGGGATCCTCCCCACCACCGAACCGCGCCGCTTCGGCCCCTCGCGCAATCCCTGGCAGACGGAGCACTCGACTGGAGGATCGTCGGGCGGGTCGGCCGCCGCCGTGGCGTCGGGCATGGTGCCCGCGGCACACGCCAACGACGGCGGCGGGTCGATCCGGATCCCGGCGTCGTGTTGCGGGTTGGTCGGGCTCAAGCCGACGCGCGGACGTAATTCGCTGGCGCCCCAATACGGCGACCTGATGGGCGGCCTGGTGTGCGAGCACGTGCTCACGCGCTCGGTGCGCGACTCGGCGGCGATCCTCGACGCCACGGCCGGCCCGGTCCCCGGTGACCCCTATTGGGCGCCGCCGCGGCGCGGGCTCTCCTTCGCCGCCGCGGCCGCCGCGCCACCGCCGCGGTTGCGCATCGCGGTGTTGACATCCTCGCCCACCGGTTCCGACGTGCACCCCGACTGCGTCGCCGCGGCGCACGCGGCGGGCACGTCGTGTGAATCACTCGGCCACCACGTGGTGGAGGCGTCGCTCGACGTCGACGGCGACGCGTTCGTCGCGGACTTCGTCAACGTGTGGGCGGCCGGCAACGCCTGGGCCATCGCGGACTGGGAGGTTCGCCTCGGGCGGCCCGCCACCGAGGACGACATGGAGCCATTGAGTTGGGCGCTCGTCGCCCTCGGCCGCTCGCTGAACGCGGCGCAGTACCTCACCGCCGTCCAGGGGCTGCAGAAGGCGACGCGCCAGATCGCCGCCTCCTTCGAGACCTTCGACGTCCTGTTGACCCCGACGCTGGCCGAGCCGCCGGCGCCGCTCGGCACCTTCGACTCCCCGCCGGGCGAGCCGCTGGCCGGCTTGTTCCGGGCCGCGGCGTACGTCCCCTTCACCCCGCCCTTCAACGTGACAGGCCAGCCCGGCATCTCGCTGCCGCTGCACTGGAACGACGCGGGCCTGCCCATCGGGGTGCAGTTCGTCGGCCGCTTCGGGGACGAGGAGACGCTGCTGGCACTGGGCGGCGAGCTCGAGCGCGCGGCCCCGTGGGCGGGGCGCCGGCCGCCGGTGGCGGCCTAGGAGAAACCGGGGCGGTCGGCCACCAGGACGCAGCGCGTCCCCGAGTAAATGGTGGGCATGCACTTGTTGCAGTGGATGCAGAGCGACGATGTCGTCGCACCGGCCTGCATGAGATTGGGCAGGTCCGGTTCACGCAGCAACGCACGAGCCATCGCGACGAACGCGAAGCCTTCGGCCAGCGCGGACTCGATCGTGGCCAGCTCGGTGATGCCCCCGAGCAGGATCACCGGCGTGCGCAACGCCCGCTGGAACTGGCGGGCGTAGGGGAGAAAGAAGGCCTCCTCGAAGGGGTAGGTGCGCAAGAAGCGGTGTCCGAGGACTCGGAAGCCCAGCCGTATGGGTGGCGGCAACGTGGCGCCGAACTCCTTGAGCGGCGCCTCCCCGCGGAAGAGGTACATCGGGTTGGCGAGCGAGCTGCCGCCGGTGAGCTCGAGCGCATCGAGAGAGCCGTCCGCCTCGAAGAGCGCCGCCGCCTCGAGGCTCTCGTCCACCCACAGACCGCCGTCCACCCCGTCGGCCATGTTCAGCTTGGCCGTCACCGTCGTCTCGGGCCCCACCGCGTCGCGCACCGTGCGCAGCACCGTGCGGGCGAAGCGGGCGCGGTTCTCCACCGAGCCGCCGAACTGGTCGTGGCGCCGGTTGAGCTTCGGGCTCAAGAACGCGCTGAGCAGATAGTTGTGCCCGACGTGCACTTCGATGCTGTCGAAGCCGGCCTCGACGGCCAGGGTGGCCGCCCGCCGGTAGTCCTCGACGATGCGCTCGATGCCTGCAGCGTCGACGGCGCGCGAGGCGCGAGCCCATGGGGGTGAACCCACCCGACGGCGAGAGGGCGGGTGCGCCGTTCGAGCGCGCGTTGGCCACCGGCCCGGCGTGGCCGATCTGCGCCGCCGCCGCCGCACCCTCGGCGTGCACGGCGTCGGTGAGCCGGCGGAGGCCGCGTGCGGTCTCGGGGTCGAGAAGCAGGCAGTGCCGGTCGGTGCGGCCCTCGGGCGACACGGCGAGGTAGGCCACCGTGGACATGGCGGCGCCGCCCGCCGCCACGCGGCGGTGGAACTCGACGAGCTCGTCGCTGACCCGTCCACGGGGCGTGACGCCCTCGAAGGTGGCCGCCTTGATGATGCGGTTGCGCAGCGTCAGCGGTCCGAGCGGCGCCGGCGCGAAGACCGGGGGGGCGGGCGGGCGGGCGGTGCGCGGCATCGGCCTACCTTGGCCCAAGGGTGGCGGCGGCGCACGTCCTGCGCTCGTTGCGGTCAGCGCGGCGGGGTCGACGGAAGCGGCGAGGGCCGCAGTGGCGGGCCGTTCAGCGCGGTGTGGTAGGTCGCCCGGTGCCCGAAGTGAATCGGGGTGGCGGGGTTGCGGATCGTGAGCACGGCGAGCAGCCCACCCGCCGCGCAGGTGGCGGCCGAGATGAAGATGGCAATGCGGAACCCGCTGGCCAGCTCCGCCGGGCCGAGCGCGGCCGCACCGGTGAGGCCGGCCACCAGGGGCAGCACGGCCACGAAGACGAGCCCGGCGGCGCGGGCCACAGTGTTGTTCACGGCCGAGGCCACGCCGGCGTGCTCGGCCGGCGCCGCGCCCATCGCCGTCGCGGTCAACGGCGCCACAGTGATGGCCAGGCCGAACCCGAAGAGCAGCACGGCGGGGAAGACCTGGACCCAGTAACTGCCCGGTGTCGTGGCGCGGGCGAGCAGGGCCAGCCCCGCGGCGACGACGACGGGGCCGACGCTCATCTGCAGGCGGGGCCCGATGCGCGCTGCGAGCTGTCCGGAGCGGGCTGAGAAGAGCAGCATCACCACCGTCACGGGCAGCAGGGCCAGCCCCGACGCCAGGGGGGTGTAGTGCGCGACGATCTGGAGCTCGACGGGCAGCAGGAAGAGGGCACCGCCCAGCGCGCCGTAGACGACGAAGGTCACTGCGTTGGCGCCGCTGAATTGGCGGGAGCGGAACAGGTCGAGCGGCAGCATCGGGTCGGCCCGGCGGTGCTCGACCAGCAGGAAGGCAGGCGCCGTCAACGCGGCGATCACGATCGCCGTGAGTACCGAGGGACTGCTCCAGCCACGGGTTGGCCCCTCGATGAGGCCGTAGGTCAGGCCGGCCAGGAAGGCGACGGCCAGCGTGGCACCGGGCACGTCGACGCGCCCGGTGTTGGTGGGGTCGCTGCTCTCAGGCACGTGACGCGCCGTGAGCACCAGGACGGCGGCCGCAACGGGCACGTTGATGAAGAAGACCCAGCGCCACGACCCGGCCGCAAGGAGGTAGCCCCCGACGAGCGGCCCGGCCGCGGTGGCGACGCCGCCCAGTCCGGACCAGGCGCCGATCGCGCGCGATCGGTCGTCGGCGCGGAACGAGGCCTGAATGATGGCGAGGCTGCCCGGGGTCAACAAGGCGCCCCCGATGCCCTGGACGACGCGGGCGACGATCAGCAGGGGCCCGTTGGGCGCCAGGCCGCAGAGGGCCGAGGACACGGCGAACCAGGCGATCCCGATGGAGAAGACACGCTTGCGACCGAAGCGGTCACCGAGCGACCCGCCGAGCAACAAGAAGGCCGCGAGCGTCAGCGAGTACCCGGTGACGACCCACTGCAGGGTGCCGACCCCGCCGTGGAAGGAGCGGCCGATGGAGGGAAGTGCGATACCGACGACGGTGGCATCGAGCCCGGCCATGCCCGAGCCGAGCACGGCGGCTGCGAGCACCCAGCGTCCACGGGCACTGCGGAGCGCCAGCTGGTCGGAGGTGTCGCTGGCGCCCGGCGTTCCTGCCGTCGTACTCACTGCGGACAGGCGTGCATCGTGAGCGCGACGGTGGCGCCGGGCCGGAGCGGGGCACCGGGGTGCGGATTCTGAGTCAGCACGACCCCCGTCGTCTGCTGTGTCGTCGTGGGACTCGCGAGGCTCGAGGCCGTGGACGCGCTCGACACGGGGGTGGACGACGACGTGGTGCTCGACGTCTTCTTCCGCGGCCGCTCGACGGAATAGCAGGCCCAGGTCAGCCCGGCGCCGGTGATGGTGTCGCTGGCGACGGCGAAGGACAGGCCCACGACGTCGGGCACCACGACGGCGTTGCCGTAGCACCCCGACCAGGTGATGCCGACCCGGGTGCCCGCGGGGACCCTGCTCCCCGGTGCGACGGGCACGGCGCCGACGTTCAGGGTGGGTTCCTTGCCGGGGAGTACCAGCGAGTCCACGACACTCTGGCTGAGAAGCGTGCCCTTGTTGCACGGCTTGTTCACATCCACGCCGAGTAACCCGACGTCTCGTAGCGCTGACCGGGCCGCCGCGATCTTCAGCCCGATGATGTTCGGCACGGCGACGCCGGGCTGCGTCGTCACTGCCGCCGACGCCGACGTGATCGCGGTGACGGGCGCTGTCGTCGTGGTGCGATGTGCGTGCAGCCCCTGGTCTCCCGACCGGGAGCTGCTGCAGGAGGCGAGGGCGACGGCCAGGAAGGCCCCGATCCCCGTGACGGCGTGTCGTCGCCAGCGGTGCATGAGGTCATCATGGCCGCTGCTCGCGGTGGCCTGTCGGGCCAAGGCCAGGACAATTTCGAGGATTTCGGGCGAACGTCACAGTCGGCGCTCGCACATGCTGCCTATCCTTGAGTCCATGCAGGGGCGGTGTCTGGCGGTCCGCGGCCTGTCCGCCGACACTCTCGAGGCCTGGCGGGGTCTGGCGGGGAGGGCTTTGGAGCCCAACCCGCTGTGCGAACCCAGCTGCGTCCTGCCCGCCGCGACCCATCTGCAGGACGGTGGTGACATCGAGATCGTGGTGGCCGAAGAAGCCGGCCGTCTCTTTGGCTGCTGTCCCGTGCGGCCGGTATCGAGGACGGGTCAGCTGCCGATGCGGGCGTTCACGACCGACGTGCGGCGCATGACCTATCTGGGCACGCCGCTCGTTGACGCCTCGCGGTCGCGTGAGGCGTGCCGGGTCATGTTCGATGCACTGATGGAGCGGCGCCGCTCTGAGCGGACGCACCTCTTCCACGTCAAATGGCTGCATGGTGGCGGCCCTGTCGATCTGGCGTTGCGTGGTGCGCTCGACGATCTCGGGCTTCCCGTCTATGTAGCCGAATCGTTCGATCGGCCGCTCGTGCGACGCCGGCTCGAGGCCACCTACGACGAGGGGTTCAATTCGAAGTACCGCAGCGTGCTGCGCCGCCGCCTCCGCCAGCTCGAGAAGGAGGTGGGTGGTCCCGTGACGGTGGAGAACGTGCCGAACCGGCCCGGTGTGCTCGATCTCCTCGTGGACCTCGAAGCGCGTGGCTACAAGGGTCGCAGCGGCGTGGCCATGGCCGGCGTGCCCGGCGAGGTCGAGCAATTCACCGACATGTGCGAGCGCTTTGGCGAGGAGGGACGGCTGCAGGTGCTCACGCTCGAAGGCAACGGGCACGTCGCGGCCATGCAGCTCTCGCTGCGCGGGGGTGCCGGGCTGTTCGCGCTCAAAGTGACCTATGACGAGGCGCTCGGCGCCTTCGGACCGGGTGTCCAGATGCAGCTGGGCGCGATCGAGTACTTCCACGAACACACCGACGCCGACTGGATCGACAGCTGCACCTACGAGGGGAACGAGCCCCTGCTCCGCTCGTACCCGGACCGCCTCAACGTGGTGAGTTATGTCATCCCGCTCGGGGGTGCGCTCCCCTCCGCGCTCGTGCGGGCGCTCCCGACCGTACGCCGGGCCCGCCAACGCATCGACGCGATCCGGGACCGGAGATCGGGCGCCGGCTCGGAGAAGGAGAAGGAAAAGGAGAAGGAGGACCTCGCCAGCTGACGCCGGCCTGCTCAGGTCGAGTTGGGCGACGGTGTCACCGGAACCGCATCGGCGGCGCAGGCCCGCGGGTCCCACTTGGCGAGCTGGCTCGTCGGCGGATTTGGCGCGGCGATCGCACCCGCCGCCGATCCCGAGGCCGGGGGGAGCGACGTGGTCGAAGTGGTGCTCGGAGATGTCACAGAGGTGGAGCCCGTCGTGGGCGGAGCAGGGGCGTTGACGGAGAACTGCGAGCCGGTGACGACGGTGACCTGGGCGCCGTCGACCACCCCGGCGGGGTCGTAGCCCATGACGACCGACCCCGACATGGCGTGTGCCACCGATTCGGCGGCAGCCTCGGTCTGTGCGTTCCGAGAGCCGTAGTAGACGTAGGTCTCCGAGACGTCACCCACGGGGGCGCTGTCACCCACGCCGACGATGTGGAAGCCGAGCGCGGTCAGCGCAGAGGCGGTGTCAGCGGCCTGGTTGTCGGCGCCCGTGCCGTTGAGGACCGAGACGGACACAGACGACGACGCGGGCAGCGGGGTTCCTGTCATCGAATCGGTCGTCGCCCCGATGCCCAGCAGCTGGTCGATCGCGGCCACGTCCTGTGCCTCGGCGGGGAACTCGACGTCGCCGTAGCTGTCGCCCTCGTAGAGGAGGCTTCCCCCGGATCCGTTGGGGTCAGAGACGACTTGAACCGGGAGCGTGAGCTGGGGAACCGAGTCGATAGCGATCGAATGGAAGTCCAACACGAGGTTGACCATGTCACTCGGCGACCACGTCTGGTCGAAGGTCAGGTCAGCCTTGACCGAGTCGATCAGACTGAGGTCGGAGATGGGGTTGCCGAGGCCGTGTTGGGCGACCGTGGTGGCCAGGACCCGCAAGAACTCATGGTCTCGCCTGATGCGAGCCAGGTCGCTCTCGGCTTCCGGCGGCCAGGCGTAGGGGTCGTCCGGATTGGACCCGGACGTCTCGTAGCGCAGGTGGCGAGCTCGCACGACCTGGAGCGCCTGGGTGCCGTTGAGGTGCACGCAGGCGGCGGCCCGCTGGTTGAGGCCAGAGCTCACCGGCTGGTCGCCGCTCACCCCGCCGCCTGTCGGGGCCCAGTCGAACACCGACACGGGGAACTGCATGTTGATGCCACCGAGAGAGTCGACGATGTTGGCGAACTGGTCGAAGTCGAGCGAGACCGCATGCTGAATGGGAATGCCGAAGTCCTCCTCGATCGCCGCGACGAGCTGGGTGAGGCCCTGGAAGAGACCGGCGTCGATCTTGTTCGGACCGTTGTTGCGGGCGTTGGGAATGAAGAGGTCCCGGGGGATGGAGAGCAGCGCCAAGCGATGGTGTGCCGGATCGGCGTGCAGGATCATCATCACGTCGCTGTTGATCCCGTTCACCCCCTGCGAGCACAAGCCGTAGGCAGGATTCTGAACAGTGAGCGCACAGCGAGACGTGGATCCGACCATCAAGATGTTCTCGGTCCCGGCTTCTTTCCCGGAATGAAAGGCGGAGTGGAGCCCGTGGACCGTGATCCGCTGCAAGTCGTGGGCCAAGTAGTAGAGGTAGCCGGCGCCGGCCGCGACCAAGAGCAGCACCACGGCCAATCCGGCCAGGACCCACCGGCCCCAGCGCCGACGCGTGCGGCCGGGGCCGGCACTGTGTCGTCCCCGTCTTCCCCGCGCCGTACGAGTGCGTTCGATTTCGGCACCGAGCGCGTCCAAGCCTGCCAATGCGCTGGGTGGAGGGGATGGCTCGGGTTCCTCGCCAGTTCGTGCGCCGACGTCGGGATCGACCGGCTCCATCTGCGAACCGAGGGAGCGGAGACCGTCCAGAGGATCGGAGTTTCCGCCACCGTTGTCGTGTGTTGGTTTCGACATTCCCACCTGTGTCAGTGACGGGTGTTTGAGATGGACTGACGGTGGAGGTTCGGGCGCAGGCCGTCTCGAACCGTCCAGCCCCGTGAGTGATCCTTGTTACCACACGGCCGTGGCGTAATTCGCGTCATGCCAGGTCATGAGCAGCTCGGTCCGTGCACCCAGCTGCTCAGATCATCGGGCTGGCGGATCGCTGAAGTCCATCCGAAGCCGGGTCAGTTTCGACGAGCTGATGCGCCACCCTTCGGATGACTTCTCGTACGTCTCGTGGTAGTGGCCGTAGCCGTGGAGTTCCGATCCGTCCGGGAACCGGAGCATGTCCTCCATCGCCCAGACGCCAGTCGCGGTCGTGTGTGATGAGGTGTCGATCTCAGGGGTGTGGCACTGGTGGACTGTGACGACGTCGCCGATTGCGTCGACGAGGAACTCGAGAAAAGCATCTGCTCCGGTCACGACGCTGCCGCCCGACGCGCTCGAGTCCACCTCGACGTCCTCAGTGAAGAGTTGTCGGAAGGCCACCCAGTCCTTGGTGTCCATCAGCCGGCAGTAGCGGGCCTTGAGCTGTTTGATCGCTTCAACATCGTCCATCGTCAAGAATCGGGGGTCGCCGCCGGCTTGAGGAGTTCGAGGAGCTCCGCCTGCGAGTGGACGCCGAACTTCTTGAAGATGGTCGCCAGGTGGTTCCGAACCGTGCTCTGGCTGATGAACAGCGTGTCGGCGATGGTGGACACGCGTTGACCTTCCAAGAGGAGATTGAGGATCTCCCACTGGCGGGTCGTCAACTCTCGGAGCTGCGGGTGTTGTGACGCGCTCCGCAAGCCTTCGAAGGCTTCGAGCACTCCCGCTGCACGGACCTCTGAGCCGATCCGGCGTAGGTGCATTTCCAGCGAGGCGACCCGGTCGGCCGTGACCTCGGCGGGTCTCTTGGGCCGTCCGACGATCGCGAACACGGACTGTCTGCGCGCCGTGTTGAACGGGGCAATCAGGAGGGAAATCTCGAGCCACCTTCCGTCCTGATGGGCCATTTGCACGTGCCGAAGCGACAAGGCCTTGAGTTGGGCGACGCCTGGTCCCCTCGGTATCTCCGAGACGTCGGACGGACGGAACAATGCGAGCAGGTCCGTGCCGATGCACTGTTCGGGAGTACAGCCCGCGATGTCTTGAATGTCAGCGCTGACCTCGATGATGCGCCACTGATCATCCGCCACCCCGACCGCAATGGGCATCAGGTCGCGCCATGGTGCCGCCGGATCGCGGCCGATCTTGGGTACCTCGCTTTGTGGGAGGAGAAGAGCGACGCCTCGGCGCCGACCGTCCAGCTCAATGACGCGAGTCCAGAACTGAATGGGGATGTCCTCCATTCCCTCCGGGTGGAGCTGGCGCATGCCTGTCAAGGCGTCCACGTCGCCCGCGGCGATGATGGCTGCCAGTTGCTCGCTGACTGGTCGAGGTGAAAGGAAGTCGAACACCGGACGGCCGACGAGACGTTCGAGCGGCACGTTGACGAGTGCGGCTGCGGCCTCATTGGCCAGCAGAATCGTCCCCTCCGGCGGGCTCCACACCACGACGGGGAACTCGCAGCGATGCAAGGCCAGATGCAGATCTTCCGAACTGGCCTGAGCCATCGGAGCCAGGGCGAGTTCCCGGCCCCCCGCATCGGGAGGCACGGGTTCTGGGATTCGCTCGGGAGCACCCGAAAGTCCGCCCATATCCGTCTCCTCAATCCCGCTGTAGGGAGATGTTAACCGTGCACCTCGCGCTCACGTGGGTTGCGACACGAGACCCGCCCACCCGGCACTTTGAGCGGTCTGCCTAGGCCAAACAGCGCTCTGTCGATCGAAATCGCCTGGTCGATACCGGAAAATGCCGCTGGTGTCAGAAATCGAAAGGGGGACAGAAGCAGAAGCGGGCAGCGGCGCGGCATTGCCGCCCGAAATGCGCGCGCTGGCTGACCGTACGACATCACCACTCCTCCTCCTCGACCAGAACGGCAAGATCCGGTACTCGAATCCGGCTGCGGCGGCCCTTGTCGGCTGGAGCCCCTCGTCCCTCAGGGGCACGCACGTGCTGAACCTGGTTCATCCCGCCGATCGGTCCCGTGTCGAGGAGAGCCTCGAGCGCGTCGTCGTCGGACACAGTTCGGGCGACGCGGTGGAATATCGGATCAGGGGAGCTGACGGGTCGTGGAAGACCCTTGCCATTGTCGCGACCAACCTGCTCGACTACGCCGGCGCGTCAGGCATCGTGATCAGCGCCACCGATGTCACGGCGCTGCGCACCCACGAGGCGTATCTGCGTGCTCTGGCGTTCCAGGACCCGATCACGAATCTGCCCAACCGGCGGAGCCTTCTCGATCGGCTCCACTCGGAGATGACGAAGGTACAACCGCTCGCCGTCGCCTTCATCGACGTCGACCACTTCAGAAGGATAAACGACTCCCTCGGGCACAGATTCGGTGACATGGTGCTCCGAGCCGCGGCCAGCCGGCTCACCCCACTCGTGCCCGCGGACAGCGTCATTGCTCATTTCGCCGCCGACACGTTCGTCGTCGTACTCGTCGGTCTCGAGTCCGACCGGGCCTTCAGCCTCGTGTGGGAGCTGGTGTGGGGCCTGGCCAGCCCGCTCTATGTCGAGGGGCGCGAGCTCAACCTGACGGCGACCGCCGGCGTTGCATTGCGGGACCCCGCGACGACGCCCGACTCGATATTGCGAGACGCGGACGCAGCTCTTACCCGGGCGAAGTCCCTGCGGCGAGGTGGCGTCGAGGTCTTCAACGAGGAAATGCGGACGATGGCGGTCGAACGGCTCGCCATGGAGACGGAACTTCGCCATGCGATCGAGCGCGACGAGCTCGATCTTTTCGTGCAGCCCGTGATCGCGCTGGCCACGAGGGAAGTCGAGGGTGGCGAAGCACTGGTCCGTTGGATGCGTCGTGGTCGTGATGACGTCAGCCCCGAGGTCTTCATTGCTCTCGCCGAGGAGACGGGTCTCATCATCTCGATCGGCGATTGGGTCCTGGGTCGAGCATTGGGAATCCTGCGCGCTGGCAGCGTCGAAAGGCTCAGCGTCAACCTCTCGCCGCGTCAGCTCCTCGAGCCCGGTTTCCCGGCACGGGTGGAACGCCTTTTGCACATGCTCGAGGTGTCGCCCGGCAGGCTGCTGTTCGAGGTGACCGAGACCTTCGTCGTGGACAACTTCGACCTGGCTTCGGAGTGCTTGGGCAGCCTTCGACAAATGGGATGTTCGGTCGGACTCGACGACTTTGGATCGGGCTACTCGTCACTGGGGTACTTGCGCCGACTACCCGTCGACTTCCTCAAACTCGATCGCGCCCTGGTGCAAGACGTGGATACAGACCTCCAAGCGGCCCGGATTGCCGAGACGATCGTCGCCCTTTCCCGCTCGCTGTCGTTGACCACTATCGCCGAAGGGATCGAGCGCGTGGAGCAAGCTGATGCGCTCACCACGATGGGGTGTCAGTTCGGGCAGGGCTTTCTCTTTGGCCCGGCGCGCTCGGTCGCGCCGTAGCGCTCGCCCGCGGGCTCCACCTACGGGTTCCTCAGCGCAGGATCATTCCTGGGCGAACCGGCCCAGAGCGGTCACCACGTCATAGAAGCTGTGCACGGTCTCGTGCACGATTTGGCGAACGGGAAGGACTTCGGCGATACGTCCGGCTCCCTGGCCTCCGAAGGCGAACCCAGCGTCGAGATCCCCTTCGAAATAGAGCTTGAGCACTCCCTCGATGCCGACGGTACGACCCATGACCACCGATGGCTCCTGCTCCAGGCTCTCGCTGAAACGAGTGCGCATGACCCTGTAGGCGGGGCTCGAGTGGGCGCTGAGTACGACGGTGTCGGTGGCGTCGGCCTCAGTGACCAGTCTCTTGTAGTTGTCATGCACCGGTGATTCGGCGGCGCTGACCATGCGCGTCCCCATCTGGATCCCTTCGGCTCCCAGTGCGAACGCCGCAGCCATCGAAAGGCCGTCGACGATCCCGCCTGCCGCGATGACGGGAATATCGAACTCTCCACAGACCTGGGGCACCAGCACCATGGTCGAAACCGGTTTGGTGCTCTTGAAGCCCCCGCCTTCACCTCCTTCGACGACGAGTCCGTCGACTCCGGCGTCAACGGCCTTTCGCGCCGCACGCAACGACGGAACCACGTGGAACACGGTGATCCCAGCGTCCTGGAGCTGCTGTGTGTACCGCTGCGGGTCCCCCGCTGACGTGGTCACGAACCGGACGCCTTGGTCGGCGACGAAGTCGACAATGTGGGGATCGGAAACCAGCATCTGGGCGATGTTGACGCCCCATGGCTTCTCGGTCAGATCGCGCATCGCCGCCATCTCTTCTCGAACCTCGTTCAGCCGTCCGGACGAGGTCTCAATGATCCCGAGGCCGCCGGCATTCGATACGGCGGAAGCCAGCTGGGCGCGAGCGATGAATCCCATGGGAGCCTGTACCAGGGGATAGTCGACTCCGAGGAGCGCGCTCACGCGAGTACGCAGCGGGGGCGGGGGTGTCGAAGCCAGATCCCTGTTCACAGGCGCAAGACTCCTTGCCGATGACCAGCGCTGCGCGGCGCTGGTTCGCTCCGTTGCTCGTTCTCTGGGCACGCTATTGGAACGAGAGTCGAGTGCTCGAAAGTATTGGCACCTGAGGAGACCCCAGAACGATGGACGAACGGTTCGACATGGTGGTGGTGGGTGCGGGACCGGCAGGGGAAAAGGCCGCGGCCCAGGCGGCCTACTTCGGCAAGCGCGTCGCTGTCGTGGAGGCTGCACCAGCCCTCGGTGGGGCCATGGCCGCCAGTGCGGTGACCACGAAGGCCATGCGGGAAGCAGCTCTCTACCTGACCGGCTTCCAGCGCCGGCGCATCTACGGAGCGGGTATCGACCTCCATCCCCAGGCCGTTATCGACCGACTGCGGGCCCGAGCGATCGACGTGGCTCGATCGATGAGCGACTCCGTGGTGGAGAACCTGGCCCGTCATGGCATCGAGCTGGTGGCAGGGACGGCACGGCTGGGCCCGGATCGGACCGTCTTCGTCACTTCTGCTACGGACGGATCTGAGCGCGTCCTGGTGGCCGACGTCGTCCTCGTGGCCACCGGTTCCCGGCCCTTCCACCCACCCGGGATCCCGTTCGATGATCCAGATGTGCTCGACTCCGAAACGGCTCGGGATCTCGAGCGGCCCATGTCCAGCCTCGTCGTCGTCGGAGGCGGGGCGGTGGCCTGTGAGTACGCATCGATCTTCATGGCGCTCGGTGCAGAGGTCACCTTGGTCGACCGAGGAGCACGATTGCTGCCCTTTCTCGACTCCGAGTGCTCGGCGCTGATGGCGGACTCCTTCGCTTCTTCCGGGATGAAATTGCGGCCTGAGACTGCGGTGGCCAGCGTGACCCGCGACGCTGACGGGTTGTCGGTACAGACCGATCGGGGCGCCGTCCTCCGGCCCGAGAAGGTCATCTTCGCCGCCGGCCGTGTGAGCAATACCGAGAACCTGGGTCTGGTCGACCTCGGGGTGCTCGTCGACGAACGCGGGCGAATGGGCGTCGACGACCACTTTCAGACGTGTGTCCCAGGGATCTACGCCGCCGGGGACGTCATCGGTCCTCCGGCGCTCGCATCAGTATCGATGGAGCAGGGCCGTGTGGCGGCCTGCCATGCGCTGGGGATTACGTTCAAGGAAAGCGTCGATCTCGTCACTCCTTTCGGTGTGTACTCGATCCCTGAGTGCGCCATGGTCGGACTTACAGAGGAACAGGCCGCTGCGCAGAATCGGCAGTACGTGTCCGGTATATCCCGCTTTGCGAACAACAGCCGAGCCGCCATTGCCGGCACGACCGAAGGGATGGTGAAACTGGTCGTCGACTGCGAGGACCGGCGATTGCTCGGTGTTCACATCGTCGGGGAGGGAGCCACCGAATTGGTCCACCAGGGCCAGGCCGTCCTGCATTTCGGCGGGACGATCGACTACTTCATAGACGCCACGTTCGACGTGCCCACGATGAGTGATGCGTACAAGTACGCCGCCTATGAGTGTCTGCGACGGATGGCGTAGTCATGCTCGCCTGAGCCCGACGTGCCGTGGAATGGAACGAGACTGCAAGCGACCGGGCAGCCCTAGGCTCATCGAACATGGACGTGGTGAACCCCTCAGAGTCGCCCGAGGAACCTGTGCCAGCAGAGGAACTGCGCCAGCTGGCTCGTTCTATGTTCGGCGTGTTTTCCGTGATGCGGGATTTGGTTGCAGACCAGGGGCAACAACCGTTCGTCCAGACGCTGGCGGACCATTTGGACACCGATCCGAGGACCTTGTCGGTCGTGACTCACCAATTCCCGCCGTACCAGCTCGTGGACGTGCAGATCGCGATCGAATCGTGGCAAGAGGGCTCCCCAGATCGTCAGCTTCGACTCGTCGGCATCTCTGGAGACCAGCGGCGCTTCCATCCGCTCAGCGAGATCATGGCCAACGCGGGGACCTACGGCGTGGGCATCGGGCCGGTCGAGTACGTCAACGTCGCCGACTCACCCGATTCGACGCGGAGTTGTGTGCGGTTCGGACTCTTTCTTCTGACCGACCGGGACCGCAGAGCAGCTGTCTTGCTCCGAGGGGCCGATCCTCACGGTCCCATGCAGTCGGCCATGCTCGAGCTGGTTGGCCCGGATTCGGAGTTCATCGACGCGCTTCTCTCAGAGTTAAAGCAGCTTGCCACGGAGAAGAGCGTGCTCAGAGGAAACGTGCTGGCCCTTGGACCTGGCGAAGGTAACCAGTACGGGGCGTTGCGCTTTTTGCATCGACCCGCTCTCGAGCGATCGGAGCTTGTCCTCCCGGATGTCACGCTCGAACAAATCGAGCGCCACGTCGTCGAGATCCGTACGTACGCCGAACGACTGAAGGCGGCGGGTCAGCACCTCAAGCGGGGCATCCTGCTCTATGGACCGCCTGGCACAGGCAAGACGCACACGATCCGCTACCTCCTCTCACAGCTCAGGGATGTCACGGCGTTCGTGCTGTCGGGGCAGTCATTGGGCCAGATCGGCATGGCTTGCAGCCTGGCCCGGTTGTTGCAGCCCTCACTTGTGATTCTCGAAGACGTCGACCTCATCGCAGCCGACCGGTCCTTTGCGGCATTCGGCAGCAACCCATTGCTCTTTGAGGTGCTCAACCAGATTGACGGGCTGGGCGACGACGTTGACGTGGCTTTCTTGCTCACCACCAATCGCGTTGACATCCTCGAGCGTGCTCTCGCCGAGCGGCCCGGACGTGTCGATGCCGCTGTCGAGATACCCCTTCCCGATAGCGACGGTCGAGCCCGGCTCTTCCATCTTTACGGTCGAGGGCTGGGAGTCTCGGCTCTGACTGCCGCACAGCTCGACGAGGCGATTGAGCTGACAGATGGCCGCACCGCCACATACGTACGCGAAGTCGTGCGCCGGGCGGCACTCGACGCCGCGGAGAATCAGGAAGGCGCGCTTCGGGTCGATGGAGAGCTTCTCGCGGCGGCCGCCCGGAAGCTCCTCGATGATCGAGCCGCGTTGACGAGATCGCTTCTCGGCACCCCCCTCGAGCCCGATGCTGAACCGGTGGAATCCCCCCCGGGGGTCGCACGAGGGGTGAATGCATTACGTCGAGGTGGCATACGGACCCATCCGATGATGCGAGGCCAGGAGCCACCGCAGCCGTTTGGCTCTTAACAGGCAGGGTTTGCGGGCCGCGCCCCAGGCCTCTCGTTGCCCAGGCGGCCACTTCGGCTGGGCGGTACCCTTCGGAGCAGAAAACTGGAGGCGAGATCATGCCTGCGGAGTTGTTCCAGCGCTATCGCGTCGTTGATGTCGACACGCACCTGACCGAGCCTCCCGACTTGTGGACGTCACGGGTGTCGTCGAAGTGGGGCGATGCCATACCCCACGTCGAGACCGCTCGCGGGAACGATTATTGGGTGGCCGCCGGCACCTTTCTCAACACACCGGGCAACACCGCGATCGCTGGTTGGCCGGGTTACGTACCCAACGGCCCTCGAACCTACGACGAGATCCCCGCGTCGGCCTACGACGCCGAGGCTCGCCTCGCGCACATGGATGACGAGGGCATCTATGCGCAGGTGCTCTACCCGAATGTCGCCGGATTCGGATCGGCGTACTTCCTGAAGCTCGGGGATCGCGAGCTGGTCACGGCGTGCGTGCGCGCCTACAACGATTTCCTTGTCGAGTGGGCCTCGGCAGACCCATCGAGGCTGGTTCCCGTGATGTCCACGCCTTTCTGGGACCTGGACTTCGCGATTGCGGAGCTCGAGCGCTGCGTCGAGAACGGTCACAAGGCGGTGAACTTCTGCAACCACCCCGACTCGCACGGCGAGCCACCGCTCTCGGACCCGCACTGGGACCGCCTTTGGGCTGCGGCGCAGGACGCGGGCCTCCCGGTCACCTTCCACATCGGCGGCGGCGACATCACCGCGCCGTTCGCCCAAGATCCGCATCTCAGCTTCGAGGCGAAGTTCCCCAAGGTCTCCGCCCTGATGATCTTGGACAACATCGAGACGCTCGCCGATCTCGTCTTCGGCGGCGTGTGTCATCGCTTCCCGAAGCTGCGCTTCGTCTCGGTGGAATCGGGCATCGGCTGGCTACCCGGTGTGCTCGAGACATTCGACTGGCAGTGGGGCAACAGCGCGATCCGTGAGGCGCATCCCGAGTACGACCTGCTGCCGTCGGAGTACTTCCGCCGTCAGATCTACGGCTGCTTCTGGTTCGAGGAAGCCGCCGCGCGTGTCGCCATCGAGCGCTTCCCGGACAACATGCTTTTCGAGACTGACTTCCCGCATCCCACGTGCCAGCACCCCGGGCCCGCCAGCATCGGAGCGCCTCCAGGCGAGTATGCGACCAAGGCCCTCGACGGTCTCGCCGATGACATCGTCGCCAGGGTCTTGCACGACAACGCTGCGATGCTCTACGGCCTCGCCTGAAGTTATTCCCCGACCTCGAGGACAAGGTCGTCCAGTTGGCGGCCGAGCGCCCAGCCGACATACACCGCGAAGTGCACGACGAGCTCGTGCAGCTCCTCGAGGGCGAGCTCGCCGTTCCGCAGTGCTGCCTCGAGGTGAGCCCGGGTCTCGGATGCAACGCCGACGGCGGCGCAGCAACAGATGCTGATGATTCTCCGGTCCCGTCTGCTCAGGTGTTCTTCCCTCGTCCAGATCTCGCCATAGAGATAGTCGAGGTAGGCGCTTCGGCGGAAAGGTGTCGTGGCCGGGGGCGGTGGTCGGCCATGCACGGCACGGTATGCCGCATCGCCTCGGGCGTGGCGCTCCTCGACCGTCACGGGATCGGTCCACGGCACAAACTTGATGGACGGGGTCTCCTCCCCACGCTGCTCGGCGAGCTTGGCCATGGCCATCGCACCGTGCATGCTGAGGACGGACGCCTTCGGCCAACCCAGCTGTGTTGCGAAGTGCAGAACAAACTCGTCGAATTCTTCGCGGTTGATGTCTCCACTATTGAGAGCGGCCCAGACGTGGGTCTCGATGGGATAGCTCGAGTCCGTGGACCCCAAGCAAGACAAAGTGATGAAACGGCGGTCACGGTCGGTCAACACCCCTCGTCGCCACATTTCCCCAAAGACGAAGCCTACGACGCCCACGTCGATGTACGCCGAGGTGGGATCAGGACTGGGCGTAGTCATGACGTGCTCGTATTCGGCCCGTGCGACGGCTTGTCGTTCGTCTCGATCTGCCCAGATGTCCATGTGGTCCTTTCCTGATGGTCCTTTCTCAACGGCCAGCCGAGCCGCCGGCCGTTCCTCGTTGGCGGGCTTTCTTACGTCGGGTTTGCCGTCGTGAGCGCGGCAACCAGACCCCCGTCGACCCGTAGATCACAGCCGCTCACGAACCTCGCTCCCGGGCCGGCCAGGAACTCGACGACGTCGGCGATGTCCGCTGGACGACCCGGCAGGTCGGCCGATTTCCCGTCGTCGGGCGCGCCGATCGGTGTCCGCCCGATGAGGCCTCGCTTGCTTGGATTGTCGCTCAACTCGAGCTGACCCATCGGCGTATCGATGAGACCAGGAGACAAAGAAACGATCCGGGCTCCTCGAGCACCCCATTCGGACGCAGCCCTCTCACACAGTCGAACCACTCCGCGTTTCGCCAATGCATATGCCGTGCCCGGCTCGAGCGGAGATCCCAGTGCCCGCTCCAATTTCGAGGAGATGTCCGACGCAAGAGGTTCGTCGAGAATGGCCTGCACCTCGGCTGCGACAGGAATCAGGTGCGCAGCAATCGATGCGATACAGATGACGACCGAGCCCGCTCTTGCCATCCCGGCGAGACCTTCGAGAAGAGCCGCCGTTCCAACGAGGTCGACTTGGAGGATGCGCTCGGCGTCGTCCATCATCGGGGAGACCCCAGCCAGGTGTACCAGTGTGTCGAAGCCCCCGAACGCCTCGGTCTTGCGCACGAGCTCGTCGATCGAAGCCTGGGAACCGAGGTCTGCCACCGCCAAGGTCGCCCCGGGCGCGACAGTCCGAACCCTCTCGAGCGCTCGGTCGTCGATGTCGACGAGGAGGAGCTTGTTCTCGCGGAATCTCTCGATGCAGGCCAGGCCCATGCCGCCCCCAGCTCCCGTGATGACAGTGACGCTCACGATTCATCGTCCACGTCGTTGGTCACCAGCCCTGTCGTGTCGGCGAAACGCCCCGCTGAGCAGAGCGTCTGCACACTAAGTCACTTGACTTGTTCTGTAAAGGGGTGGTCTCATGGGTGAGGTGCTCAGATGACATCGACGGCGACAGTCGCTCTCTCGACCAAAGAACAGATCGTCCTCGCGGCCGAGCGGCTGTTCGCCCAACGCGGCTACGAGGGCGTCTCGCTCCGCGAGATCGGCGCTGCGGCGGGGAGCGGCAACAACTCGGCCGTCCAGTACCACTTCGGTTCGAAGGAACAGCTCGTGGTCGCGATCTTCGAGAACCGCCTCAACTACATCGATGTCCGCCGTTCCATGCTGATCGCGCAACTCGAGCCGCACGACATCCGGTCGTGGGTCGAGTGCTACGTGCTTCCCTTGCTCGAACAGGGCGAGATGGACGGGAGTCACTACATGAGCTTCATCGCTGCTGTCGAGCACCAGGTCGGCATCTTCGAACACCTCCCCGAACGCTTCTGGGCGAGGACACAGAGCTTCCGTGACGAGGTGGGAGCCTTGATGACCGACGTCCCCGAACCGTTGCGTACGCATCGGATTCTTCAAGTTGTACGTTTCAGCGTCCATGCCGCCAGCGCTCGGGAGCGTGCCATGGCACAACGCTTCGAGGTCCTCCCATTCGCGGTGCACGTGGCCGACCTGCTCGATGGATTGGCCGGATTCCTGCAGGCGCCGGTCTCGAGCGTCGCCCTCGCATCCATCAGGGGGTATCCAACCACGACACACGCGTCCGCCGTTCCTCGTGTGATGGTGGCCTCTGGACTTGTCAGCGTGGGCTTCATCGGGCTCGGGAGCCAGGGCGCGCCGATGGCGCATCGGATCATTCTAGGGCGGCTTTCCGACGACACTTTGGGCGAGGCGTCAAGAGAGCCTGGAGCCCTTCGGTGACACCGCGGCGAACACGGCACCCACCCCTGCGGCCGTGGCCGAGGCTTCGTCGATCGTGTGCCTCTGTGTGACCGGGGACGAGGACGTGATGGAGGTCGCGCTCGGCGCCGATGGAGTGCTGGCGGGCATGGCCTCCGGCGGGATCATGGTCGTTCATTCGACCGTGCACCCCGAGACATGCATCCGTCTTCGTGGGCAGGCCGCCGAGAATGGCGTGAGCGTCCTGGACGCGCCCGTGAGCGGTGGTGGTCCAGCGGCCGAACAGGGAACGTTGCTCGTGATGGTCGGAGGCGAAGCGGTCGTCCTGGATCGCGTACGCCCGGTGCTGGCGACTTTCGGCGAACCGATACTCCACCTGGGAGACGTCGGTGCGGGACAGACGGCAAAGCTGGTGAACAATCTCGTCTTCACGGCGCAGATCGCACTCTCTCTCGAGACGTTCGCCTTCGCGGACGAGCTCGGACTGGACGGAGCGGCCATGGCTCAGGTCTTCGAGCGTGGGAGCGGTGCGAGCCGAGCGGCCACAATCCTTTCAGCATCGGGCTTCGACATCAGCAGGTCTCGGCCGGGTCGCGGGGCCGCTGCTGCGAAAGGACGTGAACCTGATCGCTGACGTTGCACGGCGGCATCAGGTGTCGCCACCGGACTCAGTCGTGGGTCTGGCCGAGAAGGGCCTGCTCGCCTTGGAGACGGCGAAGGGAGGATCTGAATGAGCGTCGACACGCGCACGCGGCCTATCAACGCAACGGGACCGGCCGATCCGGCGTCGTTCTTCGAAGGAGAGTGGTGCGAGGCCGTCGCCCACGACGGCCTTCGCGCGGCCGAGGACGCGGCACGGCTCGGCCTCCCTCCGATCACCATTCAGGTGGACGATGCGCAGTGGACGCTCCAGCCCGGCACCGAGGGCGTCGACGTCGTCCCGGGTACCGCCGGGGCCACCCTGCGCGTCGCCCTCGACGCAAGCGCCTTCGCCGATCTCTTCTGTGAGCGGCGGACGGCGCTCGGTCTGGTCATCGGCGGGCCGGGTCGAGGGCGACCCTGCCTCGAACGACGCGTTCTGCGCCTGGGATCCGGTCCTCCGCTCGCTTCTCGACGGGAGAGCCGTCTACCGAACCAGGCGACGTTTCGCTGCATGCGACCGATGGATCGCCGCTCGATCTCGACCAGCGGTTCCGTCTCGGCCAGACGCCGACGGAAGCGGCCCATTTCCTCGCGGAAGCCGGGTTCCTCCTCTTGCAAGACGTGTTCACGGAAGCGGAGATGGATGCGGTCGATGCCGACCTGCGATCTGCGGTCGAGGCGGCCCGACACGACGACGGCACGTCGTGGTGGGCGAAGACCCGCGACGGGGAGGCCTATCCCTGTCGGATTCTCGACTTTGCACGGAAGTCGCCCGCCCTCCGAGCGCTGATCGCCGACGAGCGTTACACCTCGATCGGCAACCTGCTCGGCGACGGTCATCGGCCGGGCGATCCCTTTGGCGAGCACTTCGCCGACGTGACCGCCGAAGGGCTCCTGAAGCGCGTCGATTCCGTCGAGGGGCTGGTCTGTCTCCCGTGGCACAAGGACTGCGACCGAGGCGGGCACTCCATGTTCTGTTCGGGTCTCACGATCGGGATCTGCCTCACGCCCATCGACGAAGACCACGGCGGTCTCGACGTCATGGCAGGATCACACCGAGCCAACATCGCCCGAGCCCAGATCGACCAGACGCTCGACCTGCGGGCCGTGACGCTGCGCGCCGAGCGCGGCGACGTCTCGGTGCACATGTCCTGCACCCTCCACCGTTCGACACATCCGACGAGCCGGGAGCGACGCGTCGCCTACACCGGCTTTGCGCTGCCGCCTCGGGAAGGCGATGGACACGCCGAAGATGCCCAAGCCGGGCTGCGGCGAGACCGGGCCGCCATCGGTGCCTCTGCTCCACCGCTGCCGCCGGCTTGACGGCCTCCGGTGTGACACTCTGTCTTGGTGACTGTCCGCGAATGGGCCTCGTCCGAGGCGACGTGCCCCGACCGCTGGCCATGAACAAGGATCAGCGTGTGACCGATCTGTTGACCCGACATGGGACGACCTCCCACATCGTGGACACCGGAGCCGGCGCAGGTCGGTTCGATCGGGGCCGACGTTGACCGCTCGGATGCAAGACACCGTCCCCACACCGCCCGTGGCGTCGCGGCAGATGGTCGCCATCGGACGCCGCATGATCGCCAACATCCTCGCCGACACGACAGATCTGGGGGAGTCGACGTTCGTTGGTAATGGGTCGGCCTTCACCGATCCCGAACGCTTCGACCGTGAACGGGAGGTCCTCTTTCGGCGGACGCCCCACGTGATCGCGTGGGCGGGCGACGTCTCGGAACCGGGGGACATCGTCGCCCGTGACGTTGCCGGAGTTCCGGTGGTCGTCACCCGTCATCATGATGGGCAGTTGTCTGCGTTCCTCAATGCGTGCTCCCATCGGGGCATGACGCTCTGCGATGGTGTCGACAACCGCCGACGCCTCACCTGCCCGTATCACGGGTGGAACTACGACCTGCAAGGCAATCTGGTCGGCATTCCCAATCGTGATCGCTTTCCGGCGCTCGATATCGACACGCTCGGGCTTCTGCGGCTTCCCGTCGCCGTTCAGGCCGGGTTGGTGGTGGTGGGCCTCCGACCTGACGTCGAGGTGGACGGGTTCCTCGATTCGCTTGGTGACGAGTATGCATGGCTTGGCTACGACCGCTACCGGAGCGGAGCGGAGCGTGTACTACGCAAGGCGGCCAACTGGAAGTTGATGATCGATCTCAACAACGAGGCGTATCACGTTCCCTCCCTCCACCGTGAGAGCCTGCTCCCGTTCCTCTCAGACAATTGCGCCGTCGACACGTTCGGACCGCACAGTCGGATGTGCGTGCCCTTCAAAGGCCTCGAGAAGCTCGCCGACGTGCCCGAGGCGGACTGGCCCGAGCGGCTCGACACCATCATGGTCACCTGCATCTACCCCGCCACGGTCCTGATCGATCACATGCAGGGCGGGTCCATGCATCGGATCTCACCGGGCACCCACCCAGGCGAGAGCACCGTGCACATGATCGAGGGCTGTCCGGGGCCCATGGACGCCGACGCCCGTGCGGGTTGCGAAGAGGTGATGGAGGTGAATCTGAGCATCCTCGACCGCGAGGACTACGTCGCCACCGAAGCCTGCCAACGTGGTTATGACGGCGGGGCGCGCTCGCTGGTGGGCGGCGTCGGCGAATCGCTCATCGGGCACTGGCACAGCACCTGGGATGCTGCGCTCTCCGCCCGTCCGATCGATTCATCGTCGCGCTACGGCGTCACGTACACGTCGTAGGTCGCCCCGCCGACAACAGAGATGGGCAGAGACGTGGCGCCGGAAGCCACCGTGATCGCCTTCTTGGAACGACGACCCGAAGCGGCCTTGGTCGTCACGACCGTTACGACGGCACCTGTCCGCGGTGCCGGCACCGTCACGGTGCCGGTGGTCCGACCCGGCGCAGTCACCTGCAGGGCGAAGCGGCCCGACGAGGGCTGCTGGGCCCAGCGAACCTCAATCGTGCCGTGGGGCGTCGGGACGTTGCCCTCGGCCCACGTGAGGGAGCCCGGGTGGGGTTCGACCGACCAGGTGTCGTAGCCCGCCGTGGTCGGCCGGACGCCGAGGACGTAGGAGGACAGATCGGCCGTGGCTCCGGAGGACCAGCCGTGCGCGAGGCTCGTCTCGTCGCCGAAACCGGGAGCACCGTTTGGCGCGACCAGCTCCCAGTCGGCCCCGGTGTAGTCCGGCCCCGGAGCGTCCATGTATCCCCACAGTCTTTGCAGCAGGGAGAGGGCAGAGGCAGTGTCGCCGCTGGCGAAGAGGGCGCGCACCTCGTCGTTGGTGACGAACGGGCTGACTCCGTTCTGCAGACCGGCATTGGCGGTGAACGCCAGCGGGCCGTAGGGCGTCGACGGCAGCGTCTTGGCCAGCGCGGCGAGGATGGCGCCGTCCTGTCCGGTCGGGGCCACACCGAAGAGCACGGCGAGGGAGTTGCCGTCCTGGGCCACGGCGGACGGCTGCTGGTCGGACAATTCGTAGAGCCCGGTGGAGGGATCGAAGAGGTATCGGTTGATCGCCGCTCGCAGACGTGCCGCCTCCTGCCGGTAGGTGGCGGCCTGGTCGGGTTGCCCGAGCGCATCGGCCATCAGGGCGGCGTCGGTCAGGGTCTCGAAGTAGATGTCGTTGTAGTACGTGACCGCCCCGGCATGGCTCCCGTTGTAGTAGTCCCAGTCCTGTCCATCTTCCGAGTTCGTGACGAGCAGTCCGCGCCCGTCGACCAGCGACGCGTTGTAGGCCAGTTCACGAGTGATGACCGGCCATTCGGCGCGGACGAAGGCGAGGTCACCGGTGTAGAGGTAGTAGGTAGCAATGTTGTCGACCTCGTCCATGGAGTACGACGTCGAGTAGGTCGATCCGCTCTGGGGGAACGTGGCCAACGGAGCCGTCGGGTCGACGTTAGTGCCCGTCTCGCCGTCGGCCACCTGGTAGCTGCCGAGGAGCCGGAGCGAGCCCTGCACGTAGTCGTTGGCTCCGGTCGTGTAGAGCACATTCGGGGTCTCCACGCCGAGGTCACCGCTCCAGACCACCCGGTCGCGCTTGGCCCCGTCCATGATCACGGGCAGGGGATCGGAGGTCACGTTGCCTGAGCCGCTGAAGTCGCTCAGGGCCGAGGAATCCGACAGGCTGTTGGCATAGAGCGTCGCTCCCGTGTGGCTGGTGACGTCGAGGTCCCGGAACACGGCAGAGGATCCCAGTTCGGCGAACCCGACCGAACCCGTCGCGTAGACGGAGGTCCCGGCCGGCAGCGCATCGGTGTCGAAGGAGGCAACCTGGCGGCCATCGAGGGACGTCGTGATGGTGCTGCCCGAGACCTGCGTCATGACGTGGTGCCAGGCCGCGGCATCGAAGGACCTGGGGAGGACCACCTGGCCGATGGTGGCGAACTCGGTGGGACCGAGCGCGATCTCAATCAGGGAGTTCGACGTGCCCGTCCCCGAGGCCGCGTGGTGCAGGACGAGGAGATAGCCCGACGACGTCGACGCGGCCCGCACCAACCAGCCGGCCTGGTTCTCAACGACGCGGGTGTCGAAGGACATGGTGTAGTCGGTCCAGCCGACGCCTAGAGGCAGCATGCCGACGGTCCCCATCACGGCGTGGAGCGCCCCCGCCTCAATCGTCCAGGCCGAGGGCGCCGCATCGGGTGGCAGCTCGTCGAGCTGGGTGGTGTAGGCGCCGTCGTACCAGATGCGATTGAGCTCAGGTGAGCTCGAGTCGAACCAGCCGCGATAGTCCTTCGCCGTGGCCCGGACGGCGGTGAAGCGGATGCCGATCGACGTCAGGATCACCCGGCCCGGGGAGGTGAGACTGATCCGCTCGTAGCGCTCGCCACCCTGGATGGTCCCCGTCGTGAGCGTCCCGGAACTGCCCACGATCAGGTCGTCGAACCTGTTGGGATCGCCGGTCGGGCTGTTCGGGGGCGTCTGGTCGCCTTGTGGTCCGAGGTACTGCAGACCCTCGCTGTAGGCGGAGTGCAGCAGGGGCGTTCCGGATTCCGACTGCACGATGAAGTACGGGATGCCACCGACGTCCTGGCCGTAGTCGACGACGATCACGGGAGACCGTCCCCCCGGCGTCATCGTCAAGGTGGCCCGCCCGACGCCCGATCCGACCAGCGTCGAGGCACCATTCACGGAGCCGGCCGTGCTGACTATGCGCACCGGATGGACATCGGGTGCGGTCGGCGCCATGACGAAGCGCTGCCAGTCGGGATGGGCGGGCCACTGCGGAGCTTCTGAGCCTATGGTCGCCGGCGCGGCCGCTCGTACGCCCATGGCGACGGCGCTCAGCATGGCGACGAGAACCAACGAGCAGGCACGGACATATTGACGGACGTGCGCTCGCGGCATGTGGGTGTCCCCTCGACTCCCGGACTGACGTGGGTGAACGGGTGGATTGGCGCTGTCACCGTAGACGACGGCACGCGATCTCGCCGGTCGCCGAGCTCGACGCGTTCGCAGCTTGTTCGGCGATGGACGAAGTCGGTGGAGGATCTCGCTTGGCACGTGGAGGCGGTCCGCAATCCAACGGGATCTCACAAAGTCGCGAGCGCGACGTTGTGTTTTGTCGACGGCGAGTGGGCGTTGTTCGCCACGCAGGCGGACTCAGCACACGTTGGCGACGCAGGCCCGAAGGCGACGTACGGGCGGACATCGATCCACATCGCTGCGGTAGCGTCCCGGCGTGCGGCCGTGGCTCGGCGAATGGCAGGCGACGGCCGCCGCGACGATCTGGCGGGCACTCTGCCGCATCGGCGGGGTCAGAACCGTGGGACGCCGGCTTGCCACGGTGGCCCGCGCTGCGGTGGTGTGCGGGGTCGCCGCGTCCGGACCGATCTTCGTGGGCGCCCCGCAGGCTGGCGCTACGACGTCCTCTCAGACCGGGCCGGAGCCCTCAGCGGTGTGGCTATGCCGCCCGGGAATGGCCCACGACCCCTGCCTGTCTGATCTCACGACAACGGTCGAGGCAGCGGGCAAACCCGACACGGTCGTGCACTACCGACCGGCACAGGATCCGCCCATCGACTGCTTCTACCTCTACCCGAACATCACCGGCGAACGCACGCCAAACGCCACGCTCGAGGTCACCAAGCCTGAAGTCGCCATCGCCGAGCTCGAGGCCGCGCCGTTCTCACAAGTCTGCCGCGTCTTCGCTCCCGTGTATCGCAGTTCGACCGGGCACTCCAGCGGTTCCGTTTCGGCGCAGGCGGCGTTCCAGGTCGCGTACGCGAGTGCCAAGACTGCGTGGGAGGCCTATCTCGCCGAGGACAACCATGGACGCGGAGTTGTGCTGATTGGCCATTCCGAGGGCGCCAGCATCCTCCAGGAGCTCCTCGCCAGGGTGATCGACCCGGACGCGTCGGAACAACGCCTGCTCGTGTCCGCGATCCTTCCCGGGACGGACATCCCGGTGCCGCAGGGCGTGCCGTGGGGTCCCTTCGTGCACACGCCAGCCTGCTCGTCGCCGACGCAGAGTGGCTGTGTCATCACCTACAACGCCTACTCGGTTCCACCGGCAACCGACTCGACCTTCGGGAGGACACCGACCACAAAGGTGGGACCTGTGACCTTTGCGGGTGCGTACTGCACCAACCCTGCCGCCCTTGGTGGGGGATCGGGTCTCCTCACCTCGCTGTACCGGACCAGCCTGCCAGTCTCGGTCCCAGGCTCGCTGACGGATGGCATTTTCGGCGGCCACCCGCCGCGCTCCGAGGCCGGCACGCCGTGGGTGCAGCTCGACGGCGAGTACTCGGCGCGCTGCGCCGTCGTCAACGGCGCCGACGTCCTCGAGGTGACCGCACTGCCGGGTGCGCCACGTCTGGCCGCGACGCCGGGATCCACCTTGGCCACGTTTGGTCTCCACGTCGATGATCCCAATTTGGCGCTGGGCAACCTCGTCGGTCTCGTCCGTTCCCAGTCCTTGACGTACGCGGCCCTTCACACGCCAGGTTGAGCCGGCGTTGGGGCGGTTGGCAAGGACATCCTCGGAGTGGTCGGGGCCGGCATCGATCCGGCGACCTCACGCTTTTCAGGCGCGCGCTCTACCAACTGAGCTACCCGACCGGGGTACCCAGGCCCTGCTGCCCGAGGGCGTCGCAGAGCTTGGTGGCGGACCTGACGGGATTTGAACCCGCGACCTCCGCCTTGACAGGGCGGCGTGCACTCCGAGCTGCACCACAGGTCCGTGGCGGCGATTGGCCGTGCTCCCCGGTCGGGGGATGAGCCTCCCGTTGAGCAGCAACTCACACTAGTCGGTCCCGGTTCGGCGTCTCCCCCCGGGGCCGGAGCCCGGCGGTGCCTACGGGGTGGCCGCCCGCAGGGCCTGCACGCCGGCCTCGAACGCAGGGAACTGGGTGGCATCGAGCGCGCCGGCCAGCGTCGATGCGCACAATTGGTCGGTGATCTCCTCGGCGTCGTCATGCTTGGCCTTGATCCCGCTGACGTCGCCGAAGGGCTCGGACCACCCGAAGAACTTGGCCTGACCTTCGCCCTCGTTGGTGAGGATCGCCTCGAGCGGCGAGAGGCCGACGGCGGTGGTGGCGACGAGGTGCAGACCGCCGCGCCACTCGCGCAGCATCTGCATGAGTTGGGCCGCCCGACCAGCCGCGTCGTCCGAGCGCGCCGCGTCACGCCAGCCCACGAACAGCGGGATCGCCGATCCCTCGATCCCGTCGACCAGCTGCTCGCTGACCGCCACGATGTCATCGATCCCATCGACGCCGGCGTAGTGCTTCTTGCCCCACTCCCCGTGCGCTTCGGCCATGCGAGCCGCCGCCACCTTCGCGCCGGCCACGCCGACGCCTTCCGTATACATCGAGGCCACGGCGTTCGGCTCGAACCACCCCAAGGCGGACGTGACGACGTCGGCGCCGACGTCACCGAGCATGCCGCCGCGGCCGGCGAAGTAGAAGGCGAACGGGTTGGGCCATCCCCACTCGGCCGCCAGTGTCATCACCTCAGGACTCAGGTAGATGGCGGTGCCGATGTCGTGGATCGGGACCGAGGTGGCGCGGACGGCCGCGAGCGCGGCGTCATGATCCGATGCACCCATGGGGCTCCTTCTCGTCAGCTGGGTTCGAAGGGAACGGTGTTGGTGCTCACCCGCAGGACGCGCCGCATGCCCGGGATGGTGCCAATGACAGCCTCGACGAGCCGGGCCATGTCGGTCACGACATCGTCGAGGTGCGTGAAGCGCTCATCGAGGATGCCGGCCACGCTCGCCAGCTCGGGCGACACCTCCTGCAGTGACCGGGTGGCCTTGGGGAGCTCGTTGGCCAGCTCGATGGCCACCCCGCTCAGTCGCTCGGTGAGGTTGCGCAGCGCCCCGGCCGAGTCGGACAGCGACGGGAGCGACGAATTGAGCATGCCGACCGCCTGATCGAGGCCCGAGACCGCGGCCGAGATGCCGAGTGCGGCGAAGTCGATCCCCGCGCCGGCCTTGTTGACGCCGCCGTCAAGACGCTCGAGCAACGTCATCAGGCGATCCAGCCGCTCGGCCATGTCGTTGACCGCCTCCATGGCCGCGAGCGCCGTGGAGGGGAGGCGCAGGACGGCGCCGGGGAAGCCGATGATCGACTCGACCAGCGATGGAGACTCCACGACGCGATCATGAGCGCTGGGGCGGCCGGTGTCCAGTACGCCGCGCGCCCCGGGTCAGCCCAACTCGGTCGTGATCGCCTGGCGGACCTCGGTGAGCACCTGCTGGCGTACGCGCAGCTTGGTGGCCGCGTGCGCGGCGCGGTCGACCCCGGTCAGGTCCTCGGCCGCGGCGCGGACAGCGCCGGCCAACGCCTCGGGGGCGACGACGGCGTCGAGCAGTCCTGCCTCCAACGCCGCGCCGGGGTCGAGAAGGGTGCCCGTGACCGCGGCGCGGTCGAAAGCAGCCGGTGTCAGTCGGTGGCGAGCCAGGGCCACGGCAAACCAGGGCAGGGTCAGCCCGATCCGGACCTCGTTCAGGCCGACCTTGAAAGGACCGTCGGCCCGATGCGGATGTCGGCCGACATGAGGAGGAAGGCGCCGGCCGGGAGGGCGTGGCCCGTGCACGAGGCGACGACCGGAGCAGGGAAGGACAAGATGCACTCGGCCATGGTGGCGCCCAGCCGCAACAGCTCACGGGCGCGCTCGGGTGCGTCGCGCAAGATGCCGAGGTCGAAGCCGGCGGAGAAGCAGCCTGGTCGGCCGGTGAGGACGACGACGGTCTCGTCCCGCTCGGCCTGGTCGAAGGCCTGGTGCAGGGCCTGGAGCATCGCGATGGACAAGACGTTGACCTTGCCGTCGTCCATCGTGACCGTGCTGATGACGTCGTCGCTGGCGTAGGTGACGAGGCTGGCGGCGCTGGTGGCGGTCATGGTGGCCTCCCGATGGCGGTCTGCGTGGCTATATTGAAATGATGTTTCGAAACAGTGTTTCAGAATGGCGCGGCCGCCGTCCAGGACAGGACCGCCGGCGCGTCTGACTGATGCCCCGGACCAAGCAGCGCACGCCCGAGCTGCGCGAGCGGCTCTTGGCCAGCGCCGTCGACCTGCTGGCCGAGGGGGGCGCCGCGGGGCTGACCGCCCGCTCCCTGGCGGCCCGGGCCGAAACGTCGGCGCCCGCCCTCTACGAGCTCTTCGGCGACAAGTCCGGCGTAATTCGCGAGCTCTATTTCGAGGGCTTCCGCATGCTGGGCGAGGAGCTCGGTGCGGTGCGCGAGGGGGAGGACCCGATCGCCGACATCTGGGCCCTTGCCACCGTGTACCGGCGCTTCATCCGGACCAATCGCGCCCTCGCCGAGGTCATGTTCTCGCGGCCCTTTTCGGACTTCGCACCCGGGGCCGACGAGCTGGCGGCCACCGGCTCGGTGCGCATCTTGATCGTCAACCGCGTGCGGCGTTGCATCGATGCCGGCCGCCTACGCGGTGACGAGACCGACGTCGCCCACATCCTCGTCGCCCTGATTCAGGGCATGGCGTTCGCCGAGGCGGCGGGACGGCTGGGGACGTCGACCGAGTCGATCGAGCGGCGCTGGCGACTGGCCGTCGGGACTGTGTTGAACGGCCTGGGGGCCTGAGCCGGAGCGTCAGGCCGGCTCAGGCTGTTCTCGACGTCGACTGGCGCCGCGCCCAGCCGGCGCGGGCGCCTCGCGTCAGCACCGACTGGTAGAGCCCGGACGGCAAGCGCGCCAACAGGTCGATGGCCTTGGCGTCGGCCCCGATGAGGGCGCGGCGGCGGTCTCGTTGGACCGCGCTGAGAATCTGGTGGGCTGCCTTCTCGGGGCTCATGACGAAGAGGCGCTCGAAGTCCGCCCGCGCCGCCTCGGTGTCGCCGGCCAACTCGGCGACGCTTTGGTCCACGCGGGCGTTGCGAGCGATGTTGGTCTTGATGCCACCGGGGTGGACCGTCGTCACCGACACCGGTGCACCCTCGATCTCGAGTTCCATGCGCAGCGCGTCGCTGAAGCCGCGCACGGCGAACTTGGCGGCGTTGTAGGCGGACTGGGAGGGGACGCTCACGAGCCCGAAGACGCTCGAGAGGTTGACGACGTGGCCCTCCCCCGAGGCCTTCAGGTGAGGGAGGAATGCCTTGGTGCCGTAGACGACGCCCCAGAAGTCGATGCCCATGAGCCACTCGAAGTCCTCGTAGGACATCGACTCGACCGTGGCGCCCAGTGCGACGCCGGCGTTGTTGACGACGAGGTTCACCCGGCCGTGGTCGGCCACGACCTGATCAGCCCAGCCGTAGACGGCAGCCCGGTCGGCCACGTCGAGGCGCTGCGCGATCACTTTCACCCCGTGCCCTTCGCAACGCGCCACCGTCGCGGCCAGCCCAGCGTCGTCGATGTCGGCCAGCGCCAGGTGAGCACCGCGGCGGGCGAGTTCCTCGGCGAGTGCACGACCGATGCCCGAGGCCGCGCCGGTCACCGCCGCCACACGGCCCTGGAACACCCTCACGTCGAAGAAGGCACCGCGACAGGTTGGCGCTCCGGGGGTGCCTGTGCACTCGAGGCCGGAGACACACCGGGAGGGCCCGAGAACTGCATGACCGCGTCTGCGATATCGCTCATCTTGAGCGAGCGGTAGTCACGCAGGTAGCTCTGGGAGACCCGCCAGGGATAGTGGCTGCCCTGTTTGGGCAACAGGTGAGCCGAACGCTGGATGTAGCCCGAGGTCAGGCCGAGCAGCGGCACGTCCTCGGCCGAGGCGCCGCCGTCGTTGTGGGCCACGCACTCAGTCAGGCCGTGCTCGCGCATGTAGTTGAGCAGGCGGCACACGTAGTCGCACGTGAGATCGCACTTGAGCGTCCACGACGCGTTGACGTAGCCGATGGCGACGGCCAGGTTCGGCACGTCCTCGATCATCATTCCCTTGTATGTGAGGCGGCTCGCGGGATCGACCGCCTCGCCGTCGACGCTGAGCGCGATGCCGCCGAGGAACAACAGTTCGAGCCCCGTTGCCGTCACGATGATGTCCGCCTCGAGCTCGGCGCCCGAGGTGAGCAACAGGCCGTTCTCGGTGAAGCGCTCGATGTGGTCGGTGACCACCGACGTCGTGCCGGCCCGGATGGACGCGAAGAAGTCGCCGTTGGGTGTGGCGCAGAAGCGCTGGTCCCACGGGTTGTAGCGCGGAGTGAAGTGGGTGGCGATGTCGTAGCCCGGCGGCAGCGCGCGCTCGAGACCCTTGCGCAGCATGCGCTTGACGAACTCGGGGTGCCGGCGGCTCGCGTAGTAGAAGGCCTGAGTCAACAGGGCGTGGAACCACTTGGCGACCGTCCCGGCCTGCTGAGCAGGGAGCACCTTGCGCGCCAGCGCGGCAACCGGGCTGCGCTCGGGGAGCGAGGCGATGTAGCTCGGCGAGCGCTGCAGCATCGTGACGTGTGCGGCGGAGCGGGCGAGGGCGGGGACGAGGGTGACGGTGGTGGCACCGCTCCCGATCACGACGATCCGCTTGCCGCTCACGTCCAGGTCCTCGGGCCAGGCCTGGGGGTGTACGACGAGGCCGGCGAAGTCGTCCATGCCGGCAAAGTCGGGCAGGTATCCGTGGTCGTAGCGGTAGTAGCCGCTGCAGGAGAAGAGGAAGCCGGCCGTCAGGTGCAGGGTTTCGCCGGTGTCAGTGCGTTCCGCCGTGATGTGCCAGCGCGCGTCGGCGCTCGACCAGTCGGCGGCGGTCACGCGGTGGTGGAAGCGGATGTGCGTGTCGACACCCGACTCGGCCGCCGTGTCCTTGATGTACTGGAGGATGGAGTCGCCGTCGGCGATCGACTTCTCGCCGTCCCAGGGCCGGAACGAGTACCCGAGCGTGTGCATGTCCGAGTCCGAACGGATACCCGGATAGCGGAAGAGGTCCCACGTGCCACCGATGGCACCGCGCGCCTCGAAGATGTTGTAGCGGGCCCAGGGGCACTGGGTCTGCAGGTAATGGCCGGCGCCGATCCCCGAGAGGCCGGCGCCGACGACGAGCACGTCGAGGTCCGGCGAGGTGGTTCCGGCCGCCGCGACGAGTGGCGCCATCAGGCTGCGGTTCCGATCAGCTTGTCGTTCAAAGTGCCGTGCTCCCCGAACAGCTCGGCCCTCCAGGTTTCCACCAATTCGGTCGTGTCGCTGTCGTCGGGGTGGAAGTCGGGCCGGTTGTAATCCTTGAGCTGGGCCCAGACGGCCCGACCCATGATCGGCGAGCGACGCACCTTGTGCCAACTCTGGCGAAGGTTCCCGGGTCGGTACGTGGCGGGGTCGCCCAGGAGCGAGGTGACCACGGCAGCCGCCATGCCGGTCACGAAGCCGAAGCGGAAGAAGTTCATCGTCCAGACCCGCAACCGCTCGCCGCCGCCGACGGCCCGGTAAACGTCGAACGCCACCGCCTTGTGCTCGGACTCCTCGAGAGCGTGCCAGACGAAGAGGTCGCGCACGGCGTCCGCACCCATCTCGACCCGAACCTCCTCGTTGGTGAGGACGAGCTCGGCCAGCGTCGCGGTGAAGTGCTCGAGCGCGGCGGTGGCAGCGAGGTTGGACTTGGCCGAGAGGATGCGCTCCCGGAAACGCAGAGCCGCCCGGGTGATCGTCTCGTACTGCTTGGTCGGGTAGCCAAGCTCGGCGAGGCGGTCGTTGAAGACGCGGTGCTCCCGGCCGTGCACCGCTTCCTGGCCGATGAACCCTGCCACCTGGCGCTTGAGCGCGGGGTCGGTGATCTGATCGCGGAAGCGACGCACCGAACGCACGAAGTAGTCCTCGCCGTCGGGGAACACCGACGACAGTGCCGCGATGATGTGTCCGGAGATCAGGTCGCCGTCTTCCGCGAAGTAGCGCGGCAAATCCCGCATGGATTCCTCGAAGGACATCCGCCGGGTCGGAACCTTGCGCGCCTGATTGCTCGTCTGGGCACTGCTCTCGGCCTGGGCTCCGTGCTCGGCCGCCCCGTCTTCGGTTTCGGTCCCGGGGCCGCTCGATGTGGCCTTCCTCTGATCCGTCGATGTCTGTGTCATGTCGTTCGCCTCCCGCTCGGCTGCGTGTCTGCATGATAGAATATATGAGAGATTCACTCAAATCCTCACTTTTGACGAGAGTAAGGCGGTTGAACAGGGGTGGGATCAGACGAGGTGGAGGCTCCAGGAGGGCAGGACCCGCCGGTACATGAGAGCAAGGGCGCCCAGACGCGGCGGGCCATCCTGGCGGCGGCCATCGCTCGATTCGGGAGGGACGGCTACCGTGCCACCTCGGTCGCCGACATCGCCCGGGACGCCGGCGTCGGGGGCACCGTGGCCTATGCCTACTTCGAGAACAAGGAGGCCCTGTTCTTCGCCGCGGTCGACGAGGACGCGGCCGGTGTGATCCACGAGGGCCTGACCACCGTCCTCGACGTGCCCGACATGGGGAGTTGGCACGGCACCTTGATCTTCACCCTGGTGGACGCGGTGGAGCGTCACCCGCTGGCCCGGCGCCTCCTCGCCGGCCTCGAGCCCGAGGTCACGATGCGGGTGCTCGAGATGCCCGCGCTGACCGAGCTGCGCAAGGCGTGCACCGAGCTGCTGCGGACGGGGCAGGCGGCCGGCACGGTGCGTCCCGACATCGACCCTGCCGTCGTCGGCCCCGGGATCGTCGCCCTCATGCTCTCGATCCTCATGTCGGTGACCCAGCTGGGCAGCCAGGCCGCCGTGGCGTACTCCCACGAGGTGAACGCGGTCTTCGAGGCCGCGTTGAGCGTATCCTTGGTCCGCACCCCTCCTCTCACCTGAAGTCCAGGTCAGGGCGGTTTCCGCTCCGCTGGATTCATGACCCTGACGTTAACGTTAGACTTTTTGTGCAATGAGCGCCGCGGCCCTTTCCCTGACGAACGGGCGCGCCCCGGTGCCCGGGGGGGCCGCCGGGGCCGCCGACCACTCGAACTACCGCTGGATCGCCCTGTCGACCGTGACCCTCGGCACCCTGATGGTGTTCATCAACCAGTCGATCGTCCTGATCTCCCTGCCCGACATCTTCCGCGGCATCAACCTGAACCCGCTCACGCCAGGGAACACCAGCTACATGCTCTGGATGCTCATGGGCTTCATGGTCGTGCTGGCCGTGCTGGTCGTCACGCTGGGTCGAGTGGGCGACATTTTCGGCCGGGTCAAGATCTTCAACCTCGGCTTCGCGGTCTTCACCACCTTCTCGGTCCTGCTGGCCGTGACGTGGCTCTCGGGCACCGCGGGCGCAATCTGGTTGATCGCGATGCGCGTCGGCCAAGGGGTGGGAGGGGCCATGCTCTTCGCCAACTCTTCGGCGATCATCACCGACGCCTTTCCCGCCGACAAGCGCGGTCTCGGACTTGGTATCAACAACGTGGCCGCGGTGGCCGGCTCCTTCATCGGCCTCGTCCTGGGAGGCCTGCTCGCCCCGGTGCAGTGGCACCTGGTCTTCCTCATCTCGGTGCCCTTCGGCCTGATGGGCACCGTGTGGGCGTACGTGAAGCTCGAGGACCGCGGCGTGCGGACGCCATCGAAGATCGACTGGCTGGGCAACATCACCTTCGCCGTCGGGCTCATCCTCGTGCTCATCGGCATCACCTACGGCCTGTTGCCCTACGGCGACCACACCATGGGCTGGACCAGCCCGGTCGTGCTGGCGGAAATCTTCGGTGGGTTGGCGATCCTCGGGGTCTTCGGGATCATCGAGACCAAGGTCTCCAACCCGATGTTCCGCCTCTCGCTCTTCCGCATCCGGGCTTTCAGCGCCGGGAACGTCGCCAGCTTCATGGCCTCGCTCAGCCGCGGTGGCCTGATGTTCATGCTCATCATCTGGCTGCAGGGCATCTGGCTCCCGCTGCACGGCTACAGCTTCGAACAGACGCCGCTGTGGGCCGGCATCTACATGATTCCGCTCACCGTGGGCCTGTTGCTGGCCGGGCCGGTGAGCGGTGTGCTGGCCGATCGCTACGGCGCGCGTCCCTTCGCCACGGGCGGGCTCGTGCTCGTGGCGCTGACCTTCATCGCGTTGATCATGTTGCCGGTCAACTTCCCGTACCTCGGCTTCGCGGCTCTGATCTTCTTCAACTCCATTGGCATGGGCATGTTCATCGCGCCGAACCAGACCGGCATCATGAACAGCCTCCCCGCCAGTCAACGTGGTGCCGGTGCCGGTATGGCCGGCACGTTCAACTCGTCGGCCCAGGTCCTCTCCATCGGGATCTTCTTCACCTTGATGATCCTCGGGCTCGCCGCGACGTTGCCCTCCGCCCTCTTCCACGGACTCACGGCCCAGGGCGTGAGCACGTCCGTGGCGACCCGCGTCTCGCACCTGCCGCCGGTCGGCAGCCTCTTCGCGGCCTTCCTCGGGTACAACCCCATCCAGACGCTGCTGGGCAGTACAGAGCTGTCGCACCTCTCGCCGGCCACCGCGCACTACCTCACCAGCCGGGAGTTCTTCCCGCACCTGATCGCGCCGGCCTTCTCGCAGGGCCTCACGGAGGCCTTCTCCTTTGCTGCGGCGGTATGTCTGCTGGGCGCGGTGGCGTCGCTGCTGCGGGGCGGCAAGTACCACCACGAGGACGGGGCGCCCGAGACGACCTCGGGCACCGGTATGACGGCCGGTGACGAGGCACGTGACGAGGAGGAGTGGGTGCCGGCCCAAGAGGCGGTGGCCGAGACCGAGCCCCTGCTGGTGGACTGACATGCCAGTGACGACCCAACCTGAGCCTGTGGCCGACTCCGACCCGGCCGCTGACTCCGACCCGGCCGCCGACGCAGTCGGCGAGGCGGGAATCCGCATCAGCGACGCGGCGGCCCGGGCCGGCGTTTCGGCGCGAACACTGCGCTACTACGAGGAGCTCGGCCTGCTGGCGCCGTCGCTGTACACGACGGGCGGCGAGCGCCGCTACACGCTCGACGACCTGGCGCACCTGGCCCGCATTCTGGAACTACGCGAGGTGTTGGGCATGAACCTCGACGAGATCCGCGAGTTCCTCTCGTTCGAGACGCGACTTGACGAGCTCCGGGCCACGTACCGCGCTGCCAAGGGGGCGACGACTGCGAAGGCGCGGGCGGAGCAGAAAGCGACACTGCAAGAGGCGATGGTGCTCAACGAGTCCCTGGCCCAGCAGATCAGCGCCAAGCTCGAGCGCATGGACGACTTCCGCGCCAAGCTGCTGCACGACGCGGAGCGCTGCCGCGAGCTGCTGACCGAGCTCTAGCCCGGCCGTCCAGCGGATAGCCGCTGACGGCGACCGCTTGTCACGGCCGTTGGAGGGGTGCACCAAGGCGCCGGTCGAGGTGTGACCGTACGATGCTTCCCGTGCTGAAGCGGTGGCTCTCACCACGCGCCTTACTCCTCCATTTGGAGTTTCTCCTCCTGGTGGCCGGCTGCGCTGCAGCGACCTGGTGGCAGGCGGGACGGGCACTCGGGGGCAACGGACTGAGCTGGTTCTACACGTTCGAATGGCCCCTCTTCGCTGGGATCGCCGTGGCCGCCTGGTGGCATCTCATCCATGAGGACCCCGAGGCTCGGGCCGCCCGCCGCACGGTGCGCGAGCAAGTGGACCCGGCCGAGCGTCAGGCGGAATGGTGAGGTCCCCCGGGTTGCAATCGTGTTCCGGCCCGGGGGTCACGCCGCCCGGCCATGGGTCGGGCTCGGGCACCCTTGACGACCGGATCAGGGCGAAAGGCGCTGGCTAGCCTGACCTCGATGGATCCGGGGGATCGCTGCGGTGCCGCATGGCGATCGTGGGGTTGAGCGTGTCCGAGGTGGTCGGGCGGCGCCGAGCCGGCGGTGGCGACCAGGTCTTCAGGTGGGTCGCCCTGGTGGCGGGTGCGTGCCTCGTCGGTTTCGTCGTCTTCGTCGTCACCCGTGGTCCGTCGCACCCGACTGACGCCGGTACGGCTGCGCTCGAGGCGCCACCGCCGCCTGTCCTGGCCCGAGGGACTGTCGCCCCCACGTTCTCGCTCCCCTCACTGGAGGGCGGGCAGCCGGTTGCGCTGGCGGCATACCGCGGCACACCGGTCATCGTGAACTTCTTCGCCTCGTGGTGCCCCGACTGCCGTCAAGAGCTGGCCGCCGTGGCGACGGTGGCAAAGCGGGCGAGCGGACGTGTCGCGGTCATCGGGGTCGATTCGAACGAGACCTCGGATGCCGAGGCGACGCGTCTGCTCGCCGCGGCCGGCGCGAACTACCCGGTCGGGCTCGATGCGCGCGCCACGATCGCCACCCGGTATCTCGTGAGTGCGTTGCCGGTGAGTTACTTCCTCAACGCCCAAGGCCGGGTGGCCGGAGCCGCCCTCGGCCCGCAGACGGTCCCGTCGTTGCAGCGCTGGGTGGAGCGCCTCGAGGCACAACGATGAGCAGGCCCGTGGAGACCGAAGGCGACAGCGCGAGTGGCTCCGTGGCCGTGCCCGACGCCCCTGCTGGTCCCGGCGACGCGGGACTGGGACACGGACACGTACACGCACCCCAGTCTCCCGTCGACCGCGGGGCGGCGCTGGCGAAAGGCGCACCGGGTATCCCGGCCAACTTCGTCTTCTGGGTGCTCGGTGCCGTCCTGGTCCTCAGCCTCGGGGGTCTTGTCGGCGAGCACCTGTTCTCCTCGGTGGGCCTGAACCCAACGGCCACCACCTCGACGACCATGCCGGTGTCACGAGTCCCGTCGGTGGCGCCGGTGGTACACGCACCGACGCCTGACCGATCGGTGAGCGCGCCGCTCGCGGCGTTCATGGGCCTGTCGGTCACTCGCCCGAGCCAGGCTCCCGCCTTCTCGCTGCCGGATCAGACGGGCCAGGCGATCACGGTCCCGACGCACCCGCCACGCGCGGTCGTGCTGACCTTCTTCAACGCGCCGTGCAACGACATCTGCCCCGTGCTGGCGTCCGAGCTCGAGCAGGCGGACGCCGACCTCGGAACCCGGGCGGCGCAGGTCGAGTTCGTCACAGTGAACAGCGACCCGGTGGCCCTGGCGCAGTCAGCCGAGGCGCCCGTCCTCAGCGGCACCGGCCTCGGGGCGCTCACCAACTGGTACATGCTGACCGGACCGCTCACCACGCTCGACACGATCTGGAAGGACTACGGCGTCTCCATCTCCGTCGACACCAAGACGGGCCTCGAAGCCCACAACGACGTCATGGTCTTCATCAGCCCTGACGGCCGAGTCCTCTACCGGGCCACACCGTTCGCCGACGAGAGCGCGACCGGCGCGTTCAGCTCGCCCGCGGCGACGGTGTCGCGCTGGGGCGAGGGCATCGCGACCTACGCCGAGAAACTGTTGGAACAGTGAGCGATCCGGCTGGTCCGCCTGGTCCGCTTGATCCGTCGCCCTCGCCGGCGGCCGCACGGGCGCCGTGGTGGCATCGTCACCGCAGACTGGCCATCGCGGCGGTCGTGGCTGTGATCGCGGTCATCACGGTGCTGACCGACCTCCCGGTAAGCACATCCCGGGCGAGCGACATCAGCGCCGAGCGCAGTGTGATGAGCGAGGTGAACAGCGACCTGGCGCCATGCGCGCTCGCCATCCGCCAGGCGGTGGACATCTGGACGCTGCAGGAGGCGCATCGGCTCACGGCGGCCGACCGGGCGCCCACGCCTGGCCTGCTGGGCGACGACCAGACGGCCTGCTCGTTCGCCAGCGAGGGCATCAACGACTTAGCCGATGTCCAGGTCCCCGGCACGTCGGCCGGAAAGCACCTCGGCGACATGGTCGCCACGACGATTCTGTGGACCACGTCGGACGCGGTGCGGGCGATCGAGGACGTGCAGACCCTCATGGGCAGCCCCAAAGATGCGAGCGTCCTGCACAACCTGGCCAAGGAGGAGACCCAACTCGACGAGGACCGCGGGTCCGCTCTCGCCCAGGAGCAGGCGGCCGACCACACGCTGCAGACGCACCTCCAGCCGGTCGATCTGCCCGCGGTCACCTCACCCGAGAGCTCAGCCTGAGCCACCGGTCGTGGTCGACCTACCCGCCGCGCCGATCCGGCGCGTCACGACGAGGGTATGCCGTCGCCCCCGGAGAGTGGCGGTTGACCCCGTCGCCGCTCGGCACGCAAGAGCGCGAGGAGCTCGGTGTCGGGGTCATCTTCGGTCCTCAACCACATGATCGCGTTCCAGAAGATGACCGGGACGAAGGACGTCGCAGCGACGAGCCACAAGATGGCCGACGCGATCTGTTGGTCGGCCGCCGCGCCGAGCCCCCCGGGCACATGGGCGAAATTCGGGTAGAACCCGTGGTTCGAGAGTCCGGTGACATAGGCGAGAATCCACAGCACCCACATGACGATGGCGGCGAGGACGGCGCGCCGGAGGTGCCCCGAGCGCGGCATGAGAGGCGGGGAGGGGATGAGCTCGAGCCACAACGCCACGCCGAAGGAGACCAGGCAGGCCGCCTCGAGCAGCACCAGCCAGCCGTCGCGCGCGGCAGTGGCCACGGCGCCTGGAGTGTGCCAGAGGACGATCACCGCGAGATCGGGGACGATGAAGGCGAGCGCCCGGGGGAGGTCGCGGTTGCGCGAGCGCCGCGCAGCGAGTCGGTCGATGACGCGGGGCGAGGAGACCCCGGATGCCGGAACAGACGACAGCCGCAGAAGGCGCCAGGGGGCTCCGAGGGTGAGGAGCGCAGGGAGCGCGATGGCGAGGAAGGAGAACTGCAGGGCCTGGCCGTAGTCCGCCCGCCGCGCCACCGTGGCCAGTGGTGGGACCAGTGCACCGAGCGCGACGATCATCGCGGCCACGAGGCACCAGGGTCGCCAGGTTGCGGCGTTGCGAGCGGTCACGTACTGGTGGGGCCGCTCACCGGCAGCCCCACCAGTCATCGCGTCGGCCGGCGCTGGAAGAATCCCCAGAGGAGCACCACAAAGAGCGTTCCGAGGGGGATGGCGAACGTCAGAGCCTGAGTTGCGGCGACATCGGCGATCATGTGCGCAGACCTCCCAGACTCAGATCACGTAGAACATTAGCCAGAAGAGCGTCGCCACTACGGCGATAAAACCCCAGAAGTACGTGCACCCGTTCAGGTTCGCCCGCAAGAGCCGGGCGACGGGGAGGGTAGAGGTCGGGGCGCCCCCGTCCTGTGTCATGGCGCGCCGCAGGCGGATCTCGCGGGCGAGGATGGTTTCGATCCAGTAGGTGCCGGACAGCACCACCGCGATGTTCAAGGCGGCCCAGGCGATGAAACACGAGGCGTACCCGCTCGATCCGGGGAAGAACGGGAGCGTCGTCAGTTGCCAGATCTGCAACCCGAGAACGAGGAGACCACCCAGGACGGCCGTCCAGCCGGCGACCTGCCAGTCCAGCGTCTCGTTCTCCCTGAAGCGCCGCTCTCCGAACTGGATGATGAGGGCGGCTGCCACCGTGATGACGAAGATCGCCGCGCCGACCGAAGTGGGGGCGGTGACACCCCTCGGACGCCAGAGTTCCTCGTTGTTCGCCGAGCGCAGATAGAAGTACGCGAACGCGAGCGCGGCGAAGGCGAAGACCCAGATGCCGATCAGGAGCCGCCCGCCGGTCCACAGCGCCCCCTCCTGGGCACGCACCTCGAACGCGATCTCCTCGGGCGTCTCCTTCAGCTCGGGGAAGCTCTCGAACCGCTGGTTGTCGACGGGGTTCTCTGCCGTTGTCATCTCCTAGGTCCTCACGGGATCGGGCGTACGGGATGGGCCCACTGCACGGGGCCTCACAGGATCGGGGGCCGCGGGTCGCCGTCGCCCTCCACGCCGGTCCCGAGCTCGTCCTGGCTGACGGAGCCGGCTGGTGCACCGACGGCCGCCATCGGTCTGCCGAGATCGGCCACCGGTGCCGCCTCCGGCTCGCCGTAGTGGTACGGGTCGTTCATCACGACTGGGATGTGCTCGAAGTTGAACCACGGCACCGGCGTGGGCGTCTGCCACTCGAGGCCCAACGAGTTCCAGGGGTTCGGCGGAGCTGGGTGCGGGTCCAGGTAGATCGACCAGACGACGTTGATGATGAAGAAGAAGAACGAGGCACCCAGGAGGTAGGCGCCGGCGCTCGAGATGTCGTTGAGGGTCTGCAGGTTCGTGGCGTACTCGAAGACCCGGCGCGGCTGGCCCAGGATCCCGATGAGGAACATCGGGAAGAAGGTCAGGTTGAAGAAGAGGAAGAAGGTCCAGAAGTGCCACTTGGACAGCTTGCGGTTGAGCGTCTTGCCGGTGATCTTGGGGAACCAGTAGTAGAACCCGCCGAACAACGCGAAGATGAGACCACCCATGATCGTGTAGTGGAAGTGCGACAGCACGAAGAAGCTGCCGTGGACCGTGACGTTGACCGGGACGTCAGAGAGGAAGACGCCGGTCACGCCGCCGATCAGGAAATTGAAGAGCATCCCGAGACAGAAGAGCATCGGCGTGTCGAATCTGATCTTGGCTTTCCACAAGGTGCCGAGCGTGACGAGGTACAAGAAGCCGGTCGGGATGGAGATGAGCTCGGTGGTGAGCATGAAGAGCGGCCGCATGTCCGGATTGATCCCGCTCTGGAACAGGTGGTGCTGCCAGACGAAGAACGACAGCAAGGCGACGCCGAGCATCCCGGCGGCGGCCACCCTGTAGGCGAACAGCGGCTTGCGCGTGAAGACCGGCAGGATCTCCATCACGATGCCGAAGCCGGGGAGGGCCATGATGTACACCTCAGGGTGGCCGAAGAACCAGAACAGGTTCTCCCACAAGAAGCTGCTGCCACCGTGCTCGTTGACGAAGAAGGCGGTCTCCGCGGTGCGGTCCAGGATCCCGCACAGGCACGCCACCACCAGCGTCGGCGTGGCCAGGGTGAGGAGCGCCGTCGTGGCCAGGATGGCCCACACGAAGATGGGCAGCCGGCTCCACGTCATGCCCGGCGCCCGGTAGTTGATGATGGTGGCGGCCAGGTTGAACCCGGCCAGGATCATGCCGATGCCGATCACGCCGAAACCGACGAGGTACGCATCCATGCCGCCCGCGGCCTGCGTCTGCAAGGGCGCGTAGCCCGTCCACCCGGTGGGGAACCCCCCGAAGAAGAGGGCGCTCACGATCACCAGGTAGCCCGCCATGAAGATCCAGAAGGAGAACGCCTCGACGCGGGGGTAGGCCATGCGCCTGGCACCGATCATCAATGGGATCAGCCAGTTCCCAAGGGTGCCGGCGACGGCCGAGGAAGCCATCATCATCATGATGGTGCCGTGTTCGCTGACGATGGCGATGTACGTGCCCGGTCCGAACGTGTGGTTGGTCGGACTCAGCAGCTCGGTGCGGATAAGCATGGCCAGCAGGCCGCCAGTAAAGAAGAACAGGAGGACGCCGACCACGTATTGCATCCCGACAACCTTGTGGTCGTCGGTCATGCGGAAGTAGCGCACCCAACTCTGCTGCGGCGGGTGCGGCGAGAGCTCATAGCCGAGGACCTTGGCCAGCGGGTAGTTGAGCCCGCCGATGCCCCCCATCCAGCCGACCACACCGAGGGACAGGCCGAGCACGATGGCGACGTCGTTCTGCCCGGTGTCCTGGACCTGGGCGTAGCCGCTGGCGATGACGTTGCCGAGCCAGTGACCGATCAGGTAGCCGACGACGCCACCCGCCAGAGCCCAGATGATGTTCGGCCGCAACCAGGCCGAACGCCGCCACGGGGGCTCTACCCGCGGCGGCGACTCGATCTGCTCCTCGCCGGGGTACTCGAACTCGCCGACGGAGGTGTCAACGGCCATGGCGCGGCTCCCTCGTCTCGCGGACGGGTCCGACCGCGTGCTCCTCGATGACGCTCACGTCACCCACCGCCTTTGGACTGCGGAGCGCCGTACGTCTCCACCTTGGAGTACGGGTCCTTGTTGTCGGGGTAGTAGCCCCCGTCGGCACCGTTGGCGTCGGGGGTGTAGGTCAAGGCGTAGGCCGGGAGCAGCTTCGTGTTCGCCCGCAACCTGATGGCGGTCAGCTTCGCCCAGGCGTCGAACTGCTGTTTGGTCACGACCTCGCCGCTGTTGTACATGGCGCCGTGCCAAATGCCGCAGAGCTCGGCGCAGCGCACGATGAAGGAGCCGAGCTGCTGGGTCGTCGCGTAGGCGACGTTGTTGTAGTCGGGGTTGGCGTCGGCCTTCACACCGAGCTGGTAGGCCCAGAAGCTGTGGATGACGTCGAGCGAGGTGACGTTGAATTGGATCGTCGTGTCATTCGGCACCACCAGTTCGTTGGTCTCGAAACCGCCGAAGGTGGGATAGCGATAGGTGAACTTCCACTGTTGCCCGATCACCTGGATCGGCAGGATCGTCTTCGACGTCGGCGTCCAGATCGGGCTCGACCCCTCACCACCGCCGGCCCCACCGGGCTGGACCAGTTCGTAGGTCCCGAAGCCGGCCAGGAACAGCACGATGACGGTGGTGATCAGGATCCAGGCCACTTGAACGCCGAGGTGTCCCCGCGCGTCGGGGCCGCCGACCGGCTCGGGCCCGCCCCGCGAGGCCCGCCACATCCAGATGGCGTAGACCAGGTAGATCCAGACGGCGAGCACCACCGGCAGGGCGATGACGAACAGCACGTTGAAGTCGAACTGCGCGCCCTGGGCGGCGTCGGTCATGGTGCCCGGCGGTATGTGCGGCCCCGCCAGGTAGTAGTAGAGCGGGTCGAGGACAGCAGAGAGCACGACCCAGACGGCGATGAGTCGCCACCAGTGGTGGGTCTGGTCCGTCGGCGTCGCCTCCGGGGCGGGCGCCGACGTGGCGCCCGCCGCGCTCGGATCGCTCATGCGACCACCTGCATGAAGCCGGCCATGTAGCCGAGCGTCGACATGGGGCCGCCGTTACCGAAGAGGAACCCGAGGCCGCACGGCACGAAGCACTGCCAGCGATAGTTGCCGGGGCCAGGGCTCGTGAAGGAGAAGCGGACGATGTTGTGGGGCGACTTCGTGGTGCAGGGTGCCGCGCTGCACAGGTTGGCGGTGCTCGAGTTGCCGTAGAGGGGGACGTTGACGCCGAGCGACGGAATGGAGAAGGTGTGCCCGACTCCGTTGCCGGCGTTCGAGTTGATCACGCGGAACGCCTTGCCGTTCAGGGTGGCGACGTTGCCGTAGGTGCCGGCTACCTGCCCCACCTGCTGGTTGCGCAGCGGGCTGCCCGAGTCGTACTGGTAGATGGTCACGTTGATGCGGGTGTGTTGGGGCACCTGGAACACAGTGGTGTGAACCCACTGACCGTTCGGGGACCGGACGAGGTACGACACCCACGTGGGATGGGGGGCCGATCCGTAGGCGCCGACGCTCTGCAGCGTGACGCCGACGGGGGCACCGGGACTCGATGCGGAGTAGTCGACCACCGGAGGGGTACCTAGCAGGTTGACGATGAGCACGACAGCGGCGGTGACAGCGATGGCAAACAGCACCACCGTCACGGACACCTTCCACGCCAAGCTCATGCTCGACCCCCGTCCCCCGACGGACCGACGATTCGATGAACTCGAGGCGCCCCCCAAGAGTTCCTGGCTCCTGGGACATTAAGGTTCTGTTTCTGCTTCGTCAACCATTTGTTGTTTCAGGTCGCCCTGTCGCCTGAACAACACGGGCTGCAAACGAGGGGAGCGCTGCCCCGGTATCGCGGTCAGGCCTGGGAGACGTGCTCGGATGCCGGTGCCCGCAACGCCTCGAGGGAGGGATCGGGCGCGCGATGGAAGATCCGGTCGACACCCAGCGAGAAGCCCTCCTTGCTGTCCATGGCCCGCCGGATTGTCACGGCCAATGCGGGGACAGCCCAGAAGTCGCCGCAGATCCACAGGATGGCGGCACCGATCTGCTGGTCGGCATAGGGCGACAGCGTCACTCCGGGGACGTGGGCGTAGACCGAGTACCAGCTGGTCTCCGTGAAGATCGAGAGGCTCATGGCCAGGGCGAACATGACCACGTTGGTCGAAATGATCGCTCCGATCTGCCACAGCGGGGATGCTTTCAATCGGAACGGGTGCGACGGGATGATCTGCAGCCAGAACAGCACGCCCGTCACGAAGAAGCTCGCGTGCATCAGCCAAATGTGGATGAGTTGGTTCTCCTCGGCTGCGTCGAACAGGGCCGGGACGTGCCAGAGCACCATCACCGCGTTGAAGGAGATGAGTGCTGTCCACGGGTTCGTGACAAACCGGCCGATGCTGCGGGCGACAGAAGAGGAGCGGCCAAGCAGAAGGGCACGCATGAAACGGCGCCGGAGGCCGACGGGAAGGCCGTGCAACAACGGGAGCCACGGTGCACCCGCCACGATGAGGATCGGGGCGAAGAATGCAATGAGGATGTGCTCGATCATGTGGACGAAGAAGTAGTCATCCGCCCAGTAGTCGATCGGTGACATTACGGCGAGGAGGAGCAACCCAAGTCCGCCGTAGAAGAACAGGGAGCGCAGCCGCCGTGTCCTGGAGTGGGCCGGGGTCGAGCGCCGGCGTAGGTTCGCCAGACCCACCTCGTGGAGGGCTACGACGATCGCCACGACGATGGCGAACGGGTCGAAGCTCCAGTTGTCGAGCACGTAGTTCACGGAGTCCCTCCACGTGCAAGTGGCGCAAGCATCACGGTAGCCCGTCGGGCCTAACTCGACGACCCGTAGGCAAGCGGGACGCGGATCGTCTGCGCGAGGACCCATTTCGTGCCAGCCGGAGTCAGCGCGTAGACGGACAACACGGTGCCCTTCACGGTAAAGGCGTCGAAGAGGGTCGCGCCGAACGAGAGGCTGGACGGAGCCACATCGGCCAGGGCCACCGTGGCCCCCGGCGGCGTCGGCAACGCCGCCCAGCGGCGTCCCGGTCCCACGTATTCGGCGACAAGGCGACCGTCCTTCGTGTGAGCGAGCACCGCCAGCAACCCGCCGAGACTCAAGGACGTGGCGGTGACGCTTCCCCCACGGGGCACAGTCAGGGGCGGCGAGTCCGACCAGACCGATCCGGTCTGCCATTGCGCGACCAGCGAACGGTTCCTCGCTGTCGTCGCCTGCACGAGGGCGATTGTGTTCGCGCCGGATGACCCGAGCCGAAGGACCGACGTGCTCGCACGACTGAGCGCTCCGTGCAGTTCGGAGCCGCTCGCCTGCCAGGATCCCCCACGGCGCGTGAAAAGACCGACCATGCCCCCGCCCGAGCAATTCGCGGCGACCATGGGTTCGCCTGAACCTGAGTAGGCGACCGCACCGATGCCCGAGACCAGACAGCGCGGAGAGGCGCGGCGAAACTGGACGGAGGAAGCGATCGGGGACCAAGCCCCGAGGTCCGTCCCCGTTTCGAACACGAGGCGGCCACCAACGACCGCAAGCGCGCCACCAGGGTTCCCTTCTGCATACGCCAGCGCATCGGGGACGACAGCGAGGCCCCCGGGAAGGAACACCGGGTTCCACGTACTCCCGTCGTCACTGCTCTGCGCGAGCGGCGAGAAACGGAGCCGGGCATTGGGCAAGAATCCGACGAGCACCGAACTCTGTGACGCGCCGACTACCAACCCACCGTTGTCGGCCACGCCGGGTGGCGTCACCACGGACCAGTGCGACGAACCAGGTGAGGCGTGGAGCAATTGCCAGAACGTGTTCGACTCCTCAGAGAACACGCCCATGGGCAGGACGACCCAATTGGCGAAGGCTGACGAGAGCCCGCTCTCGAGCGGTGTTGCCTCGGCAACGCTCGTGTCGGGTAGGAAGGCCAGCAGGAGCGCGCAGAACATCGCGATGGCGGCGACGCGCCACATTCCGGGACGCAGGCACGTTGCCCGAAACGTGCCTGCGCTCACGAGTTGAGGACTTGGTCGATCTGGTTCAAGAGCAGCGACGCGAATGACGCTGCCGTCGTCTGGTTGCCTCCGGGGTCGTCGACGAGGGCATCTCGCTCACGACCGTGGTCGTCGATCACGAACGCAAGCTCAGCGTGCGCCACCATTGCCCCGTCCGGGACGGTGTCGACGGGAATGCCATAAGCGTTCCAGACGTGGCGCAGCTCGGGCAGAGAGCCGGTGAGGTAGTACCAGTTCGCCACATGCATCAAGCCTTCCTGGCGGTCGAAGGCGTTGGTGAAGGACACCGACCGATAGATCGGGTTGGCCACAATTGCGATGAAGTCGACCTGGCGGCTCTGCGCGGCGAGTCGCTCGTCGGTGTTGTGGAACTCCTGGGCAATAAGCGGGCAGTCCGTCGTGCAAACGGGATCGAGGAAGGTCAGGGCGATCACGTGCCCTCGAAAGCTGGCGAGGCTCACCCGGTGCCCGTGCTGATCGATGAGCGCGAACGGCGGAGCGAGTTCGTTGATGGCGTTGGGTGTGCCGTCTGCCGCCTCGCTCAGGATGGGGTCGACGTTGGGGTTGATGGCGGCCAGCGCCATGGGAGTGCTGCCGATGAGCACGACCACCAACGCGGCGATGGCGGCCGTCGCGCGCAAGAGGTAGGAAAGCGTCACCCGGCGCCACCACGGGTCGCCGTCGATGCCGTCACCTGCGTGTGTGGTTGCAGCATCCAACTGAACCGCGTCCGCGGCCTCAACGGGTAGGTACGCGAGAGCCAGGTAGCCACAGACGAAGAGCAGGGCCATCGGCAGCATAGAGTTGGGATCGGTGCCGAGGCCGCCCAAAAAGCCCAGGTCCTCCACCAGGACCCAATCGGCCAGGCACAAGACGACCAATGCGATGATCCCGCCGAGCACCAGCCGCTTGCGGCCGGTGAGGAACAGGACTCCGATTCCCGCCAGGCTTATCACCGCGAAAAGGTTCACTCCCCAGCCGTGGGCGGTGTCGAAGCCGGCGAAAGAGTCGAGCCACGAGGAGAGAAATGTTGGTTGCGGCGTCTGAGCCATCGTTCGCACCATGGCGCTCAGCGTGCCGCCGTGCCCTTGCCAATAGCCTCGACCGGGCCAGGCTTGCAGGGTGGCCATGCCGATGAGGAACAGACCCCCGAGCCCGAGGACGATGCGGCCGAGCCGGGGTGACCAGAAGGCGCGCTCGGGGAGGGCGATGAGGATCCCGGCGGCGCAGTAGAAGAGCACGGCGCCCGGGGCCCCGAACAGCCACGTGAGTCCCGGAGCGAAGATGCTCCCAAAGGCTTCCCCGAACACCCAGACGAGGATCCCCCAGGCTGCACTCGCCGCCCCCCCGAGTCGCGACCAACGGCCGCGCGGCGCCACCAGAAGCCAGATGCCGAGCCCCAGTTGGATCCACACCGTTGCTGCTGCCGCCTCCACCGGATGATCGGACCAGATGGTGACGCCGTTGTTCACTAGGTGCTGCACCCAGTTCGGCGATCCGTTCGCCGCCGGTTGGATGACGTTCGATGGAAGCCCCAGCGGCATGGACGACTGGATCTGCAACAGGCCGTCGAGTACCCAGATGCAGCCGAATCCGATGCGAAGGATGCGCCGGGCGAGCGGCTCGGGCGCGTGTGCAGGCGAGGAAGCGGGGAAGCTGATCAGGCCGTGCTCCCTGAGACGCCGGTACTGAATGGTCCGGACGACGTTGAACGCCACTGCACACAGCACGACGACGAGGAGGACGACGAGGAGCTGGCGCAACAGCGCGCTGTGAAAACTGGACACGACAAGGGAATTGCCCGTCTGGAGCGCGCGGCCCATGCCTGGCACGGGCTATCTCTCTCCTCGGTCCCGCCGGACGGCCGGCAGCGTGCACATCGCGGTGGACATTATCGCTGGACCTCCCCGATCCGACTGGCGGGTCCTCCTGGCGCAGTTCCCCGTGCTCGCGTTGTCGCTCTTAAGCTCAGGCACGACGTCGATGGGGCGCGGCAGGTGCGGGACGGGGGCACCCGCCAGGACAAGGAGCTCTGGTCATTGTCTACGCTGAGCGCGTGCCTTTCGACGAGGCTCTGGCTGTGCACACCCGGGTTTCGGTCGTCTCTGGGCGAGGCTGGGTGAAAAGAAGGTCTCGGGCGCGCTCGCCATCCTCATCGGCGGCAACCTGGCCGTCGCCAGCGGGCGTGGCGCGCTGCTGGTGCGGGTCCACGCCCGGCCGCTGCCGACGAAGCGCGAAGTGCCTTCGGATCGTGCGGGCGGCAGGCCGATGACGAACGCGACGGCACCGAATCCGCTGCCACCGTCGCCCAGCGAGGTCGATCATGGTCCGCTCACCTGGCTGCGCGCAAAGGACCCCGACTACCTGGTTCTCAAGCGATCGGCCCGGGCCGCTGTGGTGGTGTCATCCCTCTTTGCCATCGCCCACTTCGCGTTCACGAACTACCAGGTCGGCCTCTTCGCCGCGTTTGGGTCGTTCGCCCTCCTCCTGCTCGTCGAATTCACCGGTGCGCCGCGCACTCGCCTCGTGTCGTACCTCGGGTTGTGGGTGGGCGGCAGCGTCCTGATCGCCCTCGGCACCGTGGTGTCGACCAACAAGGCGGCCGCGGTGGCGACCATGGGCGTGGTCGGGTTTGTCGTGCTCTTCGCTGGGATCGTGGAACCCCAGGCGGCCACGGCATCGACCGCGGTGTTGCTGACATTCGTCCTGTCCGTGGCGGTAGCGCAACCGGCATCCGCGGTCGGATGGCGCATGATCGGCTGGGCCATGGCGGGCGTGTGTTGCATCGCGTCCGCGTTGTTGGTCTGGCCGCCGCCGTGGCACGACAACCTCCGGCGACGACTCTCCACCGCGGTCTCGGCCGTGGCCCGGTTGGCCGACTCGCGGGCAGCGGGCCACCCCGACCCCGGCGCACAAGAGGATGTGACGACCGAGCTGGCCAACTTGCGGAGCCAGTTCTCGGCGACGCCCTACCCTCCGACCGGTGCCGCATCGGGCGCCGTGGCGCTCTCCAAACTCGTAGGACGCATCGAGTGGCTGGCCGGCAACACGGCCATGCTGGGCGACGACCACTGGTCGAGCGAGCCGCCCCCCGCGCTGGCGGTGACGGGCGCTGTGGCCAAGATGCTGCACGAGGCCGCCGGAGTCATCTGCGACGATGAGGGACATCCGGTCGAGGACCCGGTGCGGATCACCGCCTTGCAGGACGCGGCCCGCCAGCTCGACCGGCTCATGGCGGCCGCGCTCGATGCCGAGGTGAGCTCATTCGCCGAGTCCGAGTCCGAGCGCGGCGACATGGTCGGACACGCATGCGTGCGCGACCGGATTGGCTCGAGCGACGTCGAAGACGCGGACAGCGGCGACGAAAGCATCGCGGGGGAACTCGATCCGGGATTCCATGCCCGCGCCGTCGGCGTCGCAGCCGAGCTGGTGGCTGACGCCGCCCTCGAGTCGGTCGGGGCCGATCCAGTGTCCAGCCGGCGGCTCGGGATGGACGAGTCGATCGCCAACGTCTTCGCACATCGGCTGCGCTCCCACCTCTCCTTCCGGTCGGTGTGGTTCCGCAATGCCCTACGCGGCGCCATCGGCCTTGCGCTGGCAGTCGCCGTCGTCGAGATCACCAATGTGCAGCATGGCTTCTGGGTTGTGCTCGGCACCTTGTCCGTACTGCGCTCCAACGCGCTCGGCACGGGGTCGACGGCCATGAGGGCCATCGGCGGTACGGCAGTAGGGTTCTTCGTCGGTGCGGCCCTCATGGTTGGGATCGGTGCGCACCTGTACCTGTTGTGGATCCTGCTTCCCTTTGCCGCGCTCGTGGCCGGCATTGCGCCCTCCATGATCTCCTTCGCGGCCGGCCAGGCCGCCTTCACGGTGATGGTCGTCATCTTGTTCAATATCATCCAGCCGGCCGGGTGGCAGGTGGGCCTGACGCGGTTTGAGGACGTTGCGATCGGCTGCGGTGTCAGCATCATCGTCGGGTTCTTTTTCTGGCCCAGGGGCGCCACGGCGGCGCTCGGGCGTGCGATGTCCAATGCCTTCGTCGCCAGCTCGGGCTACCTCGCAGACGCAGTGGACCGTCTCACCATGACGCGCCGACACGTCGATACGTCCGCCAGCGAGCAGGTCTCACTGCGCGCCTACTTCCTGCTCGACGACGCCTTCCGGCAGTTTCTCGCCGAGCGCGGGGCCAAGGTCGTCTCGATCGAGACGATCGCGCCGCCTCTTCACCGGGTCGAACCGGCTCCGTACCGCCGCCTTCACCCTGGCCACTCAGCGTGTGAACCCACCGGCATCCGGCCTGCCCGAAGTCGAGTCCGTCGAGGTCGCCGAGGCTGTCCTGCGCGACTCCTACGCCCAGAGCCAGCGCTGGTACCAGGAGTTCGCGGATCTGCTCGCCGACCGCCGTTCGTCGTTGGACTTGCCACCACCGCACGACGAGGTGCTCCATGGCGTGTTGCGCACGGCCTTCGAGGACGTGGGCGAGCAGGGGCGCGCCGACCGTGTCCACACCACTCTGCAGATGCTGTGGGCCGACGAGGTGCTCGAGAGCCAGAGCCAGATGCAAGTGGATCTGTTGGCGTCGGCAAACCTCTTCACCCGGCGCAAGGGTCCGTTGATCTGACCCCGGCCGGTCTTCGTTGGCCGACGCCGCCGTGCCGTGGCCCAGGGCCCAGGACCGACCAACCTGCACTGTAGGTACCATGAAGCGCTTTGGCGGTTGGCGCAGGCGGCAGAAAGGTGCGGGCCATGTGTGTCTGGGGATGGCTCGGGTTGCCTCGTACCGGAGCATGGTGGCGGGCGTGACGCCTGGTCCGCGGCGCCGCGCGGTCGTCGTTGCTGCCGCCGTCCTCGCTCCGTGCAGCTCGCTCGCTCTCGCGATCGGCTCCGCCTCGGCCGCGACCACCTCGACCGTGCCGCGCCATCCGACCACGACGACCAACACCACGGCGCCGACGACAACCCGTCAGCACGGGCGACCGACGACGACGAAAGCCCAACCCTCGGCGCCGAGCGCCACCACGACGACAACGGGGGCACAGACGTCGAGCTCGACAGCGCCGCCGAGCTCCACGGCGACCGCTCCGTCGTCCTCGACGACCAGCACCACGGCGCCCCAACACATTGTAAACGAGCCGAATCTCGACGCGCTCAGCCCCCACGTCGTGGCGTTGAGCGGGCCCGGCGTCGGGTACCAGTACAGCAGCGGGCCGACGACCCAGGGTCTACCGGACGGGGTCCCGAGCTTCATGTACTCGCCGGGTGGTCCGTACATTTACGACTCCGACGGGCGCATGGTGATCATGCACGGAACGAACGTCGTGTACAAGCACGCGCCCTACATCGCCTACCCAGATCCGGGCGAACCGTGGGACTTCAGCGCCTCCGACGCGGCTCGGATGCAGAAGCTCGGTTTCAATGTCGTGCGCCTGGGGATCGAGTGGCAGGGGTTAGAACCAGGCTCGGGCGGGCCGAATCAGCCAAAGATCTGCACACCGGGCACACCGGGCAACCCGGTTGAGTTCAACCAGGCAGTCGCAGACCAGTACCTCAAGCACGTCGCCGCGACTGTGAAGTTGCTCAGCAAGTACGGCATCTACACGCTGCTCGACATGCACCAAGACGTCTACAACCGGCTCTTCCGCGGTGAGGGCGCGCCAGACTGGGCTGTCTGCACAAACAACGTGCCCATCGTGCCCAAGGGCGGCCGCTGGTCGAACAATTACTCGAACGCACAGCTGCAGACCGCTGTCCAGCACTTCTGGGCCAATGACGTCGTGGGCAATCTGCAGGGACAGCTCGACCTCGTGTGGAAGACCGTGGCCAACTACTTCAAGAACGACCGCTGGGTCGTGGGCTACGACCCCTATAACGAACCCTTCTCCACCGAGACGCAGATCGCGTCGGAATCGACGTTCACCGGGCAGCTCGAGTGCTTCTATACCGGCCGGGACCACGCGGGTTACCTCGCAGACGGTGCCACTCCACTCATCTGCCCGCCGACCGTGCCCGCCGACGGCGTGGTGCCGACCATCGAGTCCGTCGACACCCACCACCTGATATTCGTGGAGCCCGACATCTACTGGGTCACCGGCGGGAACATCCCGTCGCAACTCGGCCCGATGCCGTTCCCGCGTCTCGTCTTCAACTTCCACGTCTACTGCGGCGACCGCAGCCCAGTTACCGGGAACCCGACCAACCTCTTGCAGTGCCTCCAGTCCGAGGAGACGGCTGCGTCGGAGCAGGACGTCACCAGGTTGTCGATGAGCTCGAGCTACCAGGCCAACGGACCGGCGATGTTCATGAGTGAGTTCGGCGCGACGACCAGTCAGGCGCTGGCCGGGTTCGACGCCGAGTGGGCGGGGCTCGACGAGTTGGGTTGGTCCTACTGGGCCTGGAAGTACTACGACGACCCCACCGGGTCCTCTGCCGAGGGGCTCGTCACGCCGGACGGCACGTACAGCCCCATCGTGACCGAGCTGTCGAGGACCTACCCACAGGAGGTGGCCGGCACCGCCACCTCAATTCTCTTCAACCCTTTCACCGGCGCATGGGGGATGGTCTACACGCCGAGCCTCTCGGCCAAGGGCAGCACGATCATCGCCGTCGCAGCACAGCAGCACTACCCCAACGGCTGGTGTGCCGCCGCTCGTGGCGCCCGGATCACCTCGGCGCCCGGCTCGACGCACCTGACCATCGCGACCGAGGGGCGACCGCTCCAGGTCTACGTCACGGTGACGGCCGGTGCCTGCCCATGAGCTGGCGTCGTCGCGCGCTTCGGTCAGTCCGCGGTCAGATGGTGTCGCCGGTGTTCCCGCTGCCCAACGAGCCGGTGTTGCCGGTGTTGCCGGTGCTGCCGGTGCTGCCGGTGCTGCCGGTGTTCCCGCTGCCGAGTCCACCGAGTGCGCCTCCTCCGGAGCCCCCGTCGGCGGCCTCGAGCTGCTGAAGCGTGGCCACTTCGTTCGCGGGAGGCACCGTCACCGAGACGACGGTCCCGTAGTTCGTGTAGCTCATCTGCACGGTCTCGCTAAGCGTGTGGCCGGCGAGGGAGAGAGAGACCGGCACGACGAGGCCGCGGAGCAGCCCGTTCCTGTCGATGTACACCTTCTCTGTGATCGACGGCGGCAGCAGTCCCGATGCGAGCTGACGATCGTCGGTCGGCAGCTGCCCGAGGTCCTTCTCGAGCTGACTCAGCGGGATGGTCACGGAGTACCCGCTGACCGATGTGCCGTCGTAGGTGGTCGGGCCGAGCGAGTTGACTGGATCACCCTGGGTCTGGAGCTGATGGAGCAGGGCAGCGGGGTCCTCTAAACCGTTGAATCCTGAGCCGAGCCCGCCGTCGTTCCCGGAGGCAAACGTGCTGGCGTCCACCGAGACCCAGCTCTTACCGGGTAGCAACTGACCGACTTGCGGCGGCATGCTCACGTACACGGTGGAGCCGTCTTCAATCACCTGCTCGGATATCTGTTCGTTTCCGGCTGGCACGTTGACGGTGATCGTTCCTGAGTGCGTGGTGAAGTCGAACGCGCCATTCGCGGTGACATGCTCGCTCATCCCCGCGGCAGAGATCTGGATGTCGAGGGACATGTCGGCGGACTGTTCGTTCAAGGACTGGGTCACGGCCTTGGCGATGGCCTCCGATGCCGCCGCCGAGCTGTGGTCGCCGAGGACGAGGTAAGCACCGATGCCGCCGACAACCAACACGGCGGCGGCAATCCCGCTGAGGACCATTGCGCGTCGATGGGACGCGGGCGCGGGCGCGGCGAGAGGCCCGTGGGTGCTCGTCACTGCGGGGAGAACAGTCTCAAAACTCGGTGGGGGCGCATCGTGGGCGACGCCGGGCGGGCGGACGTGTGCCGTCCAGACCTTGCCGTCCCAGTAGCGTTCCTGCTCGCGGTCGAAGGGGTCGGCGCACCACCCGGCTGGCTGATTCATGCTGCGGCTCCCTTCCCATACAACCCAGCTTCGGCACGGAGCTGCGCGGTGAGGCCGTCGCAAGTCCGTGCGACGACATCCCTCCCTTGCAGTGTGCATCGGATGGCCCCGGTGGGCACTTGAGCGTGATGACCACTGAACGGCACAACACGGACGACGAGACGCCGCTGATCGAAGGTTTGTCTTTGCGTTGCGTTCTCAGACTGAGGCGTGGGCGTGCAACCGCCTCGGCGCGTGCATTAGACAGTTAGCGGGTGTGATGCAGGAGGCCCGTTGTGACCCTCCCCGCTGATTCTGACCAAGTCCTGAAAGCGCTCCGGCTCGGCTGGTACGTCGCTGAGGTTCGTGGCCGGAATCGTCCTGACGCCCCAAAGCCGGAGTCGGCAACTTCAGGGTTGGAGCGAGGAGAAGATGCACAAACGCACCGTACGGTCCTGTCAGCAGCGGACCGTGACCACTGAGGCCCGGGCGTAAGGCAATCGAGCAATCCAAAGAGGAGGACGGAGTTATGGAGCAGTCGCCTGCCGGCGATATTTCGCTCGCCCCGGGTGCGACGAGGGGGTACACCCGCACCGCGGAGTTGCAAGCGCAGTTCGACGCAGCTGCTGCGCGCCTCCGCGAGCTCGATCATTGGAAAACCGAGGATGGTGAGGACCCGCCGGGACCGCCCGAGCTGAGGTGCGATCTCGCCCTTGAAGGTGGCGGGGTCAAGGGAATCGCCCTCGTCGGCGCTGTGCTGGTGCTCGATGAAGCGGGTTACGAGATCCAACGGGTGGCCGGCACGAGCGCGGGCGCGATCGCCGCATCCCTCATCGCAGCGATTGTGCAGCGCGGCCGTCCAATGATTGAACTCAAGCAGTATCTCGACACCATGGAGTTCACCAAGTTCATGCCCGAGGGAAAGATCCACCACTTCTTGGACCGCATCGATGGTCACGTCGGGGATGTGACGGCCGATTTCGCCATCCTTCTCAAGCGGATGGGCCTCTACCCCGGCACGTACCTCTACGAGTGGCTCGGACCGATCCTCGAAGATCTCGACGTCGAGACTTTTCTGAAGTTGAGAATCACTCAGGATGATGACAAAGGGATGAGTCTCCCGGTCGAGCGCCGGTACCGGTTGCTCGTGCACACGTCGGATGTGAGCCGACGGGTCTTGGCCCGCCTACCCTGGGACTACAACCGTTACGGCAAGGATCGTGACGACATGGCGATCATCGATGCTGTCAGGGCCTCCATGTCCATCCCGTTCTTCTTCGAGCCCTTCGAATTCGAAGCTGCGGACGCCGTGATCAACGTACCGATGCCCGGCGGGCGAACAGCGCCACAGCACTTCGGTGGCGGTTCATGTACCTGGGTGGACGGTGGGATGTTGGAGAACTTCCCGATCACCGCCTTCGATCGAATCGATGGCAAGGCATCACGCTGGCCGACCATCGGGATCAAGCTCAACAGCTTCGCGTCATCCTCCGCCGCGACGACCGCCTGTGCACACACGTTGGGCCTGGGGGTCGACTGTGTCGAGACCATGATGAACGAATGGGACGTGAACGCCATCGAATCGGCTACGGCGGCCCGGACGATCTTCATCGACAACGATGGGATCACAGCCACGCAGTTCGATCTCGACCAGGCACAACAGGACACGCTGTTCAAGAACGGTGTGGCGGCCGCCACTGAGTTCGTGATCGATTCAGGCAACCTCGGCTACGTACCGAACGATCCAGCGCAGAGCCTCCAATTGGCGGCTCTGCGGCGAGCACTCACCGCCGCCGCTCCGCCTCCCTAGGACGCCCAGCGCGGGATCGCCCCTCGAGACCGCGATGGTCTGCTGATCAGCCTCGTATGGTCAAGGCAGGTGATGACAGACGGTGCCCCGAGAGGGACAATGAACTTGGAGGAGACACATGAAAAACGACTACAAGAAGGATGAGGCGGCGATCGCCCAGCTGACGCCCAACCAGTACGCCGTGACTCAGGAGAGCGCCACCGAGCCTGCTTTTCGCAACGAGTTCTGGGACAAGAAGGATGCAGGGATATACGTCGACATCGTCTCGGGTGAACCCCTATTTGCCTCAACACAGAAGTTCGACAGCGGCTGCGGCTGGCCGAGCTTCACCATCCCGATCGAGAAGGCGAACATCGTCGAGCACCAAGACGAGAGTCTCGGGATGATCAGGACCGAGGTCCGCTCGTCCCACGGGGACAGCCACCTTGGCCATGTATTCAACGACGGACCACCCGAGGAGGGGGGGCTGCGTTACTGCATCAATTCGGCCGCTCTGCGCTTTATCCCCTACGAGGATCTGGATGCAGAGGGTTACGGCGAGTACAAGCGACTCTTCGAGCGAGACGGCAAGAGCGAGGAGGAGGTAGCAACATGAGTGAGAAAACCGAAAAGGCGATCCTTGCTGGTGGATGCTTCTGGGGCATGCAGGACCTGATCCGCAAGCGCCCGGGCGTTATTTCGACCCGTGTGGGTTACACCGGCGGGGATGTTGAGAACGCCACGTATCGCAACCACGGCACCCACGCCGAGGCGATCGAGATCACCTTTGATCCGGAGCAGACCTCGTATCGCGACATCCTGGAGTTCTTCTTCCAGATCCACGACCCGACGACGCTCAACCGCCAGGGCAACGACGTGGGAACCAGCTACCGGTCGGCCATCTTCTACCTCGACGACGACCAGCGCCGGGTCGCCGAGGACACCATCGCCGATGTGGAGGCCTCAGGGCTGTGGCCCGGCAAAGTCGTGACAGAGGTCGTGCCCGCCGGCCCGTTCTGGGAGGCTGAGCCTGAGCACCAGGACTACCTGGAGCACTATCCCAACGGCTACACCTGCCACTTCCCGCGCCCGGGCTGGGTCTTGCCCCGGCGCAAGAGCGCCACCGTCTGATCTGAACTCGACAGCTCACCCGGTCAGCGAGCCAAGGCCCGTTCCCGTCCCAGCCGACCCGCCCGAGGGCAGGCCGGCTGGGGACTGGGGAGCGCTCTTTTGACGTTCTGGTGGCGGAGGGTTAGGAGTGCGTCAGTATCCCGAGGAGGCCCTTGGCGTATGCCTTCGGTCCGGAACTGAAGATCACGGCCTTCGCTCCTCCGAAGTCAGCGGTGCCCACTTGGAGACCCCACAGGCCCTTGATCACGACGGGCGCGTCGTTCGTGCCGTCCACTGCGCTGATGAATGCGCCCGTGCTGGCGTTGAACACGTTGATCTCGCCATTGCCGAGGTTTCCGACCAGGAGGTCGCCGGCGAACGGTCCGAAGCCCTTCGGCGCGATCGCGAGTCCCCACGGCTCGTTCAGCGGGCTGCCCGTGCCGCCGCTGATCAGGTGGCTGAGCAGGACGCCGTTGGGACTGTAGACGTCGACGTACCCGAGCCCGGCACCGGGGACAACGTCGGTCTTCGTCGCGTTCTGCATGCCGTAGGAGACGTAAATGTCGCTCCCGAGTGCTTGGACGTTGAACGGCGCGTAGCCGGACGGGATCCTCGGATCCACGAATTCGGTCGGCGTGGAGATGGGCACGAAGTCCTTGTTGAACACGTCGACTCTGGCGTTGGCGACGTCAGCGGCGAAGAGCTCTGGTCCAGCAGTCGGGGCCGCTGAGATCGCCAGACCCTTGAACACGGCTCCCGATGGGGTGGTTCCGCCGGGGCCGCCGGTCGGGCTGTCCTCGACCACGAAGCTCGATCCCCCGTCCCACGCCGCGATCTCACCCGGCGACTGCGTCGCACCGATGGAATCACTGTCCACGATGAAGATGGACGACGACCCGGTGGCGCCGCCGACCGGGAATGCGCCCGTTCCGTTGTAAACCTGACCGGTCGGGTTTCCTCCGGGGACGGGCACCGTGAGGTCGAGATGGACAGCACTGCCTTTCACACCACCGCTGTAGACGCTGGCGTCGCCCGAGTTGTTGTCCGAGACCCAGAGTGGACCGCCAGGATCAAAAGCGAGACCCCACGCGTTCGTAAGGTTGTGGTCGACGAGCGTGGCCCCGAATTTGGCTTTGCTGGCAACGAGGTTCGTCTGGGCGAACGAGTTCGTGGCGCTGGCCGACGCCGGCGCCGACACTGCAGGCAGGAACGCAGCGATGAACGCCGATCCCCCAGCCAACAGGCTTGCGCGTGCGAGCCAAACGCGCGTATGCGGTGCCGATCCGTTCGGGTGTGCGCTCGGACGTACGCGCATGGTCAACTTTTTTGCAGCCATTGGATCCCTTTCCATTGCATGGTCGAGTCGTCATCCGCTCTGGCGGTCCCTGCTCCGCTCGGAGCCACACGGTGTTACGTCGGAGACCGTCGGCGGGATTGGAGGGTGCAGCGGTGTGGACCGTTCGTCGAACGCCGAATGTGTCTTTTGTTCAAACGTTCGGTGACGCGTTCTCGCTGACAGAGCCATGCAGAAGACTCAGCGGTCGTTGCTGTGGTCTTTCAAACATCAGCGATATCCACCAGGAAGTTCTCGGACTCGGTCTCGACTGAGACGGGGCTCAGCGGAGGGAGAAGAACCATCAGAAGTCGAACCGTTACGGCAACTGCCTACAGCTCACGTCAACGAGAGACGTGTCTCACTCACACGACCACCCTGCACAGTGAGCGCGGTCGTGGGGCTGTCAGCGTCGCCCCGGATCCGTACCTCGTAGTCTCCATGGACCAGACCGGAGAAAAGTGCTGCGTGTACCGCGCCTCCGGCCACGTGCCGTTCCCGGACGGCGACGTGTGTCCCGGCCCAGGCTGTCCCACAACGACGGATCTCAATTTCGGAGCCAACGAGCGATGCCGGGGTATTGACGATGGCGGCACCGACGTCTCCCCCGATGTCGAGGAGGACGCTGCCCTTTTCGCTGGGCCCATCGAGATGGTGAGTATCCATGGCGTTACGGTGCGACTGAGACGGGGGTCACCGACGGGTTGGTGTAGCCGCTGTAGGGGGTGCCCAAGTACGGGAAGCTGCTCAGGTAGTGCTCGGTGCCCTTCGCCGAGAGATCCGTGCCCGTGCCCCCAGCTGTGAGTCCGAAGTCGACCAGCCCCGCGGCGGCGTCCGCGGTGAAGGAGGGCGCCACGAAGCCCAGCGTTGCACCTGCCACTGCCCGAAGCGCGATCGTCGCCACGTCATCGAAGACCCGGCGACCGTTCGGGTATCCGGCCACGTCGAGCCCGAGCAGCCCCAAGCTGTTCGGGCTCGACGAAGGAGCAATAGCGGTGTTCAGCCGCAACATGTCCGCCTTGATACCGGTCCCGTTGTAATTGGTGAACGTCGGAGCAGGGGTGATCACCCCGGCTGGGATCCCCGTCAGGAAGATCGCCTCGATGTCCGGCCGAGTGTTTTGCGGGTTGCCGTTGTAAGCCGCCAGCTTGGGGAAGACACCTGGATACAGCTCGGGCAACAGTTGCGGCAGGAGGGGCTTCGCGAAGTATTGGAGGAATGGCCCGCCGTCAGCCGCCGGTGGTAGCGCGTTCCACTGGTCCTTGTCGCCGATACCGATGAGGAGCTCGTTCGTCAGCGGATTTCCCAGGCGCGACACCTGGGTCCACGGGCCGCTTCCGAAGTTGCCGCCCCCTCCGTCCTGCCAGTTTCCTCCCTGCCAGTTTCCGCGCACTTGCACCCGTTGGCGGCTTGCCGTGGTCCAGACGCCGATGACGGCGGCAGGGTCGCCCGGGCCCGACGGGGTCGACCTCGTGAGTTGGCCGACCGGGATTTGCAACGCGAGCGTGTGGACGTTGACATCGGCCGTCGAGTTGACGCCGGGCATGCCGTTCATCAGACCGGGGCCACCCCCGCCGGCGTGGTCACCGGCGAATCCGCGCAGATCACCGAGGTCGAAGACGGCACCGAGGTCGACGTAGAAGCCCTCTGCCCTCTGCCCGGCGAACACCCGCGCCGAGAACGGTCCCGCCCCGACTGAGTGCAGAGCGGCATTCGCCAGCATCGGGTAGTTCGGGGTCGAGAGCGGACCGATGTTGCAAGGCGGGCTCAGCAGTCCCGAGCCCAACACGACCTCTCCAGGATTCCCCCATCGATTCCACGGCATGTCGACGCGGGTCAGTGTGTACGTCTGCTGGCGGTTCCAGTTCGAAGTGGAGGACGGCGGTGTCAACTCCGTGATCGGACCGTCGTTGTAGAGGAAGGATCCAGGGATGTTGTTCACGGTCGTGAATCGGAATTGGTAGCTGATATCGGGAAAGCCGTCCCCCGTATTGTCGATATTGATGGAGTAGAGCACCTCGTCGGCGAACTCGTAGAAGTTGGGACCCCCGTCGGGCGCCTCGAGCGGGATGTAGTTCGCGATGAGCGTGACCGTTCCTGGCTCGTCGGGGCTCATGAAGGCGTAGAGATCGGTGCTGTCGGCCACTGGATCCTTGGAGATCTCGGGCGCTTCGCGATGTGACGACACGGCTTCCTCCTAGATGTCTGGTTCGCTGATGGGGAGATTCGCTACGGACGGGCGGCCGCGATCAAGCTGCGGGCGAGTGCAGGAGAGTGGACGACGACCTCTCGCTCTCCTTGGAACAAACTGATCTCACCGGTGGTGGGATCCTTTACTTGCGCCATCAGTGGCTCAGTGAGGGCACCACCGCCGTCATCGGCGGCGTCGCTGACCCCCGTATCGACGGCGGGTGCGTCTGCGGTCGTGGACGCAACGAGCGTCGAGATTCCCGGCACACTGCTTGCGACGGCAACGGCGGCGGCGGTGAACGTACCGCGACGCAAAAAGTTGCGACGGCTGAGCCCCCCTCGCCAACCGCCTGGTTGCCGTGCGCTCTCGTCACCGGGTTCAGGGCTCATGGCTCCCTCCGCTCCGTTCTCCGCTCTCTATCCGGAGCCCTCCCGGGGCTCGGATGCCGGTCGACGAGAAAATCGCCAACAAATTTCGGTGGAGCCGAGCGGTCGTGTGGGGTGGAAGGTTTGCGAGCCAGAGAGCTGTCCTTTTGCGGAGAGCCAGTAGGGCGGAGATTGGACGGAGCGCTCCAGAGCCACCGGAGTGCAACCACTTCATCCGGCCGCGGAACGAAGACGCATTGCGGGGGAACGGGGTCCCGCGAACGCCCCCACTGGGCGCCCCTCTTGGAGTATTTCGAACCTCACCCAGGCTCAGAGCAGGATCCCGCCCCGAGAGGGCAGTTTGAGGATCCTTGCCGGAACTCGGGAGTCAGCGCCTTTGGTTCAATCCTTGACTGCGCTCCTGGTAGTTGAGGTCACGAGGACTGACTCACCTCGCTCAGCTCGATCAGGTGTCCATCGGGATCACGAAGAAAGCACCGAATCTCTCCACCCCAGTCGTACGGCGGAGTGAGAAACTCGGCACCTCGTTCCTTGAGAGCTTCGTAGGCTGCGTTGCAGTCTTCGACCCTGATCGTCATGGCGTGGCTCAGTCGATGTGATTCGGCCGGCGGGGCGAAGGTGATCGTCGGCTTGTCCGGTGTCGGCTCGCCGCCGGTCACCAGTAGAAGCCAAGACCCACAGAAACGGAGCACAACGCTCGATTCGTACTCCCGGTAGACCTCGGCGCCAAGAACCTGGGTCCAGAATGATCTGGACCGCGCCGTGTCCTTCACGACCAGGATTTGAGTGACCTCGGCACCTGCGAGTGGGTTGTTTGCAGTGGAAGGCTCGTCGACCATGACTACCGGTTTTCAACTCGGGGAGGTGGGAAGTCGAAAGAGCAACTGTAATGGCCGCCTTGGTTGCTGCTCCACCAGAAGCGTTTCTGCGCGAAGCTCAGTTAGGGATCGACTTCGAGCGTCACTGGTGGGATCGTCGCGGAGCTGCCACGCGCTGAGAAGCGGAAGTGAACAGTTCCACTGGTTGTCACGGAGGATGTGACGTGGACGGTGACAGAACCGCGACGCGAAGCACCCGGTCGAGCCGCGGGAACATTGATACGTCCCGACGGAGGTGACACCGTGACGCCGTTAGAAGTAGAAGCCGTCCAATACACCTCGCTCGGTGTGGCTCGCGTTGACTCGATCCCGACGGTTGCCGAGCCATGTTCGTTCTGGGAATCCTGGATCGCACCGCTTGGCACCGTGAATCCTACGAAAGGCGTTGCGTATTCGTTGAACGAGGGTGGAGCAGATGCCGCGCTCGCGCCCCAGCGCTTGTCTGGCTTGGGCCCGAGGACGAAATGGATCGTGCCCCCGTCGCGCACGATGGCCGAGGGGATCCATGCACGTGTCAGCGGCGTCGCGCTGCCGGAGGCAGTCACCACCGTCGCCGACCGAACGTAGACATCAGGAGCGCCGGTGGCCTCGATTTCGAGACGTTTGCCGTTGCCGAGGTTGACGGAAGCGCTCGAAAACATCGGGCTGCCAACGACCAAGTTGGCCGTTCCAGGAGTCAGCGGGTAGAGACCGAGAGCTGCCCAGACGTACCACGATGACATCGCTCCGAGATCGTCGTTACCGGGCTCACCGTCCGGGCTCAGGGAGTACTCGCTGGTGGCAAGCTGGCGAACGGCTTGTTGTGTGCGCCACGGAGCTCCGGAGTAATCGAACTCCCAGGGGACCCATAGGTCCGGTTCGTTGCCGCTCCAATCGTAGGGGAGGTATGGACCAGCGTTCGTCTCGTCGAGGAACTGATCGAGGCGCTGTGTCGCGGCCTGCTGCCCACCCATCAGGGCGAAGAGTGCGCCGAGGTCCTGGGGAACGCTCCATGTGTACTGAAGGGCATTGCCCTCCTGGAAGCCGAACTGGTTCTGGCCGAGCGCCAGCAAGAGCGGGGGAGTCGGTTGGAACGCAGGTCCCGGGGGGAAGCTGTCGTCCGACAGGCGGCCCTCAATGAAACCAGTAACCGGGTTGAACAGGCTCTCCCAGTCCTGGGCGCGCTCAAGCATCAGGCGTGAATCAGCACCATGGCCGGTCGCGCCGCTCATCTCTGCGACCGCAAAGTCGTCAATCGCGTATTCCAGCGTCATCGAAGCACCTACGGCGAACGTGTCATTCGGCCCGACGGCGTAGTTCTCGACATAACCGTTCTCGTTGAATTGGGAAAGGTACGGTCGCTCGAGGAACCCAGCGAAGCTACGCACGGACGTCGCACCCTTCACCATGTCGACGACCGCGTCGTGCACGCTGAATCCGCGCACACCGAAGGCATAGGCGTCGGCGATGATCGGATCGGCGGAGTCTCCACTCATTTCGTCAGTGTCGTCATCGGCGAGTTCCCAGACCGGTAGTGAACCTGTCTGCGAGGCGTCGTTGACCAGGGACTGCATCATGTCGGAGACTCGGTCAGGGTCGATCATGGACAACAGCGGGATCTCGCTCCGGTAGATGTCCCATTCGGAGAAATTCGCATACTGGGTTCCCTTACCGGCGTTGTGCACGTGCCCGTCGAGACCTTCATACTCCCCGTTGACGTCGCTGAAGACGCTCGGGTCGAGAAGCGAGTGATAGAGCGCGGTATAGAACGTCTTTCTCGCCTCCAGTGAACCTCCACGAACCACAACGCGGCCGAGCGCAGCGTTCCATTCCTTGGTTGCCTGCGAAGCGACCTCACCGACGTTCCAGCCCGGGTCCTCGACTCGGAGGTTCAGGGCTGCGTCCGCCGTGCTCACGTACGAGATTCCGACTTTCATGATGACGATCGGGTTCGTCTGAGTGTCGAAACTCACCCATGCCCCGCACGAGGTCTGCTGCGTACCGACACAATTGGCATCATCCGGGTCGAGGCCAGCCTCGTTCCACGCTCCGTCGCTGGTGAAGGCACGGTCGAAGGTCGCGAAGAAATACATCGTGTAAGTCGACTGATCACCCTGATCACCGCAGAAGTCGCCACTTGTCACCGACCCGACGACTTCGTCGTCTCCGACGATCTGTACCGATGAATCGTCTATTCCGTTCGCGCTGTCGCTGACCTTGAAGAGAAGATTGGCCGCGCTGAGACGCGGGGAACGTGAACGCTCCGATCCCAGATCGAGTCGTAACCGCGAGCTGAGTGGCGACAGCTGGTGAACCCACGGCGACCTGGTATCGGCCGGGTGCGGCATGCTCTTCGGAATGAGAAAAGGGCTCCGCAAGTCCATCAGGGTTCTCTGGGAGAGGCCCTACGGACGGGAGGATCGGGACGTCGCCGAAGATTGAGCACCCAGGCCCGGACAGATGGGTGAGACTGAATCCGGAAGTCTCGTCGTCCGCGTAGTCGTAGCCGCCGCCCTGAGCGCGATCGGGTGTCGTGTCGGGGCTCCATTGGATCATGCCGAAGGGCACGTCGGCCCCCGGAAACGTGTCGATCGCGCCAGACGCGGCGGGCGCGGAGCCGGTTCCAACGAAGGTGTCGACCAGACTGGCCGGGTCGAACGCGGCGGGGTTTCGAGTGGACGTCGCGGCGGCCTGTGGCGCGAGGGGGACTGCCAATACAGCCGTCGCCAAGAACAGAACGGAGAGAGTGATCAACGGGACGATTCGGCGCTGACTGGTCGTCGCCGGAACTCGGTTCCTCCGCCATGGTCGCGTCACCGGCGGTAAGGCTAACTGCAAGCCCGCTGTGTGGCCGGGCGCTGGGCCGCGCCGCTTCGTTGCCTACTACAACGAGGTCCGCCCCCATCGCTGCATCGCTCGACGCACCCCGCTCTCGGTCTATGGCGCCGGGGAGAAAGCCCGACTTCGTCAAGGTCGCCGCTCGCCGCCTTCGCCTCGACCGGTCGGCAAGTCCGGGCGCATCACCCTTCGCCGACGCGGGCAGCTCCACCACATCGGCAACGGAAATGCCTACGCCGGTTGGCGCGTCGCTGCCCTCATTTTGCCGTCGGACGGCTCACTTCAAACCGGTTGCCGTCGGGGTCGAAGAAAAAGAAACGGTCATTCTCCGCGCCCGGCGCCACTTCTGTGACCTCCACGCCGGCGCCTGCAAGCCGGTCGTGGACAGGGCCGAGTTCACCATCGATCACCACGACCACATAGGTGGTGCGCTCGAGGTGGGTGCCATCGCGCTCCTCGCCCCGCGGCAGTTCCCACAGGGTGAGGACAGCTCCCGCGAACGGAAACGAGGCGAGGGGTTCGGCGGCGTCGTGGGGACTGACGAACACGGGCTCGATCTTCAGCCGATCCCTGAACCAGGTCACGGATGCGGCGAGGTCGCTGACCCGCACGACGGTGGTGACCATGGTGACCGGCCCCAGATTCCCGAGGGGACGGCCGTTCACCGGCCGAGCAGCCACTCGACGTTGCCCCGGTAGAGCCCGTCGGTCGTCTCGTCGGCGGGCGGCCCTCCTGTCGCCTGGAAGTCCTCCAACGGACGGGCCAGCCCTTCGGCGTGGGGAAAGTCGCTCCCGAACATGAACAGATCCCCGACGGTCGCGGCGCAACCGCTCTGGCCGCTCGAATCCGAACGTCGCAATCCGAACCTGGCGCCGCAGGTAGTCGCTCGGGGCGAGGGGCAGTCGGTCGTGCGACAGCCCGTTGTACGCGGCGTGGAAGCGGTAACTGGCGTCGAGGCTGGGAAGGAATTGCGCGAACCACGAGGACGTGAACTCGACCAGCCCCACCCGCAGTTCGGGGTGGCGTTCGAGCACACCGCCCACGCTCAGGTCCTGGAGAGCGAGCATCGGTGTCACAGAAATGGAAAGGGACATCAAGAGGGGCTCGACCGGGTTGGCGTCGCCTTGGTACCAGGCGTCGCCGAACGGGCGAGCACCGTCGGAGATGTGGAACATGACCGAGATCCCGCTGCGTTCGAACGCCGACCAACAGCGGTCCAGTTCAGGATGGGAGAACGGCTGCCCGTCCACCGGGCCGATCGGAACCATGGCCGCCTCGACGTCTCCCTCAGCGAGCGCGGCGAGCTGGTTCTCGAGCCACTCCGGATCTCGCAGCGAGACGTGACCCACCGGTCGCAGACGACCGTCGCCGGCTGGTCGTAGGCCCTCCACCGTCCACCGGTTCCAGGCCGCCATGTTGGCGAGTTGCGCAACAGGCTGATCTTCGAGGGCGCGGACCCAGAGCAGCCCGAAGTTAGGAAAGACGACGGCCTGGTCGATTCCTTGGCGATCCAGGAGGGCCACCCGCGCCGCGGGGTCGACGTCGTGGGCTGCCACGGCCTCCTCGAACCTGGCCAGCGCCGGCTCTCCTCGACGATGGCGCGCGCGGTACGCCCCCATCGCGGGCACGTCCCCGGGCGCTTGGGCCTCGGCCAGGTGGATACGCCTACCGTCAGGAGCGGTCAGCCAGGCATACCCCAGCTCGTCGTCGACGATGCGCAACGCGAGGTCCTTGCGTCCCGAGGGCAGGTGGTCAGCCCACAAGGTTCGAGTTTCGAGCAGGTGGGTGTCGGCATCGATCACTCTCACGCTTCAGAGCGTAGGTTGCCGCATCAGAGTGGCAATACCGTCATCGAGCTTTCGCGTCTCCACTGCTCTCTCGACTACGTTCCGCTCCTGGAGTTCGAAGAGGCGCTTCATGCAGCATCCATCCGGGCCTGACTCTTCTATGCCGCCTTGTCCCCGAAACGGGGTTTAGGTCAACGAGCACTCCTAACGGAGCTGTATGCAAACAAAAAAGGGTTCTAGTCCGCCTGCCCGGAGGGCCCCGCACTCAGAAGTAACTGACGCTCAGAACGCCGACTACTTCTATGAGTCGGAGCGTCTCGGTGAATATTGTCCTCGTTATTCTGTGCGCTGAAGTCTCTTCTTTGGCGAGCGGACATTCGTTCGAGCCGGCTCCGTAACCAGGCTCAACGCCGTTTCATTGATCCAGGTCTCGATCTCATCGAGCGTCCACCCGTGATCGCGCCCGAGCGTCCGCCAGGTCGCGGGCAGTGACAAGAAGCTCAGGGTGTCCGCGGCTTTCGTGGCCGACAGGTTCTGCTTGAGGGCTCCGAGCGCTTCCAAACGCTCGACTGCCATCTCCCATCCGGCCCGATGGATGACCAGGCCTTCGTCCCATGCCTCGGCGGCGACCGGCTCGAACGGTGCCGCAGCCTCAATCGCGGACACCAGGCCACCAGAGGTCTCCATGAGTCGCCTAATCACCGCCACTGTGCCGGAGATCACGGCGAGTGGGTCGTTCGTCGACGCAAACTCGCCCTGGACGTCTGCTGGTACCCCCGCGAGTACGGGGATCGCCTTGCGCAATTCACTCAAGATGGCCGGTTTCGGTCCCACGCTCACATAAACGGTGGGCACCGCGACATGCGCGGCGGCAGCGATGTCGGCCAGCGTCGTCCCGGCGTAACCGCGCTCCACGAAAAGGTCTCGTGCTGCGTCAAGGATGGCCTGGCGGGTGGCCGCCGCTTGTTCTTGCCTGCGCTCGGAGCGGTATTTGGCCCTTGACACCGCCATCACCTTATCTCTACGCTATTCATTAGAAGTGCATTTAACCCAAACTGGAGGGTAGATGCCCCGGTTCCTGGTTGCGACCTATCCGAGCCCCGGGCACGTCAACCCGGCAGCCGCTGTCGTACGCGCGCTGACCGGACGCGGCCACGAGGTGCGCTGGTACACCGGGCGGCGCTTCGCCGAGGTGGCTGCCGAGTCCGGAGCGCGCTTTTGTGCGATGCCAGAGGCCCTCGATTGGGATTACAACAACCTCAACGCGGCGTTCCCTGGCCGTGCCGAACTCAAGGGCCTGAAGCAGGTCCAGTTCGACCTCACAGAGATCTTCGTGCGGCCTCTCCGCGAGCACTTGCTCGCTCTCAAGGCGCTACTCCTGGATGAGCCTGCCGACGTGTTCGTCTCGCATACTGTCTTCTTCGGCGGAGGCTGGCTACAGGAGATGGGCGGGCCGCCGAACGCAAGTCTCGGGGATACCTGCCTCGCCTATCCGAGTAGGGACGCTGCCCCCTACGGGACGGGACTGGCACCACGCGGTGGTTGGTCGGGACATTTGCGCAACCGGGCTCTCGACGCGATCAGCCGGGCCGTTGTGCTTGCTCCGGTGACGAAGGCGGCGCGTGGGGTTCGTGCACAACTCGGTCTTCCTCGGGTGCCGATGAGGGGACTCGAATTCGGCCTTTCTCGGTACTTGCACATTCAGCTCTGTCCCGCTGGCTTCGAATACCCGAGGTCGGATCTTCCTTCCCATGTCCACTTCGTTGGCGCCCCAGTACCGCCGAAGCCGGTGGAGTTCGATCCACCGAGCTGGTGGCCGAGACTTTCGGAGTCGAAGAAAGTGGTCCTCGTCACGCAGGGGACTGTTGCCACGGATCCGGCTGATCTGCTCGCTCCGTGCCTCGAGGGACTCGCCGGCAAGGATGTCTTCGTCGTCGCCACGACGGGTGGTTCTGATCCCGGAGTCCTTGGGACCCCACCTCCGAACGCGGTCGTAGAGAGGTTCGTGCCGTATTCGGCGCTCCTGCCGCACGTCGACGTAATGGTCTCGAACGGCGGCTTTGGCTCGGTCCAACTGGCCATTTCCCACGGTGTTCCGATGGTCGTCGCCGGCACCAGCGAAGACAAGAAGGAGGTGACCGCACATGTCGGATGGTCGGGCGTGGGGATCAACCTCCGGACCAATCGCCCCTCTCCAAAGTCGATTGCAGAGGCTGTGGAACAGGTAGCAAAAACGCCGAAGTTCCGAGAGCGAACCCTGGCCTTGCAAGTACAAACTGCCGGCCGGAGCCCGGGCGTGGTCGCCGCCGATCTCCTCGGCGCGCTCGTCAGCGAATGCGAAGGTGTCAGATCCGCGGAGAGGGCGATGCAAGGAGACGTCAACCTGGACCGTCGCGGCATTGATTAGCGATTTGCCCTAACAGTTCAGGAGGTGGTCATGACGAACATTCGAAGGCTGGCCGCGGCTCTGGCCATTGCGATCTCAACGGTGACGGCCGTGGGCGCCGTCGCAACAGTGGCGGTGGCGACCGCGACTCCGAGTGGAGCCCAGCTCACCTGCACCGACAACTGGGTCGGCCCGACGTCGGGCACGCAGAGTTGGGACACGAGCACCAACTGGTCGGGAGGCACGCCGGGCGGGAGCAGCGTGGCCTGCATCCAGGCGGCCGGCACCTACACGGTCGTCTATGACGGCACGGGAACCCCAGCGGCCGTTCAGGTCGGCGGGGCGACGAGCGGCACCCAGACCCTCGAGATCGACGCTGCCAACATGGCGACCACCGAGGCCGATCAGGTCGAGGGTGGCGGGGTGCTCGACCTGGCACCTACCACGTCGGCAGACGCGGAGATCTCAGGTTCGCCCGCACTCACGATCGACACCTCAGGCACGCTGACCTCGTCGGGCACCTCGAACGTCGCCGACATCCAGACGGCATCGCTCGTCAATCAAGGAACGGTGAGCCTCGGTGCGACGAACAACACCGACGACGCGGCCACCACCAACGCGGGCTCGTTCACCGTCGAGGCCGGATCGTCGTTCAATGCCACCGGAGCGCCCTCGTTCACGGACGCGTCGGGCAACATCACAAACGACGGCTCGTTCACCGGCGGCAACGTCTTCACCCAGTCAGGTGGCGACGAGTCCGGGAACCCGGTCGTGCTCGACATCGCCACCTACACCGACTCGGCCGGTACGGGGTCCTTCACGGTGCTGTCGTCGGACATCGAAGGGACGATCCCGGCGGGACAAACGGTCACCAACGTCGCCACCAACGACACGATCGGCACGAGCTCCGCTGGTGTCACCGTCGAGGGGACCTTGATCTGCGAGACAACGACAGACCCGAACGACTTTTGCGATTTCAGCTCGGGGTATAACGCCGAGAACCTCCCCGACCCCGGGCTCACGGTGGTCTCAGGCGGAACGCTCGAGACCGCCGGGCCGGGGAGCGCACCCCTCCAAAACGTCCAGATGACCGTCGACATCGAGGTGGACGCGGGAGGAACGATGAGCATTTCCAACCCCGACACTCTCTACGAAGGGGGCGGCTACAGCATCTCAAACTCGGGAACCCTACAGGTGAGCGCGACGGGCGAGCTGACCATCGGGGGTTCGAGCACCCTGACCAACTCGGGCGGGACCATCGCGGTCACCACCGGCGTCGGGAGCGGCGATCCCTCCTCTCTCGGTGGCATCGTGGACAACAGTTACGCCCCCGCGATTGAAGGCGGCACCCTGGCTGTCACGACGGTCGGTAGCCCGGGCGCGCTCGACGTGATCACGGACACGGCGAACGGCATTGGAGGCTCTTTCGCGGGTGGCTCCTTTGGGTCTGACTACTACACCATCACCTACGCCAAGAACGAAGGGGGAACCGTAATCGGGGTGGAGGTGACGCCGGGGACACCGTTCAGCGCCTCGGCGACCTCGTACGCGGCGGCGGAAAACGAGGTCGTGACCACCCCGCAGGTGGCCTCGATCACCACGAACGCTGAGCCCGGCACCTACTCGGCCACCGTGAACTACGGGGACGGGAGCCCGACGCAGCCGGCCACGGTCAACCCGAGTGGAGGCAGCGCTACGGTCACCGGTCCGACACACACCTATACGGCGCCAGGTTCCTACACGGTGGCGGTGACGATCTCGACCACGGCTGGGACCACCGTCTCGATGAGCGAGTCGATCATCGTCACCGGACCGACCATCACCGGCATCTCTCCGGACACCCTGACACCGGGAGACAAGCTCATGACCACGGTGAGCGGGACCAACTTCGACGGCACGGGGGCACCGAGCGGCTTCACGACCTCGGACCCGACGAACCTCTCGATCAAGTCGGTCGTCTTCGAGCCCGCCACCAAGAAGAAGCCGGCGCTCTATGTGATCGTCCTCAAGGCCGCCAAGGGTGCTCCGACCAAGCGGGTCAGTCTCACCCTGACTCAGACGGGCACGGAGGCGGGTGTGGTCACGCAAACCAAGGCCATCAAAATCAGCCCATAGAGGTTTGGCCTATGGGGTCTAGTCACAGAGCACCCCCAACGGACACAGAGCACCCCCAACGGGATTCGAACCCGTGCTGCCGCCGTGAAAGGGCGGTGTCCTAGGCCGCTAGACGATGGGGGCCTGGTCGTGCCACTGGCACGGCGAACCGAGCCTAATGGGCACCGATGGGGACCCCCGGCGACGATGTGTCGTGGACCAGGGGGGTGGGCACGGCCTCGGGCGCGTGATACGTGCAGACGAGAAAGGTCTGCACGGCGCCGATCACCAGCGCGGTGGCGCCGATGATGTGCACCTCGACGAGCAGCGCCGGGAGATGGGTGAAGTACTGCGTGTACCCGACCGCGGCCTGAGCCACAAAGACCACCAGCAAGATGCGCGCCGAACGGCGCACCCGCTCGGGCACGTCACCCATGTGCAAGGCCACGACGAGCCCGATGGTCACGCCGATCAGCAAAAGGGCCAGGCTCGAGTGCAGCTCGGCCATGTCGCGGAACGCGACCGGGAGGCGCTTCGCGACCTGTTGACCCGAGGCATCGCCGGCGTGGGGCCCGGCCCCGGTCGTCGCCGTGCCCGCGGCGATCACGAGCGCGAGCAGCGCGAGGAGCCCGTAGTAGAGGCGGATGAGCGGTCGCGGCACCAGGAGATGGGCCGATCCCGGTGCGTAGTCGCGGGTGGAGCGGTGCACGAGCACCACGGCGTCGACCAGCAACACCATGGTGGCGAAGAAGTGGACCATCACGACGTAGGGGTTCAGCTTCGTGTAGACGACGATGCCGCCGAGGACGGCCTGGGCCAGGACGCCGACGACCAGCCCGCCACTCAGCCAGACGAGGTCACGCCGGCGGGGTGAGCGGAATACCGAGCCCAAGAAGGCGGCGGCCACGGCGATCGTGAGGACCACCGTGATCAGCCGGTTGCCGAACTCGACGAGCCCGTGGAACTGCAGCGCCGGTGTGAGGTGCCCGGCCGTGCACTCCGGCCAGTTGCTGCAGCCGAGGCCCGAGCCGGTCAGGCGGACGGCGGCGCCGGTGAGGACGATGAGCGCGGTCATGGCCAGGGCCAGCACATCGAGGCGGTGGCTCAGCAAGGGACTGACGATGGGGGTGCGGCGCCGCGACACGCGGGCCAAGCGTACCGGCACCTGTCGCTTGGTCCCGGGCGAGCCCTGGTCCTAGTGTGGACACGCATGTCAATTGAGGCATCAGCGCTCCCTCGACGGCGGGCTGGGTGGTCGTGGTCGACGGTCGGGGCCTATGTCGCCCTGACCAAGCCGCGCATCATCGAGCTGCTGTTGGTCACGACCTTGCCCACCATGGTGGTGGCGCAGCGCGGCCTGCCGCCGCTCTGGTTGATGGCTGCCACCCTCGCCGGCGGCGCGTTGGCGGCGGGGGGTGCCAACGCCATCAACATGGTGGTCGACCGGGACATCGACCGCCTCATGAAGCGCACCAAGAACCGGCCGCTGGTGACCGGGGCCATGACCCCGACGGCGGCGCTGGTCTTCGCGCTCTCGCTGGAGGTGGCCGCCTTCGTCGAGCTGTGGCTGGCGGTCAACCTGCTCTCGGCCGTGCTGGCGATCTCGGCCACCCTGTTCTACGTGTTCGTGTACACGCTCTGGCTCAAGCGCCGGTCCTCCCAGAACATCGTGATCGGCGGCGCCGCGGGCGCCGTCCCGGTGCTGGTGGGCTGGGCCGCCGTCACCGACAGCCTGGCCTGGGCGCCGGTTGTGATGTTCGCCGTCATCTTCATCTGGACGCCGCCGCACTTCTGGTCGCTGGCCGTGCGGTACAAAGAGGACTACGAGGCGGCCGACGTGCCGATGCTGCCGGTCGTCGCATCGATGAAGCGGACGACGACCGAGATCGTGTACTACACGGTGGCGCTGGTGGCCGTGTCGTTCCTGCTCGGACCGGTGGCCCACTTGGGCTGGATCTACATGATCACCGCGGCGGTGCTCGGCGCCGGCTTCTTGTACCTCGTGACCCGCCTGTGGGGCTTGGCCCAGCACGGGCAGGTGAGCGGGCGCGACGCCATGAAGGTCTTCGGCTTCTCCATCACCTACCTCACCGTCCTGTTCGTGGCCATGGCGGGCGACGTCCTCATCCGTAACCACATTCACTAACGTCTTCGCGCGATGTCCACAGCAGGGCCCGCCCCGCCGGCGGCCACCGACTCGGTGCCGGGCGCGTCACCTCCGCCGCGCAAGCCGCGCAAGATCTTCTTGCTCGTCGGCGTCGTGCTGGCGGTTGCGATCGGGATCGGACTCTTCACGAGCTTCGGGACCAGCAACAACGCGTCGGGCCAGGTAGTGGCGGCGGGTGATCCCCTGCCGTCCTTCAGTGCGCCCAACGTCGGGCCGACCGGGCCGAAGGACGTCTCAGTGTCGGCCCACTCCGGCAGCCCCGCCAGGCCAACCGTCCTCCTCTTCTTCGGCGCGTGGTGCAGCGCGTGTCGATCGGAGCTTCCACCGATCGCCGCGGCGGTGAAGCGGCAGGACCAAGGGCACGGCACGCTCTCTCGAATCCGGGTGATCGGTGTCGACACACTTGACTCGCCGTCGACCGGCCGGTCGTTCATTCAAGGCGAGGGCGTGACCTTCCCGGTGGCGTCCGATCCCGACGCCACCATCACCCAGGGCACGTTCCATTTCCAGGGCGACCCCTACACGGTTTTCGTGAACGCCGACGGCAGCGTGGCCCGGGTCGTCCCCGGCGCGCAGCTCTCCCCGGCCTCGTTCACGGTCGACGAGCGCGCCCTCATTCCCAGCGGAAGGTGAGCGCTGCGGCAACCGGCGCCGCCACCGCCCAGAGCACGAGGACGGCCCAGGACTCGCCGGGCACCGACAGGCCCTGCCCGAGCGTCGCGTGCAGGGCGGCGGACAGGGCCTCCGCCGGCAAGATCTTGGCGAAGCTGGCCAGGCCGGACGGGAGCTTCGAGATCGGGACGATCATGCCGCCGAGGAGGAGCAGGATCAGATAGAGGCCGTTGGCCGCGGCCAGGTTGACTTCGGCTCGCAGCGTGCCGGCCATCAAGAGGCCGATCCCGGCGAACGCGGTCGAACCGAGCAGGATGGCGCCGATGGCGCCGCCCACCGCGACGAAGCCCCCGCCCGCCGGGTTCCAGCCCACTGCGAGCCCGACGGGCAACAAGACGGCCGCCTGCAGCAGCTCGACGGCGATGATCGTGACGATCTTGGCGCCCAGGAGGCGTGGGCGCCCGAGCGGGGTGGCGCCGAGCCGCTTGAGGACGCCGTAGCCGCGCTCGAAGCCGGTGGCGATGCCGAGCGAGACCATCGCGGTCGACATGACGGCGAGCGCCAGGATCCCGGGCACGAAGAAGTTCGCGGGGGTGGCCGTGGGCGTCGACACCACCTTGACCTTGGAGAAGAACAGCAGGAACACGACGGGGATGCCGAGCGTGAGCAAGAGCGTCTCGCCGCGCCGCAGTGTCATGTAGATCTCCGCGCCGGTTTGCGCGGCGAGCGGCCGCAGCCGGAACCGGAGCCCGCGTCGGAGCGGACCGGGGCGGGTGGAACTGGTGGGGACGGTGGGTGTCGAGGTGTCGCTCATCGCGGGCGCGTCGATCTGCGAGGCGATCTCCGGCGCCTGCCGGCCGGCGTCGTTGGAAGTGCGGGTTGGGCGGCCTCGCCCGTGGCTGCCGCGCCGACGGCTTCGAAGTAGACCTCCTCGAGCGTCCGGCCCGCGACCAGGTCGGTCAGGGCCGCGCCGCGCTCGGCGAGGAACGTGGCGACCGCCGCCGTGGCAGCCGGGCTGTCGACGTCGCCGGCCTCGAGGCGGTAGCGGCCGGCGGCGGTCTCCGTGACGCTCGTCCCTGGGCCGACTGCGGATGCCAGCGCGCTCACGTCGAGCCCCGGCGGGGCGCCGAAGGTGAGCGTGACCGCAGCCTGGGTGGTCCTGTCCGAGCCGATGGAGCCCGGATCTGCGGTGAGGAGCTCGTGCGGCGTTCCCTCCCGCACGATGCGGCCGGCCGACATGATCGCGATGCGATCCGCCACCCGCTCCGCTTCGCCCAGCTCGTGTGTGGTGAGGAGCGTGCAGACGTCTTTGTCCTTCAGCCCTGCCACGACGGCGCGGATGGCGACGCGTCCCTCCGGGTCGACGCCGGCTGTCGGTTCGTCGAGGAAGGCCACTTCGGGCCGTCCGATCAAGGCCAAGGCCAAGGAGAGCCGCTGCTGCTCCCCGCCCGAGAGGTGGCGCCAGGGCGTGGTCGCCACCGCACGCAGGCCGACCAGTTCGAGGAGCTCGTCGGTGGGTATCGGGTCGGGGTAGTACCCGGCAAACAGATCGAGCGCCCGGCGCGGTCCGAGCATCGGATAGACCCCGCCGCGCTGGAGCATCACACCGATGTGCCCGGTCAGGGCCGCGTGGTCGGCGACGGGATCGAGACCGAGCACGCGCACCCGTCCGGCGACAGGCCGGCGGTATCCCTCGAGGCTCTCCACCGTCGAGGTCTTGCCCGCACCGTTCGGGCCCAGTACCACCACCACCTCGCCCCGCTCGGCGACGAGATGCAGATCGTCCACAGCGGCCGGCGTGCCCACCGGGCCGTAGCGCACGGTGAGGCCGGTGACCTGGAGGGCTGGCACGGCGTCGCAGGCTACTTTGGCCCCCAAATGATCGATATCCGGGCCCTGCGCGACGACCCCGACGCAGTCAAAGCCGCTCTGGCGCGGCGCGGTGTCGAGGCGGCCGAGGTGGACGCGGTGGTTGAGGCCGACGGGCAATGGCGGGCCAACCAGACGCGCTTCGAGTCCCTGCGGGCCACGGTCAAGGAACTGTCACGGCAGGTCGGACAGGCGAAGAGGGACGGCGACGAGGCACGGGCAAGAGAGTTGCGGGCCGAGAGCCTGCGCGTCGGGGAGGAGGAGCGCTCAGCCGCAGCCTTGGCCGACGCGGCGGAGGAACGGGTGCGCACCGGCCTTCTCTATCTCCCCAACATCCCGGCCGACGACGCTCCGGACGGGCTGAGCGAGGAGGACAACGTCGAGCTTCGCCGCTGGTGGCCCGGGCAGGACGCCGGGCGGCCCGAACCCGAGCGCCTCGGGTACCAGCAGGTCCCGCACTGGGAGATCGGCGAGGCGCTGCAGATCCTCGACATGGAACGCGGGGCGCGGCTGGCGGGCTCCATGTTCCCGCTGTACCGGGGTCCGGGGGCCCGGTTGCTGCGGGCCCTCACCGCCTTCGCCATCGACCGGCACTCACCGGCCTATGAGGAGATCCGTCCGCCCACGGTCGTGCTGACCGAGACGATGACCTCGACGGGTCACCTGCCCAAGTTCGCCGACGACGCGTACCACATCGAGCGCGACGACCTGTGGCTGATCCCGACCGCTGAGGTCCCGCTCACTTCCTTGCGCCGCGGCGAGATCCTGGAGGAGTCCCAGTTGCCGCAGCGCTTCACCGCCGCGACCGCCTGTTACCGGCGCGAGGCGGGCTCGGCGGGTCGCGACACGCGCGGGCTGCTACGGGTGCACGAGTTCGACAAGGTGGAGCTGTTCGCGTACGCGACACCCGAGGGTGCGCTGGACGCGCAGGACGACATCCTGCGGCGGGCCGAGTCGATGCTCCAGGACCTCGAGTTGCGCTACCGCGTGCTGGACCTGTGTACGGGTGATCTGAGCGGCTCGTCGGCCCGCACCTTCGACCTCGAGGCGTACGCACCCGGCGTCGACCGCTGGCTCGAGGTCTCCTCGGTGAGCTGGTTCCGCGACTACCAGGCCCGCCGCGCCAACATCCGCTACCGGCCGCAGGGAGGCGCTGCGCCCCAGCTGGTCCACACCGTGAACGGGTCGGCGTTGGCGTGGCCGCGCATCTGGGCCGCGCTGGTGGAGAACGGCCGCCAGGAGGACGGGACGGTAATGCTGCCTGAGGCGCTGGCGCCGTATCTGGGTGGCGAGCTCTTGATCAAGGCCCCGTGAGCGCGTCGGAAGGGTCTGGCGCCCTCGCCGGCGGGTTCGGCTTCGCGCAGATGCTCGAGTCCATCGCCGACGAGAGCCGCCTCCTGGTCGACGCGGTGGCGCGCGCGGACCTCGAGGTCCGAGTCCCCACGACCCCCAAGTGGTCCGTCCGCGACCTGGCTCACCATATCGGTGAGGTGCAGTGGTACTGGGGCCAGAACGTCGCCGCCAAGGACGCCGACCACCGCTCGGGCGGCGAGCTCACCGGCTTTCCCGAAGACGCGGATCTCTTGGCGTGGCTCGGGTGGTGTGCGTACACGTTGCTCGGCACGCTACGCGACGCAGGGCCGGACGCGCCGTGCTGGGCGTGGTGGCCCGAGCCGCACACCTCCGGCGCCGTGGCGCGTCATCAGGCCCAAGAGGTCGCGGTCCACCGCTGGGACGCCCAAGGCGTCGCCGATCCAGAAGCCCGGTTACCGCTCGAGTCCAGTCTCGCCAGCGACGGCGTGCCCGAGTTCGTCGAGATCATGGTGGGGACCGACCTCGGTGCCTTGCCCGGGACCGTGACGTTGACGGCAACCGACAGCGGGGGGAGCTGGACGTTCAGCGGCGACGCCGGCGTCGCCCAGCCGACGCGCACATCGGAGCTGCGGGCCACGGCTTCGGAGCTGGTGCTGATGCTGTACCGGCGCGTGCCCGTGCCCGACACGGCAGTGGACGGCGATCCGATGTTGGTGGCCGCGCTGTTGTCGCTGGCCGACACGTCGTGACCGAGCTCACCTTCCTCGGCACGGGCAACTTCCTGGCGCCGCCCGGGCGCTACTGGAACAGCTTCGTCATCGATACCTCGGTGCTGGTGGAGCCGTCACCCACGTCGCTGCCGCATCTGCGCCGGTGCGGGTTTTCGCTCGATGCCCTCGACGTCGTGATCGTCTCGCACTTCCACGCCGACCACTGCTTCGGATGGCCCTTCTTGCTCGAGGCCTTGACCGAGCAGGCGCCGGGCCACACGCTGCACGTGGTCGGTCCGCCCGGGATCGAGGCGCACCTGGCCAACATGAACGAGGCGGGTGCGGTGCGCTCGATCACTAAGGCTGCCTATGCCACCCTCGACCTCGATTTCGTCGAGGTGGACGGGTCCTGGCAGTCGGCGGGCCCACTGCGCTTCCGGGCGATCGAAGTCGTCCACGTCCCGTATCTGCGCTGTTTCGGCTTCCTCTTCGACCGCGGTGACCAGATCGTGGCGTACTCGGGTGACACCACCGCGTGTCCCGGCCTGACCGAGCTGGCGGCGGAGGCTGATGTGCTGGTGGTGGAGTGCAACGGCCGCCATACGCCGGCGGACGTGCCGACGGCGCACATGGACGAGGACTCGATCCGCGCCCTACAGGCCGGCCACGACGATGTCCGATTCATCCTCACCCATCTGGGCGAGCAGGTGGACGTGGCGTCGCTCTCCGGCGTGACGGTGCCCGACGATTTCGAGCGTTTGACCGTCTGAGCGGAGTTGCACCGACGAGCGCCCGGCAACGGGGTGGCCTGTCGATCTGTACACGAATCCTTCCAAAACCCCACAAATGAACGAAGGATCGCCCCCCCAAATTGACGAAGGATCCGTAGATATCCTTCCGAAACCCACCCCCATTCGGAAGGCTGCATATACAGGGGAATTCGACATATACGGGAGTGTTCGACGTGTCCGGAAGGGGACTCGATCGGGTTTTCGAACCCCAGTAGCGACGAGGCGCGAGGTGGCAGCGGGGCGCGAGCCCGCCCCGAGCGGGTCTCAGCCGTTGGCGGCGGCGAAGCGGTAGCCGACGCCGCGCACGGTGGTGATCAGCACCGGCGTCGAGGGGTCGGCCTCAATGCGAGAACGCAACCGCTTGATGTGCACGTCGAGCGTCTTCGTGTCCCCGATGTAGTCGGTCCCCCAGACGCGGTCGATCAGCACGTCGCGGGTCAAGACGCGCCCAGAGTTCTCCACCAGGAGGCGCAGGAGCTCGAACTCCTTGCGACGGAGGTGGACCTCGTCGCCGCGCACGAACACCCGACGCTGGTCGAAGTCGACCTTGATCCCGTTGGACTCCCAGATGCCGTCGGTGCCGAACTCGACGGAACCCGACGTCTCCGACGACTCGGTACCTCCCGGCGTGCGCCGCAGCACGGCGCGCATCCGCGCCACCAACTCGCGCAAGCGGTACGGCTTGGTGACGTAGTCGTCGGCGCCAACCTCGAGGGCCACGACGGTGTCGATCTCGGTGCCCTTGGCCGTCACCATGATGATCGGGACGTGCGAGCGGGTGCGGATTGTCCGGCAGACGTCGATGCCGGACATCTTGGGCAACATCAGGTCGAGCAGGAGGATGTCGGGCGACGTCTCCTCGAAGAGCTGCAGGGCCTCATTGCCGTCGCGGGCCACGGTCACCCGGAAGCCCTCGTTGGTCAACCCGATCACCAACGCCTCGATGAACGACTCCTCGTCTTCGGCCAGGAGTACCTTGACCGGTCCCTCGCCCGGCGCCGACCGCGGTCCTCTCTTGGCGGGCCCTCTGCTTGAAGCGGACTTGGTCACGCCACGCGCTCCGCTTGGATGGGCAGGACGAGCGTGAAGGTCGAGCCCTCACCCTCGCGCGACTCGACATCGACCCACCCCTGGTGGTTGTTGGCGACGTGGCGGACGATGGACAGGCCCAGGCCCGTGCCTCCCGTGTCGCGGCTGCGCCCGTGGTCCACTCGGTAGAAGCGCTCGAAGATGCGGTCGAGGTCGCGCGCGGGGATCCCGATGCCGTGGTCCTGGACCGACAGCCTGACGTTGTCTCGCTCTTCAATGCGCCAGTTGGGTGAGATCACCGGCGTCGTGTCCGCCGGACCCGTCCCCGCCGCGTCACCTTCGGGATGGAGCGGCGGCGGCGGCGTGGTGCCGGTCGCTGGCGCGGCCGCGCCCGCGACCCCGTTCTGGGGCGTGTACTGATCGAGGATCTCTGGGGTGAAGACCGGCTCCACCGGGCCCTCCTGCCTGGTTGCCTGCGCTCCGCGTTTGGATTCTGTCGCGTTCTTGGTCCTGCCGTCGGGCGCAGGTGCACTCTCGGACACGGCCACGTCGTCGCTCTTCGCCGGCCCCCGGCTCCGGACCACGGGTACCTCGCCGGTGATGCCGGGATGCTGCGTGGTGATGGTCGGGATTTCGCCCGTCCGTGAGCTGGCGATGCCCTCGACGATCATCGGCCCCACGCCTGAGGGGAGGGCGCCCGATGGGGGCCCCATGTGCGGGTTGGCGCGCTGCACCGTCCCGGTCACGACCACCTTCGAGTTGTCGTACGAGTAGGTGATGGCGTTCTCCAAGAGGGCGTGCATGGCGGAGACGAGCTGGCGCCGGTCCCCCATGACGGCGACCGGAGGAGACGGCTCGTGCAAGACGATCTCGAGGCCGCGCTGGTCGGCGGTGGCCCGCACACGCTCGATGGCGTCGGCCATCACGAGGTTCACGAGGACCGGCTCACGAGGAGGTGCCTCTTCGGACTCGATGCGGGAGAGGTCGAGCAGGTCGTCGATGATGCGGCTCACCCGGAACGCCTCGTTGTGGATGCGCCCAGCCAGGCGTTGCGCCACCTCGGGGTCGGGCTCGGACACGAGCGTCTCAGCCAAGAGGCCCAGGGCTCCCATGGGTGTCTTGAGCTCGTGGCTCACGTTGGCCACGAAGTCGCGCCGGATCTCCTCGAGTCGCCGGCGTTCCGACACGTCCTCGATGAGCGCGATGACACCGAGCGGCCTCCGTCCGTCGTCGATCTGGTGCGCGCGAACCTGGAGCGTGCGCCGCGGCGGACCGTAGAGATCGAGCGTGCGCTCGGCGGAGCCTTCGTGCCAGGCATCTTCGAGGAGTTCGGTCACCGCCTGGGCGGCCAGGGCGTCACCGTGGCGGCTGACCATCAGGGCGTTCGCCCGGCCGTTGCGATAGATCACCGTGCCGTTCTCGTCGCAGAGGACGACTCCTTGGGTCAGGGTGTCGAGGGAGCGGCGCAGGCGGATGGCGTCGGAGCTCGACTCGGTGACCGCCTGGGCGGCGCCGCCCGTCACCTGCTCCAGGTAGGCGAGCGAGGTCTCGATGTTGTACTCGTCATCGGGCGGGTCCAGGCCCAGCCGGGTGCCGAGGGCCGCGAGCCGCTGGGAGATGGCACGCCGCCCCGAGCGTCGGCCGAGCAAGACAGCCACCAGGCCAACGACGATACAGACGACGACCGCAACGCAGATGAAGATGATTTCTTGCGATTGGCTCAGGCTGATTTCCCCCGGTGTACTCAGCGGCACGCCCCCAATATGGCAGGGCTGAACCGGTGGGGCGAACATCCGAGGTCCACCAAAGAGGTCCGCCCTGCTGAGAACCGTGCGACGCGGGCCGAGTGAAGTCGGATCACACCGAGCCACACCCTCAACCGTTCTTCGAACGACACGGCCCGGAGGTCCCGGCGCCGCCAGTTATGACGGAGGGCACCGATGGTCGTGTGGCATCTAGCCGATGTCTCGCTCAATCCGAGCGTGAACGCGCTTCCGGGCGGAGGGACGCTGCAAGACCTGACCAACGGGCTTGGGGCGTGGGCGCTCATCGCGGCGCTGGCCGGGCTGCTCATCGGGGCCGCCGCGTGGGCCCTGGGCGTGCACGCGCAGAACTTCCAGCAATCCATGGTGGGGAAGCGAGCCGTGCTGGTTTCGGGGCTGGCCGCGTTGTTGATCGGCGCAGCGCCACCGATCATCAACTTCTTCTTCCACACCGGGACGAACCTGCACTGACGGCCAGGTACTGACGGCCAGGTCGTTGCCTCGTTTCGATGCTTGACGCCGGTTGTAGCGGTCTCGACGCGCTCAACCCGATCTGCCAGGTCGGCAGTCTGGGCGGCTCCATCGCGGCGTCGGGGTTCGAGTCGGTCCTCGACGGGATCAGCCAGTGGGTGGCCAGCGGCGCCGAGTGGTTGCTCGGCCAGATCGGCGACGTGCTCGTGTCCACCACGACCATCGACATCGGGGCGACGTGGTTCCGGACGCACTACGGCCAGATGACCGCGCTGGCCGGCGTCGTGATCCTGCCGCTGCTCTTGGTCTCGACGCTCCAGGCGGTGTTGCGTCAGAACCCGGGTCAGCTCGTGCGCACCTTCTTCGTGCAGCTCCCGCTCGCCCTCCTGCTGGCAGTCGTAGGGATCCAGATCGTGGTCTTGAGCCTGTCGGCCACCGACGCCATGAGTACGGCGATCGCAGGTGGCACGGCGGGCGACGTCACGTCGCTGCTGTCCGGGGTCTCCAAAGGGCTCGTTGTGTCGGCCGACGATCCGAGCCTGGCGAACTTCGTACTGCTCCTGGTCGCCCTCCTCGTGGCTGTGGCCGCCTTTGTGCTCTGGCTAGAGCTCCTCATCAGGGCGGCTGCGGTCTACGTGGCCGTGCTGTTCTTGCCCTTGGCCCTCGCCATCCTGGTCTGGCCGGCCGTGTCGCAGTGGTGCCGCCGCCTGGTCGAGACGCTCGGGGCACTCATCTTGTCCAAGTTCGTCATCGTGGCGACACTGAGCCTGGCGGCGGGTGCGGTGTCGTCGGGCACGGCGGGCACCGGCACCCACGGTGCGGGGTTCTCGGCCGTGCTCGCCGGCGGTGCGCTGTTGGTCATGGCGACCTTTGTTCCCTTCGCCATCCTCCGGATGATCCCCGCGGTCGAGGCCGGCGCCGTGTCGCATCTCGATGGGTTGCGCTCGCGGGGGACCTCAGCACTGACGCGGCTGCCGCGCAGCGCCGCGGGCCACGCGCTCAATGAAGGATTGCAGGCACTGGGCGAGGCGCGGCTCATGGCGGCGACGCCCGCGGCCGGTGGCGCAGCTCGGGCTGGTGGCGGCGCGGCGGGTGGCGCCGCCAGTAGTACCGCCAGCACCGACGACGGCAGCGAGCGTGCGCCCGCGATCGAGTTGGGTGAAGGCGATCCGAACTCGCAGCGCATCTACGACGAGAGCGTCGCCCGCGGCAGCGTGCCGGGCCCGAAGGGGCCCAAGCCGATCCTGGCCCCGCGCGCGGGTGCAGCCGACGGCGCGGACAGTGGCGCCGACGCAGGCGGCCCGCTGGTGGGGAAGGGTGGTCGTCGATTGGGTCCGGCGACCCCGGCCGACGCGTGGAAGTGGGAGGGTGTGCCAGCGGGCTACACGCTCCTCAACCCCGTCGAACCCGGCAAGATGCGCCACTGCGAGGGCGACGACGGGCACGGCCCGCAGCTCAAGTGGCTCCCGGCGGCCTGGCCCCCCGGCCAGGGACCCGATGACGGTGGCGGAGCGGGCGCGGGAGCAGGCACGTGAGCCGCGAGCAGGGCCCGCGTTACCGGTTCGGCCCGCGCGAGCGGGGCGGCGCGCTGGCCGGATGGCGAGCCGGCCAGATCCTCACCGTCGCCGTGGGCCTGATCTTCGGCGTCCTGGTGCTGCGCTGGGAGCCCAACGCGGTCGGGGTCGCCGCGGCCATCGGCGTCCTCGTGCTCTACGGCGCGCTGGCGACCGTGCCCGTCGCAGGGCGCACCGGCGACGAGTGGCTGCCCGTCGTGGTCTGCTGGGGCGCCCGGCGGTCGCGTGGTTGGGGCCCGCTGGGTGGCCTTGCGCTGGGTGGCGATGGGATCGGTGGCAGCGGGCGCATGGGCGCGCTCCGCTCGCTGCGGCTCTTGCGGGCGGACTGGCACGACATGGGTGTGGTGCACGACCGCGCCGGCCGCACGCTCACAGCCGCCATGGCGCTCCGCGGCAGCAGCTTCGCCTTGCTCGGCGCCGACGAGCAAGACCGCAGGGTCGGGGCCTGGGCGTCGGTTCTCTCCTCGCTGGCGCGCGAGGGCTCACCGGTGCACAGGGTGCAGTGGGTGGCCGCGTCGTTTCCCGACGAGGGGCAGGGCGTGCGGTCGTATCTCGCGACCGGGGCGGTGGCCGCCGCGTCCTCGGTCTGCACCGGCTCCTACGAGTCCCTCTTGTCCGACATGGACTCGCACACGTGCGCGCACGATGTCGTCCTGGCGCTCCAGGTCCGGCTGACCAAGTCGGTCGAAGTGGGTTGTGCCGCGCTGGCTCGTGAGGTGGGCTCGCTCGTACGCCTCCTTGGTGACGCCGACGTGCAGGTCGAGTCCGTGCTCAGCGCCGAGGACCTCGCCCACCAGCTCCTCCGGACCTACGAGCCGCACAGCCCGCTGAGCGACGTGACGTCCCCGCTCAACGATCCGTGGCCCATGGCCATGGACGAGAGCTGGTCGGCGGTGCGCGTCGACGCCATGGTGCACGCCACGTTCTGGGTGGCGGAGTGGCCGCGCATCGAGGTGCGGAGCGACTTCTTGGCGCCGATCCTCCTCGGATCGGCCCGCAGCACCCTCTCGGTCGTGATGGAGCCCCTCGGCTCGGACACGGCGATCCGCAAGGTAGAGGCATCGCGGACGGCCGATCTGGCCGATGCCGAGTTGCGCCGGCGCGGCGGATTCGTGTCCACCGCCCGCCACGCGCGCGAGTCCGAGGTGCTCGCCCGCCGTGAGGCGGAGCTCGCCGAGGGCCATGCGTCCTTCCGCTACTCGGGCTACGTCACGGTGTCCGCACCGAACGAGGAGGAGCTGGCGGCGGCGTGCGACGCCGTGCAGCACGCGGCCGGCCAGAGCCGGCTGGCGCTGCGCCGCCTCTACGGTGACCAGGCGTCGGCATACGCCTGCACGCTGCCGCTCTGCCGCGGCCTGCGCTGAACGAGGCGCCGAACGGCGCTGCGCTGAGTACTGGGCTCGCTCATGTGCCCTCCACCTTCCCCGTGACCCGGGGTCGGCAAGCGCCAGCGCCAACGTAACGGAGAAGCTTGCGGCGAGGGCGCGACCGCTCACTGTCCCTGAGTCAGTCCTGGGGGAATGACCTGGGAGTCCGCGTCTTGCATTTCCCGCCGGCCAAAGGCATCTCGCTTCAGTTGTTGTGCTGGGGACCGATGACCGGACTGTGGCCAAGACTCGGAGGACGGTCGATACCAACAGAGAGGATCACTCCCCAATACTTTGCCGCCCCGTCTGTCCAGGAGCCGTTGCCCAGCACTTGGTCGGACTGCCCGTCCGAGATGGAGGCGCTTATCGTCCGTGATCCACACAGACGCATCCCAGATCTCACGCAGGATCGATCCGATTGGCCCGGAGCGAAGCCTGGATTGCGATGTCCAGGTGACAAACGTGACCGCTGGGGTGCGGCACCGAGCAGAGCCGCCAAAACCCGATTGACATCGCAATGCCCGCATGCTTCCATGTCGCGGCAACCGGAGTTTGAACAATACGGGTTGAAGCTACGGCGTCGGGAGCATCCAGCGTCTCGTTAGCGAAACTTGGACCGAATCTCCCTCGGAATCAGTGGCGCAGTCGGACAATCGGGGGTGTTGTCGGTCCATGCGAGGGGGAGCAGCGTGAGGTCACCGTCGGAGCCGGGCGAGAGCGAAGCCCGTGACTCGCGGTTCCGGGAACCAGGACGGGCGGTCTCTCCGTGCTCCTCAGGGACGCCTTGAAGTTCATACCGACAAACAGTAAAGGAAGGTCATGAACGTGCTGACTGGGATCACGACTTCGATGCTTGGGTCACTCCGTAGGTGGATGATACGGCCCGCTGTTGGAATCGCCGTACTGACAGGGGCGGCACTGGGAACACTCGGGTCGACCGATGTCGCCGAGGCGGCGACGATGGTCACGAACGTCGCCGTCTCCATCACCCCACCATCCACTGCGGCCGGGGCAACGACTGATTACACCGTGGGTTTCAAGACCTCATCGACCGGAAGCCTCTCGAGTTCAGGCCTCATCAACGTGTCACTCCCCGCCGCGACCGGCGCCAGTGACATCAGTGGCGGCGTGTACGTGGGAACCTCCCAGGTCGGCGACTGCTACAACAACTCCACAGCCGGCCCGCCGCCGACCACCGCGGCGCAGTGCGACTTGTTCGGCGGAGACTCCATAGCGGCGAGCACGACGGTCACGGTGACCCTGACCGGTGTGGTGAACCCCCCGGCGGGTGGCTATACGCTCGGGGTCTCCACCACGTCCGACAAGACGGTGGTCACGTCTGGCTACACGGTGACCGGCGCGAAAGCGGTCACGTCGCCGACACTTTCGATCTCTCCCCCGTCCAGCGCCGCCGGAGCGACTACGGATTACACGCTCGGTTTCACCACCTCGTCCACCGGCGCCCTTTCGAGCACCGCGGGTAGCCTCATCAACGTGTCACTCCCCGCCGCGACCGGCGTCAGTGACATCAGTGGCGCCGTGTACGTGGGGACCTCTCAAGTCGGCGACTGCTACAACAACTCCACGACCAGCCCGCCGACCACTGCGGCGCAGTGCGACATCTTCGGGGGTGACTCCGTAGCGGCGAGCACGGCGGTCACGGTGATCCTGACCGGTGTGGTGAACCCCCCGGCGGGTGGCTATACGCTTCAGGTCTCCACCACGTCGGACACGACGGCGCTCACGTTTCCCGGCTACACGGTGACCGCCGCGAAAGCGGTCAAGTCGCCGACACTTTCGATCTCTCCCCCGTCGAGCGCCGCCGGAGCGACTACGGATTACACGCTCGGTTTCACCACCTCGTCCACCGGCGCCCTTTCGAGCACCGCGGGTAGCCTCATCAACGTGTCACTCCCCGCCGCGACCGGCGTCAGTGACATCAGTGGCGCCGTGTACGTGGGGACCTCTCAAGTCGGCGACTGCTACAACAACTCCACGACCAGCCCGCCGACCACTGCGGCGCAGTGCGACATCTTCGGGGGTGACTCCGTAGCGGCGAGCACGGCGGTCACGGTGATCCTGACCGGTGTGGTGAACCCCCCGGCGGGTGGCTATACGCTTCAGGTCTCCACCACGTCGGACACGACGGCGCTCACGTTTCCCGGCTACACGGTGACCGCCGCCAAGTCCGTCTCGCCTTCGAGCCTCACGCTCTCCAAGTACAAGAAGCACGCGTCGGGCGTTACCTACACACTCGGTTTCACCACCTCGTCCACCGGCGCCCTTTCGAGCACCGCGGGCAGCCTCATCAACGTGTCACTCCCCGCCGCGACCGGCGTCAGTGACATCAGTGGCGCCGTGTACGTGGGGACCTCTCAAGTCGGCGACTGCTACAACAACTCCACGACCAGCCCGCCGACCACTGCGGCGCAGTGCGACATCTTCGGGGGTGACTCCGTAGCGGCGAGCACGGCGGTCACGGTGATCCTGACCGGTGTGGTGAACCCAGGCATTGGCACCTACCAGTTGAGCATCAATACGACTTCCGACGTGACCGCCGTCAACTCACCGTCGTACACGATCAACTCGCCTCCCAAGATCGAGAGCTTCACACCGGCCTCGGGGCCGGTAGGCAAGAAGGTCACGATCACAGGAAAGAAGCTGAGCGGCGCAACGAACGTGTCTTTCAATGGTGTCTCGGCGCAGATCGTTTCCGATACGGCGACCACGATCGTCGCCAAGGTTCCAACTACCGCCACCACGGGCAAGATCTCAGTGACCACAGCCGGTGGTACGGGAACCAGCGCCACGTCCTTTACGGTGACGTGACCTGCGAGGACGGAAACCCATAACCTTTGAGAAATCGGGTATCCCCGACAGGGTCGACCCTTGGGCCTAGGAAGGCTCTCAGCTCTGCGACGCGCCGCTGGGCCGGGGTCGACCCTGTGAAGACGTCTCGAGCGCGGAGGTGGCGCCGAGGGCGCCGTCGAGGGTTGACGCAGCACCGCCGGTCTGCCATACCGAGTTAGAGCGCGGGGATCGCGGCTTCCCGGACTGCGTGGTGAGCATTGATCTGCCGGAAGCTCGGGACCGTGTAGCCGACGACCACCGTGTCCTCCACCGCGCGCACGGACGCAGGAAGTGCCGGCCCGCCGGGAGGCGGAGCTGGCAGAGGGTCATGCATCATTCCGTTACTCGGGCTTCGTCACGGTCTCGGCACCGAGCGAGGAAGAACTGGCAATTGCCTGCGACACGGTGCAGCACGCGGCCGGCCAGAGCCGGCTGGCGCTGCGCCGCCTCTACGGCGACCAGGCGTCGGCGTACACCTGCACGCTGCCGCTCTGCCGCGGCCTGCGCTGAACGAGGCGCCGATCGGCGCTGTGCTGAATGAGGCGCCGATCGGCGCTGCGTACGATGGCCTCCATGCCCGGCGCAGCCGACGAGTCACCCGCCGCGAGGGGCGTGGCGGACAGGCGCGGTGGCCCCACGAACCTGGTGGTGCTGCTCCTCGACAGCCTGAACCGCCACATGCTCGGGAGTTACGGCGGCACGGAGTTCGAGACGCCGAATCTCGATCGCTTCGCCCGCGAACGGGCGGTGCGGTTCACGTCGCACGTCACGGGCTCACTGCCTTGCATGCCGGCGCGCCACGACATCTTGTGCGGGTCGCTCGACTTCTTGTGGCGGCCGTGGGGATCGATCGAGATCTGGGAGGAGCCGATCACCCAGCCGCTGCGGCGGGCGGGCGTCACCACCATGTTGGTGTCGGACCATCCGCACCTCTTCGAAGTCGGCGGTGAGAACTATCACAGCGACTTCAGCGCGTGGGACTACGTGCGCGGGCACGAGGGCGATACGTGGCGCACCTATCACGATCCGTCCTACGTTGGCGCGCCGGCGCTGCCCGCGCGCAGCGGCGGTTGGTACTGGAGCGAGCGCCTCGGCATGGACTCGGGCGAGCGCCCCTACGACCGCTCGCGCACGTTCTTCCGCACCGAGGAGGACTTTCCGGGCCCGCGCACCATGCGCACCGCGTCGGACTGGCTGCGCCGAGGCGCGCCGGACGACACGCCCTTCCTCCTCTTCGTCGACGAGTTCGACCCCCACGAGCCCTTCGACACGCCCGAGCCGTGGCTCGGCCGATACGACCCCGACTGGGAAGGCGAGCTGTTGATCTGGCCGCCCTACGACGTCGGCGCGGTGGCCCAGGGCCGCCTGAGCGAGCGCGAGGGCCGGCACATCCGCGCCAACTACGGCGCCAAACTGTCGATGATCGACCACTGGGTGGGTGAGGTCTTCGCGGCGCTAGGAGAGCGGGGGTTGTGGGACACGACGGCGGTGATCGTCTGCACGGACCATGGCCACTATCTCGGTGAGAAGGACATCTGGGGCAAACCCGGCGTGATGCAGTACGAACCGCTCGGCCACACCCCGCTGTTGGTGCACTGGCCCGGCGTGGCGGGCGGCGCGGCCTGTGGCGCGTTGACGACCAACGTCGACATCCACGCCACCATCGCCGACGTGTTCGGCGTCACGCCGCGCGGCGCGGCGCACGGCGCGTCGCTCGTCCCGCTGTTGCGCGGCGAGGTGGCGCAGACGCGCGAGTGGGCCATCGGCGGCGTCTACGGCAACTGGGTCCAGGTCACCGACGGGCGGCACAAGTACGCCCGCGGCGCCGACGGAGCGAACTTCCCCCTCTCCATGTGGTCCAACCGGTGGTCGACCATGACAATCCACGGCCTGGAGGACCTGGTCCGCCTGCCGCCGCCCGACCGCCGCGCCCGCCTGGACTATTCACCGGGCACCGACATCCCCGTCATCCGCCAGCCCTTCGAGCCGGGCGACCGCCTCCCCTTCTGGGTGGGTCACAACGTCGTCGACGCGCACTTCCTCTTCGACCTGACCTCGGACCCGGGCGAGGACGAGAACCGGGCGGGCACCGGCAGCGCCGAGGAGACGGACATGGTGGAGTTGTTGCGAGTGGCGCTGAACGACGTGGCGGCGCCCGAGGAGCAGCTGCAGCGGCTCGGTGTCGCGTGACGGGAGCGCACGATAGTGGCGATGCGGTGCCGTTCGTGCTGCCGCGCATCCCGGCGTCGTCCGGCGCACTCATGTTCGACGGCAGCGGACGGCTCCTCATCGTCAACCCCACCTACAAGGCGCATTGGACGATCCCGGGCGGAATCATGGAGGCCGACGGGGAGACGCCGTGGGAGGCCTGCCGCCGCGAGGTGCGAGAAGAAGTCGGTTTGGACGTCACGCACGGTCGCCTCGTCGTGGTGGACTTCTTGCGGCCGAAGCCGTCGAAGCCGGGCGGGATGCGGTTCCTCTTCGACTGCGGCGAGGTTCTCGATGAGGAGCTCGCTCGGATCGAGCTGCAGGCGGAGGAGTTGTCCGAACACCTCCTGGCCGAGCCGGCCCGCGCGCTCGAGCTGTTGAGCGGTCCCCTGCGCCGGCGTGTCGGTGCAGCGCTGGGAGCGCGCGACTGTCTCTACCTCGAAGACGGGCGCGAGGTCTGACCGGTTTGTCGCGACGTCAGGCGACGCTCAGCTCGGGCGGGCGTTCCCGCAGCAGGTAGACGGCGGTCGACGTCACCAAGACGGCGGCCACCGCGAGGGCCACGGCGGGGTGTACGTGGATCGTCAGGGTGGCGCCCACTACCGCCCCGACGAACATGGAGACGACCGAGGTGAGGCGGTGCGACGCATTCCGATTGTCGCCCCCGGCGAAGGACGAGTCCGAGGCCAGGCCGGTGAGCGGCGCCGTGAGCACCGTCGTCGTCATGTCCGCCACGCCGAGACGGCGGACGGCAGTGTTGCGGGCGCCCATGCTGACGGCGAGCAGCGCGATGACGGTGAACCGGGGCCAGCCCGATCCGATCCCCGCTGCCCCGACATCGACGGCGATGAGCGCGGCGACGATCGTGAGACTCACCTCCATCGACATCACGATCATCATGAGGTTGCGGCGGAGCGGCGCCCGGCGCGCCACGCGGCCACCGATCGCGGCCCCGACGAGGAAGGCACCGAGGGCGCACAGGCTGGCCGTCACGGAGAACCCCGCCGCGCCGGCCACCGCGAAGCCCAGGAGAGCCACGTTCCCCGTCATGTTGGCGGTGAACACGTGGCCCAGACCGAGGTAGCTCACGGAATCGAGGAAGCCGCTCACCACGGTCAGTGCCGCCAGCGACACCACCAGGGACCGGGACGTACGACTGGGCTCGCTCATGTGCGCTCCACCTTCCCCGTGACCCGGGGTCGGCCACGGCCAGCGCCAACGTAACGGAGAAGGCTGCCGCGGCGCCGCGACCGTGCACCGCCGAGGCCGACGCCGTCGGCCTCGCACACCGAGCTAGAGCACGGGGATCGCGGCTTCTCTGACTGACTGGTGCGGATTGATCTGCCGGAAGTTCCGCACTGTGTAGCCGACGACCACCGTGTCCTCGAGCGCGCGCACGGACGCGCTACGGGGCAGGTTCAAAATAGGCCCGAGTTCCCCTACGTAGTTGCCCGGCGCCACCTGGGCGAGGACTTCGACGCTGCCATCGGCCAGCTCCTGATAGACCTCCAAGAGACCTGACTCAACGTGGTAGATCAGCTCACCCCAATCGCCCTGTTGGAACAGCACGTCCCCCGCAGTCAAGACGACCTCCTCGGGCGGGTGGTCGGCGTCGGAGAAGTGGGGCGCGAGCTCGATCACTCTGTCGGCCAGCTGGGTGACCCGATCGTCGTGTGTCGAGACCACGACAATGCGCCCTGCGCTGGCCAGCTCCCGCAGAAGGCGCAGGATCCCCTCGACCTGAATGTGGTCGAGGTGGGCCGTGGGTTCGTCGGCCAGGATCAACTGCGGTTCGTGTACCAGCGCCCGCGCGATCGCCACCCGCTGCTGTTGCCCTCCCGAGAGCTGCGCGGGTCGGTGATTGGCGCGCTCGTCGAGCCCGACAAGCGCGAGCAACTCGTTCGCACGCGCCTTCGCTTTGGCGCGCCCGACTCCTGCGAGCCGCATGGGCACGATCACGTTGCCCCGGGCGGTCAGGCTGGGAATCAGATTGAATGCCTGAAAGACGACCCCGACGGTCTGCCGGCGGTACTCCGCCAGGGCGGCGCCGCGCAGCTCGGTGACGGCGACGGGACCCAGTTCCACCCGACCCGACGTCGGCGTCAGCAGGCCGGCGAGGCATGAGAGCAGCGTCGTCTTGCCGCAGCCCGAAGGCCCGAGCAGAACGACCAGCTCCCCATCGGCCGCCGTGAATGACAGCCCGTCGAGGGGCTTGATCACGTAGCCCCCAGAGTTGAAGGCCATCGTGAGGTCGTCGACTATCAGGTGATCGCTCATCCGAAGGCCGCCGCCGGGTCGGCGCCGGTGACGCGACGCAAGGCCGTCAAGCTGGCCAGCACGCCGACCACCACCGCGACCAGGGGGAGAACCAGGCGCGCCTCGGGCGTGATGTCCAGCGGCTGCGCAAAGGTCGGAGTCAGGGCACTCGCCACGAACTCGGCCAGGACGGCCGCGAGCAGAGTCACCACCACGGCCTGGAGGAGGAGGCTCAAGAACAGTGCCCGCGAGGAGGATCCGAGGGCCTTCAGCACAGCGAAGTCACGTTTTCGCTCCAACGCCGCGACGTACAGCATCGAGGCGACGATGGCGGCGGCCACGAACCACATCAACCAACGCGTGTTGTCGATCGACTGCACGCCGGTCTTCAATTGACCGACGGTGGAGGAGATGACTTTCGGCGGCGAGAGGACCGCGAGACCCGCCGGCACTGTCGTCGGAGTCCCGCTTGTGGCGATGGCCGTGATCAGCGGGCGCCCCCCGGTCACTGCCTGCTGCACGGCTGCCACAGTCATGTACACCAGCGGGGTCCCACCAGTCATCGTGCGGCCATCGACGGTCCCGACAACATCGAAGCGGCGTCCGCCGAGCGAGAGAACATCGCCGACCCGACCGACCTTGGTGTCGACCACCGCTTGGTCGGCACCGGCAAGTGGGTGGCCCGCGGACACCTGGGGGTTGCCTAGCCCGTTGGACTGAACGCCGAAGAGGTTGACCGTCAACGGCTGAGTCGACCCGGACACGAAGACGACTTGAGCCGGGGCGACGAGCACGGCAGACGCATGGCGCACTCCTGGCTCCGCTGCCACGGCACGCTCTTCCGCCGCCGGAAAAGCAGCGAATGCAGTCAGCCGACCCTGAGCCGAGTCCGACATCACCCACGACGTGGCGCCGAAGGCGTCTACCGTCCCGGCTACCTCGGAGTAGAAGCCGTCGGCCAGCCCGCTCAGGGCGAGCGCCAGGGCGAGCACGAGGGCCACCCCGACGACGGCCAGAAGGAATTGCCGGGCCCTGAACCAGAGATCTGCGAACGTCACCGCCAGCACGTTCTCCCCCTTCGCCGTCGGAAGTCCCCGGGACTCTACCCTTGAACAACCGGTATTGCACCTTCTTACTCTCCACACAGAGGGAACGAACGAGTCCGTCCGGACCGCCCGACCGTTCACTGTCCATGCGGGAGCGAATGCCGAAGGTGCCGGCGCATCAGGTGACGACGCGCAACCTGGGAGCCGCGTACCCGTTCATCGCCGAGGCCGGCCTGGGCCAGCGGGGCGTGGTCATCGGCGACGACCTGCTCGGCGGGTCGTTCGTCTTCGACCCCTTCGAGCTCTACGCCGCCGGAGTCGTGTCCAACCCGAACATGGTGGTGTTCGGGCAGATCGGCCGCGGCAAGAGCGCGTTCGTCAAGACCTTCTTGTGGCGTCAGGCCGTCTTCGGCCGGCGGGCGTGGGTCGTCGACCCCAAGGGCGAGTACGCCGACCTGGCCGATGCCTGGGGCGTGCGGCCCGTGGCGCTCCGGCCCGGTGGGTCGATCCGGCTGAACCCGCTCGACCCGGGACCCGATCTCGTGGACGCGGGATCGCCCGAGCTCGAGCGCGACGCGACGGGTCGGCGGCGCATGAGCCTGCTGTCGTCGCTCGCCAGCTCGTGCCTGGGGCGGAACCTCACCCCGCGCGAGCGCGCCGCGCTGGGCGCGGCGCTCGAAGACGTGAGCGCGGGTCATGGCGTGCCGACCGTCCCGATGGTGGTCGAAGCGTTGCTCGCGCCGCGCGAGGACGCAGCGCGGGCCTTGCGCACGACGCTGCGCGATCTGCTCGAGGACGGGCGCGACGTCGCGCTCGAGCTCCGCCGGCTCGTGCACGGCGACTTGTGCGGCATGTTCGACGGGCCGACGACGCCGGGCCTCGACCTCTCGGCTCCGCTGGTCGTCCTCGACCTGTCCGCGCTCTATTCGTCGGCGGCGCTTGGCGTCCTGATGGCGTGCGCCACGGCGTGGCTGCAGGCGGCGCTGGCGCGTTCGGCGAGCGGGGCCGGCGCCGGCGCTGGCGCGGACGCGACGACGGTCCCGAGAGGACGAGGCCGCTTCTTCCTCGTGGTCGACGAGGCATGGGCCATCCTCTCCAA
>CAVYQL010000003.1:0-67500 GCA_963770645.1 uncultured Acidimicrobiaceae bacterium
GGCGCTGTCGCTTCTCGACAAACTGCGGAAGCTTCCCGCAATAACACACGACCGATCGCGCTCTGCATTTCAGTCAGCCGCCAGTTTGTGCCGACACTTTCATGTAACCATCGATATCCCGGCGGATGGCGGTGCTTGTATACGGCGTCATAGCTCTTTCCATGATCTTTGAACGACCATGCGCGAGCCCGGAGTTTCAAGAATCATTTGTCGTAAGCATCCCTCCCTCGCCACCTGTGCTCATGATTTTGTCCTGACAAAACGAGAATGCATTCACGTCGCCCATGGAGCCGACAGGGGTGCCCTTTGTATGTCGCTCCGTGAGCTTGTGCACAATCTTCCACGACCTTGAGCCGACGTTCGCGAGCAACCTCCAAAATGGGATCCATGTCGCAGGGCCACCCTGCGAGGTGCACGGCGATGACGGCGCGCGTCCGTGGACTGAGGACTGCCCGAATTGTATTTGCCGTTATGGTTTGCGAATCGTGGTCGACATCCGCTACCACCGGAATCGCACCGCGCATAAAGACGCAACTAGCAGACGCGATGAAGGTCCGGTTGGAACAATCACCTCGTCGCCAGGACCGATGCCGAGCACCTGCAAAGCTAGTTCTAATGCGACAGTACCGCTGCCTAGTGCCACTGCGTGCTTGCAGCCCGTGAATGCAGCGAACTCTTCTTCGAATTGCCTGCCTTCTTGGCCCGTCCAATAATTCACCCGGCCGGATTCGAGAATTCGCGTGGCCGCTTCTATTTCCTCATGCGAAAAATAAGGCCAGGGGGCGAAAGGGGTTTTGCGAAGCGGTTCTCCGCCCTCAATCGCCAGGTGTGTTGGAGTGTCGCGTGCCATCTGCATCGAAACCATAATTATCTCCCAGCACTCAGCCGACCGGCGGGCGACCATGATAACGCCGAGCTCATTTCGCTGCGGCTCAAAGAACGGCGCAGTTTTCGTATTGAAAAGCCGCACTTACAATTGATTCATGTTGCTCGAAGGAATTTTCCCAGCCGTCACAACTCCCTTTTACCCGGATGGTCGCCTTTACACTCGGAAGCTGGAACACAATATTGAGCGTTATTCGCGAACGCCCGTGGCGGGACTGGTTGTGCTTGGCTCTACCGGTGAGGCGGTAATGCTCAGCGACGAGGAGACGCGCACGGTCCTGCGTGTGGCAAGTGAGTCCGCCGCAACAGAGAAAGTGCTGGTGGCAGGAGTGGCCAGGGAATCGCTAATCGAGACGCTGGGCCTGGCGGAGTTCGCAGCGGATCAGCAGTATGATGCGGTGCTGGTGCGCACTCCTCATTACTACGGCGCACAGATGGGCCACGCTGAAATGCTGACGTACTACCGAACCCTGGCTGACCGGTCGCCGCTGCCCGTGGTGCTCTACAGTATTCCGAAGTTCACACATTATGAGCTTCCCGTTGCGGTAATTGCCGAGCTCGCTCAGCACCCGAATATCATCGGCCTGAAGGATTCGAGCGGAAGCGTGGAGCGCATCGCAGAGATCGTGGCTGCCACTCGTAATAAGGCGTGGCGAGAGTTTGCTGTTACCCCGACCTTTACGGCTTTCACCAATCGCATGATGACGGCAATGATTCCCGCCCCGGAGAATTTTGTCTCGGCTGAGGCTCTGGGCGGTGAGGCAGCGGTTGCGGTGGCACCGCCGTCGCCCAAAGTAAAAATGATGCGCAAGAAGGAGGTGGGATTCCAAGTCCTCTGTGGGTCAGCCCATACTCTCTTAGATTCACTTGCGACGGGAGCATCCGGTGGAGTGCTCGCTCTGGCTGCGTGCGCACCGCAAGCCTGCCAGGAAATCTACATAGCGTGGAAAGACAACGATTTAAGGCTTGCCAAAGAGAAGCAGCAGCGGGTTGTCGAGGCTTCGACGGTAGTCGCAGGCAAGCTGGGCATTCCGGGAATCAAGCACGTGTGCGATCTGAATGGATACTACGGCGGGCGTCCCCGGATTCCCTTGTTGCCCCTTGACGCGGAACGTCAGACTGAGGTCGCGCGGGTAATGGCCGATCTGCGAAATTAGGGCGGATTCCGTTCAACACCCGATTTGCGCCACCCGAACGCGAATTACTCCGTTGAGTCCCCGGTCACGGCCATAATCCCTTGTGGTGGCTATAATTATGTGTTGGAAAGAATCAATTTCTTTCCATATTCAACCCGAAGGGAATCCCGCCAGATGGCGACAGGAGATGTTGCCCTGGGCAATGCGGGCGTTGAAACCGCTCACCCCGCCCCAGGCGCGAAGGAAGACAAGTCCGGAACTTCTCAGAAACCGGTCATCAACGACTTCAACATTCAGGTAGCAACCGTAAACGGATCAGGTTCGCAATCCGCTAACAGTGTGCTGCTGCGCAGCATCTTCGGGATGGGAATTCCGGTCAGCGGCAAAAACCTTTTCCCTTCGAACATTGCAGGGCTGCCTACCTGGTTTACGATTCGCGCCAACAAATACGGCTACGTCGCGCGCAAAAAGGAGATCGACATCCTGGTCGCGATGAACGCTGAGACGGCGAAGGATGACATCCTGTCGCTCCCGTCGGGTGCGGCTGCGATCTATGAGGATACGCAGGACCTGAAGCAATATCGCGATGACGTCGTCTGCTACCCGGTTCCTTTCGACAAGCTGACAGCGGCGGTGTGTCCCGAAGCGAAGCTGCGCAAGCTGGTCAAGAACATGGTTTATGTCGGCGTGGTGGCAAAGCTGATCTCGCTCGACATGAAGGCAGTGGAGAGCGCGCTACGCCGTCAGTTTGCGAAAAAGCAGAAGGCCGCGGACCTCAACTGGGCAGCGGTTGAGGCGGGTTACAACTACGCGAGCGAGTCGCTGACCAAGCAGGATCCATTTGTTCTTGAGCGCATGCACGCCACCGATGGAAAGATCATCATCGATGGCAATGCAGCTGCGGCGCTGGGCGCGATGTTTGCGGGCGTCACGGTCGTCACGTGGTATCCGATTACGCCTTCATCGTCCGTGGTGGAGCAGCTGATCGATTTTCTGAAGAAATATCGCGTCGAGCCGGACGGCAAGGCAACATTTGCCGTGGTTCAGGCCGAAGATGAGCTGGCTGCAGTGGGCATGGTTTTCGGCGCCGGCTGGGCAGGTGCGCGTTCAATGACGTCTACGTCTGGTCCGGGCATCTCGCTGATGGCGGAGTTTGCCGGGCTCGGATATTTTGCCGAGTTGCCGGGCGTGATCTTCGACATTCAGCGCGTGGGCCCATCGACCGGACTGCCAACGCGTACGGCACAGGCCGATCTGCTTTCGATCGCTTATCTGTCACACGGAGACACGAAGCACGTGATGTTGCTGCCGGGCAGCGTGAAAGAGTGCTTTGAGCTTGCACAGGCCGCGTTCGATCTCAGCGAGCAGCTGCAGACGCCCGTATTCGTTGTGTCGGACCTCGATCTCGGCATGAACAACTGGATGTCTGAGCAGTTTGAGTACCCGGAAAAACCGCTGAATCGCGGCAAGGTATTGAGTGCGGAAGATCTGACACGTCTAGGCGGATTTGCGCGCTATAAGGACGTCGACGGCGACGCAATCCCCTACCGTACGCTGCCTGGTACGGATCACCCGCAGGCTTCTTACTTCACGCGCGGCAGCGGACACAACGAGAAGGCTCTGTACACGGAGCGTCCCGACGATTATCAGAATCTGATGGAGCGGTTGAACCGCAAGTTTGAGACAGCTCGCACGCTGGTTCCGAAGCCAGTCGTGGTGCAGACAGGCAAATCGAAGGTAGGATTGATCGCTTTCGGATCATCGGACTTCGCGGTGATGGAGAGCCGCGATCAGCTGAAGAAGGAATACGGCGTCGAGATGGATTACCTGAGGATTCGCGCCTTCCCGTTCACGCATGAGATACACGACTTTATCGCCTCACACGATCGTGTCTACGTTGTGGAACAGAATCGCGACGCGCAGATGCTCAGCCTCTTGAAGCTGGATCTATCCACGGAGGATGTCGTGAAATTGCGCAGCGTACGTCACTTCAACGGCCTGCCGCTCGATGCACGATTCGTTACAGATGCGCTGGTTCTGCAGGAGGAGATTTAAATGGCAACGACGACGGTTACGAAACCGAATCCAAAGGTCAACCGCCTCGGCCTGCAGGTGATCGATTATCGCGGCGGCAAGACTACGCTGTGCGCCGGATGTGGTCATAATGCGATCTCCGAGCGTATTATCGACGCGCTCTACGAAATGGGTGTGCAACCGGAACGGCTGATGAAGCTCTCCGGCATCGGTTGCTCATCAAAGAGCCCAGCTTACTTCTTGTCGCGTGCGCACAGTTTCAACAGCGTGCACGGACGTATGCCATCGGTGGCAACAGGCGCGTTGCTGGCGAACAAGACGATGAAGGCACTTGGCGTCTCGGGCGACGGTGATACGGCCTCAATCGGAGTGGGTCAATTCGTTCACCTGATGCGCCGTAATCTGCCGCTGATTTACATCATCGAAGACAACGGTGTATACGGCCTGACCAAGGGGCAGTTCTCGGCAACAGCCGATCTGGGCTCGAAGCTGAAGACCGGGGTCATTAACGATCTGCCGGCCATCGACACGTGTGCCCTGGCTGTTCAGCTGGGCGCGACCTTCGTCGGCCGCTCGTTCTCCGGCGACAAGAAGCAGCTGCTGGCCATGCTCAAGGCGGCAATCGCGCACAAGGGAACGGTGATGCTCGACGTCATCTCGCCGTGTGTAACCTTCAACGATCATGAAGGCTCGACCAAGAGCTACAAGTACATGCAAGAGCACGAGGACGCAATCAGCGAAGTCGGCTTTGTGCCCCACTTCGAGGACATTTCGATCGATTATGACGCCGGATCAACGTACGATGTGACCATGCATGACGGATCGCACCTGCGCCTGCGCAAGTTGCACGAAGACTACAATCCAACGAGCCGGACAACCGCCGTCAAGGCGCTGATGGAAGCACATGAACGCGGTGAGGTATTGACGGGTGTGTTCTACGTGGACACGCAAAAACCCAGCTTCACCGATCTGTTGAACCTGGTCGACGAGCCGCTGGCGACCCTGTCTCAGGACCGGACGCGGCCCTCAAAACAGGTGCTCCAGGAGATCATGACGCGGTTGCAATAAATTTCCGAAGGAAGCTGTTCGACGACATGCCCCGCTTGCGAGCGGGGCTTTTTCTTGCAGAACGACGGCCGCCGTGCTAAAAAAATAGCCATGAAAGCGCCGCTCCCATTCGTCGTTTCCCTCGACCTGCGCGCTTGTTGTTGTCGCTAATTCCCCTCCGACCGATCCCTGAAATCTGGATTTTCGACGCGAATTTCATTCGCATTTAGCCCCTTCTCAGGAGCACAGTCATATGTCCAAATCGCAACGACGCTTCTCTCTTGATAGCTGGGCCGTTATGCTCGCGCTCGCCGCAGCCTTGCTTGTCCGCATCGGCATTCTCAAAACAGTTCCCTGGTAGGAGACGGTTATGGCAAGTTCGGTTGCACTACCTCGCGCAAGCGCGACGTCGTTTTCTAATCGCTTCTTCGGACTGATTCCAGGAATTCTGCTTTTGCTGGCTGTTGGCTACGCAGGTAAGTTCATCGAACAGTCCATTGCTCACTATGGCAAAGCCAATCACCTGGTGCTTCCGAACATTGAGTATGTGCTTTGGGCCATCCTGCTGGGGCTTGCTATCTCCAACACCATCGGTGTTCCTCAGATCTTCCGCGCAGGGGTGGCGACTTACGAATTCTGGCTGAAAGCCGGCATCGTACTGCTGGGTGCTCGATTTCTGTTGGGTGATGTGTTGCGGCTCGGCGGATTGAGCCTGGTGCTGGTCTTCATCGAACTTGCGCTGGCCCTCACGTTCATGACTTACCTGGGAAGAGGATTCAAGCTCTCTCCCAAGCTGGTGACCCTGCTTGCTGTAGGCTCGTCTGTTTGCGGGGTGTCAGCGATTATCGCGACACAGGGTGCGATCGACGCGGACGAAGAAGATGCGTCGTACGCAATTGCGGCGATTCTCGCGCTGGGAGCAATTTCCCTTTTCCTGTTTCCGGTAGTGGGTCACGCGCTGAACCTGAGCGACCACGCGTACGGACTGTGGGCTGGCCTTGCGGTTGACAATACAGCGGAAGCGACCGCGGCGGGCGCGCTCTATTCCGACGCCGCCGGCAAAGTTGCGGTGCTTGCGAAGACCTGCCGGAATGCGCTGATCGGCTTCATCGTGTTGGGATATGCGATTTATTGGGCACAGAGGGGCCAGGCTGCGGAGGTCAAGAACAAGGGCGCCTTCCTATGGCAGAAATTTCCCAAATTCGTGCTGGGCTTTCTGCTCATCTCGCTCCTCGCTACCATAGGAGTGTTTACCAAGCCACAATTGACAGCGCTAGGCAACCTGTCACGCTGGGCTTTTCTGCTGACCTTTGCCGGAGTCGGCCTAAGGACCAACCTGCGCGAGCTTGGGAAGCAAGGTGCCAGACCGTTCGTCGTCGGTGCGGTGGGAGAGGTTGCGATCGCGCTGATCACGCTGGGACTGGTGTTCGGCGCGGACAAGTGGTTCCATTTATAACTGCGGGAACATAAGCCACGGGTCATGCAGGGGTCAGACTCTCTCGCGCGGTGAAGAACGCAATCGCAAGGCACGCTGCAATAATCGCCGAGGTGATCGCCGGACCAAGAAAGAAGTAGCGCCCGGCGATAGGTGATTGGGCAGCGAATTCAAGACAAAGAAGCGCCAGAACAGGTCGTAGGCGCGCACCATCCGTCTTTACCATTGAGCCAAGCTGCCAGAACAAAAGGCTGTGGATGAAAAGCACAACCGAAAGAATCAAGCCGTAGCCCATGTTGAAATCCCAAAATGTGCGAATGCCACCCATGAAGTTGAAGGAGTTTGACTTCATCAGTTGCACAACGAACGTCTGTACGCCTGACGCCGGCTTGGACAATACCCCGCCGACGGTGTGCAAGGCACAGAAGATGAGAGCGAGGATGGAGGCGATGCGAAGAAAGAGTGTTGGTTTCAAGGAAACTCTCCCAATTCGTGGGTGCCGAATGATAAGTGACCACTAACGGTAAGTTAATACTAACCAATTTTGATGTCAATAGAAACTTAAGTCGTGAACGCTGAAGCGTGAAGTACTCTACGATTTAGGGCGTTTCAGCCTCTTCAGCTCTTGGCGACTGCACGGTCGACAGACAACGCTCCCCCACCCTTAACCATGATTACAATGCAAATGGTTATCGCCAGCAGATGGTACTCGTACCCCTCGCCCTTCTGATTGCCGTACCAGTTCATGAAGATGCCGTTGCGCAGGTGAACCAAGCCAATGGCGATGAGCATATCGACCGCGATTCCCAGAGCCGCAATCCGAGACAGAGACCCCACAATTAGTCCAATGCCACCCAGAAATTCTGCCGCGATGGCAAGAATCGCGAATGCCGCTGGAATGCCCATGGTTGCAGTAAAGAAATGCATCGTAGCGTGAAATCCAAAGCCGCCGAACCACGCGAGCGTCTTTTGCGCACCGTGCATAAAGAAGATGATTCCGAGCACAATTCGAGCCAAAGCGATGGTGTGGTCATTTGCAGTTGAAAACAAGTTTTTCATCTCTTAACTCTCCGTCGTAACGAGTAGGCAGCAGATCTTTGGGGGAAGCAGGCAGCTTGCAAAGGTTGCACCAATGGATAGCCCAACGAAGCGATGCGTGCAAGATGATTCTTCGTTGCTGCGATGACAAGTTCTGACAGATTCACAAAAAGAGGCGGCAGGGTGGTAAAGTGTTCACGCAGTATATCGATTTAGTTGGGGGTTGCAAGTGCTTCTGGGACTTGATATCGGCACTGGCGGTACCCGGGCTGTTTTGGTTAACGAAGACGGCGCTGTCGTTGGCTCGGGGGCGGTGGAGCACGCGCCGTTTCGCAGCCCCCACCCCGGTTGGGCCGAGCAGGATCCCGAGGATTGGTGGAGGGCCGCCCAGGGAGCGATCCGCGAAGTGCTAAGCGCCGCTGGGTCACCGGCCATCGAGGCGGTCGGGCTCACTGGGCAGATGCATGGGGCGGTTATGCTCGACGCGGCCGGTGAGGTGCTGCGGCCATCACTGATCTGGTGCGATCAGCGGACGGACGAGGAGTGCGACTGGCTGCACGCCGAGATCGGACGGGAGCGACTGATCGAGTTGACGGCGAATCCAGCGCTGCCCAACTTCACGCTGAGCAAGCTGCTGTGGGTGAGGAAGCACGAACCTGAGGTCTTCGCCAGGATTGCGCACGTGCTCTGCCCGAAGGATTATGTCCGCTATCGGCTGACGGGAACCTATGCGATGGATGTGCAGGAGGCGTCCGGAACGCTCCTGCTCGACGTCGCGCATCGCCGCTGGTCATCGGAAGTTGCGCGGATCGCGGGCATTCCTGAGTCCTGGCTGCCCGAACTTTTCGAGTCTCAGGAAATTTGCGCGAAGGTCTCGGAGGGGGGTGCCGGGCATACCGGGCTGGCGGCGGGCACTCCGGTGGTGGCGGGAGCCGGGGACCAGGGGGCCGGTGCGGTCGGGATGGGCATCCTGGCACCGGGGTCCGTGTCGGCAACCATCGGGACCTCGGGAGTTGTATTCGCCGCTACCGCTGCGCCTACCCGCGATCCGCAGGGGCGGCTGCATACGTTCTGCCATGCGGTGCCGGGGCGGTGGCACGTCATGGGGGTGACGCAGGCAGCCGGGCTGTCGCTGCGCTGGCTGCGGGATACCATCGCTCCGGGCGTGGATTACGACACTCTCACGGCAGCCGCGGCACAGGTCCCGGCGGGAAGCGATGGGCTGCTGTGGACGCCGTACCTGCTGGGCGAGCGGACTCCGCATCTGGACTCCACGGCGCGGGCGGCGTTCGTGGGGCTAACGGCAGGGCATACGCGGGCTCACCTGGTGCGAGCGGTGCTGGAGGGCGTGGCGTACTCGCTCAAGGATACCTTTACCCTCTTCGGCGAGCTGGGGATTCCGGTGAAGGGTGTCAGGCTAGGCGGTGGGGGCGCTCGTGGTCCGTTGTGGCGGGAGATCCAGGCGGCGGTCTATGGCCACACGGCCGACGTGCTGGTGGCCGAGGAAGGCGGAGCGTTCGGCGCGGCGCTGCTGGCCGGCGTTGGCGCGGGTGTCTGGCCCGATCTCGAGGCCGCTTGCGGTGCGGCGATCGAGGTTGCACAGCAGATTGAGCCTGACGCGAAGACCGTGGAGCGGTATTCTGTGGGATATCAGGCGTACCGGAAGATTTATCCCGCGCTAAAGGGCATTCAGGGCTAGCTTCCGGGGGTCTTTCCTCGCTGTTGGGGAGGCGATGGTGCTTCTCGAAATCGGCAGGGCGGTTTCGTTCATTACGAGCATTCTCTCGCTGTGTGCCTTGATGGCGAGTGCGTTCTTTGTTCCGGGCAGCCGGTGGGAAGAGCGGCTGGTTGGTTCCCTGCTGTGGATCGCACTGGCCGGGTGCGTATGCTTTGCCAGCGGGCTCGTCTTTCAGTGGGCGGGGCGATCCGTAGAGCATGTCGACGCTCCGGTGATGCGGACTCTTCCAGTCAAGCTCTATTTCTGGGCACTGACGGGAATGGCGGTTCTGTTCGTCCTTTCCTGGTACCTCGAGGAGTATTACGTTCCTCTGCTGTGGCGAAACCAGCTGCACTGATTTGCAGTTTCAGGCTTCCTGTTCCGGAAACTCCTGCCTACCCCTCCCCCGCTTCTTTCAGTTGCTTGTAACCGTTTGATTCGATGGACTTTGCCGGATTAGGCGACGCAAAAAGTTGAAATCATGGGGCTTATTGTAAAGATTTGATTCTACTGCGGTTATCTGACCAAGTGGCAGATGGGTTCGTCAAAGACAAGGCCCGGCTGCACCTTACGGGGAGCGGCTGGGCCTCAAGTCTCTATTTCTATTGTAACGATTCAGCGGAAATTGTCGGCCAACTAACGGGGCCTGCTTGAGTACGCCATTGCTGACGGCTACGGTGCACGGTCGTGGGTCCATCTGAATCCTGGCCGTCGATCAGTTTGGACCTCAGTGGATGGGGGTAAACACTAGCGTTTCCCAGTACTTATCCGTTGAATTGGGCTGAACCGTGCTCAATGTTGTTTTGGTGTGGTTTCATCCATCGAGGCAGTCCGGGCCGGAGGACTCATCCTAATAGGTTGGCGGTACTCCTGTCTTCTGAACGATCGTGCGGTAGCGAGGATCGGAGTGGAGAAAGTCGTAGGCGGGATCTCTCTGGATCCAGAGAGCGTCCGTGGCACGTTGGCGGTAGCCCTCCTCGAGCAGAGCGAGCGTCCGCTCTTTGTCGCCAAGCCGCGCGTAATAACTGGCCAGCTCGACAGGAGAGACGTAGCGACTCTTCGACTGGATGAGACGCCGGTCAAGCTGCCACCGAACGAAACCGCGGGCACCGCCCCGATCGTAGGCATGCCGCAGGTTCGCGGCCGACTGAGGATCTCCGGTCAGAATATGCCATCTGGCCCAGGCGTCAACGGCTGCCTTGTAGTTGCCCATACGTCGCGAGGTATCCATCTCCATCCCAAGGAGATCGGGATTGTTGGGATCTGCTTCCATCCGCAGCCGTATTTCCGCGAGCGCTGCATCGAATTGGCGCGCAGGTACGTAAAGTGAGGCGAGAGCGTAGGGCCGTGAGAACGGATCAATTTCCATCGCCTTCTTTCCCAAATCGATGGCTTCTGCATCCCGGTTGACTGCCTGCAACAGACAGGCGCGCAGGTAATACAGCTCGCCGTCCTGCGGATCGAGGCTGATGGCGCGCAGAATCTCCCGGTCGGCGTCTGCCCAATCCCATCGATCGATCAGGAACATTGCACCCATGGCCTGGTGCGCCTGCGGCAGGTTCGGATCCAGTTCAAGCGCGCGTTCGGCTGCCTGCTCCTCCGGAACGATGCTGGTGCGGGGGTCGAGAATATCGCCGGCAATACCCTCCCCGTAATAGTCGGCAAGTCCCGCCCAAGCCAGCGCATAATCGGGCTGGAGATCGATCGCCTTCCGGAACCAGGCTCCCGACTCCTCCATGTGGTCGCCGAACCACAGATACTGGCCGTGCAGGTAGGCATCATGCGCTGCCGGATTTACATAGCGGATGGCCTTCACGGCCGGGGCTGCGCGATGCAGCTGCCTCGCAATGGCTTTGGCCGCCTCGTCCGGCAGTGCAACATCGTTCGCATCGCGTTCGTAGCTGTCGGCCCAGAGATGTGAATCGGTGTCCGCCCGGATCAGCTGCAGAGTCATATGGACCTGATCGGCGGAACGGGACACCGAGCCTTCGAGGATTGCGTCCACGTGGAGCGCTCGTGCGATTTCCGGAAGCGGCCGGCGAGCCCCACGGTACTGCATCACCGAAGTTCTGGAGACAATGCGGAGAGTTGAATCTTTCGCGAGCATCGTGATCAGCTCGTCGGTCATGCCATCTGCAAAGTAGTCCTGAGAGGAATCTCCGGACAGGTTATCGAGGGGAAGCACGGCCAGCGACTGGATCGGTTCGCTCGCTCGCAACCTCCAGTGGATCAGCAAGCCTGCCGCAAGCGCTCCGAGCGCGATACAGGCGGCGATAAGAAGCCAGCGCGGCCGCCGATTTCCAGCGATTCCGACAGAAGGAGCCGAAGCGAGATCCTGCATCTGTGGCGTTTCTGTGTATGACTTAAGTTCCAGGATTCCTCTCGCTCCATTGACTGGCGCAATGAAGCGGTATCCGATACGCGGAATGGTCTCGATGTAACGGGGAGAGCCTGCCGAATCGCCCAAGGCGTCGCGGAGTTTCTGGATGGACTTATTCAGTCCGTGATCGAAATCAACAAAAACATCGGACGGCCAGAGGCGTCGCCTGAGTTCCTCACGAGTCACGATCTCGCCAGGGCGTTCGAGGAGCAACGACAAGACCTGAATTGGCTGCTGGTGCAGCCGAATCTTTGCTCCGTTCCTGGTGAGCTGGCGAGTCCTGAGATCGAGCTCAAACAGGCCGAACGAACGGTTTTCGGTGGGTGAAACCGTCACTCCACACCCCGCCAGCCAGTGCGAATCGAGTCTAGCACTCACATGCTACGCGTGCATCCACCTCCCGATCGCCTGCAGCAGCGAGGGACAAGTTCTTGTAACTAGCTGCTGCAGAAGGAATTGCTCGGGGAGAAACAATTCGCCGCGCAGGCATTGCTCCCGGATCGGCAGTGGTGGAGACTCGGACCCACTTTGCTCGCCCATCGCGAGGAAAGAGGAGAAGAAACCATGAACCTAGTTATGAAGAAAGTAAAACGGCTCCAGCGGGAGACGCCGTTCACCAGCCGGAGTCTTTGGCGGCGCTCTGGCGCTGCTCTCGGATCTTGCGGCACTGCTGTTCGGTGCAACCAGCGCCAACGCTGCCTGTGGGCTGACGGGCACGGGGTCGAAAGAGTTCGATCGGACCTCCGATGCTGGCGCAGGCAGGAAACAATCAGGACGACGGCTTCGCCCGGTCAACTGGGCAGCTCCGTGAGGGCCTGTGGCGCGTCGTCTACACCGCGGGCGGCAGTACATTCAACAAGACGCTCGATCAATGGCACAGTGATGGGACCGAGTTTGAAAATGCCTGGCTGCCACCGATACAGGCAATATCTGTTTCGGCGTCTGGAAGGAAGTCGCGCCAAGAACGAGGTTGCTCCATCACATCGGATGGCTCTTCACTCCAGGCAGCACTCCCCCTACAGCCAGTGGCACCTTCACGCTGGACGAGACGAACACCGTGTCTCGTGACGGCAAAACCTACACCGGTACTTTCACCTTCAAGACGTTCGATAGCACGGGGGCCCCAACGGGCTTCGAGGAGAAGGGTACGATCGCCGCAACACGAATCACCGTCGATTGAGAAGGGCACCAACTCCCAAAGTCTTTCTTGGGGCTCTGGAACCGGCCTCCAGGTCCTTCACTCCAATCAGGGGGATCTAACCGGAGTGAAGGACCACGTGCGTGATCGTGCTCTGGACGACTGCCTCATCTGCGAGGCGCTCAGCTAGCGCCGATCCGTAATGTCGGCTTGTATTTACAAACCGTCCGGCCCGCGATTTGAATGAGCCGAAACTAGTTCACTCTCTGCACCTGCGGCGACTTCCACTCGTCATTCAGCAATTCCAGCTTTGGCCAGTAGTAGCGCATCGCCATCATGAACGGCCCAGAAGGCATTTACCGGCGGCAAGATCCAGATTCTTGCGGCTGCCACGATTTCTTATTCACGCGAGGAAGCGAGAACAGCAATGGCGAGGCTGCCGGTTTGAAACTCCTGTTCAAACGGACTGCCTCGGGCAAAGGCGCAATAATCTATTGCGCCGTATGCCCGGAGTTGGCGAGCTTTGATCCAACCGCCGATCGCATATCAACCTGCGACCAGTTCGAGCCGATTGGCGCGGGCGGCTTCCCCCTCGCTGATGTGGAGGAGAAGCCGCTTTGCGGCCGCGACTGTATTGCCGCGGCGAACAGCCCATGACCCTCTTGAAGGCGGTGCTGAAGGCGCTTTCGGATTCGTAGCCGAGCGACAGGGCAATGGCGGAGACGGGATCGCTGGAATTCGTCAGCCGGTCGCCGGCCAGCAGCATTCGCCAGCGCGTCAGGTATTCCATGGGCGACTCGCCAACCGTCTCTTTGAATTTCAGGGCAAAGGTCGATCGCGACATGCCGGCACGCTCCGCCAGTTCCTGTAAGGTCCAGCGATGCGCCGGATCGCCGTGCATGGAGGTGATCGCCGCGCTCATCTGTTTATCTGCCAGGGCGAAGAGCCAGCCGACACCGCCTCTCAGCCCTTCGGCCAGATGCAGCCGCAGGGCCTGAACCAGGATCATCTGGGCGAGCTGTTGCGCGACCAGAAAACCTCCCGGCTGCGGCTCGAGCAGTTCCTGCCTCATTCGCTCCAGAGACCAGCGCAGCGCTGCCTTGTCCGATTCTTTCCGGATATGCACGATGGGCGGCAACACCCCCAGCAGGATGCCGGCATGACTGCCGCCAAGGGTGAAATAGCCGCCGACGATACAGCAATTCGCCACCGCCATTCAGAGTGACGATGCCGCCATTCCTGCGCGCTGTCGTAAGAATCGCGAGGGCGTCGACCGGTGTGAGGGTCAGAGTCGCTTGCCAGGCGGAAAGGCCACCCGCGCGGCAGCAGGAAGCAGTCTCCCGCCGTTAAACGCACTGCGTCGGGAACTCCGTCCACGGACAGCCAGCACTGGCCGGAGACCACCGCGTAGCACTTGATGCCTTCGTACTGCGGGAACTGGATGGACAGCTCTCCACCGACATCAAAGCCGCCGGACAAGTAGTTGCGCAGCTTCAGCAAGGAAAGAACATCAGAGAGCGGATCCATGTGCCATCCCGGACGATTGCGAAGATAATACGGACTCCTGATATAGATCGTATCTCCTTCACGCCCATCTACTCATCACGGGACCGCGGAATGCGGTCACCAATCGAGCACAAAGGAGAGTTTTTCCATGCGAGTTTTCCTCACCGGTGCTACAGGCTTTATCGGTTCTGCCCTTGTTCCGGAATTAATCAACGCGGGTCATCAGGTCTCGGTCTCACTCGTTCCGACGCGGGCGCCAAATCCCTTACCGCCGCCGGCGCTCAGCCGCATCGAGGCGATCTTGAAGACCTCGAAAGCCTGCGCAGCGGAGCAGCTCAGTCCGACGCCGTCATTCACACCGCCTTCATCCACGACTTCTCGAAGTTCGTTGAAAACTGCGAGATCGACAGGCGCGCCATCGAGGCTCTCGGCGACGCGCTCGAAGGCTCGAAGCGCCCCTTGCTCGTCACATCCGGGCTCGGGCTTCTGGTGCGCGGCCGCGCAGCGACGGAGGATGACATGCCGCCGCCGCCCAACCCGGCAACCTACCCCCGCGCCTCCGAAGCGGCCGGCGACGCGCTATTGGCCCGCGGTGTGAATGTGTCGGTGGTGCGTCTTCCCCAGGTCCACAATACGGTCAAGCAGGGCCTCGTCACCTATTCAATCGCGGTAGCTCGCCAGAAGGGCGTCTCGGCGTACATAGGCGACGGACTCAACCGCTGGGCCGCGGCCCACGTTCTCGACACTGCCCGCCTCTACAGGCTGGCGCTCGAGAAGGCAGAGCCGGGCGCAAGGTACCACGCCGTAGCAGAAGAGGGAGTCTCCGCCCGGGACATTGCCGAGGCGATTGGCCGCGGCCTCAAAGTCCCGACTGTCTCCTTGACCCCGGAAGAAGCAGCCGGACATTTCGGCTGGCTTGCCATGTTCGCGGGCCTCGACATTGTGGCCTCCAGCGCGCAGACGCAGGAGCGCCTCGGATGGCGCCCGACCGGGCCTGGGCTGATTGCCGATCTCGAACAAATGCGCTACTTCGAAGCCTGAACAGACTGTGTACCTGCGGCGCGAGATGCGCTGCAGGTACCTGGCAGGCTGCGCATTTCAACTCAACAGGCTTCACTGCTACGATTGCTCTTATGGTTCGAAAGCATGACGAGAATTCCCGGTTGAGGAATTCATGAGGGCATTAGTAAAGAGCCGCGCGGAACGCGGCTTATGGCTGGAAGACATCGCAGAACCCACCATCGGCATCAATGACGTGCTGATCCGCGTGCGCTACACGGGTATCTGCGGAACCGACGTTCACATATACCAGTGGGACGAGTGGGCACAGAAGACGATCCCTGTGCCGATGGCCATCGGGCATGAGTTTGTCGGAGAGATTGTCGAGGTCGGATCGAACGTAAACGACTTCTATCCGGGCGACATCGTGAGCGGCGAGGGGCACGTCACATGCGGACGCTGCCGCAACTGTCTCGCAGGACGACGTCATCTGTGCGCTTACACCTCGGGCGTCGGCGTCAATCGGCCCGGGGCGTTCGCTGAATTCATCGCCCTGCCGATGAGCAATATCTGGCGGCACGATCCTGACATCAATCAGGAAGTCGCAGCCATCTTCGATCCCTTTGGCAACGCCGTGCACACCGCTCTCTCATTTCCTGTGCTGGGCGAAGACGTATTGATTACCGGCGCCGGACCGATCGGAATCATGGCAATACCCGTCGTTCGTCACGCCGGCGCGCGCCACGTTGTTGTCACTGACCTCAATCCTTTCCGCCTGGAACTGGCACGCAAAATGGGCGCGACCCTCGCCGTGAACACGCTGGAAACGCCGTCTTGCAGAAGTACAGAAGCAACTCGGGATGCGGGAAGGATTCGACGTGGGGCTGGAGATGTCCGGCAATCCCGCAGCCATGCAGGAGATGGTCGCGAACATGAGTCACGGAGCCAAGATCGCCATGCTCGGAATTCCGGCGAAGCCGATGCCGATTGACTGGCGGGCGGTCATCTTCAACATGCTGACGATCAAGGGCATCTACGGACGGGAGATGTACGAGACGTGGTACAAGATGAGCGTCATGATCGAATCCGGTCTCGACATTTCGCCCGTTATTACCCACCGTTTCAGCTACCGGGACTTTCAGCAAGGATTCGATGCGATGATTTCGGGCCAGACCGGAAAGGTAATTCTGGACTGGACCCACGTTGTCTGAGGACTCCAGCGTGAGTCACTGACAGATATTTCCCTCGTCGGGTGTGCAGCACTGCCCCGTCGATTTTTGACACATCTGACCGTAGTTTCCGCCAGCCGACTTGAGGTTGCAATTCTGGACGGAGCGGAAGAAGTTGCCGCCGTTGACGCTCTGGCAGCTCTGCGAGATATTGCCGAGGCAACGGTTCTCGACGCCGGGCGAGACGCAGGGGGTGTTCTCCAGAGCGTCGGCGGGGGCGCCACGATCGTCAACGGGCGCGAGGTAGGTGTAGCTGGGCTTGAGGAATTTTGCGGAGTTGGGGTCGAGTCCCGCGGGGAGATTTTCGAAGTTGGCGACAAAGACATTGATCATGCCACAGATACCCATGTGGTTGGGCGACTTGTAGGGCGGAGCAGGGCTGCTGGCTTGTGCGATATCTGCCTCCGGGCCGGGACGGGGCGCAATCAAAGCTTTTACCTCAAACCATTTATTACCGTGGCCATCGTCAAAGGCCTGCTCGCAATCCATATCCACATCGAGCATCCAGTAATTTGCGCCGAAGGTATTCTCGTCGGCGATTCCGAAACCGGCCGTCGACACATATGGCTGCCCAGTTCCCTGGGCGAGGCTGGTGGTCCAGTCGACGGGCGAGCCTCCCCCGAACCTGCCGGGGGGTGCCGTCTGGCCGAGTTCGACTCCTTCCCAGTCGAGACTGGCGTCGCCGAAGCGATAGGTATTGGTGTGCGGGTTGAGCCAGTTGCGGTGAAGGATGCGGATTGGGCCGTTGCCTTTTGCGCCGCCTCGGACGAACATGTCCTGACCGGGGATAGTCTGTCCGTAGATGAAGACCACGGTCCGGCGGATGTCGCGAGTGGGTGTTGGTGAGGGCTTGCCCAAGCCGTAGACAACCACCTGGTTGTCGTAGGTCGCCTGATAGACCTTGCCATTTGCTACCAGCGGCGGCCCGAATTTGGTGGATTCCCCGAGGCGATCGTTGGGCTCCGCTTCGCTGCTCCAGATGGACTGAAGAGTGCCGGTACTGACAGTTGATACGTCGTAAGCGCGAAGGGTGTTGGGAGTGGAGTGCTGGTTGGCGTCAGGATCATTGGGGAGATTTCCGAAGGCTTCGTTGGCCCAGAGGATCGCGTTGGATGTTCCGTTGGCCGAGAGCGCGAGGATGCCGCCGGGCATGCCTCCAGGAGACGAGGTTCCCCACGACGCTGTGGAGGTTCCGCGGGCGACTGGCTGGGCGGAAAAGTGCCCTCCGGTCTTCGAGAAGACGCGGACCTTGTTGTTTTCGCCCTGAACGAAGAGCAGGTTATTGAAATAGACGCCGGTTCCATGGATGTGGGCTGTGCGGCCGGTGGTGGCGGCGCCGATGGTGAAGGGGTCGGTCGATGTGACCTGGTTGAGATCCTCGAAGAGCGATGTGTGGCCGTTGGTGGGCTGGTAGTCGAAGGATGCAACGAAGGGCGGATCGATGAGCTGGGTGAAGTCGCGCTTTCCCATGTTCGAGCGGTTCACGTGATAGTAGGCTCCGTCCTTGCCTCCTGCGATCAGGCCCGTCTCGTCAGGCAGCGCGATGACCCCTCCGGAGGCCAGGTCCTGATCACGGTGACCATCGTCGCGGCCGGAATCGAGGAATGGGGTGAACCAATCGGCAACGGTGAGAGAGCCCGGGTCTCCCGGGTTCCACGTAAGATGGACGATGCTTTCTCCAAGCTGATCCTGCCTGAACTGAGGATTGTAGGGACCATTGCCGGTGACGACGTAGATATCTCCGTTGTCGTCGATGGCCGGGGCGGCGTTCGCCATCCAGACACCGCCGCCTCCGCCGCCCCCGGCATTGTTGCGCGGAGTGGTGCACCAGAAATTGGCCGGTGCGTTGCCTTGCGCCAGCTTAGCGGTGTCGTATGCCACAACCCAACCCGGAGCTGCTCCTGCTCCCTCACCGCCGCCAAAGGCGATGATGAGCGCTTGGGATCCGCCCGGTTTAGCGGTCAGCGCGAGGCCAGCGCGCTGCAACTGCAGATAACGATTGAACCCGCTGCCGCCAACGTTGAATCCGTCGATGAGCACGGACTGGATCTTGTCGTTGCTCAGGTTGGTCATGTCGAGGCCGAAGAGACGGAAGGTTGGCCCGCTGATATTGTTTTCATAACCCCAGCGCACGACGTACAGCGTTCCCGTCTTGAGGTCGATGACGGGAGTGCCCAGGATTCCCCATTCGCCGTGAATCGTGGTGGGCTTGAGATTGTGCAGGTCGTTTCCCGTGACCGGAATTCCCAGCCATCGCGCGGAGAGGAGCGCCCCGTTGTCCGCGTCAAAAGCAAAGACGGTGTTGTGCATGGTTGCGACGTAAATGACGTTGTGCGTTCCACCGGCGATCTGAACGTTCGAGGCAAAGAGAGGAGCGCCCTCGATTTTGCCATCGACCCGCATGGTGAACTGCTTGTGGAATTGATTCGCGTGGGAGCTGACATTTGCGGGCGTGAGGATTGTTTCAACAGTATTTACGCCGGTTCGATTTTGGTTATAGCCCCTTTGAGTGACGTTGACCTGTGTGAGCGCGGGCAGAGAGCAGGCGAGTACGAAAGCCATCAGCGTCACACGCGGACACCGGGTCCGCGGATACGGCGGGTATGTCTTCATGTGCTTGCCCCTTTGGACCGGTTCGGATGGCTCAACACCCTTACTGATCACAGCACCCGCACTCGGTTAACACTGTGTTGTCTACTGAAGCAGGAAGAACGACTGTACGACGGCTTGCTGTCGCGTTTGTGCCCAGGCCTTGCTGGCCTCTCGGCGGCGTCACACTGTAGAAATGCTCTCGCGTCCCATAGTGAGTCCGCATCCCTGAATATGCAAGAGAATTTCAGCTATCTGGATGGCCGGCCCAACCACCGCCGAGATTGCAGTGCTCACATGCGGCCCTGACGAAACAAGGTCTGCCTTCAAGTAGGATGGGCTGCGACGGCGGAAGAACGAAGATGGGGTGGTGCATGAAAAATTGGATGGGATCAGTCGTGCTGGCAGGGATTTGTTTGACAGAAGCGGGAGGATTCGCGCAGACCGCCGGCATTGATGCGATGCAGGCTTACGCGGGGACATGGAAGACGCAGATGGAGCATTTCGACACCGCGTACAGCAAAGCGGGCAAAGAATCTTCGACGCTGCGGAATGAGTGCTGGAAAAGTGGTGGGTACTACGTCTGCGATCAGTTTGTGAATGGCGAATCGAAGGCGCTGATTGTCTTTACGTATAGCGACAAAGACAAGACCTATACGACGTATCCAATAATGCCCGGCGGCAACCCGGCGGGCAAAGGAAAGCTGGTGATCGAGGGGAACGTCTGGACTTACCCATGGGAGAACACGGAGAACAGCAAGACGACGTATTTCCGGGTGGTGAATACGTTCACGGTTCCGAACAAGATCGAGTTCCGGCAGGAATTCTCGACAGATAAACAGAACTGGACGCTGATGGCCAAGGGGAGTGAAGTGAAGCAGTAGTGCCGGCGGTGCTGCCTTGCCGAAGCCGCGGCAAGGTCGAGTCTATGCGGCTTCGGCTGCGTGCGGCAGGGATACGGTGCGGCTTCGCGTGAGCTTGATTGCCGCGAGCAACATCCAGACGAATCCAACGTAGCGCGTAACGGGAATAAAGAAGTTGGCCGGATACGCAACCAGGCTAAGCCAAGAGAGTTCCCCAGCAATCGCGACCAGCATTCCCAGGACTACGAGCCAGCGCGGAAGGGTGCGCGCAAAGAAGCTGGTGACCGACACTCCGGCTGCGAGCAGGCCGAAACCGACGGCGTAGGCGGCTCCGCCAAAAAGGAAGCTCACGAAGTTGATTGCCTTGGCCACGGGCGCAGACGCGACGACATCGGGCAAAGACAAAATCCAGCCGGAGAGTCCGGAGACGATCAGAGCGATCGTCGCGATCAGGCCGCCGAGAAGCGCGATGTTGGTCCCGGCAGCGCGGATTCCGAGGTATCGCAATCGGCTGACGACAGTGACCGCGAAAATTCCGAAGGGAACGGCGGAACCGAAAAGCGTGAAATTGCCGATGTGAACAGCGGCCGGGTTCTGAAGCAGGAAGGCTTTTATGGCGTCGGCCGGCGCAAAGGGATTGATGTATGGCACACCGTGACGGACCATTGCGACGGCCACGAGGCCGGCTGCGAAGATCAGGATGTGGACAACTGCGAGCAGGATCAGAGAGGGACCACGGAAACGTGGATACTGTTTCATAGTAAAATCATTTATACAGTAAATTAATTGAAATTGCAATGATATTCTCACGATATGGCTCATGAAGGTACGGTTGGAGGGGATCCGGCGTTTTTGCTGTCACAGCTGGGGGCGCATGCCGCGTCCCGGTTCACAGAGCGCTTGAGTGCGCTCGAGCTTTCGCCGGCAGATGCCGGGATTCTGCGGTTGCTGCGCATGTCGTCGGGAATCAGCCAGCAGGAGCTTTCGGCGCGGCTCCGAATTCACCCCAGTCGGCTGGTGGCGATATTGGATAATCTTGAGCGGCGCGGACTTGTCGAGCGGAAGCCCAATCTCGAGGACCGGCGGCTGTACTCACTCCACCTGACGAATGAAGGTGCGGAAATCCTGCGGAGCATTGGGAAGGTGGCGCGGGAGCACCAGGATGCTCTGCTCGCGGTGCTAAGCGCGGAGGAACGTGGCGAGCTTGCCAGGTTGCTGCAGAAAGTAGCCGACGAGCAGGGTCTCACGCGCGGGGTGCATCCCGGTTATCAGCGGTTGGGAAGGGCTAAGGCAGGCGAAGAGAAGTGCTCGTAACCGGTCTCTCAGACAGCCTTGATCAGCACGCAGGTCACATCGTCGTGTTGGGGTGCATGGCCGACAAAGCGATCGAGATCGGTCAGGATGCTGTTGAGGAGCATGCCGGGCGCGAGCATGACTCCCGAATGCAGCATCATCATGAAGCGTAGTTCGCCGTACTCCTGCTGCTGAATGTTCTCTGCCTCGATGACGCCGTCGGTGAAGACGACCAGCCAGTCGCCCGGCTCCAGTGTCTGCTCGCCTGATTGATAAGCGGCATCGTCCATGATGCCGAGCGGCATGCCGCCTGCCTCCAGACGTTCGATCGTGCCCGACTTACGACGCAGGATCGGATCGTTGTGCCCGGCGTTCACATAGGTCAGCCGTCGCGTTACTGGATCGTACTCGGCAATGAAGGCAGTGGTGAAGCGGCGGCCGTTCTGGCTGTTGCTGCAGGCATAGTGATTCATCCGGGTAACCAGCTCCGTCAGGGAACCTGGCGTGCCGCTCAGCGTCTTGAGGCTCGCCTGAAAGGTCGCCATCAGCATGGCGGCGGGAACGCTTTTACCGGCGACGTCGGCAACGGCTATCAGAAAGGTCCCCGAGGCCGCGCCTGGACGCGGAAAGACGTCGTAATAATCACCCGCAACAGTATTGGCCGGACGAGTGGTGAATGCGATCTCGAGCCCGGGTATCTGCGGAGGAGCCGCCGGAAGCAGCCACGCCTGAATCTCTTTCGCAATCTGCAGATCGCGCTTCATCACCACGCGATCCGCCACTTCCAGAATGAGCAGGGCGAACATCAGCATGCCGCCGTAGAAGTGGAAATCGAGAGCGAAGACCTTAACCGTGTGACCGGCTGGTCCAGCTCCACTCGCCTCCGGGAATGATGACGAGCATCAGTGCGACCAGCAGCAATACGCGGCGCGCCGGCGTCAGCTTCTCGACGATAGCCCAGAAAAACTGGCTGGCTATGCGAAGGAAGTGCTGGCTGTGAGGGACGCCTTCGACGCGGGTGCGATCAACTTCCTTTGAGTACAGCCGGTAGCTGGATTGTGCATCCCGGCGGAACTGCGACCAGAGCTGGCTAAGCGCCATGCCGTCGGTGACGCGCTGCCAGAATCGTTCGCCTGGTCTTTGAAGGTGGGCTTGTACCTTACCTGTCCCTGCTGCCCGATGTGTGGCGCCCCCATGGAGACTAGTCTACTGCCAGTTGGGGATGGGTTTGAAGATTGCGGGAATGCTAAACAAGGTCAGCGCCATCGTGAGCGGGCGCGTAGCGGAGACAGCCAACCAGCGGTAGCTGGAGGTCACGCCACGAAATCTTGTATCGGTCGAAATAGCCAGCCTTCTCCGGATAGAAGAAGGTCGGACACCGATCCAAGGGGACATTGCTCACAACCGGCTGAAGCCGCGCTTTGAGAGCCTGCTGCAACTCCGGCAGGGTGGTATCTTTCACTGCGCCGGTCAGCAAGATGCTTTCCGGGGGCCGGGCGGCGGCAGCGGTCTGCAGCTCCCAGATGACGTTGTCGGAGGGTTCACTGACGTCGATCACGATCACGTCGGCGTAATGCATCGCCATCTCGACTGCGCCGCGCTGCGTATTGGGCGTTTGCTCGGGCGGCTTGTAATGCCATCCCGGATGCCCGCGTGACTTCTCCTGGTCGTAACAGACTCGCGCCGGCAGGGTAAAATCTTCCCGCTTGACGACGTCGAAGTCCTCGTCCGACATTGCTGAGTAGCTGGCAGCCAGCGCGTTGCAGTCAACTTTCACAAGTGGGTTGCAAGGATATAGGCCGTTATCCCACTGAGCAACCTCCAAGACGAACCGCTCTGGGAATGAGCCAGAGGCGCTCCGGCAGTCTGGCTAACCTCTGGCGGACTGCGCAATCGAGAATTCGCGGGCGTATCCGGCAGGGTCGGCGGAGATTTTAACGCGGAGATTGCCGCTGGCGTCGCAGGTGTATTCCTCGCGAACCCTCAGATCATGGCGGCCCAACGGAGCAATGGGCTGCGCGGTCAGATCTGAGTAGTTCTGCAACTGCGGATCGAAGGGGAAACGGACCTGATCCCAGTTGGTGATCTCGCCTACGGGCTGACCGTGGTCATCAAGCTGAGAGCATTCGAGGTAGCGGAAGTGGCCGATGTTGTGAGCCGGCTGGTAGACGCGCTCGCTGCGCAGGGCAGGCTCGCCGGGCGCGGGCAGACGGGATCCGCGGGGGAAGATCAGGTCGAAGATGATGGTCCCGCCGTGGTCTGTTTCACGCCAGATGCCGAAGTTGCGGTTGAACTGATCGTGCAGGCTGTCGGCGACAACGCTGGCGCGGATGGCCAAGCCGATGGCGCTGGCCGAGCGCATGTAGGAAGAACGGCGCACGCGGCGGCCGAAGGTCTCGCGCAGAATGCGGGCGACGGGCGGGAGCTCGGATCCTCCTCCGGTGACGTACAGGGTGTCGAGGGGGGTCTCGGAATGCGCAGCCAGCAGCTTTTCAACCATCTCACGGGTTGATTCGATCAGCGGGCGGCAGCGCTCGTAGTAGGTGTCGACGGGGATGGTCACTTCCTGCCATCCGGAGCGCACGCGCTCGAGGTCGATGGTCACCTTGCGGGTGTTGGGGTTGAGCGATTCCTTCTTCTCACGGCACTCGTCGAGCAGTCGGCGCTTTTCGTGAGGGTTGAGCGAATCGCGGTGGCCGGCTGTCTCGAGGACCAGCGCAGCGAGGATCTCATCAAAGTCATCGCCGCCGAGATTCGGGATTCCGTCGGAGGCTTTAACGGCGTGCTCGGTCTCGCCCATGACGACGAGTGAAACGTCAAAGGTGCCTCCGCCGAGGTCGTAGACGAGCAGGCCGCTGCCGGCACGGTTCTTGCGCTCGGCACTGTTACGGTAGGCGAATTCAATGGCGGCGGCGGAGGGCTCGTTGACGACGCCCAAAACAGAAAAGCCGGCCTCGAGAGCGGCTTCCTCGGTGAGGAAGCGCTGGTTGCTGTTGGCATTCGCGGGTACGCCGATCATGGCCTCGAGCGGCTCGGCGGAGTCCGCGCCGAGGTTCGAACGCTCAAGGAGTTGGGTGCGCAGCGAGGCCATCATCTCCGACAGGAGAAGGCGCACGGGCAGAGACTGACCGGCCAACTGCAATTCGGAGTGGGGACCGGCGGTGCGCAGGAGTCGCTTCAGCGAGCGAGCTGTCGTCCAGGTGTCGTCGTCCTGGACGGCTACGGCGTCCCATCCGTAGAGACGGGTGCGGCCCCTGGCTGCGACGACGGAAGGAAACCAGTCGTACATCTGACCGTCGGCCGCTTCGAAGTTCACGAGAGGATAATTGCCGCGGTCCACGGAGGCCACGACCACGCGGGTAGTTCCGAAATCTATGCCAATTCTCATCTCTTCAAGTTTACCGTGAAGTTACTCCGCGGCAGGCTGCCTTCGGAGGTACCCTTTAAGCTTCTGATTTCAGGTTCTCCGCAAGACGTTTTGGTGCAATCAGCACGTAGCTGGCGATCAGCAGATCGCGCACCTCATCCCAATCGACCTTGCCAACGTCCAGGCGGAGAGCTACCCAGCCTCGCGATGCGACGTAGGCCGGCAGATAAAACCGGCGGGGCTGAGCTTTGACGAGTGCCTGGTTTTCGCCGGGCATGACTTTGCAGGTGACACCGACGATGCCGTCTCCGTGATGGAGATCGAGGAAGTAGGCGAAAGTCTTTTTCCGGACGAGGAACTGCGCGTGCGAGCCGTAAATCTGGCGACTGGTCTCGGGGAGGGCGAGGGCGATCTCTGTCAGGCGGGTGAGGCGCGGGTCTTCAGAGGAATGGCTGGAGGAAGGATGCTTCGGCATAGGAAACCGGACCGAAGCTCATCTTAGTCCTTCAAGGCAAGGCTATTCGTCGCGGAGCGCCACCATGGGATGCACTGACGCAGCGCGCCGCGCCGGCAACAGGCTGGCGATGAATGCGACCACGGTCATTCCGAGAATCGCGACGATGAAGGTGAAGGGATCTCTGGGCTTCAATCCATAGAGCAGCGAGGCAGCGGCATTTCCGGCGACGAGGGCCAGGAGGGTGCCAACGGCGAGACCGATGCCGAGCAGGATGGCGGCTTCGCGCAGGATCATAGCGAGGATATCGCCGCGGCTTGCGCCAAGCGCCATGCGCACGCCGATCTCGTTGCGGCGCTGGACGACCATGTAGGAGATGACTCCATAGAGGCCGACCATGGCAAGGATAATCGCGAGGGCTCCGAAAAAGCCGGAGAGCATGGCCATGAGTTGCTCGCGGAGGAGGCCTTCACGGATTTGCGTCTTGAATACCGTGAAGTTGAGGACCATGGCGGGATTGACTTCATTCGCCGCCTGCTTGATTGAGGAGATGAGGGGCAGCAGCGGCTCATCAGAGCGAATCATCAGCGTGGACTCCGGCTCGGGTCCATTGGCCTGGGTGAAGGAGACATAGGCCGTGGCAACTGGATCTTCGCGCATCATGTAATACTTCGTGTCTTTGACAAGGCCGACGATCTGGTAGGTGGCCTTTGGATCTCCGGAATCGTGGAAGACCTTGCCGACAGGATTCGAGCCGGCGAAGAACTTGTGCGCGAACGCCTCATTCACGATCACCACTCGGGGTGATTTTGGCGTGTCGGCGGCAGTGAAATCACGCCCGGCCAGGATAGGCGTTTGCATGGTTTGAAAATAGCCGGGGCTGACGCGGTTGAAGGAGACATCCTGACGCTGCGGGCCGTCGGGGATGTCGATGTTGTCGTCCCATCCTCTGTGGCTCATGGGCACGATCAAAGTCTCGGCGGCAGAGGTTACGCCGGGGATGCCACGCACGCGGTCCAACAGGTCGCGCTTGAAGGACATCTGGCTGTCAGGCGACAGCTGGAGAGTGGTGTAGTCGATGTCCGCGATGAGGATATGATCCTGCTGAAAGCCGGCGTTCATCTCTGCCAGGTTGCGGAAGGTCTGGGCGAAGAGAAATGCTCCGGTCACGAGCACGAGCGAGAGCGCGACCTGCGAGACAACGAGAGCGCGGCGAACCATAAAGCGCTCCCGGCCAGCGGTGGCGCCGCGTCCCGCGGCTTTCAGGGCGATGCCGGGTTCGGTGCGCGAAGCCTGAATGGCGGGAGTGAGTCCGAAGAGAATGCAGGTGAGAATTGCGAGGCCTGCAGCGAAGCCGAGCACACGCCAGTCAGGAGTCAGCTCGACAAAGATGCGGGTTTGCTGCGTGCTGAGAAAGGCCACCAGTACGCGGCTGAGTATTTGCGCGAGAACGGCGCCGACGGCGGTCCCGATCACGGCAAGCAGCAGGCTTTCGGCGAGCAACTGACGAATGAGGCGCGAGCGGGATGCTCCGAGGGTGAGGCGCAGGGCCATCTCGCGCTGGCGAACGCTGGCGCGGGCGAGCATCAAGTTCGCGAGATTGGCGCAGGCGATGAGGAGCACGAGTCCGGAGAGTGCGAGGAGAATCCAGAGCGGGTCTTCATAGTCTTCACGCAGCGATGAGACGCCGGTGGCCGCGGGCAGGGCTCCGAGATGAAAGGACAGGTAGTCTTTTTTCGCGATGGCGTCGTAGTCGGGCGGAAGCGTTGCGGCGAAGATTCCCGGAGCGATGGCATCGAGCTGAGCCGAGGCGCGCTCGATGGTCCAGCCGGGTTTGAGGCGACCGATTACCGCGAGCCACCAGGAGGCGGGGCGGTCCATGAGGCCGCCCTTGGTGGAGAAGATCGGCTGGCTGCAGAGGGCGAGGGCGACGTCGAAGTTTCGGCCTACCTCAAGGCCGTAAAAACTCGGCGGGGCGACACCGATGATCTGGAAGGGATGGCCGTCGAGAGTGAGCTTGCTGCCGATCGTTTCGGGGCGACCTCCGTATTCGCGCTGCCAGAAGGGGTAGCTCAGGACGACTCCCTGCGCTCCGCAACCTTTGTAGTCGTCCGAGGGCGATATCAGGCGGCCGAGGAGCGGCTGGACACCGAGGACGTTGAAGAAGTCTCCGCTGACGAGGAGCGCATCGGCGTAGTGAGCTTCGCCACCCTGACCGAGGTTATAGCGGAAGGCAGACCATGCCGCGATGTTTGCAAATCCCTGCTGTTGAGCGCGAATGCCGTTCCAGAGCGCGCCGGTGAGGGGGGCGTTGTTCGAGTAGAAGTCTCCACGGCAGCAATGGGGAGAGTTCACAATTTGCACGCGAGCCAGCTGCTGCGGAGCCTTCACCGGCAGGGTGCGCAGGCGCACGGCGTCGAGCAACTGGAAGATGGTGGTGTTTGCGCCGATGCCCAGTGCGAGAGACAGGATGGCAATGATGGCGAAGCCGGGATTCATGCGCAGCAGGCGCGCGCCGTGACGAAGATCGCTCCAGACGCCGGCGAAGAACGGCTCGCTCGCGATCTTTTCCTACTGGCAACGGCAGGCGAGCGGGATGCATGGTGGCCTTGAGGCCGGAGAGCAAGGCGCCGTCGTGCAGCTCCGAAAGCAGTGTTTGATAGGCGAGGTCGGCGGCAACTCCGCTGACCAGCATCTCGTCGTAGCGGTCACGCAGGTGCTGGCTGAGTTCTTCAACGACTTCTGCTTCGCGAGCAGGATCGAGGTTCAGCGTCGCAATCGCCGCCCGGATTTCCTTCGGCCAGTCAGGCATTCTCGGCCTCCGTGATGCGATGGATGGCGGTAACGAAGTTCAACCAGGTGGAGCGCTGGGCCTTGAGCATTTCCCTGCCCTGCGCGGTGAGCCGGTAAAAGCGGCGGCGGCGCTGACCGGCCTTTTCGACCCAGCGACCGGCGATCAGGCCGCGATCTTCGAGCCGGTAGAGCAGTGGGTAGAACGAGGCGACGTTGAACTTGAGGACGCCGCCCGAACGCTCTTCGATCAGCTTGCTGATTTCGTAGCCGTGGCGCGCACGGTGCTCTATCAGCGAGAGAATCAGGAGCTCGGCACTTCCCTTCTTCAGTTCGCTGTCGATGGCTCGCGCACCCATATGTTTCATGCCAACATATGACAGTCAGACAGATATCGATGTCAAGGATCACGTTCCGAGACGGGCGCTCAAATGTGACGAACGGAGATCCGTCCCGTCACATATCTGTTTATGACGATCGACTACTTGCTGACGATGAGCAGCGTTACTCCGTGCTTGGGAATTACGTCGGTGAAGACGCCGGTGTGACGGCCGAGGTCCTGCTGCTTCCAGACGTCGCGCAGGTTGGCTCCGCTCTTGAAGCCGATGTCGGCGAGATCGACGGAGACCTCGCGGTTATCCCAGCTGCGGTTGAAGAGGCCGACGGCGACACGTCCATTGCTGAGGGGTTTGGTCCAGACGTCGAAGTCGCCGCTCTGGTACAGGCGATCGCCCTGCTTGCCGAGCGGGTCCTGGTCGATGGCGATGGCTTCCTTGTTCATCAGGATGCTCTTGTCGGTGTCGGTCATTTTGCTGAGATCGTTGCCGGCAAGGAGCGGCGCGGCGAGGATGACCCAGAGACTCATGTGAGTCTTGTATTCGTCGGTGGTCATCTTGCCGTTGCCGACCTCGAGCATGTCGGGGTCGTTCCAGTGGCCGGGCCCGGCGTACTTCGAGAGACCGGCCTGGCTGAAGCCGATGGTGATCATGCGTCCATAGGAGTCATCGATGTCGTCGGTGGTGCGCCACATCTGCGCGCCGACACTCGGGCCCCACTTCCAGGGCTGGTCGACTCCGTACTGGCAGAGGCTGTAGAGGATGGGGCGGCCGGTGGCCTGGAGGGCGTCGCCCATCTTCTTATAGGCGGCGATCATGAGATCACGGGCGGCGTGCGGATTGTCCGGATGGGCTGCCTTCTCCTCTTTCATGATGTCCTGAAAGGAGCAGAGGTCGTACTTGAGGAAGTCGACGCCCCATTCGGCGTACATCTTCGCGTCCTGGGCTTCGTGACCGAGACTGCCTTCGTAGCCACCGCAGGTCTTCGGTCCGGGCGAAGAGTAGATGCCGAACTTGAGGCCCTTGGAGTGGACATAGTCGGCGAGAGCCTTCATGTCAGGGAAACGATCGTTCGGATGCAAAATGCCCTGGGCGTCGCGCGTACCTTGCCAGGTATCGTCAAGGTTGACGTAGATGTAGCCGGCGTCGCGCATGCCGGTGCTGACGAGCTGGTCGGCGGCGGAGCGAACGTCAGCGTCGGTCACATGCTCGGCGAAGTGGTTCCAGCTGTTCCAGCCCATCGGGGGCGTGGCGGCGAGTTGCTGGCTGAAGGCGGGCGCGGCGAAGAGAAGGACGGCACAGGAGACGGCGGCGAGTGTACGCATGGGTCTAAGCATTGATGTGGGCATGGGTCTGGCACTCCAAAGAAAGCGATTACATTGGCGCGAAACATCATACAGGTTCGCGCTGTTCGTCGCCGCGAAATGACTATGCAAGGATGAAGACATGTTCGCGATTCGTTCAGCCGGATCGGAAGACCGCGATGCCATCTGGTCGATTATCGAGCCGATCATTCGAGCCGCAGATGTGTACACGCTGCCGCGTGAGATGGCGCGCGAGGATGCGCTTGCCTATTGGTTTTCCGCGAGCCACGAGGTCTTTGTGGCAAAAGAGGGAGACGAGGTGGTGGGTACGTACTATCTGCGGGCGAACCAGAGAGGCGGGGGCAGCCACGTGGCCAATTGCGGATATGCGACCGCTACGGCAGCCACGGGCCGCGGAGTGGCGCGCGCGATGTGCGCGCATTCGATCGAGCACGCACGAAGTCGCGGCTTCAAGGCGATGCAGTTCAATTTCGTCGTCAGCAGCAACGAGCGGGCGGTGAAGCTGTGGCAGAGCTTCGGATTCGAGATCGTCGGGCGCCTTCCGAAGGCGTTTCTGCACCCGCAGTTCGGCTACGTGGATGCGTTCGTGATGTATCGGGATCTGTAAGACTTCAGAGATCCGCGGATTCTACCGGCCTTCTTTGGCGCCGAAGTAGAAGAGGGCTCCGCCGCCGATGATGGCGACGACTCCGAGGAGCGGCGGGAGCGGCACGGAGTGGTGTTCGGTCTTTTCGACCTGGAGCGGGCCGAGGTCGACGGCTTTCTTTTGGGTGGTGTAAGTGAATCCTCCGTAGAGGAGGGCGGCTACACCGGCAATGATCAGAATGATGCCTGTGATCTTCATCTTTCCTCGCGTTCATTGAGAAGATGCGGATGGCGCCGAATGGTTGTAGTATGGGCGGGGCGAGGGGCTCACGCGGGTGATGGCCCCTCGCTGGGGCGAGGGAGGGGATCCGCAGAGGATGCGGACGCGAAGCGTCGAGGCGCGCTCGTGGGTTTTGTCCCTCGCGAACTTCTACGGTGATGCCGTCTGCATAGGGTTAGTGATCGGAGGCGCGACAGCGTTTCATCAAGAGTGGAATTTTCTTCGAGAGGACTCAGGCGGCGGATTTGGCGTTCTGAGCTTCTTACGTAGGTGGTTGAGAAATCACGCAAGAGGAAGAGTGAAAGGCATGAGAAAGAAGTGGATGCTGTGGGGTTGCGCGGTGATTCTGGTTCTAGGATGCGCGACCGATACGAAGCCGACGAACGCGAAGCTCGAGAAGGCGCTGAATACATACTTTGAAGGACACAATGAGTGCCTCTTTCCGACGATGATGCGATTTCCGTATGAGGTGAGCCCGGGCAGCGATGCGAAGGCGGAAGCGAAACGGCTGGATGCGATGACGGGCGCAGAACTGCTGGCGAAACAGAGCGGCGCCGCAATCAAGGTGGAACGGTACACGCTTACTCCGCTGGGGCAGCGCGTGGGCGGACGCTTCTGTTACGGACATCACCAGGTCACGAGCGTGGATGCATTCACGCCGCCGGTGAAACAGGGCGGCTTTCTGCAGACTACGGTGAATTATCACTCCACGATGATTGATGTGCCGGTGTGGGTGAAGACAGACGATATGAAGGCGGCCTTTCCGGAAATGGCGACGGCAATCTCGGGTCCGCAACCCGGGCAGATCATGATGGAGAATGCCGGGGCAGGATGGCAGGTGCCGCAGTGGAAAGGGTTCAGCGTGCGGCGATCGGAGATGGCACATCTCAGAATTCGATCCCTGATCATTCGATCTCTGATCGAGCGATGAAAAATCTCCGCCACGGTGCGTCAATTCCGCATCTAAATGCACCATTCCGGCGCGATTGCTGCCCTGGCGCGGACAGGGCTAGGATGAATGCACCATCGGAACTCGCTGCACGACTGCGGGATTCCACCCTAATTGCGTCGCCTGGGAGGTTACGTGGCGAAGATTTTTGACCTGGATCGGTTTACGAAACGGAAGAGAGGGAAAAAACCCTCCGGAAATGCTGCCAATCCCCCAGATACTCAGCCGCCTGGAGTTGGTAAGGTACTGCCGATCAATATGGCGAAAGGACGAGGAGGCTCGTGGCCGGCGTCGAGTTCGAATACTTCTCTCCATGTCGGAGCGGCCTTTTTGCTGGTGATCGGCGTCTTGTGTGGACTTTATCTGAGCGGAAGCGACAAGAAGCCGGCGATTCCCAAGGCTGATCAACAGATCTCGCCGGACACGACACCTCAGCAGCCGATGCCTGCCGCGATCCCTGGCCAAGCCGTCGCCAATCGTTCCGGCGGATGGGACGCGACCGGAAAGCTCGATCATGGCCAGAGATGCTGCGCCCAAGGCCGCTCCGATGCCGCCGGCGGCGCGTTTTCTGCCTACTCGATTTGAAGCGACACACAAAAAGGTATTCGGCGGCTGCACCGGTCAGCTCGAGCTGACGGCGGCGCGGCTGCATTTCAGCTGTCCGGATCAACCCGATCTGAACTTTCCGGTGGACGTAATCGCGAAGGTTCACAAGGACGGCGTCGTTCTTAAATCGGGCGAGAAGTATCACTTCGTCATTGCCAACCACACGAAAGATCAGGCGGAAGCGATCTTTGAGTCGTGGCTGAGCAGGGTGCAACCGATGCCGCAACCTGGCCGGATGTTTTGAATCGTTGTCCCAAGTCCGAAAATAGTCCCAGGTCCCCAAACGCGGGACCTGGGGCACCCGATCTGCGTCTGGCTCAGCAATGTTACTTGGGCACACCACCGGGAGGGACGTGTTCTTCCAGGTAGCGGGCGATCAGACTGTAGATGTGGAAGGACGTGCCCGGGCCCTCGGAGATCGAATGAGTGCGGTTCGGATAGTCCATGAAGTCAAAGGGCTTGCCCAGTTCGACCAGCCGGTTGATAAGCAGCTCCGTTCCCTGAAAATGAACGTTGTCGTCTCCTGAGCCGTGGATGACGAGCAGATGTCCGGTCAGGTTCTGGGCGAAGTTGATGGGCGACCCATCGTGGTAGCCCTTCACGTTGTCCTGTGGCAGGCCCATGTAGCGTTCCTGATAGATGGTGTCGTAGTGGGCCTCGTCGGCGACGGGCGCGACGGCGATGCCGGCTTTAAAGAGGCCGGGCGAGCGGAACATCAGGTTGAGGGTGTTCGATCCGCCACCGCTCCATCCCCAGATGGCCATGCGCGAGGTATCGATGTAGCTGTGCTCTTTGGCGAGCTGAGCGGATGGCGTCGGCCTGCTGTGCGGCTGAGAGGACGCCCACGCTTCCGTAGACGACCTTACGCCATTCCCTGCCCTTAGGTGCGGGCGTGCCCTGGTTATCGAAACTGACGACGATGTATCCCTCGCGCGCGATGAGCGCGTGAAAGAGACGGCCGTTGCCTCCCCAGCTATCGCGCACAGTGGTGCTGGCGGGCTCGCCGTAGACGTTGACGAGCACTGGGTATTTCTTCGCGGGATCGAAGTCGGGCGGGCGCATCATGTAGCCGTCGAGTGTGACTCCGCCGGAGACAGGGACCTTGAAGAATTCAGTCGGCAGGGAAAGAAGGTCCTTCGTCTTCTTTGCGAGCTCTTCGTTGGTCTGGAGCACGCGGACCACCTTGTGATCGGGGAGGTGAACGAGTTCGGTGACCGGGGGATGCGTGAAGCTTGAGTGGATGTGGAAGGCCCACTCGCCGTTGGGCGAAAGATCGTAGGCATGCGATCCGAACTGTCCGGAAGGCGTGACCCGCTCGGGCGATCCGGTGCCGTCGAGGCGCGAGCGATAGAGATACGACTGCGTGGCGTTGTCGGGTGACGCGTCGAAGTAGAACCAGCCGTCTTTGTCATCGACGGCGACTTCCTGCATGACGTCACCGGCAAAGTTGGTGATTAGTTGCGGCTGCCCGGTCGCGCGCGAGAAGACATAGGCGTGACGCCAGCCGTCGCGCTCGCTGAGCCAGACGAGGGATTTGTTGTTCTGCACCCAGTCGAAGGTGTCGACGACATCGACCCAGGCTTTGTCGGTGTCTTCGAAGAAGGGCCGAGCATCGCCGGTCTTAGAATTCGCTATGTAGACGGTGTTGGTGTTCTGCAGGCGGTTCAGGTACTCGAGGATGAGTCGTTGGAGTCGGGAACCCAGTCGAGCCGGGCGATGTAGTGCTGGCGCGGGTCGCCGGGAAGATTGATCCAGCGGACGGACCACCTTGCGTCGACACAACGCCGGCACGCACGGCGGAGTTGGTGGTGCCGGGCTGGGGATAGAGATACCTGGTTGTGACGGGGTATTCCTGCGCGGTGTCGTTGATCAGCGTGTACTCGCCGACTCCGGTGGTGTCGAATTGCCAGAAGGCAATGGACTGGCTGTCGGGGCTCCAGCGAAAGCCGTCGCGGATTTTCAGCTCTTCTTCGTTGACCCAGTCAGAGGTTCCGTTGATGAGGGTGGTCGAGCCGTCGGTGGTGAGGGCGCGCACGGCGTACGTGGAGAGATCCTGCACATATATGTTGTTGGCGCGGACAAAGGCTACGCTCTGCGAGTCGGGCGAGAACTTCGCGAACATAAGGCGAGACTCCGGCGCATCGCCGCCGAGCCTGGTCAACTTGCCCGATGCGAGATCGAGTACCCAGTAGTCGCCGCGCGTGTTGAGACGCCAGACCTTCTTCGAGTTGGTGAAGATGAGCAGCAGGCGGTTGTCGGGCGACCAGGTGTAGTCCTCGATGCGGAGTGGCTTCTCGCCGGGTGCGGGAACTAACTTCGTAGCCGAGACCAGGACGTTTCGCTTGCCGGATGCGGTGTCGTACTCGACTATGTCTTGACTGCCCTTCGGACCCTCAGTCGAGGCCTCGACGGTGGTGTACTTCGCTCCGTCGTGCAGCCAGCGCGCCGGTCCGAAGGGCGCAGAGGCGAACTCATGCTTGTTAAACATGCGGTCAAGCGTGGCAGCGAACTGCGGCGAGGGTTGAGCGAGTCCGGCGGAAGAGGCGAGAAGCGCAACGAGGACGAGCGTCAGGGTACCAGGCAGGCGAAACGTCTTCACTAGAATGTGGCGATCCTTTCTTGTTACCTCGAACTTAAACAGCGGCGCAAAGTCATCGGCCGCTGGGCCCCTAACGTCCACTAAGAACCGATCCGATGATGCCGCCAACGATTCCTCCCTCGGTGCGCTCCTGCGTGGGCGACGGCAGGTAAGGCGCGAGGGCGTGGGCGAGCCGAGAGAGGGGCAGCGTCTGCAGCCAGACTTTACCGGGGCCGGTGAGCTGGGCGAGGAAGATGCCGTCGCCGCCGAAGATCATGTTGCGGATGCCGGGTACGGTGGTGATCTGGAAGGCGACAGTGGACTCGAAGGCTCCCACATGGCCGGGGTGAACGCGGATGACCTCGCCGGGACGCAGGTCCTTGACGACGACTTCGCCGGAGAGTTCAATCCACGCGATGCCGACGCCGCCAATGTGCTGGAGAACGAAGCCGTCTCCGCCGAAGACGCCCGCGCCGAGCGACTGCTGGAAACCGACGCCGAGGGTGATCTGAGGCGTGGCGCAAAGGAATCCGTGACGGTGAATCGTGAGTTCACGACCGGCGCCAATCTCGACGGGAAGGATATGGCCGGGGACGCGAGTAGCGAAGGCGACTTCTCCGGGACCTCCATAGGGGCGGTACTCGGTCATGAAAAGGCTGCCACCGCCGACGACACGGCGAATAGCTCCGAGGAATCCTCCGCCGCCCGCCATCTGCGTGTGGGTGGTCATCTGGACATTGCCGGACATCCAGGAGAGCTCGCCGGCTTCGGAGATGATGGCGTCGTTCGGTTCGAGCAGGAATTCGAGAACCGGCATGGTGGTGCCGACGATGCGACTTTGCATGAGGAGCTCCTGGGAGAGGAATTCTGGCGGGGGCTTACAGGGGAGATTCTATCGCGTGGCGACGCACGTCGCAGGATACAGAGATCGGACACCGGAGTTAAGTGGCCGCAAGAGATGAGGCGTTGCGCAGCCAGGCTTCCATCTGCTCGTGGCCGACGACTCCCGCTTGCTGGGTGACGAGCTTGCCTCCGGCGAAGACGATGAAGTTGGGGATGCCGCGGATGTTGTAGCGGGCGGAGAGCTCGGGATACTTTTCCGTGTCGACCTTGAGGACGATGGCGCGCCCGGCCATTTCGGCGGCGGTGCGGGCGACGGCGGGGGCCGCCATGTGGCAGGGTCCGCACCAGTCGGCCCAGAAATCGACGAGGACGGGGACGCGAGCGTTCTGGATGATGTCGTCGAAGAGGGTGGTGTCGGCGTGGATGGATTCGTCGATGGGGGGCAGGTCGGTCTTGCATGAACCGCAGCGACCAGTGTCGGCGAGATGCGAGGAGGGTATGCGATTTTTGGTACCGCAGTTTTTGCAGGCTCGGATGAGAGGCATTAAAACTCCCTGAGGTTAGATTGTAAGCCATCACGTACGGTCACGAAGAGAGAGCGGTCGTGTCAGCTGCAGGACCAGAAACGGGATGGGGACCGGGTTAAGCTCCGGTCAGGCGTAGCTGCGAACCCACTCGACGATGCTGCGCAGGGCGACACCGGTGGGGCCTTTGGCGAGCCAGGGCTTCTCGGCGTCCTGCCAGGCGAGGCCGGCGATGTCGAGGTGAAGCCAGGGGGTATCGCCGACGAACTCCTTGAGGAACATGGCGGCGTTGGTTGCTCCGCCGTAGCGGGTGAGGCCGGTGTTCTGGATGTCGGCGATGGAGGAGCGGATCTGATCGCGGTACTCGTCTTCGACGGGGAGTCGCCAGAATTTCTCGCCGGAAATAGCGAGGGCATTGGTGAAGTGCTGGTAGGCATCCTCGTCGTTGGCGAAGACGCCGGCGTTGATCTGACCGAGGGCGATGGCGACGGCTCCGGTGAGGGTTGCGGCGTCGATGAGGCGGGTGGCGCCTAGCTCGCGGGCATAGTGGAGGCCGTCGGCGAGGACCATGCGGCCTTCGGCATCGGTGTTGAGGACCTCGATGGACTTGCCGGACATGGCGAAGGTGATGTCTCCGGGCTTGACGGCCTTGCCGGAGGGCATGTTTTCGGCAGCGCAGACAATGGCGATGACTTTGACGGCGGGCTTGAGCTGGGCGATGGCGCGCATGGCTCCGATCATGGCGGCTCCGCCGGCCATGTCGTACTTCATCTTCTCCATGTTGTCGGCGGGCTTGATGGAGATGCCCCCGGTGTCGAAGGTGATGCCCTTGCCGACGAGGCCCATGACGGGGTATCCGGTCTAACTGATTCGGGCTCGTACTGGATGACGATGAGCGCGGGCGGTTCGTCGGAGCCCTGGGCGACGCTGAGGAAGGCTCCCATCTTGAGCTCGCGGAGCTTGTCGGTGCTGTAAACTTCGCACTTGAGGCCGTTTTCGGCGGCCATCTCGGCAGCGCGCTGGCCGAGGATGGTGGGGGTCATGCGGTTGCCGGGCTCGTTGATGAGGGTGCGGGCGAAGTTCTGGGACTCGGCAATGATGACGCCTTCGCGATGACCTGCTTCGGCAGGGGATTTGTCGACGCTTGGAGGAACGAGGATGGAGAGCGATTCGATGCTGCGGTCCTTGCGTTCGGTGCGGTAGGTGTCCGAGTCGAAGTCGGCGAGGATGGCGCCTTCGGCGATGAGCGCGCGTGGATTGGGCCGGGTCGAAGTTGCCTTCGGGGACGAGAATAGCCAGTGATCGGATCGCGCGCGGCTTGGCGAAGCGGACGGCGGTTCCAGCGGCCCTGCGGATGGCGTGCGGATCGGCCTTGGCGGCTTTACCCAGTCCTACGATGAGCAGACGCGTGGCTGCGAGTCCTTCGGGGGCATGCAGAAGCAGAGTCTCGTTGGCTTCGGCCTTGAATTCTCCGGTGCCGAGGACGAAGTTCGCGGTTTTTCTGACGGCTTCGTCAGAAGTCAGGAGGGTGACTTCGGGCTTCGCATCCTTATCTTTACTTGCAGAGGTGTCGGCGGCGAAGACGGCGAGGAGTTCGGACGGAGCGGAAGCGGCGGGGGTGAAGCGGAGTTCAGTTTTCATTCTTGCTTCTAGTATCTCTTGAATTTTGGGCGGTCAGGCTTACTTCGCGTACTTCCCTTTGCTGTGGGCGATGGCGGCTCGGGCTTCGCGATCGGCTTCGCGGCGGCGTTCGGTTTCACGCTTGTCCCAGTCCTGCTTGCCTTTGGCGACGGCCAGTTCGCACTTGACCCGGCCATTACGAAAATAGAGTCGCGTGGGTATGAGCGTATGACCCTTGAGCTGCGTCTGTCCGATTAGTTTGCGGATTTCCTCGTGGTGCAGAAGGAGTTTTCGCGTCCGGAGCGAGTCGTGGTTGCTGATATTGCCGTGGGAATATGGCCCAATATGGGCATTCAGCAGGAAGGCCTCGCCATCTTTAATGATTCCGTAGGCATCCTTCAGGTTAGCCTTACCTTCGCGGATGGATTTCACTTCAGTGCCACGCAGGGCAACACCGCATTCGAAGCGGTCGAGGAGGAAGTAATTGTGACTGGCGGCGCGGTTGACGGCGGCATCGCGCTCTCCGGCGGCGAGCGGATCGCGGGGCTTCTTTTTGGCGGGGGCCTGAGCGACAGAATGTGTGGATTGCCGGGGCATGGACGGGAGTCTGAATTTCCATGCTAGCACGCAAGGTGAAGGCTTCCGCGCGGCCAAATGGCGCGGGGCGCGATGCTATACTCGACCAGCGCTCGGCGATGAGAAAACAGAGGTTGGATTTCGCGCCTTTATGGTGGACGCGAGTCGCCAGAGACTGCAACGCAACATCGGAAGCAAGCTGCTGGAGTTTGATGAATCATCGTATTTTCAGGTGGGGGACGCTTGCCGTTCTGGCCGTGTCCATGGGCCTCGGACTGGGCGTCTTCACTTCCCGCGTACACGCCGAATCGGAAGAAAAGCTGGCTAAGGAGTCAGCCTCGAAGCTGTACAAGCAGGGGCAGGCAGCCGAAACCGCAGGCAACATTGAACTGGCTTATCAGCTCTATGCCAGAGCGTTCCAGAAAAACCCCAAGGACCTGCGGTACAAGACAAGCTATGAGCGCACGCGGTTCTCAGCGGCCAGCATTCATGTCAAGCAGGGCGAGAAGCTGCGCGACCAGGGCGACGCGTCCGGAGCGCTCACCGAGTTCATGCGGGCGCTTGAGATCGACCCCAGCAATGAATTGGCGCAGCAGGAAATCAAGGCCATGCGCGACAAGGCCGGCGCCCAGACCAATCAGGAAACCTCGGTCTCGCCTGAGGAAAGCCAGCTGAGTGGGATCGGTTCTCCGATTGAGCTGAAACCGCTCTCAAACGAGCCGCTGACTCTGCACTCGGTCGAAGACAGCAAGGTTATTTACCAGACGGTGGGAAGACTGGCGGGCGTTAACGTCCTCTTTGACCCGGACTACACATCGAAGCGCATTCAGGTGGACCTGACCAACGTCGACCTGTACGACGCGCTGCGAATTATCGGGACCATTTCCGGGACATTCTGGCGGCCAATCACGGCGAATACGATCTTTGTGGCGCAGAACACGCGCGCCAAGCGCACCGAACTTGAAGAAGAGGCGGTCCAGACCTTTTACCTGACAAACGTGGCGCAGCAGAACGACTTTACCGATCTGCAGACGGCACTGCGTAATATGTTCCAGACGGCAAAGATCTACGGCGTGGCCAGCCAGAACGCGATCATCATGCGCGGCACACCGGATGAATTGCTGCTGGCGCAGAAGCTGATTTCCGACCTGGACAAGGCCAAGCCGGAGGTGGTGGTCGACGTTGCGGTTCTCGAAGTGAGCCGCAACTACGAACGCACCATCGGCGTTCAGTTGCCGCAGACAGCTACGGTCAACTTTCAGGCGTCAAACTTCAACAACACAAACACTTCTTCATCGTCATCTTCGTCTTCTTCTACTACAACTGGTACAAGCACTACGACCAACACCAGCAATGGATTGACGCTGAACAGCCTGGCCCATCTGAATGGGACGAACTTCGCGGTCACCATCGGCCAGGCAACGGCGAACCTGCTGCTGACGGACAGTTCTACGCGAATTCTGCAAAATCCGCGTATCCGCGCCTCGGACGGTCAGGAAGCGACTCTGAAGATCGGCGAGAAACTGCCGGTGGCCACCGGCTCGTACCAGACCGGCGCGGCGACGGCGATCGTCAGCTCGCTTGTCAATACGCAGTTCCAGTACCTCGACATCGGCGTGAACATCACGGTGAAGCCGACGGTTCATTACGACCGCGACGTGACGCTGAAGATCAAGATCGAGGTTTCCTCGCAGAACGGTACTTCGAACCTGGGCGGCATCGACGAGCCGATTATTACGCAGCGTACCGTTGACCAGACGATTCGCCTGAAGGAAGGCGAGGCGAATATTCTGGGTGGCATTCTGCAGCGACAGGTTTCGAATTCACTGAGCGGAACGCCAGGGCTGGCGTCGGTGCCGATCCTGAAGTACATCTTCAGCAGCAACGACAAGACAACATCCGACGACGAGATCGTATTTCTGTTGATTCCGCACGTGGTGCGGGCGGAGATGCTCAACCCGCTGAACCTGCGCGAGCTTGACACCGGCACAGGCAACACGATCGAGCTGCGGCACATCAGCCAGGACACCTCTCGCCCGACGACTCCGAAGCCCGGGACCTTCACCGTACCTCCGCCCATAGGCACCGAGGCGGCACCGCAAAGCGCGGCAGCGGCGGCGGCGACCGCGGTGAATAACATGCAGCAGCAGGCCAGCCAAAGCGCGGCAGCGGCGGCGGCGACCGCGGTGAATAACATGCAGCAGGAGGCCAGCGGCCAGGTGAAGTTGCAACTGGCTCCGGAGATCAGCCAGCAGAAGGTGGGCTCGACCTTCCAGGTCGCGGTGAATCTCTCCGGCGGGATGGACGTCTTCTCAGTGCCAATGCAGGTGCAGTACGACCAGACGAAGCTGAGCCTGATCAACGTAGACCTGGGGGATACGCCGGGTAAAGGCGTGAACTTCCTCGGGCAGGATGGACAGGCCGTGGCCCTGGTGCATCGCGATGACGGCAGTGGCAATGTGGCGATCTCGGCTTCGCGTCCACCGGGAACACATGGCGTGACCGGAACCGGAACGGTGTGCGTGTTGACCTTCCAGGCGAAGTCACCGGGCGACGCCGCAGTGGTGATTACCCGACCAATGGCGCGCAACAGCAGTCAGCAATCGTTACCGGCGACCGGGTCGCGGGCGATTGTCCAAGTAAAGCCCTGAAGGCAGCAGGCGCAGTAGTGGATGTGAATATGCGGCGGAATCTGAGATCGCCGGGCTTGGAATCCGAGGCAAGGGGACGCGAGGCGGGCCTGACCCTCGTGGAGCTGATTGTAACGGTGGCCATTCTCGCCCTGGTGGCGGGGGCGGCAGTGCCGATCGCCCGGTTCCAGGTAAAGCGCGAGAAGGAGCGCGAGCTGCGTTATGACTTGTGGCAGATGCGCGACTCGATCGACCACTACAAGGACGCAGCCGATAAGAACGCATTTATCACCAAGGTTGATTCCCAGGGTTACCCTCCGGATCTGCAGACGCTGGTAGACGGCGTGGATGTCCAGGGAAAGAAGGTCAGGTTCCTGAGGCGCATTCCCGTAGATCCGATGACCGGCAAGGCGGAGTGGGGAATGCGGTCGATGCAGGACGACCCGACGAGCGATTCCTTTGGCGGGCAGAGCGTCTTCGACGTGTACTCGAAGTCGGATGGCACAGCGCTCGATGGAACGAAGTACAAGGACTGGTAGAAGTGCGACTGCTGAAGCACAACTCGACACCCGAGAGCGGCTTTACCCTGGTGGAGCTGATGGTCGTGATGCTGATCATCGGCGTGCTTGCGGCCATCGCTATTCCCAGCTACGTGGCTTCGGTGAAGAACGCCAAGGAAGCGGTTCTGAAGGAAGACCTGCACGTCATGCGTAATGCCATCGACTCCTACACGATGGATAAGCAGAAGGCCCCCCAGTCCATGGACGACCTAGTGCAGTCGGGCTATCTCCGGGAGCTTCCCAAGGACCCGATGACGCATTCGAGCGAAACGTGGGTGACGGCAACGGACGATACCCTCGAGAGCATCGACCAGACCGAGCCGGGCATCAACGACGTGCACAGCGGGTCGCAGGAAGTAGGCACGGACGGGCAGGCGTACTCGACCTGGTAAGGCGTGCAGGGGCACGATGCTCTAGAGTGAGGGCATGAGTTCGGGTCAGCTTCCGTCCCAGGAATTCCCTGATGTTACGGATGTCTACGATCGCTTCGCCGCGCTGACGGCGATGTCGCCGGAGCTGGGCGGTTCGCTGCTTGTCTATGTCGGGCTCGACCGGAGCGGAATTGCGCTCGCCATCGCGGCCAATATCGCGGGCGCGGCGTCTCTGGGCGTTGAGCCGGAGCTCGCGCGCGCGAAAGCAGCGATTCGCAGCGGGGCGTGCGACTTTCTCGTCAACACTCTGGATGAGGCGCTGCGAATTCTGAAGAACGAGATTCGCAGGAAGAAAGCTGTGTCGGTGGTGCTGGCGGGGGTGCCCCGCAGGTGGTGGCGGAGATGGTGGAGCGCGGGGTGCAGCCGGAGATCGTGGTGGGTGACGCTCCCGGGATGGCTACGCTGGAGGCGCGGGGAGCGCGCAGGCCGGAGTGGGCGTCGGGTGAAGGGACGGCGGTTACGTGGAGGGTAGCGCGGGGAGCCGCTGCGATGGCTGCCGGTGGTGGATCGGATGGCGACGGAGGCACTGGACCCGGTATCCGCGACTACGGCGGCGCGAACGCGATGGCTGGAGGCTGCGCCGAGGTATCTGGGGCGGGAGCTGGCGCGTCAGCGGTATCTGCGGATGAGCGAGGCAGAGGCTGAGACGTTCATGGCGGCGGTGCGGCGCGAGGTGGAGAGGCGGCGGCATTCGGCGTCGCGGTGACGGTGTCGCGGGATGGCAGCGAGACGGTGATCGCGCCTTAGGCGGGATTGGCCGCGGTCTGGATGGCGGACCAGAGTTCCTTGAGGCCGGCGCCGGTCTTGGCGGAGCAGAGGAGCAGGTTGTCGGTCTCGAGTCCTTTGGTCAGGGCGGAGTGGGCTTTGGCGCGGCCGTTTCCGGAGAGCTTGTCGGCCTTGGTGGCGACGACCAGGAAGTCGCGCTGGATGGACTTGAGGAAGTGGATGAGCTGGGCGTCGGAGGGTTGCGGCGGGATGTTGCTGTCGACCAGGCAGAGGCAGAGGGCGAGCGTGGGGCGCTCGGCGAGGTAGGGCTCGATGAACTTGGGCCATTCGGCGGAGATGGATTTCGAGATTTTGGCGTAGCCGTACCCGGGCAGGTCGGCGAAGAACATCTGGGGCTGCTGGCGCTGCGGGGTGTCGGCGATGGAGAAGAAGTTGATGGCGCGGGTGCGTCCGGGGGTGGAGGAGACCTTGGCCTGCTTCGAGCCGAGGAGCGCGTTCAGGAGGCTCGACTTGCCGACGTTAGAGCGTCCGAGGAAGGCGATCTCGGGGACCGACGGCTCCGGGAACTGAGCGGGCGAGTGAGCCGAGATCAGGAATTTGGGGATAGACGCGCATCGGATTCATGATACCCACCCCCTCCCCGTCTTTTGGCGCTGTCGTTTTGTAATTCATAGATTACAAAGGACTTTCTGGCCGGATTGTCGGCAGATCATAGAATTCATTGCTGCGGGCTTCGTCATCGATAGATCATAGGGAAAAGCACTGGAGTCATAGAAAACAAGAGTACTGAGCTGTCATTGATAACAAGGCTTTTATCTACTGTCATTGATTCTGTGTGAGTTACAAGGCTGCAAAAGGAGAAGCCCGGCTGGATGAGCCGGGCTTCTTCTCTCGTCTCCCTATCTCTATTGTCGCGGATTCCGAAAAGTCGTCGGCCAACTATTTGCGCGATCCTGGCGGCCTCGGCTGTTAGTTAGACTTCCCGGAACGGTTTGACCAGTGCCAAAGGCCGTTGGTGACATCGGACGGCAGGCGATGCCCGAGCTGGCGAGCGAGCATGACAATCTGTCCGCGGTGGTGGCCTTCGTGGGCGATGAAATAGCCCAGAACGTGGCCAACATCGAGAGGGAGGTTGCGCCAGACGTAGGACTTCGAATCGGGAATCGTGCCTCCGTGGTCGCAGCCGAGCTCGAGCAAGCTCAGGATGCCCTCGCCACTCAGCTGCAATGCCGGAATGAGGTCTTTCGGCGTCACTTTGAACCGGTCGACGCTACGTGGCACGGCGATGCCGTGTTCTTTGCCGAGGGTCTTGATCCACATACAGCGGGCGTTGTGAATGTGGCCGGCAATCATCCGGATGGTGCGGCGCGGCGCTCCGGGCACGGTGGCTTCCCAGAGTTCGGCGGGCAAATGCTCGACGAGAAAAATGGTGACCCGGTTGTTGGTCTTCCACGCGCCGAGGATCGCGTCTCGCAGGTCTGGTGGAGAAGGCATACCGCACCTCTTAGACGGTCCAGCTCACACTCAAGGTCAGAGTTTACCCAAAGAAGGGCAGGTTAGAAGGGCAGATTCAGGAGCAGGCCGATGAGGAAGCTCGCGGCGACCAGCACGTCGGCGACGCGGTCCTTCAGGGTGATGACGAAGGCAATCATGCTGAGGAAAATCGCCCACTTGACGGCTTCCTTGCGGAAGGCTCTTCCCCATCCGATCACTGGCGGCGGATGGGACTGATCTTGTTCGCGGCGGATCAGACGAAAGATGCGGAGCGATTCACCGGCGATGAGGATGACGAATCCGGGGAGTGGCAGGAGCGAGCCGAGACCGACTGCGTACACGAGTTCACCCAGATAGCAGGGGCGAATCCGCAACGGGACCGGTACCACGCGAACGGTGCGGGCCCAGGTTGAGAGAGCGGCTCCGGCGGCGATGAGGATGGTCGCGAGGATGAAGAGCGCCCGCTCCCACAGACGGGGCGTGGAGGTGTCGCGGACGAAACGCCAGACGATGTCATCGGGATCGATGAGGTAAGTGAGAAATGCGGCGAGTACGACGAGCTGGTGAGTCAGCGTCTGGTGGCGATATTCGAAATTGGACGCTTCTTCCCACAACTGCTTCATCTCGCGTCCAAGGCCGTCGAGGTCCGGGTAGATTACCGACTCGGTGATCCCGCAGTCTCTGAGGTCTTGGCGAAGCTGCGCACGTGCGTCGGCGGCAATGGTGATGAGCTTGATGGTTGAGTCCGTCTTCCTGAACTCGTCCTGCATCCAGTTCGGCTCTGTGCCCAACACGATAAACCGGCTACGCTGTGCGGCGATGCGGCGCGTGATGTGCGGGAACTCCAGCACCATTGGCGGACGCGGAACAGGAACCTCGGCGAAGTCTTCTTCCGACACCGGCAGGTAGGAGTCTTCCCACGCGCTGGGATCATAGCCTTCGTTGGGACGCTTTTCGGCATAGGCCTTCCATGCGTCTTCGGCCAGCTTCATATCCGGCAGGGCTTTGAGTTGTTCGTTCAGGCGGTACGGTTCGAGCACGTATACGCGCGCATCATGCTTGTCGTTGCTCTTGTTGCGGAGCGCGAAGTGAAGAGCGATCAACGCTCCGTCCGACCAGTCGAGCAGGCGCGTGGGACCTTCGTGATGCTGCATCAGGAAGTAGGAATCCCAGTCCCAGTCCTCGCTGGACTCCTTCTCATGCTCAACAGCGTTTCGCATGAACTCATCGTGCAGGTCGTTTTCGATCGCCAGGAGCTTGCTGATCGGCTTCAACGGGAGCGGCTTTCCGTTATCGCCTTTTGCGGGACGGTACAACTCCGGACGCAGGATCGTGTCCTCGAAGTCCTTGCTCTCGCCGCGAAACCAGAGCTCTTTGTGCTTCGGCAGTCCCCATGCTTTGCGCATCTCGCTTACGCAATGGATGAAGTCTCCGAGTGTCGTTACAGGGCTCGTGCAGTCGATCGCCATCACATTTCTCCTACGAAGCCGGTCGCCTTCATTCAGGCGTGCCTCGCTTCGAGATGGAGCAGTCTGTCGAAATTTGCTCAAGCTGCCCGCACCGATTCATTTGGTTCCGCGGTTCCAGTGGCTCCAACTGATGACTCCCAATTCAGGCCTGGGATCATCAGGCAGCATTGACAACAGCTCGAGTTGGTTGCCATCCGGATCGCGAAAAAAGAGCGATGCAGCGGGCATCCAGGCCAACACCACCGGTTCGTCGGTTGGTCTGCCTTCAAAGTCGAGAGGAACAATGTTGGCGGCACGAAGGCGGCCGCGGCCGCGGTTAACAGATGCTCAAGATCAACCCGAAAAGCGAGGTGAAGACTCATCCTCTGAGGACCGGAGCCTACCTCCCATAAACCCAGCATCGAGTTGCCACGGCCACCGATCCAGTAGAAGGCAACACGCCGCTCCCAAAGGACGGTCGCGAGTTCCAACTCCAGAGTCTGGCCAAAGAATTTCATGGAGCGTTCCAGGCTCGTGACAGTCAAGTGACTTTCGAAGAGATCGCGAAGAGGAATCATGCCGGCCTCATCTTGACAAGATACGGGCAAGATACGGATTGCCGCATTGAGATCGCAACCGTCCGGCTGCGCATACTCAGTCTGTCTTGCCGGCCCATCGTTTACCGATTCTGGCTACAGGTCCAAACTGGGTGGCCACCGCTACTTTGTCGCCAGGGGATGGTGGTCGAAGCTGATGACGCGAGTGACCACCCATTTGCCGTCTTTCTGATGCCAGAGGGTGATGAACTTGGCTTCTCCTACGTTGCCGGGATCTCCGGGGTGATGGAAGGTGTGCACACCGATCTCGACGGCTCCGTAATCGGCGATGGGATAGACCTCGAGGGTTCCGGGAACAAGTTCGCGGGTTACTTTGCCGCAGATGTTGTTCTTAATCGCGTCCAGGAAGACCTGACGGCCAACGGCCAGGCCGGTTTTGTCGTGGTAGAACTCGAGGTCCTCGGAGACAAGCGAGCCGAGCGTCGTCAGGTCGCAGTGATTGTAGGCGTCAAAGAGCTGCGTATCGAGCGACTGGATGGTTTTGAAGAGCGGGTCGGGGCGGGTGCGGTCTGCGCGTGAGCTCTGGCGGAAGACGCTGCAAACAGGACGGCGAAGGCCAGGGCAAGGAAGAGCGTCTTCTTCATGTGTCGAGAACTCCGGAGTAGGCGATAGCGTTTTCTACGCGTGCGCCGACGGGATTGTTCCGAAATTGTGACGGCTGTGCGTCACCAATCCGCCGGACATTCAATCTGGCTCACCGCGCCATCCCCTCGCCAGCGACCTCGATCCTCATGCGCACTTCTTTGCCGGGCTGAATTGCAACGATCAGCGGAACGGCTTCGAAGCCGGGGACAAGGTTGAAGGTGCGCTCGCTGGGAATCGGCTCGAAGCGATTGGCGGCATCGATGCTGACGATGAGTGAACCTTTGGGCCTGGAGATGCGCACGCTCTGCGGGCTCACCTGCTCAACCCGCTCGCTCTCCCGGGCAATCACCGGAACGATAAATTGCAGCGAAGCCGACGCGGGCAGTTGGCCGGTGACAGTGGCTGCGAGTTCCACGCCCGATTCGCCTATCGTCCAGCGCACCCCATAAAGCAGGCCGTCGCCTTCCATCGGCTTGTGCGTGTTGCTCATCAAGCGGCCATGGGCCTCGAAGACCACCGCGGCGCCGGAGCGTGTCGCCGAGAGCGTAGCCCTGTAGTCGTTGAGGCTGGTGTATGTGTCGCCGGCGGTGCACTCGATGCGCGGGGTGAGCGGCATGTGCGGTCCGGCGCGCTCCTGCTGCTGGTTGGAAATCTCGATCATCTCGTAGCGGGTCATGCTGGCGGTGAGAATGGGGCCAAGCGCCATGTGGTAGAGCAGCAGACAGGGCGCCGCCGGTCACGTGGCCGCCGCCGGATCCGCCGCCGGCCTGCACGTGCTCCTGGTACTCCCAGTCGTACTCGGTGACAGTGGCGCGCCAGGGACCGATGGCGGCGAGGTGCGTGCCGATCACAGGAAAGCTTTTGAGGCCGTAGGGCTCGTCGCGCGGGAGCGTGGGCCGCTCGGGATCGCGCCGGGAAGCTGCCGCGGTCGAGCACCGTGGCGAGCGCCTTGGCGTGCGTGAAGGTGTGATGGATGCAGGGCAGGTCGCCGTGCGCGAAGTAGTCGGGGCCGCCGTAGAGCAGGCCGTCGTGCGGTGCAGGCGGCCATCAGTTCCATATTGCGGCGCGCGACTTCGCGGAAGCGCGGGTCGTGCCCGGCCATAAGGACGAAGCCGGGATGGCAACCGTCGCTGGTGCGGCTGCCCCACCAGCTCCACTTGTAGTTGCGCGTGCCCCAACTGTTGTCCCACGCGCCGTCGGGCAGCATGAATTCCATGTGCGTTTTGAGGGCGGCGACCACCTGTTGCTCGACACGGCTTGTCGCCGGCGAGCAGGCTGTACAGCGCGAGCGCGGGCAGCGATTCCTCGACGTTGTAGCCGAGATCGACGGGGCGGCAGCCCTTGGGCGAGACTCCGTCGAGCGGGTGGCCTTCGCCGAAGAGGAAGCCGTCGGGAGTGAACTGCTCCAGGACGCGTGGGCGAGCTTGCGGGCGCGGTCGAGGTAGCGGGCTCGCCGAGCACCTGGCCGCAGAGCACGAAGGCCAGAGTAGCCGTGACGGGGTAGTTGACGTTGCCGGTTTCGATGGTGATGAAGCCGTCGAGGAACTTTGCGGCGGCGCGCCAGGCGCTCGGTCCAGGCGCTGCGCGTGGCGGTGTCGAGGACCTCGCCGTGGTGTGTGAGAGCCTCGGCGAGCGCGATGGCGTGAAAGACGGTGATGCCCTGCCAGTGGCTGAGCGTGACGTCGTTGATCCAACTGCCGTCCGGCCGGCTCACCTGCACCTGCGACCACTCATGGACGAGTATCGCCGCGCGGACGTATTTTGCATCGCCGGTGGTGTGCGCCATGCGGAGCAGCGGGTAGACGGCGTCGCCGCAGCGGCCGTGGATGAGGGCGCAGGCGGGGCAGAGCAGGCCACCGTAGAAAGCTGGGTCGCGCATCGCGACGATCTGACGGGCGATGAGGCCGTCGCACCACGTCTTGAGGAGAGTGGAGTAGAGCTGGCTTTCGCCGGTGGTGGGCGAGGATGCAGGGGCAGCGTGCGCAACGGCCGGTGCGAAAAGCGTCTTAGCTTGCGACGTAGCCACGACGGCAGCGGAGAGGCGAAGCATTTCTCTGCGGGTGAGCTTGCCTTGCGGATGCCCTGTGTTCATCGCTGGTCCTGTATCGGGGTGAGTTTCTTTGCAAAACCCATTTTGCACCAGGGACGTGAGGGGAGAGCATCATGGCGAGTCCACATTGGGCAGATCGGCGATCATGCCCTCGCACCTCTTTGCCTGAAATGATCACGGACGGGCTGAAACCGATGTAGGCGCCTGGTCGGAGCATCATTTTTATCTTCGATATGATTCGCAATATATGGAACGAAGAAGTTTTCTGAAGGGCTCTGCTGCTCTGGCAGCGGCAGCTGCGGCCTCGTCTGTACCACTCGCCAGTGCAGTAGACCTGCGAAGTTCTGAACCTGAAACCTCATCCGACGCTCTCAACCCCGGCGGCATTCGCGTCGCCGGCATTCGCATGCTTCCCGTCGTCGGCGGCAAGTACAAGGTCTGGACCAAGAAGATGGGCTCGGGGCCGATCAAGGTGCTGCTGCTGCACGGCGGCCCCGGCTTTCCGCACGACTATCTCGAGGCCATGGAGTCGTTCCTGCCCCAGGCCGGCATCGAGATGTACTACTACGACCAGCTCGGCGTCGGGAATTCCGATGTGCCCGACGACCCGTCGCTCTGGACCCTCGCCGCGCTATCTGAGCGAAGTCGAAGAGGTGCGCCGCGGGCTGGGGCTCGACCACTTCGTGCTCTACGGCCACTCGTGGGGCGGCATGCTCGCGATCGAGTACGCGCTGCAACTACCAGCAGCATCTGCGCGGCCTGGTGATCTCCAACATGACGGCCGGCATGCAGTCCTACCTCAAGCGCACCGCCGCGCTGAAGACAGCAGCTGCTGTCGCCCGAGCTGCTGGCGCGCTTCAATGCTCTCGAAGCGGCGAAGGACTACGACAATCCCGGAGTACCAGCGCATCATGATGGAGGATCTCTACCCCAAGATGATCTGCCGCCTGCAGCCCTGGCCCGAGCCGGTCACGCGCGCCTTCCGCCTCGCGCAACGAGAAAATCTACAACCAGATGCAGGGCAAGAGCGAGTTCGAGGTCACCGGCAACCTCAAGGACTGGGAGCGCTGGGACCGGCTGCACGAGATCAAGGTGAAGACGCTCACCATGGGAGCGAGCTATGACGAGATGGATCCGGAGGACATGCGGAAGATGGCGACGCTGATGCCGAATGCCACGTCCGCGATCTGTCCCAACGGCAGCCACATGGATATGTGGGACGACCAGGCGGTCTACTTCGAGCACCTGCTCGCCTTCCTGCGAAGTGTCTAGAGCGAGCTCCCCGCTCAAATCAACACCCCGCTTGAGTGGGGGGCCCGGGGATATCCGGAATTGTGACGGATGGGCCCAGCCGTCGTCGCGGCGCTCATCATCCTAACGATGTAGCGGTATATCTCCGGAGGTTTCATGCCTGACATGCAGACGCTCGCCCCCGCCCAGCAGCTTGCCGCCACGAACAAGGCCCACTTCCCAAACGAGAGCACGGAGTATCGTGCGGCTCGGAATGCACTTCTTGTCGAAGAGATCGAGCTGCGGCGGCATATAGAACGCGTTGCGGCCCAGCGGCGTGCGCTACCAGAGGGCGGCGAGATTCCGAAGGATTTCGAGTTGGTCTCCGAGAGCGGCCCGATCGGCCTCTCGAGTCTTTTCGGCGACAATGACACGCTGATGGTGTACGGCATGATGTATGGTCCGCAGCGGAAGGCGCCGTGTCCGATGTGCACTTCGTTCCTGACGGCCTGGAACGGGATCGCCGTGAACCTGCGTGAGCGTGTTGCTATCGCCGTCACGGCGCGCTCGCCGATCGAGCGCCTGGTCGAGTACAAGAAGCAGCGGGGCTTCGAGAAGCTCCCTTTTGTGTCGGATGCGTCCGGCGAGTACACCCGAACTTACGTCAATCCCGAAGACGCCGATGTGCCGGGCTTCAGCGTGTTCATGCGGCGCGACGGAGTGATTCGTCACTTCTACAGTGGCGAAATGAGCGGCGAGATGGCTGACCCAGGACAGGATCCGCGCGGTGGTCCGGACCTCGATCCTTTGTGGCTAGTGTTGGATCTGACGCCGGAAGGTCGCGGCACGGATTGGTATCCGAAGCTGGATTACGGGCACAAATAAGCGTCCGTGAGACCCCAGCTCAGGAGGCCTGCCCGAACAGCCTGGAGCGATCACCACCCTTCGGAATCACAAGCCGCGCGATTGCGGCACTTACAACAGCCAGGCCCGCACAGATAAACATAATGGTTCGAAATCCAAATACGAATGATTTCCGAACCAGCTCCTTGATCGCCGCGTTCGCAGCGGGATCCAGGTGGAGAGAGGTCTGCAGGCCGGCGAGTCTGGTCTCCTGTGATTTGATCTCCTGCAGTATCGAGGGTGGCAGCGAAAGATCGGCCAGTGCGAGGTTCAGGCGAACGCGGAAGACGTAGACCATCACGATGCCGAGGATGGCAATGGCAAGCACACCGGCGACTCGGGCGACTGCATTATTGATTCCAGAAGCTGTCCCAACGCGATCCTGATCCACAGAATTCATTACGACGGCGGTGAGAGGGGCTACGGTAACTGCCATGCCGAAGCCGAGGACAATCATCGGCGGGAAAAACTCCTTCCAGTAGTTATCCGATATGGAGGGCACGGCAAACAGGACGAAACCCAAGGCGACAACAAGAGGGCCAACGACTAACGGACTCCTCTGGCCATATCGCGTGACTAGTCCGCCCGCCCAGCGCGAAAGGAGAAACATTAGAAGAATCAAAGGCAGGATGGCGGCTCCGGTCGCCGTCGAGGAGTATTCCTGAACCTGGATAAGGTTCAACGGAAATAAGAAAAAGAAAATGCCGACGGCTGCGTAGAGGAAGAAGGTGACCATGTTTGCTCCGCTGAAGCTCGGATTCTTCAAGAGCGCGAGCGGAATCATTGGAGAAGCCGTACGAGCTTCGACAGCCGCAAACCCTGTGAGACAGACGAAACCAACGATCAGACTTCCGACGACCAGAGGATTTTTCCAACCCAGAGTGATCGATTCGATCAAGCCGTTCACTAATCCACAAAGTCCGAGAGTTGCCAGCATCGCTCCTAACCAGTCGACACGATGCGTGACTGCACTGCGGCTCTCCGGAATTCGCCAAAGCGAGATAGCCACGACGGCTATGGCCAGCGGGACGTTGATGAAGAATACCCAGCGCCACGAAGCATGCTCCACCAGCCAGCCGCCCAGAACCGGACCCAGGGCAGTGGTGATCGCGGTGAAACCAGACCATGTACCAGAATGGCCTGACAGGCGTAACCTTCGGCGACCTCGCCGGGACGATCCAGGTCTTCACCGAGGCCTACTTCGGCCCGGGCATGCAGTCCCGCCTGCGCCCGGCCTACTTCCCCTTCACGGAGCCCTCAGCCGAACTCGAGATCACGTGCACGCTGTGCCTGGGCGAGGGATGCCGTACGTGCTCGCACACGGGCTGGATCGAGCTGGGCGGGTGCGGCATGGTCGACCCCGCCGTCTTCGCCGCCGTCGGGATCGACACGGACGAGTGGTCGGGCTTCGCGTTCGGCTTTGGCATCGACCGGCTGGCGCAGATGCGCCACGCCGTGCCCGACATGCGCTCCTTCGTGGAGAACGACATCCGCTTCCTCTCGCAATTCTGACCTCACCCACTATCTGAAGGATCCCTTCGACGACCGTGCGCGCCCCGCTCAGCTGGCTCCGTGACTTCGCTCCTTTCCCCGATGACATCGGGGTGCTGCGCGACGCGCTCGACGACCTGGGCCTCGTGGTCGAGGCGGTCGAACGCGTGGGGGAGGGGCTCGGCGACGTCGTGGTCAGCCGCGTCCTCGAGATCCGGCCGATCAAGGGCGCCGACAAGATCCGTCTCGTCGTCGTCGACGCTGGTGCGGACCCGCTCGAGATTGTGTGCGGCGCGCACAACTTCGCGGTGGGGGACCGGGTACCGCTGGCCCCGGTGGGGGCCATCCTGCCGGGAGGCTTCGAGATCGGGCGCCGCAAGCTGCGCGGCGTCGAGTCCAACGGGATGCTGTGCTCGGGCAAGGAGCTCGGGCTCTCCGAGGACCAGACGGGGCTGCTGATCCTGGGCGACGAGGTGCACGGTGACCCGGGCACGCCGTTGATGGAGGCGCTCGGCCTCGAGCCCGACGTCGTCTTCGACATCACGGTGGAGGGCAACCGACCGGATGCGTGGAGCATGACGGGGATCGCCCGCGACCTGGCCGGTCGGCTCGGTCTGCCGTTCGTCGCGCCCGATGCACCCGTGCCCGCGCCGAGCGGTTGGCCGGTGGAATCGGCCGCGTCGGCCTCGGTGGACTCGCTCGAACTCTGCCCGCGCCTCACGGTGACCGTGCTCGACGGGGTGAGCGTCGGTCCCTCGCCGCAGTGGATCGCCCGCCGGCTCCTGCTTGCCGGCATGCGCCCGATCAACAATGTGGTCGACGCCTCGAACTACGTCATGCTCGAGCTCGGCCAGCCCACGCACCCCTACGACCTGTCCCGGCTGCCCGGGCGCGGGCTGTCGGTTCGGCGGGCGCGCCCGGGCGAGACCGTCGAGACCCTCGACGGCGTGACACGGACGGTGGGCGTGCAGGGCCGCAGCCTCGGGGATACGGGCGAAGACTGTTTCATCTGCGACGCCGAGGGGACACCCGTGGGCATCGGCGGCATCATGGGCGGCGCCTCCTCGGAGATCGCGGCCTCCACGACCGAGGTCCTGCTGGAAGCCGCGTACTTCACGCCGATGGCGATCGCGCGCACGTCCCAGCGTCTCGGCCTGCGCACCGAGGCCTCCGCTCGCTTCGAGCGCGGATGCGACCCGTGGGCGATCGAGCCGTCGGTGCAGCGGTTCTGCCAGCTCTTGGCCGAGAGCGTGCCCACGTTGCGCGTGGCCGACGGCATGCTCGACGTGCGCGGCGAGGTACCCGAGCCATTCGTGGTCTCGGTCCCCATCGCGCGCGTGCAGCGCCAGATCGGGGTGAGCCTCGACGCCGAGCAGATCGCGCGATTGTTGGAGCCGATCGGCTTCGAGGTCCTCGAGGAAGTGGCGGCCGAGGTCACGGTGATGGTGCCGACCAACCGGCCCGACGTGCGGAGCGAGCCCTATGGCGTCGATGACGTCATTGAGGAGATCGCCCGTACCTTCGGCTATAGCAACGTGCCACGACACGTCCCGACCTGGCCCCAGCCCGGCGGCCTGACGTCGCTGCAGCGGTCGCGCCGAGCGATCAAGGACGTGCTGGTCGGCCTCGGCGCGTCGGAGGCATGGACCGACACCTTCGTGTCGGCCTCCGCACATGCCGACGTGGGCTTGACCGGCGAGGCCGTGCGGGTGTCGAACCCGCTCGATGCCGAGAAGCCGTTCCTGCGCCGTTCCCTCATGCCCGGTCTCCTGGGTGCCCTCTCCTACAACGCAAGCCGACGACAGGGCGACGTCCGCCTCTTCGAGGTCGGCGTCGTGTTCTCACATCCCGGCGAGGGCGCGCCGCGCGTCGTCGAGCGGGCGGGAGCGGGCGGTGCCGAGCGCGCCGAGCTACCGGGCGAGCGCGAGCTGCTGGCGGGCGTCTTCGCCCTCGAGGGTGACGACGCGCGTACCGCCGTCGCCGCATGGCATGTGGTGGCCGAGGCGCTGCGGGTGGACGAGGTCCGCCTGGTGCCGCCCGGCGTTGGCGGCGAGGCGGTACTCCCCGGCTTGCATCCCACCCGCTCGGCGCGCCTGGTGGCGCACCACGCATCGGGCGAGGAAGTCGTCGTCGGTGCAGTCGGCGAGATCGATCCCGATGTGGCCGCCACCTTTGGCCTCACCAACGCCGCCGGCAGCGGATCGGAAGGGCCGCGGGTTGGCTGGCTCGAGGTGGATCTCGGCGTACTCTTCGATGAGACGCGCGTGCCCCGGCGGGGAATCGTGGTGGGGGCGGTAAGCCGCTTCCCGTCCTCGGACATCGACCTGGCCTTCGTGGTAGACGACGCGCACCCGGCCGACGTCGTCGGAGACACGCTGCGTCACGCCGCGGGAGATCTGCTCGAATCGGCTCGCCTCTTCGACGTGTACCGGGGAGCGGGGATCGACGAAGGCTCGCGCAGTCTCGCCTATCGGTTGCGCTTTTGCTCGCCCGAGCGCACGCTGACCGACGAGGAAGTTGGCGCGTTGCGGGCCCGCTGTATCGAGGCTGTCGAGACGGAGTACCGCGCCATACTGCGTTGAGCGTGCTCCGAACCTGCCCCGGTCGCCGTGCGTCCGTGGCATCGTTGACCGGTGGAGGTGCACCGGATCGACCCCGAGGACGAGGCTGGCCTGGCCAAGTCCGCCGACGTACTCCGTGCGTCGGACCGGGACATGTGGCCGGAGCTCGCCGGGTTGACCCTGCGTGACATCCGCGCCTTTGCCCAGTTTCGTGGGACCACCCGGCGCTACGAACTGCTGGCGGCAGCGGAGCCGGATGGCCCGATCCTGGGCGTCGGCCTGGTCGAGCGCACATTGCGGGACAACCTGCACGCTGTGGAGGTGACGGTCGCCGTTCATCCGTCCCACCGTCGCCGGGGTGCCGGCACCGCCCTGGTCGATGCCATGGGGCAGCGCGCGACGGCAGACGGGCGGCGGGTCCTGAACTCCATCGTCGATCTACCGGTGTCGGTCGCGGCGGACCATCCGTCGCGAGCCTTTGCGAAGAAGGTTGGGTTCGTCCCCACCTTGGGGGGCAACACCCGGCAGCTGAGTGTCCCGCTCGGCCCTGCACGGTTGGAGTCGCTCGGCAAGGTCGTTGCCGGTGCACGAAATGCGGGTGAGTACCGCACGGTGACCTTCGATGCACCCTGGCCCGCAGAGTTCGTCGAGGACCACTGCGAGCTGCTGAGGCGCATGTCGACGGACGAGCCCGCCGGCGATAGTGCGCGCGAAGAGGAGGTTTGGGACGCCGAGCGGTTGCGCGAGCACGAGGAGCTCCACGTCGCCCGCGGCACCTCGAAGCTCGTCGCTGTCGCACAGCACGTGCCCTCGGGGCGGCTCGTGGCGATGAGCGAGCTCCTGCTGGCCCCCGACGCGCCCCACCAGGCCTGGCAGATGATCACCGTGGTGCACCCGGTGCACCGCGGCCACCGTCTCGGGCTCGCAGTGAAGATCGCCAACCTCGAGGCCCTGGAGGTCCGCGCCCCGGCGGTCCGATTCATCGTCACCGGCAACGCGGCGGTGAACGTGCCGATGATCGCGGTCAACGAGATGCTCGGCTTCGAGGTGGTCGGCGAGGGGATGTTCTGGCAGAAGCACCTGCAGCCCGCGTGAGGTTGCTCGAGCCCGATTCGGGGTAGCCACCGGCCTGGGCCGGCGAGCCCCGGACCGGGCGCTGGTCGGCCGGTGTGTGCTTTTCGTGTGTATATGCGGCCTTAACGAAGGTATTGACGAAGGTATTAACGAAGGATATCTGGATATCCTTCGTTAATTGGGGGTAGTTTTGGAAGGCTGCATATACAGGCGGGCACCAGTGTCCCGTGTCCCTTTCGACTGCCTCCCAGATGCCTCCCGGATGTCTCAGGACCTGCTTCGGCAAGGAATGAATGTTTATACGGAGTCATGTATACTAATGCGATGAAAGTCGGGATCATCGGGGCCTCGGGGTACACCGGTGCAGAGTTGTTGCGCCTCCTCGCGGTGCATCCCACCTTCGAGGTCGCCGTGGCCACAGCCCACACGCACGCCGGCCAGGCGGTGGGCGCTCACACCCCGTCGTTGGCCGCGGCATACCCGGGTCTGACGTATGGGGAGAACGACCCGGCGCTGCTCGACGGACTCGACCTCGTGTTCTGTGCCCTGCCCCACGGTGAGTCCCAGCGCATCGTTCCCGAGTTGCGCGGGCGAGTGGGGCTGGTGGTCGACCTGGCCGCGGATTTTCGCCTGCGCGACGCCGCGCTCTACCCCGCTTGGTACGGAGAGGACCACGTCGCGCCCGACCTCCTGGCCGAGGCGGCCTACGGGTTGCCCGAGCTGTTCCGGGCGGCCCTCGCGGGGGCCACGCTCGTGGCGGCGGCGGGGTGCTACCCGACGGCCGCGGGCCTCGCGCTCGCACCACTGGTCCGCCACGGGGTGGTCGAACCCGAAGGCATCGTGGTCGACGCCGCGTCGGGCGTCTCGGGTGCGGGCCGCGCGCTGAAGGAGTCACTGCACTTTGGCACCGTGGACGAGGACTTCACGGCGTACGGCCTGCTCACCCATCGCCACACCCCCGAGATGGAGCAAATCCTCGGAGCAGGGGCGACGGTGCTGTTCACCCCGCACCTGGCTCCGATGGTGCGCGGCATCCTGGCCACCTGTTACAGCCGGTCCGCCCCGGGCGGACCTGCCCTCTCGACCGTCACTGTCATGGACGTATTGCACGAGGCGTACGACGACGAGCCATTCGTCGTCGTGACCGACGACCCGCCCTCGACCAAGGCGACAGCCGGCTCGAATGCCGCCCACGTGACGGCGCGGGTCGACCCGCGGACGGGGTGGGTCGTGACAATGTGCGCCCTCGACAACCTGGTCAAGGGTGCGTCCGGCCAGGCGATCCAGTGCGCCAACGCCGCCCTCGCACTCCCCGAGACCACCGGGCTCCCGCTGGCCGGGATCTTCCCGTGAGCGTCAACGCACCGCGCGGCTTCGTCGCGGTGGGCGGCTTCGCGGGTATCAAGGCGGGCGAGGTGCCCGATGTCGCCGTGGTGGCCACCGCCGACGGTCGTGCGGTGCCGGCGGCCGGGGTGTTCACCGCCAATCTCGCCGCCGCGGCGCCAGTCCAGGTGAGCCGGGCCCACCTCGCCGCTACGGGCGGTCGTGCCGCCGGTGTGATCCTCACGTCGGGCAACGCCAATGCCGCCACCGGTGCCGGCGGCCGGGCCGCCGCGGAGCGCCTCTGCATCGCCGTGGCTGGCGACATCGGCGCCACGGCGGAGGAGATCCTGGTGTGCCAGACCGGGCTGATCGGGATCCCGTTTCCCATCGACAGGGTCATTCTCGAGATCGAGCCGATCGTGATGGCGCGGCGAGGCGGCGAGGAGGCGGCTGCAAAAGCAGCCCGGGCCATCATGACGACCGACACGGTCCCCAAGCAGGTCGTCGTGGCGGGCGACGGCTTCGTCGTCGGCGCCATGGCCAAGGGCGCGGCGATGTTGGCGCCCAACATGGCGACGATGCTCGCCGTCTGCACGACCGATGCGGCGGTGGATTCGCCGACCTTGCAGCAGGCACTGCGCGACGCCGTTGCCTCGTCCTTCAACGCGATCACGGTCGACGGCAGCACCTCGACCAACGACACGGTGCTCGTGCTAGCCAGCGGGCTCGGCGCGAGCCCCGCGCCCGACGCGTTGACGGAGGCCCTGACGGAGGCATGCCAGTCCTTGGCCGAGCAGATGGTTGCGGACGCCGAGGGCGCGACAAAGGTCGTACACATCCGCGTGCGCGGCGCCACCAGCGACCAGGCCGCGCACACTGCGGCGCGTAAGGTGGCCGACTCCATGCTCGTGCAGTGCTCGCTGTTCGGTGAGGACCCCTACTGGGGCCGCATCGTGTCCGAGCTCGGGTCGGCCGGGATCGCGTTCGACATCGACCGGGTCTCGGTGGCTTACGGCGGCACGGTGGTGTGCGCCGCCGGCGTGGCGGTGCCCCATGACGCCGCGGCAGTCGCCACTCATATGTCGGGGAGATTTGTCGAGATCGAGTGCGACCTGGGGCTGGGCCCGGGCGATGCCGTGGTTCTCGGCACGGACCTGGGCTACGGCTACATCGACGAGAACAGGACGACGTCGTGAGCACGCCGGCGAAGCTGCCGGTGCCGCCGCGCGTCACCCGGGCGCAGAAGGCGGCGGCAGAGAACAGAGCGTCAGTACTGGTCGAGGCCTTGCCCTACATCCGCCGCTTCTGGGGGAAGATCGTGGTCGTCAAGTACGGCGGCAACGCGCTGCACGCCTCCGACGGCGAGGAGGGAGCCGACCCGTTGGCTTCCTTCGCGCAGGACGTCGTTCTCATGCCGCGCCGTCGGCATGCTGCCGGTGGTGGTGCACGGGGGTGGCCCCCAGATCGGCGACCTCATGGCGCGCCTCGGCAAGGAGACCGAGTTCCGCAACGGCCTGCGGGTCACCGACGCCGACACGCTCGACATCGCGCGCATGGTGCTCGTGGGCAAGGTCAACCGCGACATCGTCTCGGCCATCAACGTGCACGGGCCGCTCGCCGTGGGCATGTCCGGTGAGGACGCGAATCTGATCACGGCGGCGCAGACGCATGTGGACCTCGGCTTCGTCGGCAACGTGTCACTGGTCGACCCGACCATGTTGCAGCGGCTGGTCGCGGAGGGACTGATCCCGGTTGTGGCCACAATCGGAGCCGACGCCTCGGGGCAGGCGTACAACATCAACGCGGACACGGTCGCCGGCGCGCTGGCCGAGGCACTGCACGCCGAGAAACTGATCTTCCTCACCGACATCGAAGGTTTGCGGGTGGTGGCGGACGACCCGTCCACGGTGATCCATCAGGCCTCACTCGACGTCATCGACGAGATCGTCCGCAGCGGCGGAGTCAGGGGAGGCATGATGCCCAAGGTCGAGGCGTGCGCCCGCGCTGTGCGCGCAGGGGTGACGCGGGCGCACATCTTGGACGGGCGCGTGCCCGACGCGCTCCTGCTCGAGCTGTTCACCGATTCTGGGGTCGGGACGATGGTGCTGCCATGACGAGCGACGCCGCGAGCAACGCCACGAGCGACGCCGCGCCGGGAGACGGGCACGAGCGCGAGATGCTCATGCGCACCTACGCCGATCCGCCGGTGACCTTCGTGCGCGGCGAGGGCACGGTGCTCTTCGACGCCGACGGAGCCACGTATCTCGACTTCATCACGGGGCTCGCGGTCGTCTCGCTCGGCCACGCCCACCCTGTGGTCGCCGATGCCGTGGCCGAGCAGGCGCGGACACTGAGCCACGTGTCGAATCTCTACGGCAACACGCTCGCGCCCGAGGTCGCCCGCACGATCGACCGGTTGATCAACGGTGGGACGGGGCAGGCCGGAGGCCAGGTCTTCTTCGCCAACTCGGGGGCGGAGGCCAACGAATGCGCGCTCAAGCTAGCCCGGCGCTGGGCTGGGGGCGGTCGCCACGTCGTCATCAGCGCGGACAACTCCTTTCACGGCCGGACGCTCGCCACCCTGACTGCGACCGGCCAGCCCGAGAAACAAGCGCCCTTCCTGCCGCTCCCGGAGGGCTTCGTGCACGTGCCCTACGACGACGTCGCCGCGCTCGACAAGGCTCTCGACGCCGAGACGGTCGCCGCGGTGCTGCTCGAGCCGTTGCAGGGCGAGGGTGGGGTCGTGGTGCCGAGCTCGGACTACCTCGGCGCCGTCCGCTCGCTGTGCACCGAACGCGACGCGCTGCTGATGCTCGACGAGGTGCAGACGGGTCTCGGCCGGACGGGACACTGGTTCGCCTTCCAGGCGCAGGGCCTCGAGCCCGACGTGGTGACCATGGCCAAGGCGCTCGGGAACGGGATGCCGGTCGGTGCCTGCTGGGCCCGGGCTGAGGTCGCCGCTGCCTTCGGTCCGGGCGACCACGGGTCGACCTTCGGTGGCCAGCCGCTCGCGCTGGCGGCCGTGCGGGCGACGCTGGCTGTGATGGAGGCCGAGGATGTGTGTGGACGGGCCCAGCGGGCGGGCGCCCGGCTCACCCGCGGCCTGCTGGCACTGCCGCGGGTGGCGTCGGTACGCGGCGCGGGCCTCCTCCTCGCGGCCCAGCTCGACGCGCCCCTGGCCAAGGACGCGGCCGGCCGGGCACTCGAGGGGGGATTGCTGGTCAACGCGGTGCGTCCCGACGCCGTGCGGGTGGCGCCGCCGCTGCTCGTGAGTGACCAGGAGATCGACAGTGCGCTGGGCATCCTCGGGCGGGCGTTGGCCGACGCCGATGCTTCCGCCACCAGCGGGTAGAGAAGGAGGAGCGTCTCCACCATGCCCGATCTCTTCGACATCGACGATCTCGACCCTGACGGCTGGGATCGCGTCCTCGCGCTCGCCCTGAGCGATCCACCGCCACCAGTGCTGGCCGGCCAGGGGGTCGCCCTCTTGTTCGAGAAGCCCTCGGTGCGAACGCGCAACTCCACCGAGATGGCGGTCGTCGACCTCGGGGGACATCCGGTGTACATCCAGGGCGCCGAAGTGGGCCTCGATACACGAGAGACGGCCGAGGACATCGCGCGCACCCTGGCGAGTTACCACCGGATCGTGTGCGCGCGCGTCTTCGATCACGCCGTGTTCGTCCGCATGGCGTCCGCGCTCGAGCGGAGCGGCTTCGACGTGCCGCTGGTCAACCTCCTCTCCGACGACGCCCATCCCTGCCAGGCCGTGGCCGACGTGCTGACGTTGCGCGAGGTGCTCGGCGCCGATCTTGCGGGGCGCGTCCTGACCTACGTCGGTGACGCCAACAACATGGCGCGCTCGCTGGCGAAGGCCGCCCTGCTCGAGGGCATGGAGATCCGCATCGCGGTCCCCGCTGGGTACACCTTCTCGATGGACGAGCTCTCCGGGCTACAGGCCTTCGCTGATGGCGCCGGCCGGGGCGGCAGCGTGCAGCAGAGCGACGACCCGGGTCAGGCGGCCAAGGGCGCGGCCGCCCTCTACACCGACGTCTGGACGTCCATGGGCCAAGAAGACGAGCGGGCCGACCGGCTGGCCGCGTTCGAGGGGTTCACCATCGACGAGGAGCTGGTCGAGCAGATGGGACCCGACGGCGTCGTGCTGCACTGCCTGCCGGCGCATCGCGGCGAGGAGATCACCGATGCCGTGCTCGAGGGCCCCCGGTCGGTCGTGTGGCGCCAGGCCGCTCATCGCCGCACCGCCATGCGCGGCATCATGGCCTGGGCAGTCGGGGCCAGGCCATGAGCGCCGGTGGCACCAAGAACCAACGCCAGCATCGCATCACCAAGCTGCTCGAGAGCCAGGCCGTGACCAGCCAGGCGCAGTTGGTGACGCTGCTCGGTGAGGAGGGGGTCGAGGCCACCCAGACGACGGTGTCGCGCGACCTCGAGGACCTCGGCGCGGTCAAGGTCCGCCTGCCCGGCGGCGAGACGGCGTACGCGCTGCCCGAGTTGCCGGTGCACCAGATTGCGCCCGAGGACCACCTGCGTCGCGTGTTGGGGGAGTGGGTCGTCGAGGTCGCGCACTCGGGGAACCTGGTGGTGCTCCGCACGCCGCCCGGCTCGGCGCACGTCGTCGGGTCGGCGCTGGACCGCAGCGGGCTCGAGGAGGTCGTGGGCACCGTCGCGGGAGACGACACGGTGCTCGTGGTGGTCGACGAGCTGGTGGGTGGTGCCGCCATGGCGGCACGCCTACGCGACGTCGCCGGCATCACCGTGGGCACCGTGGCCACCGTGGCATCGAACGGGAAGGACACAAGGGGAAGGACAGTGACTGAACATGGCTGACCGGGTGATCCTGGCGTACAGCGGCGGCCTCGATACGTCGGTGGCCGTGCGCTGGCTCATCGAGCACGAGGGCGTCGAGGTCGTGGCGGTGGCGGTCAACGTGGGCCAGGCCGCCGAGCGTGGCGGCGAGGACTGGGACGCCATCCGCAACCGGGCCATCGCCGCCGGTGCCGTCGAGGCGGTCGTGATCGACGCCCGCTACGAGATGGCCGAACACTTCTGCATGCCTGCGTTGCAGGCGAACGCCCGCTACGAAGGCAAGTACCCCCTTGTCTCGGCGTTGTCGCGCCCGGTGATCGTGAGGCACCTCGTGGCCGAGGCACGCCGGCACAAGGCGACCGCGGTCGCGCACGGCTGCACGGGCAAGGGCAACGACCAGGTGCGCTTCGAGGTCGGCGTTCGTGCGCTGGCGCCCGACCTCCGGATCCTCGCCCCCGCCCGCGTCTGGGGCCTCACGCGCGAGGACTGCGTCGAGCTGGCGGCGAAGTGGGAGATCCCCATCACCGTCACCAAGGAGAAGCTCTACTCGATCGACGACAACCTGTGGGGCAAGGCGATCGAGTGCGGGGCCATCGAGGACCCGTGGGCCCCGGCGCCCGACGACGTGTACACGCTCACGCGGGTCACCGAGTCCGAGCCCGTCGAGGTGATCGTGGGCTTCGAGGCGGGCGTGCCGGTCACGTTGGACGGCGCCGCGCTCAGCCCCTACGAGCTCATCACGCGGCTGGGCGCCATCGCCGGCGCCCGTGGCTTCGGACGACTCGACATGGTCGAGAACCGCCGCGTGGGGATCAAGAGCCGCGAGGTCTACGAGTGCCCGGCCGCGCTGGCGCTCATCGCGGCGCACGCAGACCTCGAGGACCTGACCCTCGAGCGCGACCTGCAGCACGAGAAGGCCCGCCTCGAGCCGCGCTGGTCCGAGCTGGTCTACGACGGGCTGTGGTATTCGCCTCTGCGCACGGCACTCCAGGCCTTCGTCTCGGAGAGCCAGCGCCACGTCACCGGTGAGGTGCGGCTGCGCTTCGCCGCGCCCGGCACCTGCACGGTGGTCGGGCGGCGCAGCCCCGTGGCGCTCTACGACCACGGCCTGGCCACCTACGACGCGTCCGACACCTTCCGGCACGGCGACGCCGAGGGATTTGTGCGGCTGTGGGGTCTCGGTGTGGCAACGTGGTCAGCCAGGCAGGGTCCGGGTGCCGAGGCGGCCGAGCGGGCTGAGGCGGCCGAGCGGCTGCTGGCGCCACCGGGAACAGGAAGGGGCGGGGCATGACGCTGTGGGAGGGCCGCATCGCGTCGGGCATGGCGAACGAGGTGGCTGCGTTCACCGTGAGCCTCTCCTTCGACCGGGTCTTGGCCACCGACGATCTGGCGGGCTCGCGCGCACACGTGAAGGGGCTCGGCAAGGTCGGCATACTCTCCGACTCCGAGGTGACGGCACTGATCGAGGCGCTCGACATGGTGGAGGAGGAGTTCGACACCGGCGTCTTCGCCTTCGCGCCAGGCGACGAGGACATCCACACCGCGATCGAGCGGCGCGTGACCGAGCTCATCGGCGACGTCGGCGCCAAGCTGCACACCGGGCGGAGCCGCAACGACCAGGTGGCGACCGCGCTGCGCCTGTGGTGCCGGCGCACGCTCATCGGCGTGGCCGCCGAGATCATGGCGCTCCAGGACACGCTGGCGCACCGAGCCGCCGACGCCGCCGACGTCTACCTGCCCGGCTACACCCACATGCAGCGGGCCCAGCCCGTGTTGCTGGCCCACCACCTGCTGGCGCACGCGTGGGCACTGGCGCGCGACGTGGACCGGCTCCTGACCACGGTGGACCGCCTCAACACATCACCGCTGGGGGCGGGCGCGCTGGCCGGCTCGTCGTTGCCGCTCGATCCCGACTACGTCGCGGCGGAGCTCGGCTTCCACGGGCGTTTCGAGAACTCACTCGACGCGGTGTCCGATCGTGACTTCGTGGCCGAGGCGCTCTTCGACCTCGCGCTCCTCGGGGTGCACCTCTCGCGCATGGGTGAGGAGATCGTGTTGTGGTCGACCGAGGAATTCGGGTTCTGCACCCTCGACGACGCCTACGCCACCGGGAGCTCCATGCTCCCGCAGAAGAAGAACCCCGATGTGGCCGAACTGGCCCGCGGCAAGTCGGGCCGCCTGATCGGGCACCTCAACTCGGTGCTCGTCACCTTGAAGGGGCTCCCGCTCGCCTATAACCGCGACCTGCAGGAGGACAAGGAGCCACTCTTCGACGCGGTGACCCAGGTCCTGCGAGCGCTCACGGCGTTGCGCGGTGTCTACGACACCGCGACGTGGAACGAACAGCGCATGCAGACGGCGGCCGACGGCCCGGCGGCCGCGGCCATCGACCTGGCCGAGATGCTGGTCGAGCAGGGCATGCCCTTCCGCCAGGCCCACGCGTTGGTCGGGGCCCTGGTACGCGAGTCGCTCGAGCGCCACGTGCCCCTCGTCGAGCTGGTCGCCGCGCACCCTGATTTGGGCGAGGCCGCCACGGAGCTCCTCGAGCCGGGTGTGGCGGTGACACGCCGGCGGACCCCCGGAGGGGCCGGTCCGGGGCCCGTCGCCGAGCAGATGGAGCGCTTCGTCCGGCGGCGCGAGGTGGACCGGACGCGGCTGGCCCAGTGGCGTCCGTCCAGCACCTGAGGCACCCCAACGTCGGTGTCCGAACCGAGCCGGCGGACGTGGGAGACTTGTGAACGTCGGGCCTGCTGTGTGGCGGAACCTCTGTGTTGGGTAACGCCCAGGTGAACGCTTGAAAAAGATCTGCGCAAAACGGTTGTCTTGGCATCAAGTCCGCGCGCAGTCTGTACGAGAAGCACTGCTGTACGAGCAGCACAATCGACGACGTGCCCCCGTTCGAACGAGTGAGCTGTACACCGCCTCCGAGAGGGTGTGAGGGAGGGTGGCGGGACGAGCTGTCCACGGGATGCACCTAGCCGGTTCCACCAGAGACCCTCATGACGTGGAGAGGTGCACATGGAGCGAATGAGCGGCATCGACCCGATGTTCGTGTACTCCGACACGAGGCACACGCCGATGGAGATCGCGTATGCCTGCGTGTTCGACCCGACGACCGCCGAGGGCGGCTACAGCTTCGAACATGTCGTCGGTGTGCTCGAGTCCCGGATGCCGACGCTCACGCCTTTCCGACGGCGCCTGATGCCCGTCCCGCTCGGCCTCGATAACCCCCGTTGGGTCGACGACCCCGAGTTCGACCTGAGCAACCACTTGCACCGCGTGGCGGCGCCCGCGCCGGGCGGTCTCGAGGAGTTCAGCCAGATGGTCGCCGCCGTGATGGGCCGCTCGCTCCTGCCCGAGCAGCCGCCCTGGGAGATGCACATCGTCGAGGGGCTGGCCGGGGGCATGGTCGGCCTCATCGCCAAGGTCCACCACTCGGTCATCGACGGCGTCGCCGGGGCACAGCTGTTGGCCCAGCTGCTTGACCTCACCGCCGAGGGGAGCGCGGTCACGAACCCGTGCCCGCCCTGGCTGCCGGCCGGGCTGCCGTCCCAGCGGGCGTTGGTGGCCGACGCGCTCCCGAGCGTCTTTCGCGGCCCGGTGCGGACCGTGCGCGCCGCCCGGGAAGTGGGCCGTACGGCGGTGCGCATCGCACGCTGCGCGCTCGACGACAGCACCGGACCCGTGTCGATCCCGCTCGGGGCACCAGCGGTGTTCGAGTCGCCGGTCGGGGCCCGGCGTGAGGTCCGCTTCGCCGTCCTGGACCTGAACGAGGTACGGCGCCTGAAGGACCGCTTCGGCGCCACAATCAACGACGTCGTGCTGGCCGTGTGCTCCGGTGCGTTACGCGTCCACCTGGCTGCTCAGGAGCAGGACCCGGACAGCCCGCTGGTCGCCGTCGTGCCGGTGTCGGTGCGGCCCGATGAGGCCGATGACGGGGTGGGCAACCAGCTGTCGGCCATGTTCGTCACACTGGCCAATGACCGCAAGACGCCGCTCGAGCGACTGCGCACGGTCACCGAGGCCTCCGCTTCGTGCAAGGGACAGGAGCGAGCGGTGGGCTACGGCCCCATGGCCACCAGGGTGGCCGAGGCGATCCCGCCCGCGGTGGCCAAGCCGATGATCCAGCTCGGCGTCCGTTCGGGGATCCTGCGCAAGGTGCGAGCCGGCAACTTGATGATCTCGAACGTGCCTGGCCCGAACTTCCCGCTCTACTTCGCCGGGATGGAGCTGCGCGCGGTCTATCCCCTCGGGCCAGTGATGGATGGTGTGGCGCCGATCAACATCACCGTGCAGAGCTATCTCGACTCGCTCTTCGTCGGCATCAACGCCTCCGCCAAGGCCTCGTCGGACCTGGCCGGGCTCGCCCGGAGGATGGAGGAGGAGCTCCTCCTCCTGAGCACGATGGTCAACGGGGCAGGCCCTCCTGTCAGCTCGGCGGTGCGCCACCGTCGGACCCCCCAGGCTGGAGGGCACCGCCGCGCTCAGTCGACGTCCGCGTCCACGACGACGTCGCCGCCGGCCTCAACGTCGACGCCGCCGGCGCCGGCGGGTGACGCCGACTGACGCACTGACTGGCTGAGCCGACTGGCTGAGCCGACTGGCTGAGCCGACTGGATTGAGCCGACCGGATTGACCCCGGCAGTCGTCCTCCCCCCGGACGCCTCCGACCGAACCGGGTGGCGTGGCGCCGTCACAGTGCGACAGGGTGGCCAGGTGGAGCGATCGGACTTGGAACGTAGTCCCCTCGCCGTTGCGCCGTACCTGCTCAACAAGCTCTTGGTGCGCGGCGAGCGGGCCGGGCGGATCGTCGAGGTCGAGGCGTACCACGGGGCCAAGGACGCCGCCTCCCATGCCTATCGAGGCCCGACTCCTCGTACCGCGGTCATGTTCGGCCCACCTGGATACCTCTACGTCTACTTCACCTACGGCATGCACTGGTGCGCCAACGTGGTGTGCGAGCGAGACGGCGAAGCGGCCGCGGTGTTGGTACGCGCGCTGGCGCCGACCACGGGGATCGAGGCCATGCGTGCCGCCCGTCCGGCCGCTCGTCGCGAGGTGGACCTGTGCAACGGGCCTGCCAAGCTGTGCCAGGCCTTGGGAATCACCGGGACCGAGAACGGGACCGACCTGTTGGCTCCCGGCGGGCCGGAGTGCGGGCCGAGAGCGGTCCGGTTAATGGACGACGGGACGCCGCCGCCCCGACGTCCCGGCCGGGGGAGGCGGATCGGCATCAAGGAGGCGACGGACAAGCGGTGGCGCTTCTGGGTGTCCGGAGACCCGCACGTCTCGAAACCATGGTCCTGACCTGGGCCGATTAAAGCTGCGCCTTTTGTCATCCCCATGTCACGGCGTTGCAACCGGGAGAAGTCAAGCTGCAGCACCGGGTCGGGGGGGCCGGCGGTAGATCGAGGAAATCCACTGGCAGCGAA
>CAVYQL010000003.1:70000-2256739 GCA_963770645.1 uncultured Acidimicrobiaceae bacterium
TGCCCTGGTCTCCTGGCTTGGAGGCCCGGACCAAGATGCCGGCCTCGAGTGCGTGCTGCGCAGCCCCTTGAGAATTCCAAAGCGAGCACGAGCATCTTTGTTCTCCAAGCTACAAAGAGCCAACGGCGGATGCCTTGGCGCCTAAAGCCGAAGAAGGACGTGGGCGACTGCGAAAAGCCACGGGAAGCTGTCTACCAAGCGTCGATCCGTGGATATCCGAATGGGGCAACCCAACACCTGTCATGAGGTGTTACTCCTGCCTGAATGTATAGGGCAGGGCGAGGGAACCGGGTGAATTGAAACATCTAAGTAACCCGAGGAGAGGAAAACAACAGTGACTCCCTGAGTAGCGGCGAGCGAAATGGGAAGAGCCTAAACCGTGCCGGTGTTAAAGCCTGGTGGCGTTGCCGGTGTGGGGTTGTGGGATTCGAGAGACGGGGCACCAGACCTGTCACGGAGTTACAAATCCGATGTGTAGTGGAATCAGTCAGGAAAGCTGAACCAGAGAGGGTAATGGTCCCGTACACGAAAAGCATTGGACTCCGCTTGAACACCCGAGTAGCGCCGGATCCGGGAAAGCCGGCGTGAATCTGCGAGGACCATCTCGTAAGGCTAAGTACTCTTAGGCGACCGATAGCGAACTAGTACCGTGAGGGAAAGGTGAAAAGTACCCCGGGAGGGGAGTGAAATAGTACCTGAAACCGTTGGCTTACAAACAGTCAAAGCGTCGTTGCTCCACCGTTGCCGTGATCCCTTCGGGTGAGATCGGTGACATCAGGTGGATGTCAGCCGTGATGGCGTGCCTTTTGAAGAATGAGCCAGCGAGTTACGGTGTGTGGCGAGGTTAACCAGTGATGGGTAGCCGAAGCGAAAGCGAGTCTGAATAGGGCGTTGAGTCGCATGCTGTAGACCCGAAGCCGAGTGAGCTTGCCATGGGCAGGCTGAAGCGAAGGTAAGACTTCGTGGAGGGCCGAACCCACCTAGGTTGAAAACTGGGGGGATGACCTGTGGCAAGGGGTGAAAGGCCAATCAAACTCGGTGATAGCTGGTTCTCCCCGAAATGCATTTAGGTGCAGCGTCGGGTGTTCAGCATCGGAGGTAGAGCACTGGATGGGCTAGGGGGCCTACAAGCTTACTGACCCCAACTAAACTCCGAATGCCGATGCTCTAGAACCCGGCAGTGAGACCACGAGGGATGAGCTTCGTTGGTCGAAAGGGAAACAGCCCAGATCGCCGGCTAAGGCCCCAAATTCTTGACTAAGTGGAAAACGATGTGGGAACGCAAAGACAGCCAGGAGGTTGGCTCAGAAGCAGCCACCCTTAAAAGAGTGCGTAATAGCTCACTGGTCGAGTGGTCCTGCGCGGATAATGTAACGGGGCTCAAGTCAAGAGCCGAAGCCGCGGATTCCCGTCAATAGACGGGAGTGGTAGGGGAGCGTCGATCTCGCTGAGAAGCGGTGGTGTGAACCGTCGTGGAGCGTGGTCGAGTGCGAATGCTGGTATGAGTAGCGAGAGAGGAGTGAGAAACTCCTCCGCCGTAAGCCCAAGGGTTCCTGGGGAAGGCTAATCCTCCCAGGGTAAGTCGGGAGCTAAGGCGAGGCCGAGAGGCGTAGTCGATGCACAACTGGTTGATATTCCAGTACTACCGTGTCCGCGCCCATTCCAAGCCAGGGGTACTAAGGGGATGACCTTCGGGTCGAACTGACCAACCCTGGGGCGGATAGCAAAGGAGCGACGCAGGAAGATAGGTGAGCCCAGGCGTTGGTTGTCCTGGGGTAAGCGTGTAGGGAGGGATCTAGGTAAATCCGGATCCCATTAATCCTGAGACGCGATGCCGAGCCGTTCCAGGCGAAGTCACTGATTCTATGCTGCCTAGAAAAACTTCTAGCGAGCTGACACGGTACCCGTACCCCAAACCAACACAGGTGGGCGGGTAGAGAATACCAAGGCGATCGGGAGAACTGTGGTTAAGGAACTCGGCAAAATTCCTCCGTAACTTCGGGAGAAGGAGGGCCTCGATAGGGTGACGGACTTCGCGTCCTGATGCCCAAGGAGGCCGCAGAGAATTGGGGAAAGCGACTGTTTACTAAAAACACAGGAGCGTGCGAAGTCGTAAGACGATGTATACGCTCTGACGCCTGCCCGGTGCCGGAAGGTTACGGGGAAGGGTTAGCCCTCGGGCGAAGCTCTGAACCTAAGCCCCGGTAAACGGCGGCCGTAACTATAACGGTTAGTTAATACCTGGCTGTTGTAAAACCCCGCTAAATGCTGGAACATCCGAGTATCCGGCGGTACTTATTCATGTGACACCACTCGATTTGGGTGGAGGCATGGAGAGTGAAAATCCGTCCGGTGCGGACAATCAGCAGGAAACTGCCTCGGCAGGATCCTCAGAGACTGCACGCAGGGCACCCCGGCCGGCGAAAGCCGGACAGGGGTGAAGATACAGTCCGACCCTCATGGCGACATGAGGAGCTAGGCAGAAATGACCTAGCCGCTCAGAGCGGTTCAGTGAAATAGCTGATGTCGATTTGAGTAGTAACAAAAGTGCCTAAGGTAGCGAAATTCCTTGTCGGGTAAGTTCCGACCTGCACGAATGGCGTAACGACTTTCCTACTGTCTCAACCACAGACCCGGCGAAATTGAAGTACGAGTAAAGATGCTCGTTAGCTGCATCAGGACGGAAAGACCCCGTGGACCTTTACTACAGCTTGATGTTGAGTTTTGGTACTGTTTGTGTAGGATAGGTGGGAGACTTTGAAGCAATGGCGCCAGCCATTGTGGAGTCAACCTTGAAATACCACCCTTTTAGTGCCGGGACTCTAACCTCGGTCCGTAATCCGGATTAGGAACAGCGTCAGGTGGGTAGTTTGACTGGGGCGGTCGCCTTAACAAAATGGGGCGAATCATGGGAAACCATGTGAGATAAAACTCTCGGCGTATGCTGGGACATCCGAGTATCTGGCAGTACTCGTTCGTGTCACAACCAATTCTTATGGTTTGGCATGGGCAGTGAAAATCTGACCAGTGCGGATAATCAGCAGGTTGGGCAGCCTTGGGCTGCCTACCCCAACGACCACAACGAGAGCCCCGTCGCATCGCGACGGGTGATGGGATGGTCTGAACTGCATGGCGACATGCAGATCGAGGCAGAAATGACCTCGAGCTGGCAACTCCGTCCATGAACACGCTGGAACTGCGCAAGCAGAAGGCGCTGTTGACGATGACAGAGCGACAGAGGCAGATCCTGGTTGGAATGCTTCTGGGTGATGCTCACCTCGAACGACAGCGTGGCGCACGCACAGCAAGACTCAAGATCGAGCATTCTCTAAGGCAGTCGGCCTACGTCGACTGGAAATACACAGAATGGCGAGATTGGGTCCGCACCCCGCCAAGGGCGAGAGAGCGGCGCAATCGACTCGGTACGGTCTCGACGAACATTGGGTTTACGACCCTCTCGCATGTCGAGCTGGAAGAGTTTCGAATGCGTTTCTATCGGGACCACCGGAAGGTGGTGCCGGTCGGTCTCGAACTCACGCAACTGAGCATGGCCGTGTGGTTCATGGACGATGGCTCACGAAAGTCGAGTCAGTGTCGCGGTCTGTACCTCAACACGCAAAGTTTCACCTCTGCGGAGATTCAACTTCTGCAAACGGTGATCCAGCGGGATGTTGGGGTGGAGACCACAGTGCGAAAGCAGCGCGATGGCTTGCAGATCTACGTGCCGGCGCCCTCCGCGTCGGGGATGAACGCATACATCGCGGACGAAATACTGCCAAGCATGAGATACAAGTTGCCGGGCTAACAGAATGCCTAAAATGTAACGGAGGCGCCCAAAGGTTCCCTCAGGCTGGTTGGCAATCAGCTGTCGAGTGCAATGGCAAAAGGGAGCTTGACTGCGAGACCTACAAGTCGAGCAGGTGCGAAAGCAGGGCATAGTGATCCAGCGGTTGCTTATGGAAGCGCCGTTGCTCAACGGATAAAAGGTACCCCGGGGATAACAGGCTCATCTTCCCCAAGAGTCCATATCGACGGGAAGGTTTGGCACCTCGATGTCGGCTCGTCGCATCCTGGGGCTGAAGCCGGTCCCAAGGGTTGGGCTGTTCGCCCATTAAAGCGGTACGCGAGCTGGGTTTAGAACGTCGTGAGACAGTGGTTAAAACCGCGCTGTCTATAAACTTGGCTATTTGCTGGAAACACCGTAGGAATCCTGCGCTACTCGCTCTTTGAAGGTCGTGATACACCCGCTCAGTACGATGCGGGCATGGACGCAAAGAGCAGTGACAATGCGTCAGGTGCGGTCAATCAGCAGGAAAGACTGGAGTCGTACATAGCCGGATTTGTAGACGGAGAAGGATGCTTTCATGTGGCCATCCAACGGAACCATGCACGAGAAGCGGTTGGCAACTCGTGCCGGAGTTCCGCATCAGCCAGGACGTCTCCCGAGTCAAGGTCTTGGACCTTGCTAGGGAGTTGTTGGGCTGCGGGTCGCTACGGGAGAACCATCGCAGGTCGAACGACCACACGTATGTGTTGGTTGTTAGGAACCGGAGAGATCTCCTTGAGAAGGTTCTCCCCTTCTTCGAACGAAATCCGTTACTGAGCTGCAAGCAAGATGAGTTCGTGACCTTTGCTGACATCGTGCGAGCGATGTCGAGGCGTGAGCATCTTGTTCCAGGAGGGTTCGAGCGGCTTGCCGCGCGAGCGCTTCGAATGAACGGTGGAGGTCGTTACCGACGCATTCACCAAAGCTCAGGATCCAGAATCCTCAGAGACCATATGCCAGGCACACTCACAGATTCGCGAGTGTGAAGAGATGGTCCGATCTGCATGGCGACATGCAGAGCCAGGCAGAAATGCCCTGGCCCCCGACCAGTTGGTCGGTGGTAACAAAGAATGTCGGTCCCTATCCGATGCAGCCGTAGGAGATTTGAGAAAGGCTGTCCCTAGTACGAGAGGACCGGGACGGACGTAGCTCTCGTGTGCCAGTTGTCCTGCCAAGGGCACGGCTGGTTTGCGACCTACGGGTGGGATAAGCGCTGAAAGCATCTAAGTGCGAAGCCCGTTTCGAGATGAAATCTCCCACAGGGTTAACCTGGTAAGGCCCGTGGCTAGACGACCACGTTGATAGGCCGGAGGTGTACGTGCAGCAATGCATTCAGCCGACCGGTACTAATCGGCCGAGGGCTTGGGGACTTTTTCGTGCTCGTGCTCGCTTTGGAACGCTCAGGGGCTGCAGTCATGCAGCCACAGGCGCGGCTCCGTCTCGCAGAGAGATGGTGAGCCCGCTGAGCGCACGGTTTCCGGTGGCCATAGCGGCGGGGAAACACCCGTTCCCATTCCGAACACGGCAGTTAAGCCCGCCCGCGCCGATGGTACTTGGGGGGAGGCCCCCTGGGAGAGTAGGTCGCTGCCGGGATTTCTAATGACGAGATCCCCTCAGAGCTTCGGCTCGAGGGGATTTTGTCGTTTTTCCGCCTGTTTCGGTTTGCGTCGGCGATGGTCGGCAGCCGGGCTCAGGTGTTGCATTTGTAGACTCGCATGGTGCCACCGCGTTCTTCGCAGCCGAATCGTCGCGCCCAATCGTCCCGATCGGATGCTTCCGCGCGTCCTGCGAGACCCGCCGGCCCGGCGCGCCAGTCCCGTTCCGGCTCCTCGTCGGGCTCAGCTCGCTCGGGAACCCGAGGTACCGGGGCACGCAGCGGCCAAGGCGCCACCGGGTCGCGACCGCCGCGCAGGACGGGAACGGGAACCGGCGCGAGCCCATCGAGATCGTCGGGTACCAAGAGCTCGTCGCGCGGACGTGCGCCGAACGCAGGGGCGGCCAGCGGCCGCCCGACCGGTGCATCGAGCCGATCGGGAGGATCAGCGAGGCCGACCCGCAGTGGATCCGGATCGCCTTCGTACTCCCGTAACGGGACGGGAGCGACCACCCGTGAGGGCGGCCGCCCCAGTCGCTCTGGTCCCAGCAGCACCGGCCGCAGCCAACGGGCACCGCGCACCGGCGACGCAGCCCCGCGGTACCGCGACGACGACGGACCACGAACCCGTCGTCCTCCGCGATCGACGAGCACGGGCCGTCCACGCCCACCCGGCGACCGGGCTCCGGCACGCCCGAGCCGAGCCGCGCCGAGCCGACCGGGTTCCCGGCAGAGTGCGCCGTCACGAGGGGATGACCGCCGCCCACCCGAACTGCCCGGGTCGAAGTCGTGGGGCAACGTGGCGCGTCGAGGTGCGCGCGAGGTCGTCAAGCGAGACGACGACCACCGCACCGGCGCTCTTCCCCCCGAACGCCGAACCGGGAGCCCACCGCCGAAGCGGGAACCCACGACGTGGACACGAGACGACGGCGCCCGCGACGAGTGGGCCGACTCGCCGGCCGCCGCACGACGCCAGCGCACTGGGCGTCGGCCCGCCACGACCGCCACAACCACCACCCGCACCACCACCCGGTCCGCCCGCGAGGCCATCGCGGCACTGTCCCCGAAGCACGCGCTCCCACCCGAGGTCGCCGCCGCCATCCGCAACGCGGCAGACATGGCGACGGCACTGCATAGGGAGCGACTGGTCGAGCGCGCCGAGGCCGCGTCGGGCGCCTACGAGCGCGGCCGCTACCAAGATGCGCTGCGGGCCATCAAGCCCGTGGCCGAGGAGGCCCCTGGCGTCGCCGGCGTGCGGGAACTGGCCGGCCTGGCCGCGTACCGCTGCGGCCGCTGGCGCGAGGCACTACGTCACCTCAGGGCGGCGGGGGAGCTGAGCGACGCCACCGACTACCTCCCGGTGCTGATGGACTGCCAGCGTGCGCTGCAGCGGCCGAAGAAGGTCGCCGAGCTGTGGAGCGAGCTCCGGCACAGCTCACCCGAGCCCGACGTCCTGGCGGAGGGCCGCATCGTCGCGGCAGCCTCGCTGGCGGACACCGGGGATCTCAAGGGCGCCATCGCCATGCTGGCCACCGCCGGTGCGGCCAAGGCGCTGCGCAACCCGTCGGACCGCCACGTCCGGCAGTGGTACCTGCTGGGCGATCTCTACGAGCGGGCGGGCGACGTGCCCAAGGCCCGCGAGTACTTCGAGCGGGTGCGCAAGGCCGATCCCGAGGCCTATGACGTCACCGGGCGACTGGCATCGCTCGGACCGGACCGCCCCCGCCGCAGCCGCAGCTCCAAGAGCGTCAAGAAGACGAACAGCCCCAAGAAGCCGGCCAAAGCCGACGGCCCGGCGACGAGCTAGGTCGCCGGCGGTGGCGGCGTCGTCGAAGTGGTGGCCGGCGCCGGAGCAGTCGTCGTGGTGGTCGGCGCAGCCGCGGGGGGAGCGGTGGTCGTCGTGGTCGGAGGCGGAGGCGGAGGCGGTGCAGTGGTCGTCGTCGTCGACGGTGGTGCGGTCCCGTAGTCGGGGCCCTCGACAGTCACGAGGGTGCCGATCTGCGTGAGCGGCCACACCAGGGCGGCGTCGGCGTAGCTCATCTCGACGCAGCCGTTGCTCTGCGGTGAGCCATAGGAGGCGCGGATGAAGCCGTGCAACGCGTCGCCGCCGTTGAAGTAGCTGGCGTAGGGCACGTTCGGGTCGTTGTAGGTCGTGCCGTCGGGGTTCGTGCCCTTCATGTCCGAGAAGCGCACGTGCTCGAACACGGCGTACGTGCCGTCAATGGTGTCCGCTCCCGGGGCACCGGTGTTGACCGGGATGCCGACGTATTGGGCGTTGCCGTCGTTCCACAGCGTCAGGTTCTCGGGGAGCACCTTGTTCACGAGTACGTAGACGTACGGGTTGACGTTGGGTTTGCCGTTGATGGTGTCGTTGATCAGCGCGGTCCACACCGCCGGACCCGCGACCCCGTCGACGCCGAGATCGTTCTCGTTCTCGAACGCCTCGACCGCCGCCTTGGTGATCTCGTTCTCGCTGCCCTGGGTCCATTGCGAGGTGAGCTCGCTGGGCAGGCTCGGCCAGCGCCACGAGAACGTGCCGGCCTGGTCCTCCGCCAAGTCCGCCCGCGCCGGTGGTGGGCCGGTCGGGGCGAAGCCCAGGGGGAGGTAGTTCAGCCCGGCCAAGAGCTGCTGGAGCCGCAGCGTCGTCCCGTCCGCCACGTCGAATGTCACCGAGGATGAAAAGGAGAGGACCGCACCGTCGGCACTACGCAGTCCCTTGGCTCCGCCGGCGATCGTCACGATCTCTTGCGAGGCGGGAATCAGTGGCGAGTCGAGCTCGTAGGTGAGGGTGGTGGCATTGGTCTGCACCCACTTGCCGGCAATCGTGGGCGAGAGAGTGGGCGCCGACGCCGCGCGCAGGCTCACCGGCGAGGAGAAGGTCAGGGAGATCGTCGCATTCGCCGGGACGTTCTGTGCCCCGACCGAGGGGACAGAGGACTTGAGGAAGAAACCGCGGCGCGACCCGCCCGACCCGGCCGAACCCGAGCCGTGTCGACTGCTACTCGATGTGTCTACAGAACCCGAGTGCCCAGGCGACGAGGAGGTGTCGGTGAAGTACAGGACCGCAGCAATGACGACGACAGCACCGGTCAAGAGCACCCACGGCCGAAGACGCAGCGGTCTGTCCGACCTGGACTCGAGAACGTGCATGGCCTCCGCTCCGTCCGGGCCTCGTCAACGGGGGATCCGACGGGACTTAGCGTAGGGGTCGTGAACCGGCGCCGAGCGTCACCATCGGGCATCACTCGTGATCACCCCAAGAGCGCATCATGCGCCTGTGGCAAAAGAGTGACGACGGGGCCGGGAGAGCCACAAACCTAAGCAGGACAACCCGCAAGGGGGCGTCCCGTTTACCCTCCGGTAGGCTGACCTGCATGAGCAAAACCACCGATATCCGTGCGCTCCTCGGTGACGACGCGGACGACCTCCTCACCCACACGGCGAAGGCGTTCCCGGCGGAAGGCCTCACCCTCCCGGGCCCCGACTACCTCGATCGGGTTTTCACCAGCAGCGACCGCAGTCCCAACGTGTTGCGCAACCTCGGCTCGATGTTCAACCACGGGCGGATGTCGGGAACGGGGTACCTCTCGATCCTCCCGGTGGATCAAGGCATCGAGCATTCGGCCGCGGCGAGCTTCTCGAAGGCCCCTATCTATTTCGACCCGCTGAACATCATCGAGCTCGCCCTCGCCGGCGAGTGCAGCGCGGTGGCGACGACGCTCGGCACGCTCGGCCTGGCCTCGCGCAAATACGTGCATCGCATCCCCTTCATCTGCAAGCTGAACCACAACGCGTTCTTGCACACGCCGAACACGTACGACCAGATCATGTTCGGCTCCGTCCAGCAAGCCTTCGATCTCGGTGCCGTGGCCGTCGGCGCCACCATCTACTTCGGCTCCGACGACATGGACCGCGAGCTCCAAGAGGTCTCGAAGATGTTCGCCGAGGCACACCGCCTCGGGATGTTCACCGTGCTGTGGTGCTACCTGCGCAACCCGGCGTTCACCAAGGACGGCGTCAACTACGAGCTCTCGGCCGACCTCACCGGCCAGGCCAACCACATGGGCGTCACGATCGAGGCGGACATCATCAAGCAGAAGCAGCCGGAGAACAACGGTGGGTATACGGCCATCGGCTTTGGCCGTACCGACCCCCTGGTCTACGACGAGCTGACGACCGACAACCCGATCGACCTGACTCGCTGGCAGGTGGTCAACTGCTACGCCGGCCGCATCGGCCTCATCAACTCGGGCGGCGAGTCCAAGGGCGACGGCGACCTCGCCCAGGCCATCCGCACGGCCGTGATCAACAAGCGTGCCGGCGGCATGGGTCTCATCGTCGGCCGCAAGTCCTTCTCGCGCCCCATGGCCGAGGGCGCGGCCCTCATCCACTCCATCCAAGACGTGTATCTCGATCCCGAGATCACGATCGCCTAGACAGCCGCCGCGATGAGGCCCCCGTTGTGACGGGCTCCGCGATGACGGGCTCCGCGATGACGGGCTCCGCGATGACGGGCGCCGCGATGACGGGCCCTGCGAAAAGCGTCGACGACCTGGAGGTGGCCGACCTCGCCGGCTGACTCCGAGCAGTACCGGAGGCCGGTGCCGAACTGCCGGCCAAGACACCCAGATGAAGCTTGGATGAAGAAGGGGCTCGCCGGGCGGGGATTAGGATTGCGCCGAACGACCAAATTCGGACGGAGAGTGTCGCGCGCCGTGCGGGTGAGGGTGCCAGGAGGCCCGCCGCGCTGAGCCAGGTCTCTCCACGTCCTTGACATGAGACGAGGCAGCCCGTGGCATCGGGAACGCAACACGTGACGGAGCAGTTGGACCAGGTCATCGTGCGTTTTGCCGGCGACTCCGGCGACGGCATGCAGCTGACCGGCGACCGCTTCACCACCAGCAGCGCCCTGCTGGGCAACGACCTGTCCACCTTCCCCGACTTTCCGGCCGAGATCCGGGCCCCCGCCGGCACGGTCAACGGGGTATCGGCGTTCCAGGTGCACATCTCGGACCACGACATCCTCACCCCGGGCGATGCGCCCAATGTCCTGGTCGCGATGAATCCCGCTGCGTTGAAGGCCAACATCGACCTGATGGCCAAGGGGACGGTCCTCATCGTCAACAGTGACAGCTTCGAAGAGCGCGACCTGACGAAGGCCGGCTATGCCGAAAACCCCCTGACCGACGGGTCCTTGGCCGCGTACACCGTCTACGAGGTCCCGATGACGTCGATCACCCAGGAGGTCTGCAAGGAAGCGGGCGTCAAGCCCCGCGACGCCGAGCGCTCCAAGAACTTCTTCGCGCTCGGCCTCATCAGCTGGATGTACACCCGTCCGGTCGAGCCGACCATCGAATGGATCGCCGAGCGTTTCGGCGGCAAGCCCCAGGTGGCCGACGCCAACACGCGGGCGTTCCGGGCCGGCTACGACTTCGGCGAGACGGCCGAGCTCTTCGAGTCCAACTACGAGGTCAAGCCGGCCACCTTCGAGAAGGGCGAGTACGTCCAGGTCACCGGGAACCAGGCCCTGGCCTGGGGCCTCATCACCGCGGCCCGGCTGGCCGGTGTGTCCTTGTTCTTGGGCAGCTACCCGATCACCCCGGCGTCGGACATCCTCCACGAGCTGAGCCGGCGCAAGGAGTTCGGCGTCCGCACCTTCCAGGCCGAGGACGAGATCGCAGGCATCGGCGCCGCCCTGGGCGCATCGTTCGGTGGCGCGCTCGGGGTGACGACGACCAGCGGCCCCGGTCTCGACCTCAAGTCCGAGACCGTCGGCCTTGCCATCAACCTGGAGTTGCCACTGGTCGTCGTCGACGTGCAGCGCGGCGGTCCCTCGACCGGCCTACCCACGAAGACCGAGCAGGCCGACCTGCTCCACGCCCTCTACGGGCGCCACGGCGAGGCGCCCCTGCCCATCGTGGCCCCGCAGACGCCGAGCGACTGCTTCGCCACCGCCATCGAGGCGGTCCGCCTCGCCATCAAGTACCGGACCCCGGTCATCGTGCTCTCAGACGGCTATCTGGCCAACGGCGCCGAGCCCTGGCGGCTGCCCGACCTCGATGCGCTCGAGCCGATCGACCCCGCCTTCGCCTCGGAGCCCAACCACACCGACGCGGACGGCCAGGAGAGCTTCTGGCCCTACGTCCGAGACGCCGACACGCTCGCCCGGCCCTGGGCCCCGCCCGGCCTGCCCGGGCTCGAGCACCGCATCGGCGGGCTCGAAAAAGAGGACGGCAGCGGCAACGTGTCCTACGAGGGTGTCAACCACGAGCGGATGGTCCATCTGCGCCGCGACAAGATCGCCGGCATCGCCGCCGACATCCCTCCCGTCGAGGTCAACGACGAGACGGGGGACGCACAGCTCCTGCTCGTCAGCTGGGGTTCGACGTACGCCGCCGTGTTCGCCGGAGTGAAGCGGGTCCGGGCCCGCGGTATGAAGGCAGCCCACGTCCACCTGCGCCACCTCAACCCGCTGCCGGCCAACTTGGGCGAGGTCCTGAGTCGCTACACCCAAATTCTCGTGCCTGAGATCAATCTCGGCCAGTTGAGCCGCGTGTTGCGCTCCGAGTTCCTGGTGGACGCGCAGTCCATGTCCAAGATGCAGGGCGTGCCGTTCCGCGTCGGAGAGATCGAGGCAGCCATCACGGCGATGCTCGGAGGGAAATCATGAGCGAGTCCAACGGCTCTAGCAGTAACGGCAGCGCGAACGGGACGAGCAACGGCTCCGTCGCCACCGCAGTGCCCGCCACCACCCGCAAGGACTGGACCAGCGACCAGGAGGTGCGCTGGTGCCCCGGCTGCGGGGACTATTCCATCCTGGCCGCAGTGCAGATGCTGATGCCCGATCTGGGTGTGCGGCGCGAGAGCACGGTGTTCCTCTCGGGCATCGGATGCGCGGCCCGATTCCCCTATTACATGAACACCTATGGCATGCACTCGATCCACGGACGTGCCCCGGCCATCGCAACCGGGCTGGCCACCACGCGTCCGGACCTCGACGTGTGGGTCATCTCGGGGGATGGTGACGCTCTCTCCATCGGCGGAAACCACCTGATCCACGCGTTGCGACGCAACGTGCGGTTGAACATCTTGATGTTCAACAACCAGATCTACGGCCTGACCAAGGGCCAGTACTCGCCGACCTCCGAGGTGGCCAAGGTCACGAAGTCGACGCCGTTCGGCTCCGTCGACACCCCGTTCAACCCGGTGTCGCTGGCCCTCGGCGCCGAGGCCACCTTCGTGGCGCGGACCCACGACATGGACCGGGCCCACATGCAGGAGACCTTCCGGCGGGCGCACGAGCACAAGGGAGCCGCCTTCGTCGAGGTGCTCCAGAACTGCAACGTGTTCAACGACGGCGCCTTCGAGAAGATCACCAGCCGCGACGCCCGCACCACCATGTTGATTCCACTCCAGCACGGCAACCCCATCGTCTTCGGCGCCGAGGGGGAGGAGCGCGGCGTCGTCCAGCGTCCCGACGGCAGCCTCGAGATCGTGGCAGTGGCCGAGGTCGGGCTCGACGCGCTGCTGGTGCACGACGAGAAGCGCGACGACCCGGGTCTGGCCTTTGCGCTGTCGCGTCTCGCGCGCGGCCCCTACGAGCCGACACCGATCGGTGTATTCCGCGCCGTCGAACGGCCCGAATACGGGACGCAGATGGCCGAGCAGATCACCGACGCGCAGGCCAAGCGCGGCATGGGTGACGTCGCCTCGCTGCTCCGCTCGGGCTCGAGCTGGACGGTCGACTGAACGTGCCGGCGGCGCCGGCGGCGACGACGGCGACTGCGTCGACGGGGCCGGACGAGGGGGCGAGAGAGAGCGTCACTGAGGCTCAGCGACGCGCCGTCGCGACGGCGTCGACGAGCCGGCTCAGGCGGCCCACCGGGTCGTAGAGCACCGAGAACCCGTCCGCCACGACGCGCGCCGCCCCCTCATCGAGGGGGACGACGTCAGCCCAGCTGGGTGGCGCGAAGCCGTATTCGATCAGGAAGCCCGACGCCAGCTGCACTCGGCGCTCCGTGAGCGGGCCCCACGCCTTCGTGCGCACGATCTGCCCGGGCCGCCCGGTGGCCGCTTCCACCCAGTCCGTTGCGCCCGCGTAGAGCTCGGGACGCTCGGTCACGACGACCAGGTCGACGTCGGACGCCATCGTCGCCGCCTCGCGGGCCCACGAGCCGGCCAGGCCGAGCGCCTGGATGTCGGCCCGCGTCAGCGCCCAGGCGGTGACCGAGGCCACGACCTCGGTGTACTCGGCGCGCCGCTCTTCCGTGGGGGCGGGCGGCGCTATTCCAGCTCTTTCCAGTGCTCTCGCCCGAAGAGCCGGCCCCAGCGCGCCGTCAGCGACGGGCCCTCGTCATGAGCCGTATCGGGATGGAGGACGAGGGCACCCTTTGGCGCGGGGAGCGAGTCGACCTGGTCGTCGGTGATCGTGGAGTGGACCTCGGTGGTCGTCATGTCGGCGACCTGGTCGCGATCGACGAAGCGCACGTCATGGTGATGGGTCTTGACGACGAGCCCATCGAAGACGTCGAGCTCGGGAATCTGCAACACGTGCTCGACCGTCCCGAACTCGGTGCCCGACGCGGTGAGGACCGGGGTGCCCACCGCGAGGGCCATGTACGAAATCGGACGGCCTTGCTCCATGTGTCCTCCTTGGGTGTCCTGACCCGCTACGACGCGCTGCTGACCCGGCGCGAAGCCCGTGTTGCCCGGGGCTACGCCGCCGCCGGCTGCACCTCGTCGCGGATCCGCTCGAGGGTCGTGCGCATGCCGTTGCGGTTCGTCTTGCCGCGCGCCCAGCCGAGCACCGCCCAGTAGAGGCGCAACGAGCGGGTCGGGCGCAGCGTGAAGGACTCGGTCACGTCGCAGCCGTCGCCCGCGGCGACGATGTCGTAGCGCCAGACATTGAGCGGGGTCTTCCCCGGCGCCCCGACACCGAATGCGAAGGTCTTCCCCGGTTCGGACTCGGTCACGGTGCACGTCGTCCAGTAGACGGGGCCCTTCCCGTTGCGCTTCACGTGGCCTCGAAAGCGCGCGCCAACCGCGGGCCCGGTGGCGCCGTCGACCCATTTCGCCTCGAAGGTCTCGGGGCTGTAGCTCCCGATGCGGGTGACGTCGCTCACGAGCGACCAGACGTCGTCGGGCGATGCCGTCATGTGGATGGTCACCGAGTCGTGCACGGCGGGCTCCTCAGGGCAGGTCGAGGGACCGGAAGACCATCCCGGTCCGGGGCTTGGGGCTGAAGAAGGTGGTCTTGGGCGGCATCCGGCGGCGCTCGTTGGCCCACTCGTCGATCTGCTTGACGGTGACCGGGCGGAGCAGGAAGGCCGCCTGACCGTCGCCGTTGGCCAGCGCCTCCATGGCCTCGCCGACGCTGTGGCGGTGCATCACCTCGTGCGGGGGGAGGGTCGAGAGCACCGAGGCGATGAGGTTGGAGTCGAGGTCGTTGCCCGGTTCCTCCTGGATCTCGGGGTGGGGGAGCAGGAGATACGCGCGGCCGCCGGTCACCATGGCGAGCGAATTGGCGTCGGCGAGAGCGCCGAGGGTGCGATCGTCCGCCGCGCCGGCGCGCACCACCTCGAACCACTGGCTCAGCGCCCCGACGAGGTCGAAGTCCTCGGGCAGGCCGCTCACCGTGCGGTGGATGGCGCCGACGGTCAGCTGGTCCTCGGAGAGCTCCACGACGAGCGCCATCACCAGGTCGTGTGGGCCGGGGCGGCCGCCGTTCGCGGCACGGCACTCCGCCTGGTACGCCCGGGCGGTCTCGTAGCGGTGGTGGCCGTCGGCGAGGACGACCGGCGCCTTGGCCACGGCGTCGCCGACGGCCGTTATCGCGTCGGGGTCGCTCAGCACCCAGAGCTGGTGGCGCACGCCGTCGTCGTCGTAGGCGTCGGCAACGGGCTCGTCGTCGGTCGGGTCGAAGGTGGCCGTGACCCCCGACGCCATGGACAGGCCCCAGATGGGGGAGAGGTTGGCCCGCGTAGCACGCAACAGGTCGAGGCGGTCGCTCTTGGGCTTGGGCAGCGTCTGCTCGTGCGGGAGGATGTCGCTCTCCGCTCCGGGTTCGGCGAGCCCGAGCGCCCCGATCACTCCGGTGGTGGCCCGGCCCGACTGATCCGTCATGCGGTACGGATAGAGGCTTCGCACCTCCTCAGCCGCGATGATCCCCTCGGCCTGCCAGAGGGTGAACAGGTCGCTTGCCACCGCGTAGCGATCGCGCCCGCCGGAGAGATCCGGCTCGGGGAGCTCGACGAGCACGGCGTTGGCTTGGTTGCGTGAGGCCAGGTACATCCGTTCGGCGGAGGAAATCACGTCGTAGGGCGGTGCGATGACCTGGGCGATGGGCGCCTGTGCGGGCTGGTAGCGCAACCCTTTGAACGGTTCGAAGCGAGGCACTGCGCCACTCTGGCACACCGCAGGCGAGGCCGTCGCGGGGCTCTCCCGTAGACTCGGGATCGTGGACGACGAGGGGCTGGACAGGATCTTCACCGTCCCCAACGTCATCACCATGGTGCGCCTCGTGTGCATCCCGATCTTCGTGTGGCTGCTCTTTGGAGCGCACGAGCAGACCGCTGCGGCGATCCTCTTGGCTGTCCTCGGCGCGACGGACTGGGTCGACGGTTACGTGGCCCGCCACTTCGGTCAGGTGACGACCCTGGGCAAGGTGCTCGACCCGGCGGCGGACCGCCTGCTCGTCGGCGCGGCGGTCATCTCCATCTTGGTGTACGGCGCCGTGCCGTTGTGGTTCGGCCTCGCCACCATCGCGCGCGAGGTGTTGGTGTCGGTGATGGTGCTGGCGTTGGCCTCGCTCGGTGCATCCCGCATTGACGTGTTGTGGGTCGGCAAGGCGGGCACCTTCGGCTTGATGTTCGCCTACCCGACGTTCCTCCTGGGCTACGGCGACGCGTCGTGGCAAGAACCGATCAAGGTGATCGCGTGGGTCACCGGCATCGTCGGCCTCGCGCTGGCGTGGTATGCCGCGGGGAGCTACGTCGGCCCCGCCAGGAAGGCGTTGCGCGACGGCAGGGCGGCGAGGCGGAGCCGTGAGACGGAGCCCGACATGAAGGGGAGCCACGCGTGACCAGGAGACCCCGATGACCAGGAGCCGCGCGTGAAGGCCGTCATCATGGCCGGCGGTGAGGGCACCCGGCTGCGCCCGCAGACCTCGAACCTGCCCAAGCCCATGTTGCCGCTCGTCGGCCGGCCGATGATGGAGCACATCGTGTCGCTGCTGCGGCGCCACGGGATCACCGACATCGTCGTCACCGTTGCGTTCTTGCCCAACGCGATCCGCAGTTACTTCGGCGACGGCAGCGAGCTCGGCGTGTCGATGTCCTACGCCACCGAGGAGTCGCCGCTCGGGACGGCGGGATCGGTGCGTAATGCGAGTGCGCAGCTGACCGAGCGCTTCTTGGTCATCTCGGGCGATGTGCTCACCGACATCGATCTCTCGTCGATCATCTCGTACCACGAGAAGAACCAGGCGCTGGCCACCATTGCGCTCAGCGCGGTCGAGAACCCACTCGAGTTCGGCATCGTCATCACGCGCGAAGACGGGTCGATCGAGCGCTTCTTGGAGAAGCCCGGGTGGGGACAGGTCTTCAGCGACACCATCAACACGGGGATCTACGTCCTCGAGCCCGAGATCTTCGACCGCATCCCTAAAGGACAGGTGGTCGACTTCTCCAGCGAGGTCTTCCCCGAGGTGCTCGAGGCCGGCGAGCCCATCTACGGCTACGTGGCGGACGGCTACTGGGAGGACGTCGGGACGACGGCGGCCTACCTGAAGGCGCACGAGGACATCCTCGACGGCAAGGTCGAGGTCGACGTGGCCGGCTTCGAGCTGCGGCCGGGCATCTGGGTGGGCAAGGGCTCGTCCATCGACCCCTCGGTGCGCATCGACTCGCCCGCCTTCATCGGCGAGAACTGCACGATCGACCGTGACGTCGTCGTCGGCTCGTATTCGACCATCGGCGCCAACACCCAGGTGGCCGAGCGGGCGGAGCTGCAACGCTCCGTGATCGGGGAGAACTCCTATCTCGGGCCGGCGGCGCGGGTGGAGGGTGCGGTGCTCGGACGGTCCTGCGACCTGCGCACCGGCGCCCGGGTGGAGCCGGGTGCGGTCGTCGGCGAGGGCTGCCTGGTCGGCGCCCATGCCGAGCTCCGCAGCGACGTCAAGGTCTACCCCTACAAGGTGGTGGAGGCCGGCGCGCAGGTGAACGCCTCCATCGTGTGGGAGTCCGGCGGTGCCCGCACCCTGTTCGGCCCCGAAGGCGTGCAGGGGATCGCCAACGTCGACATCAGCCCCGAGCTCGCCGTGCGGCTCGCCAAGGCGTGGGCGTCGGGGTTCGAGAAGGGCTCGTACATCACCGCCTCGCGTGACACCAGCCGCGTGGCGCGCGTCCTCAAGCGCGCGCTCATGGTCGGCTGCAACTCGGTCGGCGTCAACGTGAACGACCTGGAGCTGGCGACGGTGCCGGTGACCCAGCACCACGTCCGCATGCGGGGGAACCGTGCCGGCATGACGGTGCGCCTCAGCCCGGACGACTCGCAGTCCGTCGTGATCCGTTTCTTCGACCAGCGCGGCATCGATCTCTCCGAGAGCGATCAGCGCCGTGTCGAGCGCATGTACCACCGCGAGGAGTTCCGGCGGGTCACGGCGGGCGAGATCGGCGACATCGACTTCTCGCCGCGCACCATCGAGCTCTACACCGCCGACATCGTCGAGGCGTTCGGGCTCCGGCCCGACGCCGGGCGCGAGGTCAAGTTGGTGCTCGATCTCTCCTATGGCGCCGCCAGTTTCGTGATGCCGAATCTGCTCTCGAAGGTGGGATCCGACGTCCTCAGCATCAACCCGTACGCGCAGACACCGGGAATGATCTCTGTCGACCGCATCGTGAGCGAAGAGCGTGTCGCCGACGCCGTGCGCGGCTCGGGCGCGGACCTCGGCGCGGTCATCGACGCGGGCGGTGAGCGACTCACCCTGATTGACGGCACCGGTCATGTGCTGAGCGACGACGAAGCGGTGATGGTCTTCATCGAGCTGCTGGCGGGTGCGGGTCAAGCCGAGCGCGTCGCGCTGCCGGTGACGGCGAGCGACCGGACCCGTCAGCTCTGCGAGGAACGGGGCATCGCGCTCACGCTCACGTCGCTGTCGCCGTCGGGCCTCCTCGGTACCTCGGCCTCGGGCGGGGTGTCCTTCGCCTCAGACCGCCAGGGTGGCTACGTCTTCCCGACCTTCCAGCCCGCCTTCGACGCCGCAGCCGCCCTGGTCCGCCTGGTCTTCTTGCTGGCCGGGACGACGACGTCGCTGGCCGAGATCGTGGCGGCCACCCCGCCGATGCCGGTGCTCCGCCAGGACGTCGCCACCCCCTCGGACCACAAGGGGCTGATCATGCGGACCCTCATGGAGCAGCTGACCGAGCAGGGGGCGTCGCTGGTGCTCGTCGACGGCATCAAGGTGGTCTCCGACGAGGGGTGGGCCCTCGTCGTCCCCGATCCCGAGGACCCCGTCACGCACGTCTGGGCGGAGGGATCCGACGTCGTCGCCTCCGAGGCGTTGGCGGCGGCCTACGCACGCCGGATCAGTGCGATGGTGCCCTAGCGGGACCCCTGCAGGTCGAGCGGGCGGTCCAGTATGGTCGCCCCTCATGAACATCCCCGAGGATCTTCGCTACTCGCCCGAGCACGAGTGGGTTCGCGTCGAAGGAGGCGCGCGCGTGCGCATCGGGATCACCGACTACGCGCAGGACGCGCTGGGCGACATCGTCTTCGTCGATCTGCCGACAGTGGGGAGTGCGGTCGAGACAGGCGGACAGCTCGGCGAGGTCGAGTCGACGAAGTCGGTGTCGGAGATCTACGCGCCGATCGCCGGCACGATCACTGCTGTCAACGACACGCTCAGCGACGCGCCCGAGCGCATGAACCAAGATCCCTACGGTGAGGGTTGGATCTGCGAGCTGGAGCTCGCGTCCGGCGCAGATACCGGCGCCCTGCTCGACGCGGCGGCCTATCGCGACCTGACAACAGATTGAGGACCTCCGACGCAGGCATGAGGGAGTGTCTCGAGGCCAGGAGAAGTGTCCAGCGGGGTGGGGTACCGTGGACGCCGTGTTCTGTAACAACTGCGGGCATCGGAACCCCGAGGGCGTCAACTTCTGCTCCTCGTGCGGCCATGCCCTGCTGGCGGACGGCGATGACGCGACCATCACGCTCCACCCGAACGAAGAGGCCGAGACGTCCGAGGTCCAGCCCGATGTCACCGTCGTCGACGTGCCCCACGGCGCGGGGGTCCTGGTGGTGACCCGGGGCCCCAACGTCGGGACCCGCTACCTGCTGGGCGAGCAGGTGGTGAAGGCGGGCCGCCACCCCGAGAGCGACATCTTCTTGGACGACATCACCGTGTCCCGTCGCCACGTGGAGATCACCCCCTCGGGCGACGGCGCCTACGCCCTGCGGGACGTCGGCTCGCTCAACGGGACCTACGTGAACCGCGAGCGCATCGAGGAGGCCGAGCTCTCCCCGGGCGACGAGGTCCAGATCGGCAAATTCAAGCTCGTCTACCTGGTGGCGGGGAACGAGTGAGCAGCCGCAGCTACCTCTCGATCGGCGACGTCTTGACGCTGCTGCGCGAAGAGTTCCCCGACGTCACTATCTCGAAGATCCGGTTCCTCGAGAGCCAGGGCCTGGTGAACCCGGAGCGCTCACCTTCGGGGTACCGCAAGTTCTTCGACCATGACGTCGAACGCCTGCGCTGGGTGCTGCGCCAGCAGCGGGAGCATTTCTTGCCGCTCAAGGTGATCCGCGACCGCCTCGCCGACGGCGATCTCGACGACGCGGGCGAGGCGTTGAACGGCAAGGCGGGGTCGACCCATGCGCCCGAGCCGGTGCACGCCACTGCATCTGGGGGTGGCGCGTCAGGTGCACCAGGTGGCCACGCGTCCGCCCCGGCGGCTTCGGTCTCAGCTTCGGCGGCTTCGCCGCCGCCCTCTGCCGCGGAGCAGCCCACCAAGGCCGACGAGGAGGCGATGGCGCGCATCCTGGCCGACGCGTCCCGTCGTACGGCCCGCCTCCCCGAGGATGGGCCGGGACGTCGTGGCCTGCAGGTGGTCGGTGACACGGGCGCTCCCGGGACGACTGCGGCGACCAGCAGTGCAACGGCGCACGCGGCGGCAACCACCGCTGCCGCCTCGACGAGCGCCGCGGGCGCGACCGACACGCGCGCACAGGCGGGGCGGTCCGAGCGCACCGCGTCGCATCCGTCGGGAGCCGCGACCGGACGCTCGGGCGCGTCGAGTGGCGGGAGCGGAAACGGAGCAGCGTCGCGCGAAAGCGCCACGGCCGAGACGTCCCGGTCGGCATCCGGCGGGGGCCCGCGCGGATCGGGCGGCGGCCAAGGCGGCTCGCGCAAGAGCCCCGCCCACGCAGCCGGTGCCCCCCCAGCAGCAGAGGCGCCCACCGTGGCGGCGACCGGCGCGAGCCTCACCGCCGAGGAGCTCAGCGCGGCCAGCGGGCTGGCGGTCGAGGAGGTGGCAGGGCTCGTGTCGTTCGGGCTGATCGAACCGGTCTCGGTCGCCGGCATCGAGACCTACGACGAGGACGCCGTGACTCTGGCCAACCTGGCGGCGTCATTCCGGGCCTTCGGGATCGAGCCGCGCCACCTGCGCCTCTATCGCAACGCGGTGGATCGCGAGATCGGCTTGATCGAGCAGGTCGTGATCCCGCTGCTCAGGCAGCGGAATCCCGAATCCCGCCAAAGGGCCCTGGACGCGGCGGATGAGCTGGGTGCGCTCGGCCAGTCCATGCGAGCCACGTTGCTCAAGCAGGCACTTCGACGTCATCTGGGGGGGTGACGCAAGGCCGGAATCCGGCGCTACATTTCTGTCATGGTCCGTGTGCTACTCCGTGCGGTCAGAGTGGACCTGCAGTCGAACACCCCGGTGCTCCTACTGCAGGAGACCGAGGGAGAAGGCCGTACGCTGCCCATCTTCATAGGCAGCCCTGAGGCGACGGCGATCGCCTACGCCCTCCAGGGTGTCACGATGCCACGGCCACTCACCCACGACCTGATGAAGGACATGCTCGGCGCGCTCGACATCAGCGTCGAACGCGTGATCATCACGGAGCTCCGGTCGTCGACCTACTTCGCGGAGATCCACCTGATCCGCGGCCAGGAGCGCACCGTCATCTCGAGCCGTCCGTCCGACGCGGTCGCCATCGCGGTGCGCACCGAGACGCCGCTCTTCGTGTCCGACGAGCTGATGGAATCCGAAGGGATCATCCTCACGCTCGAGGCCGAAGAAGAGGAGGAGGACACGCCGGACGAGCTGGTCGGTCAGTTCCGCCAGTTCCTCGACTCGGTGCGGCCCGAGGACTTCGAGGGGTGACCCGATCTCGTTGGGCGCTCGCCTTGGTGGCGGGCGCCGCGCTCGCCCTCGCGGCCTGCGGCAGTTCGAACCCGCCCAAGAAGAATTCCGCCACCACCCCCGACAACGCGACGTCGAGCACGACCTCGTCCACCACGTCGACAACGGCCGCGCCATCCTCGAGCACGTCGACCACCGCAGCATCTGCCGTTTGTACCCACGTCTCCGCCACCGCCGGCCAGGGTCAGGGAGCGGCCGGGACCATCACCGGGACGGTGACGGTGACCAATACCGGTTCGTCGCCGTGCACGGCCAACGGATACCCGACCATCGGGCTCGCGTCGGGCAGCGGGGCGCCGCTCACGGTCACGATGGTCAACGGGCTGTCGGTCGATATCTCTGCACCGGCCAACGCGGCGCCCACGACGGTCACCGTGGCGCCGGCGGGCACCGCGCAGTTCGCCTACCAGTTCTCCGACGTACCGGTCGGCAACGAGACGAGTTGCCCCAGCTCCGAGTCGGCGTCGGTCACGATGCCGGGCGCGACGGCCGCCTCAGCGTCGTTCGCGCTCTCTATCGACCCCTGTGGCAACGGGACCATCAGGGTGTCGCCCATCTACGCGACCTCGTGAGCGCGGGGGCTCCCAGCCCGCCCAGCTGGCCCACCCGGCTCAGCCCCCCCGGCTCAGCCCGCCCAGTGCGGCGGCCTAGGCACTCCCGCTCCCGCTCCCGCTGACGTCGGTCTCTCGAGCCGGGTCGACCAGGACCCGCCCGCGGACGGTGGCGTCGAGCACCTGGCTCAGTGCCGCCGTCAGCCCGCCGAGGCCGATCTCCTCGTGGACGATCTCCTCGCAGTGCTCGAGAGGGAAGGCGTCGGGCATCTCGTCCCACAGCTCCCGGCGCTCTTCGATCGGCGTGGCGACCGTGTCGATTCCGAGGAGCGCCACCCCGCGGATGATGAAGGGGTAGACGGTCGTACTCAGGTCGTTGCCACCGGTGAGCCCGCTGGCGGCGACGGCACCGCCGTAGTGGACGGTGCGCAGGGCCTCGGCCAGGGCCATCCCGCCCACGCAGTCCACCACGGCCGCCCACAGCTGCGGCCCGAGGCTCCGGCCGTCGTCCTCGGTGAACTGGCGCCCGACGACCCGCGACGCGCCGAGCTCTTTGAGGTACTCGTGTTCGGCCGTCTTGCCCGAAGAAGCGACCACCTCGAAGCCGGCCTTTGCCAGCATCGCGACCGCGGCGCTCCCGACGCCACCTGACGCTCCCGTGACGAGCACCGGGCCGTCGTCAGGGTTCGTGCCGTGCTGGCGCAGGCGGCGCAGCGACAGCAGCGCGGTGAACCCGGCCAACCCGATGATGGCGGCATTGCGACAGCTGAGGGACTCCGGCAGCGGCACGACCCAGTCAGCAGGCACGCGCGCATAGGCGGCGAAGCCGCCGTGGTGCGCCACCCCGAGGTCGTAGCCCTGCACGAGCACTCGCTGGCCGGGGCGGAAGTCGGGACTCGTGCTCTCCTCGACACTGCCCGCGAGCTCGACGCCGGGGACAAGGGGAAAGCCGCGAGCAACCCGGTTACCCGGGCGAGTGACCATGGCGTCCTTGAAGTTGATGGCGGACCACTCGACGCGCACGAGGACCTCGCCTTCGGGCAGGTCGGCTTCGGAGAGTTGGACGACCGCCGGACGGATCACCTCCCCCGTCTTGGAGAGCAGATAGGCCGGGAAGCGCACCCGGATCACTGTAGAGGGCGGCGCTGCCGGAGCCCTGCGCCGCGCCGGGCACCGGGTACCGTCGGACCGTGGCCACCACAGCACGCTATGGGCGTTGGGCCTCCCCGTTCGCGGCGGCCGACGTCGCGCGGGCCAAGGTGTCGTTGTCAGAACTTTGTTCGGACACCGAAGCCCTCTACTGGCTCGAGTCCCGACCGGCCGAGGCCGGACGAGTGGTCCTCGTGCGCGCCGGTGACGGCGCCTTGACGGATCATTCGCCGCCAGATGTCAGCATCCGCAGCCGCGTCAACGAGTACGGCGGAGGGGCACTGTCCCTCGTACCGGGCCACGCAACCGGCGCCTTCGCCTACGTGGACCATGCCGATCAGCGGGTGTGGTTCTGCGACGGCCCGGGTGGCGTCAGCGATGCCGGCGTCCCGGTGGCCAGGCCGAGGCCGCTGACCGCCGCGCCGCCCGAAGGCGTGGTGCACAACCACGGGGGGCTCAGCGTCACGGCCGACGGGGACTGGGTCCTGGCCGTGCGCGAAGTGCACCGCCCGGGCGTCCTGCGGCCGCGGCGGAGCATCGTTGCGCTGGGGACGCGCGCCGACCCGGCGCCCGAGTGCGTCGTGCTCGAGGGTCACGACTTCTTCGGCACGCCCAGGGTGGACCCCGCGGGCGAGCGCATGGCCGTCGTGGCGTGGGATCACCCCGACATGCCGTGGGATGCCTCTCAGTTGCTCGTCGTCCCCCTGGCGCGTCACGGAGAGCCGACGTCGAGTACCGCGTCCCTCGGCGCGGCGGGCGAGCCCAGGGTGGTGGCCGGCGGTCTCGACGAGTCGGTCGGGCAGCCGGGATGGGGACGCGATGGCCGGTTGCGCTTCGTCTCGGACCGGGCCGGCTGGTGGCAGCCCTATCGCGAGGCAAACCCTGGGCCCGAGCGGCTCGCCGACGTCGCGGCGGAGTTCCACGGCCCCGACTGGGTGCTTGGGCAGTCGACCCTGGCCGAGCTGCCCGACGGGACCCTGGCTGCTCGCATGACGGCGTCGGGGCGCGACGCGTTGGTCATCATCGACCCGGCTGTCGCCGTAGCCGCAGCCGTGGGTGAGGCGAGCGGGCCGGGCGGACCGAACGCCCCACGAGTCCTGTTGCAACCGTGCGTCTCGCTCGCGGCGGTGTGCGAGCACCAGGGCGGACTGGCGCTGATCGGGACGACCCCCGACGCCCCGTCGACCGTCTGGATATGGCGCGACGAGGACGGGACCCACCCGGTCCGCCCCCCGGCCCAGACCGCGCTGCGACCGGCTGACGTGGCCGTGGGGGAGCCCTTCGCCCTGACCGGCCGCACCGGACGCCCGGTCTACGGCACGCTGTACCGGCCGGCGCTCTCGGGCACCGGGGGGCCGAGTGACGGCGCGCCGCCGCTGGTGGTGTGGTGCCACGGCGGTCCGACCGCGGCCTGTCCGGCCGGCCTCGACCTCACCGTGCAGTTCTTGACGACCCGCGGCTTCGCCGTGGCCTGCGTGGACTACGCAGGCAGCTCGGGGTACGGGCGGGCGTATCGCTGCGCGCTGTGGGGCCAGTGGGGCGTGGCGGACTCCGAGGACTGCCTCGATGCGGCCCGACACCTGGCGGCGCGAGGCGACGCCGACCCCCGGCGCCTCGCCGTGCGCGGCGCCAGCGCCGGCGGCATGACGGCGCTCAACGCGCTGGCGGCGGGGGAGGGGTTCGGTGCCTGTGTCTCGTGGTACGGGGTCACCGACCTCATGGGGCTGGTGGCGAGCACGCACGACTTCGAGGCCCACTACACCGATCGGCTGATCGGCCCGCTGCCCGGCGCGGAGCGCCTCTACGAGGAGCGCTCGCCGCGGAACCGGGCCCACGCGATGCGGGGCGCCGTGCTCCTGCTGCAGGGCACCGAGGACGCGGTGGTCCCGCCGTCGCAGGCCGAGGGGATGCGAGCGTCCCTCGACGCGGCCGTGGTCCGTTGCGACCTGCGCTTCTTCGAGGGCGAGGGGCACGGGTTCCGCCGGGCCGACACGCTGACCGCGTGTTTGGAGGCTGAGCTGGCGTTCTACGTGGCACACCTGGAGCTAGCCGAGCCCTAGGATCCAAAGAGGGGGGAAAGGTTCCCTTCCCCCGTTGTCCCTGTGTGCGAGGCTTTTCGACACCCATGCCGACCTTGTCGACGATGAACTTCTCGTGGGCCTCTGATGCCGCCGACGTTGCGCGCCGGACGTTCGAGCGGATCAAGCGCATCTCACCCGAGGCGGGCGACGCGCTCTTGTACGGGGGCAGCGCGCTGTTCGCGTTGCTCACCATCTACACGTCGACCAACGGGCTCTACGAGGTCTGGGGACGCATGGCGCTCTCGCCGTTCGTCTTCGGCGCGCTGGCTTCGGCGATCCTGGCCTGGGTGCTGCGCCGCAAACGGCGGCGCCAGCCCGGCCACGCGCTCACCGAACGCCAGCACAAGCGGGCCTGGCTGACGCGCATCGTGGTGGCGGTGTGCGTCTTCGCCGGGGCGCTGGCCATCCCGCTGGGCTTCGAGATCCTGTGGCGTTACGACGGGGTCCCCGGGTCGCACCAACAGCCTGAGGTCGGCGTGGTCGAGGTCGGCGGCCAGGACCTGGTGCACGGCCAGAATCCGTACCACAAGCTGGTGCGGTCGCCGCACCCGGTGAAGTACCACGCGCCGGGCGAGCCGGACTACGCGGGCTTCTTGCCCTACCTCCCGGTCATGGCGCTGATGGGCATCCCGAGCGCCATCTGGCCCAACAACGGACTGAGCGACGCACGCATCTTCTTCTGCCTGACCACCCTCGCCGTGGCCGCGGTGGCGCTCTACCTGTGCCGGGCCGACGGCCGCCGCAAGATACGCGCGCTCCAGGCCCTCGTCATCCTCCCGCTGGCCTCCCTGCCGCTGGCGACCGGTGGCGACGACATCCCCGTCGCCGCGTGCTTGTTGCTCGCGGTGGTGCTGGCCCAGCGCCGCCGGCCGTTCGCCTCGGGCGTCGTCTTCGGCATCGCGTCGGCCATGAAGTTCACCGCCTGGCCCCTGGCGGCGCTGGCACTGTTCGCGGCGAGGGGCCGCAAAGGTGAGCGACGGCCGCTCGCCATGCTCGCCGGCATGATCGTGGTGGCGGTGCCGACCATCTTCCCCTTCGTGCTGCGCGGTCCCGCCGCCATCGTCGACGACGTCGTGCTCTTCCCTCTCGGCTTGAGTGCGATCCCCTCGACGGCGGCGAGCGCGTTGCCGGGGCACGTGCTCGTCAGCGCGTTCCCCTCACTCAGCCGCGTCCTACCTGCCTCCGTCGGCCTCGTGCTGACCGTGCTCCTGGCCCGACACCTCTACCGCCACACACCGCGCACCGTCTCCGAGGTCTGCACGATCGCCGGCGTCGTGATGGCGGCGCTGATCCTGTTGGCGCCGGACCCGCGCGTGGGCTACCTGCTCTACCCAATCAACTTCTTCGTCTGGGCCTACCTGCTGGCCGAGCCCGCTCAGCCGGCCGAGCCGTTGTCGCCCGTCGCAACGGCGGATCCCGTGGACATCGACGCGGCCGCGGCTGGGGCCGAGGCGGAAAGAGTCGGCGCCGACAGCGTCTGAACGCCGCCGGTCCGGACCCCCGGACGTTCAGCCCTCGTCGTCGCTCTCCTGGAACAGCCGGATGGTGAAGCTGGTCCACCCCGCCGGCGGCGCACCCTGGCCGAACGTGGTGGGCGCGATGACCGCCCCCATCTGCCAGTAGTAGCCGTCGGTGCCGGCCAGCTTGCCCAGCACTTCGAGCGCGCCCGGGTCGTTGGCCGCCGCGCCCTTGTCGAAGACCTGCCAGCCCTGCTCCTTCATGTCGGCGGCGAAGAAGGTGAGGAGGGTGGCCTGGGAGTCGTCGGAGCGGAAGGTCACCTGCGCGTCGTACTGCCCGGACCCCGCCGCGTTGTTCTGGTGGGCAAGGCGGACCGAGCCCACCGGGACGGACACGGCGTTGAGGATGTTGTTCGGCGGCTCGCCCTCGATGATGATCGGCGAGAGCAGCCCGGCTGCCACGGCGGCGCGCAGCGGCGTCCCGGACACTGCACTCGGTGCGCTCGAGGTCCTGACGGGTTGGGGCGACTGCGAGGTCACGATCCCGATCGTCACGAACACCGCCAGGATGAGGACCGCCAAGCCGAGGACGATCATGGCCGGCCGCATGGAGATCCCACCCGCGCTGGCCGGGCGCTGGGGCCGCAGGGGAGAGGCGCCCTCGCCGACGAGCTCGGTGTCGGTGTCGGTGTCGTGGAGCGTCATGCGCGTGCCAGCCTACGGCTGCGCCGACCACCCGAAATGGTCGAGGGGGCCGTGCCCCGATCCGAGCCGCCAGCCGGCGCCTCCGGCCAGCGCCCGGGCGACAAAGGCCTTCGCCTCGGCGATGGCGTCGGCCACGGGAACGCCCCGCGCCAGGTGCGCCGCCATGGCAGCGGAAAGCGAGCACCCCGTGCCGTGGTCGTTGCCCGTGACCACTCGCTGTCCGGGCAGGACCACGATGCCGTCGGGGCCCGCCACGACGTCCTCGGCCGACTCGCTCAGGTGGCCGCCCTTGACGACGACGTAGCGGGCGCCGCGCGCCCGCAGCTGCTCGGCGACCGCGCGCCGCGACCCCAGCGCAGCGAGCGAGGCGACATCGGTCCCCGAGAGGATGGCGGCCTCGCGCAGGTTCGGGGTGACGACGAGCGCGTGCGGCACCAGCAGCTCGAGATATGCCTCGATCCCTTCGGGCTCGACCAGGCGGTGCCCGGTCGAGGACACGAGCACCGGGTCGACCACGAGCTGGGGGAGCCGCCCCTCGGCCGCGAGCGCCGCCACCTCGGCCACGATCGCCGCGGTGGCCAACATGCCGGTCTTGACGCTGGCGACGGCGAAGTCGTCGAGCACGGTCTCGACCTGCTGGCGCACGAAGGCCGGTTCGAGCGCGACGACGCCGCGCACCTCGGCCGTGTTCTGCGCGGTGACCGCCGTCAGTGCGCAGGTGCCGTGCACGTGCAGCGCGGCGAACGTCTTGAGGTCGGCCTGCGCGCCGGCGCCGCCTCCCGAGTCCGATCCGGCGATGGTCAGCGCCGTCGGTGGGGTCTCGTCCGCCACCGAGCAACCATAGGCGGGCACCGGGGTATGGTCGTTCGGGTGAGCGCCGACGACGCCGCTGCCCCCGCCATGCCGCTCTGCATCGCCGGTGAGGAGTTCGGGTCGCGACTGCTTCTCGGTACCGGGGGCATGACCAGCCTCGATGCGCTCAGGCGCGCCCTGCACGAGTCCGGTACCGCGATGGCCACCGTGGCGGTCCGGCGCGTCGAGGCGTCGACGAAGGGTGCGCTGCTGTCCTTGCTCGACGAGCTCGGGGTGCGCGTCCTGCCGAACACCGCCGGCTGCGCCACCGCATCGGAGGCGGTGCTGACCGCCAAGTTGGCGCGCGAGGCGTTCGGCACCGAGTGGGTAAAGCTCGAGGTGGTCAACGACGACCGTCAGCAGCTGCCGGACGCGGTCGAGCTCTTGAGCGCGGCCGAGCAGCTGGCCGAGGACGGGTTCGTCGTGCTGCCCTACACGACCGACGACCCGGTCCTGGCGCTGCGTCTCCAGCAGGTCGGCTGCGCAGCGGTGATGCCGCTCGGGTCGCCGATCGGCAGCGGCCTGGGCATTCGCAACGCGCACAACATCGCACTGGTGCGCGAGGCGGTCGAGGTGCCGGTCATCTTGGACGCGGGGATTGGCACCGCCTCCGATGCGGCCCTGGCCATGGAGCTCGGCTGTGACGCGGTGCTCGTGGCCACGTCGGTCAACCGGGCGCACGACCCCGTGGCCATGGCCCGCGCCATGCGCCTGGCCGTCGAAGCGGGCTACGAGGCCCGCCGGGCCGGCCGGATCCCGGTTCGTTTCCACGCGGAGCCCTCGAGCCCCTTGGAGGGCCGCCTCGACTTCGGGCCGCCGCCTCTTCCCTGAGGCCGGACTCCTCGCTCCCTTTCTGCGCCGTTGCCCTCCGCGTCGGGGTAGGGCGACCTTGACCGCTCTCCTGAGGGCAACCTAAAGTTAGGCCAGCCTAAGATTCGTGCGAAGGTCCGGTCGAGCGGAGGCCCGGTCGAACGAAGTTCTGGTCGAGTCTGCTGGAAGGAGGGCCGGTGTCGAAGAGATGGCTGGAGGCAACGGCCGTCGGGCTGGCGCTGGTCGCGGCGCCGGTGGCGCTGGCCGCCTGCAGTTCGGGGCCGAGCTCGCCGAGCGGTGCTGGGACGACGACGTCGAGCGGGGGAGGGACGGCGGCGCTGGCGAAGGCGCCCGCTGCGATCTGCCAACAGCTCAACGGGGTGCTCTCCGACGGGCCCGACCCCAACGCCGACCCGGTCGGCTACGCGCTCAGCCAGATCCTGCCGCTCCGCGGCCTGCACAGCTCGGACACCTCCTTGATGGCGACGGTGTCGAAGCTGGAGTCCGATGACGAGGATCTCGTCAAGGCGAACGGGGACGACAGTTTGGCGGCCGCCGCGATCAAGAAGGACTACGAGGCGATCAACGGCGCCTGCCCAGGAGTTGCCCCATGACCCGGTCCCTGTTCCGGCGCGCCCGCGGCGCGCTCGTCGCGCTGTGTCTCGGTGCCGGTCTGCTGGTGGCGGGCACGGCCGCCGCGACTCCGGCCGGCGCGTCCGGCGCGGCCCTCACCCTTTACAGCGGCCAGCACGTGCAGACCACCCAGTCACTGGTGAACGCGTTCGAGAAGAAGACCGGGATCACGGTCAACGTGCGCTTCGACGACGAGGATGTCCTGGCCGACCAGATCGTCGCCGAGGGCGGGCACTCGCCGGCCGACGTGTTCTTCACCGAGAACTCGCCGCCCCTCCAGTACCTGGCTTCGAAGCACCTGCTCGCCCCGATCAAGGCGTCGACGCTGGCGCAGACACCCTCGAAGTACAACTCGGCCAACGGCATGTGGGTCGGCGTGTCGGCCCGGGTGAGCGTCATCGTCTACAACACCTCGCTGCTCAAGCCCAGCCAGCTCCCGACCTCGGCCATGCAGCTGGCCGAGCCCCAGTGGAAGGGCAAGATCGCCATCGCCGGCGGCGAGACCGACTTCCAGCCCATCGTGACGTCGGTGGCGCGCACCCACGGCGACGCGGCCGCCCTCAAGTGGCTCGAGGGGCTCAAGACCAACGCGGGGAACCACCAGTATCCCGATAACGAGACGATCGCCGACGAGGTCAACCGGGGCCAGGTCGCCCTCGGCATCGTGAACCAGTACTACTGGTACCGCGAGCGGGCCGAGATCGGGGCGTCGAACATGCACTCGGCGATCGCCTATTTCGCCCCGCACGATGTCGGCTACGTCGTCGACGTCTCGGGCGCGGCCATCCTGCGCTCGTCGCCGAACCAGGCGGAAGCGCAGCGCTTCGTCGCCTTCATCACCTCGGCGCAGGGGCAGGAGATCATCGCCCACAGCGACAGCTTCGAGTACCCCATCGCCTCGGGGGTGACCACGGCCCAGCCGGAGACACCCTTCAACCAGCTGCAGCCCAACTCCATCACCATCGCCCAGCTGGGCACCGGTGCGGAGGCGATCAAGCTGCTCCAAGAGGCACAGCTCTTGTGAGCCCGGTCTCGCGGTGAGATGAGTACGCCCGTCCCTTCCCGGCACCGCCGTGGGCCCGACAGGGGAGGGCGACACGAGCACGGTCGCGAGCACGGTCACGGGCGGGGGCGCGGGCGGGGACGCGGACAGCACGGCCGCTGGCACCACCAGCGCGAGCGCCTGCACCACCACATCGCGCACCACCGTCTCCCCGGCTATCGCCGCGCCGGCCCTCCGCTGCTAGTGGCTTTGGCGGTCCTGGTCGCACTGGCGGTGGTCACGCCGCTGATCTTCCTGGTGGTCCAGGCCTTCCAGACGGGCTGGTCGACGCTGCAGCCCCTGCTCTTTCGCAGCCTGACGGCCCAGCTCGTGCGCAACACGATCAGCCTCACCGTCGTCGTCACCGCGCTCTGCGCCGTGCTCGGGACGCTGCTGGCCTGGTTCGTCGAACGCACCGCGTTGCCGGGGCGCAGCCTGTGGGCTGTCCTGGTCGTGATCCCGCTCGGGATCCCCGACTTCGTGGTCAGTTTCGGGTGGAAAGCGATCTTCCCCGGCTTCAGCGGGTTCTGGGCGGCGGTGCTGGTGATGACCCTCGCCGTCTACCCGCTCGTGTTCCTGCCGGTGGCGGCGAACCTGCGCAACGCGGACCCAGCGCAAGAGGAGGTGGCGCGCAGCCTGGGCCTCGGACGGCTGCGCACGTTCTGGAAGGTGACCGTCGGCCAGGCGCGACTGGCCATCCTCGGTGGTGCGGTACTCGTGGCGCTGGTGTGCCTGGCCGAGTTCGGTGCCTTCGAGATCCTGGGCTTCCGCACGCTGACCACCGAGGCGTACACAGAGTTCACCGTAGGCTTCAACACGGCGGCGGGCTGTGCGTTCTCGCTGATCCTGGTTCTCTTGGGCGCGATCTTCCTCTTCGGCGAGGGCGCGGCCCGGGGCAAGGGCCGCGGGGCACGGGTGGGTGCCGGCGCGACGCGCGTCATGCGCCCGCGGCCGCTCGGCCGCGCCACCCTCCCTGCGCTGGCCTTGGTGGCGGCGGTGGTCGTCCTCGCCCTGGGTGTGCCCGTCGGGGCGATCGTGTACCTGATCGTTCAGGGCGGCACCTCCACGGTGCCGAGCGTGTCGATCTGGGGAGCCACCCTCACCACCTTCGGGCTGGCCGCGGCGGCCGGCCTCGTGGCCACGCTGGGCGCGCTGCCCGTCGCGCTGCTCTCGGTGCGCCACCCCGGCCCGCTCATCCGGCTGCTCGAGCGCACGTCCATGCTCGTCCTCGCCGTGCCCGCCATCGTGATCGCGCTCAGCGCGGCCTATGTGACGACCCACTTCCTCGACGGGCGCTGGTACCAGACGACACCGCTGCTGATCCTGGTCTACGCGGTGATGTTCTTCCCCATGGCCGTGGTGTCGGTGCGGGCCGCGGTGGCCCGGGCACCCATCGGCCTCGAAGAGGTGGGCCAGTCGCTCGGGGTGACCAAGCACTCCGTCTTCTGGCGCGTCACCCTCCCGCTGATCGGTCCCGGGCTGGCCGCCGCCTTCTGCTTGGTCTTCCTCGAGACGGCGACCGAGCTCATCGCCACGCTCATCCTCATCCCGACAGGGATGCAGACGCTCGCCACGGGGTTCTGGGCCCAGCAGACCAACCTGAGTTACGGCGCGGCGGCGCCCTACGCCGGGATGATGCTGCTCATCGCGGCGGTGCCCAGCTACGTGCTCGGCCGGTGGTTCGACCGGCTCCCTTCCCGCGCCGCCGCCGTGGGCACGCCGGTGGTCGCGGTGACAGGGACCGTGCGCATGCTCCCATCAGCCACAATTGGGCGATGACAGAGCTCGCTGTTCGTGGCGCCTGCAAGTCGTTCGGCGAGCTGCGCGTCCTCGACGGCGTCGACTTGAGCGTCCCGGCCGGCAGCTTCACGGGGATCTTGGGGGTGTCGGGGAGCGGCAAGACCACGCTCCTGCGCATCATCGCCGGCTTCGAGCGCCTCGACCGCGGCGAGGTGGTGCTGGGGTCCGAGGTGGTCGACGACGGCCGCCGTGTCTTCGTGCCGAGCGAGCGCCGGCGCATCGGCTACGTGCCCCAAGAAGGGGCCCTCTTCCCGCACCTCTCGGTCGGGCGCAACGTTGCCTTCGGCCTGCGCCGGGGACCGCACCGGCGCGACCGGGTGCTCGAGCTGCTCGAGATGGTGGGCCTGTCCGGCCTGCATCGCCGCTACCCCCACCAGCTCTCTGGTGGCCAGCAACAGCGCGTCGCACTGGCGCGCGCGCTGGCCACCGAGCCCGAGATCGTGCTGCTCGACGAGCCCTTCTCCTCGCTCGACGCCAGCCTGCGAGCCAGCGTGCGCGCGGAGGTGCACGACGTCTTGCGTCGGGCGGGTGCCACCTCCATCCTCGTGACCCACGACCAGGACGAAGCGCTGTCGATGGCCGACCAGGTGGCCGTGCTCCGCCACGGCGTCATCGCGCAGCTCGACACGCCCGCTGGCATCTATCGCCACCCCCTCGACCCGGCGCTGGCCCGCTTCCTTGGTGAGTCCAACGTCCTGCACGCCCCGGTGGTGGCGGCCCGCGCCGGTGGTGCCGGGGCCATGGCGGCCGAGACACCCCTCGGCGCGCTGGCGGTGGAGGGCTGGCCGGCGCGAGCGCGCGGCGGACCCGGCCACGTCCTCATCCGGCCCGAGCAACTGGTCATCGGCGAGGTGGGGACCGCGCCCGTGGTGGCCACGGTGGAGAGCTACCAGTACTTCGGGCACGATGCGGTGGTCCGGGTCCGCCCCGAGGCCGACCAGCTGCCCGAGCTGGTGGTCAGGGTGACGGGGGGCACGCCGCTCGAGGCGGGTTCCCGGGTCGGTCTCAGCGTCCACGGCTCGGTCGTGGCCTGGCCGATCGACGAGCGTGCCCATACCCACGGGCATGGGCATGGGCACGAGCACGGTTACGAGGACGGGAATGGGACCATGGACGGAACCGTGGACGGGCACGAAAGAGCCGGGCACGATCACGCGAACACCGATGGGCGCCAGGCTCCGGAGACCGAGGCGGGGCTCGAGACGGAGCACGGCGGGGCCTCTCGACCCTGAACCTCTCGAAGAGGTCCGGATTCTGGAAGAACGCGCCGGTAACTACAGCGGTGTCGTCCGCGCTGCACTAGAGTGAGCGCCGGAGATCCAGTGCAGGGAGGTGGAGATGGGCGACGGGTCCGCGACCCATGTCGGGGGGTTTTCCGGGCCGCAGGTCTGCGGCTTGGTGGGGATCTCGTACCGGCAACTCGACTACTGGGCCCGCACGGGCCTGCTGCAGCCTTCGGTGGCGACGGCAAAAGGGAGTGGCACTCGCCGTGTCTACTCGTATTCGGACGTGCTCGAGCTGAAGGTGATCAAGCAGTTGCTCGACGCCGGCGTGTCGCTGCATTCGGCGCGCCGCGTGGTCGAATGTCTACGCGACGACCTGGGTGCTGACCTGGCCTCGGCCAACCTCGTGCTGACGGTGACGAGCTCGGTCTTGGCCCGGTCCAACGGTGAGGTGGTCGACCTGCTCGCCGGCGGCCAGGGCGTGTTCAACATCGTGCCCCTCGCCGGAGTGCTCGAAGAGCTCGACGCCGACATCGTGCGGCTGGACGCACCGGCGGCCGAACCGACGTCGAAGCGGCGGGTGACCCAGACGCAGCGGGCGCGGGCCGCGGGGGAGTGAGCCCGACGGACCCTGCGCGCGTCGGGCGCACACGCCACCCGGCCTGTGCGCCCGCAGGGACCATCCGTTTCGCGCATCCCTCCGAGCGTGTGTTCGCGGTGCTGCTCGACCTGTCGGGTGAGCGCTGGGAATACGAGCCGGTGGAATTCCCGCTCGAATGGGACGCGTCCGGCACGCCGGTGTCGGGATTCCGCCCCGACTTCTACCTTCCGGGCCGCGGCGTGTTCATCGAGTTGACCACCGCCGACCAGCGGCTGGTGACGCGCAAGAACCGCAAGGTGCGTCGCATGCGCGAGCTCTACCCCGAGGTGCCGATCCGCGTGGTGTACCAGCGCGACTTCACCGAGTTGGTGGCCTCGCACGGCCTGGCGCGAGTGACGGCGGGAGCGGCCTAGCCCATAGTCGGGGCGTGCGCGCGAAGGTGTCTAGTCTGGCTCGGTGAGCGCCGACGAGGTCACCACGAGTGGGTCTGCCCGGGTCTCACCGCTCTATGCCGAGCATGTGGCGCTCGGCGCCAAGATGGTTCCCTTCGGCGGTTGGGAGATGCCGCTGGCGTACCCGAGCGGCACTGTCGCCGAACACCGCGCCTGTCGTACGTCGGCGGTGGCCTTCGACGTCAGCCATCTGGGCACGGTGCGCGTCAGCGGGCCCGAGGCCTTCGAACATCTGCAGCGCTCGTTCAGCAACGACCTCGAGCGCGTCCACCCGGGACGGGCGCAGTACACGCACCTGCTCGACGAGGAAGGCTTTGTCGTCGACGACATAATCGTCTGGTGGGTCGACGAGGACCGCTTCGACGTCATGCCCAACGCCTCCAATACCAGCGACGTCCGCCGCGCGATCGGCGGGACCGACGTGACCGAGGAGCGGGCGGTGATCGCCGTGCAGGGCCCCGAGGCGCGGACCCTCCTGGCCAGCGTGTCGCCAACGGCTGCCGCGGTGCATCGCTTCAACGTCGAGCGCTTCGAGTGGGGCGGTGCGACCTGCCTGGTGGCCGGCACGGGCTACACCGGTGAGGACGGCGTCGAGTGCGCCATCCCCGCCGAGGTCGCGCCGAGCTTCTGGGAGGCAGTGCTGGCGCAGGGCATTGTCCCCGCCGGGCTCGGCGCGCGCGACACCCTGCGCCTCGAGGCAGGACTTCCGCTGCACGGGCACGAGCTGGGCCCCGGCATCACCCCGCTCCAGGCCGGGCTGGCCTGGGTCGTCGGGTGGGACAAGGGCCCGTTTACCGGGCGCGCCGCCCTCGAGGAGGAACGGGTCAACGGCCCGGCGCGGCGCCTGCGTGGCCTGGTGGGCGACGGCCGCCAACCGCTGCACGACGGGGCCGACATCTGCCGCGACGGAGACAAGGTCGGCATCCTCACCAGTGGCAACTTCTCGCCCATGCGCGGCTGTGGTATCGGGCTCGGCCTGGTCGAGGCCGATGCAGAGCTGCTCGACGGCGATTCGGTGACGGTCCTCCAGCGTGGGCGCGAGCTGACGGCCTCTCTGCTCCGCCCGCCCCTGTGGCCCGTCCGCGAGGACGAGGAGTAGCCACTGTCGGGTGCCCCTCGGTGCCGGCCCGACCGGGGTCGCTGCCCTATAGTGGTCCTCACAACTGAATACGCCGTTTGAACCGGAGCGCCAGAGTCCCCGTAGGGGTAAGTCGAGGGGACGCCGGAGGAGCAATTCTCCCCAGAAACTCTCAGGCCGACATACCGCTCCGGCGAGGCAACTCTGGAAAGCGTGGCGCCCAGGCGTCCCGCACCGAAGGTGGAAGCCGCTCGTGTGGCGGTGAGACTCTCAGGTCCGACGACAGAGTGGGGAGGACATCCGACAAGCCCTGCGTGAGTGCGGGGCGCATGAGGAGGCCTCCTTGAGCGACCATCGTCCAGCCGGCACCGAGTCACTCGAGCCGTTCGAAGACTTCTTGCATCGCCACGTCGGGACCTCCGCCGAGGAACAGGCCGCGATGCTCAAGATCTTGGGCTACGACGACCTCGACGCGCTGGTTGACGCTGCCATCCCCGGCTCGGTGCGCAGCCTCACCGAACTCGACCTTCCGCCGGCTGTCTCCGAGCGAGCGGTGCTCGACGAGCTACGGGCCCGTGCGGCACGCAACGTCGTCGCCGAGCCGATGATCGGGCTCGGTTACTCCGGCACGATCACGCCCGGGGTGATCCGGCGCAACGTGCTCGAGAGCCCCGCCTGGTACACCGCCTACACCCCCTACCAGCCCGAGATCAGCCAGGGCCGACTGGAGGCGTTGTTGAACTTCCAGACGATGGTCACCGATCTCACCGGCCTCGACACGGCCAACGCCTCGCTCCTCGACGAGAGCACCGCGGTGGCCGAGGCGGTGACGCTGATGCGGCGTCGGGCCACGGTCGAGTCGAACCGGGTCGTCGTCGACGCCGACTGCCTGCCCCAGACCATCGCCGTGCTCACGACGCGGCTTGGCCCGCTCGGCCTCGAGGTCGTGGTGGCCGACTTGAGCGAGGGCCTCCCCGGCGGCGAGTACTTCGGGGTCGTCCAGCAGTACCCGGGGTGCTCGGGTGCCGTCCGTGACTTCGCCGCGGTGACCGCCGACGCCCACGCGCGGGGCGCGCTGGTGACGGTGGCAGCCGACTTGCTGGCCCTGACACTGCTCACCCCGCCGGGGGAGTGGGGAGCCGATGTGGCCGTGGGCTCGTCCCAGCGCTTCGGCGTGCCGCTGTGGTACGGGGGTCCCCACGCCGCCTACATGGCGGTGCGCGGCGGCCTCGAGCGAGACCTGCCCGGACGCCTCGTCGGCCTCTCCGTCGACGCCGCAGGCCGGCCCGCCTACCGCTTGGCGCTCCAGACCCGCGAGCAGCACATCCGCCGCGAGAAGGCGACGTCCAACATCTGCACCGCACAGGTCCTCCTCGCGGTGGCCGCCGCCATGTACGCGGTGTACCACGGTGCCGAGGGACTGCGGGGCATCGCGCGCCGGGTCCACGGCCGGACGGTGCAGCTGGCCGACGGACTGGAGGCCGCAGGTTACGCGCTCGTCCACCGGGAGTTCTTCGACACGATCGTCGTCGAGACCCCCGGGGGCGCCGAGGAGATCGTGCGGGCCGCGGCCGAGCGGGCAATCCAACTGCGCCTGGTGGACGGGGATCACGTGGGTATCTCGTGCGGCGAGACCACGACCGACGACCACGTCGCGGCCGTCCTCGACGCCTTCGGCGCATCGGCCGTCGCCCCCGGAGCAGGCTGGCGCAACGCGCTGCCCGTGCCCCTGCTGCGCCGCGGGCCCATCCTCGTGCACCCGGTCTTCTCCGAACACCACTCCGAGACGTCCATGCTGCGCTACCTCCGCCGCCTGTCCGACGCCGACTTCGCGCTCGACCGCGGCATGATCCCGCTCGGGTCGTGCACCATGAAGTTGAACGCCACGACGGAGATGGAACCGGTGGGCTTGCCGGGTTTCGCCGACGTCCACCCCTTCGCGCCGCTCGAGGCGACGCCGGGCTACCAAGAGCTGATCGACCAGCTCGAGGCGTGGCTGGCCGCGGTCACGGGCTACGCCAAGGTCTCGGTGCAGCCGAACGCCGGCAGCCAGGGCGAGCTGGCGGGGCTCCTCGCCATCCGGGCCTACCACGAGTCGCGGGGCGAGCACGAGCGCCACGTCTGCCTCATCCCGTCCAGCGCACACGGGACCAACGCGGCGTCCGCCGTCATGGCCGGCATGAGGGTCATGGTCGTCGGTGCCTGCGACGACGGGACCGTGGACCTGGGCGACCTCGAGGCCAAGTGCGCGGAGCACGCGCCGCGGCTGGCGGCGATCATGATCACCTACCCGTCGACGCACGGGGTCTACGAAGAAGGCATCAGCGCCATGTGCGAGATGGTGCACCGATACGGCGGGCAGGTGTACATCGACGGGGCCAACCTGAACGCGTTGCTCGGCCTCGCCCAGCCGGGCGAATTCGGCGGCGACGTCTCCCACCTGAACCTCCACAAGACCTTCTGCATCCCGCACGGCGGCGGCGGCCCGGGCGTCGGTCCGGTGGCGGTGGCCGAGCACCTGGTGCCGTTCCTGCCGTCGCACCCGATGCACCCCAGAGCCGAGCAGCGCCTGGGGATCGGGCCCGTGAGCGCCGCGCCCTACGGCAGCGCCGGGATCCTGGCGATCAGCTGGGCGTACATCCGCCTGCTGTCGGGGAGCGGACTGGCGCATGCGACCAAGTCGGCGGTGCTGGCTGCCAACTACGTAGCCATCCGGCTCGCCTCGTCGTACCCGATCCTCTACACCGGGAAAGGCGGCCTCGTGGCACACGAGTGCATCGTCGATCTTCGGCCACTGAGCAAGGCCACGGGGGTCACGGTCGACGACGTGGCGAAGCGGCTGATCGACTACGGCTTCCATGCGCCAACGGTGAGCTTCCCGGTGGCGGGCACCATGATGATCGAGCCCACCGAGAGCGAGGACCTCGAGGAGCTCGACCGCTTCTGCGACGCCATGATCGCCATCCGGGCCGAGATCGACGAGGTCGCGTCCGGCCGCTGGCCGCTCGAGGACAGCGCCTTGCGCGGCGCGCCGCACACGGCAGAGTCGCTGGTGGGTGAATGGACCCGTGCCTATGACCGGGCGACGGCAGTGTTCCCCGCCGGCCGCACGGCCGCCAAGTACTGGCCGCCCGTGGCGCGGATCAACCAGGCGTACGGCGATCGCACTTTGGTGTGCACGTGCCCGCCGCCCGACGCCTTCGAGGCTTGAGCTCCGCGCCCCGAGTAGGACTCAGGGCCTTCGCCTGCCTGGCGATCGTGTGACCTCAGACTTCTTTGCCCTTGTCTTCGAGGTCGGCCGCCACGGTGTCGTAGCCCGCACTGGTCAATATCCGGCGCAAGTCGACGAGTTGTTGCCCGTCGATGTCCTTGTCACTCGGACGCCTGAGAACCTCGGTCTCTTGCCCGATGCGGAACAGAAACATGTCGTCGTGCTGTTGTTCGATGGATCCGACCGCGTCGAGCAATGACACGACATCGTGCCATTCGACGTTGTGGTTCGTATCTTGTTGAAAGATCTGTACCAGGGTGTCTCGATGATGGCCGCTGAGATGTTCGGGCCCTGAGATTGACGACATCGGGATCCTCCCGTCGTGGTGAAGAGCTCAATGTAGCGAGAGTCCCCGACGACTGCCGCGACTACGGCAGTAGCCCAGAGAGGATGACCGGTGGAATTTTAAGCGAGACTCGTCAGCTATGAATCTCCGGTGGGCTGGCCGATGTATGGGGAAGATGGTTGTTGCGACGGTATTCCTTGGCGGCTGTGCTTCTCCCACAAATGCTTCGAGCGCCGAATCCGTTTCACCGGCCCGGGTGGTGACCATCGAGATTCCCGCTCCCGACGGCCAGATCGCTTCGACGTGGTTGAACTTTGTCGGCTATTCAGATCAGAAGACGCTGAGCTATCCGGGTCCGCTGCGGGCGGACGTTTTCCTGCCCGCCGGCTACAACCCCCACCAGCGCTATCCCCTGGTCGTCTTCCTCGCTGGACTTGGCACCAACTACGCGTCGTGGGCCGAAACTGGGTTGTACAAGCCATTCGACCGGCAGGGTGCGATTGTGGTCACGCCTGAAGGGGGAAACGGCTGGTACGCCGACTGGTGGAACAACGGCGAGCGGGCCAACCCGTCCTGGGAGAGCTACTACCTAGAGACCGTGATCCCGACCATCCTGGCCCGCTATCCGATTCTGCCCGAGCGTCGCTATCACGCTCTCGTTGGCATATCGATGGGGGGATTGGGTGCCACGTACCTGGGTGGGCGCCTGCCCGGCTTCTTCGGGTCGGTGGCCAGCCTCTCTGGCTTCGTAGACCCTCAGTGGCAAGCTGCGGTCGTCCAGCCGGCGATGGCAACCTTCTCGTTCGCTCCGCAGCACGGCGACAACGACCCGGATCCCATCTACGGACCCCCAGAGGGCTTCTACGCCGACGGGCACAACCCGACACTCCTCGTGAAGAACCTCGAGGACACGCGAATGTTCGTGAGCACCGGCACCGGTGTCCCGAGCAAGGCCGACCCCAATCCACCCCAGGCCGACATTGCAGACGAGCACATCATCTACCCGATGAGCCAGCTCTACCATCAAGCCGAGGTGGCCGCCGGGATGCATGTCACGTACCAGGTCCATCCAGGCGCCCACGACGTTCCCGACTTCCTGGGTGAGGTCAAGGCCATGCTCAAGTGGGGCCTCTTCAAGCAGGTCGTCACCGATCCCGCATCCTGGACGAACATGACAGTCGCCTCCAGCGGCCAGCTGTGGGATTTCAACTACCAATTCACCAATCCACCGACACAAGTCGTGCAGTTCAAACAGGCCGGGACCACACTGTCGATCAGCGCCGCAGGGTCAGCGCTCACGATCACAACGGCCAATGGTTGTGCCATCCACACCTCCACGCCGGCAACCGTGCACCTGCCAAACCGCGACCTGACCTCTCCGCTCTTTCCAGACAGAGTCGGACACGTGGCATGTCGGTGATTACGGGGCTTTTGGGCTCCCGAGAACGCAACTCCGACCATGCGGAATTGCTGCTGACCGAAGGAGACTTCCACGGGTTGTTGTCTCCGTTGAATCTTCAGGAAAGTGCTTCGATCACGGCAGCGAAGTCTGGCCACTGCCCGCCAGCGTCAATAACGCTGGTCAAGAGGGCTTCGGCCGCAGGTCCGATGCGCACACCAACCCCGGTCTCTTCGGCCAGGTCGATGGCGAGGCGGAGGTCCTTACGGGCCAGTGCCGGAGAGAACCAACCCGGATGCGACGCATCGAGCAGACTGTCCAACCGGAGGTTGCTGGCGAGACTTATCACCGGACTGTCGGCAAGCAGGGACCGTAGGAACTCGTCGGGGATTGCGTGCTGTCTGGCCGTGGCGATGGCCTCGGCCAGCGCAGCCACCCCCGTAATCAACAACGAGTTCGCCAAGATCTTCATCGTGGCCCCGGCGCCGACCGGGCCACAGTGGGTATAGCCGGACCCAAGATCGTTCCACAGTGGCTCAATGGCAGTAATCGCTGGGGCAGGACCGCCGACGAGGAACCTTCCCAAGCCCCCAGCAATCATCTGTGGCGATCCCATCACCGGAGCGTCAAGGACACGGCCCTCAGGTCCCAGCTCGGCAAGGCGTCGAGCGGTCTCCGGAGAGACCGTGCTCACGTTGGCAAACACGGCATCGGGTTCGAGCGATGCCAACACACCATCGTCGCCCAGGCAGACGTCGAGGACAGCTGCGTCGTCGGCGAGCACGACGAGAACGGCGTCAGCGCCCGCCGTCGCCGTCGCGACAGTGCCGGCCTCGATAGCACCGCGGGCCACGAGGGCGGCAACGCGACCCGGGGTGCGATTCCAAACGGTCGTCTCATGACCGGTTTCGATTGCCCGGGCAGCGAAAGCTCGACCCATGTTGCCCATTCCCACGATGGTGATTCGCATCGGGCCACCCTACGTTCGCCGGGGAGCACGAGAGTCGGGTTTACCTGTCCGATGGTGCCGCAGACCCCAGACCGGCGTTCGGGGCGGGCAGCTCACCCCGGACGAGTAGCTCCAGCTGCCGAGCCATCGCTGGACACACCGGCCCGTCGCTGCACATGGAGCATTGTCGAGCCACGAGGAGTGAGGGCGTGAGGCCGCCACCGAAGCTTTCTGGCTCCGAGTCAGAACTCGTAGTCAATAAAGTACATACCCGAGGGTTCCAGCCACCAAAGGGTGCCCGTTGGCATGAAGCCCTCGAATTTCTCTGCACACGCCTCGAGTGCCCCTCTTATCTGCGGATCGTCCGCCACGCCACACCGGCCGCCTCCATGCAGCTCTCGCCGCTTCTGCCATGGTGGACCGTATTCATCGATGGTGAAGGCGGCATGGTGACTCCCGACGAGGTTGCTCAGCAGGATCGACTCGGCGCGCACGAAGAAGAAAAGACGTTGATCATCGCTGAAGTACGGCGCCGTGTTGGCATGAGGCAGCCCAGTGACCGAAGACGTCGAGAGGGTCACCGTGTGGTTGTTCCGCAGGTACCTATCCACCTCATCGTCGAACTCTGTGTTTGTGCGTGTCTGCATGCGGTCTTCGGAACCTAATCGGCCACTTTTCTTCGATGTATGGCAATTCTATTCCGAGATGGCCACGGGGGTGAGATGCAGGACATTCCGCGCCGATTCCACTCTCCATAGTGCGGCCGTCGGATAGCTGCTTGCGATGGTGGCACGGGCTTTTGTGGCTGCAGGCCAGAGCGCACCGCCGATGGCTCGGAATCACTGCAGTCGTCGGCCCCGTCCGAGGGAGAAACACCGTTCCTGGCGCGAGTTCTCGGATCATGCGAGGCGTGACCCGAAAGCCGCGCTCGGAGGCGATCTCAAAGCCGTCCTGCCGGGCCTCGCGATCGTGTTCTCGGGGAGCGTCCCGGTGGGTGGCCCGCGATTCGAAGCATTGTGACGGGTAAGGAGACCGGCGCTTAGAGGGTGCGCGGCGTACTCGCCATCTGAGGCACCGGGCTGTGCGAGCCTTAGCACCGTGGCGAGTCCCGTCGGCCCGCGTGTCGAAGTTCCCGAAGCGCTGGCCTCTGGTCACCGCAAGTACTTCGGCGAGACCGGTCGCGCCTGGATCGATGCATTGCCCGACCTCGCCGCCGGTCTGCTGCGCCGCTGGCAGTTGCAGCCCGACGGAGCTCCAACCTGCGGCGCCTGGGCGCTCGTGTTGCCCGTCGTGCGCGGAGACGCCACGCCCGCGGTACTCAAGCTCCAGCCCGTCACCGATCACACCGTCGGCGAGCCTGACGCACTGCGTGCGTGGAGCGGAAACGGCGCAGTACGCCTTCTGGATCACGACCCCGAATCGGGTTCGATGTTGCTCGAACGCCTCGACGCCGACCGCTCACTGGCCACCGTCCGCGACGACCTGGCCGCCCTACAGATTCTGTCCGAGCTCCTTGCCCGGCTCAGCGCCGTCCCCGCACCCGCCGGCATCCGCCGACTATCCGATTTCGGCGCCGACCTACTCGACCGTGCACCACGCGCCCTGACGCTCGTGAGCGAGCCATCGCAACACCGCCTCATCCAAGCCTGCGCTTCCGCTCTCGAGGAGGTGCTGCCAGAAGCCGGCGACCGCCTCGTGCACGAAGATCTGCACTTCGACAACATCCTGGGACCACTCCCGGACGACCAGCGAGAACCCTGGCTGGCTATCGACCCCAACCCGGTGGCCGGCGATCCAGGCTTCGCGCTCCTCGCAGCACTGCACAACCGGTGGGAGGAAGCCGTCGCCACCGGCGACTTACCGCGGGCGATCCGCCGTCGCTTCGACCTGATGACCGACATCCTCGGACTCGACCGGAGCCGCGCAACCGCCTGGACACTGGCCCGCGTCCTGCAAAACGCACTGTGGGACGTCGAGCACGACGACACCATGTGGCATACCGAAGCAGACCGAGCTATCGCCCGAACCCTGCTCGACACAGCCGGCTGAGGCCGCCGATCGCTCGCCTCGTCTGCAATGCGCGCGCATCGCCCCAATGTGCCTACTTGAGGACTGCCTCACCGTGTGGGCGCATATGGGCACCCGAAAGGCAACGATTTGTAATCCATGGAGAGCGTGAGACTGGCAGGAAAGCGACGTCTCTCGACCACATTTGCTGTGTACTCTCTGACCTGAGCGAAGACGGCGTCGCCAATCCCAAAAGGGGGATCGATGGGAATGAAAACGAAATCCAGGCTGGTGGCCTCTATCGGGGTGGGCGGCATCCTTGGGCTCGCTGGCACCGTCGGACTGGTTGGTGCCGCCACCGCCGCACCGGCATCGACTGCGAGTTTCAACTTCAGCCTGTCCCTCAGCGGTTTGACGTCATCGCCCGTCACTATCGCCGGAACGGGACAGGCCGATAACGCCAGCAACGAGGTCTCGCTCACCGTCAATCTCCCACCTGAAGTGGCCGCATTGATTCCGGGCGGAACAGCGTCCCCCGAAGCCGTCAGCGCTGTGCTGGCCCAAAACACGATCTACCTGGATGTGCCGAGCCTCCAGTCGTGTATCGGTGCACCATGGATCTCTGTGACGTTGCCTTCCAAGACTACGTCGAAAGTCTCCGACATTTTCTCTAAGGTTGCCTCCGCCATCGGCAACGTGAACTCCGTCGTCGGATTCGCCCGATCCCATCACGCTACGGTGACCCCGTTGCCCACCTCGACGATCGACGGGGTGACCGCGACAGGGACCCATATAGTGGCGACGCACAAAGGGACGACAATCACCGCAAGCCTGTGGGCAGATTCGTCGGACCGCCTGGTGCAGGCGAACGTAACGACGTCAGTTGCGACAAAGAAGAAGACGATCGGCGTGAACGCAACGATCAATCTCAGCGGTTACGGCGATCCGGTAACAATCGTCGCGCCGCCCGCTTCGCAGGTGAAGGCGGTTCCGTTCTCAGTGGTCGAGTCGTTCCTCCGAGCGGCCTCCCATCACGGTCACCACGCCTTTACGCGGTAACGACGCAAGCTGTTAGCCGGGGTGTGTCTTGGCGCTCCGTCGCGGATCGAAAGTCCCTCTCATTCGTGCTCACTAGGTCATGATTGCTGCGGATATTTTTAGGCCCGGGCAGTGGACCAATTTTTTTCTGCTGGTCGGAACAGGCGCCGTGACACTCACGGGCTTGGTTTTCGTGGCGATGTCACTCAACCTCAAAGTGATCGCTCGCGATGCAACGCACCGTTATCGAGCCATAAACACACTTACAGGCCTGGCATTGGTGTTCATGCGCTGTGCGCTGGTACTCATGGGAGGTCAAAACCATCGGGCAATTGGCGCGGAACTATTCGTAGTCTGTGGTATTTCGGCAGCCGTGTTTGTCAAAGGCTACGTGAACGCCATCAGAATGAGCGACGGGCTACGGCTCTCTCGCATTGTTGGCGGAACCGTCGTACACATGGCCGAGTTGATCGGGGCGGCGTTATTCTTTTTCGGGTACCTGGCCGGCCTCTACGTTGCAGCGGTAGCTATCGTCACCAACACTTGTTTCATGATTACCGCAGCTTGGTTACTCGTTATCGGCGCTTTCGATCGGGACTAGCCCCGGCCGTTGCGAGTCAAGGCCCGAACGTGTTCCAGACGAGGGCGGACACAGCGTTGACCGTGTCGATGCCATATTGCTCTGACGCATTCCCGTTCGTGAGTACGGCGATCAAGTAGTCACGTCCGGCGCCGTCGACCCAGCCGGTGGTGTTGATCTGCCACCCATTAATGACGGCGAAGCCGTTCTTGAGTGCCACGGTGACACCCGGAGGAACTCCGCCCGTCGCGCCCCAGTCCTGGGATGGAGTGATGTTCTCCATGAGGTCGAGGACGTAGGCACGCGACGCATCCGTGAGCAGTGAGTTTGGTTCCACAAGGGTTCGGATCATGGCGAGGCGATCGAGTGCCGTGGTTGTCGTGGTCCCCCAGACACCATCGGTGGCAGGGACGGTCGAGGTCATTCCCGCCTCCCGCTCGAACGCGCCAATGGCAGCGGGCCCGAGCTGGCTCCACAGGGTGTCAGCTGCGCTATCGAGGCTGTCCTCGATCATCGGGACCGCCAGGCTCTGCTCCTCGGACGTGAGCGGTCGCCCGGCGGCCTGGGCCTCCACCAGCAGCGTGGCCAAGATGTCGACCTTCAGCGTGCTCGCCGTATTCTCGACCACGCCTGGCCGGAACTGGTAGATCTGACCCGTCGTGAGATCTTGCACGGCCACGGTCACGTTGTCATCCCGTCCGGCGACATACGCGGCGATGGCCGAGATCATTCGTGTCCCCACATTGACGCCGTAGGCGATCCAGTATCCGCCTGACCGACCGGCGATACCGACGGCGGGAGCCTCCTGCGGCGTACCCGCGTCGGATCCTTCGAACGGGGCGTCTCCGAAGTTGAAAACTCCGCCGTCGGCGGCGGCCAGCCAGTAGCCACCCCCGTCGGGCGACGCGGCCATGCCGACGACCGGCTCGTCGAGGGGCCTGCCGCCCATCGAACCTTCGAACGGTGCGTCCCCGAAGGCGAAGATCCCGCCGTCCGCCGCCGTCAACCAGTAGCCATCGCCGGTGGGGGTGGCGGCCATGCCGACGATTGGTTGGTTGAGCGGCCGGCCACCCATGGAGCCGGCGAACACTGCGTCGCCGTAGGCGAACACACCTCCGTCGGCAGCGACCAGCCAGTACCCACGACCGTCAGGAGTTGCAGCCATCCCCACCACGGGTGCGTTTAGCTCAATTCCGCCCGCCGATCCCTCGAAAACAGCGTCGCCGTAGGCGAACACACCACCGTCGGAAGCGACCAGCCAGTATCCACCACCGTCAGGAGTCGCAGCCATCCCCACCACAGGTGCGTTCAGTTGAATTCCGCCCGCCGATCCCTCGAAGGCCGCAGTGCCGTAAGCGAACACGCCACCGTCAGCGGCCACGACCCAGTATCCGAGCCCGTTCGGGGTTGCCGCTACCCCGACGACTGGAGCGTTCAGATTGTTGAGCGTCGTTCCACCCACGGACGCGGCGGCACCGAGTGCCGTTACCGAATCTGGACCGGGGGTGCCGGACTCAACGTGTCCCGTCGCGGCAGACGCCGATGTGGCCGGTACATCCCTCGTCGTCTCCAGGCCGTAGCCGACGACCAGGACGAGCACACCGATGGCAGGCAAGACCGCCCGAAGTCGGTGCGGTCGGCGGCACAAGGACTTCATGTCCGAAAACCTACTGGCAGGCCAGGCCGAACGCCTCACAGGACCTGCGGTACGGGGTCGAGATCGGAGGTCGAACTTACAAGCGTGTTGGCGTCGCAGACGGTTGCCGCCAGACTTCCGAGTCCGACGACGCCTGAGATCACGCCCTCCGTACTGGCGGTCGCAGGGACTCGAAACTCATGGGACGTTCAGTACTGAGTCGGTGACAGCTGGGCTCGCTCGACTTCCCGGTTCAGGATCGCCAGTGCTTCTGCTTTGCCGATCCCGAGTTCACGCATGCGTCTGGTGAAGTCCTGCGCTGCCCGCAGCGCCAGAGCCGTCTTCTCGGATGGTGCTCCGGCTACGAACGTCCCGTGGCGACCTCTCGTTTCGATGAGCCCAGCTAGCTCAAGGTGTCGATAGGCCTTTGCAACCGTGTTGACCGCCAAGCCGAGATCGGCGGCCAACTGCCGTACCGTTGGCAACCTGTTGGACGGCACGAGGTTCCCGCTAACGATGGCGGCGGCAAGTTGTGCACGCACCTGCTCGAACGGCGGTACCGACGAGTCGGCATCGAGTGTCAGTAAATCCACCGTCAGTTTGTATCAAACGTTGTATTAGTCGACAAGCAGAGGGCTGGTTTCCTCAAGGTTGTGCTGTTGATCGAGGTGGTCTTCGTAGTCGGATCGGAGACCTTCACGCACCGGTACTGGAAGCGGGACCGGTAGAGCTGCCAAACGGGGACATGCTGCCGCGTCCGCTTTTCGGCGCTCGGGGCTAACTAAAAGCTCCAGCGTGTCTGACTGAACCTTCCTCCCTTGCCAAATCCAAAACCGGTCTCGGGTGCCACGCGGTAGACGAGAACCTCTGCTCGCCGAATGGCGTCGCCCAGACCGGACCAGGTTCCATCGGGTGCGACGAAATGCGGTCCGTACTTCGTCTCGTAGGTGTTAGCGACACGTCCTAGCTCCGCATGGTCGCTCACACCTTCTGCCGTTCCTTCAATGACGAGATCGAGACCGTCGAGGGTGCTGTGCCCTGTCGTAAGGACACAACGACAGTTTCTTGAGAGGTTCTTCGCTTTTCGCTCGTTTGGTCCCGTGCAGAAGTACAGAGCCCCTTGGAGCCAGATTCCCAACAGGGGCGTGACATGCGGGCGACCGTCAGGCCGAACCGTCGAAAGCCAATACACCTCAGCGCCGGCCAGCTCATCCCGAGCCTGAGACCACTCCGTTGGTGTCGCATTCGGGCTGCTGAAGGTACTCAGCTCGGTCACCGGAACTGGTTCAGCCATGCCGCTCTCCGATCGTTTGCGTTCGTGCGCGCAAATAGGGCGACGCTGGGCAGCTCGCTGAGACCAGCATCGCACACGTCCCCAAGATGCCGAAGAACGCAACCCGGTCCCGGCGACGGGACATCCTTTCGATGACTCATCCCGGTCTTGTGGCCGCATGGGTCGCGTTGAAGCGCGCGAGATTTCGAAGCATGATTCAATCGGTGGACCAACGATTCGAGGAGTGGGACAAGGACTTAACCCTCGTCCGGGCCGCCGTTCGGGAGCTGAAGGTCGCCGAGTTGAACGTCCTCCATCGGGTAGATGTTGCGCGTCGAAATGGACACTCTTGGGCTGCTATTGGATTCGTTCTTGGCATTTCCGAACGGGTCGCTCAGAAATGGTTCGGACGGCCAGGCGAGCAAACCGCCTGATTCGTTGGCGACCCCCACTACCAGAATTCGGGGCAGGCCGGGCTCCTCCGTCGCACCGCCCGAGGGCCCGGACCCTCACGATCACATCGAGCTCGGGCGGAGAGGCCTAGAGGCAAAAGCGCGCGTCCTCGCATACCATCATGAGTTGAACTGAGTGAGCATCAGCATTGAGCAGTGGAGGACGTATGGCGAGACCGAAGACGGCTGCTGGCACCGGCAAATACCTCCTTGCCAAGGCGGACGAGGGTCAGTTGGCCTTCGGTAGCCCGCACCTGTTCAAGGCCACCGCGCACGACACCGCTGGGCGCTTCGATTTCCTGACGATGGCGATGGCACCCAGGACCGGCCCACCGTTGCACTACCACGAGGAGCAAGACGACACCTTCTACGTCCTCGACGGGCTGTTGACGGTCCAGGCTGGCGAAGAGGTCCTCGACCTCGGGCCGGGTGACTTCCTCAGCGTCCCACCTGGAATGGCGCACACCTTCGACAACCTGCACAACGGGGACGAGCTCGTCCGGACCATCAACGTCATGACGCCGGGAGGGCTCTTCCACGCGATTGAGGAGATGGCTCGAGTCCCGGAAGGGCCCGATCACCTTGAGGGCCTCAAGGCAGCCACCAGACGGCATGGCACCGTCATCGTTGGCCCGCCATTGCGTGTCACGCTCGGACTCGAATGAGGTCAGCTGGAAGTCCTCGTGGGATCGTCTAGCAAATGGTCAGATCGAGTTCTCGTGCTTCACGCGCTTCGCTTCGAATGCCAGTGGTATCTACATTGACCAGCATGGCCATCGGACACCGTCACCGCCACTTGCTGAGGCAGTGAAGTGCTGCCCGTCCGCTTTTGAAGAACGCGGTTTGCTGCATCGGGTTTCGCCTGAGTGCCGTCGTCCGCTGACCTATATACGGGAAGACGATCCCACCAGCACCACGTGAACCGGTCGGATATGTGAGAGGGCGGGGGTTTGGTTCCGTCCCGGGCGCGTCCCCGAGAAGACCATCCCCAAAAGTGCCGATCAGCCACGCGAGTTTTGCGACGACTTAACCAGCCGCACCAAACGTGTCCGGTCCCAAAGGGTCGGCGCGAACTGTCCACCCTCCCGGCAGTATTCGGGGCACCTTTCGGCAACCACTACCGCATAATCTCGACGAGCAGTACCCACGCGTTGACTGACGCCGAAACGAATACCAGCAGTACCGCAACAAGCACCCAGTAGAGTCCGCCTCCAACGCCGGCGGCCAGGCTCACACCTCCGACGATGAAGGCGATGCTCGGGGCCAGCAGCGAGGCCAGGTGTTGAACCAGCCAAGTCTTCGGGTCACCGGGCGAGCTCTTTCCGAGGGTCACCCAAAAGGCCTGGACCACCACAATGACTCCCGCGGCAGCGACTTCGATGCCAAGGGCGCGAATGCCTTGCCCTGGTGCGAGTGCGAATCCGGAAACGACCAAAGCACTCACCAAGATGCCGAGGGTGCCGGCCGCTCTGCCCGGTAGATGGGGGTATTTGAGAATCTGTTCGAGGTTTATCGAGATCGCGACGAATAGCAGTCCGGTCAGTGCCGCCGCCGCACCAATCGTGCCCATGAAGAAGTCATGCCAAGCCAAGGGGCTGTATGGGGCCATGAAAAAGTCTGGCACCTCTCCAAGCCAGATGGGCGGTTATCCACGCGCCCGAAGGTGCCGAACTGTTCACGTCCCAACAGCGAACTGGGATACACGGCTAGGATTCGTGTGACACCGAAAAGAGAGGCCGAGTGATGTTGGCGAACATATTTGGACCAGACCTTCCAATTATCGTCCTGCTGGGCATTGCTCTTCCGCTGTGGGCGATCGTTGATGCGATTAGTCGGCCCGCCGTGGCCTTCTATGCAGCAGGTTCAAACAAAACCGCATGGGTCATCGTGCTGGTGGTGTTCACGTTCGTCTTGGGCATTGGCCTCTTCCTCGCTGCGTTCTACCTTGTTAGCGTGCGGAGGAGGGTTCAGCAGCAGATGCAACTGCGTCGCTGAACGTACGGACGGCGCATTCGGGGAAGGCGAACGGGACCGTATGCACCATCTGGGGTACACCGTTCTTGCAGGTTGCTTGGCCTCCGGCTAGAGCTAAAGGACCGCATCCTCGACCCAGGCAATCGACCGGTGCTCGTTCCAGGCTTAGGCGAGGAGCTCGTTCCTGAGCGCGCTGGAGCTGCTTGAGCTAGAAAGAGAACGAGCGTTACTGGGGCTAGAAAGGGAAGGCGGCGATCGGTCCGATGAGCGACGTATCACAAGGGGAGGGATGGTGGCTTGCAAGTGACGGCAAGTGGTATCCACCCCAGCAAAGTCCGCTGCCACCGCCACCAGGACAATCGACGCCCGCTGACATGGTTCAGCAGTTTCGAACGGTGCAACCTACCGGAGTACTGGGTAAGCCGAGACAAGCTTGGGTAGTTGTCGTTCTGACAATCATCACCCTGGGTATTTACGGGCTGTACTGGCAGTACATCACATTTCAAGAGATGAACGACTACTCGGGCCAGGGCATCGGTGGCGTCGTTGGCTTGCTCTTGGCGATCTTTATCAGCATCGTCAACATCTTTGTAATGCCAGCCGAAATCGGCAACCTCTACTTTCGCGAAGGAAAGGCAAGACCTGTGAGCGCGGTGACAGGATTCTGGATCTTTCTCCCGTTTGTGGGATGGTTCGTCTGGGTGGTCAAGTGCCAAAGACGACTCAACGAGTTCTGGGTAGCCCATGGAGCAAATCAGGTCTCGGCTTCTTCCCCCTCTCTCAGCGCAGGGTAGTGCCCGCGTACACATTCGCGTCCGGGATGAGGGCAGCTAAACGCTAGACGTTCGCCGAGCTGCTCTACAAGAGATGGTTCCCGAGCTGCAGCAGAGTTCAGACTCCGCGTTGCGCGACAACTCGCTGAGCAGTGACGTCATCGTCTCGGCATCGATTGGTCGCGAGAAGAGATACCCCTGCATCTCCTGACAGTGCAGCTTTCGCAAGAGGTCCAGCTGCTGCTCCGACTCCACGCCCTCGGCAATGATCCTCAGCTTGAGGCGACGACCCAGCTGAATCATGGTCTGCACCATCGTCGCGGCCTGCGCCGAGTCCAACATCGAGGCAATAAAGGACCGGTCGATCTTTAGGATGTCGAAGGGAAATTGTCTCAGGTAGCTGAGTGATGAGTAGCCAGTGCCAAAGTCGTCAATTGCCAGTCGTACCCCGAGCTCTTTGAGCGCTCTGAGCCGTTTGAGCGCGGTCTGGGGATCATTGATGAGGACGCTCTCGGTGACCTCAAGGATCAGGCCTGAAGGGTCGATGCCACTGGACTCGATGGCGCCGCGTACATCGGATATGAACTCGTCCGATCTCAGCTGGAAGACGCTGACGTTGATGGCGACAGCGAGCCTCTTGTGCCGCTGCTGCCACGATTTCGCTTCGTTGCATACCTGGCGCAGTACGAGCCTTCCGACGTCGCCAATGACGTTCATCTCTTCGGCCAAGGAGATGAAGTGTGCTGGGGGAATCAGCCCGAGCATCGGGTGACGCCAGCGGACCAGGGCCTCCACCCCGACGACGCTGAGGTCTTTGGATCGGACAACGGGCTGGTAGAACGTCTCGAATTGTCCGGCACTCACTGCCTCGTGCAGGTCTATCGTCAGCTGGGCTCGGGCATCGACAGCGGTCTGCATCTCTTGGGCGAAGGTCATACAGCGATTCCCACCCTCGGTCTTGGCCATCGTGAGAGCAATGTCTGCACTTTGGATGAGATCGCCACCACGATCAGAGTTGCCGGCGGTTATGCCGACGCTTGCCGTGACCTTCAGCTCGTGCCCATGAAGGTGGAACGGCTCGGATCCGATGACATCGAGGACTGTGCGCCCGAGATCTTCGGGCGCGAGCCCAGCCGATGAAAGAGCCAGGACCACGAATTCGTCGCCACCAACGTGTCCCACTGTATCGACGTCAGGGAGCGCGCTGACCAGGCGGTCTCCGACAGCGCGGATGAGGCTGTCGCCGACGTCACGACCGTAGGCTTCGTTGACCAGCTTGAAACGGTCGAGGTTCAGACACAACACGCTTGCGTCAGCACTTGAGCGCACAGCTTGGGCATTGAGGCGGTTGACCCGGTCGAGCAGGAGAGCACGGTTCGGCAGTCCGGTCAGCGGATCGTGGAGCGCGCTCTCCCAGAGTTGCCGTTCGAGGCGCATGCGTTCGCTGATGTCCTGCGCCATGACCAACCCGCCTCGGCGACCGCGGAAATCCAGGGTGTGTGTGGTGACCTCCACGTCGATGATCTCACCATCCTTCGTTCGATGGCGCCAGATCCCGGCGTAATTCTGGTCCGGGCTTTCGACTTGCAGGTAGGCGAGCAATTTCTGAGCATCCTCTTCGGGCCTGATGTCGGCGATCGTCATCGAGAGGAACTCGTCCCGGGTGAAGCCGTAACGTTCAGTGGCACAATCGTTGACTTCAAGGAATCGAAGGGTCTCGAGGTCGTACACCCACATGGGTCGCGGGTGCTGCTCGAAAAGAACCCGGAAGCTCTCTTGCGCACGCTGCAGATCCTCAGCGGACTTCGTCCGCTCCGTGATATCGCGGAGGCTCGCAACATGGCCTCCCACTGACGGACGGTCACGCTGGTCCGCTACGACGGCTTCGACAAGCCTGAGCATGCCGTCTTTGGCGTGCATTCGGAATTGGACGGCTGTACCTTCAGGGGTCGATGAGTCCGACCTGATCTGAGAGCTGACGCGTTCCCTGTCCTCTTCGTGTATGAATTCGAGAGCGGAACGGCCGACTACTTCGCTCGGCACGAACCCAAGCATCGGCGAGACGGACGGGCTCACATAGGTACAGATTCCCTCGTTCACGACCATGGTGACGTCAGACGAGTTCTGGATCAACGATCGGAACCGGTCCTCGCTGTGGATCACGAGGTCCTCGGCCTTCTCCTTCTTCTCCATGACCGCACCCGCCATACGGATGATGAAGAACAAGACGAAGGCCCCCATGAACGCCAATGCATTGGCGTGTGAGTCGGAAAGAAAAGATGGCGCCCATCCCGCGCCGATAGCAGCCTGACCGGCGGCGACGCCGAGCATGCTCCAGAACGTGACGACACGCCAGATATGCGATCCCTCGTGGGAGATGTTCTCCAGCGCCACGAAGGCAAAGGCCAGCACCAAGACAGGTCCCCAGCCGGTGAGGTAGATCACGACGGTCACCGCAGCGGCGTTCTGAGCAATCCGGATGTTCGTGGACGAAGCGGAGGGTCGACGACGAGACAACTGGTCGGCCATCAGGCTGGTGGTAGGAATCAAAGCAAAGACGGCGATCCAGAGCCAGACGGACTGACGGATGACCAGGCCATAGTGCATCATGAGGAGGATGACCACGAGGGCGATCGGTCCGATGAGATAGCCCAGCGCCATGGGGCTGACCCGGGACAGCCACGTCGGTTCACCCCTTGACGCGCTTGCGCCAAATGAAGGCGAGCCGTCCTCTACTGCTTCCCGAGGGACTGAGGCGGTCGACTCGAATGCAGGACCCTCAGCCATGACGGGGCTCCCAGTCGATTGCACTGGAGGCGTCGGCGCGGCCCACCTGGTCGGCTTCTGCAAAGAGCGTCACCCCGTGGTGGCCAACGCGTTTTGACTGGTACATCGCGCGGTCGGCGCGTGCGATCAGTGTGTCAGCGTCGAGGCGTTCCGTCGTCCAAACGACGCCGACGCTCGCCCTCAATTCGATCCACGCCGAGCCGATTTTCACGGACGTCGTCAGAGCGGAGGAGATTCGCTCGGCGATCTCGACTGCATCCTCCGCGCTGAGGACCCGCGGACAGATCACAAGGAACTCATCGCCTCCCAGACGCCCAACGGCGTCGCATACCCTCAGTGCATCCTTGATCCGAGTGGCGGCGGCCACGATGAGCTGGTCGCCTGCGCCATGACCGAGCTCGTCGTTGACCACCTTGAGTCGGTCGAGGTCGGCGAAGACGAGGGCGAGGCCCAATTGATTATCTCGTGCGCTCATCGTCTGCTCAACGAGCTCGATCGTCGCCGCTCGGTTGAAGCACGACGTCAGGCCGTCGACGGACGCCCTGATCCGAAGCTCTTCATGGAGACGCGCTCGATCGGTCACGTCACTCAGGCACCCCACGGCCCCACTGACCACGCCAGCGCCGTCGGTGAGGGGGCGAAGACTGAGGAGACACACCCGATGTCGGTTGGCGATCGCAGCCGACTCACCCGTCGGGACTCGCAGACGGACCTCCAGGCCGTCAACGGAGTGACACGCAAAGGCATTGGCCAAGGCCGCTTCCACGGTTGGGAGGTCGTCGTCGACGACGGTTGCCATTTGAGCGCGAAAGGAATCTCTCTGTGGTAGGCCGAGAATCACGTGAAGACTCTCGTTGGTCAGTGTGACGCGTCCGGCGAGATCGACCTGAAACACGCCGACGGGCAGTGCGTCGGACAGCTGCGCAAGGAGCTGTTCACGAGCCTGAAACTGCTCCTCGAGGCTGGCCTCGTGTGGATCGACCTCCCTCATGGAGCTGAGTACCTGGGGAACATCACCGTCGTCGAGTCGGTTCTCGGTCTCGACCCACTTCCACGGGCCTTGCTTTGTCTTGTAACGCCCGCGCCAGATACCACTCCTGCCAGGCACGCTGATCATTTCCGTCCAGGCCGCCACCGCGCCGGGCTGATCAGCGGGGTGAATCCAATTGGTGGAGGCCGAGCCGATCAGCTGTTCGGGCTGCCACCCCAGCAACGCGACGATCGCTTCATTCACCGAGGTGATCACGCCGACGGCATCGCGCGTCATTTGGACGATGGGTGTGTCATCGGCGTCGTCGGCTAGAGGCGACTGTTCCGCCTCTTCGATCTTCTTCAACACCAAGTGGCTCCCAGCCCAACCACCGCCCGAAATACGGTCGGAGCGTCCAAAGCGCTTCGGTTTTGCAGTCCTAACGAATCATCGGGTTGAGGTGAGGGGAACGATTACACCTTTCGCCACATCGGGGAGTTCGGCACCTCGACGCCACCGGGTGGCAACCCTTCTGCACCCGGAGAGCAATTCGTGTCCCTGCGTCTGTGACGATTACGCGAATGTTTCGGGACAGAAGTGGGTCACCTGTTGGTCGCACGTGGCTGGGCACGTACCTTTGAACAAGTGTCGGCGATCCGCCTGAACCATCAGCCAAAGCTAATGCGACGTCCAGATGGGCGCTGGGAGGTCCGATGCCGCCGCGTGCGAGGAGCGGGTAGACGAGGCACTGCCGCTGGGCATCGGCGTACCCATCACTGACAGGTTCGAGGCTGAATCGGCCTTGCGAAATCACGCCGGGCTTGCCGCCTAAGACCAGCCTCCGTCCGCAGCACAACAGTGCGACCCGTTTGCCGTGCTCAGAGCAAGCCGACGAGTCCTATTCCCGCTGCTGCTGCACCGACGCACACGACCAGGCTGCCCAACGTGTAGACGACCGCCTCGATGCGATGGCCGGTGTGCACCAAGTGGACCGTCTCCCAACTCGAGGTCGACCACGTGGTGTAGCCACCACAGAGGCCGACGCCCACCACAGCCAGCACGTGCGGACCGAGGCCGTGGTAAAGCGACAGCCCTGTGAGCGCGCCGAGGACGAGCGAGCCGGAGGCATTCACCACCATGGTGCCCAGGGGCAGGGGGTCGTCGCGGCGCACGCCGATGTGATGGATCAGGAGCGCACGGGCGAGCGCACCGATACCACCCGCGCCGGCAACGAGCAGCGCCAGGCCGAGAGTGGGGGAGGAGGCGCTCATCGCGTGGCCAGTCTGCGGCCGAGTTCGTGCGCGGCGACCACAAGGGCCAAGCCGCCGGCCACCGTCGCGACAATGTAGGCGAAGCAGGTGACGAGGTCGCCGTTCTTTCCAAGGAGGGCGACGTCGACGGCGAGTGTCGAGTACGTGGTCCATCCGCCGAGGAATCCCACAATGACGAGGGGCCGCAACGCGGGCGCGCGATGTGAGACACGCTCAGTGAGCGGGAAGAGCAGGCCGATGGCGAAGGACCCACTCAGGTTCACGACCAGGGTCACCCAAGGGAAGGCACCGGCAGCGCTTGGATGGTGGGCCGCCAGCAGATAGCGGGCCAGGGTGCCCAAGGCGCCACCGACGAAGACCGCCGCAATCGTCGTCGCTGACAGACCCAGGAGGGGAAGCGCGGCTTCGCGGAGGAGGTCCGGTTCGCCTTCTCCCTCCGATTGTGTGCCGCCTGCGTGCGCGGCGGCCGTGCGGTCCTCGCGCCTTTCGTGCAGCTGCTCGTCCATGGCTCGGCCCTCCTGCGGCGCCTCTTTAGGAACCATTAGCCATGTTGCGTCGGCGGTTCGGGGCTGGAGCCCCCGGCGGGACCCATCGCCGGTTCGTTGCTGCTGTTCGCTATTTTACCGGCAGGCCCCGCAATGCATGGATCAATCGAGCCTGGGTCCGGGAGCACGGCGGAACTCGAACGGCTCGCTAAGGCGGCCGGCGACGACGTACCAACACTGACCGGTGCTGTCGGAGTCGAGGATCCGCTGGAAGGCGTCGACGACGTCGGCCACCTCAATGATAGGGAAGCCCATGTCGAGCAGGGTTTGTTCGGAACCCTTGATGATGTTGGTATAGGCGAAGGAGGGGCACAATGCGTGCACGCGGATGCCATCTGGTTCGTAGACCTGCCCGAGCGAGCGTGTTAGTCCGACGACGGCGTGCTTGTTCGCCGCGTAGATCGGGTCGAACGGCGCCGGTACGAGACCTGCCATTGATGCCGTGGCCACGATGGTGCCGCCGCCACTCGTTTTGATGGCTCGGCGTGCTGCCGCGATGCCATAGACAACGCCGTCGAGATTGATGGCCATCGAGCGGCGGTACGCCTCCGGATCGAAGTCGTCGCCCATTCCGCACCACGAGGTCACGCCGGCGTTGAGGTGGGCAATGTGGAGGCCACCGAAAGCCTCTACCGCTGCGGCGACGGCAGCGGTACTCGCTGCCGGGTCGGCGACATCAGCGCGCACGAAGCGCCCCCCCAGCTCGTCGGCGATCTGTTGGCCACGGGCAGTGTCGACGTCGGCGAGGACGACGTGCGCGCCGGCACCCGCCAAGTGCCGCGCGACACCCTCGCCGATGCCGTTGCTTCCACCCGTGATCAGGGCCACTTTTCCTTCTACTTCCATGGACCGGATCGTAGGGGATCGGGCGCTGCTCAAGCGCCGAGTACGTCAGGGAGGGGAAGGGCGTGGACGATGCTCAAGTGCTGGATGGGTCGGGTCATCGCGACATAGAGGAGCCGAAGCCCTCGTTGGCCGCTCCCAGCGAACGCGGAGGGTTCGACAACGACGACGGCATCAAACTCGAGCCCTTTGGCCGCAGCTGCAGGCACAATCGTCACGGGACGGGTCATGGCGTCGCGCTCAAGGACTCCGACCTCCCGCCGCCCTTTCGCAAGCGCGGTGAGGGTCGCGACGTGCTCGTCGGGAGTGATGATCGCGACCAGTGCGTAGTGGTCCGTCAGGGCTCGAGCCTCGGTGAGTGCAGCTGGTGCGAGCTCGTCTGGATCCACTTGCAATATGGCAGGGTCCGTACGGCCGGCACGGATGGAGGAGGTCGGGGTGACGCCGGGCGCAGCCAGCGGCAGAAGACGCGACGCGTAGACCAACACCCGGCCCGGAGCCCGGTAGCCGAGCGTCAGTTCCTCGTGCCGCTGCGTGGCGGCATCGGGCAGGTGAGCCCGGACCTCGCTCCAGTCGGCGTACGCCCAAGGCCCGGTCGCCTGCGCCAGGTCGCCCAAGACGGTGATCGACCCTGAAGGTGCACGGCGCGCCACCATACGGAACTGCATGGGCGTGAGGTCCTGAGCCTCGTCCACCACGATGTGGCCGTAGGCCCTGGTGCGTCCGCCCGTGAGAAACGATGCCTCATCGAGGAGCGCGAGGTCATCGACGCTCCAGCTCGTCGACGTGCTCGACGCCTCGCGGCTGCGCAGCAGCATCGGCCACTCGTTGTGGGCCAAGAGACCGCTCGTGGCGCGCTCGAGTTGGGACCGGGAGCACAGCAGATCGCGGACGAGCGTAGTGGGGGAGACCGTTGGCCACAGGGTGTCGAGCAGTGCCTTGAACTCATCGGTGGCGGTGAGCTCTCGCTCGAACCAGGCCTCGTCGGCACCCAGGCGGGCCGATCTGCGGAAGACTCGTCGGGCCTCGCTCACCAGGCGCGCGCGGAGGGCTGCACGTCCCGCCTTGTAGGGGGCTGGGCGGGCGACGATGGAGTCGACGACCTCGTTGACCCGCTCCGCACTCAACGAGGCGCGGGCGAAACGGACGCGCAGACTGACGTCGCTCTCGAGGCGATGACGTCGGCCCTCAAGCGCGCGACGGAGGACCCCACCCATCCTCGCGTCGCCCTTCAGTCGCCGGACGCCGAACGGCTCTTCGATCCGGACCTTGGCCTTTGGCGCGATGTCAGCGATCGTGGTCTGTACCACCGCCTCCTCACCGAGGGACGGCAGGACCTGCGCGATGTACCGCAGGAATGCTCGGCTTGGCCCGAGGACGAGAACCCCGTCCCGACTGAGCGGGGGATGGTTGTAGAGGAGGAACGCAGCCCGGTGAAGCCCAACCGCTGTCTTGCCGGTACCCGGGCCACCCTGCACGGTCAGCAGCTCGCCGAGAGGCGCGCGGATGATCTCGTCCTGTTCAGCCTGGATCGTTGCGACGATGTCGAGCATCTCGCCGGTGCGGGCACGCTCGAGCTCGGCGAGCAGCGCGTCACCACCTCGGAGCCGCGTGCTGCCGGCGTCGGCGTCGGCGCCTCCGAACACGTCGTCGGCGACGGCCACCACCGAGCCTCGGTCCACCATGATCTGACGTCGCCGCGAGAGACCCAGTGGCTCCTTGGCGCTGGCCCGGTAGAAGGGCACGGCGACGGGTGCACGCCAGTCGACCACGACCGGATCGGCGCGCTCGTCCTCGACATGACGGCGACCGATGTGCCAGGCGGGCCCGTCCTCCTCGTCAATGCGCCCAAAGAGCAGGGGACGGGGGCTGTCTTCGAGGAGCGAGACCCGGCGCGACAGGGCCGCGACATAGTCGAGATCTGGATTCCCGGCCGCAACGAGATCGCGCAGAAGGTGTTGGGCCCGCGCACGCATGGCCGCCAGTGAGGTCAGTGCCAGACCGAAATACTCCTGTTCGGCTGCGACCTCGGGATCCGAAGGCGGGGGAGCGCCGCTCATCGCGAGCGGCTCGATGCCGAAATAGGGAGGAAAATACCCGCGCAAAAATCCCCGGACACCCCGGGGATGGTACTCGATTTGCTAACCCCGAAACAACCCTCTACCTGGTTCTTTGGCTTCTCCGCTGTCCGGCTTTTGAACCTTTAACCAAGGGGCTGTGTCGGCTGTCACTTTACAGATTTGTGCGGCTCAATGCAAGCCCCTTTCCTGCCCGCTGCTCAACTTTGTCCACCCTCGCTCATCGCACACGACCGATGCGGAAGCCCCGGCTATGGCCACCCAGTCCCCATGGGCTGAGAACCCCATGCGGTCTTCCTTCAGACCACTGAGATCGAACCGGGCCCGCCTCACGGAGACCACCGAGGAATCTCAGCCGTCTCACCCGGCGTTGTTCGCTGCCATGTCCAGCCCCGAAAACTTCGAGGCCTCACTCAGTCGCAACTCTGCCCACCGTTCTCAGAGGCTTTCGACCGCCGCAGAACGAGAGAAACGAGAGAGGAGTGTGGTCCGCCGGTCCCGTGACAGGAACTCGCCTGGGATCCTCCCCGGATTTCGTTGTAACTAAACATAATGAACATTATCGGCGCAGACCCGAGAAATCCGCCCAGGTCACGGAGCTGCGCTTACGGTGCGATACGGACAGCTTGGGGTGCGGGCGGCTGCAACCGATGCAGCACGGCCAGCTTCGGGGTCGTCTGTGCCGTACAGCGGCCCTTCTGGTGACGATTCGATTCGGATGCCGAAACGACAAATGCCTGTACACCACATGGGTTCGGCCCGAGGGAACGGCAACCTGGATTGAAACCGCACGCCCTGTGGTACTCCCGCTGGGGTCTGACCGGCCCTGGAGTGGTCAACGGGCGCAGAACGGCCCCGTCGGACCCCTCCTGTCACGCAGTGTGACCGGCCGGGATTGGAGTACCAAGGGACCCCGATTTTTGGGGGTCCGTAGAGGGCCCGGAGAGCCTTGGCGACGTGGCCTGCGGCTTTACCCTCCGCTTAGACAAAACCCCAAGCGGGCTCACAGCTGGGCCTGGGCTTGTCGTGAAATCCCTCATCTGAACTGGGAGCATGGCCAAAGCGGGAGCACTCGACGCACCGGAAAGCCCAATGGATCTCACTGAGGAATTGCCGCTCGATGACGAGAACGTCCTACCGCCTGAACCGCCCTCGGTATGGCGTCGGTACCGATGGCCGATCATCGGTGCCGCAGTCGTCATCATCGCCGCTGCCGTCGCACTCCCCCTCTGGCTGACGTCCGGCTCGTCCACGGCTGCCGGGCTCTCCGTCACGACGGTCACCGTCCCGGTGACGACCGGGACCATTCAGCAGACTGTGGCGAGCTCGGGAACGATCGAACCAGCCAGCCAGGCGAGCCTCAACTTTGCAGTCTCGGGCACCGTCACCGCCGTGAACGTCAAAGCCGGCCAGACCGTCACCGCCGGTCAAGCCCTGGCCACTGTGGGCACGACGGCCCTTTCGGACGACTTGAACTCTGCGCAAGCACAGCTCACCGCGGCTCAAGACAAGCTCGCCAGTGACGAAGACTCGAGCGCCTCGACGAGCCAGATCGATAGCGACGAGGCCTCAGTGACCTCGGCCGAATCCTCGGTCTCGACTGCGCAGACCAATCTCAACGACGCCTCGCTGACGTCGACGATCTCGGGCACCGTCGCGTCGGTCGACCTGACGGTCGGCCAGCAGGTGACGGGTACGGGCTCTGGTGGCGCCGGCAGCACCGGCACCGGCAGCGGGGGAACCGGGAGTGGCGATACTGGCAGCTCCGACACAGGTAGTTCCGACACGGGAAGCTCCGACAGCAGCTCGGGCCAGGTCGTTGTCATCGGGACCGACTCCTACATCGTCAACGCGACAGTCGACGACACCCAGATCGGACAGATCGCCGACGGCGACCAGGTCGACATCACTCTGGGTAGTAGCGGCTCGACCTCGTCAGCTTCACCCTTTGCAGCGGCCGCTTCGTCCGGCTCATCGGGCGCATCGGGCTCAACGAGCTCATCGGGGACGATCTACGGCACGGTCGGCTCCATCAGCCTTATCGGCAGCCAGACCTCTGACGTGACGACCTTCCCGGTGGTGATCGACGTAACGGGGAACCCCTCGGGCCTCTACGCGGGGGCGAGCGCCAACGTGAGCATCATCGTCAAGCAACTGAACAACGTGACCGAGGTCCCGACGGAGGCCATTTCCTACGGTTCCAATGGCCAAGCCACGGTCACCGAGGTCGTCAACGGCGCGCACGTCGTGAAGGACGTGACCGTCGGCCCCGCCGAAAACGGCGAGACCCAGATCACCAGCGGCGTGACCGCCGGTGACAAGGTGCTCGAGCGAGAGATCAAATTCACCGCACCGAGTGGCGCTGGTGGAGGTCTCTTCGGCCGCACCGGCACCGGCGGATTTACGGGCGGCGGTGCGGCGCGCTTCGGTGGTGGAGGCGGCTTCACCGGCGGCGGTGGGGGCTTCGTTGGCGGCGGGGCTGGCGGATGACCACCGACCCTTTCGGCACTCCCCCGGTGGAGGGGACCCGGGACACGGTGATCGAGCTCGAGCGAGTGACCAAGATCTATCGCACCGGCTCTATCTCGGTCGCCGCGCTGCGCGGAGTGAGCCTCATGATCAAGGAAGGCGAGTACGTCGCCGTGATCGGCCCCTCGGGCTCGGGCAAGTCGACCCTCATGCACATCCTCGGCTGTCTCGACGTCCCGACCTCGGGGCGCTACCACCTGGCCGGCGAGGACGTGAGCCACATGAGCGAGACCGCGCTGGCCGAGGTGCGCAACCGCCGTATTGGGTTCGTCTTCCAGCAGTTCAATCTTCTCGCGTCCATGACGGCGTGGCAGAACGTCGAGCTCCCGCTCGCCTACGCCGGCGTGTCGCGGTCCGAGCGCAAGGAGCGGGCCATGGATGCGTTGGGCCGAGTGGGTCTGGCGGGTCGTGTCAATCACCGGCCCGGCGAGCTCTCGGGCGGTCAGCAGCAACGAGTGGCGGTAGCCCGGGCGCTCGTCACCGAGCCCGACCTGATCCTGGCTGACGAGCCGACGGGCAACTTGGACTCCAAGTCCGCCGCCGACGTGATGCGACTCATGGGGGAGCTCTACGAAGCGGGTCGCACGCTCGTCCTCATCACCCACGACACCGAGGTCGCCTCGGCAGCCGGGCGCGTGATCGGCATCCGTGACGGGCTGCTCTCCGAGCGTGACGAGAGCCACCTCGAGAGCACGAGCATCCGATGAGCTGGTTCGAGACGATCCGTACCGGCGTCAATGGGGTGCGCAGTCACCGCCTGCGCTCGTTCTTGACCGTGCTCGGCATCCTCATCGGTATTGCCGGCGTCATCGTGGCGGTCGGTTTGGGTGAGGGGGCGTCCAGCCAGGTCACGTCCGAGATCAACGCGCTGGGGTCCAATGTGCTGACCATCACCCCCGGGAGCAGCACCTCGACATCGGGTATCCGCGAGGCACTGGGCTCGGCGTCGACGCTCACGACGCAGGACGTCTCGGCGCTGTCCTCTCGTGTCGATGCGCCCGACATCAAGGCGGTTGCCGGCATCACCTCGGAGTCAGAGGTCCTCACGGCGGGGAGCGAGACTGCCACGACGACCGTGCAGGGCACGACACCATCGTGGCTGAGCGTCCGTGGTCGCACGGTGGCCGAGGGTCGCTTCATCGACAACCAGGATGTGAGCGACCACACCGCGGTCGGCGTACTCGGCGCGACCACCGCATCGGAGCTCTTTCCGACCGGAGACCCGGTAGGCCAGACCGTCGAGGTCAACGGTGTCCCGGTGACGGTCGTCGGCGTGCTCACCTCGACGGGCTCGTCGAGCTCCTCGTCGTCGGGCACCACCTCGGACCCCGACGACACGCTGGTCATCCCCTTCACGACGGGGGCCGAGCGCATCTTCGGCGGTACCTCACGCAACTCGGTGAGCTCCATCGCCGTGCAGGCCCAGTCCTCGGCGGACCTCACGGGCGCCTACCAAGAGGCCGACCACCTGCTCTTGCAGTTGCACGGCATCACGAACTCGAGTGACGCCGACTTCACCATCACCTCGGAGGCGTCGCTGATTGCAGCCGACACATCGGTCGATCACACGCTCACCATCTTGCTCGGCGGCATCGCCGCCATCTCCCTCATTGTCGGGGGGATCGGCGTCATGAACATCATGTTGGTCTCGGTCACCGAGCGGATCCGGGAGATCGGCCTGCGCAAGGCCCTTGGCGCCACGCCGCGGGTGATCCGCCGCCAGTTCCTCGTCGAGGCCTCGGTGCTCGGGATCCTCGGCGGGATCCTCGGCGTCGCGGGCGGCCTCCTCGCCGTGATCTACCTCCCGGGTCTCATCGGCGATCCCATCTCCACCAGCCCCACTGCCGCCGTGGGCGCCCTCGCCATCGCGCTGGCCATCGGCGTCCTCTTCGGCGTCTACCCGGCCAGCCGAGCCGCCACCCTGGCGCCGATCGACGCCCTCAGGAGCGAGTAGATCCACGGGACCCGCCATGGCATCCGAACACCAGCCTCACTTCGCAGACAGACATCACGGACAAGAAAGAGGAACCATCCCGATGCAGACACCCACCAGCCGACGGATCAGTCACCGGCACTGGGCCCGACTCCTGGGAGCCGGTGGCACGACCGTTGTCGCCGTGGCGGCCGTCGTGTCGGCCGCCGGAGCCGCAGGTGCGGCCACCACCTCGAACCCAATCGGTGCCACCGGAAGCGTGGCCGCCCTCAGCACCGCCAGCATGGAGGTGCAGAGTGCGACCAGCGGACAGACGACGGTGAGTTGGACGCCGACCACGCAGTTCTCCAAGACCGCCACCGAGTCCGTCAGCTCGCTCACATCGGGCGACTGCGTGACCGTGACGGGCACCGCGTCGAAGAAGTCCAAGACCACGATTGCGGCGCGCTCGGTCACAGTGACGTCCCCGACGTCAACCGGCTCGTGTGGCGTGGGCTCGGGTACCCGGGTTGGAGGCACCGGTGCAGGCGGCTTCCCCGGCGGCGGCGGTTCCGGCGGTTTCGCCCGGACAGGGGGCGGTGGCTTCGCTGGGGGTGAGTCGAACGGGTCGCGCCCGAGCTTCCCGGGTGGCGGGTCCGGCGCGAGCAACTTCCGTAAGCAGCTCGCGTCCCTCGACTTTGCGTCGGGCAAGGTGACGGCAGTCAAGGGGTCGACGCTCACGGTGTCTGGCATCACGCTCAACGCGGGCACGAGCTTTGGCCGCGGCGCGACGACGTCGAACTCGAAGACGAAGAAGCCGACACAGGCCAAGCCCAAGACCGAGAAGCTCACCATCACGACGTCGGGCTCGACCCCGGTGAGCACGACCCAATCAACCACGTCGAGCGCTCTGGCTGTCGGCGACTGTGTCAGCGCATTCGGCTCGGCGGCGAGCACCGGCGCGGTCACCGCAACCACCGTCCGGATCACCTCAACCGGCGGCGGGACCTGCACGAGCGGCTTTGGCGGTGGCGGTGGCTTCTTCGGCGGTGGCGGCCGCGGTGGTCCGGGTGGGCCAACGGGTGGCGGCGTCGGTGCCTAGGACTGGCTCGTCAGGATGGGGGCGCGCCGGTCACCGGCGCGCCGTCCTGATCGGCGCGGTGGTGCTGGTCGTGATCCTCGGTGGCGGCGTGGCCGCCTGGGCCGAGGTGAGTGGCGGCAGCGCCGGCTATCGCATGGCCACCGTGACGCGCGCAAACATCGGGACGACGCTGACCGTGGTCGGCAACGTCGATCCCGTGAGCGACGCCGCGGCATCCTTCCAAGTGGGCGGCCAGGTCACCTCGGTCACCGTCACGCCCGGCCAACAGATCACGGCCGGACAAACCATCGGGACGCTGGCTACGACGGCCTTGAGCGAGACGGTGTCATCGGACGAGTCGACCCTCAACGCCGACGAGGCCAAGCTGACCGAAGACGAGGAGAACGAGTCGAGCTCGGCCTCGTCCGCCTCGTCGAGCACGGCGAAGACCCAGGTTCCGACATCGTCCACCACGACCACGACGCCCTCACGCTCGGGCACGAGTGGCTCGAGCGGTACCAGCGCGACGATCACGGCCGACCAGACGACCCTCACCCAGGACGAGGCGACGCTGTCGACCGATCAACAGAAGGAAGCGGCCGACCTGACCCAAGCGCAGACCGACTGCACCACCGCGAATACCAGCACACCCACCGGACAGGCCACCTGCGAGGCGGCCCTCGAGACCGTCCAGTCCGACGAGCAGCAGGTGTCCAAGGACCAGTCGACTGTGTCGAAGGACGAGACCGCGCTGGGCCAGGCGCTCGAGGCCGAATCGTCGGGGGGCTCAGCCTCCACTGGCTCGGGCGGTACCCCGGGAACAGGGAATTCGGGCTCCTCCTCCACCGAGGGCGGCCACGCGAGTGCCACCGTGTCGGCCGACTTCACGGGCAATACAGGCGCAGGTGCCGGCAACACGGGCTCGGGCACCGGCCTGTCGGGCGCGACGGGCAGTACGGACACCGGTGGAGGTGCATCGCAAGACACCGACACGCCCCAACAGATCGCCTCGGACCAGGCCAACATCGACTCGGCCCAGGCGCAGCTGATCAACGCCCAGCAGTCGCTCAACGAGACCACGCTCACCAGCCCCATCACCGGAACGGTGGTCTCGGTCGGCATCACCGTTGGCGACACCGTGAGCGCCGACTCGAGTACCGAGATCATCACGATCATCGGGACGAAGTCCTACGAGGTCCAGGGGACTCTGGACAGCTCGCAAGTGCCCTCGGTCAAGGTCGGTCAAGACGCCTCGGTCGAGGTGGACGGCGTCAACGGCACCATGGACGGCACGGTCTCCCAGGTCGGACCCGTGCAGTCGGGCGAGGACGGCTACTCCTATCCGGTCGTCGTGGCGCTGCCCAGCACGGGGGACACCTTGTTCACCGGGTCGAGTGCGAACGTCACCGTCACGACGGGCTCGGTGTCCGACGTGGTCGCTGTGCCGACCTCTGCCGTTCAGACGCTGAACACCCGGAGTTACGTGCTCGAGCTGGACAAGGGTGAGCTGACCCGCAAGGTGGTCAAGATCGGGATGATCGGCCCCGAGTACACCCAGGTGCTCTCGGGGCTCAGCCCGGGACAGAGCGTGGTGCTGGCCGACTACGCCGAAGCGGTGCCCTCCACGAGCGAGAACACGACCACCTTCGGCGGCGGGCTCGGAGGCGGCGGCGGCTTCTTCGGAGGCGGGGGTGGGTTCGCCGGCGGTGGCAACTTCACCCGGATCGGTGCCGCCGGTGGCGGTGGTGCGGTGAGCGTCGCCCCCTGAGGACCGGCGGCACGCCTGAGCACTACGGTGATCATGTGTCGCCGATCCGCCTCGATCAGGTGAACCTCGTCGTCTCCGACGTCGAGGTCAGCCGCGCCTTCTATTCGCGCCTCGGACTGGACTTCGGCGACGAGCGGGACCCCGAGTGGGATACGCGCCACGTCTCGGCGCCGCACGGCGCGGGGTCCGACGTCGATGTCGACCTCGACTCCACGACGTTCGTCACCGCGTGGGACCGTGGGTGGCCCGGCGGCACCGGGGCCGTCCTCGGCTTCAAGGTGGAGACGCGCGACGAGGTCGACCGACTGGTTGACGAGCTGGCGGCGAATGGCGTGGCGGTCCAGCAGCCGCCCTGGGACGCCTTCTGGGGCGCGCGCTACGCCGTGGTGAGTGATCCCGACGGCAACGCGGTCGGCATCATGAGCCCGGTCGACGACGCGTATCGCAGCACCCCCGCTCCCCCACCGTGAGCGCGCAGGCCGACGACGTGCTCGAGGTGGTCATCGAGATACCCACCGGGAGCCGCAACAAGTACGAGTACGACCACGAGAGGCACATGATCCGCTTGGACCGCCGCCTCTTCACCGCGACCACCTATCCGGCGGACTACGGCTTCGTGCCCGACACCTTGGCCGGCGACGGCGACCCGCTTGACGCGCTGGTGCTCGTCGCCGACCCGACCTTTCCCGGCTGTCTGGTGCGGGTGCGCATCCTCGGCCTCTTCTCCATGCGCGACGAGGCGGGGGTCGACGCCAAGCTCATCTGCGTGCTCGAGCACGACCCCCAGTGGGACAACGCGCGCGACATCGACGACGTCCCCGAGCACCTCCGCAACGAGATCGCGCATTTCTTCAGCATCTACAAGGACCTTGAACCGCAGAAGTCGGTCGAGGTGCAAGGATTCGCGGACGGTGTTGCCGCCCTGGCCGAGCTCGAGTCGTGCCGGGCGGCCTATCGCAGCGAGCAGCACTAGCAACCGAGCAGCACGAGCAACCAGGCAGCATACAACCGACAGCACGAGCAATCGAGCAGAGCAACGACGAGGAGGAACACCCATGCCGCATCAGCGCGAGGAGGTCAAGGAGACCATCGACCGCTACCACGAGTTGCGCCGGCGAATCGATGACGGGCTGGAGCCCGACGCGTTCGGGGCGCTGGCGGGCTTCTACACCGACGACGCCGTCTACGTCGACGGCGCCTGGGGCCGGATCGAGGGCCGCGAGGCGATCGCACACTGGCTGGTCGACTCCATGTTGGGCATGGAGGACTGGAAGTTCCCCATCGAGTTCACGGCGATCGAGGGTGACGACGTGGTCGTCAAGTGGACCCAGGTCATGCCGGGGGCGAAACCCGACGGGACGCCCTACCGCCAGTCCGGTTATTCGAGGCTGGTCTACGCCGGCGACGGGAAGTTCTCCTACGAGGAGGACACCTACAACATGGCGCACGTGCTCGAGGACATCGAGGCGAGCGGGTGGCAACCGCGGGGCGGGACGATGAACGTGCCGCCGGCCCATCCCGACCGCAACTTCGACATCCCGGGCGCGGCGCCGACGTGGTGACCGCGGCAGCGGGCTTAGGGCGTGCCCCCGGTTGAGCCGGAGTTCCCGAAGCCGGGGAACCCGCCGCCCCCGAACGGATTGGTCGAGCCGCCGCCGGTGTTGCCTGAGTTCTGCTGGTCCGCCTGGGACTGGCTCCCGAGCGTGGCCGTCGTCGTCCGCTTGGAGTCGCCGACGTAGTAGGTGATGCTCACCGCCTGCCCCGCGTGCGCGGCCTGGATGACTTTTTGCAGATCCTCCGACGACGTGACGGCGCTGCCGTTGACGGCGACGATGACGTCACCTTGCACCAGCCCCGCCTTGTCCGCCGGTGAGCCGGAGACGACGCTGAGGATCACCGCACCCGTGGTCGGTGTGAAGCCGTACTGCTGGCGCAGCGACGGGGTGAGGGTCGTGATGTCGACGCCGAGATAGCCGCCGGCATTGCCCGTCTGACCCCCCTTCTCGAGCTGCGGCAGGAGTGACTCGATCTGCGCCGTCGGGATGGCGAAGCCGATGTTCTGCGACGACGTCCCGTCGCTCGTGGTGCCCGCGACGGCCGTGTTCATGGCGATGACCTGGCCCGATGTGTCGATCAGCGGCCCGCCCGAGTTGCCCGGGTTGATGGCGGCGTCGGTCTGGATCAGGTTCGTCAGGTTCTCGGTCTCGGTTCCCTCCCCTCCGGCGGTGACGGATCGACCGAGAGCCGAGACGATGCCCTGTGTGACGGTCGGGGTCCCGGCCGCCAGCCCGAGCGCGTTGCCGATGGCGACCACGGCGTCGCCCACGACGGCCTTGGACGAATCACCAAAAGTTACCGTCGGGAGGTCCGACGCGTTGTTGATCTTGAGCAGCGCGACGTCCCTGGTCTGGTCGTAGCCGATCAGCGTCGTCGGCAACGACTTGGTCTGGCCGTACTCGGTGACGGTGATGGTCCCCTGGTTGCCGTTCTCCACGTAGAGCTCGATCACGTGGTTGTTGGTCACGACGTCCCCGTCGGACGTGATGATCATGCCGGTGCCCTCGTCTTCGTCACCGTTGGACTTCACGTCGATGGACACGACGGCTGGGATCACCTGGTGCACCAGCTGCGGGATGGTCACGTTGCCGCTCAAGACTGCTGCGCCGGGCGTGGCGTCGCTCTCGTGGATGGTCACGCTGGAGCCGCCGCCGCCGTTGTTGTTCCCGGCGAGCGCGGTCACCCCGGCGCCGATGCCGCCGCCGATGACGGCGGCCACCACCGCGACGGGGAGCCAGGCGCGCACGCGGCCGGGCGTGCGCCGCGAGCCGCCGCCGTTCGAGCCGCTGGTGTCGGTGGGCGGTGGGTATGCGAAGGGGACCATGGTCGGCGGCACCGGCGTAGGTGCTCCCGTGTCGTGTCCCCCCGGAGGTGTCCACGACGGTGGCGGAGGCGGGGGCGGAGGGTACGACGCAGAAGGCGGCTGCGGCTCGGTTGTGCCGTAAGGCGGGGTCGCACCGTAAGGCGGGGTCGTGCCGTAAGACGGCGTCGCACCGAAGGGCGGTGGCGCCGCGGGCGGTGGCGCGACGGGCGGTGGTGGGTACGGGGTCTCGGGAGGCACGGCTGGGGATTCGGGAGTGCCCTCCGCGGCCGCGGGCGTCCACACCGGAGCGGCCGGATCTCCCTCGTTGCCCGGAGCGGACTCAAACGTGCTGGGTGGAGTGGTCGCGGGGGTCGGCGCGTCGGGTGTGCCGGCAGCAGGCTCGGGTCCGGGCTGTTCGGTGTCCTCGCTCATGTCGATCCTCCTGAAGGGGACAACGGGGGTCCGTCGCACCACGCCGCGGGGGTGCTCGCCCGTCCCGCTGCTCCCGCGTGCCCACGGACGTCGACCCATGTTACGGGATGCCAATCCAGACCTGGCATCGGGGCCACATCCCCGGGGAGGTAGCGTGTCCGCCGCATGTCACGGCGCATCGACATCGAATTGACGAGCAAGATGGGCGACGGGTCGTGGACCTGGCGCGCCGCCGGGGCCCGCCAGCCCAAGGGCACGGTCGAGGCCGCTCTCGTGCCGCCTGGCCAGTCGGTCGGCGCGGTGCTGCAGGCCGACGTCGAGGTGAGTCTCGACGGCATCGACATCATCTCGTTGTCTCCGGCCAAGCCGGTGCGATCCCCCGAGAGGACCGAAGGGCGGATCGAGGTCAAGGGCACCCCGAAGCGAGCGCCTGACGTCGCAGTGATCCTCGCCCCAGGATCGTCCAAGCGCCGGCGCGACGACGACGGTGACCACCGGGACCGGCGAGGCGGCCGGCGAGCGACCGGGCCTGAAGGTGACGGAGGCGGCCGCCCGCAGCGAGCAGACCGCGCAGACCGGACAGAGCGAGGGGACCGACCGGACAGGCCGCGGGACGGAGCGGGGCCGCGGCGCCCCGGCGCGCGTCGGCCAGGCGATGGTGACGGACGCCCGGCGCGCGGCGAGCGCCCGACCGTGCCGACCTCGACGGTGCACCGCAACGCCATGCTGGCCACACTGCGGCCGGAGCAGATCCCCGTGGCTGAGCAACTCCTGCGCGGCGGGTTGCAAGCCGTCCGCCAGGCCATCGAGACTCAGAACAGCGCTGCGAAGGCGAGCGGGAAGCCGGCGGTCGCGGCGGACGCTCTCTTGGCGATGGCCGACGAGCTGCTCCCGACCGTCCGGCTCGCAGACTGGAAAGATCGCGCCTCGGTCGCGCAGACGGCGGGCAAGGAGTACCGCCTCCGCGAGTTGCGCGCCGTGGTGGCCGCGTCACGCACCGTGAACCTCGACGATGAAGGACGCGCCATGGCCAAGGCGCTGCAGGAGTCGCTCGAACAGCGGACGACGGCACTGCGTGAGGAGTGGTTGGCCCGCATCACGAACGCCTTGAACGACGGGCGCGTCCAGCAAGCCGTTGAGGCCTCCATACGGCCTCCTGAGCCCGGGACTCGCTGCCCGGCCGAACTGGCTGTCCGGCTGGCCGCCGCGGCCGGGGAGGCGATGACCGCCGAGATGCCGCCCGAGGACTGGATGCGCCTGCTCGACGCCGTCGTGGCCTCGCCGGTTCGCCGCACCGTCAAGCCCGCCGGGATCCCAGACGACGAGGTGGCCCGGCAGGCGGCCCGTCACGCCGCCGGCGCCGTCCCGGCCCTGGCCAAGCTGCTCGGCCTCCGGATCCCGCCGCCTCCCCCGCGGCGGGTCAACGCCGACCGCCGCTTCAGCCCAGCCGGCGGCTGAGCGTCAGCAGCCGGGCCGTGAAGCCGGCGGCCTCGAGCCGCTGCTTCGTTGGACGGTCCCCCGGCAGCGCCAGCGCATCCACGTCCGTGCAGTCCCGGGCGGTGCACCACGCCACCGCGTCCTCCATGAGGGCCGTGCCGACCCCGACGCCCCGCGCACCCGCCTCCACATAGCAACACTCGATCAGCCCGCGGCGCTCGCCGCCCGGCTCGGCGATGGTTGCCGCTCCGAGTCCGACCACGACCCCGTCGTACTCCCCCACCGCAAGGTGCGTCCACTCCCCCGGGGCCGTCCAGCGCTCCAGCAGTGTCACCGGTGTCGCGTCACTGACGAGCGCGGCGCCTCCGCGCATCGCAGCCGCTCCGACGAGCGCCTGCACGAGCAGGCGCGTGCAAGCCTGACGGTCCTCCGCGCCTGCCGGCCGGACCGCCTCCACCGGCTACGAGGAACCAGGCGGCGCCGCTTGCCGCTCCTCGAGGAGCTGGCCGGCGCGATTCAAGATGGTCCGACGGTTGCGCGTGGAGGCCTCGTAACGCTGTACGGCGCGCAGCTCGTCGGGGCCCAGGCTCTCGAGCCGACGCACGACCTGGGACGCACTCAGCGTGTCGTAGTCGGCCAACGCGCTCCCCACGACGGCACCGGCCGCCGCATCGGGGACAGGCCGCACCGGGGCCGCCGCGCTGCCCGGTGCCGGCCCTCGAGCTGGTTCGGGCCGATCGGACTCGCCATTGTGCAAGAGCGTCCCGATGTGACCGGCGACACGACGCTCGGTCTTGGTGACGACGAACTTGCCAACGACGAGTGCGTTGGCGAGCTGGAGCTCGACGCGGCGCCGACCCTTGTCGATGAGCTCGGGCAGGTCCTCGACGGCCGTCACTGCCATGCCGACGGGGGCGAACACACACAGGTCCAGAGTGCGGCGGAGCGGATTCGTCTCGCTCCGCGTGCCCTCGGGGCCGGTTCTCTCACACACAGTCCCGGCAGAGCATCTTCTTCTTGTCGGCCAGCTGGCTCGGGTGCTTGACGAGGAAGCAGGAGCGGCAGACGAACTCGTCGGGCTGCTTGGGTAGGACCCGCTCGTTGCCTTCGGTCTTGTCCTCCTGGTCTGTGGCCTCTTCGTCCTCGGGCTCGTCCTCGACAACGAGGCGTTCCTTGAGGATGACGTCGAGACTGGCTTCGACGTCTTCGTCGTCGGCCTCCTCTTCCTCTTCCTCCTCCTCGCCTTCGCCTGAGCGCTCCACCACCGCGGCGGGAGAGGGGGTGAGGATCTCGGTGACGTCCTCCTCCTCCTCTTCCTCTTCCTCGTCGATGTCGGCGATGGCGATGTCGTCTTCGTCGTCTTCGAGCGCGACGTCCTCGAGCTCTTCGATCGCGTCATCGTCCTCGAGGTCGATGTCCTCGTCGTCGAGCTCCGCGTCCTCTTCGTCGGGCGTCTCGGGCTCGACTGCAGCGGCTTTTGCCTTCTTCTTGGTCGCCATGTGCCGCGGGAGCATAGACGTTCCACGAGGCAGTTCAATCGCTATGAGCGGGACCCTCCCGGGGCCTCAGCCACTCACGCCGGCGTGTTCGGGGCGGGCTGGCCCGGGGGTCTTTGGCGCCATCTTGCGTGACCGAGGGCCGGGCACACAACACGTTCTCTACTCGACCCCCAGGGCCTACCACCGCCTCTCACAGCACATCCCCCCCTTGACTGCATCAGTGCCTTCCTGATCCGCAGCATCCTCAGGGCGTCGGGGACTGCGCCGTACATTAGGCAATCCGGGGGCGGGCTCGTCAAGGAGTGGGCGACTGCCGCGACCAGGGAGAACGAGGGTACGTCCTGGTCAATGAGTTACAGATTTTTCGGTTCGCCGGCGCTCGGCCCGACGCTCCGACTCGAGCCGCTCGAGGTCGGTCGATCCGTGGTCGACGAACGACATCGCCTCGGCCAAGGCCCGGTGCCCGGCCACCTCCGCGATCGCCCGGTGCATCTGCTGCGCCACGCGGCGATAGGCCGGGTGCCCTTGCGTTCCGGAGCGCAGTTCAACGAGGTGCATCGCCTCGCGCGCGTTGAGTTGCATGACGTAACGGATGCGGTGCGCCAGCGCGACGGCATAGGACGCCTGCTCGGGGAAGTCGGGTGCGAGCGAGTGGTAGAGCTCTTCGGCGCGCCCGATTGCTTCGTCGTAACGCTCGCCGAGGCCGGCGTCGGCGACGAGGTCAGGCATGTCGTAGCCCAGGGCGACGCCGAGCCGCTGCCATTCGATTGTGAGCATGCGGTGGCGCTGCAGGTCGCGGAACGCGCCGTAGTCGGTGACGAGCTCGAAACGGTAGTCCGTTCGCTCGAAGGCGCGACCGGGACGATGACGGCGATTGCGACGGTCGCCGACATAGGCGGCGAGGAGCGCAACCCGTTCGTCGTGCCCGAGGCGGCGGACCCGCCAGGCTGCGTCGCGCTCGGAGCAGCCGAGATGGGAAAAACAGGCTGCGACCAGCACCTTTTCCTCACCGTCGGGGTCGAAGTCGAGCAATGTGACCTCAGGTGTCGTCCCGTCGGGGGATTGCTCGCCGCCGAGCGTCGCCAGGTCCGGCCACAGCTGGCCCACCACGCGCGCGGTGTCGTCACGCGTGGCCGACAGGTACGCGGACCATTCTCCTCCGCGCGCGGCGACGTCGACGCGCTGAAGGAACGACGGAATGACCTTGCGCAGTTCGAAGAGCATCATGTCGGCGTACTGGCGCGCCTCGGGCAGAGGGTGCGCGCGCATGCGGAGGAGCAATTGCTCATACGCCTGACCGGTGCCGTAGATGCCGATGTTCGAGAGAGAGGCTGCCGGTAGCAGGCCGCGGAGTGCGTCCAGCGACTTGGCCCGGGTCGCCTGGCGGTACACGAAGTCGCTGTCTCCGGCCTGCTGGGGAAAACGCTCTGCGACCCAGGCTTGCATCTGCGGCAGGAGTGCGCCGTAGGTGTCGAAGACGCGGTCCATCTCGCCGACGAAGCGGGCACCGTGGGGCGATTCGAGGATCTCGGGCGGGCGGTAGTAGCGGTACTGCCCGTTGTCGAGCCGTTGGTTGTACGCGATGTAGCGCGTGGACTGCTCGAGGTAGGCCATCAGGCGGCCCCACTCGAGGACCTTCGTCAACACGTTGGACGCCTGCTCGCATGCGAGGTGCACACCGCCGAGCTGAGCGACAGAGTCGTCGCCGTACTCGACGAAGACCTTCTCGTAGAGCTGCTCGGCGCGGGCCAGCCCGACCGTCGCGTCGACCGTCGCGTCACCCGAGACGTCGAGGTCGCCGACGAACTCGTCGAGGAAGAGACGCCGCAAGCTCTTGGGCGAACGCGAGTAGCGGGCGAAGAGCGCCCCTTTGACCACCTCAGGCAGGTTGACCAGGGCAAACACCGGCTGGTCCAGGTTCGTCACATAGCGGCGGAGGACAGCTTCCTCGTCCGAGGTGAAGCGCTCTTCGGAGTACGGGAACATGGGCCGCCCACCCTAGAACGAGGGTGCTGCACCCCGAGGGATATCTCAGGTGCCCGGCAGCCCGCCCGCCACGACCCCCCGCAGCACGAGGTCGACGGCCTCGCGGGCGGCGGCGGCGACGGCGGTGTCAGGCGCCGTGTGGGAGACCTGCTGGGCCAGGTCGGCCACGGACTTCATCGTCCGTACGAAGTCGCCCGGAGCCAGCTCGCCGACGTCGCGGGCGGCCACCGCAAGCGCGGTCGACAGCGACGCCCCTCGTGCCCACGAGGCCACGGCGGTCGCCAGGCCCGGGGCGGGCTGGCGGGTGCGCGGGACCGAGTGGGCCTCTTCGAGCGCCCGGATCCGCTCTGCCATGGCGCCGATGGCCTCGTTGCGCCGGGCGAGGTCCGACGTCCGCTTCTCGCCGAGGCGGTCCTGCAGCTGAGCACCGGACCGCTTGCCCCGCCGGGGCCCGTGGTCGTGGCCCGGCACGCGACGGGCGCGGCGCGGCTCGAACACCACCGAGGAAAGGACCCCCACCAACACCGAGGGCTCGGCGCCGGCGAACAGCTCGCTCCCCAGCGCCTCGGCGACGAGCAGATCCGCTTCGTGGTAGAGGTGCGCCAGCAGCCTCCCGCTCGGCGTCAGCGTCCACTCCTCGAGATAGCCCATCTGCTCGAGCACCGCCACGCGATGATCGAGCTGGCGCAACAGGAGATCGGGCTTGCGCGCCTGCCACTGGGCGAACGAGCGCTGCAGCACCTGACTGGCCGTGTCGCGGTCGAAGCGCGCCACGAGGTTCACCGCGAGGTTGTAGGTCGGCCGGAACGCCGAGCGCAGGTCCGGGGGCGCGGCCGAGGCCACCCGGGCGGCTTCGGCGAACGTGATCTCGTTGGACCAGGCCACCACGGCATGCCCCTCCTCGTCGAGTCCCCGTCGGCCGGCCCGACCGGTGAGCTGGAGGTACTCCCCCGAGGTCAGGGTGGCGCGACCGGCCCCCCCGTATTTGGTGAAGCGCTCGATGATCACCGACCGGGCTGGCATGTTGATGCCAAGCGAGAGGGTTTCGGTGGCGAAGACGACCTTGAGCAATCCGGCCGCGAAACACTCCTCCACGGTCTCCCTGAACACCGGGACGAGTCCGGCGTGATGCGCCGCCACGCCTCGCTCGAGCCCTTCGAGCCACTCGTCGTAGCCGAGGACCCCGAGGTCCTCGTCTCCCAGGGGCTCGACCCTGCGCTCGGCCACCTCCCGAATGGCGGCACGCTCGTGCGCGTCGGTCAGGCGTAACCCGTCGCGCAGGACCTGGCGCACCGCGTCGTCGCACGCGGCACGGCTGAAGATGAAGACGATCGCCGGCAGCATGTCGCGCTGGTCGAGCTCCTCCACCATTTCCGTGCGCAAGGGCGGTCGAAAGGGCAACCTGGGACCACGCCCCCGAGGATTCCAATGGCTCGGCCGGCCCTGCAGCGCGCGGCGGATGGCTTGGTCGATGCGCAGCCCCTCCCCGCCTGGCCGCCCGTTGTTCAAGAGCGGGAACAGCAGCGTCTCGGCGTCCTCTCGTCGATGGACGGCGAAGTGATGCCGCAAGACGATGGGACGCTGGCGCTCGACGATCACCGTCGTGTCCCCGCGGACCGAGCGCAGCCAACCCCCCAGTTCCTGCGCGTTGTTGACGGTGGCGGAGAGGCAGACGAAGCGGATCTCCGGTGGCGACAGGACGAGCACTTCTTCCCACACCCCACCCCGGTACGGGTCCTGCAGGAAGTGGACCTCGTCGAGGACCACGGTGTGCAGCCCCTCGAGGAGGTCAGAACCGGCGAGGAGCATGTTGCGCAGGACCTCGGTGGTCATGACGACGACGGCGGCTCTCGGGTGCAGGGTCGTGTCGCCGGTGAGCAGCCCGACGTGGTCCTCCCCGTACGTGGCGACGAGCTCGGCGTACTTCTGGTTGGACAGCGCCTTGAGGGGCGTTGTGTAAAAGGCCTTCCCGTGGGCGCAGAGCGCGCGGTGAACGGCATAGGCCGCCACGAGCGTCTTGCCCGAACCGGTCGGGGCCGACACCAGGACCGAGTGGCCGGCGTCGAGGGCCTCGAAGGCCTCGAGCTGGAACTCGTCGAGTGAGAAAGGCAGGCCGGCTTCGAACTCCGCCGCCCCGGCCGCCTCTTGGAGGGGCCATGGGAACGAAGTCAACGTCCGAGCAACTTCCCGATGCCGATGGAGATGAAGTAGAAGGCGACGAGCGGGATGGCGAGGGCGAGCATGGAGAACGGGTCCGAGCTGGGTGTGAACACCGCCGCGACCACCACGATGATGATGACGGCCCAACGCCACGAACGGAGCAGCCGGGCCGGCGTGACGACATGGGCGAGCTCGAGGGAGACCAGGACGACCGGGAACTCGAAGGTCAGCCCGAAGATCGTCATCATCAACAGGATCAGACCGAGGTACGGGATCGGGTCGTAGATCGCCTGCAGGTTGGGCCCCCCGACGGATTTCAGCCATCCGAGGGCGTGCGGCAGGGTGATGTAGGCGGTGGCCGCCCCGAGGAGGAACAAGACGAAGGAGCTCAAGACGAACGGAATGGCGTAACGCCGCTCCGACGCCTTGAGGCCGGGCGTCACGAACCGCCAGATTTGGAACAGGATCACCGGGGAGGCCAGGACGAGGCCACCGAAGAGTGCGATCTTCACCCGCAGGCTCAGCCCGTCCAATGGGGAGGTGACGAAGAGCTTGCAGGAGCCGTTCGACGTCAGCAAGAAGGAGGCGCCCTGAGCCGTGTGGTGCGCGGTCTGTCCGTCCACCGTGCAGAGCGGCCGCAGCAAGAAGTTCAGGATCGGCTCGTACGCGACCACGGCAACAGTGGCGGCAATCACGAACGCGATGGTGCAGATGATCACCCGGCGGCGCAGCTCGGTCAGGTGCTCGCCGAGCGTCATGTTGTCCGGCGAGGGTTTGTCCTTGCGCTTGACCGTGAAAGGGAGCGTCACCACAGGAGGCCGATCAGTTGAGCGTCGGGTCGCCAGGCACGATCACCTCGCGAGGGGCGGTCGGCGGCCTCCAGGCGGGCGTGGTCGGCCGCGATTCGACCGGAGCGTCGGTGCTGGTTTCGGGCCGGCCCGCTCCGTTCGATGCCGTCGGCGCCTCCTCGCGCCCCTCTTCGGCGGTGCCGGCGCCTCCCGCCGCGCCGTTGGAGCCAGCGTCCGCCGCGACAGCTGTCGCTCCGTTCGCGTCCGGACTGGTTCCGTTGGCGGACGTCGGCGGCTGGAACGAACCGTCCGGCTGCTCGTCGTCCTTGTCGTCATCGTGGTCCTCGTCAGACGACATGTTCGACAGATGGTCGAGGAGAGCCGAGGGCGACCGCGCCAGGCGCGCGATCTCAGCAGTCGGGGGCAGGTCGGGCATGGAGCTACGGACCTCGGTCTCCATGCGATGGCGGAACTCGTTGAACGTGCGCCAGGCGCCCCCGACCTGCCGGGCTACCTGGGGCAGGCGATCGGGCCCCAGCAGGATGATGGCGACCACGGCGATCACGAGGAGCTTGCCTGGGTCGAGGTTCAACATGTGCCCTCACTCTACGGTGCCGCTAGAGCGACTGGATGAGCCGCTCCACGCGCTCGTCGTGGGACTTAAACGGGTCCTTCAACAGCACTGTTCGTTGCGCCTGATCGTTCAGCTTGAGGTGGACCCAGTCGACGGTGAAGTCGCGCCGGCGCTCCTTGGCCCGCTTCACGAACGCGCCACGCAGCCGGGCCCGGGTGGTCTCGGGCGGCTTGGTCATCGCCTCGGTGATGGCATCGTCGGTGCACATACGGTCCATCTCGTCGCGCTGCTGCAACTTGTAGAAGAGCCCGCGGCTGCGATCGACGTCGTGGTACATGAGGTCGATCATTGCCACCTTGGGGTGCGACAGTGAGACGTCGTGGCGGGCGCGCATCTGCTCGACGAGCCGGTGCTTGGCGACCCAGTCGCATTCGCGCCACAGCGACGTCGGGTCAGCCTCGAGTCCCTTGAGGCAGTGCTGCCACATGTCCAGTGCCTGGTCCTCTTCGGGCGACAGGCCCTTGCGATCTCGGAACTTGATCGCGCGCTCGAGGTATTCGACCTGGATGTCGAGCGCGCGCATCTCGCGGCCGTTGGCCAAACGGACGCGGCGCTGACACGTGATGTCGTGGCTGATCTCGCGGATGGCCCGGATGGGGTTCTCGAGCGTGAGGTCCCGCAGGACGGTCGCCGAGTCCTCGAGCATGGCGAGGAGGATGGACGTCGTCCCGATCTTCAAGAAGGTCGCGTACTCGCTCATATTCGAATCGCCCACGATCACGTGAAGCCGACGGAATCGCTCGGCATCGGCGTGCGGCTCGTCCCTGGTGTTGATGATGGGGCGGCTCCTGGTCGTCGCCGACGAGACGCCCTCCCAGATGTGCTCCGCTCGCTGGCTGAGGCAGAAGACGGCACCACGGGCTGTCTGGAGCACCTTGCCCGCCCCCGCGTAGATCTGGCGCGAGACGAGGAAGGGGATCAACACTTCGGTGTAACGGTTGAACTCGTCGTTGCGTTCGGTGAGGTAGTTCTCGTGGCAGCCATACGAGTTCCCGACCGAGTCGGTGTTGTTCTTGAAGAGGTAGACCTCGCCGCGGATCCCCTCCTCGCGCAGGCGGGCCTGGGCACCGGTGACGAGCTGGGCCAGGATCCACTCCCCCGCCTTGTCGTGCACGACCACGTCGCTGATCCGGTCACATTCGGGGGTCGCGTATTCGGGATGGCTGCCGACGTCGAGGTACAAGCGGGCGCCGTTCTCCAAGAAGACGTTGGAGGACCGGCCCCACGACACGACCCGGCGGAAGAGGTAGCGCGCCACCTCGTCGGGACTGAGGCGCCGCTGGCCGCGGAGGGTGAAGGTCACCCCGTACTCGTTCTCGACCCCGAAGATGCGGCGTTCCACGGGTCAACCGTACTGCTGGCTATGCCAGCAGTTGCGCCAGCTCCTCGACTTCGACTCGCCTGAACGTCCGGCGGCCATTCCCCCGGCTCAGGGTGGCAACCTCCAGGTCACCGGCACCGAGAGTCCGATCGGGCCCGGCCAGGGCCGCGGTGGCAGCGGTAATCGCCGCGGCCATGTCCCAATCGGGCTGCCAGGCTCCTCCGATTCGTTCGGCCACGGTTTCGGCGTCGCCGCCGAGGACGGCATAGTGCTCCTCGTCGCTCACGAACCCGTCGTAGGCGATGTGGTACAGCTGGTTCTCCTCCTCGCCGAGCTCGGCCACGAGGATCTCCACCTCGAGCGGCTTCATCTCATGGGTGAAGACGTTCCCGAGGTATTGGGCGTAGAGATTGGCCAGGGAGCGGGCGTCGACGTCCTCGCGGCTGAAAGCGAACCCCTTCGTGTCGGCGTGGCGTACCCCGGCGACACGAAGCTGGTCGTACTCGTTGTACTTGCCCACGCCCCCGAAGGCGATGCGGTCGTAGATCTCGCTGATCTTGTGCAACGAGCGCGAGGGGTTCTCCGCCACCATGGCGATCCCGACGTCGTAGGTGGTGGCCACCAGGGAGCGCCCTCGTGCGATGCCTTTCTGGGCGTATTCGGCCCGGTCCTTCATCACCTGCTCGGGCGCGACGTAGAAGGGCATGCTCATTGGGCACGCTCCGCCTGCCTGCGGGCGATCAGCGCACCGAAGCGCTCGGCGACATCGTCTTCGGGCACCTCGCGGTACCCGGTGGCATCGACGACGGCGATGATCGGATAGATGCCTCGCACCAGGTCGGGGCCGCCCGTCGCCGAGTCCTCGTCAGCCGCGTCATAGAGGGACTGGATGGCGAGGTCGACCGCCTCGTCGAGACCGAGACCTTCGCGCCAGCCGAGCTTGATCGTGTTGCGGGCGTCCCGCCCGCCGGAGCCGGTGGCCTGGAAGTCGGTGTCCTCGTAGTGCCCGCCGGTCACGTCGTAGTTGAAGATGCGGCCCATGCCCCGCGCCGTGTCGTAGCCGGCGAAGAGCGGCACCACCGCCAGCCCTTGCATCGCCAGCGGCAGGTGCTGGCGGACCATCTGGGCCAGCTGGTTGGCCTTGCCCTCGAGCGAGAGCGTCGACCCCTCGACCTTTTCGTAGTGCTCGAGCTGGACCTGGAAGAGCCGGACCATCTCCATGGCCATGCCGGCCGTCCCCGCGATGGCGACCGCCGAGTACCGGTCGGCCGGGAACACCTTCTCCATGGCGTGGTGGGCGATGATGTTGCCCGCCGTGGCGCGCCGGTCCCCTGCCATCACTACTCCGTCGGCGGAGCGCAGTGCGACCACCGTCGTGCCGTGGGGCACCTGCATCGCCGTCGAGGCGTCGAGCACGGGCGCGGGTGTGGTGGCCCGTTCCGCGGTCAGGCGCAGCAGGCCGACGAAGTCCGGACCCGGATCGTGCTCCGGGGGAAAGAGCGGGAGCGCCACGTCGGGCTACTGCCCTCCCTTTTGCACGTAGTTACGGACGAACTCCTCGGCGTTGTCCTCGAGCACCTCGTCGATCTCGTCGAGCAGGTCGTCGAGCTCCGCCTTGATCTTCTCGCCTCGCTCGGTGTTGGCCGGGACCGCCTCTTCGACCTCGGTCTCGGCCTCGGTTGTCCGGGCCGCCGAGCCCTTCTTCTTCTGTTCCTGTTCTGCCATCGTCGCCTGTCCCCGTCCTGTGTCCTTCGACTTGTCTCGCCTAGGAATTGAGCCGGTTGAGCAAGTCCGCCGGTCCGCTGCTCTCGGCAAGCAGAGCACTGGTGTGCTCGGCCGTTCCCTTCAAGGGGTCCATCATAGGGACGCGCCGCAACGGGTCTGCGCCTATGTCGAAAACCAGAGAATCCCAGTTCGCGGTCACGACGGCGTCGGGCCAGCGGGCCAAGCACTTGCCGCGGAACCACGCTCGGGTGCCCCTGGGAGGCTCGGTCACCGCGGTGGCCACCGCCACCGGGTCGACGAGCGTGCGCATGTCGAGGCGGCGGAAGACCGACTTGTCCGGCCGCAGGTCGTGATACTGCAACGCCAGTGCGGCCATGCGCGGGTCCTTCCAGCCGCACGAGTGCCGGTCCTGGTAGGCCAGGAGGAGCTCGCGCTTGGCGACCCAGTCCAAGGTGTCGGCCAGGGTGCTCGGGTCCGACTCGAGCCCACCGAGGACGGCCTCCCAGTGCTCCATCACGAGGGCGCCGACCGGGCCCTCGTCGCCCAGGGCGGCCAGCCCGTGCTCTTCGGCGTACTTCCGGGCCGCACCGAAGAGCTCCCACTGCAGCTCGAGCGCGGTCGCGGTCGAGCCGTCGGTGAGCGCCAGCGGACGGGTCAGCGAGAGGTCGGCGGACACCTGGTGCAGGGCGCGTACCGGATCGGAAAGGGAAAGGTCCCGCGTCGGGCCCGCATCGTCTTCCACCATGGCCAAGACGATGGCCGTCGTGCCGACCTTGAGGAAGGTGGCGATCTCCGAGAGATTGGCGTCACCGACGATCACGTGGAGGCGTCGGAACCGCTTCGGATCGGCGTGGGGCTCGTCGCGGGTGTTGACGATCGGGCGCTTCAGCGTGGTTTCGAGGCCCACGATCTCTTCGAAGAACTCGGCCCGCTGCGAAATCTGGTACTCGACCGTCTCGGAGTCGAGCGCCGCCGTCTCCGTCCCCACCTTGCCCGAGCCGGTGAAGACGGTGCGCGACACGAAGTGGGGGACGACACCGTCGATCACCTTGGCGAAGGCGACGGCCCGGTCCATCATGTAGTTCTCGTGGCAGCCGTAGGAGTTGCCCTTGCCGTCGGAATTGTTCTTGTAGACGACAGGCGCCGGCTGCTCGGGCATGCGTAGGGACGCCGCGACCATGGCCCGTCGCAACACCTCTTCCCCCGCCTTGTCGTAGAGGAGGCACTCCAGCGGGGTCAGGCACTCGGGGCTCGAGTACTCCGGGTGGGCGTGATCCACGTAGAAGCGGGCGCCGTTGGTCAGGACCGTGTTGGCCAGGTGCGTCTCCACCATGGGTGCGAGCGAACCTTCGCGGGCGAAACCCCGGGCGTCGTTGCCGGGGGTCTCGTCCTCGAAGTCCCAGCCGATCTGCTGCTCGACGTCGGCCGCGTATGCGTTGACGAGGACGGACGAGGCCGCAATGGGATTCTGCTCAGGACCGGGCGAATGGATCCCGTATTCGGTCTCGATGCCGCAGACCTTCGTGGTGGCCACGGCGCGACCCTAACTTCTAGAGGTACTGGCCGGTACCGACCCGCTCGATCGAACGGCCCCCGTGCACTTCGCGGTCCTCGGTCAGCAGGGTGCGGACGTAGACGATCCGCTCGCCCTTCTTGCCCGAGATCCTGGCCCAGTCGTCGGGGTTCGTCGTGTTGGGCAGGTCCTCGTTCTCCTTGTACTCCTGGCGGATCGACTCGAGCATGTCCGACGTGCGGATGCCGCCGAGCTCCCCGGCGATGACCCGCTTGATGGCCAGCTTCTTGGCCCGCCGGACGATGTTCTCGATCATGGCTCCCGACGCGAAGTCGCGGTAGTAGAGGATCTCCTTGTCGCCGTTCTGGTAGGTGACCTCGAGGAAGCGGTTGGCGTCGTCCTCGCGGTACATCTCCGCCACCGTCTGCTCGATCATGGCCTGCACCGCCTTGCCGGGGTCGCCACCGCCGAGGCGGCCGACCTCGTCGACATCGAGCGGTAGCTCGGGCGTGAGGTAGCGGCTGAAGATCTGACCGGCTGCCTCTTCGTTCGGCCGCTCGATCTTGATCTTCACGTCGAGGCGTCCCGGTCGCAGGATGGCGGGGTCGATGAGGTCCTCGCGGTTGGAGGCGCCGATGACGATGACGTCGCGCAGCGACTCCACTCCGTCGATCTCCGCCAGGAGCTGCGGCACGATGGTCGACTCCATATCGGAGCTGATGCCGGTGCCGCGGGTGCGGAAGAGCGACTCCATCTCGTCGAAGAACACGATGACCGGCATGCCCTCGTCCGCCTTCTCCCGGGCCCGCTGGAAGACCTGGCGGATCTGGCGCTCCGTCTCGCCGACGTACTTGTTCAGCAGCTCAGGCCCCTTGATGTTGAGGAAGAAGCTCCGCACGTTGTCGTTGCCGGTCTTCTCGGCCACCTTCTTGGCCAGCGAGTTGGCGACCGCCTTGGCGATCAGCGTCTTCCCACAACCGGGGGGCCCGTAGAGCAGGATGCCCTTGGGCGCGGGCAACGAGTAGTCGACGAAGAGGTCGCGGTGCATATAGGGCAGCTCGACGGCGTCGGTGATCGCCTCGATCTGGGTGTCGAGCCCGCCGACGTCCGCATAGGTGATGTCTGGCACCTCTTCGAGGATGAGCTCCTCGCTCTCGAGCTTGGGGAGCTTCTCGATCAGGAGCTGCGTCCGAACGTCCATCAGCAGCGAGTCGCCGGCCCGGAGCCGCACGCCCAGCATCTCCTCGGACAACTCGGCGACCCGCTCCTCGTCGGCCCGGGCGAAGACGACGCAGCGCCGCCTGTCCTCGAGCTGCTCCTTCAGGGTCACGACCTCACCCGCGAGCTCGCCGTCGCGCACCAGGACCACGTTGAGGCTCTCGTTCAAGACGACCTCGTTGCCCTTGCGGATGGCGCCCGGGTCGATGTCGGGGTGCAGGCTCACCCGCATCTTGCGGCCGCTCGAGAAGACGTCGACGGTGCCGTCTTCGTTGACCCCGAGGAAGGTGCCGTAGGCAGCCGGCGGCTGCGTGAGCTTCTCGACCTCCTCGCGCAGCGCGGCCAGTTGCTCCTTGGCCTGCTGGAGGGTGAAAGTCAGCTTCTCGTTCTGCGAGGTGGCCTGCGCGAGCTGTCCCTTGGTCTCGAGCAGCCGCTCCTCGAGCCCCTGGACCCGGCCCGGGCTCTCTTGCAACCGTCGCCGCAGCGCGTGGATCTCATCCTCGGCATCGGCCAGCTCGGCACGCAGTGCCTCGGCCTGAGCAGCGGATTCGTCCGGAGTTGCGCTCACCACATGTCACCCTAGCCCTGGCTTCGGCGGGTTTTGTCGGCAACTTGAGTGCACCGGCCATGCACCTGGACCGCAGGCGAGGACAGCTAGCATGGAATCGACTGCGACGTCAGATTGACTGTCCGCGGGACGCCTCACTACGGTCCAGCCGGACCCGCTAGGCAGCTGCCACGAGGAAGAGAGCAGGTAGATGAAGGTCTGGATCGATCAGGATCTCTGCACGGGCGACGGGCTCTGCGAGGAGATCGCGCCAGCCGTCTTCACTCTCCTCGACGACGGCCTGGCCTACGTCAAGGAAGACGGCGACGTCAAGAACGACCCGGGTGGGTCGGCCGGCATGGCTGCCGTGCCCGGTGAGCTCGAGGAGGCCGTCGTCGAGGCCTCCGAAGAGTGCCCCGGCGAGTGCATCTTCATCGAGCGCGACTGACGCACCTCAGGCGGGTCGTTCGACCCGCCTCGCCGTCGTGAGGAACCCGGTGTGGCCGACCATGCGGTGGTCGGGGCGCACCGAGCGGGCCTCGACGTGCCAGGTGCGGCGCATGATCTCCTGCGTCTCGGCGAGGCCGAAGTGGGTCCCGGCGTCGTCGAGCGCCTGGCGCAGCAGCGCCGTCTGGTTGATGGTCGGAAGGTAGGCCAGCAGGATGCCGCCCGGGCGGAGCGCCGCGGCGGCGGCCTTGACGACGTTGTGCGGCTCGGGCATGTCCAAGAGGACCCGGTCAAGCTCCGTCTCGTCGATGCCCTCGGTCACGTCACGTATCTCGATCCGGTACGGCACGTCGGCACCGAGCGTGGCGGCGACGTTGGCGCGGGCCCGTTCCGCGAAGTCCTCACGCAGCTCGTAGCCGATGACTGACGCGCCGGCGCGCAGAACCGTCATCGACAGCGCGCCCGAGCCCACGCCGGCCTCGAGGACACGTTGCCCGGGCCCGATGTCGGCTGCGATGAGGATGGCGCCGAGATCCTTGGGGTAGATGACCTGCGCGCCGCGCGGCATCTTGAGCACGACATCGCTCAGCGTGGGCCGCAGGGCGAGGAAGCTGCGCCCGGTCGACCCCGTCACCGTGCAGCCCTCGGTCTCCCCGATGATGTCGTCGTGGGCCAGGACGCCGGCGTGCGTGTGGAAGGTCGCGCCCGGCACGAGCGTGAGGAGGTAGCGGCGGTCCTTGGGGTCGATGAGGAGCACCCGCTCCCCCGCCGCGAGGGGGCCCGGCACCGGCGTCAGTCGTCGACAGCGGACGCGAGCGCGCCATCGCGTGCGCCCCCGCGGTCGCGCACCGTGATGAGCACCTGCTCCCCCGGCGCGACCGTGACGGTGGAGACGGCGCCTCCCCTGTCGTTCAGGACCCGGCGCAACATGAACGTGGCGCCGGCGAGGAGGAACCAGTACCAGTTCCCGCCCAGCCCGCGCCGGACACCCGCGCGCAGGAACCGCCGCAGCAGCACGTCCATGTCAGAGCCGCCTGATCTCGACGACGGCGGACTTGGCGCGCCCGCGCCGGCGGCCGGCCAAGAAGGCCAGCGTCAGCAACACGATCCCGACGGCCCCCGCGATGGCCAGCCCCCTCGGGGCGGCGGCGCGTGCCGTCGCCTCACCCTCGCCGACCACCTGTGCGTAGGCGGCCTGCAGGTCCTCGCGCGTGATGAGCCGTCCGTTGCTTCCCGCCTTCGTCGTCGTCGTGCCTGGCATCAGCTCGTTCCTTCCTGTGTCTCGATCGCCTGTAGCTCGTTCGCTCTCGCCTCGCGCCGGGCGATCACCGCCGGCAGCTTCTCCTGGCCCGGCCCCGCGGTGATGCGCCACGCGGCGACACCGATGACGGCCAGGCCGAGCACGACGACCACGCCGTAGGGCACCCAGGACCAGTCCCCGGTGAGGGCCGTGCCCGTCTCGGTCTGCAGCAGGCGCAACACGCCGATCAGGATCAAGAACAGCCCCCCGGCCATGCAGAACGAGCCCGCGATCCCCATGTAGAGGAAGCGGCCGAGCCCCCGGAGCGGCTCGACGGTTTCCTGCTTGAGGTAGTCGACCGTGAGCTGGAACGCGTCGTCCCCGGCGTGGCGCAGCCCGTGGCTGCCGTTGTCAGTCGCAGGTGGCATGTGGCGCACAATCCTGGTCTCTGGGCGGTTGAGGTGCAAACACTGCCCAGGAGGGAGTCAGTCACGATCCTTGTAGATGTACGTCGAGGTGGCGCGGGCGACCAGACGCTCCTCCGCGCCCGCGCCGGGGAGGCGGGCGGTGATGCTGGCCTCGACGAAGGCGACGCGGCGACCACCCGAGACGACTTCGGCCGTACAGATGAGCTCCGACCCTGGCTGCACCGCGGCGAGGAAGCTCACCTTGAACTCGGCGTTGGAACAGAACACCCGGCGCTCACGCACATAGGTCACGGCGGCGGCACCCATGGAGGAGTCGGCAAAGGCACCGATGAATCCCCCCTGCATGATCCCGGCCGGGTTGGCGAAGCGCTCCTCCGCCCGCATCCTCCACGTGCAGCGCCCCGGGACGCTCTTGTCGACGCAGATCATCCCCAGTGTGAGGTCGCTGTTGGGGGGTACTTGCATGCGCGATGCCATGGCCGAGAAGCGTAGGTGAGCGCCCTTACGGTCGGCGGGAGCCGACGGTTAGGGTGACGACGTGACGGTCGAGACATCCCCACCGGTGGTCCAGGATCCGAGGCTGGTCGAGCTCGGGATCAATGTCATTCGCGGTCTCGCCATGGACGCGCCCGAGCAGGCCGATTCCGGGCACACGGGCACCGCGATGGCTTTGGCCCCACTGGCCCATGTGCTGTGGACCCGCATCATGCGCTACGACCCGCGGGACCCGCACTGGCCCGACCGCGACCGTTTCGTGCTCTCCTGCGGGCATGCCTGCATCCTGCAGTACGCCATGCTCCACCTCACCGGCTATGACCTCTCGCTCGAGGACCTACGCCAGTTCCGCGAATGGGGTAGCCGTACGCCGGGGCACCCAGAGGCCGGCCGCACCGCCGGCATCGAAGTCACGACAGGCCCGCTGGGACAGGGCGTCGGCGACGCGGTCGGGCTGGCGATTGCCGAACGCTGGCTGCGTACGACCTTCGGTCCGGACGTGTGTGACCACCGCACCTTCGTCATCGCCGGCGACGGCTGCCTCATGGAAGGGATTTCGCACGAGGCCGCATCCTTGGCCGGCCACCTCGGGCTGGGCCGGCTCCTCGCCGTCTACGACGACAACCACATCACGATCGACGGGCCGACCGAGCTGGCCTACGGCGACGACCCGGTCGGACGCTTCGAGGCCTACGGCTGGCGGGTGCGCTACCTGGGTGAAATGGCCAACCACGTCGACGCGCTCGAAGCCGCCGTCCGTGAGGCCCTCGAGTACCCGGCCGACGGACCCGACGCCAAGCCCAACCTGCTCGTCCTGCGCAGCCACATCGGCTGGCCCGCGCCCAAGCTGACCGACACGGCCGCCGCCCACGGGACCCCCTTCGGCGAAGAGGAGATCAAGACCACCAAGGCCATCCTCGGCCTCCCGCCCGACGAGACGTTCTGGGTGCCCGACGAGGTGCGCGACTTCTACGGGCACGAGATCGCCCGAGGGGCCCAGGAGCGTGCGGCCTGGGAGGCCCGTTTCGCGGCCTGGGACGGCGACCGCGCCGCCTGGGACGCCGCGCAGGCCGGGCACGGCCTGCCAGGCTGGGCCGACGATCTCCCCTCCTTCGAGCCAGGCACGATGCTGGCGACACGTCACGCCATCAACCAGTGCCTCGACGCCTCGAGCGCGCGGTTGCCCGGCCTCATCGCGGGGTCGGCGGACCTGACGGGCAACAACGGGGTCAAGGTCAAGGGCGCCCAGGCGATGGAAGCCAACACCCCCGGCGGCATCCAGGTGCACTACGGCATCCGCGAGCACGGCATGGGTGCCGCGTTGAACGGGATGGCCCAACACGGCGGGATACTCCCGGTCGGCGGGACCTTCTTCGTGTTCTCCGACTACATGCGCCCAGCCGTGCGCCTCGCCGCGCTGACGGGCTCGCATGTCGTGTACTTCTGGTCCCACGACTCCGTCGGCCTGGGCCAGGACGGGCCGACCCACCAACCGATCGAGCACCTGGCCTCGCTCCGGGCCATGCCCGACCTCGGCCTCATCCGGCCCGCCGACGCGAACGAAACCGCGCAGGCCTGGAGGTTGGCGGTCGAGGCGGAGGGCCCGGTCGGGCTGTTGCTGACCCGCCAGGATGTCCCCGTCCTGGCGGGGACTGCGGAGGCCGCGCCGGCGGGCGTGGCGCGGGGCGCCTACGTCCTGTCCGAGCCGGCCGGCTCGCTGCAGATCGTGCTGGTGGCCAGCGGGAGTGAGGTGCAGCTCTGCGTGGCCGCCGCTGAGGCCCTGGCCGCCTCGGGTGTCCGGGCGCGCGTCGTGTCCTTCCCGTCGTGGGACATCTTCGAGAAGCAACCCGAGGACTACCGCACCCACGTCTTCCCTCCGTTCGTGCCCGTCCTGAGCGTCGAGGCGGGCTCGACCTTCGGTTGGGACCGCTACGCCGACGACGCCATCGGCATCGACCACTTCGGCGCATCGGCACCGGGCGAGGTCGTCATGGAGCGCTTCGGTTTCACCGCCGGGCACGTGGCCGAGCGGGCGCAGGCCCTCCTGGCGCGCCACGGTGGCTGATCCGGCATCTGCACACAACGGACGCGGGACCACGCGGGACCGCACACCGACACGCACACGAAGGGAGACGTCGCGATGACCCGACTGCAGGAGCTCTACGAGATCGGCGGCCAGAGTCCCTGGCTCGACAACCTGCGCCGTGACTGGATCAAGGACGGCCAGCTGGCGGAACTGCTCGCGCTCGGCATCCGGGGCATCACGTCGAACCCGACGATCTTCGCGAAGGCCATGAGCGGGCAGGACGTCTACGACGAGCAGTTCAAGAGGCTCGTGAAGGACCACAGCGTCGAGAGCGCCTACTGGGAGATGGCCGTGACCGACATCGTCGACGCGTTGGCGATGCTCCGAGCGCTCTACGACCAGAGCGACGGCGAGGACGGCTTCGTGTCCCTCGAGGTCTCACCCGCCCTGGCGCACGACACGGCGGGCACCGTGCGCGACGCCCGCATGCTCCACGAGCGCATCGACCAGCCCAACCTCTTCGTGAAGGTCCCCGCCACCCGCGAGGGGATCCCGGCCATCGAGACCCTCATCGGCGACGGCCACAGCATCAACGTCACGTTGATCTTCGGGCTCGATCGCTACGACGAGGTGATGGAGGCGTACCTGCGCGGCCTCGAGGCCCTCGTGGCGGCGGGCCGGGCCTCGGAGCTGTCCAAGGTGGCGAGCGTGGCCTCCTTCTTCGTCAGCCGGGTCGACACCGAGGTGGACCGCCGCCTAGAGACCCTGGCCGGCGGGGAGAACGGTGACCCCGCCATCCTCGGCTTGCGCGGCACCGCCGCGGTCGCCCAGGCGCAGACGGCCTACCAGCACTTCCATCGCACCTTTGCCGGAGAGCGCTGGGAAGCGCTCCGGGACAGGGGGGCCCGGGTGCAGCGACCGCTGTGGGCCTCGACGTCGACGAAGAACCCGGGCTACTCCGATCTCCTCTATGTCGACAGCCTCATCGGTCCAGCCAGCGTGAACACCATGCCCGAAGGCACGCTGCACGCCTTCGAGGACCACGGGACGCTGCAGCGCACGATCGATGCTGATCCCGATCAGGCGGCCGCCGTCCTGACGCGGCTGGCCGCAGCGGGGGTCGACATGCTCGACGTCGAGCAGACGCTCGAAGACGAGGGCGTGCACTCCTTCGCCAAGTCCTTCGACGAGCTGCTCCAGTCGCTGACCGACAAGGCCGCGACGTTCTGAGCCGACGCAGGCCGACCCCTGTGGGGCCCTCGATGCAGACTCTCTCGCCATGCTGACACCCGTCGACGACGTCGTCCCTGCGTTCTGCGAGACGGTCGTCGACACGTTCTCGACGCGTCCGGGGCCCCGCTTCGCCTTCGTGCTCTCGGGCGGACCGACGGCCCGGGCCTGCTACGAGGCGCTGGCGGTCACCGACGGCATCGAGTGGCCGGTGGTCGACCTCTACATCGGCGACGAGCGCCTCGTCCCACCCCGGCACGAGGACGCCAACGTGCGCATGATCACAGAGGCGCTCCTCGACCGCATCGGCCCCGTCGGCTCGTTCGAACCGATGCCGACCGAAGGCTCGGCGGCAGAGGGCGCGGCCGCCTACCAGCGCATCGTCGGCGATCTCGTCACGGGCCCGGGTATCGACCTGATCCACCTGGGCATGGGACCCGACGGCCACACCGCCTCGCTCTTTCCCGGGGCGGCCAGCCTCGATGCAGGGCCTGGTGACCTGGTAGTGGCGACCGAAGACCCGGCTCGGCGCAATCCGCACCCGCGCCTCACGCTCACCCTTCCGGCCATCAACTCGGCCCGCACCGCTGTCTTCACGGTCGCCGGCGCCTCCCACGCGGCATCCATGGCCGCCCTCGCACGTGGCGAGGACCTGCCGGCGGCCCGGGTCCATGCGGGCACCACGATCTGGCTCGTCGACGCCGCCGCGCGCGGCAGCGCCCCCTAGATTGGCCCCAATGCTCTCCGACCGCGATCTCCTCCACACACCGCTGGCCGACCTCACCGCGCTGGCCCGCGGCGTGCGCGACGAAGCGCATGGGCGCCGGGTCACCTTCTCCCCCAAGGTGTTCATCCCCCTCACGATGCTCTGCCGCGATCGCTGCGGCTACTGCACCTTCGCCAAGGCGCCCGCCCGGCTGACGTCGCCGTACCTCACGCCCGACGAGGTCCTCTCGATCGCCCGTGCCGGTCGCGACGCCGGCTGCCACGAGGCGCTGTTCACGCTGGGCGAGCGGCCCGAGCTGCGGTACCCGGTCGCGCGCGACTGGCTCGCCGCACAGGGTTACGCGTCCACGGTGGACTACCTCTCTGCGATGTGCCGACTCGTCCTGGAGGAGACCGGCCTGCTCCCCCACGCCAACGCGGGAGCCCTCTTCTCTGACGAGCTGGCGCGCCTGCGCGAGGTGTCGGCCAGCCAGGGGATGATGCTCGAGTCCCTCGCCGAGGGGCTGGCGGCCCACCGCGGTGCGCCCGACAAGGAGCCGGCCCGGCGGCTGGCCACGCTGGAGGCCGCGGGCGAGTTGGCCATCCCCTTCACCACCGGGATCCTCGTCGGCATCGGCGACGATCGCGTCGCACAGTTGGCCGCGCTCCATGCCATCGCCGGCGCGCACGCCCGTCACGGCCACGTGCAGGAGGTCATCGTCCAGAACTTCTTGCCCAAGGCCGGCACGGCCATGGTCAAGGCGGCACCGTGCCCGCCCGAGGAACTGCAGTGGGCCATCGCGGCTGCCCGGCTGGTGCTCCCCCCGGAGATCCACGTGCAGGCGCCGCCCAACCTCTCCGACGATCTCGCCCCGCTGCTGCGCGCCGGCATCGACGACTGGGGTGGGGTCTCACCCGTCACCGCCGACCACGTGAACCCCGAGCGCGCCTGGCCGGCGCTCGAGGTGCTGCGGGCCGCCACCGAGGCGGCGGGCCATGCGCTCGCCCCGCGGCTGACCATCTATCCGACCTTCGCCCACGACCCCGAGCAGTGGCTCGACCCGGCTCTGCGCTTCGCCGTGCTGGACGCCTCGGATGCGGAAGGCCTGGCCCGCGACGCGGCGTGGTGCTCGGGCGGCGAGGAACACCCGCCTGCGCTGCTCGGCGGGACCACGGCGCTGTCCGGCGGCCGGGTGGCCGAGATCCTGGCGGGCGTCGCCCTCGGGCAGGAGGTGGGCGAAGACGAGATCGTCACCCTCTTCTCCGCCCGCGGCCCCGAGGTGCGCGCGGTGGCCGAGGTGGCCGACGACCTGCGCCGCGCCACCGTGGGAGACGCCGTCACCTACGTGCACAACCGGAACATCAACTACACCAACGTCTGCACGTTCAAGTGCCGCTTCTGCGCGTTCTCGAAAGGTCCGCTCTCGCTGAACCTGCGGGGCGCGCCGTACCTGCTCGAGCTCGACGAGATCACACGCCGTGTCGCCGAGGCCGAGGCCGAGGGGGCGACCGAGGTGTGCCTCCAGGGGGGCATCCATCCGAATTTCGACGGCGACTACTACCTCCACGTGCTCGAAGCGGTGCGGGCGGCGTCGAGCGACATCCACATCCATGGCTTCACGGCCCTCGAGGTGACCGAGGGTGCTCGCCGCTCCGAGGTACCGCTCGCCGACTACCTCGTCGCGCTGAAGGACGCCGGACTCAAGACGCTCCCGGGCACCGCGGCGGAGATCCTCGATGACGACGTTCGTGCCATCCTGTGCCCCGACAAGATCAACACCGAGGAGTGGCTCTTCGCCCACCGCACCGCGCACGCGGTCGGCCTGCGGTCGAACATCACCATCATGTTCGGCTCCATCGAGCAGCCACGCAGCTGGGCGCGCCACATCGTGCGCACCCGTGCGCTGCAGCGCGAGACGGGCGGCTTCACCGAGTTCGTGCCGCTGCCCTTCGTGCACATGGCCACCCCGATCTACCTCCAACGCCGGGCGCGGCGGGGACCGACCTTCCGTGAGGCCCTGCTCATGCACGCGGTGGCGCGTATCGCCTATGCGGGCGACATCGACAACATCCAGGTCAGCTGGGTCAAGATGGGCGCCGAAGGCGCGCGCCAGTTGCTCCAGGCCGGGGCCAACGACCTCGGCGGCACCCTGATGGACGAGAACATCTCACGCGCGGCCGGCGCGCGCCACGGGCAGCGCATGGGCGTCGAGGACCTCGAGGCCATCGTGACGCCGCTCGGACGTCCGCTCGTGCAGCGTTCGACGCTCTACGCGCTGGCAACGACGTCCCCGGGCGCGTGAGCAACGACGCCCCGGGACGCGTGGGCGACGAGGCAGATGACGCCGCCCGCCAGCGCGCCTCCGACGCGCTGTTCTCCGACCGCCCGCTCTCCGCGCCCCAGGCGCGCGAGCTGAGCTCCATGATCGGCGTGCTCGACGACATGGCCCGCGAGGGCACGTCGGTGGGCGACCTCAAGATCGCCAACGCCGCACTGGGCGAGATGGCCGAGGCCTTCCGGGTCTTCCGGCCGTACCGCCACGTGCGCAAGATCACCATGTTCGGGTCGGCCCGCACCCGCCCCGACGACCCCGTCTACATCCTGGCCCGCAACCTGGCGGCCCGGCTGGCGGCGGCCGACTGGATGGTCGTGACCGGCGCCGGCCCCGGCATCATGGCGGCCGGGCTCGAGGGTGCGGGCCGCGAGCACGCCTTCGGCGTGAACATCCGCCTCCCGAACGAAGAGGACGCCAACCCGTTCATCGCGCAGGACCCGAAGCTGGTCGAGATGCGCTACTTCTTCACCCGCAAGCTGATGCTGATCAAAGAGTCCCACGCGTACGCCATCCTCCCCGGCGGCTTCGGCACCCAGGACGAGTCCTTCGAACTGCTCACCCTGTTGCAGACGGGCAAGGCCGAGCCGGCGCCGGTGGTGATGGTCGAGACGCCGGGCGGGACCTACTGGCACGCCTGGCTCCGCTTCGTGAAGGAGGAGGCCGTCGCGGCGGGCTGGGTCTCGCCCGACGACCTCTCACTCTTCAAGGTCACCAACACCATGGAGGAAGCCAGCGAGGAGGTCCTCGGGTTCTACCGCAACTACCACTCGTGCCGCTGGGTGGGCGACCTGCTCGTCCTCCGGGTCCAGGTCCAGCCGTCCAAGGCGGAGCTGGCCGACCTCAACCGGCGGTTCTCGGACATCGTGGCCCGCGGCAGCATCCGCACCGCCGCTCCCTTCCCTCCCGAGCGCAACGACCACCCCGAGTTGCCCAGGCTGGCCCTGCGCTTCGACCGCTTCCACTACGCCCGGCTGCGCCAGCTGATCGACGCCATCAACGAGTGCAGCGGGTAGCCGGCCCCGCCGCCGGGTAAGACTGCATCCGATGCGGCGCGTGGGGTGGGCTCTAGTTGCGCTCTTGCCCCTGGCCCTCGCGGGTGTGCTCGCCACGCTCGTACCGACGCCCTCGGTGGCGGGCGGGACGGCCTCGCCGCCACCCAACTCCGTGGTGCCCTTCGGGACCACCCCGATCGGTGCCAATGCCGTGAGCAACACCAACGCACCCGTCGTCGGCATGGCGGCCACCCCTGACGGCGGCGGCACGTGGCTCGTCGGCAGCGACGGGGGCGTGTTCAGTTACGGCGACGCCGGTTTCTTCGGCTCGGCCGGCTCGTTGACGCTCAACGCACCGGTGGTCGGCATGGCGTCGGCGCCCAACGGCCGCGGCTACTGGCTCGTCGCGCGCGACGGCGGCGTGTTCAGTTACGGAGACGCCGCATTCTTCGGCTCGGCCGGCTCGTTGACGCTCAACGCGCCGGTGGTCGGCATGGCGGCCACCCCTGACGGCGGCGGCTACTGGCTGGTGGCGGCCGACGGCGGCGTCTTCAGCTACGGCGATGCGCACTTCTACGGCTCGGCCGGCTCGTTGACGCTCAACGCGCCGGTGGTCGGCATGGCGGCCACCCCTGGAGGCGGCGGCTACTGGCTGGTGGCGGCCGACGGCGGCGTCTTCAGCTACGGCGATGCGCGCTTCTCCGGCTCAGCCGGCTCCCTGACGCTCAACGCGCCGATCAGCGGCATGGCCGCCGCACCCGGTGGCGGCTACTGGCTCGTCGCCCGCGACGGCGGCATCTTCACCTACGGGAACGCGGGCTTCTTCGGCTCGCTGGGTGGAACGCCCGTGCCGGGGCCGGTGGTCGGCATGGCGGCCGCGCCGGGCGGCAGCGGCTACTGGCTGGTGGTCGGGTCCAAACCCCTGGCCGGCAAGGTCGTCGGCATCGACCCGGGCCACAACGGCCTCAACTACACCGCGCCCGCAGTCATCAACCAGCCGGTCTTCAACGGGACGGGCTACGAGTCCTGCGACACGACGGGGACGGAAACCGCTAGCGGCTACACCGAAGCGCAGTTCAACTTCAACGTGGCGAGCTATCTGCAGGGCGACCTCGAAGCCGAGGGTGCTGCCGTCGTCTTGACCCGGCCCAACAACGACGGGATCGGCCCGTGCGTGACGACGCGCGCAGCCATCATCAACGACGCGCACGCCGACGTCGCCGTCGACATCCACGCCGACGGCGGGCCGGTCGACGGCCGCGGCTTCGCGGTGCTCGAGCCGGTGGCGGACGGGCCCAACGACGGCGTCATCGGGTCCTCGGCCGCCTTCGCCATCGACATGCGCAACGCCTTCCTCGCCGCCACGCCGATGCCGGTCAGCAGCTACGACGGCGTCGGCGGCCTCCAGCCGCGCAACAATTTGGCCGGGCTCAACCTGACGACGGTGCCGAAGGTGCTGATCGAATGCGGCAACATGCAGAACGGAACCGACGCCGCCCTGCTCGTGACGCCCGCCTTCCAGCAGGAGGCAGCCGCCGCCATGGCCGATGCGATCACCCAGTTCTTGACCGGCCAGCCCGGCTAGCGCGCACGCCACCCGCGAGCTGCCTCGGCACCGGCTAGTCCGAACCACCTCCCCCGCTCGGGTCACCGTTCCATCCGCCACCGATCGGCGCCCGCACGACGGTGGTGTAGACGTGCCCATGCGGGGACGGCTCGGATGAGACGAGATCGACCGAGGGCACGCCGAAGGTCGCTTCGAAGGGGATGCCCGACATCTCACCCAGGGCGGCCACGCTCAAGCGGCGTCCCTTGGACCGGGCCAGCGTCAGGTGCCCGTTGAACGGCGCGCCGCCGGGAGCTTCGGGGACCAGCGGCGCCGTTGCCGCCCGGACCGCCTCGGCCAGGCCGTCGAGGCCCGCCGCGGGAAGTTGCAGGACCCGTACGCCGGTGAACCATCCGGTCCCCGGACCGAGCCGGCACTCGACTGGGCCGGGGAAGGCGGCGCAGCAGGACACGAGCGCCTCGCCGAGCGCGGCCACGGCGGCCTCGTCGACCTCACCGAAGAACCGCAGCGTCACATGCCAGCGCGAGGGTCCGACGAAACGCAGGCCCTTGGACCGGCCGAGCTCGAGCTCGACGCCGCCCAGGAGCCGCCGGGTTTCGTCATCGGGCCAGGCGGCGACGAAGAGGCGCACGTTGCCGCCGGGATGTGGGCTCAGGCGGCGCCGTCGTCGAGCGGCTGGCGGCCCTGGCCGCTCCCCTCGTTCAACGCGCCGATGGACTTCTCGAGGGCCCGACGTGCCTTGAGGATGCGTCGCTCCATGGCGAGCGCCTCACCGGTCTCGGCCGAATCGGGATCGCCCACGCTGGCGCGTCGCAGCGCGTCGATGGCCATGTCTGTCAGCTCCTCGAGCATCCCTTCGAGGCGCTCGGCCATGTCGACCATGGCCTGGTTCGAGGCGCTCACCTGGGCAGCGGCGTGGTCTGCACCTCGTACGCGCCGTCGGCGAACTCGGCGCGCATGACCTTCTTGTCGAACTTGCCCACGCTCGTCTTGGGCACCTCGGTGATGAACGTCCATTGGTCGGGCAGCCACCAGCGCGGCACCCGCTCGGCCAAGAAGGCGACCAGGTCGGCGGGTGCGGGTGAACGTCCCGGCTTGGGGACGATGGCCACCAGCGGGCGCTCGGACCACTTCGGGTCCGGGACTGCGATCACGGCCGCTTCGAAGACGTCGGGGTGCGCCATCACGGCGTTCTCGAGCTCGACCGAGGAGATCCACTCCCCACCCGACTTGATCACGTCCTTCGTGCGGTCCGAGATGGTCATGTAGCCCTGTTCGTCGAGCGAGCCCACGTCACCGGTGCGCAGCCAGCCGTCGTGAAACTTCTGTGGGTCCTCATCCTTGTAGTACGCGCCGGTGACCCACGGCCCGCGGATCTCGAACTCACCGACCGAGGTGCCGTCGTTGGGGAGTACCGTGCCGTCTTCCGCCACCACGCGCACCTCGACGCCGGGTACGACCCGGCCGGCCTTGACCTTGAAGTACATGGGGTCATGGCCGTGCAGGCGCGCCGGCGGGAGGCCGAAGGCGGCGAGGGGGCTCGTCTCGGTCATCCCCCACCCCTGGATGATGGTGACGCCGAAGCGATCCTCGAACGCCTCGATGAGCGACTTCGGCACGGCCGCGCCGCCGGCCGTGATGGCGCGCACCGTGGAGAAGTCAATGGGCGTGTCAAGCGCCAGCAGCCCGTTCCAGATGGTTGGGACGCCGCAAGCCAGGGTGGGGTGGTGCTCGTTGATCACGGCTGCGAGCTGCTCCCCCATCAGGAACATCTGCGGCATGATCATGTCGGTCCCGGCCAACCAGGCCCCGTACGGGGTCCCCCACGCGTTGGCGTGGAACATCGGCACGATGATGAGGATCCGGTCCGTCTCCGTCATGCCGACCGAAGAGGTCGCCTGCTCCGCCATGGTGTGCAGCCAGGTGGAGCGGTGCGAGTACACGACACCCTTGGGGCTGCCGGTGGTGCCGCTCGTGTAACACATGGCCGCGGCGGAGCGTTCGTCGAGATCGGGCCAGTCGAAGCCGGGCTCCTCCGCCGCCAGCAGCCGCTCGTAGGAGAGTGTCTCGCCCAGCGCGGTGGTGTCGCCCTCCCCGGCGACGATGATCGTCTCGACCGTCTTCAGCTCGTCCTTCACGGCGGCCAACAGCGGGATCAGCGAGGCGTCCACGATGATGACGCGGTCCTCGGCGTGGTTGATCACATAGGCCAGCTGCTCGGCCGGCAGCCGGATGTTCAAGGTGTGCAGCACGGCCCCCATGCACGGGATGGCCAGATAGGCCTCGAGGTGACCCTGGTTGTTCCAGCAGAACGTCCCGACCCGGTCGCCCGGCTCGATCCCGAGCCGGGCGAGAGCCGCCGCCAGCTTCTCGGCCCGGGTCGCAACTTCGGCGAAGGTGGCCGTCCGATGCCCCCCGGCCTCGACCGTGATGACGCTGCTGTCCCCATGGACCCGCTGCCCGTGAAAGAGGATGTCGCGTATCCGGAGCGGGGCCTGCTGCATGGTGCTTTCCATGGCTCAAGTATGACGAACCCGCCTGCGACGTGCCCACGCCGCCGGTTCCGGCACAGGCACCGGGGCAATTCCGGCGGGAGCTCTCAAAGACCCTTTCTCACCGTCCGCTCCAAGATGCCCAGCGTGGAGCGCAGGGCCAACTCGGGCACGATCGGGAAGCGTTCCTTGAAGTCGTCGCTCACCCTCGACCAGTCGTAGTAGGACGTCACATTGGTGAGCCCATCCTCGCCGGGCTCCAGACGGTAACCATAGAAGTGCGCAACCGGAATATCGGGCCCGAGATCCCACGCGATCTCCTTGTCGCGTTCGAAGACGATGATGTGCACGGTGACGTCGTACTTGCCGAGCGGGAAGTCATTGAGCGACTCGCGATCCATGTGGATGACGAACGTGTCGCCCACCTTCTCCGCCGGCTCGCCGGTGAAGTCCTGCAACATCCCAGAGGCGTCGATGGCCACATGGCCCGCCGGATTACGCAAGATGTCGAAGATCGAGGCGGCCGGCGACGGGATGGGCCGGGTCACCTCGATGCGGTCGGCTAGCAAGACGGTATCGGGCATGTCGGGCTCCTTCTGGACGTGAGCAGCCTCGTGGGCCACTCTTCAAGCTAGTGATCGATGTTGTCGTACGCGGGGCCCATTGTCAGCCCAGAGGGCGCGAGGTCGCCACCTCGAACAGAGTGATCTCGACGCTCCGAGGCACCGGCCGGTCCTTCCCCCGAGCCGCATTCCTCTGTTGGGCAAGGTGTTGTTGCAGGTGATCCATCGATTCCCACCGTTCGGAGAGAATGACGCGTTCGGGGTCGAGGGGATCGGCCGCGATCACGTATTCGAGGCAACCCTCTTCCTGACGAGAAGAGCGCATTCCCTCGGCGCTTGTCTCTACGAAGCGGTCACGCTCGTTTGGATCAACTGAGAACACTCCCTGCACGATCACTGTGGTCATCGGCCTTTTATAGGCGATGAGTCACCTGGGCGCTTCAGCCGAGCACCGGGCTCAGGGTCGGCAACGGTCCCGCCTGGACACGACCAGGATCGGACAGGCGCTCGCTCTCTCGCCGAGAATACGTTCAAGCGGTCGGCCCTCAACGACGATGTGTGAAGACATGAAACGCGGAGAGGTCGAGGTGCGGACACAAAGCTTGGACCGAGTCTCGAGCACCTTGTGGCGGAAGACCTTGCTGACTAGTTGCGTGTTGGCCGGATGCTTGGCACTGATCGCGGTGTTAGCGCTTCTCTAGGTGCGGTCGCGTCGTGCGGGAGGCAATGTGGATGAGTAGCCTGCGAGACGTATGGTGCATGCACCGTGGTCTCGAAACCTGGAGGACCCGATCAGATGACTCTCGCCACCGAAGTGCCAGAGGAACTGACTGTTCTCGACGCCGATTCGCATTTCACCGATGTCGAGGACCTTTGGACGAAGCGAGCCCCGGCGGCCTATAAGGATCAGATCCTGCATGTCGAGGACGTCGACGGCGAGCGCCAGTGGGTCATCGAGGGGACGCCGGTCGGGAAGGCCGGCGGCGGAAGCACCATCGACCGAGACGGAGTGAAGCACCCCTTCTTGGAATCGATGATCGAGTGGGATTTCGAACGTGCTCATGTTGCCGCGTGGGACGTTGAGGCCCGCCTCGAGGTACTCGACGACATGGGTATCGAGTACCAGGTCCTTTATCCAAACGCGCTTGGTCTGGGGGGTCAGACGCTGGCGGAAGTGAAAGACCCCGTGCTGCGACAACTCTGTCTAGAGATCTTCAACGACTCTCGGGCAGAGATCCAGCAGCGCACGAACAACCGTTTGTTGCCCATGCCGATCCTGCCGGCTTGGGACATCGATGCATGCGTCCGCGAGGCCCAACGGATCGGAGACCTCGGGCTCCGAGGGATCAACATGACTTCGGACCCCCAGGACCTCGGCTCCCCGGACCTGGCCAACAAGGCCTGGGACCCTCTCTGGGAGGTCTGCTCCGACCTCGAGCTCCCGGTCCACTTCCACATCGGGGCGAGCCTCACGGCCATGAACTTCTACGGCCAGTACTTCTGGGAGTCCCAGGACGAGTTCGTCAAGCCCGCCATCGGCGGTTCCATGCTGTTCATCGGGAACGCTCGAGTGGTGATCAACACGATTTTCTCCGGGCTGTTCGACCGCTTTCCGAAGCTCAAGATGGTCTCCGTGGAGAGCGGGATCGGCTGGGTGCCGTTCATCCTCGAGACAATGGACTGGGAGCTGCCCGAGAACGCGCCGGCACAAGCAGCCGAGCTCGGGCGCGCTCCTTCGGAGTACTTCAAGTCGAACTGGTTCTCCACCATGTGGTTCGAGACCGGTCGCGGGCATCTCCAGCAGCTGGTCGACAAGGTCGGCGAAGACAGCATCCTCTTCGAGACCGACTTTCCCCACCCCACCGCACTGTGGCCCAAGCCACTCGAACACGTGCGCGACGCCATGACCACGCTTCGCCCGGAGTCACGCCGCAAGATCCTCGGCGAGAACGGAACCAAGCTGTACCGTCTCGGCTAGTTGGTCCAGACACAACGACCGCTCACGCCGTCCGGACGTAACGAACCGGCGGTGCCTTGTGTGACGATTTCGCGAACACCGCGTCCTGACCGCGACCGATCTGGTTCACCGTCATGCGGTGCCGCCTTGCATGAACCGCAGGCAGGCGAGCCACGCCGGATTTTTGTCGGTCCGTTGTGCAGATACCGGTCACGCTGACCAAGCCCTGGACAAATCCGGGTTTGGGCGGATCGTACAATAGAGTCAATGGCACTGAGGCAAGAGGAAGAAGAATCTTGCGCTGAAGCGGGTCTTCATTGCAGCCTGGTCAGTGTCGTCATTCCCACTTTCAACAGGCGGGAGCGGCTCGCTGAGATTCTGAGACCGGCACTGGACGACCCCGATACGGGTGAAGTGGTCGTCGTGGTCGACGGCAGCCGTGACGGTTCGTTCGAGATGTTGCAGGAGTGGTCTCGCGTCGAACCTCGAATTCGAGCCATCTTCCAGGAGAATGCGGGTGATTCGGCGGCGCGGCAGAGGGGAATCGAGGAGGCGAAGTTCGACGTGGTCGTTGTCCTTGACGACGACGTCATCGCGAGCAACGGATTGATCGGGGCTCATGCCAGATACCACGCCGATGGCAAGCGCCGCCTGGTCCTTGGCTACATGCCTACCCGGGTTCCCCAGCCACGGGAACCCGGCCAGGTTGCGACGGTTCTCTACGCAGAAGAGTACGAAGAGCAGTGCCGCATATACGAAGAGAACCCGAACTCGATACTGCATGGTTTCTGGATGGGGAACATCTCGCTGAGTCGTGTCGGAGCATTGGAAGTGGGCTTCCGTACACAGCTCTCCGTTCGTCGACATTCAGACATGGAGTTTGGGATTCGGTGCAAGCAGGCCGGTTTTGAAGCCGTGTTCGATCGCTCCCTGCTGGCCGAGCATTCTCACACGAGGAACTTGAAGCGGTTTGCGGCAGAAGCCAGATCCAGCGGCGAGGCACGGGAGAGGCTGATGCGAAAGTATCCCGAACTCGCCCCGGACATCGACCCAATACACGAAGTCTCTGGAGCCCAGAGAAGTATCGTTCGTTTTGTCGGTTCATCTTGGATGCGACCACTGTGTGTGCGAATGACGATGGCCGCGTCCACCGGCGCGGGCCGACTGAGGCTTTGGCGTATCGAGACGATTTTTGCCCGAATACTTCGGCGGATCGAGATCTATCACGGTTTCAGATCTGCACAGAACTCCACGCCGGCTGATCTGATGACCCCGCCGCGCCGGGTCACTGGAACGGCGCAGCGGTCTGAGGTTCACTGAACCGAACGGATCCGTATCGCCGGCGGTAGAGCCAATACGCGACGAGCCCCGCCACCATGGGCAGCCAGTACTCGGCTAACCGGTAGGCCAGCGTGGCTAGGACGGCGCTACGGCCGCCCACTCCCGCGAGCACGAGCAGGCCGCTGAGGCTTGCCTCCACGATGCCCAAGCCGCCGGGGGTGGCCGGGATCAACGCGATGACGCCGGCGGCCGAGTAGGCAAGCAGGACGAGCCAGGCATGCGGTTCACTCCCTGTCGCCCGCAACGCCGCCAGCAGGCAGAGAAAGTCGAACCCCAGGCGTCCCACCTCCAGAAGAAGGACCTGCTTCCACTCTTTGCCCAATGCGCCTCGTATCTGGTCGCGCTGGGAGAGCAGTCGACCATCGAGTCCGGTCACGGGAGCGTGGTGACGTCGAATTTTGTTCCAGATCCATTGGGCGCCCCTCCCCACGAATCGGAGGGGTCGATCGGTTTCGAGGAGCAGGATCCCAAGCCCGATATAGACGACGAACCCCCCGACCCCGATGAGCGCCGTGTTCACAAGGGCGTGGTTCACGCGCGAACCACCCAGCACCGCCGGAAGGGTGAGGATCGGGAGCATCAGCAGACCGCCGATACCGAGCACTGACGACGCTGTCAGGCCTCCCGCGGCGGCGTCGGCGTTGATCCCTGCAGTCTTGAGCATGCGGAACTGCACGGCTGCTCCCGCGGCATCACCGCCGGGCAGCACATTGGTGACGAGGTTTCCGGTGAGTGCCGCCTCTACGACCGCAGCCCACCCTCGGGTACGCAGGACGATCCGCTGAATCCCGAAGGTGCAGACGAAGCTCGCCGCCTCAGCGAGGAGCGCCGCGACCAACCACACCCCGCTCAGCTCTGCCAACCTCGGCCACGCCCCGATCACAGCCGTCAGGCTCGGCAAGACGACATAGAGGGCGACCGCGGTCACGATCAGGGCCACCACCCGCACGATCACGCCCTTGGCACCGTGGTGAGCCGCTTCCGGCCGTCGCGCCGCCTCGGGTCCCGGTGGCCCGTCACCACGGGTCTTGGGCTCGCGGTTCACAGGTATTCCCGCCTTCGCATCCACATGAGGGTGAACCACCCAATGATCGGCGGGAGGTAGGCCGTGAAGGTCCGCTGCACGAAGACGGCGGCTGTCGCCTCATTCTTCGAGATGCCCGCAGCAGTGAGGGCCAAGATGAGGCCCGCCTCCGCCACCCCCATGCCGCCGCCGACCGGTGAGGCGGACGCCAGAACGCCCGCCATCGTCGCGGCGATCACCAACGCCGCCAGCGAAAGCTGGGTCCCAAATGCGTGCAATGCCGCCCCCAGGGCGAGGATGACGAGGAGTTGCGCCACGATCTGGCCCCCGAAGAGCTGCACAATCTTTATTGGCTGCGTCGCCAAGGTCTTGAAATTCTCGACGACAGTGGCGAACTTGGGCCGCAGTTTCTCTCCGACATGCTGACGCCACCGGGGAACGGCGAAAATGGCCATCAGGACGAGACCGACGACGATCACGATGACGAGCAGTCCGTAGAGGATCTTGGCGTGGCTCCCCTGGTGCAGGCTGTGGCCGAAGTGAAAGGAGCTCCAGGCGATCGGGAGCGCGATCAGGAAGAGGACCAACTTGACCAGGAGGCTCGACAGGCTCACCAGCGCGCTGGACGTGACGGCGGTCGTCGTGTCGAATCCCTGCTGTTGGTAGAACCGCACCTCTGTGGCCAGCACGGCTGCGTTCCCTCCGGCCAGTGTCGTGAACGAGTTCGCCAATTCCAAACCCACGACGCGGCCCATCGGGAGCGCACCGGGGACACTGCCCCGGCTCGAGGTCGCGTCCCCGAGGTACGCGGTCGCGCACAGAAGCGCCGTGGCGACGACCCAACCCCATTGGGCGCTCTTGATGGTGCTGATCGAATGAGAAGCGTTGATCAGCACGAGGATCAGCGCCCAGCCTCCGACCAGAGATCCCAACGCGACCAGGACCTGGTTCCAGCTCATCCGTCTCGGCTCGACGAGCTCGGGGACCTTCATGCCTGCCTGCTGCGCAATGTCCGACCTGAGTTCGTCGAGCAGCTGCTTTTTGCCCTTCAGCGCGACAGTGATGGCCGGGTCCAGGCCGGCTCGGCGGAGATGGCTCATCGCTCCTGGCAGCAGGTCGGAGGGCACCACCCGCACGACCGATCGCGCGGTACGTTCGGGGCCGGCCACGAGCGCCGCCGAGGCCATAGCGCCCGCGAGGTCCTGGTCGAGCAGGAAGTCTGTGGCATTCGAAATGCCGCTTCGAAAATCCACGATGGTCGCCGTGCCGTGGTCCATGTCGCCGAGAAGCGTGTGCGGGCTGATGGCACCATGTGAGATTCGGGCCGACCTGAGGTCGAGCAATTGGGCGAAGAGGTCGTCGAGGACCTGATCGGAGACCGAGTCGGGGCCGAGCTCGTCAAAAGGGGTTCCCGACACGGACCGTGCGATCAAGGCGGCATCGTGGCTCGGCCCGATCTCAGACGCACTGATCACTTGCGGCACGCGGGCGCCCGACAGCGCCGCGAGTTGTGTGACCGACGACTCGTGCTCAACCTGTTGGATCCGTGTCACGCTGATGCCCGGTCCCGAGTTCCGATACATGATGAGCCGGTACACCTTGCTGAGGAACTGGGCGTCCGCAGCGTCCCGGCCGTAGAACGACACGACCAAGGAGTCCCCGGATTGGGTGACGACGAGGTAGTGGGCGGCACCCCAGGTCTGATACCGGGTCGGCTGCGCCGAAACCGCATCGATCCCGACCGTCGCAAGCGCCGCGCGCAGTTCCTCACCTGAGGGCAACCCGAGCGGCGAACCAAAGCCGAGGTGCATGGCAGCGGTCACGCCCCAACCGATCGCCATGCTCCCGAGCACGTTGGCCGGAAGGCCATGGCCCGCCACGACGGTCGCGAGCACGGTGAGGAACACGATGAGCTCGATGAGACGCTGCACGGTCCGCGACAGGTACGGAAGCCCTGCCGTCGCGACGCTGAGCGCCAAAGCGACGTGCAAGACGGGGAAGCTCAACACGTAGCCGTCGAACTCGATGCTGCGTGGTCGCCCGCCACTCGCCCCGAGCGCGAGGACGAGGATTCCGCTGATGACGAGTGTCCCGGCGGCCGAGACGGCGAGATCCCGCACCACCGTCCAGCGCTTGGCCAGGCTGGCGATCACGAGGAGGAACGCGATCGTCCCGAACGATCCGCCGATCCAAAAGAGAGTCACCAGCCAGCGGATGCCGTAGGGAGGGGGGCTCAGTGCGTGCGTAATCACGTCTTCGGGGTGCGAGTTGGACCGGAGGACCAGCACCGCACAGAGGACGGCCAGGGCGGCGAGGACCAGCCGGACGCCGTCGGACCCCCGGCGGCGCCGCTGGCCGTCGCCGATGGGGGCGAAGAAGATGGCCCGTCCCGCGCTGCGGGCCGATTCTGTTGCCGAGAGCGCCTCGGTGCGAGCGGGGATCTCTGTGGCCACTGCTGTCTCTCGTACTGCCAACAGCCGCCGGCGTCAATCGCGACCGCTCAAACGAGAGCCTCCAACGGAAGCTGCCCTGCAGCCAATGGTGGACCGTTTCGAGCATAGGTTCGACTGCGCCTGCAGGTAGGCCACGGATTGTGCGAGCGTTGGATGTCTCGATCGTGAGAACAACGCCACACGCTCGTTATCCCATCTGGTAGCCCAAGAAGGGAACGCCACGAGGGGGTAGTCCAATGCAACATCGCCGCAGCCGGAGTCCTCTTGCCAACTGGCAAGGCACATGCGCCATCGATGGTGAGGTCGAGCCGGCGCGATGGCACGAGTGTCGGGTCATCGGTATTTCGCCCGATGGAATGGCCTTCACGCTCCGTTGTGAAGAGTCCGCAGACTTGGTCGAACGCAGTGTCCAAGTGCAGTTTCCTGCCAGCAATGGCTCGCTTCGGGTCTCTCTCGAAGGAACCGTGACGAGCGCCGAAGCTGTCGGGGCAGGCGTCATCCGAGTCGGTCTGGAGTTCCGCGAACTGTCTCGTTCAGAGAAAGCCCTTGCCACCGTCCTCTGCGTGCTGACTGAAACCTACGAGCAGGTCGATCCTGGCCCTTCTCTTGACACAGCCTCGCGTTCGGTTTCGATGCCACGCTGGACCACGGAGCGCGTCACCCCCAGGTTGGAAGTGGTCCAAGGGGCCTAACCCAGCTCGACTCCGGTCGCACCCGCCGCCGTTGCCTCGGCGCCCGTCACTGCTGGGAGTGGGTAGCGAGGCCTCCCAACCACGCGACGCCGTCGAGAAAGCGTCTGGCTACTGCCTGGCCATCGCCACCGAGAGTCGGTCTTCGGGGCTGATCAGATGCGATTGGTCGTCCAACCCTTGATCGAGCTGAACCCAGTTCACAGTTCCAGTGAAGCGGCTGGTGTCGGGGGTGTAGTCGTCGCTTACTGATGTTCCATAATCCACGCCCACATCGAGCGTTTCGTCCCCCGAGAACAGCATGGGGATACTCGCCTCCTGGCGGGCCGATCCTGCCGGGGATCCGTCCACGAACAACGTGGTGTCGCCTCCCTTGGCCAGCCCGTCGCCGTCGTAGGTGAACTCGACCCTCACCTGATGGTGCCCAGCACTGAGTGGTTCCGTGGCTGTTGCTTTGATCAGGTTGAGACCGAGCAGGTTGTAACAGTGGGCGGGCACACCCTCGGTGAGATAAAGAGACCAGCCGCCGAATGCTCCACCCTGAGCCACGATCACACCGTTGGCATTCTCGTCAGGAACCTCTATGTCGGCGGTCACCGTGTAGGACTTGTTCTTCAGATTGAGGACGGTGTTTTCGGTGAGCCGGCCCATGCCGCCGAAGAGAAGCTGTGACGTCCCGGTGATCAGCGAGGGCCGTCCGGCCAGGTCCGAGTTGAATCGCTCGACCCGGCGATCGTCCAAAGGCAGGACCTGATGCTTCACCGCCTCGATGAGGAACAGCCGCTGAAGGTGGGCCAGCGTGTCGGGATGCTCGGCGGCTACGTCATGAGCCTGGGTCCAGTCGGTCATGGTGTCGTAGAGCTCCCACGCATCGTCGTCGAGCGCCGGGAGCGTGGCCCCGAACAACCACGGAACGCTGTGACGGGTGACCGCCGTCCAGCCCTTGTGATACATCCCACGGTTGCAGACCATCTCGAAGTACTGAGATTCACGTCGGTCAGGCGCTTGGGCGTCGTCGAACAGGTATGCCATGGAGACTCCGTGAAGAGGCTGCTGTTCGAAGCCGTTGACCATGGTCGGTTCGGGTAGATGGGCCACGTCGAGCACGGTCGAGGCGACGTCGATGACATGGTGGAACTGATCGCGAACCTCTCCTTTGGCGGCGAACCCGTTCGGCCAGTGGACGATGGTGCCGTTACGCGTGCCGCCGAAGTGGGAAGCAACCTGCTTCGTCCACTGGTAGGGGGTGCACATGGCGTTGGCCCACCCCACGGCGTAGTGGTTGTACGCCTCGGGGGTCCCGAACTTGTCGATGTTGGCCGCCATGAACTCGGCGGTCTCGAACGCAGCGGCTCCATTGAGCGAGAACAACTCGTTGAAGGTCCCGTTGGGCGTGCCCTCCGCGCTGGCTCCGTTGTCCCCGATGATGTAGTACACCAGCGTGTCGTCGAGGACCGCGAGTTCCTCGAGTGCATCGATGACCCGCCCGACCGCATGGTCGGTGTGCTCCAAGAATCCGGCGTAGACCTCCATTTGGCGGGCCAGGATCGGCTTCAAGATGTCGGGCACCTCGTCCCAGGCCTGGATCTCCACCGGGCGAGCGGTGAGATCGGCGCCCGCGGGGATCACTCCCAGCTCCTTCTGCCGGGCAAAGATCTCCTCACGCAGGGCGTCCCATCCCGCGTCGAATCGGCCCCGGTATTTATGTGACCACTCGGGGGCGACGTGATGGGGCGCGTGCGTGGCACCAGGGGCGTAGTACGCGAAGAAGGGCTTGTCCGTCTGGAGTGCCCGTTGCTGACGGAACCAGGCGATGGCCTTGTCGGTCATGTCATCGGTGAGGTGATAGCCCTCAGCAGGTGTGGACGGCGGTTCCACCGGCGTCGTGCCTTCGTAGAGGGCGGGGTAGTACTGATTGGTCTCCCCGCCGATGAAGCCGTAGAAGTAGTCGAAGCCACTCCCTGTAGGCCACAGGTCGAAGGGTCCGACCGGACTGGTCTTCCACACCGGGACCTCATGACACTTGCCGAACTGGGCGGTCGAATAGCCGTTCTGCTTGAGGATCTCGGCCAGGGGGGCCGTGGACTTCGGTCGGATCGACGTGTAGCCCGGGGCCGAGGTCGCTGTCTCGGTGATCGATCCCATCCCCACCGTGTGATGGTTCCGTCCGGTGAGCAGAGCCGCCCTCGTCGGGGCACACAAGGCCGTGGTGTGGAACCGGCTCAGCTTGATCCCCCCTGCCGCCAAGCGATCCGCCGTGGGCGTGTTGACCGCACCCCCGAATGCCGAAGAGGCACCAAACCCGATGTCGTCGAGCAGGACGATGAGCACATTGGGCGCTCCAGTGGGTGGTCGAGGCTCGGTGATCCGTGGGTACGAAGTGTCCGGGTCCTTGGCGTCATAAGTCGTGATACCGACGGGCGTCGGGTCGTGGATGGGCAGGACGAAGCGGTTGACTTCTGGTGTCGGGTCCATGACGCTCCTTGTCGCGGCCTAGAACTGACCGTAGCCTCAGCCAGGAGGTGCCCGTTCCCGTCCCGTCCCCTCTGAAGGTCCCGACATTCTGCCGGTGCCCGCCACGGAGCCGCCTGCTTCTCCTAAACAGTTACGCCGATCGAAATGCTGATTACCGAGTCGGTGCCGCCAGCACGCGTGTGTCAGATCGCGTAGGCATCGTCAGCTTCGCTCAGGCGTTCGGCAAGGTTGGCGAGCATCTTGGTGCCAATGAGCGGCGTGGCCATGAGCATCGACCTGAACTCGCGGGAATCGAGGACGAGAAGACGCATCTCGCTCGTCGCCACCACATCGGCCGTGCGCACCCCACCGTAGAGGAGTGCCATCTCGCCGAAAAACTCGCCCGGCCCGAAGCGCCGCAGCTCGCGCCGGCCCATACGACACGAGGCCACGCCCTCAAGGACGGGGAAGTACTCGCGCCCAGGCATCCCTTTCGTCGTAAGAGCGGTGCCCGCCTCAGCTTCGACCGTCACCCCAAGCTTAGCGACCGCGTGCAGTTCTTTTTGTGAGCACACCGAAAAGATCGGCACTCCCTTGAGCAGTTCGATCTGCTGCTTTGGAATTCGACTGCGCACGGCGCATGCCCTCCCCTCGAGACCCGCCAGGGCCTCGTGCGGCAGCGTAGTTGCATCGAGCGTGTCAAGAGGGAAAAGTTTCCCGTCGTATCGCGCGTCCAGGGCGGCGCCTGGCTGGACCGTTCAGTGTCATGGTTCACGATGATGACGTCACAGTTGCTGCGCTCTGGCGTCGGCGCATCACTATCGCCCGATGGGAGCCCTCGCGGGCGCCGTTGCGGCTGTGGGGACATGCGCCGCTTTGGTTGGGACCGCAGTGGTGGCCTCGGCGGTTTCTTTCCTCGGCGTGGGCAGCGGGGCGCCGTCTTCCCCTTCAGCCGCCACCTCGACGATCCCGCCCGCCGTGCTGGCCCTCTGCCAGCAGGCGGCGGCCAACTGTTCGGGCCTCCGGTGGACGGTGTTGGCCGCCATCGGGACTGTCGAGTCCGACGACGGGCAATCCACTCTTCCTTGCGTCCACAGCAGCACTAACTCGCTGGGGCCGAAGGCATTACGCGGTTCGAGCCATTGACCTTCTCGTTCGGTCCTACGACGCGTGAGCCCGTGACCAGCAACTTCAACTCACGGATGTCCCGCGCGGCGGCTTGACTCTGCTCGAAACGACCCGCGAGAGGCGCCTCGTACGGCACCCTGGGAATAGCCCAAAAGTGTCCGCAGGGACGGTCACCGCCGCAGTTCGGCCACCTCTTCCAGTCGTCCCAGCTTGTTCGGATTCCGGATGGCGTAGATACGCGTGATCAGGTCATTTTCGATCACCAGACTCACCGCAGTGACCTCGCCACCCACGTCGAACCGAGCACCGGGCATGCCGTTGAACCGGGCGGTGGTCGCCACCAAGCCTGAGAGATCCGCCACGCGAGCCAAAAACACCGCCACCGTCTCGGACCCGACGAGTGGCTTCCGAGCAGCCCGCACGAGACCACCGCCATCGGCTATCAAGACCACCTCTGGGGCGAGCACTTCAACCAATCCCTGCACATCACCGGAGGTAACGGCGGCCATGAACTTTTCGAGGTTTGCCTCTCGCTCGGCTCGGTCCACCTGCATCCGCGGCCGTCGCGCCGCCACGTGCTCGCGGGCACGGTGCGCGATCTGCCGGACCGCGGCCGGCGTCTTGCCCGCGACCTCTGCGACCTCGTCGTACGGCGTCTCGAACACCTCGTGCAATACGAACACCGCCCGCTAGACCGGACCAAGAGTCTCGAGCACCGTGAGCAAGGCGATCGAGACGTTCTCGGAGAGCTCGGCGTCGTCAGCCATGTCGGGATCGGTCAGCAACGGCTCGGGAAGCCATTCCCCGGGGTAGTCCTCGCGACGGCGTGACACTGTTCGGAGCCGGTTCAAGGCCTGCCGGGTGACGACCCGGACCAGATAGGCCCGCGGGTCACGCACCTCGGCCCGATCCACGCTGGCCCAGCGCAGCCAGGCCTCTTGAACGACGTCCTCGGCGTCGGCCGCGGAGCCCAACATTTCGTAGGCGACGGCGAAGAGCAGCCCACGGTGGGTGACGAACGGGTCATCCATCATGCAGACGAGGCTAAGGCGATCGGCCTGAGGTCACAGGCAGCGGAGAACTCCTGCGACTTAATTCCCATGGCGACGTTGGAGCGGGCCATGAAGTTGGCCAGCGCAATGAACGCGGTGAGTTCCACCAGGGCGGCCGGCCCGAGTGCCACGAGCAGCCGAGCCGACAACTCGTCGGTCACAGTCGGCGGTGTCTGCGTCATCGCCTCGGCGTACTCCATGACGTCGCGCTCGAGCGGCGTGAACACATCCGACACACGCCAGCGGGGCACCTCACGGGCCTTGTTGACGTCGAGTCCCTCGTTGTGGGCGAAGAAGTAGCCGAGGTCCAAGCAGAAGCTGCAGCCGACCAGGCTGGCCGTGGCCATGTGGGCGAACGACTTCAGGTTCTCGTCACACTGGTCCCACTTCTTGGCCTTGCGACCGACGCCGAAGCTGAAGTTCAGCACCTTCCGGTTGTGCCACGTCACCCCGACCGGCTCAGGCACCTCTCCGAACATTTTTCGGACAATCCGCTTTACCAGTGCGCCATAGAGTCCCGTGACCTCTACTGGCGGAATCCGTGTACTGCTGGCCATGATGCCTCCTCTGGCGAGTTGCTTTCACCATGAGACACCGGCAACGACTCGAACGTGACAACGGAGTCGGATTTAGCTCGCGGCCGCGGCTGAAACCAATGACCAAGTTGACCGTCTCCGTGAAACAGTCCATTTCTGGACACGGGACACCCGCAGTGTTCGTGCTGATCGGCCCGAGACCAGCCAAATCTCCTCCCGGGTAGCCTCCTCCGTGCTGCCCTCCATCGGTGTTGGTGCAGCTCTATGCGACCCATCGATCTGAGAGGCGGCACGCATGTCCAGCAAGACGCCGAGGTTTAATACTCATATCCCGGACAAGATCATGACGCCGGATCTGGTCGCAACTCGGCTCGGTGACTTGGAGTTCTTCGACGGAATGCCTACGGATACCACGGCGTCGACCCTGCTGGATCACCTGACCTTCTTACGCGGAGTTGAGGTGTTTCTCAACACTGTCCAAGTGGCATCTCTCGAGGCGGCGCGGATAGGTCTGGGAGCGGTAGGCGCCACGGCAGCGAACAAGGTTGTGATCTACGACGACCTGATGGACTCCAACTCTCTCTTCCTCACAGGCAATACCGACACCGTCTATGCGCTCGTCATGCTCGAACTTGACCGAGACGGGCCGACAGTCGTCGAAGTGCCGCCTGGATCCGGCCCAGGCACCGTCGATGATGCCTGGTTTCGCTTCGTCGTGGATATGGGAGCGCCCGGTCCTGACCGGGGACAGGGCGGCAAGTACCTGATCGTCCCACCGGGTTACGAGGGGGCGATACCGGACGGATTCTTCGTCGCCCAATCGACCAGCTACGTCAATCTGATCTGCCTGCGCGGGTTCATCGTCGACGGGAGTACCAAGCCGGCATCACAGATGTTCCGCGATGGGATCAAGATCTATCCGCTCGATCGCCAGGACCACCCACCTGCCATGGAGTTCATCAACGGGTCAGGGCAGGTCTTCAACACGATCCATGCCAACACCTTCGAGTTCTACGAAGAGCTCCACCGAGTGATCGATCGCGAGCCGGTTGAGATCATCGATCCCGAGACCAGGGGCCTGATCGCCAGCATCGGTATCCGAAAGGGCAAGCCCTTCGAGCCAGATGAGCACACACGCGACATCCTCGTCGACGCCGTGGCTGTTGGCAACGCCACTGCCCGAACCCTGTTCTTCCAGACAAACGTCGCGGACAACTTCTTGTACGAAGGCAGTTACTGGAAGCGGGGGTTCTTCGGCGGCGACTATCGGTTCTTGCTCGACGGCGACGGTGGTGAGCGCAACCTCGATGCGCGCACTTCCCTCTTCTACATGGCCACCCTCAACACGCCGGCGATGACCATGAAGATGGTCGGTGCTGGCTCCCAGTATGCATGGGGTGATCGGGACAGTTCGGGCCAGTACCTCGACGGGTCCAAGTCCTACCGACTCACACTTCCCCCCAACGTCCCGGCGAAGAACTTCTGGTCTGTTGTCGCCTACGATCCCCAAACCCGATCCGAGTTGCAGACGGGCCAGCCTTACCCGAGTAGGAGCAGCCAGACCGGTGACCTCGCTGAGAACGCCGATGGAACGATCGACCTGTATTTCGGCCCCGAGGCACCAGAAGGATTCGAGTCGAACTGGGTCCAGACAGTTCCGGGCAAGGGCTGGTTCACCTTGCTCCGTCTCTACGGTCCTCTCGAACCATGGTTTGACCAGACGTGGCGACCGGGTGAGTTCGAGTTGATTTGAGTCGAGCCACCAACTCAGAGAGCAGGTTGAACCGCCTGCATCGGCCAGTTCTCATAGATCGGATCGCCTACGCCACCATCACGATGATGGGCGTCGGTCTTCTCCAGCCCTGCAAGGCGATCTCTGGTGGCATGGCATTGAGCTGACTCGCGAAATGAAGGGTGTCACCTAACGCGGGGTCGGGGCCTCGCTGATCGAGATCGGACTCCAAACTAGGAGGACCCGAGCAGGTCCCAACGATTGCCGGGGGGCGTCTAGAAACACGACGACCTTGCCATAGAACTCCGTCCGTGGTTCAACAACTGAGCTCTGTCGGGGGTCGAGTTCACGTTCAGTCGCAGGCACGATCGAAATCGTCGACTCGAAGAAGAGGCAAACAAGGCCGCCGACTTGGGTTCCGACAACTGCGGCCTGGTCGTCGCGTTCGGCCTGTGCCGCCGGCCGCCAGCGGAAGTTCTTAGTACCGTGCGACGGTCCCGGGGAGCAGCTTGATAATCTGCATGGCGGAGTTGTCGTTCTCTTCATACAGGCACGTTTGACGCGCCAGTGTGCCCCCGATTAGCGCAGTTGCAGTGCCGCCGGTGATGGTCCCGGTCACCTTGTTCTCGTGGCCTTGGAAGCCGGCACGCGGTGCGCACTTGTCGGCGGTTCCTCCAATACGTCGATGTTCTCGGTCGCCACCGAGGTGGCGCCGTTCGCCCAGGTCACCGTCTCCGTGACCGGGTTTGGAAGCGCAGTTTGGGTGAAGGTGCCCGCGCCACCAGTGATCCCGTTGTGATTGCAGTTCGCCAGAGCGACGGCGCCGCCGCTGTAGTGAACCTTGCTGCAGGTCACCTGGACGGGGCCGATCGTGACCACCACGCCCTCATTCGACGAGTTCGTGCCGACAGAGTCAAAGGTGTTGACACCCTGAGTAGAGGCGATGCTCTGGAGGTAACTTGTCCCCGGCTCCGCCTGGGCGCTGCCCGGCTTCGGGGTGATGCCGTCGCCAGCAATCGTGATGGGTGCGACCAGGGCAGACCCCCCGTCCTGGTCGGGCGAGCCCGACACCTCGCAGGACGTGCGGCTGGAACAGGCGATGCTCACGAACGTATTCGAATCCGGCACCGCCACTGTGCTCCCCGGAGTCGGGGTACCGTCGCCGGCGACGGCAATGGGGGCAACCGCACCGACCGACCCATTGCTGCTGACCGCTTCGCAGCTGGTGGCGCCTAGACAGGTGATGCCCAGGAACGCACCGGTCCCTGACACCGTCACCACGCTGCCCGGGGTGCCATTTACAACCGGGACGATGGCGCCGGTGCCCGTGGTGTTGCTGGTCGCCCCCTCGCAGATAGTGGTGCTCGGGCAGGCGATGCCGTAGATGTAGCCCGACCCTGACGCCACCGTGGCGCTGCCCGAGGTCGGAGTGCCGTCGCCGGCGATGGCCAATGACGCCACGACGCCCGCGAACGGGGAGCTGATGAACTCTGACGCTCGCAAGTAGTGGCGCTGGGGCAAGCCACGATCTGGAGTGCGGTCGCTCCCGACACGGACACGGCGGTACCAGGAGTCGGCGTGCCGTCATCGGCCAGAGTTACGGGGTACGACCACGCCCGCAGATCCGGTGCTACCGACGACCTCACAGATGGTGGCGCTGGGACAAGCGATGCCCACGAAGGATCTGGTTCCGGGGACGGTCACGACGTTGCCAACAACGCCGTTGACGATCGGCACGACCACCCCCTTACGTCCGTTGGTGCCTACGGCGTCGCAGATGATGGTCCACCGTGGCTGCAACAGCAGGCCCCGAACTTGCAACGCCCAGGGCAGTGACACCCGCAACACGAGGACGAAAGCCAAGAGGACCTTTGCCCTCTCGACCAGACCGGCGGTGACGATTCGGTTCTTTTGCAGCATCCCAACTGGCCGCCGGCGAAGGGCGCTGGAGGTGGAACTCATAGTCAGACCTCCCAGGCCGTCCCCGCCCCTCGGCGGGTGAGGGAGCGCAAAGTCATGATGGGGGGCTCTGCCACCCCCGGTGCAAGCAAACTCTCGGTGACGTTGGACCCGACGACGCCTCTTCGTGACTCGCGTATGACCAGCGTGCCTTCGACGCGCCAGCGCGACGGGCGGCCGACCGTTCCCCGGCGTGGCACCCACGATCGAGATCCGAGGCGGGAGTCTACGGTTACGTGAAGCGACCCAGCACCGGAACCTGCAATGGGGGTACTCTCAGCCTCAACCGGACTGCGAGCCACCTTTGTCCTCAGGGGTATCCCCCGGCCTCTGATTTCGATGGAGATTCACAAGTGCGTCGAACGGAGCGAGGGCAAGATGAGCGGTCGAACGCCGGGGGCTGGATGGTGGCAGGCGTGCGAGGGCACGAGGTGCGGCCCTGCTGCGCCTCCTTGCGCGGTACGCACCGCCGAGAGTGAAGCCAGCGAAAGATCGCTTCTGCACCAACTACGGAGCCGCGGCCAACAGAATCTAGGAGCGCTCCGGGCGATTTCTCCCCGTAAGGCATCGACAGCCCGTCGCTCATCTCCTCTGACGCGCTTGGTTCCAATCCGCCTACTCGTCTGTGTCCTCTTGGCGGTGCCAGGTTCGCTGGTCGGGCTCGCAGTCATTGGCTCGCCCGCGTCGGCGAGCGGTGCCACCTATTACGCGGCAGTCGGTGGAACCGGCACGGCGTGCTCTTCGGTCTCACCCTGCGCCCTGACTGAGGCTCTGTCTTCGGCCACGAGCGGGAGCACCGTCGACCTTGCGGCTGGTACTTATCAGACAGCTAATGAGACCAGCTTCACCATCTCGACTTCGATCACCGTCCGGCCGACGACGCCGGGAAGCACGGCCATCTTGGAGGGCAACCAGGCGACAGTGGTCGTGGTGAACACTTCGGTGACCGCCGCCGTCTCAGGAGTCAGCATCGAGAACGGCTCTGCATTGAATGACGGCGGCGGCATCGCGAACTCCGGCACGCTGATCCTAGATGACGACACCATCTCGGGTAATGCTGCTGAATATGCTGGCGGCGGCATCTATAACTCCGGCACGCTGACCGTCGAGGACTCCACCATCTCGGGCAATGGCGCCGGTGGTGGTGGCGGAATCTATAACTCCGACACGCTGACCATTCAAGACTCCACCATCTCTGGTAACACGGCCATAGCGTGCTTGAACGGTGTTGAATACGGAGGTCAAAGTTGCGTGGCCCCGCTCGACGGTGGTGGTGGCGGCATCTACAACCAAGGCAACGCGGCCATCGAGGCCACCACCATCACGGACAATTCGGTCGCCACCGGCTACAAGGGCGCGTTCGGAGGGGGCATTAACAACAGTTACGACGGCTCGCTGACCCTGGCCGCGGACATCACCGCGAAGCAGAGTGCCGGTGGCGATTGTTCCAACATAGGTACGGTAACCGATGCTGGCTACAACATCGACGACGACGGGACATGTGCGCTCAGTTCGTCCAATAACTCGATCTCAGATTCGACGGTGATTGACGACTACCTCGGCACCCTCGGGCCGAGCGCTGGGCCGACCGAGACGGTGCCTCTTCTGGCCGCCCCATCGCCGACTACCAGTTCCGCCGATCCAGCGCTCGGGGTGATCCCATCGACCTTTGATCTGCCCATCGCGGTAAACGGTGTATCGCTCGCTTGCTCGATTCCCGATCAGCGCGGCGTAACGCGCGACCAACCCTGTGACATCGGCGCTTTCAGCCTGGGGCTTGACACGGTCGCCTTCGTCGCCGACGGCGGCGCCACGGTCGCCTCGATCACCGGCCTCGATGGCAGCTCGATCACGCTGCCCTCGGACACCTATCCCGGCTACACCTTCAATGGCTGGTTTACCGCCGCGAGCGACGGTACCGAAGTCGGCGGTGCTGGCAAGTCCTACACCATTCCCTTGGGCGGGTCCGCCCTCTATGCCCAGTGGGCAGCTCCTTGTTCACTGGGGTACTACAGCACGACGGGTAGCGCGCCTTGCACTGCCGCTCCGCCCGGAACCTATGTCGACACGACCGGAGCCGATGCGGCAACCGCCTGTGCAGTCGGTACCTATCAGCCGAGCACGGGACAGTCCTCGTGTCTCTTGGCCGACCCCGGCAGCTACGTGGGCGGCACGGGGGCTACTGCCGAGTCAGCGTGTGCAGCCGGTGCCTTCAGTGCGTCCGGAGGCGCGACAGCCTGCACTCTCGCTCCTCCGGGCACCTATGTGGAAGCGACGGGAGCTGACGCAGTTACGGACTGCTCCGTGGGCTACTACAGCGCCGACTCGGGCTCGACCAACTGCACACCCGCCCCTGCCGGCACCTACATCGGCACCACCGGCTCCTCGGGTTATGTGGACTGCGGAGAAGGCACCTTCAATCCCTCTACGGCGCAGTCCTTCTGTCCGGACGCCCCACCTGGCTCGTATGTGGACACGCTCGGAGCCACCAGCGCCACCCTGTGCTCGGTCGGCACCTACCAAGGGGGCTCCGGTGCATCGAGCTGTGCCCCGGCACAACCTGGCACCTATGTGGACACCACCGGGGCCATCACCGACACCGAGTGTGCACTCGGCACCTTCAACCCGGACTCGGGGGCAACCAGTTGCACACCGGCCGCGCTCAATACCTACGTGGACACCACCGGGGCGACCTCTGCCACGGACTGTCCCACCGGCACCTACACGCTCACCACCGGCTCGACCAGCGCCGCCGACTGCCTTACCCCCGCGCCGACCATCACCAAGTTCACTCCGACGAGCGGACCCGTTGGGACGGTTGTCACCATCAAGGGCACCAATCTCTCGGGAGCGACCAAGGTCACCTTCAATGGGGTGAAGGGGACCATCACCAGTGACACAGCCACCAAGATCAAGGTGAAGGTTCCCAGCCGGGCGTCGACAGGAAAGATCGAGCTGACAACTCCCGGAGGAAAGGTCAAGACGGCGACAGCCTTCAGGCTGACCTAAAGCGGGCCCAGGGGGTTGCTAAGCGACGTCAGGCCCAAAAAAGCGCCACCCCTTGGACCGTTGCCGCCCCCATTGGGCTATTGCTAAATGCCCCACCTCATTGCTGGGACATGGATGCCGAACCGGTTTCAGTTCGAGATAGCAACGTTCTGACGGTTGGCTGTGCGTGACTGGCGTATGACCAGCGTGCCTTCGCCGTGCCCATGGCCATGCGGGGACGACCGTTCCCCTGCATGGCACCCGCCGTAGAGGTCAGGGACGGAAGCATCCGATGAAGCGTGTACTCGCCGCCGGGCTGTCGGTGGGCCTCGCCGCAGCCGTGGTGGGGACGGCGATCCTGGCGTCGGCTGCCTCGCTGCTGGGTGTCGGCGGCAGTGCTCCGGTTGCATCCTCGGCCGCCACCTCGACGATCCCGCCCACCATGCTGACCCTCTACCAGGAAGCCGCGGGCACGTGCCCCGGCCTCCCATGGACAGTGCTCGCCGCCATCGGCACAGTCGAATCGGACAACGGACAGTCCGACCTCCCGGGGGTGCATAGCGGCGCCAATACCGCCGGGGCTGAAGGGCCGATGCAGTTCGAGCCGGCGACGTTCGCGGCCTACGACGAACCAGTGCCGCCCGGCGGCGCGCTGCCCGCGTCGCCTTACGACCCGACCGACGCGGTCTATGCCGCGGCTCGGTTGCTGTGTGCCAACGGCGCATCGGGGAGCACCGACATCGCCGACGCCGTCTATGCCTACAACCACTCGGCGGCCTACGTCGCCCAGGTCCTCACGTTGGCACAGTCCTACGCGGGAACGTCGGCCGACTCGCCCGCCGGCACCCCGGTCAGCGAAGCCGGCGCCGTCGCGGTGGAGTGGGCACTTGCTCAGATCGGCACGCCGTACGTCTGGGGTGGCGAGACGCCAGGAGTCGGGTTCGACTGCTCCGGGCTGGTCCAAGCCGCCTACGAGGTCGTGGGCCTGTCGTTGCCGCGCGTCGCCCAGGACCAGTACGACGACACGGCGAAGGTCGCTCCCGGCGCCGCACTCGAACCGGGAGATCTCGTCTTCTTCGGCGGTGGCCCGGGCTCCATCGACCACGTCGGGCTGTTCGTCGGAGTTCTCGGCGGAGCCGACGTCATGGTCGACGCGCCCTTCACGGGAGCGGACGTGCGCGCCGAAGCGTTCCCGGCCACCACCGGGGCCCGCTTCGGCAGCCTCCTCTTCGTCGGCGCCACCCGGCCCTCGGCCGGACCGGGCTAACGCTGCTGGCTCAACCATCTTGGCCCCACGATCGCCCGCCGCATGCCGAGACCTCGTCGAGGATCGCCTCCGCCGACGCGGTGACGTCCGAGGCCACGTTTTCATCCTCGCCGACAACGGCATCGGCATCGGCATCGGTTTCAGCGTCATTGGCTGGGGTCGTGCCGTTTCCCGCCGCCCGTCGCAGGGTGTGCCCCAGTTTTATCGCTCTACGATGTTATCGTAATACGATGCGTCTTCGAGATGCCGACTACGAGGACCTCTTGAGCCTCCGAACGGGCCTCCGACGTTTCATGCGCTGGAGCGAGCAGCAAGCCGAGGCGGCCGGTCTCACGCCGGCACAACACCAACTCATGCTGGCGGTCAGGGGCCACGCCGACCCGCGGGGACCGACGGTCGGCGAGGTTGCCGATTACTTGCTGCTGCGCCACCACAGCGCGGTCGGCCTGGTGGACCGCGCTGAGAGCGCCGGTCTCATCGCACGGGCGCGCGATCCCGAGGACCACCGCGTGGTGCGGCTGCAGCTGACCCAGAAGGGCAACAAGCGGCTTGAGACGCTCTCGGAGCTGCACCTGGAGGAGCTCGAGCGCCTGGCCTTGAAGTTGCCGAGCGCGTGGCGCGGGCTCATGCCACGCCAGCCGCTGCACGGCCTCGACGCACGGACTTAGGCCGCGGCGCTCTCCGTCAAGAACGACACCACCGTTGGCATGGAGGTCGGGTCCTGCATGAAGAACGCGTGCCCGCCGTCGAAGAGCGCAAGACGAGCGCGCGGAATGGCATCCGCCAGGAACTCACTGTTGCCCGGGGGCGCGATGCCGTCGTAGCGACCCCCGCACACCAGGGTCGGGCAGGCGATCGCACCGAGCCGCGTCGACGTGTCGTGATGGGACCGGGCCTCCAGTTGGTTGGTCAGGCCCTCTTGTGCGACGCGCGCACCGGACTCCCCCACCCCCTCGGCACGATCGAGACCCATGCGGCTGCGGATCATTTCCACGAGGTCGCCGTGCTCGCTCCGCCACGTGGCGTCCCAACGGGTGTCGAGGACCTCCATCTGGCGCGTCACCCGTTCCTCGGGCTCGAGCCCCACGAGCTCTTGGAGTGGATACGAAGCCCCACCGGCTCCGCCCGCCGACGTGCAGGCCAGCACGAGCCGACGAACCCGTTGGGGGTACCGGATGGCGAGCTCCTGCGCCACCATGCCCCCAAAGGACACGCCGAAGACCATGCACTCGTCCCATCCGGCCGCGTCGAGCAGTGCCGCGGCATCCTCGCCATAGTCGGCCATCGTGTAGGGCGGCGGCGGGACGTCGGATTGACCCAATCCCCGCTGGTCGTAGGCCAGGACCTCGAAGGTGTCGCCCAACGCTCCGTCCGTCATGCGCGGCGTGTGTCTGAGGTCACCGCCCGTGCCCGAGATGACCAAGAGGCGTTCACCGCTCCCCGTGAGCTCGTAGTACAGCGACACGCCATTCGCGAAGCAGTGCGGCACTGGTGGAACTGTACCGACCGGGTGCGCGTGACACCGGCGAACCCGGCGCAGCCGTCGTTCAGCGCATCGCCAACTGACCGGGCAGGATCGGCGTCGGCAACGAGGTGGTCCCCATGAGCCAGCGGTCCACCGCGGCAGCGCATGAGCGTCCCTCGGCGATGGCCCAGACGATGAGGCTCTGCCCCCGGGTCTGATCGCCGCACACGAAGACACCCTCGACGTTGGTGGCCCAGTTCGCATCCGCGGTCACCGTGCCCCGCGGTCCGACCTCGATCTCGAGCTCTCCGACTGCGTTGCGCCGTTCCGTCCCGCTGAAGCCCATGGCCAACAGCACGAGGTCGCATTCGACCTCGAACTCGGACCCGGGCACCTCCTCGAAGACCGGGTGTCCGTCCTCGGTACGCATCTCAACCGTGTGGCCGCGCAAGGCCCGCACGGCGCCCGAGCCGTTGTCGACGAACTCGGTCGTGGTCACGGAGAAGAGCCGCTCGCCGCCCTCCTCGTGCGCCGAGGACGTACGCAAGATGAGCGGCCACAGTGGCCAGGGGTTGTCGGCCAGCCGATCGCTCGGTGGCTCGGCCATGATCTCGAGCTGGTGCACCGAGCGCGCGCCCTGGCGGTGAGCCGTGCCGAGGCAGTCGGCCCCGGTGTCGCCTCCCCCGATGATGACCACGCGCTTGCCCTTGGCGCTGATCGGGGATGCGCGCAGCGCGCCCTCCTGCACCAGGTTGGAGGGTTTGAGGTACTCGAGCGCGAAATGGACGCCGTCGAGCTCGCGTCCAGGCGCCGGGAGGTCGCGGGGCATGGTGGCGCCTGAAGCCAGGACGAGCGCGTCGAATTCGGCCCGCACCTCCGCCGCCGGGCGCACCGTCACCTCGGGGCCACAGGCGGTGCCGAGGCCGCGCTCCTCCCCCGGCTCGATCGGCACGCCCGTACCCTTACCCTCAGTCGAACCTTTAGTCGTAGCCTCAGCTTCAGCTTCACCCTCAACTTGAGCTTTAGGCTCCTCGACGCCCCCACCGACCGAGGTCGAGCACACGAAGGTCACGCCCTCGGCCTCCAGCTGAGCCAGCCGCCGGTCGAGCACCGCCTTTTCCATCTTGAACTCGGGGATCCCGTAGCGCAGCAGCCCACCGGGCCGCTCGGCGCGTTCGAACACCGTCACCAGATGCCCGGCGCGGGCCAGCTGCTGGGCGGCGGCGAGACCGGCGGGGCCCGAGCCCACGACGGCCACCGACTTGCCGGTTCGCAAAGGGGGCGTCTGGGGGGTCACCCAGCCCTCGGACCAGGCCCGCTCGACGATCTCGTACTCGATGCGCTCGATGGTGACCGGGTCCTCGTTGATCCCCAGCACGCAGGACGCCTCGCACGGCGCCGGGCAGAGGCGCCCCGTGAACTCGGGGAAGTTGTTCGTCGAGTGCAGCCGCTCCATGGCGTCGGGCCAATCGTCGCGATACACGAGGTCGTTCCACTCGGGAATCAGGTTCCCGAGTGGGCAGCCGTCGTGGCAGAACGGGATGCCGCAGTCCATGCAGCGCGCGCCCTGCTCCTTGACCGACTCCTCGGGGAAGGGTTCGTAGACCTCGCGCCAGTCACGCAGGCGGACGGGGATGGGCCGCCGTCGCGGCAGCTCGCGCCCGTACTCCATGAAGCCGGTCGGCTTACCCATGTGCCGCCTCCATGACGGCCTCGTCGACCGAGCGGCCCTCGGCTTGGGCGAGTTGCGTCGCCTCGAGGATGCGCCGGTAGTCGCGCGGCATGATCTTGACGAACTCGAGCACCTCGACGTCCCAGTGCTCGAGCAGGCGGGCGGCCACCACCGACTCGGTCTCGACGCCGTGGCGCTCGACCAGGTCGCGAACGCGGAAGCGATCGGTCGCATCGAGGGGCTCGACGTCGACCAGCTCGAGGTTGACCCGCTGCCCGAAGGTGCGCTCGGGGTCGTAGACGTAGGCGATGCCACCCGACATCCCGGCGGCGAAGTTACGGCCCGTCGGCCCGAGGACGAGGACCACGCCACCGGTCATGTACTCGCAGCCGTGGTCACCCACTCCCTCGACCACCGCGGTGGCCCCGGAGTTGCGCACGCAGAAGCGCTCCCCCACTTGGCCTCGGATGAACACCTCGCCCCTCGTCGCGCCGTACAAGATCACGTTGCCCGCGATGATCTGCTCCTCGGCGGCAAAGGGCGAGCCCAGCGGTGGCCGCACCACCAGCCGGCCGCCCGAGAGGCCCTTGCCGAAGTAGTCGTTGGCGTCGCCGTACAGGCGCAGGGTGACGCCCCGGGGCACGAACGCGCCGAAGCTTTGCCCCGCCGAGCCGTGGAACGTCAAGGAGATGGTGTCGTCGGGCAACCCCTGGCCCCCGTAGCGCCGGCTGATCTCTGAGCCCAAGAGCGTGCCCACCGTGCGATCGACGTTGCTGATGGGCAGCTCCATCGACACCGGGCTGCCCTCCGCCAGGGCGGGCGCGCAGACGTCGAGGAACTGGTGGTCCAGGGCCTTCTCGAGCCCATGGTCCTGGAGGCGCAGCTGGCGCCGTCCCATGTCCTCGGGCACGTCGGGCTGGGCCAGCACCGCGGAGAGGTCCAGTCCGGCGGCCTTCCAGTGGGTGACCGCCGCGTCGGCGTCCAGCAGGTCGACGCGGCCGACGGCCTCGGCCAGGGACCGCAGGCCCAGGGAGGCGAGATGCTCGCGCACCTCCTCGGCGATGTACTCGAAGAAGGTTTCGACGAACTCGGGCTTGCCGCTGAACTTGGCCCGCAGCGCCGGGGTCTGGGTGGCGATGCCGACCGGGCACGTGTCGAGGTGGCAGACGCGCATCATGATGCAACCCGACACGACCAGCGGCGCCGAGGCGAACCCGTACTCCTCTGCGCCCAGCAAGGCGCCGATCACGACGTCACGTCCGGTCTTGAGCTGCCCGTCGACCTGGACGACGATGCGGTCACGGAGCCCGTTGACCAACAGCGTCTGCTGCGTCTCGGCCAGGCCGATCTCCCAGGGGATGCCCGCGTGCTTGAGCGAGGTCAGCGGCGCCGCCCCGGTCCCGCCGTCGTGGCCCGAGATCAGCACCACGTCGGAGTGCGCCTTGGCCACGCCGGCCGCCACCGTGCCCACACCGACCTCGGCTACCAGCTTCACGTGCACCCGCGCCCGGGGATTCGACGACTTCAGGTCATGGATCAGCTGGGCGATGTCCTCAATGGAGTAGATGTCGTGGTGCGGCGGCGGCGAGATCAGGCCCACCCCCGGGGTCGAGCTGCGCGTCTTGGCGATCCAGGGCCAGACCTTGTTGCCCGGCAGCTGGCCGCCCTCACCGGGCTTGGCCCCCTGGGCGATCTTGATCTGCAGGTCGTCCGCGTTCACGAGGTACTCGCTCGTCACGCCGAAACGCCCGGAGGCCACCTGCTTGATCGCGCTGCGGCGCAGGTCGCCGTTGGCGTCGGGCGTGAAGCGGTCGGCGTCCTCCCCGCCCTCCCCCGTGTTCGAGCGGCCGCCGATGCGGTTCATCGCGATCGCCAACGTCTGGTGCGCCTCGGCCGAGATGGAGCCGTAGGACATGGCGCCGGTGGAGAAGCGGGCCATGATGGCCGAGATCGGCTCGACTTCTGAGAGCGGGATCGGCCCGCCGGCCGCCGGCTTCAGGCGCATCAAGCCGCGCAGTGTCCCCAATTGCTCGGCCTGACCGTCGACGGCGGCGGTGTATTCCTTGAAGATCTCGTAGCGCTTCGAGCGCGTGGCGTGCTGCAGCTTGAAGACCGTCTTGGGGTTGAAGAGGTGGAACTCGCCCTCACGGCGCCACTGGTACTCGCCGCCCCCCTCGAGCTCGCGATGGGCCCGCTCGGTCGGGCGAGGCTCGTGCGCGGCCCGGTGGCGCGTCGCCACCTCGGCTGCGAGCACCGACAGCCCGACGCCACCGACGCGCGACGAGGTCCCGGTGAAGTACTCGTCGATGAGCGCCCCGTCGAGGCCGATCGCCTCGAAGACCTGGGCGCCCGTGTAGGAGGCGACGGTGGAGATGCCCATCTTGGACATCACCTTGAGCACGCCCTTGCACGCGGCCTTCATGTAGTTGCGCCGCGCCTGGCGGGGCGACACGCCCTCGAGCAACCCCTCCGAGATCATGTCATCGATGGAGTCGAGCGCCAGGTAGGGGTTCACCGCCGCTGCGCCGAAGCCGATCAGGAGCGCCATGTGGTGCACCTCGCGGGCGTCACCCGTCTCGATGACCAGGCCGACCTTCGTGCGCGTCTTCTCGCGTACCAGGTGGTGATGGATGGCCGCCGTCAAGAGGAGCGACGGGATGGGCGCCCAGTCGGCCGTCGCGTTGCGGTCCGAGAGTACGATGAGGTTGGCGCCGTCCGCGATGGCCTCGGAGACACGCCGGCGCACCTCCTCAATGGCCCGGCGCAGCGCCTCGCCCCCGGCCGCCGTCGGTGCGCCCGCCGTCCCCGCCTCGCGCACCTCGAAGAGCCCGTCGATGGCGAAGGCCTTGAACCCCGGGGTCTCGCCGTGCTCGTTGACGTACATGAGCTTGGCCAGATCGTCGCGGTCGATCACGGGGAGCGGGAGGAGGATCTGGCGGCACGTGCCGCAGCGAGCGTCGAGCAGGTTCGCCTCGGGGCCGATCGTGGCGGCCAGCGACGTGACGAGCTCCTCTCTGATCGCATCCAGGGGCGGGTTGGTCACCTGGGCGAACAGCTGGGTGAAGTAGTCGTAGAGCAGGCGCGAGCGCTGCGACAACACCGCGATGGAGGTATCCGAGCCCATGGAGCCGATCGGCTCGGCCCCGCTGCGGGCCATCGGCGCGACGATGACGCGCAGCTCCTCGTTCGTGTAGCCGAACAGGCGCTGCTGGGTGACCACGCCCCCGTGCTGGGGCGTGAGCATGGTGCGCGCCGGCAGGTCCTCGAGGCGCACCTGGTCGGCGGCCAGCCACTCCTCGTAGGGGTGCTCGGCCGCCAGCTCGGCCTTGATCTCCTCGTCCTCGACCAGGCACCCCCGGGACGTGTCGACCAAGAACATGCGGCCGGGCTGCAGCCGGCCCTTGCGCACGACGCGCTCGGGCGCGATGTCGAGGACGCCCACCTCGCTGGCCAGCACCACGAGGCCGTCGTCGGTGACCCAGTAGCGCGCCGGCCGCAAGCCGTTGCGGTCGAGCACCGCGCCGACCACGGTGCCGTCGGTGAAGCAGACGGCCGCCGGACCGTCCCAGGGCTCCATGAGCGACGCGTGGTAGCGGTAGAACGCGCGCCGCCGGCGGTCCATGGTCGTGTGGTTCTCCCACGCCTCGGGGATCATCATCAGCACGGCGTGGGGCAGGGAGCGCCCGCCCAGGTGCAACAGCTCGAGCACCTCGTCGAAGCTGGCCGAGTCGCTCGCACCCGGCGTGCAGATCGGGTACACCCGGGAGAGGTCCCCCTCAATGAGCGAGGTCTCGAGCAACGCCTCGCGCGCCCGCATCCAGTTGCGGTTGCCGGCCAGGGTGTTGATCTCGCCGTTGTGGCACAGGTAGCGGTAGGGGTGCGCCAGCGGCCAGCTCGGGAACGTGTTGGTCGAAAAGCGCGAGTGCACGAGCACGAGGCCCGACTCGAACGTGGGGTCGCGCAGGTCGGGGAAGAACTCGCGCAGCTGCTCGGAGGTGAGCATGCCCTTGTACACGAGCGTGCGGGCGGACAACGAGGGGAAATACAAGCCGTCGACCGCGTGCTCGACGCGCTTGCGCAGCACGAAGGCCCGGCGCTCGAGCGCCATGGTGTCGACCCCGGGCCCCGCCGGCGCCACGAAGACCTGCTCGATCAGCGGCATCGCACCGCGCGCCGTCTTGCCCAGGCCCGCGGGCTCGGTCGGCACCACGCGCCAGCCGAGGACATCCAGGCCCTCCTCGGCCGCCATCTCGGCGACCACGCGGCGCGCCTTGTGGGCGTCGTCGGGGTCGGTCGGTAAGAAGACGAGCCCGACGGCGTAGCCACCGGCGCCGGGCAGGGTGAAGCCGGCCGCCTCGGCCGCGTCGGCGAGGAACCGGTGCGGGATCTGGGTCAGGATCCCCGCGCCATCGCCCGTGTCGACCTCGGCGCCCGACGCGCCACGATGGGCCAGGCGCTCGAGGACCGTGAGGCCGCGGTCGACGATGTCGTGATCCGGCCGGCCCGCGAGATCGGCCACCATGCCGACGCCGCAGGCGTCGTGCTCGTATGCCGGGTCGTAGAGGCCAGCGGCCATCGGCGTCCTTCCGGGTTGGGTAGCGATCAGAACCGGGACGACGTTGGCCCGAAGATGGAAAGAAAAGGATACACGACTGCCCTCCTAGGCTGGTCACATGCCGGCACCGTCACACGTGCATGTGGTGGGGGGTGGGGTCATCGGGCTCGCGTGTGCGTGGGAACTGTCACGCAACGGTCATCATGTGACGATCGTCGCGCCGGCGCCCGGGCGCGACGGGGCGTCGTGGGTGGCGGCCGGGATGCTCGCACCGGTGACCGAGGCCCGCTTCGGGGAGTCGGCGATGACCACGCTCCTGCGCGAGGGGGCACGCCTGTGGCCCGACTTCGTGTCGACGCTCGAAGCCGCAGCGGGCAGCACCGTCGGCTACGACACGACCGGCACGGTCACGGTCGCCCTCGATGCGTCCGACCGCGCCAGCCTCGACGACCTCCTCGTCTACCAGCACACGCTCGGCCTGGCCGCCGAGCGCCGCAGCGCGAGCGAGTGCCGCCGCCTCGTGCCCGCTCTGAGCCCGTCGCTGCGCGGCGGCATCGAGGTCCCGGGCGACCACGCCGTCGACAACCGCGCGCTGCTCGGCGCGCTCGTCGCCGCCTGCCGGGCCGCCGGCGTCGCCTTCATCGAGAGCACCGTCGCCGCGCTCGAGCACGGGCCTGCGCTCGTCCTGGCCGACGGCCGCCGCGTCCGTGCGGATCGCGTCGTGCTGGCGGCCGGCACCGGCCTGCCGGGCATCGGCGGGCTCGAGGGCGCCCGGCTCCCGCCGGTGCGCGCCGTCAAGGGCCATATCCTGCGCCTCGGCCCGCCGCTGGGCGCCCCCACAGCGAGCCCGCTGCTGGCGCGCACCGTGCGGGCCCTGGTGCACGGACGATCGGTCTATCTCGTGCCGCGCCGCGATGGTTCCCTCGTCGTCGGCGCCACCGTCGAGGAACGGGGCTTCGACACCGCCGTGCAGGCCGGCGCGGTCCACGAGCTGCTGTGCGACGCCCGCGCCGTCGTGCCGGGGATCGACGAGCTCGAATTGCTCGAGGCGGCCACCGGGCTGCGTCCGGCCACGCCGGACAACGCACCGAGGATCGGTTGGGCGGGCCTCGAGGGCGTCGCCGTGGCGACCGGCCACTACCGCAACGGGATCGTGCTCGCCCCCCTGACCGCACGGGCCGTCGTCGACCTGCTGGCCGAGCGCCCGGTGGCGCCTGTCATCCGGGCGCTGGCGCCGGCGTGAGCACGCTGGGGCTCCGCGTCAACGGCGAGCTGGTCGAGGTGGCCGCGGGGTCGACCATCGCCGACGTGGTCGCCGCCCTGCTGGCCGAGGAGGACCCCAAGGGCGTGGCGGTGGCGGTCGACCGCTGCGTCGTGCCGCGCTCACAATGGGACAGCACCCCGGCCCGCGCCGGCTCCCTGGTCGAGGTGGTGAGCGCGGCGGCCGGTGGCTGAGCCGCCCCGCGCGCGGACCAGCACGGCCCGAGCACCAGGTCCCGAGACCGTCTTGGTCGGCGCCCGGACCGGTGCCAGAATCGGACGGATGCCTCCGTCCCCCGGCACCGGTCCCACGGCGTTCGTCCTCGCGGGCGGAGGGACCAAGGGGTCCTTCGAGGTCGGCGTGTTGCAGTACCTGGTCGGCGTCGAGGGCATGGTGCCCGACGTCGTCACGGCCACCTCGGCCGGCGCCATCGCCGCCACCGTGCTCTCCCAGGCGCGCACGCGCGACGAATTCGAGGCGCGCGTGGACGAGCTCGAGCGTGACGTCCTCGCCTGGACCCACAGCGACCAGATCTTCGGCAAGCAGCCGTGGCTGGCCGCGCTCGACGGCACCACGCTCGGCCGCGAGATCCACCAGGAGATCACCGAGGGCACACGCCCGCCCTTCCCCCTGATGCCGAGCACCGTGCTCGCAGGCAACGACGCCGTGCCGCCCAGCACCTCGGACCGCCGGGTGCGGCGCCAGGCCCGCAAGGCCCGGCGCAAGAGGCACCGCCACATCATGCGCCTCCTCGCCGGAGCCGGCCTGCGCCTGCCGCGAGTCCGGCGCCATTGGCGCTCGAGCGGCAGCTCAGTGCTCAACCTCGAGCCTCTGGCCGAGGCGCTCCACCGCGGCAGCGAGGAGGGCGTGGGACCCGTCGATCCCGCCCTCGTGGCGCGACCGGGCTTGCAGCTGCGCCTGGCCGTCACCGCACTGCGCGCGGGCGTGTTGCGCTTCGTGACCGAGGACGGCACCATCGTCGAGTCCGACGCCCGCACGCCGGCGCCGGGCGAGGCGGCCGGCCCGGTGGGAGTGCTCGACGGTGCCATCGCGTCGGCCAGCGTGCCCATGGTCTTTCCGCCCCACCACATGGCCGACGACGACTACGTCGACGGCGGCGTGGTCGAGATGATCCCGGTGCGCGCCGCCGCCGTCCTGGGCGCCACCCGGATCATCGCCGTCGTCGCCCTGCCGCTGCGGTTGCCACGCGACGACCGCGACTACGCCGACGCGCCCGCCGGCGCCATCGGGCTGCGCGCCATGGGCACGATCGGCGTGGCGGAACGCCAACTCGCGAACCTCGCTGTGCACCTGCCAGAGGGAACCACACTGACGACCATCGACCCGGTGGTCGACGTCGTCGGCCTCTTTGAGATCGAGCCGGGGCTGCTGCGGATCAACAAGGACTACGGCTGGTTGCGCGCCGCCGACCTCCTGGCCGAGGGCGAACCCGAGGTGCTGGCGGGCATCGCCGACGGGACCCACGTCATCGTCGAGGCGCGCAGAGTGTCGTGGCGCCTCGAGGAGGAACTGTGGGCGGCGGGGCGGGCCGACGCCGTCGACGCGGGGACCCTCGCCTTGGTACGCGAACAGAAAGACCGCATCCACGAGCTGGTCGACCGGCGTAAGCACCTCGGCTTCCCGATCCCCGAGGGCTGCGCGGCGTGGTGGTGTGATTACGAGGTGCACACGGCCGAGCGCCCACCCTGGCTGCCCGAGGACCTCTCTCCCCGGCGCGACTGACGCCCCGGGGAGACCGACCGGGCCGCCTCAGACCAGCCCCGGTCAGACCAGGGCCGGTCAGACCAGGGCCGGTCAGACCAGGGCCGGTCAGACTGTTGGCCCGCCGAGCCAGCCTCGCTTGACGAAGACGATCACCAAGGCGACGACGGTGACGACCTCGACCCCGACTGCGAAGACCCAGAAGGTCCACATCGGCGCGATCCACCGCACGAGGGCGGCGAAGTTCTGTCCGAAGAACCCCGTCAAGAAGCTGAGGGGCAGGAAGATCGTGGCGATGATCGTCAGCTGCTTCATCACGACGTTGAGGCGGTTCGAGACGGTCGAGAGGTGCGTGTCCATCACGCTGGACAAGAGGTCCCGGTAGTTGTCGATCAGGTCGGCCAGCCGGATGAGGTGGTCGTAGAGGTCCCGGAAATAGCGTCCCGCCTCGTCGGTCATGCCGGGGATGTCGGTCACGCCCGAGTTGATGCTCGCCATCATGTCGCGTTCGGGTGCGACGATGCGCCGCATCTCCATCAGGCTGCGCTTCATCTCGAAGAGCTCGCCCAATTGTGCTTCCGTCGGCTTCTGGAGTATCTCGTCCTCGAGCTTGTCGATGCGGTCGTCGAGATCGGAGAGGACCGGGAAGAAGCTGTCGACCAGCGCGTTGATCACGAGGTAGACGACGACCAGCTGGGGCGGGGCCGCCTCGCGGATGAGGGGATGGAGCTCGAGGTGCTGCTCCACATTCCCGAGCGGGTTGCACACGCCACGGTGCACGGTGACGACGTAGCGGTCCGTCCAGAAACAGTGGACCTCCTCCCGGCCCGTGTGCTCGGGGTCGGCGCCGCGGGCGACCAGGAAGACGAACGTGTCGTAGTCGTCGACTCGCGGCCGCTGGTTGAAGCGTTCGCTCGCCTGCACGGCCAGTGGATGGAAGTGGAACTGGTTCCTGAGGAGATCGGGCACTTCTTGGTCGCCCGCCTCGTCGTCGAGGTCGAGCCAGAAGAAGCCGGTCCCGGCCAGCGCGGCCGCAACGTTCTCCTCGGTGGCGGGCGTGCCTTTGCCGTCCTGCCTGAGCGTCCCTTTCAGCACCGGCTCAGTCTCGCCGCAGCACACCCGGCCGGGGTGGATCTTGAGGACGGGCCCTAGCCGAAACGTGCCGGGTCGAACGACACCGGAAGGGGCGTCTCGTCGCTGGGCAGCGCCACCTCGGCCATGGCGTACCCGAGCACCCGCGCCGAGTACGGGCCTTGGAGCAACCCGTTGGCGCCATGACCGGTGGCGACCCAGGCGTTGGCCCAGCCCGGCACCCGCCCGACCAGCGCCCGGTCGTCCGCCGAGGTCGGGCGCAGGCCGACCCGCGTCTCGAGATACGTCGCGTCCAGGAGCCCGGGCGCGACGGACAGGCACTCGCGCAACAGCTCCTGGAGACCCGCGGCGGTGACGCGTACCGAGTAGCCGGCGCCCGTCTCGAACGTGCCCCCGCAGGCGACCCGCCCGCCAGGCCAGGGAACGAGATAGTGGGTGAGCAGCGGCTGGGCGATGGGCCACGTCTCCGTGTCGCCCTCGACACCGAGATGGACGATCTGTCCCTTGGTCGGTCCCACCGGGAGCGGACAGCTGAACCACTCGGCCGCGGCGGGCGTCCAGGCGCCCCCGGCAACGGCGACCGCGTCACAGGCGAGAGGCCCGTGCCCCGACACCGACAGCGTGCGCGCTTGCCGCGCGCTGCCGCCCGCCGATTCGATCCCCTCGACCGCCCCTTGCACGAATGTGACGCCCCGCGCCGCCGCGCCCTCGCGTAGCGCCGCCGCCATGCCGCGGCCGTCGACCCGGGCCGAGCGCGGCGCGTGCAGCACGCGGTGCACCGGCCCGAGGGGCGGGAAGAGCACGCCGGCTTCCTCGGGCGTGATCTCGGTGACCTCGCCGGGCGACCGGCGCAGGACGATGTCGGCGAAGGGGGCGAACCACTCGTCCTCGGTGGCGCGCAGGCCCAGCGAGAGGATCCCGCAGGCGCCGTAGCCGGCCGCGTCGATGTCCGCGCCGTCGGTCGCGAGGCGAGCCAGCAGCGCTGGGTAGTGCTCCCCCGCCTGGCGCAAGAAGGGCCAGAGCGCGGCATCGGTCTCGTGGCTGGTCGCGGGTGAGAGGATGCCGGCGCCGGCATCGGTCGCCCGGCCCGGGTACGCGGCGTCGACGACGGTCACCGAGGCGCCCAGGCAGGCCAGCTCGTAGGCGAGCGACAGGCCGACGAGACCGGCGCCGACCACGGCCACGTCGTGTCCTTGCCCGTTCACGAGCACCGAGTCCACCAGGCTCGGCGCCGCCGTGCCAGCGGTGGGGCACACTGAGCGCCGTGGAGCTGGTGCGCACCCCCGAGGAACAGTTCGCCGACCTGCCCGGATTTTCCTGCGAACCGCGCTACGCGGACCTGCCCACGGGCGTGCGGATGCATTACGTCGACGAGGGACCGCCCGAGGCTGAGACCGTGCTCCTGCTGCACGGGCAACCGACGTGGGGCTACCTCTATCGCACCGTGCTGGCCGGCCTGGTCGCGCACGGGCTGCGTGCGGTCGTGCCCGACCTCATCGGCTTCGGCCGCTCCGACAAACCACTGGCTCGTACCGCCCACACCGTCGAGGCCCATGTCGACTGGATCACCCAGTTCGCCGACACCCTCGGACTCACCAGCCTCACGCTCGTGGTGCAGGACTGGGGCGGGCCACTGGGACTCGCGCTCCTCACCACCCGACCGGGTCTGGTGCGCCGTGTCGTCGCGACCAACACCGCGCTGCACACGGCCGACCCCTCGCTGGCCGGCCGTCTTGCCTGGGCCTGCCACGCGACGGCGCAGGGGACGGTGAACGTCGAGCCGGCCCTGCTCGACTACCAGCGCCTGACCCAGGAGCTCACCCCGCTCCGGCCCAGCCTGTTCGTCCAGGGGGCCACCGCGTCGGTGGTGCCCGACGATGTCCTGGCGGCCTACGACGCGCCGTTCCCCGACGAGACCTTCTGCGCCGGTCCCCGCCAGCTGCCGGTGTTGATGGGGCTCACGCCCTCGAGCGCGTGCGCGCGACTGAACCGGCGCACCATGGAGGCGTTGTCCCGCTTCGAAGGCCCCTTCCTCACCGCGTTCTCCGACGGGGACCTAGGGACCGGCGGCTGGGCCGAGGTGCTCCAGGCGCACGTGCCGGGCGCGGCAGGCCTGGCCCACGTCGCCATCAGGGGTGCCGGGCACTTCGTCCAAGAGGATCGGGGCGCCGAGCTGGCCGACGCCGTGGCGGCGTTGGTGGCCGCGACGACCGGCGCCTGAACCTGCCCGCCGCGGTGCACGGCCGCTACGAGGCGGGTGCCGACTCCTCAGGCTCGGCCGCGGGCGCCGTGGGCGCCGCGGGCGCCGCGGTCAGCGCGTCGGGCTCGGGGGCGCCGGTCCCGATCTGCGCCTTGAGCGCCGCCAGCTCGTTGTCGACCTGGGCGTCCTGGCCCACCTGGTCGAGTTCCTTTTGGATGTCGTCGGTGCCGCCACCCACGTCTTCGAGCACACCGGACTCGAGCAGCTCGTCGAGGGCTCCCGAGCGGGCCTGCATAGTGGCGATCTTGTCCTGGGCCCGCTGCAGCGACGCACCTGAGTCGTTGAACGACTTCGAGATGCCGGCCGCGCTCTCGTCCACCGTCGAGATCGCCTTGGCCGCGGTGTACTGGGCCTTGAGGGTCTCCTTCTGGGTGCGGAAGTCGTTCACCCGTTTCTGCAGGGCGTCGAGCGTCGCGGTGAGCTTCGTCTCCTCCTCGTCGAGCTGCTTGTGCTGCGGCTCCATCTCGTCGATCTGCTGCTGTGCCGCCGCCTTGCGGGACAGCGCCTCTTTGGCCAGGTCCTCGCGGTTGGCCTGCAGCGCCTGCTTGGCCTGGTCCTGGAGGTGGTCGACGCTGTGCTGGAACTGCTCCTCTTGGAGCTCGAGTCGCTTCTTGGACGCGGCGAGGTCGACCAGGGCACGGCGGACCTGGGTGATCTGCTCGAGCATCTTCTCGTAGGAGAGGTCGAGCATCTCGTCGGGCTTCTCGGCCGCGTCGAGCGCCTTGTTCGTCTTGGCCTGCACGATGTCGTGCGCCCGTTGGAAGATGCCTGCCATATCTGTCTCCTTGGAGGTTGGTCCCGGACCCACGATAGATTCGAACGCGGCCCGACGTGTTCGCCTTCCCCCGGCCGGCCCTGCCCCCTTCCCGCCTCAGCCCCTCCTCATCCGCCGACCAGCCCAGCGGGTCGCCTGTCCCCCGGTCAGGATCCTGACGCCGCGATGATCGGCCCGTTGAGGTGCGTGCCCGACATGTCCCCGTCGTTGGGCGCGTCGCCGAAGGGGTACACCTTGCCCTCTGCCGTCACCACCCAGTAGCCCCCGCCGTCGGAGGTCTCGAAGATGGCCGACGCGGGATCGAGTCCGCCCGCCGCGCCGGCCGGCAGGCTGCCCAGGGGGGTGGCGTTGCCAAACGCGAACACCTGCCCCGCGCTGTCGAGTAGCCAATAGCCTTCTCCGTTCGGCGTGGCGACGGCCGAGCTGATGGGGGTGCTCTGCGTCCCGGGTGCGCCGTGGTTGACGGCGTCCCCGAAGGTGTAGACCGCACCGAGGTTGGTGACGACCCAGTAGCCGTTGCCGGTTGCATCGGGCACCACGGCGACGGCTGCGCCGAGACAGCCGCCGAGACCGGGGCAGGAGCCCTCGAAGCGCGCGTCGCCGAAGGCGAAGACGCCGCCGTCTGACGCCACCATGAAGTACCCCTCGCCGTCGGTGGAGGGGACCATGCCGACGATGGGCGCGTTGAGGCTGTGCGGCGCGCCCGAGCCCGCCGGGCTGAGGCCGGCGCCGGGGATGGAGCCGTGGAACCCGGCGTCGCCGAACGCAAAGATGCCGCCGTCGGAAGCGACGAGCCAGTAGCCGCCGCGGTTGGCCGTCGGCGTGATGCCGACCACCGGCCGCTGGAGGTGCAACGAGCCGGTCGACCCGTGGAACTGGGCCGAGCCGAATGTGAAGATGCCACCGTCTGAGCCGACCAACCAGTACCCGTGCGAGGGGGCGGGCGCGTAGGTGAACTCGTTGATCTGGGCCAGCCCCGATGAGGTCGACGACCCGGCGCTGGTGCTCACCGTCACGACTACCGTGTCCTGCGCCGTGCCGGCGGGGTCAGCTGGCGCGTCGGCGGTGAGCTCGCCGTTCCAGTCGACCTGCACGTCGGTCGCGGCCACGCCGCCGAAGAAGACCTGAGGTACGGGCGAGGTGGCGAAGTAATTGCCCTCGATCGTCACCGGCGTACCCGCCGACGTGCTCGACGTCGACGCCGGCCGGACCTCGACGACGTCGGGTGCGGCGGGCGTGGTCGGCGTCGGCAACGAGCTGGGCGTGATGGTGTCGGTCAGCGAGTCGGCCAGGTCGACCTGATCCATGAAGATCTGGCTGTACTGCCCCGCCGTGGTGTCGGCGTCTCCCATCTGCGCGGTCTGGGTCCCGGTCGTCGTCCAGTCCCCGAGGATGTTGTCACGGTGGCCCCAGCACTCGCTGTCTCCCGGCGCCGTGCAGTCGGCGTTGGTGCCGCCGTAGCCGTCGTTGTACATCCAGGCGTAGTCGGCGCTGAGGGGCGTGTCGTCGAGGGCGAAGTTCGAGCCGCCGCTGGTGTAGTCGTAGCCTGCCGGGGGCTGAGGGTCTGCGTTGTCCTCGGCGCCGGTCAGCGCCACCGCGTTGAGGGCGGGATCGAGGCCGGAGAACTCCGAGAGGCCGCGGTCACCGCGCTCTTCGTCCGCGATGATCAGCTGCTGGACCGGCACTGGATCGCTGGCGTACCCGCTGGGCAGGACCATTGGGCCGAGGCCTTCGAGCGAGCGTGCGTAATTGATGTCGTGCAGGACCGAGTCGATGCACTGCGCGCTGGTGTCGTCCACCGGGGAGGTCGTGCAGGCGGGCGTCACCTGGGGCGGCACGTCTACTGACGGGTTGGACGGCGGAACGATCCCCGCCGCGCCGGCCCCCGAGGGAGCGACGCTGACCACGACGAGCGCGGAGCCGACGCCGGCCGTGACGGCGATGGCGACGCGCGCCACGGATCTCGTCACGACGGACGCGCCGAATGCGTGCCGCATCTCCGTTCGCCCCCCTCTTGCGCGTTGGAAATGGGATCAGTTGAGGCAACGTAACATTTCCGCGACTTTGGCCGAGGGGTGTGCAGGCTGAATTGTCGGGTGCTTGCGCGGTGCCGCGTGAAGCCTCGCCCGACCAGCCGTCGTGGCCTCGCAGCGCGTCACAGCGCACCGACCCGCTGAATCGCATCCGTGACGACGCGTGAGCCGGCTCAGCGTGTTGTGCGTATGTTGATTTCGTTCGTGTCGAACGGCTCTAGTGGAGAAGGTGCCCTCGGCGCACCATTTCAACCGAAGGGGCGGTGGTCGGGGGGGACCGCCACCGCCCCTTCCTTCTTCCGCGCTGATTCACGCGCCGTTGCCTCCACGCCCAGATGCGCACGAGAGTCGCGCATCGTCGTGCCGCCACAGTCCTTCATCGAGTATGCGGCTTGTTGTGCGTGCGTTGTGAGTCGGTAGGCCGAACGGCTCTATGGCTCAGCCGCGACCTTCGTGCAGCATGTGGTTCGGAGGGGCGCGGTGACTTGGGGGGAGTGCTGGGGAGGTCCGGTCACCGCGCCCCACTTACGCGTCCGAAAGCGTGTTCTGATTCGCGGATCCCCTGCGGGGTCCGGCGGCGCGCTGGACGAGGGTTCTTACCAGGCGTCGAGCGTCTGCGAATGAAAGTCGATCACCGCGAGCAGGTTGCTCAGCCGCTCCATGACGAGCTCGACGTTGGCGAACGGGCCGATCACGGCCCGCTGGGCGGTCAGCGCCACCTCGACACACGTATCGAGCATCCAAGCCACATGGGCTTCCAGCTTGGCATCGGGGCACGGGTTCACCGCCACCCACGCCTTGGCATCCCTGGTCGCCGACTCCAACTCGTCCGCGGCGGCCAGCATCGTGACTTTGTTCACCTTCACTGATGCCGCGAACCGTCGTTCGGCCGCCGTGACGCGGTGCAGGACCGTCATCGCCCTGATTCGCCAGTTGACTGCTGTCGGTTCGTCGCCCATGGTGGTAGTGAACGGGCGGGCCGGCCTCTACAAAGTCGGCCGTGCACGTCCTGTCAGCGATTGTGGCGACTGGGTCGCGGACCTCATAGAGCCGTTTGGATCCGAAGCAGACAATGCCCCCACAACTAACGGGAATCCTTCTCTGTTCACGTCGCTACGTGCAGGCCGGGTCGAGTGCGATGACCCGTTGGTCAGTAGCCGTCGAGTCCGGGCCTGCCCAGTTCGCACCGACAGAGGCAGACACTTCGAACCAGTAGATGCCCACTGCCAACGACCCGGTCGTCCAGGACGTCGCTGACACGCCGCCCTGAGCAAGGGAATAGCCCGCCGATGACGATGTCGTCGACTGATAGACGTCATACGTCGACGCATTCGATACCGCACTCCACGTCACTGTGATCGTCGGTGCAAGCGGTGACGTACACGCCGCCGTCACGGTGCTCGGGGCAGGCGGCGCCGATCCCGAGCCACTTTCGGCGGCGCTGCCCGGCGCGATGGTCGCAGACCAGTTGGACGCCATGGCCATCTGGGCCGGATTGACGCACAGCAACATGACGGCTGCGACGCCGAATGCCAGGGAGACGAGCTTCAGCCTGCCCACTGTTGCCGCCTGCTCCCCTGGTGGTCCGAGTCAGCTCGTCCACGAGTCGGTGGACGGACTGGTCGTCGCTGTGCCTGCTCCGCCGGTCGCGGTGACTCCGGTCAGAGCAGGCATGGAGAAGTAGGTATTGACGCAGGCGGCCGGTGCATCGACGGTCATGGCGGCGTCATTCGTAAAGGTGACCACCAATGGATTGTTGGGCTGGCCGGCCGCTGCGACCGTAAGAGGCGTCGTCAGAGAGTGTGAGCTCCCGCTCGAACTCGTGGAGTAATTCCACATCACGTCGCTCGGCGTGCTGTCGAGACACCCTGATTGGGGGGTAGTCAGATCACTTGACGTATAGCCCGTCGCATAGGTCGTGTCGTCCGGCAACTGCACATCGGTGATGGTCACCGGGAACGGGTCGGGGTTCGAAATGGTGACAACAACGTCACCGGTACCCCCCGGATAGAGCAAGTTGGTCGCCGGCGGCGACGCCACCGCGGTGATGGTCAGGTTTGAGACGTTGGCCGACTGCCCTTCGCCGCTCGATCCTCCGTTCAGTCCGACCACCCAGCTGGTGGCGGCGTAGGCGGCCGTCGCGGCCAAAAGGGTGCCCCCGACGAGGGCCAGAATCTTGCTGCGACGAGTCCGCCCGATACGAGCCGCTGCATGAGCCGGAGCACGACGGCCGGCGGCATGTGCTGGGGAATGCCTGCGAATGAGCATCGCTGGAATCCTTTCCTGGTCCTGCTTCTCGCCTTCCTTGGCTGCCTCGTATCACGACTCGCCTGGAACGTAATTTCAGGACCCGATGCACAATTCCGCCGCCCCGAGCCCCACCACCTGGAATTTCCCTCAGTCAGAGGGTTCTCCCGATCTCACTTGTCAAACGCATGCACCTGTGGTTTCGTTTGAGCCGGCCAACAGTCGGCCTCATGGACATCCGCTCGAGGCGAAGAATCAGGAGGGCCGAGAATGGCAACGGGTCACCGGCTCATCCAAGCCACATCCCACGTCACAAGTTTCGTAGGCCGGGTCGGAGTCATCGGCCTGTGCTCGTGTGGATGGCTGGGGGGGGAAGAGGACGACGACACCCGGCTCGCGGTTCGGAAGCTCAATGACGCCTGGGAGACACATATTCGGACCGAGGCGACGACCCGGGTCGTCTCAGGTGATGGTGACGCGGCCGAATCGGGCTCGGGGTTGAAGCGCGCCCATCTGCGACCACCCCCCATGGGCAGTGACCGCACGGGTTCGACTCCGACGCTCCCATAGGGCGAATCCACCGGCCCATGTCCCCGGGGGTTTCCCAGCGCCGAACGGTGGGTTATTTCAAAGATGGCGTCTAGGTACCACGACAAATCCATGACCGCCGAGAACGGAACCTGTTCGAAAGAGGGCTGCGACCGCGAGCTGACCCTCGTGCACAACGCCAAGGGCATCGACGCCGAGGGCAGGGTAGGCCAGCTGTGGACGTGCAAGGACCATCGGAGCGAACTCTGGATGAGGGGCAGTGCGGGCCTCGTTGCTCCCCTGGAGTGGTGGCCCGACTGAGCGGGACTCCCGTCCACCAGGTTTCACCGTCGGGGCCACCGGGGTTCGGCCCGCCATGACATGTGCTGGCGCTCGGACCCCCGTCGTGCAGCGACAACGGCAGTGGCTGGGCTGACAACCGGTCGCGCGATCGATTCACCCAGGCTGGTGTAGGGTTCGGGCACCTCAACTCGGGTCAAGCGCCGTCGCTTTCGGCGGCAAGAGTGGCGGCGCTGTGGGAACGAGATCGAACGGCGGCACGGTCGAGCCGTGGCACATGCTGCATCTTCGCCCAACGTCCCAGAGCGACGGGCGGGAAGGTTCACTGCTTCTTATGCCTTCGCCGCGCAAAGCCCTTCGCCGCGCCCTTCCCGTTGTGCTCGAGGGCGTCATCGGTCCGCTCCTCGCGTTCTATCTGCTCCTCGTCTTCGCCGGTTTCAAGGGTGCGTTGATCGCCGCGCTCACCTGGTCCTATCTGGCGTTGGGTCGGCGTTTGCTCAGGGGTGAGCGGGTATCGATGTTGCTGCTGTTCGGGACCATTCTCATCACCTTCAGGACGGTCGTCGCCTTCGTCACGGGGAGCGCGTTCATTTACTTCGCGCAACCGACAGCCGGTACTGTCGTGATCTCTCTGGCACTCCTTGTCTCCGCGGTCGTCGGCCGGCCTTTCACGCAACGCTTCGCCCACGACTTTTGCCCCATGGACCCCGCAATCATGGGGCGCCCGTTGGTCCGTCGATTCTTCATTCGTATCTCGGTCCTTTGGGCGACCGTCCTGATGCTCAACGCGGGGGTCGTATTCTGGTTGCTCGTGTCTTCGTCATTGCGTTCCTTCGTGCTCGAGCGGTCATTGGTGACCTACGGACTCACCGCCATAGCGATCTTCTTTTCCATCACCGGGTTCGTGACGATGATGCGTCGCGACGGCATCACCGTCCAATGGGCAAGCCACCGGGCGACTCGGTCCGACTCGGAGTCCACGTGCGCACGACCGGCGTAGCGGGGCGGCAGCACATGCGCGCTCACGCTGGTCTCGTCGCCTAATCTGTGGGAGTGGCGACGGTCTTCGAGGCCGTGATTATCGGGTTGGTGACCAGCCAGATCGCGTTCGTGATTACGACGGTGTACTTGCATCGCGCGATGGCCCACCGAGCCGTCAACCTGAAACGTCCCGTAGCCTTCGCCTGCCGGATCATGATCTGGATTTCGACTGGAACCAGACCCCGCCAATGGGTGGCAGTGCACCGAAAGCACCACGCCTTTACCGACAAGAACGGCGATCCCCACTCACCGGTCGTCTTCGGTTTCTCGGCTGTCCAATTCGGTAACGCAGTTCTCTACCGCAGGGTTGCCCGGAACCGCGCCGCGGTGGCGCGTTACGCACGAGATCTTCCCCGCGACCGTTGGGACGCACTGATCTTCGATCATGCCCTGGTTGGTCTCGGCATCGGCGTGGGGCTGCTGATCGCACTGTTCGGATGGGAGATCGCGTTGATCGCCGCCGCTGTCCATGCATCGGTCTACCTGCTCGGCGGAGGTGCCATTAACGCCATCGGGCACAAGTGGGGAAAACGGCCATTCCAGAATCTGGCAACGAACAATCAATGGCTGGCCTGGCTGGTGGCTGGCGAAGGCCTCCACAACAACCACCACGCGGCCACGACGTCGGGGCGCCTGTCGATGGCCGAGGGTGAGGTCGATCCGGGTTGGTGGGCGATCCAGTTGCTCGTCCTGCTGCGTTTGGCCACCGTGCGAAATGTCTCGCGGGTACCTGTCCCATCTCAGATGTAACGAGCTGCCTCCGTAACCAAGACGTGGTCGCCGGCCCCCACGACGTGATTCGCACCACCGATGTATCGAAGAGTTGACCTTCGGCTGGTCCGGGGTACGGGGCATCCCAGAACGCAAACACTCCCCCATCTCCGGCCGCAGTCCAAGAGCCGGTTCCGGCGGGATTCGCCGCGATTCCCACCATTGGTACGTGCAGGGCTCTCCCGCCCATCAGCCATGGAAGCCAGCATCGCCGAAGCTGAAAGCTTCCCCCATCGGAGCCGACCTCCTCGTAACCGTTGTCGTCGGGAAGCGATGCCCCCGGTCAACGCCGTGGTTGCCGCCATCAGGAGTCGTGTTACAGCCAACCCCATTCGCCGCATCATTCGGCTCTCCCTCGCCGGCTGTTGTGAGGAGCACCATGGTGCCAAAAGAGCCCTGGAGACCTGTGGCTGAGGGTGCTCCAAGTGCCGGAGGCGGGCCCGTCGAGGTCTTCCACTTCGCTGGGTCAGCGAGGCAGTCCGGCCCGTAGGATCCGAGACCGTGAAGGCGATCCCCTGGTGGGTGGTGGCTGCGGCTGGGGCCGCCCCGGTGCTGCTCATCGGCGGGTTTGTCGTCGCCACCGCAATTCAGCCGGATTCGTACGACCCGGTCCGCGACACCATCAGCGAACTCGCCGGACAGGGAGCGACTGACTGGTGGGTCATGACTTCTGCTCTCACCGGTTTGGGCTTGTGTTACCTCCTCGCCGCACTCGGACTTCAGCCCGCAGGCAGTGTCGGACGCGCCCTGCTCGCCGGCGGAGGCGTGGCGGTGCTGTTGATCGCAGCGTTCCGGGAGCCGTTGCGTGGATACTCGCTCGCGCATGAACTCGCCGTCATCGCAGCGGCCCTGACTGTTTGTACGTGGCCGGTGTTCGCTTCACATAGACAACATCCTGCGCTGTTGTTGACGCGCACTCCGAGCATCGCAGCCGCGGGGCTCTCGGTCGCCCTGGTGACGTGGTACGCGCTCGAAAGCCACGGCGCCCTGCTGGGACTCGCCGAGCGCGTCGCGGCCGCCGCCCCCGCTCTGTGGCTGCTCGCCGTCGTTGTCACGGTGCGGCGCACACTGACATCCGATCATCCAGATTGGTCCAGCGCAGGGAAGACGGCTCGCCCAAACCACAACCAACACCTGCTCCATGTCTCGCAGACCGACGGACAGCAGGGCCCAATCAGAGGTCTACAGCAGTAGCGCAGGCCTACGAGAAGTAGTCGTAGTACTCGAGACCGAGGTGGGTGATCGGCTCCTCGCCGGCCAAGAAGCGCAGCGTGTTCTTCAACTTCGTCAGCTGGATGAACAGGTCGTGCTCGGGATAGACGTTCGGCGCGCACTGCGGGGACTTGAAGTAGAAGGAAAGCCACTCTTGGACTCCGTGCATCTGCGCTCGTTGCGCGAGATCCGAGAAGAGGAGCAAGTCGAGGACAAGCGGCGCTGCGAGGATCGAGTCGCGACACAAGAAGTTGACTTTGAGCTGCATCGGGTACCCGAGCCATCCGAAGATGTCGATGTTGTCCCAGCCCTCCTTGTTGTCGCCCCGGGGCGGGTAATAGTTGATCGAGACCTGATGCTCGATGTTCCCGTAGAGCTCCGGGTACAGCTCCGGCTGGACTATTCCTTCGAGAACACCGAGCTTCGACTGCTCCTTGGCCCGGAAACTCTCTGGATCCTGGAGTACTTCCCCGTCGCGGTTGCCGAGGATGTTCGTGGAGTACCACCCGGACAGCCCGAGGAGGCGAGCCTTGATCATCGGCGCCAGCACGGTCTTGACCATCGTCTGACCCGTCTTGAGGTCCTTGCCCGCGATGGCAATGTTGTCCCGCGCCGCGTACTCGGAGAGCGCGGGAGTGTCCACGGAAAGGTTCGGCGAACAATTGACGTAGGGGATCCCCAGTCCCAAGGCTGCGTACGCGTAGATCATGCTCGGCGCGATCGCCGGATCGTTGCGATCGAGCGCCGCGTCGAATGCGTCCATCCCGTGGTAAGCCTCGTTGTCCGGGAGCAACGCCTCGGTCGACCCGCACCACACCATGACGGCACGGGAAGCACCGCGTGCTTCCATGAAGGCCATGATGTCGGCTCGCACACCCTCGACGCTCCCCCGCAAGGTCGCATCCGAGCGGCGATTGGGACCGTTCACGTGTGTGACGAGATCCTGGTTGAAGACCGCGGGAAGTGGCCGGACGGAACGCAGGAACGACCCCACCCGCTCGATCGAGGGCTGATCGAGCACCCCGGCGCGGCCGGCGGCTACGAACGCATCGTCTGGGTAGGGGTCCCACGCGCAGAAGTCGAGCTGGTCGAGCGAGGCCAATGGGACCAGGTCCTTGATGCTGCTGACCCGTTGCTCGTCACGTCGACCGAGCCTGACCTTCCCGAGCTGGGACAACGAGCCCACCGCCTGGCCGGATCCCTCTCTGATGCTCTCGACCCCGGCGATCAGGGTCGTGCTGACCGCTCCGAGCCCCACACAGAACACCGCCAGGCGACCATCCGCCGGAAGAATCTCTCGGCTCCGATCCGCTTCGCTGTCCTTCAAGGCCATTGAGGCATTCTCGCACCTCCGGCTCGAGGTGGGCTCGCCTCGAGCACCCGAGGGCACTGCTGCCCTGGCGATGCGTCGTGTTCTCGATGAACCCGGCGCCAGTCCGCGACGAAGGGGCGGGACCATTGCGGCCCCGCCCCTTTCGTCAGGGTGTTGCTGTGCCCGCGGTTCGCTTAACAGGCCGGGACGTAGTCGTCCCCGGAAAGGCCGTTCACCGAATTCGAACCACCCGGAATCGGGTCGCAGCTGTCGTTGGTGTTCGACGACGGGTTGGGGTCGGTGGAACCCCACTCGTTCTGGATCGGCGCCGGCTGGTCCGATGGGTCTCCGGTTCCACTGAAGTCAATAGCGTTGGCCAAAAGGTTGCCGCTCCAACTGTTGTCGGAGAAGTTGTTGCCGAGGGCCGCGTCTGGGTCGGGGCTCAACCCGAACGAAGCAAGGCTCGAGGGAACGTACGTACCTTCTGCCACAACGCCCGCCTCATTCGAGGTCACCGTGTTGTTGACGAAGTCGTTGTCGCCGCTGGTCCAACCTGGGGCGCCGGGCTCGCAGTTCGGCTGGGTCTCGCACGCCGTACCGGGGCCGGCGAGCACGATCCCGGCTTCATTGCCCTCGATCGTGTTGCCGGTGGCGCCAACGCCCACGGCACCGATGTCTGCATTGCTGGCACCGGTGAACAGCAGGCCCGCCTGGGCGCTGGTCGTGATGGTGTTCCCCTCTACCAGCACCGAGCCTACTTGGCTGGTGCTGTCGAGTTGGATGCCCTCGCCGTATCCGCTCTGGCCCTTTGAGTCACCAGTCGCAGTCGCGCCCGAAAGCGTGTTGCCCCCGATGTCCCACGCACCGGTCGAATTCGCCTCTAGCCCGTAGGCAGCGACCTCGCCGGCATAGATGTTCGCGTCGTTGTCGGACACCGTGTTGCTCTCGACGTTGACCAAGTCAGAGTTCAAGATCAAGATCCCGCTGGCCGAGTTGCCCGCGCCGCCTCCGGAGTAGCTGTTGTCGGAGATGGTGTTCCCGCTGATCGTGGCGGACCCAGCCGCGAAGACCTGGATGCCGTTCTGGCCGATCGAGTTGGTCGGACCCTCACCTTGGATGGTCGAGCCCGTGATCGTGCAGTCGGTGTAGGCGTCGTCGCAAGTGATGCCGTTCTTGTCGTAGGCGGGGGTATAGGGCTCAAAGCTGACCACTGAACCCGTGGGTGAGTCGGTGTCGGTGGTGCCGTTGATGAACAGGACCTTGTTCGTGTCCTTGCTGGCGTTCAGGTTGTACCCGTTCACGATGATCGGACCGGAGCTGTAGCCGGCAGGAATCGTGTGGACGGCAAGCTGGTCGTTCGAGTAGGTGCCGGCCGGCAGGTCGGCCCTGGTCGTGATGGACGTGGTGGGGGACAGCTCCGAAATCTTGTTCATGCTCACCGTGGCCGGGTTGGCCTCGTCACTGTTGACGTAGATGCCCAGCCCGCCCTGGCAACCGTAGAGATCGGCCGGCATGTCGATACCGCTGACTGACACTTTGCTGATCGATCCAGAGGCCTCATGGTAGTAGATGCCCACGTAGTCCTGGCCGCAGCCGTAGCCGTCCGTGTCAAAGAAGGAGGAGCCGCTCGGCTGAGACGCCGGCAGTCCGTTGACGCTCAGTTTGGTCAGGCTTGCGGTGGCGCCTGGCGCCACGTCGATCACGTAATACTGGGGTTGGGAGCTATCGGTGTCCGTGTCGCTGAGTAGCCCGCTTGTGGGAGCCTCGATCACGGTCGTCGCCCCGGCGCCCTTGATTTTCACGTTGTCGTTCGCCGGCGTGATGCTTACTTGTTCCTGGTAGGTGCCGGCGGCGACATTGATGGTGCCCCCGACATCGGCCGCGGCCTGCTCCGCCAGGGCGTAGGTGATGGTCTTACACGGGTGAGTTGCGGACGCGCACGAGTTGCCCAGGTTTGTGCCCGTTGTGGCCACGTACCACTTGTTGGTGACGGCGGAGGCTGCTGGAGCCGTGATGGCCAGGAACCCGGCCACCATGCTCACTACAGCCAACGCCATGATGAGCGCTGGCCCACGCAATCTTGTTTTCATCGGTTTCCCCACTTCTCCTCAATAGTTATCGGTTGAGTCGGGACCTTGAAACTCGATTCGATTGCACCACGAAGCCGCGGAGGCCAACCTCTTCTTATCGCCTGATCGCCAACTCTCCCCCCTGCGTGTGCAAGCTAGCATTAAGCGTTGAGCGGTGCTCGGGAACCGATTGAGCCTTCTAGAGCGCAGGTCAAAGCAGTGCTAAGCAGACTAGAGCCATCGAGGTGAGCGTCAGGTGAGAATTCGGCTGCGGCCGGCGGGGTGCATCTGTGCGGTGACATTGGTGATTGTGCCGGTGGTGTTGACGGGCTGCGCATCTGGGAACACCGCCCATCCCAGCACGTCATCGGGTTCATCTGGCGCCAGTACGGTTATCACGACCGTTCCTCGTAACTCGTCGTCCACGACTCACCCGAACGGCTCCGCCACCTCAACGCCTTCGAGCTCAACCACCACGACCACTTCGCCGTTGAGTCACCTGTCACCACCCAGCAACGGAGCGCACCCCTCCCCCGTCCGATGAGCACGAGCCGGGCAGAGTTTTCGAGCCGCCCGGCGTTGCGGTCGAACACTTTCGGAGGGTCGTTGAGATCGAGCAGGACTACGCGATCAGGTGGTGGATAGTCGAACATGGTGACCTCTCCGCTAGCTGTTCACTGCTACCGACCGGGCCGTTGATCCGTCGATGGACCGGAGCCGATCCATCCCACGAACCGCCTCAAACCGGTGAGCGATCAAAGTGGTCAGGGGCATGCCCATACCCGCCACCATCGAACGCCGGGGCCGGTGACATTCGACGTTGGATTAGCCGTCGTTGACGAGGTCGAGGAAATCCGCCGGGCTCAACGTGCAGGTGCCCGTGGAGTCGACGGTGCTCCCATCTCAGATCTGCAGCGGGTCGGGCGACTAACCACGATTAGTCGTAGATTGACCAAGCCATTTCACACGGGGGTGGCAAATGATCATGAACCCGGGGTACCAGCCATGAGCGTTACGGTCACCATCCATTTTCCGGTGTCGGATGTCGCAAAGGCCATCGAGGGTCTTCAGGGTAACGCCAAGTTCCTGGAGGAGATCACTGAATCCACGAGGGGCGCTGGCATGCTCCATCATCGGTTTGTCTCCGGAGATGGCGAACTGATGGTCATCGACGAATGGGAGACCGCAGAGCAGTTCCAGGGCTTTTTCGATGGGAACCCCAAGGTCGCGGAAGTCATGGCCTCTATCGGGATGACTGGAGCGCCTGAGATCACTGTGTTCGGATCGATCGACGCACCCGGAACCGTCTAGGGGATCTCAGAGCCTCTGGTTCGCGGCTGCGGCAGTCAACGATCGATGGCCGCCAGGCACGTCGGAGACTTTTTGCTCGTGCCTCGATTCGCCGGGTCGGTGACGACTGCATCGCGTTCCATCGTGAAGCACTAAGGCGAGCGCGTCTTCACCTCAGTCATTCCGCCAAGTGCTCACGCTGCAAACCTAAGGATTACCTTGGAAGCAGAGACCTCGACTGATCCGACACCACATTGAGGAGCATTTGATGGCAAGAATATTAATGATTATCCAGCATCCCGTGAAGGATTTTGACGCTTGGCGGATCGAATATGACCTTGCGCAACCGATACGTGACAAGTACGGGATCACAGACGCCACCGTCTTTCGGAATGCCGACGATCCGAACGAGATCACGGGGTTGCACTGGTTCTCTTCTGTCGATGAAGCTCACGCTTTTGCCGACGATCCCGATCTGAAAGACGCCATGGCAAGAGCGGGCGTGAACGGACCACCCCGGATCGAAATCAGCGTGGAGGCGTAATACCCGGGGTCGCTGTATCACCTTAAGTCCCGCCGATTCCCAGCAGGTCCGACAGTGCTCCGAACGCCGGGGTGCGGGACAACTTTGCCGTTTTCGGTATGGCTCGCCGAAGTCACCAAGGAACAGCACTGTTGCGGTCCGAGAAGGTGCCCGTTGGGCCATCCTTCCCTATCGTCGCCAGCCTGACGATCTCGTCAGTGCCCTCCTCCACGGTCTGGGCCCCTCGGTGTTGGTTGAGATCCGTGGCCGTAAAGCCGGGGTCCGCCGAGTTCACGCGCCAACGGGGATGAGCTCTGGCCCATTGAATAGTCAACATATTGAGAGCAGCTTTTGAGGTCGGATATGCCAACAGGTTCAAGTTGGAATACGGGCCATTGGGATCGCTGGCGTAGGTCAGTGAGCCGACACCACTTGACACGTTGACGACGACCGGAGACGACGATGCCTCAAGGATGGGCGTAAAGGCACGGACAACTCGGACTGGTCCGAGTACGTTCGTCTCTAGGACTCGAAGAACGTCCGACGCGGCAGTGTCGACCACTGGCGTTCGATCAGAGATTCCGGCGTTGTTGACTAGGACATCAAGGCCACCGGTCTTCGCCACCAAGGCCGCGGCGGCTTCGACGGAGGCGTCATCGGTCACGTTGAGCTGAACAAAACGCGCATCGAGGATCCCGGCGGCCTCCTCCCCAAGTCTGATGTCCCGGGACGCAAGCCATACCTCGTGGCCCTCGGCGACGAGGCGCTTTGCGGCCTCGAAGCCGAGGCCTTTGTTCGCACCGGTAATGAGTGTCTTGGTCATGACTTTGACTATGCCGTGGTGCCCCGCTTTGCCGGCCCCGCGACGGTCTCGATGCTGTGTTGCCGGAGCGCTGGGACGAGTTGTACTTGTATCGAGAGATCAAAGGGATAGCGAACGAAGCGGTCGACAGCTTCCTCTTAGAGCATCGGCGCACCTGAGGTATGCCCAACTTGGTCAGTACCGCTCGTCCCGACGCATAGGACTGGATCCACCTTCGAAGGCAGCAATAGTCCGTTGACAGCTCTCGCCCCCTGGGGCTAGACGTGCCGAATGTCAAACAAGTGCGCAATCGTGACCGGATGTTCGAGCGGTATTGGGAGGGCAACCGCCCTGGAGCTGACGGCACGGGCCTACGAGGTCGTTGCCACCACGCGACGGAACGAGTCGATCGCCGATCTGGCTGTCGAGCGAACCCTCACCCTCGACGTCGACTCCGATGAGTCCGTGGCCGCTGCGCAGGCCGCTATCGGCCCCGTCGACGTCCTGGTGAACAACGCAGGCTTCGGGATCGAGGGACCGGTAGAGGAAGTCCCGCTCGTCGAGGTTCGCCGGGCGTTCGAGACGAACTTCTTCGGCGCCGCGCGAATGATCCAGGCCTTCGTCCCCGCCATGCGCGAACGGGGCTGCGGCGCGATCGTCAACGTCACCTCCGTCTCGGGAATCGTCGGCGGCCCCTTGGCCGGGTTCTACTCGGCGACCAAGTTCGCTCTTGAGGCGCTGTCCGAGTCATTGCACCTAGAGGTGGGCCACTTCGGCGTGAAGGTGCTCGTGGTGGAGCCGGGCGCGATTGCGACTCGCTTCGGGGAGAACATGGTGGACCTCCGCGGCCTACCCGGTCCCTACGCCGAGCTGGCCACGCAGTGGGAGAGCGCCATGGGTCTTCTTAGTGGCGGGGAGCCGGCACCGGGTCCAGAGCTCGTGGCGACGAAGATCTGCGATGCGTTAGAAACAGAGCACGGTCCACTCCGCGTACCGGTCGGCGCCGACGCCGAGCTGATCGCCGCGAGTCGCCAGGGTGCGAGTTTCGACGACTTCGAGGCGGCGATCCGCGAGATCCTTAAGGTCGACTGGTAGAGCCCCCGAACTCTGGCAGTCCGTCGATCCCTGGACATGTGGGCTGGACAGACGCCCAGGCGGCGTTGTGGGACTCAGCCTGATCACGGGATCGACGTGAGGAGAGGTAATCGGCCTCTCTGGCTCAATCTGATCGGATTTTCCAGACTGCGATGTCTTCGCTCTGGATCGCGGACCGCTGCAGCTTGTACCCGGCCGCCTGCATCCGAGTCTCAAGGTATACCTTTGCCTCGGCGTCACTGAAGTGGTTCGCGGTCAGCTCTTCGATCTGATCACGAGCGATGATCTGAGGCCGCAGTCTGTGTCCGGGCTCCGTTGTGAACCACAACCAGAACTCACCGTTCGCAACGATTAAAGCCACAGAGGTCGCGTCCTCGCGGAAGGCGATCTGGAGGTCGTCCATGGCTGGCAATATCGGCACAAAACACGGCGAGTTGAACTCCTATCCGGTGTTCTGAGATCGCCCTGAACCTATGTAGCAGTACTTTTGAGCGTGGTGTCTGAGTCACCACCGGTCTTCACCTCATTGCACCACTAAGCACGGTAAGGGCTGCCGATCTGGCTACCACGGCGCCGCTCCCCTTGCCGAAGGGCGTCGTCGCTGCTCCCCAAATGCACCCTAAAATCAGACCGTTACAACAGGCGACGACGCCAGCGCGACTAGAGTCCCCGAGCCTGTCGCGGCCTCAGAGGCCGCGAAAGTGTACGAACCTGAGGTGCTCGGCGCGACGGCTCCAGGCCCGCCACCCGCTTTCGATCCGTAGGTGATTGTGCAGGTCTGCGACGCAGCGAGTGTGACTCCTGTGAGCTTGATGGTCCTCCCCACTAGGCCAACGGTTCCACAGGTCGAAGTGACGTAGCCGGCTGCAGTCGTTTTGGTCGACGGAGCATCCGGCCACCCGCCCGGCACCGCCAACTCCAAGACACCACTGCTGACGCCCCCGGAGCCAGCAGTGTAGGTGAAGAAGAGGGAGTTGCCCTTTGAGCTAGGGCTGAGCGTCGTCGGGGAGACGGTCATGGTCCCGGCGCCATTCGCTGCACCAGTGACGGTGACAACAGGAGAGGACGGAAGCGCAGTCAACGTCCCCGTCGAGGTCGCAGCCTCGGAGGCGGTAAAGGTGTACGGGCCGGTGGTGGTGGGCGCGACCATCCCCGGTCCTCCCCCTGCCGTCGACCCGTAGGCGATGGTGCACGTCTGCCCCGCCGAGAGCGTGACCCCGGTGACCTTGACATCTCGCCCCGCGGCGCCGGCACTGCCACACGTCGATGTGACAGACCCAGACGCAGTCGCGGTGGTCGAGGGAGCGTCGGGGAACGCGGAGGGCACTGCCACCTCGAGGGTGCCGCCGCTGAGGCCCCCCGACCCGGCGGTGTAGGTGAAGTTCAACGTGTTGCCCGTGGACCCGGGTATGAGGGTTGTCGGGTACACGACCATCGTCTGCGATCCGACGCTGAGACACCCCGCACACGTCATCGCCTCGTCCTGAGGCGAGCCCGGCTCGATGACGGTGATATTCGTGTCTTGGGGCAGCGCTTCGGGCCCAGTCGTCAAGGGAAAGGTGAGTTTCGTCGACGACAGCACTGTGGCAGGGTGCCCGCCACCCACGCCTGTGCCAGAGATGAACACCTCAGCTGGGGCGGTGAAGCCGCTGCCGGTCAAGGTGATCGTCTCGGTTTGCCCGTCCGCGATGGTGCTGGGACTGACCGAGGTGATGGCCGGTCCGGGCGTGGTGATCTCATAATCCGTCACGCCGAACCCGTTGCTCCCCGCCAATATCAGGTCGTTGTTGTCGAAGACTGGCTCGGAGAAGAGGAAGCTCGCAGGGGTGGCGATGTGCTCGAGGATCTGGCCGGTGGAGGCGCTCAAAAGGTAGAAGCCCATGTCGTTGGTGGTGTCGGCGGCATAGACGCCACAGGCCACCACCTCCGAGCCGTCTTCGGAGCACGAGCCGATCACCGGACCGGGGAGTCCGGTCTCCCAATTCGCCTGGCCGGTCGCAGGGTTGAGTGATTGGACAGAGCCCAAGTAGGCGGTGCCATTGATGGTTGTATTCGTACCACCTCCCTCGATCAAGTTCGTCCCGTTCCAGATCGCCGCCGCGTTGCATTCGTGGCTGGCACCGGCTGCTCCCATCGAGTGCTGCCACACTGGACCGGCCGCGAGATCAGCCTGGGCAAGGGCGGAGTAATAGCCGTTCTTGTCGCACGATCCCACCATCGGTGTCGACACGCCACCAATGTCGGCGGTGAAGAGCGTCGGCGAGCTGGCCATGTCGCAGTCACCACACGACTCACTCTTGGGGACCTGCCAATGGTCGAGCACGCTGAGCGTGGAACCGCTCAAGTGCACCATCGACTGGTCATAGAGCGGTCCCGGCGGCGGACCGAAGTTCGTGCAGCCGCATTCTTGTTCGCTCCCCGGTTCGTTCCCGGTGGTGACGATGATGGATCCATTAGCAAGTGCGGCCGGGCTGGACCAGATGTCCCCTCCCACGTCGCCCGACGGCGCCGTCTCGAAATACGCGGTCTGGGCACCGGTCTCTTGGTTGAAGGCGATCAGTCCCCCCTTGACCACCGGAAGGTCGCACCACGAGGCGATTCCGACGTAGACGGTGCCCTTGACGACCAGCGGTGAGGACCAGTCGTAGTAGTCGTCGATCGTCGTCGAGGGCGTGTCGATGGTCGCCTGCCAGATGGTGGCCCCGGTTGCCGCGTTCAACGCGTACAAGATGCCGTCGGCACCATTGACGTAGACGGTCAACGTCCCAGTATCGGGATCAGGAGCCACCGTCGCCGTGGCGATGATGCCCTGGGGTTTGGCCCCGCAGAGGCCATCGGGCTTGGGTTTGTCCACCCCGAGGAAGTCTGACCACAAGACTTTCTGAGTAGCCTCGCTCACGGCGTAGAAGGAGCCGTCCTCCACTCCCACGTAGAAGACCCCGTTGTCGACGACCGGAGTGGCCATGATCGCGTTGGATGCCCCGCTCACGGTCGAGGCCGGGGGCTCCCACCTCCACACCGGCTGGAGATTGCCGGCCGAGACTCCCGATGTGGTGATGGACGTAGCAGACGGCACGTAGGAGTTGTGGCTCGGGCCGTTCAGGTAGGACGTCCAGTCCGTGCTTGAGGCACTGGCAGATCCTGGAGTCAGAACGGCGATGGTTGTGGTCAGCGAGACCAGAAGGGCCGCCAGCCACGCGATGGCGACGAGGCGCATCTGGCCGCGCTTCGAATTTCTGTTGCTCCCCCGTACCGATACGCGCAGAGACACTGAACTACTCCTCGCCCCGATGGAAAAACTGGCCCAGCGTCTTGAAGCAGGAAAACCGCCTCGGCGCCGACTGCTACTGCCACATTGAGATGACGTCGGTGCAGAACAAATACATATCGGCTCCCACGAGCTTCGCCACATGGGACTGGATTGAACTGAACGACCTGTCTACCTGGCATTTCGTCCCCACACGAAGCGGCGGCCCGATTCGCTGGCTACCCGGCTGGCTCCAAGCGATGACGGCTCATCGGATCCTGGCGGGGTCGCGCCCCTGACCAGGATCACCCTGGGCGCGACGAAGGTGCCTCAAGCTTGAGGTGTGACCCAACAACCAAGAAGCACCTTCGTTCTTCGCGACCATAGCGAGATACTCGGGGCACTCGTCGGCCTCAAAGACGTGGTCGTCTTGCACTACGAACGCCGTGGACCCGACGTCGAACTGGCGATCGAGCAGCTGATCCGCCAACCGGTGCGCTGCCCGAGCTGTTCGGAGCTGGCCCAGGTCAAGGAACGTCCGGTCGTGACCTACATCGACCTGCCCGTCTATGGCACCTCCATGCGCCTGGGGTGGAAGAAGCACCGGATGCGCTGCGTGAACGTTCGCTGCACGAAGCGTTCCTGGGTGCTGCGCGACCACCGCATCGCGGCCAAGAACTGCCTGCTGACGACGCGCGCGGCCAAATGGGCGACGGTCCAGGTCGGCGACGGGCGCACGGTCAAGGAGGTGGCCGACGAGCTCGCCTGTGATTGGCACACGGTCAACGACGCCGTGACCACCTATGGCAGCGCCCTCTTAGAGGCGGACCGCAAGCGGCTGAACAAGACGAGCGCCATCGGTCTCGACGAGACCTCCTTCGTGCGCGTGGGGCGGAATCGGAGCGACTACGCCACGACGGTGGCCGACGTCGAACACCACCAGATCCTCGACATCTTGCCCAGTCGCAACTACGTGGACGTGGCCGCTTGGATCGACAAGCAGCCCAAGTCCTGGAAGGAGCGCATCGAATACGGGGCGCTCGACATGTCGGCCATCTATGGCGCCGTCTACAGCGTGCTCTTGCCCAAAGCGGCCCAGGTGGTCGACCCCTTCCACGTGATCAGCCTGGCGAATCGATCCCTCGACGCCATCAGACGCCGGGTCCAGATCGAACAACTCGGACACCGGGGCCGACGCGACGTGGGCTTGATCCGGTTCGACGGACAGGTTGCTTGTGTTGATTATGCCGCCTGACGGTCGGCGTTGAGGTGGACAGCCTCGTATTCCGCGGGGCTGAGATAGCCGAGCGTGGAGTGCAGCCGGCGCGTGTTGTACCAACCTTCGATGTACTCGAAGACGGCACGTCGTAATCCGGTTCGCGTCGGCCATGCTCTGGTCTCGATGAGTTCGCGCTTGATGGTCGCAAAGAACGACTCGGCGACCGCGTTGTCCCAGCACTCGCCCTTGCGGCCGACCGAGAGCACGACGCCGTTGGCCCGGGCCAGCTCGGCGAAGTCGCCACTCGTGTATTGACAGCCTCTGTCCGAGTGGAAGATGACGCCTTCCTCAGGCGCGCGGTGTTCGAACGCCATGGTGAGAGCGTCTTCGACGAGCTCGGTGCGCATGTGGTCGGCCAACGCCCAGCCAACGACGCGACGGCTGGCCAGGTCGATGACTGTCGCAAGGTAGGCCCAGCCCTCCCACGTCGAGATGTAGGTGATGTCGCCGACGTAGCGGCGATCTATCTCTGTGCTCGGTCCGAAGTGCCGTTGAATCAGGTCGAGGGCCGCCTCGGCGTCGGGGTTGGCCACGGTGGTCTTGCGCCAGCGCTTCTTGCAGCGGCCCTCGAGGCCGGCTTGACGCATGAGTCTCGTCACCTTGCGTTTCCCGCAGGCGATGTGGCGATGGAGCAGCTCCTTGTGGACGCGCGGGGCGCCGTAGGTGCGCTTGGACTCGGCGTGGATCTCTTTGATCTTCTCGGTCAACTCGGCGTCGGTGAGCTCTCGGGCCGAGGGGACGTCCTTTTTGCGCTCGTAGTAGGCGGACTTGGAGACCTCGAACATGTCACAGCAGTGCTTGACGCTGTGACCTGCAACTTCCTCCGCCTCGATGAAGGGGTCCATCTTCACCGGGTCTCCTGAGCGAAGAAAGCCGTTGCTCGCTTGAGTAGGTCGACATCGGCCTGGAGCCGGCGGTTCTCCCGGCGCAGCCGACTGAGTTCTTCGCGCTCCTCGGTGGTCAGGCCCGGACGCTCGCCGGCGTCGATCTCGGCTTGTTTCACCCAGGTGCGCACGTTCGACTCGGTCAGATCGAAGTCCTGGGCCACCTGGCCGATGCTGCGATCGCCGCGCCGGCACAGCTCGACGATCTCAGCCTTGAACTCCGGCGTGAACGAGCGACGTGGACGCTGCTTCCTCTTCTCCACGGTCTCCATTTTTGACATCCTTTCTGGGGCTCTGCCCCTGATGGTGGATGTCCGTCAAACCGGAGGAAGCCCAACGATCCTCTCTATCGAGCCCGACGCTTGTTGCTGATGGGCGAGGAGAAACTGAGCGACGAGGCGACCGAGCGCCTGAGTTCCCTCCTCGAACTGGGCGACCCCGGCGCCGAGGTGGCCATCGCCTATCGCGTGAAAGAGCGCCTACGCGACTTCTATCGCTGCCGCGACCTCGACGAGGCCGAGGCGATGCTTCTCGAGCTCCAGACACACTGCACCAAGAAGGCCATGCCACCCGAGATCCGCCGCCTCGGTCGCACCATCAAGAACTGGTTCGACAAGATCGTCAACTACCACCTGGCCCGGGTCTCCAACGGACCCACCGAAGCGCTCAACAACCTGATCAAGCGGATCAAACGCATCGGCTTCGGCTTCCGCAACTTCGAGAACTACCGGATTCGAGCCTTGCTTTACGCCGGCAAGCCGAACTGGCGCGTGCTCGGTTCGATCGTCGTCCGGTGAGCAGGCAGACCCCGCCAGATTCCGAAGAACCGCGATGACAAGGTCGATCCTGGAGTGGTTCGCGATATGACCGCTTGAACCGCATCTAGTCGGGCTGCCGGGATTTGAACCCGGGACCTCTTGACCCCCAGTCAAGCGCGCTAACCAAGCTGCGCCACAGCCCGTTCCTGCTCAGAGCCCCAAATTTGCCTGAGGCTTCGATCCGGAAAATGGTCGTTTGCTAACGCCTTGCTAACAAGGGTCATCAAGCGACCATCGCAGAGGCTACTCAGTTCGGCTGGACCACTCTCCTACGCCACCTGCTTCCGCAGCTCCCGCCGGCCGCGTTCGGACTTCGCCGCCCAGATCCCCTGCGCCGTGACATCCGCCAGCGCCGCCCCGAGGCATTCCTCCTGGACGTCGCACCCGGCACAGATGGCCTTGGCGTGCTCTGTCGACTGGCGACGCTCCGGGAAGAACAGGTCGGTCGAGGCGCCTTTGCAATTCGCCCTGCGGTGCCACGCCCGCCGGTGAACGAGGTCGGACAGGATCCCTTCGACATCGGGCGCATCCGGCGCCATCAGCCACTCGACCTCGTGCTGTTCCATGCGGAGTTCAACGGTACGGCTCGGGTGTTCGGAACTGGGTGATGGTTGACTGGCGGCGTGACCTCCACGCCTCGCCCTGGCGACCGCCACCCCGGCTTCATCGCCGAGCCAGGTCGCTGCTGGGCTTTCGTCAACTCCAAGCAACTCCAGGCCACGCACTGCGCCGAGACGTGGTCGTGGACAGGCAGGTGGTTCGCCCCTCGAGGCGACCGGTGGTGGCGGGTGTGGAGCTGCCCGGAGCACCTCGAGGGGCTGACGGGACTGAGGGAGTTCGGGCGCTCTCAGTCGTAGAGGTTGTACGTCACCGTCCAGATGCCCAGCCCACCCCCATCTTCTGCATAGACGAAGCTCTGCACCTTGTGTTTCCCGGCGGCAACGCCCGACTCCTCGCTGGTCCATGTGCCGCCGACATAGTTCCCATCGGTCGGCAGCTCCGTCAGGAATGGCGCTCCAAAACCGGTGACCGTACCGTCGAGCTCCCACGCGGTGGCAATTTGGTTGCCGGTAGTGGAATTGCCACCCACATTGACGCTGATGGTGTCCGTGATGGTGCAGGTCTGACCAGCGGGGCACGTCAATTTGTTGACACTGTCGAGAGCCGTAAGGGTGCCGGGTGAGAGGGCTGCGCCACCGCCCGAGCCCGACTCGATGTACGTTCCTATGAGAGTTTGCTCTTTCGCTCGGGGCGAGTCCGTAATCACCGCTGGAACGTTCGTCTCGGCCCCCGGCGTCAGAGCGGCCGGCCCATGGTTCGCGCCAGCAGCGAACACTTCACTTCCCATCCCAGTGGCGCCTAATGCAACCACAGCCGAAACCGCGATTGTCGACGCGCCAACCAGTGACCGGAATCGCCAACTCTTCGTATTCATACTGTTCTCCTTTGCTCTGCCCGCCGGCTGTTGTTCTGGCCAGTCAAGTGCAAAATCAATGGCAGTTGCTCGAAGAGTCTTCGATTAGAAGGTGAACCTCGCGAACGATCGGTGAATATCAGCGCCTGATAGTCCCTACAGCAGGGTCGTCCGGGCGGATTAACGCTCCGTGAACAGGAGCCATTCCCCTCTAATCCGCTCTAGGCGCCTAGTAAGACGGCTCCGAGCAACGAACACACTGAACCCGCCCCGTCCTCTGACTCCCCGAGGAGGCGGGGTCGGTTCGCGTTCAGAGGAACCCCGCTGCTCGACGCGTACTCGACGGTCTTCGAGTCAGCGACGAGTTTGAAGCGCCCCGCCACCTTCGGCCTGGCGGCGCTTGTCGGCACCGGCGAGCGGCTGAGCGCAGCCCTTCTCGGCTAGGACGGCAGCAGATGGACGTGTTCCCACCGCCAGTCCCAATCGCGGTCGTGATCGACTTCTGACACGTAGGCATAGTCGCGATGACCTCCGAACATGCCGGCCGCCATCGCCCTGTTGAGGTCTTCGTGCACGCCCTGACGTTGGGCCCGCGTGACGGCGAGGCCTTCGATGATCTCGTCGCTCGAGCAGTCCTCATGATCGCGAACGAACGCCACGATCGCCTCGGTGTAATCGCCCTCTGCCATAAGCCCGGCACGCTGTCACTTTGTCAACGGATCTGTCAACGGAACTCGAACAGAGAGGGTCCGATAGGCACAGTCCAGAGCCGACGAAGGGACCGCCGAAAGCGCAGCCAAGCTGGCAGTACGCGAGACGGACCGACGAGAGCCGACGAACGAAACCGGCCCCCCAGTCAAGCGCGCGAACCAAGCTGCGCCACAGCCCGCGTGCCGTTGTGAATCGAGAACCTGCCCGCCAGACCCGGCACGACCGGCAGATGATGGTGCTCCAGTCCTCTCAGAGACCCGCTTCGTCCCATGCCGCGACAACACTGAGGGACCGGGCTGCGTTTTCCCTGGACCGCAGGCACGAAGTTCACGAAGATTCCGCTCAAGGGGGGCGGGGCAGCGTCCGAGATAGTCAAGGTGGCGACCATCGCGCGGGATACCAGGGTTGACCTGCTCCATTGTCTGATCGAGACGCAGCGGCTGTTGAACGCCGGCTCCCTGGAGCCCGAGCGCGTGATGGGCGTCGTGATCGAGCGTGCCCAGGCGGCGACCAACGCCCGTGGCGGCGCCGTCGAGCTCGCCGAGGACAACGTGATGGTTTCGGAGGCGGTGAGCGGCATGACCGACGCTGCCGAGGGCTCACGGGTCGACATGGAGAACAGCCTCTCGGGGCTCTGCGCTCGCATGGGCATGCCGCTGATCTGCCGCGACACAGAGACCGACTCGCGGGTCGACCGCGAGGCATGCCGCCAGGTCGGGGCCCGCTCTATGGTCGTTGCCCCGATCGTACGAGGCGGCCAGGGCGTCGGCGTGCTGAAGGTCCTTTCCGACGAGCCGGACCACTTCAGCGACACCGACGCCGACGTCCTGGAGCTCTTGGCCGGATTCATCGCGTCCTCCCCTTCGTCGGGGTCGACGCTCGAGAACGAGGCGCACCGCGCACTGCAGGACCCGCTGACCGGGCTGCCGACCCGCATGATCCTCATGGACCGCCTGCAGCAGGCCGTGTACGACGCGCGTCGTTACAAGCGTCCATTCGGCCTGTTCGTCATCGAGCCCAACGGCATCGAAGCGGTGAGCACCGCCCTCGGTCGCGACGCCCGCGAGGCGGTCCTGCGGGCCATCTCCACCGGGCTGAGCGCCACCGTTCGCTCGGGCGACACGTTGGCCCGCGTCGAAGACGACCAGTTTGTGATCCTCTGCATCAACGCCGACCGCTCCGTCGTCGAGTGGCGCATCCGAAACCGTGTCGACACCGTCTTGGCCTCGGTGACCAGAGAGATTGGTCTGGACGGCGTGGAGCTCACCGCGAGCATCGGCGTCATCTGGGGATCAGGTAGCGACGCCAGTGCGGAAAGCCTGTTGACGTCGGCCAGCACGGCTGCCTACCGGGCCAAGCGCCAGCGCCCCCTCCCGGAATAAACACCGTCCGCGACGAAACGGAGATCCCGCCGCTCCGCCCGGGCGGCACGTACCCCGGACGCTACGCTCGCCGCGCGTGTCCAAGCTTCTGCCCTTGCACCGAGCGCGCCCACGCGGCACCTCCCCGCTCGCGGCCGCTTTCGGTGTCGTCCTCCTCGCCGCCACCATGGTCGCGCCGGCCGCCTCATCCGCCGCCACCAGGTCACCCACCGTCGTCCGGGCCGCGCTGGCGCCAGGGAAGATCAATCACATCCTCGTGATCGAGTTCGAGAACGAGGGCTACGACGCCACCTTCGGGCCGGGCTCTCCTGCCACCTACCTCAACGGCACTTTGCGGCCGAAAGGAGAGCTGCTGCAGAACTACTACGCCATCGGCCACAACAGCCTCGACAACTACATCGCGCAGGTCTCCGGTCAGTCCCCGACCGAGGACACGCAGGCGGACTGCGCCGACAACGGCTTCGCGTTCGCCGACGTGACGCCGGGTACGTCCGATCCCAACCAGGAGGCCAACCCGGGGCAGGTTGACGGCGAAGGATGTGTGTACCCGGCGTCGGTGAAAACAATCGCCGCACAGCTCGACGCCAAGTACCCGCCGAACAAGACCACACATGTGGCCGCCTGGCGCGCCTACGAGCAGGACATGGGCAACACGCCGGCGCGTGACGGCGGCACGCCCGACCCGAGCGGCGGCGCCGATTGCGCGCACCCGAGCATCGGGGCGACCGACACGGCCGAGGTGGCGACGCCCACCGACCAGTACACGACACGGCACAACCCCTTTGTCTGGTTCCACTCGATCATCGACAACACCGCCGAGTGCAATGCCAACGTCGTGCCACTCGGGACGCTCGAGGCGAACGGCACGCCCGCGCCGACAGGCCACCTGGCCGAGGACCTCCGCAGCGAGAAGACGACCCCGCGCTTCGGGTTCATCACGCCCAACCTGTGCAACGACGGGCACGACGACCCCTGTGCGGGTCCCAACAGCACCGGCACCGACGTCGGTGGCCTGATCGGGGCCGACGAGTTCCTGCGGGCCTGGATGCCGCTGATTCTGGACTCGCCCGCCTACAAGCACGGCGACATGCTCGTCGTGATCACCTTCGACGAGTCCGATGTCGACGGACCCGACGCGGCGACGGCGTGTTGCAACGAGCAGCCGGGCCCCAACACGCACGCACCGGGCAACGCCGGCGACGTGACGGACAGCGAGGCACCGGGAGGCGGTCAGATCGGCGCCTTGTTGTTGAACGCCAAGTACGTGGTGCCCGGCTCGACCGATACGACCGGCTCGTACAACCACTATTCGGCCCTGCGCAGCTACGAGGACCTGCTCGGCTTGACGACGGGCGGTGCCGACGGCGAAGGGCATCTCGGTTTCGCGGCCGCCAAGGGGCTCGCCCCCTTCGGGACCGACGTGTTCCCGGCCAAGCTCAGCCGCGCTCACTAAGCCTAAGGTTCAACGGACGCGCGGCCGTCGCTTTCTGACTCGGCGCGGCTCAGTCCATCCGGCGTAACGAGGACTTGTAGCGCGCCACGTTGGCGACATACTCGGCCGCCGACAGGCGGATCATGGCGACGTCGGAGCGCCCCTCGAGGATCTTGGCCGGGACCCCGATGGCCAGGGCTCCTGGTGGCACGACCATGTTGTTCGGGACCACCGCGTTGGCGCCGACCGTGGCGCCCTGGCTCACGACCGCCCAGTGCAACACCACGCTGCCCGAGCCGGCCAGCGAGTCGTCCTCGAGGGTGCAGCCCTCCAGGTGGGTCAGATGCCCGACGACGCAACCGTTGCCGATGTGGGTGGGGAACCCGGGACCGGCGTGGACCACGGTGCCATCTTGAATGGAGGAGCCCGAGCCGATCGTGATCGTGCCGTAGTCGCCGCGCAAAACGGCGGTCGGCCACACGCTCGACTCGGGGCCGATGCTGACGTCACCGATGACGACTGCGTCGGGGTGGACGTAGGCACCCGCGTCGATGCGCGGTGCAACGCCGCCGAGCTCGTAGAGGGGCATGGATCGGGACGCTACACGTGGCCGGCGATCCAGGTCACACCCTGATACCCGCGGTAACCCAGGTAGATGACGCTCGCGATCAGCATCGCCTTGAAGTACCACGGGATCGGCTGGCGCTCCTGTTCGGCCAGGATCGTCCCGCAGGCGGGGCACTCCCCCTCCTCACCGAGATCCTCGTCTTCGACGAGCGCGTCGCATTCCTCGCACCACGCCATCAGGTGCGTCGCATTCTCACTTGCCGCCGATCCGCACCCGTAATTTGAGGGGGGTCGGGCCGAAGTCGAACGCTTCTCGAATACCGCGCTCGATGTAGCGAAGGTAGGTCTGGGGCAAGCGCGCGCTCGCGAAGAGCGTGAAGGTCGGTGGGTCGATGGCACCCTGCACGGCGTAGCGGATCCGCGCCCGCGGGGCCGGCTGGCGACCTTGTAGCTCTTGCACTGTGCGGTTGAGGGCGCCGGTCGGCACCCGCTTGTGGTACGCCGCCACGGCTTCGCGGAGCGCCGGAAGGATGCGGTGCACGCCCCTTCCCGAGAGCGCAGAGATCTTGAGTACGGGCGCGGCGCCGAGGAAGGCCAGCCGGTCCCCGACCCCCGCCAGGACGTCGTCGCGCCGATCGGTTGGGACGAGGTCCCACTTGTTGAGGGCCACCAGGGCGGGGCACCCCGAGACGCCGATGCGTTCGGCCAGGCGTTGGTCCTGATGCGACGCGCCCACGGTCGCGTCGATGACGAGGATCGCGATGTCGGCCCGCTCGAGCGCCCGCAGGGCGCGCAGGGTGGCGTGCTGCTCGGTCCCGCGATCGGTCTTGGACGGGCGGCGCAGGCCGGCCGTGTCGATGAAGCATACCGGGCCATCGGGTGTCTCGACCACCGTGTCGATGGCGTCGCGCGTCGTACCGGGCATGTCGTGCACGATCGAGCGCTCCTCGCCGAGGACCCGGTTGAACAGCGTCGATTTGCCCACGTTGGGGCGACCGATGATGGCGACACGCGGCGTGGTGCTGCCAGCGACCGCGACGGCGCCGTCCTCGCTCACCGGTGCCTGGCCCGTGTCGCTGCCGGCTCCGGGGGCGGGGAGCAAACCGACGACCTCGTCGAGCAGGTCGCCCGTTCCCCGTCCGTGCACCGCGCTCACGGGGAACGGGTCCCCCAGGCCGAGGGCGACGAACTCCCACGCGGCACCCTCCCGGTTGTCGCCGTCGACCTTGTTCACCACGAGCCGGACGGGCGGCCCGGCGCGCCGGATGATCCTCGCCGCGGCCATGTCCTCCTCGGTGACGCCCGTCGTCACGTCGACCACCATCAAGACGACGTCGGCCTCGGCGAGGGCCCGCTCGACCTGCGCGCTCACCTTGGCCTCGAGGACGTCCCCACCGGCGAGCCAGCCGCCGGTGTCCATGACCGAGAACGGCACGCCGGCCCACTCTGCGTCGAGCACCTTGCGGTCGCGGGTGACGCCTTGCTCCTCTTCGACGACGGCGGCGCGAGTCCCGACGATCCGGTTCACGAGGGAGGACTTGCCGACGTTGGGGCGACCGGCGACGACGACCATCGGGCTCATGACGCGCAGACCGGACGGAAGGACGTGCCGTCGAGCACGCGGCGGAGGGCACTGCCGTCGGTTGGCACGACCTCGACGGGCCTCGGCAGGTCGGCCAACGTCAACCCGTCGAGAAAGCGGCCCTCGTTGAGGCAGGCGTCGGGCACCAGGCACCGCTGCTCCGCCCCGACGGTGGTCAACGCCCCCGCCAGGTCCGCCCCGGTGAGCAAGCCCGCCACACCGATGTTGCCTCCGAAGAACTCATTGGGCACGGGGCGCAGCGTGACGTCGGTGCGCGGATGTCCCTCGACGAGCGGGGCCAGGACGTGGGCGCCGTAGGTCCCGGTGAGGACCGTCACGGGGCGGTCGTCCTCACCGGCGGGTGCCGTCGCCAGGCGCGGCGCGCGGTAGCCCTCGGCGGGCGCCGAGTCGACCGAGGCGAAGAAGCCGTGGCGGACGCCACCAGGTCCAGGTTTGCTCGGACGCACGAAGGCGTCGGCGAAGGCCCGGGCCATCCCGATGCCGTTCTCGTGCTGGGGATAGCCGTCGTAGTGGCGTGCCGGGGGCAGGTTCCTTCCGGCCAGGAGGTAGTACTCGTCGGCCGCGAAGACCATGCGCCGTCCCAGCGCGCGGCGAAAGATTCCCTGCCATTCCTCAATCGTGTCCAGGACGCGTACGGCCTCTTGCCGGGTGTGCGGCCGCATCTCGGGCTCGTTGGAGTAGCGGCTCAGGCCCAGCGGGACGGTGCCGACACTGGCGAGACCGGGGAACCGGTCCAAGATGCCGGCCAGCGTGTCCTCGAGCGCGGGGCCGTCGTTCACGCCCGGGCACACGACGATCTGGCCGTGCACCTCGATCCCGCCGTCGAGCAGCACACCGAGCCAGCGCAGGCTGGTGGCGCCCTTGGGGTTGCGCAGCATGTGCGCGCGGAGATCAGGGTCCGTCGAATGGATGGAGACGAAGAGCGGACCCAGGCGCTCGGTCAAGATGCGTTCCGCGTCGAGTTCGGTGAACCGCGTCAGCGTCGTGAAGTTGCCGTAGAGGAACGAGAGCCGGTAGTCGTCGTCCTTGAGGTAGAGGCTTCGCCGCATGCCCTTGGGCAACTGGTAGATGAAGCAGAACGCGCAGTGGTTGTCGCACGTGCGGATGCGGTCGAAGACCGCCGAGGAGACCTCGACACCCAGCGGTTCGCCGGGCCCCTTGTCCACCCGGACCAGGCGCCCGAGCGGTGACCCGGCGCGACGGACCATGACGCTCAGGTCCTCGGCGTCGGTCAGGCGCTGGAAATCGATGACGTCGCGCGGCTCGTGCCCGTCAATGCTGAGGAGCTCGTCGCCCACTGCGAGGCCAGCCCGGGCTGCCGGCGACGCCGCGGTGACCGAAGTCACCGTGGGAGCTGACATGGGCTCCAGAGTACTGCCGATAACCTGGACTTTGTGCCCGGAGTCGACCGAGTGATGCTGGCGGCGCCGCGCGGGTTCTGCGCCGGTGTCGAAAAGGCGATCAAGGCGCTGGCCTGGATGGTGCGGATCTTCGACCCGCCGGTGTACTGCTACCACGAAATCGTCCACAACCGCCACGTGGTCGAGCGCTTCCGGGCCCAGGGCGTCGTCTTCGTCGACGACGTCAGCGAGGTGCCAGCCGGCGCGCCGCTGATGCTCAGCGCCCACGGGTCCGCGCCCGCGGTGGTGGAAGCCGCCCGATCGCGCGGCGGCGGTGTGGTCGTCGACGCGGTCTGTCCGCTCGTCACCAAGGTGCACCACGAGCTCAAGGTGCGCAGCCGCAAGGGCTATACCGTCTTGTACGTCGGCCACGCGGGCCACGAGGAAGCGGTGGGCACCATGGCCGTCGCTCCCGAGTCCGTGCGCCTCCTCGAACACGAGGAGGACCTCGACGCGCTGGACGGCATGGCCGCATCGGGCACACCGGTCGCCCTCCTCGCCCAGACGACGTTGAGCCACGACGAGTGGCGGGGGCTCATGGAGGCCGCCCGCCAGCGCTTTCCTGATCTGTGGATGCCCAACCGAAGCGACCTCTGCTTCGCCACCACCAACCGTCAGGCCGCGTTGAAGGCCATCGCCTCGGAGTCCGACGCCGTCGTGGTGATCGGCTCGGCCAATTCCTCGAACACCGTCGCCCTCGAAAAGGTGGCCCGTGCGGGGGGCTGTACGCGGGTGCTGCGCATCAACGAGGCAGCCGAACTCCCGACCGACCTCTCGGGCACCGTGGGCGTCACGGCGGGTGCCTCGGCGCCCGAGGCGCTGGTGGAGGCCGTGATCGAGCGCCTCGCACCAGCGGACGGCGTGACCGAGGTCACGGTCACCACGGAGGACGAGTACTTCCCACCCCCGCCCGAAATTGCGCGAGCTCCTGCGTGCCGTCGGTGCCACGCTGGGCCTCTTCGCCGCCCAGCCCACGCACAGGCGGACGGATCCGGCGGCCGGGGACCGTGCCGTCTCGGCAGCCGACGTCCTCGACCTGTTGGCCTCATGAGCAGGCGCGGTGCGATAATCGGGTCATGACGTTCACCCGGATGGACGAGTCCACCAAGGAACAGTGGCAGCACATCATCGTCGAGTCGATCGAGCACCAGCCCCGTGTAGCCGAGCGTGTCCTGGCGATGCTGGCCTCGCTCGAGGAGATCACCGACGGATTCGAGGTCGACCAGCTGGTCCACTCCTTGCAGACGGCCACCCGTGCCCAAGAGGCAGGCGCAGCCGACGAGGTGGTCGTGGCCTCGCTCTGTCACGACATCGGCAAGGCCGTCTCGGTCATGAATCACCCGCACATCGCGGCCGAGATCCTGCGCGCTTATGTGAGCGACGACACGTACCACATGATCTGGGCCCATCAGGACTTCCAGGGCAAGCACTACTACGAGTACCTCGGCCAGGACCCGAACGCCCGCGACAAGTACGAGGGCGAGCCCTGGTACGGGCTGGCCGCGCGGTTCGCCGACGAGTGGGACCAGAACAGCTTCGACCCCGACTACCCCACCAAGCCGCTCACGCACTTCGAGCCTCTGGTTCGCCAACTGTTCGCCACGCCGCGGTCGTTTTGACCGCGCGCCTGGGTGCCACCTCGGGCGCCAGCATCCACACCGACCCCGAACGCGCGCGTCGCGTCATTGAAGCGGCTCGGCACACCTTCGACACGCGGTACCCCGACCTGAAGCTCTCCCCCGTCGTCGGGCTCGTCTGCGCCTACGAGGAGGAAGCCAACATCGGAGCGGTGCTCGAGGCCATGCCGTCAGAGGTGTGTGGGCTGGCGGTGACCACCCTCGTGGTGGTCGACGGCGGTAGCGACCGGACCGACGAAGTGGCCGAGAAGTCCGGCGCGGTGACCTTCGAGCTGAGCGAGAACCTCGGGCACGGCTATGCACTGCGCGTGGGGTACGCGCTGTGCATCGAGCTGGGCGCGCAGTACGTCGTCACCCTCGACGCCGACGGCCAGAACGACCCGGGCGAGATGCCGGCCATGCTCCAGCCCCTCGTCGACGACGAGGCCGACTTCGTCGTGGGCTCGCGGGTGCTCGGGCGGGACACCACGACGGACCAATTCCGCAAGGCCGGGGTCCGGGTGTTCTCCTGGGTCATGAGAGCCATGGGCCACACCAAGCTCACCGACACCTCCAACGGGTACCGGGCACTCCGCGTCAGCATGCTCGACGACGTGGCCTACCGTCTCGTGCAGCCCCAGTACCAGACCGCCGAGCTCTTGATCATCGCCCTGAAGCGGGGTTGGCGGGTCACCGAACGGCCGACCTTGTGGCTCCCACGAGCCTCGGGCACGACAAAGAAGGGAAAGAACTGGCTCTTCGGATTCCGCTACGCACGAGTCGTGTTCCTCACGTGGTCGAAGGTCCGCAAGGAGCCGCCGCACGGCTGAGGCCGGCGTAGTTGTGAGCGCGTTGACAGCCCGCGTAACGAGAGGGTGCCGCGACCGACAAGAATGGGAACAGCCACAGTCCCATTTCGTCTGAGCGAGAGGCAGCGATGCGCATGCGATTCCACCGTGGCAGCGAGAAGACCCCGGAGAGCGGACCACCAAAGATGCACTCCGTACACGTCCTGAACGACGAGCAAGACCTGCGGGAAGCCCTGCAGCGCGCCGCCGAGTACGACCAGCGGACCGCCGACCTGCTGCTGAGCCGCTCCGCCCACTACCGGGCCATGCTGGCCGACCCCTCCGAGCCCACGGCGACGGCGGACTAGGCCGCCCCGTGCCGGCTTCGGGGCGACCGTACCCCGGTCGCGCGCGGCCTCAGTACCGGCCGGTCTTCGCCCGGGCCTCGTCGTAGACGGCCTGCAGCCGGGGCACCAGCGCCTCGGTGGTGGCGTGCACGGCCGAGCGGGACACCCGACCGCCCCCGGTCCGGGCCGGCGGCGGGAGCGCGGGGCCGACCACGATCTGAATCGTGCGCGGCTTGGGCAGCAGGCTGCCCTTGGGCATGGCGAGGTCCGAGCCGCCGATGCCCACCGGCACGATGGGCGCCCCGGTGCGGGCGGACAAGAAGGCCGCCCCCTCCATGAGGTCCTCGACGAGCGGGCCCTCGCGCCGGGTCCCCTCGGGGAAGAGGACGAGGACCTCCCCTTGGCGGAGCACCTCCTCGGCGCGCTGGAGCGCCTCGCGGTCGGCCGACTCGCGATGCACGGGGAAGGCGCCGACGCTCAACAACAGCTTGCCGAGCCACTTGTTCTCCCACATCTCGTCCTTGGTCATGAAGAAGAGCTTGCGCTCCGTGCAGAAGGCGGCGAACCCGAAGTCGGCGAAGGAGCGGTGCACCGGGGCGAGGATCACCGGCCCGCTCTTGGGCACGTGCTCGGCCCCGGTGACCTTGGGGCGGAACCACGCCCACAGAGCGGTCACGAAGATCATGCGCTCGCCGCGGTAGAGCACGGTCCGCCGCGGGTCCACCTCGAATTCCTGGTGCCGGCCCGGGGCCGGCGGCGCCGCTTCACTCACAGCCACGTCAACACCTCCGCGACCACATCTTGCACCGAGCGCCCCGTCGTATCGAGCCGGTGGGCGTCCTCGGCCTCGCGCAAGGGGGACGCATCGCGGGTCGAGTCGATGCGGTCCCGCCGCGCTACCCAGTCCGGCTCCTCGTCGTGTCGGCGCCGGGCCCGCTCCTCGGGCGACGCCGTGAGATACACCTTGAGCTCGGCGTCGGGGAACACGACCGAACCGATGTCGCGCCCCTCGACCACACCCCCGCCGTGCGCCTCGGCCCAAGCCCGCTGGCGCCGCACCAGCTGGCGCCGCACGTCTGGATTGGCCGCCACGATGGAGACGACCCGGCCCACCTCGGGCGAACGGATCACCGCCGTCACGTCGTGGCCGTCGATGAGCACCCGGGGGCCAGCCTCGATGCGCGCCGCCTCGGCCAGCGCGGCGACCGCGGCCGCATCGTCGGGTGCGATCCCTCGGGCGAGCGCGAGGGCGGCAACCGCCCGGTACATCGCTCCCGTATCGAGCCGCTCGACGCCGAGATGCTCGGCCACCGCACGCGAGACGGTCGACTTGCCCGCACCGGCGGGGCCGTCGATGGCGACCAGGAGCGGCCGGGGCGCGTCGCGCCCGGCGGGACCGCCCGCCAGGCGTCCGAGGTCGCCGGCGAAGTCCGGGTAGCTGGTCGCGACGGCGGCGAACCCCGTGATCAGGCTGCGCTCGCCGGCCCGGGCGGCCAGCCCGGCCACCGCCGCGGCCATCGCCATGCGGTGATCCCCCAGGCTGTCGACGCGGGCGCCGCGCAGCGGCCCCGCGACGCCGGTGATGGCGAGGGTGTCACCCTCGACCCGGGCCGAGGCGCCAAAGGCCTCGACCAACGACGCCACGGCGGCCAGTCGGTCGACCTCCTTCACGCGGAGCTCGCCCACGTCGGAGAAGACGGTGGTCCCTTCGGCCACCGCGGCCGCCACGGCCAGGACGGGCACCTCGTCGAGCGACGGGATCTCTCTGGCCTGCACCGCCGTGGCGCGGAGGGGCCCAGCGGACGCCCGGATGGACGCGGTGCCGGGCCCGTCGGGCACGAGGGTGACCCGCGCGCCCATGCGCTGGAGGACCGAGACGTAGCCGAGCCGGGCCGGGCCGCTGTAGACACCCGCGACCTCGACCTCGCTGCCCGCGACCACCACGCCCGCCACGACGAAGAAGGCCGACTGGGAGGGGTCTCCGGGGACCACCCGGTCGACGGGCCGGAGCGCCGACGCGCGCAGGGTGACGACACGCCCCTCGCCCCAGGGCTCCACCGAGACGTCGGCTCCGGCCTCGGCCAGCATCTCCTCGGTGTGGGCGCGCGTCGTCACGGCCTCGCGCACGACCGTGGTGCCACTGGCCGAGAGACCGGCCAACAAGATGGCCGACTTCACCTGTGCGCTGGCGACCTTGGACGTCCAGTCGATCCCGTGCAACGAGCCCCCCGTCACGCGCAGCGGTGGCTGGCACCGCGCACCGTTGCCTTCGACGGTTGCGCCCATCAGGCCGAGCGGTTCGGCCACCCGGTCCATGGGCCGCCTGGAGAGCGACTCGTCGCCGGTCAATTCGGTGTCCCAGTCGAAGCCCGCCACCAGCCCGGTCAACAACCGCATCGACGTGCCCGAATTCCCGCAGTCGAGCGGGGCGGCCGGGCGATGCAGTCGCGCCCGCCCCCCGTGCAGCACCACCGACCCGTCGGCCCGTCGCTCGACGCCGGCGCCCATGGCTTCGACGGCGGCCAGGGAGGCGGCCACGTCCGCCCCGTCGGAGAGCCCACGCACCTCCGAGGTCCCCTCGGCAAGTGCGCCGAAGAGCACGGCGCGGTGCGAGATCGACTTCTCCCCCGGGGTGCGCGTCGTGCCGCGGCAGGGCACACCGCCGGTGACGACGAGGATGCGCGGCGCGGTCATGACAGGTGGGCCACCCGGCAGCGGTAGCCGTGCGCCTCGACCGAGACGGCCAGCGTGTCGGCGTCCGCGCCATCGACGACGAGGATGAGCACGCCGCGCGGGCCCTCGGCCGAGTGGGCGATCTCGATGTCGTAGATGCCGATGCCCGCGTCGGCGGCGAGCGAGGTGATCTCGGCCAGGACCCCGGCGCGGTCGGGCACCGGGATGCGGAGCTCGGCCAGGTGGTCCGGCCGGACGACCCGCGCCGGCAGGTTGCGGCGGGCCGCGCTGGCTTTTTCCAGAGCGTCGAGCAGCGCCGGGCGGTCCTGGGCGGCGATCCGCTCGCGCATGGCCGTGAGGTCGACGACGAGGGCGTCGAGCGCATCGACGATGGGCACTGCGTTCTCGGCGCAGATGTCCGGCCAGATCCCCGGATGCCCCGCCGCGACGCGGGTCATGTCACGGAAACCGCCGGCGGCCAGCCGGAGCAAGGCGCCGTCCTGCTCGGCACCCGCGCTCGCCGCGTTCATCAGGGTCGCCGCGACGAGGTGGGGGACGTGCGAGACCACCGCGACGAGCCGATCGTGGTCGGCCGCCGAGAGCACGAGGACATCGGCGCCCAGGCTCAGCACGACGCCCTTGAGGCGGTCGAAGGACTCGAGATCGGTGACGGCCGTGGGCGTGAGCGTCCAGACGGCTCCCTCGAAGAGGTCCGGATCGGCCCCGCGCAGCCCGATCTGCTCCGAGCCTGCCATCGGGTGGCCCCCGATGAAGCGCGGGTGGTCGGCCGCCTCGACGATGGCCGTCTTGACCCCGCTCACGTCGCTCACCACCGCGTCAGGCCGGCGCCCCGTCGCCGCCAGGATCCGCCGCACCTCGCCGGCCACCGCGGCGGCGGGCACGGCGACGAAGACCACCTCCGCGTCGGGGTCGTCACCCAGGGCGTCGATCACACCGGCCGCCAGCGCCTCGGCGGCCCGCCCTTCGTCGGCGTCGATCCCCGAGACGTGCCAGCCGCGGCGGCGCAGCCCGAGGGCGATGGAGCCCCCGATGAGCCCCGTCCCAACGACCAGCGCCCGGCGAACCGGCCCAGCCTCAGTCGGGGAGGTCATCGCGGAGCCCTTGGGCGCCGTGGAGGTAGACGTGGTGCATGTCCTCTCGGGAGCGTCCCGTGTAGACGTGCAGCAGCACGCGGACGCACAGGGGCATGGAGCCGGGGACCGCGATCTCTGCGGCGCACAACAAGGGCACGGCACCGAACCCGATCTCGCGGATGGCCGTCGCCGGGAAGATGCTCGTCACGTCGGGTGTGGCCGTGAAGAGGATGCTGATGATGTCGTCCTCACGCAGCTCGTTGCGGGCCATGACCTCGCGCAACAGCTCCTGGGTGCGCTCTGTCACCTGGGCGGCCGTGTCGGCATCGACCGTCGTCGCCCCGCGCAGACCCCTGACCATGAGGGAGGATGCCATGGCGGCTCACTCTACCGGGCGGCGCCTCGCCAGCCCGCTGGCCTGGGCCTCCGTGTGCCGCCGGCGCCACGAGCGGCGAAACGTCACGGCGCCGGTCGCGCTGCCGCGGCAGCGGCCAGGGCGCGGACCTCGTCGGCCTCGAGCGCGCGCCACTCCCCCGGCCCGAGCATCGTGTCGCGCAGCGGACCGATCCGGGTCCGCACCAATCGCAGCACCCGGTGCCCGACCGCCTCGCACATGCGGCGGACCTGGCGGTTGCGTCCTTCGTGGATCACGATGCGCAGCACGCCGGGCGCCAGCACTCCCACCTCGGCCGGTGCCGTCGGCCCGTCGTCGAGCTCCACGCCTTGGCGCAGCGCGCGCAAGGCGCCCGGTGCCGGCGTGCCGCCGGCCACCTCGGCCACGTACTCCTTGGCGACGCCATGGGAGGGATGGGTGAGCACATGGGCCAGGGCGCCGTCGTTCGTCAACACGAGGAGACCCTCGGTGTGGCGGTCCAGGCGCCCGACCGGGAACACGCGCGGCTCGGCGGGCACGAGGGCCAAGACGGTCGGACGCCCCTGGGGGTCGTCGGCCGTGGTGATGACGTCGTCGGGCTTGTTCAGCAGGTAGTAGACGAGGTCGGGCGCCACCGGCACCAGGGCGCCGTCGACCTCGACCCGGGCCGTTGCCGTGTCGATGCGCCGCCCGAGGTTGGCCACCTCGCCGTCGACGGTGACCCGGCCCGCGGCGATGAGCTCCTCGCAGGCCCGTCGCGAGCCCAGGCCGGCACGGGCGAGGACCTTTTGCAGGCGCTCCCCCTCCCCCACCTCCGCCTCGTCCGCCTCAGGCGTCGTCGGAGCCCGCCTCGATCCCGAGGCCGAGCGCTGACTGCAGGTCCCGCTCGAAGTCGCCCGCCACCTCGGGCCCGGGGAGGAAGTCCTCGACGGCCGGCAACTGGTCGAGTGAGTCCAGCCCGAGGCGCTCCAAGAAGAGGTCGGTCGTCGCGAACAGCGCGGGCTGGCCTGGCCCCTCGGCGTGGCCGACCACCGCGATGTACCCGCGCTGTTCCAAGAGACGGGTCACCCCGTCGACGTTGACGCCGCGCAGCGCCGAGATCTGGCCGCGCGACACGGGTTGGCGATAGGCGATGATGGCCAGCGTCTCGAGCGCGGCCGTCGACAGGCGGTGCGACACCTCGCGGTTGGCGAAGCGCTCCACGTAGGGCGAGAGGTCCGGGTGCGTCTGGAGGCGGGCGCCTCCCGCGATGCGGGCCAGGACGAAGCCGCGGCGGTCGCGTTCGTAGGCGCGCGCCAGCTCGTCGAGCGCCTCGTCGACGCGCTCGACCGGCTCTTCCACCAGCTCGGCCAAGAGGCGTGGCGGCAGGGGCTCGACCGCCACCAACAAGATGGCCTCGATCGTGCGGCCCAATTCAGCGTCTTCCACGCGAGTGCCTCACCCCTCGTAGTCGTCGATGTCGTACCCGGCGAGCTCGGCCAGGCCCCGACCACTGCTGACACCCGCCATCTCGTCGGCGGCGACCCAGATGATGCGCAGCTCGCCGAAGGTGCTCCCCTGACCGAGACTGACCCGGCCCATCTTGCACAGCTCGAGGAGGGCCAAGAAGCGCACGATGACGTCGATGCGGGTCCGGCAGCCGACGACCAGTTCGCGGAAGGTGGCGGCCCGCTCGGACTCCGATGCCGCCATCAGGTCGGCCACCGCCTCGGACACCGAGACCGTGTCCACCGTGACGTGGGACAGGTCGACCCGGAGCGCCGGGCGCTCGGCCGACCCACGCAGGTACGCCTGGGCGATGTCCTGGGGCGTCACACCGGCCAGGAGGTCCGGTGCGTGCGCGGCGAAGTCGTCCTCGAGGCCGACCTCACGTGGGATGGAGCGCGACGCCCGCTCGGCCAGCGCCACGAAGACGTCCGCTGCGGCGGCGTAGGCCCGGCACTCGAGCAGGCGGGCCAACAGCAGGTCACGCTCCTCCCAGCCCACGTAGTCCTCGTCCTCATCGCTGGCGTCGGGACCGGGCAGCAGCCGCTGGGACTTGAGCTCGATCAAGATTGCCGCCACCAACAAGAACTCGGAGAGCTGGTTGAAGTCGATCGCGTCGCGCTGCTCGTTCAGCACCGACACGAAGGCGTCCACGACCGGCAGAAGGGGGACGTCGAGGACGTCGACCTCGTGCGACGACACCAGGTGCAACAAGAGCTCGATGGGTCCCTCGAAGACGGGTGTCGACACCGCGTAAGCCACCCACCGACGTTATCGAACGGCGCCCGGCCTGCGGCGCACCCCCGACAGGCCTCGGGACGGATGCCCTGGCCAGCGCCAGGAGCCGTGTCCCGTGCGCCCTACCATGGCGCCCCATGAACAGGGTCCTCTCTGGCATCGCACCCTCGGGCAGCTTCACCTTGGGGAACTATCTCGGAGCCCTGCGTCACTGGGTCTCCTTCCAGGACGGGTACGACGCCTTCTACTGCGTGGTCGACCTGCACGCGCTGACGACCGAGATCGACCCGGCCGACCTGCGGGCCAACACCCTCGACGCCGCCCTCAACCTCCTGGCCGTCGGGCTCGACCCCGAGCGCTGCACGCTCTTCGTGCAGAGCCACGTACCCGAGCACACCCGCCTGACCTGGCTGCTCGAGTGCACGGCCTCCACGGGCGAGCTACGCCGGATGACCCAGTTCAAGGACAAGGGCCAGGGCCAGGAGGCGGCGCGGGTCGGGCTCTTCACCTACCCGGTGCTCATGGCGGCCGACATCCTCCTCTACGACGCCAACGAGGTGCCCGTCGGCGACGACCAGCGCCAGCACCTCGAGCTGACCCGCGAGCTGGCCGTGCGCTTCAACAACCGCTACGGCGAGACCTTCACGGTGCCCGAAGCCGCCATCCCCGGCATCGGGGCGCGCGTGATGGACCTCCAGCACCCCGAGCGCAAGATGTCCAAGTCGGCCGACTCCCCGCTCGGCACCATCGGGCTCCTCGACACCGACGAGGAGATCACGCGCAAGGTGCGCCGCGCCGTCACCGACACCGACGGCGAGATGCGCTACGACCGGGCCGCCAAGCCCGGCCTGGCCAACCTGCTCGACCTCCTGGCCGCGGCGACCGGGCGCACACCCGAGGAGGTGGCGCGGGGTTACACGCGCTACGGCGACCTCAAGAACGATGTGGCCGCCGCGCTGTGCGAGCTGATCGCGCCGGTGCGCACCCGCCGCGCCGAGCTGGAGGATGACCTGGGCTACGTCGGCAGCGTGCTGGCGCGCGGCGCGGCCCACGCGCACGACGTGGCGGCGACGACCTACGCCCGCGCCGCCGATGCGATGGGTCTGCTCCCCGAGGCCTGAGTCAGATGCCGAGCACGTTGCCCCACCAGTTGTAGAGGCGGTCGAAGAGCCACGTCAGGGGCCCGACGTGTCCGTTCCCGGTCAAGAAGAAGTTGAGGAGCACGAGTATCAAGAGGGCAGGCATCGTGTACTGGCGGTAGCGCAGGTAGGTCGGCCACCAGCGCGCTGGTATGAAGCGCTCGACGACAGCCGAGCCGTCGAGCGGCGGGACGGGCACTAGGTTGAAGGCGCACAGCGCGACATTGACCCAGCCAGCCAAAAAGAGGATCTGCGCCGCGGTCGACCACTGCTCGACCGCCGAAAACCCGAGCGGCAAACTCGAGCGGGCGAAGTGCACGAAGAGGAGCCCGAAGACTGCAGCAAGCACTGCGTTGGTGGCGGGTCCGGCGAGAGCGACGAGCACGCCCTCGTTGCGCGGGCTCCGCAGGTTGGCGGTGTTGACCGGAACCGGCTTGGCCCAACCGATAACGCCGAAGGAGGTGAGGGAGAGCAGCGCGGGCACGATCAGAGTACCAACCGGGTCGACGTGGGGCACTGGGTTCAGCGTCAGTCGACCGGCGCGGGCCGCGGTGTTGTCGCCGAACAGTTTGGCCACCCACCCGTGCGAGATCTCGTGCAAGATGATCGACGGCACGACGCAACAGAAGACGATGATGTCCTGCTCGGTGATGTTGTGGTGGACGACGAGCGCCACAACCAAGACGGCGATGGCCGCGACCCAGAGGGTGCGCTTGGTCCGCTGGTCCAACGGCCGCCTCCCGGAGGAGGCTCCGGGTCCGCGCACCTAGTGCTTGGCTGCGTCGGCGATGCAGAGGCGGGCCGCCGGCTTGGCCTCGAGCCGGGCCGCCCCGATCGGCTTCCCACAGACCTCGCAATTGCCGTACGTCCCGGCCGTGAGCCGGGCGATGGCCGCCTCGACCTCGTCGAGCGCTTCACGCAGCTCGGTCGCCAGCCGCTCGGCCTCGCCACGCTCGGCCGTCACCTGGCTCGAGTCGGCGAAGTTCGAGTCGTAGTTGAGCCCGCTCCCCTCGTCGGCGAAGCCCAACTCCTTCAACTGGGCCTGCAATCCGGCCTGCTCGTCCCGCAGCAGGGCGGCGAAATCGGCGTCGGCGGTCTGCGCCGTTGGGGCCTCGTTCGGCATGGCGTCATGCTACGCGGTCCCTCCCCCCTCTGGTTCCCGCCCGCGGGTGGGCGCCCTCGTAGGCCCGGCGCAGGTGCTCGGGGGACACCTTGGTGTAGCGCTGGGTCGTGGCGATGGACGCGTGGCCCAAGAGCTCTTGGACGACCCGGACGTCGGCACCCCGGCTGAGCATGTGGGTGGCACAGGAGTGGCGCAGCACGTGCGGGCTCACCTTGGCCTCGAGGCCAACCCGGGCGGCGTACTTCTTGACCACCCCGAAGACTCCGACGCGCGTGAGGCGGCCCCCACGGGCATTGAGGAACACGGCCTCGGCATCGCTGCGACGGCGCCACCGCTTCGGCACCACCAGTGGACGCCCCTGGCCCGACAGCCAGTCCGCCAGCGCCGCACGTGCCATGCTCCCGAGCGGGACCAGGCGCTCCTTGTCGCCCTTGCCGAGCACGCGCACGAGGGCGAGGGCGGACGACTCCACGGCCTCGGCGACGTCGCCCAGGTTGAGCCCCACGACCTCGCCCACCCGCGCACCGGTGCCGTAGAGGAATTCGAGCAACGCTCGGTCGCGCAACACCAGGGGGCCGGTCCCGACCACCGCGCCCAGCAGGCGCCCCGTCTCCTCCTCGCTCAGCGCCTTGGGCAACAGGTCGGCCACCGAGGTTGACGGCAGGTCGAGCGTCGGATCGTCTCCGCGAGCACCCTCCTCCACCATGAAGCGATGGAAGCCGCGCAGGCTCGACTGCGCCCGCGCCACCGACGATGCGCCGTGGGTCCGGCGCAGCGCCGCCAGGTGCGCCGCGGCGTCCGCCGCGCTCGCCCCGTCGATGCCGTGGCCGGTGCGCGCCTCGACGTCACGCTGGTAGGCCCCCAGGTCGCGCCGGTAGGCCTCGAGCGTGCGCGGCGAGCGTCCCCGCTCCACCTCGAGCCAGGACAAGAACTCCTCGGCGTCCCGGGGCAGCACCACCAGGTCGCCGGGGTCGCCACCCGCGGCGCTCGCCCCCCTCACCCCGCTCACCGCGCCGGCCTCCTCGCCGCCAGCCGTGCCCGGGCCATGTACAACCCGAGCACGGTCGTCTCGTCCTTGAGCGCTCCCGCGGCCACCAGCTCGTCGAGGTCGGAGAGGCGGACGCGCTCGGTGGTCATGTACCCCTCCTCGACGCCGTCGGGTCGCCGGGCCACCTCGCGCAGGCCGGTCGCCAGATAGATCATCGTGTGCTGGTCGCTCACGCCGGGCGAGTTCCAGACGCTGACCAGCAGCTCCCAGTGCGCCGCCTCGAGGCCCGCCTCCTCGACCAGCTCGCGCCGCGCCGTGTCCTCGGGCGCCTCGCCCTCCTTGTCGCGGGTCCCCGCGGGGATCTCGAGCACCATGTGGTCGACCGCGGCGCGGTACTGGCGCACCAGGGTGACCGTCCCGTCGTCGTGGGCCGGGACCACGGTGACCGCACCGGGGTGGCGAACGACGATGCGCTCGAAGGGGGTGCCGGCGGGGTCGACGAGGTGCAGGCGGTCGACCCGGAACAGCCAGGCCCGCAGCAGCTCCTCTTCCGAGACGCGGCGGAACCCCGGCACCGGCGCGTCCGGCCTAGGTGACGGCGTCGAGATCGAGCAGGTGCGGCTCGCGGCCCTCGGCCCGCTCGAGGGCCGCGCCGACCAACTCGCGGAAGAGCGGGTGGGCCCGGTCGGGCCGGCTCTTGAACTCCGGGTGCGCCTGGGTGGCCACCCAGTAGGGATGGTCGGGCAGCTCGACGAACTCGACCAGGCGCCCGTCGGGCGAACTGCCCGAGCAGACCAGTCCCACCGCCTCGAGCCTGCCCTTGTAACGGTTGTTGAACTCGAAGCGGTGCCGGTGGCGCTCGGTGACCCCGAGGGTGCCGTAGGCCTCGGCCACCTTGGAGCCCGGCAGCAGCACGGCCTGGTAGGAGCCGAGCCGCATGGTCCCGCCCTTCTCGGTGACTTCGGCCTGGTCCGGCATGAGGTCGATGACCGTGTGCGGCGAGAGGCTGTCGAACTCGCGCGAGTTGGCCCGTTCCAACCCGGCCCAGTCACGCGCCACCGAGATCACCATCACGTGCAGACCGAGGCACAACCCCAAGCAGGGGATGCCGTGGTCGCGCGTGTACCCGGCAGCGGCCACCATGCCCTCGATGCCCCGCTCGCCGAAGCCGCCGGGGATCACGATGGCGTCCAGCCCGCGCAGCCGGTCGGTGGCCAGCAGGTCCGGCACCAGCTCGGCGTCGATCCAATCGAGCTCGACGTCGGCCCCGTGGTGGAAGCCGGCATGGCGCAGCGCCTCGACCACCGACATGTAGGCATCGGGCATGTTCACGTACTTGCCGACGATGCCGACGCGGACCCGGCGCGACAGCGAGTCGACGCGCGCCACGAGCGCCTCCCACTCGGAGATGTCGATCCGGTGCGACGCGTCGTCGATCCCGAGTGTGCGGCACACGTAGCCGTCGAGGCCCTGCTCGTGCAGGACGAGCGGGATCTCGTAGATGCTCGGCGCGTCGACCGCGGAGATCACGGCGTCGATGGGCACGTCGCACTGCAACGAGATCTTGCGCTTCAGGCCTTCTGAAATGGGTTTGTCGCTGCGGCAGACGATCACGTCGGGCTGGATACCCCGGCTGCGCAACTCGGTCACCGAGTGCTGGGTCGGCTTGGTCTTCTGCTCGCCCGAGACGAGGAAGGGCACCAGCGTGAGGTGGACGTAACAGACGTTGTCGCGGCCGATGTCCCGGCGGAACTGCCGGATCGCCTCGATGAAGGGCACGATCTCGATGTCGCCCACCGTGCCCCCGATCTCGACGATGACGATGTCGACGTCCTCATCTTCGAGGCGGCGGATGCGGTCCTTGATCTCGTCGGTGACGTGCGGGATGACCTGGACGGTGCGCCCGAGGAAGTCGCCCCGGCGCTCCTTCTCGATCACCGAGCGGTAGATGCCGCCGGTCGTCGTGTTGGAACGCTTCGAGAGGCTCTCGTCGATGAAGCGCTCGTAGTGACCGAGGTCGAGGTCGGTCTCACCCCCGTCCTCGGTGACGAAGACCTCGCCGTGCTCGCCCGGGTTCATGGTGCCCGGGTCGACGTTGATGTAGGGGTCGAGCTTGCACATCGTGACCCGCAGGCCCCGGCACTTGAGGAGCCGGCCGAGTGAGGAGGCGGTGAGGCCCTTGCCGAGTGAGCTCGAGACTCCGCCGGTGACGAAGATGAACTTGCTCACGCCGGCGTCACGCCAACTGCAGGGCGCCGCACGGCGCGCCAGATGATCGGTGCACCTGACCACGATAGTCGACGGCTGCGCGATCCATGGTGGACTACCCCCGGCCCGTTGTGCCGAGCAGCTCGCGGGCGTGCGCGCGGGCGGCGTCGCTGCCCGGGTGCCCCGAGAGCATGCGCGAGAGCTCGGTCACGCGTTCCTCGCCCTCCACCGTGGTTGCGCTCGTGACGGTGCGCCCCTTCGACGCGCGCTTGACCACGCATATGTGTGCGTCGGCCTGCGACGCCACCTGGGCCAGGTGGGTCACCACCAGTACCTGGCGCCGGCGCGCCACCTCGTGCAGCGCGTCCCCGAGGGCCAGCGCGGCGGCGCCACCGACGCCCGCGTCGACCTCGTCGAAGACCATGCTCTGCGGGCCGCCCAGGCCCACCAGGCGGATGGCGAGCATCGCGCGGGCCAGCTCGCCGCCCGACGCGGCGCGGGCCAGCGGCTGCACCGGCTCGCCCACGTTCGCCCCGAGCAACAGCTCGACGGGTTCGCCCGTGCCGGTCGGCGCCACGGCCACCTCGACGCGGGCGCCGGGCATGGCGAGGGTGCCAAGCCGCTCCCCCACCGCGTCGGCGAAGGCACCGGCGGCGCGGGCCCGCACGGTGCGCACCGCACTTTCGGCCTCGGCCAGCTCGCCGGCGCGCGCCGCGCGCTCGGCCTGCAGCCGGGCCGCCTCGCCCTCGGCATCTTCGAGCACGGCCAGCCGGGCCGCACCCTCGGCGCCGTAGGACATGACGGCGACCAGGTCGGACCCGTATTTGCGGCGCAGCTCGCCCAGGAGGCGCCGGCGCTCTTGCACCCCGGCCAGCCGGGCCGGGTCGTCCTCCCACGCCTCCACCTCGTCGCGCAACGAGCGGGCCACGTCGGAGACCTCGACCGCCACGGCCGCCAGCCGCTCGCGGTATGTCTCGAAGGCCTCGTGCCCGGCCAGCGCGGTCGCCGCGAGCCCGAGCTGGTCCAGGGCGCCGCCCTCGCCCAGTGCGGGCTCGAGCTCTTCCACCGCGCCGAGGGCCGCCTCGCGGTACGCCCCGGCGTCGGCCAGACGGTCCTCTTCGCGGCGCAGCACCGCATCCTCGTCGGCGTCTTCGAGGTGGGCCGCCATGATCTCGTCGACCTGGTAGCGCAGGACGTCGGCCTCGCGGGCGCGCTGCTGCTCGTCGCCCCCCAACGCGGCGAGCGCGTCGTCGAGCGAGCGCAACTGGCTGCGCAGCGCGGCGCACGCGGCTGAGGTCGGTGCCGGCGTAGGCGTCGAGCACGTCGCGCTGGGCCGCCGCGGTGACCAGGGCGCGGTGCTCGTGCTGGCCGTGTATCTCGACCAGCTCGGCGGTGACCTCGCCCAGCACGCCGAGCGGGGCCATGCGCCCGCTGACCCAGGCACGCGAACGGCCCTCGGCGGGAACCGAGCGGGCGAGGATCACCTCGCGGGTCGCCTCCCCCTCACTCACCTCGAAGCGGGCCTCGACGAACGCCTCGGGCGCACCGGCGCGGACCATGGAGGCATTGCCGCGCGCCCCGAGGAGGAGTTGGAGCGCCTCGACGACGAGGGTCTTGCCGGCGCCCGTCTCGCCGGTGAGCGCCGTCATGCCCGGACCGAAGGAGAGCGAGAGGTCATCGATGACCCCGAGGTCGCGGACGTGCAGGTCCGTCAGCACCTCAACACCTCGGAGACCTCATACCCGGACCCCCCTCACTACGGCGACCGTCACGAGGGGGAGCCTCATGTCCCCCGGTCGGCTAGCAGCCGGAAGCGCAGGATGCCGCCGAAGGTCTGCGGCTCGTTGCGCACGACGCGCACGGGATGGACCGCCACCGTGCAGCGGATGGTGGCGCCAGGCTGCAGCCGTCCGACCTCGGCGCCGTCGATGACGAGGACGCCGGCCCGGTCGGGCGCGACCAGGACACCGACTGCCTGCGTGTCGGTCAGCACGAGGCTGCGGTCGAGCGAGAAGTGTGGCGCCACCGGCGTCACCACCATGGCGCGCAGCGTGGGTGCCAGGATGGGCCCGCCGGCCGAGAGGTTGTACGCCGTCGAACCGGTCGGCGTGGCGATGATGAGGCCGTCGGCCGAATAGGTGAGGATCTCCTCGCCGTCGACGGTGGTGGTGAGGCGCACCGTGTGGCCGAAGTCGATCTTCTCGATCACCACCTCGTTGAGTGCGAGCAACGTGGTGACGTCGCCCACCGTCGCGCCCGCGGCACCATCGGCGACGGAACGGTCGTCGATCGCCACATCGAGCGCGCAGCGCTCCTCAATGACGGCCTTGCCCTCGAAGACCATGGTCAGCGCGTCGCGGACCTGGTCCGGCAGGAGATCGGGCAGGTAGCCGAGGCGGCCGAAGTTGACCCCGAGCACGGGCACGTCCGCCGCGGTGGCGAGGCGCACCACGCGCAAGAAAGTGCCGTCGCCCCCCAGGCTGACCGCCACCGTCGTGCCGGTGAGGTCGACGTCGGCCAGTGCAGTCTCGCCCCCGGCCTCGCTCACGCGGTCGGGACCGCTGAACTGCAGGATGCGGGCGCTGTCCCCCCGCTCGCTCAGCCAGGCCGCCGTGTCGGTGGCCAGCGCCAGCGCGTCGGGCCGGGCCGGGTGGACCAAGAAGGTGACGACCGCCATTGCGTTGCGCCGGCCGCTCAGCCGGCCGGGGGGTCCGGCGGAGTATGTCCGGCCGCCTCCGCGACGGCGGCGCTGAGCAGGGCGGCGGCCTCGTCCGGACCAGGGCCCGCTTCGGCCGTCGGGGCGACCTTGTGGGCGTGCACGAGGAACTCGGCGTTGCCGGCGGCGCCGGTCAGGGGGGAGGCCATCGCTCCCATGATGCCGGTTCCGGCGGAGACGAGCGCGGACGCCACACCCACCAGCGCGTCGTGCCAGAGAGCAGGGTCGCGCACCACCCCTTTGCCGCGCGAGACGGCGGCACGGCCCACCTCGAACTGCGGCTTGACGAGGAGGACCAGGTCGGCGCCGGGGGCGGCCACCTCCCCCGCCAGAGCGGGCAGGACGCTGCGCAGCGAGATGAACGACAGGTCCGCCACCACCAGGGGGCACGGTGCGAACGACGGGTCGGCCGCCCGCAGCACGCCCGCGTCGAGCGTGCGCGCGTTGACCCGCTCGAGGACGGTGACGCGCTCGATTGGCCCGGAGCGACGGATCGAGCTGGCCGTGCCCGACGTCGACCGCGTACACGTGCGCCGCGCCGTGCTGGAGGAGGCAGTCGGTGAAGCCGCCGGTGGAAGCACCGGCATCGAGGGCGTGCCGTCCGGCGACGGCGATGGCGAAGCGTTCGAGTGCGGCGGCGAGCTTCAACCCGCCCCGGCTCACGTAGGGCGATGGGGGGCCGAGCACGACCAGTGCCTCGTCGGCGGCGACGAGGCGGGCCGCCTTCTCGGCCGGCGCACCGGCGACGAGGACGGACCCCGCTGCGATGGCCGCCTGGGCCTCGGCCCTGGTGGTGGCGAGGCCGCGGCGCACGAGCTCAGAATCGAGCCGGCGGCGGGCCCCGCCGCTCAGCTGGCGGCTTTCTTCTGGCTCTTGTCCGACTGGCCCTTGGCCGGCTGGCCCTTGCGCGGCGGCGAGCCCGCGGGCTTGGCGCCGCGCGTCGGCGTCACGGTCTGGGCGGCGGAGCGGGCCCTCGTGGCCGTCTTGCCGGCCTGCTCGCGCACGCCTTGTGCGGTCTTGGTGGCCCGGCTGGTCGCCCCCTTGGTGACCTTGGTCGCCTCTTTGGTCACCTTGCTCGCCTGCTGGCTCGCTTGCTTGGTCACCTTGGCAGCCTGCTTGCCGGCCTGGTTCGTCACGTCACGGGTGGTCCTGCGTCCGGCCTCGGCCGACTTCTTGAGGACGTCGGCCACCTGGTTGGCCAGAGACTCGAGTGACTTGGCGTCGACCTTCGACAGCTGGGCGGCCACCTCGTGGCGCACCAGGTCGAGAATCTGCTCGCTGCTCTTGCGGCTGCGCTCTACCAAACTGTCCACCCACTCTTGTGCCTGCCCGCGCTGGATATCGCCGGCGTTCACCAACTCTCGCACGATCTCCTCGGCTCGGCCACGGCTCACCTGCCCGAGCACGGAGCCCGCATCGAGGTATTTGCGAATGCGCTCATTACTCGCCATTGCACAAGAGTATACAAAGTGCTAGCTGCGAGCAAGCACTCCGACGCGCCCTTCTCAGCCTCCTGCGAGCGCCTGGTCGACCAGGCTGCGTAGGTCCTTGGCCGTGGCCGCCGCGCCGGTGTCCGCCGGACTTGCTCCCGGCGGGGTCACTCCGCTGAACACCAGGCCGAAGGGCACGCCGAGCTGGGCGGCCAGCGCGCCGTCGGTCGAGGGCCGGTCGCCCACCGCTGCCCGCAGCTCGCCCTCTGGAACCCGAGCTTTGATGGCCGCAGCCGTCGGCGGGTGGGGCTTGCCGGCCACCTCGGGGGTCGCCTCGCTCGCCGTGGCCACCGCGGCGAGCAAGGAGCCGGCGCCGGGGACCAGGCCCTCGGGCGTGGGGAAGGTGGCGTCCTCGTTCGTCCCGACCAGGCGCGCGCCCGACCGCACCGCGGCCGAGGCCCGGTCGAGCACGTCATAGGTGAAGGTGCGCGCCAGACCGACCACCACGGCGTCGGCCGGGCCCTCGGGCACGACGGTGATGCCGTGGTTGGTGAGCGCCTCGACGATGCCGTCCTCCCCGACCACGAGCGCCGTGGAGCCGGGCGCGAGCATCCCCGCCGCCACGTCCGCGGATCGCAGCAGGTCGGCGTCATCGGCCGTGATGCCGCAGTGGGCCAGGCTCCGGTGCAGCTGGGCCCGGGTCGGCGCCGAGTTGTTCGTGGCGAAGAGGACCCGCACGCCGGTGCCGCGCAGGCGGCCCACCGCCTCGTCCGCGCCCGGGATCGGGCGCCCCGCCAGCCAGATCACGCCATCGAGGTCGATGACCCACGTCCCCCCGGACGGTGGCGGCCACATGAGCGGCGAGGCTACCCCCCGCTGTCGAGCGCCCAGGACTGGTGCGGTGTCGGTCAGCGGCGTCGGTCAGCGGGGTGGGTCAGCGGCGTGGGTCAGTCGTCCGTCCAGGCTTCGGACCACGGGTCGGACCAGGCCGCCCGGAAGGCCAGTGCCCGCGTCACGTCGCGCTGGCTCACGAGCCCGACGACACGGCTGCCCTCGGTCACCGGCAGGTGGCCGCGGCCGGCAGCGGCCATGACGCTCACCGCCTCCTCGACCGGCGCGTCCACGTCGAGGGCGAGCCTGTCGTCGGGGTCGGCGAGCTCAGCGAGGAGGACGTGGCGCGGATCGAGGCCCTTCGCCACCACCTTCGCCACGATGTCGCGATTGGTGACAGTCCCGGCCAAGCTGCCGTCGGCCAGGCACAGAGGCACCCGGTCCTCGGCGTGCGCGGTCAAGTAGCACGCGGCGTCGGCGGCTGACTCGGTAGTCCGCAGCACCTCGACGTCGCCGTGCATGACATCTCGGACGGTCCTCATGGCGATCCCCTCGGGTGCGCTGCCCCGCGTGCGCTGCGAGGTTCTGGTCTCAACCCTCGCGCCGTGGCGCCACCGCGGCAATGGCCCGGAGCAAATCAGTACGTTCGCCGGCTGAGGAGGGGCGCGCCCGCCGGGCGCAACACCCGGAGCCCACCCTGGTGCCGAAGCCTCAGGAGGCCTTGCGCCGCGCCGCCGGCTTCGCGCGCGCCGGCTGCTTGGCGCTCTTGGGCGCCTTCTTGGCGGGTGCAGCCCGGCCGCCGGGTGCCGCCCGCTTGGCGGCGGGCGCCTTCTTGGCCGTTCTCCCCGTCTTCTCCGCTTTCGCTCCGCCCGAGCGGGCGGCGGCCGCGATGCTCGCGTTGAGCGCCTCCATCAGGTCGACGACCTTGGCGGGCGCCTCCTCGGGGGCCTGGATCACGATCTCGTGGCCTTGGCGCTTCTCCTCAATGAGGGCCTCGACCTTCTCGCGGTGCGTGTCGTGGTAGCGCGCCGGGTCCCAGTCGCTCTCCATCGACTCGATCAGCAGCTGGGCCATGGAGAGCTCGCGCTCGGTCACCTCGTCGGTGTCGGGCAGCTCGAGCTCACGCTCGGGCGAGCGCACCTCGTCAGAGAAGTACATGGTGTGCAGGGCTAGCGCGTCGTCGTCGGGCCGGATGGCGACGAGGTACTCCTTGTTGCGCATGACCAGGGTGGCGATCGCCACGCGACCTGCTTCGCCCATGGCTTGGCGCAGCAACGCGTACGCCTTGTCGGCGCCCGCGCCCTCGGGAGCGAGGTAGTAGCTCGTGCGGAAGAACACCGGGTCGATGTCGGACTGCTCGACGAAGTCGGAGATCTCGATCTGGCGCGACTTCTTTGGCTCGGCCATCTCGAGCTCCTCTTCGCTCACGATGACGTACTCGCCGCCGCCGAGGTCGAAGCCGCGGACGATCTGGTCCTGGGGGACCTCGTCGCCCGTGCGCTCGTTCACCTTCTTGTAGCGGATGCGGTCCGACGTGCCCTCTTCGAATTGGTTGAAGTGAATGCTCTTGTCCGACGTCGCCGGGTACAGGCCGACGGGGATGTTCACCAGTCCGAAACTGAGGGCCCCCTTCCAGATCGTGCGCGGCATGCTCGACAAATTACCAGCCCACAGCAGGTCCACCACCTTGTTACAGCGTCTCGTCACACTGAATCGCATGGAGACGAGCGCATCCTGCGGCTTCGGGCCCGCCGTGCTGGGCGGGCTGGCCGAGCTGGGCCCGGTCGACCCGTTCGCCGGCGATCTCACCCTCGAACTGGGTCTTTCGGTATGGCTGCGCCGGAGCGGCACCTCGCTGCTCGAAGCCCGGGAAAGGCTCTTCGAGGCGCGTCGGGCCATCCTGAGCGTCTGCGGCCTGGACCCGGCGACCGAGCCGGTCCCCCTGGTCGGACGCTCGCCGCGCGCCGACACCCTCACCCTGGCCGGCTACGTCGGCGATCTCTTGCGCCGCGCTGCGGCCACCTCGGGTTGGAGCGTGCGGGTGGTGGCCGAGCGCGCCACGCGCGAGCTCCCCGAGCGCCAGGAGGAGGCGCTCGGGGCCTGAGCCCGAGCATGCTCGAACACGCGCGCGTCCAGCGCGCTAGAAGCCGAAACCGGCGATGATCAGGCCGTTCAGTCCGGCCGCCGCCATGCTCCCCATGTACGGCGCGTCGCCGTAGGAGAACACATCACCTCTGGCCGCGGCCACCCAGTAGCCACGGCCGTCGGCCGTCGGGAAGATGGCGGTGGCCGGGTTGAACGAGTTCACATACCCAACCGGTGCGCCCATGCCCACGGCGTCGCCGGCGGAGAAGACGGCGCCGTTGGAGTACAGGATCCAGTAACCGTGCCGGTCAGGCGTGGCGACCGCGCTGACGACGGGCACCGACTCGGGCGGCGGCGAGCCGTAGACGGGCGCGTCGCCGAAGGCGTAGACGGCGCCCTTGCTGGTCACGAGCCAGTAGCCGTTGCCCGTGCTGTCGGGCATGACGGAGACCGCTGCCCCGTAGCACCCGCCGATGCCGGGACACGAGCCCTCGAAGTGTGCGTCGCCGAAGGCGAAGACGCCACCGTCCGAGGCCACCATGAAGTACCCGTGGCCGGTGCTCGAGGGCACCATGCCGACGATCGGCGCATCGAGGCTGTCGGGCAACCCCGAGCCGGCGGGGTGCAGCCCGACGCCTGGGATCGAGCCGTAGAAGGCCGAGTCGCCGAAGCTGAAGATCCCGCCATCGGAGGCCACGAGCCAGTAGCCGTTCCGGTCCGCGGTGGGCGTGATGCCCACGACCGGGCGTTGGAGGGGAATGCCCCCCATGGAGCCGTGGAACGCGGCGGACCCGAACGAGAAGATGCCGCCGTCGGAGCCGACGAGCCAGTACCCGCGGGCAGCCGCGGCGACGGGGAAGCTCTCCTCGCTGCCGGTTCCGGGCAGGTAGTCCGTTCCCTGCGCCACGCTGGCCGTGAGCGAGCACGTGCCGAAGAACACGAAGGTCACGGTGTGCCCGTCCGGCCCGACGACGCAGACGCCGGGCGAGTCGGACGTGAGGAAGGTGAAGCCGTCGCCGCTCGTTCCCACCCACGCGTAGAAGCTGGAGAACTCCACGGCGACGGCGGGAAAATTGGTGATCCCCGGTGACGTCGGCACCGCGAGGGCGACGTTGAACGATTGGGCTGCGCCCATTCCCGGACCGTAATCGGGCGTGGCAGCGACGACTGCGTTCAACGAACACGTCCCCACACCCACGTAGTTGACCGTCAATCCGTCGGAGCCGACGGTACAGACGCCGGGCGTGCTCGAAATCACGGAGGGTGTACCGCTCGTGTTGTTGCTCCCCCCCACCAGCGCCTGGAATGCCCCGCCGTAGGCGCCGCCGACGGGCAGATTCTCGACGGCAGGCGGGGTGGCAGCCGTCTGCCCGATTACGAAGGACTGGAGTGAGCCGGTTGCCGGCTTGTAGTTGACGTTGCCTGCCAGTTGGGCAGTGAGTGAGCAGGTCCCCACGTTGACGTAGACGATCGTCAAGTCGTTCGGCCCGACCGTGCAGACGAGCGGCGTAGAGGAGGTCACGGAAGGCACCCCGTTATCGCCCACGGTTGTCGTGCTGACGGTGGCTGTAAAGCCTCCGTTGCCAAAGGTGTCTCCGTTCACCGGTAGGTTCGAAATGGTCGGTGGGGACGGTGTGGCTCGCGCCACCGAGAAGCTCTGGGCCGCACCCGTGCGAGAGGCGTAGTCGGTGCCCGCGGCAACCGCGGCCGTCAGCGAACAGGTGCCGACCCCCACGTAAGACACAGTCAGTCCGTCTGTCCCGACGGTGCATACGCCGAGCGAGTTGGACGTCACGAAGACGATGCCGTCGCCGTTGGTGCCCACCGTGGCGACGAAGCCCCCGCTGTAGGCTCCACTGGTCGGAAGGTTCGTTATCGTCGGTTTCGTGGGCGTGGCCTGCCCGACCGAGAAGGTCTGAGGGCTCCCGACGGCCGAGGTGTAGTTCGTTCCGGTCCCGACCTCTGCAGTCAGCGAACACGTGCCGACGCCGACGAAGGTCACGGTCAGTCCGTCGGAGCCGACGCTGCAGACCGAGGTCGAGTTGGAGATGACCGAGGTCGTGCCGTCCCCGTTCGTGGCGACTGACGAAACAAAGCTCCCGCCAAACACCGGGCTCGCCGGGACGTTGGTGATCGTGGGCGTGGAGGGGGTGGCCTGCCCGACCGAGAAGGTCTGAGGGCTCCCGACGGCCGAGGTGTAGTTCGTTCCGGTCCCGACCTCTGCAGTCAGCGAACACGTGCCGACGCCGACGAAGGTCACGGTCAGTCCGTCGGAGCCGACGCTGCAGACCGAGGTCGAGTTGGAGATGACCGAGGTCGTGCCGTCCCCGTTCGTGGCGACTGACGAAACAAAGCTCCCGCCAAACACCGGGCTCGCCGGGACGTTGGTGATCGTGGGCGTGGAGGGGGTGGCCTGCCCGACCGAGAAGGTCTGAGGGCTCCCGACGGCCGAGGTGTAGTTCGTTCCGGTCCCGACCTCTGCAGTCAGCGAACACGTGCCGACGCCGACGAAGGTCACGGTCAGTCCGTCGGAGCCGACGCTGCAGACCGAGGTCGAGTTGGAGATGACCGAGGTCGTGCCGTCCCCGTTCGTGGCGACTGACGAAACAAAGCTCCCGCCAAACACCGGGCTCGCCGGGACGTTGGTGATCGTGGGCGTGGAGGGGGTGGCCTGCCCGACCGAGAAGGTCTGAGGGCTCCCGACGGCCGAGTCATAGGTCTCGCTCGCCGCGACCTGAGCGGTCAGTGTGCATGAGCCGACCCCGACGAAGTCAACCGTCAGGTTGTCGCCCTCGACCGTGCATACGGACGTGGTGCTCGACGTCACCGACGTGACCCCGTCGCTGTTGGTGCTCACCGACGAGGTGAAACTCCCGCCAAACACCGGGCTCGTCGGGATGTTGGTGATCGTGGGGGTGGTCGGCGTTATCTGCGCGCCGGCAAGGCCGGGCGGAAGCACAAGGGACAGCGGAACCGCCAACGTCGCCGCCGTGAGCACGATAATCAGCCGGTTCTTCATCGAGCACTCCGCCGATCCGGAAGCTGCGGGAGAACGGCGGCGGCCACGGCAACGGCGAATACCAGAGCGGCGATCGCCCAATTACTCGCCACGTCCCGGTCGCCGTGACGGGCGCGGGGAACCATCAGGCTCGTTGGTTGTGAGGTCATCAGACTCCTGGGCCTCCCCGGAAAAGGTAAAGCTAGCCCTCCCTCCCCTACCGGCAACATCGCGCCAGATCTTCCAGGCAGGAGGCCCAGATGACGACGAGTCTCGGCTTGGGTGCACAGCGGGGAGCCAGGATCGGGCGGCATCATGAGTCGTGGCCACACGAGGACGGCACCGGCTCGCCTGGACCGTCGTGGTCGTCGTCGTGGTCGTGGCGGCCCTCGCCGTGATCGGACCATTCGTCTACATCCACTTCATCGAGGGCCCTGCGCCGGCCAAGCTCACACTGCCGAAGGGGAGTCAGACGACATCGAGCGGGGCGGGTAGGACCGCCGCCAAGGCGACCTCGGTCTCGGGCGTGTGGAATGTCGGTGCCGGCTCGGTCGCGGGATACCGCGTCAGTGAGGTCCTCATCGGCCAGAACTCGACCGCGGTGGGACGCACGAGCAAAGTGTGGGGATCGATGACGATCGATGGGACGACGGTGCGGAAGGGAACCTTCACCGTCGACATGGCCAGCGTGGTCAGCGACCAGAGCGAGCGCAACGCACACTTCGACGGGCCCATTATGGACGTGGCGCGGTTTCCCACCGCGACGCTCACCCTTTCCTCCCCCATCAGCCTGGGATCGATTCCGCCGGCCAGCGTCGTCGCGCACTACGAGGCGTCAGGGCTGTTGGGCATGCACGGGGTGACGAAGGCCGTGACGTTCGCCGTCTCGGCCGAACGACTCGACGGCGCACTCGACGTGCTCGCGGACATCAGCATCCCCTTCTCGGAGTGGGACATCGCGAACCCGAGCATCGGCGGCTTCGTGACGACGGCCAACACCGGAACGCTCGAGGTACTCCTCCACTTCACCCAGGGTGCTGGCAACCCGGCGTCGACGTCGAGCGGCACGGGGCCATCGGCTGGAGGTGGCGCGCCGCCGACAGTGCCGAGCACCACCGTCCCCCCGCTGACGGTGCCGTCGAGCTGACGCGCCGGGCGACCGTCCGCCGGTGGCGGCGAAGGGTCGCAGTACGATGCACGCCGTGCCGTGGCTGTCGCGAGGTGAAAGTGGGCCGCGCCGGCCACTGACGACCACTGCTGAACCACACGTCGGCCCAGGCGAGAGCCGCCTCATTGACTCGCGATCAAAGTTGACGCGACTGACGGGGTGGGGACCCGCCCTGGTTTCCTTCGCAGCCGCACTGGGCTACGGGCTCTACATCGCGCTCCGGACCTACGAGGTTGACCTGGGCGTGTACCTACGGCTCGGCGGTCGTTACATCTTCACTTCACACCTGTACTCCATCGGGCTTCCCAACACGGGCCTCCTCTTCACCTATCCCCCTTTCGCCGCGCTGCTCTTCGCGCCCTGGCAGCGTGCGTTCAACACAGTGGAACCCGTGCAGACGGTGTGGACGATGGTCAATCTCGCCGCACTCCTCGGGTTGCTCGTCCTCTCGCTACAACTCATGCGTCCAGGTCTCCCTCGTCGATCCGTGTGGCGCCTCGCGCTGGCGCTGAGCCTGCCGGCGCTCTTGTTGAACCCGGTCCTGGTCACGGTCGGCTTCGGACAGGTGAACCTGGTCGTGGTCCTGTTGATCATGTGGGACCTTTTGAGCGAGCGACGTCTTGGGCGCTGGCAGGCTCCCATGGGCATCGCCACCGGCCTCGCGGCGGCGGTCAAGCTCACTCCGCTGCTGTTCGTTCCCTTCTTGCTTCTCACGCGCCGCTTTCGTGCCGCCCTCACCTGTATGGGCACGTTCCTCGCGTGCGAGTTGGTCACCTTCGTCGTCTCTCCGGCGTCGTCGAGGTCGTACTGGACCAAGGCCCTCTTCAGCCCCGGCCGCGCCGGAGACCTCTCGATCGTGGACAACCAGAACCTTTCCGCGGCCCTCGACCGTCTGCATCATGCGATCGTCCCCGACACCGTCCTCCTGCCGGTGCTGCTGGTGGTCACTGCCGGAGGCCTCTGGCTGGCGGCCGTGGCCCACCGACGTTCTTCGCCGATGTTGGGCGTCCTCATTTGCGCAGGGACCGGTCTCCTCGTGTCACCGATCTCTTGGGTTCACCACATGGTCTGGGTCGTGTCTGCCATCCTGTGGCTCGCTCTCGCCACGGACCGGCCCCGGCTGGGACGACCGATCGCCGCAGCCACCGCCGTGCTGTTCTGGTGCGCGCCGATCTGGTGGGTCCCGTACAAGCACACGACGGACCTCCACCTGAATCCGGTTCAGCTTCTTGCCGGAAATTCCTTCTGCCTCGCCATGGTGATCTCGCTCGCCGCCGCGGCATTCTTGGTGCTGCGCCGCCGCCGATCCGCCGCTGCACCGCGGACTCTGGCGCTCCAGGCCGGCTGAGCTGCAGGACGGCGCGGCGGACTGAAGTTGTGCATGCGTTGTCTTCGTTAGATCCGACCGGCTCTGTCGGACCGACCCGGTCGGCTGTCAGCATCGACTGGGGGCGGTGATGGGGCACGCGTTGTCGTCACCGCCCCCCTTTTTCGTTCCTCACGTCGGAGGCGCCTCGACCCCTCGTCGGAGAGGAAGGATGGCGGCGGGCGTCCCCTCGCTCGTCTCGAATCGCAGGGTGAGACGAACTACCCGAACTTGCCCCAGTGCGTTGCGATGAGGAGAAGCAGTCCGGCCAGGAAGAGTGCGAGGCCGGCCACAACCATCCGCGCGGCGCTCCCCTTCAGCTTCGGGCTCTCTGATGCGATGATCCAGACGCCCGCGAGCAGAATCAGGAGGAACCCGACTTCGGCGATCCGGGCGCTCGTGGTTTTGTTGAGGGTCAGTAGCAGCAACGACATGGTGGGGCATCTTCGACCATGTCGTCCTCTGGTCGCAACCCGAGCACGGGATCTGGGCGACAGCCAGGGCAAAACCCTCTGAACGGACCGGTTCGGCGGCTCTCCTCCCAGATGAGGTGGGACTTCGAACCCCTCTTTCACAACACGGGGGCAAATGTGGCAATCCGGATGCCAGGCCCACGTTTCGCCATCGTGGCCTCCCGGTCACGTGCTTTGCCCGAACGTTGCAAAACGCTCGGGCGAAAGGAGGCACACGATGGAAAACCGCAGACGAGCACCTCGACATAGGGCCAGCTGGAATGGGTTTTGTCACATCGAGGGCGACGGTGCCTCAGGGTGGCGGGACTGTCGCGTCGTTGACATCTCCATGGTCGGAGTCGGAATCAGAATGCAATATCTCCGGCCGTTGGAACTGGTCGGCCGACGGGTTTCCATCGAGCTCCCGGCGGTTGGAGACTCCATCAACATCCGGCTCGAGGGTGTCGTCAAGCAGGTCGCCAGGACGACGATGCGGACGATGGTCCGCATCGGCATTGAGTTCGACGCGCTGTCCAACACCGAGCGATCGATTCTCGAGGCATTGAGCTGCGCCGACCAACGCCAGCTGGTGACCCTGACCTGAGGATCAGGGTCAGCGACCCTTGGCCGGGCCCCTCGCGCCCACGTCGGGCATCTCGATCCCACTCAAGGACAAGATGTTGCCCGTCCCGAATCGAACGAGGGGTACGGAGGTTTCATGGCGGAGGTCACGACGAGTCCGAAGATCCCTGGGCTTGAACCCATTTTTCGACATCTGGACGACCCCGACGTGCCGTGGCAGCAGGTCCGTGCCGTCCGTCGGGCAGACGGATCCGTCGCGTCAGTGTGGGAGAAGTGGCTCGCCTTCTCCCCGGAGCCGCTCTATCTCTCCCTGTACGCAAAGTGGGATCCCGGCGTCATCCAACGCAGGCATGGTCATTTCAGCCCCCACGTGCTCATGGTCCTCGAGGGACAGATCCGCTGTGGCGATCGCATGTGCAACGCCGGCACGCACATCGAGCTGCCGTATGGCGCAGCGTTCGGCCCGTTCGTTGCCGGTCCCGAAGGAGCCCTCCTCTTCGAGGTCATGATGGGTGATCCTCGTGGCTGGGGAGACGATCCTGGGTCCTTCGAGCGCGTGCTTGCCGAGCACGGTGCCGAGGCACTTCCCGATCCGGTGATTTCGCTTCCGTCGTGGCTTGAAGACCTTCGAGGCAGGTGGGCATCGGATTCGCAGGAATGACTCGTCTCCAACGCAGCGTTGGGACGCACTGTCCTTCCGCCCCAACAGCTCGGGCCGGGGTACTCGCTCGAGGAAGATGCGCCGCGGCGTGCTGACAATCGGACCCGGTTTCTGCAAGCGCCATGAACAACGCACGCACAACAAACAGCTTGATTTGAGGCTAGAGCGGGAGCCGAGTTGTCGGTGCGTTGTGCACAAGTCGGCTCGATCGGCTCTACTCATACCCGGGGGTTGCGCTGTAAGGCTCAGTCACCGTAGGGGACGGAACCAATCGATCGACGCGCTCGAGGGGTGCATGAGATGGAAGACATCCAAGTGTTTCCCTCGGCACGAGTGTGAGCTCCGACATGGCCAGTGCGGGCAGCGGGATCAAACGGCGCGTCATTCTCTTCGCAGTCGGCCTCGTCATTGGCGCTTCGCTCTTCCTGATCGGAGGCATCAGTTGGCAACCGCCGCCACCGAAATGCCCCGGCTGCGCCGTACTGAATTCGAACATTCACAATCCGCAGTGCACCGAGGCCGTTCAAGGGGGATGGATTTGCGAAGGTGGCTGAGATCGTCCGCGTGAACGAACCAGCCCAAGTGGGTCACAGCATGCCCTGGGCCACTTAGAGGTCTATTGGTGTCGGAGGCACGGTTGGTGGCCGCGGCCGCCGGGGACGAACAGGAATGCCCTGACCGTGTTGCCAGACCCGACACCTCGTCACACATGACGACGCCATGAGCCGGGTCGGGAGGCCGCGCGAAGGGCGCAGCGCGGGCAGCCTCTACGCCACCGCGCTCCCCCAGCGCAGGTCCCGGCGCTCCTCGGCGGAGAGCCCGGCCCAGACACCATGGAGGTTCAGGTCGCTCATTGCGTAATCGAAGCATTCGTCTCGCACTGGGCAACCCGCGCACAGGTGACGAGCAAACACGAGGTCGTCCATGTGCTTCGAGAAGAAGGGGTCGGTCTTGCCCTTGCAGGCTGCCTGTTGAAGCCAGTCCAACCCGTTCGCTCCCCGATGCCGGCGGTTCGGTCAGGATGCTGCACGAACGCGACCTCTGCAGGGCAGGCTAGTGGTCGCAGGTCGGAACGGATCGGACGGGTGAACCACCCTGACTGAACGGGCGGCCCGCCCGCGTGGGCTGTCAGTGGTGGCCCCTCGGTCGGGGCGTGTGACCAGGTGGCACCTGTTCTGCCCTCTGACCTGCGGCTATGGCGCCGTTCCTGCCACACTTCCACCTACGGTGCGAGCCGGGGACGTCGATGAACATGCGGGGACACTTTTGTTAATCAAAAGAGTCGGCAGCGGTCCTACTCGGTGCTGATCTTCTCCAGTCTCTCCAGGCTGGCCGTCATGGACTCAAGCAGCGAATTGTTCCCGTTGATCCACTCCCCGCCTTCGCGTAGGAGGTGTTGACGGTTCTCCTCCGGGCCGCAGTCAAAGACCTCGGTGACGACGGTGGCGTCGTCACAATCCGGAGTGAGGCTGAAGCCCCAGCGGTAGCCCGCAGGGATGCCGACTTTGGATGGGTCACCGCCAGCGGTAGCGATGTCTCCCGGAGCGGGTTCCCAAAAGATGCGGCGATCAAGCTCGAACTCCACTACGTGGTTGACCATGAGGTAGTCGCGGCCGAGCCGACTCATCTTCATGGTGAACGTGTCGCCGACGTCGGAGATGGGACGGTTGAAGACAGCTCCCCGGAGCATGTCGGACCCGTCGAAATCCATGTGCCGTTGCGGATTCGCCAGGAGCTCGAAGATGAGGGCTGCTGGTGCTTCAATCCTCCGTGACGCTTCGAGCGGCTTGCTTTCCCGTGTCATCGCTTAGTCCCCTCTGTCGCTCTGCGCCCCCCGACTGAATGTCGTCTACCTCGCACACCTCCGAGGTCAGGCTTGTGCGGGCTCCTCGCCCAGGTTTCGTCCTCCCTCAGGCGTCCACTGCGATGAAACGGTACTTGCACTCATTCGCGGGCGCCGCGAAGCTCTGCAAGCGTGGAGGGCGGAGACGAGACCGAGGTGATGCTTCAACACCCAGGGCGATCCGGGCAGACGACGGCGAGGGAGCACAAGAGTCTCTTCATCGTGGCAGTGCTCGCCCTGGTGTTCGCCGTCGCGAGCTTTGGAGTCGCCGCCTGGGCTCTCGAGAGCGTCCCCACAGTCGGACCCGCCGGCCCCCAGGGTGCTGTCGGACCTGCAGGGCCGACGGGACCGCCAGGACCCGTCGGCAAGCAAGGTCCCACTGGAGAACCCGGGACGGTAAAAGCAACAGAAGTCGTGTCAGCCACAACTCTCTCGACGGCACCAGATCCCCCGGTGGGAACGGTGCTCGCGGCGACTACATCGTGCCCTTCGGGGACGGTCCTGTTGACGGGAGGTGCGGACGTGTCGGTCGCTGGCGTCACCGATCAGCACGTTGCGCTGCAGTCGTCATACCCGTTGACCACTGACTCGTGGCGCACCGTCGGCGTCGTGATCAAACCTCTTGGGACAGGACAGAGCATGACAATGAAGCCGTACGTGACATGTGTCGTGCCCTCCACGAGCACGACAGCTCCGAAGTCGTGAGTGTGACAACCCCCTCGAACTAACCGTGAGCTCGCGACAAGCTCAATCGGAACGGCTCTCATTCGTTCAGCGTTCGTGAAGAATCCTTGTCAAGTCCCAACGGTGGTGGAAGGCGTCGTGAGCATTCGAGGCGACGACATCGAAGAGTTCCATTGCGCCTCGTTCTGAGTGCAGCATGACGACTCCGGCGGGTTCTGCCTCATCGACAGCGTTGAGCCAATGCTCGACCGCGATGCGAAACGACCACGTCGCTCCTTGGAGCGCTACGTCGTTGTAGTGCCTAGACTCGGCAAGTAAATCGGGATCGTACGGGACGACGTGGGCGTCCGCCCCCCGTGCCGCCGCTACAAGCCGTTCGGCCCAAATCCGGGTGTTATCCGTCATGTGTGAGATGTAACCCGAGATATTCCACCCGAGGTCCGGCAAACCTTCCCTTCCGGTTGCGCCTATGACGAGCCCGTCGATCGAATCAGGAAGACTGCGCATAAGCGAGGTCGAGGCAGCTTGTCCGGCGGCCCAGATAAATCCACATTCGCGGCATGGGTCGCCATAGAGCGACGCGCCCCAGTGATCCATCCCGGGAGTATTCCACTCAGTGACGTGCAGTCGGCTGCTGGCAGCAACTATCGGACGAGCTCAGTAGGCCGGATCGGTGTGCTTATGTCTACCGGCGGGCCGTCACGTGGTGGCAGAGGTGGATGCGACCGACCGGAATCTCTATGACAAAGGACGGTGTGAGCGATGACAGTTGGCGGGCGCGAGATGCAAGAACGGAAGTTCGTGGACGAGGTCTGGAACAGCCGAAACTACGAAGGGTCCGCCGATCTCTACAGCGAGACGTACACGAATGCGTTTGGGACAGGTCCCGCAGCCAGAACCGAGCCAATCCGCCGATACCACGGGCGTTTCCTGACCTGCATCTGGACATTGAAGACCTGATCGTGGCCGGCGACGAGGTCGTCTTGAGGTGCACATTCCGTGGCACCGACACCGGAGGATACGTGAGCCGGCCTCCACCGGACGGGCCGTGGAGAAATGGGTGGTCACCATCATGCACTTCGAGGACGACAAGGTCGTCAGGGAGTGGATCGGGGCCGACAACCTCGGCCTGTTCATTCAGTTGGGTGTTTTAGACAGCCCGTGTCCCAACTAGCACGTACGCCAGCTAGCTGTTTGAGCGTGCCCCGGTTTGCCGGCCGTGGGACAGATGAGCCTATGAGGTCCGCAACGTCGCGTCCGTCTCAAGGAGTGTCTTGAGAGAGGAAAGGACGGCCGGCCAACCTTCAGAGATACCTTGGAGAACGGCGCTACCGGCCTCGAATCCGTCGTGGACGACCGTGAGCTTGACGGTCCCGTGCCCGACGTCCTCAATGTCAAAGGTCACCCTGGAACGCGGTTCAGCGCGCCAGACCTCGGCGGTGGCATCGTCCATGCCGACCTCGACGGCCCATTCGGGCGTGATTGTGTGCCAGGTATAGGACAGCCGACAGTAGGGATCAGACTCGAGCACCACCTGTCCAGGGTCCTTCACGACCAGCCCAACCTCCTCGTGCAACATGTCGTAAGTCGAGCCCTGCTTCCAGTCCGAAATGAAGGTCTTCTCGCCAGCCTTGTGGTGCCGCCAGTAGCGCTTCATAAGTGCAGGTTCGGTAAGTCCCTGCCAGACGCGCTCAGGAGTGGCCTGGATGTAGATCGGGTAGGTGAAACTCGTCATTTTGGTTGAACTCCAGTCCTCGGACCCACGTTGAGAACAATGCCACTGGGCTCATGTACCGATGACCACGGGAGATGGATTGCCATGGCTGACAGCGTGCATCCGGGTCGTCGGGCAGAGGCAGGTATCCCACCACGTCAAGCTGTCAGAGCGGGAGACGGTGTGGCCCCGGCAGTCGCCAGGTGGTTGTCCGGAGGCCCCTCGGCCGAACCCAACAGCACGATGCCGACGATAGCGACCACCAGGCCCACGGCCGCCGACGCGACATGACCGCCGCCGTTCGCCGAGAGCCTTTCTCCGTAGACGGCGATCCCCAAGATCACACTGGAGAAGAGTGTCACGGCGTTGCTCGACGCCATTGCAGGTGCGAGGACGCCCGTTTTGAGCGCCCCCTGCTGGAGGACGAACCCGATGAGGGCTGAGGCGACGAGAACGTAGACCGACCAATCGGAGAGAAGTGACAGTGCTCCATGGCCCAGCTCTCCGACGAAGGTCTTGGTCACCGCAGCCTGCAATCCATAGCCGAAGCCGGCGGCGCTACCGAATAAGAGGGCCTTCGACGCACCCTTCATTCTGGTTCCCAAAGCGGCCAAGGCACCGACCAGGACCAACGTGCCCAGACAGGCCTCCCACCACAACGAAGCACTCGGGTGGTTCGTGCCTCCGCTCGGGGCACCGGCCCACAAGAAAAACATGATGCCGACCAGCACAGCCGAGGCTCCAAGCCACTCCCTCGGCCCTATGTGCTGCTTGGTGAGCCAGATCCCCAGCGGAAGCGCGATGACCAGGCTCATCGCAGTCAGGGACTGCACGACGATCAACGGGCCGCGGTCGAGTGCCGCCGCCTGAAGGACCCACCCCGCGGCCTGAGAGGTCATTCCGGCCAGCCAGACTGGCTTGTGAAAAATCTCGACCAAGAACCGTGGATCGTTCTCCCCCGACGAGGTCTGCAGCGTCCCTTTCTGTTGCAGGACCGTGCCGAAGGCGAAGGCCAGTGCGGCCAGAGCCGCCAACGTGTACGCCACTGTCGCCTCCCTAACTGCGGCCTGTCGACCGCCTCAAGCCGGACATGAGATCTGGCGTCACCGTGGCCGTAGTTCTCAGACGACTGTTGGCTCCTCGACCTGCCCGGGGGGAGGAGTGCCGGTGACGGCCTTCCAGCCGATAGCACTGAGGCGGGCGCTCATCATCTTGGCGATGGCGAGCCCGATGCCGGCTGCCGCCGCCCACAGAAAGGCGTCTGGCCACGAGAACCCCGGACGCGTTGGATCGAACGGCGTCACAGGTGCTGTGTCCTTGCGGACGGCCCAATAGGTCGCCCTTATGAGCTTCCGGGCGAGCAGACCGCCGAGCATCCCAGTGATGGTGGAGACCAGCTTCCACATCCGCTCGCGCCCGATCAAGTTGGGCGCCCATCTATGGACACAGATGAATTCTATCTGCACCCTGCTTGATCGTCCCCGTACATTTGTGATTTATGGGCTGGCCTCGGGGGACCCGCCTGCCCGAGCCCAGGCCCGTTTCGGGCGACCGCGTCGCCATCGCCGGCATTCTCGGGAGCGGACCAACCTTCGACCCGGGCTCTTGCGGCGGAGTTTGCCGACACCTACGCCGATCGGAACGAGCGCGACTACGAGGCCCTTCGGCATGCTGCCTCCACCGGCCGGATCTTGGTCGAGTCAAGTCGATAGCTCGACGGCAGGCGACTCTTTCCGACCAGGTGGGATCCCTGCGGTGACCTGAGATAGCGTCTCGGTGCGCCGATGAGGTCACGCAAGACCGAAGTCTTCGGCTGCTGACAGCGGCTGTTTCCACCGAGCTCGGCTGGGGCGTCACGCTTCCCCTACCGCCGCGATGGCCGCCTCGACTGTGGGGTAGAACCGATCACGATCGAGCGTCTCGAAGAGACCGTAACGACGAACCAGATCTTGTAGCCGAGTGCGCATCTCCACGAACGCCATGTGGATGCCCGCGGCGTTCAGCGCACGGTCGAGTTGCTCGAGCATCTTGGCAGCCGAGACGTCAACGTCGGTCATCGCCTCGCATTGGACGATGACCCACATGGCATGACGCTCAGCGACAGCGTGAAGGATCTGAGTCCGGAAGGCCGAACTGTTCGCGAAGAACAAGGGCGCCTCCCAGCGGTAGATCACGATCCCCGGGATCTCGTGTGCATCGCTGTGACGGGCGACGTCGTGCCAGCCCCCCAGTTCCTCCACTTCGCCGAGGACGGCTCCGTGGGGTTGCCAGCTGCGACGGAAGAACAGGAGCACCGCGAGAACGATGGCGATGACGATCCCCGGTAGGACCCCGAGCACGATCACGCCCAGGCTGGCGACCACCGAGAGGATTAGGGCGCTCTTACGCACCCGGTAGTAACGGACCAAGGCCCCGAGGTCGAGCAGGGACAGCGCGGCCGCGATCAGGACAGCGGCCAGGGCCGACTGTGGGAGGTCGGCCAACAGCGAGTTGAAGAACAGCAGCAACGCGACGACGATGCCGGCACCGACCAACGACGCCAGCTGGGACTTGGCGCCGGCCTGCTCGACGACAGCGGTCCGCGATCCGCTGGTCGACACCGCGAAACCCTGGAGGAGACCCGCCGCGAGGTTGGCTGCTCCGATACCGATCATCTCCTGATTGGGATCCACCTCTTCACCTCGGCGGGCCCCAAAGCTCGAGGAGGTGGCGATCGTGTCGGCCAGCGAGACCAGCGTGATTCCTACCGCCGCGACCGTCAGTGGTCCGACATCAGCCCACTTGGTCCAGGGGACCGAGGGTCTGGGCACCCCTCGGGGAAGTGTCCCCACGGTTGCCACCCCGTGCGCGTGAAGGTCAAGGATCGCGGAGGCGACGGTGGCCGCCACGATTCCCACGAGGACCGCCGGAACGACCTTGGTGAATCGGGACAGCACCAACAAGATGGCCAACACGCCAAGGCCGACCACCAGCGCCGCCCCGACGGTGCTTCCGAGCCCGAGGACGAACGCCTTGATTTCGGGGCCGAAGCCCTCTGCGTCTGTGGAGAACCCGAAGAGTTTCGGCAACTGGCCCACGATGATGATGAGGGCGAGACCGTTCATGTAGCCGACCTGCACCTCACTTGAGAGCAAGTCAGCGACGAACCCAAGCTTTCCGATCCCCAGCCCGATTTCGATGACAGCAACGATGATCGCGAGCATCCCGGCCAGCGCGATCGCGCGGTGGACGTCTCCGCCCGCCGCCAGCAATGGCAAAACCGCGGCGAAGATCAAGGGCGAGATCGACGAATCCGGGCCGAGGACGAGGATCTTCGACGGCCCAAAGACCGCGTAGCCGACAAGACAGCCGATAGACGTGTACAGGCCGGTTACGGGCGGGAGCCCAGCCAGCTCGGCGTAGGCCAATCCCTGCGGCACCAAGATGGCAGCAAGCACGACGCCTGCGACGACGTCCGACCGCGTCCACTGCCGCTGGTAGGTGCGCGCGGCCCTGAGACCCGGTACCCATCTCGCCATTCCCGAAGGCCCTTCGCCCAGTGCGCTCCCGTATCCCTCGGGATCTTCGGCCGTCACGACGTTGGTCCCGTACGTACACTGCCGTCAGAAAGAAGACCACGGAATGGTGCACGGTGATGGCAAGACCCGAGCGGTTTTGGAGGCTTCGCCCTTCCAATGAGACGAGTACGACAAGACCTCGAGATCTGCAACTGGGACGACGGGCGGTGACGCCGCGTGCGTGACCCGAGTCCCGCCACTCCTGCTCGAGCCCGAGTTCTTGCCATCCTTTCGCTCCTCGCGGTCTTGCTCCTCGCTGTAGGGGTGGTCGGCTTCTTGTTCCGCAATGGCGTGTACGTCGCGCTCGGCGCGATCGCGTTCGCGCTCGGCGTCGCCGGAGGGTGGTGGGCCATCTCAAAACGGCCGCCCCGTCGGTGGTACGGCGTCATCGGAATGGTCGTGAGCGCAGCCCTCCTGATCGCCGCCTTGTTGGGGGCCGGCGACGAGGACTGGGAGTCCTTCGTCCGAACGCTCATCTGCCTTGCCCTCCTCGCCATAGGCGTCCTGACGGCGCGGGCGGCCTTGGCTGCGAGCCTCCGGAGCACCGCCGCCAGTCGCGGGCACCATGTGAGACGACCTCTGTACCCGGTTCTGTTATGCAACCCATGGTCGGGTGGCGGCAAGGTCGAGAGGTTCGGATTGGTGGAGCTGGCCACGTCGCTCGGAGTCCGGACCGTGATGCTCGACCACGGGCTCGATCTCGCCGAGCTCGCTCGAGACGCCATCGCCCAGGGCGCCGACTGCCTGGGGATGGCCGGTGGAGATGGCTCACAGGCATTGGTGGCCTCCATCGCAGTGGAGCACGATCTCCCCTTCGTCTGCGTGGCCGCGGGGACGCGTAACCACTTCGCCCTCGACCTCGGGCTGGATCGCGCCGACCCTCGCCAGAGCGTGTACGCCTTCCGCGACGCCATCGAGCGCCGAGTCGACTACGCCACGGTGAACGACCGGTTCTTCGTCAACAACGTCTCTCTCGGCGTCTACGCCACGATCGTCCAGCAAGAGGGTTATCGAGAGGCGAAGGCGGCTACGACGGCGCAGCTGCTCCCCGAGCTGCTGGGCGACACCACAGAACCCTTCGATCTGTCGTTCGAGACGCCTGAGGGCACCCAGGTAGACGGGTCCTTTCTCCTTATGGTGTCGAATGACCCCTACGTCCTCGCCGCGTCGCCCAGCACGTCCCAGCGTCTCCGACTCGACACGGGGCGCCTCGGCGTGTTTGCAGTGACCGCGGCGACGGGCGCACAGGCGGCCGAGGTTGTCACTCTCGCCCTGGCCGGCCAAGGAGCGCATAGCAGCCACGCCTTCGAGTTCAGCTGTGAGCAGATCGAGATCAGGTCTCGTTCGGGCACGGCGTACGCCGGCATCGATGGCGAGGCGCTCGAACTGGAGACGCCGATGACCTTTCGCAGCCACCCGCAGGGCCTGCGCATGCTGGTCCCCGAGGGCAACACCGAGATGGCGCTGAGGCGTGCGTCCCGCGGTGTACATGTGCGCGACTTGCTCCACCTGGCCAAGGGCATGCAGCCCGCTTGAGATCAGAACCGCATCGGCACTCGGTGCCGATGCACATCGGGCTCTCGGTAATCGCCATGCTTCTGGCGACGCGGCAAGACGACATGCGGCTCCTTCTCGCGCTCGTAGGGGACCGTGTCCAGGATGTGGCTGATGATGTTGAGCCGGGCCCGGCGCTTGTCGTTGGAGTCGGCTACGTACCACGGTGCCGTCTCGGTGTCGGTGGCGGCGAACATGGCGTCGCGCGCCCGGGAGTAGTCGTACCAGCGACCATAGGATTCGAGGTCCATCGAGGAGAGCTTCCAGGTCTTGCGGCCGTCGTCGATGCGGGCCGTCAGGCGACGCGTCTGCTCGTCTTGACTGACTTCGAGCCAGTACTTGAGCAGAATCACGCCCGAGTCAAGGATGGCCTGCTCGACGAAGGGAACGAGCTCGAGAAACCGAGCCGAGTCCTCGGGGGTGCAAAACCCCATGACGGGCTCGACTCCAGCGCGGTTGTACCAGCTTCGATCGAAGATCACGACCTCACCAGCGGCGGGGAGGTAGGGGATGTAGCGCTGGAAGTACATCTGTGAACGTTCGCGGTCGTTCGGGGCAGGCAATGCCACGACCCGGAAGACGCGGGGGCTGACCCGCTCGGTCAGCCGCTTGATGACGCCGCCCTTCCCCGCGGTGTCGCGGCCCTCGAACACGATGCACACCTTGGCCTGCTCCTCGACGATCCAGCGCTGCATCTGCACGAGCTCGACCTGCAGGCGCCGAAGCTCTTCCTCGTATTCTTTACGTCTCATCTTGGTCAATGGCGGCCTCCTGTCGTTCGCATGATGCCGGGAGCATCACGCGACGGCACGGTCAGGGATCACATCACGAGCGGGCGCCGGGGCGTTGGCGTGGTGCCGGGCGATCAGCTTGCCCAACTCCCAGAGGATGAAGAGGCCGACGGCAGGAACGAGTGCCCAGCCGAACTCGCGGATATTGAGGTCTGTGGTGTCGAGCAGGCGACGCAAGGCATCCATCTGCGTCATCAAGACGGCCAAGACGACCTCGACGATCAGGGCTCGGTTCATCTGCTTGGAGTCGAAGGTGGCGGTCGTGAGGATGGTCCCGGTCTCCGAGCGGCACTCGAGCGCCGCCACGATGAGGCAGAAGGCAAACGTCGTGAACGCGATCGAGTTGCCTACCGCTTCGGAGTGGAAGTGCTCTGTCCCGAGTTCGATCATCGTGAGCAGACCGACTGTGATCACCAGACCGGCTGCCCCGACTGTCACCATCAGGCGAGGGGTGAGTACGGACTCGCCTCTGGGCTTTGGCACCCGGTCCATGAGGCCAGGGGTCTCGAGGTCGAATCCGAGGGCGAAACCGAAGGCGGCATTGACGAAGAAGTGGATCCACAGCACCTGGGCCGGATTGAAAGGCGATCCCGCGGCGATGTTGAAGAGCGAAGCTCCCAGGAACGTGAGAACGAAGACGACAAGGAGCACGAGCACGAAGCGGATGTATTTCGTGAGGTTGTCGAAGATCTTACGGCCCTGCTCGACCGCATAGACGATGGTGGCGAAGTTGTCATCCGAGAGGATCATCCGTCCGGCGTTTTTCGCTACTTCTGTGCCGCTTCCCATGGCGATCCCGATGTCGGCCGCCTTGATGGCCGGCGCGTCGTTGACGCCATCGCCGGTCATGGCCACGACCTCTCCTTTGGCCTTGAGGGTGTCGACGAGGAGAACCTTGTGCTCGGGCGCGACACGCCCGACGATACCGATGTCGTCGATTCGGGCCATGCGCTCGGCGTCGGACATGGCGGCGAAGTCCGCTCCCAAAATGGCCTCGCCACCGATCCCGACCAGCTTGGCAATAGCAGCTCCGGTGGTGACGTCGTCGCCGGTGATCATCCGAACCCGAATGTGGGCCGCCTGGGCTTCGGCCACTGCCGCCTTGGATTCGGCCCGGGGTGGGTCAACCATCCCGACCAGGCTCGTCATCTGGAGCCCTTGGATGTGGGCCAACAAGTCCCCTCCAGGGTCGAACCCGACCAGGTCGAGGTCACGCTGCGCGGCAGCCATCACCCGCTGTCCGGCCCCGGCCATGCGCTCGACGTTGTCCTGCGCCCGAGCAGCAAGATCGTCATCCCATGGGATCGACGTCCCCGCCGCCAGCGCGGTCGTTGCCCGCTCCATCACGGCGGGCGCCGCTCCCTTGACGAAACACCGCACAAGGGAGCGGCCACCGACGTTGACCTGGTGAAAGGTCGCCATCAGCTTGTAGGTCGGGTCGAAAGGCAGCGTCGCTAAGCGAGGCAGCGCCTCGCGGGTGCCCTCGATATCGACCCCGGCCTTGGCCCCGAGCACGAGCAGCGCACCCTCGGTCGGGTCTCCGACTACCTCCCCCTCGACCAGGGTGGCGTCATTTGCGATCAGGAACGGCACGATGGCGTCTTCGATCGTGTCCGTGTTTCCGGCCACATGCTCCACGCGGCCCTCGAGGCTGTAGCCCGACCCGGTGATGGTGTAGCGATCGGCCGGGTCGATCACCTCCACGGCCGTCATCTGGTTCAAGGTCAGCGTGCCGGTCTTGTCCGTATTGATGGCCGAGGTGAACCCGAGTGTCTCGACTGCTGGGAGCTCTTTGACCAATGCGTTTCGTTTGGCGAGCTCGACGCTGCCGAGCGACAAGATGACCTGGGTCACGGTCGGCAACGCTTCTGGGATCGCCGCGATGGCGAGCGAGACAGCAGCGACAAAGAGGACATCCCATGCTTCGTGGCGGGCCCGCCCCAAGACGAACATGACCACCATGGTCAAGCCGGCCGCCGCCACGATCCACAGAGTGAGTGTGTTGAGCTCTTTGGTGAGCGGCGACTGCTCTACCTCGGTGGCTGACAGCATGCTTGAGATCTTCCCCATCTCAGACTCGGCCGCGGACGCGGTGACGATCATCACGCCGCTGCCGTGTGTGACCGGGGTGTTCATAAAGGCCATGTTCACCTGGTCAGCCAGCGCCAAGCCGTTCCCAGAGAGCGTGGACGCCTCCTTTTGGGTCGGGACGCTTTCACCGGTGAGGGCGGATTCGTCGATCTGCAGCGCTGTCGCCTCGATGATGCGCCCGTCGGCGGGGACCTCGTCACCGGCGCCGAGGAGAACGACGTCGCCGACAACGACCTCTTCGGCGGGGATCTCGAGGTCGGACCCGCCGCGGCGCACGCGGGCTGTGACCTTCATCATTGACTTGAGGGCGTTCATGGCGCTCTCGGCTTTGCCCTCCTGGCGAAGCCCCACGACCGCATTGAGGAGGGTCAGCGCAATGAGCAAGATGGCGGTGTTCCACTCGCCCACGGCGGCGGACACAATGGCGGCGCCGATCAAAATCAACTGCATGTACGTGCGGTACTGGTCGATGAAGCGCAGCCACCCAGGTTTGGCCTTCTCCTCGGGGAGCTCGTTGGGCCCGTGGGCGCTCAGCAACACGGCCGCCCGCTCGGGGCTGTGGCCGAGCGCAGGATCCACGCCGAGCGCAGAAGCCACCTCGGTGCTGCCAAGCGCGTACCAGAGCACCGCACTCTCTCCCGAAGCCGCACTCTGTCCCGAGGCGACCTGCGTCATGACTCGAACGTGACCATTTGAGGTACGAGAGCACCTAGGAACTCTGCGCCTCGATTGAGGGCTCGGAGCTCGATGCCCTTGCGCTTAGATGCGGCTCAGCTCTTCAGGACTGAGAGTCGTCTCAACAGGACCGCCGTAGGCGGCGAGCGCGTAGATCACGATTACGCCGAGCGCAATGTAGGTCAAAGACCAGATCGGGTAATACGGCATCCACCAGATGGCACTGATGGCGCCGATGGCGCCCGCCGCGATGCCGATCCAGCGACCCAACTGGGAACGCCCCATGACCGCAAGGGAGCACAGAATCAAGATGATGCCGACGATCAGGTAAACCCAGCCGTAGGTCTTGAGGCTGGTCCCGAAGAGGGCGTCTTCGAGTTGTTGAGGAACGGCTCCGTGGTAGCGGAACGCCCAGATCGCATCGAAGATGCGCATGATTCCGGCCACCCCCAACACGATGGAAGCGAAGATGATCCAGCCGTGGCCCCGGTCGTTCATGACGAACCCCCCACTCAACATGCGAATCACCAAGCAAGGTGACACGCGGTTGCTGTTGCAATGCAGGTATATACCTGTGCGGTCCCTAATGGAAGAGGTGAAACGAATCCACGAACCAGTCATCGTTCGATGGAGGCACAAGTTGCCGTAGTTGGGCGCAACCTGAATCCGCCAGCCCTAGCAATTCTCCGGAGGGAGGATTAAACATGCAACACGAGGCGCACGTCGGTGTGTGAAGAGGAGGGCCATGCTCGCGTATGACTATCCGCTGGGTGGCGTGTTCTTGTCGATGCTCTACTTCTTCTTGTTCTTCATCTGGATCTGGATCCTGATCACCGTATTCATGGACATCTTCCGAAGTCCTGATCTCAACGGCTGGCTCAAGGCCCTGTGGAGCATCTTCGTCATCATCCTTCCGTTCCTCGGCGTATTCATCTACCTGATCGCCCGAGGCGGAAAGATGCAGGAGCGCAAGCTCCAAGACGCCGCTCAGCAGAAGCAGGCTTTCGACTCCTACGTGCGTGACACTGCGGGGAGTTCGGGCGGCGACGTCACGTCCCAGCTCACGGAGTTGGCCAACTTGAAGGCGCAGGGGGTGCTCACTGACGCCGAGTTCGAGTCACAAAAGGCGAAGGTTCTGGCTGCGGGCCGATACTGAGCACGGGCGACGGCGTCGAAGAGGAGGAGGGCAGATGGCAGAAGCGAACAGATCTCTGGGCCCGATCAGCTACTTAGTCGTCGAGTTCCCGGGAAGCAAGATGACCGGAGAGGGCTGGCCCATTTTGGTCGACCTCGTCAACCAGGGCGTGATCACGATCTTGGACTTGGTCTTCGTCGCCAAGGGCCAGGACGGCTCGTTGGGGGTCATCGGACTCGCGGATCTCGACCATGATGGGACAATCGATCTCGCTGTTTTCGAGGGCGTGTCCTCGGGTCTGGTGAGCCAGGAGGACCTGGCCGACGCCGCACCGGTGATCGCCTCCGGGTCTTCGGCCGCCATCTTGATCTTCGAGAATCGTTGGGCGACGCCGTTCATCCAAGCCCTGCGACGCGGTGAGGCCCAACTCGTTGCCGCTGGCTACATCCCGCAAGACGATATCGTGGCCGCGCTCGACGCGGCAGAAGGCTAAAGGGAGACCGACATGCCGCTTCTCCGAGGAATCGCCCGGACCGCCGCCATCGCCGGAACGGCCACGGCCGTATCGAACCGTGTGTCGCGGCGCCAGCAAAACCGGTGGGCCCAACAAGAAGATCAGCAGTACGCGCAGCAACAACCCCAATATGCACCGGCGCCCCAGCCCGCTGCGCCGGCGAGGGACCAGGTCGCACAGCTCAAGGACCTCGCTGAGCTCAAGTCGCAAGGGATCCTCACCGACGCAGAGTTCGAGGCCCAGAAGGCGAGGATCTTGGCGTCCTGACAACAGGCCCTGGGCAGCACCAGCTCTCCTCACTTGGTGCTGCCGTCGTGGCAATCTGCGCCCAGGAGTTCCAACTTCGGCCCACCGTCCCGACGATGCCGCGGGGACGGAGGAAAGAGTGAACATGACACTCTCGGCGACACAAGATGTTCCGCTGGCAGTATTCGTTGTCACTGACATCTGGTTCAGCGGTCGAACCATATTCATGACCTCGATGCTGGAGGTGTACGCGAATTTCTAATCGCCCTTTTGGGCTTCGTCGTCAGGTCATCGAATCAGCGGTTGCTGACGAAGCCAGTCAGATACAGGTTTGTTTCCAGTTGGGAGCAGAGGCTGAGATGAATCGCGGTCTGGCGCGTCCCGGCCGCCCACTGGATCCGTAGATCGACGCGAGGGGAAGAGACGCGTTGGCCAGTCCCGTCGAGACCGGGGGAATGGCTCCGTCGCTACGGCGGATGCTGCTTCCCCTTGCCATGGCCCAGTTCATCTGCAGCTTCGCTGGTTCGAACATGAACGTCATGATCAACGACATCAGCCAGGATCTGCACACCACGGTCCAGGGCGTGCAGATCGCGATCACCCTATTCCTACTGGTCATGGCGGCGTTGATGATCCCCGGCGGCAAGCTGACCGATCGATGGGGCCGAAAGCGCTGCTTCACCATGGGACTCTCCATCTACGCGGTGGGTGCGGTGCTGAGTGCGGCCGCCCCTGGCCTGGGAGTGCTGATCCTGGGGAACTCGATCCTCGAAGGGGTGGGCACGGCCCTCCTCATTCCCCCCGTGTACATCCTCACCACCATGCTCTTCCACGACCTGCGGTCACGAGCCCAGGCGTTCGGCATCATCAGTGGCATGGGTGGCATCGGTGCTGCCACCGGTCCTCTGATCGGGGGATTCATCACCACGACCATTACCTGGCGCGCCGCCTTCGTCTTCCAAGCCGTGGTGGTCGTCCTCATCGTGCTGCTGAGCCGCCGTATCCACGATCCGCTGCCAGCCGATCCCACTCGCCCGTTCGACACGGTAGGGGCGATCCTGTCGGCGGTTGGACTGGTGACACTGGTCGTCGGCATCATGGCGGCCGACAACAACCTTGTTGTGTGCGCGCTCCTCATCGTTGCCGGGGCGCTCGTCATCTTCGGCTTCTTCGCATGGGTCCGCAGTCGAGAGCGAGTCGGGAAGGAGGCGCTGCTCTCGACGAAACTCTTTCGCAACCGCACCTCGAACCTGGGGCTCGTGACGCAGAACGTGCAGTGGCTGATGCTCATGGGAACGTCTTTCGTCGTCTCCGCCTATCTCCAGGTGGTGCGCGGCTACAGCGCCATCAAGACCGGCGTGATCTTTACCGCAGCCACGGTAGGCATCTTGGTGTCCTCGCTTGCCGCCGGTGCGCTGGCGAAGCGCTTCCAGCAGCGAACGTTGATCCTGATCGGGTTCGTGACCACCATCGCGGGCGTGGTCTTCCTCCTGTTGATCGTCAAGCACTCGCCGAGCGAATGGGCCTTCGCGCCCGGACTCCTGCTCATCGGGTTGGGCCTCGGAGTGATGCTCACTCCCTCGGTAAATGTGGTTCAGTCCGCCTTTCCCGAGGACCAGCAGAGCGAGATCTCCGGACTATCGCGCTGCGTCTCCAACCTGGGCTCGTCACTGGGTACCGCCATCGCCGGCACCATTCTCATTTCGGGACTCACCGACCCGACGCGCTCGTATGCCTTGGCGATGATCGTGGTCGCAGCCGTCGGGTTCATCGGTCTGGGGGTCGCGATCTTCCTCCGGAGCCCGGAGTCCGCATCAGTGGCACCACGATGAATCATGCGTAGTTCGCGCTGCGACTGGGCCTCATCGAGACCAGAGTCGATGAGCGTGGCGGAAGGGACTGGCAGGCTCTTAGTCGATAACGGTCCGCGTCCCGGTGATGTGCGGCAGGGTCTGTGTTCAATTCCTGCCCTCAGGTCACCGTGAACTTGGTGGCGCTCTCGCCGGTGCCACTCGGCGTCGTGACATCGATCTTCCCGGTGGTGGCCCCGGCAGGGATCGTGATCTTGATCTTGGTGGACGTGTCCTTGAGGATGCTGGCGGCAACCCCATTGACCGTCACTGACGTAGCGCCTTCCAGCGCAGTCCCCATGATGGTGACCTTTGCCCCCACCACGCCTGATGCGGGGCTGACGTTCACCAGCTCTGGGGCCGGGACGGTCACACGACCGATGGCGTTGTTGGAATTGGTGAACCAGAGTGCGCCATCGGGCCCGGCGCTGATCGACACCGGTTCGTCGATGCCGCTGCCGCCGTAGGTGGTCACCACTCCGGTGGTAGTGATTCGACCGATCGAGTTATTGGCGGTGAACCAGAGTGCCCCGTCGGGGCCTACGGTGATCAATCCCGGCTGGTAGATCGCGCTGTTGGTGAAGTTGGAGATGGTCCCGGTCGTGGTGATCCGGCCGATCGAGCTGTTCGGACCGTTGTTGGCGTAATTGGTGAACCACAGCGCTCCGTCAGGCCCAGTGGTGATGTCCTCCGGGTGTTTGACGTCTTGACTCTTGAAGGTGGACACCGTTCCGGACGTGGTGATCCTCCCGATCGATCCGTGACCGGATTCCGAGGCACCAAAGAAGTTGGTGAACCAGAGAGCTCCATCAGGGCCGGCCGTGATCCCGGAGGGGTCGACGATGCCGGCGCCGGTGTAGTTGGTCACCACTCCGGCGGTAGTGATCCGACCGATCGATTCATAGTTGGTGAACCAGAGCGCCCCATCGGGCCCGGTGGTGATCGACACCGGATCTTCGATGCCGGTGCCGGTGTAGTTGGTTACCACTCCGGCGGTGGTGATTCGACCAATCGAGTTGTTCCCCGCATTCGTGAACCAGAGCGCTCCGTCGGGTCCGACGGTGATCGACTCTGGAGCGTCGACGCCGGTGCCGGTGTAGTTGGCCACCACTCCGGCGGTGGTGATTCGACCAATCGAGTTGTTCGCCGCGTTCGTGTACCACAGGGCTCCGTCGGGCCCGGCGGTGATCGACCGCGGATTGTCGATGCCGTTGCTCGTGTAGTTGGACACTGTTCCTGTTGTCGTGATCCTGCCGATCGAAGCGCCGGCGTAATTGCCGAACCAGAGGGCTCCGTCGGGACCAGCAGCGATCCCTTCTGGGTCATCGAGGCTCGGATCGGTGAAGGTGGACACCGTCCCTGCTGCCGTGATCCTGCCGATCGAGTCGGGCTGACTGTCGGTGAACCAGAGCGCCCCGTCGGACCCGGCAGTAATCGAAGATGGAGAGCTGACGCCGGTGCCGGTGTAGTTGGTCACCACTCCGGCGGTGGTGATCCGCCCGATCGAGTGGTTCACGTAGTTGGTGAACCAGAGCGCTCCGTCCGGACCGGTGGTGATCGACTGCGGATAGTCGATGCCGGTGCCGGTGTAGTTGGTCACCACACCGGCGGTGGTGATCCGCCCGATCGAGTTGTTCGCCGGATTCGTGAACCAGAGGGCCCCGTCGGGTCCGGGGGTGATCGACTGCGGATAGTCGATGCCGGTCCCGGTGTAGGTGGTGACCACCCCGGCAGTGGTGATTCGCCCGATCGAGTTGCCATACCAATTGGTGAACCAGAGCGCCCCGTCGGGCCCAGTGGTGATCGACTGCGGAGCGTCGATGCCACTGCCGGTGTAGTTGGTCACCACACCTGCGGTAGTGATTCGACCAATCGAGTTGTTGTTCTCGTTGGTGAACCAGAGCGCCCCGTCGGGCCCGGTAGTGATCGACTGCGGATAGTCGATGCGGGTGCCGGGATAGTTGGTCACCACTCCGGCGGTGGTGATTCTTCCGATGGTGTCGTTTTCGGAATTAGTGAACCACAGAGCCCCGTCGGAGCCGGTGGTCACATCCCCTGGTCCGTCGATCCCGTACGCAGAGATCGTCACGATTCCGCCGCCGCCTCGTGCCGTGGCGACGCCTAAGGTGAGGACCTGGCTCCCCAACACCACTAGCACGGCCACCAACAAAGTCAGCGCCAGCCACGCTCGGATCGTCGTGTGCTCCGTCGGCCCTCCCTTCGAGAGCGCCTTCGCCAGACGCTTACTCTAGCAACGGCGTGCGCAGGGCGCCCCACTCGTGGCGAACGGAGCTACCCCTCGGAACCCTCCACTGGGTCTTCGTCGAGCAGCCACCCACTGACGTCCGCACTAACTCGAGGAACTCCGCTCGGACCTCAGCTGCGACGGTGGAAATCACGCGGTCGGAGTACGCGCCGTGTTTGAGCGCGGCCATGTTCCCCGCTCGGAACGGCGGTCGCGAATGGCCCCGAGCCCCTCCGTACGACGTTCGAGCTGGCGGCTGGGCGCTGAGGCTATCCGGCGTTGCTGACAGAGCTTGGCACCGTGACCAAGCACTCTTGGCCCTATCACCCACACACGTGCGGAAAGATCGAACGCTTCCACCAGACGCTGAAGCGCTACTTCGTGTCAAACGGCGCCGGGCGCGTTCGGTGCTCGAGTTCCGACACCAAGTCGACCGCTTCGTCGATGCCTACAACGAGGAGCGACCACATCGCTCGGTCGGCCACCGCACTCCGGGCCAAGCTTTCGATGATTTGGCCAAGGCCTGCCCGGGCGGCCCGGTGGCCAAAAACCCACTTCTGGGTCCGCGCCGACGAGGTTGGCAGCTGCGGCAAGGTGACACTGCGCCACGATTCCAAGCTCTTCCACATCGCCATCGGGCGGCGCTGGAAGGGAACCAAGATCGGCCCCGCGTCGCTGACCTCGACGTCCGGGTCTTAACCCTCGACGGAAAGCTGTTACGACAGCTCACATTGGACACGACGCGGACGTATCAACCAAGCGGTCGTCCTCGCTATAGGGTTCCTCAGGGTTCGGACGCCCGGGGATGATCCGCGACATCACGTTGGTGTCGGAGGGGGTGTGTGGATTCAGGACATAGGCGACATCCCAGGTCGGGGGTGTGTCAAGACATAGGAGACACCTACCCCGTGGAGGTCTCCGATGGACTTGGGCCCGTTTCTGATCGAGACGCACCTGCGGACGGGTCGGCCGATTGCCGAACTGGCGAGAACCCACGGCGTGCACCGCAGCTGGCTCTACAAGTTGCTCCGGCGCTACCGCCTCGAGGGCCCCTCTGGGCTCGAGGCACGCTCTCGGCGACCGCTCCGCTCGCCTTCACGCGTACGGGACCGCTACGAGGACGAGATCGTCACCTTGCGAAAGGAGCTCTTGGACCTCGGGGTCGACGCCGGAGCCGAGACGATCAGGTATCACCTCCAAAAGCGCCACGCCGAGGTCGTTCCTTCGGTGTCGAGCATCTGGCGGGTGCTCAAGGCCAGGGGCTTCGTCACACCCCAGCCCCAGAAGAGACCGAAGAGCTCTCTCAGGCGCTTTTGCGCTGACGTCCCCAACGAAACCTGGCAGGCCGATGTGACCCATGTCCGGGTCGCTGACGACGTGGTCTTCGAGGTGCTCAACGTCATCGACGACCATTCCAGGCTCTGTGTCGCCTCGCGTGCGTTTGTGATCACGAGATCCTCCGACGTGGTGCGCACGTTCTACAAATCCGCCGAAACACTGGGCTTTCCCCAGTCATTCCTCACCGACAACGGCCTGATCTTTAGTTCTCACGCCCGGCACGGGTTCGCCGGTGCCTTCGAGATGGAGCTCGCCGGCTTGGGCATCCATTCGAAGCACTCGCGTCCCTATCATCCCCAGACCTGCGGAAAGGTCGAGCGCTTCCACCAGACGCTCAAGAAGTTCATCAACGAGCAGGACGCGATCGAGACAAAGAAGCAACTCCAGGTCCAGCTCGATCGCTTCGTCAGCTATTACAACGAGGTCCGACCGCATCGCGCCATCGGTCGCAAGACCCCGGCCGAGGTGTATGCGGCGAGGGAAAAGGCCAGGCCTTCCTCAGAACCGATCGACCTGAGCGGTGGGCGCAAGCTGCGCCACGACAAACTCGACGGCAAAGGGACAGTGACGCTGCGGATCAACGGCCAGATGCACCACATTCCCTGCGGCCGCCAGTTCGCGGGTCTCCGTGTGCGGGTCCTCGTCGAGGGTCTCGACATCTCGGTTATCGGTGTCGACGGCCAGCCCGTGCGGCACCTCACCTTGGACCCGACCAAGAACTACCAACCCCTTGGGCGGCTCTGACTCAGAGTGTCTACGATGTCCCGCGACATCTGTCTCCGATGTCTCGCGACATCACATTGGTGTCGGAGGGGGGACTTGAACCCCCACGCCCTTGCGGGCACCAGCCCCTCAAGCTGGCGCGTCTGCCTATTCCGCCACTCCGACGAGGTTTCAACTGGAACGCAGCGTCTCGAGATCGTAGCGCGCCCTAATCGGCTCCCTCGGCTCCAGAAATCAGCTGAGAGGAGCCTCCGAATCCTCCTGACGCGCCGACGACACTTACTGCCCCGGCAACGACGGCGTCGTGTTGCTCGTGGACTCGAGCTTCTTGACCGCCCACAGCTGGGCGTACCACAAAAGGCTCGTACTACGAGGCATCGGCTCCACGCCACCGATCGTCTGGCTCCAGGCCAGGGTCGAAGGCTCCGCATACAGCGGCAGCGACACCATCTCGTCCCAGAGCTGCGTGTCCGCCTGCTGGTAGTCGCCGGCCGCGGTGGTGAGGTTCAGCTGCTCAGAAGCCGTCTGCACCGTTTGGTCGAACTGGTTGTTCGAGTAGTTGGTCCAGTCCTCGCTTCCGTTCTTGCCGGGCGGGCCGAGCAGCATCGTGTACCACGAGATGGTCTGGCTCATGTACGGCGAGAAGGTGACCGGGAGCACGGCCAGATCGGCGAAGCCATCGGCCAACACCTGTCCGGCCTGGGCGACGCCGTCGACCGGCTCCAGCGTGGTCTCGAGCCCGGCAGCCTCGAGCTCGGCGCGGATGACGGGTGCCGCCTCCGACGCCCACGGGTCGCTCGAGTCGTAAATCATGTGGAGCTCGAAGGGCGCGCCGAAGGCGGAGTGGTAGTACTGCGTGTCCCCGTCGCGGTTGAGGCCCGACGCGGTGATGAAGGCGGCCGCCTGGTCGGGCACCGGGGTCACGGGGAAGTTCACGCTCCCGCCCGCACCGATCGTCGTCGTCGACGTGGAGGACGTCGGTGGCGGCACGGTGGTCGTCGGGGCGCCCGTGGGCACCGGCTTGTAGTCCTGCTGCCCCTGCACGTACACGTGGCTGTCCGCCACTGCGATGCCGGGCACGGCCCAGCTCACCTCCTTGTTCACCAGGTCCTGGCGGTTGATCGACAGCGCGATCGCGAAGCGCATGTCGGGCGAGAGGTCCGAGTCCAGCGAGCTCGCCATGTCGAGCTGCAACAACGTGTCGGAGGTGTCAACGTCGCTCTGGGCACCCGGGAGCCCCGTCATCTGGGTGAGGAACGACGGCGTCACCGTGGCCGGCTCTGCGACCTGCACGTAACCGGACGTCATCCACTGGGCGAGCTGCTGGGTCGACGACGCGATGTGGACGGTGATCGAGCGCGCGTTGGCCGGAGTGCCCCACCACTTCGGGTTCTGCACGAGGGTGATGGTCGTGCCCGAGGCCGACACCGACCCGATCTTGAACGGGCCGCCCGAGAGGTCGATGGCGGGGTTGACCGTCGGGCAGGCGGGGCTCCAACCCACCTTCTCCATCACGTGCGCCGGCATCAGGTTGTCGAAGAGCGACTGCCAGTCGGCGTAGGTCCTCTTGAACTTCACGGTGACCGTGTGGCCGCCGTTGGAGCCCGTCACCGATGCGATGTCGCGGTAGCCGGCGATGCTGTTCACGTCAGGCGAGGAGACCGCCGGTTCGCCGCGCTGGAGCTCCCAGGCGTACTCGAAGTCGGTGGCCGTGATCGGGACACCGTCGGACCACACCGCCTTGGGGTTCAAGGTGTAGACGATGGTCTCGGGGCTGAGGCTCACCAGCTCCGAGAGGGCGAAGCTCGAGTCCGGGGTCAGCGTCCCGGCGTTGTTCACGATCCACGGGCTGGGCAGGACGCCGCTCAGCACGGTCTGGGTGCCCGGTGCGTCGCCCTCGGGCGTGTTCGGGTTACACCCCGTCACGCTGTCGCTCATCCCGAAGGAGATGGCACCGCCGGCGACGCCGACGTAGGTGACGGTGGTCCCGCTGCCGCCGGCGTTCCCGCCACAGGCTGCGGCCAGCAACCCGAGCGCTGCGAGGGTCCCGACCAGCCAGCGCCCGCGCCGGGGGCGTGGGCCCCGGCGCGTCACTGCAGCCGGAGATCCAGCGTGATTGTGGCGAAGGCGAAGACGATGGCGACGGTGACGGTGATCCGGTCCAGGTTCCGCTCGACGACCGTCGAGCCCTGGGCGGCCGCACCGACGCTGCCGCCGAACATGTCGGACAGGCCGCCGCCCTTCCCGCTGTGCATCAGGATCAAGAAGATGAGCCCGAGCGCGGCGAGCGCCTCAATGACGATGTACAGCCAGGTCAGTGTGGACAACGTTGCCAACAATGCAAGAGCCTCCAGCTCGCGGGCGACAGCGCCTGCTCGGCCTAGGAACGGTAGCAGGCAGCGGTCGAGCGGATGATGTCAGTGAACCCGGCGGCCTCCAGGCTGGCCCCGCCCACCAGGAGCCCGTCCACGTCGGGCTCGGCCATCAGGTCGACCGCGCTCTCGGCGGTGACCGATCCCCCGTACTGGATCCGGATGCCGCCTGCGGCATCGTCCCCGCCCAGCTTGGCCACCAGGGAGCGGATGAACACGCAGGCGTCCTCGGCGTCGACGGCCGTTGCCGGTGTGCCCGTCCCGATGGCCCACAGCGGCTCGTAGGCCACCACCAGGCCGGCCACGACCTCGGCTGCCAGGCCCGAAAGGGCCGCCATGACCTGCTCCTCCAGGACGCTCTCGGTCTGGCTGCGCGCCCGCTGCTCCTCGGTCTCCCCGACGCACACGATCGGTGTCATGTCGTTGCGCAGCACGGCGCGCAGGGTGGCGGCCACCGTCGCATCGTCCATGCCGAAGAGCGTGCGCCGCTCGGAATGGCCCACGATGACGTAGGCCGTGCTCAGACGGGCCAAGAACCGGGGGCTGACCTCGCCTGTGCGCGCCCCGGCATCCTCGTCGGAGCAGTGCTGCGCGCCCAGCGCGACGGGGATGTGCTCTTGCTCGACGAGTGTCTGCACCGTCCGCAGGTCGGTGAAGGGCGCGTGCACCGAGACGTCGATGTGCGCCACGTCCTCGGGCTTGAGCCGCAGGCCGAGGTCGCGCACGGTGTGCAGCGCCTCGATGTGGTCGTGGTGCATCTTCCAGTTCCCGCTCACCAGCGGGCGGCGCGTGCTCACCCCCGGGGCGCGTTGGGAGCCAGCCGCAGGGCGTCGATGCCGGGCAGGTGGCCCTCCGACTCGATGTAGGCCAGCGACGCGCCACCACCAGTCGAGAGGAAGTCGACCTGGTCGGTGAGGCCGAGCTCCTCGAGCGCGCTGTGGCTGTCGCCGCCGCCGACCACCGAGTACCCGGGGCAGCGCGCCACCGCCTCGGCCACGATGCGCGTCCCGCCGGCGAAGCGCCGGTCCTCGAAGGCGCCGAGCGGCCCGTTCCACAGCACGGTGCCCGCGCCGGAGACCACCTCGGCGAAGGCCGCAGCAGAGTCGGGCCCGATGTCGAGACCGGTCCAGCCGTCGGGCAGGTCGCCCTCAATGACCTTCACGCTGCCCCTCGGCCCGTGCCCAGCCGAGGGTGGGCCGAACGTGCCGCCGGGCTCGAGGGCCCACGTGTCGGTCGGGAGCACGATGCGCACGCCCGAGGCCAGCAGCGCCCGGCAGTCCTCGAGGTGGTCGGGGTCGAAGAGCGAGCACCCCACCTGCGCGCCCTGGGCGGCCAGGAACGTGAAGGCCATGCCACCGCCGACGACGAGCGTGTCGACCTTGGTGGCGAGGACGTTGAGCACGGCGAGCTTGTCGGCCACCTTGGCGCCGCCGACGACCGCCACGAAGGGACGGGCGGGTCGCTCGAGGATCTGCCCCAGGACCTCCACCTCGCGGGCGAAACGCAGGCCGGCGGCGCTGGGCAAGAAGGCGGGCGGGCCGACGATGGAGGCATGGGCGCGGTGCGCCGCGCCGAAGGCCTCGTCGACGTAGGCGTCGTAGCCCGCAATGAGGCGTTGCACGAAGGCCGGGTCGTTGGCCTTCTCCCCCGGGTCGAAGCGCAGGTTCTCGGTCAGTCCCACCCCCGGGGACAACACGGCGAGGCGCGTTCGGACGGGGTCCATCTCCCAGCGCGGGTCCGGCGATCCGCCGGGGCGTCCGAGATGCGACGCAGCCATGACCTCCGCGCCCTGGTCCTGCAGCCAGCGCAGGGTCGGCAGAGCCGCCGTGATGCGGAAGTCGTCGGCCACGCTGGCCTGGCCCCGCACACCGATGTGCAGGGGGACGTTGAAGTCGGCCCGCACCAGCACCCGCTTGCCCTCGAGGTCGGGCAGGTCACCGAGAAGCGGAATGCCGCGCAACGGGTCCACGTGACTCAGCCCCCTACCAACGTGACCAGGTCGACCAGGCGGTTCGAGTAGCCCCATTCGTTGTCGTACCAGCCGAAGGTCTTCACCAGGGTCAGCTCGTCGGAGACCGGCATCACCATGGTCAGGCCTGAGTCGAAGGTGCACGAGGCCGGCGAACCGACGATGTCGGTCGAGACGATGGGATCCTCGGTGTACTCGACCACGCGGTCGAGCGGAGGCTTGGCCGCGGCCTCGGCGAAGGCCCCGTTGACCTCGGCCACCGTGGGCGAGCCCTTCACCACGGCGGTGAAGTCTGTGATGGAACCGGCCGCCACCGGCACCCGCAACGAGGCGCCGTCGAGACGGCCCTGCATCGCTTCGAGCACCCGGCCCGTCGCCCGCGCCGCGCCGGTCGAGGTCGGCACGATGTTGATAGCGGCCGCCCGCGCCCGGCGCAGGTCCTTGTGGGGCAGATCGAGCAGGTTCTGGTCGTTGGTGTAGGCGTGCACGGTCGTCATGAGCCCGCTCACGATGTCGAAGGCATCGTCGACGACCTTGACCATGGGGACGAAGCAGTTGGTGGTGCACGACGCGTTGGAGATCACCGTGTGGCGTGCGGGGTCGTAGTCCTCGTCGTTGACGCCGATGATGAAGGTGGCGTCAGCGTCACCCGACGGGCCCGAGATGATGACCCGCCTCACCGAGCCGCCCAGGTGCGCGGCGGCGGCGTCCCGGGCCGTGAAGATGCCGGTGGACTCGATGACGACCTCGACCCCCAGCGAGTCCCAGGGCAGGCGGCCCGGCTCGCGCTCGGCCAGGACCCGGACGAGCTTGTCCCCCACCAAGAGGTCGCCGCCTTCGACGTCGACCGGCACCGAGAGGCGCCCGTTGGTCGAGTCGTAGTGCAAGAGGTTGGCCAGCATTTCGGCCGAGGCGAGGTCGTTGATGCCCACGACCTCGATGTCGGCACCAGTGTCGAGGACGGCGCGCATGAAGTTGCGGCCGATACGCCCGAAGCCGTTGATACCGACCCGCACCGTCATCTCGCTCCTTCCCGCCCTAGGGCCTGGGTGCCACTCCGCGCTGACCTATGCCAGCAGACCCGAAAGCGCCTGCGCCAGTTTGGCCGGGCTGTGGACCAGGGTGTTCGGCCCCGTCAAGGAGACGTCGTGCACCGAAACGTCCGTTTTGCCGATACTCATCCCCCCGATGCTGTCACACAGAATCACGTCCACCGTTACATCGTGCCTGGCCAGGGCCTCGATATGGTCGCTGACGTCGTATCCTTCGGTCTCTTTGACCTCCTGGCGAAGGTTGCACACGTAGACGACCTGGGCCGCCGAGGAGGCCACCGCCTCGGCGATGCCCTGCACGGCCACGGCGGCCAACACGCTGGTGAACAAGGACCCGGGACCGATCACGATCTGGTCCGCCTCGGCGATGCGCTCGAGCGCCAGCGGCGGTGGCTGGGCGTCGCCCGGCACCAGCGAGACGGTCCGGATGTCGCCGGTCCCCTTGACCGCCACCTGCCCCGCCACCGTGCCGCTGGCCGACTCGGCCTTGAGCACGACGCACTCGGTCGTCGCCGGCAGGACGTCGCCGTGGGCGCCGAGCAGGATGCCGGCCTCGCGCACGCCGGCCAGCAGGTCGCCCGTGGCGTCGATCAGCCCGGCCAGGATCAGGTTGCCGAGTGCGTGGCCGGCCAGCTCGCCCTCGTCGAAGCGGCGCCCGAACGCCAGAGCCAGCGCGGAGTCCTCGTCGGCCAGGGCGACCAGGCACTTGCGGATGTCGCCGACCGCCACCACGTTCAGCAGCTCGCGCAAGCGGCCGCTGCTGCCCCCGTCGTCGGCGACCGACACGATGCCGGTGAGCGTCCCCGCGTAGCGCCGAGCCGCCTTGAGCGTGACGGCGGTGCCGTGCCCGCCCCCGACGGCGACGACCGAGGGACGCGCGCTCACCGCTCGACGTCCCGGTGGAACACGGAGACCGACTGGTCCCCTTCGCCCAGCCTCTCCGCCAGCGCCTCGGCCAGCGCCACCGAGCGGTGGCGCCCGCCGGTGCAGCCCATGGCGATGGTGAGGTACGACTTCCCCTCGCGGACGAAGGCCGGCAGGAGGCTCTCCAGCAGATCGGTCACCTTCTCCAAGAAGGCGACCGAGTCGGGCTGGCTGAGCACGTAGTCGCGCACCGGCTCGTCCAGGCCGCTGTAGGACCGCAGCTCCTCCACCCAGAAGGGGTTGGGCAAGAAGCGGCAGTCGAAGACGATGTCGACGTCGAGCGGAATCCCGTGCTTGTAACCGAAGGAGATGACCGACGTCTGCATGTGAGGCGCCTCGGCGTCGCCGAAGACCTCCAGAATGCGCGAGCGCAACTGGTTCGAGTTCAGCTCGCCCGTGTCCACCAGCAGGTCGGCCCGCTCGCGCACCGGCTCGAGCAGCCGGCGCTCGTCGGTGATGGACTCCTCCACCCCTCTCGCCGCCAGGGGGTGGCGGCGGCGGGTGCCCTCGTAGCGGCGTACGAGCACGTCGTCGGGTGCGTCGAGGAACACGACCCGGACCCGTTTGCCCGAGCGCAGCTCGTCGAGCACGTCGGGCAAATCGTCGAAGTACTCGGGACCGGTGCCACTGCCCCCGCGGCCGATCACCAGTGCGACCCGCTCCATGCCCGACCCGGGCCGGTCCACCATCTCGACCATCTTCATGATCAGGCCGGCGGGCAGGTTGTCGATGACGAACCAGCCCATGTCCTCGAGCGCCGCCGCCGCGGTGGAACGGCCGGCGCCCGACATCCCCGTCACCACCACGAACTCGCTCATCGTCCCCCAGCCTTGCGCACGCCCTCGTAGACGGCGAGACCGACCGTGTCGGGCAGCCAGGACAGGGCCTGGAGCTGGTCGAGGGTCGCGGCGCGTACCGCGTTGACGCCGCCGAGCTCCTTGACGAGCCGCGCCTTGCGCGTCGGCCCCAGCCCGGGGATGTCGTCGAGGATGCTCCGCGTCATCCGCTTGCCCCGCCGCTCCCGGTGGAAGGTGATGGCGAAGCGGTGTGCCTCGTCGCGCACCCGCTGCAGCAGGTAGAGCGCGTCGGATCCACGACGCAGGCGCACGGGGTCGGGGGAGCCCGGCCGGTAGACCTCCTCGAACTGCTTGGCCAGGGCGGCCAGCTCGATCTCGCCGTCGAGCCCGAGCTCGCGCACCACCCGCTCGGCCACGTGCAGCTGCCCCTTGCCGCCGTCGACGAGGAGGAGGTTGGGGCGGTAGGCGAAGCGCCGCGGCCGCCCGCCTTCTGGGACCGCCGGTGCCTCCTTCAGCGCGCTCAACCGGCGCGTCAGCACCTCCTCCATGGCTGCATAGTCGTCGTTCCCCGGCACGGACTTGACCGTGAACCGCCGGTAGTCGGAACGCTTGGCCAGCCCGTCCTCGAGCACGACCATGGACCCGACGTAGTCGGTGCCCTGCAGGTGGCTCATGTCGTAGCACTCGATCCGCAACGGCGCCTCGCGCAGCGAGAGGGCGCTCTGCAGCTCGGTCAACGCCTTCGACCGTGCGTTGTGGTCTGACGCCCGGCGCAGCCGGTGGCGCGCCAGGTCCTCGCCGGCCGAGCGGGTGACGGTCTCTTGGAGCGCGCGCTTGGCCCCGCGCTGGGGCACCGCGATGTCGACGGGTCCCTCCCGCACGCTGCGCAGCCAGCTCTCGAGGAGGTCGAGGTCGGCCGGCAGCTCCGGCACGAGGACGCGGCGCGGTACCTCCGCGTCGTCCGCGCCGTAGACCTGTGACACGACCAGCGACATGAATTCGGGGCCCGAGAGGTCCTCCACCTTCTCGGCCACGAAGCCGCGGTGGCCCACGACGCGGCCGCGCCGCACCCGGAAGATCTGCACCGAGGCCTCCAGCGGGTCCTCGGCCAGGCCGACGACGTCGAAGTCCTCGGCGCGGTCGGACACCATCTGTTGGGTCTCGGCCGCCTTGTGCACCGCGGCGATCCGGTCGCGTAGGCGTGCGGCGCGCTCGAACTGCAGCTCCTCGGACGCCGTCAGCATCTCGGCCTCCAGGCGCGCCAGCACGGGCTCGGTGTCGCCCGAGAGGAACCGCATCAGGTCGACCACGTAGGCGTCGTAGGCCTCGTGGTCGACGGCGCCGACACAGGGTCCCGAGCAGCGCTCGATGTCGTAGAGCAGGCACGGCCGGCCCAGGCGCGCGTGGCGCTTGAACTTGGTGTCCGAGCACGTGCGCACCGGGAAGCTCCGCACCAGGAGGTCGAGTGTGGACCGGATGGCGCCCGCGTTGCCGTAGGGGCCGAAGTAGCGGACACCCTTGCGCTTGCGACCGCGCACGACGGCCGGACGAGGCCACTCCTCGTTCAAGGTGACGGCGAGCCAGGGGTAGCTCTTGTCGTCCTTGAGGCGCACGTTGTAGCGGGGCAGATGGCCCTGAATGAGCGAGTGCTCGAGGATGAGCGCGTCCACCTCGCTCTCGACCACCACCCACTCGACGTGGTCGGCCTGCGCCACCATCTGGGCCGTGCGGGGGGGCAGCTTGGCCGAGTCCTGCCAGTAGTTGGGCAGGCGGTGGCGGAGCGACTTCGCCTTGCCCACGTAGAGCACACGGCCCTCGGCGTCGAGGAACTGGTATGAGCCCGGAGCGTCCGGGATGGAGCCGGTGGGCGGCCGATACTGCATCACGCCCACTCTCGCGCAGCGGCTGGTGGCCGGCGTTACACTGGCTGGGCCGGCCTGGAATCCGGCACACAACCTCGCATCGAGGCCGACACACCCGCGGATGGGCGACCAGGCTGTCCCCGCCGGCCATATCGATGCACTCCCTCAAAGGGGGCACACGACATGCTCAGGCTTCAGGCGCCGCTTCCCGAGCGCTATACGGCCGCGTCCGACGACGAGTTGGCCGCCATGGTCGGCGCGGCCAAGGCCGTCCTCGGCTCGCGGGTCTTCATCCTCGGTCACCACTACCAGCGTGACGACGTGATGCGCTGGGCCGACGCCCGCGGCGACTCCTTCGGGCTGTCTCGACAGGCCGCCAACCAGACCGAGGCGGAGTTCATCGTGTTCTGCGGGGTGCACTTCATGGCCGAGTCCGCCGACGTGCTGACCGGCGACCACCAACAGGTGCTGCTGCCTGACCTCAACGCCGGCTGCTCCATGGCCGACATGGCGGACATCGACCAGGTGGAGGAGGCGTGGGACGACCTGGCCCGTGTCGTCGACGTCGACCGCCTCATCCCGGTCACCTACATGAACTCCGCCGCCGCGCTCAAGGCCTTCGTCGGCCGCCACGGCGGGGCGGTGTGCACCTCGTCGAACGCCCGCGCCGTCCTCACCTGGGCCCTCGAGCGCGGCGAGCGAGTGCTCTTCTTCCCCGACCAGCACCTCGGCCGCAACACCGGCTACGAGCTCGGCTACGGCGCCGACGACATGAAGGTGTGGAACCCGCGCCAGGCGCTCGGCGGCCTGAGCGACCGCGAGGTGAAGGAGTCCACGCTCCTGTTGTGGAAGGGGCACTGCTCGGTCCACCAGCGCTTCCGGCCCGAGCACGTCGAGGCCTTCCGGGCCAAGCACCCCGGCGGGATCGTCATGGTGCATCCTGAATGCGCGCACGATGTCGTCGAGCTCGGCGACATCACCGGCTCCACCGACGCCATCATCCGCGCCGTCGATGCCGCGCCCTCGGGCGCGGTCATCGGGGTCGCCACCGAGATCCACCTCGTGAAGCGCCTCGACGACGAGTCTCCCGACAAGACCGTCGTCTGCCTCGATCCTTTGGTGTGCCCGTGCTCCACCATGTCGCGCATCGACCCGCCGCACCTGGCCTGGGTGCTCGAGGGTCTGGTGGACGGCGATGTGCGCAACCGAATCGTGGTCGACGCCGAGACCACCGAGTGGGCCAAGGTGGCGCTCGAGCGCATGCTCGCCATCACCTAGCCCGCCGGGAGTCGACCTGTTCCGTTAGGGTCCGAGTCGATCGTCCCCAACGCCCGCACGGCTCGCACGCATCGCCCGCACCGCACTGGAGGCCACGGTGACCGACTACCCCGCTCCCCCCGTCGAGGCCAACCACGTCGAGCCGGTGCCACGCCGCATCCGCGCCTACCTCGGCGGCCAGGTTGTGGTCGACACGACGCAGGCGCGTTATGTGTGGGAATGGCCCGCCTTCCCGCAGTACTACATCCCCGTCGCCGACGTGCTCGACGGCGCGCTGGTCGACGAGGGCACGAAAGGGGAGACGCCGCGCGGCGACGTCCGGATCCATGGCGTCCGCGGCGGTGACCTCGAGCGACCCCACGCGGCCAAGGTGCTGGGTGCCGCCAAGGTGGCCGGCCTCGACGACACGGTGCGCTTCGAGTGGTCCGCTTTCGACGCCTGGTTCGAGGAGGACGAGCAGGTCTTCGTCCACCCTCGCAACCCCTACACGCGCGTCGACTCGCTGCGCTCCACCCGCACGGTGCGCGTGGAGAACCACGGTGCGGTGTTGGCCGAGTCCTCCTCTCCCGTGCTCTGCTTCGAGACGGGGCTCCCCACCCGCTATTACATCAACCGGACGGACGTGGACTTCACCAAGCTCGTCCCCTCCGACACCGTCACGTCCTGCCCCTACAAGGGGACGACGACCGGATACTGGTCCGCCGTGGTCGACGGGCGCACGCACCCGGACATCGCCTGGACCTACGACTTTCCGACGCGCGACCTGTTGCCCATCGCCGGCCTGGTCGCGTTCTACAACGAGAAGGTCGACACGTACCTCGACGGCGTTCTCCTCGAGCGCCCGCGGACGCACTTCTCCTGAGCCGGCCTCCAGCTACTTGGCCATGCCCAGGACTGGCTTGAGCACCTCGCCGGTGTAGCTCCCTGCCGTCTTGGCCACCTGCTCGGGCGTGCCCTCGGCGATCACCGTGCCACCCTTGTCGCCGCCCTCGGGGCCGAGGTCGATGACCCAGTCGGCGGTCTTCACCACGTCGAGGTTGTGCTCGATGACGACCACGGTGTTCCCCTGGTCCACCAGCCGGCCCAGCACCTCGAGCAGGCGGCGGGTGTCCTCGAAGTGCAGGCCCGTCGTCGGCTCGTCGAGGATGTAGAACGTATGGCCGGTCGGGCGGCGGCTGAGCTCGCTGGCCAGCTTCACCCGCTGGGCCTCGCCGCCCGAGAGCGTCGGTGCGGGCTGGCCCAGGCGCACGTAGCCCAGGCCCACGTCGACCAGCGTCTGCATGTGGCGGGCGATCGGGGGCTGGCGCTCGAAGAAGCTCAACGCCTCCTCACACGACATGTCGAGCACGTCGGCGATCGTCTTGCCGCGGAAGGTGATCTCGAGCGTGTCGCGGTTGTAGCGGGCGCCGTGACAGATCTCGCAGGGCACATAGACATCGGGCAGGAAGTGCATCTCGATCTTGATGGTCCCGTCGCCGGCGCAGGCCTCGCAGCGACCGCCGCGGACGTTGAACGAAAAGCGGCCGGGTTGGTAGCCGCGCACCTTGGCCTCCGCCGTCTGCGCGAACAGCTTGCGGATGTGGTCGAAGACGCCGGTGTAGGTGGCCGGGTTCGACCGCGGCGTGCGGCCGATCGGAGCCTGGTCGACGTCGACCACCTTGTCGAGGTGCTGCACCCCTTCGACTTTGCGGTGCCGACCGGGGAGCGCCTTGGCCCGGTGCAGCTTCTGGGCCAGTGAGCGCAACAAGATGTCGTTCACCAGCGTCGACTTGCCCGAGCCCGAGACGCCGGTGACGGCGATCAGGCAGCCCAGTGGGAAGGACACGTCGATGTCGTGCAGGTTGTGCTCGCGCGCGCCGCGCACGGTGACGACGTCGCCGGTGCCCGGGCGACGCCGCGCCGGCACCGGGATCGATCTCTTGCCCGAGAGGTACTGCCCCGTGAGCGACGCCTTGTTCGTGAGCAGGCCGCCCCGTCCGCTGAAAGGCCCAGCGTGGACGATCGTGCCGCCGTGCTCGCCGGCGCCCGGCCCGATGTCGACGACGTAGTCCGCCGTGCGGATGGTCTCCTCGTCGTGCTCGACGACGATGACCGTGTTGCCCAGGTTGCGCAGGCGCTCCAAGGTGGCGATGAGTCGCTTGTTGTCGCGCTGGTGCAAGCCGATGGACGGCTCGTCGAGCACGTAGAGCACGCCGACGAGGCCGCTGCCGATCTGGCTGGCCAGGCGGATGCGTTGCGCCTCGCCACCCGAGAGCGTGGCCGAGGCGCGGGACAGCGAGAGGTAGTCGAGGCCCACGTCGAGGAGGAACTGCATGCGCTCGCGGATCTCCTTGAAGACCCGGTCGGCGATCATGTGCTCGCGCTCGGTCAACTCGAGGTCGGCCATCGCCGTCACGGCCGCCCCGATGGAGAGGCTGCACAGCTCGTAGATGTTGCGCCCGCCCACGGTCACCGCCAGCGATTCGGGCTTGAGGCGCGCCCCCTTGCACTCGGGGCAGTCGACCTCGCGCATGTACATCTCGATCTGCTCGCGCGACCAGTCCGACTCCGCCTCGCCGTGTCGCCGCTGCAGCCAGGGAATGATCCCCTCGAAGTGCGCGTCGTAGCTGCGCGTGCGGTTGAAGCGGTTCTTGTAGGTGACCCGAATGGTGCGCGAGCCGGTCCCGTAGAGGACGAGCTTCTTGTCCTTGGCCTTGAGCGACTTCCAGGGCTTCTCGAAGGAGAAGCCGCCGAACTCGGCCACGCCCGCCTGCAGCCCGGTGAAGTACTCGCTGCGCGCCCCGGCCCACGGCGCCAGCGCGCCCTCGGCGAGCGAGAGCGAGTCGTCGGGCACGACCAGGTCGGGGTCGACCTCGAACTTGGTCCCGAGGCCGAGGCAGGACGGGCAGGCCCCATAGGGCGAGTTGAAGGAGAAGCTGCGCGGGGCGGGCTCCTCGAAGCTGATGCCGCAGTGGGTGCAGGCCAGGTGCTGGGAGAAGGTGATGGCCTCCTCCTCGCCCCCCTCGGCCGAGCCGTTCATGACGAGCACCTCGGCCGTGCCCCCCGTCAGATCGAGCGCGGTCTCGATCGACTCGGTCAGGCGCTGGCGGACGTTGGCGCGCCGGATGAGGCGGTCGACGACGACCTCGATCGTGTGCATCTCGTAGCGGGCCAGGTTGACCTCGGCCCGCTCCGCCAGTTCGAGGGGCACCCCGTCCACGCGGACCCGGGCGAAGCCCTGCTTGGCCAGGTCGTCGAGGAGCGAGCTGTACTCGCCCTTGCGGCCGCGCACGATCGGGGCCAGCACCTGGAAGCGGGTCCCGTCGGCCAGCTCGAGGACCCGGTCGACGATCTGCTGGGGGGTCTGGCGCGCCACCGGGCGGCCGCAGGTCGGGCAATGGGGATGGCCGATGCGGGCGTAGAGCAGGCGCAGGTAGTCGTAGACCTCGGTGATCGTCCCCACCGTCGAGCGCGGGTTGCGCGAGGCGGACTTCTGGTCGATGGAGATGGCCGGGGAGAGACCCTCGATGAAGTCGACGTCGGGCTTGTCCATCTGCCCCAGGAACTGGCGGGCATAGGCCGAGAGGGACTCGACGTAGCGGCGCTGGCCCTCGGCGTAGATGGTGTCGAAGGCCAGCGACGACTTGCCCGACCCCGACAGCCCGGTGAAGACGATCAGCTGGTCACGGGGCAGATCGAGGGAGACGTCACGCAGATTGTGCTCGCGAGCCCCGCGAACGACCAGACGGTCGGCCATCTGGGCAGGATACCGGCGCGCTGTGTCACCTCCGGCGGGATCCTGCCCGGCGGAACCCGGCCCCGCCGCCGGGTCGATGGGAGCCGGGCCGGGGCGGCGGCGTCAGCCGGCCATGCCGACCACCGGTTCGACGAGCGTCAGGCCACCGGCGGAGCCGTAGAAGGGCGCGTCGCCATAGTTGAAGATGCCGCCGTCGGAGGCCACCAGGAGGTAGCCGTTCCCACTCGGGGAGCTCGCCATGCCCACCACCGGCTTGTTGAGGTGGATGCTGCCGGTCGAGCCGTAGAAGGCGGCGTTGCCGTAATTGAAGATGCCACCGTCGGCCGCCACCAACCAGTAGCCGAGGCCGGTCGGGGTGCTGGCCATGCCCACCACCGGCTGGTTCAGCACCAAGCTGCCGGTCGAGCCGTAGAACGTGGCGTCCCCGTAGCTGAAGATGCCGCCGTCGGAGGCCACCAGCCAGTAGCCCTTGCCGTCGGGGGTGGCGGCCATGCCGACGATCGGCTTGTTGAGCGGCTGTCCGCCCCGCGAGCCGTAGAAGGTGGCGTCTCCGTAGCTGAAGATGCCGCCGTCGGAGGCCACCAGCCAGTAGCCCTTGCCGTCGGGGGTGGCGGCCATGCCGACGATCGGGGCGTTGAGCGGCTGTCCGCCGCGCGAGCCGAAGAAGGTGGCGTCGCCGTAGCTGAAGATGCCGCCGTCGGAGGCCACCATCCAATACCCCTGCTGGTCCGGGGTCACCGCCATGCCGACGACCGGCTCATTGAGGGGCTGGCCGCCGCGCGAGCCGAAGAAGGTGGTGTTGCCGTAGTTGAAGATGCCGCCGTCGGCGGCGCCGAGCCAGTAGCCCTGCGGGCCCACGTCGGCGTCGAGATACCCCTGCCCGTTGCCGTTCGTATCGAGGTAGTCGCCCCCGACGGCGCACGACACAGGTGAGTTGCACGCCACCACCCGACCCTGGGCGACGGTGGATCCCGTCGTCGTGCTGACGTTGGTCGGCAGCGGCGCCTCGAGCGCACGCCACGTCCCGCCCGAGAGGGTGTCGAGGAAGGCGAATCCCGTCGCCGCGGTCCCGACGTAGGAGCCCACCGTCAGGCAGAAGGACGGGGTCGGGCACGAGACCTCGTCGAGGTGGGCGGCCTGAGCGGTCGCGTCGGTATTGGCGGGCTGCGGCGCCGCGGTGGCGCTCCACGAGCCGTTGCTCAGCGTGTCGATGAGCCCGAAGGTGGCGAGCGAGGTGTTCTGGTAGAAACCGGCCCCCACGCACGACGACGGCGAGCCACACGAGACCGAGACCAGCTGCTCGGAGGTCGGCGCCGTGCTGGCGCCCGAGGGCACCGGGCCCTGGAGGCCGGTCCAGCCGGTCCCGTTCCACGTGTCGATGAGCGGCCAGTTGTTCGCGCTGGCGTCGGCGTAGTGACCAGTGGCGACACAGGAGGCGGCGGACGGGCACGCCACGCCGCTCTCGATCGAGTCCTGGTGACCATCCGCGTCGTCACCCGCGCCCGCAGGCTGGGGCGCGGTGGTGCCGGTCCAGGTGCCGTTGGCATCGACGACCAGCCACCCGTTGGAGGGGTTCCCCGCCGTGTCGTCGGGGTACGACCCGGCCCCGACGCAGAAGGTCGCCGAGGGACACGACACCGCGACCAGCACCGACCCGGTGGTGTTGGCGTTCGACGGCAGCGGCGCCGCCTGGGCCGACCAGGTCGTGCCCGACAGCGTCGCCACGAACCCGTTCACGTTGTCACTCGTGTTCCGATAGGTCCCGACGGCGACGCACGACGTCGACGAGGAACACGACACCGAGTAGAGCCAGGCGTCGGGGTTGACCGTCGTGGAGTCGGTGGCCGCATCGCTGGGGAGCGCACCCTGGGCGGAGGTCCAGGCACCGTTCGCCAGCGTGTCGACCACGGGCTGGTCGAATCCCGCGCTGTCGCTGAACTCCCCGACCGCGACGCAGAAGCCGGCACTCGGGCACGACACGGCGCGGCAGGGCTGGCTGTTGCCACAGTTCTGCGACCCGAACCAGAACCCCTGGTTGCCGCCGGTACCGGCATTCGACGGCTCCGGCGCCTGGGTCTCCGTCCAGCTGGTCCCGTTCTGCGTCTCGATCACGCCCCAGGGCAGGGTCCCGGTGTCGTGATACCCGCCCACGGACACACAGCCATTGACGGCCGGGCACGACGACGACGAGATGATGACGTTGCCGAGGGTGGTGGCGGTGCCGGCGTTGGCGGGCAGCGCAGCTTCGGTGCTGTTCCACCCCTGCGCCGGCGGTGTCACCGCCGCCCCGGCCGGCCCCGCGCTCACGATCGCCGCGCCCAGCACGCCGAGGAAGGCGATGACGGCGACGAGTGCGGCCAGGGTCGGGCGCCGCCCGTAGGGGCGCCGCGAGTCGCCGGACGGATGGACGGCTGGACGGGCGGCTAGACGGGCGGATGGCATGGGGGACCTCCGATCGTGGTGCGCGACGCGTCGCACCCATGTCGTCTCTACCCAAGGAGTCCGTCCGTTAGACGTCCGCCGAGCGCGCGGCCCGCTCGGATCACATCGCAACGGGCGTCGCAGCGGGAAGGGGTTCCTGCGCTGGGGCCGGCGGTTGCGTCTACGGTTGCGTCACTCGAAAGTCACGCTCTCATCACCCCAGTAGGCGTCGACGGCGGAGATCAGGCCCTCGTCGGTCACGGTGAAGATCTCCACGCCTCGGATGTGCATCGTGGCGCCGCCCTCGAGGCTGAGTGTGATGTGGAACGTGATGGCCGCCCGGTCCGCCACCGGATGGACCTCGAGCACCTCGAAGCGCATCGCCTCGCACGCATCGAAGGAGCGCCCCATGAAGGCCCGGATGGCCTCGCGCCCGACGTTGGGCGGCGTCGGGTACGGGTCGACCTGGACGGCGTCGTCGGTGAAGAGGGCGGCATAGGCGTCGGCGTCGCGTGAGCTGGTCACGGCCGCATAGCGCGCCATGACCTCGCGGAGCTGGGCAGTCGTCGGCATGGGCCCGACGCTATCGGGCGGGCCGGTTCAGCCCGGGATGGCAGAGCGCAGCTCGGAGATCTCGTCGCGCAGCAGGGCCGCCTCCTCGTAGCGCAACTCGGCCGCCGCGGCCTTCATCTCGGCCTCGAGCTGGCCGATCAGCTCCATCGCCTCGGCCGGCGTCGACGCGTCGCCGTCGGCGAGGAGCGCCGGCCGGCGGTTGCCCCGCACCGCGGCGTTCTTGCGCACCTCGGCCCGGCTGCGGCCGGCCTTGGCCACGCCGCCACTGGACCCACGCAAGCGCTCGAGGATGTCGGTCACCGACTTGCGGATGGTCTGGGGGTCGATCCCGTGCTCGAGGTTGTAGGCGATCTGCCGCTCGCGGCGGCGCTGGGTGACCGACACCGCCTCACGCATGGAGTCGGTCACCGTGTCCGCGTACAGCACCACCATGCCGTCGACGTTGCGGGCGGCGCGGCCCATGGTCTGGATGAGCGAGGAGGCCGAGCGCAAGAAGCCTTCCTTGTCGGCGTCGAGGATGGCAACCAGCGCCACCTCGGGCAGGTCCAGGCCCTCGCGCAAGAGGTTGATGCCGACGAGCACGTCGATGCTGCCGAGCCTCAGCTCGCGCAGGATCTCGATGCGGGTGATGGTGTCGATGTCCGAGTGCAGGTACTGGACTCGGACCCCGGCGTCGGCCAGGTAGTCCGTCAGGTCCTCGGCCATCTTCTTGGTCAGTGTGGTCACCAGGACCCGCCCGCCGGCGGCCACCGTCGTCCCGATGCGGGCCAGCAGGTCGTCGACCTGCCCCTTGGTCGGCATGACGGTGACCTCGGGGTCGACCAGCCCGGTGGGCCGGATGACCTGCTCGACGACCTGAGCCGAATGCTCGAGCTCGAACGAGCTGGGCGTGGCCGAGACGAACACGCACTGGGGCACGCGCTCGATGAACTCGTCGAACCGGAGCGGGCGGTTGTCCTTGGCCGAGGGCAGCCGGAACCCGTGTTCGACGAGCACGTCCTTGCGCGAGCGGTCACCGGCGTACTGCCCGTGCAGCTGCGGGACCGCCACGTGGCTCTCGTCGATGACACAGAGGTAGTCCTTCGGGAAGAAGTCGAGGAGGGTGTACGGCGTCTCCCCCGGTGCCCGGCCGTCGAGGTGGCGGCTGTAGTTCTCGACCCCCGAGCACACACCCGTCTCGGCCAGCATCTCGAGGTCGTGCTCGGTCCGCACCCGCAGGCGCTGCGCCTCGAGCAGCTTGCCCTCCTTCTCGAACTCCTGGAGGCGCTCGCGCAGCTCGACCTCGATGGTCCCGACGGCGCGCTGGATGATCTCGTCGCCGGTGACGTAGTGCGTGGCCGCATAGACGGCGATGTCCTCCATCTCCTCCCCCATCTCGCCGGTCAGCACGTCGAAGGGGACGATGCGCTCGACGGTGTCGCCGAACATCTCGACCCGTAGCGCCGCCTCCTCGTAGGCCGGGTGGATCTCGACGGTGTCGCCCCGGGCCCGGAAGGTACCCCGGACGAGGTTGACGTCGTTGCGGGCGTACTGGAGGTCGACGAGGCGCCGCAACACGTCGCGCTGGTCGAGCTGCTGCCCCACCGCCAGCCCGAGGATGCGGTCGCGGTACTCCTCGGGCGAGCCCAACCCGTAGATGCACGAGACCGACGCCACGACGATGACGTCCTTGCGCATCAGCAGCGACGAGGTCGTGGCGTGGCGGAGCCGGTCGATCTCGTCGTTGATGGACGAGTCCTTCTCGATGTAGGTGTCCGTCGTCGGCAGGTACGCCTCGGGTTGGTAGTAGTCGTAGTAGGAGACGAAGAACTCGACCCGGTTCTTCGGGAAGAGCTCACGCAGCTCCGACGAGAGCTGGGCGGCCAGTGACTTGTTCGGCTCGATGATGAGCGTGGGCCTCTGGACCTGCTCGACCATCCAGGCGATGGTGGCCGTCTTGCCCGAACCGGTGATGCCTTGGAGCGTCTGATAGCGGTCGCCGCGGCGGACCCCGTTGGCCAGGGCCGCAATGGCCTGTGGCTGGTCCCCCGAGGGCTGAAAGGGCGAGACGACCTCGAATTCGGGCATGACCTCCTGAGGCTACCCGTGGGGTGTCACAGCTCAGGCCTGCGTGCGGCGCTCCGCGGCGGCGGCCGAGAGCCAGTCCCAGAGCGTGGCGACCTCGGCCTCCAGGCCGGCCCGGTCACCGCAATTGTCCAGCACGTAGTCCGCCTCCTTGATGCGCTCCTCCCGTGAGATCTGGGCGCGGATGCGGGCCTCGGCATCGGCACGGTCGAAGCCGCGCTGGGTGAGCAGGCGCTCGAGCGCCACGTCGGTCGGGCAGTCCACGACGACCACCTTGTGCAACTTGACCGTGTCGCGGTGCACGGCGGTGAGCAGCGGGATGGCCAGCACGACGATGGCGTCGGTGCCCTCGAAAGCGTCGCGCGCTGCGATCATGGCGAGCCCGATGGCCGGGTGCGTGATGGCATTGAGCGCGAGGCGGGTCTCGTCGTCGGCGAAAGCCACGGCGGCCAACGCCTTGCGGTCGATGGTCCCGTCGGGCGCGAGGATGCCCGGGCCGAAGTGCTCGATCAACGGCTGGTAGGCGGGGCCGCCCGGCGCGACCACGTCGCGGGCCACCTGGTCGGCGTCGATCAGCACGGCGCCGCGTTCGACGAGCAGTTCGGCGACGGTCGACTTCCCCGACCCGATGCCCCCGGTCAGGCCGACTGCGAGCACGAGTGGGCTCCGTCCCGCAGAGGCTTGCGCGCCACGGCCAGCAGGACGAGCGTGGTGTCGTCGGGGTCCTCGGTCACGAACCAGTCGTCGGCGGTGATGCCGGTGACGCCACCCGTGTCGTTGCGCGCCACCAGCTTGTAGGCCAGCGGGAGCAGGTGCGTGTACGTCCAGACGTACCACTCGTACGGCATGCGGTGCCGCAGGTCGAACACGTCGACGCGGAGCAGCTTGGCCGCCTTGAGGCGGCGCGCCTCGAAGTCGGCTTTCACGTGGGGCACGGCGTCGACGCCGCCGAGCCAGACGTCGCCGAAGTGTCGCTCGAGCATCGCCCGCAGCTCGGCCCGGTCGAAGAGATGGAGATGGAACGGGTTCTCGAAGTCAGCCGGCTTGTTCGGCGTGAGCACGCACACGAGCCCGTCGTCGGTGACCACCCGGGCCAGCTCGGAGACGTGGGGCTCGGGGTCGGTGAAGTGTTCGATGAGGTGCGACGAGCAGGCGCCGTCGAAACTCTGCGGCAAGAAGGCCAGGCCGAGCGCGTCCATCTGGGCCACGTGCAGCCCGTCGGGCCCGTAGTGGGACGAGGCAGTGGCAACCGCGTCGCCCGAGTAGTCCACCCCGACCACGTCGCGCCCGGGGTCCAAGAAGCGCGCCGACTCGAAGCCCTGGCCGCAGCCCACGTCGAGGATGCGCCCGTCGCCGATGCGATCGAGAACGGCGCGGTAGCCGGCCTCGTGGAGCGCGAGCAGCGAGTCCGGTGTCACCCCCTGCTGCGGGCGTTCGCCCGTCAACCGGGTCCTCGAACTGGTGGGCACGGCGCTCCCTTCGGTGACACCTTAGTGACACGCCGCGGGGGCGCTGCCTGCTTACACTACCCGGCGACCCCACCTGATCTCTTGATGCTCAACTCACTCACCGCGAGACTTGGACGGCACGCTGCGTCTGGACGGCACACCGCGCAGGCCTCGACTCTCTCGACACCAAAGCGCGAACGTCGTTGGACGATCAGCGGTGTCGTCGTGCTCGCCGCCCTGGCCTATATCCCCATGCTCGCGGTGGCGCCGGGCGTCATCACGGCGAACACCAAGCCGTATCTGTACCTCGACCCGACCAAGTTCCTGAGCCAGGTCGCCTTCTTGTGGAACCCGACCGTCGCCCTGGGAACGGTCACCCACGAGTACATCGGCTACCTCGTCCCGATGGGGCCCTTCTTCGCCCTGACCTACGTCCTGCACATCCCGACCTGGGTCGCGCAGCGTCTCTGGCTCGGCTCCATCCTCTTCGTCGCCGGCGTCGGCATCCTCTACCTCTGCCGCACGATGCGCCTCCGCGGGCCCGGCCCGCTGGTCGCCGCGCTGGCGTACATGCTGTCGCCGTATTTCTTGCAGTACGCCAGCCGGATCTCGGTGATCCTGCTGCCCTGGTCCGGGCTGCCCTTCATGCTGGCCTTCACCATCTTGGCCCTGCGGCGAGGCGGGTGGCGCTGGCCGGCCCTGTTCGCGCTCACCGTCGCGCTGGTCAGCGGGATCAACGCGACCGCCATCATCTACGTGGGGGTCGCACCCGTCCTCTGGCTGATCTTCGCGGTGGCCGTCCTGCGCGAGGCCACGTGGCGCCAAGCGATCGACGCGGGGTTGCGTATCGGCATCCTCACCCTCGGCGCGTGCGTCTGGTGGATGGCGGGGCTGTTCGTCGAGGCCGCCTACGGCGTCAACGTCCTCAAGTACACCGAGACCGTCCCGTCGACCTCGGCCACTTCGAGCCCGTCCGAGGTCATCCGCGGACTCGGGTACTGGTACTTCTACGGCGGCGACAGCCTCGGCCCCTGGAACAACTCGGCCGCCCGTTACACCCAGAGCCTGGTCCTGCTGGCCACCTCGTACGCCGTCCCCTTCTTCTCGGTCCTGGCGGCCGCCTTCGTGCGCTGGCGGGAGCGGGCCTACTTCATCGTGCTGATCTTCGTCGGCCTCATCCTCTCGGTCGGGCCGTTCCCCTTCAGCAACCCGACCACGATCGGGCGGCTCTTCAAGTCCTTCATGACCAACACGACGGCGGGCCTGGCCCTGCGCTCGACGGACCGGGCCACGCCGGTCGTGCTCCTCGGCCTCGTCATGCTCCTCGGCGCCGGCGTCACGGCGCTCTGGGAGCGCATCACGGTCCTCGGGCTCATCTCCGCCTTCTTGCTGGCGTGCCTCGTCGTCGGCAACAACCCTTCGATCTTCAACGGCGACATGATCCCCAACTACCTCTCGATCCCCGCCGCGCTGCCCTCCTACGAGATGCAGGCGATCGACCACCTCAATCACACCCACCAAGGGACCCGGGTGCTGGCCATCCCGGGCGACAACTTCGCGTCCTATCGCTGGGGGGATCCGCTCGACACTCCACAGCCCGCGGATCTCACCAGGGACTTCGTCACCCGCGAGCAACAGGTCATGGGCTCCATCGCCACGGCGGACACCCTCTACGCGTTCGACGACCCCATACAGGAGGACACCGAGAACTACAGCGCACTCGCCCCGATGGCCCGCCTGATGAGCGCGGGCGACCTCATGGTGGAGTACGACCAGCGCTACGAGCACTACGGCGTGCCCCAACCGCAACTGCTCGCGCTCCAGCTGCTGCACACCCCGAGCGGGCTCAGCGACCCCGTGTCCTTCGGAGCGCCCAGGCCCAACATCTCGGCGGTGTCCACTCTCGACGAACAAGACCTCAGTGCGCCGGCCACCATCACGTGGCCCAGCCCGGTCGTCACCTACACGGTCAACGACCCGCGCCCGATGGTCCGCGGCGAGTCGGACCAGGGAGCGATGATCATCTCGGGGGACGCCGTCGGGCTGAACGATCTCGCCGGGCTCGGCCTGCTCAACACGTCGAGTGCGCTCTACTACTCGGGGACGCTGGACACGGACCAGAGCCTCATGAAGAGCCTGGCTGCACAGGGCGCCCAACTCGTCGTCACCGACACCAATCGCAAACAGGCATTCCGCTGGAACACCCTCAACGCCAACACCGGTGCCACGGAGACGCCGGACGAGGACCCGGCGAAGACGGATCTGAGCGACAGTCCCGTCGAGCTCTTCCCCGGCACGTCCATCGACAGCAAGACGTACGCCAGCTACGTCGGCGCCGTCAACGTGACGGCGAGCAGCTACGGCAATCCTGTCTCGTTCACGCCGGAGAACCGCGCCTACAGCGCGATCGACAACAACCTCGACACGTCGTGGAACACCGGCACGTTCGTGTCGAACCCCTCGGGCCAGTGGTGGCAGGTGCAGTTCTCCAACCCGGTCACGACCAACCACATCACCCTCGTTCAGGTGCAGCGGGGCGACCGCACGCGCTTCATCTCAAGGGTCACACTGACCTTCGACGGCAAGGCGCCCGAGACCTTCGACCTCACCAAGTCCTCCTACGGGCCCGCGGGCCAGGAGGTCACCTTCCCGACAACCTCGTTCCACACCCTGCGCGTCACCATCGACGCGACGACCAACGACTCGCAGCCTCCGTCCGAATCCACGGCGGTCGGCTTCGCCGAGGTGGAGATCCCCGGCGTGCACGTCCAAGAGGTCATCGAGATGCCGACCGATCTGACCTCGACCCTCGGCGCCGCCTCGGCGTCTGACCGGCTGACCTACGTGATGACCCGGCTCAAAACCTCGCCGTATCCGACCCGGAGCGACCCCGAGACCACCATCACCCGGGAGTTCCAGCTCCCCACCGCCCGCACCTTCACGATCTCGGGCACCGCCAGCCTCTCCTCACTCCTGCCCGACGACGAGATCGACAAGCTGGTGGGACGGGCGCCGACCCCGGCCGACGGCTACGTCTCGGCCTACTCCTCGGGGCGCATGCCGGGCAACCTGAACGCCACCGCGTCGGCCACGCTCGACAACGATCCGAGCAGTGCATGGCAGCCCGGTTTCGACCTCAGCGCCGACATCGGGGCGACGCTGACCTACAACCTGACCCGGACGCAGACGCTGACCGGCTTCCCGTTGACGGTGCTCGCCGACGGCCGGCATTCCGTGCCGACAGTCATGACCGTCTCCTCGGGCAGCCAGGTCCGCACCGTCACGCTCCCGCCGATCGCGGACAGCACCGTGCCCGGCGCGACGACGACGGTGCCGGTGAGCTTCGCCCCCCTGACCGGCTCGCAATTCGTGCTCACGTTCACCGCGGTCCGGGCCGAGTACGCCAAGAACTACTACTCCACCGGGCCCCTGGCCCTCCCCCTCGGCATCGCCAAGGTGGGGCTCCCCGGCGTACAGGCCCCTCCGACGCCCACGAGCCTCCCGGGCACCTGCGTCTCCAATCTCCTCTCCATTGACGGACAGCCGGTCGACGTGGCGATCGTCGGGTCCACCCAGAACGCCCTCGACAACGGCGAGGTGCAGATGGTGCCGTGCGGCCCCGACGCCAAGGGGATCACGCTGGCCGCCGGCCCCCACATCGTCCAGACGGCGGTCGCACACAACCCGCCCTGCGCGAACGCGCCGTCGCTGTGCACGGGGTGGAACATCGACCAGCTCGTGCTGGACTCGGCGGCCGGAGGGGCCCCCGGTCCCAGCGTGTCGCCGACCACGGCCGGGGCACCGTCAGTCCCCCCCGTCCAGGCGGGCACGGCGCCCACCGTCGTGCAGCAGACCTCTCACATCGACAGCCAGAGCGACCTCGTGTCGGGCGCACGCCAGCCCTTCGAGTTCGTGCTCGGTCAGAGCGTCGACAAGGGCTGGAAGGCGGTCGCCACGCCTGGGCCCGCTGCCGCGCCGGGCTCGACGTCGGTGGACCTCGGGACCTCCCAACTGATCGACGGGTTCGCCAACGGATGGCAGGTCTCGGAGGCCGACCTGCAGCGGCTGGGAGGGTCAGACTTCACGATTCAGCTGACGTGGACCCCGCAAAAGGAGATCTGGGCCGCGCTCGCCATCTCAGGGGCGACGCTCGCCCTCTGCCTGTTGCTCGGCTTCCTGCCGTCGCGCGCCCGGCGCTGGCTGCGAGCGAAGCTGCCGCGCCGCCTGCGCGGCCCGGCAGGCCCCGAGGTGGTCGCGCTGGCCACCGAGCCCTTCGACGCGCCCACCTTGACCTTGCCCTTCTCGGCGCCGCCCAAGGAGGAGCGCCAGCGTGGCTGGCTGCGCGTCCCGCGCGCCCTGATCATCGGCGTGGTCAGCGCCGGGGTCGCCGCCTTTGTCGTGTCGGGCACCGCCGCCCTCGTCGTGGGCGCGCTCGTGGCGCTCGGGCTCGTTGTCCCATGGGCCCGCGTCGTCGCCCTGACGGGAGGAGTCGCCTTCATCGTCGCCGGATGCGCCAACGTGGTCCAGGGGCAGAACGTGCACCACTACCTGCCGGGCGCCAACTGGGCCGGCACCTTCGTCCAGGCGGGCAACCTCATCTGGCTGGGGGTCGTGTTGTTGCTCGCCGACGCCGTCATCACCGGCTTCGGGCTACGGCTGAACAAGCCACTGGGCCGGCGCAAGCTCCGAGCCGGTGACCCGGGTCAGATCGTCGACACCAGGCCGGTGCCGCCGATCGTCGGCATCGACGGCTGACGGGCTCGGCGAGCCGGCCGGCGCTCAGCGCTCGGTCGGGATCGACGCCTCCTCGGCCAAAGCCTCGAGCGCGCGCAGGGCCGTGGCGTCCCACGTGAACCAGCGCGACCGCGCCAGTGCGCCCTTGGACAGGCGGCTGCGCAACACGTCGTCGCGCAAGACCCGACCCAACGCGGGACCCAGGTCGGCCACGCGATCTACCAGCAGCCCGGAGTCCTCGTCGACCACCGCATCGGCGTGGCCCACGATGGCCGTCGCCACGGCCGGCGTGCCACACGCAGCCGCCTCGGTCAGGGTCATGCCCCAGCCCTCCCGCTGTGAGCTGCTGGCGACCACCCAGGCCCGGCGGTACCACGACACCAGCTCGTCGTGATGGACGTGACCCGGCAGCGAGACCCACTCGGTCGCGCCGAGCTCGTCCCGGAGCGCCTCGAGCGCCGGCCGCTCGTACCCCTCGCCGACGATGACCGCCCGCAGCTCGGGCTGCTCGGCCTTCACCGCAGCCAGGGCCCGCAGCAACTCGCCGAAGCGCTTGACCGGCACGAGCCGGCCGACGGCCACCACCAAGGGCACCGGTGAGCGCTGGCCGCCCGGGGTGAAACGGCCGTCGATGCCCGGCGGCGCCACGGTGACGCGCTCGGGTGCGAGGCGCAGCAGTTCGACGATCTCGGCGCGTGACGACTCCGACAGGGTCACCACCCGGCTCTGGCGGTAGAAGCGCGGGGCGAGCCGGCGCTCGGTCAGGTCGCCGAGACGGGCCAGGGTGGGCGGCAGGACCATGCCCCACATCTCGGCGTGGACGTGGTGCAAGAAGACGAGGCGCGGGCCGCGGTACCACAGCGGGGAGAGGAAGGGCATGCCGTTCCAGATCTCGACCAGCGCGTCGCCCGGCCGGTGCCCCATGCGGATGCCTTCCCACGCTGCGCCGGGGAACACGGCGTAGCGTCCGGAGCGGCGCAGGACGCGGTACCCGTCGCGATTGAGCGCGGCGGGCGCGCCGGGCACGGCGGAGGTCCGGAAGGTGATGTCGAGCCCGGCGTCGGCCCAGCGCGAACGCGACCATGTGCGCGTGCAGCTCCGAGCCACCCGCCTCGGGGTCGTCGAGGTCACGCCACGCCACGAAGTGGATGCGCCGCAGACCGGCGTCGGCGGCGACGGAAGCGAGAACCTCGGAGCCCGATTGCACGACTGCGCGCGACCCTCCGTCACCGGACGCGAAGACGGCGCCCCCCGTGTCGTCTCCACCCATCCGGTCAGGTTAGCCCTACGGGCTCCTTTGACAACCTGACCCTATGGACCAATGCGAAGCCGGCCACGATCACCGCGAGCACGATCGCCTGCACGCCGAGATCCACGAACGCCGTCGCCCGGGGTGACCCGTGCACCCCGAGCACCGCAACGGTGAGTGCGACGGCTCCGGCCACCAGTACGCCGCACACCCATCGGCGCCCGACGGCCAACAGGTACATGGTCAGCACGACCGAGACGCTCAGCATGATCATGGCCACGACGAGCGGTGCGAGCGCGTCGGAGGCCGACGTGTAGGCGTGGTGGAACACGATCTCGAGCAATTGCTGTGGGGCGGCCAGCGCAAGGCCGAGCAACAGCAACGAGGGCACACCGAGCAACAGGAGCACGACGGCCAGCTGCCGCAGCGCGTGGCCCCCTTGGCGCCAGCGGATGGCCGCCTCGGGCAGGAGGTAGCCACCGAGCACGATGGCGCCGAAGACGATCGCCTTGCTGGTGACCGAGACCGCGGCGTAGGCACCGCTGTGCGTGGGGTTGTCGCGCCCGACGACGAGCACATCGACGTTCTGGAGCACCGCGACCATGGAGAGCGACACCGAGGCGACCACCAGGTCGAGCACGACCGTGCGCCGCTCGGAGCCCCCGCGGCCGAGCACGCGGTCGGGCCGGATGGCCGCCACCCAGCCGGCGGTGGCCCACAGCGGGCGCACCACACCGCCGGACCAGACCCGCACCGCGGCCCAGCGCGCGTGGGCCGCGGCGACGACCTCTCCGATGAGCACGCCCACCGCCGCGCCGGACGGACCGAAGCCCGCCAGCACCAGCACGAGCACGGCGACCACCCGTACGCCCATCTCCACCAGGAGGTTCACCGCGAGGGGCTGGTACGAGCGGTGGGCCTGCAGGAGGCCGCGGTCGAGCGAGAGGAGGACGAAGAACGCGGCTGCGGTGAGGATGGCCGCGATGCCGATGCCGCTCTTCTGGTTGAGAAGGACCGCGACGCCGTGCCGGCTGGCGAAGACGAGGACGGCCCACGCCAGGACGAGCATGCTGCCCTGCCGGTGCATGCGGCCCGCCCACCGGCGCACCAGCAGTCCGCTGCCGTCCTCGTGCCACGTCGTCACCCGGCGCACCACGGCGACGACGACCGCGGACCCCGGCATGGACAAGATGAGGTAAAGCCCGGTCAGCTGGTTGAGGACCCCGTAGCTGTGCGGCGAGAGCACGCGTGCCAGCGCGACGGTGAGGACGACGCTGGCCCCGTTGGCCAGCACGCCGGCCGCCGCCAACGGCCCGGCCTGCAACAGCCCGGCACGCAGCGACTGGACGCCGGGTCGCGCCTCGTCGTCGAGGATGAGCTCGGCACCGAGATTCGGACCCACCGCGTTGGGGGCGAGCGCCATCGCGGCGGGCACGCCCTCGACGACGAGCTCGGCCGCAGGCGCGTCCGGCGCCTCCGGCTCGCTCACGCGCGAGCCTTGGCCGCCGCTGCCTCGTCCTCCATGCCGATTCGGTCGATCAGCGGCAGGATCTGCCGCTGCAACAACTCTCCGCCCGCGGGGCTCACGTGGATGCCGTCCGGCGAGCGCACGTCGATCCCGTCGAGTGTCGCGGTGTAGACGCCGTCCGGGCTGAGCATCCGGTTGAGGTCGATCACGCTGACCTCACCGGGATCGGACTGCGCCACCTGCCGCACGAGCGCGTTGTACGCCTGGGCGCGCGCCGGCGTGTTCTCGGGCCACGGCAGGCCGTCGGGTTGGCGGTCGCTGGGATCGACGTAGGGCATGGTGAACAACACCACTTTTGCACCAAACGTGTGGAAGATGGTGATGGCGGCCTGCAGTTCGTTCGCCAGGTGCTGGTCCCAGGCCGGCTCCCCGATGTGCACCCACTGCCCGTCGAGCAGGTGGTCGGTCACCTCCCAGCGGCCCAAGCCCAGCGCCACCACCTCGGGACGCGCCTGGGCGACCATGAAGGGCCACAGCGCCCGCCAGTTGTCACAGCCCGGGGTGGCCGGCCCGGGCGTGCCCTCGGTGAGCACCTCGAGCCCCGGATCGAGGTCGCACCCGACCGTCGCGTGGTCGAGCACGCTCACCCCGTACTGGGGGCGCGCCTGGACCGAGAGGCCCATGCCGAGCGTCATGGCGATGGAGTCCCCCACGATCAGGAGCCGAACCGGGCGCGGGCCGTACGCACCCGCCCGCGCCAACGCGGCGCGTTCTGAGGCGGAGAGCCCAGGGGGCAGGCGCAGCGCCACCCGCTCGCCGCTCGATCCGTCCGCCCGCGCTCGCACTCGCGCTGCCGCGTGGGCAGCCGGCACCGCAATGGCGGCGCCGAGGCAGACCGCGGCGGCCAGGCCGACCAGCATGCTCGTGGCACCCAATCGGCGGCCCCGCCCAACCGATCGCGTCACGTCCCGCACTATTCCCCTTCGACGTCTCTCCGACGCCTCTCCGACGCCTGCCGGCGTCGATCTCGACCACTCAGGATCGGCCCGCCAAGCTTGACCCTTGAGCATGGCACCGCCGGCCGCGCCGGCGCGTCTCAGCCTCGGGCCAGGGCTGAGGCGGCGGAGGCCACGCAGGCCGGCGCCCGCTGCGAGAGCGTCTCGCGGCCGCCGTGCGCCTCAGCGGCCCCCACGCAGGACGAGAGCGCGCCCGCCCGGAGGCGGAGCGGTCCATGGAGACCCAGCTGCACGTCGTCCCAGACCCAGGCACCGGCCTGCAGGGTGGGCAGGCGGCCGAGCGCCGCCGTCATGAAGGCGGCGGCATAGACGGGGTCGGTGCCCTGCTGGAGGTTGGGCGCGGCGGGGTTGGTGGCGATCACGACCGTGTTGACCTCCCACGCGCGCAACGCGTGCCGCACCGCGGCCAGCTGTGCCGGCGTGCCCGACGGCGGGGTCACGCCGACGCCCAGGCCCAGGATGGTCAACACCTTGAACCCCTCGACCGCCGTGCCGGCCCGCCGCGCCACCCCCTGGGGACCGCCGCCACCGGCCTGGCTGTAGTGCATGGCGTTGACCGCCTGCCACGCCATGGCCGCCTGGATGCCCGAGAACGGTGCAGGATACGAGAGGAGCACGCGCCCCGGCGGCAGCGTCGGGGCCACCGTCGTGTACCAACGTGGGAGGATCACCGGTCGCATCGCAAAGGGCAGACGCTCGCCGAAGACCACCCCCATCGGCACCAGCGCGACGGCCGACAGCACCAGCGCACCGAGCGCACCGCGCCAGTCGGGCAGCAGCCCGTGGACATGGTCGACGACGATGGCCAGCATCACCGCGGCGGCGAGGAACCCGACGGCCATGAAGCGCTGCTCGATCACGTTCTCGAGCACCGGCACATGGTCGAACAAGCGGGCCGGTTCCCACTGGCCGCGCCGGATGCCCAGTGAACAGACGCCACACACGACGAGCATGAGGCCGAAGAACCAGAGGCGGCGGTCGCGCCAGAACGCCACCAGCCCCACCGCGAGCACGGCGAGGAACGTCCAGCCGAGATACGCCGCCGACGCCAGCGGCGAGCCGTTGTACCCGCCCAGGACGAAGAAGACGTTGTGGGGCGGCGGGTAGCCCGTCGTGATGAAGCTCGAGGGGATGAAGCCGCCGATGATGCCGACGTTGGGCCACACCAGCCCCGAGAGGTGGGCCGGGCCCTCGAGCGCGAACCACACCGGCCAGACCAAGAGGGCCGCACCGACGCCGAAGCCGACCGCCAGGCCGGTGGCGGCGTGGGGGGCCAGCCGCCGCAGCGCGGCCCGGTCCCCGATCAGCGCGGCGACCACCAGGACCACGGCCCCGCAGAGTGCCATCAGGGCCGTGACGGCCAGCAGCTCAGAGGAGAGGAAGAACTGCACGAACACGAGGAGGCCGAGGAGCACGCCCGCCCACACCGCGCTGTGGCGTTGACGCAGCAGGATCTCGTCGAGCGCGATCAGGATCAGCGGCAGCACCATGAGCGCCGCGGTCATGAGGTGCGCAAACTCGAGGCTGGTCAGCACGAAGGGCGAGAAGCCGTAGAGGAGCCCGCCCAAGAAGGCGGTCGGCGTCCAGCGGACCCAACGGCGTATCGCGATGAAAGCGGTGAACACGGTGAGGGCCGGGGCGATGGTGGAGGCGACGTTGAGCGAGGCCACCGGGCCCCAGATCCAGGTCACCGGGACCAGCGGCAGGCTCAGGCCCGTCACCGAGGTCTGCGCCAGCAGGTTGATGCCGCCCGGGTGGAACAGTGCCGTCGAGAAGAACGGGTTGTGCCCGTGGGCCAGTGCCGTGGCCGGCCACTGGAAGAACCACAAGAACAGCGCGGGGTCGCCGCACCCGCACAGCGTGTGCGTCGTCACACCCTGGGCCCACGCGTGGACCCAGAGGCCGAAGCCGAGAGCGAGATACACCAGCGCGACGACGGCCAGCGTCATCCACCGTCGCCACCACCACCAGCGCCCCGCGTCGGGCGCGTGCTCAGGCAGGGTTGGTCGTGCCCGCCGTGGCGGCGGTCCGCCGCGGCAGCACGGGGGCGTCCCGTCCCGTGGCCCCCGCCTCGTGGTACTCCTCCTCGACGTTCACCGTCCACACGTCGTGGTCGGCCCCGAAGATGTTCTCCACCGTGAGCAGGGCCGTGTACATGGAGTGGTCCTGGTTGTTGTACTTGTGCATCCCGTTTCGCCCGACGGGATGGATGTTGGATGCCTCGGTGTCGATCCACTTGCGGATCGTCTCGACGTTCTCCTTGTAGCTGAAGTCGTAGTACGGGTAGGCCTTGGGGACGCGCACGACGTAGCCGCGCTCGACGTCGCCGTCGGCGGCCAGGCCGAGCGAGATCAGCTCCTTGGTGCCCAGCGCGATGAGCTCGGCGTCGGGCTTGTTCCACATGTCGTCGCCCTCGAAGACGAAGTACTCGAGGCCGAGGCAGGTCCGGCCGTCCTTGACGAGATAGGGCGACCACGACCCGTAGTTCTGGATGCGGCCGACCTCGACGTCGGTGGCGTGGATGTAGATCCAGTTGTCGGGGAAGCTGCGGGCCTCGGGCACGACGAGCGCCACGGTGAGATAGTCGCGGTAGTGCAGGTCGTCGGCCGCCGCGACGACCTCGGGCGGCGGGGCCGGCGTGATCGTGTTCACCAACTCGCGCATCGGCATGGTGGAGATCACGTGCGAGGCGGGCACCGTGTGCTCGCTGCCCCCCTGGGTGTAGGTCACGCTGACCGCGCGGCCACGCTCGACGTTGATGCGGGTCAGCCGCGCCTCCATCTCCACCGTCCCCCCGGCGGCCTTCACCTTCTCTGCGCAGACCTCCCACATCATCCCGGGCCCGTACTTGGGGTACTGGAACTCCTCAATCAGGGTGGTGATGTCCGTCTGGCCGCGCTTGGGCAGGATGGCGTTGACGACGGCCTTGCGCAGGTCGAGGTTCTTGACCCGCTGGGCGGCCCAGTCCGCCGGCATGTCCGAGACCGGCACGCCCCACACTTTCTCGGTGTAGGTCTTGAAGAAGGTGCGGTAGAGGCGCCACCCGAACCGCTTCACCAACCAGTTCTCGTAGTTCGCCTCGTCCTTGGGCGGGTGGACGCGGGACCACAGGTAGGAGAGGCCGATCATGAACCCCTCCCACAGCGAGAGGTTGCGCAGCACGTTGAGGGCCCGGAGCGGGTAGTCGAGGAATTTGCCCTTGTAATAGATCCGGCTCATGCGAGGCCGCAACATGAAGTCGCCCTCGGGCAGGATCTCGTGCCAGAGGGTCTCGACCTCGTCGACCTTGGTGAAGAAGCGGTGGCCGCCCAGGTCGAAGCGCCAGCCGTCACGCTCGACGGTCCGGCTGATGCCGCCGACGACGTCGTCGGCCTCGAGGACGAGGGGGTGCTCCCCCCGTTTGGTCAGCAGGTACGCCGCGGTCAGCCCGCCGGGACCCGCGCCGGCGATGACGACGGGTGCGGCGTCGTGTGAAGCGGCCATCGAGAAGGGCAGGTTAGTGGACCCCCCGTGCGTGCTCTGGGAGGGTCCGGCAGCACTGCACCGGGGGCTGCGGCCCTCTCGGCGAGGTGCAGGGGCCGCTCAGGGGACCGAGATGTTGAGGAAGGCGAGCAGGGCATACCCGGCCAACCCGGCGGCGAGCAGCGCCAGGACGGTCCGCTCGAGTTGCGTCTCGGTGAGGACGAGCGCGGCGGCCATCGACAGTGGGAAGGCGCTCAAGGCGTAGCGCTCGAACGAGTCGAGGTTGCTCCCCGACACGGCGAGGGCGAGCACGGCGGCGGCGAAGAGGGTGTAGGACGCCGGAAGCCGCCGCCAGCACACGATCAGCATGGCGAGTGCGAGCAGCACCCACGGGACGTGCAGCGCCGTGCCCACATGGTGGTGCACGAGCCCCTTGGCGTCGTCGTACAGCGTGGACAGCGGGTCTGACAGCCCGCCGTGGTGCGAGCTCTGGAGCTGGACGCGCAGCGGGGCCCACCAGTCCCCCACCTCGTGCTGGGCCCAAGCCAAGAACGCCACCACTCCCACGAACGGCGCGGCCAGCGCGGCCAGCCCTGCCACCCGCTCGTTGCGCCCCAGTCGTGGCCACCACCGCACGAGCTCGGCCGCGACGGCCAGCACCAAGAACACGCCGACGGGCCGCGTCAGCGCGGCGGCGAACGCGAGCAGGGCCGCCACCGCGAAGTGGGGACGGGCAGCGTCGTCGCTCGGGGGCGGGCGCAGGGCAAGGAAGCAGCCGACGGCGAACACCAGCAGCAGCGACTCGGCGTAGCCCATCACGAGGACGAAGCCGGCCGGCAGGAGGCTCAGGATCCACAGCGACCGGCGGGCGACGACCGGCTCGCCGGTCTCGCGGCGGACCAGGACGTAGAGCATGGCGGTCGCCACGAACGCCGCCGCGTTGGCCAGCAGCACCAGTGCCGGGCCGTCGCCCAGGCCGGGCAGCCACGCCAGCGCGTGCGTCAGCGCCGGCAGGGCCGGGAAGAACCGCAGTGACTGGCGACCGAGCGGCGCGTACCCGACGCGGGCGATGCTCTCGTACCACCCGGCGTCCCACCCGAGGAGCCCGGCATGGACACGGGCCGCCACGCCGGGCGTGGACGGGTGGGTGCGATCGACGACGAAGTGCGCCAGCCCGAGCGCGCCCAGCACCACCACGCGGGCGACGAGGAAGGGCAGCACGGCCTCGCGCAGCGACTCGGGCACCCGGTTCCAGGCACGCTGGGTGGACCGCCAGGCACCCTGACGGTCCCCCGTCGCCGCGGCCGCGCCGCCGGCGGCGTGGCGGCTCCTCGAACCCTCCCCGCCCGGACCGCCCAGCGCCTCGTCGTGCTCGCCGCTCGCCGGCTGCGCCGTCGACGGGGCGAGCGCATTGGTCACGTCGGTCGTCCTGGCCCCCGCGGCCACCGGCTCGGTCACCTCAGCCACGGCTCAGGGCCCTGTCGCGTACTCAGTCAGGTTCATCGGCTCGTAGTAGAGCGCTGGATGGTTCGTCACGACATTGCGTCCCCCGCCTCCGTCCTTGGTGGTGGCGTTGATGATGTCGGACGCGATTGTCTCGCATTTCACGCCGTAGGTCTGGTACATCGGCTGCCACACCAGCCAGATCCGGTGCTCGGCGCCCGCCTTCGACAGGACGAAGTCCGAGAAGGCGCTCGGGTTGGCGGCGTGGACCGTGTCGGCGTAGTCGACCCAGTCCACGATCTGGGGGCCGGTGCGGCGGGGGAACGTGATCATGTCGTACTGCGATGGATCGTGGATCTGGCGGTAGACAGACGGGCCCAGCTGGTCGGGACAGAAGGCGATGATGTCACCGGGCTTGGCCTGTGTGTTGATGGCGGCTGCCACGGCATTGGCCTGTGTGCGCTGGGTCGTGACGTTCTGGGCGGACGAGACCATGCCCGCCACCACCGCCAGCCCGATCACGATGACGCGCGCCACCGGGTTCAGCAGCGTCGTCGTGCCGAGCGCCACGAGAAGCAGGAACGGCAAGAACACGACGGCGGCGTAGCGCGAGGAGAACGCGCTGGCCGTGATGATGCCGCCGGCGATCGCCGCGAACAGCGTCCCCAGCACGACGAAGCCGACGCCGCGTGCGCGCGGCCGCGTGCGCAGGTCGAGTTCGATGATGCGGCCGGTGAGCCCCACGCCGAACACGGCCAGGGCCAGCATGGCGAAGTAGATGACCGCGAGCAGGCGGCCCTGGTTCGTCCCGGTCTGCAACGTCGAACCTTGGTTGTCGGTGAACCCGGTGAGCGCGTTGATGACGGCGGAGAAGTTGGGCGGCGCGGCCCATGGGGTCCCGGTGTGCTTGGCCTGGTAGAGGAAGGTCGGCACCCACGGCACGAAGAGCAGGCAGCCCACTGCGAGCGCGATGAGCGCAGCCCACGGCGCGTCCTCGGGGCGGCCGCGACGGCGTGTGCGCACGATGGACGCGATCAGCCAGATCCCGACGATGCCGACGAGGTACAGCGACCAGTACTGCGTGTAGAGGAGCGCGGCGGCGATCACCGCGACCGCGATGAGGTTGCCGGGCCGCGGTGCGGTCACCGCCCGTTGCAGGGCAAGAAAGCCCAGCCCGGTGAGCAAAATGACTAGCGCGTACATGCGCGACTCGGTCGCGTAGTAGACCGCGAAGGGGGCGCTCGCCAGGAGTACGAGCGTCGTCCAGGCGACCGTGCGGCCCCCGAAGCGCTTCCCGCAGAGCCACGCCACCGGCAGCGTGATCACGGCGATGATGCCCGACAGCGAGCGCACGGCGTCGTCGGACTGCCCGAACAGCACGATCCAGAAGTGCAGGAGGTAGTAGTACAAGGGCGGCGCGCCGTCGTGCTTGAGGGCGTTGGGGATCTCGTGCAGCGGGAGGCGGGCGATGTCGACCGTCAAGGCCTCGTCCAGCCACAACCCCGATCTGGTCCAGAAGCGCAGGAGGAGGCCGGCGGCCACCACCAGCACGACGCCGATCCCGACCAAGGTGCGCGCACGACCGTTGAGACCAGGAACCTCGTCGGGCATGGGGCGCATGGTAGGACAAGAGGGTCGCGGTCTAGGATCATCCGCCGCCGGTGGGAGGCGGTGCGTTCGACGCGGCGTGATCTGAAGGGAATCGACAGACCGGGGGGAAAGAAGGCGACGTGGCCCGTTACATCGCGAAACGGCTGGTGTTGCTCGTCATCATCATCATCTTTGTCTCCATCGCGACTTTTTTCCTGGTCCACCTGCTCCCCGGCAACCCCGCGACCACGATCCTCGGTCCCAACGCCACCTCGCAGAACGTCGCCACGGTCAACCGTGAGCTGGGACTGAACCGGCCGCTGATTGCGCAGTACTTCATCTGGATCGGCCACGTGTTCCAGGGCAACCTCGGACAGTCCTTCACGACCCACGAGTCGACCACGACCATCATCGCCCAGTCGTTCCCCATCGACTTGGAGCTGATCATCTTCTCCCAGATCCTCGCCTTCGCCATCGCGTTCCCCATGGCGATGACCGCGGCTCGCAGACCCAACCGGCTCTTCGACCAGGCCTCGAACAGCACGACCTTCGCGTTTTTGGCGCTCCCGCCCTTTGTCATCGCGCCGGTCATGGTGCTGCTCTTCGCCGTGCACTGGCACGTGTTCCCCGGTCCGGCCTCCTACGTCCCGTTGTCCCAGGACTTCTGGTCGAACATCCATACGATGTTGCTGCCGTCCATCGTGCTCGCGCTCGGTTCTATCGTCGTGTACTTCCGCCTGTTGCGGAACGACCTGATCTCGACGCTGCAGGAGGACTTCATCACGATGGCGCGGTCCAAGGGCCTCAGTGACCGGCGCATCATGTGGCGCCACGCATTACGGCCGTCCTCCGTCTCGCTGCTGGCCTCCGCCGGCGTCACCATCGGCAGCCTCATCGCCGGGACCTTCGTGGTCGAGCTGCTCCTGCAGATGCCCGGGCTCGGGTATCAGCTCATCTCGAGCGTCGATCAGGACGACTACTTGGTGGTGCAGGGCATCACGCTCTTCGTCGCCGTGGCCATCGTCCTGATCAACTTCATCTTCGACTTCTTGTTCACCATCGTCGACCCGAGGATTGCCCGTGAGTAGCGTCATCACCGACGACCTGGCCGAGATCAAGCAGGAGATCGCCGCGGAGGAGGCGGCCGACCCCACGCGCAAGAAGCTCGGCGTGTTCTTCTGGATCTGCGCCTCCTTCATCGTCATCGTCGCCCTGTTGGCGACCTTCGCCAGCCTGCTGCCGCTCCCCAACCCGGATCTGGGCAACTACAACAGCGTGCAGAACGGCGGCCCGAGCTGGAGCCACCTGCTCGGGACGGACGACCTCTACCGCGACATCCTCAGCCGGCTCATCTACGGCGCCCGGGTCTCGCTCGTCGTCGGCTTCGGCGGCGCGCTGATCGGCCTCGTCCTCGGCGGCATCCCCGCCATGTACTCGGCCTACCGGCGGGGGCGGGTCGACACCCTCCTCAACACCAGCTCGTATGTGGTCCTGGCCTTCCCCGCCATCGTGGCGGTGATCGCCATCGTCTCGTTCTGGGGTCACTCGCTGTACAAGATCACGCTGGTCATCGGGATCTTCGCCTCGCCGCTGATCTTCCGGGTGGTGCGCGCCTCGACCCTCTCGTATGCCACGCGCGACTTCGTGCTGGCGGCCAAGGCGCTCGGTGCGAGCGACCGCCGCATCATCACCCGCGAGATCCTGCCCAACATCATGCCGACGATCGTCTCGTTCGGACTCATCGCGGTGGCCACCATCATCGTGCTCGAGGGCTCGCTGGCGTTCCTGGGTCTCTCCGTCGAGCCACCGACGCCGAGTTGGGGCAACATGCTCAACGAAGGGTCCAGCCTGCTCACGGGAGCCAAGGGGCAGACCAACCCCTGGCTGGTGATCTTCCCGGCCAGCGCCATGTTCCTGCTCCTCTTCAGCCTCAACGTGGTGGCGGACAAGCTGCGGGCCTACTTCGACGTGACCGAGATCAAGCTGTGAGCGGACGCCGGCTCCTGGACGTCGAGGACCTCCGCGTCTCCTTCGCCACCAGCCGCGGCACCCTGCAAGCGGTCCAGGGCGTGAGCCTCACCCTCGACCAGGGCAAGACGCTGGGCATCGTGGGTGAGTCGGGGTCGGGCAAGACGGTGCTGTCGCGCGCCATCATGGGCCTGCTCCCGCGCGCCTCGACCACGCAGACGGGCTCCGTGCGCTACGACGGCACGGAGATCCTCAATGCGCCCAACGACCAGTTGCGCAAGCTGTGGAGCACGCACATCGCCATGGTCTTCCAGGACCCGATGACGTCGCTCAACCCGGTGCAGCGGATCGGCCACCAGATCACCGAGCCGCTCCGCATCCACCTGAAGCTCTCCAAGGCCGAGGCCAAGGAGACCGCCCTCTCGCTGCTGATGCAGGTGGGCATCCCCTCGCCTGTCGAGCGGTACGAGGCGTACCCCGCCCAGCTCTCGGGCGGCATGCGCCAGCGGGTCATGATCGCCATCGCACTCGCCTGCGCCCCGCGCCTGCTGATGGCCGACGAGCCGACCACGGGCCTCGACGTCACGGTCCAGGCGCAGATCCTCGACCTGCTCGGGCAGCTCCAGCACGACCGCGACATGGCCATGGTCCTCGTCACCCACGACCTGGGCGTCGTCGCCACGCGCACCGACGAGATCATCGTGATGTACGCCGGCAACGTCGTCGAGCGCGCCCCGACCAATGTCTTGTTCAAGAGCATGGCGATGCCCTACACCGAGGCGCTGCTGAAGTCGATGCCACGCATCGCGAACCCGAGCCATACCCGGCTCATCGCCATCGAGGGCCGGCCGCCCGATCTCATCCACCCGCCGGCGGGGTGCCCGTTCTCGCCTCGCTGCCCCTACGCACAAGAGCGCTGCCACCGGGAGAAGCCGCCCTTGGTGGAAGCGGCACCCGGGCATTCCTACGCGTGCTGGTACCCGCTCACCGCGGCCGACCCGCCGGCGCCGGCCGTGGCACCCACGCCCGCTGAGGCCGTACAGGCATGACCGACACCGCACTCGACGCGGCCGCGGCGGGCACCACGACCCCGCTGCTCACCGTCGAGGACCTCCACGTCTCGTTCCGCAAGGGCAGGGACACCGTCCAGGCGGTGGCAGGGATCAGCTTCACCCTCGCCAAGGGCGAGACCCTCGGCTTGGTGGGCGAGTCGGGCTGCGGGAAGTCGACGACGGGCCGGGCCATCGTGCAGGTCGAGAAGGCGACCTCGGGGCGGATCCGCTTCGGCGACACGGAGCTGACGTCGCTCAGCCGCCACGACCTGCGCAACCTGCGCACGCAGGTCCAGATGATCTTCCAGGACCCCATCTCCTCGCTGAACCCGCGCCGTCGCATCGCCGACGTGGTCGCCGAGCCGCTCACGATCTGGAAGATGGGGACCAAGCAGGAGCGGCGCGAGCAGGCCAACGCCATGCTCGACCGGGTCGGCATCGACCCGTACATCAACGGCAACCGCCACCCGCGCGAATTCTCCGGTGGGCAGTGCCAGCGCATCAGCATCGCCCGCGCCATCATGCTCAAGCCGAAGTTGCTGGTGTGCGACGAGGTCGTCTCCGCCCTCGACGTCTCGGTCCAGGCGCAGATCCTCAACCTGCTGGAGGACCTCAAGGCCGAGTACAACCTGACGATCCTCTTCATCGCCCACGACCTGGCGGTGGTCAAGAACGTGAGCGACCGGGTGGCCGTCATGTACCTGGGGCGCCTGTGCGAGATCGCTCCCTCCGACACGCTCTACGAGGCGCCGGCCCACCACTACACCGCGGCCTTGCTGGCCTCCGCCGTCGAGCCCGATCCCGAGTCGACCCGCAACGGGGTCCCCATGACCGGCGAGCCGCCCAGCCCGATCCACCCGCCGTCGGGCTGCCGCTTCCGCACGCGCTGCCCCCGGGCCGAGACACGCTGCGCCGAGGAGGTCCCCGAGATGCGCGAGCTGGTGCCCGGCCACCAGGTGGCCTGCCACTTCCCCATCGGGAGTTGAGCCCACCCAGCCGGGCCGGCTCCGGTCCGCTGCGCGTCGCCTTCACCGCGCCCCCTGCGTTCCCGAACCTGCACGACGACTGGCCCCTGCAGCGCGCCGCCCTGTCGGCCGCCGGGCTCGAGCCCTCGGCCGTCGTCTGGAGCGACCGCGCCGTGGACTGGTCCGGCTTCGGCCTCGTCGTGGCCAACGGCGCCTGGGACAACATCCACCACGTCGACGAGTTCCTCCGCTGGATCGACCACGTCGAGTCGCTCGGTGTCCCGGTGGTGAACAGCCCGGCCACGCTGCGCTGGAACCTCGACAAGCGGTACCTGCGCACACTGGCGTCGGCCGGCGTGCCCATCGTGGCGACGCAGTGGGTCGAGCCTCCGAGCGACGGGACTGGTCCCGGGGCGACGCGCCTCGATCTCGAAGGCGAGGTCGTCGTGAAGCCCGCGGTCTCGGGAGGCGGGTTTCAGACCGCTCGCTACCGGCCCCACGAGCACGGGGCCGCCCGCGCCCACGTCGCGGCGCTCGTCAGCGGCGGCGTGGCGGCGATGGTGCAGCCCTATGAAGCGTCGGTGGACCGTGAAGGCGAGACCGGGCTCATCTTCTTGGGTGGTGCGTACAGTCACGCCATCCACAAGCAGCCGATGATCCGGCGCGGTGTCGCTCCCGGGCCCAGCCTGATCGAGAACCAGGTGGTCACCGCGGCGTCGGCGGCACCCGACCAGCTCGACCTCGGCCGCCGCGCCGTCGCCGCCGCCGAGTCGATCCTCGGCTCGACCACCTACGCCCGGGTGGACCTGGTGCGCGACGACAACGGCGCGCCGGCGCTGCTCGAGCTGGAGCTGCTCGATCCCGTGCTGTTCATGACGACGGCGCCGGCTTCGGCCGAGCGCTTCGCCGCCGTGCTGAGCGACGTGCTGACCGACGCGCCCGGGCCAGGTTGAGTTCGCCCGATCCGGCGAGAGACCGCCCCGTCGAACCGGCGAATCGCCTGGCTACGATGCTCGCTATATGCGAGGCCTCGAAGGCAAGGTTGCCGTCATGGCCGGGGGAGCGGGTGGCATCGGTTCGGCCAGCAGTATCCGGCTGGCCGAAGAGGGTGCCGCTGTCGTGGTCGGTGACCTCGACGGCAGCGCGGCGAACGCGGTGGCTGCGGAGATTGCGCGCCGGGGCGGAAGGGCGAGCGCCGTCACGGTCGACATCAGTGACGACGCATCGGTCCAAGCCCTCATCGCATCGGCTCTCGAGCTTCACGGCGGGATCGACACCGTGCACATCAACGCCGCCGATCTGTCCCCCCACGTCGTTGGGCGCGACAGTGACGTGGTCAGCATTCCCATCGACGTGGTGGACCGGACCCTGGAGGTCAACGCCCGTGGGCACCTCTTGTGCGCCCGGCACGCCATTCCGCCGCTGCTCGAGCGCGGTGGTGGCGCTCTCGTCTTCACCAGCTCGGCGGCCGCGTTCATCGGTGAGCCCGAGCGGCCGGCCTACGCCATGGCCAAGAGCGCCGTCAACGCGCTCGTGCGCCATATCGCCTCGCGCTGGGGGAAGGAAGGTATCCGCGCCAACGCGGTTGCTCCCGGCCTGGTGCTCACCGAGGACGTTCGATCGTCACTGACTCCCGAGTTCCGTGACTACGCCCTCCGGGTCACCCGGAGCCCCCGCCTGGGCATGCCCGAGGACATCGCGGCCATGGTCGCATTCCTCGCGTCAGACGACGGGTCGTGGATCAACGGGCAGATCGTCAGCGTGGACGGAGGCGCCGTCCTCCGCTGAGCACTCCGGGGGGACCGGACGGTACTGTCGGCGGAGCGTCACTCCCCCGACAGTGCTTCTTCATCCGCTTCTTCTTCCTCCACGGTGCTCTCCGCGACGGTTGCGTCCGCGGTGAAGTCCACCGATGCCTGCTCCTCCACCGTCAGCTCGGCGGCGGGATCGGCCTCGAGCCGGTCGTCGGGGATGGGTACGCCGCTGCGCACCGAGCGCCCGTAGGTCCCGGCGGACAGGCGGGCCTCCGCCCGCTCGATCGCAGCCAAGCGCTGCCGGAGGCCTTCGGTGACGGCGTCGTCGCCCTCGACGTCGGTGAGGGGCTCGGCCGGGTCGGCGATGTCGCCCCGATCAGCGAGGGTGCCAACCTCCTCGGCGCGGGCCGACGACAGGTCGCGGAGCAGCCCCTCGACCCGTGCCCGCTCGTCTTTGAGCAGCTGCGCTGCCTGTTGCTCGTCCATGCGCTCTCCCGATCTCGGTGATGCCGTCGCCAGCTGTTACTCGCCGGCTGGCACAGCGTCGACCGCGGGGGCGGCTTCGGCTGGCGCAGCGTCGACCGCGGGGCGGCTTCGGCTGGCGCAGCGTCGACCGCGGGGTCGGCTTCGGCGGCAGGGGCGGCTTCTGTGGCGGCCGCAGCAGGCTCGCCTCCGGGCGCAGCGCCCTCGGACACCTCGCCATCTTCGGGTTGGTGCACCTGCGTGCCGGCCTCGGCGGCGAAGTCGGCCCAGGCCGCCTGCGCCTCGGTCTCGGGGGTGAACTCGCCCTCGGCGTAGTCGTAGCCGATGTAGTTGCCCTGGTCGTCGTAGGCGTGCTCGCCGAAGGCCTCGCGGTACTCCTCGGACACCTCGCCACCCTCGGCCGCCTGCTTGATCGAGAGCGAGATCCGTCGCCGCTGCAGGTCGATGTCGATGATCTTGACCCAGAGCTCCTCGCCCGGGGTCACCACCTGCTCGGGCAGGTCGACGTGGTGCGCGGCCATCTCGCTGATGTGGACCAGGCCCTCGATCCCGTCGCCCACCTGCACGAAGGCGCCGAACGGCACCAGCTTGGTGATGCGGCCGTAGACCAGCTGGCCCACGGAGTGGCTGTCGGCGAACTCCTGCCACGGGTCGGACTGCGTCGCCTTCAACGACAAGGAGATGCGCTCCTTGTCGAGGTCGACATCGAGCACCTCGACCTCGATCTCGTCGCCGACGGACACCACCGAGGAGGGGTGGTCGACGTGCTTCCAGGAGAGCTCGGAGACGTGCACGAGTCCGTCCATGCCACCGAGGTCCACGAAGGCACCGAAGTTGACGACCGAGGACACGGTGCCCTTGCGGCGCTCGCCCGGCTTGAGGTTCTGGAGGAAGTCGCCGCGCTGTTCCTTCTGGGCTTCCTCCAGCCAGGCGCGGCGCGACAAGACCACGTTGTTGCGGTTGCGGTCGAGCTCGATGATCTTCGCCTCGATCTCCTTGCCCACATACGGCTGCAGCTCGCGCACCCGGCGCAGCTCGACCAGCGACGCGGGGAGGAAGCCGCGCAGGCCGATGTCGACGATCAGGCCGCCCTTCACGACCTCGATCACCGGTCCCGAGACCATTTCGCCGTTGTTCTTCTTCTCCTCGATCGTCGTCCACGCCCGCTCGTACTGCGCCCGCTTCTTGGAGAGGACGAGGCGGCCCTCCTTGTCCTCCTTTTGGAGCACGAGGGCTTCGACGTGGTCGCCCAGCTTGACTATCTCGTTGGGGTCGACGTCGTTGCGGATGGAGAGCTCACGGGCGGGGATCACGCCCTCTGACTTGAAGCCGATGTCGAGCAGCACCTCGTCGCGGTCGATCTTGACGACCGTGCCCTCGATCACGTCGCCGTCGTCGAACTCGATGATGGAGTCGCCCATCGCCTTCTCGAGATCGGCGTCTCCGAGGTCGTCGTCGACGATGGTGCGCGGCGTGTAGTTGCCCTCGGCGTCGAAGCTGCCCATCGCCTCGGGTGAGAGGAGGGACGTGGCGGAGGGGGAAGAGACTGTGTCAGCCATGGTGAAGCTCCCTTCTGGGTTGCAACCTGCAACCACAGGACCGCGCCGGAGTCGGATCGTTGGATCTGGGTCTGCGCCACCGCCGGGCCGGCGGGCAGGGGTTCCACGATATCAGCTGCTCAGCGCGGGTCTCCCCCGCGGGCCCTAGCCCTTGGCAGCCGCCCAGCTCGGTCCCGTGGCCATGGAGATGGTGAGGGGGACCTTCAGGTCGGCCGCGCCCGTAAGGGCGGACTCGGTGAGGCGGCGCACGTCTTGCTCCTCGCCCGGCGACACCTCGACGATCACCTCGTCGTGCACCTGGAGCACCAGGCGGCTCGCCAGCTCGGTCTCCTCGAGGTCGCGGTCGAGGCGCACCAGGGCCGTTTTGAAGATGTCGGCGGCCAGGCCCTGGATCCCCGCGTTCATCGCCTGGCGCTCGGCCGCCTGGCGCATGCGGTAGTTCGCGGCGTGCAGGTCGGGTAGCGGGCGGATGCGGCCGAACATCGTGCGCGTGGCCCCGCGGATCTTCGCCTCGGCCACCGTGGCGTCCATGTACTCCTTCACCATGGGGAAGGCGCCGAAGTAGCTCTCCATGATGGCGGCCGCCTCCTCGACGGGGATGCCGAGACGCTGGCTGAGCCCGTAGGCCTCCATGCCGTAGGCGAGCCCGTAGGAGACCATCTTGGAGAACTCACGCTGGGTGTGGCTGACCTCCTCGATCGCAATGCCGTACACCGCGGCCGCCACGGTGCGATGGACGTCGGCCCCCGAGGTCAGCGCGTCGATCAGGCCCGGGTCGTCCGAGAGGTGAGCGATGCAGCGCAGCTCGACCTGGTCGTAGTCGGCCACCAAGAACGTGGAGCCCCGCGCCGGCACGAAGGCGCGCCGGAACTGCTTGCCCAGCTCCGTCCGCACCGGGATGTTGTGCAGGTTGGGCCGGTCCGAGGAGATGCGCCCGGTGCGCGCCACGGTCTGGCCGAACGAGGCGTGGATCCGCCCGTCCGCGTGCACCTCGGCCAACAGGCTCTCGCCGTAGGTCGAGCGCAGCTTCTCCACCTCGCGGGTAATTCAGCAACGCGGCGACGATCGGGTGGGCGTCGCGCAGGCTCTCGAGCGTCTGGGCGTCGGTCGAGAAGCCGGTCTTCGTCTTCTTGCCCGGGGTGAGGCCGATCTCCTCGTAGAGCACGGTGCGCAGCTGCGGCGTCGAGTTCACGTTGAACTCGTGCCCAGCCAGCGTCTGGACCTCCTCCTGGAGGGCGGCCACCGACTCCTTCAGCGAGTCCGCGATCGACTGCAGCTCGGCGCGGTCGATGCCGATCCCGGCCACCTCCATCTTGGCCAGCACCCGCACGAGCGGCGTCTCGATGTCGTCGTGGAGCGTGACCATGTCCTCGGTCTCGAGGCGGCGGCGGAACCCTGCCTCCATGGCCACCACGTCCGCGGCCTCGCCCGCCGCCTCCTGGGCCATGTCGCGCGCGGTCTCCCCCGGCTCGGCGATGTCGAGCGAGAGCTGGCCGCTCTGCTCTCGCAAGTGCTCCAGCTCGTACTCGCCCGTCGACGCGTCGAGGAGGTAGGCCGCGACGCCGGTGTCCATCTCGAGGCCGGTGAGGTCGATGCCGAGAGGCAGGAGCGAACGCATGGCCTCCTTGACGTCGTGGCCGACGACCGGCTGCGCCAGCATGGCGTTCAGCTTCTTGGCCACCGACGCCGTGCCCAGCAGGTCGCCGGGCACCATGACGCCCAGCCCGGCGGCCTCGCCGTCGGCGGCCAAGACGAGCAAGCCGAGCAGCTCGCTGCGTCCGGGCATGCCGTTCCAACGCGCCGCGACGGCCAGGCGGCCCGTGCCGAGCTCACCCAACTGCTTGGTGGCCTCGCCCGCGGTCACCGGCAGGGCGACATCTTGGATCTCGAGGGCGGGAAGTTGTGCGGCCGCGGGGTCGGCGTGGCCCGACGCCGCGGCGGTGGGCACACCAAAGGGGCCCGGCGCCGACCCCTCCGCCGGCTGGCCGAGCGCGCCGGCGTCGAGCAGCTCCTCGATCCGGTGCCACACCGTCTTCATCTCGTAGCGGTCGAACGTGGCCTCGGCACCGGCGCGGTCCCAGCCCCCGAGGGTGAGTTCTGACACGACGACATCGAGCGGCACGTCGCGCACGAGCGGGATGATGCGGGCGTTCGAGCGGGCCAGGCCCTCGTTGGCGGCCAGGTTCTCGCGCAACTTCGGCGTCTGCTCGTCGAGGTGGGAGAAGATGCCGTCGAGGTCGCCGTACTTGGTCAGCAGCTTGGCCGCCGTCTTCTCCCCCACCCCCGGGACCCCCGGGAGGTTGTCGGACGGGTCGCCGCGCAGCGAGGCCAGCAGCACGTACTGCGACGGAGGGACGCCGGTGCGCTCGAAGATGCCCGCCTCGTCGTAGAGCGTGTAGTCACTCACCCCCCTCTTGTTGTAGAGCACGCGCACGTAGGGGTCCTCGACGAGCTGGAAGCTGTCGCGGTCGCCGGTCACGATCACGACCTCGCACTGGCGCACCACCGCCTCGGTCGCCAGCGTCGCGATGACATCGTCGGCCTCGAAGCCGGGGGCCTCGACGACCGGGATGGCCAGGGCGGCCATGACCTCGCGGATCATGTCGAACTGCGGCGGCAGCAGCCAGGGTGTCTCGGCCCGCCCGGCCTTGTAGTCCTCGAGGATCTCGTCGCGGAACGTCGCCCCGGGGGCGTCGAAGGCGACCGCGAGGGCCGAGGGCTTCTGCTCGCGCACCAGGTAGACGAGCATGGAGGTGAAACCGTGCACGGCGTTGGTCACGACGCCGGTGGAGGTGGCGAGCGTGTCGGGGAGGGCGAAATAGGCCCGGAAGGCGAGCGACATGCCATCGAGCAGCAGCAGTGGGCCTGTCCGCCCCTCCTGTCCTGAGGCCATCATGTCGACACTACGGGGTCGGCGTGACGGGCGCGCCCGCTGTGGGGGCCTAGGGGTTCAGGCTGCCGTCGACGACCCGCTGCGCCACGTCGCGCATGAGGGCCCGGGTCTGCATGGCCGTGCGCTGGATGAAGCTGAACGCCTCGTTCTCGGGCAGGCCGTCGCGGTCCATGAGGATCTGTTTGGCCTCGTCGACGATCCGGCGGGTGACGATCTTGTCCTCGGCCGCGTCGGCGGACTGCTCGGCCTCGATCGCCCATTCCTGGCGCGCCCGGGCCAGGACGTCGGCGATGGCGGGTAGCAGCTCCCGGGGCTGAAAGGGCTTGACCAGGTAGGCGGCAACCCCCGAGTCCCGCGCCTCCTCGATGAGGTCGCGCTGGCTGAAGGCAGTGAGCAGCAGCACGGCCACCTGATGACGCGAGGTGATCTCCCGGGCGGCCCGGATCCCGTCCATGCCCGGCATCTTCACGTCGAGGATCGCGAGGTCGGGCTGGTGCTGCTCGACCAGCTGCACCGCCTCGTCTCCCCGGCCCGTCTCACCTACCACCTCGTAGCCGGCCGAGAGGAGGATCTCCTTCAGATCGAGCCGGACGATCGCTTCGTCTTCGGCGATCACCACGCTGGCCAGTGGCTCGGCCTTGTGACCTTGCTTCGCCGCCCGGCTGCCGGTGGCGGTCCGCTCCGCTGGTGTCACGGCGTCACTTGCCGGTCGCGACGGCCGCGAGCAGCTCGTCCTGTCGGCATTCGAGATCGGCCACGGTCTTGCGCAACACGTCGCGCGCACGCGCCATCGCGTCGGCATGGCGAGCCGCTTCGTTGTGTTCCTGGGTGGCCAACGGCGTCTCCGAGACCAGGGCGCGCACGCGGGCCTCGTCGGCCGACTCTTGCACGACAGCCAACTGCTCCTCGAGCACGGCAAGCTCCTCACGCGCCCGGACCAACCGGGCGTGGACGTCTCGGATGCGTCGTTCCAGCAGGACGCGATGCATGGGGGACTAAGTGTAGGTGGCGGGAAACCAGCGACGCCGCACGCTGAGGCGGTCGAGGACCGCCGTATCGGGCCACCGCCCAACGCCGGGCTCGGTGGGCACCCTGACCCATCCGTCGACGACGGGTGAGTACCCGCAGGGGTCGACCGAGAGGTAGTCGGCCGGAGAAGCAAGGTCACCGACCAGGCCTGTCGCGTCCCGGCTGAGACGGGCGGCGAGGGCGAGGTTCGCTGCCCGCCCCAGCCCCGCCTCGAAGAAACCCCCGACGAAGACCGGCACCCCTGCCGCCGCGCACTCGGCGTGCGCGGTCCGGGTGGCCCGCACGCCGCCCAGGCGTCCGGGCTTGAGGCAGGCGATGGCGCAGGACCCGTTGCGCAACGCGTCGCGCACGCGCAGCGGGGACGACAGGGATTCGTCGAGACAGATCGGCACGCGGAGCCTCCTCGCCAGCAGCGCGTGTGCGACGAGGTCGGCGGGCGGGAGCGGCTGCTCCACACAGATGACGTCGAAGTCGGCGAGGGGGCTCAGGAGCTCGACGGCGTCCTCGGCGCCGTACGACCCGTTCGCGTCGACTTGGAGCGCGAGGTCCGGGTGGGCCGCACGCACGATGCGCACCGGCTCGAGCTCCCAGCCGGGCTCGATCTTCAGCCGGACCCGGGCGGCGCCGGCGGCGACGGCCCGGTCGACCTCCTCGCGGAGTATGCCCGCGTCGTGGCCCGGTGGGATGCCCACCACCGCCCCGACCGGCATGGACTCGAAGCCGCTCCCCGTCTCCAACGACTGAGCGAGAGAGCGGCCCTGCACCCGCAGCTCGGTGTCCGCCACCGCCATTTCGAAGACGGCGGCGAGGACCCGGTCGACCGGTGAGCTCCCGAAGAGCCGCGGCACGGCGGGCCCGGAGGGGAGCCGGCCACCCCGGGCGGCTGTCGCGCGTTGGAGGCGCGGCACGGCGGACTCGGCCGCCACCTGCTCGACCGCGGCGAGCGGCGGGTCGACGCTGGTGCCGTCGGCCAGCGCAGCGCACTCGCCCCAGCCCTCGCCCTCGTCGGCGACGACGCGGACGAAGAGCAGCGGCCGCAACCGGTGCACCCCGGCCGCCGTGCCCACGCCAGCGCGGAAAGGGATGTCGACCCGCACCAACTCGACGCCCGTCAGCGTCAGTGCCGAGGGATCGCCCACCCCGCCACGGTAGATCGGGCCTTGTACGCTCAGGCGTTCCAGCCCGGATGGCGGAATGGCAGACGCGGCGGCCTCAAAAGCCGCTGTCCGAAAGGGCGTGCGGGTTCGAGTCCCGCTCCGGGCACGCCGTCTGGCGCTGCTGTCACACCGAATTCACAATCTTGCGTTTCCCCCCCTCACTTCGGGGCTCGCCAGGGAGGTCTGGCTGGAGCGGGCCTACCTCCTCTGTAAGACTGGGGGACGAATTCACCCAGCGAGGCGGCACGGGCGATGACTGCCAGGTTTTGGCTCACCGGTCTCGCCCCACAACGAGCACCGATGACTCGCATCCTCTTCAGCGCCTGTTTTGTTCTGGCCGCGGTGGCGGCATCGGCGACCGCTGTCATTTCGCCGGCCGTCCCGGGCGCCGGAACGGCCGGCGCCGTGGCCGCGGTCGGCACTCCCCTGCCTCCGGGCTGGGAGCTCTGCGTGCTCGCCGGGGTGGCGGCACCCGCAACCAGAGCGAACGTCGCCGACCTCGACGAGTGGCAGGTTGCCGAAGGCGGTTCGACCAACAACGCGGCGGCCTACAACCCGTTCAACACGAGACGGACGACGGACGCCCAGGGTGCGCCGCTGCCCGTGGCGTCCATGGTCGGCGGGTTCCCTGCGTTCCCCGATTGGCTGACCGGTTGCTCGGCCACCGTGGCCACGCTCCTTCAGCCGAACATGGCGGTCATCACGGCGGCCCTCCAGGCCGGGAACGTGGCGCCACCGGGTCAGTTCCTGGTGGACGTCGACGGCAGTGCGTGGTGTGCGCCCTCCGCCGCCGGCCAGCCCTGCTACGAAACCGCGATCCGCGGCCTCGGGCGGCAGCATCTCGGGCGTCGTCGCGGCCTCCTCGGCCCTCAGCGTCTACGGAAACGTGCAGTCCGATCTGCGCGCCTATCGGGACGCCACCTCGACTGTGACCAGCCAGCAGAACACCCAAGTCGCTCTGGCCCTCCAAGTCGTCAAAGCGCAGACGAAGGTTGCGACCGCACAAGGCCACTATGAGCAAGTCGAGCGTGAGCTCGGGACCTTCGCAGTGTCCGAATACATCCACAACGGGCTCTACGACGCCAACGCCCTGGCCGGCGCCGGCGGCACGACTGAGAGCCAGAGCGGCCTGGCTGCGCAGCAGTACACGAAGGTCGCCGCCACCGACATGGTGGATCGCGTCGAGGCCGCATCCGCCGCGGTGACGGCCGACCAGGGCAATCTCGCAGACGCAGACAGAGGGCTCCAGAGGGCCGATGCCGCGCTACTGGCCGATGAGGCCGCCGAGAATCATGCGCTGGAGAAACTGATTGACGACACGAGCACCTTGCAAACCGCAGGTGCCTGCACGACAGTGAGCATCCTCGACACTCCTTCGGGGTCGTCGCAAGGGTCGTCGGCTGGAAGCGACGCCAGCACCACGACCAGCACCAGCACCAGCACCACAACCACGACGACGCCGGCCAGCACGACGGTGCCGTCGACAGCGCCTCCGACATCGTCGACCACCACGAGCAGCACCACGGCGTCGTCCACCACGACGACTACGATCACCGATTCCGCGACGGCCGCACCAGCGTCCGGCGCGTCAGCCCAGCTGCCCGCCGAGCAACCAGGCCGGACCACCACGACCACCGGCGCCCCGACAACCACGACCACCACGCCGTCACCGCGTTCGAAGCAAGGTGGGTCCACGCCGACTCCGGCTCAGGTCAACCTTGGTGGGTTGGGAGCCCTGCAAGGGTGCGTGTCGTCGCTCTCTCCACGCAGCAACAACACTTGAGCGACCGACTCTGAGCCAAACCTGAGCCATCCCTGGGCCGGTTCTGGGTGCCCACAAAACCACAGCCGCGGCACGCTTTTGGGGGAAGCGAGCCGCGATCACAACGGATCCACAATTCCTGACGCTCTCGTGCGAGGAATCGGTGTCCTCGAGGCGAAGCGATGCCGACACATCACTCGTGCCCGCCGGAATAGAGCTCCTTTTGTCGTGTCAGTGCTGCCGGGCAGCAACGAATCGACAACGCTCTGAGAGGATCCGAAAGCCGTCGACCCCCGGGCCCACTTCGCTGGGACCAAGCGTTTACTTGACGACAACAGGGTGCGGAGCCGACTGGCTCGCGTCGCGACCCTCATATCATGCGGTTGACATCGATGTCTCCTGTGGTACTTTCCCCCCGAAAGGCGGATACGCAGCACGAAGGCAGGCTTGGCGATTCTGCAGGCACCCTGAGGCGGACCGTTCGCAGATGTCGGCGCGGGTCCGCTGCCGGTCAATGAGGGAACGACACCATGACGCACACGAAGTGCGTTCGACAGAGGGGGGCGAACGTAGCCAGCGCCCAGGACCCCCGCCCGCCGACCTCCCATCGCGAGTGCAGCATCCCCTGGATACATCGCAGGGCGATGGATCCTTCGGCGGGGCGCTGGTTGTCGGCCTGCGGGGATTGAATAGGCGTTCGAGGACCGGTTGTCGGCATGTACCCAGGTGATGGTGGCGGGTGAAGCAGCAACTAAATCACGAGGCATCTGTCCCGAGCGACCCGGCTGACCTGCACGCGCCCAGCGTGCAAGACACCCAAGAGCGCCCAGCGGACATCGACTACATCGGCGCGGTTCCGATGCCGGGCGGATCGGCGCGGCCTGCCGAAGCAAAGGGAAAGCCGGGGACCACTGGAAGCGGTGTGGCGTCGGCGTCCACGCCGCCTCTGCTGCGCCCACCCGCCAACGCCATGAACCTGCCCGTGGGCCTCGGACGCGAATGCGCCCACCTCGAGAAGATGGTCAAGGACGCCGTCGACGGGCACTGTGCAGTGACGGGTATCCATGGGCTGCCCGGCTCGGGCAAGAGCCACCTCGTCGAGACGCTCGTCGCACAGGCTGGCGGGTTCACCATCGTCCACCTCCCCGCCGACGCCCATGATGATCTTTCCGACCCGGTGTGGTCGAAGGCTTTCGAGCGTGCCGACGCCCTCGAGCCCGAGTTGCGCCAGTCCAAGGGCCAGGACGCCAAGAGTGACCAGCTGCGCCGGTCTGTCGCCAATGCCATCCGTGCCACCGGCCGGCGCACAGGCGCACCGGTGCTGCTCGTCCTCGAGAACTGCTCTGCGGCGCAGCAGCCCTTGGCCGACCTCATCGCCAGCGCAGTGCTCGACCCCGAGCTCGGCGCCACCGCAATCTTCATCGTCACATGGCGTGACGAACCCGACGGCTCCACCCTGGCCTTCCAGACGTCGTTTCCAACGCACCGCTTGCGACCCCTCACCGTCGACCAGTCCGCCGAATACCTGACCCGACGCATCGGGGCCGCGCCGGAGCCCTCGGTGCTCGGGGAGCTCTGGCGCGCCACGGGTGGCAACCCGGCCGCGATGCTCTCGGCTTGCTCGTACCTCTCCGACGAGCAGCTGCACGGATTGGTCCCGTTTCCCGATCCTGTGCCGATCGGACCCGAATTGGTCGAAGCGTACGGGCAGTGGGTCGAGGGCCTCGAGGGGGACGCCGCGACTGCGACGACCATCGCTGCGACGGCCCTGATGTCCCTTCCCCTGTTGCAAGACGCACTGGCGCAGGCGGACCTCGGGCTCGCGGCACTCGATCCCGTCCTCGAGATGAAGGCCATCTCCATTCTCGGGGACCGGGTCGAGTTCACCCACCCGCTCACTCGTGCCGCCGCCTTCCAGCAGTCGACGTCACACCTCAAGGTGAGCGCGCGGCGAGCGGTTGCGCACGCCTACGCCAAGGCTGGACACATCGAGCGGGCGGCCCTCCAGGCGGCCCTCTCGACGACCCAACGTGACGACGAGGTCGCCACCATGTGCCAGCGGGCGTCCCAGCACGCCCTCGAACGCGGCGAGACGGACGCCGCCGCCCGGTTCGAGGTACTTGGGGCTCGCTTCGCCCAGGATCCTGAACACGCGGCGCGCCACCTCATCCGCGCCGCATCGCTCTTGCATGCCGCCGGCAGGCCCGACCGGGCCATGGAATGCCTCCGCCGGGTCACCCCCGTGAACTCCTCGGCGTCCATCGTGGGTCACGCCACGTACCGCGCCGGGAGGATCGCCTTCGCCACCGAGGGTGCACCGCACTCGTCCGCGCAGATGGCGGCCGGCGCCGAAGCCACCACGGCGGACTCGCCCGAGGACGCCATCGTCATGTGGGCCGACGCGGCGGCCAGCGCGGCCTTCATGGACCAGATGGACGAGGCGGTCCGCCACGCGCGTCAGGCGGTGCTGGTGGCCGGACCCGATCCTTCCGCTGGACGCGACCTGGCCGTTGTCACCGCACACTCGTTGGCGATGCTGCGCATGCCCCGCGAGGGCACCGCCACCGGCGGACAGGAGAGCCTTGTGCGCCTGCTCAACTCATCGTTGCCTTTCGTCGGGTCCCCGCAGCTCGCCTACGTGATCGGAAGCGCCGTCGTCCAGAGCGGGCCTCCTGTCCTGGTGCGCCGGTGGTTCGCCTATATGGACGATCCGGCGGCCTCGCCCCAGCGGGCGCTGCTGGGCGGCGCCGTGACGATGGTCCGAGCCAAGGAGCTGCTGTCGTCGGGCCGCGTGGCCGAGGCCCTCGCCGCTGCCGACGACGCCGTAGCCCGCTTCGACGAGCTACACGATCGCCCGCTGCTCGCCCGTGCCCTCGCTTGGTCCACGTGGGCCCAGGCCGTCGCCGGCGATGCCACCAGGGCCTTCCAGACAGCATCCCGGTTCTTCGCGCTCGAACCGGCCATGACCCGCTCCGCTCGGCTGCAGGTGCTGGCGGCGCTCGCCCACTGCGAGTTGCAGCGAGGCCACGCCGATCGCGCCCGCGCCTGGTTGCGCACCATGGAGGACGAGACCGTCACCCGCGACGGGACCCAGACCTACGTCGACTGGCCTTTCTTCCCCACCTTCCTGCAGCTCGTTCGCTTCGCCGAGTTCGAGATGCACACACAAGCGGGCTCGATGGCCACCCTCATGCTCGAGGGTGACGACGTCGATCACTTGGCGGCATGGACCGACGCTCTGTGCGCATCCGACCCGGTCACGTCGCTCCGCCGTCTCGACGTGGCGCTCCTCGCCGGTCCCTCCGAGGACCCGATTCTCACAGCCCAGATGAAATTGACGTCGGGCCTGATGCAGCATCAGCTGGGCTCGGAGGAGGTGGCCCGGTTCAGCCTCACGCAAGCCGTGAGCGAGTTCGAACGTTGCGGCGCGCACGGCTGGAAGCTGTTGGCGGCGGCGCGACTGGACTCCTGGTTCCGGCGTTCGCACACCAGCGCGCCGGCGCAGGTGGTCGTCCACGACACAGCTCCGGTCCCGCTGCTCCAGAACGGCCATCAGCCGTTGCCCACGATGGAGCGTTCGACGACGGCTCCGGTCGTCCCGCTGGCACCGGGCATCGTGCCGCCGCACGAGATCCGGCTGCTAGGCCAGTTCTCTGTGCTGCGCGACGGGGTTTCGACCGCGGTTCCACTGGGGCATGCCGCCCAGGCGCTGAAGGTGGTCGCGCTGTTCGGCCGCATCTCCGTCGACGAGCTGGCCGAGCTTCTCTGGCCCGGTGCCGAGCCGGGCGTGGGGACGCGACGGCTCCGCAACATCTTGTGGCGTATCAAGTCGTCCAGTGGCGACCTGCTACGTCGCTACGACAACTTCATCTGCTTGGAGGACGGCGTCGTCACCGACGTCTCGGTCTTCGAGGAAGCCGCCGGGCTGGCCTTCAAGGAACGCCAAGGATGCGACGCTCGCCACACCCTCGCCCGTGAGGCCATCCGGCTCTATGGCGGCGAGCTGCTCCCTTCTGACCGTTACGCCGACTGGGCGACGGGCCCTCGCGAGGCGCTCGCCCAGCTCCGCTTGCAGCTCCTCGACCTCATGCTGGCGCATGCACTCGACTCGGGGAACACGCAGGAGGCGTTGAGCCTGGTCGAGGACCTCATCGAGGCCGATCCCTACGAGGAGCGCTACTACATCCAGCTGGCGACGCTCCACCTCGAAGCGGGCAACCGCAGCCGGGTGCGCGCCGTCGTCGGGCGTTGCGAGCGGATGCTGGCCGACCTGGGCGTCGAGCCGTCGAGGAAGTTCCTCGACTTCGTCGGCACCCTGCAGGACTGAGGCCCGCTTCTCAGATCACGAGGCCTGAACCAAGCCGAGTCTGGGCACTGACACTGGGACCGGGTGCTGCTCAGCGGCGCCACCGGACAGACCGCGGAGTACGCCCTCGTCGAAGTGGTGTGCCTCGAAGGGCGCCACGGACCGCCGCATGGCACTGACACTCCAGTCCGCCTCGCTCGCCAGGAGGAGCGCGTCGGCCCATGTCCTCGGATCCGCTCCCGCCACGAGGATCCCGGTCGACCCGTCAACAACGGTCTCCGCGGGCCCGCCTTCTCGGGCCGCCACGACTGGCCGTCCACGCGATGCCGCCTCGAGGGGGATGTAACCGAAGTCCTCGATCCCGGGCACCAGGACCATGCTGTGCTTGTCGTAGGCGTCGATGAGCTCGTCGTCGGTGACGCTGCCGGCGAAGGTCACCAGCTCGGGGGCGATCGAGCGGAGACGTTCCTCGTCGGGCCCACGACCGATGATCGTGAGTGGGATGCCGGCCAGGGCGCAGGCCCGGATCGCAATGTCGACCCGTTTGTAAGGGAGGAGCCGCGAGACGACGAGGGCGCTCGGTGATCCCGAGTGGACGTCGACCGAGCCCGCGAACCGAGAGGAGTCAAAGGGAGGGTAGAGCACCTCCGCCTCGATGCCGTAGGCCTCGCGCAGGCGCTTGGCGGTCCGGGCGGAGACGGCCAGGTGCCTGCGGTGTGCGACCGCCGCCTTGCGGTCGCGGTGGCGCAAGGGCGTCGTCGCGAGCTCGAAGGACTTCGCCACAGAGCGACGGGAGAAATATGCCGACGGGTCGTAGAGGAACCGGGGGGGCGTGTACCAGTAGACCAATGCGTCCTCGGACCTGACGTGGTGCGCAAAGGTCGACGTGGAGATGATCACCTCGTCGGCGAAAGAGAGGTCCTTCTCCTGGAACGACTTGCCGTACGAGAAGGCGCGCCGGCGGAACTTCGGCGCGTCGGCGTCGGACACGATCTGGTCGGTCCAGACCGGCAGCCGACGGAACTCGGGGAAGGTGGAGCCCGGCGCGTACGTAGAGGTGACGATCACCGGGTCCTGCACCAGGCTCGCGATGTGGAGGACCACCCGCTCGGCCCCGCCGCGCTGGGTGAGGAAGTCGTGGACGATGGCGGTCGTCACGGCCGCTTCTCGATGCTGTCCATGGCCCCAGCTTGCACGCCGCCCGTCCCACTCGCGTCGTTCTCAACTATTTCACAGCAATTGGACGCAGGAGGGATGTCCACCTGGCACAACTGAGGCATGCCGACCCTCCTGGTGGCCAGCGCCGGGGGCCACTTCGACGAGCTCCACCTTCTGCGGAGCCGTCTCGGCGTGCAGCCAGAAGAATCGACCTGGGTGACCTGGGACACGGCGCAGACCCGCTCAGCCCTGGGCTCCGAAGAGCGGATCTTCGTGGAGCGATGCCAGCCCAAGGACCTCATCAGGGTCCTCCATGACAGCGTCGTGGCGCGCCGCGTGCTGAGCAGCCGGCACTGGGACCGGGTCATCTCGACCGGCTCCATCGTGGCAGTGCCCTTCATGACGGTCGCCCGCTACTACGGGATCGCCTGTCACTACATCGAGAGCGCCGCCCGGGTCACCGGGCCCTCGCTCTCGGCCCGCATCCTCGAACACATCCCCGGGGTCCATTGCTACGGGCAGTCGCGCTCGTGGACCGCGGGCCGGCGGTCCTGGCAGTACCGAGGCTCGGTCTTCGACGCCTTCGACTCCGAAGACCGCGCGCGGCGCGAGATCAACAGAGTGGTGGTGTCGCTCGGGACGAGCCGCTACCCGTTCCCCCGCCTGGTGACCGCACTGCGCGCCGTCCTCCCGGAGTCGGCCGAGGTCCTTTGGCAGATCGGCCCGACCACCTTGGACGTTCCGGGCGTGCGGGCTCACGACCAGATGTCTCGAGAGGACCTCTCCGACGCCATGCGCTCGGCCGACCTCGTGATCGCCCATGGTGGCGTGGGCACGGCGCTGCAAGCGATGGAGGCAGGCCATTGCCCGCTGCTCGTCCCCCGGCGGGCGGACCGGCTGGAGCACGTCGACGACCACCAGTTCGAGGTGGCGGCCGAGCTCGCCGGGCGTGGGTTGGCCACCGTCGCCAATCCCGAGGAGATCACGCTCGACCTCCTGTCCCAGGCGAGCGCGCGGGGCGTGACGCCGAGCGCTCACGTCCCCGACTTCGTGCTCGACGAGACGTAGGCCGCCGCCGGCTCAGGGCCCGCCGCTCCCGCTCCGTACGCGTCGTGCGAGCGGCCTTTTCGAGCTGCGCAGCGATACCCACAGGTGGCCTTGATCCGACGCGCCAGCTGGGCCAGCCGCACGGACACACCCCGTTGGCGCAGGCGGTCGGCCGCCACGGCCAGGCCCATCAGCGCCTTGCTGCTCCATCCGGACCACCCTTCTCGGCCGAGGAGGGAGACAACGACGCGCAACGGACCCGAGAGCCCGTCCAGCACCGGCGCCGGGCGGACGGTGGCGGCCGTATCGGCATGCTGGGTCTCGAGAAGCCAGGCTCCCTCACCCCGCTCGTGCGCGCTCGCAAGGAACGAGGCCGTCGATTGCATGTTCAGGTGTTCCGCCGCGATCGTGCGGTCGAAGATGCCGCGTGCCCCGGCGTCGCGCAGGCGCAAGCCGAAGTCAGTGTCGGCGTGCCAGCGCACGCTGAAGCGCTCCGATGGCACCCCGACGCGCAGCACCTCGTCGCGACGCACCGACACGTTGCCGAGCCACAGTCCGTCGAGAACACGGCGCTCGCCCGACTCGAGCAGCCGGCAATGGTCGTCGTACTCGGTCGCGTACAGTCGGCTCGTCGACGAACTACCCTCGTCAAGGCGAACGGGCATGTACCCAACCACCACGAGCCCGTGGGTGCCGGCGTGGTGCCGGGCGTGGGCTGACACGAGACCGGGACCGGCAATGACGTCATCGTCCATGAGCAACACCACGTCCCCCACGCTGGCCTCCACGCCCACCTGCAGGGCGGCCATCTGCCCCACCCCCTCGGTCGCGATGGGTCGAACCGTCGGGTACGCCTGGCCGAGCTCTTCGACATGCGCGTACGAGCCGTCGACGTCACCGTCGATCACGACGAGCACTTCGGTCGTGGCAGCGTCCACGGCCACGGCGCTGACGAACCGACGAAGCAGGTGACGGCGGTTCCGCGAGGCAACGACGACCGACACCGTCGGAAGAGAGGCCGGCCCCCCGTCGCGTTCATCGCGTGGGGCGCCGTCAGTGGCCGCTCCCGCGAGATCGCCCAAGCCCTCGGCGGGGAGGCTCATTGTCTATTCCCCCCGGAGGCGGCGTGGCGGCCGCATCCCATCATCCGCTACATGCTGTGCACCGTCGATACCGTGCTCTACGTCCTGCGCCGACGGCCTCGCAGTCTCGTCGTGACGAATCCGCCGGTGGTGGCCGGCCTCGTGACCCTGGCCGTCGGGCGCCTCATCGGTAGCCCGGTCGTGCTCGACAGCCATCCGGGCGCCTTTGGCGCGCAGGGCGATTCGGTGTCCGCCCGGCTCCAAGGCGTCAACCGATGGCTGGTTCGTCACGTCGACGGGTGCATCGTCGCCTCGGAGCCCTGGGTCGAACAGGTTCGAGCGTGGGGCGGCGCAGCCGTCGAACTGCACGAGGCGCCCGGGCTCGACGCGCCGGCCCACTCCGAACCGCGGACCGGGCCGCTTCGCTTTCTCTGCGTCGGCCGGCTCGTGCCTGACGAGCCGTTCGAGGAGATGGTCCGCGCCGCCGGCCTCGTGCCCGACTGCACCTTCTTCGTCACCGGGCGTGTCGAGCGCGTTCCCGGGCTGCGCGACCAGGCCCCGCCGAACGTGACCTTCACCGGCTTCTTGCCGAGCGAGGACTACGAGCGCGCAGTGCTCGACGCCGACGTCATCATGACGCTGACGACAGAACCGAGCTCCATCATGCGAGCGGCCTACGAGGCGGTCTACGCCCGCCGGCCCCTCATCGTGACGGACTGGCCCCTCGGCTGCGAGATGTTTCCCTACGCCGTGCACGTCCGCAACGAAACCCAGTCCATCGCTGAGGGGATCAGGCGGGCTCGGGATGAGATCGACGCATTGGTGGGCGTGACCGACGAGGCGCGCGCAGTGCAGCTTGCTCGATGGTCGACGCAGATCCCGCAGCTGTGCAGGATGCTGCAGCTCCCGGGTCACGAGGGCGATGGCTCGAGCGAGGGTGAGGGTGAGTACGCGGGGGCCTGAGTCGACTTTGTCTTCATCTGCGCCAAGGAGGCCGGTGCGGCTGCCGCGGTCTGGTCTGCTGTGCGTTGCAGGACCTCGGGCGGCACCAGCGCCAGCTTCGCAATACCGTCTCCCCCGCCCCGGAACAACCGCGTGGGCGTGAGCGCCATGATTCGCAGGTCCGTCGTGAACCGCCAAGTGTCGACGTAGTAGGTGTCCAACCGGACCAGCTCCTCGAGGCTCAGGTCATGTTGGCCACTGACCTGCCAGAGGCCGGTCATGCCCGGCGCCACGTCGAAGCGGCGCTCTCCCTGCCCCGTCAGGGTCAAACACTCTTCGGGGATGAAGGGACGCGGGCCGACGACGGACATGTCACCGGCCAGCACGTTGAAGAGCTGCGGGAGCTCGTCGATCCCGGTACGGCGCAGGAACTGGCCGAGCGGAGTGACGCGCCCGGCGACCATGTCCGAGTGCAGCATCGCCGTCTGGGGCAGCGCGTCATCCGCCTCCTCGGGCTCCTTGAGCGTGCGCAGCTTGAAAATGCGGAAGGGGCGGCGGCCGCGACCCAGGCGGTCCTGGCGGAAGAAGATCGGCCGGCCGCTGGTGCAGAGGACCAGCAGGGCCGCACCCGCAATGAGCGGGGACACGAGGACCAAGGCGACCGACGCGGCGGCGACATCGAAGGCCCGCTTGATGCGGTCACGGTGCACGGGGTCACACCCCTGGCTGAGGGTCACCAGCGACATGCCGGCGAAGTCCTCGAGGCGCGCTCCCCATCCGACCAACTCGAAGTAGCGAGGCACGACGTCGACCGCCACAGAGTTGGGCAGGGCACGCAGACTCGGCAGCAGTTGCTCCACGCCCGTGTTGGTGAAGGCAACGATGACCCGTTGGACCTTGAGCGTTTGGCACAGGTCGGGCAGCTGCCGGACCGACCCGATGACAGCCGGGTCGCACGGTCCGTCGTCGACCAGTCCCATGACCTCCACGCCCGCGATCCGTTCCAGGCGGCTCACCACGTCCTTGGCCACCGTCCCGCTGCCGACCACGATCACGCGGGCGCCCGCGGTCCCTTGGTCACGCTGGCGCAAGGCGACGGCCACGCGGCAGGCCGACATGGTCACCGCGCAGGTCGCCAGCGCGAACAGGACGCTCAACGGCGGGACCCGGTCACGCAGCCAGGGACCCACCAGCGCCTCGACGATCAGGATGGCCGCGGCAACGACCACTGTCACCTTCCAGATCCGTAGGACGGTCTGGGCCGTATTGCGGTGTGAACGGCTGTAGACACCCGACAGCCACAAGGAAGCGATGAAGGCGAGCCAGAGAACGGCGATGGTGATGGAGGCATGCGACGAGGCGCCAGCGAGCTTCAGATGGGTGACCAGCGTCACCACGACCGTGATGAGGAGCAAGGAGACGAGCGCGTCGAACCAGATCAGCCAGGTGTACCGGTTCGGCCTCTTGGGCCGCCCGGTCGGTCGGTGTGTCTGCGTGAACGCCCAGGTCACGTCAGATCACCCCTCGTGCATTCGGCCCGGGCTTCGCGGATGACGGAGGTCTCGCTCTCGATGGTCCCTTGGACGAACTCCATCAAATCGTGCAGCGATGTAATGCCGCACTTGCGACCAGAGGCAACGGCCTCAACCTGGCCGGCGAATTCCTCTTCCCCGACGTGGTCGGTGTGCAGGCGGACGACATACGAGACAAGCATCGGAGTGACCGTACAGAGACAACGTCCGACGGTTGTCCCACGGCGTTCGGGCCCACCGAGAGCGCTCAGCGACCCTCCGAGGGACGACAGCGGACGGCTCTGGGGATGTTGCCGGGTATTCCCTGGTGAGATAGGGTTTCTCGGGTGAGACAGTGCTCACACCGCCATGAGACTAGGGCGGCGTAGCCTGCCTCGGTGCCCCAACACAAGAAATTTTCGAACTCCCTGGACCAGCCCAAGGCTGGACGGTGGCAGGCAGCCCGTCGGGACGTCTTGCCTCGTGATGCCAGCCAACGCCGGTCTGAGGGTGCGCGATGAGCACTACCACGTCCCACCCGTCGGGTATGTCCGGAGCTGACGAACCGATCGAGCTCCTCTTCGACGAGGACGGCCAGCCTCATCTGCTCGATGACGGGCCGCTCGGCGGGGCCAGCTTCGGCGACGACGGCCGTCCTTCGCAGCGGCGCATGCACGCCAAGGCGTGGCGCCTCCGCACGGGGGGCCGCTTCGGCCGCTTCCTGCCCCCCTGGTTCCGCCGCCGCGCCTGGCTGCTGGTCGCAGCCGCCCTCGCCGGCGCCCTCGGTGGCCTCTCCTACGGCATGCTCTCCGCCCCGAAGTACTCGGCTCAGGCGGTGCTTGCCGTGCCCGCCGGCGCAACGGGTTCCAACCCTGGGAACGCGCCGAACGCGCAGGCGCTGGCCATCACGTATGCGTCGGTCCTCCAGGCTGACGACACGATCCTCGCGCCGGCAGCGCAGGAGCTCGGCTTGTCCGTGAACGAGTTGACCGACCACCTGTCGGTGTCGGTGCAGACACAGACGTCCGTCATCGTGTTGCGCTTCACGGCGTCCTCGAGCCAAGAGGCCGTCCGGGGCGTGAACACCGTCGCCGACGCCATCGTGAACCACAAGATCGCGAGCAGCGTCGTGCCGCACGACACGGTGCAGATCGTGCAGCTGGCGACGTCCGCCTCGGAGAGCAGCGTGCTGGCGAAGTACGGCCTGCCCGTCGGGCTGTTCCTCGGCCTGATGGTCGGTCTTATCATCGCCCTCATCGCCGAGCGACTCGACCCCCGGGCAGACGGTGCAAGCGAGGTCGCCGAGGTGTTCGGCCGACCCGTCGCCATGTTGCCGAGCGAGCTCTCCGTCCCCGAATTCGGGCACGCGGTGCTGAGCGCGGATGGGGCCAAGCACACGATGACACTGGCGCCACTCCGTTGGTGGGACGTGCCGGCGGCGTACTCCATCGAGCGGACCCTCGCCCCGGACTACCCCGACACGACGATCTCGGTCAGCCGGGCCCTCGAAGGCGGCATGGCGCACCGGCTCGATGCGAACTCCGAAGTCGTCTTGGTAGTGAGGTCGGGCGAGCACATGGAGGCCATCGGGGACGCCTTGGAGCGGTTGCGCCTGACGGGCCGCATCCCCGCCTGGATCGCACTCCTTGACCGTGATGACCTCTACGACTGAGGCCGGTTACCCGCTCACGTCCATAAGCCTCCCGACGAAGGTCCGCTGTTCGGGCCTGAGTCAGCGCGGCTGGCGCGGTGGGCTCAGGACGAACGGCGCGCTGCTCTTGAGCGCCGTGCTGTTCTCGGCCGTTGCCGCCGCCCTGGGCGTCCACAACATCCGCTACGGCATCGGCTTCGTCCTGTGTCTCGGACTGGTGAGCGCCGTCCTCGCGTGGCCCGTCGTGGGCGGTCTCGTGCTGATCGCTGCGGTGCCGCCGCTGTCGGGGCTCGAACCGGGCCTCATCACCCCGAACGTCCGCCTCTCCGAGGCACTGATCGGGGTCATCGGCCTCACGGTGATCCTCGGCACGCGCAGGGTGGCCGCGGTCAAATGGGGCGTCCTCGAATGGCTGCTGCTGGCCTACGGTCTCCTCTGGGCGCTCTTGGCCGCCTACGACTCCATCTCCCTCGGCCAGCATCTCAGCCTGTCCGCCTGGGGCAGCGTCATCGGCCAGCTCCAGTTCTTCGTGCTCTACCGCGCCGTGCGCCTGACCTTGCGCACGCCGAAGCAGCGTCGCCTCGGCCTCGTTGTCCTGATCGTCGTCACCGTGCCCATTGCGCTCCTGGCCATGATGCAGGAGGCGGGCATCGGCGGCCTGCGGTACTCGCTTGCCAACATCACGGGCAACACGAGCCCCGTGGGCATGTCCGGCATCGTCCGGGCCACCGGCCCGTTCGGGAACTGGGCAGCCCTCGCCGGGTACTTCTTCCCGATCCTCCTGGTCGTCATCGCCCTGGCGCTGGCCGGGCAGATCAAGCGCTATCGCCGTACCGCTCTCGTCGTCGGTGGCCTCATGGTCATCGGGATCCTTTTGACCGCGGAGCTCTCGGTGATCATCTGCCTGGTCGTCGGCGTGTTCGTCCTCTCCGTCCAATACGGGCGCTTCCGCAAGATGATGGTGTGGTTCTTCGTCGCGGCCGCCGTCTCGCTCATCGTCGTCGGTCCCGTCATCGGCAACCGCCTGACCAACCAGTTCGGGAGCGTCGCCGGGTCGAGCAAGAGCTCCCTCGAGCCGCAGACGGTCTCCTTCCGTACCGATGTCTGGACGCAGCAGTACCTGCCGGCCGTGGCGCAGCGCCCGCTCGACGGGTACGGGCTCCAGCTCCCGGCCACCATCTCGTGGCCCTACCCCGAATCGCAGTACATCGGGCTGCTGATCGAGGGTGGCTACCCCCTGCTCATCATGTATCTGTGTTTGCTGTGGGGAGCTTTCGACCTGGCGAGGAAGGCGGCACGCGTCCGCGGCCCCGTCGAACAGGCGGTGGGCCGCTCCCTCGTCGTGTGCGTCGTCAGCCTCCTGCTCCTCGGAGTGACCTGGCCCTTCGTCAGCAACGGCGGACTCCCCCAAGTCCTGTGGTGCCTCTTCGCACTCTGTGGCGCGGTCGGCGGTCGTCTTGACAAGACGGAGCCGGCGTTGGAGCAGCCTGACGCGGCCCTCATCGCCGCGCCGGTCGACGCCGGGACCAAACCGGCGGCCGGCCCTTCGATGATCTGAGCCGCCGGTCTCGCGAGACACGGGTGAGACAGGGCTTCCGTACCGTGTGCCACAGATCGGACTCCGCGTCGGAATCACATATCGCTGCGGCTCCGTACCGCGCGCACCGCAACCGAAGGTGCGCAGTGGCGGCGCCGCCCGGATCGGGGGCCGTGGTCGTGTTTAGCCAAGCCCGCGGCCACGGCTCCCGCCTTCTCTTTCGTCAGCCGCCCACTCGATTCCCGCCGATGCCCTTCGCCCGCCCCCTAGCCGAAGTCGGCGCGAAGAGCCGTCGCCGCGTTGGGGTTCGAGCCCTGGTCGATGCTGCTCGACCCGTAGTCCCAGAAGGTCGCCTCGGCCACGTTGTGCGTGGCGAACCACTGCGCTGAGAGGTTGATGAACTGGGCGTCGTCGCCGCCACAGACCTGGGTGTTCGAGGCGCTGACGGCCTGGCCCGAGGCCGAGCAGGTGCCCCAGCCGAGCCCCCACTCGGGGAAGACCATCGGCTTGTCGTTCTGCGCGGCGAAGCTGGCCAGCCAGTTCAGGCCATAGGTCTGGGTCTCCATGTCGGAGAACTCGGTGGGCATGCCGGGGTAGCTCGCCCATTCCACGTCGTAGACGTCGAGGCCGACGTAGTCGACGTAGGAGTTGCCCGGGTAGTAGTCGGCCAGGTTGCCCACGGAGAGGTCGCCACGGGTCGGGTTCCACTCAAAGGTGAAGCTCTGTCCTGAGACCGAGCGCATGGCGCTGACGACTTGTTGGAAGGCGCCGACGAAGGCCGACGCGCAGCCACCGGCGGACCAGGGGAACCACCCGCCGTTGAACTCCCACCCCAAGCGGATGACGGAGCTGCCGAAGCCGGCGGCGACCATGTTGTGCGCGACCGTCACGAAGTCACTGTTGAAGTCGCCGGCGGCCTCTTGGGTGAGCCCGTAGCAGCTCCCGCCCGCCGTACTCGGGTTCGAGTTGGGCGAGTAGCTGCCGGGCAGCATGTCGACGCCCCAGATCATCTTGAAGCCCTTGCCGGCCCACGCGCTGTAGGGCCAGCCCGATTGCGTGATGGTCGACCAGCTGGTGCCGTCGAGGAAGTCCATGGCGTACTCGGGCTTGGCACCCACGCTGGCCGTGAAGTCGGACACCGTCTGGGGGTCGCCGCCGCCGCCGTAGACCCCGAGGGCCACACCGCTCGGTGAGCCCGACGAGCCGCTGCTCCCCGCCTGCGTCGTGGTGGTCGTCGACGCTGTCGTCGTGGTGGTCGTCGGGGGCTCCGTCGTCGACGTCGTCGTCGTCGGGGGCTCTGTCGTCGACGTCGTCGTGGTTGACCGTGGCGACGTCGTCGTGGTCGTCGAGGCGGGCGGTGACGTGGTCGACGTCGTGGTTGCGTTCCCTGTGGAGGTGGTCGCGGAGCCCTCTTGCCACGCCGGGTCCGCCGGCCCGAACCACTGTGCCGACTCGTTCGTCTCGATCACCTGGTAGCCGGGCTCTGTCGCGTTCGCTTCCAACCCCGACGCGGAGGCGCCCGAGCCGCCCAGCGATCCATAGAAGGCCGCATCGCCGTAGCTGAACACCCCTCCGTCAGAGGCCACGAGCCAGTAGCCCGCCCCGTCGGGTGACGAAGTCATGGCAACGATCGGGCTGTCGAGTTGCAGCGAGCCCGTGGACCCGTAGAAGCGTGCGTCGCCGAAGCTGAAGATGCCGCCGTCCGATGCGACCATCCAGTAGCCCCCGCCGTCGGGTGTCGACGCCATCCCGACGATCGGCTTGTTGAGGTGGAGCCCGCCGGTCGACCCGTAGAAGTGGGCGTCGCCGAAGCTGAAGATGCCGCCGTCGGATGCGACCAACCAGTAACCCCCTCCGTCGGGTGTCGGCGCCATCCCGACGATTGGCTTGTTGAGGTGGAACCCGCCCGTCGACCCGTAGAAGTGGGCGTCACCGAAGCTGAAGATTCCGCCGTCGGATGCGACCAGCCAGTAACCCCCTCCGTCAGGTGTTGCCGCCATCCCCACGATCGGCTCGTTGAGTCTCATGCCGGTGAGTGAGCCATGGCTCGTCGCGCCATCGAGCGCAGAAACATCGCCAGCCAGGTCGGTCATCCAGTAGCCGCCAGCAGTATCAGCAGCAAAGTAGGTGCCACTGCCGTACCAACTCGGCGCCGCCACCGGGGTGGCGAAGGCCGGCGCGCTGGTCTCCAGCCCGCAAGTCAGGCCCGCCGCGACAATGCTGACGCCGAGCGCAACGATCTGGACCGCCCGGAAGGCCTTCGAGCGTCGGCGGCGCCCAGAATCTTCAACGGCACTTCCGCTCTTGCTCTCGCTGCTTCCGGCATCCTGCACGTCAGCCCCCGATCGCGCGAAACGGACTCATGCCGGTTAGGTCGGAGCCTGAAACGGAGGACTTGAACGGATCGGAGGTGCGGCCGAATCAACGTTTGCGCGCGCCCATGTCAACGATCAGACAATGCGCGGCGCCCACCTTCGGGTTCGCGAGTGTCACACCGGTGGCGTGTGCGTGCATTGTGAATGCAGAGTTGTGAAGCCTCAGTGCCTCCGTTGACTTTGCGCAGGTCTCGCAACGGCCATCGCACCTGTCGCCACCTTCGGCCAGCGACGCTGGATGACGTCGCTACTGGTGCGCCAATCGAGACGTCGTGGTACCGATGGTCCCGAACGCGAGTCGCACCGATTGGTTTCTCGTTCCGGCGACGCTGCTCGATCCGAAGTCCCAATACGTCGCTTCAAAGACCCTGTGTGTCGCGAACCATCGCGTCATGTCGGTGATGAAGACGCTGTTGTCGCCTCCACCGACCGCCCCCGAACCTGTCACCGCGGCACCGTTGTTCGACTGGCCCCACCCGAGGCCCCACTCGGGAAACACCATCGGCTTGTTGTGCTGCTTCGAGAACGCGGCCAGCCAGTCCAGGCCGTAGGGGCCTGCTTCGATGTGAGAGAACTCCGCTTTCGCACCGGGGTAGCTCTGCCATTCGACGTCGAACACGTCCAGACCGACATAGTCCACGTACTTGTTGCCGGGATAGAACGCGGCGAGGTTGCCCGCGCCGAGGTCACCGCGGCTCGGGTTCCATTCGAAGGTGAAATCGGCACCGGGCACCGAGCGCATCGTCGTGACGATCTGGCGCCAGTAGGCGACGAACTGCCCGGCATGCCCACTTGCCCCCCAGGGGAACCAGATCCCGTTGAACTCCCACCCCAGGCGGATGATGGAACTCCCCTGCCCGGCCGCGACCATGGCGCGAGCGAGGGTGGCGAAGTACTGGTTGTACGCGCCCGTCGCGCCCATCCTCAGCGACGACCCACCCTTGTTCGGCAGCATCGGGACGCCCCAGACCATGGAGTAACCCTTTCCGAACCACGAGGCCAGGACGCTCTGAGGGTGCTCGATCGTCGACCAGCTGGTCCCCACGAAGAAGTCCATCGCGTAGGTGACGGGCCGATTGGATCCCCGCGCGAACGTGCTCACGCCGCCCACGTCGCCCGGGCCCGCGTACACGCCCAATGCATACGGCGGGGCGGCTGGCGTCTGGCTCGCTCGGCTCTTCTGGCTCGTGTCGCTCCCCGGGGTCGTCTGGGCACGCTGTGGCGAGGCGGACGCCTCACCTCCGGGGACGAGGACGGCGGCGGCGCAGAGGGCGACAAGCGCGAGGGAGCCCAGCCAGCATCTGCTGCGATTCGGGTTCTGCTCCGTCATTTCGACTGTCGTCACCGCCTAAGGGTGAATTCACTCTACGTACTGGCACTTTGCGAGCGGAGGCACCCCCACCTAGAAACGGCCGATACCGCCACAACGAGGTCCCAATTCCCGAACTCGGTCGGCTCTCGGCCTCGAGCGCAAGTCGTCGATGAGGGAGCGCCCCGTCAGTTGTCCCGGGTCAGCGCGGGGCGGAGCAACTCTCCGGCAGCAGTCGCGGACCGCCCTCGAGCGGATTCCCACCCTCGCTTCGCACCTGACGTCGCACCGGGTTTCCAGCCGGTAACCAGCGGGTAGCTGCCTCGACGAGGGTGTGATCGCACTGTGATCGCACCCTCGGTAGGACGGAGCGACCCATCGTGGTCGCGCCTGGTCCCGCATGCCACACTGTGAGTTTCCCCGCCCCCCCCGACGATTGGAGCCGTTCGGTCACGTGTTGGTCTTCACCTTTCCCGGACAGGGATCGCAACGTGCCGGAATGGGTGAGCCGTGGGTCGACCACCCGTCGTGGGAAGTGGTGGAAGAGGCTTCCGCAGCTGCCGACCGGGACCTGGCCCAGCTCCTCCTGCACGCTCCCATTGACGAGCTGACGCAGACCGAGAACGCGCAGCTCGCGACCACGGTCCTGAGCCTCGTCGTACTCGACGCGGTGGAACGGATCGGTCTCACGCCGGCCGCGTGCGCCGGGCACAGCCTCGGTGAGTACACCGCGTTGGTGGCGAGCGGCGCTCTCGGCTTCGAGGACGGCATTCGCCTCGTGGTCGCCCGGGGTGAGGCCATGGCCCGCGCCGGCGAGGAGGCCCCCGGGACGATGGCCGCGTTGCTCGGCATCGCCGACGACGACGCGGAGGCGGCGTGCATGCGTGCCGAAGGCGACGTGTGGGTGGCCAACTACAACGCACCGGGACAGGTGGTGATCGCCGGTACCGCCGAAGCCGTCGCGCTGGCTGGCGAGCTGGCCAAGGGCCTCGGTGCGAAGCGGGTCATGCCAATTGCCGTCTCGGGCGCGTTCCACACGCCTCTCATGCAGGGTGCGCGAGCTGACCTGCGCAAGGCCTTGGCCGAAGTGACCTTCTTGAGCCCTGAGGTCCGGGTGGTGGCCAATGTCGACGCCCATGTGCACGACGACCCCGCCGAGTGGCCGGGACTCCTCTCGGCGCAGCTGTGCAGCCCGGTTCGCTGGCGGCAAACCCTCGAGACGTTCGCCGGCTTGGGCTTGACCTCGCTCGTCGAGCTCGGCCCCGGTGGGGTCTTGAGCGGCCTGGCCAAGCGGAGCCTGCCCGACATCCAGTCGCTGGCCGTCTCCAAGCCCGAGGACCTCGACACCTTGATGGACCAGATCGGGAGTGCCGGGACGTGGCGGGCCGAACCGGCCATGCACCAGGGCGAACACCTCTACATGTCCGAGCGCGTGGTGGTCAGCCCTTCCAGCGGGATCTTCAGCCCCGAAGCCTCGCTCCACGCACCAGGAACCGGGCTGTTGCCCGGGACCGGCAACGACCTCGAACAGTCGTCCGCTGTCGAAGTCGGCGATCTGGTCGGCCGCGTGGGAGTCTCCGAAGTGCGCACCCCGTTCGCGGGCCAGGTGATCCGTTGGCTGGCGGCCGACGGGGAGCGGGTCCAAGACGGTCAGCCGCTGGCCTGGCTGCGCGTTCCCGAGACGCGCTGATGGCAGTCGTGCTCGTGACCGGCGGCACGCGCGGCATCGGCGCGGCCTGCGTGGAGTGGTTCCTGGCCAACGGCGACAGCGTTGCCACGACGTATCGCTCGGGCGAGCCGCCGGGTGCTCCCGGGGGCGCGGATATGGATCGCTTCTTTCCGGTGCGCTGTGACGTCCGCGACCTCGACGAGATCGATGCGGCGTTCTCGTCAATCGAAGAACGGTGGGGGCCCGTCGAGGTCTTGGTTGCCAACGCCGGGATCACGACGGACTCGCTGCTGCTCCGGATGAGCGAGCAGGCATTCTGCGACGTGATCGACGCCAACCTCACGGGGTCGTTCCGTGTGGCCAAGCGCGCGGTGGCCAAGATGCTCCGCCTCCATGCAGGCCGGATCATCTTCGTCTCGTCGGTGGGAGCCTTCGTCGGCCTTCCTGGACAGGCCAACTACGCCGCATCGAAGGCTGGGCTCGTCGGTCTGGCCCGGGCGATCGCCCGCGAGGTGGGCAGCCGGCAGATCACCGTGAACGTCGTCGCGCCCGGGCTGATCGACACCGATATGACGGCGGCGCTCGGCGACGACCGGGTCGCTCTGATGACGAGTCAGGTTCCCCTCGGGCATGCGGGCAGCGTCGAGGACGTGGCGGGCGTCGTGGGTTTTTTGGCCTCGGACGCCGCTGCCTACGTCACCGGGGCCGTGGTCCCGGTCGATGGCGGGCTCGGCATGGGGCTGTAGCGTGCAAGAGAGCCAACAGACAAAGGAGCAGCGAGTGGACAGCGACGCAGCGTTCGAGAAGTTTCGCGAGTGCGCCGTGGAGGTACTGCAGGTGCCGGCAGACAAGATCACCAAGGAGGCCAAGTTCGCCGAGGATCTCGACGCCGACAGCCTCGACCTGGTGGAGCTCGTGATGGCGCTCGAAGAAGCCTTTGACGTCACGGTCGAGGAGACGGAACTCGAAGACGTCACCACGGTCGGCCAGGCGTTCGACCTGATCTCCTCGAAGCTCTGATGCAACTCGGGATCGGTGCCGGGGGACCGATCCCGGGGCGGCGTGTCGCCGTCACGGGACTCGGCGCCGTCACGTGCTGCGGCGTGGGTGTCGAGGCCCTGTGGGACGGCCTCCTTCACCCTTCGGTGGTGGGCGGAGTCGTCCGCGACTACGAACCGGCGGACTGGTTCGGGCCGAAGGAGGTGCGCCAGCTCGACCGGTTTGCCCAGTTCTCGATCGCCGCGGCCGACATGGCCGTCAACGCCGCTGGGGACCTCGCGGTCGACCCGGCGAAAGCCGGCGTGATCTTCGCCACGGGCGTCGGGGGTTTCGAAACGCTGGCCGAACAGGTCGGCGTCTACAACGCCAAAGGTCCAGACCGTGTCTCGCCCCGCCTGGTACCGATGATGATGGCCAATGCGGGCGCGGCCGGTATCTCCATGCGGATGGGCTGGCGCGGCCCCTCCGAGGTCATCTGCACCGCCTGCGCGGCCGGGACGCACGCCATTGCCGGTGCGGCCCGGCTCATCGCGTCCGGTCGCTGCGACGTGGCGATCGGGGGCGGGTCCGAGGCGAGCATGCACCCCGTCGCGATTGCGGCGTTCTCCAACATGACCGCCCTGTCCACAACGGGCCACTCCCGCCCCTTCGACATCCGCCGGGACGGTTTCGTAATGACGGAGGGTGCGGCGGCCCTCGTGCTCGAGGACTGGGACCGTGCGGTCGGTCGCGGTGCGACCATCCTCGCCGAGGTCGCCGGCGCCGCCAGCACCGCAGACGCGCATCACATCACCGCCCCCGCACCCGACGGTGCCGGCGCGGTGGCCTGCATGGAGCTGGCCCTGGCCGACGCTGGCATCGCTCCGTCGGACGTCGGACACATCAACGCCCACGGCACCTCGACGCCCCTCAACGACCTCGCCGAGGCGCGTGCCATCACCAAGGTCTTCGGCGAGCCCGGCCCACTCGTGACCTCTACCAAGGGTGTCACCGGTCACGGGCTGGCCGCGGCCGGTGCCATCGAAGCAGTGGCCGCAGTGCTCACCATCGACCGCGCCACCATTCCACCGACGGCGGGTTACGAGGAACCGGACCCCGAGATCACGCTTCCGATCGTGCATGGAGCGCCACAGCCCTGGGAGCCGAGCGCAGTCCTCTCAAACTCCTTCGGCTTCGGTGGCCACAACGGCTGCCTCGTCCTGCTGCCGCCCGCCTGAGTCCAGCCACTAAGGTCGCACCCTCGCTGCCGCCTCGGCGGCGGCCTCACGAGGTTGGTGGATGGCAAGTCTGCACTCCTGGCGAGCCGCGGCGCGCCGCAACGTCCTGGTCTTGGTCGCGGTGGGCGCCGTGCTCGTTGCGCTTGCGGCCGGCGGCGTCGTCCTGGCGACACGGAGCAACTCGCCCCCACCGCCCTCCCCCGCGACCTCCACTCGGGTGGTCGCCCTCGGGGATTCGGTGCCCTACGGGCACGGTCTCGCGAACCCGTACCTGACCCCGCAGGTCGGGCTCCCCGCGGACGCGGTCTCCCAGGGACCATCGGTCCTCGCCTATCCCAGCCTGGTGGCGCGCGACCTCGGGCTCACCATGACCGTACGCCCGACCAACTGCGACTTCGTGGGCGACCAGCTCGCCATCAGTGGCGCCGTCGCCGACCCGGCGGACAACGTGTCGCGCGACGGCCAGTGCCTCGTGCCACCCCGGCCGGCCCGCAACCTCGACGACGAGATCGCGGCCGCCGACCTGGCGCAGCATCCGGCGCGCCTCGTCTTGCTCCAAGACGGCGCGGACGACATCCACTTCAGCGCCTGCCTCGAGTACGAGTTGGCCCGCGTCGCCGGGATCGGCATCGGCCTCGGCACATCCTGTGTGGGCAACGGATCCGTCACGGGCCACCTCGCCACCGAGCTCAGCCGCGTCCGCAGCAGCTTGGCCGGCGCCATTGAGAGAGTGGCGCCTCACGCCGGCACCGTCGCCGTGCTCGACTACTACCAGCCGGTCCCCGCACCGGCCCAGATCGCAGGAGGCACCAGTGCTCCGGGGCTCCATACCAACCTCGTCTGCGCCGGTCTGAAGCCCAATGCCGCCAGCACGTACGCGGCGGCGCAGCTCGTGCTCAGCGGCTTGAACAACGCTATCGCCGGTGCCGTGGCCGACGCCCGCGAGCACCATGTCACCAACGTGCGACTCCTCGACATCGCGGGCACCCTCGACGGGCACGGCATCTGCACGGCCGACCCATGGGTCTTCTCGGGAGAGCCGCTGCCCGACACCACATTGGCTGCCGACACGGAGCGGATCCTGGCGGCGAAAGCCTGTACCGACACCGACGCGCTGCACGCTCCGGCGTCGTGCTCGGGGCTCAGCGCGGCGGCGCGGGCGGCAGAGAGCAACCTGCAGGGCTACGTTTGGCGAGCCGCGCACCCGACCGCGGCCGGGCAGCGCGCCATTGCGGCCGTCGTCGCCAGTCGCCTCCGGAACCGGATCTAGTCGATCGCGTCGCGCAGCGAACCCACGAAGGAGGCAGCTGCCTCGGGACCCCCGTCCTCGAGCAGTCGGCGCACCACGGCGGACCCGACGATGACACCGTCGGCGACGCGACACACCTCGGCCGCCTGTGCCGGAGTCGACACGCCGATCCCCACGCACACCGGCATGTCCGTGTGCTCACGCACTCGCTCGACGACCCCCGCCGCATCGGACCCGAGGTCGGCGCGCTCGCCGGTCACGCCCATGCGCGCCACCGCATAGACGAAGCCGCGTGCCCTGGCGCAGATCCGCTCCACCCGCTCTGGAGGGCTCGACGGCGCGACCAGGAGCACGGTGTCGATCCCGGCCCCGTCGGCCTCGGCCGCCCACGGGCCCAGCTCTTCGATGGGGAGGTCGGGCACGATGGCTCCTCCCACGCCGGCCGCCGCCAGCGACCGGGCCATCCTCTTGTGGCCGGCACGAAAGACGAGGTTGTAATACGTCATAACGACCACGGGGACGGGCACTTCGGCTCGCGCGATGCCGTCGAGCACCTGCTCGGGCGTCGTCCCCCGGGCGAGCGCACGCAACGCTGCCTCTTGGATGACCGGACCGTCGATCATCGGGTCCGAGAACGGGATCCCCACCTCGACGGCGTCCGCGCCCGCCGCGACCAGCGCCGCCAGCGATAGCCCCCAGTCCTCGGTCATGCCGCCCATCAGATACGGGATGAGGAGCTTGCGGCCGCGTTCACGCCCTGCCCGCAATTCCTTTTCGAGGTCAGGCATCGGAGGTCGTCGTGCTGAAGATCTCGCGCACCTGGGCCACGTCCTTGTCGCCGCGGCCCGAAAGCGTCACCAACACGGTCGACCCAGCCCGCAACGCCTCGGTGCGGGCGCTGCGGGCCACCCAGGCTATGGCGTGCGCAGACTCGAGGGCCGGGATGATGCCTTCGGTGTGACTGAGGAGGCGGAACGCCTCGAGTACCTCGGCGTCGTCCGCGGTGGAGTACTCGGCCCGCCCGATGGAGGCCAGGTGGGCATGTTCAGGGCCCAGGCCCGGGTAGTCGAGGCCGGCCGAGATCGACTCGGCCTCCTCGATCTGTCCGACCTCGTCCTGGAGCAGGCGTGAGTACATGCCGTGGAGGACCCCAGGGATGCCGTTGGTCACCGCCGCGCCGCCCGCTGCCTCCACCCCCACCAGTCGCGCGCCGGTGTCCACGAAGCCAGCGAACGTCCCCGCGGCATTCGACCCGCCTCCGATGCACGCCACCACCACGTCGGGGTCGCGGCCGTCGAGGAGGTTGCGACACTGCTCGCGTGCCTCGTTCCCGACCACCCGTTGGAACTGGCGCACCATATAGGGGAATGGGTGCGGCCCCATGACCGACCCGAGGCAATAGTGGGTCGTGTCGACGGTGGCCACCCATTCGCGCATCGCCTCGTTGACCGCGTCCTTCAGCGTCCGGCTGCCCGAGGTAACCGGGCGGACCTCTGCGCCGAGCAGTTCCATGCGGAAGACGTTGAGCTCTTGGCGCTTGGTGTCGACCTCGCCCATGAACACGGTGCACTCGAGCCCGAACAGCGCCGCCGCGGTCGCCGCGGCCACGCCGTGCTGCCCCGCACCGGTCTCGGCAATCATGCGCGGCTTGCCCATGCGGGTAGTGAGCAGCGCCTGGCCGACGACGTTGTTGAGCTTGTGCGAGCCGGTGTGGGCCAGGTCCTCGCGCTTCAGCAGCACGCGCACGCCCAGGCGCTCGGAGAGCCGCCGGCACTCGGTCACGGGCGTGGGGCGGCCGCCGTAGTCGCGCAAGAGCTCGTCGAGCTGTGTGCGAAACGCGGGGTCTCCCCACGCCTCGTCGAACTCCTTTTCCAGCTCGATGCACGCCGGCATGAGCGACTCGGGGACGAAGCGACCGCCGAACGCGCCGAACCTGCCGTCGGGTCCTGGCCGCGCCATGAGGCTTTCGTCGCTCACCCGTCCCTCCAGTCGTAGGGCTCTTCGCTGGCGGGGTTCTCGACCGCGTCCCGAGCCGCAACGTCGGCCGCTGCCTGTCTCGCACGCTGAATGAAGTCGCGGAGCTTCAAAGGGTCCTTCCGCCCTGGTGCGGCCTCCACCCCGCTGTCCACATCGACACCCGCCGGGCGCAGATGCGCCACCGCCTCGCCGACGTTGTCGGGCCCCAGTCCACCGCACACGATCAGACGGTGGTGGTCAGCCACGCCCTCTGCGAGCCGCCAGTCGAAGACCTTGCCCGAGCCCGGGTTGTCTCCGTCCACCATGAGATAGTCGGCACCGAACTCCCCGAAGCGCCCGATGCTGCGCTCGCCGGCCCGGAACGCCTTGATCACCGTGGGCACGCGAGCCCGCACCCACTGGGTCTCCTCGGCGGTCTCGTGCCCGTGCAGCTGCGCTGCGCCCAGGCCGGCGACCCGTACGGCCTCGACGACCCGTTGCGGTGCCTCGTCGCGGAAGACGCCCACCGTCAGCACGTGTTCGGGCAGCCGCTTCGCGATGTCGCCCGCCAGCTGGACCGAGACCTGACGCGGCGACGGGGCGAAGATGAACCCCACCGACGACGCGCCCAGGCTGACCGCAAGGAGAGCGTCGGCTTCCGACGTGACCCCGCAGATCTTGATGAGGAGGTCGTCGCTCATCGCGCTCCGACGGGATACCCGACCAGCTCTCGGAGCTGGCTCGGACGATCACCCGCCCGCACGAGCGTTTCGCCGACCAGGATCGAGTCGAAGCCCGCCTCGGCGAGCCGGCGCGCGTCGGCACTGTCACGGATCCCCGACTCGGCCACCGCGACGACGTCGGCGGGAATCTGCGCCGCCAGTGCGCACGCCCGCTCGTGATCCACCTCGAAAGTGTGGAGGTCGCGCTGGTTCACACCGACCACGCGCGAGCCGGCGGCTAGCGCCCGGCCGAGCTCCACCTCGTCGTGCACCTCCACGAGCGCGGTGAGCCCGAGCTCGTGGGCGACCGCCGCACACCGGCCCAGCTCGTCGTCGTCGAGCGCGGCGACGATGAGCAGGACCGCATCGGCTTCCATCAGGCGCGCATCGACGACGTCGGCCTCGCACACGGTGAAGTCCTTGCGCAGGACGGGCAGCCCCGAAGCCCGGCGTGCCGCCATGAGATCAGCAGCGGACCCACCGAAGAACTGCTCGTCGGTCAGCACCGAAAGGCAGGAGGCCCCGCCCGCGGCGTACTCCTTGGCCACCTGCTCAGGCTGCAGCCCCGGGTCGAGATCGCCCTTGGACGGAGAGCGGCGCTTGATCTCGGCGATGCAGGTCAGCCCCTCACCTCGCAGCGCCGCAGAGAAGTCTCGAGGCATCGGCGCCCTGGCGGCGCGTTCGAGCAGGTCACTCAGGCGGCGACCGTCGTCGGCCGCACGGGCTCGATGGGAGGCGACGATGTCCGCCAGATAGGTGGGCATGACGCCTCAGCGTAGCGGCGCGCCCTTTGCGAGAAGGCCCACCGTGCTCGCAGCCGAATCCGACCGGCTCCAACGGTGTCCCGGCGAGATCAGTCTCAGCCGTGGACGCGAGTGAGGATCTTCTCGCGCCGCTGGCGCGCGTCACGCGGCAGCTCGTCTCGCACGATGTCGGCCGGGCCGTGGTCGGCCGCTGCGTGAAGCATGTCGGCGATGCCCGAATAAATGACCTCGATCGTGAAGTCGTCCACCTCTACCGCGGCCAGCTCGCCGCCGTCCTCCGCCAGACGGATGATCCTGACCATCAGTCGTTCCCGGTGCCGGAGGCGGCCTGGTCGCTCTGGCGCTCAATGGCGATGCACTCGCCGTCTTGAAACACCCAGCCGACCACCCGCCACGGCATGGGGTCCGGCCGCGGCTTGGCTGTCGTCGTCGCCTTCGTTTCCCCGGTCCCTGCCATGAGGAGATGTTGCGCTCGCGTTGTGTCATGCCCGGTGAAGTTCGGTTGCAGTCGAGGTGCCGTCCGGCGTGCCGGGCACGGCATTCCCTCCGGCGCAAGACGAGCAGTGGCTCAGCGCGCGAAGAGGTGCCAGCCCGCCCACATCCACGCCAGAACGAGGGCGACCCGCAGCAGCGGTCCGGTCGCCGCCCGCTCCAAGACAACCGAAGGACGGGCCACCCGCGCGCGGCCCGAACGCGACCACGCCCAGAGGCCCAGCACGGCCACGCCGAGCAGAGCCCACACGAGGTACGTCAGGGCACTGCTCACGGTGCCTCACCGCCGACACCGGTCTCCTTGCCTGCCGCCACAGAGCGCACTCCTGAGCGGACGATGGCGGCACCCAGGCACAACCACAGGAAGAAGACGACGGCTTTGAGGGCGGTATAGCGATCGACCGCATCCACCATGGAGCTCAGCGTGGGGTGCTGCGCGCGGCTGCCGGCCGTCAGGTACTGGACGAGCTCCCACGCCACCACGGCGGCCAGGAGGACGACCCATGGCGCGAACGGATGACGAACGCCGTCCGCCGACGCACGCGGACGTGCCCGGGTGCGAAGCGGCCAGCGCACCACGACCGCCACGGCCAAGGCACCGATCGGCAGCGCCGTCACCAGGTCGGCCTGCCAGGTGAACGGTGTCGTCGCGGCGGCGGCCACCGAGTAGGCGGCGCCCAGCACCAACGCCGTTGCCCGCCGCTGGTCGCTCGCTGCGGCGGGCACGGGCACGCCCTGGCTCAGGCCGCGCCGACCCGACCGACCATCGGGAGCGTCGTGACGCCGGCGGGCCTGGAGCCACCCACACCCTCACCCGATCGGACGCGGATGGGACCGGGGGCCTCGACGGTGCGGTGCAGGTAGCCGAGGGCCACCCACGCTCCGAGCTCAGGGCTCCAGGCGGCCGATGTGATGGAGCCCATCACCTTGTCCTCTGCCGCACCGTCGCCCGCAGGGGCGGTCCCGGCGTGGAGTGTCATGCCACGAGTCAGCGGCTCCGCCTCGGGCGGGCCCTCCGGCGCGACCACGCCGACCAGCCGGCGCGCCACGTTGGAGCCACGGGAATCGATGCGCGCCACCAGTTCTTGGCCCGTGTAACAGCCCTTGGTGAAACTCACCGTGCGCTCCACCAGTCCCGCCTCGGCCGCAATCGTCTTGTTCGTCAGTTCCGATCCCATTGCCGGGATCCCAGAGGCAATCCGGCAGGCCTCGACCGCATCCGCTCCGCACGCCACCACGCCCTCGGGCATGTCCACCGCCTCAGGCCCGAGCACGACATCGCCAGGTCCCAGCAAGTCGACGCCCGTCCAGCCGTTCCATGCGAAAGGCAGCGACAGCACGCCGCGCTCCGCCAGCACCGTCAGCAGCCCCGCCGCTGCATCTCCGACGGCGTCACCCCGCAAGGACAGGCAGCGCCAGGGGATCGCCTCGATCTCCACCTTGGACCGGAGCAGGAACCGACGCAGCCGAGCCGTCACCGCGTCGCCGTAGCCGCCCTCGACGTCGAGGACGAAGCTCAGACCGTCCCGGCGGGTCACCCGCAGCAGGGCCGACAGCTTCCCGTCGGGCTCGAGCAGCAGCGTGTCGGCTGACGCCCCGACCGAGAGCGTCGCGAGGTCCTGGCTCAGTTGCCCCTGCAGGTAAGTCTCGGCATCGGGCCCGCCCACCGTCAGCACGTCGCGCGGGGCTCGATACGCACCCGCCCCGTGACGCAGCGCCTCGGTCTCGAACCCGGACGCGCTCACCGGCCCGCCATGGCGCGCCGTGCCGCGCCCATCCGGCGCGCCGCCGTCACCGCCACCAGCAGCGCGCTGGCCTTGTGGGCGCACTCCTCGTCCTCGCTCGTGGGGTCGCTGTCCGCGACGATCCCCGCGCCCGCCTGCACGCTGGCCCGGCCGTCGGGCATCACCACCATGGTCCGGATGGCGATGGCGGTGTCGATGTTGCCCGAGAAGTCGATGTACCCGACGACGCCCCCGTAGACCCCGCGCTTGGTCGGCTCGAGCTCGTCGATGATCTCCATCGCCCGCACCTTGGGCGCGCCCGACAACGTGCCCGCCGGCAGCGTCGCCCGCAGGACGTCGATCGGGCCCTTGTCCTCGGCGAGCTCGCCTGACACCTGCGAGGTGATGTGCATGATGTGGCTGTAGCGCTCGATGGTCATGAGCTCATCGACCTTCTCGGTGCCGAAGCGCACCACTCGGCCGACGTCGTTTCGTGCGAGGTCGACCAACATGATGTGCTCGGCGAGCTCCTTGGGGTCCTCAGCCAGCTCGCCCTCCAAGAGACGGTCGTGCTGCTCGCTCTCGCCGCGGGGGCGAGACCCGGCGATCGGCCGGGAGATGACCATCCCGTCGCGCAGGCGCACCATGGGCTCGGGCGACGCGCCGACGACGGTGAGTTCGGGGAAACGCAGGAAGTACAGGTACGGGCTCGGGTTGAGGAGTCGCAAGGCCCGGTAGACGTCGAAGGGGTCCGCGTCGAGCTCGAGGTCGTAGCGCTGCGAGAGCACCACCTGGAAGATGTCGCCAGCGCGGATGTAGTCCTTGGCGACAGCGATGGCCGCGGTGTAGTCCACCGCGCTCATCGTGCGGGAGGCGTCGGCCTTCTCGAGGCCCGGCGGCGGCGCGGCGATCAGCTCACCGGTCGCTCCGGCGCCTCCCGGCCTCGCGCAGTCGGCTGCCAGTTCGGCCAGCCGCGCACAGGCGTCCCCGTATGCAGCCGCGACGGCATCCTCGTCGACGACGCCATCGGGAGCCTCAGGCACCACCACGTTGTCGACGAGCATGATGCGCTGGCGCCAGTGGTCAAAGGCGCAGAATTCGCCGATGACGACGAGCGCGGCGTCCGGGTGCCCGAGATCGTCGGCCGGCGGGTGCGGCAGCCGCTCGACTTCGCGCACGACGTCGTAGCCGAGATACCCGACGAGTCCCCCGTGCAACGGCGGCAAGCCGCTCAGGACCGGCGACTGGTAGCGGGTCACCAGCGCCTCGACGGCCGCCAAGATCCCGTCCTCCGAGGGCGTCAACCCGAGCCGGCCCGTGGTCTCGACCCTGGGGCCGCGCGCGGTGAGCGTCGCCAGCGGCCGGCGCCCGACGAAGGAGTACCGGCCCCAGCGCTCGCCTCCCTCGACAGACTCGAAGAGGAAACCCTCGCCGTCGCCGACCACGTTGGCGAAACAGGTGACCGGCGTGAGGGTGTCAGCGACCATCTCGCACCACACGGGCACGATCGTGTGCTCCTTGGCGAGCGCGGTGAACTCAGCGAGATCGGGTCGAAAGCCGAGCGCGCCCGGGCCCGACTCGGGGCTCGGGGCGCCACGGGAGGTCACGGCGCGGGCACGCCCGGGCCCGTGCCGATCGAGCGATAGAAGCAGCTGTGCTCCCCCGTGTGACACGCGCCGCGCCCATGCTGGTCCACCAGGACGACGAGCGCGTCGCCGTCGCAGTCGATCCGTACCTCGCGGACGTACTGGCGGTCGCCGGAGGTCTCCCCCTTCTGCCAATACTCCTGACGGCTGCGGCTGTAGAACCACGTGCGCCCCGTCGTCAGCGTGCGGCGAAGGGCCTCCGCGTCCATGTAGGCCACCGTCAACACGGTCTTGTCGGTGGCGTCTTGGACGATGGCCGGTACGAGCCCGTCGGCGTCCTTGGCGAAGTCCACGGCGCTGACGAGCTCCTCGTCGATGCGCAGGGGAACGCCCTGCGGCACGGCCGGCGGCACGGCGGACGCGGTGGAGGCCTCGGCCCCGGGGGCGCTCAAAGGTAGAGCCCCGTGCCGCTGTCGTTGCGGGGCGAGGCGATCGCGTGGATGTCCCGCTCGCGCAGAATCACGTACTCCTCACCGTGCACCTCGACCTCGAAGCGATCCTCGGGGTTGAACAGCACCGTGTCGCCGACTTTGACCGTCCGGACGTGCGGCCCCACCGCCACCGCCTCGGCCCAAGTCAGACGGCGGGTGATCTGGGCGGTGGCGGGAATCAGGATCCCGGCGCGGGACCGGCGCTCGCCGTCGGTCGGCGAGATCTGCACCATGACGCGGTCGAAGAGCACCGAGATGGGCTGTTTCTCATCGACCTTGTCCTTGGCCAGCTGGTTCCGGCCAGCCTTGGCCGGGCTTGCCGTGCTGGCCGTGCTGGCGGTGTTGGCCGCGCTGGCGGTGCTGGTCCCGTTCTTCGCCGTCGAGGTGGGCACCCTCGCACGGTACCGCACGAGACTGCCCGCCCAGGTCAGGGGCCGCGCGTCCTGCCCGACACCCGGTGCTCGCCGTCACCCGGCCTGAGCCAGGCTCACACCGGCCGGACCGTCACACCGTGGTCCCTCAGGTACGCCTTGGCCTCACCGATCGTGAACTCGCGCCGGTGGAAGATCGACGCCGCGAGCACGGCGTCCGCGCCACCCTCGAGCGCGCCGTCGACCAGGTCCTGTAACCGACCGACGCCGCCGGACGCGACGACCGGTATGTCGACCGCGTCGACCACCGCCCGCGTCAACGCCAGGTCGAAGCCGTCACGGGTGCCGTCCCGGTCCATCGACGTCAACAGGATCTCCCCCGCGCCGTTCCCGGCGCATTCGGCCGCCCACGCCACCGCGTCGCGACCCGCCGGATTGCGCCCTCCGTGCGTGTAGACCTCCCACCCGCCATCGGGGCACGCCCGCGCGTCGATCGCCACGACCGCGCACTGGCCCCCGAACTCGTCGGCGATGTCACGCACCAACTCGGGTCGTTCGACGGCGGCCGTGTTCACCGCGATCTTGTCCGCCCCGGCCCGGAGGAGGCGGCGTGCATCCTCAGCCGCCCGGACTCCCCCACCCACCGTCAGCGGGATGAAGACCTCTTCGGCGGTGCGAGCCACCACCTCGACCATGGTGTCGCGGCCATCGGAGGATGCCGTGATGTCGAGAAAGGTCACCTCGTCGGCACCTTCGGCGTCGTACCGGGCGGCCAGCTCCACCGGGTCGCCCTCGTCGGTCAGGTCCACGAAGCGCACGCCCTTGACGACCCGACCGCCGGTCACGTCGAGACACGGGATCAGTCGGACGCTGCGCACGCGGCAAGACCCTCCTCCACGCTGAAACGACCCTCCACGAGCGCCTTCCCCACGATCGCCCCGGACAGTCGCCGTGCGGACGAGCCGAGGCCGGCCAGGGCCACGAGGTCGCTCGTTGCCCCAACCCCGCCCGACGCCACCACGGGAAGCGCTGTGGCCGCGAGCAGCGCCCTCAGGCCTTCGAGGTCGGGCCCAGACAGCATGCCGTCGTGTGCCACGGCGGTGGCCACCACTGCGCCCAGTGGCTCGTGCGCCCACAACTCCAACAAGTCGGTGACCGCCTGGCCGGATCCGGCCAGCCACCCCTGGGCCTGGGCCTCCGCCACGCCATCCGAGCCCACCCGGTAGTCGAGCCCGACCGCGACTTGGCCCGGCCACCGGCGCGCGCATCGTCCGGCTAGTGCGGGCTCTTGCAGGGCGGCCGTGCCCAGCACGACCCGTGCCACACCGGATGCGAGGACCTCTTCGGCGTCGTCCTCCGACCTGATCCCACCGCCGAATTCGACCTTGACCTCACCGTCATGAGCGAGACGGACGATCTCGGCCAGGACGGACCGCTCGTGCGGAATGCCCGTACGGGCCCCCTCGAGATCGACGACGTGGATCCAGCGCGCGCCCCGGCCACGTAACAGGCCGCCAGGGCCGCCGGGTCGCCGTAGCGCGCCTCGCGGGCGAAGTCCCCCTGGGTCAGGCGCACGGCCGCCCCTGCCCGCAGGTCGATGGCAGGCAGCAACTCCATCAGTGCGCCCCCGTCGATACCAGGCGCACGAAGTTGGCCAGCAGCGCCAGCCCCGTGGCCCCTGACTTCTCAGGGTGGAACTGCGCCCCCCACAGCGTGCCCCGGGCCGCCAAGGCCGCGACCGAGCCGCCGTAGTCGCACACCGCCACGGTCTCGTCCCCGACTGGCGGGGCAAAGGAGTGGACGAAGTACACCCACGGGCGCTCACCCAGTCCCTCCAGGGCCATGGGCGCCCCACCACCGCACACCTCCAGGGTGTTCCACTGCATCTGCGGGTGCTTGACCCCAGGAGGCAATGCACCGATGGTGCCGGGGAACACGCCGAGACCGGCTGCGCCGGGGCTCTCCACCGAGCACTCGTAGAGGAGCTGGAAACCCACGCACACGCCGAAGAACGGCACCATGGCCTCGAGCGCGGCACGGGCCGGCTGCTCGAGACCGCTCTCACGCAGCGCCCGCGCGCACGCACCGAACGCCCCCACCCCGGGCAGCACCACACCGTCGGCTGCCTCGACGGACGCCGCGTCGGTCACGAGGCGCGCGTCGGACCCGACGTGCTGGAGGGCCTTCTCGGCCGATCGCAAATTCCCGATGCCATAGTCGAGGACGGCAATACGTGGGCCCGTCACAGGCTCCCCTTCGTCGAGGGGATGCCACCTCCCTCGACACGGACGGCGTCGCGCAGGCAGCGAGCGACTCCCTTGAAACTGGCCTCGAGCATGTGGTGGGTGTTCTTGCCCTCGACGCAACGAATGTGGAGCGTCACGTTGGCCGCCGTCACGAACGCACGCCAGAACTCCTCCGCCAGCTGCGGGTTGAACGGCGGCGTCCCGAGCCCCGGTGTGTCGGGGGCGAAGTCGAGGCCGTAGGCGAGGTACGGCCGACCCGACAGATCCAGCGCCACTTCGATCAACGCCTCGTCGAGCGGTATGAGCATGGAGGCGAACCGGCGCACCCCCGCCTTGTCGCCCAGGGCTTCGGCCAGGCAAACCCCGAGGACGATGCCGACGTCCTCGACGGTGTGGTGGGCGTCGACGTGCAGATCACCTTGCGCGTGCACAGTGAGGTCGAAGGAGGCGTGCCGGCCGAGCTGGTCCACCATGTGGTCGAAGAACGGCAGTCCGGTGCTGACCTCGGTACGGCCGGAACCGTCGACGACCAGCGTGGCGGCGACGGTTGTCTCCTTGGTGGCGCGCTCCTTGGTGGCGCGGCGGGCGTCGGTGCTCACAAGCTCTCCTTCAAGGCGTGGAGGAATCGGTCGTTCTCATCCGGCGTCCCGATGGTGACACGCAGGCAGCCGCGCAGGCCTTCCCAGCTGGCGCAGTTGCGGATCAGAACCGACTGCGAGAGCAGCGAGCGCCACACGTCGTCTGCGTCGCGCTCACGGGGACGGAAGAGGATGAAATTCGCGTCGGAGGGCCACGAGTCCACCGGCAGGTCGGCCAGCGCGGCGGCGACGCGGCCCCGCTCCTCGGTGATGTTGGCGACGCGTGCTTCCATCTCGGGCACGTGGCGCAGGGCCAGCAGTCCGGCCAGCTGCGTCTGCACGGAGAGGTGATAGGGCAGGACGACCGCTTCGCATGCGGCGACGACAGCGGGATCCGCCACCAGGTAGCCGAGGCGCGCCCCGGCCATCGCCCACGTCTTGGAGAACGTCCGGGTGACCACGAGCCCAGGGTGGGCCGGACCGTGCAGCTCCAGAGCGGACCACGGCGCGAACTGCCCGTACGCCTCGTCCACGATCACGAGCCCGGGCGCGGCGCCACAGACGGCAGCGGTCGTCGCCGGCGGCTCGGCCCGGCCGGTCGGGTTGTTCGGCGAGCACAAGAACGTGATGTCGGGACGCGACTCGCCGAGCAGCGCGACCGCGTCGTCGCGATCGATCTGGAAGTCGTCGTCGCGCGCCCCCTCGACGACCGCGGTGCCGGTGATACGGGCGATGTGCGAGTGCAGCGCGTAGGTCGGCTCGAAGAGCAGGGCCTTGCGGCCGGGACCGCCGAAGGCCAGCAGGAGGCACTGGAGGACTTCGTTGGACCCGTTGGCACAGAAGACCTCTGCTGCGCTGACCCCGTGCAGTCCGGCCACGGCCTCACGGAGTTCCGCGGCCGGCCGGTCGGGATAGCGGTGGAACGAGACGTCCTCGAGCGCGGCCAGCAGCTCCTCGCGCCACGCCTCGGGCGGCGGCAGCGGCGACTCGTTCGTGTTGAGCCGCACCTCGGCCTCCACCTGCGGTGAGTGATAACCCTCCGAGAGGAGCAGATCGGGCCGTACCGGCGGGACGGCGCTCATCCACCCGCTCCGTCGTCAAGCGCCTGGAGGCGGAGGCGGACCGAGTCGGCGTGCGCAGGGAGACCCTCCGCTTCGGCCAGCGTCACCACGTGCGGACCGAGGGCACGCAGCGCGTCCGGCGTGACGTGGACGGCGTGTATGTGTTTGCGAAAGTCGTCGGCGCGCAGCACGGACGCGAAACGCGCCGTCCTGTTGGTCGGCAAGACGTGATTGGGACCCGCCACGTAGTCACCCATGCTGGCCGGCGACCACTCGCCCACGAAGACCGCTCCCGCGTTCTGCACGCTGTCCAGCAGCTGGCGCGCGTCGGGCGCAGGCATCATGAGCTGCAGGTGCTCAGGAGCGACGGCGTTCGTCACGGCCACCGCGTCCTCCGGCCCATCGACGAGACAGGCGATCCCGGCCGTCGCAAGCGTCGACTCCAGGTCGGCGCGCCGGCTCGACGCCGCCACGATGCGGTCCACTTCGGCCGACACGGCCTCCAGGAGATCACCGTCCCAGGTCACCAGCCACGCCAGCCCGTCCGGCCCGTGCTCGGCTTGCACCACCAGGTCGATGGCAGCAAAGGCGGGCGTGGCCCCCGGTGCGGCCACCACCACGATCTCGGAGGGTCCGGCGAACGCTGAGGCGACGCCCACCACGCCCGACACCTGGCGCTTCGCCTCGGCGACGTAGGCGTTGCCCGGTCCGGCGATGACATCGACGGCCGGGATGCTCTGAGTGCCATAGGCCATGGCTGCGATCGCCTGAGCCCCGCCGACGCGGTACACCTCGTCGACCCCGGCGACCGAGGCGGCACACAGCGTGGCATCGTCCACCCGTCCGTCCGAGGCGGGCGGCACACACAGCGCGATGCTCCCCACGCCCGCCACCCGTGCCGGCGCGGCGCACATCAAGACCGTGGACGGATACCGGGCCCTCCCGCCCGGAGCGTAAATCCCGGCCCGCCCGACCGGCCGTGTCAGGTGGCTGACGGTGATCCCGCCCTCGACCATGTCAGTGGGTGCTTCGCCCTCGTGCTCGTGATAAGCGAGGATGCGCCCGAACGCCACTTCCAGCGCCTTGAGCAAGTCGGGCTCGATCCGCGACCGGGCTTCGTCCAGCTCCCCGTCAGGGACCCGCAGGCCGCTGGAGACGTCCACCCCGTCGAGCTCGGCCGTGTACTGCACGAGCGCCTCGTCCCGCTCGTCGCGGACCCGCTGGAGGATGTGAGCGACGGCGTCGTGGACGTCTGCGCCCGGTGGGGCCGGGCGCGGCAAGGCAGCGTCGAACGGCGGCCGCGTGCCGCGTAGGTCCAGGACACGGAGGGACATGAGGTCACAAGGCTACCGGGGCCTTCCGGCCGCCCCGGGCGGCGGCGGGCCTTTTTCGGCGCCGGTGAGGACCGCCGAGACGCCATCGGCCATCATCGTGGGATGTCCACCGCCGCGGAGATCTCCTCTTTGACGTCAAGTCTGACCGAACTACAAGAGCGCGTGACCGCCATGGCCGAGAGCGCGCTGGCGGGGGGCGACGAGGAAGCTGCGCACGAGCTCATTGCCGTGGAGCGGTCGCTCGGAGGGGCGCTGCGGCGGCTGCGTCGATTTTCGCAGGGGACGAGCCGGACCTGACGTCGCACCGACACGGCGGCGCGCCGACACCGCAACATGGCACCACGGCACGTCGTCAGCTACACGGCATAGAGCACGAGCTCGTACCCGAGGAGCGCGGCGGCCGTGCGCAGAACCGGCTGGCGCTGCGCGACGACGGCGCAATTGCGCCGCTCCGCCAGCTCGACGACCGAGACGACGGCAAGGTCCGACGTGTCACAGCGTGCAGCCAACTCTCCCGACCGTCGCGCCGCCTCTCCGCTGAACGGCTCCACGTCGATGCCCGCCAAGAGCTCGCCGATTCGGTCGTTGCGCGCCTCGGTGCGATAGCCCTCCGCGACCGCCACGGCAGGAATGACCGGCACGATCCCGTTCGAGAGCGCCGCGCGGTGCAACGCCCACATCATCCGGTCACCACGAGCCGCGGCGTGGAGTGCCCCAAGTCCGTAGACGAGGCCCTCGCGTCGCGTTGCGCTCACCGACGCCTGACACGCGAGGCCACGCCCGAGACGCCCGAGCGCAGTCGAGCCAACAGTGCCTCGCCCGCGGCCAGCTCCTCCGCGCTGAGCGAGCCTGTCTCACCCTCCCAGGCCGCCACACCTCGCAGTCCCTGGCGAACTCGCAGCTGCTTCTCAGCCGCCGACGAGAGCCAAGCGCTGAAGGAGACGCCGTCTTGCTTCGCGGCCGCCTCGACTGATGCCGCCACCTCGTCGTCGAGTGAGACCGAGCGCTTGGTGACCATGAACCGATGGTAGCACCTGAAGTACTACCAACGCGCCGACACCGCTTCTACCAGGGAGAAGACACCAATGCCGGCCCGAAGGCCGGCATTGGGCGAGTCGGCCAGGAGGCGGATCCCAGCCTCGACTCTTTTGGAACCAGGTGGCGGGAACCGGTTCCGGCGCCAACTGTAGCCCCTGGGTATTCCGATTTCATCCAGGGAAACCCGAATTGCCAAAAAGGGGTCTGAAAGCCCCATCCCGCGCCGTTTACCGTACCGACGGGCAAAAATCTGCCAACGGGCATGCACCACAGTGTGGTTTTCGAGCAACACATGTCTCACGCCCGTGAAGGATCATCCGAAGACTGAACGCGCCCCTCTCCGCGGCGGGAACGAAGCCGTTCAACACGTGTTCCACCTTGACCGCGTCGCGCCGCTCACTGGGCGTCAGCTCCTCGAGCAGGCCGAGTCGGTCGCTCACCCGCAAGACGTGCGTGTCGACCGGCAGGCCCGGCAAGCCGAAGGCCACGCTGCGTACGACGTTGCCCGTCTTGCGGCCGACTCCGGGGATGGTCACGAGATCCTCGAGGTCCGTCGGGACGGCCCCGCCAAAGCGCTCGCAGAGTGCCGCGGCCATACCGATCACGCTCTTCGCCTTGGAGCGGAAGAAGCCCGTGCTTCGGATGATCTCCTCGACGTCATCGGGATTGGCGGCGGCCAACGCAGCCGGATCGGGATATCTGGCGAACAACACCGGCGTCACCATGTTGACCCGCACGTCGGTGGTTTGCGCAGAGAGGATGGTCGCCGTCAACAGTTGGAAGGGGTCCTCAAAATCCAGCGCGCACAGCTCTGCGGCCGTGCCGGGGTAGCACTCGGCCAGCCGTTCGATCGTCAGGCGCGCCCGGCCCTTCGGTGTCCGGGGTTTCGCCATTTAGCCAAGGTACCGGGTTACCTTGGCCCCCGTGGAAGCACTGGCCATCACCGAACTCGACCTCGACGCGTTGGGCGCGTCCGACAAGGCAGCCCTCACTGCCTTGGTCAAGCGCGCCGGCGCGGCGAGTGGCCATCCCCCACTGCCCGAGCCGCAGCTGCGAGCGGTGACCGCCGCACACCAGACCTCCACCAACGGTCGTGCCCTCCTCGCGAGGCGAAACGGGAGCCTGGCCGGCAGTGCGTTCCTCTCCCCGGGGCCCGACGGGACGACGGTGCTCCACGTCGTCGTGGACCCCGCCGTCAAGGACGATTCGGTCGCGTCCGAGCTCATCGAGCGTGCGCTGGCTGCGGCACCGGCCGGCTCTGCGGTGCACCTGTGGGCCATGCAGGCGGGCCCCGCCGACGACGACCGGGCCCGCGCTCACGGTTTCGTCCCCGAGCGCGACCTGCTGCAGATGCGCGTCGCATTGCCATTGCCCCGCGACATCGTGGCCGCCACCCGGCCGCTGGCCACCCGAGCCTTCGTGCCCGGCCAAGACGAAGCGGTGTGGGTCGAGACGAACAACCGGGCCTTCGGCGGGCACCCCGAGCAGGGCTCGTGGACCGTGGAAGAACTCCGCGAGCGAATGGCGGCGGACTGGGTGGAGCTCGACGGCTTCCTGCTGGCCGACGATCCGGACGGGCCAGGTCTCATCGGCTCGTGTTGGACCAAGATCCACCGCGACCGCGCGCCGGTCCTCGGCGAGATCTACGTGATCTCCGTCGACCCGCGGCACCACGGCGAGGGATGGGGTCGCTCGCTGACGGTGGCGGGCCTCGAATGGCTCGCACAGCGCGGCGTGACCAACGGCATGCTCTACACCGACGCGACCAACGTGGCCGCCGTCTCGCTCTACCGCTCGCTCGGCTTCACGGTCGACCACGTGGACAGGTCGTACCGTCGCGACGGGCGGCCTGCGACGCCACCCGGGGGGTGAGTACCGCTCAGCTCACGCCTGTCCCGATCGCCTTGCCGACCCCGAAGGTCACGGCGGCGGCGATCCCGGTCACCAGGAGCTGGCGCAGCGCGGACACCACGACGGGACGCTCCGTGTAGCGGGCCAGCACCACACCGACGACGAGGGAGGCCACGGCACCGAGCACGATCGACAACACGATGGCCAGCGTGCCCGAGGCGAACAGCCAGGGCGCCAGCGGAATGAACGCGCCGATCGCGAACGTCACGAACGAGGCCGCCGCGGCCTGCCACGGCGACCCGAGATTCTGGACCGAGATCCCGAGCTCTTCTCGCGCGTGTGTCTCGAGCGCGAGATCGGGATCCTGCATGACCTCCTTGACCATGTCTTTCGCCACGACCGGGTCGATCCCCCGCCGGACGTACATGCCGCGCAACTCGGCCGCCTCGCCCTCCGGGCTCCGGCGCAAGGAGCGGCGCTCCACCTCGAGCTCGCGCTCCATCAGCTCGCGCTGCGCCGTCATGGAGAGGTACTCGCCCGACGCCATGGAGAAGGATCCCGCGACCAGGCCGGCGATGCCCGCCAGCCGGACGATCGACCCGCCCGGATTTGCCCCTGCGATGCCCAAGACCAAGGACACGTTTGTGACCAGGCCGTCGCTGATTCCGAAGACGGCCGCCCGGGCTCCACCACCCCGCAGGTCACGGTGCTGGTGCACCTGGGGGAGGTCGTGCTCGGGCGCGGAGCTCACCGACGCCAGCGTAGTGAGGCGCCCCCACGCGGGTAGCGTCCCTCAGCGGAATCGAACCCTGACCAGCGAGGAGCACCCCATGATGATCATCGTCGACGGTGTCGACGGCTTCCACGAGCTTGTCGGAAAGGAGCTCGGTCACTCCGAGTGGCAAACCATCACCCAGGAGCGCGTCAACTTGTTCGCCGACGCCACCGACGACCACCAGTGGATCCACGTCGACCCCGAGCGCGCCAAGAACGGCCCATTCGGCGTCGCCATCGCGCACGGCTATCTCACGTTGTCGCTGGCCCCGGTCCTGCTCAACCAGGTGATCAGGGTCGACAACATGAAGTTCGGGGTGAACTACGGCTGCAACAAGGTCCGGTTTCCCTCGCCCGTCCCTGTCGGGTCTGACCTGCGCATGGGCGTGACAGTGGCCGGGGTCGAGGACACCGACGGTGGTGTCCAGGTCACCTACGACCTCGTGATGGAGCTCAAGGACGCGCCCAAGCCGGCCTGCGTCGCCCAGGTCGTCTACCGGTACTACCGCTGAACTCCACGCAGACGCCGCCGGGAGCGATGGCACCGCGCCGGGAGGCCGACACGCCGCTGCCGACCGGCGAGGAGAAGACGGCCCGGGTCCGGGCGATGTTCGACGTGATCGCGCCGCGCTACGACCTCATGAATCGCCTGATGACCTTCGGGCTCGATCAGTCGTGGCGCAAAGGCACTGTCGCCGCCCTCGGCCTGCCTGCCGATGCGCTCGTGCTCGACCTCGCGTGCGGCACGGGCGACCTGACCCGCCTCGCCCTGCGGGATGGCTATCGCGTGGTCGGCGCCGACCTCAGCGCTGGCATGCTCGCCGTCAACGGCACCTCGGCTCCGGTGGTCGAGGCCGACGGCAGTGGCCTGCCGTTCGCCGCCAGCACCTTTGACGGGGTGGTCTGCGGCTATGCCCTGCGCAATTTCACCGATCTGGCCGCGGCGCTCGGCGAGTGCGCCCGGGTCCTGCGCGCCGGAGGACGGCTGGCCGTGCTCGAGGTCGACGCGCCCTCGTCCCGCCTCTGGCGCGCCGGCTACGACGTGTGGTTCACCAAGGCCGTGCCGCTGCTCGGGGGGGCGATCTCCGACAAGGAGGCCTACCGCTATCTCCCGCGCTCGGTCGCGTACCTTCCTCCCGCCCCCGCACTGCGCACCCTGCTGCGCGAGGCCGGTTTCTCCGCGGTGGGCATCAGGCCGCTGGCCGGCGGGCTGAGCCAGCTCATCGTGGCCACCCGCTCCGGCACGCCGGCCACGTGACCACCGCGGGCCTCCACGCACGCTGCGTGGCGCTCGAGTTCGGGCCCGACGCCCTGCAGTTCGACGCAAGCCCGACCGTGCTCTTCGACCGCCCGGGGCTCACGTTGGTCGGCTGGGGCACGGCACACCTCATCGAAGCGAGCGACGCCTCCGCTGCTCTGGCATCCATCCCGTGCGATGACACCGTCAACTGCCTCGGCTCGGGCGTCGTGGCGCTGGGAGCGCTGCCGTTCACCGGCGCCATGGCCGGGCTGCTCGTCGTTCCCCGCTTCACGATGGGGATCGCGCGGAACACCGACGGCATCACCCGCCGCTGGGCCACTGCGGTCGGTCCCGCAGACACGCCGTTGCCAACCACCAGCGAACTCTTCGATGCCGTGATCTGGCAGTACGGAGCGACGCCCGAGGGCGACAAGGACCCTGTGGTCGCGGGTGTGCGCACCACCATGACATCGGCTGGCTACCGCGACCTGGTGGCGAAGGCGGTGGCGGCCATGGAGGCGCCCGCTGCCACCTTGCGCAAGGTGGTCTTGTCGCGGCCCGTCACCGTCGAGCTCGACGGCCCGCTGCACCTCGCCGAGGTCCTGCGGCGCCTGCGCGCCGGCGAGCCCAACTGCACGATCTTCTCCATGCCCGTACCCGACGGCACCTTCTTCGGGGCCAGCCCCGAATTGCTGGTTGCTCGTCACGGTGACCGCGTGACCGCCCATCCGCTGGCGGGAACCGTCCGTCGCGGCGACACGGCGCGCCGCGACGCCGACGCGCAGCGCGAGCTGGCGCGCTCGGCCAAGAACCGCGAGGAACACCGCTACGTGGTCGAAGAGATCGCGGCCACCCTCGCGCCGAGCTGTGGCGGGCTCTCGGTGCCCGACGAACCATCGCTCGTCGCCTTCCGCTCGGTGGCCCACCTCGGCACGCGGATCGAAGGACACCTGCGCGCCCCCGCAGCCACCATCCTCGATCTCCTGGGCAGCTTGCATCCCACGCCGGCGGTAGGTGGCACCCCGCGGCCCGATGCGCTCGCCTTCATCGCCGCGCACGAAGCCGGCGAGCGGGGCTACTGGGCCGGCCCCGTGGGCTGGGTCGGTGCCGCCGGCGACGGCGAGTGGATGATCGGCATCCGCAGTGCCAGCCTCCTCGACGACGGGAGTGCGGTGACGCTGCGCGCGGGCTCGGGCATCGTCGCCAGGTCCGAGCCCAGTGCCGAGGCGGCCGAGACCGACGTCAAGCTGGCCACTGTCATCGAGGCCGTCGTGCCGGGTGGCTCAGTGCAGCTGCGGTGACCGGACAGGCGGCGGAGGACTGCTGGGGACCGCCGCCTCGACGTGGGTGGCCGCCAGCGGGATCTTGACCACCAGCGTCGCACCCATCCCCGTCGCCGACATGACCTCTGCCGTCCCGTGCAACGCCTCGGCGATGGCCCACACGATGGCCAGGCCCAACCCGGTCCCCTTCGCCGAACGCGACGGGTCTCCCTGATAGAAGCGATCAAAGACGCGCGAGGCGACCTCGGGCGGGATTCCGGGCCCGTTGTCAGAGACCTTGATGTACCCCATGCGCTGTGCCACGCCGGTCGAGACGATCACATCGGTGCCGGGCGGCGTGTGCGCCAACGCGTTCCGCACCAGGTTGTGCGCCACTTGGGCGAGACGCTCGCTGTCGCCGACGACGACGACCGGCGCGCCGGGCTCGAGAGCGAGGTGGTGGTCGTCATCGACCGCGTTGGAGTCACCGACCGCGTCGACGCAGACGCGATGCAGGTCCACTGGCTCGGCCCGGAGTGGTCGGCCCCGGTCCAGCTCGGCCAGGAGCAGCAGGTCCTCGACGAGGCCGCCCATGCGAGTCGCCTCGTCCTCGATCCGTTTCAAGGCCTTGTGCCGGCCGTCCTCGTCGGAGAAGCCGCCCCGGCCCAGGAGCTCTGCGTAGCCGCGGATGGACGTGAGCGGGGTGCGCAACTCGTGCGACGCGTCGGCCACGAACTGGCGAAGCCGCTCCTCGGACGCCGACTTCTCGTCGAACGCGCCCTCGATCTGGGCGAGCATCTCGTTGAGCGCCGATCCCAGTTGCCCGATCTCGGTGCCCGGCCGTCCCTCCGGGACGCGGCGAGTCAGGTCGCCCGAGGCGATGGCGTCGGCCGTCGTGGCCATGTGGCGCAACGGCCGCAGGCCGCGCCGTACGACGACGAGCACCAGGGCGCCCATGGCGAGGAGGACTGTCAGGCTGGCGAAGAACTCGACCCTGCGCAAGGAATTGAGGGTGTCGTTGGTCGGGTTGAGCGACAAGGAGGTCACCAGGGTCCCCTGCGGGACCGTCACAGCGACGGTCCGGTAGGCGCCGTCGGGATCGCCCTTGCTGCCGAGAACGACGGCGTCGGGATCGGGATGGAAGGTGCCGGCGTAGCGCCCGACCCGGACCCGGCTGTAGATCTCGGGCACCTGCTGCACGGGGATGCTCTTCGTCAAGATCGGCGCAGGATCGGGGTGGGTCGGTGAGCCCGACGGGCGCCGCAGGACCACCTTTCCGTTGCGGTCGAGCAACGTGACGTAGACGGCGTCGGAGACCCGGCGCGAGAACCCCGGCGCAGAGACCCGCCCATGGCGCCCGGCCGAGAAGGTCAGGTAGTTGAAGCCGACCGCCTCGTTCTGCGCCAGGGTGTTGTCGGCCTGGCCGTAGAGGAACGAGCGGACCGACGCGTAGATGACGACGTCAGCCGCCAGGAGGCCAAGCACGAGCAGCAACGCCACGATGGCGACGAGCCGCTTTTGGAGGCTCATCCTTCCCTGGGCAGTCTCAAGGTGTAGCCGACGCGACGGATCGTGTGGATGAGCGCGGGGTCGCGGTGATCGACCTTCTTGCGCAGATAGCTGATGTACGTCTCGACGATGTTGGGATCACCATGGAAATCGAAGCCCCAGACGTTGTCGAGGAGCTCCGACTTGGAGATGACGCGTCGCGCGTTCTCGAGCAGGTGGCGCAGCAGGTTGAACTCGGTCGCCGTGAGGTCGATGACTTGATCGTCACGCCACACCTCGTGCGTGTCGACGTTCATCGTCAGGTCGGCGAACTGCATGACGGAGGTGTCGGCCGCTGCCCTCTCGCCGGCCCGGCGCAGAATGGCTCCGACGCGGGCCATCAGCTCCTCGATGCTGAACGGCTTGGTCACGTAGTCGTCGCCCAGGCTCAGGCCCTCGACCTTGTCCTGGGTCGTGTCGCGGGCCGTGAGGAACACGATCGGCATGTGCTCGCCCTGATTACGGAGCCGGCGGCAGATCTCGTTGCCGTCGAAGTCGGGGAGCATGACGTCGAGCATCACCAGGTTGGGACGGAAGGTCCGGACCTGCTCGAGCGCCTCGGCGCCAGTCGAAGCGACACCGACCTGGTAGCCCTCAAAGGACAGGGCCGCCGAGAGCAGCTCGGCGATATTCGGCTCGTCGTCGACGACGAGGATGCGGGTGGAGGACGCCTCGACCGTCACGCCACAGCACCTCCTCGTTGGCAGAGGATTGACGTGGTCATCGTGACCGCACCGGGCGCTCAGTGCCGTCGTAGCGGCCCGGCGCGCCCTCATCTTTTGCTTGCGCCGCCGGTCCGCTCTCCGGCAGGGCCCCGGTGCCCAGCCCGCCGGTGCCGCTCGCGGTCCGCGTGCCACTGAGCGCGTGGCGCAGTCCGCGCGCCAGCCGGCCCAGACCCCACCACGTGACGAGGCCGAGTGCCTCCACGACGATGACGGAGGACATCTTGGATTCGCCGGCGGCGCGGTCCACGAAGCTGATCGGCACTTCGGTGATGGCGCCGCCATGCTGCTTGGCCCGGTAGGTCATCTCGATCTGGAAGCCGTAGCCCTCGGCCCGGATCCGCTCGAGGTCCAGCTTGCGCAGGATCCTGGCCGAATAGGCGCGGTAGCCCGCCGTCGAGTCGGCCACGCCGAGCCCGAGCACCGTCGAGGCGTAGATGTTGCCGCCACGCGAGAGCAGATGACGGTGCCAGGCCCAGTTGGGGATGGATCCGCCCTCGACGTAGCGGGAGCCGATCGACACGTCGAAGCCGTGGTCGAGCGGCGCCAGCAGCCCAGGCAGCGCAGCGGGATCGTGTGAGAAGTCGGCGTCGATCTCGACGAAGGCGTCGAAGCCGCGCTCGAGGCCCCACGCGAACCCAGCCCGGTACGCGCTGCCCAAGCCGGACTTCTCGTTTCGGGGCAAGAGCCGCACATCGGGTATCTCGGCAGCGACCCTTTTTACGATGTCCGCCGTGCCGTCCGGGCTCCCGTCGTCGACCACCAGCACGCCCGCTTGGGGCAGACACTCGTGGATCCGGTGCAGCATCCGCTCGATGTTCTCCGACTCGTTGTAGGTCGGAATGACCACCAGCGGCCTCATGACCCGCATTCTAGGAGGTGATGCCGCGCCAACTCGGCCGCCCGACGGCACGGCGGCCGGACCTGGTCCTGCCTCTGGCCTGGGCGTTCGTCCTCGAACGCCTCCTACGAATCAGCCCAGCAGCAATCCCGAACGAGCCCCGAACCGGGCCCGGTCGTCCCCATCAGAAGTCCACAGGCTCGACGGGGTCGATCGCCGGAGCCGACTCGGGATCGGTCAAGCCATCCGGGCCGCGGCGGAGCTCCCGAACGATCACCTGGAGCGCTCCGCCAACCGGGATGCCGATGAGCGCCCCGACGAAAGTCCCCAGTCCGCCGGCAATCTTCCCGCCGAGTGTGGCGCCCACCAGGACGGCTATCAGCACCCAGAAGGGGTTGAGTTGGACCGTCCTGCTCATGATGACCGGGTTGAGCACGTGGTTCTCGATCTGCTGGTACACCAGAAACACGACGAGCATGACGATCCCAGCGGGCACGGAGTGGATAGCGGCGATCACGACTACGGGCAGTCCCGCCAGCAAGCCGCCCACGAGGGGCAGCAGGTCGACGAGCGCAACGAAGACCCCGAGCAACAACGCGAAGGGCACCCCGAGGATGGCCAAGGTCGCCCCCGAGACGACCCCCGCGATGACGGAGGTGAGCCCGTTCCCGATCATGTACCCGGTGACCGAGCGGATGGACTCGTCGACCACCCGTTCCAGACGCTGCGCAGTGTGGGGCCGAAAGAGGCTGAGGAAGCCCCGCCACATGCGTGGCGCCTCGAGCATGGTGAAGAAGGTCAACACAGCGATGGTCAAGATCGCGACGACTGTCGAGATGGCGGCTGCTCCGACGGAGAAGGCGGTCGCGGGCTTGAGCACCTTGGTCAGCTGCGACGTGAGCTTGGAAGACCCCTCCGAGAGGTACTTCTGCAAGTGCAGGCGGTAGACGAGTCGCCCCAGCGGGCCGCGACCGTGCTTGGCCTCGGACACCAGGTCCGGGACCTGTTTGCCGAAGTGAATGGCGGCTGTCACCAGGGGCTCGGTAAAGAGATACACCAACCCTGCCAGCACAAGAACGCCGACGAGGAAGACGAGGACGGTCGCCCCGCCGTGCGACATGCCGTGCCGGTGCAAGAACCGCGTGGCCGGTGTCATCAGCAACGTGAAGAAGAAGGCGATGATGATGTACACGACGATCGTACGCAGGACCCAGAGCACGAGTATGAGTGCCGCGTTCAGGTCCAGCAGCAAGATGATGGTGGCAACCGAAACCACGATTGTCCCCAACGGGATCCCACGCCGGTCCGCGCTGCCCGTGAGCCTGGACCGCCAGGTGTTCTGAGGCTCAGCGGCCATGACCCAAGCTTGGCAGCTCCGACCTTCGAAGAAGCGGTTCTTCAGGCGCCCGACGTGCAAGCATGAATGCGATGGAGGCGCCGGACCAGGGGGGCACCGGGGAAGACCCTGCGGGCGAACGCGTTCACGCGCCCCAAAGCGACTCAGTACACGAGGCTGCCGACGGGTCTCTCGCCGAGCCCGGGTCAGAGTCAGCCACCGAGGCCGTGACGGAGTCAGACACCCAGGCCCCTCCCGCCGGAGAGGTGGTCAGCGCCGTCAGCGCCGTCAGCGGCGTCGGAGACGAGTCGCCGTCGTCCGAGCAACCAGCGGAAGCGGCCGACGGCGCCCCAGCACGGCGCACGCGCCGGCAGTTGCTGCCGTTCTTGCCACGCAACGTGAAGATCACGCTCATGGTGCTCCTCGCCTTCTTCATAGGCGAGTACATCCTCCTGCCGGAGCTGGCCAGCGCGCGCCGGGAGTTCCATCAGCTGAGCCACCTCAACTTCTTGTGGCTGATCGTCGGTGCGCTGCTCGAAGTGGCGGCTCTGGCCGCCTACGCCGAGCTGACTCATACGGTGCTCTCGCCCGGCGCACCAGATCGCTTTCGCATCTTCCGCATCAACATGTGGGCGCTGGCGATCAGCCACACCCTTCCTGGCGGCACGGTGCCGGGCACGGCGGCCAGCTACCGGCTGCTGACCGAGTCGGATGTGTCGGGCAGCACCGCCGCGTTCGGATTGGCGGCCCAAGGCATGGGGTCGGCCGTCGTGCTCAACATCATCTTCTGGCTTGCGCTGCTCATCTCCATCCCGCTCCAGGGCTACAACCCCTTGTACGGGTTCGCGGCCCTCCTCGGGGTGATCTTGCTCTCGATCTTCGCTGCGGTCGTGTTCCTGCTCACCAGGGGCGAGAAGCAGACCGGCCTCCTGGTCAAGAAGGTGGCTGACCGGGTGCCGTTCATCCGGGCCGAAACCCTGACCTCGCTGTTGCAGAAGGTCGCCGACCGCATGAAGATCCTCTCCGCCAGCTCCGATCTGCTGGTCAAGGCCGGTGTCTGGGCGGCGGCCAACTGGCTGCTCGACTGCGCGTCCCTCTACGTCTTCTGCCTTGCGTTCGGGGCCAAGATCTCTCCGATCGACGTGCTGGTTGCCTACGGGCTGGCCAACATCCTCGCCGTCATCCCGCTCACGCCGGGCGGTCTGGGGGTCGTCGAGCTGACCGTCGTCGCCGTCCTGAAGGGATTCGGCGTCCCCGGAGGGGTGGCCGCAGCCGGCGTGCTCAGCTGGAGGCTGGTCAACTTCTGGCTCCCCATCCCCTTCGGTGGCTTGAGCTACCTGTCGTTGCGCTTCGGCCACGCCCGCTCGCGTCTGACGCGGGCGTCGCGAGGGGCCGAGGCCGCTACCTCCTAGTCGGCTTGTCGCCTACCGCCTCGGCGCGCTGGACCGCGGCGCAGCGCGCCCGCATGGCCCGGATGCGGCCCGCCACGCCGGGTGGCGACCTCGATGGTGAGCAGCGGCTCTACCGAAACGTGGCCGGGTCGGCGTCTCTTGTGCCCGCCGGTCGTCTCGGCGATCTGCGGTTGCGGACACGAGTCGTCGACGCTGAGGTCGCGCACGCCATTGGGCGCGGCACCGAACAGATCGTGCTCCTCGGGGCGGGATACGACGGACGTGCGCTGCGCTTCGCCGACGACGCGCTTCGCTGGTTCGAGGTCGACACCGCCCGCGTGCTCGACGACAAACGGCAGCGCCTACTCGTGCTCCGTCTGGCGCCGGCGCCGGTGGTCTGGGTGAGCGCCGACCTCGAGAGCGACGAGATCGGCGCCGCGCTCGATGCGGCCGGTCACGACCTCGCCCGCCCGTCGCTGTTCGTCTGTGAGAGCCTGCTGGTCGGACTCTCGCTGGCCGTGACGGCGTCGCTGTGCGAGACCCTGCGGGCGCGAGCCGCGCCAGGCAGCGCGCTGGTGGCCACGTTCGCGGTGGCGCCCGAGCCGACGCCACCTTTCCGGACCCTGCGAAACGCGACGAACGCCGTGTCGCGGGCGCTCGGTGAGGTGCGGCGCGACGAGCTCCGGCCCGGCGATCCCGAGAAGCTCTTGATCGTCACCGGCTGGCATGTCACCCACGTCGAGCGCGGTCCCGAGCGCCTGCTCGACCGCGGCGCACACCAACTCGTCTTCGTCTGCGAGCCGATGTCCCGGGCCTAGGTGCCGGCACGCGACGGCGCCATCGCCCGACGAAGGACGCCGACTGGACGCTCGGCGACCGAGCGCAGCACCCGGACGCCCGCGCCCGCAATGAGGACCACGAACAAGAGCCCGAAGCAGTCCGAGACGGGAATGAGCCAGCCCCTTCCGGCAAAGATGATCGACGGTCCGTGGGGCACCCACCAGTAGGGAGCGGCCCACAACAGGACAGCGACGCCGAGCGCGTACCACGCGCCATAGCGTGGCCGGTCCTCGGCCAGAGCGAGCCACGCCACCAGGAGGACCATCCAGATGAAATGGTGCGACCACGACACCGGGCTGGCCAACGACTCGGTCGCTTCCACGACGAGGAGGCCGAGCACCGCTGAGGAACGCCGAGAGGCGCCGGCGGCGACCACGAGCCCGATCAGGCCGACACTCACCACGACGACGAAGGTGGTCGACGTCGTGACGGTATGGCCCAGCGCCCGCTCGAGTGCGCCGAGCATGCCCTGGTTGCCCACCCACGAGAGCATGCCCGCCCGCTGCGGGTCGCGGATGTAGTGCGTCCAGTAGGACCACGATGTCGACGCGTTCACGACGGCGGCGAGCAACGCGGCGGCGGCGAACGAGACGCTGGCTCGCATGCCTGCCCGGCCCTGGCGCGTCATGAAGAGGTACGGGATGAGGATGAGCGGTGTCACCTTGATGGCAGCTGCCAAGCCGACCAGGACACCCCGGGGCACCGGCAGGTCCATGGTCAAGTCGGCCACGACCATGAGGGAGAGGATGATGTTGACCTGCCCGAGGAGGAACGTCTGACGCACCGGGTCGAACAGCACCACCGGGAGCAACAAGAGGAGGGCCCACCAGAGGATGCTGCGGCGGTCGAGCACGCGGCACACCGCGCGGAAGCTGACCGCAAGCAACCCGAACAGCGCCGCGAGGTTGACGCACGAGAACACGACCTCGCAAACACGAACCGGGAGGTGTGCGAACGGCGCGAACAACAACGCGGAGAACGGCGGATAGGTGAATCCGAGGTGGTCGGCCGGATAGGTGACACTGAAGAGGTTGTTCGACGCCGCGTGTGCGCCCCCGAGGAGGTACGTCGCCAGGTCGAGCTGCCCGTGGACGAGCGCAAGCACGGTGACGCCGAGCACGGCCATCGCTCCCGACAGCACGGGCCATGCCCAGCCGCGCGCCGAGGCGATCGTGCGCATGTGTAGGGCCAACGCATCGCGGGCCATGCCGCGGGATCGTGCCGAGAACCGGGCGCGCCGAGGAGGTTTCACATCCGGCTTATACCCGGCAGACACCCCAACGTGGCTACGAAGCAGGCCTCGCCTCGTCACCTTCTCCGACGCGGAGATCAGAGTCGAGGCGGCGACGGGCCCGCTCCCGTGCCAGCTCCTTCAGACGCTCCTGCGAGCTCACACCGTGGCGGTTGGGCACGCGGCGCCAGCGCCGGTCCGAGCCGAGCTCCCACGCGTTGGTCTCGTCGGCGAACACGAGGTCGAGCACCTCGAACAGCCGTCCCTGGAGCTCGGGGTCGTGCACCGGGACGACGACCTCGACCCGCCGGTCGAGGTTCCGCCCCATGAGGTCCGCAGAACCTATGAAGATCTTCAGGGGCAGACCCGGTCCGGCCGCCGGGTCGGCGGGGGGCCCGCCGAAGCGGTAGATCCTCGAATGCTCCAAGAAGCTGCCCACGATGGAGCGGACGCGAATGCGCTCGGAGAGCTCGGGGATGCCGGGCCGCAGCCGGCACAGGCCGCGGACGGCCAGGTCGATCTCGACGCCGGCGCCCGACGCGCGGTAGAGGGCGTCGATCATGGACGCGTCGGTGAGCCCGTTGAGCTTCATCACGATGCGCCCGCCCGGTCCTGCGTCGGCCTGCTCTTCGATCATGGCCATGATCCGCTTGCGCACCGTCACGGGCGACACGAGGATCTGTCGGTACGAGGCGTGCTTCGAGAAGCCGGTGAGGTAGTTGAAGAGCTCGCCGACGTCGGCACCGATCTCCGGGTCCGACGTCAGCAGCCCGAGGTCCTCGTAGATGCGGGCCGTCTTGGAGTTGTAGTTGCCCGTGCCCACGTGGCAATACGGGCGCACGCCGTCGTCCTCGCGCCGCAACACCAGCGCAGTCTTCGAATGCGTCTTGAGGCCGACGATGCCGTACACGACGTGCACGCCCACTTCTTCGAGCTTGCGGGCCCACCCGATGTTCGCCTCCTCGTCGAAGCGCGCCTTGAGCTCGACGATGGCCGCAACCTGCTTGCCGTTCTCGGCCGCGCTGATCAGCGACTGCACGATGGGGCTGTCGATGCCGGTGCGGTAGAGGGTCTGTTTGATGCCGAGCACCGCGGGGTCCTCCGCCGCCAGCGCGACGAATGCCTCGACGGAGGTGGCGAAGGAGTCGTAGGGGTGGTGCACCAAGACGTCGCGCTCGCGCAGCATGGCGAAGAGCTCGGCGGGCTCGTGCGCCACCTGGGCCAGGCGGGGCGGCGTCATCGGCGTCCACGTCTCCGCGTGCAGGTCTGGCCGGTCGAGGGCGTACACGCCCCACAGGCCGCTCAGGTCGAGGGGCGCGGCCACCCGGAACACGCCGTCGGCGCCGACCTCGAGCTCGGTGGCGAGCAGATCGGCCAGGTCCTGGCCCATGTCAGCTTCGATCTCGAGGCGGAGCGCCTTCCCGAAACGCCGGCGGCGCAGCTCCATCTCGATGGCCACCAGCAGGTCGTCCGCCTCGTCCTCTTCGAGTGACAGGTCGGCGTTGCGGGTGACCCGGAAAGCGTGGTGGTGGCCGATCGTCATGCCGGGGAACAGCGAGTCGAGGTGGGCGGAGATCACCTGCTCGAGCGGCACGAACCGCTCGCCGTCGGGCATGACCACGAAACGCGGGAGCGCGGGCGGGACCTTCACCCGGGCGATGCGGCGCTCCCCCGAGCCGGGGTCCTGCACCTCGACCACCAAATTGAGCGACAGGTTCGAGATGTAGGGGAACGGGTGCCCCGGGTCGACCGCCAGCGGGGTGAGGATCGGATAGATCTGGCGCTGGAAGACCTCGACGAGGTGCTCGCGGTCGTCGTCATCGAGCGAGGACCAGTCGGAGAGACGGATATCTGCATCTGCGAGTGCGGGCACGATGAGATCCAAGAAGATGTGGTCTTCGCGGCGCACCAGCTCTTCGACGCGGGCGCGGATCATGGTCAGCTGCTCGCCGGGGCGCAGTCCGTCCACGCTGCGTGTGCGCACGCCGGCCGCCACCTGGTCCTCCAGCGCCGCCACCCGTATTTGGTAGAACTCGTCGAGCAGCTCGGCGAAGATCGCCAGGAACTTGGTCCGCTCGAGCAGCGGCAGCCCGTCGTCCTGGGCCAGGTCCAAGAGCCGCGCACCGAAGTCGAGGCGTGACTGCTCGCGGTTGGTAAAGCGCTGGTACCCGAAGGCCTCGATCTGTTGGTACGTCGGTGGCGTCGGGTGATCGGCCTGCGTCCCTGGTCCCGCCTGGGTATGCGGGTGCTCGTCGATGACCTCAGAGGGCTGCACCTGGGATCGAGGCTGAGGCTGAGTCTGGGTCATGGGTGGAGGTGTCGGCGGGCGCTGCTAGGGGCGCCGAGGGAGGCGGGATGGCACCGCAATCCTACCCCCCACCACTACGATTCGCCCGGTGCCGTCACGAGCCCGTCGCACGCGCATCCCGCGTTACACCCTCGGCCCGAAGCCCAAGCGACGCACTGAATTGGGGCTGCTCATCTTCGGCTCGGTGCTCATCGTCGCGCTCTACGTCATCGCGAGCCTCGGCCAGAACGCCAAGCTCCCACCCGACCTCGGGCCCTTCCTCGGCGTCATCCTCGGCCTCGCCCTGGTCGCCCACATGGCCAACCGCTGGCTCGTGCCCAACGCCAATGCCGTCATTCTCCCGCTGGCGGCGCTTCTCAACGGCATCGGCTACGTCGTCATCGCGCGTTGGGACCACTGGTACCCGGGGCAGGCCAGGGACCAGGCTCTGTGGACCGCGGCCGGGGTCGTGCTGTACGTGGCCACGTTGCTGCTGGTGCGCTACTCCCGCGACCTCGAGCGCTACCGCTATCTCCTGTTGCTGATGGCGGGCATCCTGCTCGTGGCTCCCCTGTTCTTCTCCCCCATCGGCGGCGCCCGCTTGTGGGTGCACGTCGGGTCGTTCTCGTTCCAGCCCGTCGAGTTCTCCAAGATCCTCTTGTGCATCTTCTTCGCGTCCTACTTCGCCGAGAACAAGGAGCTCTTGGCCATCCCGACGGCCCAGATCGGCAACCGGCTCTACCTCGACCCCCGTCCCCTCCTGCCGATCATCGTGGCCTGGGGCGCCGCCATGGCCATCATCGGCACCGAGGACGACATCGGCTTCGCCGCCCTGCTCTTCGTCTTGTTCATCGGCCTGCTATGGGTGACCACGGGACGGGTGGGCTACCTGGTGCTCGGCCTGGTGCTGTTCGTCGTCGGCGCCTATGTCGCGGCCCATTACTTCGGGCAGGTGCATCTGCGCGTCACCGAGTGGCAGAACCCCTGGCCGACCGCCACAAATCCCAACAACGGGGGGTACCAGCTCAGCCAGGCCTGGTTCTCCCTGGGCTCGGGGGGCGTCGGTGGCACCGGCCTCGGCTTCGATCACTTCGCGTATCTGATCCCCGAGCTGACGAGCGACATGATCTTCGCCGCCATCGGCACCGAGATGGGCCTGGTGGGCGCGGTCGCCGTGGTGATGGCCTTCATCCTCCTCGTCGGCGCCGGGTTCCGGGTGGCCCAAACGGCCCGCTCGGACTTCTCGCGGCTCATGGCCACCGGCCTCACGATGATCGTCGGCTTTCAGGCGTTCTTCATCATGGCGGGGGTGGTCCGGCTCCTGCCGTTCACCGGCATCACGCTGCCCTTCGTCGCCTATGGCGGCTCGTCGCTGCTGGCGAACTACATCCTCATCGCATTGATACTGCGCATCTCGGACGAAGGTGCTCGGGCCCAGACCACCATGCTGGCGGCGGGTGCGGCCGGCGGGCCGGGAGAGCGGCCCATGGTGCCGGCCCGCTGAGCGGGCTCAGTCTCCGCCCGAGCCCGTGCCGGAGCCGGAGCCGGAGCCGGAGCCGCCAGCCACCTCGTAGGACCACAGCTCCGAACCGATAGACACCGGGCCGCCGTGCGGCGACGGCCTGTCGGCGCCGGCGTGGCCATGCGCGAACGCCGGCGAGGTGACCCACTTCTTGAACGACTCCTCATCGCGCCATCGGGTGACGACGAGCCACTGACGCCGCTCGTCGGTCGGGCGGAGCAGCTCGAAGCCTTCGAAACCCTCCTGGTCGTCTACCGCGTGCGCCCGTGCGGCGAAGCGACTCGCGAGCTCGTCGCCGGCGTCCTCGGGCACGGTGATGGCGTTGATCTTGATCACGGTCGTTCCTTCACCAGCAGACATGGCACCTCACCAGCGGATTGGGGGATCGGGCACTGATCTTCTCAGGTCAACCCAGGACTCACCAGGGCTTTCCCATTCCTATGCATTCGGATCACCTACAACCAGGGTGTCGCAGCCGGTCGGGACCATTGCACGCCGGTTTCGGAGCTCTGCGCCGGCGCGCCGGGGGCAATCCGGATGGTTGCCATGCTGGGGGCAAACGGCGCCTGACTTCGCCCCCGTGGGGATGCCGGAGGGACAGGAGGGACCGGAGGGAACGGAGGGAACGGAGGGAAAGGAGTAGTCATGGAGTTCGTTGCCCACACCCTCCCTTTAGCTGATATGTCGAGTGGTTGCGAAGATATGTCGGGCGGTTGTGATATGGGATCCAAAAGGCTCTACTCGACGAGGCCGTCAGTCGGCAGGATCCTCTTTGTTGGACAAGGAGATAGGGCCGTGCCAGATGCACAGACATACCAAACACAGCGCGTTTGCCCCTACTGCGGTTGGGCCGGGACTGCCGAGCGCACAGTCTGCGAGCAATGCGGACAACTGGCAGTTCTCAGGACCACTCGCACCATCGAAGGGCGAGGTACAGCCGTGCCTACTCGCCGCCCTTCGTAAGCTCGGCCAGCCGGTGCTTGCCTTCAGTAGGCCAAAGCAGAGGGTCTCATGCGCGTGACACATGCCCGCATCCTGTCGCTGGGAACGATCTTGCTGGTCGGCCTAAACCTTCTCAACCTTCCATCAGCCTCAGCTGCTCAAAGCGGCAAGTCCGTCAGTCAGCATGCAGACTCTCATTGGGCGAAATGGGGGCACGGCACAACCCTTTCGGGCTCGCAAGCGCACACCGCACCCGCCCATTGGCTCACTCCGCCCGAACATCATGTGCTCGGTGGCACATACGCCGCCGAATCGAGCAACTGGTCTGGGCAGCTGGCGACCGGATCACCGTTCAGCGCTGTCGCAGGGAATTGGGTCGTGCCGACAGTGCAGCCCACGTCAGCCCTCGAGGCGTCCGGCACCTGGATCGGGGTCGATGGAGGCCCAGGCTCTCCGGCTTCGATTCTCCAGACCGGAACCGGCCAGGAAACGCAAAACGGGTCTACCGTTTACTACGCGTGGTACGAGGTCTACCCCAGCCCCGCTGTCGTGCTCGGCCTGGTGTCACCCGGCGATCAGATGGAGGCTTCGATAGCGCAAAGCTCCGGAACGATCTGGACACTCTCCGTCAACGACATCACCTCTGGCAACAGTGCCTCGGGCCAGCTCACCTACACCGGCCCCGGCGATTCGGCCGAATGGATCGAGGAACTTCCCACAGCTGAGAGTCCTCCTCAGCCGTATCTCGCCAACTTCGGATCGGCTCAGTTCACCGAGGCAAGCCTGACGGCGGCTGACCCCAACTCCGCATTCATCACCCCGATAGACATGGTGGACAGCGACGGAAATGTCATCGCTCAAACGGGCAACCTCGCGAACGGGTCCTTCACCATTACCTACGTGCCGGAACCCACAACCACCACGGTCGCGGCAAGTCCCTCGGCTTCGTCTTTCGGGTCCTCCGTGACCTACTCGGCGACCGTCAGCTCGCCTGGCCCCGCTCCCACGGGGACGGTTCTCTTCAGCGACGGTTCGACGACTTTGTGTACAGCTTTTCTTTCCGGCGGCAGTGGCACGTGCAACGCGACGGATACCCCGCAGGGCACTGACGTCGTCCAAGCGCGGTACTCGGGTGACGCGAACTCGGCGAGTTCCGGCGGGACAACGGAGTTGAGTGTCGGCGCCCCGGGGCCGCACGGCTATTGGCTAGTCGGGTCCGACGGGGGGATTTTCACGTTCGGATCGGCACAGTTCTACGGATCCACTGGCAGCCTTCATTTGCAACGCCCAGTGGTCGGGATCACTCCGACGAGCAACAGGGGCGGGTACTGGCTTGACGCGTCAGACGGTGGCATTTTCGCCTTCGGCAACGCCGGGTTCTACGGATCCATCCCGGGACTGGGGCTCAATCCGGCGGGATCCGGACTGCCGCACAGCCTCGACGCTCCCATTGTCGCGATGGTGCCGTCCACCGACGGCAACGGCTACTTCATGGTGGCGTCAGACGGCGGGGTCTTTGCGTTTGGCGACGCGCGGTTTGCCGGTAGCTGTCCTGGGATCGGGGGGTGTTCTGGAGCGGCCGTGGCCGTGATGCCTGATGCCAGCGGGAACGGATACTGGCTGGTGACGCAGACCGGTCACGTCTACACCTTCGGTGACGCCCCGTACTACGGCGCGCCCGGGCCGCAAAGCGTGCCGGTGACGTCCGCCGTTCGCACTCCCGATGGTCAGGGATACTGGATCCTGTTCTCCAACGGAGCGATCGCCAACTTCGGCGACGCCAGACAATTCGGCAGCCCGGCAGGCCAGATGGGCGGGCTCGCCCCGGCGACAGCCATCTTTACGACGGCCGACGGGGCTGGCTATTGGGTCGCGGCGGCCAACGGCGCAGTGGCATCGTACGGAGACGCACCGAACGACGGCTCCATGCTCGGCACCCGGCTCAACGGCTCCGTCATTGCGGCAACCGGGTGGTAGGTGGGTAGTCGCCCAGAGTTCGGCGACGCCCGACTGACTCAAGCGATTCGATTGGCTTCGTGACCGGTCTCAGTATCGCCCGGCAATGGGGCTTCGCACCTCGGAAGCCCCTCAGATTTGCCATTCGGAGCCGCCACCGCCGCCGCTGTCCCGCTCCGCGGGAGTTGTACGGCGGGAGATAACCCTCGGGGAGCGTTGTTGTTCGATTGTTGACTTTCCTCGCAGCGCCGGAGTCCGGTGACGTCGTGAGGGGCGGCACCTTCCCTCACGCGTCGGGCCTGGTTCGGCGACCAGCACCCGCGATGGGCAGCCACCGAGCCGTTGAACTGGGCCATTGTGGATTGTTCGTCGGAGAGCGCCACACGCTATTCGACGTCACCGCTGAACACGGAGCGGCACGTCCCGACGATCTGCTCGTTGCAGCACCCGGCCACGACCCCGAAATCACCCGGACTTGACGCCACGGTGTGCGGATATTGTCAACGCATTGTGAACCGGACGTTCGAGATCCATGCCTGGCTCCTCGCCGCGCTTCTCGTCGGGGTGCTGGGCATGACGGCGTTGCTCCTCTTTATGGTCCATGTTCACGCGGGCGACCTGTCCTATATCGCCCACACGCATCGGCCGATCATCGTCGTGCCCACGGGTGCCCCGCCGGTGGTGTCGACCTAGGGCCTCGGACGGCGAGGCTCATCGCGTGGCCACGTGCCTGCCTTGCCTTTCAGTGCGGCGAGGATGGCTCGCCTGCGAGAAGCGTCAGGTGACCTGTTCCACCGGAAGCACATCGCCGAGCTGCTCGAGCAGCCGCTCGTCGACGAGGATCGGCGACGGCACCGGCATACGCAGCGCAAGCACGATGCCGTCGGAGGGCCGGCAGTCGACCCGCTCACGCCCGCCGGGCGTCATGAGGTCGAGTTCCGCCATGAGGTTGCCCTCCTCCCGCCCGACCAACCGCACTGCGATCACGTCGATGCGCGCGCGCTGCAACACGTCCATGAACAGTTCGTGCGTCATCGGCCGACGCCCGCTGATGCCGCGCAGGGCCTGTGCCATCGCGACGCCTTCGGGAAGTCCCACTGGGAAGACGAGCTCACGCATCGGTGGCTCGCTCTCGACCAGGGTGACGCTTGGGTACTGGGAGGGCAGATCGAGCGACACGTTGTCGACGTCCATGACCCGGAAGGTCGCGGCGGGGGTGGGGGGCGGGGCTGGCATTGGCTCCGGGCTGGCCGGTGACTGGCCCGGCTCGCCCGGCTCGTCGGAGTTCCCCGGTTCGTCCGTCACGCCGGGCTGCACGTCGGTCATCGCAACCGTCGGCGGGCGCCCACGCTGAGGGCGAGCCCCACCGCAGCGAAGAACACCAGCACGGCCGTGCCCCCGTAGCTGACAAACGGGAGGGGAATCCCGGTGATGGGCATGATGCCCATGGTCATCCCGGCGTTTTGAAACACGCTGAAGGAGATGAAGGCGAACAAGCCGGCGCAGACCAGACGGCCGAAGATGTCGCGAGCGACGACCGCAGCATGGAGCACCCGCCAGGCGATGACGCCGAGGAGGGCCAACAGCCCCACCGAACCCACGAAGCCCAGCTGCTCGCCCACAGCGGTGAAGATGAAGTCCGTCTGCTGTTCAGGGACGTAGCCCAGGTTCGTCTGGGCACCATGGCCAATTCCCGAACCGAACACGCCGCCCGATCCGATGGCGTTCTTCGCCTGTTGCCCGTTGTAGATCGCCTCTTGCACATACGGGTTCGTGCTCTTTGCATTCGGGTTCAAGAAGGTCGTGAGTCGGGCGATCTGGTAGTGGTGCAGCAATCCACCCTCGACCGACACGAAGGCGACCAGTGCGACGCCAATGAGGAGGAAGACCAAGATCCGGACCGGTAATCCCGCAACGGCCAGCAGGACCAGCAGGACGATCACCATGATCATGGCCGTGCCGAGGTCCGGCTGGAGCAGGACCAGGCCGATCGGGATGCCGGCCATGATGACGAGCCGGAACACGTCGCGCCAGGCCAGGCCCTCTTCGTCACGGCGCGCGCAGTAGGCGGCCACCGCCAGGATCAAGGCCAAGACCGCGAACTCCGACGGTTGGAGCTGCAACGGGCCCAGGCTGAACCAGCGAGCTGCGCCCTGAGCACTGCTGCCGACCACGAAGACCCCCAGCAGCGCGAGGACGATCAGCCAGTAGAGCGCGTTGGCCAGCGGCTCGAGCCGCCGATAGTCGATCAGCGCGACGACCACCATCGTGATGATGCCGAGCACCACGAAGAGGCCCTGCTTCTTGAGGAACGTCTTGGGATCGTCGCCTTGGGCCAGCAACGGACCCCGCGTCGCCGTGTAGACCATGACCAGCCCGACCGCGGAGACCAGCAACGTGGCGATGACCAGGATGTAGTCGAAAGGGGGCACACTGCGCCTGGCGGCAACATGTGTTCGGTCCAAGATGGTCATAACGCTGATTCGGGGACACAATATCGGCCGTGACCTCACCCCCCCTGGCGCCGACCCACGCCCTGGTAGGCACCACGCGCTGGCTCGAAGCAGCGAGCACCAGCTCAGCCAACCAGGCCAATCAGGTGGACCAGGGCGGTGGCTGGCTCTACCACCTGCTCACCAAATTGGGCGTCAGCCCCGACACTGCGTCGACGGTCACCGACCTGATCATCAGGCCGCTGAGCATCCTCCTCGTCGTCGTCATTGCGCTGATCGTCGCCCGTCTCGGGTCCCGGGTGATTCGACGCGTGCTCGAACGCGTGGCCAACCAGGCCACCAGCCGCTCCGGGTCGCAGCGGGCCGGGGCGCGCGTAACCACGATGTCGGGTGTCATGGCCAACGTCTGGCGGTTCTTCGTCTTCGTCGTCGCCGGCGCCATCGTGCTCGGCCTGCTCGGCATCAACCTGACACCGCTGCTGGCCAGCGCGACCATCATCGGAGCCACACTGGGATTTGGGGCGCAGCAGATCGTGCGCGACTACTTCTCCGGTGTCCTCATGACCATGGAGGATCAGTACAACGTCGGCGATTCCATCCTGGTCGCTGGGATGATCGGGGTGGTCGAGGACGTGACGATGCGCCTGACTCGCTTCCGCGGGGTCGATGGCACCATCTATACCGTGCCCAACGGCGACATCCGCCTCGTCGGCAACCTCTCGCGTGGTTGGGCGCGCGCGGTGGTGGACTTGACGCTGCCAGGTGCGACAGCGGCGGACCTCGATGCGGTGCGACGCGTCATCGAGGAAGCGGCGCACCGCGTGGCGACGGACCCGCAGTTCGCGGCACACTCCACCGAGCCACCCAAGCTGGTGGGCCTCCTCGGCGCCGACTCGTCGACGATCACCGTGCGCGTGATGCTGCTGACAACTCCATCGCAGCGCGATGCATTGACGAGCGCCTTGCGTGAGGAGGCGATCTCGGCGCTGGCCAAGGCCGAGCTGTGGCCGGTCGACGTGGCGCCGCCCGCCGCGCCCGCGCGCTGATCAGCTCGGGGGACTCGCCGCGGCCGCCGCCTCCCACATGGCCTCGAGCGGGGGCTGCTCTCGGGTCCAGAGGGCGAGCTGGGCAGCCGCCTGGTGGACCAGCATGCCGAGGCCGTCGAGGGTGGTCGCTCCCGCGTCCGCCGCGAGCACCAGCCATGGCGTCGGCCTGGGGGCGTAGACCAGGTCGACGGCGAGCTGACCCTGCCGCAGCTGGCCGGGCGCCACGAGCCACTCCTCCGGCCCGGCCCTCGCCGAGGTGCCCGTTCCGGCCATGCCGAGCGGCGTGGCATTCACCACCAGGTCCGCGGCGGCTACAGCCCGCTCTCTCCCCCGCGGGTCGTCTGCCGCCACCACCGAGCCCGCGTCGCCGGCCAGCGCGGCCGTGGAGCGGGCCCGCTCCGGTGTCCGGTTCAGCACGGTGACGCCCGAGGCGCCGTGTTCGACCAACGCCAGCACGACCGCGCGTGCGGCGCCGCCGGCACCCACCACGAGACAGGTTCGGCCGGCGGGATCGAAGCCAGCGCCCCGCGCGAGCGAGGCAACGAACCCCTCCCCGTCCGTGTTGACGCCCCGCAGCGGGCCGCCGGTGTTGATGACGCAGTTCACCGCGTCGAGGCGGCGTGCCTGCTCGCTGAGCTCGTCCACGGACGCGGCGACGGCCGCCTTGTGCGGCATGGTGACTGAGAGCCCCGTGACCTCACATCGGCGCACCTCCTCGAGCGCGGATGGCGCGGCGCCGGACGCCACTTCAAAGGCGAAGGACTGCCAGGACGCACCGAGGCCGAGTGCAGCGAAGGCAGCGTTGTGCAAGACGGGCGAGAGCGAGTGGGCGACCGGGCTTCCGATCACCCCGACGATGGTCGCACCCGGGCCGAGCAGACGCCGGGCCTCCTCCATTGTCCGGGGCTCGAGCACGGGCGCTGCCATGTCAGGGAAGACCACGCGACTTGCCGAGCGCCTCGTTGGCCAACTGCTGCGCGTAGGTGTCGGAGAAGGCCATGACGCCGTTCTTCTGCACGAGAACGAAGTACAGCCAGGCCCCGGCGGGTGGGTGGAGGGCCGCGTCCATGGCGTCCTTCGAGGGCATACAGATCGGGGTCGGGGTCAGGCCGTTGTTCAGGTACGTGTTGTAGGGCGTCTGCAGCTGGAGATCTTTTTGCGTCACCGTCCCCCCGTCTTGGCCGAGGGAGTACAGGACCGTCGAGTCCATTTGCAGGGGGATGCCCTGCGCAAGGCGGTTGTAGATGACCCGGGCCACGTCGGGCATGTTGACCGGGATGTACCCCTCCTTCTCGACGATGGAGGCGGCGGTGATCAGCTGGTACGGCGTGAGGCCGAACGCCGAAGCCGCCGCCGTCGTCAACCCCTCCGCCTGCGCGTCCTGGTCGAAGCGCTGCACCATGTCGGCGACGATGGTGGCGTCGCTCTCGCCCGGGAGGATCAAGTACTGGCCCGTGCCCAGCATGCCCTCGAGGTCGTTGGAACCCGCCGGTGAGAAGACGGAGTGCACTGCGCCGCTCGCCGCGGCCTTCTCGAATCCGCCCTCGTCGTGGCCCGGGACGCTGTCGACCTGGGCCGCGACCTCGGAAAGGGTCAAGCCGGGTCGCACGTCCACGGGGTAGATGTTCGGCCCCGCAGCCAGGAGGGAGCGCACCTCGGAGAAGGTCTGGTTCTCGTGCAGGGCGTAGCTGCCGGGGAGCACGGTCGGCGAGCCGTGCAGCACGTCGAAGACGCGGAAGGCAAACGAGCTCCCGATGACGTGTTCGGCGTTGAGGGAGTCAATGACCGCGCTCGTCGACTCCCCTTGGTTCACCGTCACGACGACCTGGGGCCCCTCGGGGCCGAGCGCGTGCGACTCGAGCTCGAACCACAGCACGAAGGCCAAGACGAGCACGACCAGGCCACCCCGCGACGCCGGTCAGGATTCGGCGTCGCCGACGGCGCTGGGCCGAGCGGGCCGCGTGCCGGGCGGACCGGGTCTCCTCGGGGCCGCCGTTGGGTCCCGCCGCGTCGGCAGACCCGGCTTCGGGCTCGGGTTCGGGTTCGGGGCGCGGCCACGAGAACTCCTCCTCCTGGTCGTCGTGCCCCGACACGCTCGGGTCGTCGGGTCCCTCGGTCCCGCTCATCGGGCGTCCAGCCAGGCCTGCAGCAGGACCATCGCGGCCGCGCTGTCGACCACCTTGCGCGCCGCCTTGCCGGTCCGGCCCGCCGTACGCATGGCGCGCTCCGCCTCCACGGTCGTGAAGCGCTCGTCGGCCGTCTCCACCGCAACGCCGTCGGGCTCGAGCAGCGAGCGCAGCGCAGCCACCTCCTCGAGGGCAGCTTTTGCCGCCGGGCCCGCCTGCCCCGAGAGGCTGAGGGGCAAGCCGACGACAACCGTCGACGCCTCGACCTCGCGCACGACGTCGACCACGACACGGTGGTCCCGCGCCCGGTCGCCGGTGCGCGCAATCGTTCCCCAGGGGCTGGCGATGGTGCGGCCCGTGTCGCTGAAGGCCACCCCGATCCGCCTGGCACCCAAGTCCAGCGCGGCCACCCGGCCCGCGGTCCGCGCGCGCTCGACGCCCGCTTCTGGCGCGCTCACTCGGAGAGAAGTCGCCGCGCCTCTTCCAGCGCCGCGTCAATCTGCGAGGGGTCCTTGCCCCCTGCCTGCGCCACCTCGGGCGAGCCACCACCACCGCCGCCGACGAGTTTGCCCAGCGTCTTGACCAGCTGGGTGGCGTTGGGCTCGCCACCGGTCACCGCTGTGACGGAGGCCGAAGTGCCGTCAGGGGAACCTCCCAGCACCACGGCGCGCACGCCTTCGTAGCGAAGGACGGCCTGAGCGAGCGAGCGCAGCGCGTCGGGTTGCACCTCGTCACGGCGGGCGACCACGACGCCACCGTCGGACGCCGCCTGGGCGGCCAGGCTCTTCGCCTCGGCCTCGCTCGACTGCTGCCGTAGCCGGGACAGCTCCTTCTCGGCCTCGCGCTGGCGTTCCATCACCCGCTCGATGGCGGGCACCAACTCATCGGGCTCCGTGCGCAGCAACTCCGCGGCGGACTGGACGAGCCGCTCGCGCTCGACGGCACGGGCCAGCGACGCCTTCCCCGTGAGGGCGAAGATGCGCCGGGTGTTCGAGCCGATGGACCCCTCCGAGAGCAAGGTGATCGGACCGATCTGACCGAGCGAGTCGACGTGCGTGCCTCCGCAGAACTCGAGCGAGCTCGGCCCGGCCTGGACCACGCGGACGGACGCCCCGTACTTGTCGCCGAAGAAGGCGATGGCGCCCATCTCCTCGGCCTCGTCGCGCGAGGTCTCCGTGGTGTCGACCGCCACGTCGGTCAGCACGGCCGCGTTGGCCAGCGCGAAGACTTCGTCGAGCTCCTCGCGGGTCGGCTGGCCGTGGTGGGAGAAGTCGAAGCGCAGGTAGTCCGGGGCGACCAATGACCCCTGCTGGCGCACGTGGTCGCCCAGCACCGTGCGCAGCGCGGAGTGCAGGAGGTGCGTCGCGGTGTGGTTGCGGCGGATGGCCTCACGGCGCTCGCCGTCGATCGTGGCCAGCGCGTCCTGGCCGGCCACCAGCTCGCCGTCGACGCGCGCCTTGTGCACGATCAGCCCCGGCACCGCGTACTGGGTGTCGTAGACGTCAGCGATGCCCGACTCGGTGACGATGGTGCCGGTGTCGCCGAGCTGGCCACCGCCCTCCGCGTAGAAGGGCGTGCGGTCCAAGAAGATCTCGACGGTGCCCGCGTCCCCGGCATCCTCGTCGCTCTCGTCGCTCTCTTCACTCATGCGCTCGAGCACGGCCAGCACCCGGCCCGGCGCCTCGTAGTTCTCCGTGCCGCGCCCGACGAAGGCCGTCTGGCCCTCGAGGTCGAGCAGGGCGCGGTAGGCCGCCTCGTCGCCGGCCCGTGACGACTTGGCGGCCGCACGGGCGCGTTCGCGTTGCTCGCGCATGGCGGCGTCGAACCCGGCCCGGTCCACCTCGACCCCCGCGTCGCGCGCCAGCTCCTCGGTGAGCTCGACAGGGAAGCCATGCGTGTCGTGCAGTGTGAAGGCAACCTCTCCGGGCAATACCTTGCCGCCGGTGGCGATGGCCTCTTCGAGCCGGCCGAGGCCGGCGCGCAGGGTCCGGTCGAACCCGGCCTCCTCGCGCGCCACGACGTTCTCGATCAGGTCGTGCTGGCCGACGAGGGCGGGCCACGCCTCACCGAGCACCTCGGTGGCGGCGTGCACGAGCGTGGGCCCGATCGGCTTGTCGACCCCCAGCCGGCGCGCCGCCATCACGGCGCGCCGCACGACACGGCGCAACACGTAGCCGCGGCCCTCGTTGGCCGGGAGCACCCCGTCGGCCACGAGCATCGTCATCGCCCGCGCGTGGTCAGCCAGGACCCGCAGCGAGACGTCGGTCCGCTCATCGGTCCCGTAGCCGGTGCCGATGACGGAGGCCGCCGCGTCGATGATCGGCAGGAACAGGTCGGTGTCGAAGACCGAGTCCTCGCCCTGGAGCACCGGGAGGATGCGCTCGAACCCGGCGCCCGTGTCGATGTTCTTGCGGGGCAGCTCGGACAGCTCGCCCGCCTCGTCGCGGTTGTACTGCATGAACACGAGGTTCCACATCTCGACGAAGCGGTCGCTGCCGCCATGCTTGGGCCCGCCCTCGTGGCCGTATTCGGGGCCCTTGTCGATGAAGATCTCCGAGTCGGGGCCACACGGGCCCGTCTCGCCCATGGCCCAGAAATTGTCCTCGTCGCCCATGCGCTGGATGCGCTCTGGGCGGACGCCGACAGTGTCGATCCAGATCTGCTCGGCCTCGTCGTCGCCGTCGTGCACGGTGATCCAGAGGCGGTCGCCGTCGAGGCCGAAGACCTCGGTGAGGAGCTCCCAGGCCAACGGGATGGCATCGGCCTTGAAATAGTCCCCGAAGCTGAAGTTGCCGAGCATCTCGAAGAAGGTGCAGTGGTAGGTGTCAGTGCCGATGATGTCGATGTCGGGGGTGCGGAAGCACTTCTGAATGGAGGTCGCTCGAGGCCATGGGGGCGTCTCCTCCCCCAAGAAGTAGGGCTTGAACGGCACCATCCCCGCGATGGTGAAGAGGACCGACGGGTCGTGCGGGATGAGGCTGGCGGAGGGGACGACGGCGTGGCCCCGATCAGCGAAGAAGCGCGTGAAGGCCGCCCTCAGTCCGTTGGCGTCCATCACCCCAGCTTACCGGGGGCAAAATCGACGTCGGGGCCCGCCCGTCCTTCGGTCCTGGGCCGCGGCGGCGCGGCGGCGCAGCGCTAGGTCGACGACATGCCCACGATGGGCTTGTTGAGCCGGATGCTTCCGGTCGAGCCGAAGAACTGCGCGTCGCCGTAGGTGAAGATGCCCCCGTCGGCCGCCACCAGCCAGTAGCCGTCGCCGTCGGGCGTGCCCGCCATACCGACGACCGGCTCATTGAGGCGGATACTCCCAGCCGAGCCGAAGAAGCCGGCGGTGCCGTAATCGAAGATGCCGCCGTCAGCCGCCACCAGCCAGTAGCCGGCGCCTCCCGGCGCGGCGGCCATGCCCACCACTGGCGAGTTCAACGCCAGCGAGCCGGCCGAGCCGTGAAACTGGGCACTGCCGTAGGAGAAGATCCCGCCGTCGGACGCCACGAGCCAATAGCCGGCGCCGTCGGGCGTCGAGGCCATTCCCACGATCGGCTTGTTGAGGCGCATGCTGCCCGTCGAGCCGTAGAACTGTGCGTTGCCGAAGCTGAAGATGCCCCCGTCCGCCGCCACCAGCCAGTACCCGCCGCCATTGGGGGTGGCCGCCATGCCCACGATGGGCTTGTTCAGGTGCTGCCCACCCATGGACCCGAAGAACTGCGCGTCGCCGTACGTGAAGATGCCGCCGTCGGCTGCCACCAGCCAGTAGCCGTTGGTGCTCGGCGTGTCGGCCATGCCGACGACCGGCGCGTTGAGGTGGAGGCTGCCGGCGCTGCCGAAGAAGCCGGCGTCGCCGAAGTCGAAGATGCCGCCGTCGGAGGCCACGAAGCGATACCCCTGGCCGCAGTTGAGGTCGCCGTCGAACCCGTACTGATCGGCCGCGGAGCTGGCCGAGACGCCGAGCGGATTGGCCACCGTGATGTCGACGCACATGGGCCCGGGCGCGTTGGGCGGGATGACCGAGATCGAGGTCTCCGACTGCGACACGATCAGCCCGAAGCCGAGCGAGCCGAAGCTCACGGAGGTCGCGTTGGCGAAGCCGCTGCCGGAGACCGTGATGGCACCGCTCCCGCTGAGCGGGCCCGTGTTGGGATTCACCGAGGCCACCGAGGGGCAGCCATCGCCGCCCTGCAACGAGGGGGCGAGATTCTGGTCGACGGGGGTGCCCAGACCGCTGGCGGGGTCGTAGCCGGCGGTCGCGCCGTAGTCGCCGCCGTGCGAGTCGGTGAAGTCGTTGTTGCCCGTGGTGATGTCGGTGAAGTTGGGGTTCCCCGACCCGCCCAGTGCATAGAGCGAAGGCAGCACCATGCCAAGCCGGTTGAAACAGCCTTGATTGATGTCCGCGAAGAGGCCGGCATTGGTTGGCGCAGCGACGCTGGTGCCGCCGAACGCAGTCCACCCCCCGTCGTAGAACGCCGCGACGCCGCCGCCCGAGGGGTTGCTCGGATACGAGATGTCGGGCACGGCCCGATTGGCGTTCGCCGTGAACCCGTTCTGGAACGACGGCCGGCTCCACACAGCAGAGAAACCGCCACCCCCGGCGCCGGGTATCGGCACCGGACTCGTGAACCCCTCCGCGCACGAGATGGTCGCACCCTGGCAGTTGTTCCACACCACCTGGGACGAGGCTGACGCGCCACTGGGCAGGCTCGTTCCACCTGCACTCACGACGTCGGGCTGGGACCCCGGGTCGTCGACGGCGAGGGCGGTGCTGTGCGCGGGCGGGTCCGGGAAGCAGTCCTCCGAACCAGAATCGCCCGAGGCCGCGATCATGGTCTGGCCCTGCATCGCCATGCGTTCGAAGATCTGGCTCTCGCTCGGGATGTAGTTGAGATCGCCGTTGTTGATGACCTGCTCGCAGTTGCCCCAGCTCGTCGTGACCACCTGGGCGGCGTCCTGGCTGGCGATGGCGTTGAAGAGGTCGAGGGCCGACGCGTCGTTGTTGTTGGGCGCCTGGTACACGAGGAGCGACGCGCCCGGAGCGTTGAACGAGGCGAGCTCGATATCGAGGGCGGCCTCGCCGCTGCCCGGCGCCGGCCCGGGCGGGCCTCCGTCGACCGGGACGTTGCGGATGGAACTGTCGAGCCCGTAGCACGACTCGAACGCGTTGATGTCGCTCTGGAGGTACTGCTCGAACTCCACGATCGCGATCGTCTGGCCGGCGCCGGTGCGCCCCTGGCCGAAGAGCTGGTTGAGCCCGAACACCGAGGCCAGCTGCGTCGACGTGTAGGCGCCGCCGAACGCCTGGCCCTGCGCCGCCGCGCAGGCCTGGGGGGTACTGGCGTGGCTGACCGCGTGGCCCTGCTCGGTGCCGGTGCCGGTGCCGGTGCTCGAACCTAGGTCTGGACCTGAGGTAGACGCTGAGCTTGAGCCTAAAGGTGAACGTAAGCTTGAGGGTGAGCCGCCGTGAGACGGCGAGGGCGCGAGCATCGAGTGCTCCTCGAACAGCCCGTCGAGGCCGACCACGCCCGTCACCGTGCCCGAGAGCGACGCTGGTATCTGCGGTGCGGCGGTGTTGACGAGGGCCCGCGCCTGGCTCGGGGTCTGCACCGTTTCCATGGGGGTGGCGAAGGCCGCCGTGACCTCGGCCACCGATCCGCTCACCGGCAGCAGGGTGGACCCCGCTTGGGGCGTCCCCACCGTCAAGCCCTCGCCGCGCAGGACGGACGTCGCCTGTGCCACTTCCACGCGCGCTCGGGCCGAACTCGGCCGCGTACTGCGCGGCCGTCAGGTAGTGGCGGTACTGCCGCGACCCCGGCGTGGACACCGCGGCCACCGCCTGGGCCAGGCCCGTGGGATCCGGGCCGGCAAGGGTGACATCGAGGTTGAGGACCTGGCTCGCCGGCGCGGCACCGAGTGCCATGGCGTTGGACGGGATCTGGGGTGCGGACTGGGGCAGCACCACCTTCGCCGGACCGGCCGGCCCGGCTGCCTGGACGCTGGCGCCGGCGACAGCGGGCGCGAGAGCCACACCAGCGAGCACGACCGTCCCCAGCGCGGCGACAACGACCGCGCTCCGCCTCCGATCACCCCGCTTCACGAATCGGCCTCTCTGCCTCGGCTGGTCCCGCCCGTGCCTTCGGCGCCGTGGGGCGATGGCTCGTAGTAGACGTGGCCCTCGAGCGCGTCCGGACGATATTGCTGCTCCACCGTTCCGGTGGGGTCGTCGTGCGGGTACACGTACCCCTCTCCGTGGCCCAGAGTGGCCGCCCCCTTGTAGTGCGCGTCGCGCAGGTGCGTCGGCACCTCTTGCCTCACGCTCGAGCGGACGTCGGCCTGGGCGCGGCCCAAGGCGACCACCACTGAGTTGGATTTGGGGGCCCTGGCCAGGTAGATCACCGCCTCGGCGAGGTTGAGGGCGGCCTCGGGAAGGCCGACGTACTCCACCGCGCGCGCGGCCGCCTCGGCGACCAACAACGCTTGTGGATCGGCCAGCCCGATGTCCTCGCTGGCAAGAATCACCATGCGCCGGGCTAGGAACCGGGGATCCTCCCCCGCCTCGATCATGCGGGCCATCCAGTAAAGACCTGCATCAGGGTCCGAGCCGCGCACGCTCTTGATGAGCGCGCTGATCTGGTCGTAGTGCTCGTCCGCACCCTGATGGAACAGGCGGCCGTCGCGGGCGCGCGCCATGTCGTCCATGGTGAGCACGATCGGCGCGGACTCCGACTCGGCCGCGGCTCGGGCCAGCGCCACCGCCACCTCGACCGTCGTCAGCGCCGCGCGCGCGTCGCCCTCGCACGCGGCGACCACCGCGTCGATGGCATCGGGCTGCGCGTCCGCGCCCTCCACGTCCAATCCCCGCCGGATCAGCACGCGCAGGTCGTCGGGCGACAAGGCGTGCAGCCGCCACAGTGAGGCCCGGCTCAACAGGGGCGGATTGACCTCGAAGAACGGGTTCTCCGTGGTGGCTCCGATGAACACGACCAGCCCCTCCTCGACGGCGGGCAGCAGCACGTCTTGTTGGGACTTCGAGAAGCGGTGCACCTCGTCGATGAACAAGATGGTGCCCTGGCCCTGCTCGCCCAGGCGGCGCTCCGCCTCGGCCAGCGCCTCGCGCACGTCCTTCACGCCGGCGCCGGTCGCCGAGAGCGTCGTCAGGTGCTTGGCGCTCGCGTCGGCGAGGAGCCGGGCCAACGTCGTCTTGCCGGTGCCGGCCGGGCCCCACAAGATCGCCGAGCCGACCCGGTCGGACTCGGCCAGCGCGCGTAAGGGGGCGCCGGGGCCGACGAGGTGCTGCTGGCCCACGACCTCATCGAGGGTGCGGGGGCGGAGGCGGGTGGCGAGCGGTGCCTGGCGCTGGAGGCGGCGGTCGGCGGCGTCGGCGAAGAGGGACACGAACCGCCCGCCGGGGTCAGCTCGCCGAGCCGGGCGAGCCGGGCGAGGCGGGCGAAGGCGGCGCAACCACCCGGATACCGAGCTCGGCCAGCGAGGCCGCGGGCAGCGGCGTCGGCGCCCCCGTCAACGGGTCGGCACCCGACTGCGTCTTCGGGTAGGCGATGACCTCACGGATGTTCTCCTCGCCGGCCAGGATCGCCGCCAGCCGGTCGAGGCCGACCGCGAAGCCCGCGTGCGGGGGTGCGCCGTAGCGGAACGCGCCCAGCAGGAAGCCGAAGCGTGCCTCGGCCTCCGCCGCATCGATCCCGAGCGCGGCGAACACCTGCTCCTGGATATCGCTGCGGTGGATACGCACACTCCCCGATCCGAGCTCCCACCCGTTGAGCACGAGGTCGTAGGCCTGCGCGCGGACGTGCAGCGGGTCGGTCTCGAGCAGCGGCAGGTCGTCGGGATACGGCATCGTAAAGGGGTGGTGCGCCGGCTGCGGCGTGCCGTCCCTGCCCTCCTCGAACATCGGGAAGTCGACGACCCACACGTAGCGGTGCGGTCCCTCGCTCACCGGCGGACCGCCGATGGCGGAGCGCAGCGTCCCGAGCACCGTGCAGGCGAGCTGGTACTGATCAGAGACGGCGAGGATGAGGTCGCCTGGTTCCGCCTTCGTCTGTTCTAGGACGCGCACCACCTCCGGCTCCGACAGGTGGCGGGCCAATGGCCCGTCCAACCCGGGGCCGAGCATGGGGCCGGGTCCCGGGTCCAGGTCGCCGTTCTCGACGACACGGAACCACGCCAGTCCAGCCGCACCCGCTTTCTTGGCCTGGTCGACGAGGTCGTCGAGCGCCTTGCGCGGGAAGGACGCGCCGCCGGAGACGACGATGGCTTTCGTCGTCGGCGAGGAGAACGCCTTGACCTCGGTCTGCTCGAACACCGCGGTGAGGTCGACCAGCTCCATGCCGAAGCGCAGGTCGGGCTTGTCGGTGCCGAAGCGGTCCAACGCGTCGGCCCAGGTCATGCGCGCGATTGGCGGGGGTCGCTCGCCGGTGGCGGCCTCGGCCGCATCGAGCACGGCCTCGGTGACGAAGCCCATCACGTCGTCTTGGGAAGCGAAGGAGCACTCCATGTCGAGCTGCATGAACTCGAACTGGCGGTCGGCACGCAGGTCCTCGTCGCGCAGGCAGCGCGCGATCTGGAAGTAGCGGTCGAAGCCCCCGACCATCAAGAGCTGCTTGGCCAGCTGCGGGCTCTGGGGCAGCGCGTAGAAGCTGCCGTGGTGCAAGCGCGACGGCACCGAGAACTCGCGCGAGCCTTCGGGCGTGGGCGCCCACAGGATCGGCGTCTCTATCTCCGCGAACCCCTGACTGTCCATGGCCGCCCGCAGCGCCGCGTTGACCCGCGCCCGCAGCCGGAGGTTGCGCTGCATACGCGGCCGTCGCAGGTCGACGTAGCGATAGCGCAGGCGCACCGGCTCGTCGGCCTCGGTCCGGTCGTCGACCGGGAAGGGCGGCGGCTCCGCCTCGTTGAGCACGTCGACGATGCAGTCGCCGATCTCCACCTCACCCGTCTCGAGGCCGGGGTTCACGGTGCCCTCGGGTCGGAGGCGCACGGTGCCGGTCAGGGCGATCACCCACTCGCTGCGCACGTCGGTGGCGCCGTCGACCACGCACTGGATGATGCCCGAGTGGTCCCGCAGGTCCACGAAGGCGAGGTGCTCGCCGTGCTCGCGCCTGCGGGCCACCCAGCCGCACACCGTGACGGTCGTGCCGACGTCGGCGGCGCGCAAAATCCCGCACAGGTGGGTGCGCAGGGCGGTCGGGCGGTTCTGCTCGGTCGTCATGGTGCTTAGAGGCTCTCGGCGTCGCTCGACGGGCGCTCGGCGAAGAAGGCCGTGAGGGTCTCCACAATGGCAGCCCGCGGCACACTTCGCTGCGCTTCGTCGCTGCGCAGCGGCCGCAACCCGACGGTGCCTTCGGCGAGCTCCTGAGGCCCGATGACGAGGGCGACCAGCGCGCCCGAGCGGTCGGCCGACTTGATCTGGGACTTCATGGAACGTCCGTCGAAGGCGCGGTCGGCCCGCAGGCCGGCCCGGCGCAGCTCGGTCGTCAGCATCACGGCGGACTCGCCGCCGGCGGTGTCGATCACGTAGACGTGCAACGGCCGCTCGGCCACCGCCGCCTCGGTGCTGAACACGCCCTCGGCGTCACAGGCCAGCAGGACGCGCTCTATGCCGATGCCGAACCCGATGCCCGGCGTCGGCTCCCCGCCCAGCAGCTCGACCAGCCCGTCGTAACGCCCGCCCCCGCCCACGCCGTTCTGGGCGGCGTCGAGCGCGTCGGCCGCGAACTCGAAGGTGGTGCGCGTGTAGTAGTCGAAGCCTCTCACCAGGCGAAAGTCGATGGTGTAGGCGACGTCCAACGCGTCGAGGCCTGCCCGGACTCGGGCGAAGTGCGCCGCGCAGGGTTCGCAGAGGTGGTCGACGAAGTGCGGCGCGTCCTCGGTGGCGGCCCGGCACTCGCCGCTCTTGCAATCGAGCACGCGCAACGGATTCTCGAGGTGGCGGGCCCGGTGGGCCTGGCAGAGCTGGTCCGCCCGCTCGACCAGGTAGGCGGCCAGGAGTGCGACGTAGCCGGGCTTGCAGGTGCCGTCACCCATCGAGTTGAGCTTGAGGGTGACTTCGCGCAAGCCCAGTCCCGCGAAGAAGTCGTGGGCCAGGGACACGACTTCGACGTCGAGGTCGGCGTCGGCGGCGCCCAGCGCCTCGACCCCCAGCTGGTGGTGCTGGCGGTAGCGCCCGTGCTGGGGGTTCTCGTGGCGGAACGACGGCGCCACGTACCAGGCCTTCCACGGCGGCACCGGGTGGTGCTGGACGAAGGTGCGGGCGATGGGTGCCGTCCCCTCGGGACGCAGCGCCATGAGCTGGCCGTCGCGGTCCTCGAAGACGTACATCTCCTTGCCGACGACCTCGCTCGCCTCGCCGATGCCGCGCAGGAAGACGCCAGCGTGCTCGAGAACGGGCGTGATGGTGAGTCCGTACCCGGCCGCCTCGGCGAGCCCGCCGAAGCGGGCCACCGCACGCTCCCAGCGGGCCGACTCCGGCCAGAGCACGTCGTGCATGCCCTTGGGCGTGCGCAGCGGTGTGCCCGTGGGCGTGCGCGTGGGCGCGGACGAACCAGCGCTCACAGGATGCTCCTCACGGCGGGGTCAGGCCTTCTTGCCAGGGAGCTGACGATAGGCGTCGAAGACCCCGTCGAGGTGCTTCAACGCGTTGATCAGCGAGTGCAGATGGGTCGGGTCGGCCAGCTCGACGTCGAAGGCCATACGGCTCACCCGGTCCGGCGTCGTGGCGGTGCGGGCGGCCACGATGTTGAGGTGGTGCTCGGAGACGACCTTGGACACGTCGGCCAGCAGCCGCGACCGGTCGAAGGCCTGCACCTCAATGGTGGCCACGAACACCCCGTCGTTGCCCCGGTCCCACTCCACGTCGATGAGACGCTCGTGCGATCGGTCGGCCAGCGCGGCCGCGTTGGCGCAGTCGGCCCGGTGCACCGACACCCCGCGCCCTTGGGTCACGAAACCCACGATCTGGTCGCCCGGCACCGGGGTGCAGCAGCGGGCCAGGTGGATCATCACGTCGTCGAGGCCCTCGACGTACACGCCGGTACCGGTCCGGCGCACCTGGCGCGGCCGGCTCGTGCCGGGCAGGACCGTCGTCGGGAGTTGCTGGTCGGCGTCGCCCCCGCCGCGCAGCGCCTTGGTCAGGCGCTGGACGATGGACTGCGCCGAGACCTGGGATTCGCCGATGGAGGCGTACAGCGCGTCCAGGTCGGCCAGGTTCATGGACTCGGCCACTTGCTGCAGCGCCGTCGATCCGAGCAGTTTGTGCAGCGGGAGGCCGTCGCGCCGCAGCGCCTTGCCCAGCTCCTCCCGGCCGTTCTCGATGGCGTCCTCCCGCCGCTCGCGGGAGAACCACTGGCGGATCTTGTTGCGGGCCCTGGTCGAGGCCACGATCTGCAACCAGTCCCTTGACGGGGCGGGCGTCGACGACTTCGAGGTGAGGATCTCGACGGTGTCCGCGCTACTCAGCTGCGTCTCGAGCGGCACCAGCCGGCCGTTCACCCGCGCCCCGATGCAGCGGTGCCCCACCTCGGTGTGGATGGAGTAGGCGAAGTCGACGGGCGTCGAGCGCGCCGGCAGTGCGATCACCTTGCCCTTGGGCGTGAAGACGTAGACCTCGTCCTGTTCGAGGTCGAGCTTCAGCGCCTCGAGGAACTCGATCGGGTCGTCGGTCTGGCGGTCCACGTCGGCGATGCGCTGCAGCCACGCCATCTCCGAGGAGTGGTCCTCCTTGGACTTGTAGCCCCAGTGCGCCGCGATGCCGTACTCGGCCCGGTGGTGCATCTCGTGGGTCCGGATCTGCACCTCGACCGGCTTGCCCTCGAGCCCGATGACCGTCGTGTGCAGCGACTGGTACATGTTGAACTTGGGCGTGTTGATGTAGTCCTTGAAGCGTCCGTGCACCGGGGCCCAGATGGCGTGGATGGCGCCCAACGCGGCCCAGCAGTCCTTCTCGGAGTCGACGACGACCCTGATGGCGACCAGGTCGTTGATGTCGTCGAACTCCTTGCCGCGCACCACCATCTTCTCGTAGATGGACCACAGGTGCTTGGGGCGGCCTGTGACGTCGGCGGCGACGCCCATCTCCTCGAGCCGCTGGCGCACGTGGACGAGCACCTTTTCGAGATACTCCTCACGTTGCGGCGCCCGGGCCGCCACCATCTGCTCGATCTCCGCGTAGCGCTTCGGGTGCAGCGTCGCGAAGGCGAGGTCCTCGAGCTGCCAGCGCACCTGTTGGACACCGAGCCGGTGGGCCAGCGGCGCGTAGACGTCGAAGGTCTCCTGCGCGGTGCGCCGCTGCTTCCACTCGGGCATGACGGCGAGCGTGCGCATGTTGTGCAACCGGTCGGCCAGCTTGATCAAGAGGACACGCCAGTCGTCCGCCATGGCGACGAGCATCTTGCGGATGGTCGCGGCCTGCTGGGCCTCCTTGGAGTTGAACTGGAGGCGGTCCAACTTGGTGACACCGTCGACCACCCGGGCCACCCCGTCGCCGAACGTCTCCTCGATCCCCTCGAGCGTCAGCCCCGTGTCCTCCACCGCGTCGTGCAGCAGCGCGCCGGCCACCGTCTGGGCGTCCAGGCCGAGCTCCGCCACGATCGTCGCCACCGCGACCGGGTGCGTGATGTAGGGCTCTCCCGAGCGCCGGAACTGGCCCTCGTGGGCCACCTGCGCCGTCCGAGCCGCCTCGACGATCAGGTCCGTGTCCTCGTCGGGCCGGTGGCGGGCGAACTCGGCGAGCAGCGGTGCGAGAAGCTCGTCCAGGGTGCGGGCCTGCTCGTCCGCCTGGTCGCGTTCGGGCACCCGCTCGTCCTCGTGCAGGGCGTTCGTCGTCGCGTCGGCCTCGTTGATGGGCGTCGCCCGGGTCAGGGCCACCATCTATCCAGGGTACCTGCCTGCGCAGTGACGCCATCGCCACTGCCGCTGGTTGTTGCGCGTCAGCGGCGCCGCTTGCCCTTGCTCTTGCGTGGTCGGGGGCCTTGAGCCGCAGACCGTTGCGCCTGGCCGCCCTGGGCCGGTGCCTGACCCCCGCCGCTCCCGGCGCCGCTGCGCGTGCCGCCGCTTGCCCCGCCATTGCCGCTGGCGCCAGCGCCGCCTCCGCCGCTACCCGACGCCGAACCACTCGCCGGCGGGTCCATGACCGCTGTTCCCGTGCCCGCTCCGCCGCCGCCACTCCCCGATCGTTTGCCTGAACCAGGCCGGATCGGCCCGCTGCGCTTCGATCCGCCGGACCGCTGTGCGGCAGCCGTACCTCCTCCGCCCCCGCCCCGGCTCACCTGGCCGGACGCGGCCACGCTCATATGGGTGCTCATCGCGGCGGCGTCGACGGCCGAGTACCACGCTCCCGTCTCGCCCCGCTTGGCCAGTCGGCTCTCGATGGCGATCCAACGGTCCTCGCGCTCCTTCATGAGGCAGAGCACGGGTGAGGCGATGAAGATCGAGGAGTAGGCGCCCGAGAGAAGGCCGACGAAGAGGGCGAGACCGTAGGACTGCAGCGTCGTCGCACCGAGGAGCTGGGCGCCGATGAGCAAGACGGCGAGCACGGGGAGGATGGCCACAGCCGAGGTGTTGATAGAGCGCGCCAGCGTCTGGTTCATGGAGAGGTTGATGAGCTGGGGGTACGTCATCCGCCCGCTGCTCCCGATGCCCTTCGTGTTGTCGCGCACGCGGTCGAACACGACGACGGTGTCGTAGAGGGAATACCCGAGGATGGTCAGGATGGCCACGACGGTGTCCGGCGTCACCTGGAAGTTGAAGATCGAATAGATGCCGATGGCCACCAGGACGTCGTGGATCATGGCGATGAACGCGGCCAACGCCATCTTGGGCTCGAAACGGATGCTGATGTAGATCGCCACCACGATGAAGAAGATGATCAAGGCCTCGATGGCCTTGTTCGTAATGGACGATCCCCAGGTCGGTCCGACAGTCGTGATGCTGACCTTGTCCGCGTGCGTCGTCGGGACTGCGTTGATCGGTACCGTACTGCTCGTCGTCGTGGACCCGGTAGCCTTCGTCGTGCTCGTCGCGCTCGGTTTGGCCGTCGTGGTGGTGGTCGGCGACGACGACTTGGGCGCATGCGCCTCGGTCAGGTCTGTCAACGCCTTCACCACGTCCTGGCTCACGGTCTGCTGCCGCGCCTGCGACAGGTGGTTGAGGTCCGACTGGACGTCGAGTGTCTGGTTGCTTCCGGTGCCGAGCAGTTCGACCGTCGGATCGATTACGCCTGTGCCTTTTATGGCGGCGACCGCTTGGGCCTGTGTCACGCCGGGCGCCGCGACCTGCCACTCCGTACCGCCCTTGAACTCAATACCGAGATTCAGCCCGCCGCGCAGGACGATGGAGATGATCCCGAGCAGGATGATCAACGTCGAAACGCTGAACCAGATGCGGCGCTTGCCGACGAAGTCGAAGCGGGTCTCGCCGCGGTAGAGACGGGAGATCGGTCCGTGCCCACGCCTCGGCTTGGCCAGGAGCGCACGCGCCGCATCGTCGAGCGAAACGAGCTCCTCCTCGTCGAGCGACTCGGTATCGACGCTCTCTTCGAGGCGCTCGACGTCCTCCTCGGGAACCTCGTCGAGGGAGCTGCCGTCGTCGTGGCCGTTGCGCTCGCTCATGAGCCGCCTCCGGCGACAGCGCCGACCGGGAACTGAGCCGGGGCTTGTGGTCCCGCCCCGAGCCCGCTCGCGATGCTGAAGGAGCCTGACCCCTGCAGTCGCGGGCTCTGGCCCAGCAGGATGACCAGCGGACGCGTGTAGAACCAGGTGACCGCCATGTCCATGATCGTCGAAAGGCCGAGGAAGAAGGCAAAGCCCTTCACGTCTCCGACCGCCACGAGGTACAGCACGATGGCGGCGAGCAACGAGACGAAGTCAGCGGCCCACACCGTGCGCCATGCGCTCTTGAAGCCGCGGTCGACCGAGGTGCGCACCGAACGACCCGATCTGGTCTCGTCCTTGAGGCGTTCGAAGTACACGATGTAGGAGTCGACGGTGATACCGATGGAGACGATCAGACCGGTGATGCCGGCCAGGTCGAAGCTGGGCGCCGCCGACGTGTGCCCGAGCGCCGAGATGATCGCCCACAGCATCAAGGCCGTGAGCCCCAGGCCCGAGATCACCACGAGGCCAAGCGCTCGGTAGTAGAGCAAGACGTAGAGGAGCACCAGGACGAGACCGGCGACGCCGGCGCCGAGGCCGGCAACAAGCGCCGAATGGCCCAGCGTGGCCGAGACCGTCTCGGACGTCGCGGCCTTGAGCGTCACGGGCAGAGCGCCGTAATTCATTGCCTGCGCCAGGTTCTGCGCATCCTGCTGAGTCAAGCTCCCAGAGATCTCGCCCTTGCCGTCGAACGAGGTGAAGGTCGACTGCGTGGGCTGGATGATCGGAGCCGAGTAGACCTTGCCGTCGAGCTCGATACCCAGCGGCAGGTGGAAGTTCTCGTCGGCGACCTTGTCCCACAGAGCCGAACCGGTGCCCGTCAGGTTGTAGTCCACCACCCACTGGCCCGTCTGGTTCTGAGTGGCCTGGGCGCTGGCGATCGAGCGCCCCGTCATCTGCGCTGGTCCGAGCACGCAGCGCAGGGTCTCGTTTCCCTCGTCGCACGCTCCTCCGATGCCCGGGAGAAGAACCGTGCTGCTGGCGTAGTTTGGCTTTTGAGTGCTGGTCGAGGGGTATGCCGCGTATTGAGCATCTGGTTGCACGGGGTTCGAGTTGAAGCCGGACGGCACGCTGCTGTCGGGCTGAACGTTCAAGCTCGATGTGGTGATTTGCGACGACGACTGGCACGCCGGGATCGTCTCGATCCCGGGCTGCAACACGGTCTTCGAGTTCTTCGGTACCGCCTGCGGAGCGGCCCAGCACTCGAGCGGGCGGAAATACATGCGCGCCGTCTGCCCGATCTCCTGCAACACCTGCTGCGCGTTTGTGACGCCCGGGATCGATACCGAGATCTGCTTGGTCCCCGACGTCTGGACCTGGGCGCCGGACACGCCGAGCCCGTTGACCCGCAGGTTCAAGATATTGACCGTCTCGTCGAGGTCGCTCTGGCTGACGTGTTGGCCTTGGGCGGTGTAAACGACTGACACGCCGCCTGCCAGGTCCAAGCCCAACCGCGGCGACCAACGCGCGAAGAACGTCGCGGCGAACGCGCCGAGGGAGATCGCCACCACGACGAGGACGCTGATGATCATGTTGCGACGCTGTCGTCGCTGCGCCCGTCCCCCCGCCTTGGGGCTCACGCTTCCTCCGGCTCCCCGCTTCGATCCCCTCCGCTGGTCGCGTTGTCGCCGCCGATATCATCAATGTCCCCACCGGCGCCGTCGATGTCCTCCCCCCTGCCGTTGTTCGCACTTTTGCTGGTGCCGTTGGCCGAGTTCGTGGCAGTGCCGCTGGTGCCCGGCGACTCGTCCTCTTCGGGATCGTCGTCGACCGCGACGTCATGCACGTCGTTGACCGCCACGTCACGCACGTCGTCGATACGCTCGATCTTGCGTGCGATGGCCTGGCGGACGAAGACGATGCGCGTGGGCTGAGGACCGTCGAGGTTCCCGTCGTCGCCCAGGGCTCCCGTGAGGAGCGTGTAGCGATCGCCGTGGATCTCGAGGACGGTGCCGATGACACCCCCGACGGTCTGCACCTCGTCACCGACCTCGTATCCAGACGCCTGGCCCTGCCGCGCGTTCCGCGCCTTTTGCTGTTGGGGCCTGATGAAGAAGAAGTACCCGAGGAGCCCGATGGCGAGCAGCGGCAGCAGGGTCAGCAGGGATGAGCTGGAACTCGACTTGGAGGTGGACGCGACCACGAAGTGGAGGAGCGCCGGGGTTGGTGTCATGAAGGATCCTTGGACCGCAATCGGTTGCGAAGCGCCACCCTAGTGCCTGGGTCCACGGTCTCTTTGGCAGCGCCTGGCAGGGCGTATTTCCGCTGGTTTGCTGCCGCTTTCCTGCGGCTTCGTGTGCCGCCCGACGCTATGGCGGTTCTTCGAGGGACCCCTCCACGGCCTTTGCTGGCTCACGGCTCGACGACGGAAACGCCAGAGGGGGAAACATGGGGCGGCTGAGGCGGTGGGGCGACGGGGGCGGCAGGCAGTTGACGGACCGAGAACCGACCGGGGAGCGGGCTCCCTCAGTGATGCCGCACGAGACCGATGCCGCACGAGCGTCTGGCGACTGGCAGGGAGTAACTGACCGGTGTCGCACGAGAGCCCAATTCGCCTCCCGGCGGGATTAACGGACCTCTGTCGCACATATGGCGAAATCTGTCGCGGGGCAACCGAACGGCAACCCAAAACGGCCTTCGTTGAAACGGCTGGTGTGCAGAGTACCGATCCATCAGTACAGCAACCTCTTGGTGTGGTCGGTCAGAGGGGGGCGACCAAGTGGGTTTCCGACGAAGGGGAACGGAAGCTCACGGGGGGAACACCAAGAGGGAAGGAGCAGCGAAGAGGTGCGCCGGCCTTGAGACCGTCGGTCGGAGCGATCCGGGGGGACAGACGACCCGGGCCGGCGCACCTTTCGCTCGAAGTACTGGCACCCAAACCGGGCCTGTAGGTCCTCCTCGGTGTCGGCCCGCCCTGCTGCACGTTGCCTTCGACCCGTGCTCACATCGCCTGATTGATTCCTGCTGATATTGCCCCGTCGTGCCTGATCCGGCCCGACCGGGTCTCGTTTTGCCGAACCGTCGCCAATTTCGGCGCTGAACAGGCGGAATCCGAGGCAACATGGGTGACCTTTAATCCCATCCATTGCCTGTTTGCCCAGTACAGTTGCGTGTTGATGCGTGACGGGCACATCTCCGTATTGGTCATCGAGGACGAGGCGGACATCCGGCAGCTTCTCAGGACCCTGCTCGAACGGGCCGACTACACGGTCTCGGAGGCCATTGAGGGCAGGGATGGGGTACGCCAGTTTCACCAGGTCCACCCGGACATCGTGATCCTGGACGTGGGACTCCCGGATCTGGACGGCTGGCAGGTGTTGGAGCGGATCCGGGACATGAGCGACACCACTCCCGTGCTCATGTTGACCGCCCTCGGGACCGAACGTGACAAGGTGCGCGGCCTGAACGCCGGGGCGGACGACTACATGACCAAGCCCTTTGGCAAGGCCGAACTACTTGCTCGCCTCGACGCAATCGGCCGCCGCCTGGTCACCAGCAAGGACCCCGTCACCACCTTCGACGATGGGACGCTCCACGTGGACTTCGCGCAGCGCGAAGTCCACGTCGACGGCCAGCAAGTCGTGCTCACCCCGACGGAGTACCGACTCCTGACCACCCTCGTTCGCCACCAGGGCCAGGTGCTGTCCTCGGATCAGCTCATCGGTCTGGCCTGGGACGACCCGAGCGGCCTCGCCCCCTCCCGGGTCAAGTACGCCGTCCTGCGCCTGCGGCGCAAGCTGGGCTGGGACGAGGGTGACGACTCACCCCTCGAGACGGTGCGGGGCTTCGGATACCGGTACCGCTCGCGGCCACGGTGAGCGGAGCACCTCACCCCCGACCCGACCCGACCGGGCGTCGCGAACCGCAGATGCCCGGAACCGCCCTGCCGATCGGCTTCACGGGTTCGATGCGGGTGCGCCTCCCCGTCTTCGCCCTGGTGGCCATCGGGACCGTCCTCATCGCCGTCATCCCGTTCCCCCATGACGCCCGCCGCGAGATCTCCATTGCCGGCGTCCTCTTCTTCGTCCTCGTCGCCGCCGCCTTCCTTGTCCCCTGGGAGCGCCTGCCCGACTGGGCGTGGCTCATCATCCCCATCGGCTACATCGCCGTCATCGCCATCATCCGCGACGCGCAGGGTGGTGCCGACTCGGGGCTCGTCGTCGTGTACCTGCTCCCCATCGTGTGGCTGTCGCTCTACGGCCGGCGGCTTCACCTGCTCGCCGGCCTGTTCTGTATGGACTTGGCGCTCCTGGTGCCGCTGCTCATCGTCGGTTCGCCCAAGTACCCCACCCTCGAGTGGCGCCAGGTTGTGGTGATGGCCACCGTCACGACGCTCGTCGCCTCGACCGTCTACACGATGGTCTCGCGCGACCGCGCCTACCTGAGCGACCTCGCCCAGCAATCTCGCATCGCGCGGCGCAACGCTCGTGAAGCCGACTATGCCCGTGATCGCCTCGAGACGCTGCTCCGGGCCGCCACCGGCAGCGCAATCATGGGCGTGGACCCGGCCGGAACCGTGACGTTCTTCTCCGCCGGCGCGGAGCAGATGCTCGGCTACCGGGCGGCCGAAGTCGTGGGCATCCGTTCCATCGCTGACTTCATCGACCCCGCTCAGATCGACCTGCGACGCCAGACCATCGACGCCATGCGCACTGCGCTCGAACCCATCGACGCTGAAGCGGCGGCGGAGGTTCCCTGGACCGCCACCCGCAAGGACGGCCAGCAGCGTCGCTGCGTGGTGCGCGTCCGCGCCCTGCCGGTCCCGTCAGGGGACGCCGGGTTCGACGACCTGGTGGACGATCCCGACGGTCTCGATGCCGACGCCGACCGCAGCTCGGGAACCCCCGATCGGAGCCGGTACGCCCGGGCCGAGCTCGACGACGCCATGGCCCCGTCGAACGGCGGCTACGTGGTGGTGGCGATCGACGTGACCGAACGTGAAGAGCTGGCAGCCGACCGCGAGCGGCTCTTCGCCATCCAAAAGGAAGTGACGCAGTCACTCATCGAGCAGAACAACCGCTTGCGCGAGCTGACTCAGATGAAGGACGACGTCGTCGCCACCGTGTCGCACGAGCTGCGGACGCCGATCACGTCCATCAGGGGATTCGTCGAGCTCCTCCTCGACGCCTCCTCCGATCTGGGCGAGAGCCAGATCCGGATGCTCCAGACGATCGAGCGCAACGCCGAGCAACTCCAGCGCGTCGCCGAGGACCTCCTTGCCGACCCGGGCGCCGGGCGCGGCCTGCGGGTCTCTTTCGTCGGGCTCGACCTCCACCGCCTGGCCGAAGAGGCGGTCCACGCCATCCAGACCTCTGCCACGGTGGCGGGTGTGCACCTGATCCTGGAGCCGGGGGACGAGGTGCCGGTCTTCGGTGACCCGACCCGGCTGCACCAGCTGCTGGGCAATCTGCTCTCCAACGCGATCAAATTCTCGCCGCGCGGAGGGCGGGTCCAGGTGGTCGTCGACAACACCGACGCGTACGCCCGGGTCTCGGTGCACGACGAGGGGCCGGGCATCCCGCCGGGCGAGCGCGACCAGCTCTTCGAGCGCTTCTACCGGCTGGCTTCCTCCAACGAGGCGGGCGTACCGGGCACCGGGCTGGGCCTGGCGATCGCCAAGTCGGTGGCCGAGGCCCACGAAGGGTTCATGGACATCATTGACACGCCGGGCTGGTCGACGACCTTCCGGGTCTTCTTGCCGTTGCGCACCACGGGCCGGGCCGAGTCCCAGAGCAACCGCGTCGCCACCTCGTAAGGGCGGGCCTTGAGGCCCGCCCTTACCACGGCGTTCATGGAGTGCACGGCATTCACGCCGCCAAGAACCCGCCCGACTGATGAGCCCAGAGGCGCCCGTAGACGCCGGCGCCACCCAATGAGAGCAGCTCGGCATGGGTTCCCTGCTCGACCACGCGGCCGCGGTCCATCACCACGATCCGGTCGAGCTTGGCGATGGTCGCCAGCCGGTGGGCCACGACCAACGCCGTCGTGCCCTCCATCAGGTGCCACAGCGCCCCTTGCACCAATGACTCCGACTCGGAGTCGAGCGCGGAGGTCGCCTCGTCGAGGACGAGCACCCTGGCGCCCTTGGCCATCGCCTGCGCGATGGCGACCCGCTGGCGCTGCCCACCCGAGAGCTTGAGCCCGCGCTCGCCCACCATGGTGTCGTAGCCCTCGGACAACCGCTCGACGAACTCGTCCACATACGCGGCCCGACCCACCGTGCGCACGAGATCCATGTCGACCCCGCCATCGAGGTCGAGCCCGTAACAGATGTTCTCCGCGATGGTCCGGTGCAGCATCTGGGGGTCCTGGGGGACGTACGCGATATGGCGACGCAGCGAGTGTTGTGTCACGTGCGCGATGTCCTGCCCGTCAATGGCGATGACGCCGCCGTCGCGATCAGCCAAGCGCAACAGCAGCTTGGTCAGCGTCGTCTTGCCCGAGCCCGAGGGGCCGACCAGCCCGACGTGCTCGCCGGGCTCGATGCGCAGGTCTAGCCCCTCGAACAGCGGCGCCCGGGCCTGGTATGCGAACCGCAGGTCGCGGAACTCGACCAGCCCGTTGGGCACCACCATTTCCGGTGCGCCGGGAACGTCGACGATGTCGGGGTCGGTGGCAGCAATGCCGGCGAACTTCGCACAGCGCCCGACGGCGCGAGACATGAGCCGGATGAACTCGAAGGACTCCTCCAGGCTGGTCCCGACGAAGGTCGCGTAGAACAGGATCAGGTAGACCACGCCCGCGGCCGCCACGTGGTGCAACGCCAGCACGATCCCCACCGCGACCGCGGCCCAGTTGAAGAAGGCCATGGCCGACTCCATCTGAAGCCTGGTGGATGTGAAGACGCGCCGAGCCCGGAAGTCAGCCTTCAGAGAATCGCCCACCAGCGCGTCGACGTGGACCATCTCACGGCCCTCGGCTGCTTGGGACCTGACCGTCGTCAGGTTGGCAATGGTGTCCGCGATGACTCCCGTGGCGCGGGAGTGGGCGTCCGAGAAGTCCTTCTCGGCCGCGACGACCCGTCCCATTCGGCGATGCAGGACGCCGACGAAGACGGCGACGAGGCCGGCCATCACGAGCGCCACCGGCCAGGCCACGATGCCAAGGACGACGATCGCGCCGAGCGTCGTCACCGAGATCCGCAGGATCCCCCACACCATGGCGTCGATGAGCTCGACGAAGGCCCACGTCGAGGTCTCGAGCGTCGCGATGACCTCGCCCGAGGGCCGGTCGGTGTGCCAGGCGTGGCTGAGCCCGATCAGGTGCTCGTATCCGTTCGTGATGGCGCGACCAAAGGAGCGCAGGGTCGCGCCCCAGTTGAGCCAGCCACCGATGCGTCCGAACGCCGTGGCGGCAGCCAGCACGAGGGCGTAGCCCACGATCAGTGGGGCGAAGTCGTGCCAGTTGCCTCCGTGGGGGCCCATGACGGCGATACGGCCCAAGAGCGAGGCAAAGATGAGCGGTGCCGCGACGGCGTTGGCCAGCGTGCCCAGCACGATGGCGGTGCAGCTGCCTGCGAACGCGAGGCGGTCGGGCTGCATCTGGCGCAGGCAGTAGGCCAGCGTCTCCTTGTTGGATGCGTTTGGGAAGAGGGTGCGGTCACCCATGGCTCTCTCCAGGTGTGAAGGTCGTGGTTGTGACGGAAGCCGCAGAGGCGGCTCGGGCGAAGCGCCGCCACGAGCTGTTCAGGCGGCGCAGATGGGTCGGGCGGTTCGCTGGCGCACGAAGGGCTTTCGCGCCGAGCGGTGGGCCTCGCGGCCCAGCGGAGTCGGGGCGATCAGCCCGCTTCGAGGTGTCGGGCCGGCGTCAGTGACCCGTAGGGCGGAAGGTGGGCCCGATGATCCGGGGCCTCCCACACACCACACCAACGGTGAAGGCGGGCGGCAGGGGCACATCGGCGCGCGCGCTCATGGGCCGACGCGTCATCTCTCCTGCCATCTCGTCACCTCATTTCCGTCTCGTGGTGCAACCCCGCCACGGTAGCCCATCGAGGCCCTCAGACGCGGAAAGACAATGAAAAAGACAATGAAAAAGACAATGAATTGGAGCGCGCCAGCGGGAGGACCAATCGACCGCTCAGAACAGCGGCTGCGTGTTCGTTGCGCTCGGTGGCGTGACCGGAGGGCCTTCGTACCCCAGATGGGCCCACGCCCGAGCCGTCGGCACCCGGCCCCGGGCGGTGCGCTGGATCAGGCCGCTTTGCAGCAGGAACGGCTCGTACGCATCCTCGATCGTGTCGGACTCCTCCCCCACGCACTGCGCCAGGGTCGTGAGCCCCACCGGCTGTCCGCCGAAGCGGCCGCACAGGGTGGTGAGGATGGATCGGTCCACCTTGTCGAGGCCGAGCGCGTCGACCCCGAAGAGCTCGAGGCCCTCATTGGCCGTCGCGCCGTCGATGAAGCCCTCGCCGCGCACCTCGGCGAAGTCGCGCACCCGGCGCAGCAAGCGGTTGGCCACCCTGGGCGTGCCGCGGGACCGCTCTGAGATCCGGACCGCACCTTCCCGGTCGATCTGCACCTTCAAGATCCGGGCCGAGCGCTCCACGATGGACCGCAGGTCCGACGGGTCGTAGAGGTCGAGACGCCCGACGAACCCGAAGCGGTCCCGCAACGGACCAGAGACGAGGCCGGTGCGAGTCGTGGCACCAACCAGCGTGAACTTCGGGAGTTCCAGGCGGATCGATCGTGCCGTCGGACCCTTGCCGATGAGGATGTCGAGACGGCCGTCCTCCATGGCGGAGTACAGCATCTCTTCGACCGAGCGGTGCAGTCGGTGGATCTCGTCGATGAAGAGCACGTCGCCGTCCTGCAGATCGGTCAGCAGGGCGGCGAGGTCGCCGGCCCGGGTCAGGACGGGGCCTGCCGTGATGCGGAACCCGGCGCCCATCTCGGCCGCCACGATCCCCGCCAACGAAGTCTTGCCGAGGCCGGGCGGCCCACCGAAGAGGATGTGGTCGACCGGCTGGTGCCGCTGCCGGGCCGCCTGCAGCACGATCCCGAGATGCTCGACCAGCTCCGGCTGTCCGACGAACTCGGTGAGCGTCCTCGGACGCAACCCGACTTCCTCGCGCTCCTCGTCGTTCGAGGAGGCGGCGGGGTCCACGACGCGCTGACCGGCGGGGTGCGCCTCGAACTCGTCGGCCGCGCTCGCAGCGCCGTCAGCCTCCGCGTCAAGGGCCAGGACCTCCCGGCGCGCTCGTGGGCTCACCGGCTCACCGGCTCGCCAGCTCGCGCAAGGCCAGGCGCAGCATCTCTTCCACGCCGACATCGTCGCGTAGGCCGTCGAGCGCACCGCGGATCTCGTCGGGGGCGTAGCCCAGCTCGCTCAACGCAGCGCGCGCTTCGGCCCGCGAGGTGCGGGTCCCCCGCACGGCTTCGCCGCCGTCGCCTCCCACCATCACGCCGACACGGTCCAAGGACAGGTCGGGCAGGTCCAGACGGCTCTTCAACTCGATGAGCAGCCGGGCCGCGGTCTTGCGACCCACCCCCGGCACCGAGCACAACGTATCGAGATCGTCCTCCAGCACCGCAGTCGAGAGCGTCGCCGGCGACAGACTCGCCATGATGGCCAGCGCCAGCGCAGGCCCCACACCGTGGGAGGCCAGCAACACCTCGAAGCAGCGGCGCTCGTCGTCGTGCACGAAGCCGTAGAGCACGATGGCGTCCTCACGCACGTGTGTGTGCACGAACAGCGTCGCCTCCGTGCCCGCCGTGCCCGCTGAGCCCGCCACCAACGCAGCCGCCGTCGCAGGCGTCACCGTCACCCGGTAGCCCACGCCCGCCACATCGATGATCACCTCGCCCTCCCCCGTCCGGACCACCACGTGCCCGCGCAACAGACCGATCACCGCACACTCCTCATCTCGAGACGTCCCTTCCGCTCAGCGCGGCGTCCACGGCGCGTCGCAGCGGCACCGTGGTCAGGTGACAGACCGCCAACGCCAGCGCGTCGGCCACGTCGGGTGGTCCGTCCACCGCAGCCAACCCGAGCACCTGGGCCACCATGCGCTGCACCTGCTCTTTGGTGGCGGCGCCGTAGCCGACCAAACCCTGCTTCACCTCATTGGCGGTGTACTGGGCCACCTCGCAGCCGGCCTCCGCCGCCGCCAACAACGCCAAGCCGCTGGCCTGGCCGACCGACATGGCCGTCTTCGCGTTGACCTGGAAGAAGACCCGCTCCACCACCACCGCCTCGGGCACCAGCTCGGCCATGAGCGCCCGCAGCTCGATATGCAGCACCAGCAACCGCTCCGCCAGCGGCGCCGCCGGGTCGGTCTCGAGCACCCCGGCCGCCCTCGCCCGCAGCCGCGAGTCGCCCTCGCCCCGCCCGACCAACCCGTAGCCACAGCGGGACAGCCCAGGGTCGATGCCCAATACGAACATGCGTTCGTAGGTTAGTAGTGCGCGATGTGCAGGACGCGGATGTGGGCCTGGCCGCCGCGCCGGTGCTGCCGCGCCGATTCCGGCGGACCGGATCAGCCCTCGAAGGCGGCGAGCACCTCGTCGGCGATGTCGGCGTTGGAGTGCACGGCCTGGACGTCGTCGTGGTCGTCAATCGCCTCGAGGAGGCGCAGCACCTTCTTCGCCTCGGCCTCGTCGGGGACCGGCACGAGCGTCGTGGGCTCGAGGCTGAGGTCGACCGACTCGGGCGTGATGCCGGCGTCGTCGAGGGCCTGGCGCACCGAGTCGAGGTCGGCCGGGGCGGAGGTCACGACCCAGGCGCTGCCATTGGACGACATGTCCTCGGCGCCACCTTCCATGGCGATCTCCATGACCTTGTCCTCGTCTTGATCGAGCGGCACGGTCACGATGCCCTTGCGCTCGAACTGCCACGAGACGGCGCCGGGCTCGGCCATGTTGCCACCGTTGCGGCTGAACACGTTGCGCATCTCGGCGCCGGTGCGATTGCGGTTGTCGCTCAGCGTCTCGACGATGATCGCCACGCCGCCGGGGCCGTAGCCCTCGTAGTTGATGGCCTCGTAGCGCACGCCCTCGAGGTCGCCGGTCCCGCGCTTGATCGCCTTCTCGATCGTGTCGAGCGGGACGCTCGCTGACCGTGCCTTCTGGTAGGCGGTGCGCAGGGTGGCGTTGGCCTCGAGGTCGCCGCCGCCCTCCCGCGCCGCAACCTCGACCAGCCGAATGCACTTGGCGAAGGTCTTGGCGCGGGCCTTGTCCTGGGCGCCCTTGCGGTATTTGGTGGTCGCCCACTTCGAGTGGCCCGACATGTGCCTGTTCTCGCCTCTTCCCTGTCCTCACGCACCTGGCAGCGCCAGTGCCCCGGGTCTCTCGATTGTACCGAGCCTGGTCGGGGACGGGTCCAGGGAGGCGCGGCTTGGTCAGCCGACTGTTGGTGCAGGTGTCGCCGGCGTCGGCAGGTTGCGGGCGGTGGCGGGTGTGGTCGGCGTGGGCAGGTTGGGGTTGGGCATGAGCGGGGTGATCGGCGAGGTCGCCCGGGTCGGCGCGGTCGGCCGCGACGACCCGGGCGGGAGCGGTGGCGGCACAGAGGGAACGCTGGGTGCACCGGCCAACTGGAAGGGGACGCTGACCGCGTCGTCGACGACCACGTTGTAGCGACCGGATAGAGCCTTTTGCCACTTGATGGTGCCATCGGGGCCACCCGAGAGCGCTTCGTATCCCATCCAGGTTCCCTCGGCCTTGATTGTGGCGTGCGCGCCAAGGTGGACGCCCCAAAACAGGGGGCAGCTGAAGATCTCCTTCCCCGGGTACACGTCGAGGCCGTAGGCGTTGGCGACCACGCCCGAGAGCACACCGCACGGACCGATGGTCAGGGCGCGGCGGAGCGGCGGGATGCTCTGCTCCGACTGACCGCACGCCGTGTCGCCGCTGTTGGCCACGCTCACTTCGTAGGTGACGGTTTGGCCGATCGGGAAGGGGTCTTTGGCGATGGACACGCGCAGGGTGATGTGCCGCGCGCTGCAGCCCTCGAAGGCGACGTGCGCCGACCGGGTGATCACGCCGCCTGCCGTGGAGACAGGCGGCTGGGTGGGGAACGTCGTCGGGGGTGCCGTGGGTGGAGCTCCGTTAGCGGCTGCCGCTTCTGCCGCGATCGCGGGAACGAGGGCGGACAGCCCGAGGGCGGCGACGGCAGCCGTGACGGCAACCGCGACAGCAACCGTGACGGCAGCACGGACGGCAGCCCTGGCAGCCCGAGAAGCACCAGCGGGAATGCGTCGCATGCCAGTGAGACTCTCTCGCTGCCTGAATGGTTCGATTCGTGCCTCGTCGGGGTTGGGGCGACGGCGGGGTGGGCTAGGACGGTGTCGCCGCGCCGGGGCCTTCAACACCCAATCGAGTCGTGAAACCCATATTTCCCTTGGTGTAGGGGTGGACGTCGTGTGCCAGTCGATTTTACCGGAGGGTGCCGCGTACGCTGCAAGCTCGTGACTGATTCTTCCGCCCCTCCTGCCTCGTCTGCTTCTTCTGCATCACCGCTCGGTACGGGTCTCGACGCGAAGGGTGGCGGGACTGCGCGTCGGTCTCGGTCGCGGCGTGTGCTCGTTGCGGGCGCGGTGGTGGGAGCCGGGCTTGCCGCTGCCGCGGCCTACCGGCGGTTCGCGCGCAACGATGAGGGCGACGATCGCGCTGGGTCGGCGGGCGCTGCCCTCGAGGACGGCCCGCTCGCACTCGGTTGGGGACGCGGCATCACGCGGCCTGACCACCGCATCGTCCGTACGGATGACGGCGCAGAGCTCGCCGTCTGGGACTTGCCCGGTGACGGGCCGGACGCTCAGGTCGTGGTGCTCCCGCACTGCTGGGGCTGCAGTCACGAGATCTGGCTCCCGGTGGCGCGGCGGCTCATGGAACAAGGGCACCATGTCGTGCTCTACGACCAGCGCGGGCACGGTCTGAGCACGCGGGGGAACGCACCCCTCACGGTAGAGACGCTCGCCTACGACCTCTCCGACATCTTGGAGGCGACGCAGGTGCGCGACGCCGTGCTGGTCGGGCACTCCATGGGGGGCATGACGATCATGTCGCTGGCCACGCACCGGCCCGAGGTCTTGAAGGACCGGGCCAAGGCGACCGTCCTTGTCGCGACCGCAGCCACGGCCGTCGGCACGCCGTCGGCCCGGGCGGCCCGAATGGCAGGCGCGGTCATCGCGTCCTCCATGCTCAGCAAGGCGATGCGGTCGCGCAATGGGCACCTCTTGGTGCGCGGTGTCTTCGGGGCCAACCCTGATCGGTCACACGTGGACCTGACGAGGGAGCTCTTCGCTGGCTGTCACGGGCCGGTTCGAGGCGACTTCATGATGTCGTTCGGCAACATGGACCTGCTGGAGGGCATCGCCACGATCGAGATGCCGACCACCGTGATGGTGGGGAGTCGCGACACGCTGACGGTGCCGGCCAAAGCCGACCAGATGGTGTCGACCATCCCAGGGGCGCGCCTCGTCACGTTGCCCGGCAGGGGTCACATGCTTCCGCTCGAGGACCCCGACTCGGTCACAGACGAGATCGTGCGAGCGGCCAAGGGCTAGTTGGATCAGCGGCGCGGCTCAGCCAGGGCGCGCGAGGGCGCAAGCGTGTGCCCGGCAATCAAGAGCGGTAGCAGGGGCGGTCGTCGAGGCCCGAGTCGTGGGGCGAGCCGGAGGCTCAGACCGACATCATTTTCGCGGTGGCCGCCACGCCGGTGAGGGCGAGGACACGAAGACGTGTCCCTGCGGGCTGATGAACCTGACCTCGCCTTGCGCGTCGCCGTCGAGCTTCCAGCCGAGCTCGTGCACCCGGCTGTGGTGGGCGACGCACAGCGTCAAGAGGTTCGACATGATCGTCGGGCCCTGCTTCGACGCCCAGACGACGTGGTGGATGTCGGTGACCGTGCGACAGCCGCATCCGGGGAACCGGCACCCGTTGTCCCGGCGCCGGATCTCGATCTGCTGTGCCACCGTCGGATCCCGGACCAATGCCTTCTGGTCCAGGCACGCGCCGTCGGGCGCGTCGAACGACAACGTGATGTCGGCGCTGCACGCCAGACGCCGCGCGACCTCGGCCGAGATCGGGCCGACGCCCGTGATCGAGGCGTGGCCATAGCCGTCCCCGTAGAGAAGCCGCTCGAGGTCGGTGTGGACCACCATGGACACCTGAGCGCTGCGGTGGCCCGGCGAGTCGTCAGCGTCTGTGCCGTTTGGGTCAGTGCCCGAGCGCCGCACCGTGCCATTCGGCCCGCTCCTGCGGCTCCGCCGGCCACGTTCGATGCAGATGTCGAGCAGCGCATCGGCGCAGCGGCTCTCGAAGCGGGCGTAGTCGGGGTCATTCGCGCTGGGATGGTCGTGGCGGCGAGCACGCCCGGCGATGGCGGCCTTCACGAGCGCATAGGCGTCCTTGGTCAGCTGCGCCCAGAGCAGACAGCGGTCGTCGTCGAAACGCACGAACCGGCGCCGGAAGTGTTGCGCCGATTGCGCATCGGACGTGCCGTTGACCTCGGCCGCCAGCTGGTGGGCCTGCTTGGGCGTCCAATGCTCGGAGGCACGGGCCAGCTGCGCGTCGGTGTCGGACGTGGCGACCGCGGCGAGCGGCGCGAACACATCGAGCGTCAGACGGCCGTCGGCCAGTGCGTCTGAGAGGGCGGGCAACTCTGCGACCCGTGCGGCCGAGTCGACCAACGTGCGCGCCCGGGCGCGGCTGACGTGGCAGCGGGCGACGAGCCAGTCACGCATGGAGAGCGAGCCGTCGCCCCGCCACGCCTCGGCCTGGTCGAACTCTGCGATCTCGCGCAACATGGCACCCTCATGCTCGGAGATCACGCGCTGGTGGGCCGGGATGCTCTCGGCCAACTCCTTCGAACGGGCGTCGTTGCCGTAGTGACGGCTGAGGGGCCGGGTCTTGGGGCGTCCCGGCGTCAGGCCGCCGACAGAGCTGGGAGTCGAAGCCGACGCGGTCTTGCCCATATGCCTTGAACGGTCGGCACAGGCGGGCGGAGTGAACGAGGGCTACGGGAAGACGACGGTCTTGGTGCCGTTCAGCAAGATCCGGTCCTGGAGGTGCCAGCGCAACCCGCGGGAGAGGACCTGGCGCTCCACGTCGCGCCCGACGCGGCGCATTTCCTCGGCCGAGTCCCCGTGGTCGACGCGCCGGGTGTCCTGCTCGATGATCGGCCCCTCGTCGAGGTCGGGCGTCACGTAGTGACACGTGGCACCGATCAGCTTCACGCCGCGGTCGTAGGCCTGGTGATAGGGGCGGGCACCGGCGAAGGAGGGCAGGAACGAGTGATGGATGTTGATGATGCGCCCGAGGCGGTTGGCGCAAAAAGACGGGGGGAGGATCTGCATGTATCGAGCGAGCACGACCAGGTCGGCGTGCTCCTTCTCGAGGATCTCCTCCATCTCTGCGAACGCGGCGGCCTTGGCCTCGGGCTCGTGGCCGACCGGGACGTGGCGGAAGGCGACGCCGTGCCACTCGACGAGGCCGCGCAGGTCCTCGTGGTTGGCGATCACGCAGGGGATGTCACACTCGAGCTCGCCCGCCCGCCAGCGGTACAGGAGGTCGGCCAGGCAGTGGTCCTCCTTGCTCGAAAAGAGCACGACCCGCTTGGGCACGTCGGTGTCGCTCAGGTGCCACTGCATGTCGAACTCCGCCGCGACGTGCTCGAAGGCCGCAGCCAACTCGTCGGGTCCGAAGGGCAAGGATTTGGCGACGATCTCGATCCGCAGGAAGAACTGGCCCGAGTCGAGGTCCGCGTGCTGGGCCGCCTCGATCACCGACCCGCCGAGGGACGCGATGAGCCCGGTGACAGCCGCCACGATGCCGACGCGGTCGGGGCACGTGATGGTGAGGATGTATCGACGCATGTGAGCCCCTGGCCCCGCTCTTCGCTCCTGAGAGTCCCTGGGTCTCTCGATCGTCAGTTTCGTCGGCTACCTGAAGAAACCGGCCTGTGTGCTGCTGCGCTCGGGCGTGGCTCGGGCGGCCCGGGACCCCGCCCCGCACTGCTCCGCGAAGATCCGGTGCACCCGGCGGTCCGGCGTGAGCTCGGGGTGGAACGACGAGGCCAGCACCGGACCCTGGCGGACCAGGACAGGGACCCCGTCGAGGGCGGCGAGGACCTCGATGTCCTCACCCACCGAGACGATCAGCGGGGCCCGGATGAAGACGGCCGGGAGCGGCGGGCCCTCGCCGGACCCGAGCACGAGCTCGGCCTCGAAGGACTGCGCCTGGCGCCCATACCCGTTGCGGCGGACCGCCGCATCGAGGACGCCGAAGAAGCACTGGTCCGCCCGGCCGTCGAGGACCTCGGAGGCCACGAGGATGAGTCCTGCGCACGTGCCGAAGACAGGCAACGGCGGCGACGCCGGCCTCAGGCGGGCCGCGATCGCAGCGAAGAGCCCGGTCGACTCGAGCAACATCGACAGCGTCGTGGACTCGCCTCCCGGGATGATGAGCCCGTCCAGGCCGTCGAGATCGGACGGGCTCTTGACCCGGCGCCCCTCGCACCCGACGTCGTCGAGGGCGACGAGGTGCTCACGGACGTCACCTTGGAGGTCGAGCACGCCGATCACGGGACCGGCCGGGTCGACCTCGGGCCCCGCTACCACCCCCGGTCGGCTAGATGCTCGCCGTACTGCGACTCGTCCAGCCCCCGCATGGCCTCACCCAGGCCGCGCGACACCTTCGCCACGTGGTCCGGGTCCTCGTAGTGCGCCGTCGCCTCGACCACCGCCGACGCCATCCGAGCCGGGTCCGACGACTTGAAGATCCCAGAGCCCACGAACACCGCCTCGGCGCCGAGCTGCATGACCAGCGCGGCATCGGCCGGCGTGGCGATCCCGCCGGCACAGAACAGCGGCACGGGCAGCCGCCCCGTCTCGTGCAGCTCTTGCACCAGGCCCACCGGCGCGGCCAACTCCTTGGCCCAGCCGTACAGCTCGGCCGGATCGGCCTGCGTGATGGCCCGGATCGATCCGAGGATCGAACGCAGGTGCCGCACCGCCTCGACGATGTTCCCGGTCCCCGCCTCGCCCTTGGAGCGGATCATGGCCGCGCCCTCCGATACCCGCCGCAGCGCCTCGCCGAGGTTGGTGGCGCCGCACACGAAGGGCACCGTGAAGGGCCACTTGTCGATGTGGTACGCCTCGTCGGCCGGCGTGAGGACCTCGGACTCGTCGATGAAGTCGACGCCGAGCGACTGCAGCACCTGGGCCTCGGCGAAGTGCCCGATGCGTGCCTTGGCCATGACCGGGACGGTCACCGCCTCGATGATCCCCTCGATCAGCACCGGGTCGCTCATGCGCGCCACCCCGCCGTCACGCCGGATGTCGGCCGGCACCCGCTCGAGCGCCATGACCGACACGGCACCGGCGTCCTCGGCGATCTTGGCCTGCTCGGCGTTGACGACGTCCATGATGACGCCGCCGCGCAGCATGTCCGCCAACCCTCGCTTCAGGGTGAAGGTCCCGGTGGTCATGGACCCAGTCTACGAGGCCAGCCGGCCGCCCCTTCTCACCACTCGCTCAGTGCGGCGGCCCTCACCGACGTGGCATCGAGGTCCCCTGGGACGAGCGGGTCGTCACGGTGCCCCACCGACGGGTCGATCCACACCCAACGGGTCGATCCGAAGCGGGAGGGCGAGGCGAAGAGCGAGCCTTCCCGGGGGCTGGGCGCCTCGATCATCATGCGTAGCGCAGCCAACAGGCCGCGCGGGTAGAGGACGGCGGACGCGCCCACGACGTCGGCTCGATACTCACGGCTCTCGCCCACACAGCGCCGCAGCGTGCGCTCGCCCCCGAAGAGCGTGGCGAGGGTGATGCCGACGCAGGACACGCCGTTGTCTCCGCGCTTCACGTGGGCCAGCTCGTGGGCGATGACGCCCTCGAGCTCGATCGGATCCACCCGGCGCAGCAGACCGGTCGTGACGACGAGGTCGGAGCGCCGGGCGTCGCGGCCGAGCGCGCAGGCGTTGGGCACCTCGTCCTCGACGACGTGCAGCATGGGCATGGCAAGTCCGAAGGTCGCGCAGAGCCCGTCGGTCAGGTTGAAGAGGCGGGGATCGTCGTGCTCGTCGATGGGGACGGCGCCGATGCGCCGCAACGCCACCGCGGGCGCCAGCCGCCAGAGGCCGTACATGACGGCCGCACCGACGACGATGAGTGCGACGATGCCAACGATCGGGTCGACCGAGACGCCCAAGAGGATGCCGATGAGGAGCGCAGGGACGACTGCGGTCCAGGTGCACAAGCGGATCGCCCGGCGTCGGTTCGCCGCGACCTCGCCGGGGTAGACCTGCGGCGCGCCGAGGCTCGGTCGGACGTCGAGGGCCGGGGGGGCCGGGGGCGGCGCGAGAGCCACCGAGGTGCGCGGCTGCCCGCTGCCGGTGCGCGGACGCGAGCTCGAGCGTGAGCGGTTCCGACTGCCGCCCCTGTTCGAGCCTTGGCGCTGGTTCTGTCGCTGGCCCTGGCCTTGGCCTTGGCCTTGGCGTTGCTGCCCGCCGCCGCCCGACTGGCCTTTCCTCTGCGTGTTTCCGTCGGCGCCAGCCCCCGCGCCCGCGCCAGCACCGCCTGCTCGGCCACCGGACGCCTGGCCGCCGCTGCCTGCGCTCCCGGCAGGCCGGTTCTTATTTCGGTTCCGGCTGCGATTCCGGTTGCGGTTGCGCTTGTTGCCGCCCCCGGCGCCACCGCCCCCGGCGCTACCGCTACCGCCAACGGCACCACTTCCGCTGCCGCCGCCCCCGGTTCCACTCCCACTGGGTGGCCTGGAGGGACCGGAGTTGTCGTTCTGCTCGGCCATGGGGTGCCCAGCCTAGGACAACCAGCCGATCGGGACCTCGACTGACTAGGCGCTCGTGTGACGGTTCGATCCACTGCGCCTGCCGTGCCGGGTACGCCGCCCGTAGGCCGCGATGGCGCGCTCGTACACCTCGACGTAGCGCTCGGCCAGGGTGTCCATGGACCAGGTCCGTGCGTATTCGACGCCGGCCTTGCGAGCTTCTGGCGAGGAATGGCCGCCGCCCTCGACGGCGTCAGCGAGGGCCACGCCCAACGCGCGGGCCAGCGCCACGACGTCGCCCGGAGGCACCAACGTGGCATGGGCCCCCACGGCGGCCCGGTACCCCTCGATGTCCGAGGCCACGACCGTGCAGCCGGCCGCCAAGCCTTCGAGCAGAACCATGCCGAACGACTCTCCCGACAGCGAGGGGGCGCAGAGCACGTCGGCCCCAGCCAGGCGCGACGCCACCTCGTCGTCGCTGACCGTGCCCAGCCAGTGCAGGCGGTCGGATTCAGGGTGCCGCCGGTGCTGCACCTCGCTGGCCGGCCCGTCACCGGAGATCCACAGCACCGCCGGCCGCTCCACCATGGCGAACGCGTCGAGCACCACGCGGAGGCCCTTGCGCTCCTCGTGCCGGCCCAAGAAGAGCACCGTCGGGCGCCCTTGCTCGTCGCGGATCGGGTCGGCCGATTCGAAGCGCGCCATCTCGACGCCGTTGAACAGCACCTCGAAGTCGCCGCCGCTCGAGCGCTCCCCCGTCTCGCGCGCTGCCTCTGAGACGGCAACCCGGACCTGCATGCGCCGGCCGACGAGCTCGGCCAGCGGCTTGACCACCGGCACCCACCGGCTCACGCCGGCGCGGTGGTACGTACCGACCATGGGCAGCCGGGCTGTGAGCACCAGCCCGTAGGCCGCCATCGGCGCCAGCGGCTCGTGCACGTGCAACACGTCGAACCCGCCCGTGCGGACCGCGCGTTCGGCCCGGGCCACCGTCGTCGGCCACAAGGCGACCGGGGCCACCGAGCCGTTCGAGTGCAGTGCGGTCGGCCGCCCGATGTCGATGTGCTCACCCACGGCGTCGGGCACCGTTGCCCCCGCGTCGAGCGGGCTCAGGATCGTCACCTGGTGGCCCATCGCACGCAGCGAACGGGCGAGACCGACCACCTGACCCTGTACGCCACCCGGCCGCGTGAGTGCGTAGGGCGAGAGCATCGCGACCCTCACCGTCCTGCTCCCCCGAGCTGCCTCACTGCGGATCGCTGGGCCAGTTGGGCTGGTACAAGTGCCACTGCTCGGGCCGGCAGCGAATGTCGTATTCGAAGACGGTCACGAGCTCCTGGGTGACCCGCGCGATGTCCTGGCGCAACGTGCCCCGGCGCGTGGTGTCGATCGGTTCGTGCACGACGCCGGTATGCCAACGCCCCGGTCCCGAATAGACGACCACGGGTACCAGCGGCGCTCCCGTGCGTAGCGCGAGCGTGGCGGCCCCGCCCGGCACGGTCGTCTTCTCGCCGAAGAACTCCACTTCGATACCGTTGCCGACCAGATCCCGGTCGCTCACCAAACCGGCCAGCTGGTTGTTCTTGAGCGCGCGAATGAGCGCGATGCTCGACCCCTCCCCGAGCGGCACGGCGGTCAGGCCCATGGCGGCGCGTTGGCCCACGAACCATTCGAAGAGCTCCTCGGGTTCGAGCCGCTCCACCACAGCGGTCATCGGCATGCCCTCGAGCGCGAGCCAGTACCCACCCCACTCCCAACTGCCCACATGTGGCAATGCCACCACGGCGCCGGTCCCGTCGGCCACCGCCCGTCGAAGGTGCTCTATCCCCCCTTCCAGGCGCCACCTGGCCCGCACCGCCGATTCGCTGACGTAGGGAAGCCGCGCCCCATCGGCCCAATAGCGCGCGTAGGAGGTGAAGGTTCGTTTGCTCCAGCGCCGAACGAGCGCGGGGTCGGGCTCGACGCCGTCGGGACACTCGCTGGCGAGCACGCGCCGCAGATGACGCTGGTTCATGGCGAGTGCCGGGCCGCGCGCCATGAAGCGAGAGACGACGTCGGCCGCGTCGTAAGCCACTTGCTCGGGAACGTGACCCATGGCGTAGGCCAGGCCCCGGTAGGTCAAGTACCGCGCGGTGTCACGCCAGTGCGGTTCAGTCGAGGTCCGGGGGGTGCTCGAGGTCCGCGATGTGTCGGGGGTGCGTTGTGTGACGGCGGTCACTCGTTGCTCGCGCGCTCAGGGTTCGGGTCGTTCGACGAGGTGTGTGGCGAAGCAAGTGGTGGGGCGACTGACGAGGCGCCCGAGGTCAAGACGCTGAACCGGACGGTGGCGTCCGGCGGCCGTGTGCACGGCCGGTCTCGGAATGGCCACGCGCGGCGCGCCGGCGTTCCCTCATGGTGCGGCCCGAGCGACTGCTCAGGGCCTCTTGGCGCCGTGCCCGCCAGCGGCCGACCGGGGCCCCGGTCGTGGTGCGGGCGCGGGTTGGATGGCGGCGTGGCCGGCCAGCGAACTCCCGCCCCTCGCGCCAGGCCCGCCAGCGCGAGTCGACTCGGCCCTCGCGCCAGGCCTCGATGCGACGGCGGATGATCTCGTCGCGGCCAGAGGCAGCGTTCCAGACCTTCACGAATCGAGAGATGGCCGTGAACGAGACGAGTACGAAGAGCACCCACAGGACGGGCACGAAGATCACCGAGCTCAAGAACGCGATGCCGAGCAAGAACATACGCTCGGCTCGTTCCATCAGGCCGCCCTTCGCGGAGAGACCGAGGGACTCCGCCTTGGCCCTTTCGTAGGAGATCAGCGCTGTCACCGCCAAGATGGCCATGGGCAGCAGCGCGAGGTGGCCCCTCCCCTGATCGAGCAGGTACCAGGCGCAGCCCATCATGAGGACGGCGTCGGCGATGCGGTCGGTGACCGAGTCGAAGAAGGCGCCCCGGACCGATGCGGTGCCGGCGGCCTTGGCAACGGGGCCGTCGAGCAGGTCGTGCATGCCCGTCACGATGAGCATCACGATGGCCCAGTGCAGGTGGCCGCTCGCCACCAGTACTGCGGTGGCGGTGGCCGAGATGAGGCCGGTGGCGGTGAGGACGTCGGCGGTGATGCCATGGCGGTGCAGTGCCTGGCCGACCGGACTGGTCGTCCGGTCGACGGCGGTTCGCCAGCGGCCGTCGAACATGTAGCTCCTCGTCATGCGCGGCCCAGGATCGGGCTGTGCTGTCCATCCGAGTTTACCATTCGGACCCACAAACCCGAGGGTGCGCGGTCCCTTCGCCGGGCACCCCCGTCCGAGCCCGAACCGGGGCCTGACCCCCTGGTCAGCACCATGATCAAGCGATGGCCGCGGTGGGCGCGGCCAATCCCGGACCTACCCTGGCCCGTATCCCACCTGTGACACGACGGCAAACACGACGGCAACACGGGTACGACGAGCAACACCGGCTCAACGAGCATCGAGGCCGCCGCGAAATGGGCGTCAGCCGAGAGCACGGCACGCCCGGCACGCCCGGCACGCACGCAGAGAGGAACGCCATGACATCCACGACCCCCACAACTCCCACGACGACCTCGCGCCGCACACGGCGCGTCGGCCGGCTGCCTCGCGTCGCGCTGGCCACCGCAGCCGGCGCCACCGCCGGCATCCTCGCTCTCGGCGCGGTCGCGGCGGCCCGGGCCGGCGCAAGTTCCCAGGGGACGACCGTCAAGGCGGTCGAGACCGACTTCCACATCGCGTTGTCGAAGAAGACCTTCGCGCCGGGCAAGTACACGTTCGAGGCGATCAACAAGGGACAGACAACGCATGCCCTCGAGATCACGGGATCGGGTCTGAAGAATGCGAAGACCAAGGACATCACGCCCGGCCAGACCGCGAAACTCACGGTGACCTTCAAGAAGGGCCCCTATGACATCTTCTGCCCCATCCCCGGCCACAAGGCGCTCGGCATGAACGTCAACATCGTCGTCGTGACCGCTGGAGCGACGTCGAGTAGCAACTCGTCCAAGGGGTCCACCACCACCTCGTCCAAGGCTTCGAGCGGCAGCGGGGGCTACGGCTACTGAGCAGCTGCACCGCAGGGAGACCGCGGGGGCGCGTGAAGCTCGGGAGAGGGCGTCGAGTAGCCTGACCAGCTGAGATGCCGCGGGGCGGAGGTGTCGCACCTCCCTTCCGACGCGGCATTGCACGTGAGGTGATGGTGCCGTGTCGGAGCTGAGGAGCGCGGGTGAGCCACGGCACCACGCCACCGTGCTGCCCGACGCGACACTCGACGTCTCGATCGTCGTCCCCTACTACAACCCGGGCGACCGACTGCGGAAGACGGTCGCCGACATGGTCCGGGTCCTCGACGCGTCGGGCATGACCTTCGAGATCATCACCGTCTCGGACGGCTCGACCGACGGCAGCCCCTTCACGCTCGACGGCTTCCCCGCGCACGTCGTGCGACGGGTCACCTTCGCGACCAACGTCGGCAAGGGCTCGGCGTTGCGCGCCGGCCTCGGGATGGGGCGCGGTCGCTATCTCGGCTTCATCGACGCCGACGGCGACATCTCGCCCGAGTTGCTCGCCCCCTACGTCTCCATCATGCGCTCCGAGAAGCCCGACATCATCATCGGCAGCAAGCGCCACCCCGACTCCTCGGTGCACTACCCGCCCCTGCGCCGGTTCTACTCGTGGGGCTACCAGAAGCTCACGAACCTGCTTTTCCACCTGAACGTCAAGGACACGCAGGTCGGTATCAAGCTGGTCGACCGCAGCGTCATCGCCGAGGTGCTGCCCGTGCTGCGCGAGAGCCGCTTCGCGCTGGACCTCGAGCTGTTGGTGCTGGCCCGGCGCCTCGGCTACACGCGGATCGTGGAGGCGCCGGTGCGCATCGAGGAGCGCTTCGGCAGCACCATCTCGCTCAAGGCGGTCTGGCTGCTCCTCGTCGACACGCTCGGCCTGTTCGTCCGCTACTCGCTGCGCCACGAGTACGACACCGCGTTGGATGCCGCGGTGGCGGCGCGGTCCGGCGGTACGGCCGGCACCGCCGATCTGGGCCCCGGCTGAAGCGGGCGGCCAGCTGGCCGCTTGGAGGTGAGCAGTCCCCGACGAGCGGTCCTACACTCGTCGGCTACGAGCCGGTGCGGAGATGGGGTTCTGACCGGCCGAAGGACGAGGACGGAGGACCAGGTGCCACTCGACCCGACCGCAATTCGCAACGTCGCCCTTGTCGGGCACCACGGAGCGGGCAAGACCACCCTGGCCGAGGCCCTGCTCGCCGCGACGGGGTCCGTGGCCCGGCGTGGGTCGGTGGAAAAGGGCTCCACCGTGATGGATTTCGAGCCCGAGGAGGTGGCGCGCCAGCTCTCCATCTCGACCAGCCTGGCGCCCTTCATCGTCAACGGGGTCAAGGTGAACCTGCTCGACACGCCGGGGTACGCCGACTTCGCCGGCGAGATGATCACCGCCCTGGCCAACGTCGACCTGGCCGTGGTCGTCGTCAGCGCTACCGACGGCGTGCAGGCGCAGACCGAGGACGCCTGGCGGGCCGCCGCCCGGCTGGGGGTGCCGCGGGTCATCGTCATCAACAAGCTCGACCGGGAACGGGCCGACTTCGACCGTGCCCTCGCCGAGATCCGCCAGACCTTCGGGGCCGGGGTGGCGCCGGTCGAGTTGCCCATCGGGCACGAGGCCGACTTCCACGGCGTGATCGACCTGCTCGACGACACCGCGACGCACTACGACGTGGCCGCCGCCGGGGCGCCCCTGGACGGCACCGTGCCGCCAACGGGGCACGAGGGCCCGATCCCCGACGAGCTGGTCGACGAGGAGCACACCGTCCACGAGCAGCTCGTCGAGGGCATCGTGGTCGGCGACGACGACCTGATGGAGCGGTACCTCAACGGCGAGTCGCTCGACTACGCCGAGCTCGAGAAGAGCCTGGCCGCCGGCGTCGGGTCGGCGTCGGTCTTTCCCGTGCTGTGCTGCTCGGCCGCCAGTGGGGTGGGCGTGGACCGGCTGGCTCGCCTGATTGAGGAGCTGTGCCCGACGCCGGGGTCGCGGCCGCCGGTGACCGCTGCGGCGGGGACAGAGAGCATCGAGATACCGGCGGACCCCTCGGGGCCGACCGTTCTGACCGTGACGAAGACGTACAACGACGGCCACACCGGGAAGATGTCGCTGTGCAAAGTGCTCTCGGGGACTATCGAGCCCGACGCCGTGCTGGTGAACTCGAGGAGCCGCGAGGAAGAGCGCCTGCACGGGCTGCAGAGCATCGCGGGGCACACGACCGCGCCAGCGACCGCGGCCGCGGCCGGTGACTTCGTGGCCGTCCCCCGCCTGAACGGGGCGCGGACGGGGGACACATTGGCGCGCAAGGGGCAGCCGGTGGTGGTGTCCCCGCCCGCGTTGCCGCCCGCGGCGCTGCAAGTCGCGGTGAAGCCGGCCACCCGGGCCGACGACGACAAATTGATGTCGGCCCTGCAGCGCCTCTGCGACGAGGACCCCTCGCTGTCGGTCTCCCGGGACGACGAGACGCACCAGACGATCCTGGCGGTGAGCGGCGAGGTGCATCTCGCGGTGACCCTGGAGCGCCTGGACCGCAAGTGCAACGTGCACGTCGAGCGCGAGGAGCTGCGCATCCCCTACCGCGAGACCATCACCCGGGCCGCGGCGGCCGAAGGCAAGCACAAGAAGCAGTCCGGCGGGCACGGCCAGTTCGGCGTGGCCCACCTGCGCCTCGAGCCGCTGCCGCGGGGCGAAGGGTTCTCGTTCCACGACGAGGTCGTGGGCGGCGCCATCCCCCGCCAGTACATCCCGGCCGTGGAGAAGGGCGTGATGGAGGCCTTCGCCGGGGGTGGGGTCTACGGGTACCCGGTCGTCGACGTGTCGGTGACGGTGGACGACGGCAAGGCGCACTCGGTCGACTCGAACGAGGTGAGCTTCAAGATGGCGGCCGCGCTGGCGATCAGGACGGCCATGGCGGAGGCGGGGCCGATCGTGCTCGAGCCCGTCTCCCGGCTGTCGGTGACGATTCCCAACGACTGCCAGGGCGAAGTGCTCGGTGACCTCTCGTCACGGCGGGCCCGCATCGTGGGGACCGACGCCGCCGACGTGGACGGCTACCAGACGGTGACGGCGACCGTGCCGACAGCGGAGATCACCCGCTACGCCGTCGACCTGCGGGCCCTCACCGGCGGCCGGGGCTCGTTCAAGGCGACGTACGACCACTACGACACCGTGCCCGAGCACATGATGGCGTCGATCCCCAAGATGGAGGGGTGAGTCGGGTCCGAGGCGGGGCGGGGCGGACCGGCAGGGGTCAGATGATGTGCCGGAAGCGCACCGGGATCTTGGTCAGGACCAGCGTCGCCAGCAGGTCGTTGCCCGGCGTCGTGACGATGGCGACTGCGAGGGTCCCGGCCTTCCGGCCGAGGGGCTTGGAGACCGACGACGCCGTGAAGTGGCCGGTGTAGGCGGCCAGGCAGACGGCCTTTCCCTTGGGCACATCGTGGGAGATGCGCCCGTAGAGCTTGGGCGCGACGCCACGCAGGCCGCTGACCGTGAACTTGCGCACGCCTTCGAGATGGGCGTGCTCCCCTACCGACTTCGCCGCAGTCGGTAGGGCCAGGTAGCACGAGTCGTCCGTCGTGCCGAGGTCGATGCGGGCGGCCGAGCAGGCCGTGAGCAGTGTGGCCGCCAGCAGCAGGCTGGTGGCCACTGCGACGAGGGCGGAGCGGCGGCGGCGGCGCGTGTCTCCCCTCATCGATTCGGCTCCTCCCCGCTGACCTTGATCGATCCTGGCGTGCTTGCCGGCGTCGAGAGCGCCGGCGTTGGCGCCGTCGACAGTGCGGCTGCCGGTTCGTAGGCAACCGGCCCGGCCTCGACCTCGGTCGCCATGGCCTGGCGCTGCCAGCGCCCCCGGCGCACCTGCAGGGCCAGCTGGCCGAGGAACAGCCACCCGATCACCAAGATGAACCAGAAACTGATGATGCGGTAGAGCAGCACTGCGTAGGGGGTGGTCGCCTCCGAGCCCCCGAACGCGACGAGCGCGATCGTGATGCTGCCCTCGACCACGCCGAGGCCGCCGGGTGTCACGGGCAAGTTGGCCGCCAGCTGGCCAGCGCCGTAGGCCAGCAGCAGGCCCTTCCATGGGATGGGGGCATGGATGGCCAGGAACATCATGGCGAAGCAGGCGCAGTCGGTCAGCCAGTTCAGCGTGCCCCACCCGACGATGCGGCCGATCTGCGACCAGCTCAGCCGTACGGCGGTCATCCAGGCCATGGTCGACGCGATCTGCTCGGCCGTGTCGCCCCGTGGCCGGCCGGTCAGGGCGACCGACACGCGTAGTGCGGTCGTCACCACTGCATGGAGCGGGCGTTCGTAGACGAACAACGATCCGAGCGCGAGTGCCAACGCGAAGACGCTGATCAGGACGGGCACGAGGTCGAGCGACGCGCCCTCGTTGGTGGCGAGGCCCAATCCGATGACTGCCACCAGAGACAGACTGACGATCGAGGCCACGAGAGTGCCGGACAGGGCCCACACGGCCAGTGTGTTGTCGGCGCCGAAGCGGCGGAACCACCGGAATCCGTAGACAGTCGCGACGGCGTTCCCCGCCGGGAGAGAGTTGGTCAGTGCCTGCGACGCGAAAGAGAGCTTGACCAGCGGGCCCCAGGGCGGGATCAGGTGACCCGCCTTGAAGAGCTCGTACTGCATGCGCGCAAAGAGGACATAGGAAAGCATCTCGACCGCGAACGCAGGCGGTACCCACCACCAATTGAGGGTCTTGATCACGTTGGCAAACTCCGACAGCTCGGATCCCTTCGACGAGAGGACCCACACCGCAACGCCGACGAGGGCGAAGCCGATGACGACGCGCCCGGTCGGCCAGGCCCGGCGCAGAGCTCGGCGGAGCTTGCGGCGCGAGCCGGTGGAGGCGCCGGGCATCGCGTCTTGGGCGGGGGACGGAGACGAGGTGGGCGATACCGACGCCGTGGATGACGCGGACGTGTCCGTCGTTCCGGCGGCGGTCGCGGGAGCCGGGGGCCCGAGCGCGACGTCCGCCGCTCCCCCGCCCCTCTCCGCTGGCGTCGGGCTAGCCGGGCCAGGCGTCGGTGAGCCTCTTCCAGGACAGCTGCAGCGTCTCGGGCATCACACGGGTCTCCGCGACCGAGGTCATGAAGTTGGTGTCACCCGACCATCGGGGCAGGACGTGCAGATGGAGGTGTGCCGGCAGGCCGGCGCCGGCCGCCCGGCCCAAGTTGGCACCCATGTTCAGCCCGTCAGGCTCATAGGCCGATTCGATTGTGGCCACCGCCCTTTGCGTCGCCGACCACAACTCGGCGGACTCCGCATCGGTGAGCTCGACCAAGGGCCCGACGTGGCGCAGGGGCAACACGAGCACGTGCCCACTGGCGTAGGGGTAGGCGTTCATGACGACGAACGTCAGCGCTCCGCGCCACACGACCAGGTTGTCCTCCGAGGGCGGACCGCTGACGGCGAGATGGCAGAAGACACACGACGACTCGTCCTGGGCGACGCCACCGGCGCGCTCGCGTGCGGTGGCGTCGACGATGTACTCGCGACGCCAGCCAGCCCACAGATGCTCGAGGCTCACGTCGACGCGCTCATTGTGCTCACGCCGAAGCCGCGACCGGCGCTCTGTCCTCGGGCAGACCCTTGCGGTCGACCTCGGCGGTGACCTCGCTGACCAGGTCGGCGACCGGTACTCCGTGCTCTGGCTTGCCGTCCCAACCCCGGCGGTTCACCCCGACCGAGCCTGCCGCGACGTCCTGACCGCCGACCACGAGGACATAGGGGATCTTGGCCAGCTTGGCCCGGCGGACGAGCGCGCCCACGGTCTCGCCGCTCGTGTCGACGGTCGCGCGCAGGCCAGCGGCGTCGCACGCGTCGACCACGCTCTGCGCGTAGTCGGCATGCCCGTCGGTCACCGGGATCACCCGCACCTGCTCGGGACACAGCCACGTCGGCAGCGCGCCGGCGTAGTGCTCGATGAGCACGGCCATGAAGCGCTCCACCGATCCGAACAGGGCGCGATGGATCATGATCGGCCGGTGGCGCGCGTTGTCGGCGCCGATGTACTCGAGCCCGAAGCGGTGCGGGAGCTGGAAGTCCAGCTGGATGGTCGACATCTGCCAGGTGCGACCGATGGCGTCACGAGCCTGGACGGAGATCTTGGGCCCGTAGAAGGCGCCGCCGCCCTCGTCCATCACCAGCTCGAGGCCCATTTCGAGCGCGGTCGTCGCCAGCGCCTCGGTGGCGACCTCCCATTCCTCGTCGGACCCGACTGCCTTGCCGGCCGGCTTGGTCGAAAGCTCGAGGTAGAACTCGTTGAGGCCGTAGTCACGGAGCAGGTCGAGCACGAAGGTCAAGGTACGGACCAGCTCCGCGTCCATCTGCTCGCGTGCACAGAAGATGTGGGCGTCGTCCTGGGTCATGCCCCGGACCCGGGTGAGACCTTGGAGCACGCCGGACTTCTCGTAGCGGTAGACCGTCCCGAATTCGAAGAGTCGCATCGGCAGCTCGCGGTAGGAGCGCTGGTGGCTCTTGTACACCAGGATGTGGAACGGGCAGTTCATCGGCTTGAGGTAGTACTGCTGGCCGCCGTCGAGCTCCATGGGGGGGTACATGCCCTCGGCGAACCACTCGAGGTGTCCCGATTCCTCGAACAGCGCGCTCTTGGTGATGTGCGGCGAGTTCACGAAGTCGTAGCCGGCCTCGACGTGACGCTGCCGTGCGTAGTCCTCCATCAGGCGTCGGATGGTGCCGCCTTTGGGGTGGAAGACCGCGAGACCAGGCCCGATCTCCTCGGGGAAACTGAAGAGGTCGAGCTCGGCGCCCAGCTTGCGATGGTCCCGCCGCTCCGCCTCTTCGAGCTGGTGGAGGTGCGCTGCCAGCGCCTTCTCCGATTCCCAGGCGGTCCCGTAGATCCGCTGCAACTGCTCGCGCTTCTCATCGCCACGCCAGTAGGCACCGGCGACCCGCATGAGCTTGAAATGGCCCAGACGGCCCGTCGAGGACACGTGCGGCCCGCGGCACAAGTCGATGAAGGCGTCCGAATTGCGATACGTGCTGACCACCGAGCCCTCGGCGTCGACCTCGTCGGCACCGGAGGCGACGAGGTTGATGATCTCCTCCTTGAACGGCTGGTCGGCGAAGATCTCGAGACCCTCTTCAATGGTGTGCTCGTGCCGGACGAAGGGCTGGTCCTCCTTGATGATCGCCCGCATCTCGGCGTCGATCCGCTCCAGGTCGTCGTCGCTGAAGTGTGCGCCGTCCGGCAGCTCGAAGTCGTAGTAGAAGCCGTTCTCGATCACCGGTCCGATGGCGTACTTCGCTCCGGGCCACAACCGGCGCACGGCTTGGGCCATGACGTGCGCTGTGGAGTGCCGGAGCACCTCCCGTCCCGCCTCGGAGTTGTCGGTGACGATGGCCACCTGGTCCCCGTCGTGCAACGGGGTGTCCAGGTCCACTTCGCGCCCGTCCACGACCGCAACGACGGCCGCCTTGGCCAGGCGGGAGCCGATGGAGCGGGCGACCTCGGCGGCCGTCGTGCCCTCGGCGAGCTCCCGTGTCGAGCCGTCGGGAAGACCAACCGAGATGACGCCAGCCATCGTGCACCCTTTCCTGTTCAGCCGGGGATCGCTCCTGGTCCGGACACCGTTCGAAGTCTCTCAGGGTACTGGACCACCCTGTGGTCCCGGCCCACCCGGTTCACCCGGCCTACCCGGCTCAGATGTCGATGCCGAGCAGGCGCGCGCCAGGCGCCACCGGGCGACCTGCTGCCGCTTCTGCATCGAGGGCGCGCAACGCGGCCGGTGTGTCCAGGTCCTCGTCGAGCGCAGCCCGCACGGCAACCAGGCCGGGCACGCCGTCACCGTCGGGCGCGCGACGCCAGAGCGCGAGGCGCGCCGCCGCGGCGGGCATGTCCTCGGCGGTACGCCAGTCCCAATCCTCCCGGTAGTGGTGCGCCAGCAGCGCCAGGCGGACCGCGGCCGGATCCCACTCCTTGCAGAGGTCGCCCACGAAGACGAGGTTGCCGAGCGACTTCGACATCTTCGTGCCGTCGAGGCCCACGAGGCCGACGTGGAACCACAGCCGGACGAACAGCTTGTGGGTGACCGACTCGGACTGGGCCGCCTCGCACTCGTGATGCGGGAACACGAGGTCCCGCCCTCCGCCGTGGATGTCGATCGTCTCGCCGAGCTCGCGCAGGACGAGAGCCGAGCACTCGATGTGCCAGCCGGGCCGACCTGGTCCCCACCGCGACTCCCACGCCGGCTCGTCGGGGAGCGACGGCTGCCAGAGCACGAAGTCGAGCGGGTCTCGCTTGTTGGGGTCCTCGGGATGACCGCCGTGCTCGGCGGCGAGCTCGAGCATCCGGGTCCGGTCGTACCCGCTGATGCTGCCGAACTCAGGGAAGGTGGCCACGCTGAAATAGACGGACCCACCCGATTCGTAGGCGTGCCCTCCCTCGAGCGCAGCCCCGATGAGCGAGAGGATCTCGGAGATGGCGGACGTGGCGCGCGGCTCGGAATAGACCGGGAGCAGGTTCAAGAGACTCATCTCGGCGTCGAAACGGGCCATCTCCTCTGCCGCGAGGTCGAGGTAGTGCACGCCGAGCTCACGCGCCTTGCGCAGGATGTCGTCGTCGACGTCGGTGACGTTGCGCACGACCTTCGTCTCGTGCCCGGCGTCTTGGAGATGACGCTGGAGCATGTCGAAGTAGAGATACACCGACGCATGGCCGAGGTGCGCGGCGTCGTACGGCGTGATGCCGCACGAGTACATGGTGACCAGCGGTCCGGGCTCGAACGCCACCACCTCACGCCGCGCCGTGTCGTACAACCGCACAGCTAGATCCCGCCCATCCTCAGCGTCGAGTGCGCCTTGTGGCGGATGTTCAACGTGATACAGACGGCGGTGAAGGCCTCGATGGCCGCCGCCTGGTTCAGGCTGCCGGCGTCGAGCGGCCGCAGTCCTTCCAACTGCTCCACGAGGGCGAGGGTCGCGGCCGTCGCCTCGGGATGATCGGAACACACCAGCACGTCTGCCTCCAACCCCGATTCGAGGTTCTCCATTTCCGAAGCCGGAAGGTGGTGGAAGGCGGCGGCAACCAGGCTCTCGGGCACGCTCGCCTGGATGGCGGCCGCCACGGAGCCCCGCGGCGGGATCAGGGCCAGCATCTCGCGGCCGTCCTTGATCAGCGCGTTGGCCATGGACACGACGACTTTGCCCGCCAAGGGCTCCCGGAGGGCCCGGACCGTCGCAGTGGCGCCGTCCCAGGGCGTGGCGACGACCACGAGCTCAGCCGCGGCCGCACCGACATTGTCCGAACCGTCCAATGCGAGCGTGCGGTCGGCCCAGCGTGCGCGTAATTCCTCGACGACGCCATGAGCCCGCTCCGCGTCGCGCGAACCGATCGTGACCTGGGCTCCGGCGTCGGCCAGACGGAGCCCCAATCCCCGGCCGGCCGGTCCGGTACCCCCGAGGATTCCGACATGCACGTCCCTACCTTCGCATAACCTCCGTGGCGCAGTGGGACTCCTCGACGGAAAGCGGCTGCTCATCACGGGCGTGCTCACGGAGGCCTCCTTGGCCTTCGCGGTGGCCCGGCTGGCCCAGGAAGAGGGGGCCGAGATCGTGCTTTCGGGAGCAGGCCGGGCACTCTCGCTGACCCGGCGCACGGCCCGCAAGCTGCCGCGGGAGCCCGACGTGCTCGAGATCGACGTCACCTCGCCAGAACAGCTCGCCGCCGCCGGGGAACTGCTGGCGGCGCGCTGGGATCGCCTCGACGGGCTCCTGCACGCCATCGGTTTCGCCCCGCCCGACTGCCTCGGCAGCGGCATGTTCGCCGCAGGTTGGGACGACGTCTCCGTCGCGCTCAACATCTCTGCCTATTCCCTGAAGGCACTCGTCGACGCGTTCTTGCCCCTTTTGGAGGCGGCCGGAAAAGACGGTGGCGCGTCCGTCGTCGGGCTGGACTTCGACGCCACCGTCGCGTGGCCCGTCTACGACTGGATGGGTGTCGCCAAGGCGGCCCTGGAATCGCTGTCCCGGTATCTGGCGAAGGAGCTCGGGTCGCGCGGGATCCGGGTCAACCTCGTGGCGGCCGGGCCCGTCCGGACGATGGCCGCCAAGTCCATACCCGGCTTCAGCGCCTTCGAGGACACCTGGGCGGACCGCGCCCCACTGGGGTGGGACGTGCACGATTCGCTCTCGGTGGCGAAGGGGTGCATTGCGCTCTTGAGCGACCTCTTCCCGATGACGACGGGTGAGATCGTCCACGTCGACGGAGGCGTGCACGCCGTCGGCGGTTCCGCCTAGCCCATCAGCTCTCCGGGTTGCACGGCCCAAGCCGGGCGCCCAGCGACTGGGGGGCACCGAGGCCAGGCGTCAGCGCGGGTCCCTCTGACTCCGGCTTCGGCCCGGGCGAGGGCCCGCTCGCGTGGTCGCGGCCCGCACCGCCCTACCGCACCATCACCGACCGACGAGCTGACGTGGGTGCTGATCTCTTGCGTCTGTTGCGACTTCGTCTGCGCGTGTCTCGCGCTGGCGCTCTCCCTCCTGTTCCTGACGCGTCGCTCAGCGGTGTCGGTCAACTCACCGAGCCGCCTCTTGATCGGCGCAACGGCCTTCCGCGCCTGATCATCGGGCTGTTCGGGCTCGCCTCGTGGCCTCCCGCGGCCGGGTTGGCGACACGCCGACGGTAGGTTGCAGGCCATGTCTATGCGGGGACATGGGATGGGTGGCGGCCGTGGTGGCGGCTGGGGCGGCATGCGCTCCGTGCGCCAGGACCGTGCCGTCCTCCAACACAGGGTCAAGAAGGGCACGACCCGACGCATGCTCACCTTTGCGGTCCCCTACCGCAAGATCCTCGCGATCTTCCTCCCCGTCGTCATCCTCGACGCCGTCATTGCCGCAGTGAATCCGCTGATCCTTCGCTCGATCATCGACAACGGGATCCTCAAGAAGGACGCTGATCTCGTCATCTGGTTGGCGCTCCTCGTCGCCGGGCTCGCCCTCTTCGACGGCGTCCTGATGCTCATGGAGCGTCGCATCTCGGCCTACATCGGCGAGTACCTCATTTACGACATGCGCTCCAAGGTCTTCCGACACATCCAGCGCATGCCGCTGGCCTTCTTCACCCGGACGCAGACCGGTGCGCTGGTCAGCCGCCTCAACAACGACGTGATCGGCGCCCAGCAGGCCTTCACCGATCTGCTCTCGAATGTGGTGGGAAACCTGGTCACCGTCCTCATCGTCATAGGCGTCATGTTCGTCCTCAGCTGGCAGATCACCCTCGCCGCTCTGCTCCTCGTCCCCGTGTTCCTCATCCCTTCACGGGTCATCGGACGGCGCATCGGTTCGCTGACCAAGGAGGGCTACGACCTCAACAGCGAGATGAACATGGTGATGCAGGAGCGGTTCCAGGTCGGTGGGGCCATGCTGGTCAAGTTGATGGGGCGCCCGGAGGCGGAGGCGACATCGTTCGAGTCCAAGGCGGGGCGGGTCCGAGACATCGGCATCGCCCAGGCCACCTACGCCCGCATCTACTTTGTCGCCCTCACCCTCACCGCGTCCCTCGCCACGGCGATCGTCTACGGCGTCGGTGGCGTCGCCGCCATCCACGGCGAGCTGGAATTGGGCACCGTTGTCGCCCTGACGAGTTATCTGACGCGGCTCTACCAGCCGCTGACCCAGCTCTCGAACCTCAACCTCGACGTCATGACGGCGTTGGTGTCCTTCGAGCGCATCTTCGAAGTGCTCGACATCGTCCCGATGATCGACGAAGCGCCGGACGCCGTCGACATACCCCGCGGCCTCGCCTCGATCGAGTTCGACGACGTGCACTTCAGGTACCCGAGTGCGGAGGACGTGTCACTGGCTTCACTCGAGTCGGTTGCGGTCCTCGAGAGCGGGCAGCGCAGCGAGGTGTTACATGGCGTGTCTTTCGAGGTGGAACCCGGGACCATGGTGGCGCTCGTCGGGCCGTCGGGAGCGGGCAAGACGACGATCTCGAACCTGGTGCCGCGCCTCTACGACGTGACGAGCGGCGCAGTGCGCCTGAGCGGAACCGATGTGCGCCACGCCACCATGGCCTCCCTGCGCGACGTCGTCGGCGTCGTGAGCCAGGATCCGCACCTCTTCCACGACACGCTCCGGGCCAACCTGCTCTACGCCCGGCCCGAGGCCAGCGAGACCGAGGTGCTCGCCGCGCTCGGCGCAGGCCCAGATCGGCCACATCGTGGACGATCTGCCCGACGGGCTCGACACCGTCATCGGCGAGCGGGGCTACCGGCTGTCGGGCGGGGAGAAGCAGCGCGTCGCCCTTGCCCGGCTCATGCTCAAGGCGCCCGACATCGTCGTGCTCGACGAGGCCACGGCACATCTCGACTCCGAATCGGAAGCCGCAGTCCAGCGCGCGCTGCGCGAGACGTTGGCCGGGCGCACGTCGCTGGTCATCGCGCATCGGCTCTCGACGGTCCGCGAGGCCGACGAGCTGTTGGTCATCGATGACGGCCGCATCGTCGAACGGGGCACCCACGGCAGCCTCTTGGCCGAGAACGGGCTCTACGCCGAGCTGTACCGGACCCAGTTCGCCGACCAGGAGGAGGAACCCGAGACAGTCGACCTGACGGACTGACTCGGTGACGGGGCCTGCAGGACCCGCTGGTCAAAAGTAGAATGTGTTCTAGTTGCCGGGAAAGGTCCCGGGAACCGTGCCGCCCGATCCGCCCGGCGGCCCAAGACCGGCTCACCGTGGGCCCGAGCAGTCCCAATTAGGAGGTCTCCCCCGTGCACAACGAGCTCTGCGAAAGTCTCGGGATCGAGTTCCCCATCTTCGCCTTCACCCACTGCCGCGACGTCGCCGCCGCGGTGTCCAACACCGGCGGCATGGGCGTCCTCGGTGCGGTCGGCTTCAGCGCCGACGAGCTCGAGGTCGAGCTCACGTGGCTGGACGAGCACGTCGGCGACAACCCCTACGGCGTCGACATCGTCATTCCCGGCAAGTACGAGGGCATGGACGAGATCGACCCGGTCAAGCTCGAGGCCGAGCTGCGGGCGATGATCCCCGAGGAACACCGCACCTTCGCCAAGAAGATCCTGGCCGACCACGGCGTGCCCGAGCTCGACGGCGGCCCCCGGCGCGAGCTGCTCGGCTGGACCGCGGCCACCGCGGCACCGCTGGTGGAGGTGATCTTGGCGCACCCGAAGGTCAAGTTGGTGGCGAACGCGCTCGGGACTCCACCCGACGACGTCATCGCGGAGGTGCACGACCACGGGATGCTGATGGCCGCGCTGGCGGGATCGGTCAAGCACGCGCTCAACCACAAGGCAGCCGGGGTCGACATCGTCATCTGTCAGGGCTCCGAGGGCGGCGGGCACACCGGCGACGTCGGGTCCATTGTGCTGTGGCCCGAGGTGATCGACGCTGTGGCGCCGCTGCCGGTGTTGGCGGCGGGCGGCATCGGGTCGGGACGCCAGATGGCGGCCGCCATGGTCATGGGTGCTGCCGGCGTGTGGACGGGCTCGCTCTGGCTGACCGTCGAGGAGGCCGACGTGCCGCCAAAGCAGATGGAGTCCTACCTCAAGGCCACGTCGCGGGACACGGTTCGGTCGCGCTCGTTCACCGGCAAGCCCTGCCGCTTGCTCAAGAACGACTGGACCGACGCCTGGGAGGCGCCGGGCAACCCCAAGCCGCTCGGCATGCCGCTGCAGATGATGGTGGCCATCGAATGCGTGTCGCGCGGACACGCCTACCCCGAAGAAGCGCGCGACGTGAACTTCAATCCGTGCGGCCAGATCATCGGCCAGGCCACGCAGGTCCGACGCGCGAAGGACGTGGTGCTCGGGATGGTCGAGGAGTACATCGAGGCCACCGAGCGGCTGCAGCTGGTGAACGAGGGGGCCTGAAGCAACCCAGGAAACCCGAGACGCGTTCCCGCAAGGGAACTCTCTAAAGTTCCTCGCAGTCGAACCCGACAACCTTTATACGGCGGTCCACTCGAGGCGAGAGCGATGGTCGAGTGGGATGTCCGGTTCAACGCATTGCACGCCGCGCTCGCACCACTGGGACAACTTCGATGAACGACTCTCGTGCGACGAGAAGCGCTGACGAACGGCGCGACGCAGGAGAACACCGCCCAATGCGGATGGCACCCGCCTGATGGCCCCCTCCGAAGTCCTCGAGACCGTGGCGGACGGCTCCGCCCCGCGTGACGCCCGAACCACGGCCGCGCTGTCCTCCTGGCTGGAACGCCCCCTCTCGGCCTGGTGGTGCGCCCTGGGCTGGCTGGCGTCGACTGCCATATTCGTCGCAATCGTCCAGCTGCTCGGCGGGCCGTCGAATGGCGACGCCAGCTTCACCAGCGGTTCGACATGGGCCATCGCCCATGGACAGTTCACCTGTGCCTTCCCTCGCTCAGCGATCTCGGTTGCCCCCCTGTATCCGATGCTTTCGGGAGCGCTCGCCGCCACGACGCGCCTGGGGCACGCCACAGCCTTCCCCTCGGGGGCCGCCCTGGGACCCTCGTGCGACAGAGCACTCAGAGCGTTCAACGCCTGGTCGTCCCGGGCCGGCACGCTGACGGACACGCTGCGCATCGGCTACGTCGGCTGGATCATCCTCTTGGTCGGGGTGGTGGCGGTCCTCCGAGCGTGCGGACGCGGCCGCTGCTGCTGGGAGCCAGCGACCCTCGCTGTCGTGGCGTGCCTGGCGCCGGTCTGGATGTGCGTCGAGTCCTACTTCCATCCCCAGGACCTCGTCGCCATGGGCTTGGCGCTCGTGTCTCTCGCCTGTGCCCGCCGGAACAGGTGGATCGGGGCCGGGATCCTCATCGCGCTGGCGGTCCTGTCGCAACAGTTCGCCGTGCTCGTGGCCGTGCCGCTCCTTGTCGTGGCGCCACCACTTCGCCGGCCGCATTTTGCCCTGGCGGCACTGGCGACGGCGCTGCTGGCCTCGCTCCCACTCATCATCGCCAGCTCGGGCCAGGCAGCCCGCGACGTCCTCATGGGCACGGGTGACTCCACCCTGAACGACGGCACCCTGGTCGCTGAGTTGCATCTCGGGGGCGCCTCGCTGTTCGCGTTGTCCCGCCTGGCGCCGCTCGTTCTCTCACTCCTCCTCGGCACCTGGGTCGTCCGTCGGCTCGGGAGAGCGGCGGCTCTCGAGCCGACCGCGCTTGTGGCGTTGGTTGCGCTGTCCCTCAGCCTGCGTCTGCTCTTCGAGACGAGTCTGTACGGCTATTACCTCATGGCCCTCGCCGTGACGCTCGTCCTCCTCGATGTGGTGCAAGGGCGCGTCCGGCCCGCGCTCGTCGTCTGGTTGGTCGTCGTCTCGTTGGCCTGCCTGGTCGGCCCGAACTCGCAGCCGGTCTTCTGGCTCAGGCCATCATGGGGAGTGACCGTGCGCCATGTGCTCCCACCGGCGGTGCTCGTGCTCGCAGTGGTGTTCATCGGGGCCACGTTCCTCGCGCGCGGACTGCACCGGAAACTCTTCGTCTGGATCGCGCTCGCTGCCGCCGCCGTGTTCGCGTGGACGTCAGCCGACGAAGCATTTTGGAGCCCCTTCGTTGCTGTCTCTTGGCAGGTCGTGCTCGTCTTGTCGGGGATCGCCCTCGCCGCGGGACCTCTCTACGGTCGGCTGCGCGAGCCAGTCGAATGTCTCCAGCGCGACTCTCGCGGCGCAGACCGGATGGCGCCCCAGGCCGTTTGACCTGACTCCCCACCTACATGTTCGGCGCCGCCGCGAGGATGCGCCCCCCATCGCAGCGTCCGCCCGCGACGCCCGAGGCCCGCCGCCCCCGCCTCGGCATAATCCCCTTCGGCGCTCGCGATAGAGGGCTTCGGCCGCCCGACGGAGCGACCTAAGGTGCGCTGCATATGGAACTCCACGAGGCCCTGTACACCACACGCGCCATGCGCAGGGTCACCAACGACCCGATCCCGCTCGACGTCCAGGCCCGCATCCTCGATGCGGCCGTGCACGCCCCCTCCGGCGGCAACCAGCAGAACTGGCGTTTCCTCCTCCTCGACGACCCGGCCAAGAAGGCGGCCCTCGCGCGCTTGTACCAGCACGCCATGGGCGAGCTGTGGAAGACGATCTACAAGGAGCAGATCGAGGCGGCGCTCGCCAACCCCGACGCACCGGAGTCGATCCAGGTCCTCAAGGTGCAGCGCTCGGCCCAGTGGTTGGCCGACCACTTCGAGGACGTGCCGCTCTACCTGTTCCCCTTCTGCCAGTACGACCCGACCGGCGGCTCGATCTACCCCGCCGTCTGGAGCGCCATGCTGGCGGCCCGCGCCGAAGGCGTCGGCAGCTGCCTCACCGCGCTCTTGCAGTTCTTCAGTCCGAACGAGACCTTCGAGATACTCGGCGTGCCCTCCGACCAAGGCTGGATCCTCTCGGGAACCGTGAGCTTCGGCTATCCCACCGGCACCTGGGGCGTCGGGACGCGCAGGCCCGCCCACGAGGTCTCCTACCGCAACGCTTGGGGCGGCGACGTCGGCTTCTCGGTTCCCGAACCCCTGTGGCCGGGCTGACGGCACCCACCAACGTCGCGGCCGCCTTCGCCGGCACCGTCCTGCGCGTCGAGGTGACGCCCGGCGACGCCGTGGCGGCGGGCACGGTCCTCGTCGTGCTCGAGTCCATGAAGATGGAGCATGTGGTCGAGGCCGCCACGCCGGGCCGGATCGACTCGGTGGCGGTGGCCCCCGGCGATGCCGTGCAGACCGGGGACCTCCTCTTGACCATCGCTCCGGGCGCGCTCGACGCGCCGGCGCTTGATGGTGCGCCGCGCACCGGCGACCTCGCCGAACGCGCCGACACGGGCCCGCAGACCGAACGGCCGGAGCTGGCGGTAATGCGTACCCGCAAGGCGGCGACCCTCGATGCGGGCCGCGCCGCTGCCACCGAACGCCGGCACGCCGCCGGCCGCCGCACGGCGCGCGAGAACGTCGAGGACCTGTGCGACCCCGGCAGCTTCGAGGAGTACGGCGCCCTCGTCGTAGCCGCCCAGCGCGCCCGCCGCGACAAGAACGACTTACGCGCCAACACGCCCGCCGACGGCCTCATCGCAGGCATCGGCCGGGTGAACGGGCATCTCTTCGGCCACGAGCGAGCTTGCTGTGCCGTGCTGTCGTACGACTATTCGGTCCTGGCCGGGACCCAGGGCCAGATGAACCACAAGAAGAAGGACCGCCTCTTCGCATTGGTGGACCGGCTCCGCCTCCCTGTCGTCATCTTCGCAGAAGGCGGGGGCGGCCGTCCCGGCGACACCGACACCGCCACGGTGACCGGGCTCGATACCGAAGCGTTCGCGCTCTTCGGCGCGCTGAGCGGGCGCGTGCCGCTCGTCGGCATCGTGTCGGGCCGCTGCTTCGCAGGCAACGCGGCGCTGCTCGGCTGCTGCCACGTCATCATCGCCACGCCTGACGCCACCATCGGGATGGGAGGCCCGGCCATGATCGAGGGTGGCGGACTCGGCGTGTTCGCCCCCGAGGACGTGGGGCCGGCGGCGGTGCAGGTGCGCAACGGGGTGGTCGATGTCCTCTGCGACGACGAGAAGGAAGCCGTCGAGGTCGGCCGCCGCTACCTGTCGTACTTCCAGGGCGACGTGCGCGACTGGGCCTGTGCCGACCAGGCACTCCTGCGCGACGTGGTGCCACCCGACCGGCGCCGGGTCTACGACGTGCGGCGCGCGCTCGAGCTGCTAGCCGACGAGGGGTCGGTCCTGGAACTGCGGCCCGCCTTCGCTCCCGGGATGGTCACCGCGCTCGCGCGCATCGAGGGCCGTCCGGTCGGAGTCCTGGCCAACAACCCCCAGCACCTGGCCGGCGCCATCGATGCCGACAACGCCGACAAGGCCGCCCGCTTCATGCAGCTCTGCGAGGCCTTCGGGCTGCCGCTGCTGTCCCTCTGCGACACGCCGGGGTTCATGGTGGGCCCCGAGGCCGAGGAGACCGCGCTCGTGCGCCACGTCAGCCGCATGTTCGTCGTCGGCGCATCGCTCACCGTTCCGTTCGCCTGCGTGGTGCTCCGCAAGGGCTATGGCCTCGGCGCCCAGGCGATGGCCGGGGGCAGCTTTCACCGACCCCTCTTCACGGTCGCCTGGCCGACCGGCGAGCTCGGTGGCATGGGCCTCGAGGGCGCGGTGCGCCTCGGTTTCCGTCGCGAGCTCGAGGCCATCGCAGACCCCGGCGAGCGCGAGGCCGCCTTCGCGGCCATGGTGTTCCGCGCCTACGAGCACGGCAAGGCGCTGCACGTCGCCGAGTACTTCGAGATCGACGACGTGATCGACCCGGCGCAGACGCGCGTCCGCATGGTGCACGCGCTGGAGTCGGCCGGCCCGCGGGCGCATTGGTCCGAGCCCGGCACGTCGGGGCACGGGCGGGACGGGCAGCGGCGCCCGTTCGTCGACACCTGGTGACCGCAAGCGAGACGGCAGCGCGATGACGCACGGAACGAAGGAGTAGGCGCACATGACGGCAGCGGGTGCAGCGGGTGCATTGAGTGGGGTCGAGCTCGACAACGAGATCGAGCGCCTGCTCGGCGCCATGACGCTCGATGAGAAGGCCTCCCTCACCGCCGGGTCCAGCCTCTGGTACCTCCCGCCGGTCGAGCGTCTCGGCATCCCGGCCCTCAAGGTCTCCGACGGCCCGTCGGGCGTGCGCGGCGACAGCCTCATCGGGCGCCGCTCGCTCTCGCTCCCCTGCGGCATGGCCGTCGGGTCGACCTGGAACCCCGCGCTCGTCGGACGCTTGGGGGAGGGGCTGGCCGCCGAGGCCAGGTCCAAGGGCGTGCACGTCCTGCTCGGCCCCACGGTGTGCATCGTGCGCACACCGCTCGCCGGGCGGACGTTCGAATCCTTCTCCGAAGACCCCTTGCTCACGGCGCGCATCGCCGTCGCCTACGTGCGCGGCGTGCAATCGGGCGGAGTGGCCTGCTGCATCAAGCACTACGCCTGCAACGACCAGGAACACGAGCGCATGACCATCAGCGCCGAGGTCGACGAGCGCGCGCTGCGCGAGATGCACCTCGTCGCTTTCGAAGAGGCCGTCAACGACGCCGGTGTCTGGTCGGTCATGACCGCCTACAACAAGGTCAACGGCACCTATTGCGGCGAGCAACCCGAGCTCATCGCCGGGATCCTGCGCGGTGAGTGGGGCTTCGACGGGCTCGTCATGTCCGACTGGTTCGGGACGCACTCGACCGCGCCGTCCGCCTTGGCCGGCCTCGACCTCGAGATGCCGGGGCCCTCTGCCTGGTTCGGTCCGTCCCTGGCCGCCGCCGTACGCGACGGCGCCGTCGACGGGGCCGTCGTGGACGGACAGGTCCGCCACGTGCTCCGCCTGATGGGCCGGGTCGGGCTGCTCGGCACCGGCGCCTCATCGGCGGGGGCCGAGGAGCGCGAGGAGGACGACCCCGGCCGCCGCGCGCTGGCCCGCGCCGTCGCTGCGGAAGGCACGGTCCTGCTCGTCAACGACGGAATGCTGCCTCTCGAGGCTTCGGGCCTCTCGAGGGTCGCGGTCATCGGTCCCAATGCGTCACAGCTGGCCATGGGCGGCGGCAGCTCGGAGGTCACGCCCTACCGGCGCCGCAGCATGGCTGACGCGTTGGCCGATCGCCTGCTCGGGGTCGAGGTCGTGCACGAGGTGGGGTGCCGCATCGATCGAGGCATGCCGCCCATCGACATGCGCCTGGTCGCTCCGTCGGCTCCCGGCGCTCCCGGCGCTCCCGGCGCTCCCGGCGCTCCCGGCGCCTCCGAGGAAGGTGCGTTTTCGGTCGAGTACTTCGACAATCCAGACCTCGACGGAGAGCCCGTCGCCACGGGCGCAGCCCACTCGGCACGGATGATGTGGATCGGCCCGCCCCATCCCGCACTGAGCACCGGCGCATGCTCGATTCGCATCAGCGGGCGCTTCATGCCGGATGTGGCGGGAGCATGGCGACTGGGGCTCGAGAGCGCCGGCCGCTCGGTGCTGCGCCTCGACGGCGACATCGTGGTCGACAACACCGACCCAACTCGCGGCACGGGGTTCTACGGTGCGGGGAGCGAGTTGGTCGACGTGGTCGTCGACCTCGCGGCCGGCCACACCTACGACCTCGCGGTCGATGTCTGGCCCCGCTCGTCCTCCTCCCCCATCATGGGCGCGCGCGTCGGTGCCGAGCCGCCCAATACCGGCGACGAGTTCGAACGGGCGGTCGCGGCCGCGGCCGCCGCAGATGTCGCCGTGGTTGTCGTCGGGTCGAACGGCGAGTGGGAATCCGAGGGTCACGACCGGCCGGACCTGTCGTTGCCCGGGCGCCAGCGCGAGCTGGTCGAAGCGGTGCTCGACGTCAACCCACGGACGGTCGTCGTCGTCAACGCAGGCTCGCCGGTCGAGATGCCCTGGGCGGAGCGCGCCGCGGCGGTCCTGATGGCCTGGTATCCCGGGGAGGAGGGCGCCGACGCCCTGGCCGAGATCGTCGTGGGCGCCGCCGAGCCGACCGGGCGCCTCCCCGTCACCTTCCCGGTCCGCGTCGAGGACGGGCCGGCCGGGCTCGGAGTCGAGGGAGAGCGGTACCCGGGCTTGGAGGGCACTGTCGTCTACGGAGAGGGGGTGCTCGTCGGCTATCGCTTCTACGAGACGTCGCACCTGGCACCACGCTTTCCCTTCGGCTTCGGGCTCTCGTACGGCGACCTCGCCTTCGAGGAGGTGTCCGTTACGCCGGATCTGGTGACTGTCCGACTCGTGAACGAGGGACCGCAGGCCGGCACCGAGGTCGTCCAGGTCTACGTCCGCGCGCTCGAGGCGCCTGTCCGCCGGCCCGACCGCGAGCTGGCCGGGTTCGCCAAGGTGTCGGTCGAGCCTGGCGCCGAGGCGACCGTCGAGATCGAGCTCGGGGCCCGCGCCTACCGCTACTGGGACGTGGAGACGCACAGCTGGCGCGCTGACTCGGGCCGATACGAGGTGCTGGTCGGCGCGTCGTCGCGCGACATCAGAGCGAGCGCCGAGATCGACTGGCGCGCTAACACGGAGGTCTGAGCGGCGGCGTGAACGGCGGCGGGAGCGGAGGCACGGCGGGCCAAAGGTCCGGAACCAGCACGTCGGAAGCGACGCGTCCGTGGACGTTGACCTGGGACAGGCTGCTGGTCGAGCCGCGGCGGCCCCAGATCATCAGAGACCGGCCCAACGCCCACTGGTTCGCCGTCGCTGCCGTCTGCGTCGGCGCGTTCATGGGCCAGCTCGACGCGTCCATCGTCACCGTCGCCCTCCCCACCTTCCAGCACACCTTCGGCGCATCGGTTGGTGCCGTCACCTGGGTCGGCCTCTCGTACCTGCTCGTCCTGGTGGCGACCGTGACCGCTATTGGGCGCTTCGCCGACATGTGGGGCCGCAAGCTCCTCTACGTCTACGGCTTCGTCATCTTCACGCTCTCCTCGGTCCTGTGCGGCCTCGCGCCCGACCTCGGTGCGCTCTGCGGCTTCCGCGCGCTCCAGGCCGTGGGGGCCGCGATGTTGCAGGCGAACAGCCTGGCCATCATCGTGCTGGTGGTGCCCGCCCGCGCGCTCGGGCGCGCCATCGGGCTGCAAGGCGCGGCGCAGGCCCTTGGGCTCGCGATGGGACCTACCGTCGGCGGCCTGCTACTGGCGGCTGGAGGGTGGCGCCTGATCTTCTTCGTCAACGTCCCCTTCGGCATCTTCGGCGCGCTGGCCGCCATCCTGCTCGTGCCTCGCAGCCAGAACCTGCTGGCGCGGGTCCGTTTCGACTGGACCGGTCTGGGCATCTTCTTCCCAGCCGTGGCCGCCCTCCTCTCGGCCATCACCTTTGGTGCAGAGCAAGGCTGGGACTCGGCGCTGATCGTGGGCCTCTTCGTGGCGGCCGCGCTGCTCGGTGTCCTGTTCGTCTGGCACGAGCGACGCGACCGCGACCCCATGCTCGATCTCGGGCTCTTCCGCAGTGCCCAGTTCTCCACCGGGATCGTGAGCGGCACGGGCTCCTACCTCGTCATGTTCGGTGTGTTGTTGCTGGTGCCGTTCTTCTTGGAGCGCGGGCTGGGCTTTGGAACGGCACGCTCGGGGCTCGAGCTCATGGCGATGCCACTCGCCTTCGGCATCGTCGCACCCTTGGCTGGGCGGTTGGCCGACCGCGTGGGGGCCCGACCCCTCACGGTCAGCGGCATGGCACTCGTGGCCACGGGCCTGCTCGTCCTGGGCGCAGTGAACCCGGGCACCGCCGGCTTCCTCGTCCTCCTGGCCGCGATCGGAGTTGGTATGGGTTTGTTCACGTCCCCCAACAACGCGTCGATCATGGGTGCCGCGCCGGGACAGCAGGCAGGCATGGCATCGGGCGTGCTCAACATGACGCGCGGCACGGGCACGGCGCTCGGTCTCGCTGTCACCGGCACCATCTTCGTCGCGGCGGGCGGTGATCACGGTGGTGCAGCCGGCGCGCAGCACGCGTTCAGCATCACCGCCTATGTGCTGGCGGGCATTGCCTTCGTCGCGGGCATCGTGTCGGCGCTACGGGCCAACGGCACCCTGGCCGACACCGCGCTCTCGTCCGTCGAGTAGCTCCGTCCGTCCCAGCGTCGGGGCCGTCGGAGCCCGCCTTCCGATCCCACACGTGGGGGCAGCAGCCGCAGCCGGGCCAGCAAGAAGGGCCGACCCCGAGCCAGCAAGAAAAGCCGACCGCTGTCATGCCGGCGCACATCTTCGTACTGGCTCTCGTCCAGGTGTCCTGCACACGTCGTCCTCGGCCGGGGCACACGCGAAGACGTCGCGGTCTCCCCACCATGACCGAGCTCCCGCCGGCAGGCGGCTGCGGGTCACCCTCACGACGTCTGACACGCCGCGCCGGCGCCTCGTCCGTGGTGACCGTGCAGGTCACGCCCGCATCCGCCTTCGACGACCCGTCCGGGGCATCTGCTCGCCCACGGGTCCCTGAGGTCGGAGGCGAACAGACCCTCTCCCGTACCATGGGCCGGTGCCCGCCGCGCCCGACAGCCGACCCGAGCGCGAGCGCGACGAAGATGGCGCCATCTCCATCGAGGAGATCGAGGACGCGGTCGTCGACGGCGACAGTCCCGTCCCGGTCCGCACCGGCACGGCGCGTTCGGCACTGCGGCACCGGACCTTCCGCATCGTCTTCCTGGGTGCCTTCGCGTCGAACATCGGCACCTGGATGCAGAACGTGGTCCTCGGCGCCTACGCCTACGACCTCACCCACTCGAGCATCTTCGTCGGGGTCATCATCTTCGCCCAGCTGGGGCCCACCCTGGTCCTGCCCATGGTGGGCGGCCTGCTGGCCGACAAGGTCGACCGCAAGCGGTTCTTGATCCTCCTCTCCATCGAGCAGCTCGTCTTTTCGCTCGGGGTGGCGCTGGTGGTGCTCTCGCCGCACCCGTCCCACGTCCTGCTCGTCGTCATGGTGCTGGGGGTCGGCGCCGGGAGCGCCATGTTCGGGCCCGCGTACTCGGCCATCCTGCCGGGGCTGGTCGGCACGGAGGACCTGCCCGGGGCCATCTCACTCAACTCCGCCCAGATGAACGCGTCACGGGTCATCGGGCCGGTCATCGGCGGCCTCCTGTATTCGGCTGTCGGCCCGGGCTGGGTCTTCGCGGGCAACGCGGCCACGTACCTCTTCGTCGTCGCCGCCCTGATGATGGTGACCCTGCCCGGCGTCCCCCAGATGGCCAAGCACGCCAGCCGCTGGCGGGAGCTCACGGCCGGCATCACGGTGGCCCGCACCGACCCCGTGGTCGGGCGTTGTCTCGTAACCGTCTTCCTCTTCTCGCTCCTGGCTCTGGCCTTCATCGGGCAGATGCCGGTGGTGGCGGCGCACAACCTCGGGATCAACCTCTCCAAGTCGGCGGACTACGGGATCCTCTACGCGTGCTTCGGAGCGGGCGCCCTCGCCGGTGCCATCTCGATCGGGACCGTGTTCGCGCACACGTCCAAACCGTTGCTCGTGCGGGTCTGCCTCGTCGGCTACTCGCTGTCCCTGTGTGGGTTCGCATTGCAACGCGCCACCCTTCCGGCCGACGTCAACGTGGCCGTGACGGGTGCCTTCTACTTCGCGTTCATCACCGCGCTCAACACGACGCTCCAATCGCGCCTGCGCGAAAACGTGCGCGGACGCGTGATGGCGCTCTGGATGATGGGCTTCGGCGGCACCGTGGGCATCGGCAACCTGATCTTCGGTCCTGTGGTCGCGGCCGTGGGCATCACCAACGTCCTGCTCTTCGGCTCGGTGGTGGCACTCGGCCTTGCCTGGTATGCCGACGTGCGCGACCCGCCCGAGGTTCAGGTCGTGCTGGGGGCCGAGTTGGCCCAGTAGGCCTCGCGCAGGACCTTCTTGTAGAGCTTCCCGTTCTCGCCGCGGGGCAGCGCGTCGGAGAAATCGACCGACTGCGGGCACTTGTAGTGCGAAAGGTGGTCCCGGCAGAAGGCCATGAGCTCGGCCTCGAGCTCTGGCCCGGGGACCACGCCGGGGGCGGGCTGGACCACCGCGTGCACCTCTTCGCCCATCTCGGGCTCGGGGATCCCGAAGACCGCCACGTCAGCCACCGCGGGATGCAGGACCAGGACGTCTTCGATCTCCTGTGGGTAGATGTTGACGCCCCCCGACACGATCATGAAGAGCTTGCGGTCGGTCAGGTAGAGATAGCCCTCGTCGTCGAGGTGCCCGACGTCCCACAGCGTGGCCCAGCCCTTGTCGTTGAAGGTCTCCTTCGTCTTCGCGGGGTCGTGGTTGTACTCGAAGGTGACGTTGCGGCTCCCGCTGCCGAAGTAGACGACGCCGTCCACGTCGGCCGGCAACTCCTCGCCGTCGTCGTCACACACGTGCACCTCGCCCCAGATGGCCTTGCCGACCGAACCGGGGTGGCTGAGGGCCTCCTCGGAGGTGATCCAGGTCATCCCGAGTCCCTCCGTGCCCGAGTAGTACTCGTGGATGATCGGACCCCACCACTCGATCATCCGGCGCTTCACCTCGGGTGCGCACGGGGCTGCCGCGTGCACGACAGAACGCAACGACGAGACGTCGTAGCGGGCGCGCACCTCATCGGGCAGTTTCAACATCCGCACGAACATGGTGGGGACGAATTGCGCGTGGGTCACCCGGTGCCGCTCAATGAGCGCCAGGCACTCTTCGGGATCGAAGCGCTCCATCAGCACCACGGTCCCGCCCATACGCTGCGCCGTCATCGACCACACCAGCGGGGCGGAGTGGTACAGCGGAGCGGGGCTGAGGTAGACGCTCCCCTCGCCGAAGCCCATGATGTGCTCGAGCATGGGCACGAGCGTGGCGCTGGTGCCGAAAGGATCAGCGGTGAGGGGGCGTCTGATCCCCTTGGGATGGCCGGTCGTGCCGGACGAATAGAGCATGGGGAAGCCCTCGAGCTCCTCGTCCAGCGGCTCGCCCGGGAAGCCCGCGACGAACTCGTCGTAGGAGGTGTGGCCGGGCACCACCGGCTCCCCCACCATGAGACGCAGGCCGACGGCGGGCGTGAGCGCGCGCAGCTCGTCGGCCAGCGCGGACAGGCGGGCCGAGGTGATCAGAGTGTGCGCCCCGCAGTCGTTGACGATGTACGCCGCCTCGTCCGCAGTCAGGTGCGAATTGGCGAGCGTGTAGTAGACGCCGCTGCGCTGGAGCCCGAACACGACCTCGTGGGTGCGGTGGTCGTTGGGCAGCAGCACGGCGACGTGGTCGCCCGGGCGCACCCCGTGCGAGTAGAGGGCCTGGGCCAGGCGCGCCGAGCGCTCTTCGAGCTCGGCGAAGGTGACCACCTGCCCCGCCGCGGTGATCAGGGCGGGGCGACGGCCGGCGTCACCGGTGGCGTAGGCAGCGGGGCGAAAGTGGGTCGGGCGAGTGTCAGCAGGGCTCACCACCCTCTTCTAGTCGACGGACTGACCTGTTGACCGCGTGCTCAGCCTCGGCGAGGCGACCAGGTCCAGCGGCGCAGGCCGACGAAGATCCCGGCCGCACCCCAGATGAGCATCACACCGAGGTCGTGCCAAGGCCAGTAGGGCGTGCCGCGCTCGCCCGTGAACGAGGCCACCAGCGCATCGATGAGGTGGCGGATGGGGAAGAAGTCGGCGAACGTCGCCAAACCCGACCCCGGCGCGATGGGGAACCACAGGCCTGACAAGGCAACGAGGATGAAGAAGGTCAGACTCACGATCGGCCCGGCCGAATCCTGGTTGGGTACCAGTGTGCTGACGCCCACCCCCATGGCGCTGTAACAGATCATGGCGACGAGCAGTGTGACGATGAAGGGCGCCCAGTGTGCCGGGCCACTCACGCCGTAGCCGAGCCGACCAACCACCAGGAGCAGCACCACTCCCATCGCGGCCACGATCATGGCGTTGATGATCAGCGCGTCCATCAACATCCAGGTCGGCAGCGGGCTGAGGCGGAGGCGCTTGAGCAGTCCCGTCTCGCGACGGTTCACCAATGTGATGGCGAGAATGGTGAAGCAGGCGGCCATCACGCCGTACCCGCAGAACCCGGCCACGTAGTAGTCGATCAGCTTGATCCCGCCAGCGGACGACACGGTGCTCGTTCCCGCCGTCGCGCCGAGGAGGATGAGGAAGACGACCGAGAAGACGATGGTCATCAACGCGCCGATGGGGTTCAGCCAGAACGACAACTGCTCGAAGCCGACCTGGCGCACCACCAGGCCCAGGTCGCTCCATCCACGGAAGCTTCCCCGCTGGGGTGCGGAGACCGCCAAGCCGGGCTCGGAGAGAGCGCTCACTCGCCCGACCTCGTCAGACCGAGATAGATGTCCTCGAGCGAAACTCGCAGGACGGAGAGACCCGGCAGTGCGTGCCCGCTCGCCAGCGCCCAGCCGGTGAGGTCGTGCAGCACCGACAGCTCGTGTTCGGTGTGGATCTCCACCATGTTGTCGCCGACTGTGACTGCGTCGACGGGCAACTCGGACCGCGTCACACCGTCGGGCAGGCGGAAGCGGATGGTGACAGAACCGAGGTCGCGGCCGCCGATGGACAACGGCGTGCCGCTGGCCACGATCTGTTGGCCGAACAGCACTGCCACCTGGTCGGCCAGCGCCTCGACCTCGTCCATGTAGTGCGTGGTCAAGAGCACCGTGGTCCCGTCGGTGGCCAGACGGCGGATGAGGTCCCACGTCTCGCGCCGCCCGGAGGGGTCGAGCCCCGTGGTCGGCTCGTCGAGGAACAACAGCTCGGGGTTCCCGATGATCCCGAGCCCGACATCGAGGCGCCGTTGTTGTCCCCCCGAAAGACGCTTGACGCGGTCGTCGGCCTTCTCGGCCAACCCGATCAGCTCAATCACCTCGTCGACCCGCCGCGGGTTCGGGTAGTAGCCCGCGTTGCGCGTCAGCACCTGGCGCACGGAGTAGTAGGGCTCGATCGCCAGCTCCTGGAGGATGACGCCGATCCGGGTGCGTAGCCAGCGCTGCGTGGCGCGGTCGGCCGGATCGACTCCCAGCGTCTCGACGCGCCCGCCGCTGCGACGGCGGAAGCCTTCGAGGATCTCCACCGTCGTGGTCTTGCCGGCGCCGTTCGGACCGAGGAGCGCGAACACCTCGCCCTTTTGTACCTCGAAGCTCACGTCGCGCACCGCGACAGTGTCTCCGTAGGACTTGGCGAGGTGCTCGACGGTCACCGCTGGCACGGCGACCCCGTATTCCTCACGCAGATGACGCGCAATCGCCGAACTCGGATCAGCGGTCCCGTCGGCATGCCGCCGACGCTACTTGGGGCCAGGGCGGGGTCTGAGCCCGGAGCCCCGGCAGTGGTCGTTGCCGGCTAGATCGAGGCAGCGACCTGAACCGTGACACCGCCGCGATCGAGCACCTTGTCCAACAGGTCGCGCAGCTGGCGCAGTTCCGCGTCCGAGAGCAGTGAGAAGGCGGCCGGCGGGATCGACAGCGTGGCGTCGATCTCGGCCGCCAACTTCCGGCCGGTTTCGGTCAGCACGATGATCTTGACCCGCCGGTCATCGTGCGACGGTTCTCTCCGCGCCAAGCCCCGCTCGTCCAGGTCGTCGACGAGGGCCGTGATGTAGGAGGGGTCGCAGCCGATGCCCCGGGCCATCTCGCCCATGGAGATTCCGTCTGCGCGGCCGAGGCGCATGAGCGTCTTGATGACGCCGGGCGAGAGCTTCATCCGCACGCCCAGCGCGGCCATGCGCTCCACATATTCGCCCTCGAAGGTGATGCGGCGGAGCCTCTCGAAGGCCTCCTCTGCCATACCCATGGCCTGATTGTCCCACCGCCGAAACTCTTTGACAAGCCTCTATCTTTGAGTATTATGAAATAACTTCATGTCCTCCCCGGCCACGGCCTTCCGCCTGACTCCACAGCTGCGCCGCACGTCCACCGTCGTCGTGCTGGGGTCGATCATGTCGATCCTCGACACGACGATCGTCGCCGTCGCCCTCGCCACCTTGGGCCGGGACTTCCACGTCTCGGTCACCACCATCCAGTGGGTCGCCACCGGCTACCTCCTCGCGCTCGCCATGGTCACACCGGTCTCCGGCTGGGCGGTCGATCGCTTCGGGGCGAAGAAGATCTGGATGGGCTCCACCGCCCTCTTCGTGATCGGGTCCAGCCTCTGCGGGCTCGCCTGGTCGGCCGACTCCCTCATCTTCTTCCGCATTCTCCAGGGCATCGGCGGCGGGATGCTGCTCCCGGTGGGCCAGTCGATCCTGGCCCGCGCCGCCGGGCCGCAACGAATGGGACGCGTGATGAGCATCATCGGGGTCCCGATGGTGCTGGGCCCGATCATGGGGCCGGTCATCGGCGGCCTGATCGTGTCCAACTACAGCTGGCGCTGGATCTTCTACATCAACGTCCCGATCGGCATCGTCACGCTCATCCTCTCGCATCGCTGGTTGCCCAAGTTCGACACGCAAGAGCGGTCGTCTTCGGCCTTCGACGCCTTCGGGTTCTGTTTGCTGTCGCCCGGTCTCGCCGCGCTCGTTTACGCGCTGGCGGAGGTCGGAACGACCGGCAGCTTCACCAGCCCAGCGGTCCTCGTGAGCTTCGTGCTGGGGGTCGTGCTCATGGCGGGGTTCATCCTCCACGCCCTGCACGGCAAAAACCCACTGCTCGACCTGCACCCTTTCAAGAACCGCAACTTCGCCATCGCAAACGTCTGCATCTTCGTGATCGGCGCCACGCTGTACGGATCGATGTTCTTGCTGCCGATCTATTACCAGGTGGCACGCGGGCAGGAGGCGTGGGTCGCCGGGCTCTTGATGGCGCCCCAGGGCATCGGTGCCGCCTGCATCATGCGCTGGGCCGGCAGCGTCACTGACCGGGTGGGGCCACGTCGGGTAGTGCCCTTCGGGATCCTCCTCATGGCCGCAGCGACCGTTCCCTTCGCGTTCGTCACCACCTCGACCAGCTGGGCCCTCCTCGCTGTCACGCTCTTCGTGCGCGGTCTCGGGCTGGGGCTCTCCATGATGCCGGTGACGGCCGCGGCGTACTACGACCTCAACCACGCCGAGATCCCCAAGGCCTCCACGGTGATGAACATCGTCCGGCTGATCGGCGGCTCCGTCGCGACGGCGCTGTTCGCGGTCGTCCTGGAACGCCAGATCATCGCCAACCTCGGTCCCGCCGCAGCCAAGGCGGGTGGTTCCGCCGGTGTCATCGGCGCCACCACCAAACTCCCACCCCAGATCGCCGACCCCGTCGCCGCCGCCTTCGCGCACACCTTCTGGTGGTCGGTCGGGGCGATCATGATCGCTTTCATCCCCACCCTCTTCCTCCCCAACCGCGCCGCCAGAGCCTTGCCCGGGCCGGCCGCCGGCACCGAGCCGGTCGGAGACAACCCCGATGAGGAGCCGCGCGTGGCCGGCGCAATGCTCGACTGACTGCGGACCAGGACTCCACGAGGCTCGCAGCCCTGACAGGCCGGTTGGCCCGAGCCGGCTGCGTCGCGGCGGCCGAGGAAGCCGAGGAGCTCGCCGCATCCGCCGGGGACGACACAGCGCTCCTCGAATCGCTCGTGGCCCGCCGTCTGGACGGGGAGCCGCTGGCCTGGCTGACCGGGCAGGCCGCCTTCGGCCCCGTCGGCGTGCTGGTCCATCCCGGCGTCTACGTGCCACGCTGGCAGAGCATCGCGTTGGCACGGCGTGCGGCCGCACGGCTCCCCGAGCACGGGTGTGCCGTCGATGTGTGCACCGGCACGGGCGCAATCGCCATGGCGCTGCGGGCTGCTCACCCTCAGGCGCGTGTCATTGCGACCGACAACGACCCGCGCGCCGTGGCCTGTGCCCGCGCCAACGGCGTCGAGGTGGTGATGGCGGGCGACCTGTTTGCCCCGCTGGCGCGCTCGCTACAGGGACACGTCGACGTGGTCGTGGCCGTCGCACCCTACGTCCCCTCCCCCGCGCTCGCGTTCCTTCCGAGCGACACACTCCGACACGAAGACCCGGCACACTACGACGGCGGAAGCGACGGCACCGAGATCCTCCGCCGGGTCGTCGCCGGAGCCTCGCGCTTCCTCCGGCCCGGTGGTGCGCTCCTCCTCGAGCTCGGAGGCGAGCAGGCCGACCTGCTCGAACCGGTGCTCTCCGGCCGCGGCTTCGTCGATGCCGGCACGTGGAGGGACGAGGACGGCGACGTCCGGGGCGTCGAGGCCACGTTGGCGGTCGAGCCAGACAGGACCGCCCCCGGGACTTAAGCCGACGCGCAGGTCCCTCCGCCGCTCAGCGTCGAGCGAACACCAGCGCGACCGTGGTGCGGTCCACGACGTGCCATCGGGTGTCGCGCAACAGGTACTCGCTCAACGGTGTGTCGGGTGCCCACACCACGTAGTCGACGTGATACGCGGCAAGGACCGGATCGGGATTCGTCGTCAGGTCACTGACTGCGAAGAACTCGGTCAGCACACGCCCCTCGAACAGGTCCGTCCTCCCGTCCACGAACGTGGCGCGGTGCCGCGCGATCGAGTAGTCGCCCCACGTGTACTGCGTGAAGATCCGGCCCGGGTGCGCGCTGAGGTAGTCGAAGGCCTGCACCGGGAGGTCGGGCGCGACGGAGCCCGCCGGCACCGATGGGGCGGCCAGGATCACGATGGCGAAGACCGCCAGGCCACCGCCGGCCCAACGCCTCCAGGTCGTGTCCCAGGCGGGCCGGGCTGGGAGCGACGCGGCAAGGCCGACGGTCACCAGCATCAGGTACACGGCGAGGCGCTGGGTCTGCAGCGCCTCGATGAACAAGAAGGCGGCGAGCGACGATTCGAGCACGGGAAGGCGCCGGAGCCAGACGCACGCGAGCAGGACGGCCAGCGGGACGGCGAACACGACGAGCGTGCCCAGTGAGTGGAAATTTGGTGAGTTCCACTCACTGATGTACATGGTGATCTGGCCGTTGTGGGCAACACCCGCGTCGTAGGCCAGGAGCCCCGGACCGTACGGCGTAAGACATGAGGCGAGCACGCTGCCGATCAGGGCGAGGACGAGGGCACGGGTGTGGGGTGACTGCTGCACGCCGTGGACCTGGGCCACCCGGCGGGGCGGGATCACCGACCAGAGCAGTTCCAGGCCGAGGATGAACAGGCCCAAGAGGATCGACCCATGGGTGTTGACCCACGCCAGGCACAGCGGCGGGAGCGCGAAGAGCCAGCGCGGGTTGGCCCGTGCCTTGGCCAGCACCAACAATTCCACGGGGAACCAGACCAACGAGAAGTCCAACCCACGGTCGGCCACGACCACGCTCGCGATGCCGAGCGACAGCAACAAGACGATGGCCACCACCCGGCCACCACGAGCGCCGAGGGCGCGCGCGTACGACGCGCTCGCCAGCAGGCAGAGACCACCCAGCACGATGCCGTAGATGTCGAAGGCTGCGGCACCAAAAGCCCTGGAGAGGGAGGCCAGTGCAACCTCGGAGCCCCATTCGTCAGCCACCCACCGGCGATGCGCCTCGGTGTAGGAGAAGGGGTCGAGACCGATGATGCGGTGATGGGCCAGCATCCACTGCCCGGCGGCCAACGACCAGAACTCGTCGTTCGAAAGCGGATGGTCCAGAGCGACCGCAGCGATGAACCCGATACCAAGGGCGAGTCCGACCAGTTCGATGGAACGCTGCGAGAGACGGCGGCGGGATACCCCCTCGGGCCGTTCATCCAAGGCAGCAGGCGCGTGGCCGGCCGTCGGTACATCGCGTGTCTCGACGGCCCCGACGCTCGCCTGCACTACTCCCCCCTCGTGCCGGACCTCACTGGCACCCTGGTTTGCACCGTACAACGCCGGCACACACACCGCTGTCGCAGGTCGGTTGCGATCCCGTCGCTTTGCTCAGCAGGAGGGCTGCAGCACCAGCGCCTTGAACATTGCGCCCCACTCGTAGGTGATGCCGCGAACCCACGCCCAGAAGCCCGCCGGCGTCACGGCCACTTCGAGCACCTGACCGGAGAAGCAGCGCCCGATCCGCAAACGTGCCCGCGTCGCTTGCGTCGTGGGCATGACCACGATCACCCGGTGCCAGTGGTCAAGGGCGCCAAGGTGCTGTATCTCGCGCGCCTCACCCTGGGTCGTCGCCGGATTGGGGTGGAAGCACAACACGTGCACTTTCGACGGCAGATGGAAAGGCGGCAGGTGGACGATGGTGGGCTTGCACGACTCGTACGGAGTCAAGGAGAACACGACAGAGGGCGCCCAACCCTGCTGGGCCAGGGCGACGGCCTCGTCGAAAGGGCCGGCACCGTTGCCCCCGAGCATCACGATGGCATTCGAATGCTCAGGGGCATTCAGGTCGGGGAAGACGAACAGGCGGAGGGTGAACCCGACGAACACCAGGACCACGACAGCAACGACGCCCGTGACGATGCGCGAGCGCTTCGTCCTCAGGCCCACCACGGTGACCATTGTGCCAGCGTGGCGGGCCACGCCGGCGGCGCCCGCACTGGCCGGCGCCAGCGCCGGCGTGGCTACCGTGCAATCCTCAGGAGATCAGCGGGTCGCGGGGCAAGCCCAGGATGCGCTCCGCGATCTGGTTTCGGGTGATCTCCGAGGTTCCCCCGGCGATGGACATCGCCCGCGTGCCCAGCTCCGAGTACCCCGCCAGCGCCTCCTCCCCGTCGAGGAAGGTGGTGGCGGCGCCGGCCAGGTCAGCCTGGAGTCGAGCGCGTTCGTGCCCGTGCTCGGCCAGGACGAGCTTGGTCACGTTTCCCTCCGGACCAGGCCCCAACCCGACGACCGCGCGCTGCGCACGACGCAGGTTCAGCACCTTCAGGGCGTGCTCGACGGCGAACACAGCACCCACGCGTGCAGTCGCGCCCGGCACCGTGTCGCCACCGCTCTTCAACAAGGCGAGCAAGTCCATAGAGCGAAAGAGTCCCCCGGTACTGCCGCCGATGGAAACCCGCTCGTTCCCGAGCGTCGAGCGCGCCACGGTCCAGCCGTCGTTCGGCACGCCGACGACGTCGTCGTCCGGGACGAAGACATCGTTGAAGAAGACCTCGTTGAAAGCGGCGTTGCCGGTGATCTGGCGCAGCGGCCGTACCTCGACGCCGGGCGCGTGCATGTCGATGACCATGGTGGTGATGCCCGCATGCTTCGGCGCATCCGGGTCGGTGCGCACGGTCGCCAGTCCCAGCTGGCAGTACTGCGCGCCGCTCGTCCACACCTTCTGCCCGTTGACTGTCCAGCCTCCCTCGACACGAGTCCCCCTCGTCTTGACCGCCGCCGCGTCGGACCCGGCATCGGGCTCGCTGAGCAGCTGACACCAGACGTACTCGCCCATGAGGGTCTTGAAGACCCAGCGGTCGACCTGATCGGGTGTGGCGTACTGGTTGACCGTCATGATGTTCCAGCCCGTGATGCCGAGCCCCGGCACCGTGACCCCCACCGCGCGAAGCTCCTCGTCGATCACGATCTGTTCGACGGCACCCGCCGCACGGCCCCAGGGCGCGGGCCAGTGGGGCACCATCAGACCGGAGTCCACCAGCGCCTTGCGCTGCTCGTGACCCTGCAGCACTCCGATGCGTGCCGCATCGGCACGGACGTCGGCCCGTATGACGTCGGCCTCGGGCGGCAGGTCCAGCGACACCTCACGGGTCACGCCGAGGGCAGACTGCGCGGAGACGTCCGCCGCATCGTGCGGTGAACCCAGCACCACGTTGAGGACCAGAGCACGCCGCAAGAACAGATGGGCGTCGTGCTCCCAGGTGAACCCGATGCCGCCGTGCACCTGGATGTTCATCTGGGCGTTGTCCACCGCCGGACGGAAGGCGAGGTGCGCTGCCATGGCCGATGCGAGGTCGAACTCGTCTTCTGGCCCGTCGGCGGCGCGCGCGGCGTCCCAGACGGCCGCGGTGGCCAGCTCCGCTGCCACCAGCATGTTCGCGCAGTGGTGCTTCACCGCTTCAAAGGTGCCGATCGTCCTGCCGAACTGCACCCGTTCTTTGGCGTAGGCGACCGCCGCCTCGGTGCACGCGGCCATGACTCCAACTGCCTCCGCGGCTCCCAGCGTGCGGGCCAGAGCCCTGGCGCGCCCCGCCGCGCCGACCAGCACGTCAGGGGCGATGGCCGGTGACGACGACACGGTGACCCTGGCCGAGCGGCGCGACGGGTCGAGGTCCTTGCCCGCGCCGACCGTGACACCGCGCGTGTCCGGCCGGAGCACGACGACATCGTCTCCGGATCGCACCAGGAGCACGTCAGCTGCGGCAGCGCCGAGCACGACGCCGCCGTCACCGTCGAGGACGTCGCCATGGCGCGTCAGGGAGCCGCCCAACCCGAGCGCCGCCACCACGCTCCCGTCGCCCAAACCGGGCAGGAGCGCAGCACGCTGGCCGTCGGTCCCACACTGCGCGATCACGGCGGAGGCGAGCACGGTCGGGAGAAACGGGCCGGGCGCGACCTGGCGGCCCACCTCCTCGAGCACGACCACCAACTCAGCCAGGCCGGCTCCGGCACCACCGTGCCGCTCGTCCAGATGGATGCCCAGCCAGCCCAACGCCGCCATCTCGTTCCAAAACGAAGGGCGCCGCTCGCCGTCGGCCTCGAGCAGCGCCCGGTTCGCGGCCAGCGCGCCGTGCGCACCCAGCACGCCGCGGACGGATGCAGCGAGTTCCTGGTGCTCGTCGATGATGGCGATCGGCATTCCTGCCCCCTGTGGGTCAACTGCGTCGAGCGTGACGCCGCGGGGCCGTCGCAGCACCCGCAGCCCCCGCCGCCTGGCAACGTTCGAGACTACAGAGCGCCTGGCGACCCGGCGCTACGATGACTCCGTGAGGTAGAGCTCGACGTCCCTGCGGCCACCATCTGTGCCGCACGCGCACCGCCCGTCCATGTCTCTTCGAACCGGAGCCGCTCCGTGTCTACCCTCGCCACCCCTGCCGCGACGCTCGTCGCCCGCCACCTCCACTACGAGCGCGGCGGCCGCGTCGTGCTCGAGGACCTCTCGCTGACCGTCTCGCCCGCCACTTGCCTCGGCGTGGTCGGTCCCAACGGAGTGGGTAAGTCGACCCTGTTGCAGATTCTCGCTGGCCTGATCGATCCCGGCGCAGGCGACGTCCGCATCGATCCGCCGCTGGCGACGGTCGGCTACTTGGCCCAAGAGCACGGCGCGACGACGGGCGAGACCGTGCGCCGCGACGCTGGAACGCCGAGCGGGGATCACCGCAGCCGAAGCCGGTCTCGCCGAGGCGGCGGCGGCACTCTCGCAAGGGGCTCCCGGCGCCGACGACCGCTACGCCGCCGCCCTGGCTCGCTTCGAGTCGGCGTCCGCCGGAGACTTCGAATCACGGCTGAGCAACACCCTGACCCAGGTGGGGCTCTCCCCGGATCTCCTGGCGCAGCCTGTGGTCACACTCTCGGGCGGTCAGGAGGCGCGCGCCGCGTTGGCCGCCGTCCTTCTCTCGCGCTTCGACATCACGCTGCTCGACGAGCCGACGAACGACCTCGACTTCGATGGGCTGTCCCGGCTCGAAGAGATGGTCATCCGCCGGCGCGGTGGCATGGTGATCGTCTCGCACGATCGCGCATTCTTGGAACGCACCGTGACGGACGTGCTCGAGCTCGATGAGCACACGCACGGTGGGCGCCTCTTCGGCGGCGGCTGGGCCGGCTTCGAATCCGAACGGGCAACGGGGCGTGCCCATGCAGCAGAGGCGTACGCCTTGTACGAGTCCCAGCGCGCCGAATTGCGCCAGCGGGCCCAGCGCGAGAGGCAGTGGGCGACCACCGGTGTCGCGCGCGAGAAGCGCCAGCCGCGGGACAACGACAAGACCCAACGCGACTTTCGAATTGAGCGGACCGAGAATCTCGCTGGTCGGGCTCGCCGAACCCAGCGAGCACTGGACTCGCTCGATCCCGTCGAGAAACCCTGGGAAGGCTGGGATCTGCGGTTCTCCATCAGCGAGGCAAACCGCTCGGGCGATGTCGTGGTCCGCCTCGAGGACGCGGTCGTGGCTCGTGGCGACTTCACCCTGGGGCCGTTCACGTTGGATATCGCCTGGGCCGACCGTGTGGCCCTCGTCGGGGCCAACGGCACCGGTAAGACGACGCTCGTCGACGCGGTACTCGGCCGGCTGCCCCTGCTCTCGGGCACGCGCCATATTGGCCCGGCCGTCGTCGTGGGCGAGCTGGCCCAAGATCGGCGCATCCTGCGGGACGCAGCCTCGGTTGCCGACTCCTTCGTCCGCGCCACCGGGCTGCCCCCGGACCAAGCCCGCAGCCAACTCGCCAAGTTCGGCCTCGGGTCAGACGTGGTGCAGCGGCCGTCGTCCTCACTCTCGCCCGGCGAACGCACCCGGGCCGAGTTGGCGGCCTTCGCCGTGCTCGGGGTGAACCTCCTGGTGCTCGATGAGCCCACCAACCATCTCGACCTTCCGGCCATCGAGCAGCTCGAGTCCGCACTCGGCACGTACCGGGGCACGCTCCTGTTGGTCTCGCACGATCGCCGCCTGCTCGAGTCCGTCACCGTGACCCGCCACATCCACCTCCCGGGTCGCCACGATCCCGCCCGAGGCCTGCGCGCCACGACGTAGGCGCTGGCCTCGCGGCGAATCCCCCTCGCCCGACGGCCGGAACACCCTGAGCGCGCAGCACCGCGATCGCAACCGCGCTGCGCCGCCACCTCACCCCGCCAGAGCCATGCTCGCACTGGCGGGATGCGTCCTGGGCGCGCGAGCAGCGGGACGGCCGACACGATGGAGATGCGCTGCAGGGGGATACGGCAATGACGAACAGTCTGCGCGACGCGGAGAACAAGGTGGCTCGCCTGGTGGCGCGGACCAACCGGTTACACGGCGAGGCGGTGTGGTCCTACGAGCTCACCAGCGAGGTCGACAACATCGCGGTCGCCTCGGGGGTCGGCACCCACACGTTGCGCATCCACCCGTGTTGGCTGCGCTATGTCGTTGCCCAGGGAGACTTCACGTCATGCGTGGCGGACGAGATCGAGGCGTGGTACCTCGTGGAGCGGCTCACCGCGGAGACACCAACCGTCGCCTGAAGCCCGCGGCCATTCGCTCGGCGAAATCCGGGACGATGCGGACTTCTCCGTGGATCACGAGAAACGCTCTTGGAGGGCGCTCCGGGCTGCCCAGACGCCGCACATCCCGTGCACCCCGCCACCCGGCGGAGTCGATGCCGAGCAGAGGTACACCTCCTCGAGCGGCGTCCGGTAGGGGTTCCAGCGAGGGACCGGCCGGAAGACCGTCTGGCGGAGCGTGGCCGCACCGCCGTTGATGTCGCCGCCGAGCAGGTTGGGGTCGTAGGACTCCGCCTGGGCCGCCGTGCGGACGGCGCGGGCCAGCACCAGGTCGCGGAAGCCGGGCGCGTAGCGCTCGATCTGAGCCTCCATCCGCTCGCTCATGTCCACGCTCGATCCGTTGGGCACGTGGCAGTAGGCCCACAGCGTGTGCCGCCCTGCAGGGGCCCGCGTCGGGTCGACGACAGAGGGCTGGGCCACCAGCACAAAGGGCCGTTCGGCGTGGCGTCCGGCGCGCACCTCGGCCTCTGCCAGAGCCACCTCGTCGAAGGTGCCGCCCACATGCACGGTGACCGTGCGGCGGCACAGCTCCGCCGCCCAGGGCACCGGGCCGTCGAGCGCCCAGTCGACCTTGCAGGCACCCGGACCGGGGGCAAAGCGCGTCCACGGGCGGGCGGCCCGGCGCGACAGCCGCGGTCCGGCCAGTGCGACGAACTGCCGCGGTGACGTGTCGAGAAGGACGGCACGTGCCGGTGGTAGCTCGTCGAGCGACGCAATCGGGCACCCCGTGTGCACCACGCCACCGAGCCGGCGTAGCTCGCCGGCCAATCCGGTGGTGATGGCCGCACTCCCACCCTCGACGACGGGCCAGCCCGCGCCGTGGCCCAACGCAGCCAACAGCAGGCCGAACGCCGCCGTCAGGGGCGCCGTGAGCGGCTGCATGGAGTGGGCCGCCGCGCCTGCGACCAGTGCTCGTGCCGCATCCGTCGAGAAGCGCTTGGCGGCATGACGCGCACTCGGCGCTCCCACGACGGCAAATCGTCCGAGGGCCAGCGGGTCGTGCGGCACTGTCCGCATGGGGCCCAACACGTAGGGCACGATCCGGTCCAGCCACTCCACCAGTGGACCCATGAGGCGGCAGTACGCCGCGGCGTCGCCGCCGAGGTGTGACGCCGTCTCCTCGACGTCGCGGTGGAGCACGGCGGCCCGGCTCCCGCCGAGCGGGTGGGCGTAGGCCACCTCGGGCTGGCGCAGCACGATGCCGAGAGCGGCCAGGTCCAGTTCCCGGAAGAACGGTGAGGCGGCCAGTGAGGGGTGGACGGCCGAGCAGACATCGTGGCGGAAGCCCGGCAGGGTCAAGGTCTCGGTCCGCGTCCCACCGCCGACCGTGGCCGCGCCCTCGAAGACCTCGACCGCATGCCCGGCCCGCGCCAGGGTGAGCGCCGCGGCGAGACCGTTGGGTCCCGCGCCGACCACGACTGCGTCCGTACGCTGCACGAAACCGACGTTACCGACCGCCGCTGGACGAGGCGGCCGTCGAGTCAATAGGTTGCGCCACATGGCAGAGGTGCACGGAACTTGCGAAGCACGGTTCGAGGCGGTGCGCCAGACGCTGGCCAACCAGCTCGACACCGGTGACGACCTCGGCGCGTCCGTCGCGGTCTTCCTCCACGGCGAGCCAGTCGTCGACATCTGGGGCGGCTGGGCCGACGCCGAGAAGACGCGGCCATGGGAGCGCGACACCATCACCAACGTCTGGTCGACCACGAAGACCATGACGTTCCTCGTAGCCCTCATGCTCCACGACCGGGACCAACTCGACTTCCACGCCCCCGTCGCCAAGTACTGGCCCGAGTTCGCCGCCAACGGCAAGGAGGCGCTCGAGGTTCGCCACGTCATGGGGCACACCGCCGGGTTGAGCGGCTGGGACGAGCCCATCAGCGCCGAGGACCTGGCCAACTGGGAGAAGTGCACCACCGCGCTGGCGGCGCAGGCCCCGTGGTGGGAACCGGGCACCGCCTCGGGCTACCACGCGCTCACCCAGGGGTACCTCATCGGCGAGATCGTCCGGCGCATCACCGGCGACTCGATCGGCGCCTTCTTCGCGCAGGAGGTGGCCAAGCCACTCGACGCCGACTTCTACATCGGTCTGCCCGCCAGCGAGGACCATCGCGTCTCCGACGTCATCCCTCCCCCGCCGATCAGGCCCGAGGAGTTCGAAGGCAAGGTCCCCGAGCTCATGCTCAGGACGTTCCTCAATCCGCCGATCGACGCGTCCATGGCCCACCACGAATGGTGGCGCCGCGCCGAGATCCCCGCCGCCAACGGTCAGGGGAACGCGCGCTCGGTGGCGGCTGTGCAGTCCATCGTCGCCGGCAAGGGAGCGGCGCGCGGCGTCCGCCTGCTGAGTGCCGCCGGCACCGACCCCATCTTCGAGGTCCAGGCTGAGGGCATCGACAAGGTGCTCGGCGTCCCCGAGCGCATGGGCATGGGCTATGGCTTGAGCAACCCGCCCGAGATGCCGCTCGGTCCGCGGGCGTGCTACTGGGGCGGCTACGGCGGCTCGGTCATCATCTTGGACCTCGATACAGAACTCGCCGTCTGCTACGTCATGAACCGCATGGAATCCGGACTGGTCGGCGATCTGCGCGGCACCAACATCGTGGCCGCCGCGGTTGCCGGTCTCGCGTCTTAGGACAAGACCGCCTCGGCCTCGACTTCCACCCTCCAGGCGGGATCCAACAACCCCGCCACCACGACCATGGTCGCCGCTGGCCGGACGTCCCCGAACATCTCGGCGTGCACCGCGCCCACCGCCTCGGCATCCGACGCAGCCGTGATGAACATCCGGGTCCGCACCACGTCCTCGAGGCGCCCGCCCGCTTCCTCCAACGACGCCGCGATGATCTCGAAACAGCGGCGCGCCTGAGGCCCGGCGCCGTCGGGGCAACCGCCACCGGGCAACACCGGTGCCGTGCCCGATACGATCACCCGGTCTCCGGCCCGGACGGCCCGACTGAACCCGATGGTCGCCTCGAAGGGCGAGCCCGATGTGATGCGCTGGTGGCTGGCCATGGCGCATCCTGGCACCATGAAAGCAATTGGGCCGCCGCCCACCGGTACGATGGGCCCCATCAAGGGTCGAGGACGTCTTCTCACGGGAGTACGCGTCGCGGCGTTGGTCCTGGTGGTGGGGTCAGTGATCGCGCTGGCAGCGGTCTGGGGCTTTGGCGCGTCCTCGCCCAAGGACACGGCGCACGCAGCGCCCCCGCCGGCCGCGCACCCGCGGAGGACGACGACCACCACAACCGCTGCCCTACCGGCCGCGCTGACCCCGCCGCCCGGCACGACGCTCACGGCGACGATCAGCGGATTCATCCCCGGGTACCCCGCACCCGGCGCGCCATCGGACAGGATCGTGCCGGGCTCCTATTACGGCTATCCCTCCATCCTCCCCGTGATCGCGACACGACCGGGTTGGCTCGAGGTGCGGCTCGCGCAGCGACCGAACGGCTCGACGACCTGGGTGCAGCAGGGCTCGGTCAAAGTCGGGGACACGCCGTACACCATCGAAGTCAACCTCACCACCATGCACCTCTCGGTGTACGACAATGGGATCGAGGTCCTCGACTTCCCCGCCGGCATCGGGGCGCCTGACGATCCCACGCCGCCGGGCCAGTTCTTCATCTTCGCCACCGTCCCGCCGCCCGATCCGAGCTATGGCGCCTTCGTGTTGGCGACCTCGGACCACTCCGACACGATCGTCGACTGGGAGAACTCGGGCGACGCCCTCATCGGCATCCACGGCCCGATCACCGCCTACGACGACTCGCTGATCGGCACCACCGGCGCGGCCATCTCGCACGGCTGCATCAGGCTGCACGACGCCGACCTCTCGCAACTGGCGATGATCCCCCCCGGCACGCCCCTCAACATCGTCAGCTGAGCCTTCTCCTCGAGGCCTGTCACATCGTCCCGTCCCGCCGGGTCAGTCCTCTGACGCTCGCGCGAGAGGAGCTGGACCCATGAGTGAGAACGACCGGCTGGCGGACAGCTTCGAGGAGCACCGGCCGCACCTGCGGGCTGTCGCCTACCGCATGCTGGGCTCGCTGAGTGAGGCCGACGACGCCGTGCAAGAGGCGTGGCTCCGCTTCAGCCGTTCCGACAGGAGCGACGTCGACAATCTCGGAGCCTGGCTGACGACCGTGGTCGCCCGCGTGTCGCTCAACATGCTCCGTAGCCGCCGAACCCGGCGCGAGGAGCCGTTGGTGGCCCACATGCCCGACCCGATCCTCGACCGACCCGACGCCACGGACCCCGAGCACGCGGCCCTGCTGGCCGATTCGGTCGGGGTGGCGCTCTTGGTCGTACTCGACACCCTCACGCCACCGGAGCGCCTGGCCTTCGTCTTGCACGACATCTTCGCCGTGCCCTTCGACGAGATCGCGCCGATCGTGGACCGGACGCCCGAGGCGGCACGTCAACTGGCCAGTCGAGCCCGGCGCCGCGTCCAGGGCGAGCCCACCGTGCCCGACACGGACCTCGGACGCCAGCGCGAGGTGGTCGACGCGTTCTTGGCCGCCGCCCGCAACGGCGACTTCGAGGCCCTGATGGAAGTGCTCGACCCCGACGTGGTCGTACGGGCCGACGAGGGCGCCCTGCCCGCCGGGGCCATGCGCATCGTCCGCGGCGCCGAGGCGGTCGCCCGCTCGGCACTCGGCTTTGCCCGCTTGGGCCTGCTCCATCAGCCTGCGCTCGTGAACGGTGTGGCCGGCGCTGTGGCGATCCGCGATGGCCAGGTCTTCTCCATCGGCGCCTTCACCGTCCGGGGCGGCAGGGTCGTGGCGATCGACTTCCTGGCCGACCCCGAGCGCCTCGGCAAGCTCGACCTGACGGTGCTCGACGCCTGAGGCCCGCCTAGCGCTGTTCTGAGTCTTCCTGAGTGTTCCTCGGTCTTCCTGAGTCCGCGGTGTCCGCGCCGCCCTCAGACGCCCCAGCCGTCGAGCACCTCGCGCGCACGGGCGAAGGCGGCCAGCGCCTCGGGCACACCTGCGATCACCAGGCCTTGCCAACCATGCGCCACGCCCGGCCACGACTCCACGGTGACGTCGACCCCCGCCTCCATGGCGGCCTGGGCCAGCGCGACGACGCCGCCGTAGAGCGTGTCGTACTCGGCCACCGGCAGGTAGAACGGGGGGAGGCCGCGCAGGTCCGCGTAACGGGGCGACACCCGCGGATCGTCGAGGTCGAGTTTGCCCGCGGTGTAGTCGCGGCCGCGGTGACGCACCCAGGGAGCCGTGAGGAACGGGTCGCGACCACGGCCGGTGGGCTCCTCGGCCACGGAGAGGTCAAACCAACCCGAGACCGAGACGAAGCAAGCCGGGAGCGCCACACCCTCGTCCCGCGCGCTGACGAGCGCGGCCAGGCCCAGTAGCCCACCACACGAGTCGCCACTGACCACGAGGCGAGCCGGGTCCACCGCGCCGCTCGTCACCAGGCCGCGGTACGCAGCCAGGCAGTCGTCGTGCGCGGCGGGATAGGGATGCTCGGGGGCCAGGCGGTAGTCGGCCATGAGGACCCGCGCCTCGAGTTGTTCGGCGAGAAGCGCGCCGTAGAAGTGGTAGTCGTCCAGCGGGCACGAGACGAGCGCGCCACCGTGGCAATGGAAGACGGTCCGGGCGCGCCGTTCCACACGGGCGTCGTCGTACCAGGCGCAGCGAATCCCTCCCCACTGGACCTCCGTCACGGTGATGTGCGGCGGGACCGGGTGCCCGTGAAACGGCGCCATCGTGGCGCGCACCGACCGGTAGTCGGCGGCCGGGTCCGCGAAGTCCGGCGCAATGAGGTCGAGCACCTCAGTGAGTTCGCGGCTGGACAACGGCGTCAGGCCAATTCGTAGTCGGCCAGGTCGGGCTCACGGGTGCGCGCCCAGTACGTGTGCAGGTCGAAGGGCCAGTTCTGGGTCACGCGACCACGTGCGTTGCGGTACCACGTCGGCACGTCCGCCACGCCCCAGACCATGGTGGCATTGCCCTCTTCCATCTCGCGTCCGTAACGCTCGTAGACGTCGCGCCGACACGACATGGAGCGGTGTCCGGACCGAAGGAGCAGTCCGATCGCCTCGACGGCATAGCGGACCTGGCATTCCACCATGATCAGGATGCTGCCGTTGATGACCAGGTTCGTGTTGGGCCCGTAGAGCATGAAGAAATTGGGAAATCCCGGCACCGTGACGCCGAGGTAGGCCTGGGCGTCGCCGTCCCAGACCTCGTTGAGCTCCGCCCCGTCACGGCCGAAGACTGCCATGGGCGCCACGAAGTCCGACGCGGAGAATCCGGTGCCGTAGATCAGCACGTCGGCCGGATGGTCCTCGCCATCGGCCGTCCGGATGCCGTGCGCGTTGACGCGGTCGATCGGGACGGTCACCAGATCGACGTGGGGTCGGCCCAGCGCCGCGGCCCACCGACCGTCGTCGCGTAAAGCACGCTTGGCGAAGGGTGGGAAGTGCGGGACCATCTTCTCGAAGAGGTCGTCGTCGTCGACCTGGGCCCGCAGGACGTCGATCAGCATGGAGCGCACGAAGTCGTTCCCGGCACTGACGGCCTCGGTGTGCTCGTCCCACTCGGGGTCCACCCGGGCCGCGGGGAGGAGGCCTTCGTGCATCATCCAGAACTGCGACAACCGGTCCCATCGGCCGTAGTCGGGCAGGAGCAGCAGCAGGTCGTGGAACTCCGGCGGGAAAGGGTTGCCATAGTTCTCGGTCGGCAGAAGCCACGGCGGCGTCCTCTGGTAGACGTCGAGATGCGCCACCTCCTCGGCGAGAGTTGGCACGAACTGGGCCGCGCTCGCTCCCGTCCCGATCACCGCCACCCGGCGGCCCGCGACCTCTACCGAGTGGTCCCAGGCGGCCGAGTGAAACCAGGGGCCCTCGAAGTCGTCCCGGCCTGCGAGAGCGGGAAGCGAGGGCCGGTTGAGCTGTCCCGTCGCGCACACCACTGCGTCGAACTCCTCGCTCGACTCGTTGCCGTCCCCCCAGCGGAGCGCCAACTGCCAGGACTGGGGGGCTTCGTCGAAACGCGCCTCGGTCACCTCGCATCCGAGCCGGATGCACTCCCCCAGCCCGAGCTCCTTGGTCATGCCTCGGAGGTAGGCCAGGAGGTCGGGCTGGGCCGAGAACCGCGACACCCAGTCGTTGGTCTGCGCGAACGAGAAGCTGTAGAGCTGATTGGGCACGTCCACACGGCAGCCCGGGTACACGTTCTCGAGCCAGGTGCCACCGACGTCGTCGTTCTTCTCGAAGACAGTCACGTCCACGCCGGCTTGGCGGAGCCTGTGCGCCGCGGCCAGGCCCGAGGCTCCCGCGCCGATGACCGCACAACGGAACGAACGACCGGTGTCCCGCAGATGCCACGTCGGCCGCCTCGGGTCGGTGCCAGGCAGCCCCAGCTCCTCGACCAGGAACGGCTCCCACAGGTCGGTAGCGCCCTCACCGACCAGGAAGGCGAAGACCGCCACCCGCTCGTCGATCGTCAGCTCATGCTCGGCCCCGCCTAACGCGGCGTGGCTGCACCACGCGTCCGCGGCGATGCGACGGGCTTCGTCCTCCTGCTCGGGCGTGAGGCCCCGGCCTGGGACCAGCATCTGGGACTGGTCCGGCGCCAACTCGGGACGCAGGAGCGAAAGGTCGCCGGTCCGATGCGCCACTGCGCACAAGAGAGGGTGGACGTCGGCCGCAGCGAAGGCTGCGTCCACCCATGCCCGCGCCGGAGCGGCCGCTCTGCGAGCCGCGGTACCCCTGTCCCGTTCGTCACCGTGGTGATCCCCACCCATCACCGTGAAGCCTAGGTAGAAGCTGTCGTCTCGGCGCGACTCACCCCGGGACCAGGTTGGGGCTCAACCCTGCATGTGTTTCGCGAGCTCGGTCATCTGGCTGTTGATCTCGACGGTTCGCGGCAGCTTGTCCATCGCTGCCGCCAACGTCTCGGCGGTCCAACGATCGTCTGTCTCGACGGACTCCGCGATCGACCACCCACCGTAGATGCCCACCGAGCCGCCGTACACGCTGAAGACCTGCCCGTTGAAGGGACAGGTCTCCGACGCCAGCACCGCCACCAGCGGCGACACGTTCTCCGGGTCGAACACCTGATTCTGCATGGGCTCCCCCATCCCCGGCGTCTGCAACGTCAAGCGGGTGCGCGCCACCGGTGCGATGCAGTTGGCCCGGACGCCGTAGCGATGCAATTCCATCGCATTCACCACCGTCATTGCCGCGATACCCGCCTTGGCGGCTGCATAGTTGGTCTGCCCGACGTTGCCGTGCAGGCCCGCACCCGAACTTGTGTTGACGATGGCCCGGTCGACGATCGTCCCGGCCTTGGCCTGCTCGCGCCAGTAGTCCGCGGCATGCCTCGTCATATTGAACGTGCCCTTCAGGTGGACGGCGATGACCGCGTCGAACTCCTCTTCGCTCATCGACACCAACATGCGGTCGCGCAGAATGCCCGCGTTATTCACGACCACATGCAGATCGCCGAAGCTCGAGACCGCCTGATCGACCATGGCTTTGGCACCTGCGAACGAGCTGACGCTGTCGGTGTTGGCGACCGCCTCGCCCCCTGCGGCCGTGATCTCGTCAACCACGGCTTGGGCCGCCGAGACGTCCTTCCCCGAGCCGTCGATCGCGCCGCCGAGGTCGTTCACAACCACCTTGGCGCCGAGGGACGCAAACAAAAGCGCGTGCTCACGGCCTATGCCGCGCCCGCTCCCGGTGATGATCGCCACTCTGCCTTGCAACATGGTCCAGCCGTCCTCTCGCATCGTCCACGGCGCCCCACGCCCCAGGCGCACCGGGACGCGGTTGGTCAGGAGCGAGACGATTGCAACGGTGCTCGGACCTGTCAAACCGACGGATCCGGCGAGCCCCTTGCGGTCATGTCGTCCACCCGGCGCTGGAGGTAGCGCTTCTCAGCGTCCGTCCCCGCCAGCTCGTACGCCCGGCGGTACGAGGCCGCTGCTTCGTCCCGGCGTCCCAGGCGGCGCAGCATGTCGCCGCGGGCGGCCGGAAGCAGGTGATAGTCGCGCAGGTCGCCCTCCAGCTCGATGGCGTCGACCAACGCCAGACCGGCCTCGGGGCCGACACTCAGAGACACCGCGACGGCCCGGTTCAACTCGATCACCGGAGACGGCATCATCTCGAAGAGACGGTCATAGAGCACAGCAACCTCGGCCCAATCCGTCGACTCGCTTGGATGCACGTGGCACGATGCGATCGCGGCCTGCAACTGGAACGGTCCAGGCCGCTCGAGTCGCGCCGCCGCGTCAAGCACGTCGAAACCTTCGGCGATTGCCTCGGCGTCCCACAAGGAGCGGTCCTGCGCTTCCAAGACGACGAGATCCCCGTTCTCGTTGACGCGTGCCGCGCTGCGAGCGTCATGGAACAGCATGAGCGCGAGGAGGCCGAGGGCTTCGGCCTCGTCAGGCATCAGCGCACACAGGACGCGACCCAGCCGAATGGCCTCGGTACTCAAGCTGTGCCGGAGAAGGTCGGCGCCCGAGCTAGCCGAATACCCTTCGTTGAAGAGCAGGTAGATGACCGCAAGTACGGCCGCCGTCCGCTCGACCAGCTGGTGCGGTGGCGGCACTACGAAAGGGATGCCGGCGTTGCGGATCTTCCTCTTTGCTCGTACCAGCCGCTGCGCCATCGTGGCTTCGGGCACCAAGAACGCGTGGGCGATCTCGGGTGTCGTCATCCCCGCCAGCGTGCGCAATGTCAACGCCACCCGCGCCTCGAACGGGAGGGCGGGATGGCAACAGGTGAAGATCAAGCGCAGCCGCTCGTCTGGCACGTCGTCGTCGGCGACCATCTCGTCTTGCCCGAGCACCTCGTCCTCGCCCCTCTCCATCGCGGCCGCGTCGAGTGTCTTGGCCAGCCCGAGCTGAGTGCGCCGCACCCGGTCGATGGCGCGGTTGCGCGCCACCGTCGTGAGCCAGGCCCCGGGACGGCGCGGGACGCCGTCACGGGGCCATCGTTCCAAGGCCACCGCGAAGGCGTCCTGCGCGCACTCCTCCGCCAGGTCCCAGTCGCCGGTCAGCCGAACCAGGGTCGCCACCACCCGGCCCCACTCCGCGTGGAACGCATCGGCGACCGCCGCCTCGACCTTTACATCTCCCAGATCGGCCTCACCTCTATGGATCCGTCCCGAGCACCCGGGATCTTGGCTGCGACCTCGATCGCCTCGTCGAGATCCTTGCAGTCGACGACGTAGTAGCCCGCCAGCTGCTCCTTGGTCTCGGCAAAGGGGCCATCGGTCGCGAGGATCTCGCCGTTGCGGACGCGCACCGTCGTGGCGTCGCTCGTGAAGTGAAGACGCTCCCCACCGAGCAGCACTCCCCGTTCGGCCATCTCCTTGCCAAAGGCGGCGTACTGGGGCGTCACATCCTCTCCGGGTCCCTGGGCCTCGTCGAGGGCGATCATCAACAAGTAGCGCATCATGTTCTCCTTCGTGTCGTGGTGTTGTCCCAACGACGATCGGGCCTCCCCGGATCGACACCTCGTGCCGGGATTTCTTGGAATTGTCGTCAATGGCGGGTCCCTGCGGCGACCTACGCTCCGAGTCGTGACGAACCAACAGGACGACGGCCTGCCGGACGACGGCCTGCCGGACGACGGCCTGCCGGACGACGGCCTGCTCGAGCTGGACATTGGGGCCGTGGCGGGCGGGGGTGGCTGCGTCGCCCGCGCACCCGACGGGAGAGTGGTCTTCGTCAGGCACGCCCTCCCGGGAGAGCGTGTGCGGGCCCAGGTCACCGCCACCGCCTCCTCGTACCTCCGGGCCGACGCAGTAGAGATCCTGCGACCGTCCGCCGACCGGGTGCACACCACCGTGTCCACACGCGGGACCCGGACGCTGTGGCGGCTGTGACTTCCAGCACGCGAGCCTGCCCGCGCAGCGAGCGCTCAAAGCCTTCCGGGTTGCCGAGCAGGTCACACATCTGGCCGGTGTGGAGCGCCCGATCGAGGTCGAGCAGGTGCATGGCGACAGCGACGGCCTCGCCTGGCGTACCCGGGTGCGGGTCGCGGTGGACCACGACGGCAGGACCGGGTTCCGCCGGCATCGTTCCCATCAACTCGAGCACGTGAACGGGTGTCCGCTCGCGAGCCCTGCCGTGACGGCCACCGGCGCGTTCACGGCCGCGTGGCCCGGGGCGGCGGAGCTCGAGATCATGACCGGGGACCGGGGTGAGGCGCTCGTTGCGCTGACCCCACGCGGCCGCCACGTGGTGCACCCGGCCGAAATCGATGCCGGCCTCGTCATGCGGGGCATCGTGCGCCGGCCACCCGGCGGCGTGCACACGCAGGTGCACGGGCACACCTTTCGCATCTCCCCGGGTGTGTTCTGGCAGGTGCACGCCGGCGCGCCGCACGTCCTGCTCTCGACCGTCCTCGGCCTCGTCGGTGACTGCCGCGGGGCGGCCGTGGTCGATCTCTACGCCGGCGCCGGGCTCTTCGCCGTCCCCCTGGCCGAGCGGGTGGGCGCCGAGGGCACGGTCATCGCCGTGGAGCGGGACCGCCGAGCCTGCGCCGATCTCCGACACAACAGCAAAGGCGTCGACTCGCTTCGTGTGCTCGAGAGCGAGGTGACGGCCGAACTGGTTACGGACGCGATCGGCCAACCGCAGGTCGTGGTGCTCGATCCCGCCCGGGAGGGTGCCGGAACCCGCGTCATGGGGGCGCTCGCCACCCACGCGGCATCGATCGAACGCCTCGTCTACGTGTCCTGTGACCCGGCCTCCTTCGGCCGGGATGCGCGAATCCTTCTCGACGCCGGCTGGGACCTGTCCGCCTTGCGGGCGTTCGACATCTTTCCGATGACCGAACACGTTGAGTTGGTCGCCGCGTTCGAACCGCCGACCACGAGATAACGCAGGTTGGCGCGTCCGGCCCAGCCCGTTCCCCACGCCGGCCCGCTCGGCGCAAGAGCCGCGACCGAGGGTTCCACGGTGCGGCCGGCGCGGGCTGTGAAGCCCGATGGCAACCTCCTCGGCTGGTGCCTACCTCCTCGCTTCATGCCTACCTTTTCGGCTCGTACCGCATCGCCACTGCCCCCGAGCCGAAGTCCAGCCGGCTCACGACCTTCAAGTCGACATGCTTCGATAGCCCAGAGAACAACGTCGGCCCGTGGCCAGCGAGCCTGGGATGCACCACGAACTCGTACTCATCGATCAATCCCAACTCCGTCAACGCCAGTGGGAGCTTCACACCTCCCACGAACAGTCCCCTGCCCGACCCCTGCTTGAGCTGCTGAACGGCCTTGCCCAGATCCCCGCGCACGAGTTCAGCGTTCCAATCGACCTGCTCCAGGGTGCTCGACACGACGTACTTCTTTGCCGCGTTGATCGTGTCGGCGAAGGCTTCCATCCAATCAGGTCTCGCTCCCGCCGGCGTCGGCGGCCGCCACGCTGCTTCCATCATTTCGTACGTCACCCGGCCAAAGAGAAGGGCGTCGGCCTGGTTGAGGTTCTCGACCGCGTGACGATGCAACTCTTCGTCCGCCGGGATCGCACGGTGATCGCAGCACCCGTCCAAGGTGACGTTGATGGAGTACAGCAGGGATCGCATTTCGCGAGAGTACCGACGATGGGTTCTGTCGGGGACAGCCGACCTCGATCCGGATCATCACATCCGCCACACACCGCTAGGAGTGGCCACCAACCTCGTGTTCGATGTGCCCGGCCGACTCGAACTGCAGCGTGGAGTGCTCGACGTCGAAGTGGCCTGCCAAGCACTCTTGGAGGTGGTCGAGCACGCGTCCGACCTCACCGGTGTTCAGGCATTCGTCGGTCACCACCACGTGCGCCGTGAGAATGGGGAGGGACGAGGTGAGCGTCCAGGCATGCAGGTCGTGAATCGACTCGACTTCGGGCAGCTCGAGCAAGTGCTGGCGGACTTCGATGAGATCGATGTCCTCGGGCGTTGCCTCGAGGAGGATGCGCAACGAAGGGCGCAACAACTCGACGGCAGCCTTCAGCATCAGCACCACGACCACCAGCGACGCGATGGCATCGGCTCGGTCAATGCCCCACAGGACGATGATGATGCCGGCAATCAAGGTTCCGGCGAACCCGTAGAGGTCGGTCAGGATGTGCCGGTAGGCCCCTTCGATGTTGAGTGAGCGCCGGTTCGCTCGAGCCATGACCGAGGTCGCCACGACGTTCACCGCGACCCCGACCGCGGCAACGACGATCAGGACGGCACCGTCGACCGACGAGGGGTGCAAGAGACGAACGACCGCGTCCCAGGTCACCAGCGCCGAGACAATGAGCAGGGTGATGGCGTTGGCTGCGGCAGCCAGGATCTCGGCGCGCTTCATCCCATAGGTGTGCGAGCGGGTCTCGGGCCGGGCTGCGAGATGGATCGCCACGAGCGATCCGGCGATAGCGCCGACATCGACCAGCATGTGTCCGGCGTCGGCCAACAAGACCAGTGAGTTGGACGCCACCGCGGCGCCCACCTCGAACGCCATGAACGCGGCGAGCAGGACGAGCGACACGACGAGTGCGCGGCGGTCGGTGCCGGCCGACGTCTCGCCGGCTCCACCAGCGTGGGTGTGGCCCTCACCCATGGGCGGTGACGTGGTCGGCGTGCGTGACGACTTCCTCCACCAAGCGGCGGACGTGCGCGTCGTCCACCACGTAGAAGATGCGGGTCCCCTCGCGGCGGCTCCGCACGAGCCGGGCCAGCCGCAGCTTGGCGAGATGCTGCGACACCGCCGCCGGCTGGGCCCCCACCATCTCGGCCAGCTCGTTCACCGAGTGCTCTCCCTCGAGCAGGGCCCAGATCACTCGCAGCCGGGTCTCGTCGCCCAGCAGCTTGAGCATCCCGACAGCGGAGCGGAATTCCTCCCGGGCCGGACTCTTAAGTATCTGCGTAGTCACGCAGATACTGTACCCGACCCGCAGCCTCGATCGCAGCTCGAAGAAGCCGGTCCGGCTCCCAGAACTCGCTCAGGGCGCGAAGTCGGAGCCAGGCGGAGCCTGGACGGTGCACGGCTGCTGGACGGAGCCCTGTGGCAGCGCCGTCTCCATCATCGCCTTCACGATCGGTCCGGCGATCTGCGCGCCATCCGTCCCGATGTACTGATACGGCACGACGACGGCCACGGCGATCTGAGGGTTGTTGGCCGGAGCGAACCCGATCATCCAGTCGTGGTTCACGCCGAGGCCAGTTTGCGCTGTCCCCGTCTTCACCGCAGCACACAAATAGGACGGGAATCCGACGCCCGCTGCCGTCCCACCGGGATTCGTGATGACGCTCTCCATCAACGAGGTCACCGCCTGCGCCGCCGCCGGTGACGCAGATCGCGGCATGGGCGTCGGCGTGTACGTCTTGACCATCGCGCCGTTCGAACTTGTGATCGACGACATGAGGTGCGGCGTCATGATCACCCCACCGTTGGCAATTCCGGCGGCGACCATGGCGTTTTGCAACGCCGTCTCTTCCACGAATTCTTGACCGATCGCGGTGTAGGCCTGATCAGCCTGCGCGTCCGACTGCAGAGGCTGCAAGACCGAGGCGATCACCCCGCCCGTCGGCTGCTGGCCCACTGCCGGGAGATCGATTGGCGGCACGGAGTTGATACCGAACAGCTCAGCCTGCTGGCGGAGCGTTGACACGCCCTCTTGGATCCCGAGCTCGCCGTAGCCGGGGTCACACGAGACCGCCAGCATGTCGTTGGCCATGGTGCCGCCACACGGGTCGGAGTCCGCGGGAGTGCTCCCGTCGTTGCAGAGCAAACGGTCGGAGTCGGTGAACTTCTGGCAGGGGGCGACCGGGTAGTTGAAGTTGATGAGCGATGGCTTGAGGTTGTAGGCCGTCGTGGACGTGATCACCTTCATGGTCGACCCAGGCTCGAAGTACTCCGAGGTGGCGATCGGGCGCAGCGGATAGAAACCCTCGTGATCCTTTTGCGTGTAGGTGTAGTAGGCCAGATTCTCGGCAGAGAGCGAGGTGCTCACGAGCGCGTTGGGGTCGTAGGTCGGGTTGGAGACCATCGCCAGCACGGCGCCCGTCTTGGGGTCGAGCACCACGACGGCTCCGTCGTTGTTCCCCGAAACCGCGTTCAGCGCGTTCCACGCCGCCTGCTGCAGCTTGGGCTGGATCGTCAGCGTGACGTTGTCGGTCGTGCGAGGCAGTGACTCCCGGAAGAGGAGCTGGCTGAGGGTCTGGGGCGACTGTTGGTGGGCACCCAGATACGAGTCGTACTCGTTCTCGATGTCCGTGACCGCACCGGTCAACGCCGAGTCATAACCGGTGATGCCCGCGTAGAGAGGTCCCTGGGGATATTCCCGTACATAGTCGTAGGGATAGTCCGTCCGGTTGGTCCCGGCCGGCGTCGGGACGGACTCGGCCAGCACGGTGCCGTCGGACGCGTAGATCGTTCCTCGCGGGTTGATGTACGCCTGTGAGGAGATGCGCGGGTTGAACGGCGAGCTCTCCAACGCCTTTGCCTTCACCAGCTGAATGTTGACGAGTTGCACTGCGACGAGACCCAGGCACAGGACCAAGATCACGCCGAGCCACCGGATGCGCCGGCCCATCGAGCGCGCCAGCTTCGTCAACGAGCCGATCACCGCGAGCATGGTACGCGGCAATGCCCCCGCGAGGGCTTCATACCTGCTCAGCCCGCCCCTACCCCAGGTGCACGCCGCCCTACTTCCAACGGCACTTGCTGGGTGTATGTGCCAGCGCGACTACGCCACGCACGATACTTGGACCCCATCTTGAAGTGGCGGAATGCGTTGACGGGTCAAGACTGGTGCCTGGGCTGCCGACTTAGTACCTGTGGGCGCCCCCGCCCTCACCAGCCGCGTTGAGACGCCAACGGCAGAGAGATCACGTCGCATCGATCCCATGACCGCCGCGACCGCGCACAACGCAAAGGGAGATTCGTGACACGACGTCCGCCGAGGTCCATCATTCCCGCATCGATCATGGGCGGGGTCACCGCATTGGCTCTGACGATCGGCCTCCCGGCGGCTCCTGTGGCGCACGCCGACGAGATCGCGCACGCGGCCGGCTTCGTCGCCAACCAGACGTGGAGCCAGACACTCCCCGACGGGAACAACCCGATCGCGCTGTCCTCACCCAACGTCGCCGATCTCGACGGGCAATCCGCCGTGGTCGTCGGTGACACCGCCGGCCTGGTCTGGGCGCTCCACGTCGCGAACGGCACGCCGGTCGCCGGCTGGCCATATAACGCGGGCGCACCGATCAACTCCTCACCGTCTGTTGCGCCCATCGACGCCAACGGGACCGACACCGTCTATATCGGCTCGGGCGATGCCGCGAACCCGTCAGTGGGCGGCTACCAGGCCATCGCTCCCAATGGCGGCGACCAGTGGTTCGTGCAGGCGACCAACCCGGGAACGGACCCGACTCCGCACTCGGCGGTGCAGGCCTCGCCGACCGTGGCGGCCTACGCGGACGGCTATGGCGTCGAGGCCGGCTCCCTCGGTCAGAACACCTACGCGCTCGGGGCGGCCAACGGTGCGGTCCTGGCCGGGTTCCCGTGGTTCCAGGCCGACTCGGTCTACTCCACGGCGGCGGTCGCCGACCTCTACGCCAACGGGGACAGCCAGATCATCAGCGGTGGCGACTCGAGCACCGGCGTCGCCTACGGGCAGACCTACTCCAACGGCGGGCACATCCGCATCCTCTCGACTGCCGGCAACCTCTTCACCGGGAACCCCGCTGGCGGCCTCGTCTGCCAGTACAACACGAACCAGAACATCGACCGTTCCTCACCCGCGGTCGGTCAGTTCCTCGCCGGCGGCGCCGTCGGGATCGCCATCGGCGACGGGAGCTACTACTCGGGGGCCTCGGACTCTGACAGGGTCTTCGCCCTCAACACGAGCTGCGGGCTGGCGTGGAGCCAGGTCCTCGACGGCATCACGGCCGACTCGCCCGCACTGGCCGACGTGCAGGGCAACGGGCAACTCGACGTCGTCGAGGGCACCCAGGCCGGCTCGGACGGCACCATCTATGTGCTGAACGGGACCAACGGCAACGTCGTCTGGTCGGCGGCGACCAGTGGCGCGGTGATCGGCTCGCCGGTCACGGCCGACCTCACAGGCGGCGGATACCAGGACGTCATCGTCCCGACGACGAATGGGATCGACATCTTCGACGGCCGCTCGGGCGCCGAGGTGGCGACCCTCGACACGAACGACGGCTATCAGAACTCGCCACTGGTGACCGACGACCCCGACGGGCACATCGGCATCACCGGTGCGGGCTATGCGGACATCAACGGCGCCCTGACCGGCGTCATCACCCACTGGGAGATCGACGACACCCGCGGCAGCGGCTCGAGCGTCTACGAATCGGGCGCCTGGCCGCAGTTCCACCACGACCCGCAGCTGACCGGTGACGCGGGCACCCCCGGTCCGACGATCGAGGTGCCGTGCAACGCACCCGCCGGTGGACCCGACGGCTACATCCTCTCGGCCTCTGACGGAGGCGTGTTCGACTACGGCAACATCCCGTTCTGCGGATCGACCGGGAGCATTCACCTCAACCGCCCCGTCGTCGGCGCGGCGCTGACTCACGATGGCGGCGGCTACTGGGAGGTCGCCTCGGACGGCGGGATGTTCTCCTTCGGTGACGCGGGCTTCTTCGGCTCCATGGGCGGCAAGCCGCTGAACCAACCCATCGTCGCCATGGCCGCCACACCCGACGGTGGCGGGTACTGGGAGGTGGCGTCCGACGGCGGCATCTTCAACTTCGGTGACGCCGGCTTCTACGGCAGCGCCGGCAGCATCCATCTCAACAGCCCGATCGTCGGGATGGCCGCGACGCCCGACGGCAAGGGCTACTGGCTCGTCGCCTCCGACGGCGGGATCTTCAGCTACGGCGACGCGAAGTTCCAAGGGTCGATGGGCGGGAGACCACTCAACCGACCCATCGTCGGGATGGCTTCGGACCCCCAGACCGGCGGGTACTGGGAGGTCGCCTCCGATGGCGGGATCTTCTCGTTCGCCGCGCCGTTCTACGGCTCAACGGGGAGCATGCACCTCAACGCGCCAATCGTCGGGATGGAATCCAACCGCAGCGGCTCGGGCTACCGCTTCGTCGCCTCCGATGGCGGGATCTTCAGCTACAACGCCCCGTTCTTCGGGTCTATGGGTGGCAAGCCCCTCAACGAACCCGTCGTGGCCATGGCTGGGACCTGAGCGCGCACGACTGAGGCCCCCACGTTCGGGCGCCATGCTCACGAGCGGGCAATGTGCTGAGAGCGGTAAGGCAAACGGGCCGCTGATCTCGTCGCTAACGTGAACCACTCTTCAGAGTCGGTGACCGGAGGCGCGCGTGAGTAGCACAGGTGCAGACGATGCCCAACTGGTCGGGCAACGCCGTGAAGGGCGCGTCCTGGTCATCTCGATGCGTCGAGCCGCCAAGCGCAACGCGATCGACCGTGCGATGGCGGACGCACTCGACGCCGCGCTCAACGAGCTCGACGACGACGACCATGTGTGGGTGGGAATCCTCACCGGCACGCCCGACGTGTTTTCGGCAGGGAGCGATCTCACGGCCGGTGGGGACTACGTCACGGAGCGAGGGGGCGAGTACGGCCTGATCCGGCGTGTGCGCCGCAAGCCGCTGATCGCCGCAGTGGAGGGCCCGGCGCTCGGTGGAGGGCTCGAACTCGTGTTGGCCTGTGACCTCGTCGTGGCCTCGCAGACGGCCCGGTTCGGCCTCCCCGAGGTGTGCATCGGAGTGGTGCCGACCTGCGCCGGCTTGTTCCGGGCACCGCGCGCGCTGCCCCTGAACGTGGCGCGCCAGCTGATCCTCACGGGGCGACCCATCGATGCGCAGCGCGGCTACGAAGCGGGTTTCGTCAACGTCCTGACCGAAGCGGGCGGCGCGCTCGAGGGCGCCGTCCACCTGGCGGAGGACATCTGCTCCAACGCGCCGGTCTCGGTCCAGGCCTGCCTCGCCGCAGTGAACGAGCTCACCGCAGGAACCGACGAGTTCGGCTGGAGCCTCACCGAGCGCGCGCTCGGAGCGGCCACGCGGTCGGCCGATCCGCGCGAAGGTGTCGCCGCATTCCTCGAGAAGCGCCCGCCCGTCTGGACCGGGCGCTGAGGCGCCCCATTCCGCTCCGGGCGTTTCCGTCATCGCAGGAGTTCAGCGACGAGGGCACGGGACGGTCTGACCAGGGACGACGACGTCGTAGAGCGAACCGACGCGCTGCAACCTGGCGCCAGGTGCGGGACGACTGTGAAGACCGGCGTGAGCGATCCGGGCGCGGCGCATCACATCGACGGACGCGCGCCCGGCGCGATGAGTCCCTATGGTTGCCTCCGTGCCATCACCAGTGATGCAGGCAGCGGTCTACGTGGGCGATGGGAAAATCGCGGTCGAGCAGGTGCCCCGTCCCGAACCAGGCCCCGGCGAGGTGCTCGTGGAGATTGCCGAGTGCGGTATTTGCGGGTCCGATCTGCACATGGTTCTGGAGCGGTACGCAAAACCGGGTGCCATCCTTGGCCACGAATGGTCGGGCATCGTGGCCGCCGCGCCCGACGACTCGCGCTGGTCGCCTGGCGATCGCGTGGTGGGGAACCCGGCTCCTGGGTGCGGCGTCTGCCGACCCTGCAGACGGGGCCGCCCTTCGGTGTGCCTGAACCGTGCCCCGGCCGACTTCGTCGGATATCGCGGTGCCTTCTGCCAGTACAAGACGGTCGCGGCCGACGGCCTGATCCGGATTCCCGATTCTCTGCCGAGCCGGGTGGCCGCACTGGCCGAGCCGACAGCCATCACCCTGCACGCGTTGCGGCTGGCCGATGTCGGCCCCGGCGATCGAGTACTTGTCACCGGGGCGGGCCCCGTCGGCCTCTTGATCGTCGCCATACTGCGTGCTCGAGGGATCTCCGACATCACCGTGAGCGAGCCTTCGGCGGTTCGGCGCCAGCAGGCCCTCGACGTCGGTGCGACCCGGGTCGTGACACCCGACATGCTCGAACAGCCGGCCTTGGCCCTTCCTGTGGCAGAGCCCTACGCTGTGGTGTTCGAATGCTCCGGCCATGCAGGCGCGGCCGAGGCAGGCTTCGGGCAGCTCGACTATGCGGGCACCCTCGTGATCGTGGGGACAGGGTTCGAACCGCCCCGAATCAACCAGAACCGCATGATCATCTTCGAGCTCGAGATCATCGGGGCCTACAACTACAACGACGAAGGATTCCAGCCCGCCGTGGACCTCCTCGACAGCGGCACACTGCCGATCGAGGCCTTGATCGAACCCGACAACATTGGACTCAGCGAAGTGATGGTGTCGATGGAGCGGCTGGCTCGAGGCGAGATTCCGAGCAAGGTGATGGTTGAACCGGGCCTGCCCGCATGAGCCCGACCCCATTCGCTCCGCGGATCAATCATGTGGCAATCAGCGTTGATGCCGAAATCATGGACGAAGAGGGTCGAGCCGCGCTGTTGGACTTCTACTCCGAAGTCTTCGGCTGGATCGAGGGAGACAACAGCACGGAGAAAGGGAATCCCCTCATTCTCTACACCGGGTCGTTGGGCCAGTTCCTCTACCTGCTGCCGGCGAAGGACGAATTCATGGTCACGCCCAACATGGATCACTTCGGGTTAGAGGTGTCATCCAAAGAGGAGCTGTCGGAAATTCTGGACAGGGTCAAGGCGTACCAGAGCAAGGACGACCGCGTCCGGGTCACCGATGTCGGCGCCATGGTGACGCGCTACCAGGACAAGCAGTACACGCTCACCAACGCCTATGTCTGGTTCCTGATCCCGCTGTGGATCGAGCTCCAGCACGTCGAGCAGCGCGCGGGCACCTGACCTCCTCGGTCCTCGGCTGGTCCGCACGCGGGGAGCGTCGAGGGGCGCCATGGCTGCGAGGCCGACCAAGACACTGCGGTTGCCCGTCGAGGAATGACGGAGGCCGGCGGGCGGGTCGGACCGACCAGATCAACGCTGCAACTGCCCCCCGATGTCGTGCTACCGAATTGCCACCGAAGCGCTACGTGGAGTTCGAAACTCGAGAAGTACCCTCCAGCCAGTTACTTGGTGGGGTACTCCTTTGCGAGGCCGCAAGCAGGAGGGCGAGGGCCGTGGGCAGGAGCCGCGTGGAGGCGAGTCCAGCTCGGAACCTGAGCACGATCGAGTCGCAGGAGAGTACGTCGAAGGTCCCGGAGTACGGCTGCGAAATGGAGTTCGGCTCGCTGGCTGCGTCCTAGGAGCTCCACGAAGCGACGGTGTGGCGCGCCTGTCTTGACGCCGTCGGTAGCCTCCCAGGAAATCCACTCGGTGTCGTTGTCGAACCCGCCTCTGACATCCCACTCGGGATGGTCGGGGCAATCGACTCTGCCGAGATCAACCGGGTGATTGGCCTCGGGATTGTCCGGGACGAAGTCGAGCTGATGGTCGGCTTCTGCCGATTGCACGCGGGCTCGCACTTCGGAATCGAGCTTTCCCCCGACGCCCAGCCTGTGGACGTCCGCAGGTGGTTGACCGAAGCCGACCTCCATCCCAGTCCTGGTGGCGTTTCCAAGATGGGGAGCGACATCACCGAAATCCCTCCGCCGCACGGCGACCTGAACGTGTGCCGCCTCGACGAAGAACACCGTGCCGCGGTAGGCGAACTCAGCGTCCTCGAATGGGGCGGCTGGTCCGACGGGGCGTGCTACGCCATTGGTTCCAAGCCCCCGTTGGGTCTGTGGACTTCCACCATTACGGGGTCTTCGACGGGGACCGGCTGGTCGCCGTGGGTGCACTCGTCGTTCATGGCGAACTTGCGTGGCTGGGTTTCGCCGCCACCCATCCCCGCTATTGGCGACATGATCTACGGAGCGCCATCACCCTTACGCGCGTCGACGTCGCCCGGCGCGTCGGGTGTCGATATGTACACGCGGAAATCGCGACACGCTTTGCCTCCTCCCCCAAGCGACTCTTTCGGCGTCTCTACGATCGGGAGCGCTACTCGCCTGCTCCGTCGCGTTGAGACGCCCGTCGACGGCTGCCTGACCGCCTCCGCGGCACAAAAGGGTGGGCGCTGCGGGACTCGATTGCCGCCTCTCCTCGATAAACCGCCATGTGGCACTACACAGGTCGAAGCGGAGCCGAACGGGGGGCTGCTCCATTCGTAGACGGCACGTTGTTGAACAGTTGTCATCATGCTCAATTCCCAGGTGACGGCGCGGTCTGGCGGGACGAGGGCGTTCTGGCCGGTCGTAAGAGAGGGGCACGGGACTCCACGCGGAGAATGCGGGACAGAGGGGAGACGCTCACCTGCAAAAACTTTTCCTTGAGTCGGTCGAAGATTGAAAGGCGGATCGTGATCTCTCTCGGTCGTGCGGTCAAAAGACACGTCAAGTCCATAGCATCACCGGGCCGAGGCAACCTGGTTGCGCTCGATATCACCGAGCGGGGCAGGAAGCTCAGTGCGCTGTGTCCCGACGATGAGGTCTTCACCCTCTCGCGTGAACTGATCCTTGATCGTATCTACGAACGGGGTGGATTCACCTTTACATCCGATCTGCAGACGGTCGTTGATGCCGGCGCGCACGCCGGCATCTTCAGCCTCATGGCGTCGCAATGGGCAGAACGGGTCATTTCGATTGAAGCGTCGCAAGTGAACTTCGACCTTCTGAAGCTAAACGTTGATCGAAACCACATCGAGAACATCGAGCCGCGACACCGCGCACTGTGGAGCAAGACAGGCGAAATGCTGGATCTGGACGCAACCATTGACTCCGGATGTGGGCGTGTCAACGATCAGTCTTTTTCTGATGAGAGAGGAAACAGAGTCGAAAGCATCAGCCTCGACGATCTCATCAAGGAGATCGGTCCAATCGATCTCTTGAAAATCGACATCGAGGGAGCGGAGTACGAGACCTTTCGAGCATGTACCAAACTCTCCTCCATCTCGACCATCGTCGGCGAGATGCACCTTTTTGAAGACGACGAGAGCGAGCGGCAGCTATTGAATGCTCTGATCGCAGATCTCGAAGAGTGTGGCTTCCGCGTCTTGCTGATCGCTGAACGCGAGCTCTACACCAGGGACAGTCTGGCTCGCCTTCGCCAGAACAGCGGATCCCTGAAAGGCAACTATCTGACAAAGGCTCTCGCTGCCGCGTATTACGTCGCCCCGATCGCCAAACCGATCCGCCAGAAAGGCGCGACGTACCAACTTCCGCTGTTGATCGCCCAGAAGAACGTGTAGCCAGTCACAGACCGCGTTTGGTCGGCAGTCCGTCGTCGGACCATCGGGTGCTTGCTGCCTCGGGAGCGACTGCCCGCGGGTGGGCTCGCTCGAGAGCGATCCAACGTGGCTCGAGCGCCTTCGCTCGCTCAACGAGGTCGTTGCGAGCACGGGCGAAAGCCTGAGGGACAACCTGTTCTACGGGCACTCCCAGTGCGACTTCATCACGAGCCCGCCCAATGAGAGGAGCCGCAGCAAGCGGGAGCGCCTGCGGGGGGAGCCCCATCTCAGGAGCGTCGACGAACCCAGCCCGCTCGTTCGGTCCCGACCTCGTCTCGAACACATTCAGTGGTTGCTGGTTCTCTATCGTCGGTCCGATCGCCGGAGCGGCGGCTGTGGTCGTCATTGCCTTCGTAGTACGAGGTCCAGGCGGCGGGAGGTTGGGCTCAGGAGCGGCCCAGGGCGAAATCTTCACCGAGCCCTATGACGCATGGAAGTCCTAGCGATGTCGGGTCAACCCAATTTGCCCTGGTCAATCATCGATGTTGTGCAGATGTTGTTGAAACCTTGTTGGAAGGCAGTTGATTCGTTGCTACGTTTGCGGCGGCGAATCACGACTGATGAAGGCGTTTGGCGACGTGAACCTTTTGCTTCAGGATCTCAGACACACTCGAATCAACACCCTCGGCGCCGCGGCGCGGAGATGCCGTCGCACCATGGCAGTGCTGGCAACACTTGCTGTCGTGGCCGGCGCGGTAGGCATGCTCGATGCTGAGCCGAGCGGCGCCTCGGTCGTCGCTGTCGGCGGGGCGTTGGTCTTCGTATCGCCTCCCCCCCCGCTGATATCCCCAACCTCGATCCCGAGCGACGGTTCCATCGTCGCTTTCACCGAGCGGACCGCGTATACCCTGCCGACGTCATTGCCGGTGGACATCACCCCCTCCACGTTTCCGACGACTTACACCGGGCTCGGCCCACTCTCTCCAAACACTCTGGCGGCGGGCACTCCAGTTGACAGCTACTTCATGGTCGCTCCAGTGTCGCGTTTTCTCTACGACGCTACGGTCACCTTCAGCACCCCCATCCTTGGTCTGATCATTGAGACATCGACTCTGCGAGCGACCAACTCCATCGTTGGTGCTCCAGGAACGACTTACGAAGACTTTCCTAGCCAAGGCCTGAAAGGGGACGATTACGTCGAGCTAGTTGGACCATCAACCATCCACATGGACCTCCGTTCCTCGGAATTCGTCGACGAGGTGCGCGTCATCACCGCGGCCTCGCCCAGTACGAGTCCGGGCGGATACGGGCAAGGTGGCTCCACTGGCTACACCGAGGTCGCCTCCGATGGAGGCATCTTCAATTTCGAAACCCAGTTCGACGGATCGATGGGCGGCCGGTCGCTCAATCAGCCAATGGTCGGCGGGGCCCAAGTCACCGGCCAGCCAGGCTATTGGACCGTCGCCAAGGACGGCGGGATCTTCTCCTTCGGCAGCGCCGGGTTCTACGGATCGATGGGCGGGCAGAGGCTCAATGCTCCGATAGTGGGCATGGCTTCGACTCCCGATGGACTCGGTTACTGGCTGGTGGCCTCTGACGGTGGGATCTTTTCTTTCGGTGACGCGGGTTTCTTCGGCTCCCTTGGAAGCAGACACCTCAATGCGCCGATCGTTGGTATGGCCTCGTCGCCGGACGGGCATGGCTACTGGTTGGTCGGATCTGATGGCGGGGTCTTTTCGTTTGGAGACGCGGGCTTCTTCGGTTCAGCCGGTTCTATGACGCTGAACAAACCGGTTGTCGCTGTGGCGCCGACACCTGATGGCGGTGGCTATTGGCTGCTTGCATCAGATGGTGGAATCTTCTCGTATGGTGACGCGCCCTTTGAGGGCTCGATGGGCGGCCGACCCCTCAACGAGCCGATGGTGGGGATCAAGGCCACGGCCGACGGACTCGGCTACTGGTCGTTTGCGTCCGATGGTGGTGTGTTTTCGTTCGGTGACGCGCCCTTCCTCGGTTCCGTGGGCGGCCGTCCGATCAATAAACCTGTCGTCGGCGGGTTCTGAGCCGGCGCTAAGGGGCACTCTCAATCTCGCGCTGGCGACTGGGACTCCCGTTCGTGCGCAGTTGCTCGGTCTTCCCGACCACCCTAAGGACCGCAGAGCTGAAGGCATAGGCTCGCTGGATGGTCGATGACACCGAAAAGCAAGATGCACAACGAGAGCAGTGGGTGGTCGACATCGCGGAGGGCATGAGCGCAGTCGCCATGGTCGGAGCGCTAATTGTCACTCTCAAAGACAAAGGCATCTTGGGTGATGAAGACATTCGGAAAATCAAAGCGACCGCTGATCAGCTTTTTGCCGATGATCTGAAGTCCTCTGGTGCGGATGACGTTTAAGGAATGTCTTACAGAGTGTTGACGACCAGCAGAACTACAAGTCCCAGGACGACGACGCTAACAACAACAACTTGCCACAAAGACTTCCGGCGATGCCTGTCATCGCCGAACTCGCCCCAGTCCCACGTGTCGGGGTCATCCGGGTCCGGCGCCGCCGGGCCTACCGGTGTAGGCATGAACCAAGTGTAGATAGTCCGCACATTGGCGCGAGGAGTTGACACCGGCCATGCCGAGAGCGCTCACTCCCGGTGATCTGGGCCGGTTGCATCGGTCTGGGAAAGCCTGTGGGGCTTTCATGACGCGTCAAGTGGCCAGTAGGGTCGGAGTGTGATCGCCCGGGATCAGGCGCCGGTGGCCTTCACGGCATGGGACGAACTGATCGACGCAGTCGCCTCAACCACGCCGGCCAACCTGACGGAGCAGGCCCGTGCCATCGCTCGGGCCAGCCTCGACCCGGCCGTTCCCGCCGTTCCGAGATCTGACACGACGGCCTTCGCCGAACAGATGGTCGTCGACGTGGCATCCATGACTACTGATGTTCGAGCGGCCGGGCTCGCCGAACTCGGTGCGGGTGCCCCAGCGTTCGTCCTTACCGTATGGACGGAGGACATGATGATTCGCGCCGATGCCGCCTGGCGCGAGATGTTCGGCGAAGAATGGCATCCGATCCCGACTTCTGCCGAGACCGATCCCTGGGTGGCCCACGAAAGATTTCTCATAGAGGTGGCCAAACTGCCAGCCCTCGATCCGGTTACCTCCGAACTGGTCAGGCTCCGCGGGGCGAGAGCCCACGACTGCCGCCTCTGCCAGTCACGCAGGAGCGTGAGTGCCATCGATCTGGCTGGAGGGAGTGATCTGTTCGATGACAGGGATCCGAGCGGTCTCTCCGACGCCCAGGCCCTGGCCCTCCAGGTCGTGGACGCCTTCGTGTGGCAGCCGATCCGGTGGCCACCCGGACTCGGCAAGCAGGTCGTGGACGCTCTGGGTCCTGCCGCTGCAACCGAGCTGACCCTGGACATCGTCCGTAACGCCGCCAATAAGATCGCTGTCGCATTCGACGCGGACGACCCGCGGGTGGAGACGGGCGTCGAGTATTACGACATCGACGTGTCGACCGGGGAACTGCGCTACAACGTCAGCCCGATCACACCCAGCGCCTGAACCACCGGCTCGCGATGGGGTGGGACCAAGCCCGGCACAGAGTGGCAACTAAGACGCTGGGGGAACTGCAGGCATGCCCGCGAGCCGGCGGCACTGTTCGGGGACAGGCTCGAGAGCGATGACGTTCGCGCGTTTGGGGCACCCTTCTGACGCCGAATCCGTCGGTTGATCCATCCACGTCTTCATCGCGGCCGACCTGACGGAGTGATCTCGTCCGCTCGCGAAAGCAAGGTCAGCTCCAAGCGTCCAGATCTGCTCTGTCAGCCCATGGACTTTGCTCCGTCGATGGTCTCGCGGATGATGTCGGCGTGCCCGGCGTGTTGGGCCGTCTCGGCCAAGATGTGCATGAGTGCGCGGCGGGCGGACCAATGCGCCCCGGGCTCAAACCACGGGGCCTCGGGAAGCGGGTGGGATGAATCGAGTGAAGGCAAGGCGACTATTACCGCGTCGGTGAGTTGAGCAACGACCTCGTAGCGAGCGATCAGGTCCGCCAGCATTTCCTCGTCCGCCATGCGAAAGCCGGCGGCATGTGCCTCATAGGCGGCCTCGTCGGCCGGGCCTTGCGCCTCTGGACCCTCCTCGATGAAACGGACCCAGCCCTCTTCGACGAGCGCGACGTGCTTGATGATGCCTCCCAGGCAGAGTTGGCTGGCGGTGGGAGTGAGCCGAGCCTGGGCATCCGTCAAGCCGGCGACGGTGCGGAGCAGGAGGCTCCGATGTTCCCGCAAAGAGTTCACGAGGTCGTGCCGCTCGAGGTCGGTCGTGATGGTGGACGTCATGAGCTGGTCCTTTCCTTTGGCTTCTTTCTGCACCCTACGGCTAATAGCGGCCAACTTCTGGCCTAAATCCCGCGATACTGGTCAGATGACCGCGCCTGGCACACGAACCCTCCGCTTGCTGTCCCTCCTCCAGTCCCGGCGCTACTGGGCTGGGACCGACCTGGCCGCTCGCCTCGAGGTTTCGGCGCGGACGCTCCGTCGTGACATCGACCGCCTACGAGACCTGGGCTACCCCGTCGAGGCGCGTCGAGGCGTTGACGGTGGTTACCAGCTCGCGGCGGGCGCGGTGCTTCCTCCCCTCTTGCTCGACAACGACGAAGCGGTCGCCATCGGCGTAGGGCTGCACTCGGCGATCCAGGCCGGCTCGGTTGTGGGCATCGAGGAGTCATCGCTGCGAGCGCTCAGCAAGGTGATCCAGGTAATGCCCACTTCTCTCCGGCGCCGAATCGACGCACTTGCCGCGATGACCGTTTCTCTCCCATGGCAGGAGTCCACCGCCAGCGTCGATGCGGTTGTCCTGGTCTCGGTGGCCCAGGCGTGCCGGGACGGCGAGCGCCTGGAGTTCGACTACACGGATAGCGGCGGTGCACAGAGCACCCGCGAGGTGGACCCGCACCGGCTGGTTCTGCTGGGGAGGCGGTGGTACCTCGTCGCATGGGATCTGACCCGATTCGACTGGCGAACCTTTCGCCTCGACCGACTCGCGGAGCCAAGGATCACGGGGGCCCACGCCGTCCCTCACCAACTGCCGGCCGAGAACGCTGCGGAGTTCGTCCGGTCCAGTATCGAGAGCGTCCCGTCGCGGTACCAGGTGGACGTACTCATCGATGCCCCCACGGCCGTCGTCCGGGAGCGTGTCGGACCGTGGGGCAGCCTCGAAGATGTGGGCTCTGGGCGGTGTCGATTCACCATGACATCGGACTCACTTGATTGGCCAACGCTGGCCCTGGGAAACGCTGGCGCCGAGTTCGAGGTGTTGTCCCCGTTGGAGTTGCTGGACCACCTCAGTGACCGCGCAAACCTTTTCAGCCGCGCCATGGAGCGAGATGGTCGGTCTAGGAACGGCGATCCCGAGACGGGCTGAGCACGACATCTCCTTCCGCTCGCTGGCGCGACGAGCGTCTCAATCCACGTTGGTCTCGGCATTCACACCAACTCCCGAGTACCAGCGCGGATACGACAGTGCCCAGAAAGGACCGATCCCAGCGGCGGTGAGCGGTTCCCCGGCACTGATGTCGCGCCGTCAGTAGCTCCGGGGTGCCGGAGGGTGGCACATCGTCCCGGGGAACGGGGGCAATCCACCGCCAGAAACGTCTGGCATGAGGATCACAACGCGGAGTGACCGCCGCCGCCACCCTTCGGGGAACAAATATTGACGACGACCGGAGCCTCGGGCCCAGTCGGGCGAGGACCGAATCCTTGGCGGATCCGACCGCACTTTTGTGGGCTCAGTACTCGCCCTTGATCACGAAGTACGAACCTCGGATGGTCCCTGCCAGCTTCGACTTCTGGCGTGCGAACTTGAACGAGCCCAACTCGGCGGGGAACGTCCATCCCTTCGGAGAGCTTGAATCCGACCGCCCGCTTCGGATTCGGTCCGTCGAGCGTGTACAGGACGTTGATCGAGAGCCCGCTCTCGTAGAACACGTAGGTCCAGCGGATGTTCTCGACCTGGAACGTCGTTGCCTCGAGCGGGGGCGACCCGATGACGATGTCCCGTTCCTCCTTGAGGATACGGTTGCAGCAGGTCGATGTCCTTCTTTGCCTTGGCGGCTGGCTCAACGGTGAAGACGTGGTCGTACTTGTTCTTGAAGTAGCGAGCCTCGTTCGCCCGCAGGCCGGCCAACGCGGCCACCACGGGCGACGACTCCAGGCCGACGGTAGACACATTGACGAAATCTACGGAATAGCTCACAGACGGTTCAACCTTCGGGAAGAGCGGCAAAGTCACGCTTCGCCTGCCGATACCAACCCATACCTTTGATCGGGTTCTTCCACCGGCCCTTCATGTCCTTCAAGGCAGCTTCGTGCTCCGTGTCACCGTTAGCGACCATCTCCTTGAGATGTCGATCTTGCGCCTTGATCACCTCGTCCGCAGTCGTGCCTTGGTGCGGAGAGTCGCACGGGCCACCAAGTTGCTCACACGTCATGGTTTTCATACTCCTCGCTTCCTTCCCTTTTCTGACTGTTGCTTCGGAACCCAACGTGATCCAAGAAGATCAATCTCTCGACTTCGCCCGGACACGGATTATCTCCATGGTTGCCAGGACATCTGGGTCAGCGATCAGCTCGACCTCGTGCACCAGGCCCGCCTCGTTGAGATGGAAGACGAAGGCCACCTTGGTCGATCCGGCTTGGATCCACGCGGCACCCAGCTCACCGTCGATGGTGACCGGTGCGGCTCCCCGGGTGCCGTTGAAGCGAGCAGCCACTGCGGCTGCCCCGTTATACGCGGATTCCGAGCCCATCGTTTGCCCGATCAGGTCGGCACGCATGACGGCGTCGGGCGCGAGCAGCGACAACAAGGTGTCAAGGTTCCCTCCGCGGGCTGCACTGAGGAATGCGTCGACGACGCGTTCGCTCTCGGCGCGCGCTGCCCGTGATGCGGCAGTCTCCGGCACGCCCTGTACCTTGCGCCGCGCCCGGCTGGCCAACTGGCGGACTGCGGTACTCGAGCGCCCCATGACCGCGCTAACCTCGTCGAACGGATACCCGAACACATCGTGCAGGACGAACGCAACCCGCTCGGCTGGTGCCAGGGCATCGAGGACGACCTGCATCGCGTCACCCGTCACCTCGGCGAGCAGCGCGTCGCCTTCAGGGTCAATCGGAGCATGGTCGTCAGGCACCATGGACTCCACCACCGACCTGGTACGCCGCTTGCGTAGATGGTCGAGGCACAGCCGCGTCACGACGGTTGTGAGCCAGGCGGGGAGGTCATCGACGGCGTCCGTGCGCGAAAGTCGAAGCCAGGCTTCCTGAAGGACGTCGTCCGCATCGGCCTCTGACCCCAGTATCCGGACGGCGATTGCGGTCAACCGGGGCCGCTCGGCGTCGAAATCTGTCAGTTCCACCGTCGTCACACCCTATTGACGCACGGCACCTCCAGAATGTGACTTCCACGCTCACGACGGGAAACCCCTGGTGGCATCACACAACGACGCTCGCACGACTCGGGGCAAGCAAGAGCGCCCTCTGTGGTTCCATCACGACCAAGGAGGTACCCACGCACGTGGTGATCGGTGTCGATCCGCACAAGGCATCCCACACAGCGGTGGCCATAGACGGGACCAAAGACGAGGTCTCGAGCATCAAGGTCCGGGCGACTCGCCGCCGGGTGGAACATCTCGTTGGAATCGCGCTGGCCGGAGCGGAGCCGGAGCAACCGCACGTCCACGTCGAGCACGTCTCTGACCTGGACGAACAACAGTGGGCGCTGCGTGGGCGCTGCGGGACTCGAACCCACGACCTCAGCCGCGAGAGGGTGAGGTCAGCACCCACTTTGACCGAGCCCCGCCGGATGAAGATTCTTAACCAGGGACGAATACGGCATCAGACGACATCGGCCGCATTCCCCCGTCAAGCAGTTTCGGGGCGCGATTCGGGGCACGACTGAAGCGTCCTCTGTCAGACTTCTGAGAGTACTGTCCAGGGCGCATGCCCCGAGGTCTGTGAGGTAAGGGACCGCAACTAATGCCGACGCTCGACACGTCCCATGCCCTCGACCACATCGTGTTGGTGCTCTTCGAGAACCGCTCTCTCGACAATGTCCTCGGACACCTCTACGGCCCGGAGGACGACAAAAACTTTGAGGGGGTTGTCGGCAAGAACCTGAGCAACCCGATCCCCAACTGGGCCGAGCACGGCGCCGACCGAAGGAATGTTCCCTATACGGTCGCCACCGATATGGACTCGCCGAATCCGGACTCGGGCGAGGAGTACTTCCACACCAACACCCAGTTGTTCAACATCATCGACGACCAGAACCGGTTCAAGATCGGAGAGGCAGCCTCGGCGCCGTGGAATGCTCCGGCTGCGGGAGCTACCCCAACGATGGATGGGTTCGTGACCGACTACATCTCGACGTTCACGGGAGAAATCGGCCGCCAGCCCACGTACGACGAGTACGCCCACATCATGACCGGGTACACCCCAGAACAGCTCCCGGTGCTAAACGGCCTCGCCCGGGACTTTGGCGTCTTCGACCATTGGTTCTGCGAGGTCCCATCGCAGACGTTTATGAATCGTTCGTTCTGGACTGCGGCCACATCGTCGGGTGCAGTCGTGAACAGTCCGCTCAGGAAATGGTTCACGGACAACGACGCCGAGACGATTTTTGAACGGCTAGAAGCACACGGCAAGACCTGGAAGGTCTACGTCATGGAGCCAATGCCGCTGTCGTTCACGGGGTTGATCCACTTCCCCCGGCTGAAGGACCGTCTGGCCACCCATTTCGTACCCTTCGCCGAGTTCGAGAGGGATGCCGTAGCGGGCACTCTCCCGGACTTCTCGCTGATCGAGCCGAACATGATGGCTGGACACGGTGACTATCACCCGGCCATGGGCCGCTCGTTCTCGGACAAAGTGGACATCGAGGTCGACAACCCATCCTCAACGCTGTCTGGCGAGGCATTCTTAGAACGGGTGTTCAACGCCTACAAGTCAGCCACCTCGGAGACCGGTACCAACGTCTGGAACACCGCACTGTTGATCGGTTGGGACGAGCCCGGAGGCACCTACGATCACGTTCCCCCAGGAGCTGTCCCGCCACCCGACCCCTCGACACCCCCTGGGGAGTGCGGATTCACGTTCGAGCGCTCCGGGTACCGGGTACCCGCCGTCATCGTGTCGCCCTGGGTCGAGGCGGGATCGGTGTACAACGAGGAGTACAGACACACGTCAATGATCGCCACACTGCGCAAGAGGTGGGGACTCGGTGAGGCCTTCACCGGACGGGATGCCGCAGCTCGCACGTTCGATCACGTCTTTTCGCTCGCCACCCCCCGTGACCCAAAGACCTGGGCACCCGTCAAGTCGCTTCCCGTGCCTGCGTGGACCATGGACCCCGACGTGGTCGGCAAGGGACTGAGCACCTTGGGCAAGGGGATGGGCCCAGCTCTCATTGCCAAGGCCAGGGAGATGGAAGTGAAGCTCCCGGCTGAACTCAACGACCCTGGAACAGCACTGACGCCCAGGTTGGTCGTCGGCTTCCTCAGGGGCGTTGCCGACCACTTCTTCCCGCTTCTCGCAGGTGGCGATCACGCTGGCGCCGAGATTCCAAGCAGCCAGGAAATGTGACCCGCCATCGCAGCTGGGCAAAGCGCACCCATGCTGAATCCACTCGTACACATCAAACTCAGCGCCTCGAGCGGATCTGGATCTCAACTTCCCGCAGCAGGACGGGACTCATCGGCACTGTGCCGTTAGGAGGCGCATTCGATGGGCGCTGCGGGACTCGAACCCGCGACCTCGGCCGTGTGAAACCCTTCGAGCCACTTTCCGTTACCTGGGGACATCAGCAACCCAGTTCGGATCCCGATTCTCCTGACCATGATTAACGGTCATTTACCTCTATTTTCCGTTCGATCACGCTGGTGTCCGTGGCCGGTTTCCACTCCGCAGTTTTGGCCACCAGAAGTACGCACCCCTCGCGGTGATTTCCGACTCTACGTGAGCTTCGGGCCACCTCCCTTCTGGCGTGCCTCCTTGAGGCGGAAGGACTCTCCTGAAGTGGCGACCAGGACGCTGTGGTGGAGGAGTCGGTCGAGCAGGCTGACGGCCGTCGTGTGCTCGGGGAGGAAGCGGCCCCAGTCCTCGAAGGGCCAGTGCGAGCCGATGCCGAGGGAGCGGCGCTCATAAGCCGCGGCGACGATGCGGAAGAACAACTGGGCGCCGTTGTCGTCCATCGGGGCGAAGCCGATCTCGTCGATCAGGATCAGGTCGGCTTTGAGGATCTGTTCGATCACCCGACCGACGGAGTTGTCGGCCAGTCCGCGATAGAGCGTCTCAACCAGATCGGTGGCGGTGAAGTAGCGCACCCGCTTGCCGGCGTCGACGGCTTGGTGTCCGAGGGCGACGAGCAGATGGGACTTGCCGGTTCCCGCCGGACCGACCAGACACAGGTTCTCCTTGGCGCTGATCCACTCGAGGCTGGCCAGGTAGTCGAAGGTGGCTCGGGGAACCGACGACGCGTCCACGTCGAACTCGTCGAGCGTCTTGGTCACCGGGAAGGCGGCGGCGGCCAGGCGAGCCCGGGCGTTCGAAGCGTCACGCGAGGCGATCTCGGCCTCGATCAAGGTGCGCAAGAACTCCTCGGGCTTCCAGCGCTGGGTCTGGGCCACCATCAACAGTTCAGGCGAGAGACGACGCATGGCCCCGAGACGGAGTCGCCGCAGCCCCGCTTCGAGGTCGGCGGCGAGAGCGGGAGGGGTCGTGCTCATGACTCAGTCCCCATGGCGTAGTCACCGAGCGAGCGGACGGCGACCGCGGGCAGGTCGACGATGAGCGCGTGACCGGGCTCGCGTGGTCGGGCCACTCCGGTGCCCGCGGCGAGGATGGAGCGCACGTCGTGAGCTCGGAACCGCCCGAACTCGACGGCGCGCTCGATGGCGGCCACGAGAGCAGTCCTGCCGTGCGCCGCCTCCATGGCGCACAGCTCGACGAGGTCGCCGGCGAGGGTGGTCGACCCCCGCGCCGCGGCGGCCTTGATGAAGTCCTCGGCGGCCGGCCCGAGCGCGACGAACGCCTTCTCCGCCGCGGTCTTGGGCCGCACCGCCCGCGCGGGTAGAGGTCGCGGCCCGCCGTAGTGGTCGTCGCAGATCGCGGTCTCACCAGGGGCGACAAGCGCGTGCTCGGCGATGATCTCGCCCAAGAACACGGCCATGACCACACCGTCGCCCACCCGGAGCTCGACGGTGCGACCGATGTGGGTCGTTGGCACCGAGTAGCGGGCTGAGCCGAAGCGCACACAACTCAGGCGGTCGACCTTGCGCAGTGCAACCTTGCCGATCCGGGCGCGGAGCTGGGGCAGGTCGCCCAGCAAGGGGCGCTCGATCTCGAGGCGCTCGGCGGGGATCGCCGCGATCTCGCTATGCATCTGCGCGTTCACTTCGAGGCACCAGACCCGGCCCTTGGCATTGGCGTTCACCAGGTCGGCGACGCTGAGCTCTTCGGGGATCATGAGATCGGACTTCACGTAGCCGACGAGGTTCTCGACCAGGCCCTTGGACTCGGGGTCCGCACCTTCACAGAAGTCCGGACGGGTGCCGTAGTGGGTGACAAAACGCACGTAGTCCGGCGTCGGAACGACGAGCCCGGCCACCGTGGCGCCCTTGAGGCACCCCATGCGATCGGTGAGGAGGGTTTTGGGCACCGCGCCGATCGTCTCCATGCACTCGGCTAACGCCGCCAAGGTGGCCTGCGCCCCGAGATTGTCGGCGAAGTACACGAAACGGAAACGGCTCCAGGCCAGCACGGCGCAGAACACGAAGAGCGGGCCGATCTCGCCCCAGTCGAAGACCAACACGTCGCCCGGCGCCCACACCCCGGGTCGCCGGCCCCGGTGATGGTCCACCCGCCACTTGGCCTTGGCCTCGGCCACCGCTCGGCGCAGGTTGCGCGCCGAGCCGGTGTAGCCGGCAGCCCGGACCATCGGCAGCAGCCGCTTGGCCGAGATCCGCCCATCGGTGCGTTCCACCCGCTCGGCGACGATGGTGGCCACGTCGTCGTAGTTGTGGGCGACCACCTCGACACCGGCTGGAGTCGCCTCGACGGCACGGGCCTTGGCCACGGCTCGCTTGATCGTCTTGTCAGTAGTACCGCAGATCGCGGCTGCCGCTCGATAGGAGCCCACCTCTTGGAAGGCAGCATTCATGTCCATTCGTTCCCTCGCTGATTTCATGGAGGTATCCCCTCGGTCGGTGCGGCGGTTGGATAGCACCGCCACCGTGACCGGCCGGGGGGACCCTCATGTGGATGCTTCAGCGAGGGGTGCGGACTTCTCGTGGCCAAAAACGGGGACTTCTGATGGCCATCAGTGCGGACTTTTCATGGCCATAAGTGCGGACTTTCTCGTGGCCACGGACAGCCCGCCAAGCCGGCCAGCGGGAACTCGCCTACTCACTGAAGAAGCTTCGCAAACCTTCGGTCGGGGCGTGGCTAGCGAACCTTCTTGTGCACGAGCAGTCAAACGATGTGCAGCGTCTGGTCGACTTGGGTGCCGAGCTGCGAGCGCCGAAAGACAAGCTCGAAGGAGAGCAGATTCGAAGAGCCTCGAAGGAGAAGGGTGACGTCGTCTCCAAGCTGGTACGAGACGCAAGGTCAAAAGCTTCTCGAGCGGGTCAGACGGTGTCAGCGGCTGCATGGGAGGAGCGAAACTAGCCTGGAGGCTGCCTTTGCGGACCCCAAGGCCGCTGAGAGCCTTCTTGGGGGGCGTTTAAGCAGCGGACTCCATTATTCGGGGCTCGGGCTCGGTGAGCAGGCTGGTGCAGGCTCGACGACCGGCCCCAAGGGTTCTACTTCTGCGCGGGGCGTTGGGACGGAAGCTGAGCAAATCGCCGCAGACCGCTACGTAGAGAAAGCGCAGCACGAAGCAGAACAGGCTGACGCTGACCGTGCAGCAGGCAAGACAGGCTTTAGCGGAAGCAACCCAAGAAGTGAACCGCCTCAAGTCCGCCGAGGCGCTGGCGGTACGACGCTCCAAAGCGGCTCATTCACAAGTGTCGGCAGCCATGAGGAGGCTGAACACACCGCGTTAGGCCCTTGCGCCTGGCGGCAGCAAACGACGGCAAGGCTCCCCCTGTGCGGGCGCACTGGGACACCCTTCAGCAGCAGTGCTCCTACAGCCCTGAATCCCGATGGAGCCATTCCAAGAGGGCGGACGGTGCCATCTGTGAGACCCGCTGGTAATAGCGCTCAAGTTCGACTCTGGTGAGAGTTTCCGCTCCAGAACCCGACGAGCCCCGCCGAAAGAACGCCGCGCGATCCCTGAGAACGCCTGCAGGGTCCGGAGCAATCGACTCCGCTCTCGCCCGCATCTGAGCGAACGTCGCTGCTCGGACGAGCGCCGGCCAGTTGTCCTCTGACACGCTCATATCGAGGAGACAGGCAAGGCGGCGCATCTCAGAATCAAGGTCGTTAACGAGGTCGTCATAATGGACAAACACGACGCGCTGGTCGCCTCGACGAACCCAGGCATCGGTCAAGTGCCACATCACGCCAGGCAGCGAATCGAGCGAGTATTTCGGATCGACATCTTGTTCGATCCAGTCGAGCAGCCATTCACGGAGCGGCGGCCGGCGGTGGTCACTTGGCCGAGGATCGGCCTCGCCGGTGAGTTCACGGATCCGATCCCGGTTCAGGTTCGCGCCCTGGTGGTAAAGAGAGACCGCCATGTCCAAAGGATGGCGTCCCGTGACGATGTAGGCCACGCGAGGGTCAAAGGGCAGCCCATCTAGTGGCGTGTGGCTCTTGATGAACCTTCGGTGATCCTGAGCGCCGAGCTGGTTGTACACCTCGCTTCGAGGTGTGATCAGCCAGTCGAGCCATGGCGAGAGATTGGATAGGGAATCGGGAAGGTCTGGGGTCTGAAAGACCAACAGAGCGCAGATCATCTGTACCCATGTGGTTCCAGTCTTCGATCGTGCGCTTATGACGATGTCGCCTTCACGGAAAGGAAAGCCGACCCAACGGGAGCTGTCCTCATCGGGCGATGTGTAGCGGATCGGCACGTCCGGCACACCTGAAGATTAGATCGGCGCCGTAAACCCAACTCCTGGAGCGACCTCCTCCCGGCGGACTGGCGCAGGGGGCTCAGCTAGCGGATTGCCGTCGATTGGAGGCGTGGCCCACCCTGACCGTGGCACGACGAGGTTGTACACCGGTGCGCTCGGCGAACCTTGCGCCGGCGCTCCGACCGCCTCGCCTTTAGCAGCAGTGGCCCTGTTGCACGGGCGAGGTCGGGATCTCTCCGGCCACCGTGGTGATCACTCCCGAACGGGCGTCGATCCTGCGGATGGCATCGTTGAAATAGTCGGCCACGTACGTATCTCCTTGCCGGTCGATCGCCACGGCCGCCATCGAGCCAAAGGTGGCCATGTTGGCCGGTCCCCCATCACCCGCCATCTGATGTGGCTCGGGAAGGGTCTCGGCACCCGTGCCGGCGACCAGCGTCACTCGCCCACTACGCACATTGATCTCCAGCAACCTGCGACCGTAGGAGGCCGCGACCGCGACCTGAAGCGTTTGGTTGTCGAGCACGGCCAGGCCGCCCGGATCGAGCTCACCTCCGGTTCCCGCCAACGCAGGAGATTGGCGCGCCGAGAAGATGGTCGAGATCGGTCCCGTCGTGCCCGACGCCTCTCTGACCGTATCGCAGGCGGTCGTCACGAAGACGTCCGACGAGCGGTCCACCGCAACGCCCACCGGCTCACACGGGGGGACGGTCGCAATGCAAATGCCGTCGTCGGACGCGCAGAGGTGCCCGCTCCCGGTCACCCGGGTGATGATGCCGGTGGTCGGCGACACCTTCTGGACCTCGTTGTAACCGGTGTCGGCGATGTAGAGGTCGCCGCCTGGGCCGATGGCAAGGATGTTGCTGAGACCCTCCGAACCCGTGTTCAAGTCCAATGAGGCCCGGATGGCGGGACCACCATTGCCGGTTGGTCCCGAGGGAACGTAGCCAGTTGGAGCCGGATGACCGTTGCCGGCAACGGTCGAGATGATCCCGCTCGCGGCGGAAACCTTGCGTATCCGGTTGGCGTCCACGAAATAGACGTCGCCGTTGGGGGCGACGGCGATGCCGGCCGGCGAGGTCAGCCTGGCCCGTGAAGCTGGTCCACCATCGCCCGAGTAACCCTGCACTCCCGTTCCGGCGACGACCAGGAGCTGGCCCGTGGTCCGCTTGACCTCGTACACCCGGCTGCCATCGGTGAAATAGACGTCCCCGCCCGAATCGACGGCGACGCCCATCGGGCCCGTCAATTGGTACGAAGTGGCGGAACCTAGTGACGGTCCGTTCACCCTTCTTTGCTGCGGCAGGTTGGGAAGGCGGGGCGATGGACGCGATCTGGGAGTTCCGCCTCCCTGCCCTGCGATGATGAGGCTCGCTGCCACAAGGATCAGGGCAATGACCAGTGCCGCCCGCAATCGCCAACGACGCCGTTGTAGTCGACGAGCCTCTCTGATGAGCGCCTCGCTCTCCTGATCGGGGGACTGTCGTGGCGGGAGAGTCAGTGTCATCGCAAAGCCTGGATTATCTGAATCAGTTCATCGGGCTGATAGCCCTGCAGACGTGCGAAATGGACGAGATCCCGCGCCCGGGCGACGACGGCACTCCGCGACGGCGCTTGCCCGGTGACCGTGATCCCATGGCCTCGCCGGAACTCGACCAGTCCCTCGTCTCGCAGTTGCCCAGGGCACGTAGAACCGTATTGGCGTTCACCCCGAGGACCTTGGCCAGATCGCGGGCCGGCGGCAGGCGCTCTCCGGGACCGGCCTCGCCATCAGCTATCACTCGGCGTATGTCGGCTGCCACCTGTTCGTGGAGAAGGGTCGGACTACCTGGGTCAACCTGGAGACCGTCCATAGTGCTAATTATACTAGCACCACTGATTCCTCTCGGTCGGGGGGTGCGCCGGCGAGATGCGACTATGCATCCCTCGACCGTCGCTACATCGGAGTCGTCACCTCTGGTGCAGACGAGGCGGATCACCCCCAGGGCGCCTTGCCGGGAGCCGGCGAGAGGACCAGGGTGGAGCTGGTCTTGGCCGCCGCCGTGCTCGTGCACCCGTCACCCCTCGTCGGGACCGAGGCGTTTCTCACGGTGACGGTGTTCGACCCGTTGTATGTGCCGGGCACCGGATCCGCCTTTTTGGGGGCCAACGTGATGGTGCAGCCACTCTCGTAGCGCGACCTGAACGTGGCGCCGGCTTTCGGGATGGTGAGGGTCACCGTGGTGCCGACCTTGTTCACCGAGAAGGCCCAAGCCCCGTTGGTGTCGTTGGTCGTGACGATGTCGGTTCCCCCCAGGTTGTCGCTGCAGCCACTAATCGTCGGCGGCGGGCTCAGGTCGAACGTGTGCGCCGGCTCGCTACTGGTCTTTCCCTTGGCCGTGAAGGAATTACAGGTGACCGTGATCGGCAGCCCGTCGATGTCGCTCCCGAACTTCATAGTGGTGCCCGACTGGAGCGATGCACTGACCGTCTTGTTCGGCCCGATCGAGGCATACGCCGTCGTTGCCGTGCAGAGGACGGTCGCCATCGTCAAAGCGACGAACGCCGCCAGTTCTGCTCTATTTCTCATCGTGGGTTTGTCCATCCTCTTATTGCGGCCTCACCATGGCGGAAGCCGACCCGGGCTCGGGCTGAGCACGATCGCCGCAGAAATGGAAAGGTCGGTGTTCTTGCATCCCGTGCTCGAAACCGCAAGGTGGTACTTAGTGATGGTGTCCAGGTTCTGAGAGTCGTACGCACCAGCCATCTGGGCTCGCGCGTGTGGAGTGGCCGTCGCAATGCAATTGGGCTGCAGGTTCGTCTCGAGCTGGAAGCCTGCCTGGGGTATCGAAAGGTTCATGGTGGGTCCCGACGAATCGGCCAGCTTCCAGCGGCCATGGCTTGAGCTCGTGGTCACCTGAGCGGCGGGCCCGATACTGCTGAAGCACCCGTTTACGACAGGGTTGGAGATCACGAGGGTGGGCCCGGAAGTCTTCTTCACAGTCCCATCAGCAGAGAGGGTGCTGCACGAGATGGTCTGCGGCACGCCGTCGGTCGTCACATATATGTCGAGATAATGGCCGCTTTCGAGGCCCGCCGTAACTCTGGTGCAGGGAGGCAGCGTGGCGCCCGTTGCGCCGGAAGTCCCACCCGGCACGAGGAGCAGGAACGCCGTGACGATCGACCCGATCGCGGACTTGACGGACGGCCTCTTCATTCATCTGCCCTCCTTTGTCAACTTTTGCTCCGATATCCATACCCACGAGGGCCACTCCCAGACAAGCTCCCAAGCAGCAGATCGGCGGGTTCTGGTGCGTTGGTTGCTCGCTGGCAGCTCCAGTGGGTATCGCCTGTTTCGGCCTGCCCAGTAACGACACAACCACTGGGCGCAAATTCCGGATACCTCTCGGGTACCCCTGCTACACATGTGCCGAACTGCCGCACCCTCCCGGCGAAGTGGCCCCGAACGTCTGGCGGCGACGGTTCTGCGAGCGGGCACTGAAGACGGTAGGGCTGGGGCACCTACGGCCTCTCGACCTCCGTCACGCAGCAGGCGCCCTCTGGATCGCCGCCGACGCGCGTCCCAAAGAAGTCGCAGTGCGCGCGGGACACACGTCGGTCAGCTTTCACCCTCGACCGCTACGGCCACCTGTTTCCGGGCTCCGAGAGCGCCCTCAGCGACTCGCTCGATGCGCTCGCTCAACGCGGCCGCGACGACACCCAGGATGTCCTTCGCGCGCGATCGTGCGCGATCGAGGCCGATTCCTACGCGCGCGTACCGCGCGCAACACAGGACGACGAAGAGAGCACCGACGAAACGAAACTCGGTGACCAGGGAGACCTCGGTGGACCTTATGGGACGGCTTTCAAACCCCCCAGAGACGCTCGAATGTGTGGCTGACCAGGGAGAACGTGGTACTCCTCCACTGAGGCGAACGACCTCGAAGGGCGCGACGCGGTCCTCCAATCTGCCCGAATCGGGCGATCTGGAAGAAAAGGGACAGCTTTCAAACCCTGTGCAGCGGCGGCTCTCGCTCCGTGTCGTAGATGAACTAGTGCGGCTATACGAGGAGGGTGCGTCGATCGATGCGCTGGGGCGGCGATACGGCGTCCACCGGACCACGATCATCGTTCAACTCGATCGGCGAGGCGTGCGCCGGCGCCGCGTCGCCCGGAAAATGACCGACCCCCTGGTCGCCCAGGCAGCGAAGCGCTACGCCGAGGGGCTATCCGTCGCCGATGTCGCTTCCGAGTTCGGTGTCCACGCAAGAACGCTCGACCGGGAGTTTCGCAGTGCCGGGACTCGCATTCGAGCACGGCGAGGTTGGAATCGCTGAGTCTCCACCAGCTCGAGGTGGGAGAGAGGGGCCCAGCCCCCGAATCGACCCAGAAGCGCCGCGCAGGGCCCCAAGAGCACCACGGACGCGCGGCAAGACGCGGGCGCCGAGGCCACACCGAACCAGAGGACCCAGCGCCGCCGGCGCCACCGGGTAACGGGGGGCAGGGTGTGGCCCGGAGCTGCGGGAACGCGAAGCGCTGAAGGGACTCGGCTCACCGCGTCGATGACGGATGCGCTCAAGCGGCGCGGCGCTGCCGACCTGACCGCGTGCGTGGCCGCGGAGTTGGGCGCGCTCACCTTGAAGATCGCTTATGAGCGCTGGAGTGACACGACCAACGGCGATGAGTTCAGCGAGGTCGCACGGCACACCCTCGGCGAATTGCAAGAAGAAGTGCCTCATGTTCACGGGAGCGTGGCATTCAACCCGTTCAGCCGCGTTGAGAAGGATGTTCGTAGGGTCCTATGACTGCGAGTCCTATGACTGCGAATGGTTCCGAATCTTCGACCACAGCGTTGACGCACACGGCGCCACCCGAGATGAGATCATGCGACAGTCCCTGCCTCTGGGTGAGCCCGGGAGACGGGGACGTCACATTGCGCGACGAGTCAACAAGAAGTCGCCCCTGCGTTCATGTTTCTACCCTGGGGTTCACGACGACATTCACCGAGGTCTCGGCACTCGATCCCCCGTTCAGGTTCGTCGTCTGCCCAGTGAAGACATTAGAAGTCGACGTCCCGTCAGCGTCGGTGATAGTGAGAGTGGCCGTGTAGCTCCCCACCGCCCCGTAGACGTGGCTGACCGTCGGCACTGTGGTGGTGTCGGACTTACCGTCACCGAAGTTCCACGCGTAGCGGACGATGGGCGCTCCGGGGGTGGTCGAGCCGGTTGCGTTGAACGTCGTGGCCGTGCCCAGGTTCGCAGTCGTGTCCGAGAAGGAAGCGACAGGTCCCTGGTCGGGCGTGATCGCCAGCGCCTGAGGCGCCGCGCCGACCGGGATGGCGGTTCCGGCGGTGTCTGTCACTGTGTTGACCGGAGTCACCGAGCCACTGTCATAGTTGGCGACGTAGAGGGTCTTCCCGTTCGGGGCGATGGCGAGGGCGTCCGGGTCGTCGCCGACGGAGATCGCCGATCCGGCGGTGCCGCTCGCGATATCGATCGGCTGCACGGTGTCGCTGCCTGCGTTCGCTACCCAGAGGGTTTGCCCGTTCGGCGAGATGGCGAGAGCGTCAGGGTCGTAGCCGACCTGGATCGGCGTGCCGACCGTCAGGTAGTTCACTCCGGGGATCACGGAGACGGGGATGACTTCGTTATTCACTGTGCCCATGTAGACGATATTTTGGTCGGGCGTTACCGCAACGGCGGTCGTCCCGGTACCGATGTGCAAGCTCGTATCGCCCATATAGTTAGGGCCGTAAACGCTTACCGAGTTGCTGTAGGGGTTGGCGCCGAAGGCGGTGTCGGATTCGTACGGAACGATGCCGAAAGTCTTCACGAAGTTGTTCAAGGACAGCGTCGCTCCTTGGTTGGCGTACGCAGGCAGGAACTCGTAGGCCGCGCTTGCGCTCGTTTGCAAGTTCGAAACGTGGACGACGTCCACATACCCGTCGGGAGTTGCGGCAACAGCGTCCACATCGCATTCACCGGTGTAGACAGGAGCCTCAGCCGTATTGGTGCTCGTCGCGATGGGAGTGACAGAGCCCTGGCAATTGGTGGACTGTGCAGTCCCCCAATTGGCGACCCAGGCGGTCAGCCCATTCGGCGATATTGCGATTGAGTCCGGGTCGTCGCCGACGGGGATCGGGGCGCCCGGGGTGTTCGTGGCCGTGTTGACGGGGGTGACTGTGTCGCTCTCCCCGTTCGCGACATAGAGGGTCGGTGCAGGCCCGGGGGTCGAGTCGAAGATCTCGACGCTCTGCGACGTCTCGGCGCCGGGATCTCCGTCGAGGCTTACGGTCTGCCCGGTGAAGACCTGGGTGAGGGAGGTTCCGTCCTCGTCGACGAGCGTCAGTGTCACGGAGTAGTTCCCGGCCGCCGCGTAGGTGTGCGTCGTGCTCGGCACGGTCGTCGTGGTCGAGTGCCCGTCTCCGAAGTTCCATTTGTAGGACTCGATCGCCGCCCCGGGCACGACAGACGGGGAGGCGTCGAACAACGTCGGCTCGTCGGTTGGTGCGGGAGTGATGTCAAAAGCGGCCTTCGGGGCTTGGTCGGGGGCAATGGCAAGGCCCGCGGGGCTGGCACCGACTGTCGCCGGGCTGCCGACCGTGTCCGTCGTCGTCGCGATCGGGGTGACGGTGTTGTCGGCCAAGCTCGTCACGTCCACTGTCGTGCCGTCCGGGGTTACCGCGACGCCGACCGGGTCGGGTGGGACGGCAATAGCTCTGCCGACCGCTCTGGTCTTCAGGGTGATGGGCACCACCGTCGAGCTTCCGAGGTTAGCCACATAGGCCGTCTTGCCGCTTGGGGTGACGGCGATGGAAATCGGTTCATCTCCCACTGGGATCGGGGCTCCGACCACGTTCGTGGAGGTGGTGATGGGGACCAGCGAGTTGTTCGATTCGAGCGTCACATAGGCCGCTTTGCCGTTCGGAGTGATAGCGATGGCGGTGGGCTTCGTCCCGATCGGGATCGGCGTCCCGACGGCCCCGGTGGCGATGGTGATGGGAGTGACGGTCCCGGCTTGTTTGCTGAGAACGTAAAGGGTGGCCCCGTTCGGGGTGATCGCCAGCTGCGTCGGGGAGGTAGCCAGCTTGATCGGGGTCCCGGCGTTGTCGGCGTCGGGGATGGAGACCGGTGTGATGGAGTCCGAGCCGCTGTTTGCGACGTAGAGAGTTTGGCCGTTCGGGGTGATCGCCAGAGCCTCCGGGTTATCGCCGACCTGGATCGGGACTCCCGCCACCGATACGGCGGTCGCGATGGGGGTGACGGTCGACGATCCATAGTCGGCTACGAACGCTATGGACCCGTCGGGGGTGATGGCGACCGCGACCGGCTGGGAACCGACCTGGATCGTTGTTGATGGGGAAGTCGCGCCTTCAGCGACGACCGACAAGGTTCCGCTCGCCTCGTTCGCGACGTAGGCCGACGTGGTGTTCCCGGAGCTAGCGGCGCTCGCAGTCTCCGGTCCCTGTGTGGCCGCCAAGAGGACGCTCGTGACCAGGGCGATGCAGAGGGTCACCGTTCTGAAGAGGGCAAAGGGCCTCAAGCGAGTCTTTGCCCATCTCCTGAATCGTCTCCGCAAGAATGGAGGGGTCCCGTCCCGGGCGGGAGCAGGGGAGATTCCTGGCCAGCTAACCGTGCTCATCTGATTTCGTCTCCTTGTACGGTCCTCGGGGCGACCCTCGGCCCTCGATAACTCATCATGGGTAGAGACGCGTACCTTGACCAGGGACAACACCCCCACATAACCCCCACAAAGAGTCTGAGGGGCAGGCGTCGAGGCGTAATAGGGCCCTGAAGCCCTTGAACCTGTTGGGTCAAACTCTCGGTGCGCCGTTTTCGGTGCGTCTCGGGCAACGGCGCGGTTGCACCAGGGGACGGGGAGCTGGCGAGGCTTCGATCCTCCCGTCCTACCGATGCCGTACCCCGCACCCAGGCCTCCCCCGGAAGCCCAGATCAGGGCACTGGATGACTGAATAGGTCCTCCGGGTACCTCCGTCACCGCGATGAGGGTGTCTGAAATACCGCGCTCTTGCTCGTGGACGATGCCGCCGAGATCATCGTGACGGATGCTCTTGCTGTTGTCGGTGGTCGAGGTCGCCGAGCGGGGGAGCGGTTGGTCGAACGGAGAGCGCGGTCGGTCTCTTGTTGCGGTTGGCCTGCGAACTTTCTCGACCCAGCCGCGCCGAAGCCCCGCGCCGGGTTGGGCGACGCAGGGCTTCGGAGTGTGCGGCAGCGCCCGTCTACCCGACGACGGTCAGCGTGAACTTCTGGGTCCCGATGCCGGCGGCATTGGTGGCTTCGAGCACGACCGGGTAGGTCCCGTCGCTACCGAACGCAGGATCACCGGACAGCAGGCCGGCCGCCGAGAGGGTCAAACCTGTGGGCAGGTTCCCCGTCTCGGTGAACGTCGGGGCCGGGGTGCCAGTGGCTGTCACCTGGAACTTCCCCTTGGAGCCGACCACGAAGGTCTCCGAATGGAGGCTCGTGATGACCGGCGCTTGGTTCTGGACACTCTGGCCCACGGTCAGGGTGAACTTCTGTGTGCCGCTGCCGGCAGCATTCGTGGCCTTGAGCACGATCTTGTACGTACCCGCCGTGCCCGCCGCCGGCGCGCCGGAGAGCAGACCGGTGGGTGACAGGGTCAGCCCGGCCGGCAACGTGCCCGCTTCGCTGAAGGTGGGCGGCGGGTAGGCGCTCGCCGTCACTTTGACCTTGCCCGGCGTTCCGACGAGAAAGGTTGCGGCGTGATGGCTCGTGATGACTGGTGACTGGTCGACGATCAAGATGAACGCTTCGCTGGCGGGACTGCCGACACCGTTCGAGGCGGCGATCTCGAAGTCGTAGGCTCCACCCGTCCCGTTGGCCGGTGTGCCCGAGAGCACGCCCGACGGAGAAAGCGTCACGCCCTTGGGCAGCCCGCCCGCCTCGCTGACGGTCGGGGCGGGATTGCCCGTGGTGCTCACGGTGAAGCTGCCGGCGGCATTGGTCGTAAAGGAGGTCGTACCGGAGCTCGTGATCGCCGGAACTGTCTCGGGGAGGTCGATCCAAGTTTTACTGCTCAGGATGCCGCCGAAGAGGACCAGCTGGTTCGTGGCGGTGTCGTAGGCCATCGATGATCCGTAATTGAACGGTGGGTTGACCGCCGGGGGTGTCGACTCGTTCCAGTTCGACCCTGTCCAGCTCCACGTGCTCCCCAAGTCTTCGCCGCTGAGGCCGTTAAACAGGACCAGCTGGCTCGAGGTGGGGTCGTAGGCCATCGCGGAATAGCCGAGAACCGAGGGGCTCGTCGCCGGGCTGGCCTCGGACCAGGCCGAGCCGGTGAAGGTCCACGTGTCGTCGAGGTTGCCGTCGGCACCGAAGCCGCCGAAGAGGACCAGCTGGTTCGTGGCGGTGTCGTAGGCCAACGACGCCCCGTCGCGGTCTCCTGGGGTCGAGCCCGTCGGGTTCAGCTCCGTCCAGGTCGCACCGTTCCACGCCCAGGTGTCGCCGTCGAAGTCCGCTCCCTCGCCGCCGAAGAGCACGGGCTCGCCGAGGGCGGGGTCGTAGGTCATGGCGGCGTCCATCCGCGCCGGCGGGCTGGTGCTCGGGTCGAGCTCGACCCAGGTGCTGCCGTTCCAGCTCCAGGTGTCGCCGAAGCTCTGATCGGAGGAGTTCTCGCCACCGAACAGCAGTAGCTGACTGCTGGCCGGGTCGTATGCCATCGTCGCACCGAAGCGGGCGGAGGGGCTGGTGCTCGGGTCAAGCTCCGACCACGTGCTGCCGCTCCAGGTCCAGGTGTCGCCGAGTGCCCCGCCACCCGCGTTGTTTTCGCCACCGAACAGCACTAGCTGTTGGGAGGCCGGGTCGTAAGCCATCGCTGCAGCGAGCCGAGCCGACGGGCTTGTCGCCGGGCTCTCTGCCGCCCAGGAGAGGCTTATCGCGGGCGCGGTGGTCGCGCTCGCGATCGCCGCGGTGGGCGCCACGAAACCGAGCACAGTGGCCAGTGCCAATAGTGCCGGAGCAGCGATGCGCCTGCGGGCCGCCAAGATGAACCGCAGGTGACGGGCTCGCCGACGGGCGGTGGGCTCGCCGGCGGCAGAAAGAGGTGGATCTGACATTTGAGTGTCCATCACAGGTTCCCTTTGAGAGTTGAAGTGACCGAGTGGCCGAGTTCCATCGTCCTGGAAAGCCACCTCAGTGACCAGGGACGGCGTCCCCACATCACCCCGACGTCACCCCTACATCGGGCCTCGAGGTCCCGCCCGATCTGCTCCGCCCGGGCTGCGCCCTCACCGAACCCGTGATGACGACATTCGGGTCCTTAAACCCATTGTCTGGCCGGTCGATAGCCGGTGATAAACACGGTTTCCGCCCTACTACAAGGGGTCGCGGTGGGCGCTCGTGGAGTCTTCGATGCCGTCGATATAGGAGTGACGGTGGTTCCGGCGAGCTGGTCACATAAACCATCGACCCGTCAGGTGTAAAGGCGAGACCCACGGGCTCGGTGGCAACTGCAATCGGCTTGCCCACGACACCAGTCGCGAGTGTGATCGGGTTGACAGTGGAGTTGCCCAGGCTGGCCGCATATGCAGTCGTTCCCTTCGGCGAGATGGCAATCGAGACCGGTTCGTCGCCGACTGAGATCGGAGTACCAGTCGTGGCGGTGCTGGTCGAGATTGGAATCACCGAGTTGGTGCCCTCGACGGCCACGTAAACGGACTCTCCGTTCGGGGTGATGGCGCCCGTCGGTTTCGTTCCCCTACTTAGCGGAGAGACCTCATCACGAAGACAGATGGGGGGGCCCGAGCAGGCAATGGCCAGGGCCAATAGTTGTGTCGGGGACAATGCCCGGAACGTGACCGTTTGAGCCATCGGCGAGGGAGGATCCACGGTCTCGGTGCGGTGCCTGCGCGTTTTGGAGCGCAGCGTTGCCATTGTCCGTTGGCGCCTGTAGGACAGAAGCGAGGTGCGACTCGTTTCCGGTTTCGAACCGGTGCCTGACGGGCCGAGGTGGCGCTGGCGCACGATGATGAGCTGCAACTAGGGCCCCTCCGCGTCCTCCAGCTGCCGCCCCGTCTTTTGGTCTCCAGCGCTCGCGCCGTGGTGTTCGATCCCAACGCAGGCACCGTCTAGCATTCGGCGGTTGAGGAACGAGTGCGAGATGATCAGTGATGGATGCGTCATTCGGTGACTTGTTGCGTCAGTACCGCATCGCCGCCAGCCTCACCCAGGAGGCGCTTGCCGAGCGCTGCCGGCTGAGCCCGGCCACCATCGCCGCGCTCGAACAGGGGAGACGCCGGGCGCCGCGGCTTTCAACGGTTGGAGAGATCGCCGATGGGCTCGGATCGGGACCGGCCGAGCGGGCGGAGCTGGCTCGGGCGGCGACACGAGTTCGCTCTTCTGAGCCCGACCGCTCCGCGTCGGTATCCCTCGCCGAGGCAACCGCGGACCTGTACCGGTTTGGGCGAGGCCGGCGGCGCGGGGAACTCCCCGCCCCGATCACTCCCCTCTTCGGCCGGCACGCGGAGGCCGGCGAGCTATCCCAGTTATTGAGCAGCGAACGCCTGGTTACGCTGGTCGGTCCTGGCGGCGTCGGCAAGACTCGGCTGGCGTTGTGCGTCGCGGGGGAGGCGGTCGACAAGTTCCCTGCCGGCACGTGCTGGGTGGAACTCGGTGCGGTCGCGGACGCCGAGGGCGTCGCGTTGGCGTTGCTGCGGGCGGTGGGTGGGAGCGACCAGCCGGCTGTTGAGGTCGACGACCAGATCGGGGCGTTGCTCCCTGCCGATCCGGTCCTGGTGGTGATGGACAACTGCGAGCATGTCCTCGACGCTGCCGCGATCACGATCGGGGCGTTGCTTCGCAACTCCAACGTGACGGTTCTGGCCACCAGCCGGGAGCCGCTGTCTATCCCTGGTGAAGTCACGTGGATCGTGCCCGCTCTTGGCGTTCCCGCCTTTGATGCACCGATGACGGCCGAGGGACTCGGCGAGGTCGACAGCGTGCAGCTGTTTGTGGACCGGGCCGGCCGGGCTCGGCCGGGATTTACGCTCAACGACAGTCATACCGAGACCGTGGCGCGCATCTGCCGTCGGCTCGAGGGGATACCGCTGGCCATCGAGCTGACGGCCGCCCAGCTGCGCACGGTCTCGCCGGAGCAATTGGCGGATGATCTGGAGCGGGCGATTCCGCTGGCCTCCGGCAGAGCTCGTGGCGTCCCGAGCCGACAATCGACGCTGCGGGCGTCGATTGATTGGAGCTATCGGTTGCTCACCCAAGACGAACAAGCTGCCTTCCGTTGCTTGGCCTGTTTTGTGGGGCCATTCACGGCACCGGCGTTCGCCGCCATCACAGGGGCTGTCAGTCAACTTTCGCCGTCGGCTACCCCCAACGAAACTCTCGACGTGCTGGTCACGAAATCGCTCGTCTCGTTCGAGCCAGGCGCCGGCTACCGAGTGCTTGACAGTATTCGTGCGTTCGCCGCTGAGCAGGCACTGCTTACTACCGAAATGACAGCCATCAACGACGCCCACGCTGACTACTTCCTAGCCTGGTTGTCGGAGCTCGGCACTCTCGAAGCTGACGACCTGGTCCTCGATCAGATGGATGGTCAGTACCCGAATTTCCGGGCTGCGCTGTCGTGGTCGATCGAGACCGAGTCGCCCAGAGCGGTAGCGCTGGTCGAAGCGTTCGGCGTCGGCTGGCATCAGCTGGGCCGATTCCACGATGCCATCGCGCTCGGCGAACCGGCGCTCATGGCCGCCGCCGGCAGCGACCGGTCGGCGTGGGCCCGGGCCGCGGGCGCACTAGCCATGAGCAGGCTGCTCGCGGGCGACGTGGCATTCATCATCACCGCGCTACCCGAAGCGGCGGTGGCGGCGAGAGAAGCCGGTGAGCGGCTGGCGGAAGGATGGTGCCGCCTGGTGCTCGGGAGCCGACCGCCGTTCGAACCCGAGCATCTCGTGGCCGCTTACGACCTGGCGCTCGCGGCGGGTTCACCGATGCTCGCCGCGCTCGCGGCAGCGTCGGTGGCGTTCGGTGGCACCGAAGTGGACAACCGCGAATGGCTGGCGCGTGCCGACCAGCACGGTCGGACCATCTCGAACGCATCGCTGAAAGCTGCCCGAGATCTCGCGCGGCTTGACGATTGGACCGAGCGCGGCCGGTTCGACGACGCGGAGTCGCTGGCCCGGTCCATAGTCTTGGATCCACAGGTGATTCCAGGCCTTCGGCTCGTCGCCATTGGACATGTAGTCCAGTTGGCGTTCCTGCGTTCCGACCTCGAGTCGGCAGAACTGGCGATGTCCATGAGAGACGAGTTAAGTCGCATGTGGCCGGTCGGAGGCTGGCGATTCTTTGCCGTCGATGACCTGCGGGTCGACTGGCTCCGCGGCGAGCGGCCCGAGCTGAGCGATGCCAACAGTCTCCACTGGACGACCAGGATGGGGATGACACCCCGCGTCGTCGGTGGGGCCTGCCGCGCCGCCATCGACCGCGGTCAGCCCCTCGACGTCCGAGTGGTGGCAAAAACCGTGATCGCTCCGTCGGCGGGGTCCTTGCTAGCCACAACCATCGCCGCTATCGAGGGCGCACAAGCCATCGTCGCTGGGGCCGACGAACTGGCATGGTCACGCTGGCTCGCTGCTCTCGCCGCCTCCTCAGCCTATGGTTACGTGCTGTTAGGTTGCGACACGCTGGAAGCAATCGGATACCTGGCGGCCCGCCGAGGTGACCGGGAAGCAGCAGCAACACTGCTGAGCTCAGCGCAGTCCTGCCGCGACCAGATCGGCTACCGGTTCCGATTCACCTTCGAGCAGCAAGCGATTGACGCGACCTGGGCCGACATCGGCGGATTCCAGAACCAAGCCGAGACCCTTTCATGGAGCGAGGCCTCCGACGTTGCACTCGCGATGAACGTATGACTTCGGGCAGCTCATCGCAACCGCGCATCGCGAAGGGGAAAACACCTTCAGGCACTGTTTCAAACGCACCTCTGGCCCACGACGTGCTCGACGACCTCTACCTGCCGGAGGCTGTACTTGTCTCGACTCTTGACGACAAGTGGATGCCGGCCCTGTGTTACATCTGCCCCCATATGGAACCTCGTCCAGCCGACGCGGCCTATGTGGAGCGGATCCTTGGCCCCGCCCGGGGGTATGGGTTTCCCCAGTGGTACCTGGATCGCCTAGGGAAGTTCTTTCACTGAGCAGATTCCGTCCATCTGCCCGTTTCTTCGCCCGAAGATTGCGCTCAGGTCCGCGTATGGGGGCGGTGAGTCGTCAGATCGGCTCCTCTACTATGTCCCGCCAGGACGCTCAAAACTGTGAAAGGCAAGACCGTGAAAGGGTATGTAGTGCGGGACGCGCCAGGCTGGACTTGGAAAGCGAATGGGCGCGACAACGAGGGGCGCTTTGACTTCCTGGTAATCGAGCATCTCGAGTACGGGGCCGGCCCGCCGTTGCACTTCCATACCACGTTCGAAGACTCTTTCTTCGTTCTGGACGGCTTACTCACGGTCCAGCTAGGGGACGACGTTATCGTGCTCGGGTCGGGAGACTTCGCGACAGCCCCCCCCGGCGTCCCGCACAGCCTCACGAACGCACATGCTGACCAGCGTGCCTGCCGGGCAGTCAACCTATTGACACCGGGTGTCGGGTTCGATCGCTACATAAGTCAGATCGACCAACTTGCGACGAAGGGCGACCACGAGGGCATGGAACGGCTCAACGCTGAATACGACGTGACGATCATCGGTCCGAGCGTGGCTAATCGACTCGGACTCTCGTAAGCCGGAGATCGGTGAACAAGGAGCGCCGCCGATCCGGCAGCGAGGATTGAAGTGGGACGGTGGCATTAGTGAAACACACAGGTGACAGCAACACGGGTCGTTCGACCCGCCGATACGTCAGCATGGGCGACACACGAGGAAATGCCGCCAGTCTGGCCAGCGTCTCGACCGACGATTCGGTAGGACCCGGCTGGGACATCTACTGAAAATCGACCATTCGAACCAGCCGATGTGGGGTAACTGCCCTTAGCGCCGGAGGCAGTTATCTCGCCCGCATCGGGAACACCGCTGACATGAGTCGCCTGGTTCCCCAATCCGTAGAACACGCCCTTGATGGAACCGGTTTGCGTGGCGGAACAGCTAGACAGCAGTGCTGCGATCAGCGCCATGGTTCCCACAGCTAGAGGTACGGACTTCCGTGTCATTGGTGGTCGGTATGACGCTGGTATGTCTGGATTGGTTCGTATTCCCAACGGCGTGGCGATCAGTGCTCGTATGCGCCCCCGGCCGGGCGTACGGGGACACCGTCAACGATGATGCCTATAGCGCGTTTTGGGATACCCGCGGACTACTAATCATTTCTACGAGTCGTCGTCGGAACGGAAGACCGGCCAGCAGATCTCGGTGACCCATTGGGCCGAATCGGCAACATCAGCCGCATCAACCAAATAGTTCTCGCGTACAGGGCCATCAATGCTGATCTCGTGGGTGGTGACATAGGAACCGAGCTGTCCGTAGGAGATGTCCATGTCCTCATGCGAACCCCGATGAGTGAGGACGGCTAGTTCGGCTTCGGGGACGACCAGGGGAAAGACACGCCCGACCGGACGGGCCTCACCTTCGGTGGGAACGAAGACGGTGGCCTGTCCGCGACCGTGTTGGAAGATTTCGCTGGCGAAGAGTCCGCCTCTCGCCCCGGTGACGTTTACTCCTTGGGCCAGCACAACGCCTCGCAACTCACCTAGCGCTCCCTGCCACCAGGCGGGTAGGTCGTCTCGATCAATGATCTCGCCCACCCCGAGGGCGATCATTGCTCCGGTGGTGCGGTGTTCGACGGCGACCTCAGATGACTCTGGTGCCTCGAGGATGCTCCTCAGAGAGTCGACCGCTGTGTGGATCTTGTCGAGTTCGGTCTCGAGCCGATCGAGGTGGGCGGCAATGACTGCGTTCCGGGCCGACTGATCGTTGGCCGTCAGCGCCACCTTGACCTCTGGGACGGGCATCTCCAGGTCACGCAAGCGGCGGATCACCTGGGCTTGGGGGACCTGCTCCGGTGTGTAATACCGGTAGCCGGTGTCTGGGTTCACTGTGGCCGGCTCCAAGAGTCCGACCTGGTGGTAATGCCGCAGAGTCTTGACGCTGAGGTGTGTCATGCGGGAGAACTCACCCACGGTCAGCTCCGCTGCCATGTCACAAGTCTGAGCCCTCCCCCTGCTGGAGAGTCAAGTTGGAAGAGAGGTCTTGACCCTCCCTTAACCGGATCATTCAGTGTGGGTGCCGGTCGTCACTAGGACCGATCCGAGCCACTTATTCACCCGATTGAAAGGAGCATCACCATGAGTGAGCAGACAATCCCCACCATTGCGGGTGTCGTCTCCCACCACCTCACGGCCGTCAATGCCTTTGACAAGGATGCCATCGTTGCCACCTTCTGGTCTGACGCCCTCGTCAACGACGCCCGACGGGAATTCTGGGGCACCGATGCCATTCGTCGTTGGGTGGCCAAGGAGATGGTCGGCGACCACGTGACCATTGAGGTCATCGAAGCCATCGACCACCATGGCCAGATCATCGTCCGAGGTCGCTATGACGGGGACTTCGACAAGACCAACCTCCCCAGTGAGCTGATCATGACGAACTACTTCACCGTCCGAGACGACAAAATCGACAGCCTGTTCATCATTCGCAACGTTCCGGCTGACTACTAGCCCGAAGGCCAGCCTCTGCCGGGTTGACACCCTTGACTAGGTAGTCGTTCAAGCCGTCGTGAAGGCGGCCAATCTGGACAGACCAGGACCGGCAAAAAGTAGGCACCGAGCCGGCGTTCTGGGACAGTCGGAGCCGGGTGAAGAGCGCCCTATTGAACGAAGACCTTCCCTTCCCTTTCGATCACCCTGCCACGCCGCAACGGAATCACCTTGGTCAACAGTCGATAACCAAAATCGAGGATCGGGACTTTGGCGAAGGCGCCCTGGGGGCCCAGGGTCATGCGACCCGTCGAGACGTCGTATTTTGCACCGTGCCACGGGCACACCAGGCAACCTTCCTCGTCGATTGAACCTTTAGCGAGATCGGCGCGGAGGTGCCGGCACCGTCGACTCACGGCGAATAGTTCACCCCCAGCGTTCCCCACGGCATAACGACCTGCGCCTTGGACGACGCCAGGTTGGAGTTCTGCGACAGTTCCGACTTCGACTTCTTGACTCATAGTGGCCCCTGGGTGGAGGTAAGAACCTTAGGCACACGGCGAGCCGCGCTTCCCAACGTGCTCAATCCCGGCGACTCTCCTATCACTTGTCAACCCCTCTTTTGGGGCTCGGGAGTGAAAACAGTGGACACAACATTGATGAGTCACTCAAGGAGGACAGGCTCTTATTAGGTCACGCGTTTTCGAGAACGTGGAGTCCGGACTGAGGTGACCGGGTCCCCTTGAACTGATCCACCCGCTGTGCGAGTCCAATGCCTCAAGATGGGGCAAGGAGGACAGCACAGATGAAGCAGCGGCGACACACGCCCGAGCAGGTGATCCGAAAGCTGGCTGAGGGCGACAAGCTCTTGGCCCAGGGCAAGACCGTCGAGGAGGTAGCCCGGCACCTCGAGATCTCCGAGCAGACGTTCCAATCGCTGGCGCAACCAATACGGCGGGATGAAGGCCGAGGACGCAAAGCGGCTCAAGGAGCTCGAGAAAGAGAACCAGCGTCTAAAGAAGATCGTGGCCGACCAAGCCCTCGACATCGACATGCTCAAGGAGTTGGCTGAGGGAAACTTCTGACCCCGGACCGTCGCCGGCGAGCTGTTCTCAAGCTCACGGTCCGGCCCGGGGTCTCAGAGCGCAGGGCCTGTCGTGTGGTCGGCCAGGCCCGCTCCACCCAACGCCTCGCTGCACCAGTCCCCGGTGACGAAGAACTTGCCCTGCGCGCCTTCTTGCGTGAGTTCTCGCTGCGCCGCCCCCGCTGGGGTTGGCGACGGGCCGCCCGGGCCGCCCGCGACGCCGGCTGGCGGGTCAACGACAAGCGGATCCATCGCCTGTGGCGCGCAGAAGGCCTGCGTGTGCCCTATCGCAAGCGCAAGCGCCCGTTCCGCGGCATCGGGGTGGCGACCGGCGCCTTTTGCCTGATCCGACCCAATGTGGTGTGGGCTCTCGACTTCCAGTTCGACCAGACCGCCGACGGGAGGAACCTCAAGCTCTTGAACGTCATCGACGAGTACAGCCGTGAATGCTTGGCCATCGACGTCGAGCGTGCCATCGATGCCGACGGCGTGGTGGCCTGCCTCGAACGCCTGGCCACCGAACGCGGGGCACCGGCCTACGTGCGCTTTGACCACGGACCCGAGTTCATCGCCTATGCAGTGGCCGACTGGTGCCGCTTCAACGGAACCGGCACCGTGTTCATCGACCCGGGCAGCCCGTGGCAGAACGCCTGGATCGAGAGCTTCAACGGTCGCTTACGCGACGAGCTCTTGAACGGCCAGCGCTTCGACTCGCTCCTCGAGGCCCAAGTCCTCCTCGAGGACTGGCGGATCGACTACAACATCAACAGGCCGCACAGCGCACACGGCTGGCTCACACCAGTCGAGTTCGTCGAGGCCTGGCTGCACCGACAACAGCTCACACTCGCATAGCGAGTGGATCAACAATCGGGATCCCCTCAGAGGGTCGGCGTGTCGCTGGAAAGTCAGCGCCGAAGGGCGACAGAAGTGGGGGGAGCCAGACCCCCAGCCCCCGGATCTAGGCGCGAGGGAGGTAGCGGTACACCTCGCGGGCGACGTAGCGCTTCAGAATGCGGATGACTTCGGGCTTGGTCTTTCCCTCCTTCACACGCCGCTCGAAGTAGACCTGGGTCTCGGCATCGTGGGCGATGCGGACCATGACGATGCGCCACAGCGCGCTGTTGGCCTGACGATCACCGCCTTGGTGGGCCCGGACCTTCCCGCTCTTCTTGCCCGACCCCGTCGGGATGGGTGACACGCCGCAGAGGTGGGCCCAGGCGGCTTCTGAATGCAATCGTTCGGGGTTGTCGCCGGCCGCCATCACCAGGGTGGCCGCGGTGTCGGGACCGACTCCGAAGAGGTCGAGGAGATCGGGAACGGTGGCGACGAGGAGGCCTTCGATCCGCTCGTCGAGTTCTGCGAGCTCGTCGTCGAGCGTCTTGATGCGGCGCGCCAGCGAGAACAACGATGCCTTGGTGGCCGCCGTCACCGGATCGGGCGAACGGGTCGGCCGAAGCCCCGACGCCTCGGCCACCAAGGCGGACACCGAAAGGCCCTTCAAGCGGCAACGGAGCTGTTCGGGAGCGCTGTAGCCGAGGTGGCGCATCTGGGTGAGCGCCCTGACCCTCGCCTGGCGGGCCGAACGCTCGGCGACGACGAGGACCCCGATGGCCTCGACGGCACCGTCGCGCGACTTGGGGCTGGCGCTGGCTCGACCGCTCAGGGCGGCCCGCGCCGCTTCGATCGCGTCGAGAGGATCGGACTTGCCGCTGCGCCGGCGCTCCTCTCGATTGGGTCGATCGACTTCAATGACCTGCACGCCGGCTCGACGCAGGTAGCGGGCCAGACCCGAGCCATACGAACCGGTGCCCTCCACGCCGATCTTGACGACGTCGCCGCAGCCCTCGAGCCATTTGAGCAAGGCTCGGTAGCCGGCTCCGTCGGTGGCGAAGCTCTCCGCTCCGAGCAGCCCGCCCAGAGGGTCGAGCGCAGCCGCGACATGGACGTCGAGATGGGTATCGACGCCACCAGTAATCCCACGCGCAGCTTCTACGATGGTCATGGTCATCCCTTCTGTTAATGGAGTTAGGGATGGCACGGCCGTTCCGGATCGGAGCGACGGGGGTCTGGGTTGTTGGTAGCAACCCAGACCAATCACCCCAACTTCGAGACGGGACGTGCCGCTTTCAATGTGCCGCTGGAAGGCTCGGTCGACGACGTTTTGCAACGTCGCGAGATTCCAAGTCAGACCGGACCTGCCAGCACTCCCGAAGCTATTCAGGACCAGCTGCGAAGCGGTGGACCCTCAGAGAAGTATCAATGAAGTGGGGCACCACCTCTTTCTGGCTCTGGGAGGAGCTGACAGACTCCGGTGTGTGCCGTCGATCTCTGGCCGCGTCGAGGTCAATCTGACCGTCCGTGATCCCGCGATGAGTGCAACCTGGTATTCAAAGCTCCTGGGCCTCCAAGTGCTTTACGACTATGCGGGTGAAGACGGTCGTTTGCATTACATCGCTCTGGTGGAGCCGGAAAGCCAGTTCGTCCTCGCCCTTGTCGGTCACCACGAGCATTCCGACGAACCGTTCAGCGAGTTCCGTACGGGCCTCGATCACCTGGAGTTCTTGGTTGACCGCCGAGAAGACCTCAACGACTGGGCCGAGCGGTTGAACGTGCTTGGGATCCCGCACTCAGGAGTCAAGGAGCCCGGGTACACCCGGAACGCCATGGTCACCTTTCGCGACCCCGACAACATCCAGCTCGAGTTCTTCTGGAGGGCACCAGCCCGTTAGGTGTCGCACAGTTCCGGCGTTCTGGGGCATTTAGCGTTGGTCCCGGGCATCCACTGAGGTCGCCAGCGTGATGGCATCCTCCCCGTGGTCTTGGAATGACAGCACGGCCTCCTCAATGCCGACGACTGGCAGGGAGATACGGCGCACGTGGTCGGCACGTCGGGAGTAGATACCGGCGAGGTGGTTGCCCGTTGCCGAGGCGGACTGCCATTCTCGCACTGGCGCTCCGTTCCGAAGTTATAACCCGCACCGATGTCGGGACTCCTCAGATGAGGACACGAGGAGGTCAGCATGACGTGTCGTATCGAGCGTCACTGTTGGCACTGTATGCGGTCCATTCCAGATCAGCCGTGTGGCGTCCTGGAACGAACCTCCACCGCTAACGCCTCTAAGAACTCAGCCCTATCCCCTCGCCCAGCGCTCCGCCATAGCGATGCAGCCTGGTCCAATGTGGCGCCGGTTGGATCGAAGAGTTCGTCCACGTAGAGGGTCGCCATCCGTTCCATAGCGATGGCGTTCGGGTCGATTGTTCGGCCCGCAGCAAGGTCCTCGACGTGGAACTCCTGGACACGGGTCCGCACATTCATGTTCCCTGCGGCGAGCCACTTCTGAGCCGCTTCAATCCGAGTGCGGGCACGATCGACCAGTCGCCGGAAGGCCAGGCGCTCCAAGTGCGGGACCAGTGCCGGGAAGAACCAGACTTGGATTTCCTCGGGCATGGTCTCCGCCCATGAGAAGGCGCCTTCGACGTATTCCCGATATTCCATGCTCAGGACGGCATCGGGGTCGGTCGCATAGGTGTCGAGCAGGAACATCCAAGCGCTGCTCAGTAGACCAAAGGAGCGCTGGGCGCGAGCGCTCTTGAATGCCTGGGTTGCGGGCTGGATCGCCTGTTCTCTCTCACCGTGGGTCAAGTGAACTGACGCCTCCTCCATCGCCTCTCTTGTGTCCCGGATGAGCTGGGCGCTGGTCTTGCGAGCCATCTGCTCAGTTTTTCAGGGGTGCCGACGAATACCGTGCAACCGACACCTGGCTGACTGCCACCTATGTGCATGCCGCAGGGTGGCACTCACTCCCGGCGGCTCGGGGCCGTAGTTCAGATGACGGTGCTCTGCGGCGTGGGTTACTGCCGATAGGACGGCGGAGGCCAGCTCTCCGCATGCCCTGACGGCGATCGCGGCGTCGTGAAGGACGACCACGAGCTGCCGTCCCACCAGCGCGTCACTCCAGCCGAGTCGGGGTACCAGCCCGGCGGTGGCAGGCTCGGAATGCCTGAGCGTGATGCGCGTCCCCTCTCGATGTACAAAATCCCACCAGTAAGCACGCAAGCAAAACCGGTCAGACAGACGACGACGCCATTAGGTACTAACACTGATCTGGCGTTGTGGGGACATTTCTACTTCTTTGGACGTAAACTCTGTTTTCGAATGCCCAGGAATATCAGGCGATACGGACAGGCCCATGTCGGGATACCGAAGTAGGCCACAACTCCGGCGAATTGGGGCACCTCTGTCTCAATTCAGGCTTCAAGGAGACGCGCGCGAAGAGTATCCAAGGTTTCGTTTTTGACACCGAGTCCATGCAGGTAGCCCTCGATTGACCTATGCCTCGTCCGGAGGAGTTCGAGGAAAGCCTTCATCGCGGGTCCTGACGACTGCAGCAACCACCTGGGTCGTGCAGTAATCTCGGCTGCTTCTTTAGGGTCGTTGACCTTGGCCCATGACAGGTGAGCGTCCAGAGAAAGGTTCGTGAGCTCGTAGTCCTCCATAATCGTCTCGTCGGAGACACCCAGCGCTGAGAGCAACAGGCCGGCGAGGATTCCGGTGCGGTCCTTTCCTGCTGCACAATGGAAGACCACGGGGTGGTCACCCTCAGCGATGACGCCCAAGGCAGTGGCCAACGCGCCTGCTCCATTCTCTGCGATGGCCACGTAGTCCTCGCCGAGCGGAGGTTCTGGATCGTCGGGCTCCGCCCACTTGAAGGGCAGAGAGTCCTCCTCGAAGAGTGGTGCGTGATGGAACGCAACGTCCATTCCCGACACACGACCAGAACGCTCGAGCTCGGCACTGGAACGGAGATCTATGACCGTGCGAAACCCGATCCGATTAGCACACTCGAGATCTGCCCTTGTGAGTCGGTGCAAGGACCCAGATCTGTAGACAACTCCCCATCGAACAGTTCGTCGATCGTCCGTCCCGTACCCGCCCAGGTCTCGGCAGTTGAATCCGGCCTCAAAAGTGAGATGGCGGTTCGGCTCCGTCACGGTTCAGATCGTAAACGCGGCATCCAAAAGGGGCTTCGGGGTTTCCTGCCACGACGCAGTCCGGCGGACGGGGGCAGGTTCCATCCAAGCTGAACCAGGTTCTGGCACAGTGGGGCCTGTGGGCCACTTGATTGAAGGAGCGGGACGAATCCGGGTCTTCTGCTCCCCGGACATTGATACCGAGAAATGTCTCGGGCACTCTGGACACGTGGAGATCCACAGCCCTTCGGGCGAATCTTCGAGGATGGGCGAAGTCTCCCCAACATTTTCGAGCGTGGCTGAGATGGTCGATTGGGCGCGCCTCCGAGCGCGTGAAGCGGTCGTCCTAATCCGGACCACGATCCACTGGGAGGGTCCTGGCGACACCCCGACTGACGCCGTGCCACTCAACGTCGTCGCGGTTCAGGCGGATTTCCAAGACTTTCTGAACTATCCCAGGAATCAGGACCAAAAGCAATCCCCGCCGCCGAAAGAGAGTGAACTGGCCTCGCTTCGGCGGGCCCAGTTCGCAACCACCATGGCGGCACCCGCGAACTGACACCATACTGGCGCTCCAACACCAAATGATCGGCTTGGAGGACATGATGATGCGTCGGATAGGAGTGGCAGCGGGAGGACTCGCGATGACAGCGGCACTCGTGCTGGTGGGCGCTGGCTCGGCGTCGGCTGCTCCAGTGTTCAAGATCAAGAATGGCGCCGAGTGGACCAACGAGGTGAACAACGGAACGTGCGAGGTCCAGACCTTCTCGTCGAACGGAACTTGGACCTCAGATCTCTACGGAGACTCGGGCACCTGGTCCGTTGATGGCGAGATTATCCACATCAAGTGGACCGAAGGCACCGAACAGGGCGTCGCCTTCAAGGGCACCTACACCACGACGCCGACCAAGGAGTATCCCGGCAAGTTCGTCGGTTCCGTCCGCGGGGATGGCTACACTGGTCAACTGGTCAAGGGCGTCGTTTCGACCTGGGACGGCCACAACTGCTGAAGCACTGATCGTCGGCGGCATCACGACTCCGACGTCCGTCGTAGTCGATCCGGAGCGCCAAGGTGACTTAACTGATCTTGTCAGGCGCCCCAGGCTGCTTGAAATGCCTCGGCAGATATGGGTTGTAGATCTTCCGACTCGGCCGGTCGCAGGGGCTGGCCGGTGAGGAATCCCCACTCGTCGTCAAGGTGCTTGGCGGTATATGCGTGTCTTCTGCCGTCGGATTCAACCGTCAGTTGCCTGATGGCAACAAGCTCGCCCTGATCCTCTACAGACTCGAAGAACCAATGCTCGGAGGGGTTCTCTGTCGAGACACCCGCCCAATGTGAACGTGGCAGGGACGATGCCGTCAGACGCTCGACATACGGTCCCCGTTGGTCCTGCATGTCTCCGAGGATAGGGTGCCCCACTCGTGCCTGCTTGAGACTGGCGGCAGGTGCTGCAGGTGATTCGTAGCATCTAGAGGTCCGTGCGGGACTGACTCAAAAGTGCCTGCCGCTGGCGTGAGCCAGTTGGCCTATTAACGAAAGGTCTCCCGCTCAGGCTTCGCCACGGTGTGGCTCAAAAGAGGATCGAGCACGAACAGTCCACAAGCAGGAGTGCCCCCGTGGTTTCCACCGAACCAAGGAGGCAGAGATGAATGTGATGATCGGGATTGACCCGCACAAGGCATCGCACACCGCGGTGGCCATTGGTCGGGACGAGGACCAGATCGCCAGTGTCAAGGTGCGAGCGACGAGCCGCCAGGTCGAGCAACTCTTGTGCTGGGCCGAGCCGTTCGAGAAGCGCACGTGGGCCATTGAGTCAGTGGGCGGCATGGGTTACCTCTTGGCTCAGCAGTTGGTCGCCCGCGGGGAGAGCGTCGTCGATGTGCCGGCCACCTTGGCTTCACGTATCCGGGTGCTGGCCACCGGGCGGTCGAACAAGAACGATCCCAACGATGCCCACTCGATCGCCATTGCGGCGCTGCGGGCCCCGACACTTCGCCAGGTCGAGCCAGCGGATCACGCCGAGGTGCTCCGGCTCCTCTCGAAGCGGAACTGGGATCTGGGCCGCCAGCGAGCTCGGGTGGTCTGCCGCCTGCACTCGCTCATCTCCGAGGTTGCTCCGGGCGGAATTGCCAAGGAAATGTACGTTTCTGACGCTGAAGCGCTCTTGGCGAAGGTGAGCCCAGCGTCACCGGCCCAGCAGATGCGCGTCGACCTGATCCTCGAGCTGCTCGACGATGTGCGCCGACTCGATACTCAGACCAAGGGGTCACATCGGCGCATCCGCCTGGCCGTCAAGGCCTCAGCGACGTCGGTGACCGAGGTCTATGGAGTGGGGCCCGTCCACGCGGCATCGCTGATCGGATATTCCGGTGACATCGCTCGCTTGGCCAACCGGGACGCCTACGCCTCCTACAACGGCACGGCGCCGATCGAGTTCTCGTCTGGTGGGCGCACGGTGCATCGACTCTCCATGCGAGGGAGTCGCCGGCTGAACAACACCTTGCACATGGCCGCGGTCACTCAGATCCGCAACCCGGGCACTGAGGGGCGCATCTACTTCGAACGCAAGGTTGTGGAAGGAAAGACCAAGAAGGAAGCGCTCCGCTCACTCAAGCGCCAGATCTCCAACGCCGTCTACCGACAGTTGCTCCTCGACGCCCAATAGGGGGTCCGGGAGGACACTCAGGGACGACTCCGTGCCAGCGTGACCGGCTCTACACCCTGCGCGACCGGCTCTTCGGCGAAGTCACTCCCGAACCCAGTGAAACCCTACGCCGTCGTGCCCTTCCGTGACGGCTCGATTCATCGCGCCATGAAGCACCGGAAATGGGGGTCTCGACTCAAAGAGGATTCGGTATGGGGCAGGGGTTACATGGGTGATCCGCAGTACGGGGGCAGGAGTCTCGAGCAGGTAATCAGCGGCAGTCAAGGGAGGCCGAAGGCCAGCGAAGCGGCCCTTGACGGCTGCGGCGTCACTGCGTCCGAAGTCCCACAATGGAGTTGGCCGGGCGCCCAGCGGCCGGCCTGGATGCGACCTGGGTCGTCTGGAACAGAGGTGCTTCACGCAAGAGCGAGGTTCCGTGGACGCCGGTCGGTCGGCAACGAAGCTCGGATGCGAGAAGCCAACAGTCCGTGCTTGCCGCAATCCCGACACGCCATCGTCGGTGACGGATCTCCATTGGTGACGATCTTGGCCGGCGCAGGCTGAAGGCCGGAACTCCTCACAACACGTCTCCGTGCTGTTCGGGTCGCCACGAACCTCGTGGTGCATAGCGCCCGGGCTGCCTTGGTATCCACCGAGGATCCCGAAGCGCCATTTGTTGGGTCAGCCGGAAAATTTCTGTGGATAACTTCATTGTCCGCTGGTGCACGCCAGTACTCGTTGGTGCGCGTGCGTGCGTGCTCATACGCGCTGTTCATCCCTTTGAGCTGGGACGACGCTTGACATCTGTCACAGCGTGGGTGCACCCTGCCCGTCATGTCGCCACCGGACCTGAATGCGGACGATTGGGAAGCGATGCAGGCTGTCGGTCGGCGACTCCGAGCGAATCAGCTCGATGGCTTCACCACCCAGGGCGAGGGCTGCGGCTGGCGCCGCCATCCCATCCGCCTCCGGGGCTCCGTCATCGCCCGCACGGGTGACGAACGAGTGCGAGTCTTCACGACGGGTGGACTCCCCGACGGCGTGTTTCTCAAGGCCTGTGGAACCCGACGTGAGACCCGCTGCCCGGCGTGTGCCGCCGTCTATCGAGGGGACGCCCGGCATCTGGTCAGGGCCGGGTTGATCGGCGGCAAGGGCATAGATGAGTCGGTGGCCGAACGACCCGCGGTCCTGCTCACGCTTACCGCCCCGAGCTTCGGTCCGGTCCATTGGTCCGGCATGCACGGTCCCTGCCACCCCGGCTCCGCGGCGCCTCGCTGTTTGCACGGCCGGGCGCTCTCGTGCTCGGTGCATCATGACGAGGGCGATGCAATTGTCGGTTCACCGCTCTGCGTGGACTGCTATGACTTCGCCGGCGCCGTGCTGCAGAACGCCTCCACCCCGGAGCTGTGGCGGCGAACCACCATTTACGTGTTGCGCCGCCTGGCTGGCACGCTCGGATGGTCACAGCGTGAGACCAAGGAACGAATCCGCTTGTCGTTCCTTCGAGTGGCGGAGTATCAACGACGAGGCGTCGTGCACCTGCACGCCGGATTCGCGCCGATGGTGTCGACGGTGAGCCACCACCGCTCGAACCCGGGGATCTGGCCGAGGCTGCGCTGTCCGCCGCCCGAACGGTCTCCGTCGCCCATCCGCTGGGCGTCGCCCGTTGGGGCAACCAGCTCGACGTCCAGGTGCTCGACCGCTCGAGCGGCCAACGAGCCCAGCAGGTGGCGGGCTACGTGGCCAAGTACGCCACCAAGAGCTCCGACGGAGGCGGTGCCCTTGACGCCCGGATCGTCTCGGAAGAGGACCTGGCCCGCCGCTCGCTCCCGTCGCACCTGCGCTGCATGGTCGAGGTGGCGTGGGCGCTCGGTGGCGACGAGGCCTTCGAGCCGTTCCACCTCCGGCGCCACGCCCACGGTCTCGGCTACGGCGGCCACTTCCTGTCCAAGTCCCACCGCTACTCCACCAGCTTCGGCGCCCTGAAGGCGGCCCGGATCGTCTGGCGTGAGGCGAACCCGCAGGACAGTCACGGGCCCGATGACGGCGCCAAGGTTGTCAGCGACGGGAACGGTGACGGTCAGAGTCTCCCCGACCGTTCCCTGGTGCGCCGGTGGCATGCGGTCGGGATCGGTTGGGCCAATCGGGGAGAAGCCCTGTGGGCCGAGAGCCAACGGCGGCAGCGGCACGAGGAGCGCCGGATCGGCAACGAGGAGTGGTACTGCCGGACAGTGCAGGACACGGAGCAACAAGAAACGGAGTGATGCTGCGATGAAACGACGGCAGTTCGGCTCGGTGCGGAAGCTTCCTTCGGGTAGATGGCAGGCCAGCTACTGGCACCTCGGCCGCCGGCACATCGCCGAGGTCACGTTGCTCACCAAGGCCGACGCCAACGCCTACCTGGCGGCGATGGAGACCCAGATCCGGCGGGGCAGCTGGATCCTTGGGGCGCTCAGATCGGCTTCGCCGACTGGGCTGAGGAGTGGAAGGCGACCATCGTCGACCTGCGACCATCGACAAAGGCCCGTGACCTCGGATACCTCCAGCGCTACGTCCTGCCCCGCTTCGGATCGCTCGAGCTCGGTGAGATCGACCACATGATGGTGCGGTCGTGGGTGGCCGAGCTCAGTGCGTCGGGGCTGGCCCCGTCGACCACGACCAAGGCGGCCCAGCTCCTCAGCAAGATCATGCGCTCGGCCGTGCAGGCGGGCTACCTCCCGAAATCGCCATGCGACGGCGTACGGCTGCCCCGCATTGAGCGAGTGGAGATGCGCTTCCTCGATCCGGGCGAGGTGATGGCGCTGGCCGACGCCATGGACCCGCGCTACCGAGCGACCGTCCTGCTTGCCGCCTACGGTGGGCTGTGAGCCGGCGAGCTGTTCGGGGTGCGCGCCAAGCGGGTGGATCCGCTGCGCCGCACGGTCACCATCGCCGAGACGGTGGTCGATGTCGGCGGGCATCCCTACTTCGGGCCACCCAAGACCCGGGCCGGCCATCGCAGCGTCCCACTCCCCCGGGTGGCGGCCGACCCGCTGGCCGAACATTTGCGCACGTACGGCCGCCAGCCCGATGACCTCGTCTTCACCGCACCTGAGGGTGGGCCCGTGCAGCTCAACATCTGGCGCCAGCGCTTCTGGGTTCCCGCCGTGCGCAAGGCGGGGCTCGCACACCTCCGTCCGCACGACTTGTGGCACACAGCGGTGGCGTTATGGATGGCCGCCGGGGCGAACCCCAAGGAAGTGGCGGCGCGAGCGGGACACACGTCGGTGGGCTTCACGCTCGACCGCTACGGCCATCTGTTGCCCGGTTCTGAGCAACGTCTGAACGATGCACTCGACGTATTGGCGGAGGGCACTCGGGCAACGGCTGAGGTCGCGAACGACGGCGACGACTCGTCCAGTGCGCGCGAAAAAACGATTTCGTTCGCGCACGTAGCGCGCACGCCCGACGACACTGAGGAAGTGACTGACGAACTGCAGGGCCGTGAACAGGACTTACTGGGTGGGCGCTGCGGGACTCGAACCCACGACCTCAGCCGTGTGAAGGCTGCGCTCTAACCAGCTGAGCTAAGCGCCCCGTTCGGGGCAATGCCGGAGCACAACCGTAGTCCGCGCCTCGTTCCTCTCCTGCCCAGCTGGGGTGATTTGGGACGTCTCAAGCGCACCGGTACCCTGAGTTCCTCATGACGTGGACTACCCCCGACGACAACAAGGGGCCCGGGACCTGGAGCTCTCGCCTCAAAAGCGTCTTCTCCATGCCTTCCCCTTCCGGGAGCGCGGACACGGCGGCCGAGGCGGACCAGATCATCCCTCCGGAAAAGCGCAGAGCGGCGATGTCCACGCTGGACCCGCTCGAGCAAAAGCTGGCGCGCTGGGCGCTGGTTCTGGCGGCAGCCGCGGCCCTCGGAGCCGCCATCTACATCGACTCGGCCAACAAGGTGACAAAGGCCGGGAAGAACACGATCGCGGTTGCCCCCGACGCGTGGTTGCTGGCCGGCGTGATCCTTCTCATGTGCGTTTTAGGAGGTGTGGCCCTCTGGAAGAACAAGCGCACCTTCGTCACGTTTGCCCTCTTCCTGATCGGGTTCGCATTCACCCTGCCCTTCGGGCTCATCGGGTTCGTCTTCATTCTCCTCGGCGGGTGGCTCATGCTGCGGGCCTGGCGAATCAACCGCTACGGGACAACGAACTCGAAGCTCATCGCCCGGGAAGCGGCAAGCCGACCGCGCGGCCGGGGCCGCGACCGCACTCAGGGGGCGACGACTCGCTCCAAAGCCACCGCGAGTCCCGCGGAACGCAAGCCGCCGACCGCCAACAAGCGCTACACCCCGAAAGCTCCGCCCAGGAAGAAGATCCCGAAGCCCACGGAGTAGTACGGGTGGCTGATGATCACCCGGCTGGTTCGATCAACAGCGCAGAGCGGAGCAACTGCAGCACGTCCGCCCGTCGTCGGACGAGCGACCGGGCGGTCGGCTCCTCTCCGAGCGCCCGGAGCACCTCGACCTCGGTCACCATGCCGATGACCGTGGAATAGATCGCCAGCAACAACAGCCCGGGGTCGTGCCGCCTCATGGTGCCCGCGTCCATCTCGGCCTCCAGAAATGACGAGGCCCGTCGCACGAGCGGCTCGAGAGCCAGCGTCATTTGCGTTGCGGCCGGCGGACCCAGCCTCCCAACCTCCCGGAGCAATCCGAGCAACTCGGGCTGGCGCGCCGCGAGTCGGAAGACGGACCGCACGACCGCTTCGACGCGGACCCAACCCTCCCCCGCACCTCGCAGGGCGGTCTCGAGCACGGCAGACAGGTCGGCGGCGCTCCGGGCGATCACCGCTTCGAGCAGCGCGTCTTTCGAGGGGAACCAGTAGAGAATCGATTGCTTCGTGAGGTCCAGGCTCTTGGCCACGCTGTCGAGCGAGGTCGCCTCATAACCCCTGCTCGCGAAAGACGACAGGGCCGCATCGAGGATGCGGTCGCTCGTGGACGGGTTCGCCTGGGAGCTGGTCACTTACCAAATGGTAGACAGATTCGGCCCATGGTGGTAGACATTTCTGATGCCCATCGAGCGGGATCTCCGTGGGAAGCGTTTCTTCATCACCGGGGCCACCGGGTTCTTGGGAACCGCCCTGGTCGAGCGGATCCTCCGCTGCGTGCCTGGAGCGGAGGTGACGGTCCTCGTGCGGCCCGGGCGCCGTGCCGACCCAGCCGCTCGGCTCGCCCGCGAGGTCATCAAGAACGACTGCTTCGACCGCCTGCGAACCGAGCTCGGCGAGGAGTTCCCCCGGGTGGTCGAACAACGGGTCCGCGCCGTTGCGGGTGACGTCGGACGCGATGGTCTCGGCCTCGACGAAACCGGCAGGAGTGCGCTCGCCGAGGCCGATGTCGTCATCCATTCCGCCGCGACGGTGTCGTTCGACGCGCCCCTGACCCAGGCGGTCGAGATCAACCTGCTCGGGCCGTCCCGGGTGGCCGAAGCGATGGTCGACGTCGGATCGGCCGCCCATCTGATCTCGGTGTCGACCGCGTACGTCGCAAGCACGCACCAAGGAGAAGCCAAAGAAGAGCTGCTCAGCGAGAATCGCTTCACCCTCGACGTCCCGTGGGAAGATGAGGTCACCTCTGCCCGACGCCTGCGCGACGACCTCCAGGCCGAGTCGCGCAAGCCCGAAAGGCTCCGAGAGTTCACCAAGAAGGCGCGCGGCGAGATCGGCGCGGCCGGCGACCACCTCATCGCCGCTCGCTCGGAGAAGGTCCGCGAGGAGTGGGTCAGCGACCAGCTGGTCCAGGCGGGCACCGCACGCGCGCTGTCGCTCGGCTGGCCCGATGCCTATCCCTTCACCAAGGCGCTCGGCGAGCGGGCCCTCGTCGAGCAGTGGGAAGGCGGCGTCCCGATCACTTTCGTACGGCCGTCGATCATCGAGTCGGCTCTCGCGGAGCCCCGCCCCGGCTGGATCCGTGGCTTCCGCATGGCCGAACCGATCATCGTGTCGTTCGCGCGCGGCCTGCTCGCCGAGTTCCCCGGTGTGCCCGAGGGCATCGTCGACGTGATCCCCGTCGACCTCGTCGTCGCCGCGATCCTCGCCGTGGCGGCGCGCGGTCCCGAACCCGGCCGCCCGAAGGTGTACCAAGTCGCCTCGGGCGTGCGGAACCCGCTCCGCTACGGGCGCCTGGTGGACCTCGCCACGGGATTCTTCAAACGGAATCCCCTCTACGACGACCGGGGTCAGCCCATCAACGTGCCCGAGTGGTCCTTTCCCGGGCGCGGCAGGGTGCAGCGCCAGCTCCGCCGCGCGGACACGCTCATGACATTCGTGGAAAAACTGATCACTGCCTTGCCGATCCGGGGCAGACAGGCGCAGCTGGCCGCCCGCATCGAAGACCGCCACGCAATGGCGAAACGCGCGCTCGGCTACGTCGAGCTGTACGGCGCCTATACGGAGACCGATGCTCGCTACAGGGTCGACAACCTGCTCGAGCTCCGCCAGGAGTTGGATGCCGACCACGACGCGCAGTTCGAATTCGACCCGGCCGTGATCGACTGGGACCGTTACGTCCTCGACGTACACCTGCCGTCCGTACTCGAGCACACGCGGGTACGCACGAAGCCCGGCAAGTCTGTCGTCGACAAGCGTCCGGAACGGCAGCGACGGGCCATTCTCTCGCCTGACCGGCATCTCGCCGTCTTCGACCTCGAGCACACGCTCATGTCTTCGAACGTCGTCGACACCTACGCCTGGTTGGCGAGCCGGCATCTCTCGCCGTCGCGCCGAGCCCGCTTCGTTGCCGACCTCGTGCGCCAGGGCCCGTCGCTCCTCGCGCTGGACCGCCGCGACCGGGGCGACTTCCTTCGCTCGTTCTATCTTCGCTTCGAGGACGCGCCGATCGAGCGCCTGCGCGACGACTCATGGGAGCTCTTCCACCGCCAGCTCTTGACACGCTCCTTCCCCGAGGGGTTCGCCCGCGTGCGCGCGCACCGGGCCGTCGGGCACCGCACGCTGTTGATCACGGGAGCGCTCGACTTCATCATCGAGCCCATCCGACCCCTCTTCGACGACATCGTGTGTGCCGAGATGGAGGTGCGCGACGGCCTACTCACCGGGCACCTGACGACCCTGCCTCCGATCGGTGAAGCGCGCGCCATACTGCTGGCCGACTACGCAAGCGAGCACTCCCTCTCGCTCGAGGAGTCGGTCGCCTACGCAGACTCGGCAAGCGACCTCGCGATGCTCGAGGCAGTCGGCTTCCCCGTGGCCGTCAACCCCGAGTCGCGGCTCTCGGCCATCGCCCGGCGCCGGGGCTGGCACGTCGAGCACTGGGCCAAGGCCGAGGGCGGCTCGCACCGCCCGCTTCCCCTCGGGCCATTCGACGTCAAGGCTCCCCGGGCGGTGATGGGCCGATGAGCACTTTGTTGTTCGAGCGCTCCCTGCCACGCTTCGCCGCCGCCCGCGTCGTGTCGTCGTTCGGGTCTGGCCGCAGTGCCGGCATTGGACCGCTGCGCCTGGTGGACCGCGACACCCCCGAAGCACCCGCCGAGGGATGGTTTCACGTCGAGCCGGTGCTCTCGGGTATCTGTGGTTCGGACCTGGCGACGCTCGACGGGCGCAGCTCGCGCTACTTCGAAGACATCGTCTCGTTTCCCTTCGTGCCCGGCCACGAGGTGGTCGGCACCGTCCCTGAGGACGCGGTGGGCGCCGATGGCACGCTGCTGGCAGCGGGCAGCCGGGTCGTGTTGCAACCGGTGCTCGGTTGCGCAGCCCGGGGGATCGAGCCGCCGTGCCCCGCTTGCCAGGCCGGCCACGTCGGCAACTGCGGCCGCGTCGCGTTCGGCCACATCAGGCCCGGCTTGCAAACCGGATTCTGTGCAGACACGGGAGGCGGCTGGTCCAGCGCCGGCCTCGTCGCGCACGCCAGCCAGCTCTACGCGGTACCCGACGGCCTGAGCGACGCCGACGCCGTCACCACCGAACCGGTGGCGTGCGCGGTCCATGCCGTGCTCGGCGCGCCGATCGTCGAGGGAGACGTCGTGGCCGTCGTCGGTGCGGGCACACTCGGTCTCCTCGTGACCGCGGCGCTGAGCCATCTCTCCTCGGTGGGTCTGTGTCCCACCCCGTCCGTGGTCCTCGTGGGCGCCCGCTACGCGCACCAACAAGGGCTTGCGCGCGAGCTCGGATGCACCGAGGCGTTGCCTCCGGACCAACTGGCCCGGGCGGTGCGGCGGCACTCGCACTCGCTGTCCTACGGGGGCGCGTCGGGAGTCACTGCAACCCTCGAGTCGGGCGCCGACGTGGTGGTCGACTGCGTCGGCAGCCCCGAGTCGATTGCCCAGTCCCTCGCCATGGTGCGCCCACGGGGCACCGTGTGCCTCGTCGGCATGCCCGGCAAGGTCACCGTGGACCTCGCGCCGCTCTGGCACCGTGAGGTCCGGTTGGCCGGTGCCTACGCCTACGGCACCGAGCGCGGCGAGTGCCTGGGGGACCCCACATCGACCTTCTCCCTCGCCTTCGACGTCGTGGCGGCACAGCGGACGGGACGCCTCGTGTCGGCCACCTATCCCCTCGCCCGGTTCGAGGAGGCCGTCGCCCACGCAGGCGCAGCAGGGCGCCGCGGGGCGGTCAAGATCGCATTCGACGTACGGAAAGGATCGTCCCGATGAGCCGACGACCCGGCTTCGTCCTCGACGTGGACAAGTCGACCCCACCCACCCTGTTCTGGAACGGCGAGGGCTTCACGCTCGAGACGCTGCCCGAAGGAAGCAGGGTGATCTACGCGCCCGAGCCGATGAAGCCGATCGAGGACCCTTACCAGGCCGTCCGCCACGCGCTGTTGCACCCCCAGGGCGACCGCGATCCGTTGCCCGCGCTCTTGCGACCCGGGATGAAGCTGACTATCTGCTTCGACGACGTGTCGCTGCCGCTGCCCCCGATGGAGGCACCCGACGTCCGCCAGATGGTGATCGAGACCGTCTTGGACATGGCGGCAGAAGCGGGCGTCGATGACGTGATGCTGATTGCCGCGCTGGCGCTGCATCGCCGCATGACCGAAGAAGAGCTGCGCCATGCTCTGGGCAACCGGGTCTACGAGGCGTTCGCACCGCACGGCCTGCTCACCCAACACGATGCCGAGGACCCGGACAACCTGATCCATCTGGGCCAGACCGAGCAGGGCGAGGACGTCGAGATCAACAAACGCGCCGCCACCTCCGATTTGTTGGTCTACGTCAACATCAACTTGGTCTCCATGGACGGCGGGCACAAGAGCGTGGCAACGGGCCTCGCCAGCTACCGGAGCTTGCGCCACCACCACAACCCCCAAACCATGCGTCATTCGAAGTCGTTCATGGACCAACCGTCGTCCGAGTTGCACTCGTCCAACTGGCGCATGGGGCGCTTGATCGCGGACTCGGACGTGCAGGTGTTCCAGATCGAAACGACGCTGAACAACGACACCTTCCCCTCCAATTTCAAATTCCTCCAAAAGCGCGAGTGGGAATGGTCCCTGCGCGACCGCGCCACTTATGCCGCCTCCTCCGCCGCGCTGGCCAAGACGCCTCCCCGTGTGGCACGACAGATCTTCAATTCCATCCGATCGCCGCACGCGCTGACCTCCGTGCAGGCAGGGGAGGTCGAGGCCGTCCACGCGCTGACCACGGCCAACGTCTGGGCCCAACAGGGCGTCGACGTCGAGGGTCAGACCGACATCCTCACGATGGGCCTGCCCTACATCTGTCCCTACAACGTCAACTCCATCATGAACCCGATTCTCGTCGCGTGTCTCGGCCTCGGCTACTTCTTCAACATGTATCGAGGCAAGCCGCTCGTACGCGAAGGTGGGGTCGTCATCATGCGTCATCCCACCCGGCCCGAGTTCCATCCGGGTCACCACCCGAGCTACATCGACTTCTACGAACAGGTGTTGACACAGACGGTCGACCCGATGCGGATGCACAAGGAGTTCGAGGAGTCCTTCGCCACCGACCCGTGGTACGTGCACCTCTACCGCACCGGCCACGCCTATCACGGCGTGCATCCCTTCTACATGTGGTACTGGTGCGCGCACGCGCTGGCCCACGTCGGCCGGGTCATCGTCGTCGGCGGTGACCCCAAGGCGGTGCGTCGCCTCGGCTTCTCGCCCGCCAGCTCGCTTGACGACGCGCTCGAAATTGCGTCCGACGTCGTCGGGCCCTCCCCCACGCTCACCCACGTGCACAACCCGCCCATCTTCATGTCGGACGTGCACTGATGGCCGGCGCCGGTCTGCGGGGCCGGGTGCGCGCTGCCCGCTTCCCCCTCGCTGCGCCGTCGTGGCCGACGACCGTGGAGCGAGCCGACCCCGAACGCAAGGTCGGCCTCGACTACGACCACGAGTGGTCACGCCGGTACCCGGTCCGACTCGCCCGCGCCGTGGTGATGGACAATGTCGCCCGACCGGCCGCCCGCCTCCTAGCTCCTGCCACCGTGCGCGGGCTCGAGCACCTGCGTCACGTCGAGGGGCCCGTGATCTTCGCGGCCAACCACGCCAGCCACATCGACACGCCGCTGTTGCTCACCACCCTGCCGGTCGAGTTTCGGCATCGCACGGTCGTCGCCGCAGCCTCCGACTACTTCTTCGACCGCACCTGGAAGTCGGCCCTGTGGTCCTTCGCGCTCGGCGGCCGTCCCGATCGAGCGGAGCCGGGTGAACCGCAAGTCAGCCGACACCGCGGCCGGGCTCATCGAAGACGGCTGGAACTTGGTCATCTTCCCCGAGGGCGGCCGCTCGCCCGACGGCTGGACGCAGCCTTTCCGCGGTGGCGCCGCCTACCTGGCCCGTCGCACCGGACGAGCCGTGATCCCGGTGTACCTCCACGGCACTCGGCACGTGCTGCCCAAGACGTCCGACGACGCGCTTGCACCCGGCGGCTCGGGAACCGAGGCGCGCCGTGGGGGGCGCCTGCGCCGCTCGCCCATCGCCGTCCTCTTCGGCGCGCCCATGACCCCCGACGAGGGAGAGAATGCCCACCGCTTCTCCGACCGGGTCGAGGCGGCGGTCGCCACCCTCTCGCGCGAGGTCCACTCGGACTGGTGGCTCGCGCGCCGCTCGGTCAGCGCGGTGGCCCCGACCCCCGGGGCAGAGACAGCACACCGGGGACCGGCGGCGGCGCCGTGGCGACGAGGCTGGGCGCTCGATGAGCCACCGGCGCGGGTGCGCCACTCGCAGTGGCCCGACTGAACTCGGCCCGCTCGGCCCGCTCGGCCCGCTCGGCCGGCCCGGCCCGCCCGGAGTGACTCAGTCCGGCTGGTACAGGCGCAGCACTTCGAGCAGATGCGCCTCGGTCACGGGCTTCTCCACCAGCGCGACGGGTCGCACGGCGCGATCGCGGAAGGCCTCTTTGGCGTACCCGGTCATGTAGACGACGGTGATGTCGGGCCGTTGGAGCCGGATGGTGTCGGCCAGCTCTGTTCCCTGCATCCGCGGCATGACGACATCGGTCAGCAGCACATCGATCGCGCCGTCGTGATCGTGGCTGAGCTCGACCGCGGCCTCGCCGTCGCCGGCGTCCAACACGGCATAGCCGTTGCGCTCGAGAATCTCGCGAGTCATGGTGCGCAAGGCGCGCTCGTCCTCGACGACCAAGATCGTCTTCGTCGAGTCGCGACCCGACACACGTATGGAGTTCAACGCACTCACTTCCAAGCCACACAGAAGCATAGTGAGGTCGCGCCGTGGACACCCCTGATCAGGTGTGTGGGCAGGACTCACGCACGCAGCGCGTGCGCCTCATCAGGGCGGGGAGGGCCGAGGGCGCTTTGGCGAGGTGCTAGCAACAGTGCCGTGCAAGTGATCGTCCTCGGCAGTGGCAGCCCGCTCCCTGACCCGGCTCGCGCCGGGCCGTCCACACTGATCCGCACGGGCGCGGGCGACCTGCTCTTCGACTGTGGGCGCGGCGTCCTCATGCGTGCCGCCGCGGCCGGAACCAGTGCTGGTGCCCTGCAAGGACTGTTCCTGACCCACCTGCACAGCGACCACACGACCGATCTGAACGACGTGATCACCTCGCGCTGGATCACTTCGTTCCAACCCATTCCCCTGACGGTGCTCGGGCCGAGAGGCACCGCCGCGCTGGTTGCAGCGACCGAGGCGATGCTCGAGCTCGACATCAGGTACCGGCTGGCGCACCATGCGGACTTGCAGTGGCGACCCTCCACCGAGGCGCTCGAGTGCGCCGGCGGCGAAGTGTGGAGCGAGGGCGACGTCAGGGTGACGGCCGCCCCGACCGAGCATGCACCGGTCCGCCCGACCCTCGGCTACCGCATCGACGATGGCACCACCTCTGTGGTGGTGGCGGGCGACACCGTCCCGTGCGCGGGGCTCGACGAACTCTGCGCAGGGGCCGACGCTCTGGTGCACACCGTGATCCGGCGCGACCTGATCGAGGCGATCGGACTGCCACGACTGACCGACGTCCTCGACTACCACTCGACGGTGGAGGACGCGGCACGCACGGCGTCCCGCGCCGGCGTGAGCACCCTCGTCCTCACCCATCTGGTGCCGGCCCCCGCGCCAGGTGCAGAAGAGGAGTGGGCCGCGCTGGCCAGCGAGCACTTCGCCGGCGTCGTAGTCGTGAGCAAGGACCTGACGACGTGGGACCCGGCCTCGTCGGGGTGAGCGGGAACGGCGCGCCGCTCCTTGCCGAGGGGGTCATGGTGCGGAGCGCGTGGGGTGGCCGCCCCTCGTGGACCTGTGCCGGCGGAGCCGACGCCGTCCACCCACCATCTCGAGGCGCTCCGCGCCGCAGCAGCTCCGACGTGGCGTCGTCGAGCGGTGCCAGCGCCTCGTCCCCGAGCGCCCAGCTCAACAAGACGTCGGCCAAGGCCGGGTTACGCGCCAGCACCGGGCCGTGCAGGTACGTGCCGACGATCCGCCCCCGCACGGCGCCTTCGCTGGCGTCACCGCCGCCGTTGCCCACGCCGACCGTGACGCGTCCGAGTGCGGTCGTGCCCTCGGCCAGTGTCGTGCGCCCGCCGTGGTTCTCGAAGCCGCTCAGCAGTGGCAGGTTCGCCACGCCCGTCGCTTCGGCCAGGACCTCACCCACCGCGCGGGAGCCCTCGCTCTTGCGCGTGTCCATCTCGAGGAGGCCGAGTCCCTCATGGGGCGAGCCGTCCGCACGAGGGAAGGTTCGTCCGACCACCTGGAACCCGGCGCACACCGCGAGCACGACCGCGCCGCCGGCGACGCGCCGCACGAGCGTCCCGTCGTCGATCAGCGTGCGCGCCGCCCGCACCTGGGGCCCGTCCTCGCCCCCGCCCAGACAGTAGATGTCCGCCTCGGGCAGGGGGCGGTCGGAAACGGCCTGGAGCAGCTCGACCGGCCGGCCGCGCCACTCGGCTCGGCGGGCCAGGATGAGCCCGTTGCCTCCGTCACCGTAGGTCCCGAGCAGGTCCGGATACACCACCGCGACACGGAGCACGTCGCTCACGCGGGTGCCCCCAACAGGTCGTGGAAGGCCGTGTAATTCCCGATGACGTCGACCGTGCCGCCGGCCCCCTCGCCGGCATGGTGAACCGCTTCGACGGGGTCCGCCTGCGTGACGTGTGCGACGCCGGCGTAGTGCAGGCGCACCGAGAGGTCTCGGAACCGCTCTCCTGTCGCCACCACGGCCCGGCCGGCGAGGCACTCGTAGGGGACGTCCCAGAGCCAGCTGGGATCGGTGCCGTCCGCCACCCTGGCGTTGATGCTCACGACGAGCGGCGTCTCGGTGCCTGCCACCAGATCGAGGAGCTCGTCCCAGCCCGCTGGGTTCTTGGCCAGCATGAGCCGGGCGCCGACGTCCCCGAAGGCGCGGACCGTGAATCGTCCGGCCACCTCGCGCACCGACGCCATAGCCTCGAGCGCTGATCCGGAGTCCACCCCGCAGGCCTCGCTCGCCACGGCGGCCATCAACGCATTGGCGAGGTTGAACCGGCCGGGCAATTGGAGGTGGATCGGATAGGTCCGGCCGTCGGCCCACACCGCGTGGGCCGTCCCGTCGGGACCCGGGACGAGGCTCGCCTCTGGCTCGGGCCTGGTGAACCCGCACGACGCGCACGACCACGTGCCCTCGCCGAAGGTGATCCGCTCCTCGCACGAGGGGCACCCGACGGCGTCGAGCTGCCAGCGCAGGCCCGCGCCCACCCAGTGCACGTCTCGTGCCGCCCCGGCTCCCCACACCACGAGCGGGTCGTCGGCGTTCGCGACGACGTGGGTATGCGGCGCAGCCGCCAGCGCGGCGCGCCAGCGCCCCGCCACCATGCGCACCTCGTTCGTCCGATCGAGCTGGTCTCGCGAGAGGTTCAACAAGACCGCGGCGGTCGCGGCGGTCGCGGTCAACACCCGCGGGAGGTACGCCTCGTCCACCTCGAGCACCGCGCGGCGGCGCGTCCGTCCCCGCCAGCGCGGCCACGTGGCCGGGCGGCATGTTGGACCCGGTCTCGTTGCTGACGACGGCCTCTCCCCCGGACCCCAGGCCGACGGTCAGCAGCCTCGTCGTGGTCGTCTTCCCGTTCGTCCCTGTGACGAGCACGACCTGACGCCCCGCGCTCAGGTGCTCGAGCAGCCGCGGATCGAGGCGGAGCCCGGCCCGTCCCCCCGCGACCGTTCCCTGACCACGGCCAAGCCGGCGCGACGCAGCGTTCACCACGCGCGTCGTCGCGCTGGCGAGCTGTGCCCTCACCGAGGGGGCTTCGTACGCGCCAGCTCGTCCGGTGTGGGCTCGTGGCGCTCCCGGGCTTCGGGCGGGAGCAGCGCGGAGATGGCCGCCATGATGGTCTCGGTGTCAGCCTTGGCATCCGTCAACGAGAGGGCCACCGGCTTGCCAATGCGCACCCGGACGGTCGGCGGCTGACGCACGAGCGTCACGTCGGGGACCCGGGCCGATCTCGGCCACACCTTCTCGGTCCCCCACAGTCCGACGGGCACAACGGTGGCCCCGGTGGACGCCGCCAGACGCGCCGTCCCTGTCTTGCCGTGCAGTACCGGGTCGAAGAAGTCGTAGCCGCGCGGGATGGTGCCCTGGGGCAACACGATCACCACTTCACCCGCTTTCAACGCGGCCTCGGCGTCGCGCAGCGGTTGGCCCGATCCGCTGCCTCGGTCGACCGCAATGCCGCCGATCGCGCGTGCGATCATCCCGACGACGGGAGCATCGAAGATCTCCTTCTTGCCGAGGAAGCGCACCGGTCGCCCGATCTCGCGGGCGACGAGGGCGAGCGCGGCCACGTCGAAGTAGCTCCGGTGGTTGGCGGCCAGCAGGACGGGCCCGCGCTGCCGGCACATGCTCGACGCCCGAGATGTCGAAGCGGGCGTAGGGGAAAGAGAGCTTGCGCACGAAGGGCCGCAAGAGGTGGTACGGCTCGAACCCGATGACGCTCGGGACCCCCGGTGGACGGTCCCAGTGTTCGACCGACCAGCAGCGGGCGGTGGCGACGACCATCAGCGACGGATCCGGGTTCACCGCGTGGGGCGTGCCCACGCTCGAGAGCAAGGGGACGTCGAAGATGCTGTCGCTGCAGGCGTGGCACTCGCTCAGGTCGACCGCGTTCGCTTCCGCCCAGCGCCGGACGGCGCGTAGCTTGCCGGTCCCCCACACGAAACCCTCGTAGAGGCGGCCGGTGTAGCGACCTTCGTCAGTCTCGTAGGCAGTGGCAATGACGTCGTCGAAGCCGTAGGCCTCCGCGAACGGAGCGATCATGTCGAGGGGCGTCGTGGTGGTGAGCACCAGCCGGAGCCCGTCGGCCCGGAAGGCGGCAAGGCGCTGCGGGGCGAAGGGGGCGACCAACTCGCTGAGAGCGGCCACCGCCCGGCGGCCTGCGGCCTGGACCTGATCCTGATGCCACCCCCTCGCTACCCGGGCCGCCGCCCGCACGAGGCCCATGGACAGGAGGTTCTCGCCCAGGCGATCGTTGACCGCGTAGAGCAGCCTGTCCCCGGGCAGCGATCGACCCTCCGGAAGCACGCCCTCGGCCACGAGGGCTCGATTGAGCACCTGACCCGAGGCGTGCGCCAGCAGCGTCCGATCGAGATCGATGAAGACGGCGTTTGCGCTCCCGCTGGTCGCCACGGACAGGCAGCCTAAAGCAGTTCGATCGCCCGGCCGGGGGTCGGAAAAGACGCTGTGGCTCTCACGCGAGGCAGGCAGACCGTGCCTGCTCACCGCCGCGAAACCAGCCCGGAATTGGGAGAAGGGATCGCCGGGGGGGGAGGGCGATCCCTTCTCGAGACTCACCGGGGCTGGAGGGGGGATTCCGGTTCCCTGCGGTCTGCCGTTTATTTTGTCGGCCCTTCGGCAATCAGTCAAGCAGCTTTAGAAGATACTTTGTATCAGTTAAACTGATGGCTAACGCGACTTCGGCAAGCGTCTCGGCAGAAAGGCCGCCATGGAACTGAAACATCTGCAAGCACTCCTGGGCATCGCAGACACCGGCAGTTTCTCCGCGGCGGCGGCCTCCATCGGCACGGTGCAGTCGAACGTCTCGGCCCACGTGGCCCGCCTGGAGCGCGAGCTCGACGTCCAACTGGTCGACCGGTCCTCGGGCCGGCTGACCGAGGAGGGGGACGTGGTGATCGAGCGGGCGAGGCGGGTCATGAACGAGCTCGAGGCGATGGTGGCCGACGTGACCGCGCTGCGCGAGGAGGTCGTCGGGACGGTGCGCCTCGGCATGATCGGCATTACAGGCCGCTGGCTGGTGCCCCAGCTCTTCGACCTCCTGCGGGTGCGCCATCCCCACGTCCACCTCAACATCGCCGAGGGCTCGAGCGTCCAGCTCGAGTCGCAACTGGCCTCGGGGCAGTCGGACCTGGCCGTCGTCACCTTCCCCCTCAGCGGTGACGAGATCATGGCTGCGCAGCTCTTCGACGAGGACCTGGTCCTGGTGTTGCCCTCGGGCCACCCCCTCAGTTCCGAGGCCTCGGTGGACCTCGAGCGGCTCTCCGAGCTCGAGCTCCTGCTCCCGGCGCCCGGCACGGCGCTGCGCGCCGAGATCGACAGCGCCACGGTGCCCGCCCGCATCGACCTGCGCCCCGCCATGGAGCTCGACGGCGTGCGCCTGATCGCGTCGCTGGCCTTCGACGGCTACGGGCCGGCGATCCTCCCCGCCACGGCTGTGCCAGGCCACCTGCGGGGTCGCGTCTCGGTCCTCCCGGTCACCGGACTTCCCCGCCGGCGGGTCGGCGTCGCCCAGCGTCGACGCGGCTTGCCGTCGGCGCCCGCCCGCACCGTCATCGACGTCCTCGGCCTGGTCGTCAACGACGCCTTGTCGATGCCCGAGGGGATCCACCCGACCTAGGAACGGGCTGTCAAGGGAGGAACTGGCGGCAGGAGCGGGTGGTCGAAGCCGGAGGGGCTCAGGCCGCGGCCGGGCTCGGCTCTCGCCACATCGTCCACAGTGGCGGCCCGTCCGGGAGCCCGACCTCCTTCACGACCTCGAACCCGTGCCGGCGGTAGAAGGGGACATTGCGCTCTTTCGACGACTCGAGGTAGCAGGGCACGCCCTCGGCGTCGCAGTGTGCGAGGACGGGCTGCATCAGGGCGCCGCCGATGCCCTTGCCCTGCTGGTCGACCGCCGTCCCCAGACTGGCCAGATACCAATGGGGTTCATGGGGGTGCAGCGACTCGAGGAGGTTGAGCAGGCGCAGGGTGGCGACGAGGTTCGTCGCCACATAGGGCAGTACCGGCACCAGGGTGAGGATGCCGCGCAGGCCGGTGAGCAGCGGCTTGCCGGCCGGCCCCCAGATCGCTGAGCCCGCGTAGCCCTCGGCCACATAACAGCCGCCGAAGGGGAGGTAGTCAGCCTTCATCTGGGTGCGGAAGAAGGCGCGCAGCCCTGCCTCGCGGCGGGGCTCCTTCGGGAACACGTACATGGCGACGGGGTCGTCCCAGAACGTGTGCGCCATTTGGGCGGCCATTGAGTCGACGTCGTCTGTGCTGGCGCGCCGGATCACTGGCAAGGCAGGTTCGCGAACCATGTCGGTGTCGATGGTGGCAGAGGGCCCGGCCAGGCGCCACCCGGCGCGGCGCTGGCGTGTGCCTGACCGAGTGCCGCCAGTTCCGGCGCCAGCCTCAACCCGACGAAGATCCCGCCGGACTGGGTGAAGTGGACGCCGTCGGCGCAGCGGACGTTCACCTGCCCCACCGTCGGCGAATACTTGCCGCCAGGAGACACTGCGGCGTTGAGGTCGAAGACGTAGACGCGGCTCCCGTCCGCCCCGGCCGGGGTCGTGCTCGCCACGTCGCGCATGGTGGCGTTGTCGATCTGCACCCGGGACGGGTCGTCCTCGGGCCACGGTCCGCCGGTGGGGGCGGTCCCGCTGTCGTAGTAGGGCGTCGTGGCGAGCACCACGGTGGCGCCCTTCGACCCGAGCACGGCAACAGCCTGGCGGAAGCGGCTCGTGAGGTAGCGGTCGAAGGAGGGCTCGCCGGAGTTGAGCCACTGGCCCCCGACCTCCTGGTCGAAGGTCTCGCCGCGGGCGACGTAGACCACGACGTCGGGGTTGTACGCGTCGACCCATTTGCGCCAGGTGTTCAGCAGGGAGTCAGGATCGTTCCCGACGTCACAGGGCGCGTCCGGTGTCACCGTGTAGAAGAGGACCTTGATCTGGTTCTGCATCGAGAGCGAGCACCCAGGCGTTCCCTCGTTGACGATCTGGACGTCGTACTGCCTCGCCTCGTCCGCCAGGCCGACCCCGAGCGAGCCGGCGACCGAGTCGCCGACGAGCAGGACCTTCACCGGCTTGGTGGCCTTCACCACTGGCAGGGCCGGAGAGATGTACGACGGCACGGTGGTGGTCGTCGTCGTCGTCGTCGTCGGCGTCGGGGGGTCGGCGGGCGCCGCGGCTCGCGACGTGCTCGACGCGGCCGTCGCCGGCGCGGTCGAGGTCGTAGTCGAGGTCGAGGTCGTGGTCGTCACGACGCGCAGCTGGGAACCCTCGAGCACGGTCGCCCCCACCGGCATCAGCGTGCTCACGAAGACGGCGCTGATCGCGGCGACCGCGCCGATCGGCGCGGCGATCCACGAGCGCCACCGCCGCAGCGCGCCCCGGCGGATCGGCATCTCGACGAAGTCGTAGCTGATGGCGGCGATGGCGACGGTGATGCCCACCCGGGCCAGGAAGAGCGGGTAGACGCCCCAGTGCAGCCGCTGCCCGGTGAGCACCAACAGCACCGGCCAGTACCACAGGTACACGCCGTAGGAGATGCGACCCCATTGCGGGAGTGGTGGGAGTTCCAAGAGGCGGACCACGAGCGAGCGCGGGGCCACCGCGCAGCCGAGCACGACCGCTCCCGCCAGCAGGCTCGCCACGAGGAACCCGCCGCTGAAGGCGAAGGTCGATGTCTCCGTCGTCGTGCACCACAGCGCGGCCGTCCCTGCCACGCCCGCGATGGCCAGCACCGAGGCACTCCGTGTGAACCAGCGGCGCTGACTGCCCTCGCGCCACAGCGTCAGCCCGATGGCGATGGCCGCCCCGACGAGCAGCGCCTGGGCACGGGTGTCGGTGCCGTAATAGGCACGGGTCGTGTACCCGTTGGGGGCGAGGAAGGCCATGAGGATGGCCGAGCCCAAAGACCCCAGACAGGCCACCGCGAAGAGCGCGTGGAGCCGCCGGCGCCGCGTCCACTCCACGTCTCGCTCGGCGGGCGCGCCGACGAGGAGGCGGCCGCCCCCGAGCACCGGCACGACGCGGTGGCCGGCCCGCGCCGACCGCCGGGCATCGCGCGACCAGCGAGGCTGGCGCGACGTGCCGATCTTCAGCACGGCCAGCACGACGAGCGGCCACACCAGGTAGAACTGCTCTTCGATCGCCAGCGACCACGTGTGCAGCAGGGGTGACGGCTGGCTCGACAGCGCGAAGTACGTCACCCCGCCGTGGATGGAGTACCAGTTGGAGAAGTAGAAGATGGTCGAGACGGCGTCCCCGATGATGTGCGGCGTCTGCAGTAGGCGCGGGACCACCGCCAAGACGATGCCGATCGTCGCGACGAGGAGGAAGAGGGCCGGCAGCAGCCGGCGGGCGCGACCCGCCCAGAACCGGCGCAACCGGATCGTCCCGCTGCCGCCCCACTCCCTGAGGAGCAGCGAGGTGATGAGGAACCCCGAGAGGACGAAGAACGAGTCGACCCCGTAGAAGCCGCCCGGCACCGAGTTCAAACCCGTGTGGAAGGCGATGATGGCGAGCACGGAAAGGGCGCGGATCCCGTCGAGCCCCCGAATGTGGCCCAGCGTCGGCCGGGGCCCGCGTGCGTTAGCGTCCGTGCTCATGTCGCGCCAGGCTGCCCCCGCCGTCCCCGGCGGGTCCTCCGTCCCATACTGGGGAAACGTGGGGTTGCGCCCTGTCCTACTGCCTCAGTCAGCTGCCCCGATCCGGTCCCCCGGCCCCATGACTGCGTGCTGAGGATCGGGATCTTGGGGGCGGCCCGCATCGCCCCCACAGCTGTGGTGAAGCCGGCGCGCAGGACCGGACGCGCCACCGTGACCGCGGTGGCGGCCCGCGACCGGGCCCGGGCCGAGGAATTCGCCCGCAAGCAGGGCATTCCACGCGTCGTGGACTCATATGCCCAGCTGGTCGCCGACCCCGACATCGATGCGATCTATAACCCGCTCCCCAACGGGCTACACGGCCACTGGACGATCGCCGCCCTGCTTGCCGGCAAGCACGTCCTGTGCGAGAAGCCCTTCACCGCCAACGCCGACGAGGCCCGGAGCGTGGTCGAGGTGGTCAACGGCAACCCCGGGCTGGTGGTGATGGAGGCCTTCCACTACGAGTACCACCCCTTCGCCAAGCGGCTGGTCGAGATCGTGCGCTCAGGCGAGCTCGGCAACGTCTCGAACATCGACGTGGCCTTCTCGGCGCCGCTGTGGAAGAAGGGCGACATCCGCTACCAGCTCGCGCTGGCCGGCGGCGCCACCATGGACATGGGGTGCTACCCCGTGAGCCTCCTGCGGCTGCTCGCCCCGGGTCCCCGCGTCATCAGTGCCGAGGCGAAGCTGTCCTCGCCCGGCGTCGACCGCGCCATGGACGCGCACTTCTCGCTGCCTGACGGTGGCAGCGCGCACATCGGCTGCTCCATGTTCTCCTCTTCCATCCTGCGCCTGCACGCCGAGGTGACCGGCGACGACGGGAAGGTCTCGGTGTTCAATCCTTTCGCCCCCCAGCACGGTCACCGCATGAAGGTCACGACGTCGCTCGGCACCCGCAAGGAGCGTTTCAGCCGGCGCCCGACGTACGACTATCAACTCGAGGCGTTCGTCGCCGCGGTGGAGGACGGCGCGCCGTTCCCGACCACCGCGTCCGACGCGATCCGCACGATGGAGCTCATCGACGCCATCTACACCGCCGCCGGCCTGCCCGTTCGCCAGCCGACGCCCGCCGGCTGATGCCGCTCGCACCCGACGAGCTCTCGGCGCTGGCAGATGCCGCGCTCGACGCGGCGTCGGGCTGCCAGGCGGCCGAGCTCCGGGTCGAGCGCATCCGCAGCCAGACCGTCCGGCTGCACGACGCGCACCCCGAGACGACGGCGGACCGGACCCAATTCGGGATGGGCGTGCGCGTCGTCGTCGACGGCGCGGTCGGGTTTGCCGCCTCCGTCGACGTGCGGCCGGAGGAGGCGGCCGGCCTCGTCGCGCGCGCCAAGGAGATGGCGAGCGTCACGAGCAGCACCAGCGGTGGCCGCGTCGAGCTGGCGCCCGAACCCTCGCACGGTGAGGTGACGTGGTCGAGCGCCTTCGAGGTCGACCCGTCGACAGTGCCGATGGCCGACAAGATCGCCCTGCTCGCCGAGTGGAGCGAGCGCCTGGCGCGCCATGACGTCGTGTCGCACACGAGCGCGTCGCTGCTGGCCGTCTCCGAACAGACGTATCTGGCCGATCTCAACGGGACGCGGGCCACCCAACACCGTGTCCGGCTCCAGGCGCAGCTCGAGGCACTGGCGCTGTCGGACTCGGGCTTCGAGACCATGCGCACCCTGGCCCCCCCGGTCGGCCGCGGCTGGGAGTTCCTCAGCGAGCCGGCCGGCAACGGCGCGTGGGACTGGGATCGCGAGCTGGCCGAGCTGCCCGAGCTGTTGGCCGAGAAGCTGCACGCGCCATCGGTGGAGTCGGGCACCTACGACCTCGTCATCGACCCGTCGAACCTGTGGCTGACCATCCACGAGTCGATCGGGCACGCCACCGAGCTCGACCGCGCCATGGGGTACGAGGCGGCCTATGCCGGAACCTCCTTCGCCACCTTCGACAAGCTCGGCAGCCTCGCCTACGGGTCGCCCGTCATGCACGTCACCGGCGACCGAACCGTCGAGCACGGCCTCGCCACCATCGGTGTCGACAGCGAGGGCGTGGTCGCCCAGTCCTTCGACCTCGTACGCGACGGAACGCTGGTCGGTTACCAGCTCGACCGCTCCATTGCGGCCGCCATGGGCTTCGAGCGCTCCAACGGATGCGCGTTCGCCGACTCGCCGATGCACGTGCCGATCCAGCGCATGGCCAACGTGTCGCTGGCGCACGCCGGCCCGGCGGGCCCGAGCACCGAGGACCTCATCGCGAGCGTCCGCCGCGGCATCTACATCGTCGGCGACAAGAGCTGGTCCATCGACATGCAGCGCTACAACTTCCAGTTCACCGGGCAGCGCTTCTATGCCATCGAGAACGGCCGGCTGGCCGGGCAGTGCAAGGACGTCGCCTACCAGGCGACCACCACCGACTTCTGGGGCGCCATGGAGGCGGTCGGGGGCGAATCCACCTGGGTGCTCGGCGGCGCCTTCAACTGCGGCAAGGGCCAGCCCGGGCAGGTGGCCCCGGTCTCGCACGGCTGCCCCTCGGTCCTCGTGCGCGACGTGCGAATCCTCAACACGCGCGAGGAGTCGGGACGCTGAGCATGCGGCGTGCGTTGAAGGCAGACGTTGAGGCGGTGACGGCGTGATCCCGGCCCAGGAGCTCGTCGAGCACGGCCTGGCGCGCGCGGATGGCGCCGGGGCCGACGGCTGTGTCGTGCTGGTGGAGGAAAGCAGCCATGCCGACGTGCGCTTCGCGCTGAACACCACCACGACCAACGGCGTGCAACGCGGGCGGGCCGTCAGCGTGATCGCCTTCGCCGGCGGGTCTTCGGGGACGGCACGACGCACCGGGGTCGTCGGCACCGAGGGCGTGGCGGAGATGGTGGCTGCCGCGCTGGTCGACGCCAAGGCCGCACCGGCGGCCGAGGACGCATTTGCACTCGTCGAACCGGGTGAGGACTCGCCGGGGGCCCGGCGCGCCTTCTCCACGGCGCCCGAGGAGACCGACTCGGGCGTGCTCGAGCCGGTCCTCTCCTCCCTCTCCGGCGCCTTCGAGCGGGCCCGGGCCCGCGACGCCGTGCTCGCCGGGTTCGCCGAGCTCGATCTCGAGACGCTGTATCTCGGCAGCTCCACCGGGATCCGCCTGTCGCACGCGCAGCCGACCGGTGCGGTCAGCCTCGTCGGGCGCACCGCGGACGGCGCCAGCTCCGCCTGGGTCGCCGCGCCGACGATCGCACCGTCGCTCGGCGAGATGGAGGAGGAGATCTGGCGGCGCCTGGACTGGGCCACGCGCCAGATCGCGCTCGAGGCCGGCCGCTACGAGGTGATCCTGCCGCCGTCGGGAGTGGCCGACATGATGGCGATGCTGGCCTTCGACGCCCTCGGCGGCCAGGACGCCGAGGACGGCCGCACCGTGTTCTCCAAGGAGGGCGGCGGCACCCGGCTGGGCGAGACCATTGCGACGCTCCCCTTCACGCTCTCGAGCGACCCCGCCGAGCCCGGGATCGAGTGCGCGCCCTTCGTGGCCGCGGCGGCCAGCAGCTCCGACGTGTCGGTGTTCGACAACGGGCTGGCCATCGGGCGCACGGACTGGCTGTGCGACGGCGTCCTCGCCCGCCTGCGCTACCACCGCGCCGGCGCGGCGCGCTCGGGCGTCGAGATGGGCCCCTACGTCGACAATCTCGTGCTGCGCTGCGGCGCGGCGGACGGCGGGTCGATCGACGACATGGTGGCCCGCACGGAACGGGGCTTGCTTCTCACCTGCCTGTGGTACATCCGCCAGGTCGACCCGGCGACGCTGCTCATGACGGGCCTCACCCGCGACGGCGTCTACGTGATCGAAGACGGTGCGGTCGTGGGTGCCGCCAACAACTTCCGCTTCAACGAGAGCCCGGTCGACCTGCTCGCCCGGGCCACCGAGGTCGGCACACCGGTGCGCTCGTTGGGCCGGGAGTTCGGCGAGTACCTCAACCGGACGATCACGCCGCCGTTGCGCATCCCCGACTACAACATGAGCTCGGTGAGCCAGGCGAGCTGACAGCGCCGCGTGGGGGCGACCGGCGCGTGGGCCGGGGTCAGGCGCGGGTCAGGTCAGGCGCGTATCAGAGCGGGTCAGGGGCGGGTACGGATGACGACGGTGTTGGCCGCCATGTCCTGCACCGTCTGCTTCCGGGCACTGGCGGCAGCCCAGATGCCCGTGGTCGCCAGCCCGAGAACCCCGAGCACCCGCAGCAAGGAAGCGGCCGCGGGCTTGGACTGGGTGCTGTCGACGTAGGTGATGACGGTGGCGATCTGCAACCACAGCCCGCTGAGCCCGAAGACGGTCAACACCCGCGCCCACGACTGCGCCATGGTCATCGCGGCGCCCGTCGCGCGGTCAACGGCGCGCACACCGACGGCCATCATGCCGACGGTCTGACTGCGGAACCGGAAAAACAGGAGCGGGTACCCGACCTCGGCCACGACCGAGACGGCGACGACCGCCACCTTGGCACCGGTGCTGAGCGAGACGGTGGTGTCAGAGACCGACGACTGCGTCGCGAGGCTGGTCACGCCGACGATGACGCCGATGACGAAGAGCGGCACGCCCACGACGATCGAATCGATCACGTAGCCGGCGAGGCGCAACCACCAGCCCGCCAGCTCGAACGGGCCAGCCTGCGTGACGATCTGCGCCCGTAGGCGGGCCGGCGCAATTGGGGGCTGCGGCTGGGCGAGGTGAGCGGTCCACGCCGTGCCGTCCCACCAGCGGAGAGCCGGCTGACCCGAGGGGTCGGGGTACCAGCCCGGCGGCGGCCTCGTCGGAGGCGGTGGCACCCAGGACATGGCCGCACGTTAGGTGGCCTGGTCATGGCCTTCGCGCACCCCCGGGGATAGCCCGGACTGACCCGGTCCCGGTACCTCAGTCCGGCCGTCGGGCCTCCACCAGCATCCGGCGCGCGGTCGAGACGAAGACGCCGTCGCGCTCGATGCGCGCGTGCATACGGCGCAGGGGCTCGGCGTAGGACTCGGGCGTGAACCCGGGGACCGTCCAGGGGACCTTGCAGAGGAAGTGCACGACCGCGGCCACGTCGAAGAACTCGACGCGCAGCGCACACGCGCGGAGCTGTCGCACCTCGAGACCGGCCTCCTCCGCACCGCCGCGGGTGGCCGCCACACTGCGGCGGTCGTTGACCGACTGCGGCCCCATCATGAACCCGGTGAGCTCCCGGTTGGTGCCCGCGCCGATCTGCTGGGAAAAGTAGGTGCCACCGGGCCGCAGGACCCGCGCGATCTCCTCCCAGAGGACGACGACCGGGTGGCGGCTCACCACCAGGTCGAAGGAACACGGCGCGAACGGCAGCGCAGGGGCGTCGGCGACCGCGACGACATGGATCCCCAGCGGGAGCAGCCGCGCACGAGCCGCGGCCACGTTCGGCGGCCACGACTCCGTCGCCACCAGCAGGGGTGGTCGGTGGGCGACACCGGCGAGGACCTCGCCGCCACCCGTCTCCACGTCGAGCGCGGCACCGGCGCTCGCCATGCGCTCCTCGAGCAGGCCGGCATAACCCCAGGGCGCGCGTTCCTCGGTGGCGCGACCCTCGAACCACGAGAAGTCCCAGCCCTCGACCGGGACGCGCAGGCCCTCGGCGACGAGCTCCTCGAAGGAGGCCATGGCGGGCTGCGCTCGGGCCTAGAGCGCGGCGAACACCGCGTCGATGAGCGCGCGATTGCGCGTGCTCTGCCAGCGAGGGACGACGTCGTTCATCACGTAGCCGAGGGCCACACCGCTGTCGGGGTCGGCGAACCCGACAGCGCCCCCCGTGCCGAAGTGGCCGAAGCTACGCGGATTGGGACCGAATGGGCGACGGGGCACGGTGGGCTTGAAGCCCAGCCCGAACGTCACCTCCTCGTGGAGAATCGGACAGAAGCCGCTCGACTGCGGTGCCGTGGCCTCGGCCAGCAGCTCGGGAGAGAGCAGCCTTCCCGCTTCGAGCAACGCGGCGTATATGCGAGCAACGCCTCCTGCGCTGCCGTGCCCGTTCGTGGACGGCACCTCCGCGCTGCGCCAGTCGGCCGAATTCACCACGCCCATCGAGGAGTAGCCAGGGGGGTTGACGTAGCTGAGCATCTCCATCAACTCGTCGCCGTCGAGGGAGGCGAATCCCACCGACGGTGGCGGGGCCGGCCCGTGGAAGACCACCTCGGCGCAGCGCCGCCGTGCAGCCGGCGGCACGCCAACATGCACGTCGGCACCCAAGGGACCGGCGACGGCAACGAGCCGCGCCGCGCTCGACTCACCACTGACGCGCCGCACGAACTCCCCCACCAGATGTCCGTAGGTGTTGGTGTGATAGGCGTGGCGTGTGCCGGGCTCCCACCAGGGCTCCGTGGCGGCGAGGGCAGCCGTCATACGGCCCCAGTCCCAGAGATCCTCGTTGCTGAGCTGCTCGCGGATGGCCGGCACGCCGGCACGGTGGCACAAGGCGTGCCGGAGGGTTGCCCGCTCCTTGCCCCGGGCTGCGAATGCGGGCCAGACCTGTGCGATCGGGTCGTCGAGCCCGAGCAGACCGCGTTCGACCAGCTGGAGCGCCACGAGCGCCAGAAAAGGCTTGCCGACGGAGTAGTAGTTCACGAGCGTGTCGTGGCCCCACGGCTCGCGCCGTGCCGCGTCCGTCCAGCCACCCGCGAGATCGACCACCGTGGCGCCGTCGATCATCACGAAGACGGCCGCGCCGAGCTCACCGCGCTCGGCGAAGTTGCAGGCGAACTGGTCGCGCACACCGGCGAAGCGTGCGTCGCAGTGGCCCGAGAGCGGCACGTCGGCGCTGCGAGCGGTCACACCACCATCATGACCCCCGCTCTCGCCCCGACCGCCGACGGCGTGCCATCAAGGCCCCTCGTCCAGCCAGGTTGCCGGCGCCGGCCAGGGCAATACCCGCCAGAATGGCGCCAGCCCTCGCCGCACCCCAAGGATCCCCCCGGACCGCTTGCCCCAGAGCGCGCGGCACTCCGCGGGTCAAAGCCCGACGTACGAAGCCGATGTCCGCGGCCATGGTGGCCGCCTCTTCCATGTGGTGGAAGGCCTCGACTTTTCCCTTGTTCACGTAGAAGCATCGCCGCCAGAAGTAGTGCCACGTCGTGCGTGTCCTCGGCACGTGATGGCGCACCTGCGCCGTCGGTTCGTAGACGATGCAGTCGTCGGGAAACGAGTGCACGAGGCGGTGACACATGTCCATGTCGTCGTGGTTGTCGGAATGAAAGCCCCCGATCTTGGCGAGAGCCTCGCGCCGAACGGACATGTTCGCCCCGATGAGCCGGGGCTGCGTCGACCGGGACTTTGGGAGACCCTCGTACGCACACCCAAAGACCCAGTCGAATTCGATCGGGAACCAGGGAGGACGACTCTTCTCAAAGTCCGGGATCGGGGCGCCCCCCACCGCGATCACCCGCCCGTCCTCGTAGGGCTCGAGGAGCCGGTCCAGCCAGTCCGAGCTCGCCCAGGCATCGTCGTCGAGGAAGACCACGATCTCACCGCGGGTGACCTCCGCGGCAGAATTGCGCGCCGAGCCGAGACGGCCCGCGAATTTGTTCGCAACGACGACGACAGGTATCGGCCGCTCGCCGAGTCCGGGTGGCCACTCGCGCCGACACCGCTCCAGCAGCGCGTCGTTGTGGTCGATACAGACGATCACCTCGAGGGGTTCGCACTTCTGGTGCGACGCCGACTCGACGGATCGCAAGAGGAGGGGCCAGCGGTCCTCGGTGTATGCGCAGATGACTACCGACGCCGTCAGCATGACGCTCTTATGTGTCCGGCGCGCTCTCGGCGCCTCCGAACGAGCGCGCGCCCCCCTCCATGCTCGCGCCCGAGAGGATCTCCCCGTACATGTGGCAGATCTCATCGACACAGTCGTCCCATGTCGGCAGGTTCGGTGCGACGGGATCGGGACGGCGTGCCACGTCGGCCAAGACCTGGGCCAAGGCGTACGGCGTACTGTCGAGCGGCACTGCGACGGCGAGACCCTCGGCCGCCAGTTCCGAGAGCCCCGAGGTGTCAGCCACCACGGCCTTGCGCCCGAGGGCGATGGCCTCGACGACAGCGACGGGATGTGCCTCGAATTCGCTCATCAGGACGACGACGTCGCTGCTGTTCACCAGTGCACCGAGGGCCTCTCGCTGCGTGGCATCGAACGAGGTGAACGTCACGGCGTGGTCGACCTCGAGCCGCGAGGCCAAGCGACGCAGTTCGCGCTCGAAGCTGCCCCGACCGATCACGGCCAGGTGGGCACCGGGCTCCATTTCGAGAAGGGCCGGCATCGCCTCGATCACGCGTTGGTGCCCCTTCAACCGGTCGAGCCGACCGATCGAGCAGACGAGAGGCGAACCCGAGACCTCTGGTGGCGCCGCCCCCACCGGGAGAGGCTCCGCTCCGTTTCGGATAAGCCGGATCCTCTCTGGTTCGATCCCGAGTCGCCCAGACCACGTCTCGATCTCGAAGTGGCAGACCGCGACCAGCGCCTTTGTGCGGCGAAGCAGCGGTCCCACGGCGTGCCACTGCAGACCCCTGACCATCTTTCTCACGCGGCTCGAGTGGCCGCCGCCGTGGAAGGTGGCCACCGTGGGCACCCCCGACTGTTGGGCGGCCCTGAGCGCCATCGGGGGCAGCAGATTGTTCACACCTTGCACATGGATCAGGTCGTAGCCTCCCTCCCTGATCCGCCGGACCAGCGCCGGTGAGACGTAGAGATCGAATTTCCTGGGCCACGCCGGATACCGTCGCACGGTCAGAGGCCCTTCGTGTTCGATCAACGGAAGCTCACCCGTGAGATCGGTCGTCAGCACCGTGAGGTCGATTCCTCTTTCGGCAATCCTCCGTGCAACCTCGTAGACGTGGGTCTCGACTCCTCCGACGAATGGCGGATAGCGAGAGCTCACCATCGCGATGCGAACCTGGCTCATCGTCTATGTGCAGAAACGCACAATCAGCGACAGCGGGCCGGTCTTCAGCGCGCCAGGGCCGTCCGGAATCGAAGTCGGCCCCAGTTCTTGACCTGTCGACGCGGGAGGCGGAACGGGTCCGACCCGGGGCTGGCGTTGCCGGGAACGGTGGTGCATGCCGTTTCGAATCCGGCCGACCGCACGGCCTCAACCGTGTGGTCGTCGAAGGAATCCTGGCCACCGAACGGGTACGCGAAGTGTGAGATCGCCTGACCACAGAGCTCAGCCAACCGCTTCCTCGAGGAACCAATCGTCTGCTGTTGATCCTCCGGCTCAACACCCCGAAGCCGCACGTGATCGACAGTATGGCCACCGATCGTCACCGTGTCGGAAGCCGCCATCTCCAGGAACTCGGAGGTCGTCAGCGGCCGAGCATCAGCGGGCGGCGCAGCAGAGATCCCCCATTGCTCCGATACGGCGTCGAGGACACGGTGGATCTCAGCCACCGGAAGCGGCAGCAGGTGCCGGTGCACGTTCCGCAGATCCACCCTTTTCCAAGGTGAACCGAGCCTGATGCTGACGGTTCCCTCGGCCGACGGCAGAGTGATCTCGCGGATGCTGGTTGGACGCGCACGCAGGAGCGAGGCCAGACGATCCCACCAGAACGCATCGCGGCGATCCAATGCGCCACTGGTCACGAAGATCGTAATTGGCACTCCCTTGGCTTCCGAGATGGGCACCGCGTTGATCAAATTGTCGACGTATCCGTCGTCGAGGGTCACGACAACTCGAGGCCGTGTTGACGGACGGGAAAGATCGTCGAGTGTCGAGGGCTCGCCATACCGACAGATCTCTTCGAGGTGCGCAGCAAATTTGTCTGGGCTCACACAGAGGGTGAAGGGATCCTCGACACCTTCAACGATCCGGTGGTACATGAGGATGCGTGAATCACCGATCTTCATACCAACCCACCTTCGAACACGACGCACCCGAGGTCGGAGTACGCCACCCCCCAAGGCCGCTCTCAGCCATGCGAGCACGAGGCTGAGCACCGACCTGTTCGAGGGTTCCCTTGATGTTCTAGCGTCTCGCCAAGACGCGTACAACCGGTCAAAGTGTAGCATCTGGCGTAATTCCGCAATTTGAACAAAGGCGCGCCCGCGGTGCGAGTGCTAATGGTTTCGCAGTTCTATCCCCCGATCGTGGGTGGGCAAGAGCGTCATGTTCGAAATTTGGCGCACGGCCTCGTGGGCCGTGGCCATCACGTCGAGGTGGTCACGATTGCCACCGACGGTCCGCCGGAAACGAGTTTCGACGGGGATGTTCCTCTCCACCGCATTCGGACGACGGCCCAGCGTCTGCCCCTCTACGCCGAATCGGAGCGACCACACGCGACGCCGATCACAGACCCTCGGTTTCGCAACGCAATCTCGCGACTGCTCACTGACGGCAAGTTCGACATCGTGCACGCTCACGACTGGAGTGTCGGCTCGGCTATCGGCCCAGCTCGGCGGGCCGGGGTGCCCGTGGTGTTGACCCAGCACGAGTACAGCCATGTCTGCGCCACAAAGCGCCTCATGCGCGGTGGCGATCACGTGTGCCCGGGTGCGGCCCCGATTGCCTGCGTCCGCTGCGCGTCAGCCTGGTACGGACCGGTCGTCGGCACGGGCCTCACACTGACGAACGCGCTCGCCCACCGCACCCGTGCCAGGCGCATCGACGCCTTCGTCCCGGTGAGCTCGTTCGTTGCGACAAAGACTGGGCTACCTGGACGAAGTCCCCACACGGTCATCCCGAATTTCATTCCCGACGATCTTGTCGTCGATGAGCCCGTCCCGAACCAGGACGGGCCGATTGTCTTCGCAGGGCTCCTCAGTCGGGACAAAGGCATCGAAGTGCTCCTCGACGCACACCGGCGACTCGACGGCCGTCGCCGTCTTGTACTGGGAGGACGATCGCTCGACGACACACCACTCGACCTTTCGGACGACGTGGAGCTGCGCGGGTTGCTCGACCACCCTGCAGTCATCGATCTCATGCGGACGGCCTGTGTGGTGGTCGTACCCTCGATCTGTCAGGACGCCTGCCCAACCGTCCTCCTCGAGGCGATGGCCGTCGGCCGGCCGGTGGTGGCGGCCGCCAGCGGCGGGATCGTCGACCTCGTGGACGATGGTGTCACCGGCCTCCTCGTTCCCCCCGGGGATCCCGCCGCGCTCGCCCGTGCCCTTTCGACGATCCTCGACGACCCCCGACGGGCCTCAGCCATGGGCCGGGCCGGGCTCGAGCGCGTGCGCCCGTTCACCGCCTCAGCTGTGTTGGGGCGGCTCGAGGGACTCTATGACGACCTGGTGGCGGGGCGACCGCTACCCGTCTGACACATGCCTCGGGTCGGCCGCGCCCGCTCCTCCCAGCGGCGCGGGCGGCGGGACCCGACGGTAGACCCGCAGCACGCCCGGGAGCAGCACGACGGCCTCGCACGATGCCGCTATGGCCCAGCCGGCGCAGATGCCGGTGAGGCCGAACATGGCCCCACCGACCGCGGCGGCGGCAACTTCTGCGATGGTCCCGATCGTCATCACCCTGGACGCTTCCGCGAGGCGATGCTGCGCCCGACGGACGGACACGTAATGGTCCTTCACGACATAGGCGGGACCGACCAGAATCAAGAGCCGCAGTGCGGTCGACCCATTCACCGGGTAGGCCGGACCAAAGAGACGCAGCGCGTAGGGGGCCGCGATCTCGACGACCACAACGATGGCTCCCGCCAGGACGAGCCCCAACGGGAACGTGCGGCGCACGTTGCGGTGGAGCAGTCCCACATCGCCCGACCTTTCAGCAAAGAGTGACAGAGCGAGCAGGTACGGGAGGATCAACAGGGTGGCTGCAAGCACGTAGGCGGCGGAAAAATACGCCACCTCCTGCGGGGAGATCAGCAGTGTCGCCGCCAACGGGATGATGTAGGACACCGAACCGATCGAGAGGTTCAGCACGTGGTGCTGCAGCGAGAGCTTGCCGAAGCGATGCACGAGCGCGGTGCGGTGGCTGATCGTCGCCTCGCCCGGTCGGGCCCGCCCCAGAGCCAGCATGGGCAGGCAGACCAAGACTGACAGCACCATGGCGACGGCCCATGCGAGGATCAGCCCTTTGCCGGTGCGGGTGGCTGTGAGCACCAGGAGCCCGACGATGGCCAGTTTCAACAACGAACTCAGACTGTTTCGCCAGAGCTGGGCGGCGCCGCGGTGCAGCCCGATCGCGGCGTCGTCGAGTGTGAGGCCGCACATCGTCGCCACCGAGCCCACCACGAACAGCGCAGCGGTGACCGGATCTCTGCCGATCACGCTCAGACTCTTCCCGAGGTACGGCGACAACAACATCGTGGCGGTCGCGAGGACCAACACGATTGTGCCGGTGATGGCCATCCCAGTGCTGAACATGACCCGACGCTCCCTGGGGTCGACCGACTCGATCTCTGCCAGAAGAAGCAAGGGCACGCCGACGGCGCCGACCGTTGCCAGCAGGATCCCGGTGGATGCGGCGGCGGCGGCGAGACCCACGTCCCGCGCGCTAAAGAGGTGGGTTGCGACGGCCCAATAGGCGAGGCCGATGAGTGCGGTGGCGCCGGTCTTCGCGACGAGGAAGCCCAACGTCGAGAAGAGACGTCGCATCTCCGCGACCTGTTCGCTTTCACCGCCACCGAGCAACCGCGTGAGTCCGGCACGCAGCCTCATCACGAGGGAAGCGCTCCCACGAGCGTGGCGCGCTCGGACCGACACGCCGTCTCGCACGGCCTCGCCTGTCACGGTCTCCCCGACTGGATCAGTCGTAAATGGGCCATTTCCGCCTACCACGTCAAAATCCTAAACTCCGTCCGTTGGGCCGGCACCCGTCGGACGAAGAGATCGGGTCGCGCACCGGCCCTGATGGAGTCGTCTGCGCTGCAACATCGACACCCAGCATGCGATAATCGCCTCGCCATCAGGAAACATGGGGGCAGTACTGGTCGGCACGACTGCTGAAAGGAAGTGTCGGCCCTGCAGCAATCTCAGATGACGACAACTGCACCCGGCCACATCGAGGGCGCTTCGCTCCCTGCGCTCACTCATCCACCGGCGCGCTCGCGACTCGGTGCCGTCATCGCGTTGGCAGGCGTCGGGCTGCTGATGCAGGGCGTGGCCGACGCCCTGGCGCGCAACGGAGACACCTCGACCGGCCTGGGCCTGTTCCTCCTCGGTATGGCTCTGCTCTTCGGTGTCAGCGCGTGGCGGCTCACCGGCGCACCGGCGGGACCGAATGAGCGGCTCCTCACCTCCCTCGTTCTCGGCCTTGGTCTCCTCGCCTCGTACCTCATGCGCTACCCCCTGCTCCTCACCCAGTACGACGAACTCCAGCACCGGGCGACGCTGTCGCACTTGTTTTCGAGCCATGCCTTGTTCCCCACAAACAGCCTCCTCGTGGTCAGCCCCTACTATCCCGGACTCGAACTGGCGACCGCGGCGACGCGATGGCTGACGGGCCTCCCTCTCACCGTCGACTGTGTGATCGTGCTGATCGCGGTGCGGATCCTCCTGGTCCTCGCCGTCTTCCTCGTCGTCGAGAGGGCGTGCGGGTCGGCGCGGGCGGGAGGCGTCGGGGCGCTCGTCTACATGGCCAACCCCGCGTTCTATGCGTTCGACAGCATGTACGCGTACGAGACCATGGCGTTGGCCCTCGGGGCTGCCACGATCTATCTGTTGTTCGTTTCAATCGACCAAGCACGACCGGACACGGGGCGACTGTTCGTGCTCGCCTTGTGCACTATCGCCGCCGTTGTGGTGACGCACCACCTCACCGGCTGGCTCACGGTCGGATTCGTCGTCGTATGGGCGATCGGTCTCGCACTCCGGTCCCTGAGGGGCGAGACGCCCGCGCTCCGCATCCGGCGGCGAGCCCAAGCCCGCCTCGTGGGCATCGCCGCCGCCGTCGGCGTCATGCTCGGTACCGCGTGGACGCTGTTCGTCGGCAGCCGGCTCACCGAATATCTGAGCCCGATCTTCTCGGCCGCCTACTCGGACATCATCTCCACACTGGGCAATTTCCACGGGAGCCGACGCCTCTTCGTCTCAGCATCTGGCGGCGTGAGCCCGACCTGGGACATCGCCTTGCTCGTGGTGTCGGCGATCGCATGGTGCCTCATCCTTGTCCCGTCCCTCTACGAAGTCGCGTTCAAGCGCTCCGTACGCGGCGGCGCGCTCCGCTACCTGCCGGCAGTGATCGCGGCCACCTATCCCCTCCTGCTGCTGGCCAACTACGCGCCAGGCAGCAAGGCGGTCGCCGGTCGAGCCACCGAGTTCACCTTCTTCGGCGTCGCGGTTGTCGTGGGTGCGTGGGTGGCTGGCCGCATCGCCAAGGGCCCCCGCTGGCCCGAACGGCTCGCAACCATCGCGGTCGCCATCTTGTGCGCGGTCGGCAGTCTTCTCTTCGGCATCGGCCCCATCGCCGGTGTCCTACCTGGGCCCTATCAGGTCGGAGGTGACCAGCTCTCACTGGGATCCCCGTCGCTGGCGGTCGCCCACTGGGCCGACATGAACATCCCTGCCGGGACGAATGTGGCGGCCGACCGTGACAACGGCGTCTTGCTCAACGCGATCGCAGGGGTCAATCCGGTCACGCCCGAGGCGAACGGGGTGAACGCGGAGTCCCTGTACTTCGACCGCACGATCACGCCTTACGACATTTCGCTGCTCCGGCAGGCCGACATCGGATACGTCTTCGTCGACGACCGCCTGACGCAGGGCCGCCCGCTGTACGGCGTCGACGTTGCGGCGGGCGAGCCCCAGACCCGACTCACCCTCGAGCAACTCAACAAGTTCGCCTCGTACCCCGGGGTTCGCCGCGTCTACGACAATGGCCCCATCAAGGTGTACGACGTGGCGGCCCTCCTCAGACCCTCCGAGCGCAGCGTGCCGACCAACCCGCCGGACGGCGCTGTCGGGAGCGGTGTCGATGTCGGGGTGTTCCTCCTGGCGCTCGTGGTCGTGGCTCTGTGGGTACTTCGGCTGCTCCGCCTCGGGTCGCCGCGCCGTGCCCCGCCGCGCCTCGTGGTCTGCACGCTGGTCACGGCACTCTTGCTCGCCATCGGCGGTGCCTTCGCGGTCCGGGTGATTCACGTCCCGCCCGAAGCGGCTGCCGTGACGATCCTGGTCGTCTTGGCGGGGCTGAGCTTCTGGCCACCGGCCGAGAAAACCCAGAGGGTGACCGAGCCGAGGCGGATCCCCCGCTCGCGGACTCAGGTGCTCCTCGGGCTGGCTGGGGGTGCGCTCCTTCTCGGCGGGGCCTGGGTGGCCACGGTGGCGTCTCAGAAGGAGTGGACACCGCCGCCTGAGCTGGCCCTCGTCAGTGGTGCCAGCGGTCACCCCGTCGCGCAAGTGCAGTTGGGCTCTGCCGGGCCGATCGCGGCCGAGGTTTTGGTGTCCCACGACGGCCGCCTGGTCTGGGGAAAGGACATAGCCAAGACGACGACGGCTCAACACGTCGAGCTCCCGGTCATCGCGAGAGCCCGCGGCTCACGGGTGGCCCTCGTCTCGAACGGGAAGCCGCTCCGCATCGTCGGCTACTTGTGACGGCGGGTCCGTCGAGTCCGCGGATGGGACCAACCGATCCTTTGCGACCGGGCGCTTAAAGAGCCGCTGTCGCGACGCCGCCGGCTCGCTCGAGGGCGAAGGGCTGCACGGCCACGCCGAGGCTCGCCGCGATGTCGGGGTTGGGCACTTCGAGAGCAGGCCGAGACAGCCCAAGCAGCGAGTCCGCCCTCACCGGAAGCCGAACCCTCAGTACCTCCAGCGCTCGGAGCATCCCGTATGCGGCCGTGGGGGGCACGGGGACGAAGCGCGGCGCCCGGTGGCCGGCGCTCGCCGCGAAGGCGGTGAGGAGCTGCGCGAAGCCGATCGCCTCTGGGTGCGCGATGCCGACGGGCACCGAGGGAACACCCTCGGCTGCCGCCAAGGCCACCATCGCCGAGGCGAAGTCATCCTGCGAGACGGTGAACTGGCGTGCAGCGTGACCGAAGTCAGGCAAGACGGGTAGCCCAGCCAGGCGTCGCAGCGTCCCGGCCATGCCTCCCCAGCCGGGTCCGTAGACGAGACCCGGACGGACCACGCACATCCCCCGGGCCCGAGCTGCCACCTCGACCGCCAACTTGGAACGCCCGTAGAGTTGGCGCGTCCCTCTGTACGCCGACATCGACGACACCACGAGGGTGCGCGGCACGCCGGCCGCGGCCGCCTGATCGAGGAGAGCCACGCTGCCGAGCACGTTCACTTGCCAGATGTCGGCCCGCCCGGTCAGCGTCATGTCGTAGGCGCAATGCACGAGAATGTCGACGTCGTCCAAGGCACCGGCGGTTTCTGCCGTTCGCAGGTCGAAGTATCGGTCGGAGCTCCCGGCAACCGGGGCTCGCACGAGGGGCCGCACCACGCAGCCGGTGTCCCCGAACGCGGCCACGAGCACCGACCCGAGGTAGCCCCGTGCCCCCGTGATGGCCACCACGGGCGACGGGCCGCTCGTGGGCCGTACGCTCCGGAAGTCACGGGCCGTCACGACACAGTCCCGAGCGTCTCGCTCGCGATGCGATGCGCGTTCGCCATGATGGTCAGGGTGAACGTGGTGGCGGGCACGACCGGGAAGACCGACGCGTCGACCAGATGGACGTTGTCCCAGGCCCCCAGGCGGCCCGTCCGATCGGTCGTCGTCGTCGAGCGGGAACGACCGTGGGGAAAGCTGGCGCCGAAGTGGTAGCTCTTGCCCGCCGCAGACAGTGAGATCATCGGCACAACGGGCCACAGGTCGAGGGCGGGCCCCACGCAGAGCATGGCCCGCACCAGGTCGCGGAGCATCGGTGGCCACCGGTCCGACCCCTCGCGGCTGATCTCGAGCGCAGGGAGCTGGTCCGTCCCCTTGGCCGTTTGGCGGGCCACCGCCGTGACCCGGGGCGCGGCCCATCCGGGCACATAACCCAAACCCACCGAGATCCGACGGAGCAGCGCTCCGGTCAGCGGCCCGGCCGCCGGGCTCCGTAGCGGCGCCGGCAGTGACGTCAAGAAAGCGGGGTTGTACTCGTAGAAGTGGACCTGGCACAGGTCGAGGCCCTCGCCTGTGGCGTCGAAGACCATGTTGAACTGGTTCAAGGTGAAGTCGCGGAGGCTGCGCGGATCGCGGACCGGATGCCTCGAGATCGTCGGGACCACGAACTGCACCGACTCCTGGAGCTGCACGGCCCGGTTGAGATGGCCCAAAGAGCCGAGCACGAGGCGCGTGGTACCGATGCCGCCGCAGGCGACGAAGATCCGGTCCGCCGTCAGCCGTTCCATCCGCCCCGTCTCCGCGTGGCGGACGATCGCGTGCGGCACGCCGTCGACCTCGTCGAGGTGGACGACGAGAAGGCCCGGCCGGTAGACGATGCGTCGCTCGGCGCGGAGCCTGTCGAAGGTGTGCGCACTCGAGTAGATGAGCCCGTAGGGACAGCCCGTCATACACAGACCGCATCGGGTGCAACTCTCGGCCCGGAAGGCCAGCCGGGCCCGCCCGAGCGTGATCCCGTGTGAGCGCACGAGTGCCCGCTGCGCCCGATACCGCTGGAGGACCCGCTCGGTGCGAGCCCCCGGCGGCGGCAACGGCCGGGCCCCGTCGCACACCGGGAAGAGTTCGTCCAGGTCGTCGTGGTCGGCAGCCAGGGTCATCTCGTCCATGGCGGCGGCGTAGTGCGGCCGCATCTCGCCCAGCGAGACGGGCCACAGGTCGAACGTGGCCTCCGAGAAGGGCATGGCCTGGGCCCCCCAGACGTTGGAGAACCCGCCGTAGGCCCCCGAAACCACCGAGGGGTTGGCGTCACCGATCGCGGTGATCCCGTCGAGCTGGCCGACGTCGCGGAAGGGAAAGTCCGAGCCGTAGATCCGCTTCTCGGGCAGCACGCCAGCGCCGGCATGCTGGGGCTGCCTCGCGATCTGCGCCACGTCGGCCGGGGACCACGACTCCTCAGCCGTCGCCGCCAGCCGGCCCAAGGAGGTGGTGAGGTCCGACTCGAGCGTCGCACCCACGTCGACCACGGTGACCTCTTGGGCGGGCCCGGCCGTCAGGGCCAACGCGGCACCGGCCGCGGCCGGCCCCGAGCCAATGATCAGGGCCGTGGACATGCCCGGCCATACTCGCACTCGGGCCCGGACTCCGGTCGACGAGGCCCGCGACCACCAGCCCCCGCGTTCGAACCCGTAGTTCAAATGTTGTTCAAACGTTGTCCAAGTGATGGCGACTGACCCACCGAGATCGACTGGCTCAGTCGCGCCCTCCAGGATCCAATCGGCTCTATTTGGATCCGATCGGCTCTATCGCAAAGCCGTGGCTCGCGCGATGATCGTTGCGAATCGTCTCTGGACGCCGTGGGGGCGGGGGTTCGCAGCAGGTGGCCATGACGGCCGGAGACGGCTGGAGGCGGTGTCTGCGAGCGCCCGTCTCCCCTTCTCGGGCTCGGGACTCGCAGCCCAGGAGACCCTCACGGTGCCACGGGACGACGAGACGCTGGATGGAAGCGCCACAAGCCGACGATTGTCGCCGCGCGTCAGCATCGTCATTCCCGCCAAGAACGAAGCACGCAACTTGCCGCACGTCCTTTCGAAGCTCCCCACGGACTGCGAAGTCATCCTCGTCGACGGCCACTCGACCGACGACACGGTGCGCGTGGCGCAACGCGTGCAGCCCGACATCGTGGTGGTGGCTCAGACTCGAGGCGGAAAGGGGAACGCCCTGGCCTGCGGTTTCGCGGCCGCCGCGGGCGAGTTCATCGTGATGATGGATGCCGACGGCTCGAACGACCCGGACGAGATTCCCCGCTTCGTCGCCGCGCTCGAGGACGGAGCGGACTTCGCCAAGGGGTCACGTTTCTTAGCCGGTGGTGGGAGCGACGACATCAGCACGCTCCGCCGAATCGGCAACTTCTGGCTCAACAAGATCGTCAACTTGCTCTATAGAACGCACTACACCGACCTCTGCTATGGATACAGCGCGTTTCGACGGCACTGCCTCGACGTCATGCTGCTCAATGCGCCCGACATCGAAGGCTCCAAACCTGAGGAGATGCTCTGGGGCGACGGCTTCGAGATCGAGACCCTGATCACCATACGGATCGCCAAGGCCGGCCTCAGCGTCCAAGAGGTCCCAAGCTTCGAGTCGTGCCGTCACTTCGGCGCGAGCAACCTCAACGCCTTCTCCGACGGCCTGCGAGTGCTGCGGACGATCCGCGCCGAGCGTAAGAAAGACGTGCGGAGCGCTCCTAGAGATTCAGTTTGGACCGAGGAGGAGAGCCACCTCTCGCTCCGCACGGAAGAAGCCAGCTAGCCCTACGCGACGTTCCTGCGGTGCCCCACCCTGGGCGTCTCGCGCGAGGCCTCTTCGTCGAGCTGACCCTGGCCAAGCAGGGAGGCGGCGCATTCGTCGCAGATGCGGCCGAGCGTCCTGCCGATCTTCAGGCGACGCCGATCCGCGCGAGGGCTTGAACACAAGACCGCTCCAACCACACCTGTGACAGACGCCGGGCCGGTGACCTCGACCTTCGCCGCTGCTTCCAGGTGAGCCCTTGGACAACAACGCCATACACCCCCCTCGGCGAGTTTCCCATTTTACTTGAGCGACAAGCGCTCGGGCGCACCCCTCCACGCACGGAAAAGGAGAAATACCGCACTCTGACCGCTCGTCATCCAACCCCCATGCGCCCCGAACGGGTATCCAGTACGCTCGCCTCGCAGGCTCCGAATCCGCCCGCAGCGGAGCCGCACCGGCGTCGGCAGATGGGAGCAGGCATGCGTTCGGGCGAAGAACATCGGCGGGTCAGCACATTGGCGGCACGCATCGCAGGCTCCGCTCTCGAAAAGCTCGCTTCTGCCATTGACGGGTTCAGGCAGCTCTTGTTCCAACAAGAATGGTTCAACAGCGTCGTCATGCCGGCCATCCCCAGGAGTGTGCGCTGGAACCTTCGCAAGCTCTACTTCCTGGTGCCGGAATTGATCGACTCGACTCTCGGGAAGTCTGACGATCTGATCCCGCCCAAATCCAAGATCTTCGTCGGGACGGTTGACTTCAAGGAAGGCGCCCAGCAGGCCGTCGATCGTCTCATCGTGACGGACGTCATCACTCCGGAATCACGCGTTCTCGACGTCGGTTGCGGGATCGGACGACTCGCCATCCCGCTGACGAGCTACCTGAAGGCAGGCTCGTACGACGGCCTCGACATCGTGCCGTCCGGCATCGACTGGTGCAACAAGCACATCGCGCCGAAGTTTCGGAACTTCCGCTTCACGTTGGCCGACATCTACAACAAGGAGTACAACCCCGGTGGTCACGTACGGGCGGCGGAATACACATTCCCGTACCCGGACGATACCTTCGACCTCGTCGTCCTCATCTCGGTCTTTACCCATATGCTTCCGGACGACACGGAGCGATACGTCGCAGAGATCTCCCGTGTCCTACGCCCCGGAGGGCGGTGCTGGGCGACCTTCTACATCTTGAATTCCGACTCCATCGCGATGATGGACGCCGGAAACGGGTCCCTTCGCTTCAAGCACAACCACGCGACATACTGGACGGTGAACGACAAGGCTCCGGAACTCTCGACAGGCTACGAAGAGGACTACATCAAGGACGTTTTCGAACGCCACGGGCTGTCGCTGGCCGGCGGCGTGCATTATGGCGGATGGAGTGGCCGACCTGCCCTCTGGGATAACGAAGCCGGTAACCTCGGCGACCAGGATCTCCTGCTCGCCACCAAGGAAAGCAGAGCTGTTGCGCCGCGACCGAGCCGTAGACCGTCTTCCTCCCGTCTCTGAAGCAGGGGCCGCCTTTCCGCGCCCCGGGGACGACGCGGAGCGGCCGCGGGCGCCACGTGATCGGCGAAATGCTCGACGACGAGCTCCCGTCCATGCAAAACCTCGCGCCCGGGCCTCCAGGTTGGGTCGCACATTCGGCCTGACGCTCGGCATCGCGTGTGCTGCTGTTCTGCTCTTGGGAATTGTCCTGTGGCCGTGGGGCTCGCGTTCGGGTACCCCGGCCCCCCTCAGCGACCCGAACGTGGCGATCTCGACTCCTCCCGGCTACACGAGCCACCAGCTGATCTTGGACGACCAGTTCTCTGGCACCGGGTTCGCCACATCCAGCTGGACGACGTACATGGCAGCTCAAGGAGTCATATGGAGCGACCACGGCCATATCCCCTTGCCCTACTCCGCGCCGAATTACCCGGGCACGGGGGAACAAGCGGCCATGTACGGGCCGAGGCAGGTGAGCTTGGAAAACGGGCTCACGCTGACTGCGGAGCGCAACACCAACCAATACGCCACCATGTACCCGTGGATCAGCGGCGTCGTCACGACCGAGGGGAAGGTCCCGCTGCCCTCGACCGGCTGGTACGTGCAGGTGAAGGCCAAGATGCCGGACATGACGGAGGGAATGTGGCCCGCCATCTGGTTCCTCCCCAGCACCGCCACAAGTTCCGCGCCCGAGATCGACCTCTTCGAAGGCGGTTGGTCGGGATCCGACCCGAACGAGCTCATGCACTCCGATTACGGCGGTGGCATCAGCGAGTACCCGGACTACCGCAACATCGTCTTCGACACCCGTTCGGACCTCGCTGCGGGCTACAACGTGTACGGGATCCAGTACATCCCGAACGTCAGCGTCAAGTATTTCTTCGATGGCAAGCTCATATTCGAGCAGTTGCAGTCGGACAGAGGAGGGGTCGTTGCGGGGACCTACGAATTGATCTTGCAACTGCAAGTGGCCACGGATCACACCTCGCCGTGGCACACCGTTCCGACGGCTGGCACTCCTGCAAACAGCATGGTGATAGCCGCAGTCCAGGCGTACTCATGACAGCTGTTCCAACTGAGCAGCGATTACGACCCAGTCAGTCGGGCGAGTAAATTCCCCGCTATGCCGGCGAGCGACGGAGTAGGCGCAGTAGTCATCGGCGCGGGACCGTACGGCCTTGCCGCTTCCGCGCACCTGAAAGAACGAGGTGTCGAGCACCGCACGTTCGGCACCCCGATGGGCGGGTGGACCGAGCACATGCCGATCGGGATGTTCCTCAAATCGACGGCCCGGGACTCGAGCGTCGGCTCGCCGAATACGAAGACGGGCATCGGCGACTGGTGCGCTGCTGCCGGCGTCGACCCCTACGACAAGGGCGGGGGCGAGACCCCGATCCCCATCGCCGAGTTCATCGAGTATGGCCGCTGGTTCCAAGAGCGAGAAGTCCCCGAGCTCGAGCAGCAGCAGATCACCGGCATCACTCGTTCGACCCGCGGATTTGAAGTAGCGCTCGCCTCGGGCGAGCGATTCAAGTCGGCAACGGTCATCGTCGCCGTGGGCACCGCGCCGTTCGCCTTCATCCCCTCGGAGCTCGAAGCAGCGCGGCAACAGGCGACTGGGATGCGCGATCGCATCAGCCATTCGGCCGATCACCGCGATCTTTCCCGATTCGCCGGCGAGGTCGTGGCCGTGATCGGGCGGGGTCAGTCGGCTCTCGAGTCCGCCGCGCTGCTGCGCGAAGCCGGTGCCGAAGTGCATCTGCTGGTCCGATCTCCCGTCATCAACTGGGCTGATTTTCCGAAACCCACGAACCAGAACCCGACCATCCGTCACAACCTGCGGTCGCCTCCCGCACAGCTGGGCAATGGCTGGGAGACCCTGCTCGTCACGCGCTACGCCGGGGCCTACCGCTACCTGCCCGATCGGCTGCGCCTCGCCGGGGTACGGAAGATTCTCGGTCCCTTTGGAGCGTGGTGGCTGAAGAGTCGGCTGGAAGGGATCGACATCCGTTTGCGGACCAAGGTGGTCGCCGTCGGGCCGCAGGCTGACCGCATAAGGCTTGACCTTGCCGACCAAGATGGCGCGCGCTCACACCTCGACGTCGATCACGTCATTGCCGCGACCGGCTACCGCGTCGACGTGCCTTCTTTGGGCCTCCTCTCAGGCGAGCTCGCCCACTCGGTCGCCACCATCGAGGGATCCCCGCGGCTGTCGGGGAAATTCGAGTCCTCAGTGCCCGGTCTCTTCTTCAGTGGACTGGCGGCGGCGGCCACCTTCGGCCCCATGCTGCGTTTCGTCTGCGGCTCGGTCTTCGCTGGTCCACGGGTGGCGGAAGGCGTTGCCGTCCGCCTAGTGGCTGCGAAAAGAGCGGGTATGTAGCGCCCTCAGGGCCATCCTGAGCTTCCCCGCGCCGAGCTGCACGATCATGGTGACGAACGGGCGGAGATCGTCGAGGCTGAACCAAGCGAGCCTCAGGCGGGTGGGCGCGCCCGGGATCTCGGGCGGCCGCGGCTCCTGCCTGTAATGCCTCCTGGCCAACAGACCCAAGTTCTCGACGAAGAATCGCTCTCCATCGACCTGGCGCGTCGAGCTCAACGTCCGACCGGACAGGTCTAGGTGCATTGCTCTGACGACGTCGACACCACCATCATCCTCAAACATGCGGAATTGTGCTCCGACTCTGGGGTTGAAGTCGAGCAGGTGATACGTGCCGGTCCTTCGGTCGTATCTCCAGTCGGTGTCGAAGATGCCGCAGTAGCCAATGCGCCGACACAGCACGCGCACGGAGTGCTCCAACTCCTCGTTCCTTTCCGTACGAGCGTACGCGGTCGCACCGGCGCGTGCCGGCCAGGACCAGAACTTGCGGCCAGTGAAGATCAGAGCAACGTGCGACGATGTCGTGCAGTAGCCATGGACGAACCAGTCCTCGGCGTGTTCATCAGGTATGTACTCCTGTACGGCAAGGTCGGCGCCCACCGCCGAACGGTCGAACTGCGCCCGCAGACGTCCTACGTCCTCGGCGGTCGACACCACGCGCGTGTCGATCGGACGAGCCGACTGGATCCACGGATCGGTTCGCTTCACCACGACAGGGAGGGCCAGGGCCGTCACGGCCTCCTCCAGGTCGTCACCGCTCTTCACCCAGAATGTGACAGGCGTCGGTACGCCGGTGCGGCGGCAGATCTCGTAAAGCCCGCTCTTGCTGGCAAGCTGGCGCGGTAGGTTCGGCGGGACTGCTGGGAAGATCGCGCGGTCCGCGAGTGCAGCGGCGCCCTCTGCCACGAGCACCGCTGCCTGATCGTCGGTACAGACGAGCACCGGCTTGGACGGCAACTGGTCGACCACCTCGATCAGACGGTCGAGGAGCGCCGACTGCTCCGCCTCTCGGCTCGAGGACAGCGCCAGCTGCCCGGTCAGGTATCGACTCGTCGAGGTCGGAGTCACACCCGCCTCGGTCAGGACATAGACAGGCACTCCGGCGCGTCCCAGTGTGCGGACCACTCCGACCGTGCCGTGATGAATCGGATAATGACCAACGCGAACGAGCAGGACCGGCAGATCGGTGTCGAGGTCGGGTGGTGGCGTCGAGCGGCGATCTCCATGCGGCAGATGACCGAGCAGAGCTTGTCCCACTCGCCTCCTGCGAGCCCGCAACCACCTTGTCGCCTTGGCGGGCTCATGGGGAGTCATTGCCGGCCCATGAATCGGTCGCCGGGATACGACCACGCAAGACATGCATCGTTGAGCCCGGGATGGTCCGATGTGTGCATCGATCGATTCAATTTCCCGAGGAACAGCAGTCCGACCCACATGCGCCCGATTCGAGGCTCATCATAGACATCGCGCCGATGTCAGAAACGTCGTCAACCGACGCTGCCGACCGGTCAAGGCGCGGAGTACGCCTGCACCTCGGCGATCTTCATGGAGCCGCCTGGTGAGGTCGACGTCGGCACGGTGTGCCAGCCCGAGTCGCCCTGGGTCGCCATCTGGAGCTCCAAGATGATCTCGTAGGTGCCGCTGCCGCCATTGTTGAGGTCGCTGACGACACCGCCGGCGTCGGTCGCGAGCTGTTGGAACATGAGTTGGCCGTTGAAGTAGTAGTTCACCCCGACGCCCGGAGTGAACTGGATCCCATAGACGTTGTAGCCGTCGTCGAGGTCGGTGCCGGTGTTGTAGACGGTGTCGCGGTAGTCGCCGTACTCGCTCGCCCCGCCGCCGTAGTCGGTGTGCATGAGCGAATTGGGATCGCTGCCCGCCCAGCCACCCTCGAACAGATCGATCTCAGGCACGCTCGAGGAGGACGAGTCGGGCATGAACCAGATGGCCGGCCACAATCCCTGCGAGGAGTCGGGCATCTCGGCCTCGACCTGGACGTACCAGCCGCCGGCGGGGAGTGAGAACTTGCCCTCGGTGCTCACGACGCCCGACACCCATGACAGGCCCAGACCCGATTCGGCGCTCGAGCGCTGCGCCGTGAGGGTCAGACCGTTGTCCACCGACACCTGGGAGGGAGAGTAGAACTCTGCGTTCGTCGAAGACGGCGTGTTGGGGCCCGAATAAGGCGAGGGGAACTGTCCGAAGTCGTCCCACACGTTGCCGTTGGCGCCGACGTAGGTGTTCCACACCGAGGTGTTCAGGCCGGTGCCGGAGAAGTCGTCATCGAGGATCTTCTCACTCGAGTTGTAACCCGCCGGTGCCGACATCTCGCCGGAGGGCGACGGAGCGGAAGGGGTGAAGTCCAGGGCCGACCCGTTGGTTTCGATGATGTCGTAGCCGCCGTTGTCCGGGGTCACCTCGATCCCGTCGATGCTCGCGCCAGTGCCGGCGAGCGATCCGTAGAAGGGTGCATCCCCAAAGGTGAAGACGCCACCGTCTGACGCGACGAGCCAGTAGCCGGCGCTGTCGGGGGTGGCCGCCATGGCGACGACCGGTTGGTTGAGGTGGATCGAACCGGTCGAGCCGTAGAATTGCGCGTCGCCGAAGGCGAAGATGCCGCCGTCGGAAGCCACCAGCCAATAGCCGAGCCCGTCCGCCGTCGGTGCCATGCCCACGATCGGCTGGTTGAGGTGGATCGAACCGGTCGAGCCGTAGAAGTGCGCGTCGCCGAAGGCGAAGACGCCGCCGTCAGAAGCGACCAGCCAATAGCCGTGCCCGTCCGCCGTCGGTGCCATGCCCACGATCGGCTGGTTGAGGTGGATCGAACCGGTCGAGCCGTAGAAGTGCGCGTCGCCGAAGGCGAAGATCCCGCCGTCACTCGCCACCATCCAGTAGCCGCCGCCATCGGGGGTGGCCGCCATGGAGACGACGGGGCGGTTGAGCGGGTGCCCCGACATTGAACCGAACATCTGCGCGTCGTCGAAGGCGAAGATGCCGCCGGAGGTGTTACTCAGCCAGTAGCCACCGTTCGGGTCCGCGGCCATCTCGTGCCCGGTCCCGTAGTCGGACGTGGCCGCACTGGCTTGGGCCGGCGCGATGGTGCCTGCGACGCGAAGCGGCAACAGGAGCGCCACCACCAGGGCCAGGACGGTGACCAGGGCGTGGCGGGTGCCGCGCGTGGGGGAGGCGGGCCGCATGGCGCCGGCCGTCCGCACGAACCCGGGCATGTCCACTGTCTCGGCTCGCGGCGGGTCGCGCTAAACCATTTCCACTCCGAGTTGCCATGCGGACCATGAGCGCACTCGCCCGGCCCGCGGGCATACGGGCAGGTCAGGACGCGCGTGCACGCTTCGCCGGCCGAGGACGTGGCTGGCTGGGGTCTCAGTGTCCGCCGCCCGGGTTCTGCCTGTCATCGGCGCGGCGGCTGGGGTGGACACCACGGGACTCGAGGCGTCAGCCCTCGACGACCCCGACCTGCTCGGACAACTGCTCGAGGATGGGTACCCAGTGGGTCAGGTCCGGGACGGCAAGTCCCTCGACCTTCCCGCTGTCGTCGGCCCGGCGCAAGGTCACGGCATCGTCCGCCCACCGCAGACCCGGGAAGGCGGCCACCTCGGTGTCGCTCATGGCGCCGCCTTGTCGGCCGAGCGACACCACACTGTCGCCGGAGAGCACAGCGCCGTACGCGTCCTCGGTCGCCACGAGATACCGCTTTGCCGCCACGTGCAAGGCCACGATCCCCGCCACCCGGTCCCCCAGGGCCTGGCAGACCGCGCCGGCGGCGGCCTCGGCGTGCGTCTCGTCGCTTCCGCCGGGCAACCACTGGCCGATGTCGTGCACCAGTCCGGCGGCGGCCAGCTCGACGTCGCCGGGCACTTCCCGCTCCAGCAGCGCCGCCGTCTGCAGCGCGTGGTCGAGCTGGGAGACGGCGAGGCTCGGACTCAGCGCCAGGTCGGACCCGGCGGCCAGGACCGCCGTGATCTCCTCGACGCTCAGGTCCTGCGCGCTCGTCGGGTCGGCGCTCTGCGTGGGCACGCCGTCATTCTCCCCCGTTCTCCCCCTGGTACGGGTACGGTGACCGCCCGTGCCCTGGGAACCACCCCCACGCAGCTCGTGGACCGAGAGGATGGTGTCCCTCGGACGCGGCCTCGGCGACGACGGCCGTTCCATGATCTCGCTCCAGCCCGGGGACCTGCGCGCCGCTGCCACCGCCACGACCGGGCTCGATGACTTCGGCGACGGCTGGTGGGAGGAGCCCTTCCGGCGCCTGTGCACCTCCATCGACGACGAGGCCCAGCTCCACCTGCCGGGGCGCATCCGCACCCGCGGCGAGATCCAGCTGATCCTGCAGAACCGGCTCCGCATGGTCGAGCTGTGGAAGCGCGAGCCCGCGGTGCTGCGCGAGCCGGTGCACGGGCCCATCGTCGTCACGGGAATGGGGCGCTCGGGTACAACCCTGCTGCACGAGCTGCTGGCATGCGATCCCGACAACCGCCCGCCATTGCTCTGGGAGCTGTTGCACTCGGTGCCCTACGACGACGCCTCGGGCGACCTGTGCGACGACGAGATCCACCTCATGGACGAGATGGTCCCCGCCTTCACGGCGATGCACGAGAACGGCGGCAGGCTCCCGACCGAATGTATCTTCATCTTCGCCCACCAGTTCTCGAGTGACATGTACACCGGTTTCTTCAATGTCGCCGACTACACCATCTGGAAGAGCACGCAGGACCAGTCGCCCATTTACGACTGGCACAAGCGCCATCTTCAGACGCTCCAATGGGTCACACCCCGCGACACCACCCGTTGGGTCGTCAAGGCGCCCTCGCACCTCTCTGCCCTGCCGCTTCTCTTCTCGGCGTATCCCGACGCTCGGGTCGTGATCACACATCGCGACCCGTTGCGGGTCATCGGGTCGCTGGCCGACCTCATGGCGACGCTGCACTACATGCACTCGAACCACGTCGACTATGACGTCCTGGTCGAGTTCATGGCCATGGGTCTCGAGATGCAGATGGACGAGGTGGCGAAGGAGCGCGATGCCGGTCTCATTCCCGAGGACCAGATCGACGACGTCGTCTACCGCGACCTCGTCGCCGACCCGGTCGGCGTCATCGAACGCCTCTACGCCGGCTGGGATCTCCCGGTGAGCACCGCATTCCGCGCCGCGCTCGAGGCGTACCTGGCCGCTCGCCACACGGCGCGGGCCGGCGGCCACGACTACTCCTTCGCCGACACGGGCCTCGACCTGGCGTCGCACCGCGCCCTGGTCACGCCCTACCAGGAACGTTTCGGGGTGCCTTCCGAGGTCTGAGGGTGCGGGCTCAGGCGAGGCTGTCGAGCTTCACGACCTCGGCGGTCGGATGCGGAGGATCGTCCGCCAGCACCCAGCGCACCAGCATGTAGCCCTCGAGCCGTCCGCCCGTGTCGAGCCAGTTCTCGACTCCCGGGTCGCTCGGCGCGATGACGAGGCGCCAGGAGCCATCGTCTGCGCGCGTCGCCCTCTTGTTGTTCAGGTTGGTCGTCGTGTAGCGGTAGTCGTAGCTCTCCATCCACGGCGAGGTCAGCGTCAGCCCCCAGTAGAGAAACGGCTTGTCCGGTTCGTAGACGGTGACCACGAGTGCCTCGTCCTTCTCGAGCCTGAAGCGGCCGCCGTGGTAGGTCATCTCGGCGTTGGTATGCGTGCGAACCTCGTCCTCCTGCGCCGCCACGTGAGCGGAGCCGGCCTGCCCACCGAAGGTGTTCATGTTCGTGGCGGCGTCGTGCCACATGGTCTGGGCCGTCGCGCCGACGAAGGTGAGGAACATGGCGGCGAACTCGAGCTTGGGGGCGAGCTCCTCGCTCGAGAGCACCGGCGGCGGCACCGTCTCACCCGGCTCGGGTACCAGCTCCATCTTCAAGCGCGAGAACTTCTCGGGTCGCTTGTCCCAGTGGGTCTCCCGGATGGCCAGCTGCGCCGTCCCGGGCTCGAGGATGACCGAATTGCGCGGTCGGGGGTCGGGCATTGAGGACGCGGGCGCGATCAGGATGTCCACCTCGCCGTTCGGCCCCAGTTCGAACTCGTCGATGTGGGTCTGGGTCTGCGTGCCGGTCCTCCCCCCGACCTGGCCCTGGCCGAAGGCCGTGCCGAACGTCATGCCCAGGTAGGCGCACTCACCCCGGTACCCGGTGAGCCGATAGGTACGCGAGTCGTCGAGCACGCACAAGAGGTAGTGCACGTCGGGGTTGTCGACCAGGAGCTTCTTGTACTCGTCTTGGAGGAGGAAGATCACTGGGTGGAGAGGGTCGGAGTTCTCGACGATCCAGTCGAGGGCCAGGCGCGCCAGGCGGGTCACCCAGCGGTACCCCTCGGCGATCTCCACGTCGGTCTCTTGCACGCCGGTCGCGGTGCGCACCACGTCGAGCGCAGCCGTCTGCGCCTGCATCCAGGCATCGAATGCCTTTTCCAGCCGTTCGTCTTGCATGAGGCCCGACGCTACCCGTGTTGAGGCCGGGTTTTCCGGTTCGCTGTCCGCCCGGTAACTTCGGGGCAAGTTGAAATAGGAGCGCACCGTGACCGACACCGTCATCGAGACCACCGGCACCGAGGAGTTACTCAACGAGCTGCGGTCATGGCTGGCCGACAACTGGGACCCCGACCTCACGGTGGCGCAGTGGTGGGAGCGGCTCGGCCTGGCCGGGTGGGCGGCCCCGGTGTTACCGACCAACGCCTACGGCAAGGCGATGGCGCGCTCCGACGCCGTCGTTGTCCAGCAGGAGATCGCCGCCTTCGGCGCCCTGGGCGCGCCGGCGGGGCTCGGGCTTCTGCTGGCGGCGCCGACGATCGCGACACACGGCACTCAGGAGCAGATCGACCTCTATGTGCGTGACATCGTCACCGGGCAGAAGGCGTGGTGCCAGCTCTTCAGTGAGCCCCAGGCAGGTTCGGACCTCGCCGGCCTGCAGACCCGGGCCGTCCGGGATGGCGACGAGTGGATCATCAATGGCCAGAAGGTGTGGACCTCGGGTGGCCAGTACGCCGACCTCGGCATGCTGCTCGCCCGCACCGACCCCGACGTCCCCAAGCACCAAGGCATCTCGTACTTCGCCCTCGAGATGCTCCAAGAGGGCGTCGACGTTCGTCCCCTCAAGGAGATGACCGGTCACGCCCTCTTCAACGAGGTCTTCCTCACCGACGCCCGCGTGGCCGACTCCGCGCTCATCGGCGGCGTCAACAACGGATGGGCCGCCGCCAACACCACGCTGATGAACGAGCGCGCCGGCCTCGGCTCGGGCGGCGGCAACGCGGCGGGCGGGGGGCTGGCCCAACCCGGGACGGTCATGGGCATGCTTTCCCGGCGGGTCGGCGACCTGGTGGCCACCCAACCTGCGAAGAGTGGTGCGAACGGGGGTGCACAGAAGTCGCAGCAGCCCGGCGGCGCACTCGGCGCCATGCCGCGGCGGCGCCAACCTGTTGATCACCACAGCCCAGTCGCGCGGCGTCAACACCGACGCCGGCATCCGTCAGGACCTGGCCCGCCTCTACACGCTGGGCGAGCTGGGACGCTTCAACGGGCTGCGGACGAAGGCGGTGAAGGAGCAGGGCGGGGACATCCCCGGCATGCCCAACATTGCCAAACTCTCCATGAGCCAGATCGTGCGCCTCACCCGCGACCTCGGGCTCCGCATCCTGGGGCCGGCGGGCACGCTCCACGCCTACGAAAGCGACGACAAGGCCGCGCTGAAGCACGCCACGGGCGACCCCTTCGCCGGTGGCATCACCGAGATGGCCCTCTTCGCTCAGGCGCCCCCGATTTACGGCGGGACAGATCAGGTGCAGCGCAACATCCTCGGCGAGCGCGTGCTCGGCCTGCCCAAGGAGCCGAACAACGACCGGGTAACGCCCTTCTCCCAGTTGCCCAAGAACGCGTAGGCGACCCGCGTCGGGGTCGGATCGGGAACGGGGAGCGTCGCGCGTGGGCCGTCAGGACCGGACCCTGCGGGGCGCGGCCGCCATCGTGGGCGTGGCGGACGACGTGTCCCCCACCGGCGAGCTCGAACGCACCGGCCGCGAGCTCGAGGTGGCGATGGTCCTCGAAGCGCTCGAAGACGCCGGCCTGACCCTGGCCGACGTCGACGGCGTCTGCCATCCCGAGTCGGCGGTGGCCTTCGCCGAGTACCTCGGCATCCATCCGGTCTTCACGGAGTCGACCATGACCGGCGGCTCGAGCTACGAGGTCCACGTGGAACATGCGGCCGCCGCCATCGCCGCGGGTGTCTGCGATGTCGTGGTGAGCGTCTACGCGGCCACGCCGCGCAGCGACCGCACGCGCAACCGGCCGCGCGGACGCCGCGGCTTCGCCGGGCCGAACCCGATGGCCGAGTGGGACATGCCCTACGGCCTGCGGACGCCCATGGGTCCCTACGCATTGGCGGCGGCGCGCCACATGCACGACTTCGGCACCACCTCCGAGCAGCTGGCGCAGATCGCGGTGAGCACCCGGCAGTGGGCGGCCATGAACCCACGGGCGCGCTACCGCGAACCGCTGACCATCGACGACGTGCTGGCCTCGCCGCTGCAGGTCAGTCCGTTGCACCTGCTCGACTGCTGCCTCGTCACCGACGGTGCGGGCGCGTTCGTCATGACGAGCGCGGCGCGCGCCCGGACGCTGCGCAAGGCGCCCGTGGTCGTGTTGGGCGCCGCGACCTGCACGAACCACATGGGGATCACACAGATGCCCGACCTGACGACGACCCCCGGCGTAGTGTCGGGGGCGAACGCGTTCGGCATGGCGGGCATGAAGCCGGACGACGTCGACGTCCTCATGGGCTACGACAGCTTCACCATCACCGCTCTCTTGCACCTCGAGGATCTCGGCTTCTGCCAGAAGGGCGAGGGCGGCTCCTTCGTCGCCGACGGGCACCTCGGACCGGGCGGCACGTTGGCGATGAACACCAACGGCGGCGGGCTGTCGTTCACCCATCCCGGCATGTACGGGATGTTCCTCCTCACTGAGGCAACGCGCCAGCTCCGCGGTGAGTGCGGCGAGCGACAGGTCGACGGCGCCACTGTTGCCGTCGCGCACGGCTCGGGCATGTTCCTCTCGGTGATGTCGACGGTGGTGCTCGGGAGAGAGGCCGCGCTGTGAGCGCGACCGGCGGGGCACGTACCCCCCGCTTCGAGCCACCGTTGGGCGCGGAGAGCGGCCCCTACTGGGAGGCGACACGCGAAGGGCGACTGCTTGTGCAGTGGTGCACGGCGTGCAACCGCGGCGTGTTCTATCCCCGTGTCTTCTGCCCGTTCTGCGCTGCACACGGCTCCTCGCTCGAGTGGCGCAGCGCGTCGGGCCGGGGCACCGTGTACGCGGCCGTGGTGGAGCACCGCCCCGAGGCGGCGGGCGCCGCCTTCTGGGACGGGCAGCCCTACTGCGTCGCCCTGGTCGACCTCGAGGAGGGCGTGCGCATGCTGTCCAACATCGTGGGGTGCCCGCCCGACGAAGTCCACAGCGGCATGGCCGTGACAGTGACCTGGGAACCGCTGAGCGACGGGCGCCAGCTTGCCCTCTTCGAGCCGGCCGCGGCGGCTTTGGGTACGGCTCGATGAGCGTGCCCGAGGACGTGCGAGCCGCAGCGGCCCAGGGCATGCTGCACGCGTGGTGGGCCGAGCGGGTGCCCGACCGGTTGGCCATCGCGTCGCCGCGCGGGGATCGCTCGTACGCGGATCTGAACGCAGACATCAACCGCATGGCGCGTGCACTCCGGGCGCGCGGGCTCAAGGCCGGTGACTCCCTGGCGCTGATGTGCACCAACCGGCCCGAGTTCCTCGAAACTCTCTACGCGTCGCAGCGCATCGGCCTGCGCTTCACGCCGATCAACTGGCATCTCACCGGGCCCGAAGCCGCCTACATCGTCTCGAACTGCGAGGCCAAAGCCTTCGTGTGCGATGGCGGGCTGGGCGACGCGGTGATCACGGCAGCCGAGGCGGGCGGGCCCGGACTCGTCAAGATCAACACCGGGGGCTACCTCCCGGGCTTCGAGATGTACAACAGCGTCCTCGCCGCGGAGGACGGCTCGGACATCGCCGACCCGCTCCAAGGGACGCAGATGCTCTACACCTCGGGCACGACCGGCCGGCCCAAGGGCGTGCACCGCCAGAGCAGCGCGGTGAGCGCGCTCACGACGGTCAACTTCTGTGGGTACGACGAGGACTGGGCGAACAGCGTCGATGCCCACCTCCTCACGGGGCCCTTCTACCACGCGGCGCCGCTGGCGTTCTCGGTGGCGGTGCCGTACCTCTACGGCGTTCCCGTCGTCGTCATGGACCACTGGGACGCCCTCGAGGCGCTCCGCCTGATCGAGGAGCACGGCGTCACCCACACCCACATGGTGCCGACGATGTTCCATCGCTTGCTCGCCATCCCTGCCGAGGAGCGGGCGCGCTTCGACACCTCGTCCCTGCGCTTCGTGATCCACGGCGCGGCACCGTGCCCGGTCCCGGTCAAACAACGCCTCATCGAGTGGCTGGGGCCGGTGGTGGTCGAGTACTACGCGGCAACCGAGGGCCTCGGGACCCTGGTCGACTCCGCAACGTGGCTGGCCCACCCGGGCACGGTCGGCCGGCCCCTCGTGCCGGGCCTGGTGAAGGTGGCCGACGAGGACGGCAGCGAGCTGGCGCCCGGTGAGATCGGCCTCGTCTTCTTGCAGGCACCGGCAGCCACCCGCTTCGACTACTACGGCGACGCGGACAAGACCGCCGGTGCGTTCCGTGGTGACTACTTCACCCTGGGCGACATGGGGTACATGGACGACGAGGGCTACCTGTTCCTGACCGACCGCACGGCGAACCTGATCATCTCGGGCGGGGTCAACATCTACCCCGCCGAGGTCGACGCCGTCCTGCTCGAGCACCCGGCCGTGGGCGACGTGGCCACCATCGGCGTGCCCGATGAGGAGTGGGGCGAGGTCGTCAAGGCAGTGGTGCAGCCGGTGGAGGGCGTCACCGGCACCGACGAGCTGGCCGACGAGCTCATGGCCTTCTGCCGGGCGCACCTGGCTCACTTCAAGTGCCCGCGCAGCGTCGACTTCGTCCCGGTGCTGCCGCGGGAGGATACTGGCAAAATCTTCAAGCGGAAGCTGCGCGAGCAGTACCGGGCGGCCTCGGGCCGCGCTGACCACCAGCGAACTGACTAACAGCACACTGACCAGCAGCACACTGACCAAGGGCAAAGGAGCCGAACGTGGGTATCTGTGACGGACGAATCGTCGTCATCACCGGCGCGGGCCGGGGCATCGGGCGCGAGCACGCGCTCGAATTCGCCCGGCAAGGCGCCAAGGTCGTGGTGAACGACCTCGGCGGCGAGATGGACGGCTCGGGGTCCTCGACTGGGCCAGCCGGCGAGGTGGTCGACGAGATCCGCGCCATGGGCGGCGAGGCGGCGGCCAACGGCGACGACGTCTCGGACTACGACGGGGCGGGCCGGCTGATCCAGTCGGCCATCGACACCTTCGGCGGTCTCGACGTGCTGGTGAACAACGCGGGCATCCTGCGCGACCGCATGCTGGTCAACATGACGATCGAGGAGTGGGACGCCGTGATCAGGGTGCACTTGCGCGGGACCTTTGCCCCCACCCGTCACGCGGTTGAGTACTGGCGCAATCGCACCAAGGCGGGCGAGACGAACGACGCCCGCGTCATCAACACGACCTCGCCCTCGGGCATCTACGGCAACGTGGGCCAGACCAACTACGGCGCGGCCAAGGCCGGCATCGCCTCGTTCACGATCATCGCCGCCATGGAGCTCGGGCGCTACGGCGTCACGGTGAACGCCATCGCGCCGGCCGCGCTGACCCGCATGACAGAGAACCTGGGCATGGGCGAGCAGTCGGCGGAGCGCAAGCCCGAGGAGTTCGATGCTCTCGACCCGGCCAACATCTCCCCCATCGTCGTCTGGCTGGGCAGCTCCGAGTCCAAGGACATCACGGGGCGCGTCTTCAACGTCGTGGGCGGCAACCTGAGCGTGGCCGAGGGCTGGGTGGCCGGCCCCGGCCAGGACAAGGGTGACCGCTGGGATCCCGCCGAGCTGGGCAAGGTCGTGCCCGAGCTGGTGGCCAAAGCGGCACCCAACGCCAACATGGGCGGCCGTCGCAAGTAACACAGCGCCACTAACGTCATGTCCATGGCAGCCGAGGCAGTACCTCCGGTGCCGGCCCGGCGTGACGTCGAGGCCGCGGCCCAGGTCATCCACGATCACGCCGACCGGCTGTTCCTCTGGGACTACGAGCGCGACCGTGGCCAACTGGTGACGCTCTACAACAAGGCGATGGGCTCGCAGTGGAACAGCGTCACCGACCTCGACTGGTCGACCGACGTCGACCCCGAGCGGCTCGTGGCCGAGCAGGAGAGCCCGCTGCTGGCGGTCGCCCGCCAGGCCGGCACCCTGCCGGGGTCGCCGCTGGCGGCCTGGGGCGAGCGCGAGTACAGCGCGCTGGGGGTGGAGCTGTTCAAGGCCAGCCTGTCGCAGTTCATGCACGGCGAGCAGGGGGCGATGATGACTGCGGCCAAGATCGTCGAGACCGTGCCGTGGATCGACGCCAAGTACTACGCCTCGACCCAGACCATGGACGAGGCTCGGCACACAGAAGTGTTCGCCAAGTATCTCCGCACGAAGCTCGGCGACGCGTACCCCATGAGCCCGTTCCTCAAGGAACAGATCTGGTCGTTGCTCGAGGATCCGCGTTGGGACATCGCATACCTCGGGATGCAGATCGTCATTGAGTCGCTGGCCCTCGCCGCGTTCGGCGACATGCTGCGGCGCACCAACGAGCCGCTGCTGAGAAAGTTGCTGCGCTACGTCATGTCCGACGAGGCACGCCACGTCGCCTTCGGCGTTCTCACGCTGTCCGAGGTCTACCGGGACATGAGCGAGGGCGAGCTGAAGGAGCGCCAGGAATTCCTGGTCGACGCGACGTTGAACTCGCGGGCACGGGCCACCACACCGGAGGTGTGGGAGCGCATGGGCACCACGGCGGACGAGGTGATGCCCTTCATCATCGAGGCGGCGCAGAAGACCAAGCTCAACCCGGCGCGCGGCTTCGCCCGCGGCTTCTTCGCCAAGCTCGTACCCAACGTGCGCAAGCTCGGCCTGCTCGACGCCAACCGTGGCTACCTGCGTGAGAAGTGGGGAGCGGCCGGCCTGCTCGAATTCGAGTTCGCCGACGACACCGGCTCGGACTACGACTCCTACGACGAGGTGGCGCGGGATCGGGAAGCCGCGGCCGCCGCCGCCGACCCGGTCGGGTGAGCGCGGCGCCCCGGTGCAGCGCCTTGGCCCGGGTCCGCACGCTGTGCCTCGCGCTGCCCGAGGCCGAGGAGCGCCCCTTCGGGGACCACACCGCGCCGGCGTTCCGGATCCGTGACAAGTTCTTCGCGATGACGAGCGAGGACGGCTCGTCCATGACGCTGAAGGCGCCCAAGGGCGTCCAGGCCGTCCTGGTGGCGTCGGATCCGGCGCGCTTCTTCGTACCCAAGTACGTCGGGCACATCGGGTGGGTCGGAATACACCTCGACCTGCCCGAGCCGCCCGACTGGGACGAGTTGGCCGAGATGATCGCCGAGAGTTACTGCTTGACCGCGCCTAAGCGGCTGGCGGCAGTTGTCGACCCGCAGGCGGATGCGCCGGGGATCAGTGGGCGGGCGAGAGCGAAGTGAGCATCACGCGCATCGTTTCGCTGTAGTGGATGCTCCCCTGGTTCACCGAGACCGTCTCGTGCTCGCGCGCGATCAACCCGTCGGCCGGGACGATCCAGAAATCGGTCGGGTTGGTGCCCTGCTCGCTGCCGGCAAAGGTCAGCGTGAAACGCGTGTGCTCAACGGTCACCGGCTGCCCGCCGACCTCCAAGGTCGAGGTGCCGAGAGCCAGGCCGTCCATCGCGACCTTTTCGGCCGGGCTGACCTGTGAGCACGTGGCGGCCCAGCGCTCGCCCGGATGCACCGAGGGCGGCAGCAGATAGGCAGTCGCCGGGCACGTGACCGTCGACGTGCTCGTCGTGCCCGCGATGGATTCGTTGGTGACCATCTTGGGGATCTCGAGTGCACCGCCCGGCCCGCTGCACACGGTCTCCGATTCCGTGTGCTGCGTGATGGGCACCCAGCTGACCGTGGCGCAGCGCCCATCGGCCACGATCATCGATGTCGTCGAGGGGAAGGACCGCTGCACGCCCACCAAGTTGAGACCCTCCCCCCCGCTCGTGCGATAGGTGTAGACCCCGGGAGCGGGCAACTTGTTGCGCAGCGTGGCCAGCATCTTGCCGGTCTGCTCGCGCCGGTATATGCGCAACGCCTCGCGCAGGCCCACCGGCGAGGAGACGGTGCGGAATACGAGCGCCCACGCCGTTCCGCCGGCGGTGCTGAGGATCAGGAAGGCCAAGATCAGGACGGTCAGTAGCCGGTGCTGCTGGACCCACTGCCAAACGAACACTTGGGAATGGTACCCCGGCGCGGCAGGGCCTAACCGGGTTCTCGGTAGCCGATCGCCCGGCGGTGGTCAGGTGCTGGTCGTGTGCCGGTCAAGTGCTGGTCAGGTGCTGGTAGGCCTCAGGATCAGTCCTCAGGTCAGTCCCAGCCAGGCTGGTCAGGCCGGGTCCGGCACCCAGTTGCCGTGAAAACCCTCAGGGACCCGCTGCGGCAGCTCCACGACCGCCTGGGGCTCACCGGTGATGTCCGCGGCATGGAGCACGAAGAGCGCGGATCTGTCCGTGTCGGGCGTGTACACGAGGGTCATGACCCACCCGTCGTCCTCGGCGGCCCCGTCGAGGCGGGGGACGAAGACCCCTTCGCCGACCTGCGCACCCGGGCCGAACGAACGGGCCTCGCCGGTCCCGCGCTCGAAGTCGTGGCGGAGCAGCTGCGACTCCGCGCCGAGGATGCCATCGCCCGTGGCGACGGCTACCGCGTAGGCGAACCGATGTGGCAGGCCCACCCGACGCTCGTCGACGCGCGGGTACTCCTGTCCCCGGTCGTCGAGGCGCTCCTCCTTCACGGCAGCGCCCCGCCCGTCGAGATGCCAGCGCTCCAGCGTCGGGGATCCCTCCGAGGGCCCCAGGAGCTGCGTGCGGAACATGGAGGGGTGGCGCACCACGTCGAGCACGATGCCGTCGCCACCTGGCTCGTCGAACGCGTTCAGTGGATGGAACACGTAACAGGGCTCCACGTCGTGCCACACGGGCGTCGTCGAGTCACTGTCGCGCGGCAAGAGGCCAACTCGGGCGTGATATCCCTCCTGCCAGCGATACGGGAAGCGGGCGCCGGCGGCGGCGGCCTCCATGTTGAAGGTCACCGGCAGATCGAGCAGCACGATGGAGCGCTCCGTGATGGCGCAGTCGTGCAGACTGACCGGACCGCCCATCGTGATCCGTCGCACCGAGCGTACCCGGGCGTCGACGTCGAGGATTGTGACCTCCACGTCGTCACCCCATCCCCAGAAATACGACACGGCATACAGCTCGCCCGTGCGCGGGTCCCGCTTGGGGTGTGCGGTGTAGCCGCCACTCAGCGAGCCGCCGAAGTCACAGCGTCCGATCGTGTCGAGTTCGTCTGTGAGCTCGTAGGGCCGCCCGCCCGCCTCGACGATGGCGAAGGTCCGCCCGGCGTGGCCGATGACGTTGGTGTTGGGTGCCGGGTCCATGCCGGCATGGACCTCACCAGATGGTGGCGCCTCTCCGAGGGCCTTGGCCACCTCCCCGGAGCGCACCCAGCGGTTGCGGTACCACTCGGCCTGGCCGTCGCGCAAGCGGATCCCGTGCACCATGCCGTCGCCGGTGAACCAGTGATACGAGGCCGGCTCGGGCGCCGAGACCGGGTTGGGACCGTTGCGCACGTAGCGGCCGCAGAGCGTGTCGGGGATATGGCCGGTCACGCCGAGCCCGGTCGCGGTCACCTCCTCGTGCACCGGTGCAAAGTTCCCCTGCAGGTACGGATTGGCGGTGTCCGTCATGATTCAGCCCCCCTTGATCCCGCTCGAGCCACGTTCCCACGTTAGGCACGCCTGGCGTGTGAACACTGTGTGACCGGCTCGCGCTGGCCGCCGCAGAGACCCAACCCCGCGAGCCGGTGGCGCGCTAAGGTCTCTGGCCGAGGGCACCACCACAAAAGTTTGGAAATCCCTCTGGCCCGCAAGGGCTACCGGCCACGACCCCACGAACACGGGTCAAATCTGGCCAGGAGAGGAGTGGATTTTCAATGGCAACTGGTTCCGTGAAGTGGTTCAACGGTGAAAAAGGCTTCGGCTTCATCACTCAGGACGGTGGGGGCCCCGACGTTTTTGTGCATTTCAGCGCGATTTCGGGTTCGGGCTACCGCAATCTCGAAGAAGGACAGAAGGTCGAGTTCGAAACCAACGAGGGCCCTAAGGGCCTGCAGGCCGCGAACGTGCGCGCCATCTAAGGCGCACTACAAGCCGATTGCAGAACCCCGCCTTCGAGGAGGCGGGGTTCTGTCGCGTCCGGGGCACGCGTCCGGGGGCGCGTCGAGACGGGTCCTGCGGTTTCAGCGGGTCCAGTGCGTCTGGCGGGTCCGGCGCCTCCAGCTCGCTACCAGTAGGGCTTGGACTGGCGCGTCGTGACCTCGAGGACGGCGTCCGCGTACTCCTTGCGGCACACGACGAGGTCGGGAAGCCACGCGTCGGGGGCGCCATAACGCAGCGGTGACCCGTCGAGGCGGCTGGCGTGCAAGCCGCTCGCCGTCGCGACCGCCACGGGCGCGGAGGAGTCCCACTCGTACTGCCCGCCGGCGTGGACGTAGACGTCCGCCGCGCCGAGGATCACGGCAGCGATCTTGGCGCCGGCCGATCCCATGGGAATCATCACGCCACCGATCTCCTCAGTGACGTCGTAGGCGACATCGGGCGGCCGGCTACGCGACACGACGACCCGCGGATGCTCCGCGTTGTCGAGTGCCGGGAGCACCGGCGGCTCCGCGGTGGAGACCACGAGGTCCAGCGCGGGAAGGGCGACCGCTCCGACGACGGCCACGCCGCCCACGGCCATGGCGACGTGCACCGCCCAGTCACTGCGCTCGAGCTGGCGGAACTCACGCGTCCCGTCGAGCGGGTCGACGATCCAGAGACGACCCACGCCTGCGACATGCTCGAGTCCCTCCTCCGAACGCACCTTGTCGCCGGGGTAGAGGCGGGTGAGCTCGTCGACGAGGAACCGATGGGACATGTGGTCGCCGACGGCGCCGATATCACGCTGGGCTCCTGGTGACGCCCGCAGCTCCATGAGGACCCTGCCGGCCGCCGCGGCAAGCGTGGCGGCGTCACGGTGCTCGGCGGCGAGGTCCTCGGGCATGGGCCCCTTGTTTAGCTGCTCTTAGACCAGGCGCCGGTCAGTGGCCCAGCGAGTCAGCTCGTGTCGCGTCGAGAGCTGGAGTTTGCGCAGCACCGAGGAGACGTGGGACTCGACCGTCTTGGCCGAGATCCCGAGGTCCCGGCCCACCTCTTTGTACGTGTAGCCACGGGCGATCAGGCGAAGCACCTCGTGCTCGCGGGGCGAAAGTTGGTCCAGCTCGGGGTCCAAGCCCGTGGCGGGCGCGCCTCCCGTGGCGAACGCATCGAGCACGAAGCCGGCCAGGCGTGGGGAGAACACGGCATCACCCGCGGCCACGCGGTAGACGGCCTGGAGGAGCTCGGGACCCGAGATCGTCTTGGTGATGTAGCCACGGGCCCCGGCCCGGATGACCGCAATGACGTCCTCGGGTGCGTCCGAGACCGACAGGGCCAGGAACTGCACCTCAGGGTGTTCGGGATGCACGCCACGCAAGACGGCTTTGCCGCCGCCCCCGGGCAGGTGGACATCGAGCAGGACCACATCGGGGAGGCGCTCGCAGATGAGCTCGACGGCCGCCTCGACCTCATCCGCCTCGCCCACCAGCTCAACCGCGTCACCGAGCTCGGCCTTCACGCCGGCGCGGAACACCGCGTGGTCCTCGACGAGGAAGATGCGGGGCCGGCCCGCCGACTTGCCGGCCCGATCCGCCGGAGCGCTCACCGGACCCGGGCCCGCCGCGGCATCGACAGCTGCACCTCGGCACCCTCACCTGGCTCGGACCGCACCACGGCGGAACCGCCGAAGCGCGCCATGCGGGCACGGATCGACTGGGCGATGCCTTGGCGATCCTCGGGCACGGCCTCGGGGTCGAACCCACAACCCCGGTCACGTACGTAGAGCATCACAGTGTCGGTCTCGACCTCGGCATAGAGCGAGACCTGATCGACGCCGGACCACTTTGCAGCGTTCGCCGTCGCCTCGCGGGCCGCGTCAAGGAGCGCGCGCAGCGCCTCGTCGAGCTTGCAGTCCCCCACCATGACGGTGTGGACGGCGATGCCATGGTCCGCCTCGATCTGGCGCTGCAGGAGTCCCACCCCCTCGGCCAGCATGGTGGCGTCCTCACCGATGGTGCCCGGGGGCCGGCCCTCGAACAGCCAGGCCCGCAACTCGCGCTCTTGGGCCCGGGCCAGGCGCACGACGTTCTGGGGGTCCTCGGCCGACCGCTGAATGAGCGCCAGGGTCTGCAGCACGGAGTCGTGTACATGCGCCGCCATCTGCGCGCGCTCCTCAGCCAGCGCGCGCGCCTGGCGCTCTGCGATCAGGTCGCGCACGAGACTCAGCCACCATGGTCCGAAGATGAGCACGGCCGCCGCGACGACGAGGGCCGCTCCGCCGACTGGCCGCAGGGCAGCGATGGTCGTGTGGCCCATGACGAGCAGCGCGATCCCGGCCGCCCCGATGAGCGCGCCGACCACGACGCGGGCGATGAGCATGCGGTGCCCCTGGCCCTGGGAGTCTGCGCCGAGGAGAGGGACCACGTCGTTGTCGATGAACGCCTTCTCCGACTCGTTGGCATTGCGCCAGATAAGAACGATGACGCCGAGCGCGAGGAAGGTCGGCCACCCGATGAGGCCGATGAAGGTGACGTGCAGAGTGCTCGTGACGACTTGCGTCGCGATCAGCACCGGGATGAGCACGGCAGCCACGAGACGAATGCCTCGGCGGTCATTCACGGCACGTGAGTAGATGTTCGAGGTCTCCCCCTGCATCGGGATCAACAACCACGCCATGGCGTAGACGAAGACGATCGCGCCACTGGCGCCGATCGCCAGCAGCACGAAGCCGATCCGCACCCAGGTGGCGTCGATCCCGGTCTCCGCGGATATGGCGCCGCAGACCCCACCGAGGACGCGGTTGTCGGGAGTCCGGCGCAACGAGCGCAACTTGCGGCCGACGTGGGGGTGGCCGCGGTGGCGGTGCCCGTCCGCCCATTGAGTCCTGCCTCGGCGCGACCACGGCGGCCCTCCGCCGTCCCATCCGAACCCGGGTCCGCACCGTCCGGACGCTTCGAAGGGCTCGGGAGGCCCGGGCGGCCGTGACGCTCGGGGCGCGTCGGACGCTCCCGACGGCGGTGGCGGAGTCGGGCTGCCCCCCTCGGTGAGCGGGGGCGTGCCGGGATCGGGTGCCTCTGCGATGCCTCGATGATCGCGCGGCCCAGGTAGGGCGCCTATCAGGGACATCCCTGAGGACCCAGGGGTGCACTCAGGGTCGGACCAGGGTGTTACCGGATTCACCGCAGGTCAGGGGACCGTCAGGCTGGCCGCATGGACACTGCACCGCACCAGAACCCAACTCCCGAGCAACCCGCGCCCGCCCCGTCCGCGCCCTCTGGTCACGACGGCAACGGCGACACGCCCCGCCTCCACCGAGTGGACAACGGCCGCATGCTGGCCGGCGTGGCCGCGGGCCTCGCCGACTACTTCGACGTCGACCCGACCATGGTCCGCATCGGCTTCGTCGCCCTGGCGTTCTTGGGGGGGCTGGCCGTACCGCTCTACCTCGCGGGCTGGGCGCTCATCCCCGACGAGGACAGCAATCTCTCGGTCGCTGAGGAACTCCTCGCTCGTGAGCGCGCCCGCGGCGCCTACTGAGCTCCGGCCCGACTCCGAATCCGAACCCGAACCCGGGCGCTTTTCGAACCAACAACGAACACGAGCACCGAAAGGACACCAATGCGCTACCGCTGGGACCCCGCCTACCCGATGGGACGCCGGGACACACAAGCCACCGACGCGTCCCTCCGCGCCTCGGACGGCGAACGCAACGCGGTGGCCGACAAGCTCTCGCGTCATTACGCCGAAGGCCGGCTCGACGAGGCGGAGTTCAAGACCCGCCTCGACATCGCGATGTCGGCGACGACGCGCGGAGACCTCAACGGTCTCTTCCACGACCTGCCGCCGCTACCCAGTGACCCACCGCCCCCGCCGCCGCGTCATCGCCGGGTCCTTCCCTGGGTCTTTCTCGTCGCATTCCTCGCTATCGCAGCCGGCGCGACCGTGCCCTTCTACCCGATGTACCACGTGCCGTGGCTGCTCTTCGCCATCGTCGGGTTCGTGCTCTGGCGGCGCGCCGCCGGCCGGGCACACTGGCACGACCACCTCGGCGAGCGTCCGAGCTCGGTCATGGATCACTGATCCGCCGTCGTGTCCTCCCCCGCCCCCGACCCAAACCCCGATCCCGATCACGATCACCTTCCGCGCCTCGATACCGTCCAGCTGCTGGGCACCCTGCCGCTCTTCGACGGCCTGCCCGACGGTGAGCTCCACGAGCTGGCGGCGCGGTGCGACGTCGCCACCGCCCACCCCGGGCAGGTCGTCCAGGCCCAGGACGTGCCCGTGCGCCGCTGGCACCTGATCACGATGGGTCACACGGTCGTCCAACGTGACGGCGTCGCGATCGGGCTGCTGGCGCGCGGCGACTCGTGGTCCGAACACTCGCTGCTCAACCAGCTGCACTCCCCCATCACCGTGGTGGCACTCTCGCCCCTCACCCTGCTCACCCTGCGCGACCGGGAGTTCTTCGCCATCCCCGAAGACCACCCGGTCCTGGCCGGCCGCCTGGTCGCCCGGTCCGCCGTCTCGGCGGACCGCCTGGCCCTCCCGGTGTTCAACGCGTTGCGCCACTTTGCCGAGAGAACTACATGATCTCGAGGCCCTTCGCCGTGCCAGTACGATTGGGTTTGCCCCCCGACACCGCCGTGACGGTGTCAGTGTCCCCGAGGAGATCCCACTAATGCGCACCCTGGCCGGGTGGTGTGTCCGTCGTCGCCGCATTGTCCTTCTGATCTGGTTCGTCGTCTTGGTGCTGTCGATCTTCGTCGCCAAGGCAGTGGGCTCCGACTTCACCAACAACTTCAACTTCCCGAACACCCAGTCCTTCGACGCCATCAACCTCCTCAAGTCCGTGGCGCCCGGGCAGTCGGGCGACACCGAGCAGGTGGTCTTCGGCACCTCGGGTGACACCCGCCTGACCGACCCCGCCGTCGGCCAGCGCATCAACGCGATGGTCAGCGAAATCAAGCAGCTGCCCCACGTGTCGGTGGTCGCGAGTCCCTACGACGCCGCCGGCAATCTCGTCAATACCACCAACATCAACGCGGACCGCACGGTCGGCTGGCTCCAGGTCAATTTCGACGTGCTGCCCAACAACGTCTCCGATTCCGAGTCCAAGCACTACGTCGACATCGTCACCGCAGCCTCGACGCACGACCTCACCGTGGCCGACACCGGGCCGATCGCCGAGAATGCCAGCAACCAGTCCTTCTCCAGCACCGGCATCGGCGTCCTGCTCGCCCTCGTGGTGCTCCTCTTGGTCTTCGGCTCTTTCTTCGCCGCCATCTTGCCCATCGTTTCCGCCCTCTTCGCCCTGGGCACGGCCTACAGCCTCATCACGCTGCTCAGCCATGCCATCGGGATGCCCTCCATCTCCCCCGAGGTGATGCTGCTCATCGGGCTCGGCGTCGGCATCGACTACGCGCTCTTCATCGTCACGCGGCACCGCCAGGGCCTCGTGGCCGGCCGCGACCCCGAATCGTCCATCATCAACGCCGTCAACACGTCGGGTCGGGCCGTCATGTTCGCCGGCATCATCGTCTGCATCGCTCTGCTGGGACTCTTCGCCCTCGGGGTGAGCTTCCTCTACGGACTCGCCGTGGCGGCCGCCATCGGTGTGGCCCTGACGATGGTGGCGGCCCTCACCTTGTTGCCCGCCATGCTCGGCTTCATCGGCCCCAAGGTGATGAGCCGCAAGCAGAAGAGGAACCTGGCCGAGAACGGCCCACGCATCATCGGTGCCGACAGCAAGGGTTTTTGGCCGAAGTGGGCGGACCGGGTGCAGCGCAACCCGTGGGTGCCGGCCGGCATCGCGCTGGCCATCGTCGTGGCGATCGCGCTCCCCTTCTTCTCCTTGCGGCTCGGTTCGGCCGATCAGGGCACCGACCCCGCCGGGTCACAGACCCGCATCGCCTTCGACATGATGTCGCGGGGCTTCGGTCCCGGCTACACCGGACCCTTGATGCTGGTGGCCGTCGTGCAGCCCGACCAGCACCATGTGATCGACAACGTCATCCACGCCGTCTCCGAGCAGTCCGACGTGGCCAAGGTCGCTCAGCCTCTCTACATCCCGTCGAAGACCGGCTCGGGCGACGTGGTCCTGGTCAACGTCTACCCCGACTCCGCCCCTCAGGACGCATCCACCACCGACCTGGTCAACCATCTGCGCTCCGACACCGTCCCCGCCGCCGTGGGCCACTCGGGAGTCAACGTGCTCGTCGGCGGCACGACGGCCATCTACATCGACTTTGCCAACGTGCTGAGCGAAAAGCTGCCGCTGTTCGTCGCCGTGGTGGTGATCCTGTCGTTCCTGTTGCTGATGATGGTTTTCCGATCCGTGGTGATTCCGCTGACGGCGGCCTGTATGAACCTGCTGTCCATCGGTGCCGCGCTCGGCATGCTGGTCGCGGTCTTCCAGTGGGACGACTTCGGGTCGCTCATAGGGCTTCAGGGCACCAGTCCGGTGGAGGCCTTCTTACCGGTGATGCTCTTCGCCATCCTCTTCGGTCTGTCGATGGACTATCAGGTGTTCCTGGTGTCCCGCATGCACGAGGAGTACATCAAGTCCGGCGGCGACAACCGCGCCGCAGTACGCAACGGACTCGCCGCCACCGGCAAGACCATCACCGCGGCCGCGCTCATCATGATCTTGGTCTTCGCCTCGTTCATCTTGGGGGGCAACCGGGTGATCAAGGAGTTCGGCATCGGCCTGGCGGGCGGCGTCCTGGTGGACGCGGTGTTCATCCGCATGGCCATCGTCCCCTCCATCATGATGCTCCTCGGGAAAGCCAACTGGTGGCTCCCGCGCTGGCTCGATCGAGGGCTCCCCCACGTGTCGGTGGATCCCGACGACCTCAAGAACCCCGCCCTCGACGAGGGCAGGCGCGGCGAGGGCCACGAGCCCGAGCTCGCCGGCTCGATCCGGTCCTAGCTCGACCTAGCTCGACCGAACTCCGCCGATCCGGCGGCGCTGAGCTACCAGGCGTAGTCCTCTGGCGCCGTGCGGTGGCCGGGGAAGATCTCGTCGAGGCGCGTCAGCACCTTGTCGTCGAGGGTCACGTCGACGGCGTGCACGGCCGAGTCGAGATGCTCGGGCGTCCGCGGCCCCACGATCGGGCCCGTGACGGCCGGGCGCGTCAACAACCAGGCCAGGCCGACGGTCCCAGGGTCCTCGCCCACCTCCGCACAGAGGTCCTCGTACGCCTCGAGCTGAGGACGCCGGGCTTCGATGGTCTCCGCGGCGCGCCCCGCGTAGCGGCGGCTCCCCTCGCGCTCCTTGCGGACGACGCCGCCGAGCAGCCCGCCCTGGAGGGGCGACCATGGGATCACGCCGAGCCCGTAGGCCTCGGCGGCCGGGAGCACCTCGACCTCGACGTTGCGGACGATCAGGTTGTAGATGGACTGCTCGCTGACCAGGCCCATGAAGTTGCGGCGCGCCGCGGCCTCCTGCGCCCGGGCGATGTGCCAGCCGGCGAAGTTCGACGACCCGGCGTAGAGGATCTTGCCCTGGACCCGCAGCACCTCCATCGCCTCCCAGATCTCGTCCCAGCTGCTGCGCCGGTCGATGTGGTGCATCTGGTAGAGGTCGATGTAGTCGGTCTGCAGGCGCTTCAGGCTGGCGTCGCAGGCGCGCCGGATGTTGAGGGCCGAGAGCTTGCCCTCGTTGGGCCAGTCACCCATGTCGCCGTAGAGCTTGGTGGCCATCACGACCTTCTCGCGCCGGCCGCCACCCTGGGCGAACCAGCGGCCGACGATTTCCTCCGTCGCGCCGCGCCCCTTTGAGCGACCGTAGACGTTGGCCGAGTCGAAGAAGTTGATCCCCGACTCGAGGGCCGAGTCCATGATGGCGAAGGACCTGGCCTCGTCGGTCTCGGGCCCGAAGTTCATGGTGCCGAGGCAGATGCGGCTGACGGTGAGGCCGGTGCGGCCGAGATGTGTGAAGCGCATGGGGCCGAACCTAATGGCCCCGGATCACCCCCGCTCCCCCGGGCGGCCGGGCCGCCCCGTGCGGCCGACGCGAATTCGCCGGTCTCCCGGGCCGACCGGTAAAGTGACGACGGTATTTTGAGAATAATGTTTTCGACCCGAGCTTGGGGGCTTTGATGGCGCAACAGATTCCGCTGGTCGACTACCTGGTGCTGGGTGAGCACCCCCACCTGGTGGCCAACGAATGCACCTCGTGCGGGGCCCATTTCTTCGACCGGCGCAACGCCTGCGCCAACTGCGAGGCCACCGAGTTCAAGAAGGTCGACATCCCCACGACCGGCGAGGTGCGGACGTTCACGATCGTCACGTTCGCCGCGCCGGGGATCCCGGTGCCCTACGTGGCCGCCGTCGTCGACTGCGAGGGCACCAGCGTGCGGGCGAACCTGATCAACGTGACCCCCGACCCCGAGCACGTGACCACGGGCATGAAGGTGCGCCTGGCCACCGACGTGATCGGCACCGACGAGAGCGGCACCGAAGCGGTCGGCTTCGGCTTCGAACCTTTGGGAGGTTGAGCGCAATGGCATCAGCATCGGAGGAGGTGTGGGTCCTCGGGATCCACATGACCAAATTCGGCAAGCACCCTGACCTCGACACCGTCGACCTGGCGTCCGAGGCGGTACGAGGAGCGCTGGCCGACGGCGGTGTGACCATGAAGGACATGGGCGTCATCGGCGCCGGCAACCTGATGGGTGGCGCGCTGCCGATCGGACAGGTGCTCCAGAAGCAACTGGGCCAGACCGGCATCCCCGTCTACAACGTGTCGAACGCGTGCGCGACAGGGGCGACGGCGTTGCGAGTGGCCGTGATGTCCATCAAGGCGGGCGAGACCGACATGGGCCTGGCCTTCGGTGTCGAGAAGCTGGCCGGCGCGGGGCTGCTGGCCGGTGGGAGCCGCAAGAGCGACGCCGCGGAGTGGACACCCTCGGGCCGCTACGGTGCGGTCGCCGGGGTCGACGGTCGCATCGGAACCGAGATCATGCCGGGCGTGTTCGCGCAGATCGGCATGGAGTACGGCCACCGCTACGGCGGCACGAGCTTCGAGCTCTTCGCCAAGATCAGCGAGAAGAACCACGCGCACTCCACGCTCAACCCGCTGGCGGCCTACACCAAGAAGATGACCCTCGACGAGATCATGAACGACGTGATGATCGCCTACCCGAACACGCGCCCGATGTGCTCGGCCAACTGCGACGGCGCGGCCGCGGCCGTGGTCGTGTCCGGGTCCAAGCTCAAGACATTGTCGCTGGAGCAACAGAGGCGAGCGGTGAAGATCACGGCCTCCATCCTCACCACCGACCCGTGGGAGGAGGCGTGCCAGATCCTGCCCAATGTCAATGACCTGACCCGCAACGCCGCCGCCCAGGCCTACGAGCAGGCCGGCGTTGGGCCGGCGGACCTCAACCTGGTGGAGTTGCACGACTGCTTCGCCACAGCCGAGCTGGTCCATTACGACAACCTCGGGCTCTGCGAGCGCGGCGGCGCCGCCGACTTCTTCAACTCGGGGGCGACGTGGCGCGACGGCACGACCCCGGTGAACGTCTCGGGCGGTCTCGAGTCAAAGGGCCACCCCATCGCGGCCACGGGTATCGCCAACGTCTGGGAGGTGACCACCCACCTGCGAGGTGAGGGGGGCGACCGCCAGATCGAAGGCGCCAAAGTCGGCCTGACTCACGTCATCGGCTTGGGCTCGGCCTGCGGCGTGCACATCTTGGAGAAGTCGGCCGCCTAGAGCCGGGCGCGACAGTGACGACCTCGCCCGTCTCGCCCGTCTCGCCCGTCTCGCCCGTCTCGCCGGTCTCGCCCGTCTACGACACGATCGGGCAGGGCTACGTCGTCAACCGACGCGCCGACCCGCGCTGGGAAGCGGTGATCCACGAGCAGCTCGGCGACGGGCGCGTCGTCGTGAACGTGGGAGCCGGTACCGGCAACTACGAGCCGCTTGACCGGACGGTCATCGCGGTCGAGCCTTCGCCGCGTCATGGTGGAGCAACGGGCCGGGGGCGCGGCGCCGGCGGTCCGGGCCAGTGGTTCGGCGCTTCCCCTTCCAGCGGACAGTGCGGACGTGACCATGGCCCTCCTCACCGTGCACCACTGGGACGACTGGGCCGCCGGTCTCGCCGAGCTATGCCGGGTGGCGCCGCGCCGAGTCGTCCTGTGCATCGACTTCGAGCTGCACTCGCGCTTCTGGTTCCTCGAGGACTACGTCCCCGAGGTGGGTGCGTTCACGCGCGGCTTGGAGCCCGGTGCCGTCACGGTGGCGGAGATCATCGGCGCCACAGCCTCTCTCCCGCTGCTCGTCCCGCGCGACATGGAGGACGGCGTGCTCGGTGCCTACTGGTGCCGGCCCGAGGCCTACCTCGACCCGGCGGTCCGGGCCAACTGCTCGGGGCTGGCGCTGGCCGACCCCACCGTCGTTGCCCGGGGTGTTGCTGCGCTCGAGGCGGACCTGTCCAACGGTGCGTGGCAACGGCGGCACGGCGACCTGGCCGAGCTGGCGGACATCGACCTCGGGTACCGGCTGGTCGTGGCCGACGCACGCTGAGCCCGGGCGCTCCCCCACTGGCGCGCCGCAGCCCGGGCGCGACGATGCGCCGGCCAACTGCGCTTTTCAACTGCGCCCGCCGAGTGCGGCTGGCGTGATTCCCGGGGGCGACGACCCGGTCAGGCCGCTGCCGGCGGGGGGCGCTGGCGCACCTGCTGGCGCTGGTTGCGCAGGCGGTTGTGAAACCCGCAGAGCAGGCGCCCGTTCTCCTGGGTGGTCGGCCCGCCCTCGGCCCAGGGCTCGATGTGGTCACCCTGGCAGTTCTCGGCCGGCTCGTAGCAGTAGGGGTGCGTGCACATGCGGTCCCGCAGCTCGAGGGCGCGGCGGGTCCCACCGGTGAACAAGCGGGCCCGCACGCTGACGTCGACGCGAGTACCCAGCGAGAAGATGGCACGCTCGAAGTAGGCGGCATCAAGCCAGGGGGTGAGCGCGGCAGGGGTGAGGACGGTGCCGTTCTCCAGCTCGCAGATGCGCCCGTGCAGTGTCTCGTAGCCGACGAAGACGGAGAAGAGAGGAGCGGGCCGGATGCCGTCGGATGGAGCGCTGCGGCTGCGGGTCGCCATCTCGACGAGGGCGTCGGCCCGTCGCTGCGCCGAGGTGCGGGCCAGCTCGTCAAGCCTCGCCGTGCGCCCCAAGCGCTCCTTGGCCTCGGCGCAGTCGGCTTCGAACATGTCGTGCTCGAGGCGGTTGAGCTCGCCGGCCACGATGGTTCCCGAGACCGGGTCCAGAGTCATCTGGCCGAGCCACATCCCGGTGAAGCTCGCCTCTAAGAAGACGTTGCGGGCCGCCTTGCGGTCCTCGTCGGCGGCTTCGGCCCCGTCGGGATCGGCCAGCTGCTTCCAGTAGGACAGAGCCCGGTAGAAGTCCTCGAAACCCATCTGGGCGGCCTGGGAGACCAGCATGCCCTCGTCGCGCTCCATGGATGCCTCGGTCCGGTGGCGCCGCGCCGAGGCGATGGCCCGGGCCTGGTCGACCCCGATGGCCCCCTCACGCCAGGCCTCGGCGCACTCGGGCAGGTGACGCAGCGCCCGCCCGAGACGCACCCGGCGCCGGGCCGCACTACGCGGGAGGCGGCAGCGGGTGGCGATCCAGGCGGAGGCCGTCTTGGCCCCGTCGGCCGCCCACTGCTCGCCCGCCTCGAAGCTCGCCGTCGCCTCGGTGACGAAGGACTCGAAGCGCGACAGGTGGCGGTGCAGCTCCTCGATGGAGGCGCAGTCGCCGTAGTTCTGCGCACCCGACGCCACGAGCGCCTCGAGGGCCCCGGCGAAGTCGTCCAACTCCATGACTCGATGAAAGCACAAGGGTGTCACGACGATTCGGGCATGGATCGTGGCCGATCCCGCCGATGCCTCAGTCAGGTGAGCGCCTTTCACAACACTCGCACAACACACGCAACACCCGCTCGATGTGCCGTGCATCTCTTGATTTCGATTCGCTCGTGCGTTGCGCCTGAAGGTACGTCGACCTTGGCCCACACGGCGGGCGGGACATCGGGTCCTGGAGTGGGCCAGCTGGCCGCCGCCGGAATCGAGGCAGACGCCATGGCACTCGTTGGCCTGTGTCTGCTCGCCGGAGGGCTCGCGCTTCTCGGCGCTGCTCGGGTGCGCTCGGTGCGTGCCCGGTGGGCCGAAAACCCAAGATCGAGCGGGTCAAGCCGTGAAAGTGACAGCCCTTCGAATTTCCGTTGACACATCGCCGACGAGAGAGACCGTTCGTTGGGAGGGCCGCTGCGCGGATGCCGCCGGAATCGGTCCGGCAATACTGGCGCGGCGGCCGCCAGAGAGACCAGCGAGACCAGTGAGACCAGAGAGACCAGAGAGAAAGGAAACGACTACGAGGCGCCGGCCGCCAGTGGGACCGGACGCGCCAGGCTCCAGCTGAAGGTGTCCTCGATGTCGGCCAGATCGAGCGTGGTCGCCAGCTCGGCCACGGTGGGACCGACCCGGTCGGCCACCGCCTGGAGCTGGTCGGGGTCGAAGGCCCACAGGTCCACCGCATTGGCGCCCAAGATGGGCCGGAGGTCCTCTTCGGGCAGGCCGCCGAAGATGTAGCGAAGCGTCTGGCGGTGCACGGGCGCCGCGCCCTCGAGGTGCGGGTAGTCGGCGCCCCACATGAGCTTGTCGATGCCGATCTCGTGTCGCATCTCCGCCTCGTAGCGCTTCATGAGGGAGCCGCCGAGCCACACGTGCTTCTCGAAGTAGTCGCGGGGCCGCATCTTGAGATAGCTGCGGACGGGTGCGCCGCCATGGGTGTCGAAGAACGACTCCATGTCGCGAATGAGCGAGGGCAGCCACTGCACGCCGTTCTCGGTGACGACGACGCGCAGGTCGGGATGCCGGTCGAAGACGCCGCCGAAGATCATGAACCACAGGGGTCGCCGGGTGAACACGAACACCTCGTAGAGGCCGAGCATGCCGCCGTGCTCCTGGTCGTAGAGGAACTTGGTGTCGGTCGCCGAGCCCGACGCGCCCGTGTGCAGGGTGACGACCATCTGGTTGTCCTCGCACGCGCTCCAGAACGGCTCGTAGTAGGCGTCCGCGTAGCCGGGAAGCCGCGAGCCGACCGACATGGCGGGCAGCATCACGCCGCCGAAGATCCCGTGCTGGCGTGCCCACGCCACCTCGGCGACCGCGTGGTCCATGTCGTGGAAGTCGATCGGCATGCAACCAGCCCGCCGGCCGGGCGCGGCGTTGCAGAAGTCGGCCAGCCAGCGCACGTACCCGTGCAGCGCGGGCCAGACCACCTCGAGGCCCTGGTTGGCGTGGCCACCGAGGTACATGGCCGGGGACAGCCCCCCGGCCAGGATCGGGCCCGGCAGCGTGACCTCGGCGTGGATCCCCTGCTCTTCGAGCACCGCCAGCCGGCGGCCGTCGCCATCGCCGGGGATGACCCAGTCGGTGCCGTAGTGCTCGAGCCAGCCGTGCGCGGCATCGATGTCGACGCCCATGCCGGCCAGCCGGCGTGCTGCGGTGGCGCGCACCGGATCGGACTCGTCGACCTCGCCGGGGTCGAAGCCACCGAACATGGATATGGCCAACGAGGACATGTCGCCGAAGGCGGCGACCGCCTCGCGGTGCGCGGGGTCGACGTAGGAGAGGAAGTGCTCCAGGCTGTCGGGCGAGGCATGGGTGTCGGCCGACACCACGACGTAGTTGCGCCCGCTCAGGTCTCCGCTGCCTTCACCCGCACGCGCACCCTCACCCATAGCCCCCGACTCCCTCCAGATTCCCTGGTCAGTGCCCCGCACACTACTGCCGGCCCCCCAGGTCGGGGACCGGTGGCGTACCCCGATAATTTCGGCGGCAGTCATGCACACCTCCTCGACGTTGGTCCTCGTCCTCGCCGTCTTTGCCGCCAGCCTGGTCGAGATGGTCGAGGCATTGACCATCGTCGTCGCCGCGGGCGTCAGCCGGGGCTGGCGCTCCGCCCTCGAGGGCGCGGTGGCTGCGGTGTTGGTCCTGGGCCTGTTGGTCGTCGCGGTCGGCGTGCCCCTGATCAGATACATCCCGCTCGACGCCCTGCGGGTCATTGTCGGCGCCTTGCTCCTGGTGCTCGGCCTGTCGTGGCTGCGCAAGGCAATCCTGCGGGCCAGCGGACACAAGGCACTGCACGACGAGGACAAGATCTATGCGGAGACCGTGGCCGAACTCGGTGCCGAGCCGAAAGAAGACGCCGCCGCCCGCAAGGCGGGACGCGACGGCGTCGGTTTCGTGGTCGCCTTCAAGGGCGTCTTCCTCGAGGGCACCGAGGTCGTCCTGATCGTCATCAGCCTCGGTGCGGCACAGCACCGTCTCGGCCTCGCCGCGCTCGGCGGCAGGTGCGGCGTTCGTCCTCGTGGCGATCGTCGGCCTCGTCGTGGCGCGCCAACTCAGTGAGGTCCCGGAGAACACCATCAAGACGGTGGTCGGCGTCATGTTGACCAGCTTCGGCGTGTTCTGGGTCGGCGAAGGTGCCGGTGTGCACTGGCCGGGTGACGACCTGGCCATCCCGGTGCTGGTCGGCTTCTTCGCCGTCGTCTACGTGGCGTACACGGCACTCCTGCGCACACGCTTCCCCGCGCCCGTGGCCGAGGCCGAAGGAGCTCGGCCATGACCGGCGCCGTGACGCGTGCGCTCCGTGCCTTCGGCCACTTCTGGTGGGATTTCCTGATCGGCGACACACCCGAGCTGGCGCTGGCGACCGGGATCATCGTCGCGGTGGCCTTCCTCCTCGCGGGGACCAGACTCGCAGGCGCTCTCGTGCTCCCGCTCCTGGCTGCGGCGTTCCTCCTGGCCAGCGCGCTGCGCGGCCGCCGGCGGGCCCCCGGCGACTGAGGGCGGCCGCACCGACTCTCCGACCGCGTCGTGGTGGGCGTGGAAGGGGCACCTGGACGCGTCCCTCCACCTGCTGGCAAGCTCCAGGCAGCGTCTGTCCGCCTCGCGCTGTGGCGTGAGCGGTGGACGCGCACGGAGGGCGGTATTGGCGTCGCCCCAGACAGGGCCCTTGGCGAGCCCTTGGCGAGAGGAGCACACAATGAAAAACCGATGGATCATGGGGACGGTCGCGACGATCGTCGCCCTGTTGTTGATGCCGGCCGTCGCGTCAGCGTCGGTGTTCGGGCACCCGTGGCATCACGGGGGCGGGCGACCAACGCCCGGTTCGGCCGTCGTGTCGCTGGAGAAGAGTCCCTACGGAGAGGTCCTCGTCGTCGGCGGTGCCGGCGCGGGGTACGTCGGCGTGTCCTCGACGGCACCGACCGGTTATCTCTACCCCGCCGGGACGTCGCTCTACTCCCCCACGATCGACCCGCCGACCTATGGCGCCTCGTTCTTCCACCCGTACCAAGCCGGCTGCACCACGGTCATCGTGGTCAGTGAGGCCGAGGGCCCACTCTCGTGCACCGGCAGCGAGACCGATCCGTCAGCCGACTGGCCCGCCTTCACCACGGAGGGCCCACCCGTGGCCGGCCCCGGTGTGAACCCGTTCCTGCTCGGCGCCGTGTTCCGCACGGACCTCGACGCGTTCCAGGTGACCTACGCCGGACACCCGCTCTACCTCTTCGACCCGGGTCCCGACTCCTTCTTCGGCGCCAACTTCTACGAGCCAGCGCAGCCGCTGCCGCCCGAGCACACGGCGTGGTACCTGGTGTCGCCGTGGGGCACGCCCGCCAGCGGGCCGGCGACCATCGAGACCGAGTCACGGCAGCCCGGCACGACCTACAGCTCCACCAAGGTGGCGGCAGAGATGCTGCCCAACGTGGTACCCGGTGGCGCCGCGGTCTCGGTCTACACCTTCAGCGCCGACTCGCACTTCAGCCACTGCTACGGCGCGTGCGCGAGGTACTTCATCCCCCTCTATACGGTGGGCACTCCAACCGTCTTGCCGGGAGCGAATCCGGCGGCGGTGGGTGTCGTGTGGCGGTTCGACGGAACCGAGCAGGTGACGTACGACGGTCATCCGCTCTACCTCTACAGCGAGGAGCAGCCCCTGGCGAACGCATCGGGGCTCGTCACGACCGGCTCCACGGGCAACGGCAACGGGATCAACGCCTTCGGCGGAACCTTCAGCCTGGTGACGCCATAGCGGCCCGCACCTGACACGGCGAACGGCAACGGCCCTGCTCCGGCAGGGCCGTTGCCGTCGCCACCAGCGTCAGCCGGCGGGACGGGCCGGGGCCTGGGCCGACCCGGCGGGTTCGGCCGGCGGCGTGACCGGAGGGCGCGCGAGCGTGCGCTCGGGTAGGAGCAACACGGCGCCCACCAAGAAGCAGACCGCGCCGACGAACGTCCCCAGGTTGGTCAGCGCGAGGCTCACCAGCTGGCCGTTCGGCTTGACGTAGGACGCAACGGCCGACGCGCCGAACGCCACCGAGCCGACCAGGTTCAGCGCGGTGATCCACCAGGAGATGGAGGCGGGGCGCCACGCGAAGGGCCCGTGGCTCGCCTCGGCCCAGGCCAACCAGCTCGAGACGAGGAAGCACACGGAGCCCAGGGCGTCCGGTCGCCACACCGGGTGGTGCGCGCTGGAGGCTCCCAGACTGACGAGGTACGCGCTGAGCGTGGTCCGGTTGAACCAGAGGGTGCCGACCAATTGGATGGCGGCCGCCCACCAGTCGATCCGGTGGTGTTGCACGGTGAGCAGCGAGCGCGGCCCGCGGCGTGACGTCGGCTCGAGGGTCGTCGGCGTCGTCGCCACCTCGTAGTACTGGAGAAACGAGGCCGTGGTGAAGAAGATCGACCCGATGAAGAACGTCAGGTCGTCCGCGTTCGTACCGATCGAGGTGGCGTAGGCCGGAAGAGCCCCCAGCGCGAAGCACGCCGAGCCGACGGCGAAGAGCACGCCGATCCACCACGCCATGGCCCGAGGTGCCCACCACGTCGAGTCTTGCGACGACCAGCGCGGGTGTTTTCGCTGCCAGCGCGAGTCCCACGCCATCCCGGTTCCGTCCGGGCGACGGAAAACCTCGCGGGTGACGAAGGGACCAGGACCACGGCCATGGAGGCGCTGCCAGCCTCCCGGCACTTCGACGTATCCCGCGGCCATGTGCGGTCACCCTAGAGGCGGCCTCCCGGACACAGCGGGTGTCGACGGCCACGGGCGATCGGGCATCATGTGGGCTCGCACCCGGGGAGGAGACCGATGGGACAGGAAGTGCGCGGTGTCGTGTCCAAGGAAAAGGGCAGCCCGGTCACCGTCGAGACGATCGTCGTCCCCGATCCCGGTCCGGGCGAGGCGGTCGTCGCGATCAAGGCGTGCGGCGTGTGCCACACCGACCTGCACTACCGCGAGGGCGGCATCAACGACGACTTCCCGTTCCTTCTGGGCCACGAGGCGGCCGGCGTGGTCGAGTCCGTCGGACCGGACGTCACCGACCTGGCGCCCGGTGACTTCGTGGTCTTGAACTGGCGAGCGGTGTGCGGCGAGTGCCGCTCGTGCAGCCGGGGCCGACCCTGGTACTGCTTCGCCACCCACAACGCGACGCAGAAGATGACCCTGGCCGACGGCACGCAGCTGTCGCCGGCGCTCGGCATCGGCGCGTTCGCCGACAAGACGCTGGTGGCGGCCGGCCAGTGCACCAAGGTCAACCCCGCAGCGCGACCCGAGGCGGTGGGGCTGCTCGGGTGCGGCGTCATGGCGGGGCTCGGGGCGGCCATGTTCACCGGAGAGGTCGGGCTCGGCGACTCCGTGGCCGTGTTCGGCTGCGGCGGCGTCGGGTGTGCCGCCATCGCCGGGGCGAAGCTCGCCGGGGCGGCCACCGTCATCGGCGTCGACCTCGATCCGCGCAAACTCGAGCAGGCCGCCGCGTTCGGCGCCACGCACACCGTCGACGCGAGCAGCACCGACCCGGTCGAGGCCGTCCGGTCGCTGACCGGGGGGAACGGCGCCGACGTCTGCATCGAGGCAGTCGGTCACCCGAAGGTCATGGAACAAGCCTTCTTGGCCCGTGACCTGGCGGGGACGCTCGTGCAGGTGGGCGTGCCCACACCTGACATGCGCATCGACCTGCCGATGATCGAGTTCTTCGGACGCGGCGGCACGCTGAAGCCGAGTTGGTACGGGGACTGCCTCCCCTCTCGGGATTTTCCGATGCTCGTCGATCTCTATCTCGCGGGCCGCCTCGACCTGGACCGCTTCGTCAGCGAGACCATCGGCATCGACCAGGTCGAGGCTGCCTTCGCCCGCATGCAACGCGGCGAGGTGCTGCGCTCCGTCGTGGTGCTCTGATGGCGTTGCCCCTCGTCCCCATGGCTCCCCGTTCGGGCCTGCGCGGCATGGTGGTCGCGGCCGACCAGCTGGCGTCGTCCGCCGGCAGCGCCATCCTGGCGGGCGGCGGCTCGGCCGCCGACGCCGCGGTCACCACCGGAACCGTCATGGCAGTCGTGGGGCCGCACCTCTGCGGCCTGGGCGGCGACGTGCTCGCCATGGTGAGCGCGCCCGGCTCGCCTCCCGAAGCCCTGCTGTCGGTGGGCCGTGCCGGCCGGGGCTCCGATGCCGCCGCGCATGCGCGGGGAGGGGATGACGGTGATGCCGCTGCGGGGCGACATCCGCAGCGTCCAGGTGCCCGGCGCCGTCGACGGCTGGCTCGCGCTGCACGAGCGCTACGGGCGACTGCCCCTCGACGAGGTGCTGGCGCCTGCGATCGATCTGGCCGACGGCGGGTTCCCGGCGTCCATCATGCTGGCGCTCGCCAGCTCTCTGGTCTACGAGCTCCCCGGTGCCGGTGAGCTCTGCCCCGACGGGCCGCTCGACATCGGCCAACGCGTCCGGCTCCCGGGCATCGCGCGTACGCTGCCGCGCGATCGCACGCGAGGGCCGGGCCGCCTTCTACGAGGGTGAGTTCGGCCGCGGGTTGCTCGAGCTCGGCGGCGGGCACTTCGGTCCCGAGGACTTCGCCCGACGCGCAGCACCGTGGTGCACGCCCCTGCACCTGGCGGCCTGGGGCCACGAGCTGTGGACAGTGCCACCGCCTTCCCAGGGCTACCTCACGCTCGCCGCCGCCTGGGTCGCCGAGGCCGTCGGCCTCGGGACCGACCCCGACGAGGCGCACTGGGCCCACCTCCTGGTCGAATGCTGGCGGGCCGTCGGGTACGACCGGCCCGACGTTCTCTTCGACGGCGCCGACGGTGATGCGCTTCTCGCGACCGGCCGACTGGAGGTGGCGGCCGGTCGGGTCGACGGCAGCCGGGCGGCGCCACCTGACGTCGCCCCCGGCAACGGGTCCGTGAACCCGGCCGTGGCACGCCTCGGCGAGGGGGACACCACACACCTGTGCGCCATGGACGCAGACGGGCTCGGGATCTCGTTGACCCAGTCCAACGCGTTGGACTTCGGGTCCCATCTCGTCGAACCGTCGACCGGTGTGTTCCTCCACAATCGCGGCGTCGGGTTCTCCCTGGTGCCGAGCCACCCCGCCGAGGTGGCCCCGGGCCGGCGTCCCCCACACACCCTCTCCCCCATGCTGGTGACCGGTCCCGACGGCGCGCTCACGCATCTCGTCGGGGCGATGGGCGGCGACGCCCAGCCGCAGATCATCAGCCAGCTCCTGGCCCGGCTCTTGCACAGCCGGCAGGACCCGGCGACGGCCATCGCGGCGGCGCGGCTGACCCTCGACGCGCCGGGCGCGGGTCCCTTCCGTCTCTGGTGGGGCGACGACCTCAGGGTGCTCGTCGAAGCGGACGCGCCGCCCGCCTGGCTCGGTGACCTCGCCGGTCACGGTCACCGTGTGCAGGCAATCAGGTCCTTCGACCCCGTCGCGGTCGGCTGCGCCCAGATCATCGCGGCGGAGCGCCGCGCGGAGGGCGTGGTGCGCCTGGTGGGCGCCTCGGACCCGCGCAGCCCAGAAGGGGGCGCGGTCGGCTGCTGAGGCGCGCCGCTACCCGCATCGAGGCGGCGTGCCGATAGCGTGACGAGCATCGAAGCGCACTTCTCCTTGCCCCTGCACGTCCACCGTTGCGCGGGAATCGCCTGTCCAGCGGGATTCGCCACCCTGGCCGCGTGGTGCGGCGCGGGTGGGCGAGGCCGCGGCGCGTCGTGACCCGCGCCGCGGGGGACACGCTCCGCATCGCGTCGTTGGCCAAGCAGGTGCCCCTGGCCGAGTCACTGCGCCTCGAGGGGGGCCGGCTCGCCCGCGACGGCGTGGCCCTCGAGATGAACCCCTACTGCCGCCGCGCCGTCGCCGAAGGCGTGCTCCTCGCGCGCGACAGCGGCGGCTCGTGCACGGTGGTCACGCTCGGGCCGCCGAGCGCGGAGGACGTCTTGCGCGAGGGCGTGGCCTGGGGCGCGGACGCCGGCCTCCACGTGTGCGACGAGGCGTTCGCGGGCTCCGACACCCTGGCCACGGCGCGCGCACTGGCGGCCGCCCTGCGGGCGGCGGGGCCGTTCGACCTCGTCCTCCTCGGCCGCAACTCCATCGACGGGGAGACCGGACAGGTCGGACCCGAGCTGGCGGAGCTGCTCGGGCTCCCCTTCGCCAGCGGCGTCCGACACGTTGTCGACGTCGGACCGTTCCTGCGCCTCCAGCTCGAGCACGACGACGGGACCCAGGAGATCGAGGTGGCGCTGCCCGCGGTCCTGACGGTCGCCGAGCGCCTCTGCGACCCCTGCAAGGTGGACCCCCCCGGGCGGGCCGCCGTCGACCCCGTTCGCCTGCGGCGGGTGTCCGCCGCCGACCTCGGTCCCGGTCCGTGGGGCGAGGCCGGCAGCCCGACGGCGGTCGGCGCCACGCGCCCGATGGAGCACGCGCGCGAACTCCTCGTCCTCGACGGGCCCGTCGAGCACCAGGTCCGCCGCGCCGTCCACGAGCTGGCCCGGCGCGGGGCGCTGCGATCAGGGACGCCACGACCAGACGACGAGGATGCTGTCGCCGGTGCTGACGCTGGCGACGACGGAGCACGAGCGCCGACGGCCGGGCGTGTCGTGAGCGTGCTCGCCGAGCCCGGGCGGCCCCAGGTCGCGGGTGAGTTGCTCGGCGCCGCAGCGCGGCTCGCGGGGCAGCTCGGCGCAATCGTCCACGCGCTCGCCCCCACCGGGACGGACGCCGGTTCGCTCATTGAGGCGGGAGCCGACGTCGTCATCGCCCTCGACGGGTCTGCCGTCGCCGAGGACGTCAGCGACGCCGTCGCGGCCTACGTGCGCGAGGTCGGCCCCTGGTCGCTCCTCGCACCCAGTACCGCGTTCGGGCGCGAGGTCGCCGCACGGGCCGCCGCCGCCACGGGATCGGGGCTCGTGGGCGACGCCGTCGCCCTCTCCGCGCGCGAAGGCGTCCTCGTCGCAGCCAAGCCGGCGTTCGCCGGCGCGCTCGTCGCGGACATCACGTGCCAGAGCGCGACCCAGATGGCCACCGTCCGGCCCGGCATGCTCCCCCCCGCGTCCGCCCGTCCTCGCAACGGCACCGTCGAAGTACGCTCGGTGGGAACCCGCGGCCGCATCCGGATTCTGGGCGAACGCCGCGACGACGACGTCGAGACCTTGGCCCGGGCCGAGGTGGTGATCGGCGTGGGGACCGGTGTGAACCCCGACGAATACGAGCAACTCAGCCCGCTGGCGGCGCTCCTCGGCGCCGAGCTCGCAGCCACCCGCAAGGTCACCGACCGCGGCTGGGCGCCGCGAGCCCGCCAGGTCGGGATCACCGGCCGGTCGATCGCACCCCGGCTCTACGTCGCGCTCGGGCTGAGCGGGAAGTTCAACCACATGGTGGGCGTCCGCAGCGCCGGCACGATACTCGCCGTCAACGCGGACCCCGACGCGCCGGTGTTCACCCACTGCGATCTCGGCATCGTGGGCGACTGGCACGAGGTGGTGCCCGTCCTCACCCACGCACTGCGCAACGCCGACGTCGCCCCCGGCGCAGCAACTCTGGGCTGAGAGGCCCCCCGGTCCCCGGTTCCCGGTCCTAGCCGGCCCGGGCCGAACCGAAGAGGCGGAGATCCGCGTCGGCGCTGGCGGTGAGCATCTTGCCGAAGTCGGCTGTCGACATCGGCCGGGCGAAGTAATAGCCCTGCGCGATGGCACACCCGAGTTTGATGAGCTCTTGGAGCTGTCCCTGCGACTCCACACCCTCGGCCACGGTCAATGCGTTCGTCGTCTGGGCCAGGGCCACGACGGCGGACACGATGGCGGACTTGACCGCGTCGCTCTCAATGCCGTGCACGAAGCTCTGGTCGATCTTGACGATGTCGAAGGGGAACCGGGCCAGGTACCCAAAGGAGGAGTGCCCTGTCCCGAAGTCGTCGATGGCCATGCGGGTGCCCAGCGCGTGCAGTTCGCCAAGAACGCTCGAGGTCAGCACCACGTCGTGCATCGCCACGCTTTCGCTGATCTCGAGGCACAGCAACGAGGCTTCGAGACCGGTGGACTCGAGCACGCCGGTGACGTGCTTGGCCAGGTTCCGCTGCTGGATATGAAGCGATGACACGTTCACGCTGATCTGGAGCGTCGTCCCGAACTCCTGCTGCCACGTCTTGGCCTGACGGCAGGCCTGCTCGAGCACCATCTGCTCGAGCGCCACGATCGTCCCGTTGCGCTCGGCCAGCTTGATGAACTGGCCGGGCATCAGCATCCCGTGGTCGGGATCGTTCCACCGGACCAATGCCTCGGCGCCGACGATGCGGCGGTCGGCCAGCGACACCATCGGTTGGTAGTGGATCTCCATCTCGCCGCGGTCGACCACGTGCTGGAAGGCGGTGTCGCGGCCTAGACGGCTCATGGACCCCGGACTGGTCCGGTCGATCCCGAACATGGCCACGTGGCCGCCCCGGCCGCGCTCCTTGGCCCGGTACATCGCTTGGTCGGCGTCGTGCAAGAGGTCCTCGCGCGCCTTGCCCACTTCGCTCAGTGCGACGCCGATGCTCAGCGTGGCGACCACCTCGTGCCCCGTGCTCAGAGTGATGGGGTCACGCAAGACCTCCAGGACTGCGTTGGCGACCTGGCTGGCGTCTTCGGGCGAGCTCACACCCTCGAGGAGGATGACGAATTCGTCGCCGCCGAAGCGCGACAGCGTGTCGCCCGCGCGCACCGCACGCCGCAGCCGGTTGCCGATGACGCGCAAGAGCTCGTCGCCGACCTGGTGGCCCAGCTCGTCGTTGACCGCCTTGAAGCGGTCGATGTCACAGAAGAGGACCGCGACGTGACTCCCCGTGCGCTCGGCCTGCAGAAGGGCATGCTCGAGGTGGTCGAGCAAGAGTCGCCGGTTGGCCAGGCCCGTGAGCGAGTCCTGGAAGGCATGTCGTGCCAGCTGCTCCTCGAAGGCCTTGCGCTCCGAGATGTCACGGAACACGATCACCGCACCCGATGGTGACGCGCCGCCGACGACCGGCGACGCGGTCATGGTCACAGGGAAGTGAGAGCCGTCGACGCGGGTAAATCGCGTGTCGTAGGTCGTGACGTTGCGGCGCAGGGCCATGGCGCGCCTGGCGGGTTCGAGGAGGAAATCGGGCGTCTCGAAGTCAGAGACGGCAGGGCGGCCCTCGGACTCGTCCCGCAACGAGAACCACCCGAGCATGTCGGCGCCCGAGGGGTTCATGAAGGTGATCCGGCCGTCCTCGCTGATCGCGCAGACCCCCTCCCCCATGCTGGCGGTCACGGCCGACAGCTCGTCCTTCTGGCGTTGGACCTCGCCGTAGAGGCCGGCGTTGGCCAGCGCGACGCCCGCGACCGAGGCCAACGCGTGGAGCAGGGCGCGGTCCTCGTCGTCGTAGGGCTCGGTCGGATCACGACCGGAAACGCCCAGCCAGAGCGTCCGATCGGCCAGGTGCAGCGGGGCCGCCACGACCTCGTCCGGCGGGCGCCCGGTGGTCAGCGTGACTTCGGGGGACCGCAGCAGCGTCCCGGCCGCGCCGAGCACCGCCGACTTCGTCTCGGTGATGCCCATGGAGCGGTTGACCTCGAGGGTCGCCTCGACCAGGGCCTGGAGACGGGACCTCTCGTTGCGGGCGCGACGTCGATTCGACCGATAGGCACTGCGACGCCGAAACACCGCCACGCTCCCCTCCTCCGGACTGCTCCGGGGAATCCCCTCCGTTCGGGAAGGTAACACCGACCCCGCCGTCCTTCAATGACTTTCCGACTAGGCATAGGCAATTCGGCCCAATTTCATCGTGTCGTCACGTGTCGGATGAACCCCTGACCAGCCTTTGTTGGCGCGCGGTGGCAATCCGGTTGCAAAGGGCGTTTCAGCCTCAGGGCGGCGGCCGTTGTCCCGCGAGCCCCTCTGGGTGAGCCCCTATCCCGTGAGAACAGTGCGCCGGAGCAAGCCGACGTCGGGAGCGGGCCGGCGAGCCGCCCGCAAGTAGTCCTCGAAGGCGTTCGCCGGCAGAGGGCGCGAGAAGTAAAAGCCCTGGGCGACGTCGCAGCCGAGCCCTTCGATCTGTTCGAGCTCGCGCAGCGTCTCGACCCCCTCGACGACGGTGGTCGAGCCGATGGCTCGGGAGAGCGCCACGACGGCGGAGACGATGGCGGACTTGACCGGGTCCTGGTCGATCCCGCGCACGAAGCTCTGGTCGATCTTGATGATGTCGATGGGGAACCGCGCCAGGTACCCGAGCGAGGAGTGACCGGTGCCGAAGTCGTCGATGGCCAACCGAATGCCCAGGTTGTGGAGCTTGGTCAGCACCGCCGAGGTCATCTCGACGTCGTACATCGCCAGGCTCTCGGTGATCTCGAGGCAGAGCTGGGAGGGCTCGATGCCGGTGGCATCGAGCAACTCGGCGACCTGTTGCTCGAGATCGGCCTGCTGGAACTGCCGCGCCGAGAGGTTGACCGCAACCCCCATGTGGGTCCCGAGGGACTCGGACCAGGACCTGGCCCGCCGGCATGCGTGCTCGAGCACCACCTTGCCGATGGGGAGGATCGTCCCGTTGTCCTCGGCCAGCTCGATGAAGTGTGCCGGTGAGAGGATGCCGTGTTCGGGGTGGTCCCAGCGCAGCAGGGCCTCGGCAGCGACGATGCCCTCGTTGGCCAGCGAGATCAGCGGTTGGTAATACACCTGCACCTCGTCGCGCTCGACCGCGTGGTGCAAGGCGGTGTCAAGGTCGAGCCTGCCGATGGAACGCCCACCCATCCGGTCGACGTCGAAGAGGGTCACTTGGCCGCCACGCCCGCGCTCCTTGGCGCGGTACATCGCAACGTCGGCGTCGTGCAGCAGATCGTCGCGCGACGTCTCTTCGTCGCTGAGCGCCATCCCGATGCTCATGGTGGTGACGACCTCGTGGCCACCGCTGAGCATGACCGGCTCACGCAGTACCTCGAGGATACGGGCTGCCACCTGGCCGGGGTCGTCCGGCGAACTCACACCCTCCAAGATGGCGACGAACTCGTCGCCACCGAAGCGAGACAGCGTGTCACCGGGGCGCACCGCTCGCCGCAGTCGGTCGGCAACGACACGCAGCAGCTCGTCACCAACCTGGTGTCCGAGATTGTCGTTGACCACCTTGAAGCGGTCGACGTCGCCGAACAGCACGGCGACCCGGGTGCCGGTGCGCTTGGCCTGGAGCAGCGCATGGTCCAGGTGGTCGAGGAGGAGGCGACGATTGGCGAGGCCAGTCAGGGGGTCCAAGAAGGCATGGCGTGCCAACTGCTCTTCGAAGGCTTTGCGCTCCGAGGTGTCGCGGAACACGATCACCGCGGCCGAGGGCTCTGAGCCACCCACCACAGGCGATGCCGTCACGGTGACGGGAAAAAGGAACCGTCGGCCCGCTCGAAGCGGGTGTCGTCGCTGCTGACGTTCTGCCGCTGCGACATCGCTCGGAGCGCGGGGTCGAGCAGGAAGCGTGGCGTCGCCATGCCCAGACGAGGCCGTCCGTCGGGACCGACGTCCTCCCATCCCAGCATGCTTGCACCCGCCGGATTCATGAAGGTGAGCTCGCCGGACTTGGTGATGGCGCACACACCCTCACCCAGACTGCGCGTGATCACCGAGAGGTTGTCCTTCTGCCGTTCCACCTCTGCGTAGAGGTCCGCGTTCGACGAGCGCGATCCCGCCCACGGAGGCCAGGGCGTCGAGCAAGACCCGGTCGTCGTCCTCGAAGGGGTCGCTGCGGCGACGGCCCGAAACCGAGAGCCAGAGTCGGCGGTCGCCAACCTCGACGGGCGCGGCAAGCGTGTTCTCTTCGACGTGTGGAAGGGCAAGTCCGAGCGTCACCTCTGGCGAACGCAGCAAGGAGCCAGCCGACGCCAACACCGCGTCCCGGGTCTCTTCGCTCCCAATGGAGCGGTTGACGTCGAGGGTCGCTTCGAACAACCCGCGCAGGCGGATCCGGTCGTTACGGGCATAGAAATGCCCCTCGCCGAGATAGCGCAGGACCAGGAGGGGGAGCAACGCCACGGGCAAGAACGCCGGCTGATAGGCCAGGAGCAACGCTGTCGGGATGGCGATGTCGATGGTGCCGACGACCACGAGGAGCCTCGTCTTGATGCCGCCGACGAGTGCCTCGCGCCACGAGGTGGATCCGATGGCGGTGAGGATGGCCACGATCGCAGTGGTGTTGGCGACGAAGTAAGCGGCGGCACCGGCCAACGCCGCTCCCACCTTGACGTACCCAACGGGGTGCTGGGGCCCGTCGAGGAGCACGAACACGAGGGCGGCGACTCCCGTCGACGTCACGACCCGCCCCACGCTGAAGGCCGTCCTCAGGACGGCGCGGCGCTTGACCACATGGGCCACCACCGCAACGAGTGCGAACACCAGCACCGTCATGGGGGGCGGCACGAGCAGGATGAGAAGGACGAAGATCCCTTCGTCGATGTCGAACACGTCAGATTTGTCGTGGACGAAAAGGGTGATGGGCCAGATCCAGCTGGCCGCCATGAGCCCACCGAAGACGACCGCGAACACGGTCGCCGTTGCGCCGGGCCAGCCGTCGATCCAAAGCCTCTGGATCGCACACGCAACGACCGCGAGCCCCGACGCCACCCAGGCGGCGACCACCAACCATCCGGCCCGGGTGAGCGCGCTGGTGCGCTCGCCCGTCACGGTGCCTCCCACCGGCCATCCGGCCGGCCGGCCCAGGCACCGATACTGCGAGACCTCATGATCCCCCTCGCCCCCACGAGACCTCTTCTCATTTGGGTCCGACGCAACGGACGCGTCGCCGTGCACTGCTTCGCGCCTTCCCCCGTTGCATCGGCGGCTGGCGAGCTGAAGTTGACCTCAGCGGCCCTGCCACCTGCCCGTCGAGACCTGCGTAGTCAGTCCGTTGTGCCCCCGTAGTGACAGAGTTGGCGAAGGGCCATCGACCCTTCGACGGGGTGGATCAGGAGCCGGTGTCGGTCCGCTCGAGCTCTTGCTGGCTCCGGTACTCGCGCCAGCGGTGCAAGAAGGCGACGATCACCACCACGACAGCTAGTGCCGCGAGGACGTATCCCGCGTCACTGAACCCCTTCAGTACGTGGTTGTAGCTGCTGCCGAGGCTGTAGCCCAACGAGGCCGAGCGCGGTGCACCAGATGGCGCACCCGATCACGGTGAACACCGAGAATTTTGCCAAGGCCATCTCACCGAGGCCCGCAGCAAACGAGACAAAGGAGCGGAGCAAGGGAATGAACCGGCCGAAGAGGACGAATGGCTCCCCCCGGCGGGTGAACCAGGCTTCGGCACGGTCGAGATCCTTGTGGGTCAAGAGGACGTACTTCCCCAACCGGTCCACCAGCGTCCTCCCGCCGTAGCGGCCGATGCCGTAGCCGGCGCCCGACCCGAGCAGCTCGGCGAGGGTCGCCACGACGATCACCACCGCAAGGTCGAGCGGCTTGCCCTCACCGGGTACCTGTCCGCTGGCGAGGACGCCCCCGTAGATGAGCGCGATCTCGGCGCCCACCGGGAGCCCCATGGCCGAGATGAAGCTCAGCACGAAGATGGCGCCATACCCAGCTGACTTGAGAAATTCTTCCACGTCTTACCCTGCTTCCGCGTTCTGTGAGTCGGTCATATTGGGCGCGTCACTCCGTTGACGCAATTCGCACGGCACGTGCGTGGGAGCGCCCGCAGGCGCGGCGAATTCCGCTCTGGTGATGGCGCTTCAGGGCGGGGCGACCCTGCACCCGCACACGCTCATTTGCATGGTCCACGGCTGCACCGGAGCCTAGACCGGCGCGGTGGCGGCGCGATGACATGGGGAGCACGCGGAGAGCGCCTCGCCCTATCCTGAATGGCGTTCTGGAGGAGATGCGCTTTGTTCTTCATCGAATACGACGTCGACGGAGAGGGTCAGATCGAACTGGTCGCGCTCATCAACGCGATCGAGGACGACGGCCAGGATCCGGACGGCCAGGCGTGGCTGTCCTGGCGCCGTAATGAATTCGACGACGACGGCCTGGGTTGCGCCGCCGTCGCGCCCGAGGACCTCGAGCGCATGGAGTCAGCCGAGGGTCCCGACGAGCTTCGCTCTGTCGTCGAGGCCATCATCTTGGCCGATCGCGCCGGCAAAGAGGACGTGCGGTCGTGAGCACAACCCGTTCCCAGCTCTACCGCTTCGCCCGTGATCTCGGCAACGTCGAGGCTGTCGAGCACGGCTATAAGCGAGGCGGGCTGTCCGGTGCCGCCGGCGGGGCCGCCCAACGTCAAGCTCGGCGGGTGATCTACCGAGAGGGGAATCGCCAAATAAACCGATTTGTCCGTGCGGTTGGTCTCGGACCGCGTCGCTGAAGGTCCTCGCCCTTCTGAGCACGATGGATCCTGCTCGCGACCGGCACGAGCCGACGGCCCTGCGAGGGGGGGATGTCGCAAGGCCGTCGGCTCGGCTGCGGGGCAGCGTCGCCTCGTCGTGCGGAAATGTTGCACGACGGCTGCGTATCCGGTCCCCGCTTTGTTCGCACCCTATAGGAGCGTTTTTGAGGCCGTGCGACGGTCACGTTCCAATCTCGCGACCGTCGGCTGCGTGGCCCGAGAGTGCCGCTCAGCCCGGCCTGTTTCATCGGGTTGCAACCCGAAATTCATTGACTCGTCACTGCACGGTCACGGTTGTCGCCGTCTGACCGGCGACTCACAGTGTTCGGGCGCCGCGACGAACCGGAGGGCGTCGGCGCTCGCAATGGTTCTCCCACATGAGCTGTGCCATCTCGCGGGAGTCCACCGGCGTGTTGATGCCGATCGGCGTCGCGGTGTCGCGATCACGCTCACAATCGTCACAGACGACGACCCATCGACTATCGGACCTCTGCACAATCTTGGGATGGTGGACCTTGCGCAACCGCTCTGACTCCTGCTCGTCGAGCCACCTCGTCGGGGCCGACCCTAGTCACGGCCCGAATGTGGTACCAGGTAGCCGTAGAGGTCCAGTTCGTGCGCGACGATTCCGCGAACTGATGTGGCAAGGGACCCTCCACTGACGCTCGAATCTCCGTCACGGCGGTTGGTCGGTCACACCTCTAGTCGGGCAGATGATGATCGCGAGGGACGTCGACGCGCGGGCGCGTGATTTCGAAGAAGCCCTTGTACCCAGAAAGCACTTGGATTGCGTCCCAAAGCGCAAGCGCTGCGGGTCCAGTCGGGGCAGGCGCCATCACCGGTCCCTTGAATCCATGCGGGGGATCGGCGCGAACCACTATCGCCGGTGTCTGAGTCTTCGGCCCGCCGAATACGTAGGCCACCTCCATGGCGGCGCGAATCGGCACGTCCCAACTCTCGTCGTCCGCCGCCGCGCTCAAGCGAGCGTCGAGACCTGCGGCCGCCACGCAGTCGGCCAGGAATTGGGTGGTCCTCTGCCGCTTCAAGACGAAATGCGCCTGACCCCATTCCGAATAGAGCCGGTCCACCGCCTCCTCACCCGCCTCAGCTCGCGCGGCCTCGAAGATCCGCAGCATCCGATGGGAGATGGCGTGACCCTCCAGGGCCTGTTGCCGGAACTCGTCGGGAACGCTCGGTGCGACGCCGTAGTCGTCTCGGATCTCGAGACAGTAGGAACGCCAGAACACGCTGAGGTCCCGAGCGGGCGCCACCTCTCGTATCCAACGCGACGTGATCCAAGCCCAGGGACAGCCTGGATCGATGAATACCTCGACCTCCGTCATGGCCACAGGCCACGGACTAGTCGGACGGGACGCCGCACGTCAAGGCGATGGATCGAAGGCATGGACCAGGATGTCGCGCGAGGCCGATGCCCCGTCGATGACCCTGTTCGTCCGCCGCGTCAGCCGCCACCCGAATGGAGTGCGACGACACTCCCACTGATTTGCGGAGACGCGCCAGACCCCATAGCCGTCTTCGGTGTGCAAGAAGACCTGCGAATACGTGATCGCGCTCGCCCGGTCGCCGTCCACCGTGACTATCGGAGCGCTCTGTACGTGCGCACACCCCTGGTCGATCAGCGCTTGTTGACCCTCGCTCTCGACCATGGCGTAGACGGCAGCAGGGCCCTCGAGGCGGGAGAGGTCGGATTCGAGGACCCCGTCCTCATCCCACAGGTCCGCCGCTTCCCGGCTGCTTCCAGTATCGACCGCTGGTCCCCAGCTGTAGACGAGGCGCGTGACCGCCATGGCGTCTTCGAGCTCCCGAACGCGCCTCTCCAGTGCCGTCACACGGTCCTCGAGTCCCCCGTCCCCCACCGATGCTCACCTCTTCTCTGAATTTGCTCCCTAGGAGCTCACGGGCTTCAGCGTCCCGTTGGCGTCGAGCAGATGATGATGCGACTCGTGCACGGCGTAGTTGGCCAAGCCGACGACGGTAAATTCGAACACGCCGTCGCTCCCCCCGTCCCTGATCATGGTGCGTGACCAGTCGGCTGGCTGCAGGGTGTCCAGAATCTCCGCGAGTCGTCGCGCCTGCGCGTCAATATCGTCGGCGAGCTCCACGACGCAGAGATGGTTGTAACCGTCCCATGCAGCCTCGTCGGGATTCAGCTGAGGAAATACCGGATTGTCCTCGTCCAGCATGAGGAGGATCCGGTCGGCGTAAGCCCGCTCAATGTCACGCACATGAGCCCCATATTGGATGGGCGAGAAGATTCCCGGTTCGGGAATCGTGCGCAGGTACCCGTCGTCAGCGCTGAGGAGAAACGTGCGCCATGCCGCGGCTGATTCGAGGAGTTCCCCTCCTAAGGCGTCACGTTCCACTTCCGCGGGGCGCTGCCCGCACTGCGGACAGCGGTCCGTTTGGGCGCGAGCCCACTGCCAGCCCTCTCCGCGTTCACGCCGGAGGTCGTCAAGAGTCTTACGATCCTTGCGCCGAGCCGAGGAGAGATCCGGGCCGCCGCTCATCCGTTGAGAGTACTGCAAGAGGTTTTGCCTCCGGAAGCGGTGGACAACTCGCGGCTGGCGGGTCATCCTGGTTGCATGCGCTCTTTCGCATTGTTCGCGCCGAAGCAGGGTCCCCGTCCCCTCGGGCTCGCGACACTCACTCTGGCCACGGCCGCCGTGTTCGTCATCGGCGCAGCCGGAGCCAGCTCCGCCGCTTTGGCGCGGGCCTCGCACTCCGCCCGGCTGCAGATGTCGTCCCAGCATGACACGCACCACACCAACCACAAACCTCAGAAGAGCAACGGCAAAAAGAGCACGACCAAGCCCTGCCTGGAGGGCAAGTGGAACGTGACGAGCATCACCTTGAGCGCAACCGGCCTCACCTTCACCGGTGGCGCCGGAACGACGGTGGACATCATGTCCAATGGGAACGCACTCGGAAACTTCACTCCGGGTACGCCGCTCACCGGCAGCGAGGGCTCCGCCAAGTTCAACGGCACTCTCACCGACCACTACGGCTTCTCACCCAAGGCCAGGTCACACACGGGTACCTTCCCCGTCTCGACGGTCACCGACGATGCCACCATCACAGTGGCCGGTGTCACAAGGGCCGTCACCTCATCGCCCGAGCAGGGCTCGTACAGCTGTACGGGCAAGGACCTGTCGCTGACATTTACCAGTGGCGACAGCACACTGACGTACCACATGTCCCCCGCCGGCTGACATCAACTCGGGGCGCGTCGTCCGAGGCCTGCGCCTTGACGGTTCCGTCCGGTTCGGGTCAGTCCGCTACGACGGAGGGAACGTCACCAATGGGGACGTGCTCAGCCACGAGGGGTCGCTGGTGTACGCCTCGACCAACCACCGCGCGCCACGTCGGGGCGCGGCCGTGCTTGTCGCGGGATACAAGGTGATCGTCTCGGCCTCGTGAGCCCCGAGCGCCGCGTACGCTCGCTTCGAGGGCGCCCAGAATCCCTCGTAGTTCTGACTGGTCCCCGCATTGACGAGGAAGTGGGGAACGATGCTCACTGACGTCCTATTGACTACCGAGACCTTCACCGATTCCAGTTGCGTGCCGGCGTCGGACGTGACAACGCCGCGCACCGACAGCTGGAGGGGTGGACTGCCGAAGGCCATGAACGTCGCGATCACGACGCCGACGCACGACAGGGCGACCACAAGAATCGACGGGCGTGCAAGCAAGTCTCGCCGTGTCGGGCGATGGTCGATCGCCGCGCGAGGCACCGCGTCCACGGAGAGTGCTGCCACGATCACTATTGGAAAAAGGTCGACAAGGTAGCTCGACAAGCTGCGCGGCGAGAAGAAGAAGGGAACCGTGACGAGCAAGGGCCAAACCCGCTTTAGCTGGGGATACCACGCGACGAACGCGGCAACGCCTGCGACCATGGCCAGAGCTCCCGCCAGGCTGAGCATGTTCAGGTCCACGCCACCGGTCAGACCATGGGTGGCGAGTGTGACGAGCCCCTGTCCATCTGCCACCAGCCCACCGGTCAAGGGGATGAGCGTGCCGTGCAACCAGGCCCTGGGGTGCCACGCCAAAAAAGGGAGATTCACCGCAGCGAACACGCCGAGAACGGTGAGCAGATAGCGCAGAGACACACCTATTGGCTTGCTCCCCCTCAGACGCGCTTCGAGGGCGATACCGGTGACCAACATAGGGACCGCGAACCATGGCGTCTGCTTGATGGCGCATGCCGCCCCCAGCGAAATCGGTCCGATCCATCGCGCCAGTCCTGGCTCGTCGGAGCGGCCGTAGCGGTCCCAACGCCAGACCGCGATGACAAGGAAGGGCAGGAACATCGCATCGGTGCCCCCCGATGTGAACGAACCCAAGAAGAACGGCATCAAGCCGACCAGCGCGGCAAGCCACCGCAGTGAAGCGGGGACCAGCACGAACAAGAGCACGATCGTGACGAGCCAAGCGACCAGGTCGGTCCAGTCGACAGCCATGTGGATGCCGAGTGCGGTGGCCGGAAGGCTGAGCAGGAACGACCCCGCGGGGTACGAGAAGCTTGTGACGTGACCGCCATCGACGGTATAGGTCCAATAGTGGGACGGCACTCTCAGAAGGTGGGCGACGCCGGACATCGAGGCCACGTACGGATCAGCGCCGCGCAGCAGTGCACGCGTCGCGACCTGGTCAAATGCCGCAGAGTCGGTGGAGTAGAACGAGCGCGTGCTGATCTCGATCGACTGTGGAAGCAGTGCGGTCACGATCACCGCTCCGAGCGTGACTCCCTGGAAAGGACGCGAGCGAGGGTTCCGGACCAGCCATGAGGACGCAATACCGAGGAGGCCGCCAGCGACCATCAACGGAGCCAGCGCGATGACGGCCGGGGACCACCACCAGAAGCCCCAGAGGTTGACGCCGCCGGTGAGAACGCCAAACCACACGAGGCTCCAGGCACCGCGTTCGGCCAGGAACGCTCGTGGGGAGAGCGGCGAAGGAAGTCGTGCAAGGTCCCGATCGAGGGAGGGCGCCTCGGCCAGGCCGGCTCCGGGAGCGGTCTGCACTAGTCAAGTATGGCCAGATATCGGGCCTCGAGCCAGGTCGCGACGCAGAGCGCGTTCGGTAGCGTTGCCGTCGTGCTCGGTGAACGCGATCTGCCAAGACGGCAGCTGACCATTCCATCGCGGTGAACGTCACCGCCCCGAGGGGCGCCGCGCGCTCCGGCGCGCCCGCTCTTGAGGGCAACCCAACCGCGTCGGCGGATGGCGCGGCCGGCGAGCATCATCGATCTCGCTCCGCCATTGCCGCGACCGCTGCAGGCGGATTCATCCTCCTGGTGGCGATCTTGTACCTGTCGGCCCGTCACGCATACTCGGGGGACTCTGACGGCGCCACCGTTGTGCTGCAGGGACAGGCCATGAGTTCGGGCAACGTCACACTCAGCGGCTGGGCGCTCTCGCTCGACTCCTTCTGGACGGTCGATGCCGTTCTGTACACGCTCGTCGAGTTGGTCACCGGTGTACGGGACATGCTCTTGTTCCTCGTCCCGGCGATGATCGCCGCCACTGTCGTCGTTGTTGGAGTGCTGCTCGCGCGCGACGGTCGTCGTGGGATCGCCGGTGTCGCGGCGGGCGCGACGGTCGTGGTCGTTCTGGGGCTCCCGAGCCATGTCCTGGCCAACGTGTTCCTCCGCGGCCCGCTGCACGTCGGTACGGCGTTGCTGTGCCTCTGTGCGTTTGCGGGACTGCGCTCGGGGCGCTTCGGGTGGGGGTGGGTCGCGGGAGTGCTGTGCCTGTCGGCCGGCGTCCTCGGTGATTTTCAGACGGCGGCGCTCGGCCTCGGATCGGTGTGCGGAGCGGGCGCCGTTGCCATGCTGCGAATGCGCGACTGGCGCTCTGGAGTGCCCGAGGTGAGCGCGGCTGTGGCCGCGCTGATCGTTGCGGCAGTCGTTCGTGCAGCGTCCGAGGTCGTGGGCACGTTCTCGGTGAATACCGGCCACCCGCGGGCCTCTGGGGCCCAGATCGTCACCAACCTTCACAACCTCCCGTCATGGGGCGCCAACATGCTCGGCGTGGGGGGCGGACAGCTGGGCAACGGCGGCGTTCCGCTGGCGCTCGCGGCGGTGCACCTGATCGGTCTCCTTGTGGTGACAGGGGGAATCATGGCGGGCGCCGTCGCAATGGTCAGCGGGGCGATTCGCGGCCGGGTGTCGCTGGTCGAGGCGAACGAGGCATGGAGGCTCGACGATCTTCTCGTCCTGGCGGTGTTCGCCGACATCGTCGTCTTCCTTGTGCTCACGACTTCGGACGATCCCGGGTTCCTGCGCTATCTGACGGCAGCCGTCATCTTCGGAACTGTCCTGGCGGGACGTTGGGTCGGGCGCCTCGCCGCATCGCTCCCGTCGGCGCATCGCGTCAGGACGGCTGCGGCAGCAGCCTGCCTTGTCGTCGTCGCCGCTTCCACCGCAGCCTTCGGGTTCACGCTGGCCGCCCCGATCCCCACGCAACCCTCTGTCCAGCTCGACAGCTTCCTCGAAGCTCGCCAGCTGGCTGTCGGGATTGGCGACTACTGGAGCGCCTCCATCACAACCGTCGCCACCGAGGGCGTCGTGACGGTTCGTCCGGTCATCGCCACGCGGGCTGGGCACGTGGTGCGCTACCAGCGACAATCCGCTGGGAGCTGGTATACGCATGAGCCGTTCGAGTTCCTCGTCTACAACACGGCCAGGCCGTGGGGAGGTATTGACGCCACGTCGGCCTCCTCGACCTTCGGCCCCATAGCCCGGTCCTACGTAATCGGCCCGTACAGGGTGCTGGTCTGGCGACACCCGGTGTTCGTCTCCGCCACGGGCCGGACCCCGACCAACGGGCGGACCCAGACCAGCGGGACGGCTGCGCGCGACAGCCGGACCAGGCGCTCGTGAGCGAGGAGGCCACCCCGCAGAGGGTCACCGGCGCAACGAGGTCCTCCCCGGGCGCTTGGGCGCCGGCTCAGTTCGGTTTGGTGGTCTGAAACGTGGGTACAGGTTTGCAACGGCGGTCCGTCTGCGAGCGGCCGTTGCAACCTCGACCTTGCGGGAGACGGAGGGGGAACGGCCTGCCCCGGTAACCGCAGGAGCGGCTAAAGGAGTCAACCATGTCCCGCCACCGGCTTGCTTCGACCCTCGGTGTCATGCTGTTGTTCGCCTCCACGGTGACCCTGATATCGACCGGAGGAGCTGTCCCTTCGGGGGCCGCCAGTTCTGCGCCCTCCTGCACCTTCAACGGAAGCACGCTGCCCATCATCTTTGGCGTGAGCAGCGGAAAGGTCATCGACATCAACTGTACGGGTCTGCCTCCTCTCCACCCGTATCTCCTCGCTGAGGCCAGCCTCCTCACGGGCATCGACCCGCAGGCGAAGGCCGCCCTGTCCGGGGGTGTCACGTCGGTGTCGGGCCTCCTCGGCGCGCTGGATGCGCTCAAGGAGATCAACATGGGCGCCTTGGCATTCCCCTTGTCCAACCTCAACGGGGACCTCAATTACGACTGGACGGTTCCCAGCTCTCAGCCTCTGGACCCCAATGCCAGCTGCCCGCCGTCAACCCAAGAGTTCAATTCGGGTCTGATCGGTTGTGCCTTGGCGATGATCGACCTCACGAGCTTCACCCCCGTCGGGGCGGGCAGCGCCTTGATGCAGTGGACGGGTGAGTCTCTCTTCCCGCCGGCGCCGACCCTGGCCCTGTCCGCGACCAAAGGCACTCCAGGGCAGACGGTGAGCGTCGGTGACGCTCCGGGCCACACCACCTACTGGTGGGTGTCCACCCTGGCAGCACTCGACAGCTTGCTCGGCGGGACTGCCGGTGCGCCGGCGGTGACGGTGACCTCGGGCTCAACGACGCTCGTCTCCAACGTCACGGTGACGCCCGCATCGTACGTGAACTCTGTCTTCACACCACCGGTCCTCTCGGGCAGCTTCACCGTCCCCCAACCGACCAAGCGTTCCAAGATCACCGTCTCTCAGAGAATGACCATCTTCAATTTCCCGCTGTCGGCGTCCGCGTCGGCGCACTTCAAGGTCAAGGGAGGCTGAGGCTCCCGTCGTCGCGGACCCCGGCAACGGAGCTGCCCAGGTCCGGCCAGCCACAGCGGAGCGGATCTCAGGGTAGAAACAAGGGACCCTTGTATCCCCGACGGCGTGGAGACGACGATGAGTACGACTGATCCGGAGGTCACGCCCTCCGGCCATACTCCTGAAGGCGGAGTCCTTGTCGGGGATCCCGACGCGAACAAGGGCATGGTGCTCTTCGAGGATCCTCAGTGCCCTTACTGCCGGCAGTTTGAGGAGCTCAACGGACCGCTCATCGAGGCTGCTTTGGACGCGAGTGAGTTAGCAGTCGAATATCGCATGCGCTGCTTCTTGGGCCCAGAGTCGGTGCGAGCCGACAACGCCCTTGCCCTCGCCGCTGAGGCCGGTCGCTTCGACGAGTTGCGCCGGGCACTTTTTGCAGCGCAGCCGCCGGAGGGCACTGGTGGCTTCACGACGGAGGACCTTTTGCGCCTGGGTGCTCAAGTAGGACTGGCCGATTCGGCCTTCGCCTCGGGTGTGCGGGAAGCCCGCTATGAGAAGTGGGTGCTGAGACGAGAAGCTCTCTACCAATCAGAGGATCCACAGGGAACGCCGGCCGCGTGGCTCAACGGCAGTCCAATCGATCCGAGGGTGCTCTTCGACACGTCGGCGTTCGAGAGCCGTCTGCGCAAGTAAAGGCAACCTCCGCGATGGATCTCGAAGCTGTTCGCTATCCGACATGATCCGTCAGATCGCAGCCATGGACTCTCGCCGGGGCATCGCAACCGACTCGGGCATACCCTGGAAGCTCCCCGGTGATACGGCTTACTTCCACGAGAAGACAGCGACCGGGCTCATCTTGATGGGTCGGGCGACCTTCAACGAGTTCGCTGCTCCGCTGCATGAACGGGAGAACTTCGTGCTCACGGCTGACCCCGCACCCCTGCGCCAAGGCTTTCGGGCGATTGGCAGCCTGGACCGACTGGTCGCTGAGAACCGGGGCGAAGACATCTGGGTCATAGGCGGCGCCACGGTGTACGCCGAGACGATCGCCGAGGCCGACGAACTGTTGCTGACCCAGGTCGTCGGCGACTTCCATTGCACCAAGTTCTTCCCGCCGTACAAAAGTGAGTTTCGTCTCGTGGCTCGGAGTGACGATCACCAAGACGGAGAAACCACATATAGCTTCGAAACGTGGCAGCGTCGCTGAGGCCGATCGGTCGGAAGCCTCTTTTCGGCGCTTATAGTCCCTGGTACTCGGGCTTTCGGCCTTCCGACTCCGCCCTCCGACCTTCCACAAAGTCCTGCGTGTGGAAAAGCGCTCCGAACTGCTCGTCGAGCTTTGACAACGCCTCGTCCTCGGTGTGATCAATCGCCAGGTGAGCAGACGCCAACGAGGCCTTGATGCCGAGCGGGCCACAGTCGGCAACCTTGTTCGCGATTCGAATGCCGGCCTCAAGCGCCTGCTTCGCATCCGGAGCAACCTCGTGCACCTCTCCCATCCGGTACCCGTCTTGGGCGCTCCAATGCTCCCCCGTCAGGATGTAGCGCATGGCGTTGCCCCAGCCCACTTCCCCCGGGAACCGGATGGTCGCTCCACCTCCCCGAAAGCGTCCATGCGTATTCTCGTCCTGGCCGAAGACGGTGTCCGCTGACGCAATACGGATGTCGGCTACAAGATGGAGCTCGTGGGCCATGTTCCAGGTGTCGCCATGCGTCACCACGATCAGCGGCTTGGTGAGGCGCGGAGCACGCTTGGCAAGAGGGTCTATCGTCCCCGTGCTCGCGATCCAGGGCTTGCCCGTCCCTGCGAGCGATTTGAATCCTTCGACGTCGATCCCCCTTGAGAAGTGCTCCCCGTGGCCAAAGAGAACCGCGGCGCGCAGCGACGGATCTTGGTCGTATCGGTAATACGCTTCGGCCAGCCTTTCGAACGTCTCAGGATCGATGCGGTTCTGGACGTAAGGGCGATTGATGCCAAGGAGCACGATCTGCCCGCGGCGCTCCCTGGTCAGTTTGGCCCCGGAACTGAGTGGTGTCTCCCGAAACGTCGTCGCTCGGGTGTCGCTCCGTCGTAGCGCATCCTGGGTGTGCAGACGAGTCATTTTGTATTCATCTCCTTTCGTCTGACTGGAGCCTCAGCCGAGTATCAGGAATTGCTGGCGGCTGACCCAGTCCGGATAACGGCTCACCATGGCGTCGAACAGACCCTGGTCGCTGAGGGCTGCCTCCCGTAGCTTTCCGTAGTACCCGATGTAGCTCTGGGACTCAGCCAAGACCGAAGGCGCGTTGCCCCGCGCCGGGTCCTTGTGGCCGGTGACGACGGCCGTCGGATGGAGCGCGGCCAACTTGTCAAGGGCGTCGATCCATTCGCCCCGGCCGTCGGCGGTGGTCGCGCAGACGTACATGTGACAGTGGTTGTAGGCGACGTCGCCCGAAAGATCAGGCGCAGGTCCGGTACGTACAGCGAAGTGCTGTCTTCGGTATCTGTATGCCCGGTTTCGATTACCTCGAGCGGGAACCCCTCGATCTCGAAATGATCCGCGTCAAGGGGTTCGGGGAGCGTGGTCGTGTCTGCAATCTGACCGGGGAACCACTCCCGGTAAGGGTGCGCCGTGGCGCTACCGTTGCGCATCTGCTCCACCGTTGCCTTGGTGGCAACCGCCCGTGCGTCGGGACAGCGATCGAGCACCACGGGCAGACCGGCGTAGTGGTCGCCGTGACCGTGCGTGATGTAGATCGTCGTGAGCCGCCGATCGTGCAGCTCGATCGAGTCGGCCAGCGCAGTCGCCTCGCGGACGGTCATGAGCGAGTCCACCAGCACGGCGTCGCGGGCACCGAAGATCAGCGTCGACGTGGTGGGATCCCACGCCGGCAGGTCGCCGAACCGGGCAGGCGGTGCTTTGCAGGCCTTTGACGGTGCGACGAATACGTCGTAGCTGAGGGCGGGTCGGCCAGATGACATGTCAGCTCCTCGGTAGGCGCGGGCCGGTCCTCCCATCGTGCGCTCGAGGGCTACGCGCCGCATCCCGCGATCGCGGGTCTTGGCGGGACTGACTCAGGCACCGGCAACGCCACGTGACGACATGACCAACGAGTATCGCTGCCGTGTTCGTGGGAAACCGGGGCGCGAGCATCACTCGCCAAGGTGGAGGTCTTCAGCTCGACCACGAGCAGGACAACCAGCGCGAGCGCGCCGATCTGACGACCCACTCCGACGCCGCAGCCGCGTGCGTCCGGAGTACAGGTCGCTCGGCGAACATGACGAGCTCCGGTTCGGACACGTGGACCGTGACGTCACCGATCTTGACGCCGCCTAACAGCTCGAGCAGCGTCGGCCGGTCGTGGAGTGCCGGAACAGCTTGGCTCCTTCGAGCTCATCGGGGTGGTGATAAAGGCCGATTGGATACGACAGGTCGATGGCAGCAGACAGGACCCTTGCACTTCGGGTTGGGCCGCGCGGAACTCGAAGAGACGCATCCGCACTGGGTCCCGCGAGCACCATGTGCACCGCCATGAAGCATCATGTGGACCCGCCATGAGCAGTCAGCTTTCAGCGCCCGGCATCCAAAGCGAAAAGGGGCAGGATCAAGGTTATTAGTCCACCGCGCATCTGCAGTTGCAAGAGCACGACACTTCTGATAGCAACGCCTGAAGGAGGAGGGGGAGCGAGACATAGGACTGGGGGCTAATCATGACGAGACACGGGCGAGTTTTTCGTGTCCTTACCGGGTGCTTTGCGGCGTCTCTGATCGGAAGCGGGCTTACGTTGTTCGCGACGGAAGGGCCGGCTGCGGCCGCCAATGCGGTGACGTTCAAGGTCTCGAACGCCGACATCTATGACAATGGCTACAACCAGTCCTACACCTCGGTGCTCACTGCCACTGAAACAGGTGGCGGAACGCCCAACATCCCCACCATCTCAGCCGTGGCCCCCGGCACGCTCGGCACCAGCTTCAGCAACGGCTTCTACTGCGGGGCTCCGACAACGCAGACGGCCACCACCGCCTCGTGCACCATCGAGGCCGCTCCTGGCTTCGGAGATGACACCGAAGTAATCGGGGGCAGCGGAACCTCGAACACCGTTTCGGTCGCCGATACGGACAACTCCAACGAGAACGGCAGCGGGAATCCCTATACCGGCACAGAGACCATGATCATCTACCCCGCTCCCGTGTGTGGAGTCGCGCCCGACAGCGGGGGGACCCTCAGCGGCACGAATGACACGATCTACAGTGCCACCTCTGGCGCCAACAACGGAGCCATCGCCGAGGCGTGCTTCGACGGTGCCGACACCAATCCGGCCGGGGTAGGGACGGGCCCGAGCTACGACAATTCGAACGCTCCTTCCTCGCCGTGGACGGCCGCCAGTGCTCTCATCCTGGGTTTGAACAACACCTCCGGCGCGGGGTCAACGATCTTCACAGGTTCCAACGCCATCGATGCCGCCGGCGGAACCGCCCTCACCATCGAGGCCGGCCCGGGCTTCAACTGGACCGGTGGCGTGGGTAGTGGCGAGGCCGACGTCGACACGGGCACGGCCGGTCTGAGCAAGCAGGCCTGGTCCGGTGGCGCCGTGGGGGCGGCACCGCCGAGCACCACCGCCGACATGGCCGCGAGCACAGTGGACGGGTTCAACACCACTACGCAGTTCAAGTCCAGCGGCGACCCCATGAACACGTGCCCGCCGTCACAAGCAGATATCGATGCCGGTATGCCGTTCTGTTACGAGGCGTTCGAGGCCACGGGCTCCGGGCCGAGTGCTACCGATGGCGAAGTCGGGTTCTCCGGGCAGAACCTTCCGTCTTCCCAGGCGCCCACCGCACAGTTGAGCACGTCCACCGCCTCCATCGGTCAGAGCGTCACGGTCAACGACGCCACCGATGCGTGCCCGGCCACCATCGGTGGCCTGGGAGCGGGTTCGGCCAACCTCTTCGGCTCCACTTACAATTGCTGGTACACGCGCGCCGGGGATTCCACCCCGGTCACCGTCACGGTAGACGGTCAGCCCGCCACCGTGACGCCGAACCCCACCACGACACAGGTCTCTGCGGTCAGCGTGACGTCCGGCTCAGAGGTGGCGACGGTCGCCCCGAGCGAAACGGGCGGTTTCCCCACCAACCTCATCGGCGACTTGGTCACCGACTCGGCGGGTGACATTCCGGCGGGTACCACAGTGACCGGCCAGGGTAACGGGACGACGGGCAATTATGCGGACGTCGAGGTGACGCTGTCGAACGGCGCCACGGCCACCGACGCCACAGACACCCTCACCTTCACCAACAACGCCGACGTGAGCGAAGCCGACTACAGCGTCGACAACGTGACGACGACTACCAGCGCAAACGGCGCCGATGGCACGATCACCGAAGTACACGAGAACGCCACGAACACGGTCCAGACTTGCATCGGCGCCGGGAACCCGGTGGTGAGCGGCACCGCTTGCCCCTCGGGATCGGCCGGTACCGCCGCCTCGCCGTGGAACCTCGTCGGTGACTCAGTGAGTGGGACCGGTGTCCCGCCCGGCACTGAGGTGACGGCGCAGTCGGGCACTGGCCCCGGCGCGACGCTCACCCTGTCGAACAGCACCCTTGCCGCGGACAACGGGCTCAACGAGACCCTCACCTTCTATCAGGTGATCCTGAACCCGCCGCAACTGAACTCCAACTTCACCATTCCCACCGGCACGCCGAGCGGCAACCAGACCGTGCAGGTCTGCGAGGCGACCACGCCGACCAACGGGAACGACTGGGAGTTTGGCGTGCAGTGGCTCAGTGCCCAGGGCAGCCTCACGAACATCGCCGGGGACTCGCCGACGCAGACGCAGATCTGTGCCACAAGCACCGTCGACGTGACCCAGGCTTCGTCGACGACCACCACTGCACCCGCAAGCTCGAGCATCGTGCTCGGTAACAGCAACTCGGATTCGGCCACGGTGACGGGCAGCGTCAATGCCATCGACCCCACCGGATCCGTCAGCTTCTACGAATGCGGGCCGACCGGCAGTCCGACGCCGTGCACCTCGGCCTCATGGACGCAGTTCGACACCGAGTCGTTGAGCGGGTCGTCGAATCCTGACACGGTCACCTCGGCGACATTCACTCCGGACTCCACCGGCTCGTGGTGCTTCGCCGGGGTCTATACCGGAGACCCCAACTACTCGACCAGCGCTGATGAGACCACCGACGAGTGCTTCACGGTCACCCAGGCCGCCAGTTCGACTGTGAGCGCTCCGACCAACGCCAGCGTCGTAGCCGGGGGTTCCAACAGCGACGTGGCCACGGTGACCGGCGTTCCCAACGCGCTCGCTCCCACCGGCTCCGTCGACTTCTACTGGTGCCCGGAGAACGTCAGCCCGTGTACGCCTACGACGCCTGGAGTCACTGCCGATCCGGCCAACCCGGTGTCTCTGGTGAGCGGCAGCGCGACCTCGAGCTCGTTCACACCGAACTCGTCGGGTACGTGGTGCTACGACGCGGTCTACTCCGGGGACTCCAACTACACCGGCAGCTCCGATTCGAACCCCAGTGACGAGTGTTTCAGCGTCGCCGCGGCCAGTAGCTCAACTGTCACCGCGCCGACCAACGCGACCATCTCCCTCGGGGGGTCCAATAGCGACGTCGCCACGGTGAGCGGTAACGCCACCTACGGCACCCCGACCGGCTCCGTCGACTTCTACTGGTGCCCGGAGAACGTCAGCCCGTGCACGCCCACGACGCCTGGAGTCACTGCCGATCCCGCCAACCCGGTGTCTCTGGTGAGCGGCAGCGCGACCTCGAGCTCGTTCACACCGAACTCGTCGGGCACGTGGTGCTACGACGCGGTCTATTCCGGGGACTCCAACTACACCGGCAGCTCCGATTCGAACCCCAGTGACGAGTGTTTCAGCGTCGGCCAAGTTGCCAGCACGGCTGTGAGCACCCCGTCGAGCTCGACCGCAGCTCTGGACGGTCCCAACAGTGACACCGTGTTAATCACTGGCGACGACGGCGCGGCGAACGCGCCTGCACCCTCTGGGAGCGTCACCTTCTACACGTGCGGAGTCAACGTGGATCCGTGTACCTCTGCGTCCTGGACGCAGCTCGGCAGCCCGGTGGAGCTCGGAGCGGGGGCGGCCAACACCAACACTGCGACCTCGGCGAATACGGTCAACGACGCAGTCGGTACCTGGTGCTTTGCCGCCGTTTACTCAGGTGACGGCAACTACTCGGGTAGTTCCGACGCGACAAGCGACGAGTGCTACACCGTGAGTCACGACAGCACCAGCACGATGAGCACGCCACTCAACTCGCAGATCGTCGAAGGACAATCCAACGTTGACCAGGCAACGGTGACCGGGAACGCCACCGTAGGATCTCCCAGCGGAACGGTCACCTTCTACCAGTGCGGACCCACTCCTACGGAAGAGGCCTGCGTGTCCGGATTCCAGATCGGGAATCCGGTGGACGTGACGAGTTCTGGTCCGGACACTTCAAGTGTAACGTCGCCTCGGTTCACTCCGCCCGACAGTTCGAGCAGCATCGGTTACTGGTGCTTCGGCGCTGTCTACAACGGTGACACCAACTACTACACGAGCTCCGACAACAGCACCGTTGACGAGTGCTTCTACCTGAACGGCCCGTTGGCCATCACATCGTCGTCACCGCTGCCTAGTGGCGTGAAGCATGTCGCCTATAGCGAGCAGCTCTCGGCGGTGGGTGGTACGGCCCCATACACCTGGTCGAAGAAGAATGGAACACTTCCGCCAGGACTGACCCTGAGCTCAAGCGGTCTGCTTTCGGGCACGCCGACGACAAAGGGTACGTACACCTTCACGGCGAAGGTGACGGACTCGAGCCATCCTGTGCAGAAGGCCAGGCAGGCGTTCACGTTGACTATCGCTCGTCGCTAATGTCGTCGTCGAGACCACTGCGGACACGGAGATCGCAGTGACCGAATGCAACGCGAACCTGGCAGGGACCGATCCGAACGCGTGCAACTCCAGCCCGAGTCAGCTCGACAGGCCCGGCGGACCAAAGTTCGCCGAAACCAACGCGGCGGGAAGGCCACGCTCGACTACGAGGTCAGGGTCAGCGACACGAAAGCCGTAGGCGACGGCTTATGCGCGCCGGGGGGAAACACGTGCTTCCTTCCGGCAGCATCCGTGTCGACGCACGAGCCCGTCGCGCGCTTCATGTGCCTATTTCATGCCGACATTCCCCTCTTCTATTGAGTACCTTCGAGCTGCGCGTCGACGAAGGTGTGGACGTCGTACAGCCGCTTTCGATAACTACCTCGTCGCCGCTCCACAGCGGGATCAAGCATGCCCGGCACAGCGTGACGCTGCGGCCTCAGGCGGGACGGCTCCCTACACATGGGTACTCTTCACGGGATCTCTCCCCCAGGCCTCACTTCAGGACCGGCGCCAAGATCGCAGGCACCCGGATTCAAGCGTCACCTTCACCTTCACCGTCAGGTAAGGGACTCATCTTCGCCACGGCAGAAAGGTGACCAAGAGATTCCAGCCCGAGCCTGCGCGGCCAGCTCTACACCTGACCCACGGCCACTGCGGCACCACTGGGCACCACCGATCCACCCGTTGGCTCAACGGTGATACGAAGCTGTGAGGGCACCGACGAGCCTGCCAGAGTAAAGACCGATTCGGACGGGGACCCGCCCAACAATCCCAGCGAGATCGGCTGGCCGTTGACGACACCCCAGAGCTGGTAGGTCTTCGACGGCCTGAGCACGGGCAGGGTCGACGAGACGAGGTAGCCCCGCCCGTCCGCCAGGACGAACTGGGCGAGCGCTCGTGCGCTGGCGTCACCGAGGTCGACGACCTTGTGTCCGGGCGTCTCGAGCGCTGAGACTACACCGGTCGCTTGTGATGCAGGCGCCGCCTGGAGTCGCGATACCTCGTCGTTTGTCCGCATCAGTCCGAAGCCGAGGAGCGCCGCCGCGGCGGCCGCTGCGCCCAGAACGGACCCGGCCGCGGCGAAGCCGGCACGAGTCGAGATCCCTCGCTGCCACCCGAGCGGGTCAACGGGAGTCGCCGTGGCTGGGTCCCCGATGAGCCGAGGCATCGGCCGCGGCTCATCCTCGTCGTCGTTCAGGCGATTCTCGATACTCAGCCAGAGACCCTCTGGGAGCGGTGCTATCGAGTTCCCCAGGCCTGCGGCGACGTCGCGCAATGCGTCGAATTCCGCCCGACAGCGGGGACATTGCTCGAGGTGCCCTTCGACGGCTCGGCACTCGTCACCTACAACGGCGTCCAGCGCATAGGCGCCGAGCAGCTCACCGATCTCCCCATGGGTCATCATGCGTCGACCCCCTGGATCCCTGCTTCAACCAACTTGGCGCGCATCCGGCGCATGCCGTTGCGAATTCTGCTCTTGACCGTTCCTTCGGGCTGACTCAGCAATTGCGCGACCTCTATGTAGGTGTAACCCTCGAAATAGGCCAGCTCAATGACTCGGCGTTCCTCCTTTGGGAGTTCGCTCATGGCGCTGGATACCTGGTCGGCCAGGGAGAGATCCCACACTTCGTGCTGCAGGTCGTACGCCGCCGCTTCGGTGCTCTCGGCGTCCACACCCTCGCGGCGGCGCCGCGAGTTGAGGGACCGAACGGAGTCGACCGCCCTCGCGTGGGACTGCGCGAGCAGAAAAGAGCGTAATGAACCTCGCGATGGATCGAAGCGGTCTGGTTGGTTCCAAAGCCGCAGAAAGATCTCCTGCGTCACGTCCTCCGCCTCGACCGCGTTGCCCAGCACCCTTCTGGCGAGGCCAAAGACGGCTCCGCCGTGGCGTCGGTAGACCTCAGCGAGGGCAACATCGTTGTAGCGCGCGATGGCCGTGACCAACTGGGCGTCGCTCGCCGCTCCGATGTCGTACATGCAGGACTTCTACGGCGCCGGCACTTTGGGCGGATGTCGGGAGCGCAATGCGTGATCCCCGCCATGTGACATCTGGAAGAGGTTCCGCTCCGAACTCTTCACAATCCATCTCATCAGGAGGTCACATGACGGCAGATCCGGGAGCTCTTCGTGAGCTGCTCGAAGAATCCGAGGATGTACAGGCGGACGCGTTGCGGCACACACATGATGCACTCGACGAGTTCGTCGAACTCAGCCAGGGCTCTCTCGAGGAAGACCCGGCCTCGAACGTCGCCTTCCACCTCGAGCGCCAGCGTTCGCTCAACGCGAGCCTCGGGGGCGCGACCATCCTCGGTGCCGCCGGTGGCGCTGCTCTGGTCGGTCTGCTCGCCTCGGCCGCGTCGGCCAGTAGCTCCAGCGACGTCCAGATTCTCCAGACAGCGGCGTCAATCGAAAATTTGGCCGTGGCGACCTACAAGACGGCGCTGACACTCCCCTACATCGGTGGATCTGCCGCCAACCCGGTCGTGACCAAGTTCGCACAGGTGACAATGGGTCAACACGCCCAGCACGCCGATGCATTCAACGCTGCAGCCAAGCACCTTGGGGGCAAGGCCCAGAACAAGCCGGATCCCGCATTTGTCCCGGTGGTCAACAAGGCGGTCGCCAGCCTGAACGGAGCCACCGCCACTCAGGGTGCGCTGGGCGTCGTTGGCCTGGCCCTCGAACTCGAGAACATTGCGGCAGAGACCTACGTCGACGATACGACGCTGGCTAAGTCGGCCACCAACAGGGCGTTGTTCGCATCAATCATGGGGGTCGAGGCCCAACACGTCAGCGTGCTCCTGGCCGTTCAGGCGCTTGTGATGGCGGGCGCACCCCAGCTGATCTCGCTGTCACCGGGCATTGCGGCGGCTCTTCCCGCAGCGGCCGGATCCGTTGGATTCCCTTCTGCGTTCTACAAGACCGACATGGCCGCCCCGGCCAAGCAAGGAGCTGTCAAGTGAGCAAGCGCCGCAAGGGCATCCTCAATGGCTCGGAGACCGAACTCTTGGCTATGACCAAGGACCTCGATGAGCTCCACCACGACGTCGGCGTACCGGCCATGAGCCAGAGCATCTCGGACATGATCGACTCGGTAGGAGGTGGTCCACGGTCAACGAGCCGTCGCACATTCCTGTTGGGTGCCGGTGCGGCTGCGGCTGGTGGAGCCGCCATGCTCGTCGTGGGTGGAAAGCCCGCGATGGCCGGCGCGGCAACGCGCTCGGTGTCGTCGGGCGACGCCGTACGAGCTGCGGCCTTCCCACCGGCCGGTCTGACCGGTGACCTTGGGGTCGCCGCTGTGGCGGCGAGCCTCGAGAACCTGGCCGTCTTCGCCTACTCGGCGGGCCTCGGTGCAGCCACGGCGGGCAAGCTCGGCGCAGTGCCCCCCGCGGTCGCCGCGTTTGCCACAACGGTCAAGGGTCAACATCAGCAGCACGCGGACGCGTGGAACGGCGTGCTGAAGTCGCACGGGAGAGCGGCGGTCACGGTGACCAATCCCAAGCTCACGCCCACCGTCCAGGCCGACTTCGCCAAGGTGACGGACATCACTGGCCTGGCACAACTAGCTCTGACCCTCGAGACGATTGCAGCGCAGACCTACCAGGCGGAGACATCGATGTTGAAGTCCAAGGCAGCGATTGGGCTTTCTTCGTCGATTCAGCCGGTGGAGATGCAGCACATCGCCATCTTGTACTACGTGCTTGGGATGTACCCCGGGGCGCAAACCCCCTCTGGTACCCCTCTTGCCTTCAACCCGACGTCCCAAGCTATCTAGTGCAGATGCACAAGCGAATGAAGACCGCGGCAGTCGTCCTGGTGCTGGCGGGCGCCCTGCTGCTCGCCGCATGCGGTGGAGGCGGCGGGCATCCATCCACCTCGAGCAACCCATCTGTGTCGAGGGACCACATCACCATCTCGAACTTCATGTACTCGCCGATGTCCGACACCGTGGCTCCGGGTACCACCGTTTCGGTGACCAATTCCGACGCGGTCACCCACACACTGAGCGCAACTGGTGGTCAGTTCAATACGGGCGACATCTCGCCGAACCAGACCAAGACGTTCACGGCGCCCACAAAACCCGGCACCTACCACTACATATGTGACATCCACCAGTTCATGATGGGCACGATCGTCGTCAAGTAGATGTTCCCGTCCGACCGGTTGACAACGGGGCTGGCCCGGATCCTGATCCGGGTCTTCTTCCGCAGGATCGAGCTCGACGGGGGTGATCTTCTCCCGCGGGCTGGTCCCGTCGTCCTGGTCGCCAACCACACCAACGGGCTGGTCGACGGACTCCTCCTGATGGCGACCCTGGATCGCTACCCGCGCTTTCTCGGGAGGTCAACCCTCTTCCGGATCCCTCCCCTCTGGCCGTTCCTCAAGCTCGCGGGCGTCATTCCCGTGTACCGGGTCATCGATGCTGTCGCGGGAGACGGCAATGTGTCAGCCTTCGCGACCAGCCGTCACGTCCTGGCCAGTGGCGGGATGATCGCAGTCTTCCCCGAAGGGATGAGCCACGACGAGCTGTCGCTGCAGCCCCTGAAGACCGGTGCGGCGCGGATCGCTCTCGAGGGCGCCTTCGACGACGGGATCGATGGTATTGCTGTCGTCGCAGTGGGACTCGCCTATGACGCCAAGGCTCGCTTTTGGTCGCGCGCTGTCGTACGCGTGGCCGCACCGATCTGCGTCGCCGCACTGGCCGATTCCTACCGGACAAACACGCACGCCGCGGTGCGTGCGCTCACGCAGGAACTGGGCCCGCACCTCTCGTCGGTCAGCCCTTCCTTCTCATCGTGGAGCGAAGCCGAATGGTGCTCGCGCGTTGCCGAAGTTGCGGTCCGGGCGCCGAGGACGTCTCTGCGAGCGGAGACGGGGTTGGGCGATCAGGTGGAGGCTGCCTCCCGCCTTGCCGCCGCTCAGCGGGAACACGACGTTGCTACGCTCGCCGAATTGCGCACCGCCTTCGTCACCTCCGAGCGCGATCTCGACATGCTCGGGTTGAACGACGCGCAGGCTGCGGCGGGATATCACCCGGGGCGGCTCAGGTTCGCCGTCTTGTGTGCCGCCGTGAAAATCCTCATCGCGCTGCCGGCGGCAGCAATCGGGGTCGCGGTCCACGTCCTTCCCTTCCAGATAGTGAAGCAGCTGGCGAAGAGACCGACCAACGAGGGGATCAAGGCGACGGTAAAGCTGCTTGGCTGCTTCGCGTCCTTCCTCTCCTCTATATCGCTCTCGGGATCCTCGTCGGCGAAGCGTTTGGCGCCTGGGCCGCGTTCTTCGCCGTCACGGCCGCACCCATTTGCGGTTATGCCACCGTTCGGGTGATCGAGCGCGTGCGCAGGGTCGGTGGTCTCGTCGAGGGGTACCACACCGTGCGGCGGCAGCGCCGGGACATGATCGACTCGGTGATGGAACACCGGGCTGCAGTGACCGCAGCCGCGAGATCCTTGCTCGTAGTGTCGTGAAGCGATCCGCGTTCCGGTACGGAGCAGACCGCTCACAAGTAACCGAGCTCTGGTACCCCGACGAAGTAGATGGCTCCCTGCCAGTCGTCCTGCTGATCCACGGAGGGTTCTGGCGCCAGCTCTACACGAAGCGGCTGATGCATCCGCTCGCCGAGGCGATAGTGGCGTGCGGCTGGATCGCATACAACATCGAATATCGGAGAGTCGGCACCTTTGGGCACGGCGGGTGGCCGGCCACGTTTCAGGACGTCTCCAAAGCGCTCGACGCACTGGTCGACGTCGCCGGGGCAGATCTGCATCGGGTGGCGACGTTGGGCCATTCCGCCGGAGGGCACTTGGCCCTGTGGGCGGCGTCGGCGAGACGGACGACGGGCGCATCCCCGCCACCGCGCCCGGTTCGTGTGTGTGCAGCCGTCTCGCTGGCCGGGGTCGTCGACCTCGTGGCGGCCGAACGGCAGATGGTCGGGGGGACGTCAGTTCGGGCGCTCATGGGGGGCGATCCGGACGATGTTCCCGAACGGTATGCGCTCGGATCTCCGGCCGCCCTACTCCCGCTAGGCGTCCCTCAGTTTCTGATTCACGGCGAAGCGGATAGATCAGTGCCCGCCTCACTGAGCGCCGACTACGTCGAGAGGGCGAGGGCGATGGGCGACCGGGAGGCGCGCTATCTGCCGCTCTCCGGGACCGGCCATATGGAGCTGATCGATCCGAACAAGCAGGCTTTTGGATACGCCGTCCGCTGCCTGAAGGATGTGTTCGAACGGACCCCATCCGCGGAATGACTCCGGGGTGCAGCGCGCTAAGCGCCCGCTGACGACCAGTCGACTGGCACCTCACTCGAAGACGAGAGAGACGTCGATCCAGCGCCACACATGACTGCGCCCACTGACAGGATTGCCGCTGCCGTCAGTTCGATGGCGAACGCCTGGCTCGCGAACGGTGCCTGCCAGGAGTCCTTGAATCCGAAGAGGCCGTACTCGACCGAGATGAGGAATCCGGCCACCGTCGACAGCGCGAACCCCAGGCCTAGCAAGGCAGCCCAGACGCGGCGTATGGCAAGAATAAGCGTGCCCAGGATGAGTCCGGCGCTGGACTGCAGCAAGAAGAGCGGTCCGATGGTCGCGATGTGCCGGTACCCCTCAGAGTCCCAGAGGTGGAAATGAATGTAGCCCGACCACACGAGAAGGAGCCCACCGACTACGAGGGCTACGGTCGCGACCAGCCCGGCTACACGGCCTGTCTGCTTCGGTCCCTTCAGGAGTCGCCTCCATCGCACATCTGTTGTTCGTTGCGACCCGTTTCCACAGATGCCTATACGGTGAATCCGGATCACGTATCCCTACGCATCATGCGAGCGTCTGACATCCTCTCGTGCATCCGCTGCGAATAGGAGGTACCCCGAGATTCGCGGGTCGGTGATCGTCGAGTCGGGTCGGCGGAAGCACCAGGGTATTCGAAGGAGAACTAGATGCTGGCTGAGATTTTCGGGGTCGATGGGATCGTTGTGGTCGCCGTCCTGGCGGTCCTTCTCTTCGGCGGTGCGGCCATTCCCAAGCTCGCGCGTAACCTTGGGTCGGCCAAGAATCAATTCGAGAAGGGTCTGGCGGAGGGAAAGCAGGCTTCAGCGCAAGACGGACCAGAGGTCGCGCCCGGTACCGTATCGACGTCGGCCGAGTAGATCGGCCACCATCGAGGCTCAGCCCAGGAGCCAGCGTCGAGCAGAGGCAAGAAGGTCCTACGCGAGGGCAGTGGCGAGGAGAATCGATGGAGAAGCGGGACCCGGTCGGTTCGGTCCACGTTCCACACGAAAGCGCCTATCGGGTTGTGAGATGGATCGGAAGGATCCACGACGCGCATCCCTTCCTTGGGCCTTCCATCTTCACGGTCGCATCGGTGTACTTCCTGATCCAGATCATCGTGGCATGGGTCTTCGTCCCCAGCTACAGCCTGGTCTCGAATCCGATCAGCGATTTGGGCGAAACCAGTTGCGGCGGGTACGGCTCCCCGGCTATCTGCTCACCTCGTTCGTGGCTCATGAACTACGCAGGATTCCTCCTACTCGGTCTCGTCATGATCGTCGGTTCGGCTCTGCTCTACCACGAGTTCACAGAGCGAGTCCCACGGGAGCGGCGGGCGGCGATGTTTGGATTCGGTTTGATTGCACTGGGAGGCGTCGGTTCGATGCTCGTCGGTGTCTTCCCCGAGAACGAGAATGGGACGATGCACGTCATCGGCGCCTTTCTCGCGATCGCGATTGGCAATGTTGGGATCCTCCTACTTGGATCCGTGCTCACCCTGCCGGAGTCCATGCGGCGCTCCATGCTGCTGTTCAGCACCCTGGCGCTTGCCGCGCTGTTTTGCTTCGCTTCGCACCGGTCCTTTGGGATCGGTCGTGGAACCATGGAGCGGATCGCGGCGTATCCGGTGACGATCTGGTTGATCACTTTCGGCCTGTATATCTGGCGATTCAATCCGAAGAGATCCAACCATTACACCTAGCAAACACGAGGCCGTTAACTTTCGGACTCCCCGACCTGACCAGGCCAGAGGCAAGTTCTTTCTCTCCCCCAGGACAGAGCCCGTCTACGAAGACCTAACTCGCGCTTCGGAACGTCTCGAAACACGCGATGATCAGAAGAGACACTCAATCGCTGTTTGCTGGGTGTTGTGGAGCAATGAGGATCGGGCGTTGGGTATGCGACGCAAGCGCGTGCGAGACGCTGCCAAGCAAAGTGCTGCGTAGAGCGCCGCGACCTCGTTGACCGCATACGATCAAGCGTGCTGAGAGGTGGTCCGCGGCCTCCAAGATGGCCTTGGGTATCCCCTCGAAGGACTCCTTTATCATCGGTGAGGCCTTATAGCCGTGCTCATTCGCTCGGAGCGCTCCCTCTTCCGCCACTGACCTTGCATACGCCTCTTCTTCCGTATCCAAGTCGGCGCCCCCCGTCGTTACGCCCGCCGCGAAGGCACCGGCGAGAGCCAAACGCGTTGCGACGGTCTCCCAGACCGTGAGCACAACAGCGTCCACCGGTCGGTTGATCAGGTCCGCCACGGCTCTCATCGCCTCGCGCGATCCGTCAGACCCGTCGAAGCAGAACAGAACGGGACCGTCCCGGCTCCCTCCCGTCATGACATGTGTCCCTTCCTCTTTGTGTGGTCTCGGATGTCTCCGAGGACAACAATCCAAGGTCTCCCGGCCGCTCCGTCCGTCATCACGACGCGCTCCTCGTTCGCCTACTCGCCGATTCCATAGAGAAAATCATCGAGGGCTTTCCAGCTGTCCTCAGTAATCTGCCCCTCGCCAGCGTGCGAGGCAACGACTACGGCGACCCCGTCCGGGTCGCGGCCAACCACGGCAGTCCACTCGGCGTGATCACGCCGGCTGATAAGGAGTCTTCGGGAATCCAAGTCGCTTGCGATCCGTTCCAGTTGATCGCCTGTCTCCACTTCCAACATGAAGGCTCGCAAACCGATATGACCAGCTCCCCCGACAACACTGTTCCCGAGCGCTCGCAACACGATGACCTGAGGTCGGTCGCCCCCGGGGGCACTCACCGCAGCCAATTGGTCCTCCTGGGAGAGCAACGTAAAGCCAAGAACCTCACGATAGAAGTCAATCGATCGCTCGAGATCGGCCACGTTCATGAGCACACCCTGAAAGATCATCTGCGCTCCAAGTCTTCAGTAGGGCGAGGCAGCACGCGACTCCCCCCGTGTACCCGAACTGCACCCACCATCTAGAGCTGCCCAGACCGGCCGGTTCACGAGTCAACCGTATGTAAGGGGCGTTCGTCAACGGCGCGGCATGCGGCTTCGGTTACAAGCCAGAGACGAGCTCGGCCACGATCTCTGCTGCGGGCTGTGGCTTCCTGGCGAGTGCGACACTCTGTCCGGCCCACTGTGAGAGCGCTTCGATAGCACCGGTCGTACCCACCATCGGCGGTGCCCCCTCGTACCGGACGATGGCTTCGCCCGAAGCGAGGTGCGCGATGACGCCCTCTCCCGGTCGGCTCCCCAGTGGGGGCCGGCCTGCGGCCTCCCACATCTCGGCCGTGGAGTTGCGGAGGGCGCGGTGGGGCGAATCGGGCCAGCCGACGTCGTACAGGTTGGCGTACCACTGCGCATCGGTCTCGGCCGCGTTGATCAGACGCTGGCGATACTGCTCGTGGATGGGCATCTCCTGGGCCAACAGAAATCGGGTACCCAGCCAGGCCGCTTGTGCGCCCAGCGCGAGCACTGCGGCCACGCCGCGGGCGTCCCCGATCCCGCCGGCCGCGATCACCGGCACGGGCGCCACCGCGTCCACGACGGCAGGGACCAACGGAAGTGTCGCAATCTGACTCCCCACGTGTCCGCCGGCCTCCCAACCCTGCGCCACGATGACATCGACTCCGCTCGCGACCGCCCGCCGCGCCTCTTCGGCGCTGCCGACCGTGTGCAAAACGATTCCACCCGCGTCGTGGACCTGCTCGACGTACCCGGCGGGATCCCCCAAAAACAGCGACACGATCCGCAATCCGGCGTCAAGCGCCTCGTCGAGGCGAGGGTGCTGATCGGAGGTCAGAACCAGATTGCCCCCAAAGGGACGATCGGTGAGTGCCGCTGTCTCACGAACCGGGTCTGCAGCGGGAGTGGACCATGTCAGCGTCAACATGCCGAGCGCGCCGGCGTTCGCGACCGCGGCGGCCAGTTCGGGCACAGCCACCATCGGCGCCAGGACGATTGGCTGATCGATCCCGAGCAACTCACAGACCGGCGTTCGCACTCAGACCACCTACCTTTCCCGCTCGCAGCGCCTGCAACCAGCCGCTACGTGGACTCGACCCTCCGGCCAGCGCGAGCAGATTCAGCTACGACTCATACGAGGTCGGCGTCGACTGAGGAGCCCGCTTGTTCCATCCATGAAAGCTCGAGAAGTCGCCTGCTGCCCAGGCCTCTCGCAGCCCCGGCTTGCTCAGGTCCCAGTCAGGACGGATCTCGCTCGACGCGGCGCACAGATCGCGCCACAAGTCGTAGAAGGACGGTCGTCCCCAGAACCAGTAGCCGTTGTAGACACGGTGAATCACCAGTCCCGGCTTGAGCACCAGCGTGTGGGGGATCATCGGGTCGTGTTCGGGGTCGGTGTACTCCTGAATCTCGAGGTCCTTTTGAATCGTCCGACCGGGATCGGAGAGGAAGGGCCACTGGGCGCCGACTGAGGCACGGAACTCTTGCGTCGAGTGGTGGTCGTCCGTCGAGATCGTGACGATCTGGGTGTACGCGACGGCGATCTTCGGATAGTTCGCAGCGAGCTCTAGGTGCTGCTGGTGCTCCTTCGGACAGTAATTGCCCCGCGCCAGCGTGAGGACCAGCGGGTCGTCGCCTTGGAGCTCACTGAGCTTGCGGACCGTGTTGGTGTGATCCGGTAGGGCGTAGTCGGGGAAGGTGCCGCCGGGTCTGATGTCGGATCGCATTGATCACACCGTCTTTCGTTTCCTGTAGGAGATTCCTACGTGTTCCGCGGGTCGTGGGTCGGGTCGAGGTATTCGAGACCAAGCGGCCCGATGGCCGACACCTGGGTGACGTACGCACCGGACTTCGCCCAGTGGAAATGAGGGGTACCGCCGGGCAGCACGACGACCGCTCCTGGCGGGTACGCCTGCAGTAGTGCCTCGTCGAATTGGTCCCCCAGCCCGATGTAGAAGACACCGGAGATGACCGTGTAGACACGGTCTTCGGGATGCCGGTGTGGCATCAGCTTGACGCCCGAGGGCACCATGACCCTGATGACGTAGGGCCCCGGTTCGGACGGCTCGCCGACGACGATTGCCAGGCGCGCCGACGGCGGGAACGCAGGGAACGGCTTCCAGTCGATGTCCTCGGGCAGGACCGACCTGAAGATGTCCTGGTCCAGTTGGTGGATCCCCATGGTCGGTGGACCTCCCAATTCGGCTCGGCCGTGACGCAACGCCGCCACAGCTCGAAAGTGTGACTCCTGGCGCACTTCGCTCACCCGGTCCGGGTAACCAGCGTGCCCCGCGAACTCTAGCGTGGCGCGCCGCGCACTGTGCCAGTCACGCAGCAGAGCGCGGCTGGTCGACTACGTCGACGCGCACCTCCGCTTCTCGGTGCACGTCTTTCAGGCTAGGTACGCTGACCCCGGGTACCGATCCCGCAGAGGCACGGGCAAAGGAGCTCGCATGAGCACGACCCCTATCAGCGACTATGCACTCCTTTCGGATCGGCACAGCGCCGCGCTGGCGAGCCGAGACGGGTCGATTGACTGGTTGTGCTTTCCACGTTTCGACAGCCCCTCGATCTTTGGCCGGCTCCTCGGTGACGAAGCTGGCCACTGGTCGATCCGGGACTCGAGCGCCACACAAGTGACTCGCCGCTATCTGGACCGCACCATGGTGTTGGAGACCACCTTCCACACGCCGACGGGCGCGGTCGCGATCACCGACGCCCTGGCCATGGGTGACGGGAACCGGGGGCATCAGCTCGGGAGAGATGCGCCGCATCTTCTGCTGCGGCGTGCAACGTGCCTGGAAGGAGAGGTCGACTTGGACCTGGAGTACGTCCCACGCCCAGAGTACGGGCTCGTCCATCCCCTGCTCGACGACGTCGACGGTGGACTCACTGCAATCGGGGGCGCGGATGTTCTAGTTCTCTCTGCCCCAATGCCCCTGACCCTCGACGAGTCGTCCGCCTCGGGCCAACTCCACCTCCGCCGGGGCGAGAGCGCCGGCTTCGCCCTGCATCACAGGAAGCGAGCGGAGACGGGCTCGGCCAAGGTCTGGAGCCAATCCGAGATAGGTGCACGGCTCGAAGACACCGTGTCGGCGTGGGAGTCGTGGTCGGAACTCCATCAGGCCTACGAGGGCCCGTGGCGGGACCTGGTGCACCACAGCGGAAGGGTGCTCCAGTCACTCTCCTTTGCTCCCACCGGTGCGATCTGCGCGGCGGCGACCACGTCGCTGCCGGAGGCGGTGGGCGGCGCCCGAAACTGGGACTACCGCTACTCCTGGGTCCGGGACGCTTCCTTCACGATCGAGGCCCTGTGGGTGGCGGCTTGCCCCGACGAAGCCAATGAGTTCTTCGACTATGTGACCACCTCAGCGGCCGGCTCGCTCGACCGAGGCGGCGACCTGCAGATCATGTTCGGCATCGGCGGCGAACGGGACCTGACCGAGAGGGAGCTGCCGCGCCTAGAGGGTTGGCGGCACTCTGCCCCTGTTCGGGTCGGCAACGGTGCCTGGAACCAGCGCCAGCTCGACGTCTACGGCGAATTGCTCAGCGCCGTGTACCGCCTCTCGGATCATGTCTTCGACAACGCCTCCCGAGTCGGGCCAATGGCCTCCCCTGACAAGTGGGGTGCGCCGCCCGATCTGGCACCAGCCACACGACGGTTCTTCGTCCAACTGGCGGAGACCGCCGCCCGCCGCTGGCGGGAAAAAGATCAAGGGGTCTGGGAGGTTCGGGGCGAGCCCCGCGACTTCTTGTACTCCAAACTGATGTGCTGGCTGGCCCTCGACCGGGCGGTTGCCTTAGCCGATCATCTCGACGCCTCAAACCGAGTCGAGGATTGGAAGCTGACCCAGGCCAAGATCCGTGAGGCAATCCTGACCAGAGGCTGGAGCGACCGAGCCAAGTCCTTCACCCAATCCTTCGGCTCAGATGAGCTCGACGCTTCCAGTCTGATGCTGCCATTGGTTGGGTTCCTTCCGGCCGACGAGCCCAGAGTGCTGGCCACGATCAACGCGACCGAAGAACGTCTTACCGATCAGCGAGGACTTGTGTACCGCTACCGGTCCCACGACGGGCTCGAGGGCGAAGAAGGCACGTTCCTTCTGTGCACCTTCTGGCTGGCCCAAGCCCTGGCTAGGGCCAGCCAGCCGGCTCGGGCCCGCACCGTCTTCGAACGAGCGGCGGCCTTCGTCAACGACGTCGGCTTGCTCGCCGAAGAGGTCGATCCCGTCGGCGGGGAGCTGCTGGGCAACTTCCCCCAGGCCTTCAGCCACATCGGGCTCGTCAACGCGGCCTGGGCCATCTCTGAGGCCGAACTCCGCGAGAGGTCGACTGCTGCAGTTGCCGCGGGCACGGCGGGTTCGACTGACCGAACCCCTTCTTGATGGCGGCACCATGAATCAGACACTGGGCCTGGACTTCGACGATGTGCGGCGCGAAGGTGTTGACGGACTGGCTCCCGTAGGCGGACGGCAGTGGCCATCAACCCCGACGGAGAGGAATTGCGGTCGTGGACATGAAGCTCGAAGTCGTCGTGGTGCCGGTGTCCGATGTGGATCGGGCCAAGGGCTTCTATGGGTCGCTGGGGTGGCGCCTGGACGCCGATTTCCCCGGTGACGGCGGCTTCCGGGTCGTGCAGCTGACGCCGCCAGGCTCGGCGTGCTCGATCATCTTCGGCAGCGGGATCACCTCGGCCGTTCCGGGCTCGGCTGAAGGTCTCCAGCTCGTCGTCACCGATATCGAGGCGGCCCGGGCCGAGCTGGTCGACCGTGGTGTCGAGGTCAGCGAGGTGTTCCACGACACCGGTGGCGTGTTCCACCACGCCGGCACGGAGGCACGCGCCGAGGGCCCGGCTCCGGAGCGCAAGACCTACGGCTCCTACGTCTCGTTCAGCGATCCGGACGGTAACGGCTGGTTTGTTCAAGAAGTGACGACGCGCCTTCCGGGGCGGTAACCGTGCCGCGAGCTGATGCTCGCCGGATCGGACGCTCTCCATCAACAGGAGGTATTCCATGCCAGCCACCTACAATTCGGTCACCGACTTGGCCGCCGCTCTCCGCCGGGCGGAGGAGGCTCACGGCCGGCACGAAAAGGAGATCGGGCATCCCGACGCGGACTGGCCGGATTGGTACGCGCAGTACATGATCGACGAGCAGACCGGTGTCTCCGGTCAGACCAGCGCCGGAGGGGGCACATGAGCAGCTACGACGTCATCGTCTTGGGCGCGGGCTCGCCGGGCGAGCACTGCGCAGGCGAGTTGGCCGACGGTGGATTGCGGGTCGCGGTCGTCGAGCGCCAGCTCGTCGGAGGCGAGTGCTCCTACTGGGCGTGCATCCCCTCCAAGACGCTGTTGCGGCCCGGGGAGGCGGCGCAGGAGGCACGCGACGCGGCGGCGCCAGCGCAAGTCGATGTTGACGCAGCTCTGGCATATCGCGATTTCATGGTCTCGAACTACTCCGATGCCGACCAGGTGAAGTGGCTGGCAGACAAAGGTATCGACCTGCTGCGTGGCACCGGCCGGCTGGCCGGGCCGGGTGTCGTCGAGGTGGATGGTGTGCCCCATACCGCGCCACACATTGTCGTGGCGACCGGCTCGGATCCGGTCGTGCCACCCGTCCCGGGCCTGGCCGACTTGGACGGTGTCTGGAGCAACCGCGAGGTAACCGGTATGAAGGCCGTCCCACAGCGGCTTCTGATACTGGGTGGTGGGCCGGTCGGGGCCGAGATGGCACAGGCCGTGCGCCGTCTGGGCGGCGAGGTGGCTCTGGTCGAAGCGGCAGGACGTTTGCTCGCCCATGAGCCCGCGCCGCTGGGCGAGGCGCTGGGTGAGGTGCTGCGCGGTGACGGAGTCGAACTGATGTTGGGCGTACAGGCGACGTCGGCCCGACGCGAAGGCGAGGACTATGTGCTGGGACTCAGTGACGGCCGCGAGGTACGAGGCGATCACCTGCTCGTCGCCACCGGCAGGCGCCCCCGCGTAGATGGGATCGGCCTCGAGACGGTCGGCGTCCATGCAGACAAGCACGGCATCCCAGTCGATGCGTCCTTGAAAGTCGGCGAAGGTCTGTGGGCCGTTGGCGACGTCACCGGCGTCAGATTGCTGACCCACGTGGGGAAATACCAGGGCGAGGTCGTTGCCGCCAACATTCTCGGCGAACCGCGCCAGGCCAGCTACGAGGCCATTCCCGACGTGGTGTACACAGACCCCCAAGCGGCGTCGGTCGGCGTCTCCGAGGCCGCGTTCAGCGCCACGACTCCGCTCTCCGAGGTGGCGAAAACTGCGACCTACAACCACGCCTACGCACAATCGAACGGCTTTCTGACCCTCCTCAGCGACGGCGACCTCTTGGCTGGCGCCTACGCCTTGGGACCCGAGGCCGGCGAGTGGTTGCAACAAGCAACACTGGCGATCCGGGCGAAGGTGCCACTCGATGTGCTGCGCGACACCATCCAGCCGTTCCCCACCTTCTCGGAGATTTATGTCGCCACCCTGAAAGAGCTCCACAAGCGGATCGGGGCGGCGCGCCGGCCGGCGAGGGCGGGATAGCCACTGGGCATTCGGAGCCGGGCCGGGAAGCCCCCACATCAGGAGACCTGAACATTCGAGCGGCCACTGACGTTGACTCGTGCTCGCGAACCCTGTTGCCCACTGCTGTGGGTCCGCCCGTTTCTCTGTGGTGGAGGCGGCGTCGCCCTCTTCGGTGGTCCCTCGCAACTTGACGCGCCAACCTCAGGTCCCACCGATCAATGACCGCGCCTCTGCGGGTCCGACCACGAGATCGTGGAGGTCGCCGCCCACCTCGAGTCGACTCGACTGTTCGGTCCCGCCAACCTTCACGGGCTCGAAACCGGCCGTTCGGATGAGCCGCTCGACCTCTGCGCCGGCGCCGTCGTCGTCGGCCACATAGAAGAGGACCGCCGGCTCCGGTGACCGATTGCGTGCGGGCTCGAGGAGATTCCCCGACAGGGTCCCAAACGCCATGACCAAGCGTGCCCCCGCCGGCAACCATCCCCTAACAACCTCTCCGGAAGATTGCCCTTCGGGCAAGAGACGCGAGACGTTCCCTTGTGCGTCGAGACCGACCGGGTTGCTCGGAACGACCACGACCTTGTCGCCCAGGGAGTCGGCGATCTCGCCGATGACCCCCTTCAGCACGGGGAATCGCAGCGCGAGGACGACGGCATCGACACCTTGCAACACGGCGCGGTTGTCAGCGGCGACAACGGCAGATCGACCGATCTCTGCGGCCAGCTTTCCAGCCGACTCCTTGTCGGCACTCGAGAGCCGGAGGCTTTCGCCCCCTGAGGCGAGCAGGCGGGCAATGATCGATCCGATCCCTCCAGTGCCGATCACAGCGGTCGTCATGACCGAAACCGCGGAGCCTGGGTCTTGCCTTCACATCTCCCGGGGTGAATCGGTGATTGCGCCATTCACACGGAGTCCCCGCCGGACGTGCTCCACGGCCAGTGATCTGGTGACCAGTCCCCCTCTGGGTCCGTGGTTTGACCCACTTCGATCAGGTGACCATCCGGATCGCGGATGTAGCAGCGGATCTCGTACTGGTGCTGTTTCGGCGGCGTCAAGAAATGGGCACCCCTGGCGCTCCATTCGGCGTACACGGCCGCGATGTCTTTGACCCGGATATTGAGGAAGCTGCTGACGTGGTCGGGATCGTGTGGTGTCTCCAGGGTTACCTCGGGCTTGTCATCGGTCGGACCTCCGCCGCCATTGATGATGATCCAGCTGTTGGCGAGCGCGACATACGTCAATCCCCCGGGACCGGAGAAGGCCAGCCGGCCGCCGAGTACTTCGGTATAGAAGCGCCGGGACCGCTCGACGTCGTCGGAGACAATGAAATGAGCCAGCACGATTCCCTCTGGGGGCGGTGGGAGCTCGGCCATTTGGCACCTCCACTTGCTTTGGGTCTCACACCGTGCTTTTGACGGGTGCGTAGCCAATGATACGGCACGCGGCTTCCATCACGCCGCGAAACTCAAGCTTCCACCAAAGGCGTGAAGTGCCTCAACAAGCTTCAGAGCAGCTTTCAGTCCGGCCTGGTCGACCGATGTGACCCCCGAGACATCGATGGATACGCGGGTCTCGTTGAGCAGCATCGGCTCAATTCCCCACAGCACTGCCGTGGTCTCTGCCACAAGGTCGCCCCTGAATCGCGCCAGGTATCCTCGAGGGCTCTCAGCCAATTCAACCTCGAGCAGCGGAGCACCACGACTCTCCGTCTCACGAATCACTGTCATCACCGCGTCATCGCTTTCACAATCGAGTTGTTTCGACGTGTCATTGTGGTGGTTCGAGGAAGAGGGCTTGTGCCAGCAGCCACAGCGCCGCCAACGGAGTAATGGGGCGCTCTGACGCAGCTTCCCTGGCCCAAGTCGCAATGGCGGGATCTTCGAGCAATCCTTCGAGAAGTGACGGCGTAGGCACCCGGCCTCCGTCCGTGTCGTTGCTTGCGTCTTGGACAACAGTCATGGCGGATCTCCGTTTCCGCAGGCCTTCTGCCTAGCCGTCCCGCTGTCGGCGCTCGTTGATCGCCCTCAACACGGACTTCCAGGTCAGCCCACACTTCCATGCTCGGCTTTTGTGACCCGTGCGTCATCCCGCGTTCGCGGATATCGTCCGGCCCCGACAGCCACAACTGACTGATAAGTCCAGGTGACGACACTGTCGTCGAGAGCGCCTTTGAGGATCGGGGTGTCGATCAGCGCCAATTCGCGACCCATGCAGGGAACGGCCACAAGGCACATGACGGGCACGGCCGATCCGGCGGAACTCGGGCGGGATCGGGGACTCGAGTTGCGGCCTGAGATCGTGTCCTCGTGGCAGCGCTCGGCATGGTCGGGTCTCGCTCCCGACCGGTTCATAGTCCCGTAGCGCAAGCCCGAGCTCGAGTCGAGATTCGTGCGGGCAGCCCGGCCCGTACTACGCCGCATCTCGGCAGACCTGGCCGCCCTTGACGTGTCCGTGATCCTCACCGATGCCTCGGCGAATGTGCTCGTTCGTGCCGATGGCAGCCGGTCGATCAGGGCTCGGCTCGACCGGGTCTCGCTCGGCCCTGGCTACGCCTACGCCGAGGACACCGTGGGCACCAACGCGATTGGCACAGCCTTGGCGATGGGTTCGCCGGCGCTCGTCATGGGCCGTGAGCATTTTGCAGACGTCCTCACACAGCTGAGCTGTGCAGCTGCCCCCATCGTGGACCCTGTCAGCCGCGAGGTCGTGGGAGCGCTCGACCTGACGTCGGCGGCGGACGAAGCGAGCCCGCTCATGCTGGGCCTCGCCCGAAGCGGCGCACGCGAGATCGAACAACGCATCCTCGCCCTGATGCCGCTCGTCTATCGGTCGGTCCCATCTGCGTGGAAGGGGTGGCAGCAGCTCACGTCAGCGGAGCGAGAGATAGCCGAGCTGGTGAGCACCGGCCTCACGAACAAACAAATCGGTGCCACGTTGTACTGCTCGCCCTACACGGTCGACTCCCACCTGCGCGCCATTTATCGCAAGCTCGGCGTCAGCAGCCGCGCCGCTCTGGCTGGCCACATGAGCCGCATGAACGAAGCCGCCCAGGCCGGAACGGAGCGCTAGCACGGGTTCGGGTCTGGCCAAATGGGGTGCCCTCCACGCGCCATGGATCGCCACCCCTTCTCACTGGGGTCGCTCTCGAACGACCTCAGCCGGGTCCCTGTCGTCGCGGAGACCAAGAAAGCGGGGCTGCCGCAGCCGAGCATCACTCGTCCATTCGGCAAATCCGATCTGAGCAACGAGCTCGGGCCGCGTCCAATGTGCGCCGCGGGGACTCGGTCGGACGTCTTCAAACGCCGGCTCGGCCGTTTCCAACGCCCGTAGTCGGATTCCGAGGTCGTGGAGCGTCGCCTTGGTGTAGCCGGTGCCAACTTTCCCAGCGTAACGGAGGGTGCCGTGCTCGTAGTAACCGACGAGCACGGCACCAAAGTCTGTCCGGCTTCCGCCCGGCTCGGTGTAACCACCGATCACGAACTCCTGCTCCCAGACACACTTCAGCTTCAACCAGTCCTTCGAGCGTCCCGCAACGTAGGGGGCAGCGGCGCGCTTCGCGATGAGACCCTCCCAGCCCGAGCGGCAGGCCGCAGCGAACCGACGCTCAGAGTCGTCGCGCCAGGCCTCGGTGTGCTGTAGTGCCGAGCTGGACCGGACCGTCGTCGTCAACCGGGCGCGGCGTTCAACCAGCGGCCGCGCGGTGAGATCGTCCCCGTCGATCTCGAGGAGGTCGAACACGCAATAGACCACCGGGTATGTGGCCACTTGCTCTGGAGAAGGCCTGGTCACGCCAAGACGTTGCTGGAGTCTGGTGAAGGACGTCTGGTCACCGTCATATGCGACCACCTCGCCGTCAAGCAGGAGACTCCGAGAGTGTTGTCCCGCTACAGCCGAGCGGACCTCGGGGTACGTGTCCGACAAATCCTTGCCGCTACGAGACTCGAGTCGCACGTCGTCACCCACCTTGCGTGCGACGCACCGCTCACCGTCGAACTTGCGCTCCAGCAGCCAATCGTCGCCGAACTCGCGACGATTGGTCAACGTCGCCAACATGAGCGGGATCACCATGCAAATATCGTTTCACGCGGGCGTGGAAGCACGCTGTTGCAGGGTGTCACTCCGTTGCTATCGGCGCGGTGGCCGAGCTTGTAGCACAGCGATCTACCCGGGTTCGGCGGCGCTGTCGTCCTGCACGTCGGTGCATGGCCGTCACGCGGAGCGCCCCGACGCCGTGCAGCGGCAGGTTCCGAGACCCGTGGCGAGATTGCCTTCTATCGACGAAACTGGGGCCGGGACCTGACGGAACCGGGGACTGACAATAGAGAGCGCACGGACCGAACGGAGGTACGGATGCCTGCTGTGACCGTCGATGACCTGTCGGAGCTGCCGAAAATCCCCGTTCCCGACCGGGAGGCGACAGCCGAGCGGCCGGTGAGGTCCGTGACCACCGCGCCGAGCGGACTCGAGGGCGAGGGGTTCCCCGTACGCCGGGCCTTCGCCGGCATGAGCCTGGCTGACCTCGACCCCTTCGTCCACATGGACCAGATGGGCGCGGTCAACTACGCGCCAGGTGAGCCCAAAGGAACTCCATGGCACCCGCATCGAGGGTTCGAGACGGTGACCTACATGATCGATGGAACCTTTGCCCACCAGGACTCCCAAGGAGGTGGTGGCCTCATCACCAACGGGGCCACACAGTGGATGACCGCCGGAGGGGGGATCCTGCACATCGAAACGCCCCCCGAGGATCTCGTCGTCTCGGGTGGTCTCTTCCACGGGATCCAGCTCTGGGTGAACCTGCCGGCGAGGGACAAGATGATGCCACCGGCCTACCAAGGGCTCGAGGCCGACCAGGTCACTCTCGTCTCGACCACCGACGGCGGCTGCTTGGTGAGGATAATCGCCGGCCAGGTCGGTGAACAACGAGGACCGGGTTCCACCCACACGCCGATGGCCCTGATGCACGCCAGCGTGTCCCCTGGAGCGCTCCTCGAGTTGCCGTGGGATCCCGGCTTCAACGCGCTCGTCTACGTACTCGCCGGATCGGGCCGAGTCGGCAGCGACGGGAGACCGATCCAAGGTGGCCAGTTGGTGGCCTCCGATCCCGGCGACTGGATGGCCGTCCGGGCGGACGACCGCATGGACTCTGACACCGACCAACTCGAACTCCTCGTCTTGGGAGGACGACCGATCAAAGAGCCCGTTGAACACTACGGACCGTTCGTCATGAACACCCGAGCAGAGATCGGTCAGGCACTGGAGGACTTCGAGGCCGGTCGCTTCGGCACGATCCCCCCGAACGCGCTGATGCCTCACGTGCCGGACCCTGATCCGGTCCGAGCCGAGCACACTGGGATCTGACACAGAGCCCCGGTCCCAGCGATCCGCCTGCGCCTGCACCGGTCCGCCTTCGGACATACTTCTGAGCCGAAGCAAAAAGACTCCAACGGAGAAGAGAACAATGAACCTTGAGCAAACTCTGGAGAAGATCGTTGAGCACGCCCACGAGGAGCTCCGTATCGTTCGGAAGCGAGCCGAAGAAAAGACGGCCGCACGTGATCACGGCAAGGATTACCACCAAGCTCAAGCAGCTGCCGATCGACTAGACCACTACGCACATCTCGTCCGCCGATTACATGATGCCGAATACAAAGACGGTTGGCGACATGAAAGTCTGAACGAGACTGGATAGCTCGAGTGCGTCGAGCCAACTCAACGCCTTCATCGTGGTACCGAGCTCGAACTGGCAACGGGTCCAAACACACGAATATCGCGCCCCGATTTATCTTGAGCGCTCAGCTGCCAATTCTAAACGCCGCTTGTAGCCCTTTCGATTGACCGAGACACGGCAAAGTCATTGCATTCATGCGCTGGAACGGGGAATCGGAGATGCCGCACGAAATTCAAGTTGGCGCATCCTTTGGGGCTGAGCCTTCGACTGCCGTGACAGTAGGCGAATGGTATATGGAGTCTCGAAGCGCTCACCGCGATGCCTGGGTGATTGAGGCGTACAAGCAACTCCAAGTTGAAACGGATCATCTATTCAGCCTCGTCACTCGAAGTGCCAGCAACCGAGCGGCACGAGTCGTTTTCACCCGTTGCGTCCAACCCTATGAAAGCGACGAAGAGCTCATCTTCGCTGTACGCGCCGAGGGGACGCTCGAGATCACCTCAGCCGCCACTGCTGGACAACGCCTTCATCCACTACTCGACTGTGAGTTCGGAGGCGCCTTTGATCGGTTCCGTGCCGTTCACGACCTCATAGGGCACGCCTGGTGTGGATACGGCTTCGATCTCGATGATGAGTGCGCGGCCTGGAGTGCACAAGACCACCTGCATCGTGGTCTCGCTCGGTTCGCTCTCGCTACCGAGCTCTACGGAGTGAACGCCGCACGCGCCATTATCGGCGAGCCACCTGACCTCCGAGCGTTGCTCCTCTCGCCATCGACGCGGAGCGGCAGAGGCTTGCCATCGACCCGAACGAAGTTCGGACACGTCCCCTCCACCTCGAAGTTCAGAGCGGAAGACGCGATTCGAACTCCGCAACCCTCACCTTGGCATGGTGGTGGTTTTCGCCCGTCCTGGTCCGCAGGGTCCCTTCAGGCGCCGTTCCGTCCAACCAGTTTCCAACCCGTCCACTCAGTTCGCCCCTGTCGTAGAGCGGTCCGCTGTCAGCCGAGGCCGACGCCGAGATAGCCTTCGGATCGGGTCAACGTTAGACAAGACATTGGGTCTTGCGTGGACGGCGCCGCCCAATGGTGGCCTCCTCTTTGTCTAGTCAGCACTGGCTCCACTCGAATAACTGACTGGGTGGTTCCCGCCAAGTTCGACAAACCTCTCGTTGATCGCATGTGCGATGACGTCATGATCGTGGGCGCTGGGCAGGAGCATCCCATACAGGAACGCCTCGAGCTCAAAGTGCGTACTCATGCCGCCCAGCTCGAAATACCGCAACCACAGCTCTCCGTGCGAGAGTCCGGCTTTCCGTCTGAACCTGTCAAGCTCATCGATCGCCCGTTCAGCCATCGAGTCCCCATTCGGGGCCAAGTTCGGCCTGTTTTGCCGATCGCATCACCGCTTCTGCCTGATTGAGCAATGGTTTGCCTTTGAGCGAGAGCGTTCGCAGCGTAGTGAATGCTTCGTCCTCACTGACCCTGTCGCGCTCCATGACGATTCCCTTGGCGATGGCGATGATGTCTCGATTCCTCAGGACCCCTTGGAATCTGACGGCCATCTGCGAATCGGTCACACAGGCACGGGCGTCGCTCAAGATCACCGAAGCCCTGTGGGCAAATTCCTCCGCCGTCTCCTGGGCCTCGACATCGAACGTGGAGGCCGTTCGGGAGTAGATGTTGAGCGCGCCGACCGGAACCTCGAAGACCTTGAGGGGAGTCGACAAGATGGCCTTGATCCCGAGAGTTCGGGCTCGAGGGGTAAAGGAAGGCCACCTGGTTTCGGTGTCCAACGATTCGGCATGGAACCGGCGACCCCGCAGCGAGGCGTCGACACAGGGCCCCTCGCCGGTGGCGTACTGCTCGGTGTCCATTTCCATGATGGTCTCGTCACTGGCAGCCACGGTCCGGAGCTCTCCGTGTCGGAGCAGCGAAACGCTGACCCCGTCGGCACCCCTCACGGAGGCCCGCGCCCGCCTCACCACCAGGCGAAGGGCTCCGTCCACCACATCGTGCTCGGTGGGACTGGCTGTCACCCCTCTGAGATCCTCCGGCGCTACGTTGTGGGCGGAGGGTCGGTGTGGGAATGGGAACGGTGATTGTGCGGCCGATTCCATCGTGCCGCGGAGCCGCTCGATGAGGGTCGAGGGCGTGCGCACTGCCAATTCGATCCCAGCTTCGGTGAGCCGTTTCTCCGCGTTTGCCACTGCCACCATTCCAGCTGCTCCCATGAATTCAAGTTCAGAGAGGTCCAGAACGACAATCACGGGCTTGAGATCAATGGTGGCATCCAAAGAGGCCGCGAGATCGAACGCAGCAAGGTTCTCGACCCTCCCGCGTAGCGCAAGTACAACGCGCCCATCCTCGATTGTGGTCGTGACCTTGAAATCAGCGGGATCGTCGGTGAACGACATGACGAAGACACAGCTCGGATCTGATGCTCGACGGCCGGTCTGCGCTACCCACCACAACTCTACGCTTCATTCCGACCACAAAAGCGCGATGTCGTCCCTCACGGAAGTGGAAACGCCATACCTTCGAAGGGATTCAGGGAGGTGCCGAGCACCTCTCTCGGTGTGGTGGACGGCGTGGACCGTCCTCACGGAACCCTCGGTGTTGAAGGTGCAGATAAGTGTACTCATCGTTGAGGCCTCCAAAATCGACCTACCCGCGTCTCCCCCTGCACGGGCAAAGTCGCACCTGCTCATATTCCGGAAGTGATGGCGGCCGGACGCCTCAAGGCTGTCTCACTTCCGCTCATGGGTCATTCGATGATGAAGTTGCCAGATTCGGAGCGAGGCCAACAGACCAGCAAGCAGCAGACCACCGATCGCTGCGAAGAGGAGCGCGACGCCGACAGGGATAGTCCCGCTGATAGTGAAGAACGTGATCTTCACCGATCTCGTGTTCTGGAGAATGAAGATAAGCAGGACCGCCAAGACCAAGGCTGCGGCGACCACGCCGAACCATGCGGCTGAGATTCGCGTACGGCCAGGTCCGGGTGTGTCAGGGCTTTCGACCGGGCTGAGCTCGGTCGGTGCCTGTCCAGACATTGATAGTCCTTCGGGCTGAGTCGCCGTGGTCATAACGTCACACCGTCCGATTCGTGGGCACCCACCCGGGAGTCCCAGATTTCCCACCGGGATCGGAAGCGCTCAACCTGGGCGACCACCACCGGGACGTTCGTCAATTCGACCTCTCGTCGTGCCTCGGGGGTTTGCCCTGCCATGAGTTGGCGGATGCGAACAAGGACCGACTGTTCCATTTCCAAAATATCTGAGTAGATACTTCTCCAGAACAGCGCTTGTTCTAAGGATGCGATGCCCGGGTCCATCTCGTCGTCCATGCCCACCGAGTTGTCCCCGCCCCTTCTCGCAGCGACTATGTCAGGCCGATCCGGATGTGCCGTCCCCGAGTCCATGGACCAGTCCTACACCGGGTCGCGTAAGAAGTTCAGCAACACGGGCTTAATGCCGTCCATATAGTGAGATCCGTGTTGGACCATCCAAAGGGGCCGGCCCACGGCCCACTCGAGGGCGAGGACATCGAGACAGAGCACTGGGAAGACGCCCGCCATTGGATGAGCATCTACGACGACTTGATTCGCTTCAAAGTTGGCCTTCTCCAGCGAGTGAAGCGCGAGCTGCCCAAGCTCCACCCGGTGGCGCAAAAGGCTGCCGACATCGATGTCACCTACATCGAGACTCAGATGGAGGGGTACCACAGACGCCTTGATCTCTGGTATCAGCGCCTCTGGCAACTCCATGGGCTGTGGCTCGATCCTGACGGCCGCGTCCTGCGCCACAAGGGGCAGGAGGTTGTTCTCACGAACCGAGAGTTTGAGCTCCTCCAGTTCCTGCTGGATCACCCCCATCGCTTCTACACCTCGTCCCAGATCATGGGATACGCCTGGTCTGACTCGGCACTGTTCCCAGAAGAAGTCCGCAACTACGTCTCGAGGGTCAGGAAGATCCTCGTCCGGTTAGAAATACCATGCGACCTGGTCAACCGCCCCGGGCGCGGCTACTCGCTCACGTTTCGCAACGACGACTGACTCTTCTCCCCACAGCTGATCCATCGAGACCGCCATATCAGCCTTGCCCGTCGAGTGCCCTTGATTGAGCCGCGTTGAGACGGATGGGTCACGGCAATTGTTACGGCAATTGTTGCTGGCGCAGGTTCAAGGTGGTTCAGCGGTCGATTCTGGCCGAGGAAGCAACACCATGAAGGACAGGTCTCCCAATGACTCCTAGATCGTCAGAGGCTCGAAGGATCTCCTCTTTGCTTGATGAGCGTAGGGTTTCCAGCGCGGCAATGGTGGCTGTCCTTTCGGCAGCCCTGCTGTTCAGCCTGGTCGGATTCGCACTGCACGTGCTGTGGGTCGTCGCAATCCTGGTGCTTGCCCTGGGGCTCGGGTACGTCGTGGCGAACGCCCGTCAGGACCGAAGAGATGTCGTCGATCGTCGTTGAGGGCTCCGTGACTGCCAGCCAGAGAATCACCTTGCATTGAGCCTTCCCACTTCCGTGGAACCCAACCTCTCGGACCGCGGGGAAAGGTCTATCGAGCTGTGCTACGTGAAGACTGCTGACAAACGAGCAGCCACGGGAGAGTCATACTGTCCGGGGGGGGCAAGCTTAAAGAGGCAATTGTTTCTCCGATGGCGAGGTCATCGGCAGCTTGCACCTGCAACGAGATCCCTGCGGGTGCGAGCCTGAATCAATTCCATGGGAGTGATCACCCGATCCCTCAGTTCTTCACCCGCGCTGTCGACTTCCGTTTCACCGCTCGACCGGTCAGCACGTCCAGCACCTCTCCGATTGCCTGCTCATGATCCCTCAGGTCCGGCAGCGACAGGTGGTTCTGTACTTGATAGCGATTGCGGCGACCCTCTCTCGTCTTGACGACGTATCCGGCGTCGCTCAGATCTGTGACGACGGCGTAGGCATGTCGCTCGGTAATGCCGAGGTCGGCCGCGATGTCGCGCAGGCGTGTCTCCGGATCGTGGGCGATGCAGAGCAGAGCCCGCCCGTGGTTGGTGAGAAAGCTCCAGTTGGCCACTAACACACCATAGCAACATTTTACTAGAAATGTATTGCTAGTTTTCTAGATCCATAGTACGATCCCACAAAACCTCGAACGTCCGTCACCGACGGTTGTTTATTTCGGGGTATCCAAGAGGGGAGGCCGACCGTGTGGTCAGCCTTGTCATTGTCGTCGTTGTGTTCTCGTCGTCGCGTCAGCAGTTCAAAGCGAGTCGTCCGACGCTGCCTTGTCGCGGCGGTAGCCGCCGGGACTGCATTCGCAGCCGTGGCTGCTCTCGGGATCGCCTCGGCACCAGCTGTGGCCGCCGCGGTGACCACAGCTCCGTCGATCACTCAGTGCGATCCGCCGGACTTTCCGATCACGGCCGGATTCCAAGTGACTTGCACCGTTACGGTCGTGAACAACACTTCCTCGACGGGTGCGACCAGTTCGACCGTGACCACGAGTGCGTGCTTAGGGGCCGCAGGAGTCGTATTCCCCTCTTGCCCGCTTAACTCCGGGCCGATCACCAATACGACGTCCTCGACTCAACTCGTCACTTCGGTGAACCAGTGCAACGGAATCGTGACGGGCGGCGGCAGCAATGTGTACTGCGACGTCACAGTCACCAACGATGTTCCAGTCGGAACGTCGACATCAGACGTCACGGTCGATCAGTGCATCGGATCGGGCGGTGGCGGAGGCAGCACCGAGGTTTGCGCTCCGAGCGGCAGTACGACGAATGCCACGGTCACGCAATGCAACGGTTCGGCAACCGGCGGCGGAACCTACAACGGAGAGACGACGGTGGGTTGCACCGTGACAGGTGCTGCGTCGGCGCTGCCCGTAACCATCAACCAGTGCAACGGCACCGCGACCGGTGGCGGCAGCGCCGTGACCTGCATGGCCACGGTAGAGAACGACTTCATTACCCCGTCGACCACCACCACCACCAGCACCACCTCGCCGCCTGGGTCTGGCGCCGCGCCAGGTGCGGGCGGCGGTTTTGGATCGACTGGGCTCACCGGGTCGTCCCCGGGAGCTGGGGGCTCGACCGGGCCCGCGACGGTCGCGGGGACGTTGGGTGCCATACCCTCCGGCGGAGCACAGACCGGTTTGGGCGGGGCATCGCATTCGCGCGATAGCAACCTCTTGTGGGCAGCTGTGCTCGCATTTGTCGGGGCCGGACTGGCGCTGATGTTTGCCTTCCTCCGCCGTCGGACCCTCTCCCTCGAAAGTGCCCATGAGACGCCGTGAAGCGGAGTACCCGAATTAGGAGAATTCGCCACTCCTTGGGTACGTGGGGGCTGGTAGCTGGCGCGCTGGTGCTCGTCGGATCTGGTTGCCTCGCCTTTGGTCTACAAGAACGCCAGCATCCCTTGGCCGGGCCAGCGCCTTCCCTCCGGGTGCCCAGAGCCGTGAAGGCCAAATTCGCAGCATCGAAGAACGTGATATTCGCTACGGCGAGATCAACACCAGTCGAACTGAGGATCCCCGCGATCTCGCTGGCGGTCTCGTTGTCAACTCTCGGGCTCAACGCCGATGGAACGGTGCAGGTGCCGACCGACATCCAGCAGCCTGGCTGGTATGGGTTGGGTCCATCCCCAGGCGAGATCGGCTCAGCGGTGATCTTGGGGCACGTTGACTCCCAGGCAGGTCCCGCCGTGTTCTTCGATCTGCGGTCCCTCACGTTCGGAGACGTCGTGGATGTGACCTTGGCCGACGGAATGACCGCCCAGTTCGAAGTCACGTCGGCGGCGATGTATCTCAAGACAGACTTCCCGGACCAGCTGGTCTACACATCGCACGGTTACAGCGCGCTGCAGTTGGTCACCTGCGGGGGAGACTTCGATGCGCAGACGGGCCACTACCTCTCCAACACTGTCGTCTACACAACCCTGGTGGCACTTATTCCACCCAGCGCCGCTCCATCAGAACGCGCGTCGCTACCCCAGCTTTCGGAGGGATTCCGTCTTTTTCGCTCCGACAGCCCAAGGCATCGCGGCGCCGGCAACGCCGAGTGACGTGCCGACAGAGAACTCAGAGGGAATCGTGGATGTTGGCGGCCACGCTCGTGGCCAGCGCGGCGGGGCAATCCCAGGTCCCTGCTGACTGGTCCTGGATTCCCAGGAAGTGCGCCACCAGGCACGAGGCCACGGCATCGGTTGGAGACCACGACGACCCCGCTGCGGCCACAGCCACCTCGTTCAAGAGGCTAGGGACGGCGTCATTTTCTGTCTCGGCGTTGGCCAGCTCATGGGCAACCAAGGCCAGCGTGGGCGAGCCCGAAAACACGCTGTACTCGAGACCGTTCGATCCGTAGGTGCATCCTGTCCCGGCGCCTGTCATCGCAGCACAGTGCGTCGCGGTGTCCCCCATGCTCCAACTCCAGTTGGACCCCGGCTCGATCCCTGCGGCTTCAACTTCGGCCACCAGCTCAGCCACGGAGGGCTCGGAGACCGCAGGAGCGACCGCAGGAGCGACCGCGGGAGCAGCCGCGGGAACGACCGCGGGAGTAACTGCAGGAGCGACCGTTGCCACCGGCAGTGCGTTCACCGGAGCCGTCACTACCGTCGTAGAGGTCGTCGTGGCGACCGGAGGCGCAACAACGGTACTGGGGGTCGTGCTGTGGCTGGCGGGCACTGCATCGAGCTTGTGCACCGCGGCAGCGTCCGACGATCGGCTCGATCCTCGAGCGGTCGAGGCACCTCCTGAGGAGCTGAGCGCCCAGCCTGCCCCAGCCAGCAGGGTCACCGCGAGGGCGGCGACCTTCAGGTGAGGGTGGATGTGGACCCAAGCTCGGCGAATTCGCGAGACGGCGGCCAAACCTCTCCGGTTAAAACGACGGGGCGTTTCGATGACAGGATCAACCATGTGTTGAAATCTACTACTTCAACACATGGTTGTCAACACAGGGTTGAATCTAGGTCAGCCAGGCCCTATCCTGGTGGCATGTCAACGGACACCGAGACCATCGTCGAAACCGTGGTGCAAAGAGGCCGACACGAACTTGTCGCCGATATTTCCGACAGGCGCGAAGAGTCACTTGCACTCCTCCGATTCGCCGACATTTTGCGACGTTCAGCAGATCGCCTGTGTCACGAATCGGCAATGGCGGCCCGAGACCATGGCGCAAGTTGGCGAGAGCTAGGAGAGGCAGTCGGTGGGATTACTCCACAGGGTGCGGAACACCGGTTCAGCCCAGCAGCCAAGGAGCGCCGATCGAAGACGTCCAAAATGGAGTGGGCGGGAAAGGAACGCAGAGGCACGCCGGTTTCGACGCCAAAATAGACGTCTGGAAACTTGCCGAGCTCGTCGCCATCTCGATCGATAAGGATCTCGTCGCGCCAATCTCAGCCCGACTCAGTGATCCAAGGCACCAACCCGTCGCTCGCAGTTACTGCATTTGTTGCGTCTCGAGGTGCAAACTGAAGCAGCCCAAATCTTTCGCGACACGCACGCACTGCTACGGGTTGTCACCTCCAGAGGAGCACTGAAATGAGCACCAAAGACAGAGCATCGAACAGGGTTCAAGACGTCAAGGGCCGGGTGAAGGAAGCTACAGGCCGCCTCGTCGGCAACCGCGACCTCAAGGTCAAAGGCGAGACGGATGTGGCCAAGAGCGAACTGAAGAACACTGGAGAGGACCTGAAGGACGCCGCGCACCAGGCGAGGAATGCCGTCACCAAGTGATAGATGTAGACGAGGGCTCGTGCTTGCCAACCAAAAGGGGCAGCTGTGCACGATCGAGTTCCTCGGAGGAACGTGCTCGTCGTCATGTCGGGAATCGTTGCTGCTGAGGCGCTTCGATCCTGAAATCGACTGAAGACTGCGATGGTGAAGGCTCGACTGTTCGGAGGCGAGCGATGACGGAACGAATATTCGGTCCTTTCGGCGACAGTTTCGATAAGGCATTCTCGCGGCTGAAGGCGGCGGTGGCGAAAAGCGAAACCGAGGCTGAGAAGCTGAGGGTCGCCGTTGAGCAGCTCCTCAAGGAGACGCACGCGTCGGTACCGTGAGACCGCTCCATGGCAAGGTACCGCTCCCCCACCAACATCCTCGAGCCTCCACGGCGCAACGTTCTGGCATACCAGCCCCGAGGATGGCCCGTCTGCGAGCAGGTGCAAAGAGTCCCTGTCTGCCCGGGCTCCGTTCACGAGCGCGAGCCGCTGCCCATGTCGGGACTTTCACCCGTGTCCACCAGGTTCTGAGCAACCTCTCGGAGCTTGATGTTGAGATGCTGGGATGCTCGACGCAAGATATCGAAAGCTTGGTCGGCGCTGATGCGCTCTCGTTCCATGAGAATCCCCAAGGCCTCACCAATGATCTCGCGCGTGCCGAGAGCGGCATTGAGGTTCTCTGCTCGCCGTTCTTCGTCCTCGTGCGAGTGTGCAACGGATAGTGCCAGACCGGCCAATGACGCCAGAATCGCTGCCTTGGCTCGATCGATAACACCGAATGCCGACGGGTAGCGGGCGTAGAGGTTCAATGCTCCCGTTTTTGAGTTCGGCGTCAGAGGGAGGGCGAGCGCGCTGCGAATGCCGGTACTCGCTGCCTTGGGCGAGAAATGAGGCCACCGAAGCTCGGACGCGAGGTCTTCGGTATAGATGATCAGCCCGAAGACAACGGCATCGAGGCATGGACCTTCGGAGGTCCCGAGCTGCCCCGCATCCGCCTCGAGCACGATTGGATCGGTGTACACCGGGGTGGTGACTGCATTGCCCTCCATAAGAAAGAGGCCGGCAAAGTCACAGCCCTCGATGGTCGTCATCGCTAGTTCGGCGACACTGGCCAAGGTGTCAATAACACTGCCCGCCGAGAACAGGGTAAGCGCAGTTTGAGAGACAGTCTGAGACAGTTCGGTGAGGGAGTTCTGGTCGACGGTCGGTGGCCATTCGCCTGGGCCCATAGGTGCCCCCCTTTGCCCCCGATTATCGCATTTAGCGACCCAGGCGTGCGGGCGGCGAGCTCACGCTCATCCAAAAGGAGATTTGGCCCGCTTCTGCCAGCTGATCCGATTCGCCATAACCGGTCCTTCTCGCAAGGGCGACTGAGACCAGCGATTTCCTGGGGTCGGATCAGTGATACCGCTTTTCTACCTCCGCGAGGACCACACGGAGACGAGCGGTTAATGATGGCCAGAACGGTGGGGCGCAACGCCAACCATCTTGCTTGACATAATTTCAACTAAGCGAATCACTCTCGCCAACGGATCCATGCATTAGTGGCTGACTCCACCGGTGCTCGTCTCACACGGATCACATGAGAGACCGTGTACCGCCCAAGCCGGCGCTTCGTCGCCAGGCTGGCGCATGGAGCTCCGCTCGCCCCAGCGGAATTCGCTCCTCCGCCTTGCCGAGCTAGTCCCAGAGTGGACCCCTCGAGAGCTCACAACCTCGAAACCGGACGGATGGGTGATCAAAGACATAGCGAACGCTCGCCTCGGAACACTTCGTCAGCCCAGGCCGGCCAGCGCCGCCTGCCACAGGCACCTGATCCCCGGTGACAGGTCCGATGGCGTCTCGGGGGGCGGAGAAGAGACGTCGTACCTTCAAGAGAATCTGGGGGAGGCGATGTACGCCTCACGCTGTAGCGGGCGGCGCAGGCCGTCCTCGACGAACCCCTCGATGTTGAAGGTAAGCGAATCAGTTGTACCACTTGCCGGCAACAACGAACTGACTTTTCTGCGCAGATGCCGCGCTTGGACTCCGGGCCGGTCGAGCCTCCGTGCGCTGCGGTCTCTTCGGAGGTAGTTCCACGACGCGCTCTCACGGCGCAGGCATCCGCCGCCAATAGCTCGCTCGAGGTCGAGATTCTGAGTCGCCCTTGAACAACTTCTAAATGGAGCGCGTGCGCGAGAGCAACAGGCGAAATGGCTTCAGCGCAGGCGACAACCTGACGATGGGATAAGAGCAGACGTTCTGTGACCGACATCTTGAAGGGCTGTGCCCATGGGGGTGCAATCCGAGCCAAGGGCTTGCCTGACCAATCGCGTGCCCGGACTGGATGCAGCCCGACCAATCTTGGATGCGTTGGCCCAGCCGGTCGTCGTCACCGACCTAAAATCAACGATTCTCTACTGGAATCAGGCCGCGACTGACCTCTATGGCTTCTGCGCAAGCGAAGCCATAGGGCAGCCCATTCACAGACTGCTCGGAACCTCGCCAGATCCGAATGCTCTTGAGTCAGCCGAAGCGCTCATACGTCGCGGCCATGCGTGGACCGGGCAGCTCGATGGGCGCTCTCGCTCTGGAAAAGCACTCACCTCGCTGCTGACGCTCACGCCGCTTGGCCGGGAAGACGGTAGGCCGATGGCTTTGATTGGGACTGCGGTGGATGTGACGGCCGCCGCAGCCGATCACCGCCGGCTGATCCAGGCGCTGGCTCTCGTCGAGGAGAAATCCGGCGAGCTCCGTCATCGGGCGCTTCACGACGTCCTTACCGATCTACCAAACAGAGCCCTGATCCTGGACCGGGCCGAGCAGATGCTGACACGGGCGCGACGTCAACACATCCCAGTGACGGCCCTGCTCTTGGACCTGGACCATTTCAAGGACATCAACGACAGCCTGGGCCGCGCTGCGGGGGACCAGCTCCTCAAATTTGTCGCCAGCGCGTCTCAGGCGCGCGCTGCGTCCCTTCGACACGCTCGGACGCCTGAGCGGTGATGAGTTCATCGTTTTAGCAGAGGGCGCTTCCTTGGATGCGGGCCCGACGCTCATCGCCGAGCGCCTCCTGAGTGTTCTCCGTGAACCCTTTATCCTCTGCTCGAGGGAGGGGATTTCGGCGCCTTTATCAGTAACCGCCAGTATTGGCATCGCTATAGGTGACCGATCACAATCCGAAGACCTGATCCGTAATGCCGACTTCGCGTTGTCTCAGGCGAAGGCGGGCGGCCGAAACGGTTACGAGATGTTCGCTTCCGAGATGCGGAACTCGCTCGAGGACCGTCTTGTTCTCGAGGCAGATCTGAAAGGGGCTCTTGAGGCCGGTCAGTTCTTCCTCGAGTACCAGCCCACGTTCCGCCTGGTCGACCTGACTACTGTCGGCATCGAAGCACTCTTGCGTTGGGAACATCCGAGCCGAGGCGCGTTGGGCCCGCTCGAGTTCATATCCAGTCTCGAGGAAAGCGGGCTGATTTTGCCCGTCGGACGCTGGATCCTTTCAGAAGCTTGTCAGCAGTGCTCCCTGTGGCATGCCCGTGGATTCGCCCTCACAATCTCCGTCAACGTGTCGGCACGCCAATTGGAATCGGACTCATTCATCCGCGACGTGACTGATGCACTCACGGCGAGCGGGCTGCCACCGGACGCCCTGGTGGTCGAGATCACCGAGAGCATCCTCATGCGCGATGGGGAGACCACAATCGGACGACTCAACGCCATTAAGGCCCTCGGAGTCCGCATCGCGATCGACGATTTCGGCACTGGCTATTCCTCCTTGGCCTACCTCCGGCAATTTCCCGTGGACATCCTCAAGATCGATCAATCCTTCATCAACGCGACGGGCGACAGCGACGGTGGTGATGCGCTGCTGCACACGCTCGTTCAACTGGGCAAAGAGCTGGGTCTTGAAACTGTCGCCGAAGGTATCGACACCGAGGATCAGCTCCACCGTCTACAACGCCAGTACTGCGATATTGGCCAGGGATTTCTCATTGCCAGACCGATGAGTGCGGACGCAATCAGGGACTTTGTCCATTCTGGCCGCCCCGGGAGTGCCGTCATCGCAACTCGGACCCACTGACGTAGACGATGGCCGCAAGCAATTGAGGGGGGGCCTTCATGGCCCGACAAGGCAGGACCCACAACAAGGAGTACGGAGCCAGGGACCTATGTGACACTGCGCCGGAGACCAACCACACGGTCCCCGCGTGACGATCTCCGGACCGACTGCTCGTGGCCGGGGTATCGGTTCACTGAGCTTCCGCTCCTGGCTGGTGGTGGTACTGGTATTCCCGATCGCGGTAAGCCTGGGGTTCGGCTACTCCGCGATCCATACCCTCTTTACGAGCCGCAACCAGGCCGTGGCAGCCCGCCAATCTTCTCTCATGCTCGACACGTACCTTCGGGCAGAGGATGCCGTCCTCGACGAAGAGGTACCCACGTCGGCGATCGCCTATGCCAAGACGTACGGAGTCCCCATTTCCCAGCTCGACGCACTTTTGCGCATCGACTTCGTCAGCGAACTTTCCAGCACCCGAAAGGAGGTTGATCGGCAGAGCGTCCTAAGTGGTAACCGCTCCTTGGCTCCCTATTTCGCCAAACTCCTGACGCTTCGTCACGGTCTCGACACAGGCGCGGTTCCCTATTCCGATGTACAGAGCGTCTTCACCCAGCTCAATAGCCACATCCAGACTCTGGCTCAGAATGTGGTCAACCAGATATCCGCCGAGGCCGAGGCCTCGTCGTCGTTGGCAACAAAGCAGAGCCTCCGAGCATTCAGCGCGACCTTCGCGGCCTTCACTTCAGGAAACCAGCAATCGTCGCTCCTGCCGTCCCTGCTCCTTCAGTCGACGGAACCCGCGCAGGTTCGCCAACTCATAGAGGCCACCGAGGAATACGACGCGTCTGTCCAGGGTTTCCCTGGACAACTTGGCCCACTGGCGAGAAAGGCCTGGAAGGAGACAGCGGCCGACCCCCTCACGTCGACGTACGACAATTCCGTCGAGTTGGCCATCGCAACAGGCCTGCGCGACGGGCCGGCACCGTACGCGGCGAACCTGGCGAAGTCGGGCGCGGTTTTCCGTGCGAACCTGACGATGGTTCGCTCGCGGACAAACCTCGCGCTTGATGCATCGAGCGATCTACGACACACGACGATGCTCCAAGAGCACTCGGCGTCTCTGGCGCTCTACGCGGACTTGGGGTGGCTCATCCTGGTCCTGGCCCTCGCGTTTCTGTGCATCCTTGTCCTCAACCGGTCAGTTGGACGTCCCCTGGCGAGAATTGTCGTGGCGTCCCGCTCCGTCCAAGCCGGAGATTTCGATGTTGCGCCTCTTGAGGTGAGCGGTCCGAAGGAACTCTCGCAAGCAACGCTGGCGTTCAACGACATGTCCTCCACCCTCTGTGCAGTGCAGGCGCATGCCGTTGCCCTGAGCGAAACCAATTTGGACGATCCAATTCTGCGTGCGCAACTGCCAGGCGAGACCGGTCGAGCTTTGCAGGAGACGCTTACCACGCTGTCTGAATCGGTTCATGAGAATCAAGTACAACGAGCACTCCTCGCCGAGCGAGCCACACATGATTCGTTGACCGGACTGCTGAACCGCGGTGCCGTGCTCGAGTTCTTAGAGCGTGACCTCGCCAGCGTGCACCGTGACGGAAGCTCCCTCGGCATCCTGTTCATCGATTTGGACGGGCTGAAACAGATAAACGACACCCATGGCCACGAAGCTGGGGACGCTGCACTGGTGGCAATCGCCCGTGCGATCGAAGCAACCACACGAAAATCAGATGTCGTCGCGCGACTCGGTGGCGATGAGTTCATCGTGAGTCGGCTCGGTCCGCTCAATCCGGACGGCCTCACGCGACTCGCCGACCGAATCGTGAAGAAGGTCTCCGGCCAGATCGCGACGATCGGTGACACCAGCATCGTTGTCGGCTGCAGCATCGGAATTACGATTTCCAAGCCATCAGACGTGGAGATCGACTCCATCATCCACCGAGCCGACGTGGCGCTCTACTGGGCCAAGATGCACGGTCGCGGTCAGGCTGTTTGGTCCGACTCTGACCTCGACGACCATAGGGTCTCGCCGCCGCACCCGGACCTTTCGCCGGGCAGCGCGTCTCTTGCTGTCTAAGCTGTCCACCGCGTGTTGAGGATGTAGCCACCTCCAGAAGTGAACGCTCGCTGGCCCCTCAGGCCGTCCTGATCATCCGGTCGCGCCGGTCTTGACCGCACCGGCTGATTCCAGCTTGGCGATTTCAGACTCGTCGTATCCCAGGCCTTCAAGTACCTCCCGAGTGTGCTCGCCCAGGCGTGGCGCTCTGAAGCGCGGTTTGGCCGGTCGTGCTTCGAAGTCGGCAGGTGTGGCGAGCATCATGAGGGTCCCCTGCTCGTCGGGCACCTCCACCAGGCCACCTGCGGCTAGGAATTGCTCATCGGAGAGAAGGTCCTCGACGGTCTGGACCGGCGACCAGAAGAAGTCCGGGTCTGCGTCAAAGACCTGTGTCCACTCCGAGAGCGGTCGAGTAGAAAAGATATCGTCAAGGAGGCGAACCAGCTCAGCTCCGTTCTTGAATCGCGCCGCAGGTGTCTCGAAGCGGCCATCAGTCAGCCATTCCGGGTGGCCAACGGCCCGGGCCAGGGGTGGCCAATGTCGTTCCCCCTCGAGTCCGACGATCCAGAAACGCCTCCCGTCGCCGGCGGTGTAGTTATTGACGGTGGGCACTTTCATGGTCGATCGGCTTCCCAGCCGGATCGGCGTTCCCCACATCAGAGCGACGTTCACGTCGAATCCGATGACGTAGGCACCTTGACGAAGGAGCGACGCCGAAACAAGATCACCTTCGCCCGTTCGCTCGCGGGCGACGAGTGCGGCGCAGATCATGGCCGCACCCGTCATCGCGACCGAGTGGTCGCCCATACCGCCGCGTTGGAAGGGAAGGTCGGCACCGGGAGGGGTGAGAGAGGCGGCCACGCCGGACCGAGCCCAAAAAGCCCCAATGTCATAAGCGGGCCGGTCCGCTTCGGGACCGGTCAGACCGTACCCACTGATGATGGCGTAAACGAGTCCTGGGTTGCGATCCCTTACAGAAGCGGGGCCGAGATCGACTCGCTCCAGAGCCGACAGGCGAATGTTGGTGACGAAGACGTCGGCCTCATCGATCAGGGCGTTGGCAACTCGGCGGCCCTCCGCCGAGGAGAGATCGATGACGATGCTTCGCTTCGAGCGATTGTCGAGCTCGAAGACGGGGTTGCTGTCGAGGTCTCCCCCAAGCATTTCTCCGAAACCGCGGGCGGGGTCCCCACTCGGAGGTTCGACTTTGACGACGTCGGCTCCCCAGTCGCTCAAAATGCCTCCGACGGCAGGACCGGCGACCCATACTCCTAGCTCGACCACCTTCACACCACGGAGTGGTCCAGTCGCTTCGGCTCCAGTGTGCACCGCTCCCCCGTTTTACCCAATACGTCTCAGTACACGTCCCGTTCCAGAACGTTTTCTTTGAGTTTACGAGGGTTCAGCCAAGTGGCAAGGTGCCGCACATCCGCTGCAGCAAAGGAGGCGCGAATGGCCACCCACACCGCGCGTTCGGGGTTTTTTGGACCCCAGCGCGGCTCCGGTCGCAACAATCGCGTCGGGTGACGCTGTGAGTTATCCGAATACACGGACGCATTGGGACAACGAAGCGGTGTACGGCATGATCTTTTCTGATCTCGAACCGCTCCGACATCGCCTGAGTGACGGACGATATGTGCCAGCGATTAGGCTTGCTGGATCTGATGATCGTTCGCTGCGATCTGTGCACCATTTTGATGATGCCAAGGCCTCTCCGGTGTCACGCGGACACCGCGCGCTGTTGTCGACCGCGTCCTGTTCCACTGCACAGTGTGATCTCCCCGCTGAGGCCACCTTTAGGCGCTTGGGGATCTGGCTAGGACCTGTTTTGTTCGGGACGGCAGGCGAACACCCTCAGCGAGCCTGAATGAACGCCAATAGATCGGGGTTGATCGTGTCGGCCTGGGTGGTCGGCATGCCGTGTGGAAATCCGGGGTACGACTTCAGCGTCCCGTTCTGCACGAGCTTCGCGGACAGCGGGCCGGAGTCGGCATAGGGGACGATCTGGTCGTCCTCTCCGTGCATCACCAAGACTGGGACGCTTATCTTCTTGAGGTCTTCGGTGAAGTCGGTCTGAGAGAAGGCGACGATGCCGTCGTACTGTGGCTTCGCTCCGCCCATCATCCCTTGCCGCCACCAGTTCTCGATAATCGCTTCGACTGGCTCGACCCCGGGCCGGTTGAAGCCGTAGAAGGGTCCCGACGGCAGGGCTCGGTAGAACACGGAGCGATTGGCGGCGAGCTGAGCCTGTAGATCGTCGAACACGCTCTTGGGGAGACCACCAGGGTTGGCGTCGGTCTTCACCATGAGCGGCGGTACCGAGCTGATGAGCACCGCCTTGGACACGCGGCTTTCGCCGTGACGTGAGATGTAGCGTGCAACCTCGCCCCCACCGGTTGAGTGGCCGATGTGCACGGCGTCGTGCAGATCGAGATGTTCGGTCACCGCGGCCAGATCGTCCGCGTAGTGGTCCATGTCGTGGCCTCCGCTGGTCTGCGAGGAGCGGCCATGCCCGCGGCGGTCATGGGCAATCACGCGGTAGCCATGGTTCAAGAAGAACAGCATCTGGGTGTCCCAGTCGTCGGCCGAAAGAGGCCACCCGTGACTGAAGACGAGCGATTGGCCCGATCCCCAGTCTTTGAAGAAAATCTCCGTGCCGTCGGTGGTGGTGACCGTGCTCATCTTGGGTTTCTCCTTTTGCTGAAGTCGTGAACGGACTGCTGGAGCCATCGCGCCGAAAGAGTCCGGCGTCTGCGAGTCAGCAGCAGTTTCGAAGCAAAGCCAGCATGATGAAGGGTAGACGGGGGTACCGGCTATGGGAAGCGCCTTTTCGCGCCTCAGATGACGTGGGAGATCGTCGGGCGCTTCCGCCCGGCAAATCGGAGGCAGCTGCGCTGACGGACCAACGGTGAACGTTCTTCGAGATGGTGCAGGTACGAGCGGGAACTACCGGAGCCCGAGGTTCCGCCCGAACACGATGCGTTCGCGCGCATCTGGGCTACCGGCGTCATTCTCCGGCGTCCAGCGGTTTCAGTTGTCGACGGGCTGGTTCCGCGACGCGAACTGGGGTGCCGGAAACTGGGAAACCGGGGACCTCTTCGGAAGGATTACTTCGGAGCTCGACCGCTGTCTGGCGGCGGCCGCACCACTGTGCGGCCGGTCGTCTCGCGGCGCTCGAGCGCCTCGAGCCCGGCGGGAACGTCAGCGAACTCGATCTGCTGACCGATCACCGATCGGATCGTTCCCGCCCGGGTGAGGTGCAATATGCGGCTCCAGATGTCAACTCCGCGAGCGGTCGACAGAAAGTTCATGCCAAACGGTCGAGCCGGACGCGGCGAGTTGGCATATGCGAAGCAGATCCCCACAAGATCAAAGTTCCCGTAGATACTCGGCTGGATTGGCAGTGCGTGCTCCTCTGCTTCGATACCCGAGGCGAAGCCAATGATGAGGTGCCGTCCGTTGAACGCCATCGTCCGAAACGTCTCTGTCGTCACTTCCCCGCCCACGGTGTCAAACGCCACGTCGACGCCACGTCCATTGGTGACGTCATCGACAAAGGCGACAAAGTCGTCGCTGCGGTAGTTCACCCCGTAGTCGGCGCCTAACGACCGGCAAAACTCGACCTTCTCGTCGGTGCCCGCCGTGGCGATCACTGTCGCGCCGAACGCCTTGGCCAGCTGGACGGCGGCGGAGCCGACGCCACCGGCCGCGGCGTGGACAAGTACGACATCACCTCGGGCGACCCGTCCCCGGACGTACAGGGCGAGGTAGCTCAACTGGTACGGAAAGTACATCGCCACCCCCTCAGCCGAGCTCAGCCATGCGGGGAGCTGTTGGAGCATTGCTCCGTCAAGGAGCGCAGCGGACGCGTAGCCGCCCTGCACGCCCGTGGTGGCGCCGACGACTCGTCGGCCGAGCAACCCCTCACAACCAGGCCCGACCGCATCAACCGTTCCTGCGGCCGCCATACCAATTACGAATGGTGGTTCGAACTTCAGGAGCCCGTATCGACCTCGGATGGTGTCGATGTCGTTGAAGTCCAAGCAGAACCCCTCCACGGCGATCCGCACCTGATTGGCGTCCGGTTCGGCGACATCAACGGTCTGGATCTCCAGCGCGTCGGTTGGCGCGGCCAGCCGGGTGACCATCCAGGCTGTTGCCATTGTCGTCATCGAGACCCCCCATAATCGACGGGTAGGTGTTTGATGCCGTTGAGCCAGGACGAACGGAGGCGGTCGGCCGGGGCCATTAACTTCATGTCGGTCAGCTCGTCGGCGATCACGTCGAACATCACCTTCAACTCGAGTCGGGAGAGGTTGGCTCCGATGCAGAAGTGCGAACCGCCGGCGCCGAAAGTGCAGTGGGGATTCGGTGAGCGACCGATGTCGAACCGTCGAGGCTCGTCGAACACCTCGTCGTCGAAATTGGCGGAGGCGAAATACAGGCCTACCCGTTCGCCCCTGCGCACCAACTGACCGGCGACCTCGGTTTCCTCGTCGGCCGTTCGCTGGAGGACCACGGCAGGCGAAGCCCAGCGCAAGATCTCGTCAACGGTTGTCCCAGGGCGTTCGGAGCGCCATCTTTCCCACTGCTCCGGATGTTGTAGAAAGGCCAGCATGCCGTGGGTGATCGCTTGCCGGGTGGTCTCGTTGCCGGCCACGGCGAGGATCATGAAGAAGAACGCGAACTCTTCACTGTTCAGGCGTTGGCCATCGGCGTCTGGTTGGACGAGCCGGCTGGTGACGTCCCCGAGGTCGTTGTCGACGCGCACCTCGGCGGCCGCGTGCGCGTAGGCGAACATCTCGACGACGCCCGAGAGATTGTTGCCGGCGTATTCGGGGTCCTCGTTGCCCGCCATCTGGTCGCTCCAATCGAAGAGCTGTTGGCGATCGGCGTCGGGGATTCCCATGAGGCCGGCAATCGCCTGCAAGGGCAGATGACGGGCGACGTCGATCACGAAGTCCCCCGTACCGTCGTGCTTGGCGGCCCAAACGATCTGGTGGGCTCGTTCGCGTAGGTCGTCTTCGAGGCCGGCCAAGGCGCGCGGGGTGAAGCACCGGTTTCCCACCCTGCGAACTCGGGTATGCCGGGGCGGGTCCATGCAGAGCAAGAGGTTCTTGGTGGATTCGCCTGTGGGATCGGACTCATCCAGCCGCCGTACGAAGGCGGAGTTGGTCTCCACGGACCAGCCCGGGCTCCTGGTCACCTCGGTGATGTCGGCGTGGCGCGTGATCGCCCAAAACCCAGCGTCACCGTATCCTGCGATGGGCGGTTGCGGATTCCACCGGATCGGTTGATTCCGGCGCATCCACGCGAACTCATCCAGCGGCAGATGATCAGCCAACAGGTCGGGATCACTCAGATCAAAGCGAGCGTCGACGGGCGTCGAGGGCACGACAGCGGACCTCCTTGCGTGGACACCGCTTGGCAGCCAGCGACCGTAGACTTTGATACTCCACGGTGTCAACTATGCTGCATCCGAGATGGAATACCAGGTGACGATGCCGTTCAAGGGGGTCAGCGCCGACGACCGGCGCATCGACCGACGGAACCGCCTGGTGCGAGCCGCCTTCACGATCGCCGGAACCGAGGGCGCGGGCGCGCTCGGCGTGGGTCGTGTCTGCCTGGCCGCCGGACTGACGAAGCGATATTTCTACGAGAGCTTTGCGTCGCTCCCCGAGCTTCAAAGCGCCGTCGTCGACCATGCGATCGCGGTGATGTCCGAGCGTGTGGATCCGTTCCGGCCGACCGGTCCCGCGGGGCCGCCACGGGCCTGGCTCGAGGCGTTCGTCGGCGCATTGGTGGACGACGAGTGTCTCGCCCACGTTCTGCTCGCCGAGACCCACGGCGGCGCACTCAGCCCTTTTCGGCATCAGATCATCGACGTGGCCGTCGCGGGGATGGCACCCCCTGGCTCGGATCCGGAGATGGACCTTCGTGCTCGTCTCATCGCCTACGCACAGATCGGCACTCTGAGCGAGCTATGCCTGGCGTGGCACCAGGGTCGGTTGGCGATGGAGCGGGCAACACTTGTCGACGTGCTGGCTGATCTGTTCCTCCGTATCGACGGCGCTCGTTCTGGAGCGCCAGCCGGCTCGAGTTGCTGAACCGTTAACCCGATGACCACCGTGTGGTGAAGCACTCTGCGATCGACCGGGCTTTGAACATCTTCCCCAGTAACAGGAGACGGTGTCGGAGTGACAGCTGATCCTCGAGGGCTAACGCGGTTCCCCTCCGACCCCCATGACCACTCTCGTCCCTGATGACGCTCCCATTAGACCTATTTTGTCCATGACGAGACACGAGTGACGAAGTGCACGAGAGGCACCAATGCGAGTGAGCGAACCAGTGACCGGTGGCAGCAAGGGGTGGGCTTTTGGAGGGCCGACTACGGACCTGGCGGCCGCGGGCTACCGCCAAGCTGAGCACTTCATCGAGGGTGAGGCAGTCCGCTACGGGCCCGTGCCGGGCACCGAGCTTGGATGGGATGGACGGTGGCGTGTCCAACCGATGGAGACCGCTCCGTACAAAACCCGATTGGTGGTGGTCCGCCCAGCGGATCCCGCCGACTTCAACGGAACCGTCATCGTGCTGTGGAACAACGTATCGGCAGGGTACGAGAACTTCGGGGGCGGCGACAGCGCTGAGTTCTTCGAGGGCGGTTACGCCTATGCAGCCGTATCGGCTCAGCGTGTCGGCGTCCATGGCACTCCCGACAACCCCCAGGGGCTTCGGGCCTGGGATCCCGAGCGGTACGGGTCGCTGTCGATTCCGAGCGACGACTACTCGTTCGACATCTTCACGCAGGCGGCCAGCCTGGTGGCTCCGGATCGCCCTCGTGGAGGTCTCGATCTGTTGAAGGGCTTCGAGGTGCGCCGTCTCTTTGCCCAGGGCGCCTCGCAGTCGGCAGCGCGGCTGGCCACCTATTTCAACGCGATCCAGCCACTCACTCGGCGCTTCGATGCGTTCTTCCTCGTCATGTATTTCGGTGGGGGAACACCGCTCGAGGTTGGCGACGAGGTCATGACGGTCCAGGCCGCAAGTGACGCCGGCCCTCGGATACCCGAAGGCGTGCACCTCTTGCGTGATGACCTCGGAACACCTCTGATGGTGCTCAACACCGAGTGCGAGGCGACCTCGTGCTACGGGGTCCGCCAACCTGATACTGATCACTTCCGCTACTGGGAGGTGGCCGGAGCGTCCCACGTCTCCCTTCAGGCGATCGCGTCGTCCTCGCCCCGGCAGGAACGGGACTTCGGCTTCTCCCTACCACTCGAAGAAATGCATGGGATCAATCAGGTGTCCCTCGCACCGGTGGTCGACGCCGCACTGCACCATCTGCAGGCCTGGACCACCGAGGACGTCCTGCCACCTGTACAACCTCTGATCGAATTCAGAGGTGATCCGCCCGAGATCGTGCGTGACGACAACGGCATCGCACGCGGTGGCATCAGGTTGCCCTCAGTCGAGGTCCCGCTGGCGCACAACAGTGCCATACGGAAGGGCCCCGACGTCTTCTCGCGACTCGTCGGATCGCACGAGCCGTTCTCAGTCGAAAAGGTGCGCGAGCTCTATGGCAGCCGCGACGACTACCTCTCGCGCCTCGTACAGGCGGCCCGAGCGGCCGAAGCGGCGTCGGTCATCTTGCCTCGCGACGTCGACCCCGTGGTTGCCGAAGCGACGGAACAGATCCCGTTGTGAGTGACCCGGCCGACGCTGTGAAAAGCCCGCTTGACCTGGTCGTGCGAAGCCTCAGGCGAGTCATCCCTGGCGCGAGCCCACCAGGATTCGTCACGAAAGCGTCGATATATTCGCCGTACGCTACGGAGTCGGGCGAGCCGCCCGATCGGAAGGGACCACGGTGACTACCACGCCTCAGGCAGTGTTCAAGGAAATCCCCGGTCCGGCGCCGGACATCATGCGGGATTACGACCTGGACGTGCTCGGTTACGAGGAGACCGAGTTCAGCGTGGAAGGGACGGCTCTCTCCTACGCCCTTCAAGGCGAGCGGGGGCTGGACGGTCGCTGGGATGTCGCGTCCGGCCCAGAGGCAACGTTCAAGACCCGGTTCGTGGTCCGGCGTCCCATCGACGAAGCCCGGTTCAGCGGCACCGCCGTGGTGGAGTGGCACAACGTATCCGCCGGCATCGACGCCGCTCCCGACTGGGGGTTCTTCCATCGCCACTTGGCCGCTCACGGTCACGGCTGGGTCGGCGTGTCGGCCCAGAAAGTGGGTATCGACGGCGGGGGGTTCGTCGAGGGCATCCACCTGAAACTCCTGGCTCCCGATCGTTACAACCAACTCGAGCACCCCGGCGACGCGTGGTCCTTCGATATCTACACGCAGGTCGCCGCACTGCTGCGAGCGCCCGCAAGCGAGAATCCGCTCGGCGGGCTCGTAGCCGAGACGTTGATCGCGGCCGGCGAATCGCAGTCGGCGGCCTGCCTGGTTACCTACATCAACGCTATCGACCCTCACGCCCGGCTCTTCGATGGCTTCTTCGTGCACGGCCGGCCGGGTGCAGGAGTGTCGATTGACGGCGTCTTCATTTCCTCAGCGCGGGGTGAGGCAATGGAGGCGACCCGCGTCGCCATTTCGTCCAAAGGCGAGCGCATCCGACAAGACGCACGGGTACCGGTGCTCGTTCTGCAAAGCGAGACCGACGTCATCCTGCTCGGGGGAGGGCTCGCCGAGCAGCCAGACTCCGATGTCATCCGGGTCTGGGAGATGGCCGGTGCGGCGCACGCCGATACCTACACGGTCAGCGCGGGTCGCCACGATGACGGCACCCTCAGCCCGGAACGAATGGCTGAGTTGCTGCGCCCGACGACCAACCTCATGATCGGGAACACGGACACGCCAATCAATGCTGGACCACAGCAGCACTACGTTGCGCAGGCGGCGCTCGCCCATCTCACCCGTTGGGCGGCCGGCGGGGAGCCGCCGCCCCGGGCATCGAGATTGGCGGTCGACGACGCCGGGACCGGCTTCGACCTGGACGAGCACGGCCTCGCGCTCGGCGGTATTCGGACTCCATGGGTGGACGTGCCAACCGCTCTCATGTCGGGCCTCGGTCAGAGCGGTGAGTCCTTCGCCATGCTCTTCGGCCGCACTGAGCCGTACGGAGACGTCGCGCTGGCCGAGCTCTATCCGGCGGGCTGGGCGGAGTATCTCGAGCGATTCGAGTCTGCTCTCAAGGCCACGATCGCGGCGGGATTCATTCTCGACGAAGATCGAGCAGAGATCCTCGCGGTGGCCGCGGCGTCGTACCCGCTCCGCGTCATTGGCACCGAGGAGTCCACCCCAATCCCCTGACATTCGTGGGCTCGTCAAACTATCGGCGTTCCTCCAGTTCCTCCAGTTCCTCCACGATCACTCGAACACGCGCAAGGTTTTGGATGCGCCCATGTGGGCTGCTGGCATCCCAATCGCGATGTGCCACGACACGCGCGGTTGGAAAATAGATGCCGGCTTGGTCAAACGACCATCGGCGTTCCACGAGGGCATTTTCGGCTGCTTCGACCGGTTCGGCGACGGGGAAGAGCCCAGCTCCATCGAAGTCCCACTCCAGATTCACGATGGCACCAGCTCCCTCTGGCACCTGCGCGCTGACGCAGAAGGTCACCTCATCTCCGACCTGCACAACAGCCCGCGTACCGCCGTCCACCGCCAGCGAGACGACGGGTTGGACGCCCCCGCGTTCGGTTGCCTCGGCGGAGACGACGACCTGCCCATCAACGATCTGATAGTCGGTACTCGGTGGTGGCGCGACGTCTTCTTCCACCCACCGACTCAGGTCTCGAAGCGCCTGGTGCAAGACCCCCAGGTAGCTGACGGTACGGATTGGGTCCTCTTGGGCCTCGTCGTCGCCGTGGAGTGCGTTGTCAACGAACCAGAGGCGGAAGTTTTCGTCCAAGTCGAGCCCGAGGTGCTCACGTGCTTTCGAGCGGTACCAGTCGGCCTGCCAGGGCAGGGCTTCCCGGTCGAGGAGCGCCGCGACGACGATCATCTTTCCGGTGAATCGACCCGTCTGGACCGTCCCCGCCGCGGCTGCCGCGAACAGCGGTCCGAGAATCAGAGGTCTCTGTGGGTAGACCGGCGAACCGTCGGTATTTCGAAACTGGTCCCAGACAGGGAAGTCACTGGTCTCGGGTACCTGGTGGCGATGATAAGTCTGCGCGGCGAGAAATCCGCTGTTGTCGATCTGGACTCGATCACCTGGTCGAATCTTTCCGAGAATTGCCGACTCCCCCGGGCCGAAGACGGCGATGTCGCCTGCGACCGAGAGCAAGGTGAGCCGCGCACCTTCCGCGGCTCCGGAGGTCACAAAGAGATCGGCGCCCTGGACGTCGATATGAGCTGCAACCGAAAGTCGAGCGGCGACGGGAACCGCAGCCAGCTCCCCCGGCCCTCTCCAGGCGACATCGACACCGCCTCGAGCCTGCCCTGGTTGTAATCCACCGTGCAGACCAAGAACTGACGACTCTTCTTCGAAGATGGTGGCGACGACTTCGCAACTGTACCGGGCGCGATCACGCCGGAGCGAGGGCGGCTGCTCGTAACCGAGGTAACCCGGCTCGGTCCAGAACTGCTCGAAGTAGCTGGGGTCCGCCTTGACCATGCCCTGGTAGAGAACTGGAAAGGCGTGCATCCCCATGGTGCGGTGGCCGAACCATGAGCGTGGTGGGAAGCCCATGCGAGTCACCTCGAGCAGTGCATCGCGTTCCTCGGCGTCGAGGCCATCGAACATGTCGCCGCTTCCACCGGGCTCGAGGGCATCGACGATCCGGTCGAGACTGCGTCGGAGCATGCGTTGGGCGTGCATGCGGACGGTGAACATGTTCGGGATCGACATCGGGGAGCCGATGACGTACGGGACGACGCCATCCCAGACGCCCGAGGTGTTCTCGGCGCCGCCGATCGTGCGATAGCCACCGCCGCTCCCTCCGCAGGCGTACCCAAATGGGCGGTGGTCGCCGTACATCTGGGCCGCAATCACACGAGAGTGTTGGGCGGCCGCAGCGTTGGCGCGATAGGCCGCGATCGTCGGATCAGCCGACCCCACTCCCCCCGAACCTCCACCGCCGTTGGTCTCGAGGAAGTAGGCGCCGCTGGCCACGGAGAACCCGATCTTGTCCTGTTCGCCGCTCGCAGTCTGCGCCAGATGCTCACTGTCAGGCACGGGCGTGATGTGCTGAAAGAACCTTCCCTCAGTACAATTCGGCCGGGGGTAGGTACATCGAGAACCGAGTCTCGGTCTTGGCAAAGCCGCCGTGGATGTAGCGATGCCTGACCGGCTCGTCCCGCCATTCGTCGATGTCGACATACGGGTCAGAAAACGTGGCGTCGAGAGTCTTTGTTGGATTTTCGTCGCTCACGGCCGATACCGTACGCGTCGCGATGACGGCCACGAACACGAACGCCATCACACGAAGGGACGGCTGCGGACACCATCATCGAGCCCGCAAGCCGGTGCAACCACCGGCTTGCGTCCGGTGGTGGTCAAGAAGGAGTGCGGACGCATGAGGTCGGTCGAACTACGAGAGCTGCTCCTGATCGAAATCCTGGTGCGGCCACCCGTCGACCTCGGAGGCGGGCGGAGGTTCATCGCGTTCGACAGAGGGACGTTCACAGGACATGGAAGCCTCGAGGGGACAGCGGGCACCCTCCTCGACGGTGGCATCGACTGGCAGACGGTCCGCCCCGACGGCGTACTCGACATCGATGCCCATTACACGCTCCAGTCCGATGAGGGCGAGGCGATCGAGGTCCGGTCCCAGGGGATTCGCAAGGCGGCAGTGGGCGTGGCGGAACAGATCGCCCGAGGGGCACTCGTCCCGCCAGCGGAGTATTACTTCCGGACGCATGTCAGGCTGTTCGCTTCAGCGGCGCGGCTCGGCTGGCTGAACAATATGCTCGCCGTCTCGACGGGCGAAAGGGAGCGGGACACCGTCCGGATTCACGTCCACCAGGTGCTGTGAGTGTGTCGGACTTGGACTTGCACTGTGCGGTCGTTGGAGCGGGCATTGGGGGACTGGCCACCGCACTGAGCCTGCACGAGGCTGGAGCTACGGTCGATCTGTTCGATTCGACGCGGGAACTGCGTCCCCTCGGAGTCGGCATCAACCTTCTCCCCCACGCAGTGCGCGAGCTCGATGCCCTCGGTCTCCTCGATCAAGTGCGAGCGCGCTCCGTTGCCCCGTCGCTCCTCCTCTATTGCACCAAGCGTGGGCAGGAGATCTGGCGCGAGCCTCGAGGGGTGGCCGCTGGCTACCCGTGGCCGCAGCTCTCAGTCCACCGTGGCGTCCTCCAAGAGGTGTTGCGAGAGGCGGTGGTCGACCGCTTGGGCCGCGAAGCGGTCCATCTGGGTCGTCGACTCGTCCGAATCGGTGGGAAAGGAGACCGCCCCGTGGCGGTGTTCGAGGATGAGGACTTCGAAGCCGATTTCGTCGTCGCTGCAGACGGCATCCATAGCGCGGCCAGGGGCCAGCGCTATCCCTCCGAAGGTCCGCTTCTCTGGAACGGGTCATTGTTGTGGCGCGGGGTGGCGGAGATCGAGCCCGTGATGGATGGGCGGACGATGATCTGGGCCGGACACCCGGGGCAGAAGTTTGTCGGCTACCCGATTGCCGATCTGGCGAATGGCAGACAGGCGTTCAACTTCATCGCCGAGCTTCGACGCCCTGATTCGGAGCTCGGGAAGGTCGAGGACTGGGACCGCAGAGGTTCGCTCGCCGATTTCCTGCCTCAGTTCAAGGAGTGGGACTTCGGATGGCTGGACGTGCCCGCCATCGTGCAGGCGGCACCAGAAACCTTCCTCTTCCCAATGGTGGATCGGGATCCGGTCCCCCAATGGACCTTCGGCCGCAGCACCCTTCTGGGCGACGCGGCTCACCCGATGTATCCGATTGGCTCCAACGGTGCGTCGCAGGCGATCCTCGACGCCCGCGTGCTCGCCGGCTGCATCCGGCGTCACCGCGACGACATCGAAGAAGCCCTGCACCGCTACGAGCTCGCTCGGCGGCCGGCCACGGCTGCCATCGTCCGTGCGAATCGCGGCCTCGGACCGGAACTACCCATGAAACTCGTCGAAGAGCGCGCGCCGCGGGGCTTCGCCGACATCGCGGAAGTGATTACGCCCCAGGAGATCGACGAGGTCACGGCGGAGTACCGGCGGACGGCTGGCTTCTCTCTCGCCGATCTTCAGCAGCGCCAGTCCTTACTGGACCAGCCGTACCAACTCTGACTCTGGTGGACGTCTCCAACAGCCTCGACTGAGGGTCTGCCGGCGCAGAGCCCCTACCTGGTCGGGCGTTATGTCGTCGCCGCGAGGTCGACCTCGAAGCCGATGCGCTCGATGTCGGACCGTAGAGCCTCGAGGTCGAAGCCGTACACGCGCGCCGCGTTCTCGTAGAGGATCTTCCGGGAGACCTCGGCACTGATGCTGGGATCACCGACGAGGTCGGCAACCTGCGAGGCCGTCCCGGGGAAGATGGACTCGAAGTGCGGATAGTCCACGCCGAACATGGCGTTGTCACAGCCGATAGCGAAGTGTTCATAGTCGGCACTCGGCCGGGCGAGTTCCTCCAACGGGACCTGCTCGATCGTGAACGGCGAGATGCCGGCAAAACAGTTGTCGGCCCAGTAGTCGCGGGCGAGACGCGTGAAGGTCCGTTGCCGTTGCAACGTCTTGGCCCACCCGGTCCAATCGTCGCCCCACTGGAGACGACGGTCCAGCTTCCGGACGGCCGGGGCGATCCAATCGGCCTCCGTCTCGACGAAGGCCACCCGCAGGCGGGGGAAGCGCTCGAACACGCCACCAAGGATCATCTGCCAGAGGGAGCGTCCCGAATAGAAGGAGTGCTCGAGTGCGAGCGTCATGATGGCGGCGAAGCCAGACGGGTTGTAGACCGGCGCACCGGAGCCGCCGTGCTGGCTGATCGGCAGGTCGACCTCGACGCAGGCCGCCCACACCGGATCGAGCGCAGGGTCGAAGAAGAAGATCCCACCGGGAAGGAGCGTGGGCATCATGATGCCTCCCAGTCCGTGGTCCCGGGCCCAGTGGATATCCTCCACCGCCAGGTCGACGTCATCGAAAGCAATGAGGGCCTGACCAGCGCGGCGCCCCGGGGTCTGCGCGCAGAAGTCGGCCAGCCAGCGGTTGTACGCCAACCGGGCTTGGCGGTCGAGCTCGGGGCCAGAGAACGCGTTGACGTGGTCAGCCGGCGCCACCTGGAAGGGCATCCCGTTGGGGAACAGCACCTCTGCCACGACCCCCTGCGTCTCCATGTCCTTCAGGCGCAGATCGGAATCCCATTGCGACGCGACGTCGAGCCCGGGCTGGACACCACCGGGCTCCCCTGCTCCCCGGGCCTCCTGCTCCCGCAGCCATTCGTCGAAGACATCGAGATACTGCTGTTCGATGTACTGGCGATACGCACTTCGTGCGGCCGTCACGTGGCCGTCCACTGAGATGATCGCTGCTCGTCCCATGGTCCTACTTTCCTTCATCTGTTCCTGTGCCCGAGAATCGACCCGAGCTCATGCTATGCACCTGTGGTGCCGCGACCGCTGGCCATTGGCTCGTCGTTACTTCACGCGGCACCCAGCGCGCTCGCTCACTCACCTTTGGTACTCGTCTGAGGCAGGGATTTCTGGGTGAACGAACACACGTGGTTGTGGGAGTTATCGTGCCCGCCGGGGCGTCCGCGACGTCGGGCGTACGGGGGTCAGAAGTGATGCGGAGGAATCGCGCAACGGGTGGGGCGGCACCAGGCCACTCGACAGTTCTCGGCGCTGCCGAGTCAACGGTGCTTTCGCCAGTCGCATCTCGTCACACCTCCGGCTCGCTGGCAAGAGCTAACGGGTCTCACCAGACGAGAATCTGCTTGCACAAACCTGAGAACTCTCTTATCATAACCAGGTTCTTATCGTTGTGAGAAGTGTCGTACTCGGCGAAAACCAGGGTGCGAACGGGGGCGACAAAATGGTCACATTGCTGGTCGGCGCGCTGGCGATGCACCCAGACCCGCTTCGGGGGGAGCGGCAATGCCGTTCACGCGCGGTGTGCTGCGCCGAGAGATCCGCGGGCACCCATCGCGAGCGATCCGAACGCTCCGGCCATCCGGTTCACCACTTCCCAGTGCCGTGAGCGGCGACATTCAGAGGAAAGCCGATAACCAAATGGAGGATGTCATGAGGAGGAGCAGACACGCTCGGCCGATTCGAATCACGGTGGCCTCGGAGTCACAGTCGAGTGCACCGAGATGGCGCTCCATCGGCATTCGAATGTGCTGCTCTGCGCTTGCGGTGCTCGTCTCAGCGGCGGGAGTAACGCTCGGCACTGCTGCGACCCGGGCTGGAGCATCAAGTCCCGCCGACAAAGGCGTCACCGGGACGTCCATCAGTTTGGGTGTCCCCTACGTTGATTTCGCCGCTCTACAGAGCCTCGGCGTGACGATCAACGACGGCAGCTTTCCTGATGCTTTCACCGCAGTGATTGCCCATATCAATGCCACAGGGGGGATCGACGGCCGGAAGATCGTCCCGCACTTTGTCGAGATGAATCCTGCGGTACCCGCGTCCGCGACCTCGTCGTGCACCCAACTCACCGAGGACGACACGGTCTTCATCGCCATTTCACCGGTGTTCCCAGACTGCTACCAGCAAACGTACGACACGCCCGTCATCGCAGGATCGTTGCCGGGCTCGCTGCCGGCCAGTGCGGCGCCCGACTTCTCCTTCATCCCCCCGAACGCGGCCTTCGATCCGGTGCAGCTGGCTGCGTTCAACAAGCGCGGCGCCTTCAAGGGCAAGAAGGTGGCGATCTTCTACGGCGCGAACTCCGATGCGCCAGAGGTCAAGGTGGTGCAGACCGACCTCAAGAACCTCGGGGTCCACGTTCTCCTTACGGCGGAGGACAGCGCGGAGGCGACTGACGCCGTCGCCTCCGATCAAGAGGTCCAGTCCATCGCGCAGCGCTTTCAGAGCGCCGGCGTGAACGTGGTCGTCGGCGTCGGTGGTTCGGGCTCGACCACCTGGCCTCGCGCGCTCCTCGACAATCAGAGCACCTACAAGCCTCTGTACATCGCGACCGATGAACAGGCACTCATCTCGTACGTGGAGTCGGCCAAGGGCAACCCATACCTTGACAACGTAGAGTCCGCAACATCGATACCCAGCGCCTACCAGGAGTGGCAGGATCCGGCGATCAAGCAGTGCGCCACCGAGGTGCACAAGGCCTACCCGTCGGACGAGATCTCAACGCCCGCGAACCCAACGAGTGCCCAGGCCGCGGCCAGCAGCACGGACACGACGTTCCAGTCGGTGATCGAGGCGTGCCAGTACATGGCGCTCTTCGCCAAGATCGCGGACGCCGCCGGAAAACACCTGACAGTGGCGAGCTTCACCAAGGCTGGCTACGGGCTGAAGAACGTCACCATTCCCGGATTGGCGGGACCGATCTCGTTCGGGCCCAATCAGCCCTACGCCATCGGCCAGCCACAAGTGGTCGTCTACGACCCGACCTCCAACCAACTCGTGCCCGCCTCCTCGTCGTCGAAATGATGCTGCCGCGCAACGAGGAGAGATTCAGCTCTGCATGCACTCGGGGCATGCAGAGCTGAGGCCTAAAGGTCTGGCTCGGTGAGCGAGTCGGCGACGGACGGCACCCCACCCCCGGCCGCCGCCGTCCTGAGCGCGGCGGACCTGGCCCACCTGGTCGCCGACGCCGCGGACGAGCGTCAGCGATCCGAGGCTGCGCAGGAGGTCCTGCTTCCAGAGGATCTGCTCCCGGGGGTCGGGGAAAAGGCGATGACGCTACGCGAGGGTCTGCGCAGCGCGGGCGCCAAGACGTTCGTCATCCTGGCCATCATCGTCACGCTCGACAACCTGCAGAGCCAAGGACTCGCCGTCCTTGCTCCCAATATCCAATCGTCGTACCACGTGAGCACCGGGGCGATCACTTTCGTGGCCGGCATCTCGGGCGGCTTCCTTGTCCTCGGCATCGTCCCGATGGGTTGGCTGGCTGACCGATTTCGGCGTGCGCCCATCATCGGGTGGGCGACATTCGTCTTCGGTCTGATGGTGTTCGCCACCGGGTTGGCCACCAACATCTTCTTGTTTTTCTTGGCCCGTTTCGGTGCCGGTATTTCCCAGTCCAGCAACAACAGTGTCAACGGTTCGCTGCTGGCTGACGCGTACCCGATCAGCCTGCGAGGACGGATCTACGCGGCAATGGGCATCGGGATGGGCGCCGCGACCGCGCTGAGCCCCATCCTGGTCGGGCTCATTGCCACCGCGGTGGGAGGTCCCAACGGCTGGCGGTGGGCCTTTTACGCGCTGGCCATACCCGTCTTCTTCGTGGCCTTCCTGGCCTTCCGCTTGCCCGAGCCCCCGCGAGGACAGTTCGAGAAGAAGGACGTGTTGGGAGAAGTCGTGGGCGACCCTCGCCCGGCGGCGCCCTCCATGGAGGCGGCTTTCGAGCGGATCCTGCGCATCCGGACCATCAAGACATGTCTCATCGCGTTCTCCGCAATCGGGTTCGGCCTGTTCACCGTGCCGGTGCTCGGCAACCTCTACCTGAAGGACCACTTCGGTCTCGATGCCTTCCAACGCGGGATCATCGGCACGATCGGAAGCGTCGGCGTGCTCGTGGCGCTTCCACTCGTCGGGCGCTACTACGACCGCCTCTATCGCAAGGATCCGTCAAAGGCACTGACGCTCATCGGCATCGTCGTCCTTCCCGTCGCCGTCCTCACGCCAATTGAGTACTTCATGCCGACGGCCGTGCTGTGGGCCGTCTTCAGCGTCCCGGTCGCGGTGCTCCTGCTGACAGCTTTCGCCATGGTCCAGCCGGTGCTCATTTCAGTGGCCCCGTACCGTTTGCGAGGAATGGTGGGGGCGGTAGGCGGCATTTACGTGTTCTTCGTCGGTGCCACTGGCGGCGCCATCTTGGCAGCCCTCCTCGACAGCGTGATCGGCATTCGCTCCACCGTGCTCATCATCATGATCCCCTCCACGTTGATCGGAGGCTTCCTCATCATCCGTAGCGCGCACTTCATCCGCAACGATCTCTCCCTAGTCGTCTTGGAATTGCAGGAGGAGCTTGCGGAGCATCGACGACGAGAGGAAGATCCGGCCAACGTCCCGGTCCTTCAGTTGAGTGGAGCCGACTTCAGCTACGGACACGTTCAGGTCCTCTTTGGGCTGAGCTTCGAGGTGCAACGTGGTGAAGTGCTGGCACTGCTCGGCACGAACGGGGCCGGAAAATCAACGGCACTGCGCGTCGCCGCGGGCCTCGAGACTCCCTCCCGGGGCGTGGTCAGGCTGAACGGGCGAGACATCACCTACACGACTCCAGAACAGCGGAACCGGCTCGGCATCCATCTTCTGCAAGGCGGCAAGGGTGTCTTTGCGCAGATGACCATTGCGGAGAATCTCGAGATGGGCGGGTTCGTCTACCGGTCGGATCGGGCCGACCTCCGTCGACGCATCGACCGCGTTCTCGATTTGTTCCCGGTGTTGAGGGAACGCCAAGGGCAGCGAGCCAGCTCCCTCTCCGGCGGAGAGCAGCAGATGCTCGCTCTGGCGATCGTGCTGCTGCACGAACCAGAAATACTCATGATCGACGAGCTGTCACTCGGACTTGCACCCGTCGTGGTCCAGAGCCTGCTCGACGTCGTCGAAAGCCTGAAGGCGGAGGGAGTGACGCTGATCATCGTCGAACAATCGCTCAACGTCGCCGCAGCGATCGCCGAGAGAGCAGTGTTCCTCGAAAAGGGTCGGGTCCGCTTTTCGGGACCGGTGCGGGACCTCATGGAACGAGACGACCTGGCTCGCGCTGTGTTCCTCGGTGGCCAGGGATCTTGATGATGCTCGCTGTCTCGTGGGTCAACAGCCAGATCGTCTTCGACGGCATCGTCCAGGGGCTGGCTATCTCAGTGATCGCCGTGGGCGTCGTCCTGGTGTACCGGGCCACCCGAATCATCAACTTCGCTGTGGGCAACATGGGCGTAGTCGGGGCCGCCCTCTTGTCGTTGCTCGTGGTGCAGTACCACGTTCCCTTTTGGGTGGGCCTCGGGATCGCACTGGTGACTGGCCTGGCCTTCGGCGCGCTCGTCGACGCCTCGGTCATCCGCCGCCTGCGGAAGTCACCGCGCGTCGTCGTGCTCGTCGCCACCATCGGTGTGGCGCAGATCGCGGAAGTGATCGCCATCAAGATCCCCACACCGAGCGACCCCAGCCTGCACTACCCCAGCGCGATCGGCGGCATTTGGACGGTGGCCGGCGTGCAGGTCCGGGGTTCCGACCTCTCCATCTTGATCATCGTTCCGATCACCTTGGTTGCCCTGATTTGGTTCTTGGATCGGACGACTCTCGGCAAGACCGTCAAGGCCTGCGCCAGCAACCCCTCGCTCGCCCGCCTCTCGGGCATCAGTCCGAAGGTGATCTCGACCATGGTCTGGGCCCTGGCGGCCGGCCTCTCGACGCTCTCGATCGTCCTCATCGCGGGCCAGACGGGCTCGGCCGGGGACGTAACGACCCTTGGGTCACAGACCTTGTCACTGGCTCTGGTCGCGGCGGTCATCGGCGGCATGGTGTCGTTCCCGCGCGCGATCATCGCCAGTCTCGGTATCGGGCTCGCGGAGAGCATCCTCAACTTCAACTTCATCGCCGAGCCCGGCCTGATCAACTTGCTGATTCTGATCACGGTGCTGGTCGCGGTGCTGTTCAACCGAGAACGGGGCGACGAGACCGAGGTCTTCGCGTTCACGCCGCAGGCTCGCCCGATTCCCGTCCGCCTGCAGTCCTACCGCTGGGCCCGCAACGTGAACAAGAGCGGGATATTCCTCTTGGCGGTGATCGGCATCCTCCTCCCGCTCGTCTTCACGGAACCGTCCACACAGCAGATTTTCACCGAAGTGCTCGCGTTCGCGATCTGTGCGACATCCCTGACAGTTCTGACCGGGTGGCTGGGACAGCTCTCCCTTGGTCAGATGGCCTTTGCCGGTCTGGGTGCCCTGTTCGCAGCCCGGCTCGTGGAAGCAGGTGTGCCGTTCTGGCTGGCTATTGCTGTGACCACGATCGCGTCCGCCATGATCGCCACGATCCTCGGCCTCGGCTCGCTGCGGGTCCGAGGTCTCTACCTGGCCGTTGTCACGTTCACGTTCGCGCTCGCCGCCCAACAGTATTTCTTCAGCCTGCCCATTCTCAGCGGACAGTCCTCGGACGGCTCGGACCTCCCATTCGTCCCGGGCAAGCTCTTCTCACTGTCGTTCCCCGGGCAGCGCACGTACTACTACGTCGTACTCGTGATACTGGGCGTGGTCCTCCTTGTGACGACCCGCTTTCGAGACAGCGGGGTCGGGCGTTCGATCATGGCGGTCCGAGACAACGAGACGGCGGCCGCCGCCTACACGGTGCGCCCAGCCTGGGAGAAGATCCGTGCTTTCTCCATTGCGGGCGCACTCGCCGGGCTAGGGGGTGCCTTGCTCAGCGGCGCCTTTTCCAATGTCGCGTTCGCCGGACCCGGCAGCCCCTTCATCGTCGACGGCTCGTTGAGCCTGGTCGCAATGGTGGTCATCGGTGGCATGGGCTCGGTCACCGCCGCAGTCATCGGGGCCGTCTGGGTCATCGGCATCCCGGCGCTCGCGCCTAATAACGCCGTGCTGGGGCTCCTCGCCTCGAGCGTGGGGCTGTTGGCCATCCTGCTCTACTTCCCGCGCGGTCTGAATCAGATCAGCTACGACGTGCGGGACGCATTCTTGGCCTGGGCGGACCGCCGATTTGGCAAGGAGACAGAAACCGTGGCGAATCGCCAGCCGGCCACCGTACTGCGCCCGACCCCGGAGCGGCGCGACGTGGCGATGCCTTCGCTCACCGTGTCCGAGATGCGTGTGACCTTTGGTGGCATCACGGCGGTGGACAATGTGAGCCTGGCCGTGGAAAGCGCGCAGATCGTCGGATTGATCGGCAGCAACGGGGCGGGCAAGTCGACCCTGATGAACGCGATCGGTGGCTTCGTCCCCGCCTCAGGCTCGGTGCGTCTCGGTGACCAGGAGATCGGAGGAAGACAACCGTCGGCACGAGCCGCGCTGGGACTCGGTCGGACGTTCCAGTCGGCCACCCTCTTCCCAGAGCTGACCGTTACCGAGACGCTGCTGGTGGCACACGAGGCCAGGGGGAGGACGGGGGTGCTCTCGACGGCGCTCGCGCTGCCACGCGCACGGCGCCGGACACGGCACGACCGCTCCGACGTCGCCGATCTGGTCGAAATGCTGGGCCTGGTGCACTGGCAGGACCATCACATCGGTGACCTCTCGACCGGCACTCGTCGGGTGGTGGAGCTCGCCGGCCTTCTCGCGCTCGACGCGAAGGTGCTGTGCCTCGACGAGCCCACCGCTGGCCTCGCGCAGCGTGAGACGGAGGCCTTTGGTCCTCTCATCGTCACGGTGCAGAGAGAGCTGAATGCCTCAGTGTTGTTGATAGAACACGACATGCCACTCATCATGGGCATCAGCAACCACGTGTACTGCCTCGAAGCCGGGTCCGTCATCGCCGAGGGTACGCCGGAGGATGTCCGCGACAACCCCCGGGTCATCGCCAGCTACCTCGGGACCGATGAACGGGTCATCGAGCGCAGCGGCACCAGACGAGATGACCCACGTCCACTCGATGACCCCGGGATGACCGTGCCGCCCGTGGTGGTGTAGTTGCCCGGCGCCCGTTCCACGGCGTCCTGCTAGACAGTCCCGCGTGCCCGCACCGGACGGCCTCGAGGACCGCTGTTCCGCGCTCTTCCGCTCCCACGAGGTGCGCGCGTTCGGCGGGACCTTCCACGTGCCCGACAGTGACCGCTACCCCGCGCTGTTCGCATGGGACAGCGGGTACCACGCCTTGTCACTTCTCCATCTCGAACCCGACGCCGCGATCGAGGAGCTGACAACCCTCTATAGGTCCAATCGTCTGTCGGACGGGCTGCTCTCGCATCAGCGCTACATCCCGGGGGCGCAGGAGCACCAGCAGTTCATCGAGGAACTCTTCGGTCCGATGTTCGACGGAGATCGCACGCCGTTCGTAGATCCCCCCACGTCCGCGTACGCGGCGGCTCGACTCTCGCTGGCTCTCGGAGCGCCCGCTGACCGGTTGCTGGACGAGGCCGTCTCTCATTTGCACGCGCTAGCCCGCCAGCGGACGGTGGACGGTCTGTCCCTGCCGGCGGTGCTGCACCCCTTCGAGACCGGGACCGAGGGGAGTGCCCTCATGCAAGGTCTGCTCCCCGGCGGCCTGGGTGCCTCGCTCGCCCGATTCAAAGAGCTCACGATTTCGGCTCGCTCAGCCGGTATGGCGCCCGAAGCGGCCCTGGCGGCCGGCCACGAGTTCGTGGTGTACGACCCCACCGTGTGCGGCTGGTACCTGTTGGCCCTCGAGGAGGTAGCGGCCGCCTGTCGGGCCCGAGGTCGTGAGGCAGAAGCGACGGAGGCCGAGGCCACGGCCGGGCGCGTGGCCCGGGATCTGGACGCGTTGCTGTGGTGGGACGAAGGCCGCATCTTCGTCGCCTATGACCTCACCCGATCGCTGCAGCTCCAGGGCATCGCTGCCATGGGCCTGATCCCTTGCGCCAGCCGCACCCTGGCGGAATCGGGCCTGTCCCAACGGGTCGCCGAGCGCCACCTCCTTCCGGGCGGGCCGATGTGGGGTCCCTACGGCTTCTCGGCCGGCACCATGGCGCCTGGGCACGAGATAGGTACCTACGTCCAGTGGGACGGCAACGCGGTGTGGGGCGCCACGGTGTACTGGGCCTATCTCGTGGCGGCCCGGCTCGGTCGGTGGCTCGACGCCCGCCGGCTGCGCGACCAACTCGCGGACCTGATCGTTGCGCACGGCTTCCGGGAGTTCTACGACGCGCTCACCGGTCAACCCGGCGGGGCGGGAGCAGCGTCAGGATTCACGTGGCCGGCCCTGGCCCTGGACATGACCATCCCGCCGGACGACCACGCCTCACCAACGCGTCACTTGGCCACCACCGGGGAGTCCGAGAACAGCAGCTCGTTGTCCGCTGAGTCGTAGGTGACCACGTACACCGGGCCGAGTGCGTAGGCCCGACCCGGGCCGAAGGAAACGGGTCCGCCCGCTCCGGCGACGGCTGCGCCCCTCAGCTCGTAGCCGGCGTGGGCGAAGCTGGAGAACGTGAGGTTCTTCCCTGCCGCCTTGGCGATGGTCTCGAACAGGGCAAGATTGACGCAAGCCGATTCCACCGCATAGAAGCTCTGATCCGAACCAGTGAGCGGGTTCGTAGGGGGCGTCATCTGGTCGGACGGATAGGCCTTGCGCACGACCTGGGCGCACTGCTGGACCGCGGGCGTATGCCAGATCTGGTAATTCGAAGGAACCGGGCTCGTTGTCAGGACGTTCTTGAGATACTTCGGCGGGATGGAAGAACCCAACACGGCGCCTTCGAGGCTCGGCTCGCTCGTCGCGATCCACGGAGGGCTGTAGGTACTCTGGTTGGCCTGCAGGGACTCCGGCCAGATCGTCGCACCGGTGCCCACGGCGACCACCTCGTTGACCCCAGCAGACTGGAAAATCTGCGTGATGATGTCGGCCTGCTGATAGATCGCCGCCTCGTCGCCCGACGGTGCGCCGTCCACGGCGCTCTTGACCACGTGTACCCCCAGCGACTTCAACGCATCTTGGACCACCTGCAGCTCAGGACCGTCGGATTCGCCTCCGGCGAACAGACCCACCTTCTTGCCCTTGAAGACCCCGCGGTGCGCGAAGACTGACAGCTGGAGCGGGTCGTAGGCCGCCAGCGGCGGTTCTAGGGTGAAGTTGGGCGCGCCACCAGAAACGACATTCTGGAAGCTCCCAGCGATCGTCGGCAGATGGTACTGCTCTAAGAAGCAATCGGGTTGCTGGGGCGCGAGCGCAACGAAGACACCGTCATTCTCGGCTAGCTGCGTGCATGCCGTGTTCGCGGGCGCCGTTCCCACCGGGTTCACCGCCACCAAGTACGGCACCAGGCGGCGGCCGTTGATACCACCATGGGCGTTCAGATTCGAAATCAACGCGTTGTAGGCGTCGGGATAGCTCCCTTGGTTCAGCGTGATGCCGAACTGCCGGACCGCCGCCAGGTCGACGTACGGGATGCCGACGCGGATGGTCGTCGCAGTCACACCCTGGTTCGATGCACCCGACGCAGAGCCTGCACCGCCACCGACCACGGCAACGGCGCACACGATCAGGGAGAGGGAGGTGAGGAAGACGACGCTCTTTCGCATTGTGGAACTCTACGGAACCGGCGCACCACAACGGCGGCAGGTGAGTCACAATGCAGAATTTCAAGCCTGGCCGAGCCACCGAGCAGGCCCTGACCGATTCGAGAGCGGAAGACGGGATTCGAGCCCGCGCCCCCAACCTTGGCGGGGTGGTGCTTTCCGTTTAGGCGGTCAACCCCAGTCACGATCTCGTGGCCTCTTGAAAACGGGCAAGGCCTGGCTGTTGGCCGACAGTGGCCAGTTGTCGCAATGCAGCAGGGCTGTGGTCGAGCTCGCCGTTGAGAAAGTCGAGCACGGTGTGCACGTCGACGTTCTCCCATTTCGGGGGCTTCTGACTCGATAGTTCGAGTTGTTGGAATGAGACGTGAGGTGCTCCAATCAGGCTCACGAGGAACTTTGGAGGCTTGGCATCCTCGTAGATCTTCTTCCCGGCGGAGTACGGGATCGTCTTGTCCGCCGTGCCGTGGAGCACAAGGATTGGCGTCGTTCGGCCCTTGAAGAACTTCCCGTCGCCGAACTTCGTTTCGGTACCGTCGATGACGACGGCGGCATCGACCCGGGGATCCCGGCAGCACGTGTTCTCGGTCCAGGCAAGCACGGTCATTGCTCCGAGGGAGTGGCCGACGCCCGCAATTCTCTTGGGATCGACCATGCCTGAGAGCACGTTTCCGGGTTCCTGGGCGAGGGTGAGGACCTGCGTGAGGACGTATGACATGTCGCCCGGCTGATTGGCCAGGTCCTTTGCCGTGTCGCCGCCGGGTGCGGCAATGTTGGACAGCGGAAAGGTCGGCGCGACCACAACGTAACCCTGTTCGACCCACTGTTCGAGCAGCGGGTCGTAAATGAAGCCCTCGGAATCCAGCCCGTGCGCGAAGACGATGAGCGGAAAGGGTTTGCCGGCGATCGCAGGTGGTGCATTAGCGACGGGGTTCTCCGTAGGTGCGACCGTCGACGGGTAGAGGACCCAGGTGGTCAGTTTCCGATAGGGAAGCTCTGGTGCGCTGCCATTGGCCGGGGTGCTCCTGCTGTCGTCCACGAGGTTCAGGGTCTCTTGGCCGACGCCGTATCGCGCGGGCGGAATTACCGCACTGGCTGTCATCGTGGTGGACTTCCGCGCCGTCGCTTGCGCGCCCGAGCGCGCCACGACACTGGTCGCAATGGCGAGAAGCAGTGCTCCCATCACAATGGGAAGCATCCGATGTGGCCCGACCGACGATGGCCTCGGTCCCCTCACCCACCCTTCTCGTCGCCCCATGGCGAACCTCAAGCTAGCCCCAGAGCTCCATGGCCCGGTCCACCCCATGCACGGAGTACTGGATACAGTCGTCGCCCATGACGGAGAGAGAGTGGACGGCTTCTGAAACCGGTTTCCCGGAAGGCTTCCTCTGGGGCACAGCGACAGCGGCGCACCAGATCGAGGGTGGGAACGTCAACAACGACTGGTGGGAGTGGGAGCACAACCCGGATTCGGGGTGTGCGGAGTCGAGCGGGGACGCATGCGACTCCTTGCACCGCTGGCCTGAGGACATCGAGCTTGTGGCCGCCATGGGACTGGGGGGCTACCGCTTCTCACTGGAGTGGAGCAGAATCGAACCAGCCGAAGGTGAGTTCTCCCTCGCCGCATTGGACTACTACCGCCGAATGTGCGCGGCTTGTCGCGAGGCGGGCATTGTGCCGGTTGTGACCTTCCACCACTTCACAACCCCCACTTGGTTGGCCCGGCGGGGCGGATGGGAGGCGGACGATATGCCCGACGTGTTCGCCCGCTTCGTGGGCAAAGCCACAGCTCACCTTGGCGACCTGATCGGCTGGGGGTGCACGATCAACGAGCTCAACCTCATAGGAACGATGGGCTACGGCTTGGGGTCCTCGCCACCGGGTGTTGAGGACTTCGCTCGTCATCTGGCCGTGAACGACGTGGTGGCCCGGGCCCACCGCCTGGCCGTTGACGCCATCCGATCTGGCCCTGGAAGCTTCCCGGTGGGCTTGACTCTCTCCATGGACGAGATGATCGCGGAGCCGGGTGGTGAGGCCATCTTGGAGGCTGCCCAAGAGGTGCTTGAGGAGAGGTTCATGCGAGCCACCGAGGGCGACGATTTCATCGGCGTCCAGTGCTACTCGCGCGTGCACTTCGGTCCGGAGGGTCAGGCGCCCAATGACCCCGATGTGCCGGTGACGCAGATGGGATACGAGTACTGGCCCCAGGGTGTCGAGTACTGCGCTCGCCGGGCTGCGGCGATCACGGGGATTCCGGTCCTGCTCACCGAGAGCGGAATCGCGACCAACGACGACGCTGAGCGGATCGCTTATATCAGCGAGGCGTTACGCGGCGTGCGCCGCGCTCTCGATGACGGTGTCGACATCCGTGGCTATTTTGTCTGGAGTCTCCTAGACAATTTCGAGTGGTCCAATGGATTCACGCCGAAGTTCGGGCTACACAGCGTCGACCCCGAGACGTTCGAGCGCCGGGCCAAGCCCAGTGCGTCGTGGTTCGGCGCGGTGGCTCGGGCGAACAATTTGGTGGTGGCTCCGAGCTGAGTAGATCCAACACCCGAGCGCGCCGCGTTCGCTCGAGCTCTCGATTCCCGGAGAGAACGGGCAAGCCTGGGTCTACGGCGTTTCGAGCCGGACCCGGTTTTTGCCGATCCCTCAGGGACAAGACGATCCTCCGGGGGCTAAGCGGACCCCGCCTGTTGGTGCGATCATTGGGGAGCGCCTTGTTGCGAGGGACCGGGCGTCCGGCCCGCCGGCTCGAGAGGACACTTCAATGACAGATCCCTACACACCCGAACCAGAGGATCGCTTCACGTTCGGATTATGGACCGTAGGAAATCCTGGACGTGACCCGTTTGGAGAAGCGGTACGCGAGCCCCTCGATCCCGTCGAGAGCGTCCATCGACTCGCCGAGCTAGGTGCGTACGGCGTCGGCTTCCACGACAACGACCTCGTCCCCTACGGCTCAACCCCTACCGAACGGCAAACCGTCATCAAGCGCTTCCGCGACGCCCTCGACGAGACGGGACTCAAAGTCCCGATGGCCACGACGAATCTCTTCTGGCGCCCGATCTTCAAGGAAGGCGCGTTTACCGCCAACGATCCCATCATCAGAAGGTTCGCCGTGCGCAAGACGTGCGAGGCCATGGACCTTGGGGCAGAACTCGGCGCCGAAGTCCACGTGATGTGGGGCGGCCGCGAGGGAGTCGAAGCCGACGCAGCGAAGGACGTGCGATCCGCCCTCGACCGATACAAGGAGGCAGTCGACCTCTGCTGCGAGCACATCCGCGACAAGGGGCTCGGCCTTCGAATCGCTCTCGAGCCAAAACCGAATGAACCACGGGGCGACATCTTCTTGCCCACCGTAGGCCATGCGCTCGCGTTCATTAACGAGCTGGAGTGGCCCGACATGGTGGGACTGAACCCCGAGTTCGCACACGAGACCATGAGTGGCCTGTCCTTCAGCCACGGTGTGGCTCAGACCCTCTGGCACAACAAGCTCTTCCACATCGACCTGAACGCCCAGCGCATAGGCAAGTTCGATCAGGATTTCCGTTTCGGCTCCGAAGGGATTCGCGACGCCTTCTACGTCGTGAAGTTGCTCGAGGATGCGCAATGGCAAGGCATGCGACACTTCGATGCCCACCCATACCGAACTGAGAATGCCTCGGGCGTCTGGGACTTTGCCCGCGGGTGCATGCAGACCTACCTGATCCTCGCCGACAAGGCGAAGCGCTTCAGCGAGGACGCGGAGATCCAAGAGGCCCTCCAAGTGGCCCAGTTCGACCGCCTTCGTATCCCGACAACGCCTGCAGGTGGCCTGGCCGAGGTTTTGACCACTGAAGTCGACGAGGACACGCTGGCCAAACAGGGATACGGGCACGAGCGCCTCGACCAGCTTGTCACTGAGCTTCTCCTCGGAGTCCGCTGAGTGGCTTACGTGGTCGGGGTCGACTCGTCCACTTCGGCCTGCAAGATCCAGGTTCACGATATCGAGACGGGCGAGATAGTCGCTACGGGTCGAGCCCCGCACCCCGCGACACATCCCCCCAAGAGTGAACAGCACCCTCGATCTTGGAAGGATGCATTCGAGACGGCATGCACGAAAGCCCGCATCGGCTCTACCTACACACCAGTGGCCCTTTCGGTCGCCGCCCAACAGCACGGAATGGTCGTCTTGGGTGGCGACGGCGGGGTCCTCCGGCCAGCGAAGCTCTGGAACGACACGGAGTCTGCACCCGATGCCGAGGCACTTCTCAAGGCGATTGCCGGCGGCGCCGCGGCTTGGGCCCAGGCTTGCGGGAGTGTTCCCGTCCCAAGCTTCACGATCACCAAGCTGCACTGGCTCGCACGATGTGAGCCCGAGGTGCTCGCCCGTACGACCAGCATTCTGCTCCCCCATGACTGGCTGACCTACACCTTGACTGGACGGCGTGTGACAGACCGAGGCGATGCGTCTGGCACGGGATGGTGGTCACCCCGGGAATCGCTTTATCGTCACGACCTCTTGGCACTCGTCGACGACACCATCGATTGGGGCGTCCTCTTGCCGGATGTCCTCGGTCCCACAGAGCCCGTCGGAGAATGGCAAGGCACTCGAACCGTCGTGGGACCGGGAACAGGCGACAACATGGCAATCGCACTGGGCCTGGGACTCCGTGCGGGCGACTTGGCGTTGAGTTTCGGCACCAGCGCTACGGCGTTCACGATCAGCGAGACCCCGACGAACGACGCTTCCGGCACCGTTGCCGGTTTCGCCGACGGCACGAGCCGCTATCTGCCACTGGTGTGCACCATGAACGCAACGAAGGTCATCGAAACGGTCGCAGCACTCTTGGGAGCCAGTCGCGACCGTTTCGATGAGCTGGTGCTCGATGCTCCTCCAGGAGCCGGCGACTTGGTGCTGATTCCGCACTTCGACGGCGAGCGAACTCCAAACAGACCTAAGGCCACTGGGACCCTTCGTGGCCTGCGCACAGACGTAAGCCCAGCCCTTGTCGCAAGGGCCGCGGTCGAAGGTGTCGTGTGCAATCTGTTGGATGGAGCCGATGCGCTCGGCTCGACATTGGACGGAAGAGTGTTCTTGGTCGGTGGCGCGGCCAAGAGTCCGGCTTTCGCCCAGGTCGTTGCTGATCTCGTCGGACGGCCCGTGCAGGTTGTCCCTGATGAGCTGGTCGCGACCGGTGCCGCGGCGCAGGCGGCCGCTACGTATCTGCGATGCGACCTTGACTCCATTGCCCAAACATGGGGTCTCGGCCAAGGCCACATCACCCAACCGACGCTCTCGGCAAATCGCCCAGCAATACGCGCGCACTACGCCAATGCGGTTGCCCAAGAAACAAGGTGAGAGACCACGGCTAATTCCAGGGGAGGGCGGCTCGCGTTTGCCAGTAGCTGAATGAGTCCTCGTGCGTAGCGTCAAGCAGCCGATCGACTCGTTGCGAGTCGAGCTGGAGGGCAAGGGCGGTGAGGTTGCTCTCGGCCTCGTTCACGCTGGCAGCGCCGCTGAGGACAACGTCCGCCCACGGCTGGGCGAGCGCCACAGCGAGCGCCAACGCGTCGGGGGTGCTCCCAGCGTTCGACGCCGCGTCGAGGAGTTCGGCTACATCGCTATGGGAGGTGAGTCGGCCGTTGGCGAGCGGTTCCTTGACGATCACGCCCATGCCCGCATCGTGGGCCGCTCTGAGGGCAGAACCAGCACCCTGTTCGAGCAGGTTCCACGTCGCTTGCACAGTGTCAAAGCCGCCGACATCTAAGGCCCGTTCGATCGTCTGCGCTTGCCTGGGGCCGGTCACCGTCAGCCCGATAGACACCCCGCTGGCACGCAGCCCGGCCAGCTCATCGAGCACCTGGCGGTCCTCGAGGACTCCACTTTCCAGCGTGGCAGAGTGGATCTGGTAGAGGCGCAGATTCGCGCCAAGCAGCTCCAGGCTCTCGCCAAGTTGGCGACGAAGCGCCCCAACCGACAGATCCTTGATCTCGTTCACGGGGGCGTCCACCCGCCAATCCGCCACGTAGGTGTAGCCCCACTTCGAGCCGATGCTGACCTCACCAGGTCCCAGTCCGCGACGCTCCAGCCATGCTGCCAAGAACGCCTCCGCGAGCCCGTACGAGCGTGCCGCGTCGAAGTAGCGCACCCCCCGCTCGTAGGCTGCGTCGAGTACCGAGTGCGTCAATCGCTCCAACGACGGCACGGTCGTGCTGCCGGCGAGATCCGACGCGTGTCCGAGATTGATATAGCCGGGTCGGCCGAGCGCGGCCAGCCCGAGTCCCATTCGGCTGACCGCCAGACCCGAGCTACCCAGAACCGTAGGCACAGGCCGGGAAGAGTAAACCGCGCTCTGAACCCATCTCAACCTAAGGCGCTCGGATCTGAGACTCAAGGCTGCGGAGGTTCATGGTCCAGGTACTTCCGAATTCCCGTCTTGCGCCACAACCTCCGAGGTCGCATTGGTGATTCCAGAGAGGACCGCTGCCTGGACCCCAGGGTCGGTAAAGAGGTCGGCCACGGCACGCGTGCCAGCGCGATCGGAGGACTCCGCGACGGCAGCGGCGACCAGTTCAGAGCGGCCAACATCGATCCAGGCAGGATGGATATACGAAGACCGGGTGACGGTGGGCGTATCGCCCAGCAAGGTCGCCGCAGCACCGACAGCGAGACGCTCTCGCGATCTCGCCGATACGTCCGCTGGGGGTTCGGCTCCGGCAAGCACCGCAACTGCCGCAACCGTGGCGCCCCAAGTGCGGAACACCTTGGTGCTCGCCGGCGCCTGGGTATGCGCATGGAGATAGGCGTTCACTGCGGCACTCGTCACGTGATGGATTCCGTGTTCACCCCTGACAGCAAAGATCGGCTGCGCGTCGTTGACCGCCGCACTTAAGAGCGCGCTCACAACCTTGGCCGTCGCCCGGTCATGAACTGTGACGGTGTGAGGGAGGTGTTCCTTGCCGATGAAATGGAACGTGATGGTCGAACCGCTCGTATCGACGTGCTTCCGCCGAAGCGTTGTAAGTCCGTAGGTGTGATTGTCGCGGGCATACCGGTCATTGCCAACCCGAAGCAGCCCCCGCTCCAACAGCCTGACGATGGCGGCGGTCACAACACGTGCGCCGAGTGGATCCTGGCGGTATCGAGCGATGTCGCGCGTAACCTGAAGGCGTAGGGCAGGAACGGCCGCGGCGAACAGTGTCATGCGGGCGAACTTGTAGTCGCTGGCAAGGTTCCGGGCCGCATGAGAATACCGGTACTGCGTCCGACCTCGCTGGTCGACGCCTGTCGCCTGTACTGATGCATTGGCATCGGCGGACGCCCACACGTCTACCCACGCGGGTGGGATCACCAGCCGCCGCAATCGATCGAGGACAGCCGGGTCGTCCACTGAACCGCCGGCCTCATCGACCCACTTGTCGGGTCGTGCGGTGATTCGGTGCAGCCCTGGCGGCCGGAAGGCCCGGGGCGTTGGCAGCGTCCCGCTGCGGGAGCCGCTCACTTCCCCGGAGCGTTCCGGTCGGCCGCCAGCTACCACGAGGCTCTCAGCCCTCAGAAGGTGACGATCCGAACCCGGCGCGAGCTCGAGACACGCCCGCGGGAGACATGTCCAATATGGTAAACGTCGAACGTTTGAGCGACCAGTGCATCGAGCAGGACCCCTGGGTGTGATGTGCCCGGTTAGGGTCGGGGAAATGGGGCGCGAGGTCGTTGTCGGATACTGCTGGCCGCAATCGGTGTGCGCGGGCGAGCAGGTCGGTCTGCATATCTCGTCATCCTCAGGGCGACCGGTACGCGTAGTAGTCGCACGGGTCGGTACGCGGCGGGAGGTCGTATTCAGTTCTGACGCGGTCGCAGCCCACGAGCACGAGACGCCGAAGGACGCTTCCTCTAAAGGCTGCGGTTGGCCTGTCGCTCTTGCAATGGACGTCGACCCGAAGTGGCGGTCGGGCTACTACGAAGTCGTCATGGAGATCGACGTTGGAGAGAAGGTGCGGCGCGACTTCGCGTTCTTCGTCGTGCGTCCGTCCTCCGGCAGGCGTATCGTGATCGCGCTGGCGACCAATACTTGGCACGCCTACAACGACTTTGGTGGATCGAACCTGTACACCGGTGGAACCCATGTCGCGATGAAACGTCCGATGTCGGCGGGCTACCTCTACAAGCCGCCGGGTAAGGGCCGTCGGGTGACGGGAACGGGCGCGCCCGATCCACAGAACGCCGCACATGTCGGTTACATCCAGATCAACCATCTCTCGGGCTATGCCGGGTCAGCCGGATGGCCCGACTGGGAGCTGCCGTTCATGCAGTGGGCCGAACGAGAGGGGTTCGAGATCGGTGTGTGCACGAATGCTGATCTCGAACAACACCCCGAGGTGTTGGAGGGATCAAGTCTGTACCTCTCCGTCGGCCACGATGAGTACTGGTCTCGCGGAATGCGCGACACAGTCGAAGCATTTATCGCGAGCGGTGGCAACGCGGCATTTTTCTCAGGCAACACGTCGTTATGGCAGGTGCGCCTCGAGGGCGACGATCACGATGTGATGGTCGGATACAAGAGCTTCTTGAAGAGCGACCCACTCATGGGGACCGACCGCGAAGCAGAGGTGACGACGTTCTGGTCCGACGCAGTCATCGCGCGACCCGAGAACTCCATGACTGGCGTCACGTTCACCCGCGGGGGCTATCACCGCATAGGTCGCAATGTCACCTCGGGCCTCGGTGGCTACACCGTGCACCGCGCCGGCCACTGGATCTTCGAGGGGACCGGACTCGGTTACGGAGACGTCCTCGGCGCTGGCACGACCGTCGTTGGCTATGAATGCGACGGGTGTGCCTTCACCTACCGGAACGGGTTGCCGTACCCGACTGGGGAGGACGGCACGCCTTCGACGTTCGAAATCCTCGGCACTTGTCCGACGCAGCACTTCACGCGCGAGACAGCGCCTCGTCCGCCCAAACCGGGTGAGCTGAGCGAATTGGAGTACATCGCCTCACGCGTATTCGGGACCCGCGAGCCCGAAGCGATTGAACGCATACGTTACGGCCACGCCGTGTTGGGTGCCTACACAAACGAGGCCGGCGCCACGGTGGTCACGTCGGGATCGACCGACTGGGCTCACGGGCTGGCCGGGCGAGACCCGCAAATTGAACAGATCACTCGGAACGTACTGACGCGCTTGGGGTAGCACCTGGCACGACCTCGGTTCCAAGCACTCCCTTCACCTCACCTTGGCAAGAGGGTGTTGTCCGTCTGAACAGGCTGTCTCACTCCCCTGTCGTGCTGTTCCGTCCACCAAGTCTGCACCTGTCCGTCCGGATCGCCACTGTTGTAGAGCGCTCTACTGACGCCAATACTCCCGGACTGCCGGCAACCGAGAAGTCGCTCATGGCAGGATTCCCGTTCCGCGCGGCGAATGCTCGGTGGTCTGGCGGCCCTGGGCCAGGGAGAGCCCAGCGAGCAAGGCGTTCCGGAGGTCACGCGGATCAATGACCGAGTCATAGGAGAGCCGGCTGCCCGCGGTGATCGAAGCTCTGGCCTGCTCGGCCGCCAATCGCGCCCTCTCCTTGGGATCGGTCACAGCGCTCCCTTCCGAACTTGCCGGCAGGGCACCGAGCGTGATGGAAGGGAAGGCGAGGGTGATCGTCTGGCCATCAAACGGATTCATGGCCATGATGGATGACCCGAAGCCGAATGCCTTGCGCAGGGTGACATGCAGCTTCGGTACCGTCAGCCGATGCTGAACGGCGAACATGCGTGCAGCGTGGCGCAAGATCCCCTGTCGCTCGGCGACGGTGCCCGCTAGGACGCCAGGATTGTCGGCCAAGAATATACAGGGAAGCCCAAAAGCCCCGACTACGTCGAGAAAATGTGCGGACTTATCCGCAGCCGCGCTGTCCACCGTGCCTGCCATCACACTCGGATCGTTCGCCACGATTGCCACGCTCTGTCCGCCCAGAGAGGCGAGGGCGGTGACGATGGATGGCCCGAAGGTCGGCTGGATGACGAGCAGAGACCCGTCGTCGACCAGCGTCTCGAGTACGGGGACAATGGGATAAGGACGGCGGGAGCTGGCCGGAATGAGTTCCAAGATGTTGTCCAGCCTGCGTGGTCCGGTGTCAGGTCCGTCCCGATACGGAGGCGGCCCCCACGCGTTGAGCGGAAAATACGCGAGGTAGCTACGGGCCAGTGAGATGGCTTCGACGTCGTCGGCGACGACGTTGTGAACGACACCAGACAAGTCGGCCGCCACCTCAGGGCCGCCGAGCACCTCCTTGGTCACGTCCTCGCCGGTGGCCGACTTCACCAGGGGCGGCCCGGCGGCAAAGATGGAGGCTGACTCGGTCATGACCGCGAAGTCAGACAAAGGGGCCGTCAGTGCGCCATGGCCAGCCGAGGCGCCCAACACGAGGCACACGATGGGCACGATGCCCGACAGCTCGGCCAGGCCCATGAGATCCCCGGGTCGTCGTCCCGCGGCGGAGTCGGTGACCCGATGCCCGGCCCCTTCGAGCATTGTCACCAACGGAACTCGTTCTTGAAGCGCCAATTGGCACAGGCGATAGCGCTTATCTGAAGTTCCGCTGCCGATTGATCCGCCGAGGACGGTGACGTCTTCGGCCCCGGCCAGGGCCGGCCGGCCGTTGATACGTCCGGAGCCTGCCACGAGCGCGTCGCCCGGGACGGGGGGATCCTCTGTCGTGCCCACAAGTTGCCCGATCTCGAAGAACGAGCCGGGGTCGAACAAGGTGGCGATCCGCTCACGAGCGTTGAGGCGGCCCCGTTCCCTCTGGCGGGCGAGGCGGGCCTCGCCACCCATTGACAGCGTCCCACTCTTCCGGCGCTCGATCTCTTCAAGCGCTGGGCCCCATCCTTGAGGTTCATCATCACTCATCGCGGCGAGGCTTTCTGTTTGGCGTCATCATGTCGGGCACAATCACTCACACACGACTGGCAGTGATGGCAATTCAGATCCGTCCCGCCTGGATCTTCAGCAGGTCCGCCGAGCCGCCACCATCGACGGCGATCACCTGTCCCGAGAGAAAGCGGGCCATCGGGCTACACAGAAACAGTGCGAGATACGCGATGTCGGACCCGTGACCTTGCAGGCCCAGCGGGTTTTTTGGCCGATCATCGCCACTGCTCACCACCTGGGAAAATCTCCGAACTCCTTCCGTTCCTCCAATCGACCCGGGTGCGATCGCATTGACCCGGATCCCGTAGGGTCCCCACTCAACCGCACAGGTTCGAGTTAGGGAATCGACTCCAGCCTTTGCCGCCGCAACGTGGGACTGGAATACAACACCTTTCTGTTGAAAGGGAGCGCTGATATTGACGATGCTTCCGCCATGCTCAGACAGCCACGCATCGAAAGCAGCGCGCGTCACGTTGTACGTGCCGAGTAGGTCGATATCGATCACGGCTTTGAAACCGTTTGCAGAGATCTTTGACATCGGAGCGGGAAAATTTCCAGCGGCATCATTCACGACGATGTCGAGCCTCCCGCGCTCAGATACGACGGCATCGACCACCGATCGCACCGCCCCCGCATCGCGCACGTCACACACACCGAAGGTGGCGTCCACCCCCTCAGCCCTCAGTTCTTCGACGGCTTCCTCCAGGTTCTCTCGCTTTCGACTGGCCATGGTGACCCGTGCGCCGTGAGCACCAAAGACTCGGCAGATCTCCTTGCCGATCCCGGTCGCTCCACCCGTAACAAGAGCAACCTGACCGGCCAATAGGTCCGGGACGAAAGAACTTGGTTCCATGCGAACCGATTATGCATCAGCTCACACGCAGGCGTAGCTCGTGTCGCGGCTCCGGACCCGTTCACCGATTCCGGATAGTCGAGCATCCGATCGCGTCCGCACTCGCCGGTTCGTCGTTCGAGGTCTGGCTGGTCCCCTGAAGCGCCGGTCCAGTCTCAGCAACGCCGTGGCTCCACGCCCGGCTCCTTCGTGTCAAGGACGGTGTCGTCTAGCGGTCTCGGACGCCGCTTCTAGTGCCGGCTGGAATAATTGATCGTGTTCAATCGCTTCCGCGGTCCGGCCAAGTAGAAGGCAGAGACGATGGCTCCGATGGCTCCGAACACGAACCATGCACCAAACATCCCAGCGATCCAAAGTGCTTTCCATTTCCCTGCCAGCGCCGGAGCCGGACGTCTGGCGACGTCGATGACCGCCCAAACGACGACCGCGAGCGATGCAAGAGTCACGAACAACAGTACGGTGCCCATTTTTTCCTCTCTTCGGCGAAGCGCGGACAGCACTTGAGTGCACGAACTTCGCCTAAATAGACGTTTTACCTCCCCAACCTTTGAGCACGATCAGAGGTGCGTAATCGTCTCCTAAATGTGCGATCAGTTGGAGTGAACCGCCAGCCAATCGGCAGCCCATCCCTTCTCGGCGACGACCTCGGAGAGCAATTCCGGTCCCTGCTGGCTCTCCTTGCGTGACCGGTCGGAGAGGATTCGGAGCAATCCCGCAGGCGGCCGACAGGGGCCCCACATCAACGGCTGGCACTCTGCCTATCTGAGGTTGAGGAGCGCCGTGATGAGTGAGTACGAGTCAACCAGTCCCTGCATCCCCTCTCCTGCCAGCGTCTTCGTCCGGTTGCCCAAGCTCTGTGACTGCGTCGGAGCAAGCATGTCAACAGAGGGCGCTGGGGTCGCACCCACATATGAGGCGGGGACTGATCGGGGCCGTTGCGTTGATGGGTTCGGTGACAGGCCTGTTCATCGGCCTCGGCACGTCGCCTTCGGCATCAGCCGCGCAATCTGTGGCCGACACCAGCTCGATTGGTCAGTTTGCGTCCCTGGGCGAGGGATCCAACGCGGGATCTGGAGCGGTCGCCAGATCATCGGGCACCGGCGGCAGCGTGTTCAGGTCGAGCTTCACTTTGTCGAGCTTCACCTTGTCGAGCTTCACCCTCTCCACCTCAGCGGGTCAGGATGTCAGGGGTGACGAGGAATCTTCGCCAATGCACCGGAGGAGGACGAGCTCGACATTGGAGAATGCTGTTACCAATGGCGGACGCGTCCTCACATTCGGGACCGTCGGTCCAACGACCATCGAGGCAACGCGGGTCCTCGTGCAGACGAGTGGCGGCGGACCTGAGCCCTCCGTGGCGGCAACGGTGGTCGCCTCCCAAGAGACTGGCACCCAATCATCAAAGGCCCTCCGCCAGATCTCCGGCCGTTGCGGTCAGGCCTCGGGGACGAGCGTGAGCGGAGCGACCGCCCACAAGGCGTCAGAAGCTGTGTTCGCCGCTTACCCGAGCGGATTCTCGACCCTAGTGTCGAGCTGAGCAACGGCGAATGCAGGCCTACGACATCACTGCGATTGGGATTCAAATCAAGAATAAAATAAACCTGAACTCGAGCGCTGACTCCGAATGGAGGAGCTATGAATCCACGAAACGCTATGCGTCCTCCGACCACCACCGACGCCGGGATCCCTGTCGCCAGCCAGGAGCACTCCCTCACCGTCGGCCCGGACGGGCCCGTCGTGCTGCAGGACTTCTACCTCATTGAGCAGATGGCGAACTTCAACCGGGAGCGCATCCCCGAACGCCAGCCGCATGCCAAAGGCGGCGGCGCCTTCGGTGTCTTCGAGGTCACGGGCGACGTCAGCGCCTACACCAAGGCCGCCGTATTCGCGCCCGGCGCCGAGACCGAGGTGGTGATCCGCTTCTCCACCGTGGCCGGGGAGCGCGGCTCGCCCGACACCTGGCGCGATCCGCGTGGCTTCGCGGTCAGGTTCTACACGAAGGAGGGCAATCTCGACATCGTGGGCAACAACACGCCGATCTTCTTCATCCGCGACCCGATCAAGTTCCAGAACTTCATCCGCTCCCAGAAGCGCCTGGCCGCCAACAACCTGCGTGACGCCGACATGCAGTGGGACTTCTGGACGCTCTCGCCGGAGTCGGCCCATCAAGTCACCTACCTCATGGGCGACCGTGGGATCCCGGGCTCGTGGCGCCACATGAACGGCTACTCGTCGCACACGTATATGTGGGTCAACGATGCCGGCGAGCGGTTCTGGGTCAAGTACCACTTCAAGACCAACCAAGGGATCGAAAATCTGACCCAGGCCGAGGCCGACCGGATCGCCGGTGAAGATGGCGACTATCACCAGCGCGACCTCTACGAGGCAATCGAGCGCGGTGCGTTCCCCAGCTGGTCGCTCAAGATGCAGATCATGGGCTTCGAAGAGGCCAAGACCTATCGGTTCAACCCCTTCGACCTGACCAAGGTGTGGCCGCACGCCGACTACCCGCTCGTCGACGTGGGCACGCTGACGCTGAACCGCAACGTCACCGACTACCACACCGAGATGGAGCAGGCTGCCTTTCAGCCGAACAACACGGTGCCGGGAACGGGGCTCTCGCCCGACAAGATGCTGCTGGCCCGTGGCTTCTCCTACGCCGACGCGCACCGGGCCCGCCTCGGCGTCAACTACCAACAGATCCCGGTGAACCGCCCTCACGCGGCGGTGCGCAGCTATTCCAAGGACGGCGCCATGCGGGTCGACAACGTGACCGACCCCGTGTACTACCCGAACTCGTTCGAAGACGCTCCTGCGGCCGACGAGCACACTTACGCCGAGCAGGCGGTGTGGGCCGCCGACGGCGAGATGGTGCGCGCCGCCTACACGCTCCACGCAGAGGACGACGACTTCGGGCAGGCCAATGCGCTGGTCAACAGCGTGATGGACGACGCGGCGCGCGATCGCCTGGTCGACGTCGTCTCGCACCTCCTCGCCGGCCTGCGCCGCGAGGATGTCCTCCAGCGCGCCTTCGCCTACTGGCGGGCCATCGACAAGGTCGTCGGTGACCGGATCGAGGCATCCACGCGCGACCAGCGCAAGGGCTGATCATTGTTCCGGAGCGAACCGGAACAATGGCGGCCGTGGCCGAGTACGTAGAGTTCCAGAATGGCCGATCTGGCCTCTCACCCCCCGGAGCGGGCAGATCCCAGGGTCAGCTCCATGGATAAGGGTGGAACGGCCCCCTGGGGCGGCTCGATCTAGGGGTAGGTGACGGTCCCGCTGTAGGTCGCTCCCTGCACCATCACGCTGAACCCGTCGCCGCTGTTAGCCGTCCCATAGACGGTGTAACCGGACCCGAACTGGTAGACGACCTGCGTATTGGTGTAACTGCTCACGACGAGTCCGATGCAGTCGCCACCAGTGCCGGCGCCCCAACCTCCCGTTGTGTCGTTGAAGGTCAAACTGACACCGCTGAAGTTGTCGCCGCTCGTCGAGCACCCCGCTGGGCTGCTCCCCGGCTCGGTCCCGAAATTGCTCCCGTTGATCGTCACGGTGGGGTCCGACGCATCCCCGCCAAAGGTGACAGAGCTGATTGTCGGAGCTGCTGTCACCGGCACCTCGAATGCGCCGATTCCATCGGGGGTGCCCAGCCCAGTTGGGCCGTCGTATCCGGGTCCCGCTTGGCAGAAGTAGCTCGGCGTGCAGGTGCCCTCCGTCCCCTTTGTGATGTCGTAGAAGTTGCTGGAGGCGGCGGCCCAGGCCGCGGAGGCGGCGACCGTGTACGTCGGCTGGTTGTCCGCCAAGCCGTACATACCGGCAATGATGGGCGACGACACGCTGGTACCGAAGCCGTAGAGCCACCCCGATTCTTCGTAGGTGTCGTAGAACTTCACGTTCGCCGCTACCGCGCTCACATCGGCGGTCATGCGCATGGCACAACCGGCATCGGTCTGCCAGGAGGGCTTGGGCTCGTACGACGAGCAACCGCTGCCCGATCCCTGCGTCGGCGGACTGCTCGTCGTGTTCACCCAGGCCGTCTCCTTCCAACCTCGCGCGTTCGCCTTGGCCTTCAGCTGGGTGCCGCCGACGGAGGTCACATAGGGTGAGGCTGAGGGGTACTGGACGCCACCCTGGTAGGCGCCATCGCCCGAGGAGTCCGTGATGTCGACGCCTGGATGATCGAAACTGGCGTCGTAGCCGGTCTCGCCGTCGAACTCGCCGGTCCCCCAGCTATTGCTGATGACGCCCGCGCCCAGGGTGGCGGCCTCATTCTCGGCGGTTGTCATGTCGCCGAACCCGTTGGAGTTGGCCTCGACGAGGAGGATATGGCAAAGCGGACATATGGCCGAGACCATGTCCGTGTCGAGCGAGATCTCATCGGCCCACCCGCTCCCTGAATTCGTGCTCGGGTAATTGCTGGTCTGGCCATCCTGATTGACCTTCTCGAAGCATCCATTGCTGGTCGTACATGCAGGCAGCTTGTTGAACGAGCGATAGGTGGCAAGGTCGCTCGCCGCGTTGGGGTCGTCGTATGGGTCGACGACGGCGACAAGATTGCCGTTCCCGTCGCTCCCGATCAGGCTCCTGATCGCGTAGGCGTTTTCGAGGTTGCAAGCCGTCCAGCCTGACGACTTGTCCTGAGCGCACAGCTTGGCCTTACTCTCGAAAGGTGCCGCCACAGCGGGCGTCCCGGCGGTTTCGACGCTCAGGTAGCAGCGCGCAACACCGGCCGGCTCGGCACGGTTGCACGACGCCGGAACCGCACCCACCCCGACTTCTGCATCGGCCGATCGCGTCGCAGCCGCGCTCGCCGTGCTGACGCCGATCGGGACCACCAACAGACACATGAGCATGGCGACAATCCACCCCACCGCCCGGCTAAGTCGGAGTTCCATCTTCTCGCTCCTCTCAGGTGGCCCAAGGGTAACGCAACGCCAGAGGAAAGGCCTCGGTTGGCCCGAACGTCCCGGATGGCCGACTGCGAAAAGCGGTGATGCGCGAGTCATGCGGGCGCACCTGCTCGATCGCCCTGAGTTCAACTCTCGGCACTCGCTGGCCTCAGACGCGGACGGCAGCCTTTTATGTCTCGGAGTGGCTGATCGGCGGGCGCTACACGAAGCTCAAGATCCGCGCGGAATCCGAGACGAGACGCTGTCACTCCGCGTCCACCATGAACTCCCTACCAGAATTCCGGCTCCGAGATACCTTGCGCAGGTTCCCGATCATGGCTTAGTCACTTGCCGAGCGCCGTCCTCTTACCGGGTCAGAACGACCTTGACAGCACCGGTATCGGCCGCCCGTCCGAAGACGTCATAGGCCTCGATCATTTCGTCGAGGCGAAAATGATGGGTGCCGAATTGGGCGACATCGATCTGGTGAGAGGCAACCAGACGGAGCAGCGTGGGCGTTGAGTAGGTGTCGACCAACCCGGTTGTGATGGTGACGTCACGCGTCCACAAGGTTTCAAGGTGGAGGGTGACGGGTTTGCCGTGGACCCCGATGTTCGCCACATGACCACCAGGGCGAACGAGTTCAGTGCACAGCTCGAAGCTCGCCGGAACGCCGACGGCCTCAATGGCCACGTCAGCCCCCAGACCGCCAGTGAGTTCCTTCACGAATGCGATGGGATCGTCGCGCCCATTATTGACAACGAGGTCGGCGCCGAAACGCTTGGCGGCCTCCAGTCTGGTGTCAGCAAGGTCAATCGCGACAATGTGGCTCGGCGAGTAGAGCTGAGCGCCGAGCATGGCTGAGAGTCCAATCGGGCCAGCACCGACCACGACAACTGTGTCTGCGGGCTGGATGTGACCGTTGAGGACCCCGACCTCATAGCCCGTGGGCAGGATGTCAGCGAGCATGAGGACCTCCTCGTCGCTCACACCCTCGGGCACCATGTAGGTCGAAGTATCGGCAAAAGGAACTCGAACATACTCAGCTTGGGTTCCATCAATGAGATGACCGAGGATCCAGCCGCCGCCGCCCAGGCACTGGCCGAAACGTCCCTCTCGACAGTACTGGCAACGCCCACACGCGCTCACGCACGAAACAAGAACTCTGTCTCCTGGAGCGATATTGGTCACCGCCGACCCGACCGCCTCGACCGTGCCAACGGCCTCGTGTCCGAGAACTCGGCCCTCTGTCACCTCGGAAACATCCCCCTTCAGAATGTGGAGGTCGGTACCGCAGATAGTCGTGCAGTTCACGCGCACAATGGCGTCGGTCTCGTCTTGGATCGTGGGGGTTGGGACTTCCTCCCAGGTTTTGCGTCCTGGCCCGTTGTACACGAGTGCTTTCATGGTGTCCTCGGTTCTCTCTCGCTCTGTTCCGGTGAATGGCCTTAATCAGGCGTTGTGCATGGCCTCGGGTTGGCGCTGCACAATGACGCGTCCAGTGATCTCGAAGGGTTCGATGCTGATCACGTTCAGGCGCGCTCCTCCCGCCCATGGCTCGATATTGAGCTGTGCGGCAACAATGCGCTCTTCGGGGTCCTCGATCAGACGGGCATGACCGCGTACGAGGACGCTCCAGCCTCCGCTCATCGCCTCATCGATGTGATCGACCTCGAAGGCCACGACGCCGGAGACCCTGGCCGTCATGGCATCGGAAGTCCGAAGGACGACGGCTCCGCCGGTGAAAACGAAGTTCACCGGGAAGGCGACAGGGCCAGATCCGGTCGAGAGAACGATACGCCCGATGCCCCCAACAGCGAGATGGTCCTGGCATTGCTCAGCGGTGAGGCTCTCGAGCACAGGGTGCGGGCCGGCGCGGCCGGGACCCGGCGGGCGATCAACCTGACCTCCTTCGAGGGCGAAGGGCGTCGTATCAAGGGCGACTGCGAGCCGCAGCAGAGACCCACCGCTGAGGCTCGTGTCGGCGCTTTGCTCGAAGTAGGCGAGAAACCAAGCGTCGATTCCAGCTCGTTTCGCCAACTCTTCAGTACTGAGGCCGAGCTCGTTCCGGCGATGAGTGACGCGGCGGGCCAAGTCGCCCACCCACACCCCACGGGGCTGCGCAGACTTCTCGGCACCCTCGAAACCGTTGCGTGCAGCTGAGGCGCCCGAGCGTTCGTGAGCTGGAGTCGTTGGTGTCATAGGTGAAGTGTGAGCCTGTTGCGCGCCAGATCCATAGGGACCTAAGTCCTGGCGCCCGTGACATTGGTCTCTTTGGACAGTTGCGAGAGCCATGGTGATCGTCGCCACAATCACACCGGGCACAGAACGAGCCCCGCCCGACCTGCACCGTGGCAGGCCGGGCGGGGTAGCCGCGATCCGGTTTGGGGGAAGGCCGCTTTAGCTCGTGACCAGCACCCGCTCCGCTTCTGTGTGCACAGCGAGTCGCTCGGTGGCAGTAGTCCGGCGAGCGTGCCAGAAGCCGAAAGCAACCAGGATCGCCATTATGGCGGCCAGGACGAAGGCAGAGATCGCAGCGACGAGGGCAATGGTCGCGAGGGTCCCAAACGCATAGGCCTCAAGCAGCAGACCCCGCAATGTGGTGCCCTGGAACACGGTCGTTGCCTTGGACTCGGCGGCGGTGTACGCGGGCGAACCCTTGGGGAGGACCTGCGCCTTGGCCGACAGCTGAGCGTAGGTCAGCCCGCCACCGATCTCCTTGAGGTGGACCGCAATGAAGTCATCCGCGTAGACCTCAGCCTCTTGGCCGGTCACCAGTGGTTGCCCCGCGTACTTCGACACCGTGCCAACCATCGATGGGGTGATCTCAGTGCCCGCGACGGGGTGGGCAAAAGCTGCCTTGGCCGGGAAGACAATCTGCTGCTCGGCCAGTTGGTTGTGCACGTTGGAATTGGCAAAGGTATAGCCCCACATGAGGAGGACGCCCGCCACCACCAAGACGATCACCATCACTGCACCTCCAGCGCTGGCGATTAAATCGAATACCTTTCGTTGCATCGTCGTATCTCCTGTTCACAATGACCCCTCCTTGTGAGGAGATCTGTTTCTTCATTGTGGAGATGCAGGAGCCCGAAAGAGTGGGTGCAAAGGTCCCGATCAGTGGGACCTTCGTCCCGTCTGAGGTGTTGTCCACGGCAGGTCAGTCCGAATCCCGTTCGCAGCTCAGAACACGAGCGGCGTTGGAGTTCTCGCGCACACGGCGACGGCCGGGCTACTGTGCCTTCGGAGGCTCACCAGCCTTGAGCTTGGTGGCGTAGATGGCCGCCTCGGTGCGGCTGTTCATCTTGAGCTTGGCGAGCAGCCCCGTCATGTAGTTCTTAACAGTCTTCTCCGAGAGGAACATTGCTTCAGCGATTTGACGGTTTGTCATTCCCTCCGCGATGAGGTCCAAAAGGCGCGCCTCTTGTGGAGAGAGCGCCTCGAGTTCGGAATTGGCCAACGGAGGGTTGGCGATGCGCTCCACAACTCGCGCCACGGCCCTCGGATCCATAAGTGATTCTCCTTGGGCGACCTTCTTGACGTCTTCAATGAGGTCCCGGGCCTTGATCTGCTTGAGCACGTAGCCTGCGGCTCCAGCCATGATGCTGGCAAAGAGCGCCTCGTCGTCCGCGAAGCTGGTCAGCATCAAACAGACCAGTCCCGGCATGAGCGAACGGACATCCCGACAGACCTCAATGCCGCTTCCGTCCTCCAGTCGAACATCGAGGATGGCCACGTCAGGCTTGGCCAGCGGGATCCGCGTCAAGGCTTCCTCTGCTGTGGCTGCCTCACCGACGACTTCGATGTCCTCGTCGCTCTCGAGCAGGCTTCGGACACCCTGGCGGACCAACTCATGATCGTCGAGGAGGAACACACGGATGCTCATGGCACTCCATTGTGCCAGCGATCGACACGGATCCGATAATGCAAGGTATGAACCCATGGCTTCGTTTGGTTGACCCAGCGGTCGGCGGGAGCCATACGCAACGAGATGTGATCGACCTGACCGTCGTCGCCGCTGCCGCCCGTTTGGGGCAGAACACGACCGCTGGAGCTCTGGCCGCCGACCGCCTCCTCCGGAGGCCCTTTTCCGCGGAAGCCCGGACGGCTGAACGAATCGGAGAGCTTCACTCCGGGGTCTCAGCTCCGTTTCGAACGCGCCGCGAGTGTGTGACGCTACGGGCCGACGGTGGCATCGTCGGGTCGCTGGCCGAGACCTGGTCGACCGTGTTGACGAACGTACCCTCCCCCTGGGGCACCGGCCCGTGGATTAGCGGGTCCCCAGTACGCACCATCCAGTCGCGCAGCCGCCCGCGGAGGTCATCGGCAACGCCGGCTAGTGCCTCATCGTCCATGCGGTTGTTCCCCTCGGAGGGGTCGAGCAACAAATCGAAGAGCGCCTCCCGCGGCGGGACCACCGCGGCCCACCCCGCCGCCAACAGGACATCCTTCGTCAAGCTGTCGTCAAGGTTCGCGAGCACCCTCCCGGGGTGCTGATCGTCGTACCGGCGCATGTACTTGTATCGACTTGTTCGGACGGACCGCTGCGGCTCATAGGCGGCGTGGTAGGTCACCTCTGCGAAGATCTCCTCGTGGACCTCAGCGACGTCTCCGCGCACAAGCGGGAGAAGTGAAGTTCCCTCCAGCCACGGCGGGTGCTCCAGTCCCACCACGTCACAGACGGTCGGGTAAAGGTCGAGATGGCTCACCAGCGCGTCGCTCACGCGGCCGCGCTCGAAACCCCCCGGGCCGCGCATCACCAGCATGACGCCGATTCCCCGGTCGTACATTGTGCACTTGGCGTCAGGGAAAGCGAGCCCGTGATCGGTGGTCAAGAACACCAGGGTGTCGTCTGCCAGTCCGTTCTCCTCGAGAGCGTTCAACACGGTGCCGACCCCTTGGTCGAGCGCTCTCGCGCTGGCCCGGAAGGACGCCATGTCCCGGCGCGTCTGTGCGATGTCCGCCACGTTCTCGGGGGGCCGTGAGTACAGCACGTCGCGAATAGAGGACGGCTCGAAGAATTCCCGGTGTGTCTCGAAGAAGCCGACAGAGAGAAAGAACGGAGCGTGCTCTCGGGCCCTCAAGGCGATCAGCTTGGTGGCCGCCGGGGCAACCTCGCTTACCCGAGTTGAGTCGAGATCGACGACATGGTCGTAACCGAGGTCACCTGGGTGTTCCGAGATGTGCTGTTCGCCCACGAGGCCGGTCCAATACCCGGCGTCGCGCAACACGTTGACGATGTGCCGCTCCGGATGATGCAAGCGGTAGCCGCGATGCGCCAGACCGAGCATCCCCGTAGCGTGGGTGCACTGGCCGGTGAGCAATGCGGCCCGCGAGCCCGAGCAGACTGGCGCGGCGCAGAAGGCCTGGCGGAAAAGTACGCCCTGGTCGGCCATGTGCTGGATGTTTGGCGTCGGGACGGGATACCCGTACGGCTGCACATAACGGCCGGTGTCGTGCGAGTGCAGATAGAGGACGTTCGGTCTCATTCGTCTCGATCCTAACAATCTCGACTATTCCAATAGTAGAGCTAGGGTATGGCGGTGGGTGCAACCTTGCGCATCGAAGGCATCTCGTACCTGGTCTGCGCGACGCAGCGCAGTGGGAGCACGCTGCTCTGCGAACTCCTGAGGGCGACCGACGTGGCCGGGGCACCCGACGAGTACTTCGAAGGGCTGCGCGAAACCAGCCTGGCCCGCCAACCGCGGCAGTACTTCGAGGACCCGTCTGTGCTGGACATCGCGGAGCGATTGACACCGACGCTGCCCGGACGGCCGGAACACCCTGGGGAATTCGAACAATGGTTCCGCTACGTGCTCCTGCGGGGCTCCACGCTCAACGGGGTCTTCGGCGCCAAGATGATGTGGAACTATCTCGACGATTTCAAGCTGAGGATGGCTGAGCTCCCGGGTCTGGGGAATCTGTCTTTCAACCAGAGGCTCGATGCAGTCTTCCCCAGACTGAAGATCATCTTCATCAGGCGGCGTGACAAGGTGGCGCAGGCCGTCTCACTCTGGAAGGCCATTCAAACCCAGCAGTGGCGCACCGAATCTGAATCGGATTCCGAGGAGGCCGAAGACGAGGAGGCCCCCGGTGTCGAATACGACTACAGGGCCATTGAGCACCTACTCAACGAGCTGCACCGGTGGGACGCTCACTGGGAGGACTGGTTCCATGCCACAGGTCGGGAGCCAATACGGGTCTTCTACGACGAGTTCACCGTCAGTCGAGCCGCCACGATCGGCCGCGTACTCGACGCGCTCGGTATCGACCCGCCCGAGCCCGAAGGCAAGAAGCCGTTGAAGCCCCAGGCTGACGACCTCTCAAAGGACTGGGTCGCTCGCTTTCGGGTCGACAGTGAACGCCGCCAGCGCATCTGATCGATGCTCCGGCCACACAGGGATCCACAATCCGCGAGAAGTCTCATCCCGCACCGGTGTCCTCGAAGAACACTTCGTCTTCGGAGGATCGATCGACACTTCTACTTCTGGAGACGCAATGGCTGCATTTCCTCCCCTGAGGAACGACCGAAGTTGGTTGCGCATTCATCTAGAGCCAGCAGTGAGGTACACAGGCACTGCCATGCGAGCTCGAAGGAATAGGGCGCGCTCTCCGCAAAGGGCGATTTCGACAGGATATCAACCGCCTTGTAGGCGTCTACCGATGCGGACCTGCGCGGCCTACAAGAGTCCGGGATTCGGGGCTACCTCCTCTACGGTCGCCCCCGACCGGCAAGCGACGATCCGAACCCGCCGCACCGTGCGAGACCTGAGTAAGTGCTGACGGTCCTCCTCGTGGTGATGAACCTGCGACACTCGCGGCCCACCGCATATCCAATTAGTGGCCAACTGTCGCGGCCCATGCCCTACGCTGTCGCCCGAAATCATCAAGCAACCATCCGACCTAGTCGAAGCGCCATCCCATGGCCAGAGCACGAGCGGCGTTGAAACACCGCCTTTGCGCGATCTACCATCAACGGATTCCCGAAGGGTGCCGTTGCAACGCTCCGAGTCCACGGACAGGATTAGCGGGGAGCCGGTCCGACGAGAGGAGTTGGATGTCAATCCCAGTGCCGGAACATCTGAACAACCGTCATCGCGACACGCTCTTGCAGATCTTTCAACACCCGACGAGCCACAACATTGAGTGGCCGAGCGTGTTGTCCCTGCTGGAAGCCATCGGGTCAGTCCAGCAACACCACGACGGCAAATACAAGGTCACTCTCGGGACCGAGACCGAGGTGATCACCCCTCCCAAGCACAAGGACATCGACACCCAACAAGTCATCGATCTTCGTCGGATGCTGACCAGTGCAGGGTATCGAGCCGCCGTAGACGAGCTTAAGGCCAAGGGCAAAGAGGTCTGACCATGGTTGACGACTTAGAGCTCGTACGCGGAAGGAAGGTTGTGGCGGCCATCGACTTTCACGAATCAACGATCTATCCCACGAATGCACCGTCCGGCCAGCCGCCGGAGCAGGTTCGCGCCGCCGACCCGCAAGGCCACCTCCACAAGATCCACCATATGGCAGGGAACCCGAAGGGCACCTACGAAGCAGACAACTCTGCGTATTGGCGCGAGCTGACCGACGCCCTGGCGCCGGCCGCGGCGATTCTTTTGTTGGGACACGGTGGGGGCAAAGCGAACGCTTCTCATCACTGGGTGGCATACGTCGAGAAGCATCGTCCTGACGTCGCCGCGAAAGTGGCCGCCGAGGTACGCGTCGATATCGATCATCTCGATGACACGCAGGTACTCCGGCTCGCGCAGTACTACTTCGGCGGACCTCCGTTGCGAGATTTCGGGGACAGTCGCTGGGGAGTCAAGTAACGCGAAGCGATCGCAGACGAGAACTCCCAACCAACGGGTTGAAACACCACCCCTGACCTGCTGCACTGGAGCCGAAGACTGGAGCGGAAGACGGGATTCGAACCCCCGGTCCTCTCTACCGTCTCCCGCCCAGTTGCCCGCTAGCAGAGCGGTCTACCATCGACCAGGTTCTTGGATGTTTCAAGAAGGAAGTCGAACCTGCCGACAAACGGCAGTGAGGGGTACTGACGTTTCGAGAGCTTCAGAGCCTCGAGGCTGGTACCTCCCCCATCGGGCGATCATCCTCTCGATCGCACCATCTCACCAGAATTGCAGCATTTTCTGGCTCAACGGATGCACGCCACAACCGTCGAGATCGACTCTGGCCACCTTTCGATGATCAGCCACCCGCAGCAGATCTCGCAGCTGATCTTGGACGCGGCAAGAGCGGCCAGCGGCCAGCGACAGGAACGCCCCTCGCGGTATCTAAGTCGGGAGTCCATTAGCCGCGAAGCCGCCACGGTAGGTCGACTCCAGTCCCCCGCCGTGCGGTTCCGTCCACCCAGTTCCACCGCGTCGACCCAGTCCACCCATGGAGGAGAGCGCTCTGCTATTGCCAGAGACGACGACGTTAGCGTTCGACTGCGGCGGCCATTTCGACGTAGGGAGCCAACATGTCGGCCAGAAGTCGTCGATGGCGCTGACCACGATCGCGCTTCGGCGCCAGAGTGTCATATGCCATCATGTCCAGCAGCTGCTGGCTGAAAGCGAAGCCTCGAATGACAAGGAAGATCGCCGTCGCCAGATCGGGTTTGTTCGCGGCTGGCCCGAGAGCCTCCCGCAAGAGTCGTCGGACATGTGCGTGGGACCGCTCCGCGACCTCCAACATCGTCTTGCGAACTTCGGAGCTCGTGCGCGGGTCATGGTCCATGTTGAGTAGTACCTGCAGGCTGGCGAGATAGTCAGGCCTCGCGTAGTGCGAGCAGAACACATCGATGAGCTGCGACATCCGATCCACGACGGTCGTGCCTTCAATGCGAGCGCCCTCGACGGTCTCGACCATGTGCCTTGCTCCGTCCTCGAGGACGGCGAGCATGAGGCCCTCTCGATTCCCGAAGTACCACTGGATCACCCCCCATGTGACCCCCGCCCGGCGGGCGATCTCATTGGTACTGGACCCTCGGTAAAATCCCAGTTCAATAATGCATTCCACCGCCGCTTGGATCACGCGGGCGCGTGTATCGCTCTCCGAGCTGCCGGTCGTGCGCTCACGGCGTTGCCCGTTAGTGGAGGGCGTCAAACGGTCCGGCTTGGTCGTCACAACGGAACTCTAAGGCCCAATCACTCAGTCACAGCGCGACGGTTGCGGCCCAGCGTGCGACGCGATCCCAGAGAAGCTGGCGGTTGACCGCCACGTTGTGGTTGTGTCCAGCACCCTCCAGGAGGAAGAGCGTCAGATCGCCGCACGCTGGGAGCTGGCTCGGCAGGACGTCCAACGTGCCGACAAGATCATGCTCACCCAGTGCCGCGAAGACAGGGACACGAATTTCGTCGAGCTCGGGCTGCACCGATCCCGGCACGATGGCGGTCATACCCACGAGCGCCAGAAGTCTTGAGCTCGCCGCTGCCAGCACCACGTCGACATCGGTGGACACGGCATTCGGCTCGAGCTCCCCGGCGCCGCGCTTCGACCGCTCGGGGAGGGGGTCACCAAAACGTGCCTTGGTCAGGGGTCCGACAACCTCGGCTAACTCCTTGGGCTTGCCTGCATACCCCAGCTCCTCCTCGTTGAGGACACCCGGGAGGCCCGACGCGGAGAATCCAAACAGCGCTAGGGCGTCGTACGAACGGTGGTGAGCCTGCTGAGACACAACGAGGAGAGCCCCAGCTGAATGCCCCAGCCCGACGGTGGCCCTGGGGGTGACAGCGCCGAGTCCCGCTCCGGCTATTGCGCCGCGCCCAAGGGCCTTCTGCAGCGTCTCGATCGCAGCGGCCAGTACGTCCGCGACCACTGGGGGCGTGAGGGTGTAACCGTCGTCTGGTGCATCACTCCCCCCCACCCCGGGTGGATCGACCGTCACGATGAGATCGCCTCCTGCCGCCAGGTGCCGGGCCATGCTGAAAGCCCCTTCTTGCCGCGCGACGTCGAGATCGAAGTATTGACGACTGATCCCGCCACCCGGAATGCACACCCAAAGCAGGGGCCTCGGAGCAAGGTCCTGGGGCACGAAGATGTCGGCGGCAATCAGCATGCAGCCGGCGGGCGCGACGGCAGCGACGTCCACGTTGATCGTCGACCGGCGCACGCCCTTGCTCGCAACGCCTGTCGGCGCTCGAGGAATCGGTCCGGGCGTCTTCATGGGCTCAGTCCGAGAAATTCCAGACTCGTTTGGCGTTGCCGGAAAGTATGAGCTCTCGTTCGTCCGACGGTATCGAGCGGAACTGCTTCTCCACCACCTGTCGCGATTGGGGCCATGACGTCACCGGGTGCGGGTAGTCAGAAGACCACATAATGTTGCGAACGCCGATCCGGTCGCGCAGGAGCTCCAGCGAGAAGTCCTCCTCTATGAACGTCAGATGCACGTTCTGGTGAAAGTAGAAACTGGGCAGCTCGCGCAGCCCCGGAAACTCGTAGCCCTGCCTGAGCACCATGTCGTCGACCACATGCAGCCACCAAGCGACCCAAGCCAAACCGGGCTCGACGAACACGAGCTTGAGCCGCGGATGACGGGCCAACACCCCAGTCAAAATCCACATGCCGAACGCCTCTCCCGTCGTGAGCGGCGTCATCGCCACCATGACGCCCTTCTGCGGCGTCGGGTCCCGACGGCTCAGGTCATCCAGGCTCGTGTTCAGGCCGATATGGCAGCACACCGGCAGCCCGGTCTCTTCGATGGCTGAAAAGAGGCGGTCGTACCGCTCGTCGTAATAGTCCGGCAACCCGAATTCGGGCGGGAAGACCGGTAACTGAAGCGACTTCCCTCCTCGTTCAGCTGTGCGGTGCACCTCGGAGACGGCGAAATCAGTGTCATGAATCGGTATCTGGTACGACACACACAGTCGCTGACGATCTGCCGAGGCGAACTCGTCGAGGGCGTCGTTGAATGCACGGGTGGCCTCGTCGGCCCCGGTCTTCAAGTCGGGTATATACCGGAAGGCGCTGACTTCTGAGTAGAGCACCTCCACCTCGACGCCATCGAGATCCATGTCTGTCAGCCGTTCGCGTGGATCTCCATAGCCAGGCCGCTTGAAAACGGCATTCGCCCCGATGTGCGCGTCGTTGTCGCTCCGCTTCAACTTCATGCCCGCCTGGTTGGCCGCGGCCGTCCCACGCGCCATGCGCTGCGTGAATGCGCCAACGGCTGCGTCGTAGTCAGCGTGGAAGGCCGACGCGAGATGCGCTCTCACCTGAGCGTGGGTGATGGCGACGTGACTGTCGGCTGAAATCAGCTGTTCATCAGTCGACGTGCCTTCTCGGGCATCCAGAACGGTCATCGCTCCTCCTTCATTCTCTATTACCAGCTCCGCGGGGGCAGGACCCCAGTGCCGGATGCTCAGCTCCCTTGCTCCGGCCTCCATAGTTGCTACTATGGCATACGGTAACCTGTCGGCTACGCGGACCCGTTGGTCCATCGTCGGACAGCACCCCGGGAACGACCAGGCCCTGCCGGGCCAGCGAAGGCCTGTGCAACAGAGATCCACTGCTGCGCAATCGGACCCGTCACGACTATGGCGGTGTCGTCGGGGTGCCGCCGCTGCGTGACAACTAGACAGAAGTCCACTGCGTCGCCGCTCACGCGATTGACAGCGTCAGCGGACCCCCAGCTCCATTGATCCCCTTCTGGCGCGTTCAGCTCGACCCGGATGGGATCGGCGGGCGCCACGAGATGGTTGACGGCATAGCTGTAGGGCATGGCGCGGATGCCCAGATCGGCAACATGTCGCAACCGCCGAGTCGCAACCCGATCGGCGCCGATTGCGTCGACGATGTCCTGGCCGTGCGCCCAGGTCTCCATCAACCGCGCCGAGACCGACGAGGCTGGCGTCATGTCCGGCCCATACCACGGCAGTCGTCGCCCCGCGTCGACCGTACGGTAGGCACTCACCAGTGCCGCGCGAGCAGCCCGGAACCAGCTGAGCAAGTCCGCCCATGCATGGCTGTGATACGCGGCAGCGATGCGGTCCGAGATGTTGTCGCCGCCGGCCTTCAGCGCATCGGCATCCTGGCGAAACCGCTCGGGATCCACGAGGGACTGCAGAGTCGCCCCGTCGAAGTACGCCAGGTGGCTGACCTGGTCGCGAACTGTCCAGCCCGCTGCCGGAGTGGGTAGGGACCACTGCGCGGGCCGGAGCCCGTCGAGCACGACGTCGAGAGCAGCGGACTCAGCCACGAGGTCGTCCACCAGGGCCGGGAGGTCGGCGGCCATCAGCGGCCGATCCGGTCGACACGTCCGCCAAGGTCGCCGAAGCCTTCAATCACGCGCCACTCGATGGAGTCCCCGACGCAGACGAGGCCCAAACGTCGGCGATCTCTCGGCTCGATGCGATCGTGCAAAGCAGCGACAGGGTGTGCTCGAGCACCAGGTCCCCATACTCCCGGGGGACCCCCGCGACGGCGTCCGACACCAGCACGACGCAGTACGACCTATTCACCGCGTCGAAGACGAGGTTCGGTATCGCGATGTTCAACGAGACACCCATCACGATGAGGGTGGTGATGCCACTGTTGCGGAGCAGTGAGTCCAGCGAGGAGCCGGTCAGCGGGCTCAGCCCATGCAGCCGGGGCAGCACGATGTCGTTATCGTGGGGCCCGAGATCGCTGACTGGCCGAACGGAGTCCGAGCCGGGCTGGTTGACCATCCCGCGTTTTCGCGCCGCGCCGAACAGCCGGGCATTCGTATTGCTCCCCACACCGCGCGGCAGATTCTCGGCGGTGCAGTGGATAACGGGGACCCCATAGCGACGAGCGCTCGCAGCCACCCTCGCCGCATGGGGAACGAGAGAGGACTCTCGCACTACGTCCGCCAACTCGCGGAGGCCGGAGCTCGCGCCGACGACGCCCTCTTGGAGCTCCTGAATCAGGACAACACACTGGCCGGGTATCAGCAACTCGCTCAGCCGTCTACCAGTTGGGTCTGCTCCGTGCGCGCTGGCCATGAGTGACGTTGCTCGAGACGTGCGCTCAGGGTCGTCTTAGTATCACGCCGGTTCGACTGGCACAGATGAGCGCAGTCGTGGGATCGGCCAACTGATTCGGTGACGTGCCACGGAGTTGCCGCACGGCTTCGGTGGTGAGGTTCAGTCCGTGAATGTAGCCCTCACCGATCAACCCCCCGTTCGTATTGCAGGGGAGGCTGCCGTGCGGACCCATCTTGCCGTCTGCGATGAAGTCCTTGGCCTCCCCGGGGCCACAAAAGCCGAGGGCCTCGAGTTGCATGAAAAACATGGGGGAGAACGCGTCGTAGATCATGGCGACGTCGATGTCGGAGCGTCGGAATCCGTATCCCTCGAACAGGCGCTCGGCCATTGCCGCGCAGCCTTCCATGAACGCGATGTCCTTCGTGTAATGGTTACTGGCGATCTCCTCTTCGAACAGCCCCGCGTTAGCGGCGGCCCCGATCAGAACCGGCCGATCACTCGAGGCTGCGCGCTCCGCGGAGGTGATCACGAGGGCTACGGAGCCATCGGTCTCCTGACAGCAGTCGAAGAGTCGAATAGCCGGTTCCGCGATCCAGCGCGAGGATTGGTGCTCCTCCAACGTGATCGGCTTCTTGTAGAAGTGGGCGTTTGGATTGGTCGCGGCGTAGTCCCTGAATTGCACGACCGCACGCCCAAAGTCCTCACTCGACACGCCATAGGTGTGCATGTAACGGACCGAATTGAGCGACATCCACGACGCAGGCGTGAGGACGCCGTACGGGGTGCACCATTGCATCGCCGTCGTTCCCTCATGTGACGACGCCGCCCGACCCCCGACCGCCGCTCGTCCGAAGCGCTCGCCCGACCTCGCCTTGATGGCCCGATAGGCCACCACCACATCCGCGATGCCCGTCGCCACCGCCGCTGCGGCGTGGAGGAGCACGCCCTGGGAGCCGCCGCCCCCATAAGGCACCCGGCTGGAGAAGCGGACCTCCGAGATGCCGAGGGTCCGGACGAGCTCGGTCTCCCCCACCGGATCGATCGTGTAACTGACCAGCCCGTCCACCTCGGCCGTGGTGAGTCCTGCGTCGGCGACCGCGGCCACGATCGCCTCGGCAGCAAGCTGCGTCTCACTGCGGCCGGCCGCCTTCGAGAACTCCGTCTGCCCCAGGCCGACGATCGCGGTTGCGTCCCGAAGCCGGCTATCCATCGCCTACCGCCTTGGGCTTGAAGACCGGGACTGCGCCGTCGTGACGCGTCGGCCGGAATTCGACCGTCACGGGCATTCCGATACTGATGTCGCGTGGGTCGATATCAACCAGATTCGACAATATCCGGACGCCCTCATCGAGATCGATGAGCGCGGCCAGAACGGGGTACTCGAACGCTGGGTTCTGGGGGTGGTGAAGGATGGCGAAGCTGTACACCGCGCCGTCCCCGGAAAGGTCGATGTACTCGAAGTCGAGCGAGTGGCACACCGGGCACATGGGGCGGGGCGGGTGGCGCAACCGGCCACATCGCTCACACTTCTGAGTGACCAGCCGGCCGTTCCTGGCTGCCTCCCAATAGACGTGGTTGTCGTCGTTGAGAAGCGGGGCTGGGCGGGAGACCTCACTCACTTCAGTCATTTGGCTCCGTCCAGGACGGCACCACCCTCGACCATCTCGCGGATCTCGGCGTCGCTGTAACCAAGTTCCTTCAAGATGTCCTTGGTGTGCTCCCCACAGGCGCACGGACCGCGTTGGATGACGGGCTCGGCTGGGCTGATGTTGACCAGGAGGCCCGGATCCTCGAATCGACCCACGTGACTCGACTGCGTCGCACTCACCAGTCGCAGCCGCCTCGCCTCGGGATCGTCGAAGAAGTCTCTGCAAAACTTTTCGTCGACTACCTCGATGGGCACGCCTCCGTCGTCGAGCGCGCCGAACGCCTCGGCGGCCAACGCACTCTCGAAGTACGAGCTGAGCCACGCAGCCACCGACTCGTCATCGTCGGCCGCGGGGGTGCCTGGAAGCAGTGCTCGCAGCTTGGCCCGCGCCTCGATCGTGGTCGCCGCCAGGAAGATCCATTCACCGAGCGCACACGGATACAGCCGGTAGTAGGGGGAGAGCCCGAACTGACCGCCGTCCACGTGGCCCCACTCCGATTCTGACCCGTCCGCATGGATCCATGCATAGGACGTGTGCAAAAGCCCCGCGTTGACGATCGAGGTACTGACGGCCTGTCCCTCGCCAGTCTTGTCGCGGACGTAGAGGGCCGTGGCGATGGCGATGGCTGCAAGCAGAGCGTTGCCGGTATCGCCCATGTTGGACCGGCTCCACAGCGGAGGGTTACCCGCATCGCACGCTCCGTCCTCCCATTCCGTTCCCGTCATCGCCGCGGCGTTCTGGTCGGTGCCCGGCAGATCTGATCGCGGACCCTTCTCGTACCCACGAGTATTGCAGTAGACCAACCTGGGGTAGCGGTCCCGGAGGGTCTCGTAGTCGAGCCCCAGCCGGGCTGCCGCTCCCGGTCTCCAGTTCAGCGTGATCACGTCAGAGTGCTGGAGCAGCTTCTCCAGCACTTCCCGCCCGTCCGGATCCTTGAGGTTCAGCGCGATGCTGCGCTTCCCACGGTTCACGCCGAGACCCATGTGCGTCCCATTCCAGTATTTGTCGTACAGCGCGTTGATCTTGATGACGTCAGCCCCAAGGTCGGCGAGAGCTCGTCCCGTGAACGGCCCTGCAACACCGAGTCCCAGATCGAGAACACGGATCCCGGCCAACGGATGCGCGAGCGGCTCCGCAGGAATAGGGGTGGGACCGGGGCGTCCCACGCTCGATTGGATCGCGGCGAGCACTTCGTCTGTGTGCTGGCCGGGACGCGGCGCGGGTCCTGCTACTGAGCCCGGTGTTGCCGAGAACTCCAGCAAGGGTCCTGCGTGGTGAATCAACCCTTCCTCTGGGTCGTCGACCTCGACCACGCAACCATCGGCGAGGAACGACTTGTCGGCTAACGCCTCGCTCGGCGGCCGGACGGTGGTGATGCCAAGTCCCGCTTCCTCCGCCGCCCTGACCCACTCCTCGGCAGGAAATTTCTTGAATGCCTCCGCCAGTTGTTCGTGGAGAAAGATGCCCGCCAATAGTCCATCGGACTCCATCGAGACACGATCGGGATCGTCGCGGTAGGACGTGTCGAGCCCGACGGCTGAGAGCGTGTCTCCTTCGGCTGCGGCCAGGACCCACCGGGGGCGCAGTGTCCAGTGATGGACCCATTTGCCGTCCGCACATTCGAAGAGGCCCTCGATCGACCTCGAGTCGACGGGCCACATCCAGTACAGCGGCGCATCGGGATCCTCGACCCGCTGCCAGTTGAGGCACGCCGCGGCCAGTGCGCCCTGCAACAGTGATGTAGTGACACGCTGGCCCTCACCACTGACCTGCCGGGCGCGCAACGCGGCGGCGATCCCCAGTGTGGCCATGTAGGTAGCGCCGATGCTCGGCCACGGAGTGCGCGGGAAGATCGGACCGTCTCGATCCGCGCCTCGGACGAGCCCTTCGGGCGCACCGAACTCGGGGTAGGGACCGGGACGGCCATTGATGAACTCCATGGCCGTCCCCCGCCGTCCCTTCTGGTCATAGAGAAGGCCGGTTCGCGCTGCCACCAGCCCGTCGTAGCCGGGACGGTCACGGTGCGCGGGGTGCTCCCCGTAGGCGGTGATCGAACAAGTGATGAGACGAGGATTGAGTGCAACGAGGGAGTCGTGGTCGATGCCAAGCCGCGTGGTCGTCCCGAACGAGAAGCTGTCGATGACGACATCGGATCTCCGGACCAGCTCTTCGAACTGCCGCCTTCCCTCGTCGCCTTGCAGATCTAGGCGTGCACTGCGCTTGCCTCGATTCCAGACCCGGTACCCAGTCTGCAGCCCAAAGGGATCGCCCAGGGGTGACTCGATCCGGATCACGTCGGCACCGTTGTCGGCGAGGAACATGGTGGTCATGGGCCCCGCCATGCCCCAGGACAGGTCGAGGACGCGAAGATCTTCGAGTGCTCCAACCATACGACTCCAGCCCTTCACTTTCGGTGATTCAACCATAGTACGTACTATGTCGAATCACCACGAGTGGGGTTGGATCGTATGAACTGGGACGAAGGGGGCCCGATGGGATTCGGTCGTGCCCTACAACCGGGTCCTCGTCAGGTCTGGCACCCCTCCGTGGTCGGGTTGGCGTCTCACCCCTGACTTTTGTCCGGGAACATCGGCGCGTAGCTCACGACTGCATGAGCGACCGGCTCTTTCCGCTCGGCGCGTCGGATAACCGTGTCAACCACGCACGATCGTCTTCCGAACCGCAGGAGCCGACCCTCTACGATCAAAATCCCGATCGGCGCTGGCCTCAGGAACTCCATTGAGATGGAGGCGGTGAACGCCTCGGAGCGCTTCGGGGAGTGGGAGATCGTAACGAAGTAGGCCACCGTGTCGACCAACGTGAACAAGATGGGGCCGGCGACCATCCCCCCCGGGCGAGCATGGGTGTCTTCGAATCGAGCGCGTGCAACGATCAGTTCGGCGGAGTACTCCTCAATCTCCAACGCTGCGACCGGGCGACCACCCATGGCCTTGTGGTAGCGAGCGAGAAGTTCGTCGGGCGTGTGGGTGAGCGCCTCAGCGCTCCCTGCATCATCCTGATCGGTCATAGTGAGACCATCCGGTGCTGGGCACAGCGCTTCGGGACCATCGCAGCCATGTCTTACACGAACCTTCGCGAGCAGCCCGGTCGGGGCCTGCCCCTCATCGAAGGGCAGCGCTGCGGCGCACGAACTCCGCAAATTGCCCGGGGTGGCTGACATGGGCGCTGTGGCCGGCGCCCGCGATCGTGAACAGCTCCCCGCCCTGCGACTCCGCGAGCCTGGTGGCGGCCTCCTGGGAGAAGGGCCATGACTCGAGGCCGAGGCCAAACAGGCTGGGGACTTTCAGGTCTTCCCAGCGAAAGGGCGGACTGAGCCCAAGGACGACGTCGCTCTGAAAGGCGATGCCCTCGGCTCGCCGCTGCGCCTTGAGCTCTTCGGGAAGACGGCTCCACGCCTCGTCCCCGACCATCGATGCGTACACCCGCTCCGCGAGTGCATCTGTATCGGTCTCGGCCGCCATCGCCTCGAGCCCCCGCCGAACCGGTCTGGGCCAGAATTCCATCCAAGGTACCTGCGGCTCCCACAGTCCGAGGCCCCTGAACCGGCCCGGGTGCTCGATCGCCGCCGAGACAGCCACGACACACCCAAAGCTGTGCGCGACGACCGTGGTTGGTTCGTCGCCCATCACGTCCAGCAGGTCGTCCACGTGGAGTGCGAGTAACGCGGCTGACCTGGCCGCGAGGGATTCGCCATAGCCCCGGCGGTCGTACTCGACGACCCAGAGATCCGGCAGGTGTTCCACCACCGGCAGAAAACTCTTCGCTCGATCCAAGGCACCATGCACCAACACAACCTTGGACACGGTGGGATCGCGCGTCCCATGTTCCGTGACGGCGATGCCCGGAGCGATTTCCCTGCCGCCCACTCGTTCGATCATTCGCACCCGCTCGGAGGGTTCCCGAGAATGGAACGGACAATCGCATCGAGCGTGAACCGAAAAATCCGGTCGAGGTCGACCTCCTGCTGAAGCGTGGTGCTCATGGTCTCGTCGATCTCGGCGTCCCGTTGGGCCCATACCTGCGCGCCGCGCACCCGGTAGTCGGGTGAAAGTGCATCTACGAGCACGATGAACCCACCCAGATGGAACAGGATGGTGGCCACTGCAAAGGCCGCCTCTTCCCCGTGCAGACCGCTTGCGGTCAGCTCGTGTGCCAGTACCGCTTGCGCCTTGGTAAAGATGGCCTCACCGCGGCCCTGTGTCTTCGAGAGGGCGATGAGTTGGGGGCGGGCCTGTACCTCTCGCAGGAGAGCGTTCGAAATTGATGCAATGCGTTCGACCGGCGTACGGCCACGCGGCGAAATCCTGCCGAACTGGTCGGTGATCTCCTCGATCAACCTGTTGAAGAGCTCATCCCGGTTGCCGACGTGCCAGTACACGGTCGGGGTCCCGACACCGAGCTCCGCTGCGAGCTTGCGCATGCTGAAAGCATCGAGTCCGCCCTCCTCGATCATCTCCATGGCTGTCGCAAGCACCTTGTCGACCGTGATTGAGGCACCGGTGCTGGCTGCTCCAGCTGAGTTCGTCTTTCCCTTCCGCGCCACGAATTCGTACCTCGGTTCCTAGGGCCAACCCGCAGCCGGCACAGCGCTATTTGAAGTCCCTGGGATCCGGCACGCCTGGCGGTGTGCCCTCGTGGTACTCCACGAACTCAACCAGATAGCCGTCAAAGTCCTTCACGTAGGCCATCGTCACAGGCCAGCGATCGAGCCGACTCGGGGCCGACACCGACTCGCATCCCGCAGCGATCGCCTTCTCGTACAGAGCCAGACAATCGTCGGTGTTCACGTAGAGCTTCCACATGGCGGTTCCCATGTCGATCGGACCCTCCCGGTCGAGGTGTTGAGCGAGCTGCATGCGACTGCCGCCAGCAGGAGACTGCAATACCGCTTCCTTGATATTGGGAATGTCCGTTCGGCTCTGCACCGGTATACCGATTACGCCTTCCCAGAAAGCGATGGCGCGTTCGAGATCACTGACATTGATGCAGTACTGGGAAAGGATCGACACCATTGCTCTACCTCCTGCCGTACGATCGGGTCACAAGCACACCATCATCGTTTTGCCGAGATCCTCGGCTCGACTTGCACCGGCGCGCTGGGAATCGGCGATGATTCGGCGCGGAGACGGACGCAAGGCTCTCTGCTACTCCGGGACGGTCACGGGAAGGGCCTCGACGCCGGACAACCACGATCGACCGGCCACTTCGACGTCGTTCCACTTCTGGAGATCCACGTCGCCAGTCTGGCCGAGATCCTCGGGGGTGGGCCCGACGCGATCAGCGAGAGACTGCAGCTTGCCGATGTCGAAGTTGTAGACCTCTGCGGCATTGAGCCCAAGGATCCGACGCGCATCGTCAACAGGACAATCCCAGAAGGTGTCGCGGAGCCACTGGCGCGTGTGGGGCCACGTCCCTTCCGGGTGGGGGAAGTCGTTCCCCCACATGATGTTCCCGACACCGATCTCGAACCGTCGAGCGATCTCGCGTCGCCTGGTGTTGGACGACCCGATGAAGACGTTGCGATCGAAGTACTCGCTCGGGAGCATCTTCAACTTCGGGGCGATGTCCCCCATTTTCTTGGTCGCGTGCTCATTCATGTACGCGATGTCGGACCTCCACAGAAGGTCGGCCGCCCACCACGATCCCCCTTCGGTGACGGCGAATTTCAGGCCGGGGTGGCGTTCGAAGGCACCGGACCAGAGCAGGAACCACATCGGCCGCATGGTCCAGAAGATGGTCTCGTTGGCATAGATACCGAGGTCAGCGCCGATCTCCTCGCGAGGTGCGGGTCCGGTATGAGTGTGAACGACCATGTCCAGTTCCTCGCACACGGTCCAGATGGGCTCGTATCGGAGGTCGTTGTACGGAGGATACGGGCGCCACATTGCCGGGATGAGAACACCCCCCAAGCCGGTGTTCTTGGCCCTCTGGATCTCGGCGACGGCGGCGTCGATGTCGTGGAGGATGGGCACGATCGCCAGGCCGCACCGCCGATCCGGACTGTCGGTGCACAGTTCGGCCAGCCAACGGTTGTGGGCCTGGGCCCCCGCCATGAGCAGCGTCGGGTCGTACTCCCCGCCCGCGCCGAGGCCGGCGCCGAACGGCGCCGACGCGCCTCCCAGCACTGCGTCGGCATCGGGAAAGATGACCTCGCCAACCACGCCGTCTGCCTCGAGCTCAGCATCGCGGCGAGCCGCGTCCCATCCGCCCCGGAGCCCCTCCTCGTTCTCGTCGTACCAGTCCTTCACGAACTCGAGCTCCCCCACCTGGGCGTTCATTGGGGCGCGGAGCGCAGCGCGCTGCACCATGTCTTCCTCGAAGGCATCCCGGTACTGGGGCTCGAGGTAGTCCTTGTACTGCGCGTCGGGGAGACCCGCGTGGGTGTCGGACGAGATGATCAGGTAGTTCTCGGTCACCATGGCTTCACGTCTCCTCCAGCGAAGGCAAGCGAATGGGAGTCGGCGGGGACGCGCTCGAGTGGCACGTTCACCTCGTCGACGCGGGGGCCGACCCGAGCGGCGACAGCGGCAAGCTCTTCGAGATCGAAGCCGTAGACGCGGGCGGCATTGCCTCCGAGCATCGGCCCTACCTCATCGGTGCCGATCCCGGCAAAGGTGTAGCGCAGGGCTTCGGTGGTGTAGGGGTACGTTCCCTCGATGTGCGGGTAGTCCTGGCCCCACATGATCTTGTCGATGCCGATCTCGTAGCGGAGGGGTGCCTCGTTGGGACGGAGGAAGCTGGCTCCGACGAAGCAGTTGTTCTTCCAGTAGAAGCTCGGCGGCTCGGGGATCTCCTTGATCAGCTCGGCACCGAAGTGCGCCTCTGCGTTTCCGTCGTCGGCAAAGCGGCTGTACTGGTAGTCGAGCATGCTGAGCGTGGCTGGTATCCAACCCGATGACTGCTCGGTGAGCACCAATTTCAGGCGCGGATAGCGGGCAAAGACGCCCCCGAAAGCCATGTGCCAGAAGACACGATGGGAGAACCAGCCCAGCTCCACCATGAAGATGGCCATCGAGGCCAGGTGTTCGCCCATCTCGGGGCCGGCGGCTCCGGAATGGTTGTTGACCGGCATGTCGAGATCCTGGCAAGCGGCCCAGATCGGCTCGTAGTCAGGGGCGCACAGCGGAGGGAGTCCGGAGTCCGGGGGCACCCCGGGTAGCAAGACCCCGCCGAAAAGGTCATGATCTCGCGCCCAGGTGATCTCCTCAACGGCGTCATCGACGTCGTTGAGGAAGACCTGGGCCAGGCCGGCACGCCGGCCGGGAGCGTCAGCACAGAAGTCGGCCAACCAGCGATTGTGCGCCCGAAGGCCAGCCCAGCGGAGCTCGTAAGTATCCGGTGTCGGCGGGCGAGCCAGGAGGTTGCCGGATGGGAAGAAGGGCGGAATCGTATTCGGGAACAGGACTTCCGCGACGACGCCATCATCTTCGAGCTCTCGGAGGCGCGCGGCTGAATCCCAATTGCGGTAGGCCGTTTCGCCCTGGAGGTCGGCGTACGGGTTCACATAGGACTTCGCCCAGACATCGAACTCGTCGAGATAGCGGTGTTCGAGGTAGTCCCGGTAGTCGAGCATCTCCGCCCCGGCGTGGCCGTCAGAAGAAATCACTATGTAGCGGTCATCCGCGAGTGGCTGCATCTCACACCCCCCAGGGCCTATGACAGCGTTATAGTGCAAACACAAATGATATGCAATGGTTCGTTTGCCGTCCCTCCATTCGGGCGGGAAACGCGAGCTTGACGGAGGCGTGGCGGGCCCGCGAGCCCGCACGTCAGACAAGGGGAGGTCGTCATGAGGGACGTCGTCGACAAGGTCGCGGTGGTCACCGGTGGCGGGCAGGGCATCGGGCGAGCGTTGGTGGAGCGCTTCGGTGCTGAGGGGATGAAGGTTGTGGTGGCCGATCTCGTCCCGGCGTTGGTCGAAACGACGACGAGCGAGTTGAAGGACCGCGGTTTCGAAGTCACCGGCGTGGTGACGGACGTCACGTCGCTCGAATCGGTCGAGGCCCTGCGCGACGCGACGCTCGAGCGCTACGGCGCGGTTCACCTCGTCTGCAACAACGCGGGGATCGGCTCGGGGTCCGAGGGTCAGCTGTGGGAACACCACGTCAACGACTGGCGCTGGTCCCTCGACGTCAATGTGATGGGTGTGGTGAACGGAATCCACGCATTCGTGCCCACTCTCTTGGCGCAGGGTGAGGAGGGACATGTCGTGAACACCACGTCGAGCAACGGCGGGTTCACGCCACTCATCAACAGCGCCGTCTACGCGACCACGAAAGCGGCGGTCACGACCATCACCGAGTGCCTCTGGGGCCAGCTCCGCGAGGTTGGCGCGAAGGTCAGCGCATCGTTGCTCTACCCGTCCACCTTCTCACCAGGGATGCTCAACACCGGCATCTGGCGACCCGGGGCCAATCGCCCCGAGCGCTTCGACCGGCCGGGTGCGCCACCGAAGGAAGGACGCGACGCACTGGGTGCTTACCTGCAGCGCATGGAGGACGCCGGCTTGGAGGTGCAGTTCGCGCCCTTGTCGGAAGTGGCTGACATCTGCTTCGAGGGAATCCTCAACGACACGTTTTGGATCACCGTCCCCCAGGCTCAGCAACAACAAAAGATCAGGGACCGCGCCGCGTCACAGATCGATGGCAGCCCTCCCGAGTATCTTCTCGAAGCCAATCTCATGACGTCCAAACCGATCGACTCGAAGAGCTGACCGGGACCGAGAGAAAAAGGAAATTTCCACCCAATAGAGAGAGCAGACTTCGATGATTCGGATGAGCGTCCTGTACCCAACAACCGAGGGTCATGTCTTCGATCACGACTACTACCGCGACCAGCACGTGCCCCTGGCTCTCCGGACTTGGGGACTCGATCGGGCCGAGATCGACAAGGGTGTCAACGGACCCTATGTCGCAGCCGTCCACTTTCAGTTCGATTCCCTCGAGGCGATGACCACGGCGCTCTCGGCTGAGGGCTCGGCGCAAGTGACGGCCGATGTCGCGAACTACACCAACATCACGCCGGTCGTGCAGATCAGCGAGATCGTCTGAGTCGGTCGGTGCTCGTGTACACGCGTCATCTCCTGAGCGCTCATTGGTTACAACGCGGTTCTACCCTGGTCATTGTCCGTATGGGTGTGGTCTCGACGGATTGCAGTAGGCCAACTCGGATGGCGCGAGTGGCGCGGCGGCGCACAATTGAAACCTCGTTCTAGTATATGATTCGTCGCTGGTCGCGCTAGTAGGAGCGGGCCCGCGGACGATAGGAGGCTCGCCCCGGATGGTCATGCCCCAAGGCGTAGGTGCCATCGACACCATGTTGGGATTCCCCCATCGAGACATGAAGGACGTTTATCGGTTCATTACCCAGCAGACCAAGGACACCGAGTCCAAGGAAGAGTTCGACTTCCCGGTCGAGTACATGTTCAAAGACGTTCCCGAGAAGGCTTTGCAGGACGTCGACGACCCGATCGCCACGACAGTGCGCGAGATGGACCTCTGGGGAATCGAGAAGGGGTTGATCGGCATCGGTGACCCGGCCGGGACGGGTGCGGTGGCGCTGAAGAGGTTCCCCGATCGTTTCATCCCGGCGTCGGGCGCCGATCCCAATGAGGGTATGACTGGGGTCAATCGCCTCGTCCGCGAACACGAAACCTTCGGGACCCGGGCCGTCGGCGTGTTTCCCGCGGGAACATTCCCCCAGGTTCCAATCAACGACAAGAAGATGTATCCCATCTATGCCAAGTGCGTCGAACTTGGCATACCAATCTTCTGCTGTGCCGGCATACCAGGCCCACGGCTGAAGGCCTCGTGCCAACATGTCGAGCTCATCGATGAGGTCATGTACGACTTCCCGGACTTGATCTTCGTAACCCGCCACGGCTGCGAGCCATGGACCGAATTGGCCGTGAAACTGATGTTGAAGTGGCCCGGTCTGCATTACTCGACGAGCGCCTTCGCACCCAAGTACTACCCGCGGGACATCATCAACTATGCCAACAGCCGGGGCGCCGACAAGATCATCTATGCAGGATATTTCCCCATGGGACTCTCCTTGGAGCGGATCATGACCGAGATGCCCCATGTCGGGTTCAAGGACGAAGTATGGCCGAAGTTTCTCCGTACCAATGCCCTCAGGGTTCTCGGGCTCCAGTAGGGCAATACCAGGTGAGTACGCCACCAACACAACCGATCGGAGGAACGAAATGACCAAGACCGAGACCAAGTCTGCCTCGAGTGCCGCCGTCGATTACGCAACGTTCGATGCCGACAACCACTACTACGAGGCCACCGACGCGTATACCCGTCACATCGACAAGGCAATGGCGAAGCGCACCATGCAGTGGGCCGAGATCAATGGCCGGCAACGACTCCTCGTAGGCGGCAAGGTCAACAGGTTCATCCCCAATCCTTTGTTTGATCCGGTGGCAAAGCCGGGAAGCCTCGACGAATACTTCCGAGGGAAGAACCCAGAATCGCGGGACATCCGGTCTCTCTTCGGCGACCTAGAGCCCATCCGTCCCGAATATCGGGATCGCGACGCTCGTCTGTGCGTCATGGACCGCCAAGGCCTTGACGGTTGCTTCCTGTTCCCGACCCTTGGTGTCGGCATGGAAGAAGCGCTCGCGGATGATCCAGCTGCACTGGTGGCCGCCTTCGAAGCATTCAACCGGTGGCTCGAAGACGACTGGGGTTATGCCTACAAAGAACGGATCTTCGCGGCGCCGATGATCACCCTCATCGATGTCGATGCCGCTGTGGCCGAACTCCGTCGTGTCCTCGAAGCCGACGCGCGGATCGTCTGCATCAAAGGGGGACCTGCACACACGTCAACCGGTCTCATCTCGCCAGCGGACATCCGGTTCGACCCCTTCTGGGGGCTGGCTAACGAGTCGGGCGTGACGGTCGGAATCCATTCAGGTGACGCGGGCTACGGCCGTTACCTGAACGACTGGGAGCCATCCGGTGACTTTGAAGCATTCCGTTACTCGCCACTGCGTACGGTCCTCAGTTCGGACCGCCCGCCTTTTGAGACGATGGCAGCATTCCTGTGCCAAGGTCTTTTTGACCGCTTCCCGAGGGTGCGTGTGGCGAGCATCGAAGCTGGCGCGAGTTGGGTGTCCGTGCTGATCAAGAAACTCAAGAAGGCCTACAGCCAGATGCCGGGATCGTTCCAGTCGGACCCGGTCGAAAAGCTACGCCAACACATATGGGTCGCCCCCTTTTACGAGGACAACCTGGCTCAGCTGAAAGAGTTCATCGGTACGGAACACGTGCTGTTTGGTTCCGACTGGCCGCACGCCGAAGGGCTGTCGGAACCGCGCAACTTCGCGTTGGACCTCCGACGCCATGGATACAGCGAGGACGAAGTCCACACCGTCATGGCCGAAAACGGCTGGGCTCTGACGCGCCGGGCCGCCCACTAGTTCGGCGGAAGACGCGGCGGGCCGCCGCCCTTCGTGCTCCGGAGTCATCTTGTATATAATATTTGGTAAGTGAGCGACGAGCCCGCCTCGATGTCACTCTCCAATCCGATCGCATTCCCAAACCGCTGCCGAGGGCGATGACGCATGAGTCAAATGCTTGAAGGAAAGGTTGCCGTTGTCACAGGGGCCGGCCATGGCATCGGTCGCGGTCATGCCCTCGAATTGGCCCGGCACGGTGCACGAGTCGTGGTGAATGATTTGGGCAGTTCGGTGACGGGTGAAGGTTTCTCCAAGGACGCCGACCTCACGGTCGAGCTGATCGCTGCGCGCGGGGGAACGGCCCTCGCGGACTACGGCAACGTTGCCGACGAAGCCGACGCTGAGGCAATGATCCAACATGCGACTGACGAATGGGGGCGCCTCGACGTCCTGGTCAACAACGCCGGTATCGTCCGCGACGGTGCAATTTGGAATCTCACGACAGAGGCCTGGGACGCCGTCATGGGAGTCCACGTCAGAGGACCATGGCTGACCAGCCGCGCCGCAGCCCGTCATTGGCGATCGCTCGACAAGGCCGGCCAGGACAGCCGCGGTCGCATCATCAATACGACTTCGGGAGCCGGGCTTGTTGGCAACTTCGGCCAGACGAGCTACGCGACCGCAAAGGCAGCCGTCGTGGGGCTCACGCTCACGCTCGCCCTTGAGTTGCAGCGTCTCGGGGTCACGGTGAACGCTATTGGGCCGGCTGGAGCCACGCGCATCACGGGTACCATGCCCAACGCCCCTGCCGTCGTCGAACCGGATGAGATACCCGACGACACTTTCCATCCCTTAGATCCCGCCGGGAGCTCTCCTGTGGTCGCCTGGTTGGCCTCGGACGAGGCGCAGTACGTCACCGGGCAGGTCATCCGGGTGATCGGCGACAAGATTCACCTGATGCAGGGCTGGCAAGAAGGCGCCTCGGCATCGAACCACGAAAAGCGTTGGGACGCGACGCAGGTGGGCGATGTCATGGCGACACGGATCTTCGGCACGCGGGGCCGCGGCTTACAGACCTGGTCGAACTAGAGCTTCGCTTCGAACGTCCGCGGGATCCGGAGCGGCGCCGCTACGCGCCACGTCCACGGGCTTGGCCTTCCAAAGGTGGTCGTGAAGTCAGGTCCAACGAGAGGAGTGATCAATGAGCTCACACGGCATACGCGACCGCGTGGCCATCGTCGGGATGGGTTGCACCCACTTTGGGGAGCACTGGGACAGGGGCCTGGACGACCTGATCATCGATGCCGCTTCTGCCGCCTTCGGATCAGCCGGCATCACCAAGGAACAGGTCGATGCCTACTGGTTCGGCACCGCCCAAAGTGGGATGAGCGGCATCACCGTGTCGCGACCACTCCAGTTGGTCAACAAGCCGGTCTCCCGAGTAGAGAACTACTGCGCGACGGGCGCCGAAGCCCTTCGGGCGGCCGCCTACGCAGTTGCGTCCGGGGCATACGACGTTGCGATGGCACTGGGTTCCGAGAAGGTCAAGGACAGCGGTTACCAGGGGTTGAACGCCAACAACCCACCAAACGACGGGACGGCCCGGACTCTCACGGCGGCGGCCATGTTTTCCATGGTGGCCCCGGCCTACGGAGCAAAGTACGGCATCGGGGAGGACGAGATGGCCGAAGTTCTCGCCGCCATCTCCTCGAAGAACCACTTCAACGGCGCCCGCAATCCCAGGGCGCAGTTCCGCAAGGAGGTCACCCGGGAAACAATCTTGTCCTCCCCCCGAGTGGCAGGTCGACTCGGCGTCTTCGACTGCGCAGGTGTAGCCGACGGCGCCGCGGCTGCCATCCTCGTGCGCGCGGAGGACGCACTTCGGTATACCGACAAGCCCGTCTACGTCAAAGCCCTGTCCTTCGTCGCCGGCAGCGGCTCAGGACTGATCGACCCACACTACGACTACACCCACTTTCCTGAGTGCGAGGCGGCCGCGCTCGACGCGTATGCCCAGGCCGGTGTCACCGATCCTCGGCACGAATTGGCCATGGCGGAAGTGCACGACTGCTTCACACCCACCGAGCTCGTCCTGATGGAGGACCTCGGGTTCGCCGATCGCGGCACGGCCTGGAAGGAAGTGCTCGCAGGAACATTCGAGCTCACTGGTGAACTTCCGGTCAACCCGGACGGAGGGCTCAAGAGTTTCGGGCACCCAGTAGGTGCCTCTGGCTTGCGCATGTTCTTCGAGTGTTGGCTGCAGCTCCGAAGGGAGGCCCCAGCCGATCGACAGATTCAGACCGACAAGTCCCTGGCCCTGACGCACAACCTTGGTGGCTATCCGGGCGAGATGGTGTCGTTCGTCTCCGTGGTCGGTTCGAAGGCCGACTGACCGCCATTCCACCGCCTGCGTCAATGCGCGGAGGCGGCCAACACGCTTTGCTCGACGAGGACGCCCCCAAAGATCGAGAGGCACCGCCGCGCCTTACGGAACAATGCCGAGGCCGCAACTGTCGGGGGTCTTTTATGTCGTCGCAACCCACGAGTCCGCCACGCTCGCCGCCGGCGACGCGCTGAGAGTGACGGCGGGGAAGGCGAGGGTCAGCGGCGGCTAGCCGCTGCGCAGCAGAGCCCTTCGCATGTCTGCTCTCGAGCCTGAGCCCGACGCAATACCGTTCGATCAGGGAAGGGTTGCCGGCGGCCGAGGTCCCAGACTCCTGAAGTAGTCACGGTCACTCTGATCAGGCGCTCGACCCACCCTGGTTACGGTGTCCACGCCCCTCGCTTCCGCCCTGAGTGCGTGGACAGTCGCCCTCCCCTTCGGACGGATCCCGAACGGGTCGAACGAGAAGTGCCGCATTGCGTTCTGGTGGGTGATCTTGTTGACCTGCTCGTCTGAGAGTGCGGCAAACTGCAGCTCGTTGACCTCGGGCCCATTGGGCCACGAGCTGTCGGAGTGCGGAAAGTCCGACTCCCAACAGACGTTGTCGATATTGAACTGGTCGAGGAGGCTCACTCCAACGGGATCGTTGATGAAGCAGCAGAGAACCCGCTGTCTAAACACGTCAGCAGGACCCATCCCTTCGGGGAATCTCTGTTGCGTCCAACCCGAATGACGCTCTTGTATGTGCTCGGCCCGCTGGAGGAAATACGGGATCCATCCGATGTCACCCTCGGTAAGGGAGAACATCAGGTCGGGAAAGCGCCACCAGAAATCGGCCCACAACAGATCGCCCAGCGAGTAGATCGACATCACCGAGGAGAGGCCCATGGCCACCGAGGCAGGTGCGTCAGCGGAGGTTGCCGCGGCTTTGGAGGACGAACCGACATGCAGGCACAGAACGGTTCTGACGTCCGAGCACACGCTAAAGAGCGGATCCCAGTGACCTGAGTGGATCGACGGCATGCGGAGAGCGGCTGGATTCTCCGAGAACGTAACAGCATGGCACCCCTTGCCCGCGAGCCGACGGACTTCGTCCGCCGCTTTGTGCACATCGAAGAGCGGCAGAATGCCGCACGGGATGAACCGGTCGGGATAACTGGCGCACCATTCGTCGACATGCCAGTCGTTGTATGCCTTGATCATGACCTCGTTCACAACCGGATCCGGGCCCTCGTTCAGCACCTGACCCGAGAAGCCGGTCCAGTTGGGAAAGTTGAGTCCCGCGAGCGTGCCACCAGCGGACATGTCACGCACTCGCTCGTGTACGTCGTAGCAGCCTGCTCGCATCTCGCTGTAACTGGTCGGGTTGACATTGAACATCTCGGGCGGCTTGCCGGCTACCGCGTTCAGCCCGAGATTCCGACCCTTCTTGTCGCCATACCACCATTGCTGGAATCCGCGTTCGTCCGTTTCGACGCGAGGCGCGAGGCGTCGATACTTTGCTGGCACGTGACCCCGGAACATGTCCGCGGGTTCCGCGATGTGATCGTCCACGCTGATGAGGATCATGTCATCCGCGTTCATCGGCGCCCCTTGGACCCAGGCGACCGGTCGGCGTGCCCGTCGGCCTTCTCCATATTACATTCAGTCTTTCATGCGCTGTCCGGTGGCTTGGACCCTCAGCTCGAGGGCAACGCGACGGGATGCGTCATGATGCTCAATGGCATCCGCGTGGTCGACTGCACCACCGAAATTGCCGGACCCTACTGCTCCAAACTGTTGGCCGATGCCGGTGCGGACGTGGTCAAGGTGGAGCCACCCGAGGGTGACCCATTGCGGCGCTGGGGCTCAGGTGCTCTCTTTGAATACCTCAACACCTCGAAGCGCTCGATTCAAGGTGAGGCCCGCGATTTGCTGGCAGCGGCGGACGTCTTCGTCACCAACGAACCCGTCGACGCCGATGTGCTTTGGACGGAGAACCCGGCTTTGGTGGTCGTCACGATTACGCCGTTCGGTGGTGGGGGGCCCTGGGCTGGTCAGCCGAGCACTGAGTTCACCCTGCAGGCCGCGTGCGGGTCCATCGGGCAGCGCGGACTCCCGGAATACCCGCCACTGTCTGCCGGAGGTCGCCTCGGAGAGTGGACGTCGGGGACCTATGCCGCGCTGGGGGCGATCGCTGCGCTTCGCGAAGCCCTCCGCTGCGGCCGTGGAGAACTGGTCGACGTGGCGATGCTCGACTGCATGGCCGTCACCATGGTCACGTACCCGTCGGTGTTCGCCTCATTTGCCGGGTGGCCCAAGGTGGTGGGGACGGGACGGACGATCGAAGTTCCCTCCATCGAGCCCACGCAGGACGGATACTTCGTCGTCACCACGAATAGCGCCCAACAGTTCCAGGATTTCTTGCTCATGATCGAGCGGCCCGACTTGGTAGCTGACCCCGACCTACCTCAGGTTGCCAAGCGATTTCGCCGCCGTGAGGAGTTCCTCTCCGCCGTCCACCACTTCACCACGCGGCACACCACAGAAGAGATCCTCCAAACGGCCGCCCTGTTCCGGATCCCCGCAGGCCCCCTTCTCAACGGCTCGACCATGACCGAGTTCGAACAGTTCGCGGCCCGTGGTGTCTTCGTTCCGAATCCCTCCGGTCGATTCCTCCAACCCCGTGTCCCCTATCGCATCTCGGGAGTGTCGCCGCAACCCTTCGCCCCTGCACCATTGATCGGCCAACACGGCGGCTCGATCGACTGGCCCAAACGGACGGATGTTGGCACCCGGGCCGGCCGTACCACCGACACACAAGGTGATGCCGCCGCCAAGGACTGGCGGCTCCCTCTGGCCGACATTCGTGTCGTCGACTGCACCGCCTGGTGGGCGGGTCCGGTTGCCACCGCCGCCCTGGCCGCTCTGGGAGCAGACGTCATCAAGGTTGAATCACTGACGAGACCGGACAACATGCGCTTCGCCAGTACCCGGCCACCGACGCATGACCGCTGGTGGGAATGGAGCCCGATTTTCCATGCCGCCAACGCAGGAAAGCGTGGCGTGACGTTCGATCTGTCCCGGCCAGAGGGGTCCGAGATGTTCGAGCGCCTCCTACAGAGCGCCGATGTCTTGGTTGAGAATTTCACTCCCCGTGTCATGGAACAATTCGACTTCGGATGGGATCGCGTGCATGGGCTGAACGACCGGCTCATCATGGTGCGGATGCCGGCTTTCGGTCTCGATGGGCCGTGGCGGGATCGGACCGGCTTCGCCCAGACCATGGAGTGCCTGACCGGCATGTCCTGGTTGACGGGTTTCGCCGACGGGCCCCCCGTGTTGGTGCGGGGTGCCTGCGACCCCTTGGCCGGGATGCATGCCGTGATCGCCCTCATTCTCGCCCTGATAGAGCGCGATCAATGTGGCTGCGGCATGTTGGTCGAGGCGGCCATGGTCGAGTCCGTTCTCAATGCCGCGGCAGAACAAGTCGTCGAGTACGGCTCGAGTGGGACGTTGCTCCGTCGTGATGGGAACAGAGGTCCGCAGGCCACCCCCCAAGGGGTCTATCCGTGCGCCGGCGAAGACCAGTGGGTCGCCATTGCTGTCGCCGATGACGACCAGTGGCGGTCATTGCGGTCGTTGCTGGGTGACCCACCCTGGGCGCAGAGCAACGAGTTGAACCACTCGGTCGGCCGGCGCGATGCGCACGAGCACATCGACCGTGAGCTGTCTTTGTGGACCAACGACCGCTCGGCCGACGACTGCACCCAGATGCTCCTCGGCGTTGGTATACCGGCGGCCGTAGTGGTTCCTCCGCGTGACATCGCCGCCAACCCGCAACTCCAGTATCGCGGCCTCTTTGAGATGGAGGAGCACTCGGTGACCGGAGCCCATGAGATCCCGACGCTGCCATTTCGCTTTTCGCGGGTGGATCGCTGGCTGAGAGCGGCGGCGCCTACCCTCGGCCGCGACAACAACGCCGTCCTCGAGGACCTCGGCTACTCGCCAGCAAGAATCGAGGGCTTCCGGCAAGCTGGCCTCGTTGGAGACCTCCCCACGGGCCTGTGAGGCAGTGTGGCGCCCTCGTGCCGTTACGGCACGAGGGCGGGTTCGGGCGTCAGGCTGACGCCGACACCGCCACCTCGGCCGCCCAGCGGTAGTCGGCCTTGCCACTCGGGGACCGAACAACCTCCTCCACGAAGACGACCTGTTTCGGCACCTTGTAGCCGGCCAGCGAGGCCCGAACCAGACGCATCAACTCACCTTGGGTGGGCTGCGTCCTCGGCGCCGACTGAACGACCGCGACCACGCGCTGCCCCCAGCGCTCGTCGGGCACGCCGACAACGACCACGTCGTAGACGGCGTAAGACTGCCGCAGCGCTGCTTCGACCTCCTCGGGGTAGACCTTCTCTCCCCCGGTGTTGATGCAGATCGAGCCCCGGCCGAGCAGGGTGATGGTGCCGTCTGTAGCAACCGTGGCCATATCCCCCGTGAGGGACCATCGTCGCCCGTCCCACTCGACGAACGTTGCGGCCGATCTCGCCGGGTCCTTGTGGTAGGCGAGCGGGATCCGTCCGGTGCGAGCTACGCGACCGACGATGCCCGAACCCGGCACGACAGGCCGGTGAGTCTCCTCATCCATCACCACCGCCTGTTGAGCCGTGAATTGTGGCTCCGGCTTGTCTCCGGTCGGTCCCAAAAAGATGCGGCCCGCCTGGATCCCGGTCTCGGATGATCCGTAGGCGTCAGACAGCGGGATGAAAGGAAAGGTGGCGAGAAACCGATCGCGCGACGCTGTCGACAGTGGTGCTCCCCCCGAGCTGACCACGGCCAACGATCCGATGTCAGGTTTCGGATCGAAGTCATCCCAGGCGTCGAGCAGAGGTCGCATGACCGCGTCCCCCACAGTGCTGGTGGCCGTCACTTTCTCGCGCTCGATCGTGCGCCATACTTCGCTCGGGTCAAGTGTGCCCGACCACAACACCACCTTGTTCCCGCTGAAGAGATGTAGCAGCACCACCCAGCCACCGGCCGCGTGCATCAATGGAGCGAGGAGCAAGAAGGTACTCTGCACGGGAGCGATCCGCGCGATCAGTTCCCCGAACGATGTGACTTCGGGCAGGGCAGGGTTGCCGCCACCCATACAGGCGAAAAAAGCATCCTCCTGCCGCCACACGACGCCCTTGGGGCGTCCTGTGGTACCGCCCGTATACAGGATGTAGCGATCGTCTGCGGACCGGGGGCCAAAGTCTCGATCCGGCGACGACGACGCCAGAGCACCGTCGTACGGCGAACCAGTCGCAAGCTTCCACCGCAGCGTGGGGACCTGGGGCTCCACCTCAGACACGCGGTTCGTGAAGCCCCATTGGTGCACCACGCCCACGAGGTCGGCATCGTTGAACAGGTGCTGCAACTCCCCCGCGGTGTACCGATAGTTGATGTTGATTGGGACGGCCCGGACCTTGTAGGCGGCCAACGTGGCCTCCACGTGTTCAACACAGTTCTGCAGGTACATGCCAATATGGTCTCCGGTCTGTATGCCCTGTTGGAGGTACCAGTGCGCCAGGCGGTTGGACTGCTCCTCGAGTTGCGAGTAGGTCCGGCTCTGTGCACCACAGCGCAAAGCGACCCGATCCGGCACGCAGTCGGCGACCGCCTCCCAGACGTCGGCCAGATTGAAGACGCCCAATGACACGTTGAACTTTCTAGCGGGCCGGGGGCAGATCGAACGCCGCCCATCGTGTCGTGATGCTGCCCCCAGGACCGCCAGCCCATGTGCAGGGGATCCGGCCGTTACCCGGCATCACCGGGCGACAGAGCCCTGGGGTGCGCCACCTGCGAGCGGTCGGACTGCGACTCCCCCCCGAAAACATTCTTTCGTATACTATATTCGATTGTTGCGAGCTCTTCGATATTGGGCGTCGCGTATGGTTCGTCACCACGAGCTGGGATGGATGCGGGTCGGACGCACCGAGTCGTCCTGGCAGGAGTCATCAGACGAGGGTCTCGCCCTCGGTTCAGGGGAGGGAAAATGATCGCAGGTTCCGGTGCGGCGCCAGCAACCGAGGGTCGTATTGTGCTTGCCTCCGCCTCCGCGACCCGATGCCCGCTTCTGTCGGGGCGCTGATTGAATGACCCGATCGCAAACTGCTCTGGGGAGGGTGTGAGGATGTTCCACAAAGGACGAGGCAAATTTCGAGAGACGGCGCTGCCACTGGCACTGGCGACCATGATGGTCGCCGGAACGTGCGTCTTGCTGGCGTCGACGACCGCTGCGGCGGCAACGTCGGCCAGCCGGAAGTTATCGTCGAGCGCCGCCACCAACGGCGTCTGGCCCGGGGTCGGCAAGATCTGCGAACCGGGTCCCGGCGGTGCATCCTCGGTGCGGGGCGTGGGCTCGAAGACCATCAACATCGCCGTATTCAACGATGCTGCCAACACCGTTGAGCCGGGATTAGAGGCAGAGTTCCCCCAGCAGGCCCAAGCGTTCGCCGACTGGTGCAACGCCTCGGGGGGTATCAACGGTCGCCACATCGTGATCGACAACCGTGACGCCGCGCTCTTCAACGCCGCGCAGCAGGCAACAGCAGCCTGCCAAAGCGACTTCATGGCGGTCGGCGGAGGCATGGCCCTGGACCAGCCGTCGGTCCCCATCCGTGAGAAGTGCGGGCTGGGGCAGGTCACCGGCTACGTCGTCTCGAACGCCTCCGATCTGGCAACCGACCAAGTCGACCCGAGCGGCATCAACACGGACTCGGTGACGGCGGGATGGTTCGGGGCGCTGGCCAAGGCCTACCCGCAGGCGGTCAAGCAGGCCGGCATGGGTGGGGCCGACACCCCCTCAGTCCTGGAGCCGGAGACGAAGTACGAGTTCGGCGCGGAGGCTCAGGGCTGGCACGTCGTCGAGTTCCTTGAGCCCCCAGTCACAATCGAAAACTGGGCGCCCTACGTCGAGGACTATCAGACCAAGGGAGCCGAGGCGCTGTGGCCCGCCGACACCGCCGACTTCACCCCCTTCGCCCAGGCGATGACGACCGCCGGCTATCACCCTGCCTTCATCTTGCTGGGGACCCAGTTCGCCAACACCCAGACGCAGCAAGCCGTGGTGGCCAACCCCAGTCTGCCGCCCGTCTACGTCGAGACGTCGTGGTGGCCGCTCGCGATGGCATCACAGAACCCCTCGACCGAGCAGCTGGTCAACACCATGCACACCTACGCCAAAGGCGACACCATCGACTTCGATGACGAGGAGGGGGCCGAGGCGTGGCTCCTGTGGGCGAAGGCAGCCTCGGCCTGTGGCGCCAACCTCACGGTGACGTGCGTGCTAAACAACGCAGCTGCAGTGAAGAACTGGGATGCCGGCGGCATCGAGGCGCCAATTCCCGCCTTGACGCTCTCTAACAAGAACCCCCAACCCTCGCCGTGCTTCGCCATCCTGAAGCTCGAGGCCAAGGGGATCATCTACGACAAGGCGATCACCAAGCCCACGCAATCCATCTGGAACTGCAACCCGAAGAACGTCGTACAACTGACCTCGCAACAGCAACAACAACTGAATTCCTTGTGAGCATGGGTTCGACCGGCCGCGCGGGCGGGTGCGAACTGCATAGTCTTGCCCGGGTAGGGAACTGATCATCCTGTCGGGGGACGGCCGTGCATGAGTTCGTCATCTTCACCATCGGCGGCCTGGCTGCAGCCGGCATCTACGCGATAACAGCGAGCGGCCTCACCCTTACCTACACGACCACCGGGATCTTCAATTGGGCCCACGGTGCTATCGGGATGGTCTGCGCCTTCGCCTATTGGCAGATGAGCATCGGCTGGGGCTGGCCGACGCTCTTGTCGCTGCTCGTCTGCCTCTTCGTGCTGGCGCCTGTGATCGGCATCGTGATCGAAGCGGCGGTGATGCGCCGGCTCGAAGGTGTCTCGGAGGCATCCAAACTGGTCGTCACACTCGCCATCGCGCTGATGTTTTTGGGCCTCGCGCAATGGATCTGGAACCCCACGACCTATCGGGCGCTGCCCCCCCTCTTCAACAACGACACCTTGGTTCTCGGGTCGATCAGGATCTCCTACAACGATGTGACCGTCTTGATCCTTGCTCTGGTGGTCGCCATCGGGCTGCGTCTGTTCCTATACCGCACCCGGATGGGCGTCACCATGCGGGCCAGCGTTGACGACCGCACGCTCACCTCCCTCAACGGGTCAAGCGCCATTGCCAATGCCCGCAACGCCTGGATCATCGGCTCCATGCTGGCCGCTCTGGCGGGGATCCTCATTGCGCCCACCCTCACCTTGTCGGCCTCGGCGCTGACGCTGCTCATCGTCAACGCCTATGCGGCGTCGGTCATTGGGCGCCTGCGCTCCATTCCTATGACCTTCGTGGGTGCGATCATCTTGGGCCTCTCCATCGCGTACTCGGTGGCCTATCTGCCCCAGAACCCCTATATCCAGGGATTCGAGAACGCGGTGCCCGCGATCATCCTCTTCATTGCCCTCTTGGTCCTTCCCCAGTCGCGCCTGCGCGGGCACCGGCAGCTCCGGAGCCGCGAACTCGCCTTCCGCCCAACTTGGAACGGTACCGGGCTCTTCTGCGCCGGAACGATCATCGCCGCCGTCTTCTTGGCCACCACCGTCTCGACAGCCGACATGTTCAGCCTCAATCGCATGTGGGGGCTGGCCATCGTCGGGCTCTCGATCGTCCCTATCGTCGGCTACGCCGGACGCCTGTCGTTGTGCCAGATGACCTTCGCCGGCATCGGCGCAACGATGGTCGGGCATCTAGGGGCCCAGGGGAACCCCCTCTCCCTCCTGGCCGCGGCCGGGGTATGCGCGGTGGTCGGCGTCATCGTCGCCATCCCCGCGTTGCGGCTCTCGGGCATCTACTTCGCGCTGGCCACGGCCGCCTTCGCCATCACCATGGACAACTGGGTGTTCGTATTGCCCTCCTTCAACCTCTTCGGGCATCCCTACGCGCCCTTCGGCTCGGGGTCACTCGTCTTTGCTCCCTTCCGCGTCGGTTCGCTCGCTCTCAACTCCAAGACGTCGCAATTCATCGCAGGGTCGGTGGCCTTCGTGATCCTGGTCGTGCTCGTCGTGGCGCTCAGGCGATCGCAGTTCGGGCAACGCCTGCTCGCCATGAAGGACAGCCCCGCCGCGTGTGCGACCCTGGGAATGAACGGCCGGGCGACATTCGTCGGAGTCTTCGCCTTCTCGGCCGCCCTGGCGGGGGTCGGTGGCGGCATCTACGGCATGGAGCTCGGCAGCGCCGCTTCCGACGTCTTCCAGTTCTTCAACGGGCTCTCAGTGCTCTTGGTTATGGTTGTCTTTGGTATCACTTCGTTCGGTGCCGCGGGGATGAATGGCCTCTATCAGGGGTCGCCGTTCTTCACCAACTTCTTCCCTTCGCTCACCCAGTTGCCGCTCGTGCTTGTCGGCCTCGGCGGCGTCTTCGTGGGGACCACGCCCAACGGGACTATCCCGGGCAGCATCCGCCCGGTCTATCTGTCGGTGGCACGCCGTCGCTGGCTCGTTGCCCTGATCATCGCGGTGGTCGGGGCGGCCTGGGCGCTCCGCCTGGGCGGGGTTATCGGCAACTGGACGATGACGATCATCTTGGTGGTCGACCTCGCGCTGTTCCCGGTCCCGGCCTACGTCGCCGACTACCGGGCGAGGAACGCACCGCCTGCATTCGGCCTTCCCGAGCGCCGCTCGAAGCAGAAGAGGGACGCCTGGTTCGCCGAGGCGGTGTCCGACGAGGGTCCCGTCGGCGCGGCCGACCCGCTCACAGCGCTGTCGGGAGCCGGAGGCACCAGTGGGGCTTGAAATCGACGGAATCTCTGTTCGCTTCGGGGGCTTGGCGGCGCTGTCCGAGGTATCGCTCAGCGCCGTCGAGGGTGCGATCACCGGATTGATAGGGCCCAACGGGGCCGGCAAGACGACCCTGTTCAATGTGGTGACCGGGATGCAGCGCCCGAACGCGGGGTCCGTGCGCCTCGACGGTCGGGATTTGCGGTCGGTCTCGTCCTACCGCCGGGCTCGGCTCGGTCTTGGCCGCACCTTCCAGCGCTTGGAGCTTTTCGGGACCCTCACCGTTGCCGAGAACATCGGGGTCGCCGCATCCGTCGCGCAGCGGGGAGTCGTGAAGGCCAGGTCGCGAACGATCCAGGAGATTCGCGAGGAGGTCCTCAATCGGCTGGGACTGACGTCCGTAGCCAATGACCGAGCCGACACCTTGCCGACGGGGACCGGGCGCCTCGTCGAGCTGGCGCGTGCGCTTGCCACCAAGCCGAAGGTCCTCCTCCTCGACGAACCGGCGGCGGGCCAGGACACGGACGAAACCGAGCGCTTCTCGGAAGTTCTGCGCGATCTCGCGAACGACGGACTCGCCATTCTGCTGGTCGAACACGACATGGAATTGGTCATGAACGTTTGCCACACCGTCGTGGTCCTCGACTACGGCCGCGTCATCTGCACCGGCTCACCGGCCGAAGTTCGGGCCGACCCCAATGTCCAGGCCGCGTATCTCGGCACGGTATCCGAGGTTGTAGCCGATGCCTGAACCCCTCTTGGAGCTCCGGGGAGTGCGGGCAGCCTACGAGGAAGTCGAGGTGATCCACGGCATCGACGCGACGTTCGAAGAGGGTGTCGTGACCGCTGTCCTGGGGGCCAATGGTGCCGGAAAGTCGACCCTCCTCGCCCTGGCGGCAGGCATCATGGGGCCGAGTGAGGGCGAGGTTCGTTTCGCGGGCAAACGGGTGCGCGTGGGATCGACGTTCTCACTGGCCCGCCAGGGGCTCTGTCTGATTCCCGAGGGCCGCGGCGTGTTTCCGAACCTGACCGTGCGGGAGAACCTCTGGGTCATGACAAACAGCGGTTCGGGGCGACGACACGTCGAACGTTGCGCATTCGAACGCTTCCCGCGCCTGGCGGATCGCGCCAATCAGCCAGCCGGTACGCTCTCGGGCGGCGAGCAGCAGATGCTGGCGCTCGCTCGCGCCGTGGCGACGAGCCCGCGCTTGCTCATGCTGGACGAGCTCTCGATGGGGCTGGCGCCCATCGTCGTCGAGGAGCTCTACAAGCATGTCGTCAATCTGGCGGCGGAGGGCATCACCGTCGTGGTGGTGGAGCAATTCGCACGCACCGCACTGACGGTGGCCACCTCGGCCATCGTGATGGCGAACGGACGGATCGTCCAGACCGGGGCGGCAGGCGACGTGGAGGCGGTGCTCCACTCTGCCTATCTGGGACCCGTTCAACCGGCGCAAACGGGTTCAGCCCCGCACAACGGGACGTCGGGTGACACCGACACCGGGGCGGGACACCCCTAGCAAACGCCGGGCTACCGGTTCCAGAGAGATGGGTTGCCTCAGACAGTGCCCGCTTCGAGGTCGAGCGCTGACCGGCGGAGCGCGTCGTTTGCGTCCTCGGGCAGCCGGTCGAGAGGCTCGTCGAGTTCTTCAACCGTGGGACCGAGCTTCGCCGCAAGCGGTGCCAACTTCGCCAGATCGAAGTCGTAAAGAGTGGCGCAATTTTCCCCGAGGAGCCTCTGCTTCTCGTTCGGACCGATCCCGGACATCACCTGGCGTAGCGTTTCGCGGGTGAAGGGGTGGGTCCCCTCATCGTGGGGATAGTCGCTGCCCCACATGAACCGATCGGCACCGATCTGTGCCCGGACTGCTACGTCGCCGGGTCGGGGTTGACTCACCCCCATCCACACGTTCTGGGCGAAGTACTCACTGGCGAGATGACCGAGCTTGTGCTCGTCGCCGTAGCGGATCTCCCCCGTCCGGCCGGTCTTGCGAATGCGGTCGATGGTGACATCGAGATCCTTCAGCAATTTCGGCACCCAAGAGCACTGGGTTTCCGTGATGGCGAACTTCAGCCGGGGAAACCGCTCGAAGATGCCCCCGAGAACAAACTGCACAAAGGGTCGCTGTGAGTAGAAGACTGCCTCGTTGATGTAGAAGAGCATCGCAAACGGGTAGTCGCCGTGATCCGGCACACCCGTGCCCCCGTGGACGTTGATGGGCACCTCGAGATCCTGAATGACCTCCCAGAGTCGGTCATAGGCGGGATCGTAGAGGGGTCGGACCCACGTGACATCCGGTGCGATATTGGGCAGCAGGATACCGCCGCGGAGCCCGTGTTCCTTGATCCAGTGCACATCGGCAATGGCGTCGTCGATGTCATTGAGGAAGATCTGACCGATACCGGCGCGTCGCTCGGGAAACTCACGACAAAAATCCACGAGCCAACGGTTGTGGGCCCGGATTCCGGCGAGACGATGTTCGTACTCATCGGCTTTGGGGGGCGCTGCGAAAAGGACGAAGCTCGGAAAAAATGGAGGGATGGTATTCGGGAAGATCACCTCGCCGACGACGCCATCGGCCTCCTGCTGACCGTTGCGCATGTCGTTGTCCCAATTGCGGAGCCGCCGCGTATCCCCGAGATCCCGAAAGGGATTCCTGTACTTGCCCCGCCAGGCGTCGAACTCCTCGAGGTACCTGGGGTCGAGGTACTCCCGGTAGGCAGCATGGCTGCCTCCGGCGTGACTATCGGCCGTGATGATGGTGTAGTGACCATTCGCCCGGTCGATCGTGGCGTTGCCCGTCTTCATTCGTGCTCTCGCTCTCTAGCGGGTCGGCGCGGGATCGAACGGCCCACGCCCCATCTGGTCGCGCACCGTGATCACGGCAGGATTCGTCAAGGTTCGGCGCTGCCAGTTCGCGCCATCGACGACGAGGGTGTGACCGGAGATGAACCGCCCGAACGGTGAGGCAAGGAAGACCGCGGCCCAGCCGAGCTCTTGCAGTCGCCCCACGCGGAGCGCCGGCTGGCAGACGTCCTTCTCGTTGGTCCGGTCGAGGTTGCCCCTGATGTCAGCCGTCATGTCCTCGTGAGGGAAGAGGCCGGGCACCAATCCGTTCACCTGAATCCCGTATGGCCCCCATTCCACGGCGAGCGTCTCCACCATGTTCTTCACCCCCGCTTTCGCAGCAGCAGAGTGAGCGAATCCGGGACCTCCGGTCCAAGCATAGGAGGCTCCGACGTTGACGATGGACCCGGCCGTTCCGGCTTCGATATGACGCCGAGCGAATTCACGCGAGCAGAAGAAGGTGCCGTTGAGGGTGATGTCGACCACGGTCCGCCAGGCGTTGGGGGACATGTCCTCCGCGGGCACGGGAAAGTTCGCTGCCGCGTTGTTGATGAGCACGCCGGGGAGGCCAAATGCTTCTGTGGCCTCGTCGAAGGCGGCGCCGACCTGATCGGCGTCACGGATGTCGCACGTCACCCCGAGCACACGAGCCCCAAGTGCCTGAATCGCCTCCCGGCCGACGCCAAGGTGCTCGGCTTTGCGACTGGCGATAACCAGGTCGGCCCCCAGCCGCGCGAACTCCGCCGCGATGGCCTTGCCGAGCCCGGTCCCACCGCCGGTGACGAAGACACAGCTCCCGGCATAGGTTCCTGCGGGCAAGGCCAGCGTTCCCACTGGAGGCGGCTCGGGAAGTCCCTTCTGTTGGGTCATGGTCAGCTCCCCGTGTAGTGCGGCTCGCGTCCTTCGGTGCCGGCGGCTCGGAATTCGGCGAAGTCAGATGACTTGTTGATGAAGGTCTGGTAGATCAGCTCGTCCTCCATGGACGACCGTACCCCCGGTTCGCTCAGGTGTCGCAGAACGCGGCGGGCCATCTTGACCGTCACCTTCGGCGAGGCCGCGATCTTGTTCGCAATCTCCCATGCCGTTTCGTCGAGTGCCTCAGGTGCCACGAGGCGCGAGACGATCCCGTGACCGTAGGCCTCCTCCGCGGTCATGGCTCGCCCGGTCAGCACGAGGTCGCTGGTCACGCCGCTCCCACAGATCTCGTAGAGGCGACCCACGCCACCGGTGTCAGGTATGACGCCATGACCCACTTCGGGCAACATGAAGCGAGTCCCCGTCGCAGCGATCCTGATGTCGCACAACAGGGCGCGCTGGAAGGATCCGCCGATGGCCCACCCGTGGATGGCCACGATGATCGGTGCATCCAGTTCGAAGACCTGCAGGATGCCCTGGTGACCGCGGCTCATCAGCTCGTGATGACTGAGGGAAGTGGCGTTGTTCCCGATGACGGACACATCGCGACCAGACGACCACGCCTTCCCCTCGCCTCGCCAGATGACAGCACGAACTTCAGGACGGCCCTTTAGTTCGTTCAGGATGTCGAACAAGCGAGCGTCCATGTCGTCATCGAACGCATTGCGCTTACCCGGATTGTTGTTGGTGATCACGGCGACTGGGCCGTTCACCTCGAGCAACACCTTGTCGGTCATCACGTTCCCTTTCGTTGGGCGGGTTCGCCCGTTCCTCTGAGCTCCTGCGCACCGACCCGGGGGGCTCGTGCGTCTGCTTCGCGCACCGCGCTGAATGGTTGATCTTTGTCGGCGCGTGGCTCTCGTGGAAGGCCGAGCACACGTTCTCCCAGCGAGTTGCGCTGGATGTTGTCTGTGCCGCCTCCGAGCCTGGACGTCCACTGGTTCAGGAACGCCGTCTCCCAGATCCCGTCGTCGAGCGCCGCACCGTCGGCCAGCATTCCGTTGGCCCCGAGCAGCCGCATGAACAGCTCCCCGGTAAGGCTCATGTGCCGGGAGACGAACAGTTTTGTCGTCGAGGCCTCAGGTCCGGGCAGGCGGCCCTTGGAGAGAGCAGTCTGCACCCGATAGTTCATGTACCGGAGGAGCTCCAAACGCGTGAAGAAGTCGACGAGGTGCTGGCGGATCAACGGGTCGGTGCTCTTGCCACACCGGCGAGCAAGGTCCAACACTTGCCCAATAGTGAAGCCTTGCCCGGTACCGCCGATCAGCGCACGCTCGTAGCCCATGGTGGTGTGGGCGACGGCCCATCCCCCGTCGATCTCTCCCACAACGTTCGCCGTGGGGACCGCGACATCCCTGAGAAAGACCTCGTTGAAATGGGCGATCCCAGTGATCTGGCGGAGCGGACGGACCTCGACTCCGGGGGTCCGCATGTCGACGACGAAATACGTGATGCCCTTGTGCTTGGGCACCTCCGCGTTCGTCCGAGCGATCAGAATCCCCCAATCGCTGTATTGGGCACCCGACGTCCAGACTTTCTGGCCGTTCACGACGAAGGCTTCCCCGTCGCGCTCGGCGCGGGTCTTGAGTGCTGCGAGGTCCGACCCCGCATCCGGCTCCGAGAACAGCTGGCACCACACCTCCTCCCCCCGCAGCATGGGTGGGAGGTAGCGCTGCTTCTGCTCCTCGGACCCGTGCGCGATGAGGGTCGGACCCGCCATACCGATCCCGACAGAGAATACGCCGACGGAGACGTCGTACCTGGCCGTCTCCTGATTGAAGATGGTCTGGTGCCAGGCGCTGTCGCCGCGCCCGCCGTACTCGACGGGCCAGGTGATGGCGCCCCAGCCCCATTCGGAGAGCGTGTGCTGCCACTCGCGACACCGTCGGACGTAGTCAGGGTGGGCGGGATTGCGCGACCAATCCTTCAGGCCCGTGCGGGCATCGGCGTGCGCCTCGAGCCAGGCTGATGCCGCACGCCGGAACTCGGCGTCCTCCTCCGTGTCGTCAAAATCCATTGCTGCCTCTCCACTCACTCTCTGTCAGAAAAGGTAACCATTGCCAGGGCTGGCCTATCCGCTCAGACAGAAGCGGGTCGCCGAACGCGCACTGACGGCTCAGATTGCGGTTCCCAGAGCGAAGTTGCAATCCTTCAGGAAGTGAATCGAGATCCCCGACGGCCGGCGACGTATGGATGTGATTCCGCGGGGGTTCATAGCTTCGTATAATATATTTGAAAACTCCGTACCGTAGATTCAGACACTCCAAGCTGTCACGGGGGGATTGGGTACGCATGACCCTTGGCTCGCGCCGTATATCGGGGAGTTCCCGGTTCAGAAGGGCAGACACGTTGCATCGCCTTTGGAATGTGGCCAGCGCGTACAGCCCTTCTCTACGCGCTGGGACGCGGCCTCGATATGCCTGACGCCATCACTGACGAGGGGGTTGCCCGCCTACGGCAGCGCATCGGAATTGCGCGTCCGCACACGAATCCGCCCTACTACCGCAGTCCGAACGAGGACGCCTTCCGGCACGTCGCCGAGGCCTACGGCGACGACAACCCCCTGTGGTGCGACCCGTCCTATGGCGCCCGAACCAGGTGGGGCGGTCCCATCGCACCCCCTCATCTCGTCGGCGGGGACACCCTCATCGGGGAGGACGAGATCACCGCTCTCGAAGGCGAGACAAAGGCCCTGATGAAGGGTGACCCGCTTGGAGGTGTCCATGCCTTCTATTCGGGATCGTTCCGCGAGTGGTGGAACCCGCTTCGCCCCGCCATGCGGGTGACCCGCCGCAACGCCCTGGTCGGGGTGCACGACAAGATCGGTGAGTTCGCCGGTCGCACCGTGCACGAGTGGCTAGCGGAAGTCTTCGCCGCGGCCGACGGTCCCGTCCTCTCTGGGCAGTACCGCCTGATGATCCGGGTCGAGCGAGAGAAGGCGACCGAGCGCAAGAAGAACGACGAGGTTGAGATCGGCCCCTACACCGACGACGAGATTGCCGCCATCGGCGATGCCATCGCAGGAGAGAGAGGCCGGCGGCGTGGCGGCGAGCCGCGATGGTGGGAGGAAGTGAACGAGGGTGACGAGCTCCCGCCGCTCGTCAAGGGGCCCATGCGGGTCACCGACATGGTCGTATGGCACACCGGAATGGGCATGGGGCTCTACGGCGTGGCGGCACTGCGTCTGGGTTACGACCAGCTGCAACGCATGCCGCGGTTCTTCAAGCCCGATGACCTCAATATCCCTGATGTGCAGCAGCGCGTGCACTGGGACCCCGAATGGGCCCGCAGAGCGGGCAATCCCACCAGTTACGACTACGGCCGGATGCGCGAGACGTGGCTGATCCACCTGTGCACAGACTGGATGGGTGACGACGCCTGGCTGTGGAAGCTTGACTGCCAGTTCCGCAAGTTCAACTACGTGGGCGACACCCATTGGATGCGTGGGACAGTCACCCGGAAGTACTTGGCGGAAGGAGATCGGCCGGCCGTCGACCTCGATCTCTGGGGAGAAAACCAGCGGGGCGAGACGACGACGCCGGGACACGCGACCGTCCTCTTGCCCTCTCGTGAGCACGGGAAGGTCCGTCTCCCCGAGCCGCCGGGCGCGGCCGCCACCTGTCAGGATGCGCTCGACGCCTTGGCTGCACGATTCGCCGCCGAGGAACAACCGTGAAGCCGTACCCCGAGATGCCGGCCGGCCTGACGCTCGAACATGACGGACCGGTCCTTCGGCTGCGGCTCAACCGGCCGGAGCGTCGCAACAGCCTCACCGACCCCATGGTCTATGCGCTGACCGACACGGTGGACGCGGCCGCCAGTGACGAGTCCGTGCGGGTCATCGACCTGGGAGGTGAGGGCGAGCACTTCTCGTCGGGCTTCGATCTGGCGGAACGGACACCCGGCCCCGACCGCCCCCGGGTGGGCTCGGTGCACCGACGCATGAACGCGCAGGTCAACCGCCTCATCCCCGCGATGTTGACGTGCCAGACACCGATCGTCTGCACCGCCCGCGGCTGGGTCATCGGCTTGGGTCTCGATATCGTGCTCGCCACGGACTTCGCCGTGGTGGCGGAGGACGCCCGGCTCTGGGCTCCCTTCACGACCTTCGCCTTCACGCCCGACAGCGGCGCCAGCTGGCTCATACCTCGTCTCGCGGGGATGGCCCGGGCCCGCGAGATGCTCATGTTGGGCGAGAGGGTCTCGGGAGCGGATGCCGCCTCGTGGGGGCTGGTCCACCGCGCCGTGCCGACGAACGACCTGGATGCCGTCTCACAGGAGCTCGTCGATCGCCTGGCCGCCGCACCGACGGTCGCCGTCGGGCTTACCAAGCTGTTGCTACAGCGCGCGCTCACCTCCGACCTCACGAGCCACCTGGCCGATGAGGCCTGGGCGATGGAGGTTGCCAGCCGCTCGGAGGACTTCCGCGAGTACGGGCAAGCGAGCAAGGAGAAACGCGCGCCCCGTTTCACGGGGCGATAACGCTCACCGCACCGAGCACGCCCGCCAAACCAGACGGCCCGTTCGGATATAATATTCAAGATGGAATTCGCTGCAGCAGAGTCGGGCGCTGTCGCCGCGGCTGGACGGCCCCTCGAGGGTGTTCGCGTGCTCGCCATCGAGCAGATGCAGGCACTCCCCTATGCCACCCAGCTTTTGGGGCGTCTCGGTGCTGACGTCGTCAAGATCGAACCGCTCGCCGGCGAGCTCGGCCGGGCATCGCTGCCGGCGATGTCGGACCCCGGAGGGCGCGCCGTCGGGGCGACGTTCCTGCGCAACAACTTCAACAAACGAAGCATGTGCGTCGACCTGAAGCAGCCCGAGGGACGCCAACTCGTGCTCGACCTGGCCCCGCGCTTCGACATCTTTGCCGAGAACTTCAAGGCGGGTGCCATGGACCGCATGGGATTGGGCTACGACGACATCGTGGCGGTCCATCCGCAGGTTATTTACGCGTCGGTCTCGGGCTTTGGCAACTCCGTGCCGAGCCCATACCGTGATTGGCCCGCCTTTGCTCCGATCGTCGAGGCGATGTCGGGTGTCTACGAGATGAAGCGAAGGGAGGACCTGCCGCCGGTGGTGTCGCCCGTCGGTGCCCTCGGTGACATCGGGGCGGCGCTGTACACCTCCATCGGAGTCCTCGCCGCTCTCCGGGACCGAGACCGGACAGGACGTCCCGCATACGTTGACGTCGCGATGCTCGACGCGGTCATGGCCATGACCGACATCGTCACGAATTACTGGTCGATGGGTGTGGATGGTGGCGACTCCGGTTCTGTCATCAACCATGGCTTTCGTGCCGCCGACGGGTGGTTCGTCATGCAGGTGGCCCGCGTGCACGTCTTCGAGCGTCTCGCTCACCTCATCGGACAACCCGAGTGGATCACCGACGAACGTTTCGCGACCCCGTACGGCTGGGTGCAGCGTCTCGATGAGGTCATCCGCCCGGCCATCGAGAAGTGGGCGGGCGGGCGAAGCCGACGGGAGGTGTGCGAAGCACTGAGCGAGGCCGGCATTGCCGCTGGCCCGTGTGCTCGGGCCGAGGAGTTGGTTGCCGATCCTCATGTCACCGCTCGACAGATGCTCGTCGGCATCAAACGGACTGATGGGGTCGACCAACCGGTGCTGGTACCCGGGAACCCGGCGCTCGTCGTCGACCACGGTGACGGTCGCGACCGACGGATCCCGTGGCTCGGGGAGCACACGGACGAGGTCTTGCGCGAAGAACTCGGACTGACCGACGCCGCGATCAGGAACCTGCGGTCGTCTGCAGTGGTCGGATAGGCGGCTCGACCCGAGCGACGCCCGACGCGCTCCCCGGCCGCCCCGCTCCTTGACTCCCCGCCAGTTTCTTAACATATACAACCGTGCGAGAGGACACCGAGGCCGACCACGTGCCACACGATCGAGGACCTCTCACGATCCCCGAGGCCCTGCAGCAGGCGGCCGACATCTACGGGGACGACGAGGCCCTCGTGGACGGGACAACCCGCTTCTCGTTTCGGGACTTGGCCGAACGCGTCGACCTCGTGGCGCGCGCGCTCGTCGCGAGTGGGATCGAACACGGCGACCGCGTGGCCCTGTGGGCACCCAACAGCGCCGCATGGGTGGTCACGAGTTTCGCCGTCTACACGACTGGCGCGGTGCTGGTGCCTCTGAACACCCGATACCGAGGCGAGGAAGCGGGCCACGTCCTGCGCACCTCGCGGGCGCGCCTGCTCTTCGCCGTGACCGACCTACTCGGCTCCGACCTGGTCTCATTGCTAGACGATGTGCCCGTGCTCGAAGCTCTCGAGGAGATCGTGGTGCTGGAGGGCCCGCCACGACCGGGCTGCACGACGCTGACCGAGTTCAGCGCCCGAGGCACCGCGACCCACGCCCGAGAGGTGGAACGCCGCCGGGCCGCCCTGGACGAGGACGACGCATCAGACATCGTCTTCACCTCGGGCACGACCGGCAAGCCCAAAGGCGCGGTGCTCGCGCACGGCGCCAGTGTCCGCACGTACTGGGCGTGGTCAGATTTGGTCGGCCTGCGGAGAGGCGACCGCTACCTCGTGGTCTATCCGTTCTTCCACACGGCCGGGCTGAAGTCCGGCATTCTGGCGTGCGTGCTGCGGGGTGCGACCATCCTGCCCCACGCCGTGTTCGACGTCGGGCCGGTGATGGAGCGCGTGGCGTCGGAGCGGATCACCATGTTGCCCGGGCCCCCCACCGTCTTTCAGTCCATTCTCAATCATCCCGACTTCGCGTCGTTCGATCTGTCCTCCTTGCGCCTCTCGGTGACCGGGGCCGCCACCGTCCCCGTGGACGTGGTTCGCCGGATGCGCGACGAGCTGCGTTTCGAGACGGTCGTGACGGGCTACGGCCTGACCGAGACCACGGGCACGGTCAGCATGTGCCGTCACGACGACCCGCCCGAAGTGATCGCCACCACGGTGGGCCATCCCCTTCCCGGGGTGAGCGTGCGCATCGCGGACGACGCCGGTCAGTCCGTCGTCGCGGGCGAGCCGGGTGAGATCTTGGTTCGCGGGTTCAATGTCATGAAGGAGTACTTCGAAGATCCGGCGGCGACAAAAGAGGCGATCGACGAGAATGGATGGCTCCGTACGGGGGACATCGGCATCGTCGACGGTGACGGCAACCTGCGCATCACGGATCGCAAAAAGGACATGTACATCGTCGGCGGTTTCAACGCCTACCCGGCGGAGATCGAAGGCATCATTACCAGCCATCCACAGGTGGGCCAGGTCGCAGTGGTGGGTATGCCTGATGATCGGCTGGGGGAAGTCGGGGTCGCCTTCGTCGTGCCGCGGTCCGGTCAGACGGTCGACCCCGACGAGCTCGTGGCGTGGTGCCGTGACCACATGGCGAACTTCAAAGTCCCGCGATCGGTACGGGTCGTCGACTCGCTCCCGCTGAATCCCACGGGCAAAGTGATGAAGTTCGAACTGCGGGCTCAACTCAACGGGTGATTTCGGACTCCGTCGGAGGGACGCCGCCGTCGATCGTCTGGTTCAGGTCCAGGCCACGATCGGCCCGGCCGCCTCGATCATCTCCGGCAGCTGACGCGGGTCGGTGGCCAGGGTGCACGGTGCGCCCCCTGCCGGTAGCCCGCCGAGGATCAACCGACGCAGCCGCTCCACGTGGGCATTGGCGTCGAGGTGATCGCCGTCGGGATCCCACGCCTCGACCGGGACCGCGATCCCGAGCGCAGCCGCCGCGTCCACCACCGCAGTGGTTGCCTCCGCTTCGGCGAGATCGATCACGGCCAAGGCCGGACGGCCAGGGTGGCGGAGCAGCGAGACGGCGGCGCAGGCCGCGGCAAACCCCCGTACTGACGTCGGCGGAACGATGACCGCCCCGAGCCGGGTCGTGCCGAGCGTGCGCGCCACCCAGAAGCCGGCGTCGCCGGCGTCGGCCGCAACCAGCGCGCCGGCGGCGACACAATCCGCGTAGTGCAACGTCGCCCGGCTGGGTGGCAGCGGACTCACTGCGACACGCCAACCCCGCTGGGTCACCTCGGCCAGGCGCGCCCGCACGGGCGGCATGGTCAATGGTGGGCGACGGCCGGGACGGCACCGTTCGGCGAGCGGGGCCAGACCGGCCGGAGGAACCGTGATTGCGGGAGCCAGCCGCCATCGCTCCTCAGGAGCTTCAGCTGGGTCCAAGCCCGTCGCGATGATCAGGTCGGCGCGGTCGAGCTCGCTGAGCATGAAGTCATCGGCCTGCAGCCCCACCGTCGCCAGATGATGCCGGCTCCTCCAGTCGAAGACCCCCTTCGCTCCCCAGGTGTTCAAGACGCCGACCCCGGCCGAGACGGCTAGATCGTGCAGACCTGGGACAGCCCCGTCGCGAATGACGCCGGGGCCGGCCAAGACGACCACGGCGACGGCGGTGTCCGTCGCCGTGACGGTTTCGTCGAGCGGCTCGATCCAATTGTCGTCGCGTGCAGCGGGGGACGGCACGGAGCCCTCGACCGGCTGATCCGGGTCGAGGGTGATACGGAGCTCCACCTCCTCGTTGGACGACAAGGCGGGAACCGCCGCCACCAGTGCGTCGGGCGAGTCCGCCACAACGGTGCGGCAGGCCCCGGCACCGAGTCCGGGCAACCAGAACACGCCGTCGCCTCGGTGAGTCGCGGCGCGCACCCCGTGCACCCTTTGGTGAGCCGCGGCGAACAGCGGTGCCACCGCTCCGGCCACCGGTACCACCTCGAGCGCACCAAAGGGTGCTCCGTAGGTGGCATCGATGCCCGAGACAAGCGCCACCCGTCGCCAGAGCTCGGCCGCCCGGACGACGGTCACGTGGTCAACTCGACCGCGACAATGCGCCGCCCGTTCAACCCGCGTCGGACCCTTCACTCGAGGCCCACTGCGGCTCCCGCTTCTCGGCGAAGGCCTGGGGGCCTTCGACCTGGTCGGGATGGCCCCACATGGAAACCAACTCGGTGGCGCCCGCTTTGCAGGCGTCGGTGAGCCCATGCTCGAGGGCACCCCACAGCGCCCGCTTCGTGGCCGCCATGGCGGCGGGTGAATTACGAGCAATCTTCTCGGCCAGCTCTTGGGCCTCCTCACGCAGGCGTTCGGGCGGATCGACCACCTGGCTGATCATGCCCAGCGCGAGCGCGCGCTCGGCCGACATGCGCTCGTGCCGTCCGACCAGGGCCATGCGCAGTACCGCTTCGAAGGGCATGCGCCGGGCCAGGCCGATCAGCTCGTAGGCCGCCACCTGTCCCACCGACACGTGGGGGTCGAAGAACGTGGCGTCGGAGGCCGCCAGCACGATGTCGGCGTCGGCGATCCAGTGGAATCCCCCGCCAGCGCAGATCCCGTTCACCGCCGTGATCACCGGCTTCCATACTTCGTTGTGCCAGGACGTGAAATGGAAGTCGAACTTTTCGCTCGACTCGCGATAGCGCTCGAACCCGATGCCGTCGGATGCGATCTCGATCACGTCCACGCCCGTCTGAAAGGCCTTGCCCTCCCCGGTGTGCACGATGACCCGCACCGTCGGATCGGAGTCCAACTCCTTCCACGCCTCGGCAAACTCGTCGCGCATGGCGTTGTTCATGGCGTTGAGGCGCTCTGGGCGATTGTTGATCAACCAGCCAACCGGGCCGTGGCGCTCTATCTTCAGGGTTTCGTACACCGTTGCGGGTCCCTCTCGTTGGTTCTCGACGTCACCCTTCCGGGGTGGGTCGTGCGGTCGTCGGCGAGGCCCACTGCGGCTCCCGCTTCTCGGCGAAGGCCTGGGGGCCTTCGACCTGGTCGGGATGGCCCCACATGGAAACCAACTCGGTGGCGCCCGCTTTGCAGGCGTCGGTGAGCCCATGCTCGAGGGCACCCCACAGCGCCCGCTTCGTGGCCGCCATGGCGGCGGGTGAATTACGAGCAATCTTCTCGGCCAGCTCTTGGGCCTCCTCACGCAGGCGTTCGGGCGGATCGACCACCTGGCTGATCATGCCCAGCGCGAGCGCGCGCTCGGCCGACATGCGCTCGTGCCGTCCGACCAGGGCCATGCGCAGTACCGCTTCGAAGGGCATGCGCCGGGCCAGGCCGATCAGCTCGTAGGCCGCCACCTGTCCCACCGACACGTGGGTGTCGAAGAACGTGGCGTCGGAGGCCGCCAGCACGATGTCGGCGTCGGCCACGAAATGGAGCCCGCCGCCCACGCAGATCCCGTTCACCGCTGCGATGACGGGCTTCCACACCGAGTTCTGACAAGACGTCAAGCGCAGCTCGGCACGGCGCGTGCGCCCAGACTGCTTGCGAAGCGCGTCGGGATTTCGGCTGAGCTGGACCACGTCGAGGCCAGTCTGGAACACGCCGCTCTGTCCCGTGTTCACGATCACCCGAACATCGGGATCTTCGTCCAGCTCGCGCCAGGCAGCTTCGAGCTCGTCGAGCATGACGGCATCCATGGCGTTGCCTGACTGGGGGCGATTGAAGATGAGCCATCCGACCGGGCCCTCGCGTGTCACCAGAAGCGTGGAGTACGTGTTCAACTGCGCGGCACCTCTTGCCACGGCAACGAGGCATACGGATCCGGTTCGCGGGGCAACCCGAGAACACGCTCGCCGAGAATGTTCTTGTTGATCTCGGTCGTCCCTCCCTCGATCGTATTGGCCCGGCTGCGCAGCATCCCCCGGACTTCGTGGGGCAGCGATGCGGCGTAGTCCCCCAAGTCCTCCGCCCAGGCGGTCGCCGCCATGCCCAGAACGGACGTGGCCGCAAGCTGGATACGTTGGTTCAGCTCACCCTGATGGACCTTGCCGACCGAGCTCTCCGGGCCGGGAGGGCGCCCGGTGCGGGCCTGGCTACGTACCCGCTGGTTCGTCCATTCTCGGACACGCTCCTCGCAGTAGAGGCGCATGATCTCGTCGCGGAGCACGGGATCGCCCCACCCACCTGTCCCGGCTTCAGCGCTGCGACGCTTCGCGAGCCGAATGAGATAGCCAACGCTCGACCCACCGATGCGGTCCACGCCACCAGAGCCGGCGCCCGACACCATCTGGCGCTCCCCGGACAGGGTGGAGTTGGCGACCTTCCACCCGGCACCCACGTCGCCCACTCGGCACGTATCGGGGACCCGTGCCGCGCTGAGGAACACCTCGTTGAAATCGACCTCGCCGCCCATGTGACGCAATGGACGAACCTCAACGCCGGGTTGGTGGAGATCGATGAGGAAATACGTCAGCCCCTGGCGTTTGGGTACGTCGACGTCGGTACGGGCAAGCAACACGGCCCAGTCCGAGACGTGCGCCCACGTGGTCCACACCTTCTGGCCGGTGACCACCCAGTCTTCCCCGTCGCGCTCTGCCCGCGTGGCCAGCGATGCGAGGTCGGAACCGGCACCCGGCTCGCTGAAGAGCTGGCACCAGGCCTCTTCGTTGCGAACGATCGGAGGGAGAAAACGAAGCCGCTGCTCCTCGGTACCGTGCGCGAAGAGGGCGGGCGCAGCCAAGTTGAGTCCAAGCGGATTGAGGCGACCCAGGTTGAACGGGCTGAGCTCCTGTTCGACCCGTCGCGCCGCATCCGGCGAGAGATCGAGCCCGCCGTAGGCGCGAGGCCAGGTGGCAGCGACCAGCCCGGATCTTCCAAAGACGGGATACCACGCCTCGTAGTCGGCCCTCGACCTGACTTCTCGAACCGCGCTCGGTCCGCCCCGGCGACCGGCTTCGAGCCACGACGCGGGGAGCGCCGACGAAATCCAGATTCGCACCGCCTCGACGACCTCGTTGACGGAGGCGTTGGCTGGCACCGACAGAAGCGCTCCGGTCTCGTCGTTGGTGGAGCCGGGAGCAGCAAGCGACTTCGTCATCGGCTCATACGACCATTGTGCGCGGCATGACCATGCCACCCATCCCCTCTCGGAGGTCGCCCACCTCGTCGACCGGCCCATCGGTCATGGCACGAACACCCTCGGCCAGTGTTCCACTCGTCAGATTGTATATTTTATCATGTCGGCCGTTCGGCGGGCCAGCACAGCAGCCGAAAACGCCGGTACGGACCGCGAGGTCGCATAACATATACGTATGCCATCACCCGCGAACCGTCCCCGCGCCGGAGCCACCGGCCGATCGAACGGAAGTCGAGGGGCAAAGATCGTCCGCACTCCGAGCGGGGAGCACATCGCCTCACATATTCGGAGGTTGATCTTCGAAGGCGAGCTGCGCCCTGGCATGCGGGTTCCCCAGGATGCGATTGCTCAGGAGCTCGGCGTGAGCCGGATACCAGTACGCGAGGCGCTCATCGTGCTGGAGCGCGAGGGCTGGGTGACCAACGAGATGCACCGGGGCGCCTTCATCAACAGCCTCGACGAGACAACCGTCCACGACCACTACGAATTGTTCGGTTTGATCTACGGGTTTGCAGCAAAGCGTGCGTTGGCGCGAGCCAGCGGCGAGCTCCCACAACAACTCGGCGCCCTACAGACACAGTTCGCGCAGGCCACGACGGCAGACGAACACTACGACCTGTCAATCGCATTTCACAGCCTGATCGTGAAGGGCGCGGCATCGCCCCGCATCAACGTGGCGCTTCGAGCCATGTCCGCGCTGGTGCCCGGCAACTTCTTCGAGGAGGTGCCCGAGGCCGTGGATGTGGAGAGTCGCGGGCTGGCTTCCATCACCCGGGCGATGAAGCAGGGGGACGGGGACAAAGCATCCGCCGAATACGTCAAGATGATGCGGAACGTAGGAAACAAAGTGGCTCATCTCTTCCGGGAGCGCTCTCTGTTCGAGTCGGCAGAAGCCACGGCCTGACGGGCGAGAAGTCGAGCGCCCGTCCGCCACGTGCTCACACATCCCTTTCGCGGTGTCGCCATCGCCGGTGTCCACAACACGGTGCAGGCGCGCCGGCTTCCTGGCCACGACTCGACCTCGATCGCCCTCGACGGGGCACTGGGTGCACTCACCGATGCCGGCATCCCACCGCACGAGGTCGACGGTGTCGTCGGTCCGGACTCCGCACACATCGCTCTGGAGCTCGGCCTTGGTCCTTGCACCCGACGACCCAGCTCGCTGGGGATCCCGACCGTCCTCGACGCGGCGGCACTGATCACGACCGGCCAGTGCGACGTCGTGGTCATCGCTGCTGGAGGGGCCGGCATCCACGTCGACCGGAGTTCGGCCGCACCGTGGACGCGGCCGGCGAACGAGCTCGTCGTCGGTTACGGGCTCTTCACGGCGGCTGAATTCGCTCTGATGGCACGCCGTCACATGCTCACGTACGGCACCACGCCCGAACAGCTGGCCGCCGTCGCGGCCACAATTCGCAACAACGGACACTCGAACCCCGATGCCGTCTACCACGACCGGGGCCCATTCTCGCCCGCCGACATCCTTGCCTCTCGCATGATCGCCGAGCCCTTTCACCTGCTCGACTGCGCCATGACCTCTGAAGGCGGATGCGGCATCGTGCTGGTAGCGGCCGAGCGGGCGGCCGAATGCGAGTCAGCGGTCTGGATCCTCGGCGGTGCCAGTGACTCGTTCGGGCCCGCATACACGGTCGCACCGGTGTGGGACTTCCGGCCTCGGCCTGGCGCCGATCCCGCCGGAATGGTGGGCGCACGCGCCGCCAAGCGGGCTTTCGCGACGGCCGGGCTCACGCCGGATCAAGTCGATGTCGCCGAACTCTACGATCCGTTCTCGTTCGAGGTCATCAGACAGCTGGAGGCGTTCGGCTTCTGCCCCCCCGGTGAAGGCGGACCATTCGTGGAGGACGGCAACATCATGGCCGGCGGCCGGCTCCCTGTCACCACGGACGGAGGGACCATGTCGTTCAGTCATCCTGGTATCAGCGCGCAGCAACTGCAGAGAGTCATTCGAGCGGCGCTGCAGCTGCGCGGTGGGTGCGCCACCAACCAGGTCGCCGGAGCGGAGGTCGCGCTCTGTTCGAACGGGGGATCCGGTGCCTTGTTCTGTGACGTGCTGCTCCTCGGCCGAGAGCGCCCATGACTCTCCTGCTGCCCCAACCCACGGGCATCCCCGCTCCCCGCCCGAGCCTTCGCAGCGAGGCCTATTGGGAGGGATGTCGCCGACACAGCTTGCTCTACCAACAGTGCGCCGAATGCGGCTATCGGGGCCTCGGTGCCTTCACGGTGTGCGCCCAGTGCCATGCGAGGTCACCACTCTGGGTCGCCAGCGCTGGTCGGGGCAGCCTCTACAGCTGGACGGTGGTGTGGCACCCTCCCAATCCTACGTTCTGCGTCCCGTACGCCCCAGCCGTGGTGCGACTGGACGAAGGAGTCTGGATGATGAGTGCCGTCATCGGGTGCGAGCCCGAGGCATTGCGCGAGGAAATGCGGCTCGTCGTGGAATTCCATCCGGCATCCGACGAGATCACCCTTCCGTACTTCGCTCCCGCCGTGGAAGGTCAGCGGTGACCGGCGAGGTTGCCCCGGTGAACGAGAAGGTTTACATCCATGAGTTCATCGACATCATCGGGCACAACCGAGGGCGCTACATGTACCACATGACGGCGAATTGGAGCCCTACGGCGCAGGAGGACCGGCACCAACTCTGCTACGGCGTCTGGGGTGTCGTGGGCAGCACCGGCAGCTGGCCACAGGTGGTCAACCTTTGGGAGGAGGACGGGTTCGACGGCCTGGCCCGGTCCTTCAGCCATGAACTGGGGCATCGGGATCTGCAAGACCCCAAACTGGCGGCGTGGTGGGCGGCGGCCGCGGAGCTGAGGGCGGGCGGTGTGGACCGGCTGCTGATTCCGGCGCCATGGATGCCCACCATTGAGCAGGCCTGCGCGGCGGGGATCCGGGGTGATGTCTATGCGCACGAGCAGATCCGGGTGCCGAGAGGGAGCTCGGCGCGCTACTTGGACTTCGTCCACTGCGATGTCATTCCGGTGATGAGTGAGTTCGGGTGGACACTGGCCGGAGCCTGGGAGACGGCGCTGGTCGATGACAGCGAGTGCCTCCTGCTCTGGGCCGTCCCCACGTGGCAGGACTGGGCCGACCGCGAGCGAGCGCGCCGTCATCACCGGGAACTGGACGAGCTAGAGGCGCAAACCCTGGCGCTGACCGAGCATACGAGCCGAATCCTGCTGGTGGAAGCGGCGCTCTCGCCGATGCGTCTGGGTCGACAGCCCTCTCGCGCCGACCGCACCGAGGACTGGGACGGTTGAAGCCTGTGCCGAGCCAAACCCGTGACTCATCCCTTCTGAACTGAGGGTTCGCCTGGCACTGCCATGGCGACGAGTTCCCGACGCAGTACCTTGCCGACCTCGCTCTTGGGGAGCTCCTCCACGTGACGGAACGCGACAGGGATCTTGTAGGCCACGAGGTGGTCACGACAGAGTCGATCCAACTCCGCGTCGTTCGCATCTCCGACGACGAAGGCCACCGGCACTTCACCCAGGCGGGCATCGGGGAGACCGACCACCGCCACCTCGCTCACGCCGGGTGCGAGGAGGAGGACCTCTTCGACCTGACCTGGAAACACCTTGTTCCCGCCGCGATTGATGACGTCGCCAACGCGACCTTCGATCCAGACGAAGCCATCACCGTCAATCCGGGCGAAGTCCCCGGTGCGGACGTATCCCTCCGGATCCAATCGATCATCGAGGCTTTCGCCGTCTGCGTACCCAGAGGCCATCCGCGGTGGCTTCACGAGCAACTCCCCGACGGTATCGCCCGGAGCCACGACTCCGGCCTCCCCCACCACCTTGATCGCCACCCCGGGGTGAGGCCGGCCCACCGCTCCGATCTTTTCGGGGTGATCTCGGGCATCGGCCGCTGTCCATCCGATGACCTCTCCGATTTCGGCCTGCCCGTAGCCATTCAGCACCGTCACGCCGAACTTGTCGGAGAATCGACGGGCCGCGAGGGGCGAGAGCGGCGCGGTGATGCTCCGCACGTAGCGCAGCGGCGTCAGATCGGTAACGTGCCGATCGTCCGCGAGCATCACCATGGCGGCCGGGGGCAAGACGGTGGAGCGAATGGAGAACCGCCCCACGAGCGTGGCGAACTCCGAGGTGCCGAACCGGTCCATGAGGACGAGCGAAGCACCAGCCCGCAATCCGAAGAGGACGTTGTAAATACCCGCATTGAGCGCCAGGGACACAGGTACCAGGTTCGGTGACGGAGGACGAGCCGGATCGGCCGGACGGCCCCGCAACGGACCGAGGACGCGGTCGAGCAGCTCGAGGTATCCGGTGTGCGTTTGGAGGATGGGCTTTGGCGCTCCCGTGGTCCCTGACGTCCAGGTCACGAAGGCCGTGTCGGGCTCGTAGCGAGTCGGCAGCACCTCGGAACGGCGCACCCCGGCGGAGTCCATCACGGCGGCGGGGCCGGTGGATGCGAGCACGTGGTCAAGCTCAGCCCGTGGCTGCCGCAGGTTGGCCGGCACGAACACCGCCCCGGCCAGCCAGACCCCGAACATGGCGAAGACGAACTCGGGGCCATTGGGCAGCTGGACCACCACCGCCTGCCCGGACTCGACCCCCACCGACCTGAGCCGTGCGCCGATTCGGGCGGCTTCGACACGGGTGGTGCCCGCCGTGACCGTTCGGTCCACGGTGTGAATCAGGCCTTCAGCGTCAGAAAAAGGATGTTCGGTCAAGAGCTCCACAAGGCCGCCCACGGGCGCCGTCATGGTCCGGCCACGACAACAGACCGCCACGCGCTGCAGTCAGATAGGGCCAATGGCGGCTCGAGGTCGCCGTGTCGGGCGACCACCCGGAGGTGGGTCAACGGCTCAGACACGCGAGCATCCTTTCCGACGGCTTCCCACCGCCCCTGGCCTCCGGCCGAGCATGATTGTATACATTATATTTCTTGCAGTCCCTGCCTACCCCGTGTCGGCATGGACGAGGTGAGGCAGCCCGGTGACAGGTCGATGATCTGGGTCCAGGTGTGCCTCGCGCGGGACGCGATGGTGATGGGATCAGGTCCAGTGCGGGACGGGATGCCTGCACGCGAATGCGAGGAGTCCGGCTATGGCAGACAGTGAGAAGGGTTGGGCGGGATCCCCTGACCCGATCAAGATCGGGTGGCTGGGCTCAGCGCTGGACGGCCCGGAGGGCGGCTACGACAAGATCCACCGCATGGCTTTCGATGAGGCACTCGAGCAGGGATTGCTCGACCGTCCAGTCGAATTCGTGCTCCACGCGGAAAACGGCTTGCCGCGCGGCTCGGCTCGGAACACAGCGGACGGGTTCAGGTACCTCGTCGACCAGGGCTGCATCGGCATCGCCGGCGCGTATAGCTCCGACAACGCGATCATCGCGGCCCCGCTCGCCAACGAGCTCAAGATACCGCTGATCAGTTGGGCGGGCACTGAACGATTGGCCGGCGACTACTGCTTCCGACTCGGTAACGGAGACTGCGGCGGTGACGCCGCGCTCTGCGTCGCGTGGCTTGCGCGTCACGGGTACGAACGCGTCGCTGTGTTGAGCGAGGTTTCACCTAATGGCGAGGAGTATTTTCGCTTCTTCCGACAAGAGTGCCGTAGGCACAATCTGAAAATTGTCTCGCTCGAGACCGTCAGTCAGCAGCCGGCGAATCTCACTGAGAACCTGGACAACCTTCGGCAGTCGAATCCAGATGCCCTCTGCTACATGGGCTACGGCATGCTGGCGGCGCAAGGTCTCTTGCGCAAGGCGCTGGACGAATTGTCGTGGGATCCCCCACGGATCATGGGGACGTCCTTCATGTTCTATTTGATGGGCTTCGAGAAGTTCGAGGGCTGGGTCGGAATCGACCAGTTCGACCCGAACAACCAGCTGGTCGAAGGATTTCATCGCCGGTTTGTCGAGCGACATGGTGTGGATCCACCGATGTGGCCCAACGCCATCCCCGTCTTGGCATACGACACGGCTCGCGTGCTCACCGAGGGTCTCTTCCGCGCACCAACCCTCTCGGGACCGGGACTCAAGGACGGGCTGGAGAGAATCCGGTTCATGCCGAGCGCCACCGGCGGACCGCGCACCCACATAGCCGCGGCACCGCACGAGCATGGAATGTTCCGAGGGGACTGGCTGCTGTACGGCCGGGTGCGCGATGCAAAGCTGGAGTTCGAGGGCCTCTTTGAACCGGCTGAGTGACCATGTCGGGACGGAGGCCGTCGCCGTCGAACACGCATAGCCTTCACACGAGTTCATAACCTACGTAGGAAGGGGCGTCATGCACGCCGACGACTTGATCATGGTCAGTGTGGACGACCACCTCGTCGAGCCCCCCAACCTCTTCGAGGGCCGGCTGGCCGCCAGGTTTCGGGACAGCGCACCCAGGGTGAAGAGGCTCCCCGACGGCAGTGACGTATGGGTGTTCAACGGGCACACCATCCCCAACATCGGTTTGAACGCCGTGGCGGGTCGGCCTCGAGAGGAGTATGGCATCGAGCCGACGTCGTTCCAGGAAATGCGATCCGGCTGCTTCGACGTCGACGACCGCATCAAGGACATGAATGCGGGTGGCGTCCTCGGTTCGATGAATTTTCCCTCCTTTCCCGGTTTCAGCGCCCGCCTCTTCGCCGCCTGTCGTGACAAGGAGCTCGCACTTGCCGTCCTGCGTGCCTACAACGACTGGCACATCGACGAGTGGTGCGGCTCGTACCCCGGTCGATTCATTCCGATGGCGCTCCCCATCCTCTGGGATCCCGAGCTCTGCGCGGAAGAGGTGCGACGAGTGGCCGCGAAAGGCTGCCACTCGTTGACGTTCACCGAGAACCCGGCCGCGCTCAACTACCCGAGTTTTCATGACGCCTCATGGGACCCGCTGTGGACTGCGCTGTGCGACGAGCAGGTTGTGTTGTCGATCCATCTCGGCTCATCGGGCCAGCTTGCCGTCACGGCCCCGGATGCCCCGGTCGACGTCATGATCACGCTGCAGCCCATGAACATCTGCAGCGCCGCGTCAGACCTGTTGTGGTCTCGCGTGATCAAGATCTTCCCAGATATTCGTATCGCCCTTTCCGAGGGCGGCACGGGATGGATTCCCTACTTTCTCGACCGGGTGGATCGCACCTACGAGATGCACCACACGTGGACCGGGCAGGACTTCGGCGACAAGTTACCCAGCGAGGTGTTTCGCGAGCACTTCTTGACCTGTTTCATTTCGGATCCAATAGGGATCGAGCTTCGTCATCAGATCGGGATAGACAACATTGCATGGGAATGCGATTACCCCCACTCCGATTCGTCATGGCCAAATGCCCCCGAAGAGCTGGCTCGCGTGGCAGCCGATGTACCGGACAATGAAGTGGAGAAGATCACCTGGGCGAACGCGTGTCGCTGGTACTCCTTCGATCCGCTGGCCCATCGACCCCGGGAGCGATGCACGGTGCGCGCGCTACGCGCTGAGGCGATCGGACACGACGTGTCCATCCGCTCGTTTGACCAGGGTCGCTTCGAGCGAACGGGCAAAGGTGTGGACTTGGGCACCATCGCGGCGAAGGCAACCGCCTAGCCGTTCACACTCGGGGCGCCTCCAATGGGAGGTCGAGGCCGAGCAACTCGATCGCGTTCCCCCGCGCCAGGCGGTTGACGATCTCGGGTGCTTGATGACCGAACTGTTGAGCGGCTGCTTCGACTGAGTGCGGCCAGGTGCCGTCTTGATGGGGGTAGTCAGTCTCGAAAACCACATTGCGCGGACCGACGCGGTCGAGAAGGGCCATTCCAACTGGATCTTTGAAGAAGCAACTCCAGATCTGTCGGTAATAGTACGTAGAAGGTGGTTCGGGACAGTAGAGCTGCGAGTTGCTCCAGCCCCGGTGGGTCAACCACACGTCGTCAGCTCGCTCGAGAAGGTACGGGATCCAGCCGATCTGGCATTCCGCGAAGAGCAGCTTGAGCTGCGGCAAGCGTTCGAGAACACCGGAGAACATGAAGTCGGACATCCCGCCAACGCTGTTCCCAAAGAGAATGGTCGCCGGAACTGCGTCCGGTGCGTCAGGCGACGTCTGTGGGGTCATGGTCCCCGAACCAACGTGCATGCAGACGACGGTCCCAGTCTCCTGGCAGGCCCGGAACAATGGATCCCAGTAACCCGAGTAGATACTGGGAAGACCCAGGAAGGTGGGAAGCTCGCTGAAGGCCACAGCCCGTACCCCGCGAGACGCGTTGCGCGCGACTTCGGCTACCGCGAGGTCAACGTCCCATAGCGGTATGAGGCAAAGCGGCAGCAGTCGACCTTCACTCGACCCGCACCACTCCTCCACCATCCAGTCGTTGTACGCCTCGACACACAGCAGCGCGAGTGTTCGATCTCTGCCCCACAAGAATTGTTGTCCGCAGAATCTCGGGTAGTTCGGGAAGCAGAGCTGGGCCTGCACTCCGTTGAGACTCATGTCCTCCAGACGCGCTTTGGACTGCCAACAGCCCGGACGCATCTCGTCATAGGTGACTCCTTTGAGCACCACTTCTTCGGCCGGAAAGCCGGCCGCCGCGATAGTGCGCTTGATCGAAGCCCGATGATCTTCGTAGCACCACCAGGCAACCGCGGGGCCGTCAGTGCCGGGAGCTTCAACGTAGGACGCTCCTTCGAGTTTCGGCACCCCCCCGGGCATGTACTCCACATGGGGCCCTGCGTCGCGTAGACGGGCTGGAAGGCGGCTGGACCACACGTCCGGGGGCTCGACGACGTGGGCGTCCAAGTCCACGATCCAAGGAATCTTGCTTACGGCTGGCCCCAGTACGGTCGTCACAAGATATATAATATCCAATTCGATGGCCCGGGCCAGGCGCCCATTCAGGGCCGCGGCAAGCCGGCAGCGGATGACCGCAGAGGATGGTGCGTGCGAACGTCCAGCTATACGCGAATGGGCAGCTGCTGATAGCCGCGTACCGTGCTGGTGTGGAGCGGAACGGAGCGTTCCTTGTCCACGGTCCAACTCTTGTAGCGCTTGAATGTCTCTTCGAGCGCGATCTTGCCCTCCATCCGGGCCAGCGCCGCGCCCAGACAGAAGTGGATGCCGTAACCGAAGGCCACGTGCAGTCGGAAGTTGCGGCGAATGTCGAATTGATCCGGTTCTGGGTACACACGTTCATCGCGCCCGGCGGAACCAGTCAGCAAGAGCACTTTCGAGTTGGCGGGGATGTGTTGCCCATGAAGTTCGACCTCTTGGGTCAGCCATCGACCCTGGACAGGTGACGGCGACTCGTAGCGAAGGAGCTCCTCAATGGCATTGGGGATGAGAGACGGATCCCGCACCAGCGCCGCCAACTGCTCAGGGTGGTCAGCCAGAATGAGCCCGGCCCACCCCAGCAGGCGGGCAACTGTTTCCGTGCCTGCGCTGACGAGCAGGATTCCGAATTCTGTGCATTCTTGGGAGGTGAGGCGCCTCGGGGTACCCTCAGCGCCAGGGATCTGCGCTTGCACCAGGTCGGTGAGCATGTCGTCCTGCGGTTTCTCTCCGCGTTCATTGATCAGTTGGCCGAGATACTCAAAGAGCCAAAACGCTGACTGAACGGACGTCTCGTTGGCCATGCCAACGCCCGGCTCAAGATGGAACAGACCATCGATCTGGTGGCGCACATCCTCGCGATCAGAAGGGGGTACGCCGAGCAGCATGGCAATGACCGTGGCGGGGAGCCGGGCTCCGAAATCCTGTACGTAGTCGAAGCTATCCCGACCCTGCTGAGCATCGAGGAGACTGGCGCAGAGGGTTCGGATTTCATGCTCGAGCTCGGCCACGCGACGAGGCGTGAAGGCCTTCGACACCAGACGGCGCAGAGCTGTGTGCTCCGGCGGGTCGAGAAAGATCATCATGCCCTCGGTGTGGGCCTCCTCGGTCATGCTCTCCAAGACGGTCGAGTGTGCGGAGCTGTACCGTTGCGGATCGCGGTGGGCTCGGTCGATATCTTCAAAGCGACTCAGAGCCCAAAAGTCGTATTGATCGTTGTAGTACACCGGTGCTTCGTCGCGGAGCCGTTTCCACACCGGGTGAGGATCGTCCTTGAGCGATTCGTCGAACGGGTCCCACCGCAGGTCCTCAGGTTGACCGGGGAATCTGCTCATCTCTCGGTTACCTCGTGCGCTCGCGCCTTACTCATGCATCCGTCCTTCTGGGCTGATCGCATCTGGAGCTGTTAGTGATCTCTCGAAATAGAACTCAGTTTCGATCACTCCTCTGTAGCACCATAGCGGATTTACCCCAAGAGCTAGACTCAGCTTCTAGTGAGCATTTCGACCGCCAAAGACGCGCCACGCTGTCACGGATCGCCGTGACAGCGCCTCTAGGACAAGCCTGACATGGCCGAACCGGTATCGCCGAACCTGTTGACCGAGGACCAGCTAGCCCGCCGTCAGCGCATCATTGACGCGGGACTCGTGCTGCTGGAGCGCAACGAGTACGAGCGTATCCAGATCAAGGACGTGGCCGAGGAAGCCGACGTTGCTCTTGGCACGCTGTACCACTACTTCTCGTCGAAGGAGCATCTCTTCGCGGAAGTGCTCATCAAGTGGGCAGCCACGCTCAAGTCCAGCCTTGCTCGTCATCCCCCTCAAGGCCAGACGCCACGCGAGAAGCTGACCGAGGCGCTCCATCGTTCCGTTCGTGCTTTCCAGCATCAGCCTCAGCTGGCTCGGCTCATCGCGTCGCTTGAATTGTCTTCGGACCCTTTTGCCACAGAGATTCTCGAGAGAATGGACCAGACCACATCGAGCGTGTACATGGAGTTGCTCGACGGTGTGGAGCCTCGTCGTGCGCGCACGATCGTCCGGACAGTTGATGCCGTCCTCGACAGCCAGTTGCGTGCATGGTCCGCCGGACGTCTGCCCATCACCGGTGTCTACGACTACCTCAGCGAGAGTATCGACCTCATCTTCGAAAGAGACCCCGGGTTCAAGGACGCTGATCCTCATGAACGCCGTGAGGTCGTCAGCCGCAGCGCCGACGGAGTCGGATAATGAGGTCGACGTTGCCACCGACGTTCTGGGAGCTCGTCGTGCAAGCGGCCGAAGAACAACCTGAGGCCCCCGTGGTCTCCGACGACCACGGCCGATCGTTGACCAGGGCTCAGCTCCGCGACGCAGCGGCAGCTACGGCGGCTGCGCTCTCAGTTCACGGGGTCAGATCCGACACCGTGGTCTCCTGGCAGTTGCCGACGACGATTGAGGCCGCGGTACTCCTGGTTGCGCTGGCACGGATCGGCGCCGTACAGAACCCATTGATCCCAATCCTGCGTGAGCGGGAGGTGTCGTTCATTACCCAACAGGTGGGTACGCAGCTGCTCATCGTGCCGAACGAGTGGCGAGGCTTTCCGCATGGCGCCATGGCGTGGGACCTTGCCGCTTCCGGTGGTTTCGAGGTGATGGAGATCGATCTGCACGAGCTGGATACTCCCGGATCCCCACAGGAGTTCCGTCTGCCGATCGCCGACCCGAACAGCTCGGCGCTCTCCCGGCCACCATCCCTCGACGGTCCCCGTTGGATCTACTACTCGTCAGGCACCACGGCCGACCCCAAGGGCGCTCGGCATACGGACACCAGCATCATGTCCTCGTCCAACGCCTTACTCGAACTCATGGGATTCGGTGAAAACGATGTCTATCCAATCCCTTGGCCGATCACACACATCGGTGGCGTGTCCGTCCTGGCATCCAGCATTCGCGGCGGGGTCCACCTCGTCCTCTTCGAGGCCTTCGACCCCGGGGAAACCCCCCGTCGAATGGCTCTGTACGAGCCCACGGCGCTCGGCACAGCCGTCCCATTCTTCAGGGCGTACTTGGACGCTGCGCGCCAAAGCGACGATGCTGCACTCTTTCCTTGCCTACGGTTCGGGACTTTCGGCGGTGCCCCCGTTCCCTCCGAGATCCACCACGAAATGCGGGCGATGTTCGGTGTGCCGTTGGTCGGCAGCTGGGGGCTCACCGAGTTCCCCAACGCCACATCCGCGGCGCCCACTGACACCGAGGAGATCCTCACGACATCGGTTGGACGGCCGGCGTCGGGTGTCTCGGTACGCGCCGTCGACGCACAGGGGGATGTACGCGGAGTCGGGGAAGAAGGCGAACTTCTACTTCGAGGCCCTCAATGCTTCTCCGGCTACGTCGATCCGACGCTCGACGAGGCTTCGTTCGACGTCGATGGTTGGTTCCACACCGGTGACCTCGGCACAATCGATGTCGCCGGAAACATCCGCATCACGGGACGCCTCAAAGACATCATTATCCGCAACGCAGAGAACATTTCAGTCGTCGAGGTCGAGGAAATGCTCTACCGTCATCGTGCCGTCGCGGACGCCGCTGTATTGGGACTACCAGACGCACGCACAGGAGAGCGGGTCGTGGCCGTCGTGGTACTTCAGGGGGGACACCACGTGGAGCTCGACGACATCCGTGAGCACTGTCGCTTTGAGGGTCTCGCCGTCCAGAAGTGTCCCGTGCAGCTCGAAATCGTCGATGCGCTTCCGAGGAACGCAATGGGCAAGGTACTCAAGCAGGACCTGCGGTCGCGTCTCCAGTAGCCGCGTGCGAACGGCATCGCCGAAGAGGACGCGACCCCTCATCCCCGTACGATCCGTTAGCGCAGTTTCCACTCTCCTCGCTTTTGTTGCGTGAAGGACTCTTGGCCTTCTCGCAGCGCCTGGGCGCTCGTGCCTAGCTGAAGGAAGACATTTCCGAGGCCAAGAGCTTGCTCTCGCGAAAGGCCCCGCGCCGCCCACAAGGTCCGTAGCGTCGCCTGCACGCTTGTCGGCGGTTGCGACGCGATGACCTCCGCGAGTGCTCGACTCGATTCGAGGAGCTGTTCTGCCGGGACAACGTCGCACACCAGTCCGGCTTCACGGGCGGTCCGCGCCGACATACGCTCATCAACACCCACCAGGCTCATCCGCACCAGGTCCCCGAACGCCATCCTGTTGGTCAGCAGAATTGGCTCATAGACCGCCGTCATTCTGAAACTCACATGCGGATCAAAGAACGTGGCACTCTCTGCTGCGACGATGATGTCGCTCTCGCCGAGGAGGTAGAACCCTCCGCCACATGCCATTCCGTTCACCGCGGCAATGACGGGCTTCCACAACCCCTGACTCTTCGGGCCGATCTTCTGGCCGGGATCGTCGTAGGTAAAGGGATCGAATTCCTCGTCGGTTGGAATATCGCCACGATCGATGCCCGTGCAAAAGGCTCGATCTCCGGCACCGGTCAAGACGACAACCCTTACCGCTTCGTCGAGTCGAATATGCCGCCAGAGCGCAGCGAGTTCGTTTTGCATGCGCTCGTTGAACGCATTGTGCACTTCAGGCCGATTCAGTGTCACTTCTGCGACGTAGTCGCGAACGTCATACGTGATCGCAGTGAGACCATCCGGTACGACCACGTCGCTCATCGCTCGAACGTATCAAACGCAGGCAACGTCGCCGCCATCCATGTCTGCCCCTTTCGTCGTAATGACGTGTGTGACTAACGCTCGCAGTCACGCCTTGGAGAGCACAAACAGGAACCCCGCGGACCCGGCTAGATAATATAATATACAACTCCCAAGATGAACCGACGACCGTCCCGGATTGGACTCCAAGGGTCGTTCCACGAAAGAGGTATTTCGGATTATGGACTGGCTGCGGATCGCCATATGCAATATTTCCGACGAGGCGCCTGTAGTCCGCTCACAGGTCGGTCCGGGACCCTCGTGACTTCCGAAGGGCGTACCGAAAGCCCGATCAACTCAGGCGCAAGTGCCGATCCCGGCGTTGTAGAGAACGATGCCGGAGGCATCGACGTGACCCGGCTCTTCCGCCTCGATGGGCGCGTGGCGCTGATTACCGGGGGCACTCGCGGGATCGGCCGCGCGATCGCTGAAGGATTCGGCCATGCCGGAGCACGCGTGGTTGTTGCGAGCCGAAAGCCCGACGCGTGCGCGGCAACCGAGAGGGCATTGCGTTCGGTGGGCATCGACGCCACCGGCGTCGCCTGCCATATGGGCTCGTTGAGCGATGTGCGTACCCTGATCACAGCTACCGTGGAACGCTTCGGTGCGATCGATGTCGTGGTCAACAACGCTGCGAATGCGCTCACTGAACCCATCGGTAGCTTCACCGAGGCGGGCGTCACCAAATCGATCGACGTCAATGTAAAGGGTCCGCTGTTTCTGATCCAAGAATCCCTTCCCTACTTGCGTGTCTCTGACCATGCCTCGGTGATCAATATGGTTTCGGCAGGAGCCTGGCTCTTCTCTGCGACCGTCGCCCACTACGCCGCCGCCAAGGCCGCAATGGTCTCGTATACCAAGGCGCTGGCGGCTGGCCTGGCTCCTGAAGGCATCCGGGTCAATGCCCTCGCCCCAGGATCCGTCGACACCGACATGACGCGCGCCACCGGACCAGCAGCCACCGCCGGTATGGCCCGAGCAGCCTTGCTGCGAAGGGTGGCGAACGCTGACGAGATGGTGGGGCCGGCCCTCTTCCTCGCTTCCGACGCGTCGAGTTACGTAACTGGCACCGTGCTCCACGCCGATGGTGGTCTCGTCACCCGCTGACAGAACAAGGACTAGGAAACCGCGGAACTATTCGGCAAGTCCACGGTTTTGCGGAACGCCGACACCAAAGATCTGGCCACAATGCGCTTCAGCCATGGCCGTCAGCGGCAGCTCGAGCTCCAGCTCGTCCGCCAACGCCAAAGCCGCCTGCAGGTCTTTCGCGCGCGAGGTCGGCTGCGGCCTGCATCGCGAGTACCAGCCCCGGGTCGTCCGCAGGGGTGAAAGGCGCCACGGTGTTACGGAACATGAGCGTGGCTGGGCCGCCGGACTGCGCGTCGCTGGCCCTGACCACCTGGGCGAGCTTGGCGAGTTCAATGCCGGCGGCCTCAGCAAGGACCTGCCCCTCGTAGGCGGCCAGCCACCCTCCGTACTGCACCAGGTTGCGAGCAAGCTTGGCCGCGAGCCCGCTGCCGAACGGTCCCATGGTCACGGTGAGCGAGCCAATGGCCTCGAACAGCGGAGCGAGACCGGCGATGACCTCAGGGTCGCCGCCGCACATGCAGACTAGGTTCCCGGAGGCCGCCGCAGACGGCCCGCCGCTGACGCCACAATCGACGATGGGCACACCAAGCGCCCTCGCTTCCGAGCCGATGGCAGCCACGCACGCCGTGGTGATCGTGCTGACCACGACGACGGTGGTGCGAGGTACACCGGCGGCCAACACGCCGCCGGGACCCGACAGTACGGCCCGGACCTGTTCGTCATTCACTACGGCCACCACGACGACGTCGGACTCACGAGTCAGATCGGCAGGCGAAGCGGCCACGGTGGCGTAGTCGGAGTGGGGGTGGGTCGCCTCGTCCCGGATATCACACACAAACAGCGGCAACCCGGCGGCGTGGATGTTGGTGGCGATACCGCCGCCGATGGTGCCGAGTCCAATAACCCCGATCGTCAGACCGGATGTGCGCTGTGCTGCAGACAAGAGAGATCCCTTCTGGCTTGGCAGGAAATCTGCGCGGGGATGACGAGCCTGGTCATAATCGTCGAGTTCGCCAATCTAACTCGGCACCGAGGATCGGGCGTTTCGGACCGTCATCTTGCAAGTCCACTGCAGGTTCTGCGTTCTCAGGTGAAGTCGGACCCACCGTCCACGTTCACATCGGCTCCGGTCATGTAGCTGTTCACGCGGGAGCCGAGGAATGCGATGACGGGTCCTATCTCCGCCGGGCTTCCGGCCCGCCCCAGATAGGCGGGGTGACCAAAATCCTCCGCGATGACCCGCATCGCGTCGGTGAGGCTTGTGCTGTCCACTCCACGTTCTGCGGGGAGGGATCGGAGGTAGCCCTGCATCCCCTCCGAGAGGAATGACCCGGGCGAGACGGTATTCACGAGGATGCCTTCGGGCGCCAACGATTGGGACAGGTTCTTCGTCAGGCTGCTCAGCGCGGCCTTGGTTGCGGTGTACGCCACGAGGTCGGGACTCTGCCGCTTTGTGGAATGGGCCGACACGTTGACGATCCTCGCGAAGCCACCACGGCGGAGGAGCGGCACAGAGCGCCGAATCGTACGGACCGCGCTGAGCACCCCGATGTCGAAGGTGGCCTGCCACTCGCCGTCGTCGATCCGTTCGAAGGGACCGATCCCCACGTGCACCGGTCCAGCGGCGTTGACAAGGACTTCCAGGGCCTCCCACCGTTCGCCCAGCCGGTCGATGGCCGCGTCCACCTCGTTCAGACTCGTCAGGTCCGCCACCACGGGGACGCTCTCAGGGCTCCCCAAGGAGCTCAGCGTGGCGACCGTGTCATCGAGTGCCTCACTGGCATGGGCGAGCACCGCCACGCGGGCACCCTCTCGCGCGAAAGTCTCGGCGGCCGCGCGGCCCATGCCCCGCGAGCCACCCGCCACGAGCACGCGTGCGTCAGCAAGCCCGAGATCCACTCCATACCTCCTGTTCGTTGGGCGACCTGTCTCAGTGGCCGATGTTGCCCGCACCTAGCGTGCCACGGCGGAATCTCGAGCCCTCCTCGGACCAGGAGTGTGGGCAAATCCATCCGAGGCTGAAGACGGGAGTCTCTTCCGGTCGGGACACGCCCTAAAACATATGGTCTGGGTCGGTCCAGATGGAGGAGAAGATTCGTATGGACAAATTGAGGTTCGACGGACGAGTGGCGATTGTCACCGGAGCCGGGCGGGGAATCGGTTTGGAGCACGCTCGGCTGCTCTCGTCACGCGGCGCGAACGTAGTTGTCAATGACCGGGGCGTCGCCATCGACGGAAGGGGCCGAGATGCCGGACCAGCCCGACGGGCGGCCGAGGAGATAGTCGCCGCCGGTGGGTCGGCTGTGGCTGACGACTCTGACGTCTCGACCCCTGAAGGAGCCACGCGCCTGGTTGAGCGGGCCGTTGAGGCCTTCGGGCGGCTGGACGTGCTTATCAACAACGCGGGCATCTACAACACGGACGACTTCCCCAATATCGACCTCTCCGACTTGCAGCGGCACCTGGACGTGCATGTCCTCGGCAGCTTCTTGACGGTCCAAGCCTGCTGGCCCCACATGGTGGCAGGCGGATACGGGCGGATCGTGCTCACCACTTCTACGGCGGCTCTCGGGATGCGCAGTCTCACGTCCTACGGAACCGCGAAGGCGGCGGTCATCGGCCTCACGCGGGCTCTCTCGGCCGTCTCTGCTGGCCACGACAGTGACATCAAAGTCAACGCGCTGGCACCCATGGCCAACACGCGCATGATGTCAGCGCGGGAGCTGGGCGGCGCCGACCCGGATCCCGAACCGGAACGTCATCCGGCGCTTGTTGCCCCCATGGCCGCGGTGCTGGCGCACCAATCCTGCCCGGTCCGAGGCGAAGTCTTCTCGGCGGGAATGCGACGCTATAGCCGCCTGTTTCTCGCCGAGACTGGCGGCTACGTGCATGAGGGTCTCGACGTGAGCCCAGAATTAATCGCCGAGCAGTGGGACACCATCTGTGACGCACGCGATTACGAGATAGTCGAAGGCACCGAGAGCTGGGTCGCCCGCAATACCCAGGCGATCCAGGCCAACCCCATGATCTGAGAAAGACAAAGAGTTCACTTCAGGCCGTTGACGAAGTCGTCGCCTTACCACTCCCGCTTGTTGCGAGAACGGAAACAACGACGGCCAACCCCTCAAGAATCCGCAGTCAAGGACGCCTGTTGCGCCGGAGTTAGGTGGGCGACGTTCTTGGGGTTGCAGTTCCAGATGGACTGAGTCGGCTGGGTGATCGCCTTGTCGTAGACGAACTTGTGGGGTTCGGCCTTGAGCAGGGCAAAACACGGTGAGGGCTGAGGGTCCGCGTTGGACATGGTCAACTGCGCCACCGGTGCCTCAATGCCTCCCGCATCCCAGTTCTTTGTGGCGGCGGCGTGGCTGAGCACGCACGACACCGTCAGGTCGGCGCCGCATGCCGAGGCGGACTTCGCCCACAAGAGCCACGACTCCGCCCCCTCTTCGTCATCGAAGTCGACCGCGTCGCCCTTGGCATACGTGTGCATGATGTTGACCAGCTGCTCGGTGGAGGGGTTCTGCGAAGCCATTTCGAGTGGCCACCACGACGTCTCGACGTAGACCGGTGAGAGACCGGGGTTGTCGGCGACTCCGGTGGTGGTCGACGAATTGTAGAACTGGACTCCGAGGATGACGAAGGCCGGGTGGTAGCCGGCGGTGGTCATCGCCTGGAAGTAGGGCACGATGTTGTCGTCCAAGGACGGCCATAGAGCCTCGACGCCCTTGCTCTGGATCTCTTCGATATAGGGCGCCCAGTCGGTCACCGAAATAGGTGGCTCCTGGAAGTCGAGCACGTTCCACCCCTGGGCTTCGGCACCGTACTCGTCCTTGCGCTCGGCCTCGAGGACGGAGGGGGTGTTCTCCCCGCCCATACCCGCCTTCTTGACCGCCTGGGGGTAGGCCTTGGCCAGCGCACCGAACCAACCCGAAGTAATGGTATTGGTATTGCCGCCACTGGGGTCGACCTGATCGGAGGCGAGTTCAGAAGCGTCAGAGACGACGTAGCCACTGATCTGGCCCAGTCCGCACTTCTCACGCACCGGGACCGAAGGCTGGTCGAGGGCCATGCCACCGCCGACCGCCATGAAGTCGCTCTGGCAGGACTGCACTGTCACCTGCGCAGCATTGAACAGGGCGGCGTCGCGGTTGTCGATGACGATCTTGCGGCCGTTGATGCCGCCCGAGGCGTTACACCAGTCCGCGAAGGCCTGAGCCTGCTGGGGAAACTCCGCCTCTAGTCCCGGCTCGATCGTGTTGGCGGCATCGTTGAACACGGCGATGTTGATGGTCTTGTCCCCCACCCCGCGCACCGAGGAGGCACCGCCCGGACCCGCTTCGCAGATCTTGCCCAGGCCGGGCCACACACCGTTAGTGGGAACGCTCGACGACAGCGCGCGACTGGACAATGTGGCCGCCCCCGTCGCCGCTGACGACAGGGAAACAAACATCGCAGCGAGAGTTACCGCCGCTACTGCTAGTGGCATCGCCTTCCGTCGCAGCTCAAAGTGGCCTTGCGGCAATCCCTTCATATCCACCCCCGAAAATGTAGTGATTCGGACATTCAATCAGGAGTTGGGCTCACGTGGGATTCGGCTCGAACCAGGAGAATCCGGCGAAGACCGAACGGCACCGCCACGCCGTCGCCACTCATGATCGTGCCCCTCACCGGGATACAACGGGCAGTAAGCGCAGATTCGCTCGCAATCTGGGAACCGTCTTGCGACCTCGGCCGCGCATTGGGCAGGAGTCCGTGGCCACGTCCGCAGCGGACGTCGTCCATGACCTGTGCCACGACAAGTCCACGATACCTCGCGGCACCACGAAGATCGGATCCCTCTCAGATCACCTCTCCTTCCGCAACCGGTCGGGAAAGTTCGGCCAACAGGTCGAGGCTGACGTAGACCCGACCGGTACGGTCCGGCTCACAGGCGCACAGGGCCATGACCGATTCCACCATGGTCTCCATCGGCTCCATCTGGTCAGGTCGCAGGAGCCCACCGACCAGTACCTCAGCCCCCTCGCTCAAGACGGCTGCCCTGGGCATGACTGCGTTTACACGGATGCCCGTGCCGTACAGAGAAGCGCCCATGGCGTTGGTGAGCCGGTTCAACGCGGCCTTGGTCGCTCCGTAGAGACCGATCTCGACGTTGACCTCGAACGGAGGACCGACGGCGACGTTCGCCGCGCTGCTGGTCACGTTCACGATCCATCCCTCACCGGCGTCGGCCAAATGCGGAACGAGTGCCTGCATGAGGTCCGCCGGAGCATGATAGTTGACCTCCATAGAGAGGCGGCGGTGCTTGAGACTGTACGTCGCGGGCGATTGGTAGATGGCTGCCGCGGCATTGTTCACGAGGATCTCCACGTGCCCCAGACCCTCAAGAGCCTCTGGGACGACGCGAGCACGGTCATCGCTGTCGCTCAAGTCGGTGCCGATGACGATGCATTTCGAACCGAGCCTGCGTATCCGCTCTGCCGTTTCGTTGAGGCTCCCGGGGATCTTGTCTCCCGGCTCCACGCTTCGAGCCACGATGGCGACGTCAGCACCTTCCGAAGCCAACTGGATGGCCACGGACCTGCCGATGCCGCGGCTCGCCCCTGTCACGATTGCGCACCGGCCAGCGAGTCGTTTCGTCATGATCGACCTCCGTGTTCTCCAGCCCAACACTCGTAGACCGTTCTCAGCCCTAGTCTCGTTGCGATACTGCATCGTCTGGGCATGGCCGCGCTGCTGCCAATCGTTTAATCGGGCTTCCCACATGGTGCGTGCCCCTACTTGTGATTCGAGGATATTGACCTGGCATCCTCATGCGCCCAGCGGTAGTCCCGCTTGCCCAAGGGCTGCCGCTCGATAGGTTCGACGAGACAGATTGCCCGTGGGATCTTGTAACCAGCGAGCATGCCACGAGCGTGTTCTTGCAGCCCCGTGAGACCGACGGAAAATCCAACTCCCGGCTCGACGATCGGCGCATACCCTCAGCCCAAGGCTCGTTAAGTACTCCAGATCACGAGCCAATCTGGATAATCGCCGGCTTGCGCTCGGGATCACCGGATTGACCCAGATGGACGGCGATCACACTGGGGAGTTCGATCGCTCCGAAAACCGATCGTCAGATCATCTGAAGGCGGTCCACGGCTCCAGTGATGTCATCAAACACGGCCCCAGCCGTCTGCTCGCCATTGATGTCAAGGAGTATCCCGCGGCGGGCGTAGAAGTCAAGGAGTGGCTCGGTCTGAGTCTCGAACACCTTGAACCGGTGGGCGATCGTGTCCTCGTCGTCGTCCGTACGCTCCTCTCGGTCCCCGCGGGCGCGAAGCCGCTTCAGCAGTTCGTCATGACCAACTCGCAGATAGACGACGGCCTGAAGCTCGATATCTTTGATCTCCTGCGCCACCGAGTACGCCACCTCTGCTTGGCGTAGCGTCCGCGGGAATCCATCGAGCACGTAGCCACCGTTGGCGGCCGCTTCGAGAATAGGCCCAGACAACATGTCGAAGACCAGCTGATCTGGTACAAGATCACCGCGCCTGAGGTAGTCGGCTGCTTCCTTCCCGATCCTTGTGCCACGGGCCACCTCAGCTCGAAGCAACTCGCCACTGGACAACTGGGCGATTCCGTAGTGAGCAGCCAGCTTCGTCGCCTGGGTGCCCTTTCCGGCACCGGGATACGCCACCAACAAGAGTCGCATTTTCGTCACACTATTGGCGTCCGATGAGGGCCCCCACCCACGAAGGAATGCTGTCGCGACTCATGGAGCCCGACGCGGGCATGGGGTGAAACACATACTCTGACCTGCTCCGATGGAGCGAAAGACGGAACTCGAATCCGCGACCCTCGTCTGGGCAAGGTGAGTGTTTTTGTCTTTGAGGTCCACGCTGGTCTCCCTCACGCCTGTCAACCCCTGAAGAAGATCAGGGCAAGTCCGCACCTGCGGCCAGCAGTCCCCTCGGTGAGCGAACCAGCACCCTCTCAACCTGGGCGACTCTCCTCCGTCGGTTCTCCTGGCCTAGCAACCTACGTAAGGGACGCTTCGAAGATGCCGGCAATCGAGTGCTCCAAGGTGGCGTCGAACTCCGCGTCGCTCTGATGGACCGACAGTCCCTCGGTGAGGGCCCGCGAAAAGCTAGCCACGACGCCATGATTCGCGGACAGGCGAAGGTCCGCCTCGCGCTGACCGTATCCACCGGACAACGCGAGGACTCGCAGGACGTTGGGGTGTCCCACGAGATCGGAGTAGAAGTCGTCGACATCGGGCAGGGACAGCTTCAAGATGACTTGACGATGTGGCGCGAGCTGACCCAGGTGCTCGGTGATGCTCTCTTTGAGGATCTCCTCCGCCTCAGCCTTCTCGGGGCTGTGGATGTCGACCTCGGGCTCGATGATCGGAACCAGTCCGGTGGCGATGATCTCGTTCGCCAGGTCGAACTGTTGGCCGACGACCGCCGTGATCCCCCGGTGATTGGCCAGCTTGATGAATGAGCGCATCTTGGTCCCGAACACGCCGTTTTGCGCTGCCCGGGACAGCAACGAGGCGAGCGTGGGGATCGGCTTCATGACCTGGACGCCGTCGTCCTCGCCGGCCAAACCCTTGTCCACCTTCAGGAAGGGAACCACGCGCTTTACGTCCCAAAGGTACGAGACAGAGCTCTGTTCGCCGATGTCTCGATCCATGGTGTCTTCGAAAAGGATCGCGCCGAGGATCCGATCACCCCTGAAGCTGGGACTTGTGATGATCCGACTACGCATGGCGTGCATGAGGTCGAACATCTCGTCGTCGTCTGCGTACTGATCCTCGTCGATCCCATAGGCCTTCAAGGCGCTCGGGGTACTTCCACCGCTCTGATCCAACGCGGCAAAGAAACCCTGCCCAGATCGGACCTTCTTGAACTGATCATCGTTCATGTAGCCCCCTGGCGTGCTGAGCGGTCAGGCATGTCCACGAAGCACGGCTTGATCACGTTTGACCAGTTCGGTCGTGTTCGTCCAGGCGGTCGATTCGATGCTCTGGAGTTCTGATGGATGGACGAAAGAACGGACAATCTCGATGACCCCAGACGTTGGGACGACCTGGGTCCTCCCATCATGCGTGTCCTCATTCAATGACCCCTCAAATCCTCTGCCACGGGCTACCCTCAGCCGTCGCGCACAAGCCCGCGCGCCGCGGCTGCGATGTGGTCGGCGTCTATGCCAGCCCACGCGATGAGCTCCGCGCCTGTGCCCGAGCCGGGCATGCCCCTGACCGCCAGATGCGCGATGTGGAGGCTTGTCCGCCCGTTCGACAACAGGCTTTCGGTGACGGCCGACCCCAGCCCGCCTTCAGGATGGTGGTCCTCCGCGACCACGATCCGTCCGGATGTGGCGGCCCCTGCTTCGGAGAGGGTGGCAGTGTCAATCGGCTTGACCGAGTAGCAGTCGACGACCCGAGCCTGGATCCCCTCGCGCCCGAGCAGATCTGCTGCCTTCAAACACTCGTGCAGCGTGACCCCGGCGCCCACGAGCGTGACCTCGTCGTTCCCGGAGGAGCGCAAGACCTTCGAGCCGCCGATGGCGAACTCCTCTCGCGCCTCGTAGAGGACGGGATAGGCGCCCCGAGTGGTACGGAGGTAGCTGATCCCCGGGTTGCGTGCCATCGCCGCCACGAGCGCGGCGGCGCTCGTCGCGTCGCTCGGGTACAAGACGGTGGAGCCGTGAACCGTGCGTATCATCGCGAGGTCCTCGAGACCCATCTGCGAGGGCCCGTCCGCCCCTATCTCGACCCCGCAATGCGATCCCGACAGGCGCAGCTCGACGCCCGAAATGGCGCCCATGCGCACGAAGTCGAACGCCCGGGTGAAGAAGGCCGCGAAAGTCGAAGCGAACGTCTTGTAGCCGCGCGCGCTCAGTCCCGTGGCGGCCGCGACCAACTGCTGCTCGGAGATGAACATCTCGAAGTACCGATCTGGGAACGCCTTCTTGAACTCGTCGGCGAAGGTCGAGTTGCTCACTTCGGCGTCCAACACGACGACGCGGGCGTCGGCCGCACCAAGGGCGACCAACGCGTCGCCGTAGGCCTTGCGGGTGGCGACCGATTCGCCGAGGTCGTAGCGCGGGAGATCGGCCGTGGCCACAAGGGGCGTGTCCGACGCGCTGGAATGGTCCGAAGCCTTCTCGGGAAGCGGGCCACGGACGATCAGGTGCCGCTCGCCCCCGAGCTCCTTGATGGCGCGCTCGGCCATGTCGGGCGGGAGCGGCTTGCCGTGCCAGCCCTCTTTGTTCTCGACCTCCGAAAATCCTCGGCCCTTGATCGTCTTGGCCACTATCACCGTGGGCCGGTCCCCCTTCGTGTTCTCTGCCTCGGCCAACGCGCCGTCGATGGCGGAGAGGTCGTGACCGTCGATCACGAGTGCCCGAGCGCCGAAGGCTTCGAAGCGCCGTTTGTAGTCGTCGACGTCCCAACCGAGGTCGGTCGGCCCGCGCTGCCCGAGCCGATTGATGTCCGCCATCACGACGAGGTTGGACAACTGGTAGTACGACGCCTTGTCGATGGCTTCCCAGATCGAGCCCTCGGCGAGCTCGCTGTCGCCGCAGAGGACCCAGACCCGGAAGGGAAGCCGCTCGAGGTACTTTCCGGACAACGCAATACCCACGCCGTCCGGCAGGCCCTGACCGAGAGAACCGGTTGCCACGTCCACCCAGGGCAGCACCGGGGTTGGATGTCCTTCGAGGCGCTGCCCGAAGCGGCGATAGCCGGTCATGAGCTCCTCGTCACTCACCACCCCGACTGCCTTGAAGAGCGAATAGAGCAGCGGTGAGGCGTGGCCCTTGGAAAAGACAAGATGGTCGTTGGGCGCCCCGTGCGGGTCGTCCCAGTCGTAGCGCAGGTGACGCGCCGCCAGCACGGCGATCAGGTCGGCCGCCGACATGCTCGAGGTGGGGTGACCAGAGCCGGCGCTGGTCGAGGATCGGATCGAGTCGACCCGGAGTTGCGCGGCCAGTCCTGCGATGCTCTCGAGGCCGGTCGTCTCGGTCACGGTTTTGGGCGTCATGGCGGCTCCCTGGGATTGTCCTCTCTCCTACTCTAAATCGCCGCGCGTCGTCCGCTCCCGATCACCTTTGCGCTTTTGGTGCGGTGGTCCTGGAGGCCATCTCGCGAGGTGGCCTGCGCCGGCTCAGAGCAGCAGCGCAATGTGCTCGAGTGTCTGATGACGTCATCCTCTTTTCGCCGGAAGCCCCAACCAAGCTCAGGATGAGGCTGGGGTGCGCCACAAATCAATGTTGCTGTCAACGGCATAGCGGTCGATGTTGGCGATCTCTTCAGCGGAGAACTCCAGGTTTTCGAGGGCGACCAGGTTTTGCTCAAGCTGGGTGACGCTACTGGCTCCGATGAGCACGGAAGTGACTCGAGGGTCACGCAAAGCCCAGCCCATGGCCATTTGCGCAAGGGACTGACGCCTCCCCACGGCGATCTCGTTGAGTGCCCGGATGCGGGCGAGGTTTTCGTCGTTGAGCATTCCCCGCGTGAGTGAAGAACCGTTGCGCGAGGCTCTGGAGCCTTGGGGGATCCCGTTGAGGTAGCGGTCGCTGAGAAGCCCCTGCGCGAGGACAGAGAACGCGATGCATCCGACTCCTTCGGCGCCAAGGACGTCGAGGAGGCGGTCTTCGATCCACCGGTTGAACATCGAATACGAGGGTTGGTGGATAAGTAGCGGAGTGCCGAGCTGGCGAAGGATGGTGACGGCTTCGGTGGTTCGCTGATCGGAGTAAGAGGAGATGCCGACGTAGAGGGCCTTACCTGAGATGACCGCGGTGTGGAGCGCGCCGAGGGATTCCTCGAGGGGGGTTTGGGGATCGAAATGGTGGTGGTAGAAGATGTCGACGTAGTCAAGCCCCAGGCGTTGCAGGCTCTGATCGAGACTGGCGACGAGATACTTCCGAGAGCCGAGATCGCCATATGGGCCCGGCCACATGTCCCAGCCGGCCTTGGTCGAGATAAGGAGCTCGTCGCGGTGGTCGCGGAGGTCTTCGTGGAGGATCCGGCCGAAGTTGGTCTCGGCGCTGCCATATGGGGGGCCGTAGTTGTTGGCCAAGTCGAAATGGGTGATGCCCAGGTCGAAGGCTCGGCGCACGATCGCGCGCTGGGTGTCGAACGGCTGGTCGTCACCGAAGTTCTGCCACAGCCCAAGCGACACAACAGGCAAAAGGAGGCCGCTGCGCCCACAGCGGCGGTATGTCATGGACCGGTAGCGATCTTCGGCAGGGTTGTAGCTGGTCACGTCGCGGTTGCTCCCTTCTCCTTACTCGTGACGAATCTCTTCGAAGCGCCGCTACGGCTTACCTCTTTCTTCCTGAAGTGCCCTGACGACGACCGTGAGGTCGCGGTCGCCGAGCCCAAGATCGACGACCTCTTGCCACTCGTCGGCCAGGCACGCAAGCACCCGGAAGCGGTCATCGACGGCCGCCTCGAGAGCGAGGTGGACGTCCTTCAACGCGAGGGAGAGTGAGAACTGGACCGAAAAGTCGTCTTGGGCGATCCGTGGCAGCTTGGCGGCTTGCCATGGTGATACCAGCGGGTTGCCGTTCAAGGCGTTCTCCACAACCTCGGTCTGCAGTCCCAAGCGAGTGGCAAGCGCCACCGACGTGTTGACAGCCTCCGCTGCTAACGCGAGCCACGCGTTGGCAACGAGCTTTAGCCGGGTCCCGGCCCCAACTGGACCCACCCAGATCGTTCGCTGGCCCAGTGCATCAAACAGAGGCTCCAGGCGCGGGCGAACCACGTCCGCGCCTGACGCAAAGATCGTCAGCTGACCTTGTTCGGCAGGGCCCTTGCTGCCCGACACCGGCGCATCGATGAGGGTCACGTCAGGACGCTCAGTATCCACGAGCGCTTTTACGCGCTCGATCCCTGCGACGCCGATCGTGCTCATCTGCACCCAGACGGCGCCGGGGGCGAGTGCAGCCACCATTCCCTGGTCCCGGGCGATCGACAACACGACCTCAGCATCCGTCACCATCGTGACAACAATGTCGGCTCGTCGCGCGGCATCGGCGAGTGTGTCAGCCACGTGCGCGCCGAGGTCGGTGAGGTCCCGGGTTGCCGCTGGGTCACGGTTCCAGACGATCGTCTCGATGCCGGCGCGCAAGGCACTGCTTGCCATCGCGTGTCCCATCGTGCCGATGCCCACAAAGGCGACGGGTTCTTTCGCTGGGGCCATAGGTTCTCCCCCTTCGGCCTGGGTCCATTCACAGACGCAGCAATGACCAGCATCGCGCTTCCCGCCTATCAACGCACCCCCTTGGACTTCGCTTCGTCCGCAGCAATGGGCTCGCGACGACTACTCGCTGGCTCGGTCGTTTCGCGTCAGGCCGTGAGGGGGAGGATTGCGAACGGTGCCTGGCTCACGGCCACGGCCATTCCTGGCCAAGAAATATCTCAGGTCCTACCCTCTCATCCCCGGGTTTGGATGAGTCGGCAACCCCGCCGGGACGGTTCGAACTGATGACGCACATCCTTTCTCGGAGCGTTTTGAAAGTGCCACAGTACGTCTTGGACAATCCAAGGAGGGACTTCGCCTCACGCTGCGTCGGACCGTCGATTCCGGCCTGGTTGCGCGAGCGCCCACATTCGACTCACCAAAGGAGCCCGACATGAGCAACTTCCTCGACGAGGTCAGGCAGACGGTGGTGCCAGGCGCCGACCGATTCGGCCCGCTACCGCCGCTCTTCGTCGCGTTGACACTGGTCACCGGCCTCGTCGACGCGTTTAGCTATTTGGCTCTCGGCCACGTCTTCGTCGCGAACATGACTGGCAACGTCGTGTTCTTGGGGTTTGCCGTCGCGGGCGCGCACGGCTTCTCGATCGCGGCGTCTCTAGTCGCTTTGGCGTCATTCGGGGTGGGATCGATCTTCGGTGGGAGACTGATCACCAGGTATGGCGATCACCGCGGACATCATCTTGCTGCCGCGACAGCAATCCAGTCAGTCCTCTTGGCGACCGCCGTCGTGCTGGCGCTCGTCAGCTCGGCTCCTCCTCGAAGCGGCTACAAATATGCGCTTATCGTCGTCCTCAGCTTGGCGACGGGCGGCCAGAACGCCACCGCTCGCAAACTGGCCCTGCCGGACTTGACGACAACTGTGCTCACCATGACAGTCACCGGTTTGGGAGCCGACAGCGCTCTCGGTGGTGGCCAAGGTTCCAAATCTGGTCGACGTCTCATCGCGATTGCGGCGATGTTCGTCGGCGCGCTGATCGGTGCGTTGCTTGTGCTGCACGTACGGATCGTGCTCCCACTTGCCATTGCGCTGGTCATCACTGCGTTCGTCGCTTTGGGAAGCTACGTGGCAGGACGATCGGATCCGGAGTGGACTCGAGCTGGATAGGGACTTCGATCGTCAGAAGGTGGATCGAGTGCCCGTCAGGGGGGCCGATTGCAAAACCACCCCCTGACCTGCCCCGATGGAGCGAAGGGCGGGGCAGCCGGTCATTGCCACCTCCGCCTCGCCGGTGCGCTCAGGTCGTCGATCGGTTTTCCCCGGGGCGGATAGTGTTCCCGCACAAGGAGCGTTGCAGGAGTCCAGGAGGGGCCGATGCTCTACGGTGCCTATCAAGCCCAAATGGACGCGTTGGCGCCCGTGAAGGCATTCGCCAACTTCACGACCGACGCGATCAACCTCCTGCCTGACTCATTCCACGCTGACCCGATCGTGCGCTGGCTGGCGGCGAGCAGTCAGATGGCCGGGAGGATCGGGCTCAGCCATTCGCGACCCTCGTTCGGGTTCACCGAGACACTGGTCGACGGCGTGCCCGTGGAGGTCCGCGAGGAGTCGATCGCGACAACGCCTTTCGGCACCTTGCTGCATTTCGCCAAAGAAGGCACCAAAACCGTCCAACCAAAGGTCCTCGTCGTCGCGGCGCTGGCCGGCCACTTCTCGACCCTCTTGTCGTCAACGGTGCGAGCGCTGTCCGCGCACAACGACGTGTACGTGACGGACTGGCACAACGCGCGGGACGTCCCCCTGACCGAAGGCTCCTTCGGCTTCGATTCCTACGTCGAGCACGTGCGAGAATTCATCACGACAATTGGCCCGGGCACACACGTGGTTGCCGTGTGCCAGCCCTGTCCGGCGGTGCTGGCCACGGTGGCGTTGATGGCCGAGGACGGGGATCCGAACTCCCCGCGCAGCGTGACCTTGATGGCGGGACCAATCGACACCCGCATCAGCCCGACCGTGGTGAATCGACTCGCCGAGGACAGCCCGCTGTCGTGGTTCGAGCAGAACGCCATCACCGTCGTACCCTGGCGCTATGCGGGAGCGGGCCGCCGGGTGTATCCCGGCTTCCTCCAGTTGGGTTCATTCGTGGCAATGAACTGGCAGAGTCACCTCGATCGCCAGCTCGATCTCTTCCACGACCTGGTCGTTGGGAACACGGCCCAGGCGGAGGCCACGAAGGCCTTCTACGACGAGTACTCCGCGGTCCTCGACCTCCATGCGGACTTCTACCTCGAGACGGTCGACCGGGTATTCCAGCGACACCTTCTCCCCCGCGGCGAGCTGATGGTCGACGAGCGACGAGTACGGCTCGAGGCCATCCGAAACGTTGGCCTCCTGACCGTCGAAGGAGCCCGAGACGACATTTGCGGTTTGGGCCAAACCATGGCGGCGCAGGACCTCTGCGCGAACGTGTCACACAGTCGCCGACGGCACCACCTCCAAGCAGGGGTCGGGCACTACGGCGTGTTCAGTGGCACGGCCTGGGAGCGCCAGATATGCCCTGTCGTGCGCAACTTCATCCTGGCCAACGAGTCCTAGAGTCCCCATTCCCCGCTCGTGGACCCTGGGCGAAGCAAGAGCAGTGGGAGACCGCCGCGCGAAGCTTCGGGCGGCACCGGGCGGCAGCCCCAGAAAGGTCTTCGGGACAACCGACAGTGATCTCAGAACTCGACGTCCACGTCGAGCTCTGCGAGGTCATCGGGCTCCTTCGCCGCCGCGGCCAGCCACTCCACCATGTCTGGGAGATCGAGCACGGCCTCGACATAGGTCGCGCAGTCCTCGGGAAGCTCGACGTCATAGGTCACGAACCGCGTACAGACCGGCGCATACATGGCGTCGGCCATGCTCGGCGCGGTGCCGAAAAGCAGTGGCCCGCCGCTGGATCGCAGGCAGTCCTGCCAGATCGCGACGATACGGTCGATGTCAGCCTGTGCCCCGCTGAAAACCTTGAATCCCGGGTGACGCGCTTTCACGTTCATGGGGAGCGCTCCGCGCAGCTGAGCGAACCCGGCATGCATCTCGCCACACACCGACCGACACCACGCCCGATCCGAAGGATCCGAGGGAAGGAGAGATGAGTCCGGGTGTGTCTCCCAGAGGTACTCTCCGATGGCCAACGTGTCCCACACCTCCATGCCGTCGATGTCGAGGCTCGGCACAAGGAAAGACGGCGAGAGGAGCAGGAGCTCTGCCCGGGCTCCCGGGTCGCGGCTGTCCAGTACACGCTCGGAGAAGTCGAGGCCGGCGAAGCGGCACATGAGCCAGCCGCGCAACGACCATGCCCCGTAGTTGCGGCTGTTGATGGCCAGGGTGGCCTGGCTCATGGCGCTCCCGTGGCTTGGGCGAGGTGCGATGCCACCCCGACGGTGCTCGCCACATTACGTCATGTCGCAGGGAGCCAGACCCGAGGGCCCACACAACCCTGCCGTGTCCGTCAGTCCTTGGCGACCTTTTTGGCTGATCCCGTGATCGGGTCCGCCAGGGCCGCCATCTCGGTCAGGAAAGCTTTCTGACTCTCCATGAGCAACTCGGCAAATCGAAAGCTGGCGCTTATGGCGTCTTCGGGTGTCACCATCGTCGCCGCGAAGGGCACCTCGGGACGAACAGGCATCACGTCCTTGAGGGATGCAACGCCCGCTCCGACCGCCTCCAGGGTCAGCCGCTGACCGGTTTCGAGGACCTTGAAGAATCCGTCCTGCAGTGTTTCGGTGAACTCCATCGTCGACGTCATCGGGACCTCCTGCGCACCGGTAGGCCGGCGCCTCGTCACGTGAGAAACTTATCGAGTGCGAACTATACTACGCACGCGCGGTTTCGTCAACGCCCAGTCGATCTGCGAACTCAGGCAGACGACACGAAGCGCGCCCGCAGGATCTTCTTGTCGAATTTCCCGACGCTGGTCTTGGGGATCTCGTCCACCAGCTCGAATCGATCCGGCACTTGCCAACTGGCAAACCCGAGTCGCTCGAGGTGGCGCCGCATGTCCTCAGAAGCCACCTCGTCGCAGCCGGGCCGGAAAACGACGCACGCCAATGGGCGCTCGAGCCAGCGGGGGTCCGGCACCGCGATAACCGCTACCTCTGCCACGGCATCGATCTTCATGATGGCTGCTTCGAGGTCGACCGAGGATATCCATTCGCCGCCTGACTTGATGAGGTCCTTGGTCCGGTCGGCGATGACGAAGTATCCACTTGGGGACCCGATGGCGACGTCACCAGTACGGAACCAGCCGTCTTCGCTGAAGGCCTCCGCACCGGCCCCGTGAAGGTAGCCGTCGGTCACCCATGGACCACGCACCCAGAGATCTCCCATGGTGACGCCGTCGGGCACGATCGGGTGCCCTTGGTCGTCGCGGACACTGATCCGCACCCCGGGGAGTGGCAATCCGGCCTGCGAGGACGCGTCGGCAGCAACGCGCGCGGGCGACCAGTCCCGCATCCGCTCCTGCGGCCAGGCCACGGAGGCGAGGGGCGATGTCTCGGTCATCCCCCACGCCTGCACGAGCTCGATCTCGAACTGGTCGCGGTACCGCTCAATGAGGGCAACCGGCGGCTGGCTCCCGCCGCAGATGATGTGCCGGAGATTGGCGGGGCGCTCGGGACGCGCCGCCAACTCGTCTGCCACGGCGAGCCAGACGGTTGGGACGCCGGCGGTCACGGTCACTGCCTCGTCGATCAAGAGGTCAACGAACGACCGTGCCTCGAGTGCTCCCGCGTAGAACACCTGCTTGGCTCCGACCATTGATGCGGCATACGGCATCCCCCACGCGTTGGCGTGGAACATCGGCACCTGCGGCAGCACGCTGTCGCGCGGTCCGATGGCCATCCCGGCCGCCGAGGTGACGGCCAGTGCGTGGAGGAACGTCGACCGATGCGTGTAGACAACCCCCTTCGGGCGACCGGTGGTGCCCGAGGTGTGGCAGAGGCCCATAGGTTCGGTCTCAGCGATATCGACGCGCCCGTATGTCTCGGGCTGACCCTTCAGCAGGTCCTCGTATGCGATCAGACCCGCGAGATCCGTGTCGGGAACTGCGTCGTCCAACACGACAATCGGTGGCATCTCTGCCACGAGGTTCTGCACCTGCTCCAGCAGGGGAAGAAAGTCGGCGTCGACCAGCACGGCCTGATCGTCGGCGTCTTCGAGGATGAAGGCCAGCTCCTCGGGCGAGAGCCGAACGTTCAGCGTGTGCAGGATGCGACCCGTACAAGGGACGGCCAGATACGCCTCGAGGTGCGAGGCCCCGTTCCAGGCCAAGGTCGCCACTGGTCTCGACGAGTCCAGCCCGAGGCCGTCGAGCGCGTGCATCAGCTGCTGCGTCCGGAGGCCCACCTCTCGATAGGTCCGACGTTCGATGGTGCCGTCGGGGCGACGGCTGACGATCTCCGCGTCGGGACAGTTGGTCGGTCCAGGCTCGAAAAGGAGCCAGGCATTGAGCTGATCAAGCATCATTCGGCTCGCGGCCTTTTCGCGCCGGGCGGTCCCTGTGACGCGACGACCCTCACCGGTTTCTCACGTAATCGCCGGGGGCCGGCGTCCCAGGCGGGTGCGCACGACTCCCGAGCGACCTGGGAGCACGACGTTCGGGTCCGGCCCTCCGGGCCTGCCAGTCGGCCCAGCTCTGCCACCAAACTCCCGGCTCCTCCTTGGAGTCGGCCATCCACCGTTCGGCGCTGCGGTCCGTGTCAACGCCGGTCGTCACCGACATCCTCGGCGACCCCGGCGGGTTCACGAGCGACTGGATGTGTCCCGACGAGGTGAGGCAGAACTCTGTGTTGCCGCCAAAGAGCCGACAGCTGGCGTAGCAAGCCTGCCATGGGACCAGGTGATCGCTGCGGCCTGCCACGATCATCGTGTCACAATCGACCTTGGACAGGTCGACAATCGACCCAAGCACCGAGAGATCACCATTGGCCAATCGGTTGTGGAGGTAGATGTCGAGATACTTCGCGTGCAGGGCTGCAGGCAGAGACGTCGAATCGGCGTTCCAGGCGAGGACGTCGAATGCCGAAGGATCTTCACCCAAGAGGTTGTTGTTGACCCAGTAGTTCCAGATCAGGTCGTTCGGCCGTAGTGCGGCGAACATGGTCTCGAGCATGAGACCATCGAGCGCGCCGGAGAGCCGCGAGAGAAGGACCGAGTTGCCAACCGCCTTGTCCGTCCCGAACATGCCAATCATGGAGGGTACGTCGTAGTCGATCTGCGTCACGGCAAATGTCGCTGCATTCACCCGGCGGTCTCCCTGCGCGGCGTGGTGTCCGAGCAGACTGGCCGTGGTGAGACCACCGGCACACACGCCCACCACGTTCACCGAGTCGCCGGCGCAGATCTCTGTGGCCGCGCCTAATGCGTCCTCCAGTGCTCTCACGTAGGTGTCGAGGTCCCAGGCGCGCTGCTCGCGACCCGGGTTGCGCCAACTCACGGCGTAGACCTGGAATCCTCGCCCGACCGCGTGCTCCACGAAGCTCCGCCCTGGCGACAGGTCCATGACGTAGAACTTGTTGATTTGCGGTGGCACCACGACGACAGGGATCTCCCACACCACATCGGTCGTCGGCACGTATTGGATGAGCTCGCACACCTCGTTCCGGTAGACCACTGCACCCGGCGTTGCCGCGAGGGTACGGCCCAGTTCGAATGCACCCGTCTCCACCGTACGTGGACGGCCGCGGTTCTCCACGATGTCCCTGCAGATGTTGCGCCACCCCCTCAGCACGCTTCGCCCGGCCGTCTCGAATGCTCTCTCCCACGCGTCCGGATTCAGGGGAAACAGGTTGGTCGGGGCCAAGGCAGCCGTCAGGTTGTTGACCACGAACCTGGCCCGCTCGTCGGTACGCCAGTCCAGTCCCGCGTCGTCGACGAAAGCCATGATGGCGTCGGCCCAGGCCAAGTACGAGCGGCACAGGCGCCGATAGAAGGGGTGATCCTCCCAAGCTCTGTTCTTGAATCTCCAGTCCCGCGGCGAGGGCTCGACCGTGGAGCGATCGACGGCGATCCGGGCCCACTCGGCTCCCAGCCCATAGCACCGCTTCGCGGCGCCACCCGGCCCAACGCGAGCGAATACCGATCCAATCGCCTGCGCGAAACCGAAGAGATCCAACGCCCCAAGCAGGTCCCCACCACCCACAGGGAGCTCGGCGTCGAAGCGGGTCGGCGTGTCCGGCACTTGGCACCCCCGGGGTACGGAATTTCGGCGCTGGCGTGAAGTTGCCGTAGGATTCGTAGCGCGCGTCCGGGAAGCCGTCAAGCGTTGCACCGCGTGTTCACGACAACTTCTTCTGGGGTCTGGTTCACAATGTCCGGTGTCCACGACGACGCCGCCGGCGGCGTCGGGCGCGGGATGTGACACGGGAGGTTCGAGACGATGGATCGTGCGGCGAGTTCGGCCCAGCGAGCCGCGGAGAACGGATTCGGACAGTACCTACGGACCCAGCGCCAGCTCGCCGAACTGAGCCTGCGCCAGCTCGCCGGCCTCGCCAAAGTGTCCGATGCGTACCTGAGCCAGATCGAGCGCGGCTTGCACCTCCCCTCCGTCGGTATCATTCGCTCCCTCGCCGAATCGCTCCAAATCTCGACAGAGGAATTGCTGGCGTACGCCGCTGGCGTCGACGGTGATGAGGAATCGACCTCCCGGACCACCAATGCAATCAGGGACGATCCGAGACTCGATCAGGCGCAGAAGCGGGCGCTGCTCGCCGTGTATCGCTCCATGATCGGCGACGATGCCGTTCAATAGATCCCGTTCTACGACCAATACGGCGTAACTGCGACGTTCGGGGCAGTACCGGGGTGAGCCCGGGCCTGGGACGAAGCCCGCGGTGGGCCGCCGGCCTCCCATTAGTCCGGTGCGTGATGCTCGTCATCGGCTGTTCTCGTCCGTGAAACGGCGGCGAAACACAAGGGTGCCACCCTGAGTCATCGTGGGAGACCTCTTCGACGACTACGGCCCCTCCGGCCTCGGACCGGGCGCGGCTGCCTTCGACGAGATGGTTGATCGCGCCGGTGAGGCCAGGCTGCCCTATGCCGCCGCGGCGACGTCTTTGGCCCAACTGGGTCCCGAAGACATGTCGTCTCGTGCCTCCCGCCTGGCCCGCGCCTTTATGGATCAGGGTGTGACGTTCGACCTCGATGGTGAGGAGCGTCCCTTCCCCCTTGACGTCGTCCCTCGGATCTTCACCGAGAACGAATGGTCACGGGTGTCCGCAGGTGTCGAGCAGCGTGTGCGCGCTCTGGAGCACTTTCTCGCGGATGTCTACGGTTCGGCGCGGATCGTGAGCGATGGGCTCGTGCCACACGACGTGATCACCAGCTCGCCCGGGTTCGTACGCGCAGCGTACGGCTACGCGCCGCCCAACGACGTGAGGATCCACGTTGCGGGAATCGACGTCGTGCGCGACGAGGACGGCGAGTTCCGCGTCCTCGAGGACAACCTGCGCAGCCCGTCGGGCGTGAGCTACGTCTTGGCCAACCGGGCAGCCATGGCGCGCGTGCTACCGGAGCTGTTCTGGGGTCAGCCGATCCAGATGGTCAACGACTATCCCGCCCGCTTGATCAACGCATTGCGGTGTGCCGCACCGGCGTCCGTTCAGGAGCCGACCGTCGTGGTGCTGACACCGGGGGTCCACAACTCCGCGTTCTACGAGCACGCCCTTCTCGCCCGACTCATGGGCGTGCACCTGGTGGAAGGGCGTGACCTTGTCTGTCATGGCACCGACGTGTTCTTGAGGACGACCGAGGGGGAGGTACCCGTCCACGTCATCTACCGCCGGATCGACGACGACTACCTCGATCCGCTGCAGTTCCGACCCGAGTCGCTGGTGGGATGCCCCGGAGTGGTGAACGCTGCACGCGCCGGCCGAGTCACCATCGCGAACGGAGTTGGGAACGGGGTGGCCGACGACAAACTCGTCTACACCTATGTGCCCGCAATGATCCGTTACTACCTCGGTGAGGACCCGATCCTGCACAACGTCGAGACCATGCACCTGGTCGATGGAGCCATACGGAGGGACGCGCTGGCCCGGCGAGGCGAGCTGGTGTTCAAGCGAGTAGACGGATCTGGAGGGAAGGGATTGGTCATCGGGCCGTCGGCGACAGGATCGGAGCTCGACCAACTAGCGCTGGAGGTCGAAGCCGATCCCCGGCACTGGATCGCACAACGTTTGGTTGCCCTGTCGACGTCGCCCACGTGGGTGGACAACACCATGGTCCCGCGTCATGTCGACCTGCGGCCGTTCGCGGTCAACGACGGGGAGCACATCTGGGTCCTGCCCGGCGGCCTTACCCGAGTGGCGCTCCGAGAAGGTGGCCTGGTCGTGAACTCCAGCCAGGGAGGTGGGTCCAAGGACACGTGGGTCGTCGGCGGCGGCATGTCCACGCCGGCCCTGCCTCCGCGCCAGTGGACGACACTGCTGGCTGGCCCACCACAAGACGAAGGCCCCGTGAGCGACGGAGAAGTTGGCGTGCAACAACAGCAGCAGCAGCAGCAGTCGCGGTTGTTCGGGTATCCGCCCTCGCCAATGGGATCCCAGGGGCGGCATCCGTCCTCGTGACACGGGCACTCCTGAGCCGAGTCGCCGAGTCGATCTTCTGGGTCGGCCGCTATGTGGAGCGTGCCGAAGGAACCGCGCGCATCCTCGACGTCTCGGTCTACCAGGCCCTCGAGCAGAGCGACGTTGAGGGATCACACGCTGCCCGCCGACTTCTCGCCGTGATGGGACTACCCGATAGCGGCACCGAGACCTTGCGCCAGGCGACCGAACGGCTGGCGACAGATCCGCAGAGCCGTTCATCGATTGCCGGTGCGTTGGCCGCCGCTCGAGAGAACACGCGGGCCGTCCGCCACGTGGTCCCCGTGGAATTCTGGGAGCACATCAACGCAACCTGGTCCGAGCTGCCGCTTCAATGGGAAGTCGGTCGCCGGGCGGGGCCGGCGGTCTACCTTTCCTTCGTCAAGACGCAGTGTGCGGGCATGATGGGCCTGGCGGACACGATGATGAGCCGCGACCAGACATGGCTGTTCTTTACCCTTGGTCGCTGCCTCGAGCGCACCGACGTGGTGGCGCGACAGCTCGCGACGGTTGCCTTCGACGAGGTGTTCGACAGCGGGCTGGTCATGCTCCTGCGGTCCTGCGGCGGCTACGAACCGTACCTGCGACTCTCCCAGGGCGTCGTGGAACCCGGCCGCGTCCTCGATTTCCTCCTGCGCGACCGCCTCTTTCCGCGCTCAGCTTTTGCCTCCCTCACCCTCGCGGAGGACTGCCTCGATCAGATCAACGTCGGCCAGCAAGGGGCCTGGGACGATGCACGGGGACTGATCGGCCTGGCTCGTGCCGAATTGGAGTACTCCGCACCGTCGACCCTCGCCCGCGGGCTAGAAGCCCGTTTGGAACGACTCCAGACCGCGATCTCGGCGGTCAGCGACGCCGTGACGCGCCGCTACTTCGCCCAGGATCTCCCCGTCCAGTGGCGCCAGGGAGTGGGGGCGTGAGCCGAGTCGACGGCTGGCGCTTGCGGGTGTCCCACGAGACCCGGTTCGACTACGGCGCCCCGGCACGTTCCTCCTATAACGAGCTACGCCTGATCCCGCGGACTGAGGTGCGACAGACGGCGCTCGAGGCACGTGTCGTGACCGTGCCGGCGGCGGCGCAATATTCCTATCTCGACTACTGGGGCACCCACGTCGTCGCCTTCAACGTCGACCGGAACCACGACGCGCTCAGCATCACAGGGAGCGCACTCGTCGACACCCAGCCTGCCGACGAGCCTGAGGACTGCACGTGGTCAGAGGTCGACGATGCGTCCCTCACCATGGCCGATCACCTCTCCCACAACCTTTACACCTCCCCCGGGCCCGAGCTCGCCCAACTCTCCGCCCAGCTCCGCGCGCCCCGGCCACAGGAAACGGCTCGTCGCATCGTCACCGCCGCTCACGAATCGCTGCACTACGCGCGCGGTGTTACGACTGTCCACACGTCAGCGAACGAGGCTTTCGCCGACGGTGCCGGAGTATGCCAGGACTTCGCCCACCTGTGTTTGTCGTTGGCGCGAGCTGCCGGCCTGCCCTCGCGCTACGTCTCGGGCTACTTCCATCCCGAACAAGACGCCACAATCGGCGAAGAGATCACTGCCCAGAGCCACGCCTGGGTCGAGTTCTGGACGGGCGCATGGTGGGGTTACGACCCGACCAACGACTGTCCGATCGGGTCCAGGCACATTGCGGTCGGCCGCGGCCGTGACTACGGGGACGTGCCGCCCGTAAAGGGCATCTACGCCGGCAACGCAGAGAACAGCATGCGCGTGGTGGTGCGTATGACACGGACGCAGTGAGCACGACTGGTACGTCACCCGAGAGGGCTCCCAAAATCGTGGAGCCGAACCTCGACTTCCAGGAGAGTGTCTGACGAGACTCTCGCTAGTCAACGAACGTCAGTTGGACCGATCCGGTCCGGGTTTCAGCAACGATCTCCCAGGGCACACTTGGGTTGACGACTGGAGCGGTCTAGTGGACCGCAATCCTCGATCGCTCCTCTCAGAGAAAGTGACGGCTCTCGAATATGGCGACCAAGAAGACGATCGACCGGACCGCAGAATTTGTGGGAGACGCCGCTGGAGTCCTGGAAGCAGCTGGCGAGAAATTAGCGCGGCGAACGCGTCAAGGTCTCAGGGGGGCTGCCACAGCTGTAGGCCACTCTGATGCGGCGAAGACGCTCGGGGAGCGCGCAGACCCCGCGCGAAAGGCATTGGCCAAGGCGACCAAAAAGGTGAGAAAACCCGCCAAGAAGGCGGGGAAGAAACAGACGACCGTGTCGCGGAAGGTTGGCGGCGCGAAGAAGGCGGCGAAGAAGCGGGCGACCTCCGCCTCGACCAAGGCCAGAGGCGCGAAGAAGGCGGCGAAGAAGCGGGCGACCTCCGCCTCGACCAAGGCCAGAGGCGCGAAGAAGGCGGCGAAGAAGCGGAGCTCCTAATTCGGCCTGAAGGGGCTGGTCATCTCCCCCACAATCTGCTCCTCCGTGCCGTGGGAAGAAGGCTTGAGGAAACGCCGATAATCGACAGATATCCTCCCGCAACTGTGACCGCCCTGAGCTCCTCGGCCTTTCTCGCGACGGTGCGACCTGCCCTTTGGAGAGGGCTGCAGTTCGACTTTGAACAGCTCGCGAAGAGCGCTGCGGAGTACCTTTGCCTATGAAGAGGTTCCGCCGTCTGCTCGAGATGATTGACCACTGGCAAAGGGCCAACCGTCCGGTGGGCGTCACCTACGCGATAGTCAAGAAGTTCGGTGATGACGGCGCAAATCAGTTCGTGGTCGCACTCGGCTGGTACGGCTTCGTCGCCATCTATCCCCTGCTTCTCGTAGTCATCACGATCTTTGGATTCATAGGGGCCGCGTCCTTGGGTCACCAGATCGTTTCAACACTCCACGAGTTCCCAGTCGTTGGATCGCAGTTCAATCCGGAACATTCATCGAGCAGCCTCCAAGGCAGCGGCCTGGGTCTTGCTATTGGTCTCATCGGATTGCTCTACGGCGCACAGGGCGTCACTCAGACCGTGCAGCAAGCTATGGCCGGCGTGTGGAACGTGCCACAGGTTGACAGACCTGGGTTCGTTCCCCGTCTCGTCCGCAGTCTGGTTGCGCTAACGCTTATTGGGGGCGCCTTTGTGGGCAATGCGGCCGCAGGAACGATCGTGACCAATCTCGGAGTGAGTACCGTCATCCGTAGCCTGACCCTCGTCGGCATGCTGATCGGGAACGCCGCGCTCTACTTCGGCGTATTTCGGGTTGCGACCCCTGATCAGGTTGGAGCTGTGGACCTTCTCCCTGGCGCCGGGCTGGCGTCACTTGGTTTCACGTTGCTCATCACCATCGGATCTGGGCTGGTTCAGCATCAGCTTCGGCACAGCTCTGCCACGTATGGCCAGTTCGGTCTTGTGATTGGCCTCGTGGGATTTCTGTTCCTACTAGCCAAGATCAGCCTCTATGCGGCGGAACTCAATCCCGTCATTACCCGCCATCTGTGGCCGAGGGGGATGTTGAGCGGAAACCCCACCGTTGCCGACAATCAGGTCTTGTCGGACATCGCGCACCAGTCACGGAGGCGAGATGACGAACGAATCGGGGTGGGGTTCGGCGAGCATGCCGCAGATGATGCCGCAGTCGACGCCCAACGTCCGATCCCTTGAAGATTGTGCGTTCTCCTGTTCTCGGTCGGCTTAGATGCGATGCGTACAGATCTGAAATACGGGTAGTCACAGAGTCATGGCATTCACTCGGCGCATTGCCCGGCCGCTACTCGCTTCGATCTTTGTCGCCGAAGGCTTTGAGGCTGTCCGCCGGCCCGAAGGAAGAGTGCCCAAGGCGAAGGCGGTCGCCGAACCACTCAGCGAGCGGACGGGCATGGCCTCCTTGGATACCGAGACCGCAATACGAGTCAATGGCATCGTTCAGATCATCGGTGGCGCCCTGTTGGCCACGGGCAGGTTCAGGCGCCCGGCTTGTCTCTTCCTCATGGGCTCGCTGATTACCACCACTTACACTTACCATCGATTCTGGGAGGAAACGGATGAGACCGTTCGGTTCCAGGAGAGAATGAGTTTCTTGAAGAACGTTGGTCTTTTAGGCGGCCTCATCATCGCGGCGGTGGATACCGAGGGAGCGCCTTCCCTCGGATGGCGCACGAGACACCGAGTGCGCCAAGTGGAGGACACGGTGACCTCCGGGCGCGCCCGAAAGAGCTCGAGCAAGAAGGCTAAATCCGTAGCCGCGGGCGCTTCGCGGCTCGGTCGACATGCGATCTGTCTGGCGCATGATGTCGATATCCACGCTCGCCGACAACTAGGTCAGGTGGAGTTCGAGCCGAGCGAAACGATGACTGGCGTTCGCGAAGGCATTCACAATGTCCAATCGGCCGTCACGGACCAACTGGGAGACGCGACCGGGGGCATGGCGCATGCAGCGCACAAAGCGACCGCGCTCGTGGGAAACGCGGCACGTCAGCTGGAACCAGTCGTGACGAGTGCGGCGCATGCGGGCGTTGAGGTGGCCAGCGAAGCTCTCTCAAAGTTGGGCGAACGTCTACCCGACGACTAGGTCGATGAATTCGGTCACGTCGTTGAAGCAAAGAGATGGTTGCCGGCAAAGCCATCCTGACGATGGATTGACCCAGGTGAGAACTGGGCGCTCAGAAGCGTTGGACGAGTTCCGACTTGACGTGGTTGGCGAGCGGGCATCGGACGCCGAAACTTCATCTTGGCGGTGTCGTCATCGCCTGCAATCGGCAGGGCGCACGGTGCGCGGAGCCATGCGGCCGACGCAAGATGGTCAAGTGCATGAACATCATGGTGTTGAAGGCCTTGACCACGCGTGAGTCGGACAGGCGCGCTTTGCACGAGCTCGGAAGTGGTGGTGGAGTAGTCGTCGAGATCGGCGATGTGGCCGTCGAGGTCGGGACGTAATTTGTGGTGTCGATGATGACCTTCACCAGCGACCGGCTGCACTGGAACCCGCTCGAAGGACTTGAGCGGGATCGTAACTACGACGATGTCCCCGGACGCGGCCGCCTCGGCTGGCGGCGCAGCGCGGACGTGCGGTCCCAGTCTCTCGACAAGATCGCTGAGCGTTTCAGGTCCGCGACTATTGCTCTCGGTGCCAGATTCCGCTCTTCGCTATCGTGTCGGCGGTGAACCGCTCCTTAGGTCGGGCTCGCAGAATCGAACTCCTCGCAGGAATGCCGATGTTCTCGACGTGCAGTAAGCGTCAGCTCGCCCAGGTCGCCGCCCTAACGGTCCAGGCCGACCTCCCGAAAGGAACCGTGATGACACGCCAGGGCGCATTCGGCGGCCTGGCCTACCTGATCGCTACCGGGCAGGCGGACGTGACCAGGGACGGCAAGCGGATCGCTCAGCTGGGGCCGGGCGATGTGGTGGGTGAGCTTTCGCTGATCGACGGCAGGCGACGATCAGCCACGGTGACGGCCACCACCGATCTCGAGGTGCTGGAGCTGGACCGTGAGGACCTGCTCACCTTGATGAAGAAAGCCCCGCCGGTGGTGCGCAAGTTACTGGAGGCGCTTGCCCAGCGTGTGCGTGAGGTGGACGCACGGTCGACGATCTGATCATTCTCTGGCCGCTGGTGCTGAAGGACACCCATCCAAACGCCATCCACCAACGATTCCGCAGTGCCGTCAGAAGCTAGCGCCTGATCAACTTCTCAGAGGCGCTTCTGGGCTTCCACCGGGCGAGCGTTGCGGTGTACCACTTAGGGAACAACGGCACCGCGCCTGTGATCGCCTGACGTTGACCCCAGTGCCATCGAGGTTCTTGCCCATGATCGGGTCTTCCGATGACGCGACAAGGGCAGAGAGGAATGCGTGCGATTCCAATGTCTCCACCCTCGGTTGCAGGGTGCTTACTGCATCGCGCACCAAACCTACCTCCGGAGGTCGGCATCTTGATTCGATTCCTGAACATATTTGGCGAATAAATGGGCACTGAGGCGACCACTCGCCAATGGTTCGATCCCTATCCTGGCCGTCCACCAATCCGAGGTGTCCAACAGCCGACCGAATCCATCAACAACCTCTTGCCACCGGTGAAACGCGTCGCGATCAGTGCTATCGGCAATTTCGAAGACACAACTAGCCCAGGATCTGTTCTGCAGTACCCCGAGATCCGAAATTCGAAGACGGCAAGGATCGATACACCACTTCTGACCTGCTACTATGGAGCGGAAGACGGGATTCGAACCCGCGACCCTCATCTGGGCAAGGTGAGGCTATTCGTATCTTTTGGTCCGTCCAGTCCCTTGAGTGCGCTCTGTCCACCCAGTTTCTAGCCCGTCCACCCAGTCCGTTGCCGTAGTAGAGCGGTCTACCATCGCCCGCCAATCCGCTGGCGAGAGTTGGCTACGAGGAAAGAGACAAGAAGCCACTCGCCGAAAGTCGGTCGAGCGCTCATCGTGGTTCAGGCCAGCCAGCGAGCGAGTAGCTCGAGGCCTTGAGCTTGTTTGGCCCAACGGGTTGGAGTTGAGGACGTGATTCTGGGGTCGCGAAACGCATCGATGTGTCTCTTGACACAGCCGGCGTCACCCACGAGGGACAGGGCACTCAGGAGCTCCTTCGGAAGCGAACCCGAGCCACCGATGCCGGGGCAAGAGCCCGCTAGTGGGCATCGCTAAAGGCGAAGATTACCCTTCGGAAGCTGCCATGAAGTAGCCGCCGCCGTGTCACTTGGATCACGCGCACGATCGGCGCATGAGGGAATTGGCTATATGTTTTTGCTAACTTCTCGCTTGTGGGCGACATGCCCGAGCCGGCCACCAATCCCCGATTTGCCCAAACGCGGGAGTTCTGGGTACTCATGGGTTACGCCGCCGCCCTCGGGGTGTTCGGAGCGTTGGCGGGACTGGTTTTTCTTGGGATAATCAAGCTCGGGTCACGTTGGAACACCGATTCCAATCCTGGCTGGTTTGCAGGGCACTGGTGGTGGATAGCGGTCACCGCCGCGGCCGGCGTGGTGGTTGGCGTGCTGCGGCGGTTGACCCGTTTGCCCGAGGATGTTCCCGGCTTGTTCGAGGATCTGCGAGCTGGGCGCGTCGACCCGCGACTCGTGCCGGGGACCATGGCCGTCTCGGCGGTGTCCCTAATCGGTGGAGCGAGCGTCGGTCCGGAGAAGGTGCTGGCCTCGGTGGGCGGCGGCGTCGGCGGCTGGATGGCCCAGCGACGAGGGCTGGGCGAAGAGGACTCTCAGGTCAACGCCCTCGCGGGAATGGCCGGGATCTTCGGTGGGTTGTTTTCCAGCCCGGTGATCGTGGTGATGCTTATCCTTGAGATTGCGCGCCCGGGCGGACACCGGTTCAGTAAGACCCTCGTCACTGACATCGTTGCCGCGAGCGTCTCCTTCGGGATCTACTTTGCGGTCGCTGGCGCCGTGTTCCTCGGCGCCTACCAGGTGCCGCGGTACACGTTCGAGGACTGGCAGCTGCTCGCCGGCATGCCCCTCGGCCTGTTCGGCGCGTTGGTGACGGCGCTAACGACTGGCTTCATGATGTTGGCCTCGCGATTGTTCGGCGGGCTGAAGGTACCAGTGGTCGTGAAATCAACGCTGGGCGGCATCATGTTCGGCCTCGTCGGCGTGGCACTCCCGCTAACGATGTTCTCCGGCGCCGACCAACTCACCTCCTTGCTCAAAGATGCAAGCGTTGTAGGCCTAGGCCTGTTCATCGCGATCCTGATCGCCAAAATGCTCACCTACGCGGTCAGCCAGGGCAGCGGATTCGTGGGCGGACCTATCTTTCCGACGCTGTTTATCGGCGGCACCGCCGGGGTCGTCGTCCATCTGGCCGTCCCTAGCATTCCGCTGGGACTTGCGTTCAGCTGCCTGCTTACCACCGTCTTGGGATCGCTCGCGGCCGCGCCGTTCGCCATGGTGCTGATGGCTGCGATCCTGACCCGCGTGGGCCCATTGCAGACCTTCCCGATCCTGATTGCCGTCGTCACCGCCTTCCTCGGCGTAGAAGCCGCGAAATACATCATCGCGAGCCGCAAGCTCGAGCGCCCACAGCGGCCTTAGCGAGGCTGTCGAGAAGACCATCGCGGCCACCGACATGGTCGAACTGTCCTATCAGGCGACACGGATCACACATGCCGACTGGGGTTTACCCGGCTACAGACCCGCCGTGCTCAGAGTAGAGCTGAATCCTAAGGTGCTCGACTTCTAAGCGAAGCTGGTCGCTGGTCTCGAGTTTGTCGAGTCTGGAGGCACGGCCGACGCGCTCGTGGCAGACCCAGCCCGGCTTCGTCCGAGACCAGCCCCTCAAGCCGCCCTGTCCGGCGGGCCCGTCCGGCCAACAGAGACGGCTCTAGTCACGTGGCCATCGGCAGAGACGAGTAAACGGTCGTTCGTCGCCGTTGGTGCCGTTCATTGAAGAAAGGCCTCTGCAATTTCCCATATGTAGTCGATGTCGTCGTCGACCAGCGCGTGGTTCGAAGGTAGGACGAGTCCCTGCTCCATGATCTGGTCAGCCCTGGGCAGGCCGCCAGCGGGCACACGGCAAGGGACATCGCGGAACGCCGGCTGGCGGGTGACGTTGCCCGTCCACACCATGCGGGTATCGACGCCGTTGCGCTCCATGTGTTCCTGAAAGGCAGAGCGCCGTACCCCTGACTCGGGCAGGATGCGAATCGGGAACATATGCCAAGCCGTGTCGAGCTCAAGGGTGGTTCGAGCGAGGGCGAACACGTCGGGGCGCTGGCCGAAGTGCTGGTGCAAACGGGCGAAGTTCCGCTTCCGGGTCTCAAGGTTCGCCTTGAGTTTGTCCAACTGCACGAGGCCGAAGGCGGCAGACAGCTCCGAGGGTTCGAAGTTCCACCCCACCTCGTCAAAGATGAACAGATTGTCGTATTCCAGATCATCCTCGCCCATGGAGGAGAAGAAGCGACTTTTAGCCCCTCGGGCCGAGCCGAAGAGTTGGATCTCTGAGCGGCGGCCCCAGCGCCGAAGCAACAGGCAACGATCGGCCAGACCGTCTTCATCGACGCATACCATCCCGCCCGTCCCAGCGGCTGTGATGATATGGCTGAGGGCAAAGGAAGTCACCGAGATGTCCGACCGCGTACCCGTGGGAGTCCCGCGCAACGTCGAACCCAGCGCGTCACATGAGTCCTCCACCACTTTCAGGCCATTTCTGTCGGCCAAGGCCCAGATGGCATCCCAGTCGGGCGCGTTGCCGATCAAATTTGGTACCAATATCGCTTTGGTCCGCGGACCGATCATCTCAGCCATCCCGTTCACATCCACGTTGTACGTGTCAGCCTCGACGTCCACAAAAACGGGGATGAGACCGGCCCGCACGAGTGGCGCTATATCGGTCGAGAAGGTGACGGCTGAAGTCAGGACCTCATCGCCCGGCATCAGTCCGAGGAGTTCGACAGCGAGATAGAGCGCCGAAGAGCCGGAGTTGCACATGATCCCACGTCGCTTGCCAAAGAGCTCGGCGATGCGACGCTCGAATTCTCGCACGTTGGCGCCAATGCGAAGCGCCTGCGGCCCACCCGACAGCACCGCGCATACCGCCTCAACCTCGCGCTCGTCGTGCACGCTACCGGCGTAGGGTATTTTCCGAATCGAGGTCATCGTCGCTCCTCCAGCTTGAAGATCCGCATGGCAGTGTCACGCACGAACAAGGACGGGGTCGCCGGAGCGGAGACTCGCTCCCCCGCTCAGATTCAGCAGGCTGCAGGCTTCCATTAAGACCAGCGGCCTCCTGGACTACTTGGTAAGCACTAATTCGGACTGTACAGGAAGTGCTCAACGAGCTTCGGGCCGACGACCTCAGCTGCTTCGCGGGGCAGAAAGTGACCTGCGCCATCAATAACGATCCGTTCGAAAGGTCCGACAAATGTCTGCGCCATGGCTTGTGTGATTCTGGGTGGCGTGACTCCGTCTAGGGCACCGTGAAAGAACACCGTCGGTGTCATAAGCCGTTTCGTGGCCTTGATCGCGGCCTCGAGCTTCGTGGTCCGTGGATCACACGCCGCGTCTCCCGACCGCGAGCGATAGGCGTGAATGGTGACCGCGGCCCAATCTGGATTGGCGAACGAAGCAGCCACACGGCGGACATCGCATCGTCGAAACCAGCCGGGCGGAGACCACGTCTCCCACATGATGCGAGCGAACCCCGCGGGGTCTTTGGCTACCGCTTCGCGCCGCGCTTGGCGGCCTGAAACCAGTGGTACCAGTACAACCGAGCGATATCGAACGGCGGGGTTGCCAATCCGCCCAGACGCGAAGGGGTGGACAACATGGCGATCCGAGTCACACGCTCAGGCCATCCGACGGCCAATCCCTCGGCAACGTTGGAACCCCAGTCATGACCCGCGACGAAGAATCGCTCGATCCCTAAAGCGTCCATGAGTTCGACTGCGGCGTGCGAGCCGAACTCCAGGGTCGTGGGATCGGGAAGGCTCTATTGGAGAGCTTTCTCGCAGACGTGGACGAACGAGAGGCCGCAGCGTTCCTAGAAACCGACGTTGATCGCAATGTCACTCTTTACAAACATTTCGGATTCACCGTCACAAGTCGACAAGAGATCGTCGGCGTCGACACCGGCTTTATGTGGAGAGCCCCACACACCTCGTTCTCACCACCATGAAGCCATCCCGTCTCGACCTCGCTGAGACGATGGCTTCACTGCAACTCGTCGAATTCATCGCCACCGCGATCGCGCCAAGAACGAATCGAGCCGACTCGTTCGCATCGGTGTTCCGCTTTGGATCCGGTGTGCACTCCCGGCAATGAAAATTGCCATTTCCTCTGGACTCCTGGCCGGCCGGAGACAGCCACGGATCAGGGCAGCCGCGTCGGCAGGCATGGTCGCCTTCTATGCCGGCGCTGTCAGCTTCCATCGCATCTCAGGCGATCCGATGATCTTGGCACTCCCCGCTGCCGCTTTCGGAGCAGGTGCCGTCGGATGTCTCCTCGGTTTGTAACGCCTGGAGCCAGGCGAATCGCACCATCATGGCGTTTGGCTCTCCGAGCCACCCGACGACCTCCCGGGAAGCAGAAGGCTCCGCGTCACAGCGCCGTGGTTCCTCACTGTCGACGGCGGCGACCGAACCCCTCAGTGCCAATTGTTCCGGGCGTGCCCGACTAGGTCGTAGAGGTCGCAGCCTCAACAATGAGATCAACGATGGCGCTGGGCTGAGAGGCCAGCCACGCGTGGCTGGTGCCGAGTTCAATCGTGCGGCGTGGATTCATACGCGCGGCCATACGTCGCTCACTGTCCGGGTGGTTCATGCGGTCTTGGCTCGACACTTGACACCACGTCGGCTTCTTCTTCCAAGCACGGAAGGAGACGGCGTTTCCGAATGTCGATCCGAAGGGCGCCTTTTGCGTCACGGCTCCATTCGAGAAGTCATCGGAATCGTATACTATATTGACTTTCGCGGTTGTGTGAGCCCCCAGCCGCGAAGAGGACGTACCAATAATGGGATGCATAGCGCTCGAGGTAGTGGAACAAGTTTGCGGCGGTGACCGAACGGATCCACTCCTGCGCAAGCAGCGACCCAATCGCATTCGAGACCCATTCGCGACCTTTGCCACCATCGCTGTCGTGTTGGGTGCCGTGCTGGTTCCAGGTTCGGCACAGGCGGGAGCGTCAAGCCCTGCCGACCAGGGTGTGACGTCGAGCACGATCAGGATCGGCATTTCCGTTATCAACTTCACTGCGTTACAAGCGGTCGGCGTCACGCTCAACGACGGCAACTATCAAGACGCCGTCAGCGCGCTGACGGCCAACATGAACGCCCATGGAGGCGTTGACGGCCGAAAGGTCGTCCCCTACTTCGCTGAAATGAATCCGGCCAACGCCTCATCGATCGCTTCCTCGTGCGCGGAGCTCACAGAAGACGACAAGGTTTTCGCCGTCCTGTTTCCGGTCTACCCGGATTGTTATCAGCAGACTCATGACACGCCGGTCATGGGGGGAGTGTTACCGGGCCCATTGCCGGCGAGCGCTGCTGCTGACTTCAGTCTCACGCCGCCGGACTCCGCCTATGACCCTGTGCAGCTGGCTGCATTCGACACCCGCGGGGCGTTCAAGGGCAAGAAAGTCGGCATCTTCTACGGTCCAGACGACATATTCGAAGCGAAAGTCGTCCAGTCGGACCTCAAGAAATTCCGCGTCGACGTCGTGCTGTCCGCCGACGACAGCGCGACGGCAACCGATACCGTGGCGGTCGACCAGGAAGCTCAGACCATTGCCCTTCGGTTCCAAGCCGCCGGTGTGAACGAGGTGGTTGGGGTCGGTGGTACCGGTGCGGCGGTCTGGCCACGGGCCCTTTTGGATAATCAGAGCACGTACAAGCCCCCCTGGATCGCTACGAACGAGACGGCACTCGCGTCCTACGTCGCGTCCGCCAAAGGGAGGAATCCTTACCTTGACAACGTGATGGCAGCGACCACGACACCATCCGCCCCCGAGGTGTGGATGGATCCGGCGATGCAAAAGTGCGCGGCCATCGTTCGCAAGGCGTATCCATCAGATGCCATCGCGGCGCCCGCCTATCCGAACAGTCCTCAGGTTGCGTCGAATGCTTCGGACACGACCTATGCCGCGGTGGAGGCCGCCTGTGTGTACCTGGCGCTCTTTGCCAAGATCGCCGACGCCGCCGGGAAGAATCTGACGGTGACGAGCTTCACGAAGGCGGGCTATCAGCTCAGAAATGTCACCCTTCCCGGTGGTGGTGGACCTGTCTCGTTCGGACCCGATCAGGCCTACGCCACAGGAAAGGCGAACGTCGTTGTCTATGACCCTCGGTCCGGCGCGTTGGTGCCTGCTCCTGCATCTCGGACGTGAAGGCAGATCGATCTGCGTGCGTGCATCACAGTGCCCTCGCGGCGCGGTCGCCGAAATGGACATGTGTCCAAGCGGACCGAGTCGGAGACGGTCGCCGTCTAAACGCTCCAGAAGCTCATGTAGCCGAACTCCGGCACCGTTCAAATCAGCAGCGACGCGTCTGAATTCTGGGGCGCCATTGGTCATGATCGTGGCGACCCTCGGCTCGACGGCATCGGACGTTGCGTTGAATATTTCGGCCCGGTCTCGGCCTGCTTTCTTCGCCGCGTACAGCGCTCGATCGGACGCCCGTTCTAGGGATTGTGCATCGATCGCGTGATCTGGGAGAACAGCGATTCCAACGCTCAGGCTGATGCGTCGATCGACCGAGGGGACACGAATATCAGCGACCGAGGCTCTGACCCGATCCGCTGCCTCCATTGCGCCTTCTATGCCCGTAGCTGGCAAAAGGATGAGGAACTCCTCCCCGCCGTATCGGCCAGCGAAGTCGCCGGCGCGAAGGGAGTGGGAGAGCGCGGCGCCGACGGCTGCGAGGACGTCGTCACCTCTGCCGTGACCGAATCTGTCGTTGATCTCCTTGAAGTGATCTAGGTCGCACATCAACGCCGCAAGCGGCGTTAACGCTCGGGATGTCTGGGCAACCATACGCTTGAGCGTGTCGTCAAGTGCCCGACGATTTGGAAGGCCGGTGAGGCTGTCGGTTGCGGCACGCACCTCTGCGATAGCCAAGTTGCGAAGGTTCCCTAGAACAGGCGCGGATTGAAGGACGGCTTCGCGAATGGAGCGCGCTTCATTGCCTGCCAGGTCTGCTTCGTGCTCGACCAGTACCGAGCCGATCACCTCTCCGCTCACTAGCAGCGGAGTACATGTCGTCTGGGTGCAGCTTGTCGCGCACACAGCGCACGGCAAGAGAGGATCTGACCCCCAGACGCCGACGTGAGGTCGCGCCAGTCGCACCGCTAGGCAGCTTCGAGGTTCGGCTCCCTCAAGAGAGCGAAGCAGTGACGAATCTTCTGAGAGAGCGGTCACCGCCTCGAGTCGGTCCGCGCTGTTGTTGCGATTGAGCACCGTGACTGTGCATGCCGAAACGGCGTGCTCCAGGTAGCGTTTAAGCAGGTCGTGCGCCTCCTGCTCGTTCTCCGTCAACTGAATTGCATCGGTGAACTCAACCTTCGTATTTTCGTAGTCATCATCGGATCGTCGACGCTGCGCCAGCTGATCCAAGGTAATTCCCAGCTGATCGAGTTCATCGGAGCCGCGGGGCATGAGACGCTGGGTGAAGTCGCCCTCAGTGACGCTGGTCGCGAAAGCCGAGTAGGCAAGCGTTCTGGTCAAGACGGAGCGAATCAGCCATACGACCATCCCTCCCGCGGTGACCAGCCCCAGAATGAGGACGATCAGCATCATTTGAAGACTCGACCGATAACTGGCTTGTGCCTGCTGATAGGAAGCGCCGGCTTGGCTCGCTTCAACGTGGACAATCGACTTGGCCGCCGCGGTCATCGGATCGAAGATGGCCTCGACCCGCCCAACCTTGGTCGCCGCCGCCGCCGGGCTAGCTTCGGACAGCCCCCCGTCGGCACGAAGTTTCTGTAGTGTGGTCCAGCCGTTCTCGATGACCGCTATCGATGCCAACTCGGATCTGCTGTCGGCGCTATTGACCCGGACTGTCTCGATGCCGGCGTCTATGTCCGAGGTGATTCCGGTCAACAACTCGGCCGAAACGCTCGCCGCGGCAACCTGATTGGCGCTGTCCAGCAGCAATTCAAGAGTCGCTGCGTGCGCATCGCCGAGACGGATACCAAGGTCCGAAGCCGATTCCGCGCTGATCTGGTTAGCGTAGAGACTGCTGACCGCGGCGCGTTCGGCCTGCAGGCCGTGAAACCCCGCCCAAGCCACCGCGCCCAGCGCCGGTATCAGAATTATCAGTATGAGCGCGAAGCGTCGCTTTATGCTGAGGGAGCGTTTGCCCACGAGGAGCCTTCCCCGGCTCGACCAAGGGAAACACTCCGCCGCGCCACGGTGAGCGAGTTGATCGCGACGGCCCGCCCCCAAGAAGAGTCTCCAGAGAGGTCGACATGCTCTTCGCACGGCACGGCGAACGGGACTCCGCCTTGAACCTCTTCAGCACTCATTTCTGACGACATGGACTGCGTCTTCCGTTGGAGCAGAGAGCTCGCATCTGGCCTCGTCGACCGGGCATTGTGGGCTTGGCACGTGTCCGAAGCGTGCGGCCCTTTTAGGAACTCTTCCGGAGCCATCGGCACGTCATGCTCCTGACTTGAGTACTTGCGACTCTCCTTACGGACGTCGCGACCATCCGCATTGAATCAGTTCGGTCAAGCTGTGCGCTCTCTGGCCTCTTACTCTTTGGATTACGCCCCCGATACGCCGCCGTCCTTCGGCCGGCGCAAGGGGCGTCTGATCGCCGAGCGGGCTGTCGCTAGTGAGCCGGGCTCGGACTGCAAGCTCCTCGCCCGCCACCGCGTTGAAGCCCGACAGACTCAGGCCCGGTCGCGTCGTCCCAAACCGACGAGCACCTTGCCCGTGTTGTGTTGACGGTCGATGCTGGTTCGCTGGGGACGGTCGCCTCGATCTGAGCGTGCCGTCGGCACCTTGTAAGGGGCCTTCCCCCGTCGCTCGTCGTGCCCAGCGCCGCTGGTTAGGCCGCAAGCTCAGATACAACAAACACGCGCGAATTCCAGGGTCACCGCAACCATTCACCGCAACAGAAGCTATTTGGTCAAGAATCCGCAGCAGATGCCGATACGGCTGTATAGCCATCATTTTGTTGGTGTAGGGCAAGCAGTCAGACTTGAGGTGCACCTCATGGTGCAGATGCGGAATAAGCGGATGGTGTCCATCCTGGTGGGATGCGGTATCGCATTGGCGATCGGCGGTGGTGCCTATGCATTCACGGCCTCGAACACGGTTCCGGCTACCACGGTTGGTGCAGGAGCCGGTGCCGTTTCGGGATACACGGTGACCAATCTTCACTACACCCTGGACGCGACGACGCCGGCCAATATCGACTCGTTGACGTTCACGATCAGTCCAGCTGTTCCGAATACGGGCTCAGGGAAGGTCATTATCTCAGCCGCTCTGAGCACTGGTGGCCCGACGAATTACACGTGTACGACTGACACCGGCGGTACAAACGTCACGTGCCCAACGATCCTCCCAACACAGCTCACGGCAGCACTCTTGACAGGCGTAACGGTCGTCGCAGCTCAGTAGCAGCGGCGAGGTGACACGACCCAACGAGACGAGGAAACGGGTGTGGTGGAGCGGACGGCGTCCGCGTTACCGCTCCCGCGTCCTCGAGAAGCAGCCGAGGAGGCCCGAGCGGGCTCATGAGATCGTACCGAGCGAAGATGGCAGCCGTCATCGTTGCAGCTGCGGTCCTCTTTGGCCTATGGACCTTCTTTGCGCCAACGAAGCTCGGCGGGACAACGACTTATTCGATCACCGACGGCATCAGCATGCACCCCTTGCTGTACAAGGGCGACTTTGCGGTCATCCGTGCTCAGTCGAGCTATCACGTGGGCGAAGTCGTCCTCTACGAGAGCCAGGTGCTGCACAAGCCGGTGCTGCACCGCATCATCTTGATCCAGAACGGCAACTACTTCTTTAAGGGGGACAACAATGATTTCGTTGATCCTGGGTACGCAACGCGTAGCGAGCTCATCGGAGCGCTCTGGTTCCACATCCCCCACGTCGGAGCGGTTCTCGGCTGGTTCGGCGTGCCAGCCCATGCATCCATACTGGCCGGCATCGCTGCCATGGCCGTCGTCCTCACTGGTGCCAAGACATCCAAGCGTGGGCGGCGCCGGCGCGGCCGGTCGCCTCCCCGTCTGGGTCGGCTGTCGCACACCATGACCCTCGCATCGACGCCGAACCACGGGAACGACCTGGGAACTGGCGAGCGGCGCTCTGCCACCGGATCCGGATCGGAGAAGACAAGACCCGAGCAGGAGCGGAGATCCGGGATCGGCATGACTCCTCAGCAGGTCGCGGCGCGTCGCGCCCCTTCCTACTTCGAGGGCCCGAAGTCGACCCTGATGGCGCTCTGCTTCCTGGCGTTGCTCGCCGTGGTCTTTCTCGGCGTTGGGTACAGCCGGCCGCTCCTCCGGACCGCTCCGCTGACCAATGCGTATCGACAGACCGGCACCTTCTCCTATTCGGCCGCCCTCAAAGCACCGACGGCGGTCTATCCGTCAGGTGTCGTCAAGACGGGTGATCCCATCTACCCGAGCCTGGTCAGCTCGCTCGGTCTGAACTTCAAGTACCAGTTTTCGTCCCCGCTCCCGCATCACGTCACGGGCACCATCCAACTCCATACCCTGGTGTTGTCGAGTACGAATACCTGGCAGAGCCTTTCCACCGGAACGGCTGCAGCCCCCTTCACCGGTGACACGGCGTCTGTTTCCACCACCTTGGCTTTGAGCGGTCTCTATGCGCTGATCAACACCGTGTCGGCGCAATCGGGTGTGACCGGAGCCAACTACGCGCTCGATGTGCAGCCGGTCGTCCGCCTGACGGGCACTGTGGGCGGCAATCCGATCAAGGCAACGTTCCTACCAGTGCTTCCCTTCCAAGTGGCCCCGACGGCGCTCACCCTCGATGTCCCGGTTGCACCTGCTCCGCCGGGGGCAACCTACGTCGCCCCGACCGCCGCCTCTGCGTTGGCGGCTGGCCTCAACCCGACACAGTCCGGAAGCGTTCCCCACGTCTACCCCAACGTACTCTCCGTGCTGAAGTACGAGGTGCGGGTTTCGCTGCTCCGCTCGGGCGGCGTTGTACTCGCCGTGCTGGCCCTCCTCGTTGCGGTGCTGCACGACGTCCTGCGCCGCCACAAGACGGTGCGAAGCGATGAAGAACAGATCGCCAAACAGGTCGGCTCACTGATCGTGCCTGTCGACAGGCTGGCCGACGTTGACGGTTCAGCGCGACTGGTCGTTCTCGATTTCGCTCATCTCGCCGGCCTTGCCCACTATCTGGAGCGGCCCATCCTCTATGAAATGCGGGACGGACAACGACGCTACGAGGTTGACGACGAGACTCGTAGGTACCTCTATCAGCCCGCGTCCGAGATAGGCACTCTCGCCGGCGCCAATGGCACTGCCGGGCGTGCCGGGGAAGATTCCGACCTTTGGTCCGAGAACGACCGTCAGGAGTATCGCGCCAGGGAGGTCGAAGCAGGTGCCGCGGCGCACTAGGCATCTCCGTCGACCACAGCACGTGATCGCGGCCCGGGTTGGTGCCGGCATCGTCGTCCTCCTCGTGACAATCACACTCGTGACGAGCTTCACCGCCAGTACAAACGTCCCGACCAGCAATGTCGGCACCAGTACTCAGGCTCGCTTAATCATGCAGCTCGCGCCGGCAGGTTGTAGTTCGCTCAGCCTCACCGTGCTGGTGCAAGGATCGGGAACGTTCTCGAACAGTCAATCGCACGCGCTCGTGCTGGGCAGTGCGGGCTCGAACACCATTACCGACACCGGTACCGGAAATTGCATCGTGGGAGGTGGTGGAACGGACAACACGACCGGCACGGCAACTGACATTTGCATCACCGGGCCAACCCTCAACATCGCCAATCCGTGCCCTGTCGCCGCGCCGACGCTCACCTTTGCGATCTCTGGAACCCAGCCGACCACGGCGACCGCCGGCACCGCCTTCAACGTCACCGTCCATGCCCTGAGCAACGGCGCCCTCGACACGACCTACACCGGCGCCCACACGCTCACGTGGGGGGGCGCCAACGCCAGCCCGTCCGGAGCGGTCGCGACTCTCCCAAGCCCCACCTGGGCTAGTGGCAGTGTGACCATCCCGATCACCCTCGTGGCCGCTGACACCGAGACGCTGACCATGACGGACGGGACGGCCCGCAACCTCACGTTTGCGCCCATAACGATCAAGGACGGAACCGCCGCGCGACTGGCCTTTACCAGCATCAACCCGGCCCCCGACACGGTTCCCTGCTTCTTCACCTGCCCGATCACGGGTTTTGGCCGCGGGACCACAGCCTCGTTCACCAGCACCGTCACCGACGCCGAGGGCAACACCGAGTCAGCCATCGGCTCCGGCCACACGGTGACGTTCACCTTCGCCAATGCAGGCTCCGGAGCGTCCGGCACGCCCACCGCCGCCCAGCCATTCCCTGCCACGGGACCTGCGGTGTCACCGCGGTTCACCTTCACGTCCTCGACGAGCACCTCGTGGACCACCGCCACGTTGACCCTCGCCGCGAACAACACCTACACCTCAGCCACCGCCCCGATCAGCCAGTGAGGTGGAAGCCCGTTTACCGCGAGTACACGAGCATCTAGCCACTCCCGTAGTTCGCTGTTCCGTCCACCCAGTTTCCACCTTGTCCATCCAGTTCGTCGCTGTAGCAGAGCGCTCTACTACCGGTGTTCGCTAGCGAGCAGGCCAGCATCGACATACGCGGCATGCACCGCCTCCCGCTGGGCGTCAGAAAGCGGTGGCTGCGGCGGTCTCGACCGAGGGTAGTCACCGACGGGCAGGCCTAGCTCTGATGCGGCAGCTTTGAACGCCGAGCCCCAATGGGTATAGGAAGCGTCGACGTTGGACCCTCCAAAGGCACGGTGCAGGTTCGCGATCAGTGAATCGAGCCCCGACTCGTACCAGTGGTCGATCGCATCGGAGAGCTTGTCGGACACCAAGAGCTCCCATTGCTCGCGGTAGATGGGGATGTCTGGGCGTTCATAGAGATACCCAGTGCCACCCAGGATCCCTGGGGCGCTGATGCCACGTCGCAAAAATCCGCCCCGGTAGGCCAGCATGTCGCACTCCCAGATGACGAGCTCGGGAGCGATTCGGTGGAGCTCGGCAGAGTGGGAGGGACGGAACATCCCGTTCTTCACGGCGCAGATGGCAGGGAACTCGCGAGCCAATTCCGCACACTGGGACGGTGTCAGGATCCACCCCGCGGCGTGGGTGTTAAACAACCCGAGCGCGATGTCCGTCCTCTCAGTGACGTAGTGGAACAACTCTCGGACAGCCTCGAATGTCCGAGCTTCAAAGTACGGCGGGATGAGGAAACAGATGTCAGCACCGGTGGCGGCCGCATGCTGGGTGAGCTCGACCGTCTCGAGGACGTTCGTGCTGGCCGGGCAGGCCTCAATCAACGCCGCTGGTTTGATGGATCGAGTCGCATCGACGGCGACCTCCAAGAGCCGCTTGCGCTCCTGCGTGCTCAGCGCCCAGCACTCACCGACGAGCCCACCGACCCAGAGCCCATCGTGGTCCAGGGCACCGATGCAATGAGCGATCAGACCGCGCAGCGCTCCCTCGTCGACGACGTCACCGCCCTTGCCACTGAATGGGGTGTAGAGGGAGTCGATGATGCCGCGAAGCGCGTCGGGAGCCCAGTCACGAGCGTCTGCTGCAGTGGCCATGATCGGCCTCCTTCCGTTGGACCTGTCTGCCGCTGTTCACGGCTTGGGCCGGCTGCGCGGTAGGTCGAGTGACTGCTCGGCGATGAGACTACGCAGAACCTCGCTCGACCCGCCGTAGATGGTGCTGGCCACGGCGGTCCGATAGTGGTACTCGAACACACCACCCTCCACGCACTCTGGGTCGGACCAGTCCGCTGTTCCCAACGGGCCGACCATGTCGAGCACCTCCTTGGACCAGGCGACGTAGGTTTCGGGTCCGAACAGCGCCGCATGCGGCCCCGGCTTGGCACCGAGCTGCTCGAGGAAGGCGACACGAATGCCGAGCAGGTCCGCTACCTCGGCGTCGATCGACAGACGGGCCAGGCGCGCGCGGACCGTTGGGTCTTCGGCAACAGGACGGCCGGCTGGATCGGTCGCCGAAGCCGCCCAGGCGCGCGCTGACTCATAGAGCTGTCGGGTGCGCGAGGACGGCGCAACACTCTGCTCGGCCTCGAGCGCGGCCCGGATCACGCTCAGCCCGTGATCAGGCTCGCCCACGACCAGATCGTTGGAGACACGGACCTCGTTGTAGAAGACGATGTTCGTTCGCTCGTAGCCCATGGTGGGCACGGGTCGGATCTCGATGCCAGGAGTGTCCAAAGGGACGAGGAGCATGGTCAGGCCTTTCGGACCAATCGATCCGGGCACGCTCCGCGTTAGTAAGAAGCAATAGTCGGCCCGGTGCGCGTACGTCGTGAACATTTTCTGGCCGCTGATCACCCACTCCTCGCCGTCACGGACCGCCCGGGTCCTGCAGGCAAACACATCAGAACCCCCTTCGGGTTCGGTGAAGCCGAGGCAGATGAGGGTTTTGCCGGCGGCCACCCCGGGGAGAATTCGGGCCTTGAGGTCTTCGGACGCCAGTGCCCGGACGGCGTTGGCGGCGAGCATGGTGGTGCCCGCGCCGATCGTGGGGCCGCCGGCGGAACGTATGGCGCCCAGCACGGCTGCCGCTTCGAACGGGTCGAGGCCGGCACCGCCCTCTTCAGGTGGCCACGTCGAGCGCGATCCAACCGCGCGCACCCATGGCCTCCATGAGCGGGCGGTTCACCCCGTCTCCTGAGCGGAGCTCCTCCTCGACGACAGCAGGCGTGACGTGGTCCCCCGCGAAAGCCTCGGCCTCTGCCCGGATGCGTGCGATATGAGCGGGTTCCTCAAAATCCACGAGCGCCCTCGGATTCCGTCGCGAGCTCCGGCAAGATCCCGTCGCCCAGGGCCAAGAGTTCGCGGCCGGGGTCGGCCACGGTGGCTGCCCACGCCTGCGACCTCCGGTAGTACAACTGGATGTCGCACTCCCGGGTGAAGCCGTAACCACCGTGGATATGCAGGCTGTGCTGCGCGGCGTGACCGGCCAGCTCCGCGGCAAAGATGAAGGCCTGGCGGGCGAACACCTCGGCGTCGGGATGATCCCCGTCGAGAGCCCAGCTCGCCTTCCAGACCAACAGCTGCGCTCCGTCCTTGGCGACCAGTGCGTCAGCCAGAGGGTGGGCCACCGCCTGATAGGCACCGATGGGGATCCCGAAGGCGCACCGCTCTCGGGCGTAGGCAGCGCCAAGTTCGATGGCCTCGGCGGCCAGGCCGACCAGGGCGGCCGCACGCAAAACTCGCACCTCGGCCAGAGCGGCGGAGAAGAGCAGCGCCGCGCCCGGCCCTTCGGAAAGCACCGCTCCGTCGATCGCGCCGCTCCAGCGGGCTAGGGGAAGGGAGCCCATGTTCGAGATGGCCCTGACATCCCTTGGCCGGGGCACTGCGACCAGTCGCCCGTCGACGAACGCGAGTACCACGTCGGCCACAGCTCCGTCGGCTAGCACTTGGGTGGGCAGGGGGCCCGGCGCCGGCGGCAATGAGACCATCCGCGTGCCCTCGAGCGCGAGCTGGAGGAGGTCCTTCACGCCGCACGCCCCCAGCAGTCGGGCGGCGGCGATGGTCTCGGAGAAGGGAACAGGAGCGAGTCGGCGCCCCGCCTCCTCGGCGACCAGAACGAGTTCGAAGAGTCCAGCGCCGGCTCCACCGAGAGCTTCGGGCACACCGATGTGGAGAAGGCCAATGTCCGCCATCCGCGCCCAGAGTCGGGCGTCGTAACCGAGCGGTTCTGCAGCACGAACGACATCCGGCGAGCACTCCCGAGCGAACAAAGCGGCGAAGGTTTCCCTCAGCGCTTGCTGCTCCTCTGTGAGCCGGAGGTTCACGGGTCCTCGAGGCCGAGACGCGTCGGGCGGTCGGCACCTGTGACGGCAAAAAGGGCCCTTCGGAGTCGAATGGCAATATCGGTCACTTCGGTCCCCCAGCGAGCAGACAGCGCAGTTTTGACGTGCTGGCCTGCGGAGAATAGGCTTCTACTACAAGGAAAGTCAAGACTGCCCTTTGGCTGATTTGGATCGATGACCCCTCCTCGCCCAACGCCAAGGCCGCTGGCCGTCGAACCCCTCCCTACCGGGTTGGCCTCGCTTCCGGCCACGGTCCCGGACCTCTTCAGGGCTCGCGCCACACAGGCTGACGACGCCGTGCTGGTCGCTCCGGGAGGTCGAATGACCTTCGGCGAGGTGGACCGCAAGACCGCCAGTTTGGCGGCGCGCCTGCTGGCCGCGGGTGTTGGCAAGGGGACCCGAGTCGCTGTGCTCTATCCGAACGGTGGCGGGTGGCTCGTCGCCTGGCTGGCGGCGGCGCGTATCGGCGCCCTTACCGTTCCCCTCTCGACGTTCGCTCCCGGGCCCGAACTCGCGCGCGTGTTGCGCCACACCGACGTGCACGCCGTCTTGATGGCCGGTTCGTTTGCTGGCGACTCGCTGACCGCTCGCCTGGAGGCTGGCCTCCCGGGCCTCGCCAAGTCAGGTCCAGACCTCTACCTCGAGGCGGCACCGCACCTTCGCTGGGTGCACGTCGACAGCGGCACTGCGATCTGGTCGCGGGAGCTGCCGGATCCAGCATCCGTGTCGCTCGTTGCGGAGGCCGAGCACGAAGTGGTTCCGGCGGACCACTTGGCGGTGGTTACCACGTCGGGCGCGACCGCGACGCCCAAGTCGGTCGTTCACACCCACGGATCACTGATCCGGCATGCGGCACTGCTGGCGGATCGGCGCGAGCTCGGACCTCACGACCGCATCTACTCGCCCATGCCCTTCTTCTGGGTCGGTGGAATCACCATGGTCGTGCTCGCCGCCTACTGCTCGGGCGCGGCCGCGGTGGTACAGGAGCGCTTCGAACCGGGTGAAGCTCTTGACCTAATCGAGCGCGAGCGGGTGACCCAGGTTTCATGTTGGCCCAACGCGGCGCGCCAGCTGGCCGAGCACCCGAGTTTCCCCGACCGGGATCTGAGTGCCGTGCGCGGCGGCACGCTGCTCGAGGCGCTCCCGCCCGATTCCCGGCCACCTTCGCCCGACCTCGCCCCGAACGTCCTGGGCATGACCGAGACCGGGGGACCCCACACCGGATCCGATGACCCGTACCGGCCGATGCCCGAGCACCTCCGCGCCACGATCGGCCGCGGCCTCCCGGGCATGGAGCACATCATCGTGTCCCCTGAGACAGGGCTTCCCCAACCTCTACGGGAAGAAGGTGAGCTCTTCGTTCGCGGCGCTTTCCTCATGGACGGGATCTACAAGCGCGAACGCCACGAGGTGTTCACGCCGGACGGGTGGTATGCGACCGGGGATCTCGGATGGTTCGGCGCCGACGAGCATCTCCGCTTCGCGGGCCGTCGGGGCGACATGATCAAGACAGGGGGCTCCAACGTGTCCCCCGCCGAGGTGGAGGCGGCGCTCCTCGAACTGCCCCAGGTGAGCGCCGCGTTCGTCTTCGGGATCCCAGCCGGTGACCGGGGCGAGGACGTGGCGGCAGTCGTCGTCCGCGGAGAGCCGGACCGGCTTGACGTCGACGAACTCAGGACCGCTGCACGCTCATGCCTCTCGGGCTACAAGGTGCCCCGACACATCAAGGTGCTCGACAATGCCGACCTCCCGATGCTCCCGACAGGAAAGGTCGACCTGGCGGCGATCCGGGAGCTCTTCGGGTCGCGGCGGTTCGACTCCTAGCCCGATGGCGATCCACACCGTGCCCCCCTGCGCCGGGGACGTACTGGAGCGAGTGCTCAAGGAACAGCCGACGAGCGAGGCTCTCGTAGCGATCGACCGCCGATTGACTTACGAGGAGCTGGATGTAGAGATCGAAAGGGCGGCTGCGACCATCGGATCGATCGGCGTCGGGTCCGGTGACGTGGTGGCGGTCAGCCTCCCAAACGCCTGTGATGTCGTCGTGACGTTCCACGCGGTCATGCGTCTTGGCGCCGTGTGGCTCGGGGTCAATCGCAACCTGGCCCCACCCGAGAAGCGTTACGTCCTCGATGACGCCGGCGCGCGGGTCATCCTCACTGATACGGACGTCGCCGGTGCACTCGGTCGGTCGGTCGCGCCAACGGACCCGCCGGTCTTCGTGGTATCCGGTCCCGAGTGGCGGGAACGCCTTGCGAGACACCCGGGCTTCTATCGGCGGATTCGTAAGGACCCGACGGACCTGGCCGCCATCTCGTACACCAGCGGCACGACCGGACGGCCGAAGGGCGTGCTCCATTCGCACCACAACCTCGTGCTCCCCGGTGCTGTCCTCGTGGCGGCCCGCGGATTGGGACCCGAGCTGCGCAAGGGCGACTGCGCTGCGCTAACGATCCTCAACATGCAGGTGACGAGCACACTGCTGGTCCCCCAGGCCGGCGGAACGCAGATCGTCATGGACCGCTCCGACCCACTCGGCGTGGCGAACTGGATCCGGTCCGAAAGGGTCAACGCCTGGTTCGGGGTCCCCACTCTGCTGCAAGACCTAGCCCGCTCCGACGAGGTTGTACCCGAGGACCTCGCGTCCCTCTCCGATGTATGGACTGGTGGCACCTTCCTCCCCGCTCCCACTCGGGCCGAGTTCGAGACCCGGTTCGGCCGGCGGCCGCACGCCACCTACGGCCTGACCGAAGTTCCGACCATCGCCACCATCGAAGACCGTGGCGAGCAGCCGTGCGAGGGATCGAGTGGGAGAGCACTTCCCCACCTCGTCGTCGAGGTGCGAGATGACGGTGGGAACGTACTCCCGTCGGGTCGACAGGGGACTATCACCGTCCGGGCAGCCGATTCCGGTCCGTGGGCAGGCCTTTACCGTCCCATGCTCGGATATCTGGGCAACGAAGAGGCAACGTCGCATGCACTGCGCGACGGCACGCTCGTCACCGGGGACGTCGGGCGTCTCGACGACTCTGGTCGGCTCTTCGTCACAGACCGGCGCAATGCCCTAATTCTGCGCGGCGGCGCCAACGTGTATCCCGCCGAGATCGAGCGAGTCCTCCTGCTCGTTCCCGGGGTCGAGGGAGCAGCAGTAGTGGGTGTGGCCGACGAACGTCTGGGGCACCGGGTGGCCGCGGCAGTGGAGCTCGACCCCGACGCTCGGATCGACGAGGCAACTTTGGCCGAGATCTGCGCCCGCGAACTCGCCCGCTACAAGATCCCGGAGCGTTGGGTATTCGCCGAGCTTCCACGCAACGCCATGGGCAAGGTCGTCAGGAACCAGGTCGAAGCTTTGTTCCGCTCACCATGAACCGGTCGAGGACCTCAATGCAGGCTCGGATCGTCGTACGCAACGCCGATGCCCGATGCGCAGAACCGCCACAGATCCTGAGCCGATAGGGCGTCGCTGCCGAGAATCCTTGCGTGCACAGCGACCAGGACGGTGTGGTGCATCAGCATTCCGGCTACTTCGGGATCGAGGTCGGACTGCAGCCGGCCGGTCTCGGCCGCTCCGGACACGAGTTCCACAACGAGCTCGATCTGCGGACGCATGGTCTGTTCGAGGTCACTGGGCCGGGTCTCGGCCAGGCGGTTCCGGAAGGTGCTCAGCGCGCGCGAGACGGGGTTCCGATCCGCGGTGAGGTCGTAAAGACCCTCGATGTAGGCGCGCACGCGTTCGACGGGGTCACTCGTGGCTTCACAGCGCCTCCGCAGCCGAGGCACGACCTCGGTGGCGAGGATGGTGTCGTGCACCGCGACAAGGAGGTCGTCCTTGCTGGCGAAAAACTTGTAGAAGGTCCGAATGGACATGTGCGAGCGGTCGATGACTTCCTGCACGGTGAAGTCAGTCGTGCCGCGCTCTTGCATGAGCTCCATGGCGGCGGCCACGAATCGGTCGCTCCGATCCTGCGCTCGCTCACGGGCGCTGGTCAACGAGCGTTCGACGCTATTCTTCTTCCAAGCCGGCATGGCGTCGGCATCACGAACTTCTCTCTTTGCTTTCGGTTCGTTGGGCATGCTCTGCCTCTCAGGCCGATGCACTCGGAACGCCGGCAGAATCTTGTTCCAGAAAACCGCGAATGATCTGAGCCACCTCTTCGGGATGACTCTTGTGAACCGCGTGAGCTGCGCCGTCGACGACGACCAGTTCGGATCGGTGGTGGTGCTCCTCCATCACCTGCGCCTGACGAATGCGGCGAGGGTCGTCCTGGCTTCCCGCCACCAGCAACACCGGACATCGTATGGCGGCGACCCGCGCCAGATCCGCCTTCGGGCGCACAGCGGCACGCTGGCACAGTTCGAGCATGACCTCGAGCCAGTGGTCCTCGCCGTGCGCCTCCGTGTGTAGGCGCCGGAGCGAGTCGGGCCAGGTGGCGACGAGGCGCTCACGGGTGGGGACGCTCGACTTCGGATCCCCCAGGCCTGGGCTCAGGAGGACGAGGCTGTGACACGTGCCCGGATGGGTGAGCTCCACATCGAGGGCGACCTCGGCACCGAAGGAAAACCCCATCACGTGCGGGCGCGCCAGGTCCAGCTCGTCGACGAGGGCCAGCAGGTCGCCGACCACGAACTCGATACCGACCGCACCGGGGCGGTGCTCCGACATGCGGTGACTCCTCAGGTCAGGTATCACGAGCTGGAAACTGTCAGCGAGCCGGCCGCCGAGCTTGCTCCACTCATGCATTCCGGCGCCGGTCGCACCGTGGACGCACAGAATCGGCTCGCCGCTCCCGATCACCTCGTAGTGGAGGGAGAGGCCGTCACTGACATAGGTCGCCATGGTGTACCCCCTCGAGACCAGGGAAGGATCATTGCATTCTCCTAAAAAGCAATCGTTATTCTAGCTGGCAGCGGGGGGTTGGCGGCTCGTCGCTTTGCGATTCGAACGAAAGTTGGAGGCGCACTGCATTCTCCGCCGGCCGCACCAATGTCCAGCTCATCGACGGCGTCTGCCGTGTCATCGTCTGGTTAGGCGCGACGCACTAGTCAAGTAGGCACGGGCTCTTTCGTCGTTCGCCAGGTCACGCGCAAGTCGTTCCTGGCTACGACGAACCCACCGTCGAGGTTCCTGGGATGTCGTGCCCACAGATGGGTTGTGACGACAAAGGAACGAAGCCATTTGTCTCTGCTTTCATGACCCACGAGCATTGACGTGGCAGGTCGTGCCCGAAGATCGTCGAGTAGTTGATGGGCTCGGCAAGTAGGCCGTTCGCGGTGTAGGCCTTCAGACCCCGGAGATCCTTGATGACGGCGGCACGCGTCGGATTCGTGCCCGCCAGCTCCAGCCCCTTGATCATGAGGTCGGCCCCCGCCCACGCCTCGTATTGCCCGAAGCTGGGGAAGTCGCTCGGAGCGAAGTGCGCGTACTTCTCCATGGCGGCTTGCATCTGCTCGGTTCCCGCGTTCGGTAGAGCCCAGGGACGGTACAGGGACACGAAATAGTCACCCTGCAGGGCGCTCCAGGCCGGGGAGTGAAGGACGTCCGGCTGGTACCCGGTGGCGAAGACCACCGCCTTCAGCTTTACACCGGCTTGCTGCAACGCCTCTGCCAGGGCGTAGTTCGAATTGTTGTCGAGCGAAGGCACAAGTGCGTTCACATGGTGCTGCTTGGCGACGAGGGCGTCGGCCGTGAAGTCGACGCTTCCTAGTGGCACCGAGGTGTTCAGCACGCCCACCGTCATTCCAAGATGCGTTGCAGCTTGTGCGTCACCATCCGCGGCGCGAGTAGAAGTCGGCGAGATGCCGTACCCGTAGGCGCCGAGCACCGTCCCGCCGTGCGCCTTCAAAATAGAGTCGATCGTCGTGTTGGCGGGATATTTCGGGTCCACACTGCCTTCGTCGGAGGCGAACATGTTCGTGTAGGGCTGCGTACCCCATTCGGGGCCATCGGTGTAGGCACCCGTCACGGGCATGCCTGCCTGCTCGGGGTATTTGGCCGCCAGGAACATCAAGACGCTGTTGGAGACGATGCCGAATGCCCCCTTCGCAATGGCCTCCTGCACGGCGCTGGCGATCACGGAAGGATTCGTCTGATCGTCAATGACCAGGGGTACGAGCTTGTGCCCGTTCACGCCACCTTGCGCATTCTGAAGATCGAGCCGGGCCTCGAATGCCGCCGGCGATGTCCCGTTCTCGGACGCAGCCTGGCCTGTCGCGTCGGTGATGTAGGCAATGGTGATCGGCGCGAGCGACGCCGACGCTGTGGTAGCCGACGCCCCCAATGAGGCGAGCGGCACGCTGACGATCGTCGCGAGCAGTGAAGCACGCATGGCGCGGCGTTGGAACACGTTTCCTCCCCGTTCTGCGGCAAATGGTGATCATTCGACTCATCGGGCATGGAGTCGTATTGGCAGCTCTTGATGTCGTCTGACCAAGAAACTGTCGACCCAACGCGGCGAACGCTCGGGGTCGAGGGAAACGCTCCTGGTGCGATCGAGTAGCACGCAGAGCACGTTGCGAGCCTCGATCCTGGCGAGGGGCGCTCCGACGCAGTGATGGACTCCCCGGCCAAAGGCCACATGGCGGCGCGGGACCCGCCGGCTCAGGTCCACCTCGTCTGGATGTTCGAACTCGAGTTCATCACGGTTGCCGGCGGCCCAGAGCAACAACACCGTTGCCCCGGCCGGAATCTCAACGCCGCCGAGCGCCGTGTCCGCCGGCACGGTGCGCATCATGTAGCGAAACGGGGACTCGAGCCGAAGGGCCTCCTCAACGAAGGCAGGCACCCGATCGAGATTCTGGCGGAGATGATCTTGGAGCTCTGGATCTTCGGCCAGCAGGCGTACCGCGTTGCCAAGCAGGCTCGTAGTGGACTCTCCGCCCGCGCTCAACAAGATGGTCAAGATGCCGGCTGCCTCGGACGAGGTGAGGATTCCGTCAACGATGCTCCGAGCAACGGCGCCGAGCAGGTCCTCACTTGGATCGTTCACAGCCGCAGCCACCTGGTCAGCGATCCAGGCCTGGACCTCTTCACCTCCGGCCGCGTAGTTCACGAGCTCGTCGAGGGTCAACGTCGACCCGACCAACCTGGTCATGTGCACTGCCGAACGCCAGAGCTCGTCGAGGTTGCTGTCGCGAAACCCGATGAGCCGGCTGATCATCGTAATGGGAACGATGTTGCCGATGGCGCTCATGAACTCGACCGTCCCCGCTTGTAGCGAACGGGTCACGAGTCCGTCTGCGAGGTCGCGGATCTCCGGATCGAGCGCCTCCATTCGCTTCGTCACCAGTTCGGGAAAGACTGCCCCGCGATGGATCTCGTGCAACGGCGGGTCCGCGGTAGCCAACACCTGACCACCGGCGTCCCCGAAGGTGAACCGGCCGGGCAATCCTGAGTCGTCGCGATAGAGCAGAGACTTCATGGCTGACGAGAAATCCACGACCCGAGCGCTCGCCTCGACCAAGAGCTCGAACGTGCTGACTACGAAGACCTGGGTCCCGACTATCTCCCATACCGGGGCGTGATCCCGCAGTCGCCTATAAAGGCGGTACGGGTCGGCGAGCACCTTTAGATCCAGCAGCAAAGTTCCTGGGATCTCCTGGTCCACCTGGTCCTTTCTCTTTCCGTCAACCCTCGGCGGGAGCGTGCAATTCGTTCTCGCAGTCCGACGTGGTGATATTGTCGTACGGCATACTAGAAATACCCGGCGGCTCGAGCAAGCGTGAAAAGTAACCATCCCCCCAGTGCCCGCTCACGGCCCGCCGCGAATGACAAACCTCGCTCGAGGGGGCGCCCACCCTCGTTGAGCAAACACCAGGTGGTCGAAGCGGCCCTTCGGGTGACTCGCGATGTCGGTCTCGACAACCTCTCGATGCGAGCGCTGGCGCGAGAGCTCGGCGTCCCGCCGATGACGATCTATCACTACGCGCCGAGCAAGGAATACCTGCACGCGCTGGTGGTCGACGACATCCTGAGCGTGATTCGCGTGCCGGGTCCCGATGAAGGCACCTGGGAGGAACGGCTCCGGAAGCTCCACTCAGACGCCCGTCGAGTGTTCGCAGAGCACCCAGGGGTGTCGGCGCACCTCGGAGACGGAGGGTCAAGTGAGGGCGCTCGACTGGCAGATGGCGTGCTCACCCTCCTGGCCGAAGGTGGGTTCAGCCCGGAGGCCACTGTCGTGTGCTTTGCGACGCTGTTCACGTTCATGACCGGTCAAATCGACCTCGACGCCATGTCGCACTTCGTCGCAGACGGTGTCTCGACGGCGACGTTGGACAACGTGACCCGCTCCGCACGCTTCTCACGCGAGGAGCTCTTCGAACTCGGCTACGACGCTGTCATGGAAGGGCTGAAGCGGAAGTTCCTGCGGTCGTGAATGACGCGTCGGGAGAGCCACGATGATCCCTGCCGACCTCTGGTTCGGTCATGCGGGTCGCACCGGAGGAGGTGCCGTGCACGTTCATGACATGACGTTCGATTGGGCTGATCTCTCACCACTTCCCGAGGCGATGAGTTCGTGGGCCCACAACGGGATCGTCGTCACCGGTGCCGGAGAGCTGATCGGTTTTCATGCTGGGAAGCTGGTGACATTCGACCGGAATGGCTATGTCTCGAGGTCGGTCGACTCTGGCCTCACCGAGGGGCACGGCATCACCCTGGTGCGTGAGGGCGTCGACGAGTTCCTATGGACGAGCGATCCGGGGTTCGTCTTTGAGATCGGGCTCGACGATGGCGCCGAGGAATGGGCGCCCGTCTTCGGTAAGGGCGTCCATGTCGTGTCGCGTCCACCCAGAGTCGTGAAGATGACCCTCGACGGCGAGATCCTGGCCGAGCTCCCGATTCCGCCGCGAGGGGTTGAATCGCCGCCGGGCATGATGGGGGACTACTGCCCCTGCGGCACCGCCGTGGACGAAGAAAGGTTGGGTGGTAATGGCGACATCTGGGTGGCGGACGGGTACGGGTCCAACTTGGTTCACCGCTTCGACAAACAAGGCAACCACCAATTGACTCTGACCGGTGAAGAAGGGGGCAGCCGGTTCCTGTGCCCTCATGCTGTGTTCATCGACCGGCGAGGCGGCAAGACACCGGAACTCTACATCGCCGATCGCGAGAACAAGCGCATCCAGGTGTACGACCAGAGCGGTCGTTTCCTGCGAACCTTAGGACATGGGTTTCTAAACAGCCCGAGTGGTTTCGCAGTCTCGGACGACCTGCTCGTCGTGGCCGAGTTGTATTCACGGCTCACGGTCCTGGACGCGAAAGACAATTTCGTTGGCTACGTCGGTGCAAGTCATAATGCGCAAATCGGTCTCAGCTGGCCCGAACGTCCTGGCTGGCCGAATGCGTTGAACGGTGATGCACGAGTCGTGCGGGCGCACCTGTCCGCTCCCTACGAGTTCAACTCGCCGCACTCACTGGCAGCAGACGCGGACGGCAATCTCTATGTATCGGAGTGGCTTGTCGGCGGGCGCTACACCAAGCTGAACATCCACGCGTAGTGCGAGACGAGTGCTTCGTGCGCCGGTTCGCGGAGGTCACGGGGATGAAAAACCGCCTCTGACCTGCTCCGATGGAGCGGAAGACGGGATTCGAACCCGCGACCCTCACCTTGGCAAGGTGATGCGCTACCGCTGCGCCACTTCCGCGTTGAGAACCACTTTATCGCGCCGCCGCCCCTGCCATTGGTGGGCGAGAGCCCCGGCTGAAGTCGGCGATCGAAGGCGGACGCCCCTGCCTGCAGCACCACGCGGAGTCCTCGCTAGATTTCCCGATTGGTGCGCCAAGACGAGACAACGACCGTCCTGAGCCAGTCATTCGGCAAGGTCGCAGCGGAATACAACCGCTTGCGCTCGGGCCCGTCCGACGAGGCCCTCGACTGGCTCATCCCCGAGGGGGCGACCGATGCACTCGAGATCGGTGCTGGCACGGGCCTCCTCACCGAGTTGTTGGCGGCCCGCATCCCTCACGTGACCGCCGTGGAGCCCGACGAGCGGATGCGGGCCGTTCTTGCGAGCCGCAACTCGGGAGCAGAGCTCGTGGCCGGCACCGCTGAGCACATCCCCGCCGAAGCGGCATCTCGTGACGTCGTGATCGCCCAGTCCGCATGGCACTGGGTGGACGAAGCACGCGCCGTGCCCGAGGTGGCCAGAGTGCTCCGTCCGGGGGGCCGGCTGTCGCTCGTGTGGAGCGGCCCCGACCGGTCCGTCGACTGGATGCGCTCGCTTTGGGCCGGCGGCGTCGTCTTCAGCCCAGAGGACAAGACCGACGAAGATGCTCGCCGGCGCAGGCGCCATCTGGTGAACGTCGAGGTCGTTGGCGAAAGCCCGTTCGGCGAGCCCGAAACCACGCTCTTCCGGTGGACCAGGCCCATGACGAGAACAGATCTCGTCGCGCTGGCCGGGACCTACAGCGTCGTGATCAACATGGACGAGGCCAGCCGGCGACAGCATCTCGACGCCATGACGCGCTACCTCGACTCGCACGAGGACTTCGTCGGCCAGGATGTGATCGACGTGCCCATGCGCTCCTACTGCTGGCGCGCGAGCAAGCGTTGACCTGATCCGGTGGGTGTGGCGTCCGCGAGTGCTGGGCGCGAGCATTGGACCTCCTGTGTGCGAGCCGCGAACTATCTGAACATCGTGCTCGCCTCCTGAGAATCGTCATCGATTCGTCGGCAAACCCCGTGCCCTGACCTACGTCGGTATACGGGGACACACAGACGCGAGGCGCACGCTCTGTGGTGCCGGCCTGAGTGGGCCGGCCACAGACACCGAAAGGGATAGTGCCCATGCCATTCCGCTTCCGCAACGTGCTCGCTATCGGCGCACTCACCTCCGGCCTCGTGGCCGGGGGCGCGCTGGTGGCCAACGCCGCCACGACCTCGACCACCGGTTCGACCGGGAGCTCGGGAACCGGCTCGACGTCCGACTCGTCGACGCCCAGCTCGTCGACATCCGCGCCGTCATCGAGCTCTGGCACCTCCGGGTCGAGCTCGTCGAGCTCGGGCTCCACACACAACTGCCCCGACATGGGCAGCAAGGGCTCGGGTTCCAGCTCCGGTCCTCGCCCCGGCGCTCCCCTGTCGGGATCGGACGGGGCGCCACCGCCAGGGTCGGGCTCGAGCTCCGCCTCCTGAGGGGCTGACCCGACACCATTCACCCTCCCTATTTCCCACAGAGGCCGGGCGGTGTGGGCCGGCGCGCGCAGTGCGTACGGTCCTCCCGCCCCCCTCTCGGGCTGTGAACTAGCACCGCGCCCGGCCGCGTCGGCGCTAGGCGGTCGCTCCCTGGGCGTCGAGTGCACAGGCGACCAGCTCGCCCAGCGCGTCGTCGACGTGGACGGCCAACTCTGTCAGCTCGGGGATGAGCCGGCGGCACGCCAGCAGGCCGAAGTACACCCGGTCGAGGTACGAGAACACGGTGACGTTGATGCCGATACCCTCCGCCATCGGCCCGACGGGGTACATCCCAACGACGCGGCTACCCGCACAGAAGAGCGAGACGTCGGGTGCGCGCACGCTCGAGACGGTGACGTTGAAGGGCGGCCGGACCTTGTCGAAGAGCCGCGCACCGGCGACGGCACGGGCGATGCGAGAGACCAGCGCCGGAACTGCGATCTGCGCCAGGTCGCCGACGAAGCGACCCCGGTGCAGCTTCTCTTGTTCCTTGGCCACCCGCGCCGATTCCGAGATGGCGTCAAGCCTCGCCACCGGGTCGTCGATGTTGCTCGCCAACGACACGAGCATTCCCGAGACCTGGTTGCCGAACTCCTCGGTCTGCCCGTCGGGGCGCGTGGAGACCGGCACCATGGCGACCAGGGACTGTTCGACCCGCTCGTCCCGCGCGGCAAGCAACCGGCGCAACCCACCCGAGACGCAGGCCAGCAGCACGTCGTTCACTGTGGCCTCGAAGACGCGGTTGACCAGCTTCACGTCCTCGAGCGGCGCCGACAAGGTGGCGTAGCGCTTGCGGTTGGACACCGCACCGTTGAACGAGGTTCGTGGTGCGGCGAAGAAACCCGGCGGCGGCGCCTCGCCGCGGCCCGCCAGCTCGCGGTTGTGGCATCCGAGGTCGGCCACGGCTTCGACGCCGGCCTGGAACGTGGTCAGTGTCTCGCCGGGCTGGCGCACCAGAGAGGAGGCGGCATGTCGCAGCATCCGCGTGCTCGACGGAAGGGGCGGCGGGTTCCACCCCGTCGGGAGCTCAGTGACGCGTGACCGCGGCGTGAGGTCGAGGAACGCAGCGAGCACGGATGCCCCGCTGACGCCGTCGAGGACGGCGTGGTGCACCTTGGCGAGCAGCGCGGTGCGGTCGCCCTCGAGCCCTTCGACGATGTGCATCTCCCACAGCGGGCGGTCGGGGTCGAGCTGACGGCTCATCACGCCCGCCACGAAGGCGTCCAACTCGGCACGCCCGCCCGGCGAGGGCAGGCTGGCCCGGCTCAGGTGGTCGTCGAGCTCGAAGTCCGGGTCGTCGACCCATACCGGATGGTGCAGGCCGAGCGGGACGCGCACCGCCCGTTGGCGCAACGGCGGGATCAGCCCTATCCGCTGCTCAATGATCCGGCGGATCTGCGCGTAGCGCGTCGAAGGTGAGAACAGCGAGCGCGTGCCCTCCGGCGGATCGAGCACCAGGACGATACCCACGTGCATCGGCGTGGTGGGCGTCTCGAGCGCGAGAAAGGCGGCGTCCATGCCGACGAGGGGCTGCATCACCCTTTCTTAGCGTGTCGTCGCCCCGCCGTCATGTGCCCGTGTGGCCGAAGCCCCCGTGGCCCCGCTCCGACTCGCCGAGCTCCCCCTCGGGCACGAGCACGAAGTCTGCGTGCTCCACCCGGACCAGCACGAGCTGGGCGATGCGGTCCCCGCGGCTCACTTCGTAGTCCCGCACGGGGTCATGGTTGACCAGAATGACCTTGAGCTCGCCGCGGTAGCCCGAGTCCACCAGGCCGGGCGTATTGAGGCAGGTCACCCCGTGGCGGGCCGCCAGCCCGCTGCGCGGCAGGACCAACCCGGCATATCCCACCGGGATCGCCACCGCGACCCCGGTGGGCACCACCGCGCGGCCGCCGCTGCGTGACAGCGTCACGTCGGCCCGGGCAACGAGGTCGGCCCCTGCGTCCCCGTCACGCGCATAGCCGGGGACGGCGAGCTCGGCGTCGAGCTGGTGCAAGGGGACACGCAGCATCGCCGGACAATACAGGGTGCACTGAGCGCCCCAGCAGGGGTCGGCCGATAGCATCCGGCGGATGCTGGCATGGATCGACCTCGAGATGACCGGACTCGATCCGGCGCGCCACAGCATCGTCGAGATCGCCTGTCTCGTCACCGACGATGACCTGACCATCGTCGGGGAAGGCCCCGACCTGGTCGTCCACGCCTCGCCCGATCAAATCGCCGGCATGGATGACGTCGTGCGGGCCATGCACACCCGGTCGGGCCTCCTGGCCGCCATGGAGGCGTCGACGACCACCCTCGCCGATGCCGGGGCGCAGACCCTCGCCTTCCTCAAGGAGCACATTCCCGCGGCGAGGACGGTGCCGCTCGCGGGCAACTCCATCGGGACCGACAGGCGCTTCCTGGCTGCACAGCTGCCCGAGATCGAGGACTTCTTGCACTACCGCTCCATCGACGTCTCCACGATCAAAGAGCTGTGCCGGCGCTGGCGCCCCGAGGTCTACAAGGCAGCGCCGGAGAAGAAGGGTGGGCATCGCGCCCTCCAGGACATCCGCGAGAGCGTGGCCGAGTTGGCCTACTACAAGACGGCCATCTTCGAACGTCCCGGAGACGGAAGGGAAGCACCATGACCACGTCTCGGAACGACGCGCCGGCTCTGTCAATCGCCGAGGCGAACGCGGCGATGACAGCGCCTGGAGAGCTCTTCGAGATGGAGGAGCTCGATATCCGCGGCGTGCCCACCAGGACCTGGAAGAACCAGCCCCCCTCGCTGCGGGCTGTCCTCGACATGTCGCTCGGGCACGGCGACGCCACCTTCTTGGTCTACGAGGACGAGCGCACGACCTTCGCCGAGCACTACAGGATCGCCTGCACGCTGGCGCACCGCCTGCGCGACGAGTTCGGGGTTGCGCCGGGCGACCGCGTGGCCATCGTCATGCGCAACATCCCCGAGTGGGTCATCGCCTTCTGGGCGGCCGCGGCAGCCGGCGCCATCGTGGTGCCGCTCAACGCGTGGTGGAGCGGCGAGGAGCTGCGTTATGGCCTCGAGGACTCGGGCTCCAAGGTTGCCTTCGTCGACACCGAACGGGCCGAGCGCATCCGGCCCTTCCTCGGGGGGCTCTCGAGCCTCGGCGCGCTCATCGTGGCCGACGAGCATCGCAGCGAGCCCAAGGCGCCGCTGTCGGTCTACGAGCCACCGGGCGGCGCGCCACCGGTGCCGGAGTGGCCCTTCCCGCTCGCTGTGGGCCGCGTCGACGAGGCCGCCACGCCGCCCGACGTGACCATCGATCCCGAGGACGACGCCACCATCTTCTACACCTCGGGGACCACGGGCCGGCCCAAGGGCGCCGTCGGCACCCAGCGCAATCTGATCACCAATCTCATGAGCCTCTTCTTCGTCAACTCACGCGGCGCCAAGCGCTTCGGATCATCGCTATTGGAGACGGAGGACAAGACCCAGCCCTCGTTCTTGTTGTCGGTGCCGCTGTTCCACGCCACCGGCTGTCACTCCATCATGCTCTCCGCCATCGCCAGCGGCGGCAAGATCGTGATGATGCACCACTTCGACCCCGAACGTGCGCTCGAGCTGATCGAGCGCGAGAAGATCACGAGCTTCGGCGGGGTGCCGGCCATGGTGATGCAGGTGCTCGACTCCCCCAGCTTCGCCAAGTACGACACGTCGTCGGTCCGCGGCGTGTCCTACGGCGGCGCGCCGGCACCGCCCGATTTGGTCCGCCGCATCCGCGCCGCCTGGCCCGTCGGGCAGCCCTCGAACGGCTACGGGCTCACCGAGACCTCGTCGGTGACGTGCATGATCTCGGGAGGCGACTACGTGGCGAAACCCAACAGCGTGGGGCCCCCCGTCCCGGTCTGCGACGTGGCCGTCGTCCCCGAGGACTTCGCCGGCGACGAGCCCGACGCGTCCAACCCCCGGGGGCCTGACGTGCGCGGTGAGCTCTGGGTCAAGGGCCCCAACGTCGTGCGGGGCTACTGGAACCGCCCCGAGGAGACGGCGCAGTCGTTCTCGAAGGGCTGGCTCCACACCGGCGACGTGGCCCAGATCGATGACGACAACTTCGTGTACATCGTCGACCGGGCCAAGGACATGATCATCCGCGGCGGCGAGAACGTGTACTCGGTGCAGGTCGAGGCCGCGCTCTTCGAACACCCCGCCGTGGCCGACTGCGCGGTCATCGGCGTACCCCATCCGACCCTCGGCGAGGAGGTGGGGGCGGTGGTGGTGCTGCGTCCCGGCGCCAAGGTCACCGCCGAGGAGCTGGGGCAACACGTCAAGGCTCGCCTGGCCGGCTTCATGGTGCCGACGCATATCTGGTTCCGCTCCGAGCCGCTGCCGCGCAACCCGCAGGGCAAGGTGCTCAAGCGCGAGCTACGCGACGAGCTCGTCCCGCCCGGTTGAGCAGCCGCGACGGGCCCCGGACGCGACCGTGCCGGTCCCGCCGGGACCGGCACAGCACGACAAAGTTGGTTGGGCGAGCCGGCCCGGGGCCGGGCGCCCGCGGGCGCTACTTGTTCGGCTGCGGCGTCAACCGCAGGTAGGGCTTCAGGGCCTTCCAGCCCTTGGGGAAGCGGCTCTTGGCGTCCTCGTCGCTCACGGCGGGGGCGATGATCACGTCCTCGCCCTCCTTCCAGTTCACCGGCGTGGCGACCGAGTAGTCGGCCGTCAGCTGGAGCGAGTCGAGCACCCGGATGATCTCGTCGACGTTGCGCCCGGTGGAGGCGGGGTAGGTCAAGGTGAGCTTGACCTTCTTGTCGGGGGCGATGATGAACACCGAGCGCACGGTCAGCGTGTCGTTGGCGTTCGGGTGGATCATGTCGTAGAGGTCGGCGACCTTGCGGTCCTCGTCCCCGATGAGGGGGAAGCTCAGCGCGGACCCCTGGGTCTCCTCGATATCGCCTGCCCACCCCTTGTGCGACTCGACCGAGTCGACCGAGAGGCCGATGAGCTTGGTGTTGCGCTTGTCGAACTCGGGCTTGGCCTTGGAAAAGGCGCCCAGCTCAGTGGTGCAGACGGGCGTGAAGTCCTTGGGGTGGGAGAAGAGGATGCCCCAGCTGTCGCCGAGCCATTCGTGGAAGTTGATCGTGCCGTCCGTGGTGTCGGCGGTGAAGTCGGGAGCGGTGTCCCCGAGTCGTACAGCCATCTGCTCCTCCTGGGTGGGATGGGTCGTCTGTGAGTGCAGTGACCTTACCGGGAGCCGGGGCAATTGTCGACATGATTGGTCATATTTATGGCGAGAGCCGGCGGCCCACGAATACCGCTCCCACCTGGGGCGGCGCTCCGCCTCGATGTGCGGAGTCCCCTCCGCCTCATGCGAGAATGCCCCATGACCCCCGACGGCACCCTGCTCGTCGAGCACGACGGGCCGGTCACCGTCGTGACCATCAACCGGCCCGAGCGCCGCAACGCGGTCGACAGCGTGTGCGCCGACCGGTTGCGCGAGGCCTTCGTGGCCTTCGACCACGACGAGGACGCAGCGGTGGCCGTCCTCACCGGAACCGAGGGGACCTTCTGCGCCGGCGCCGACCTCAAGGCGGTGGCCGAGGGCGACCGTCGCCCCATCCCCGACCACGGTCCCGGGCCCATGGGCCCGACCCGCCTCACCCTGTCCAAGCCGGTCATCGCGGCGGTGGAGGGCTACGCCGTGGCCGGCGGGATCGAGCTGGCCTTGTGGTGCGACCTGCGGGTGGCCGCCGAGGACGCCACCTTCGGTGTGTTCTGCCGCCGCTTCGGCGTCCCCCTCTGCGACCTCGGCACGGTGCGCCTGCCCCGGATCGTCGGGCACGGCCGCGCCATGGACCTCATCCTGACCGGCCGGGCGGTGCGGGCCCCCGAGGCGCTGGCCATGGGATTGGTCAACCGCGTCGTACCGCCGGGCCGCGCCCTGGCGGCCGGCCTCGAGCTGGCCCACCAACTGGCGGCCCTCCCCCAGGTCTGCTTGCGCTCAGACCGCATGAGCGCGCTCGAGCAGTGGGGGCTGACCGAGGAGGAGGCGGCCGTCGGCGAGGCCCGACGCGGGCGCGAGGTCATCACCAGCGGCGAGACGCTCGAGGGCGCACGGCGCTTCGCCGGGGGTGCAGGTCGTGGTGGCGCTGCCCTCGGCTGATCGGGCCGCAGCGGGACAGCCCCGGCCCGATCGCGCGACCGTCGCCGCGTTCGACTTCGACGGCACGCTGACCCACGGCGGCAGCGTGTTCCCGTTTCTCGTGAGCCTGCGCGGGGTGTGGCCGGCCCTGCGCGCCGTCGTCCGCCTCTCCCCCGAGCTGATCCGCGCCGCCATGACGGGGGGCACGGCCGCCGACCACGTGAAGGAGAAGCTCTTCCACCGTCTCTTGGGCGGGCTCCCCGTCGCCGAGGTCGACCGCCGCGGCGCCCAGTTCGCCCATGAGCACCTGGCCCGGCGCCTGCGCACGGACACCCGGCGCCGGCTGGAATGGCACCGGCGCCAGGGGCACTACACGGTCATCGTCTCCGCCTCACCCGAGTGCTACGTGCGGCCGGCCGGCGCTCAGATCGGGGCCGACGGCGTCGTCGCCACCCGCCTCGCCGTTGGGGGCGGCGGCCTCCTCACGGGGGGCTACGAGGGCAAGAACTGCCGCGGCGCCGAGAAGTACGCCCGCCTGGTCGTCCACCTGCGCGCCCAGGGTCTGCTCTCGGGCAACGGGGCCGAGCAGCCGGTGCTGTGGGCCTACGGCAACAGCCGGGGTGACCTCCGGCTGCTCAACGCGGCCGACCACGGCGTGGACGCGGGCAAGCTGGGCCCGCTCGGCCGGCTCCGCCACTTCCCCCGTCTGGCCCAAGTGGTCGCCGAGCAGGCGGAGCCACCAGGAGCGGCGCCCGCCGCACCTGGCGCAGCCGACTGACCTGCTCGACACCGAGCGTCCCCGGCGGCTCCGCTCCGCAACACAGCAGCGGGAGACCTGAGGTCTCCCGCTGCTCGCCCCTCCCCACTGGAATCGATCTCGGGCCCACTGAAGCCGGATGTCGGGCTGTCCTGTCCCCGAGGCCGGTCGTCAGAAGCCAGAAAATCAGTCGCTGCTGTTGACCGTGATGCTCAACGTCGCGGTTTGCACTTCCTTCGTCGGCGTCTTGTGGTCGGTCACCTTGACCGAGATCTGGTAGGTGCCCGGACTCACCGTGTCAGCCACCGTGCCCGACAGCAGGCCGGCCTTCGTGAGCGTGAGCCCGCTCGGCAGCGTTCCCGTGGACTTCCATTTGTACGGGGTCACGCCACCGCTGGCCGTCAGCTGCACGCTGTAGGGAGTGCCTTCGGTCGCCGCCGGCAGCGGCGAGGTCGTCGTGATCTCGAACGACGTGACGGTCAGCGTGAAGTACTGCACGTACTGGTATCCGATGCCGTTGGCGGCCAGGAACGACAGCTCGAACGAGCCGGCCTTGGTCGGCGTGCCCGAGATGGTGCCGTCCGAGTAGGTCACGCCCTTGGGCAGCGTCCCGACCTCGGTGAGCGTCGGCGTCGGGTTCCCGGTGGTGACCACGGTGAAGGTGCTCGGGCTGTAGCGGGCGAAGGACGCCGTATCCGGTGAGCTGATGCCGGCCGGGATCTCGACCGTCAGCGTGAACGTCTGGTTGGCGTCGGGCGCCACGCCGTTCGTCGCGGTGATCGTGAACGTGTAGCTGTCGGCACTGTCCGCGGCCGGGTTCCCCGACAGGGTCGCCATCCCGTCACCGTTGTCGGTGAAGGTGACGCCGTCGGGCAGGTCTCCGGTCTCGGAGATGGCGGCCGTGGGTGTCCCCGACGTCGTCACGGTGAAGTTGTCCGTGACGCCCGAGACGAAGGTGGCGGCGGCGGCGCTCGTGATGGCGGGCGCCTCGTCGACGGTCAGCGTGAAGGACTGCGTGGCCGGGCTCCCCACCCCGTCGTTCGCCGTGATGGTGAACGAGTAGCTGCCTCCCGTCCCGGCGGCCGGAGTCCCCGACAAGGTGCCGGTGCCGTCCCCGTTGTCCAGGAAGCTGACACCACTCGGGAGCGAGCCGTATTCGGTCAAGGCGGCGATCGGGTACCCGCTGGTGGTGACGGTGAAGCTGCCGGCGGTGCCGACCGTGAAGGTCGTCGAGGCGTTGCTGGTGATGCCGGCCGCCTCGTTGACGGTGAGCGTGAAGGACTGGGTGTCAGGCGTGCCCACACCGTTGCCCGCCGTGATGCTGAAGGAGTAGACGCCTCCCGTACCGACGGCCGGGGTGCCGGACAAGGTGCCGGTGCCGTCCCCGTTGTCGGCGAAGGTCACGCCGCTCGGGAGGTTCCCGGTCTCGGAGAGCGCCGCCGTGGGGTTCCCCGTCGTCGTGACGGTGAAGCTGCCCGCCGTCCCGACGGTGAAGGTCGTCGAGTCGCCGCTGGTGATGGCCGACGGTGCGTCGACGATCAGGGCAAAGGTCTGCGTGGCGTCGGGGCTGATGCCGTTGCTCGCCGTGATGGTGAGCGAATACGTCCCGTTCGTCCCCGTGGCGGGTATACCTCCCAGCGTCGCGGTCCCGTCACCGTTGTCCTGGAAGGTCACGCCGCTCGGGAGGTTCCCGGTCTCGGAGAGCGCCGCGGTCGGCTGTCCGTTGGACACCACGGTGAAGCTCCCCAGCGTGTTCTCGGTGAACGTCGTGGTCGAGGCCGACGTGATGGCCGGCGCCGCGTTGACGGTCAGGGTGAACGACTGGCTCGCAGCCGGGCTCACGCCGTTGTTCGCCGTGATGGTGAGCGCGTACGAGCCGCGCGTGTCCGCCGCCGGCGTCCCGGACAGGGTCGCCGTCCCGTCACCGTTGTCCTGGAAGCTCACACCGGTCGGGAGGTTCCCGGTCTCGGAGAGCGCCGCCGTCGGGTAGCCCGTGGTGGTGATGGCCGAGCTGCCGGGGTCGTTCTCGTCAAAGGTGGCGGCGTCGCCCGACGTGATGCTGGGGGCCTGGTCCACCGTGAGGGTGAACGACTGCGTGGCGTTCGGGCTGAACCCGTTGGCTGCCCCGAAGGACAGTGAATAGATGCCTCCAGTGCCGGCGGCCGGGGTCCCGGACAAGGTGGCCGTGCCGTTGCCGTTGTCGACGAAGTTGACACCGCTCGGGAGGTTCCCGGTCTCACTCATCGCTGGAGCGGGCGTCCCGGTCGTGGTGACGGTGAAGCTCCCGTCGGTCCCGACCGTGAACGTCGTGTCGTCGGCCGATGTGATGGCAGGGGCGCTCCCGAGCGCGATCGGGTTGTTGGAAGCGTTGGCCGCCGGGCCTGTGCCGACGCTCGAGATCGCGGCCACCGACACGTCGTAGGTGTCACCATTGGTCAGCCCAGTGAGCGTCTCGGTGGTGGCCGTCGAGTTGAAGGTCTGGCTGACGGGGGTCCCGCTGGGCACCGGGGTCGCGGTCACCGTGTAGCCGGTGATGGACGACGTGCCCGGATCTGCGGGCGCCGTCCAGCTGGCCGTGATCTGGCCGCTCGACCCAGTGCCCGTCACGCCGCTGGGCGCGCCCGGCCGCGCCGACCAGGTCAGGGCGATGCCGCCCGGACATCCCGTGTACCCCGTGCCGGTTGCACCGCTGGTGGTGGTGTCGTTGGTCCCGCCGGCGCCGTTCGACCCGCCCGAGGTCCCTTGTGCCACCGACCTGCCGCACGCAGTCGATGTCGTCGCGGTCCCGACCGGGAAGCTCGGATTCGACCCGTTCACGAAGCTGGTCAGGGAGGCGGTCGACGCCCACGAGGAACCGGCACCCCCGCCACCACTGCCGAGAGCGGGAAGAACGAGGCAGTAGTCGCCGGCCCCGCCGCCGCCACCGGTGTAGCCGCCGCCGCCACCGCCGCCGCCGTTGTCCTCGTCTCCGGTGGCATTGGTTCCGCCCACACCGCCGGCACCGGCACCCACCCCGCTGGCCGGGTTAGACCCGTTGGTCCCGGCGGGACCCGTGCCTCCGCTGAGCTTGGCGCCCCCGGTTCCCCCCGTGCTGTTGGCCGCGCCGCCGCCGCCGGTCGTGGCCGTGGTCGAACTGGTCCCGCTGACGGCTCCCACCCCGCCGCCGCCGCCGCCGCCGCCCGACTGATTGTCTTTGTCAGATCCGCCGCCGCCGCCGCCGAAACCCTGGCCGTTGGCCGATCCACCCGGAGCGGTGGCGTTGGTCTCAGACGACGACGTCGCGCCAGTCGAGGCCCCGGCGTTCCCGGTGCCGCCGCTTCCGCCATTACCCGTGCAAGAAGTACCACCGCCGCCACCGCCGCCGCCCGACACGCCGAGCAGCGTGGCGCAGGGCGAGCCGGCGCTCCCGTAGACGCACACGGCGGAGGCACCGCCGCCGCCGCCGCCGCCGGAGGACTCGCCCTCGGTGGAGGAGAACATGCCGCCGTTCGCGCCGTTGGCGTAGCCGGTGCCCCCGGTGCCTCCGGTGCCGGTCGAACCGCTGCTGTGCGCCGTCCCGCCGCCGCCGCCGCATCCGATGAAGGTGGCGATGCTCTGGCCGGCGCCCACGGTGTAGGTGCCGGCCACCCCGCCACCGGAACCCCCGACGGCCGTGTTGGACGTGTTGCCCACGGCCACCGGAGTCCCTGCGCCGCCGCCGCCACCACCGCCGTAGAGCGTGATCGAGGCCGAGCCTCCTCCGGTCTGGGATCCCATGGTCGTGTAGTACCAGGTGCCACAGGACAGCGACGAGACCGCTGTGCCGCCGGTGGTGAACCACTGCGGGGTGGCCGAGAACGCGCCGGCGTCGGTCGCGGTCGCTGCCGCAGCCAACGTGAGCGCGCCTCCCATCAGTACGGCTGCGAGTATCGCCTTCGTGACTCGGGCCACGTGACCTGCCCCCGGTCGCAAACCGCCCATCACACCATCCTCCTCGGTCGTACTGCGTCAAAGTTCATTGCGTCGTTCTCTTCCGCAGCGGGGCTGCTCGTCGGCCCCGCCTGTGCCATTCGCTGCTGTCTCCGAGCTCTCAGACCGTCGCTACGAGGCCGCGGCCTGGATCGTGACGGTGATGGAGCCGCTCGCCGTCTGCGCCGTCGGCTTGGTGTGGTCCGTCACCGACACGTCGATCGTGTAGGTCCCGGGCGTCACGCTCGAGGGGACGGTCCCTGACAACACACCCGCCTTGGACAGCGTGAGTCCGCTCGGCAGCGACCCGACGGCCTTCCATTTGTATGGAGCTTTCCCGCCCACCACGGCAAGCTGCTGGCTGTACGGCGTGCCCTCGGTGATGGCCGGGAGTGAGGTCGTCGAGACGGCGAACTTCACGACGGTGAGCGTGAAGATCTGCGTCGCGGCCGGCGAGATGCCGTTCGTGGCGGTGAAGAGGATCTGGAAGGTCCCCTTCTTCTTGGGCGTCCCCGCCAGCCGTCCGGCCGTGAAAGTGACCCCCTTGGGAAGGTTGCCCCACTCTGTGATGCTCGGCGCGGGGTAGCCCGCCGCCGTCGGCGTGAAGGTGCCCGGGTCGTCCAAGGAGAACGTCGCCGCATTGGCAGACGTGACGGACGGGGCCTGATCGACCGTCAGCGTGAAGGACTGCGTGGCCGCGCTGCCCACGCCGTTGCTCGCCCTGATGGTGATCTGGTAGACCCCACCGGCCGTGGCGGCCGGGGTCCCGGCCAGGGTGGCGGTGCCGTCACCGTTGTCGGTCAAGGTCACACCGCTCGGGAGCGACCCGGTCTCGGACAGCGCCGGTGCCGGATACCCGCCCGTCGTGACGGTGAACGTCCCGGCGCTGCCGGTCGTGAACGTCGTGTTGGTACCCGACGTGATGGAGGGCGCCTCGTCCACCGTCAGCGTGAAGGACTGCGTGGCCGCGGTGCCCACGCCGTTGGTGGCCGTGATGGTGATCGGGTAGGCGCCGCCGCTCCTCGCAGCAGGCGTCCCCGAGAGCGTCCCGGTGCCGTCGCCGTTGTCGCCGAAGGTCACACCGCTCGGGAGGTTCCCGGTCTCGGACAGCGCCGCGGTCGGGAAGCCGGTCGTCGTCACCGTGAAGCTTCCGTCACTCCCGGCCGTGAACGTCGTGCTCGCCCCCGAGGTGATCGCCTCGGCCTGGTCCACGGTGAGCGTGAAGGACTGCGTCGCCTGGGTCCCGATGCCGTTGTAGCCCGTGATGGTGATCGGGTACAGGCCGCCGGTCCCCGCCGCCGGGGTGCCCGAGAGGGCGGCGGTCCCGTCGCCGTCGTCGACGAAGGTCACACCGCTCGGGAGGGACCCGGTCTCGCTGAGTGCGGGGGCGGGATACCCGCCCGTCGTAACGGTGAAGGTCCCGGCGCTGCCGGTCGTGAAGGTCGTGCTCGCGCCCGAGGTGATGGACGGCGGCTCGTCGACCGTCAGCGTGAACGTCTGGTTGGCCTCGGGGGCGACCCCGTTGCTCGCCGTGATCGTGATCGAGTAGACGCCACCGCTGCCCACGCCGGGCGTCCCAGCCAGCGTGCCGGTGCCGTCGCCGTTGTCCACGAAGGTCACGCCCGAGGGCAGGGTCCCGGTCTCGGAGAGCGCCGCCGTTGGGTTGGCCGACGACGTCACGGTGAAGCTGCCGGCGTCACCGACCTGGAAGGTGGTGCTCGATCCCGACGTGATGGTCGGGGCGAGGGGACCATTGGTGACCGTCAGGGTGAACGACTGGGTGGCCGCGCTCCCCACCCCGTTGTTCGCCGTGATCACGATGGGGTAGCTGCCTTGTGTTCCATCCGCCGCGGTGCCAGAGAGGCTGGCCGTCCCGTTCCCGTTGTCGACGAAGGAAACTCCCGTGGGCAGGTCTCCGTTCTCGGAGATGGCAGAGGTCGGATAGCCCGTGGTGGTCACGCTGAAGCTGTCCGAGCTGCCGGTGGAGAACGTGGAGGCGTCAGACGATGTGATGGCCGGTGCCTGATCGACGGTCAGCGTGAAGGCCTGGGTGGCCGCAGTCCCCACCCCGTTGCCGGCCGTGATCGTGATCGGGTACGTGCCGCCGGTCCCCGCTGCCGGCGTGCCCGACAGGGTGGCCGTGCCGTCGTGGTTGTCGGCGAGGGTCACACCCGAAGGCAGGTTGCCGAACTCCGAATACGACGGTGTCGGGAACCCGGTGCTGGTCACCGTGAAGGACCCGGCCGTACCGGTGGTGAAGGTGGTGCCCGAACCCGACGTGATTGCTGGAGCCTGGTCAACCGTCAGCGTGAACGACTGCGTCGCGTTCGGAAGGTTGCCGTTGGCCGCGGTGATCGAGATCGAGTAGGTGCCACCGGTCCCCGCGGCCGGCGTGCCCGACAGGGTGCCCGTGCCGTTGCCGTTGTCGACGAAGGTCACGCCCGATGGCAGGTTTCCGCTCTCGGACAATGACGGGTTCGGATACCCAGTCGTCGTGACGGTGAAGTTCCCGTCGCTGCCCGTCGTGAATGTCGTGGTGCTCGAAGAGGTGAAGGCGGGCGCAGTCTGCTGAGGAATGATCTGCGTGGAGGCCAGGGCGACCGGCGGTGTGTACGGGGGTGTACCACTGTCGCCGCTCGTGGGGTAGCCGTCGAAGTCCGCGTTCTGCGTGCCGATGATCGGGATGGTCACGTTGGTGTCGACCCTGAACTCCGAAAGGGTCTCGCTCTGGGTGGATCCCACCGACCCGGTCGCCGTGAACTCCGCGCTCACCGTGGGAAGCGTGAAGTTCTGGCCACCCTTGACCTCGTCGGAGGTCGGGAGCTCAACCTCGAGATAGGGATAGGTCGTGTGGTAGTTGCCGGTCATCTGCGCGTCACACCCGGTCCCGGTGGTCGTGCAGAACTCCGCCGTGGCCACACCTTCTGTCGTGGCGTCGCCACCGGTGACCTGGACTGACCCCGGCACGTAGGTGAACCCGGAGGGAACGGGCACCACCGAGGCGAACCCGTCGGCGTAATTGATGGTGGCGGTCCCGACCTCGGTGGACTCGCTGCTCGGGACGCTCGACCCGGTCGGGGCCACGGTCACCGTGAGGGGCGTGTTTTGCTGCTGGGTGGAGGGCGCGACGACCGCAATCTCTGCCGTCTCGTAGACGTCCTGGGAGATGCCGTCGACGGTGATGTCCTCGCCGACCTCCTGGTCGGTCGCCGGCGCATAGGTCATGGTCGCCGTCGCGCAATCAGGCGACCCCGCCGAGTACGTGTCGCCCGGGTCGCAGTACGCGAAGGTCGCATTGAATGCGCTGGTGGCACTGTCTCCCGGCAGGAGGCTCAAGATGCCCTGGTTGGCCGTGGTGATCACCGTGCCGTCGGCGGCGGGAGGCTGGCTCAGCACGGTGAGGGATGCCGGGTTGACGTTCGACGCACCACCGGAGACCAACGTCAACGTGTCGAAGTTGTCGGGATTGTTGAAGATGAGCGTCACGTCCGTGAGCGTCCCGGTCGGATCGGCCGACAGCACGATGTCGTCCCCGCTCACCGAGCTCACGTAGGTGCCGTTGGCGATCCCGGGCCCGATCACCGCCGAACCCGCGGTCACGCCCGCATTGGCGAAGCTGTTCGAGCTGCTGACCGTCGTCGACGTGCTCGATCCGCTCGCGTCGTCAACGGCAGTGCGCGTGGTGAAGGTCAGCGTTTGGGTGCTTGTGATGGCGGCGGACGTGTCGGCGGAGATCGCGATGGTGGTGGACGTCACGCTGCTGACCGACGTGCCAGAGGCAAAGGACGATCCGTTGGCACTCATTCCCGCCTGGACACCGGCCGTGCTCGTGCAGGTCAGCGTCTCGGACTTGCTCGCCGCCGTGCAGCCGGTGAGGTTGATCACCGGGTCGGTGGAAAATGCGCCAGTGCCGTTCGCGATCGTCGGCGCCGGCTGAGCGAATGCGGGTGACTCGAACGTGATGGCCGCGGTGGCCAGGACGCCGGCCGTCAGCAACAAGGCTGAGAAGATTCTGAGAATCACAGCTCCGTGGACGCGTGCTGGCGTGGCAGCGCTCATGACTAGACCCTCGCTCTCCCCTAGCTCTCGGTTTAGCCCCCTCGCTCCCGACGTCGGCCCCGCACCGCGCGAGTGCTTCACTCGACAACTAGCGTGACGTTTTATTCGCCGCACGACGAAGTGTCAAGCAGTTGTTCGGAGGCGCGGGTCCGCGCGCCAGGGAAACTTGCCTTTGTCGTGCAACGTGAAAACCGGCCCCGCAGGCACGGCGTGAGGCGACGCGACGCTGTTGCAATCCGTATTTAAGAGGGAGTGGCGGCGATACCCACGACGTGGCCCGAATAGCCGGGCACGGCGGTCGTGACATCGCCGAAGTACGGCGCGTCACCGAATGCGAAGGCCTGCCCGCTCCCGTTGACTGCATCGAAGCCCTGGCCGCTGAAGTCCGGGATCAACCCGGTCATCGGGCTCTTCATGGTGCTGAGCGCGGGCGAGACCCCGGCGACCCCCACCGTGGGCGCGTCGCCGAAGTCGTAGACGGTTCCGTTGGCGCCGAGGATCCAGTAGCCCCCACCGTCGGGCGTCGGCGCCACGCCGACCAGCGCGGTGGCGGGCGGTGCGCCACCCAGCGAGCCGAAGAATCCGGCGTCACCGAACGCGAAGACGCCGCCGTCGGACGCGATGAGCCAGTAGCCCCTGCCGTCGTGCGTCGGCACCATCCCGATGACGGGCTTGTTGAGCGCGAGGCTGCCCGTGCTGCCGTAGAAGCCGGCGTCGCCGTAGGCGAAGATGCCACCGTCGGCGGCCACGAGCCAGTAGCCGCCCCCGTCGGGTGTGACCGCCATCGCGACCATCGCTTTGTTCAATCGGATGCTGCCGGTGCTCCCGTAAAAGTTGGCGTCGCCGAAGCTGAACACGCCACCGTCGCTGGCGACCTCCCAGTACCCGTTGGCGTCGTGCGTCGCGGCGATGCCGACGACCGGCGCGTTCAGAGGGATGCCGCCCATGCTGCCGTGGAATTGCGCGTTGCCGAAACTGAACACGCCGCCGTCCGCCGCGTTGATCCAGTAGCCCCCGACCCCGCCACTCGGCTGCCCGGTCGAACCCGGAAGGGTGCTCAACTGGGCCGGGCCGTAGTAGTGGTTCACGATCTGGGTGTACGTCCAATTCCCGTCGCCGTTGTCCTGACCGATGGCGTAGCCCAGCGCACCCCACTGGCCCATGCCGATGCCGTGGCCCCACCCTTGGCCCTCAATGGAGACCGAGGATCCGTTGATCGCGGTGATGGAGAACAAGTCGGAGTTGAGCCCGAGGTCCGTATAGAACTCGGTGCCGGGCATCGTGACGCTCCCCGACGTGCCGGCCACGGTGATGGTGGCGACCCGCCCGTAGGACGCGTCGTAGGGATGGCCGGGGTCGGTCACCAGCTGGCCTGGTCCCGTCGGGAAGTCCGTGAACGTGCCGATCTGCGGCCACGCCGACTCGATCTGGTTGTAGCCGATCGAGGTCGTCCACTGGTGGTTGGTGTTGCACGCCACGTTGGGGATGCACACTGCGTCGCCGTCGTCGGGCACCGCGGTGAAGGGCGACCCCTCGTTGGCGCTCGAGGTGTAGCCGCCGGTCGACGAGGAATACTCGGTCGTGGCGATGGATCCGTTGGGCATCACCATCACCTGCCCGGCGGTGTCGTCGGCAGCGGCGATGCTCGTCGCCGTCTCGTACTCGGTGCCGCGGTAATACTGGCAGTCCAGGTCACAGGTGTCGGCGTACCCGCCGTAGCCACCGAGGTCGGCGAGCACATAGGAACGGACCGCCACCGCCTGGGCCTCGAGCTCCTGGTAGCCCCAGTCCATACCTTGTGGACCTGACCCTCCCACGCTCGCCCAGCTCGACGGCGACTCCCCGGGCACGGTGTCGGCGACGTAGGTCTCGAGCGGGAGTGTGTTGACGGTCTGCGCCTCAGAGCCCGAGTCGTAGACCCCGCTCAGCGTGCCGTGGACGATCGGGCTCCCTCCGGCGACACACAGCTGGAGAAGACCGCCGCTGACCGGCGACGCCGTGGGGGTGGTCTGATTGGTCAGCACCGGTGTCCACGGGCCGGCGCACCCGGGCCCGGTGTCGACGTTCCACGACCCCCCCGTCGGCTGGAACAGCACGGCGGGCGAGTCGGGCACGCCCGGCGCCGCCACGCCGCCCAACGATTCGGCGATGACGTCGTTGCCGGCGTTCTCCTGCATGGCAACGCGCACAGCGGTGGAGTCCGCCGGCAGCGCGCGTGACTCCGACGACGGGATCTGCGGCACCGAGGCCCGGTTGGGGGCACCGAGGTCGGCCGCGGCGGGAGACGTGGGGCCGATCAGGGCGGCGGGTACTGCCAAGAAAACAGAGACGACGAAGCCCAGAAACAGCGTCGCGCGGCGACCGTGGCGGCGGAGGCTGGTCGGACTCGTGATCGTCAAGCTCATGATCGCGGCCGCGCTGGCTGGGGCTCGGTCCGACACGATAGCCCCAGAATAGGGGCGCGCCGGGCGTCAATCGGTGCATGGGTGCCGCCTTCGAGTTCCGCAGCGCGCTTGTACACTGCACGGACGTGCGGGTCGACCAGGTCATTCCGTCGCTCGCCAGCCGCGACGCCATCGGGGTTCACACGGTGAACCTGCGCGACGGCCTGCGCGCGGCGGGGTTCGACTCGGACATCTACTACGGCTCGCACACGGCCGATGTCGAGCACGAGGGACGGCCGGTGATCGAGCTCGGGCGTGCCGGGCGCGACCGCTGGCTGTTGTACCAGGCGTCCATCGGCAGCCCGGTCTACGACATCGTCGCCGCGCGCAACGAGCCCAAGCTCGTCAACTACCACAACATCACCCCAGCCGACCTGTTGCGCGACTGGGAGCCCGCCGTCGCCTACGAGGTTGCTCTGGGCCGGACGCAGCTGGCGCGCCTCGCGCCGCAGAGCCGCTTTGCCGTCGCCGACTCTGCGTTCAACGAGTCCGAGCTCCACGCGCTCGGCTTCGAGGGCACCGCCGTCGTGCCCCTGCTGATCGACATGCAGGCCAAGAGCGACGAGCCCGATCCCGATCTGGCGGCCACCCTCGCCCGGCGCAAGGCGCGCGAGGGCGGAAGCGACCTGCTCTACGTCGGGAAGATCTCGCCGCACAAGGCACCGCACGATCTGGTGAAGATGCTCGACGTCCTGCGCCGGACCGACGACCCCGCCGCCCGGCTCCACCTTGTGGGCTCACCGCTCGGGGAGACGTACGAGCCGGCTTTGCGCACCTTCATCGAGGAGCTCGGACTGAGCGGCGCCGTCAGCCTTGCCGGCTCCGTGAGTGGCGCGGCGCTCGAGGCCTACTACCAAGCGGCTGACGTCTTCGTCATGGCCTCGGACCACGAAGGGTTCTGCGTCCCGCTGGCCGAGGCCATGGGCCACGGCGTCCCCATCGTCGCTTACGGGGTCACTGCGGTACCTGAGACGGTCGGCGGCGCGGGCCTCGTGCTCGAGGACAAGTCGCCCGTGCCCTTCGCCGCTGCCGTCGGCCGCGTGCTGCGCGACGACGCCCTGCGCGGCGTCCTGGCGGCGGCGGGCCGCAGGCGTGCCGCGGGCTTCGACCTGGCGGCGTCGACGCAACGCTTCGTCTCACTGGTGCAGGAGGCTGTGGCCTCCTGAGGGGTCAGCCTCGAAGCGTCAGGATCTGGTCGGCGGCACGGTCGCCGGCCGAGGACAGGTCGAGCGCCTCGAGCCGCTGCCGGCCGGCCTGGGCGAGCGTGGTGCGAAGGCCCTGGTCCCCGCGCAGGCGGGCGACGGCGCCGGCCAGGGCGTACGGATCGGTGGCGTCCACCAGGAGGCCGGCGTCGCCGACCACTTCGGGCAGCGCGCCGGCTCGATTGGCCACGACGGGCAGGCCCATGCTCATCGCCTCGAGCACGGGCACGCCGAATCCCTCGTGCCTCGAGCTCACCACGAGGACGCTGGCGCGCCTCATGGCGCCGACAAGATCAGAGTCACTGAGCATGCCGGTGAAGGTGACGGCGTCGTGCAGGCCCATCTCGTCGACGAAGCGGCGCAGCGCGTCGCCATAGGAGGACACCACCGGCCGCCCCACCACCTCGAGGCTCGCCTCCGAGTCGTCGTGCTCGCGCGCGACGAGGAGCGCCATCACGGCGAGCTCGATGCCCTTGTTCGGGGCGACGCGACCGACGCTGATCCAGCGGCTGCCGCCGCCGGGCGCCGCCGGTGCGCCAGGCACCGCGACGTCGGGAGTGGGCAGTAGCGCAGCGGGCGGGACCACCGCGGTCGGCGCGAACCCAGCGGCCGTCGAATTCGGCCTCGTTGAACGATGAGACCGCCAGTCCGAGTGACGCGCGTGGGGCGAGCGCGCGCAGCTCCTGCTGGGCGCGCAGCTGATGGCGCGCCATCGCGTTGTTCCACGACGCGTAGAACGCGGGTGGCGTGACGTTGTGGTAGTTGACGACGAGCCGCTCACGACGCTCCTCGAGAAAGGAGGCGATCCCCGAGGCGGTGGCGAACTGGTACACGAGGACGTCCCGCGGCTCGGCCTCCTCGGCGTAACGGCCGAACGGCCGCGTCAGCGCAGCCGTTTCCTCGTCGGTCAGCTCGACGTAAATCTCGGAGCGCACGCCGCGCGCCTCGAGCACCTCGCGTAGGCGCAGCGTATGGCGGCCGACGGCATCGGCACGGTGCAGCATCGGCACGAACTGGTGGACCGCCGTCATGACGCGACAGCACCCGCGCCCACCAGTGGGGCGAGCAGGCTGACGAAGCGGTCCGCCGCCGCCGCGAGATCGAGCTCACCGAGGCGACGGCTTCCCGCCTCTTCGAGGGTGGCGCGCAAGGGCGCGTCGGCCAGCAGGGCGTCGATGGCACCGGCCAGCGCGTAGGGGTCCTTGTCCGAGACCAGGACTCCGGCTCCCCCGAGCACCTCGGGCACCGCCCCTCGATCGAAGGCCACGACCGGGAGACGGGCTGCCATGGCCTCCACCACCGGCACGCAGAATCCTTCGTGTTCGGACGTCACCACCAGCACGTCGGCTTCGGCGTACGCGGACGCCACTGTGGCATCGCTCGCGTGTCCGGTGAAGCGCACCGCCTCCGCCAATCCCATGTCGACGACGTAGCGCCGCAGCGCTGCCGCGTACGACTCGGTGGCGGGCTTGCCGACGACGAGGAGCGTGGCGTCGGGATCCTGATGGGCCCGCGCCACGGCCAGCGCGGCGACGGTGTTCTCGAGGGCCTTGTTGGGTGACACCCGACCCACGGCGAGCCACCTGGCTCCGGGCGGCCGGGACGGGTCGGCACTGGCTGCGGTCGGCTGTGGTGGCGCCGCGTCGAGTCCATCGGACGATTCGAGTGGGCCGAGTGCGCCGAGTGCGCCGAGTGCCGCCGACGGCGGGACGACCGCCGTCTTGGCAAAGCCCGCTCCAGCAAGGTGCGCTTCGTTGTAAGTCGAGTCCGCGACCGCGAGCGCGGCCCGCGGCGCCAGCAGCGCCAGGTCACCCTGGGCCTGCAGCTGACCGAGTGCGAGATGGTTGTCCCATGGCGCCATCAAGTCGGGCGGCGTGATGTTGTGGTAGTTGACGACGAGGGTCTCTGACCGCCCAGCGAGCCACGGCGCCATGGCAGACGCGGTGGCGAACTGGTACACGACCACGTCCCCGGGCTGCGCCGCCTGTGCGTACGACAGCACGGGGACGGTCTCGTTCGCCGTCTCTGCCTCGACCGTGTCCACGTAGATGTGCGAGTCATACCCGCGGGCGCGCGTGGCGTCACGCAGCCGGAGGGTGTGGCGCCCGACCGCATCGCCACGGTGCAGGACGGGTACGAAGTGGTGGATGCCGCTCACGAGGGGGTGCGGGCCGCCAGGGCGAACCGCTGGTTCTCCTCTTCGGCGCCCGGCAGCGGGGCGATGTCGACGAACCCGGCGCGATCGAGCAGGAGCTCCCAGGTCGCCTCGTGCAGCGAGCGGCCCTCGACCAGGTCGCGCGCCGGCGCCTCTCTGGACCCGGCCGGCCGGGGCGGTTCGGACACGACGACCAGCGGCGCGCTGCGTGCGAGCGTGCGCCGGCACGTGGTGAGCAGAGGCAGGAGCTCGTGCAGGGCGAGGCGGTCGACCACCCCGCTCAAGACGATCCCGCCGAGCTCTGCGTCCGCTCGTCCGCTCAGGTACTCAGAGGCCTCGGCGATCGTGACTGCGCAGCCCCGCTCGAGGTCGCGCAAGGCCAGTGCGCCGCGGGGCTCGACGCCGTGCGCGGTCGTGCCCCGGACTGCGAAGGCGTCGAGCAGGCTGCCCTCGCCGCAGTCGGCGTGCACGATGTCGCCGCCAGGGGTCGCGGCCGTGACGTGCGCGGCAACGGGACCCGCCCAGGGGCCGAGCTCACGCGCCGGAACGAGCCAGGCCGCGCCCTCCACGGGCCGGTCCTCTCCCGCCAACCTGGCCTCGAGGGTCGCCACGCGGGCCGAGAGGAAGCGAAAGGCCTCGACGACGTGCGCCATCGCTTCTTCGAGCTCGGTCTTCCCTCCCTCGGGCGCCCGCGCGCCCCGGTCGCGGCGCAACCGGTCGAGGCGGCCGCCGCGGCGCCCGCTGCCGCGACGCTCCGTCTCCACTGCGTCCGAGAGGGCGGACGCGCCGGGGTGGTAGGGGCCGTAGCGGTCGCCGAGGAGGGTGAACGCCCCCTGGAAATTCCACTCGTCGCTCCCCTGCGGAGCGAGGCGCGCGAAGGCCTCGTGCAGCGCCTGGGCGGCCCGTTCGCGATCGGCTGGGACCATGCCCGCGGCGCTCGTATCGCCGGCCAGGTCGCCGTGTCCACTGCCTGCACCCTGGGGGGTTGCGTCAGGCATCGCCGGTTGGAGGGATTGCTCGAGGCACGACGCTGGATGCTACCGGTGCTGCCCGCAGCTGAACGGGGGGCGACAATCCACGCTGAGGGGGAACGGCTAGCGTCGTGCCGCTAACGCATGGATTTTGGGGCTTCGTGACAAACGCGCGCATGCTACGGACGCGCATCATCCTCTCCAGCCTGGCGGTGGCGGGAGTGTCCATCGTCGGCGGCGCGCTCACGACCGAGACGGCGCAGGTGGGTGCCGCCAGTCCCCTCACGCTGACCGAGACCTGGAACAGCACCGCATCGTTTCCGGGTGTGATCCTCGACGACGCGCCCTGCGGCGTCGCCGAGGCCTCGCCGGTCCAGTTCGACGACGGGGGACGCGCGCCGTCGAGGTGGGTGACCGCGAAGGCTCCATCTACGGCCTCAATCTGGCGACCGGCGCGTCCGTACCCGGATGGGACAACGGCACGGGCAGCGGCGTGGGCTCGGGACAGGGCTGTAACAGTCCGACCGGCGGCACGCCTGCCACCGGTTCCATCGGCGTCGAGGTGCCCGGGAGCCCGCCTATCGACTCGACGGCGTCAGTGGGGCCGACCGGGAACCTGTACTTCGGCGCCGGCAATGCCGCGGCCCCGATCGACGGCGGGTACTACTCGTACGGACCCAACGCCAGCCCGCTGTGGAACCAGGTCGTAACCAATCCGTCGAGCGACACGGTCCCCAACGGCGGCGTGCAGGCGTCGCTCTCCATCGGGGACGGCGGCTCGCTGGTCGAGGCCGGCTCACTCGGGCAGGAGACCTACGCGCTCAACAGTGCGAACGGAGCTCCGACACCCGCCTGGCCCCAGTTCTCGGCCGACAGCGTGTTCTCGACGGCGGCCGTCGGTGACCTCTACGGCACCGGATCGGACGACTTCGTCTCGGGCGGGGCATCGTCGCAGGGCTTCGCCTATGGGAAGCACTACGACAACGGCGGCCACGTCCGCATCTACAGCGACACCGGCGGCTTGATCTGCAGCGCGAACACGACCGAGGAGGTCGACTCTTCACCGGCGATCGGCCCCATCCTGCCCGGCGGTCAGTACGGCATCGCCACGGGCACCGGCAGCTTCTTCGGCGGCAGCGACGAGGACACGGTGAAGGTCTTCGACACCGAGTGCAACCAGGTCTGGAGCGACAAGCTCGACGGCACCACCGGAGGCTCGCCCGCCTTGGCCGACGTCACAGGGAACGGCCAGCTCGCCGTCGTCGAGGGCACTGTCACAAGTGGCACGACAGGGTCCGTCTACGCGCTCAACGCGACGACCGGCGCGGTCATCTGGCAGGCCAACGTCCCCGGCGCCGTCTTCGGGTCCGTCACGACTGCGAACATGGGGACCGGATACCAGGACGTCATCGTGCCGACCGACCTGGGGCTCTTCATCCTCGACGGCCAGAGCGGCCAGGAGGTCGCCCACGTCGACGACGGGTCGACCAACACGCAAAATCCCAACCTGTCCGGCAAGACGTTCGGGTTCCAGAACGCGGCGCTGGTCACGGGCGACCAGCTCGGCGCGATCGGCATCACGGTGGCCGGTTACTTCGGTATCGGGGGCGGTGACGTCCAGGGCATCGTCCAGCACTTCGAGGTCTCGGGGTCAAACGGCGCGCTGGCGGGCGAGTCCGGCGCGTGGCCGCAGTTCCATCACGACTCGGAGCTGAGCGGGTTCGTCGGCGGCGGCGCCTCGCTCGGGCTGTGCGAACGGCCGGCGGCGAGCCAACACGGCTACCTGACTGTCGCCTCTGACGGCGGCATCTTCGCCTTCGGGCAGGACTTCTGCGGGAGCACGGGCAGCATGGCGCTGAACAAACCCGTGGTGGGCATGGCGGCCGTCCCCGGGCAAGGAGGCTATTGGCTCGTCGCGTCCGACGGCGGCATCTTCGCCTACGGCGACGCCGGCTTCTACGGCTCGACCGGGTCGCTGCACCTCAACGCGCCCGTGGTCGGCATGGCACCGACGCCTGACGGCAAGGGGTACTGGCTCGTCGCGTCCGACGGCGGCATCTTCTCCTACGGCGACGCCGGCTTCTACGGGTCGGCCGCAGCGGTTCCCGACCAGGACATCGTCGCCATGGCGGCGACGCCCGACGGCCTCGGCTACTGGGAGGTCAGCACGACGGGTCACGTCTTCACCTTCGGCGACGCCCAATTCGCCGGCGACACCGAAGGGATCCATCTGAACGCGCCAATCGTCGGCATGACGCCGGATCCCGTCACGGGTGGCTACTGGCTCGTCGGCGCCGACGGCGGTGTCTTCTCCTTCGACGCACCGTTCTACGGCTCGACCGGCGGTCTCGTGCTCAACCAGCCGGTGGTGGCCATGCAGTCCACCCTGGACGGCGGTGGCTACTGGTTCGTCGCGGCCGACGGTGGGATCTTCTCCTACGGCGACGCGCCGTTCCGCGGTTCGATGGGCGGGCAGCATCTCAACCGACCCATGGTCGGCATGGACGGGTTCTGACCGCTCCGCTCGTCGCGCCAAGCTGCATATCGCTATGAGGCGCTTCCGTCGCGACCGCCTCGCGTAGAGTGACGCCCCATGCCCAAGCGACGTGACCGCGCACAGTCCGACACGACCGTCGCGGCACCCGAGGCCGCTCGGCGCGGCCCGCTCCTGCCCACCTACCCGCCGCGGGACTACCTCGGGCAGCTCGATCCCGCCTTCCAGGCCGCGCTGTCGGCCCGGCGCGCCGGCGCCGACCTCGACGACCTCGTGTGGTATCACGCGGTCGAACTCCCCGACGGCCGGGTGCTGCCGGGTGCTTGGGACCTGCGCGGTCACGAGTCCGCCTACCTCGGCGGGGTGGACGTCGCGGGCAAGCGGGTCCTCGAGCTGGGCCCCGCCACCGGCTACCTGACCTTCTACATGGAACGCATGGGCGCGGAGGTGGTGTCCTTCGAGGCCGGCTTCGACGTGTCGATCGACCTGCTCCCGGTGAAGGGTGTCGATCAACCCGAGGAGAAGCTGCGGGTCATGCAGGAGACGATCGATCGAAACCACGACGCCTGGTGGTACCTCCACCGCGCGTTCGGTTCGTCGGCCAAGTTCGTCCAGGGGAACATCTACGACTTGCCGGCCGATCTCGGCGTCTTCGACATCACACTGGTCGGTGCCATCCTGTTACACCTGCGTGAGCCTTGGGGCGTCCTGTCCCAGGCGGCGGCCCGCACGACAGACACGATGATCGTGACCGAGCCGCTGCAAGACGACGCGCAGCCACCCGAGGCCAACGTCATGCGGTTCTCCCCCTCCGCCGAGCACCACATGACCAACTGGTGGTCGATCTATCCCGGCGCAGTCGTGTCGATGCTGTCGCGCCTCGGCTTCGGGCGGACGGAGACGACGATGCACAGCCAGCGCCACCACCTCGCTCATGACATCGGGGCCGACGCGATCGAGCAGCGCATGTACACCGTGGTGGGCCGCCGCGAAACCTGAACGAGCCGCGCCGCACACCGGGCCCACGCGGCGCTTCGCCCGTGACGCGCCACGGACCACCGATGCGGCATCGCGCGCGCTCCGCGTGCTGGCTGTGCTGGGCGTCCTCGCCGGCCTGCTCGTGTTGTCCCAAACGAGCGAGTCGGCTCAGGCGGCGGCTCCGCCCCTGACACCTCCCGGGTGCTCCGCCGCGGCGGCCGCGGCGCCAGCGCTGCCCGTCACGCCCCACTTTGCCGACGTCCCCGGACTGCCCTTCGATGTCGAGACCACCCCCGACGGCCGTTATACCTTCGTCTCGAGCCAAGGCGTCAGCCAGCCAGACCACACCGGGGGCGGCGCCATCCTCGTCTACCGCGGCGACGGCGGCGGCAGCGTCGTGCTGCACACCGTCTTCGTGGGCGACGCGGTGCCCAGCGGCATGGCCTTCGCCGACGGCGGCCGGATCCTGCTCGTGGCGACGGGGAGCGGGTTACTCGGCCTCGATGTCGCGGCCGCCGAACGCGGCGCGACCGACGCGGTCGCCTGGCAGGTGGCGACGCCGGGGACGGGGGCGATCGAGGTGGCGACGACGCAGGACGGGCGCCTCGCCTTCGTCACCATGGAGAACACCGACCAGGTCGACGTGTTCCGCCTCTCGGCAGGTCATCAACCCCGTTACGTCGGCGCGGCTGCCGTGGGGCGCTCTCCGGTGGGCGTGGCCTTCAGCCCCAACGGCGCGACCGCGTATGTGACAAGCGAGATCGAGCGCGGCAGTTCGACCGACTTGCCGGGGACCCTTTCGCTGTTACGGGTCGCGGTGGCCGAACGCCGACCCGAGCGGGCGGTCGAACGCACCGTGCACGCCGGCTGCCAGCCGGTCCGGGTCGTCGTGGCCGCCGGCGGCCGTACCGTCTGGGTGACCGCGCGAGGCAGCGACGCGCTCCTCGGTTTCTCCGCCCGCGCCCTGGCCCGCGGCGCACCGGCGCTGACCGTCGACGTCCCCGTGGGCCTCGCACCGGTCGGGCTCGCCTTCTTCGACGGCGGACGGCGGCTCGTCGTCGCCGATTCGAACCGCTTCGGCACGGGCGTCGGCTCGCTGGCCGTCGTGAACCTCGCCGGCGTCCCCGCACTCGTGGGCTACGTCCCGGCCGGTGCGTTCCCGAGACAGATGACCCTCGAGCCCGGAGGCACCGAGCTCGACGTCACCAACTTCGACTCCAGTCAACTCGAGACGGTTCCGATGGGGCCCTTGGTCAGCGCGGGCCGTTGACCCCGCCGCTCATCGTTCAGAACAGGCCCGGGGTCCCGCGGCCGCGTTCGGCCACCGAGGTGATGAAGTCGTCATAGCGGCGGATGAGGACCGGCCACCGGAAATGCGTGTCCACATAGGCGCGGCCGCGCGAGCCCAGCCTCTCCCGCAGGGACGAGTCGGCCACGAGACGCTCGAGGACCGCCTCGAACTCGGGGTAGGAGGTGAACCACAGACCACCCCCGGAGCGTTCGCAGTGTTCACGGGTGGGCCCGCAGGCACCGTTGACGAGCACGGGGACCCGGTCGACCCACGCCTCGATCACGACCAGCGAGAACGACTCGAGCGCCGAGGGTGAGACCGACACCAGCGCGTCGTGCACGATGTCCCACTTGTCGGCCTCGTCCACCGGACCCGTCACGACGATGTCGGGGTGGGGCGCCAGCTCGACGGCGACCGGTCCGACGAGCACGAGGGCCAGCGGACCGGGATGACGCTCCTTGTACGTGGCGAAGTACGACGCCAGCATCTTCGAGCCCTTGTGCTCGTCGACGCGCCCGACGCTCACGATGTAGGGCCGATCCCCCACGCCGGCCAGCTCGCCACCCGGCCGGCCGGCCCCCTGGGAATCCCCCACGCCCAGCCCGAGCACGATCTGGGGCCGCTCGGCCACGGGGTACATGCGCTCGACGAGGGTGCGCTCGGCCGCCGTGTAGAAGCAGAAGGCGTCGGCGTCTCCGAACGTGCCGCGGAAGACCGGGAAGTAGAGCGCTGGCTCGTCGTGGGCGGCCGGGTGGAAGACGGCCGGAGCGCGGACGCGGCCGATGCCCGCCACCGTGGGGTGGTACAGGTACGGGGTGAACGCGACGACGTCGGCGTCCGTCGCGCCGAGTGCGTCGACGAGTTGGGGTGAGACCGGCCCGTTGTAGTCGACCCAGCGCACGGCCTGGGCCCGGGTGACCTGCCGCGGTGCCAGGCGCAACATCCCGTCGAGCCCATAGAAGTCGGGCAACCGCCCGTGCGCGTTCGGGTGGCGGTGCACGCGGACGCCGTTGAGCTCGCTGGTCCCGGGCTCGAGTTCGTCCTCCCAGGTGACCGGGTCGAGGGCACAGGTGGTGTGGACCTCGGGCTCCCAGCTCGTCATGGCGCGGAGGTGCTCGGCCAGCTGGCGGACCGCCGTCTCGGCGCCGCCCATGATCTGTGTCCCGTAGCGGGGCGTGACGAAGGCCACCTTGCCGCTCACCGCGTCACCGCCCCGGCGATGGCGTCCACGATCCGGGTGGCCGCGCCACCGTCCGACAGCTCGGCCGCGCGTCGCAGCCCGGCCGATGTCAGCACCGCGCGGAGGGCGTCGTCGGTGCACACCCGGTGCAGCGCGGCAGCGATGTAGGAGGGATCGGCCGCGGCCAGCAAGAGCGCAGCGCCCCCCGCCGTCTCCCCCACGGCACCCGCACCGCGCGCCACCACCGGGACACCCGCCGCCATGGCTTCGACGAGCGGCACGCCGAACCCCTCGTGCTCCGACAACGAGAGGTAGACGTCTGCCGCGGCGTAGTGGGCGGCCAGCGACGCGTCGGACACCTCGCCGGTCAGGCGGACCGCCTCGGCCAGATGGAGATCCGCGACGAAGTCCTGCAGTGCCTTGGTGTACTCGAAGCTGGCCGTGCCGCCGACCAGGTGCAGCCGGGCCAACGGGTCATAGAGACGGCGATAGGCCCACAGGGCTTTCACCAGCTCGTGCTGCGCCTTGGAGGGGACGACCCGGCCGACGAAGAGGATGTCGGCGCCGCCGCCGGCGCGCTCGCGCGCGAGCTCGGCCGCCACCCGGGGGTCCGGCGGGGCGCTGACGCGGGCGTAGTCCGCCAGCACCGGGACCACCGTGGTGCGCCGGCAGCCCGCGCGTTGGAGCTCCAGCTCGCTGTAGCGGCTCTTGGCCAATCCGACCAGGGCCCGCGGCGCGAGCAGCGCGAGCTCCTCGGCCGCCTCGGTCGCCCGCTCGACGCTCTGGGGCTCCCAACCCTCGAAGTACTCCGGTGCGGTGAAGTTGTGAAAGTCGAGAACGAGTGGCACGCCGCGCTCGGCCAGGTACCCCGCCACCACGGAGGACGTGGTGAATTGGTACACCGCCACGTCGCCCTCGGCGGCGTGCTCGGAGTACATCCAGTGCTTGTACGCCAGCGACGAGAGGTCGTCGTGGATTGCCTCGGCAAAGATCTCCGAGCGCCACCCCGCCGACCGCAGGGCGTCCCGCAGCAACAGGGTGTGTGTGCCGGTGGCGTCGTGGGGATTGAGGGTGGCGATGAACTGGTGGACGGCCACCGGCCCCCCGGCGGCGGCGCTCACCGTCGGGCTGGCGCGTACGGTGCCGTGATCGCGTCCCGGACCGCGGTCACCATGAAGTCGGATCCGCCGGGACCGCTCTGCGCCACGGCGTCGTAGCCGCTCTGCTCGAGCAGGCGGCACCAGGCCTCGGGCCGCAGGGGCCCGCCGGGCGCGAGGTCCGCCTCGGGGGGCGCGTCGGCGGCCTCCCAGCTGGCTCGACTGACGGAGTGGATGACCAAGGTGCCGCCGGGCGCAAGCCGCGTCCCCACCGCAGCGAGCAGTTGGGCGCGTTCGCCACCCGACATGCCGTCGACGATGCCGCTGAGGACCACTGCGCCGAGCCCGGCGGCGGCCACGGCGCGCAGGTGCTCGGCCAAGCCCTCACCGCGCAGGTCGACGGTGCCCAGCTCTGCCACCTCGACCAGGTGCGTCCGCGGGTCGACCCCGTAGGCGTCCCCGCCCGCGGCCACGATGCGGCGCACCAGCCAGCCGTCACCACACGCAGCATGGAGGACACGCCCGGGCGCCTTGGCGACCGCGGCCACGGCGGGCTCGACCCACCAGGCATCGGGAGCTCGGGACACAGGGAACTCGACGACGCCGGCGTCGGGGACCCGCTGCACCTCCACCTGGCGCTCGAGCTCCTTGAGGCGCCCGTCCACGATGTGCAGGGCGCGGCTGACGGCGGCGGTCGACTGGCTCATCTGGTGGGTGACCCAGCCGACGTACCAGAGGAGCATCGACCGCATGCCCTTCTTGACGAACGCCCCGGCGGCCTTCTCGGAGCCGACGGGCACGACGGGGTCGATGAACGTGGCGGCGTCCACCATCCGCATCGCCTCGCCGAGGTCACCGCCGCGGCCCGCCACCGGGGAGTGGGCGAGAAAGAGCTCGTCGAGCTCGCGCTCGAGCCTCGGCGGGAGGTCGCCCGAGGTTCGGCGCAAGCGCACCTCCTCGGCGATCTCGGCCATGACCTGGGCCACGTACGCCTGCGGGTCCTCGGGCAGCGTTACCTCGGCGTCGTCCATGGCGCGAGTCTCGCTCAGAGGGGCTGGACGAGCGCGCCAGAGACGTCGACGCCCTCGGTCGAAATCAGTGCTGCGTGCACCTTCAAGTGGACCGAGCCTGTGGTCTTGCCCGGGTTCATGACCTCGAATTTCCCGGCCTGCTCGTACCAGTCGTAGAGGATCCCGCTGCGGCTCTGGATCCCGAGGGCGAAGCTGAAGGAGCCGTCCAGGAGCGGCATGTCCACGATGCCGAAGTGCATGACGCTGACCCCGCGGGGCGCATCGATCGGCATGCCGATGATGGAGGTGTCGGTCCGCATGACCAGGTTCTCGTGATCGTCGCGGATCTCGAGGGAGAAGACCACGTCCTCGGTCGGGTACAGCGCCTCGAACTCGACCCGGATGGTCAAATCGTCCCCGGTGCGCATGTAGGGGACGGTGTTGTCCCCCGAGAAGACGCGGTGGACCGAGCGGAACCGCACCGGCCGCTCGGCGTCGGGCAGCGAATCGCTCCCGATCGTCTTGGGCGTCGCCGGCACGGCCACGAGCGCGGGGTCGACGATCGCCATGCCGGCACCCTCTGCCATGAGGCGCTCGCGGAAGATGCGGGTCGCCTCGCCCGGCTCGCCCTCGGCGACGAGATCGCCGTGGCTGAGGACCACCCCACGGTCACAGATGCTCCGCACGACGTCGGCGGAGTGCGTCACCAACAAGATGGTGCGTCCCTCTTTTTGGAACTGGCTGACCCGGTCGAGACACTTGCGCTGGAACCGCTCGTCCCCCACCGCCAACACCTCGTCGATCACCAAGATGTCGGGGTCGACGTTGACAGCGACGGCGAAACCCAGTCGCACGGCCATGCCCGACGAGTAGAACTTGACCGGCCCGTCGATGAACTCCTCCAGTTCGGAGAAGTCCACGATGGCGTCGAAGGCCTTGTCCACCTGGCGCTTGGTCATCCCGAGCAGCGACCCGTTGAGGTAGATGTTCTCGCTGTCCGGAGAGGTCCGCCTGGAATCCGGCACCGAGCTCCAACAACGCCGCCAGCTTCCCGCGCACGGCGACCTCGCCCTTGGTGGGTTGGAGGACGCCGCAGATGCACTTGAGCAGCGTGGACTTCCCCGAGCCGTTGCGACCGAGGATGCCGACCGTCTCGCCCTCTCGCACGGTGAGAGAGACCTTGTTCAGCGCCCAGAAGTCCTCGGTCGTCTTGCGCCGGCCCCCGTGGATGATGCGCTCCTTCACGGAGTTGTACTGCCCGTGGGCCAGGCGGAACCGCTTGGAGACGTTCCGGACGTCGACGGCGAAGTCGCTCATCAGAGCTCCTCCGCGAAGTTGCCCTCCAGGCGGCCAAAGACTGCGAGGGCGAACAGGAAGAGGATGATCGAAAGGGCGAGCACCGCGAGGTCGAGGCCGACGTACCAGAGCATCCCCTTCGGGGGCAGCGCGTAGAACGTCGTCTCCACGCCGTTGACCTTGCCGTACGCCGTCACGTCGGCATAGATGCAGCGCTGGAAGGACAGGATGAGCGGCACCATCGGGTTCAGGAAGTACACCCAGGTCAAGCCCTTCTTCCCGAGCCTGGTCCCGATCTGCTCCTGGTAGAGGTAGACGATCGGACAGGCCCAGAACCATGCGGTGAGGATGACCTCGATGAGGTGCTGCGTGTCGCGCAGATAGACGTTGACGGCAGAGAGAAGCACTGCAATGGCCGAGGCGAGCACGATGCCGGTCACCAGAGCGAGCAGCAGGACCGGCAAGTAGGACCAATCCGGCCCGTGGTGCAGGACGATCATGAAGAGGACCATCACAATCGCCTGGAAGAAGAAGAAGACGCAGGCCGAGCCGACGGCGGCCAGCGAGAGGATCTCGCGGTGGAAGGAGACCTTCTTCACGATGCCCGAGTTGTTGACCACCACGCCGGTGCCGGTGAGCACGCCGAGTGAGAAGAGGTTCCACAGCAGCAGGCCCGCGAACAGGAAGATCACGAAATTCGGCGTGTGGTTGCCGAGCACGATCTGGAACACAACGAAGTAGATGGCCAGGGTCATGGCGGGGGCGACCATCGACCAGACGAGACCGAGGACCGAGTTCTTGTACTTGACCTTGATCTCGGTGCGGACCAGGTAGACGAGGAGCTCGCGCGACAGCCAGATCTCGCGGATCCGCTTGCGCACACTTGTGGTCGGGGTGACGATGCGCACGCCCGTGGCACGGCGCGCCTCGCGCGGATCGAGCCCACCCGCCTGGGCGGCCATGGGTGAGCGGTCCGGTACCCGTTCCTCCTCTAGCGCGCCTTCGAGTCTCTGGTCCGCGTCCGACGAAGAGGCCGGGACGTCGAGCGCCACGTCTATGGGTTCCCCGCCGCTGCTGTGGCCGTCGAGCGGTCGATGACCTTGTCGATGAAGCCGTACTCTTGGGCCTCATCGGCCGTGAACCAGCGGTCGCGGTCCGAGTCAGTCTCGATGCGCTCGAGAGGCTGTCCCGTGTGGAAGGCGATGCGCTCGGCCATCATCCGCTTGAGATAGATGATCTGCTCAGCCTGGATGGCGATGTCGGCGGCCTGACCCTGCATGGACCCCGAGGGCTGGTGCATCAAGATGCGTGAGTGCGGCAGGGCGTAGCGCTTGCCCGGCGCGCCGGCGCAGAGCAGGAACTGGCCCATGCTGGCCGCCAGCCCCACGCAGATGGTCGACACGTCGGGACGGACGTACTGCATCGTGTCGTAGATGGCCAGGCCGTCGGTGACCGAGCCGCCCGGGGAGTTGATGTAGAGGGAGATGTCCTTCTCGGGGTTCTCCGCCTCCAAGAGGATGAGCTGGGCGCAGACGAGGTTCGCTGTGACCTGGTCAATCGCACTTCCGATGAAGACGATCCGCTCCTTCAGGAGCTGCTGGAAGATACGGCCGCTCGAATCGAGGTCGCCGCCCGCGGCCACGATGGGCGTGGCGTCAGATGAATTTGCCATGGCACGAGGCTAGTGGGCATCGGGCGCTCTGGTGGGCACAGCGCCGTACACTGCCTGATCACCCGCACTGCGGGACCCGCCGCGGGCGTGGCGGAATTGGCAGACGCGCCGGGTTTAGGTCCCGGTCCCCGCGAGGGGGTGGAGGTTCGAGTCCTCTCGCCCGCACACCCCGCCCGGTAGGTTGCGCCGGCATGCCCCACTTCGTCGCCGCGCCGGACAAGTTCCGTGGCACGGCGTCGGCGACCGCCGCGGCCGCCGCGGCGGCTGGTGCGGCACGCGAGATGGGGTGGACCGCCGACGAGGTGCCGATGTCCGACGGCGGCGAAGGACTGCTCGAAGCCTGCGGCGGCGCCCGCCATGTCACCACCGTCACCGGCCCACTCGGGCGGGCCGTCGAGGCGGAATGGCGCCTGCTCGGGACCGCTGCTGCCCACGTGGGCGGGGGCGACGCTCCCCCTACGGCCGTCATCGAGATGTCCAAGGCCGCGGGGCGCGCCCTCGTGCCGCGGCCACGAGGCGACGACCCCGTGCGCGCCACCACGGCCGGCGTCGGCCAGCTGCTCCTGGCCGCCCGCGACGCGGGAGCGGGGCGCATCGTCATCGGCTGTGGTGGCTCTGCGACGACCGATGGCGGTGAGGGCGCGTTCGACGCCGTCGGCTCGCCAGAGGCGCTGCGCGACGTCGAGCTCGTCGTCGCCTCCGACGTCACGACTCCGTTCACCGAGGCGGCGGCGGTCTTCGGTCCACAGAAAGGTGCGTCGCCGGCCCAGGTCGAGCTGCTCGGACGGCGCCTCGTCGAGGTGGCTGCGCGCTACCGACGTGAGATAGGCGTCGACGTCACCGAGGTCCCCGGAGCCGGTGCCGCCGGAGGCCTGGCGGGCGGGCTCGTGGCGCTGGGCGCTCGCATCGAGCCGGGTTTCGACTTCGTGGCCGGATTGGTCGGCCTGGCCGCCCGGCTCGAGCCGGCCGACCTCGTGATGACCGGCGAGGGACACCTCGATCCGCCGTCCTTCCACGGCAAGGTGACCGGGGGCGTGCTCGAACTGGCGCGGGCACGTGCCGCGCAGGGGCGACCACTTCCCGTCCTGTGCGTCGCGGGTGGCGTGGACGCGGGGTTGCTCGTCGAGCCCCCCGACGCGATGGAGGTCGTCAGCCTCGTCGCGCGCTTCGGGCGTGTACGGGCCCGGGCGGAGACCGCCGCGCTGATAGCGCTGGTCGTCACCGAGGCACTGACCCGGTTTTGCCCGTGAAGACCGCCATCGGCCACACTGCATGCGCCGCGCGACGGCCTTCGGGCACGGGAGCCGGACCCTCACCTCAGGGACGTACGGGTCGGCGCGTCGATGCGGCAGAGCACTGGCACAGGGAGGCATGAACGATGGGACTGCTCGACGGCAAGGTGGCTGTGATCACCGGCGCAGGACGGGGTATCGGGCGCGAGGAGGCGCTCGTACTGGCCGGCGAGGGTGCGCGAGTCGTCGTCAACGACGTCGGCGCGGGACTGCACGGCGAAGGCGGTTCCGACGTCCACCCCGCAGAAGAGGTCGTCGAGCTCATCAAGAAGAACGGTGGAGAGGCTGCGGTCAACGGCGACGACATCAGCACGTGGGCCGGCGGCAAGGCCGTGGTCGACCAAGCCATTGACACCTTCGGCTCCGTCGACATCCTCGTGAACAACGCCGGGATCCTGCGCGACAAGATGATGTTCAACATGGACGAGTCGGACTGGGACGACGTGATCCGGGTCCATCTCAAGGGACACTTCGCCGCCGCCCAGCACGCCTCCGTGTATTGGCGCAACCGCTCGAAGGCAGGCGAAGACGTCAGCAGCCGCATCATCAACACGTCTTCGGAAGCGGGCCTCTTCGGCAACGCCGGCCAGGCGAACTACGCGGCCGCCAAGGCGGGCATCGCCGCGCTCACCGTGGTCGAGGCTCGCGAGCTCGGCCGCTACGGCGTCACGTCGAATGCCATCGCCCCGCGCGCCCGCACCCGAATGACCGAGACCCTCTTCGGCAGCGACGGCATGGACGCGAAGGACGGCTTCGACGCGTGGGACCCGAAGAACATCGCCAACGTCGTGGCGTTCCTCGCCGCTCCGGCGTCCGCCGACATCAATGGCCAGATCTTCGTCGTCTTCGGCGGCAACATCTACGCCATGAGCGCCTTCCAAGCAGTCGGACAGGTGACGCGCGATGCGGCCTGGACCCCCGAGGAGCTGATCGCGCACAAGGGCGAGCTCTTCAAGGGCATCAGCTCGGGCGTGCCTGACTTCAGCTTCATTTAGGTCGACGCAGCGGGTCCGCCGGACCTCGCGCCGGCGCCGGACCCCGGCCGCACGCAGCCTCCTGCACTACGGTGGCGACGTCGTGACTGAGCAGGCCCTGGGAGCGGACGGCGCCCTCGAGCAGGGCGACGAGGTTGGTGACGATCCCGCACCAACCGGCGGCGACATGCAACTCTCAGCCGGCTTCGAAGGCCGCTCCGGCGTGTCCGGCGAAGAAGGAGCACAACGGGACGCGCCACCGTCTCGTCTGCGCCTGCTCTGGGGGGAGTGGCGCCGGCCGCTGACGATCGCCGTCGGGGCGACGATCGGTTTTCGCCTCATCGTCACCTGGATCGCACTCGTCAGCGCCGACGGCGTGCAGTTCCCGCACGTGGTGGCCCGCCATCCCGGCGTGCTGACCCAGATCCTGGCCCAGTGGGATGCCGGCTACTACCTGTCCCTGGCCGCCCACGGTTACCCGGGGCACGCTGCCGCCGCCACGGTGCAGACGGGCAATCAGGCCTTCTACGCGTTCGGTCCGCTGTATCCCCTCCTGGTCCGGATCACCCACGACGTCTTGGGGTTCGGGTACATCACGAGCAGCGAGATCGTGAGCACCCTCGGCCTGGTCGTTGCGTTGGCGGCGCTGTGGAAACTGGTCGACCTGGAGGTCGGCCAGCAGGCGGCCGACGGGGCCTGCGTGCTGTTGCTCGCCTGGCCGAGCGCCTTCTTCTTGGTGGCCACCTACCCCGAGTCGATGACGCTGGCGGCGGCCACAGTCGCCTTCTTGGCGGCGCGGCGCGGCCACTACGTCACAGCGGGTCTCTTCGCCGCCGCGGCCGCGATGGGGAAGTACTACCTGGTGCTCCTCCTCGTCCCACTCGCGCTCGAGGTGTGGTGGGCGCCGCGCGACCGCTCGACGTGGCACTCGGGTCGAGACGTCGAATGGCTCTCACCGCTGCGGGTGACTGCGGCAAGGCTGACCGCCGTCTTCGCTCCCACCATCGTTGCGTTCGTCGCCTGGCTTGCCTACCAAAAGGCCCACTTCGGGGAGTGGCTCGCGTTCATTCGCTCCCAGGCCCATTGGAACCGGCACCTCAGCTGGCCGTGGACCTCCATCGGCCACGCGGTCTCCGACCTTGTGCACTGGCGCCTGCTCGACACCTCCACGGCATCGGTGGTCGAGCTCTTCGACCTGGTGACGGTGGTGCTCATCGCCGTCGCCGCAGTGGTGGCGTGGGTTCGCATCCGCCCCTCCTACGGCGTGCTCCTGGGGCTTGTCTGGTGCGTGTTCACGTTCCAGACGATCCTGCTCTCGGAGAGCCGGGAGGTTCTGGTGCTGTTCCCCTTCTTCGCGGCCCTCGGAGTCTGGGTGGCCCGGCACCCGTGGCGCGAGCGTGCGCTGCTGTTCTTGTTCCTTCCGTGCGGCTACTTCCTCCTCGAGCGCTTTGTCACGGGAAAGTTCGCCGGTTGAAGTTCGCCGGTCGAAGTTCGCCGGTTGAGGTTCGCCGGTCGAAGTTCGCCGGCCGAGGACTGGGTCGGCGCCGCCGTTCTCTGGCACCATGGCGCCATGGCACACGACCGGAAGTTCCGCTTCGCCGCGCAGCTGGGCAAAGCACCCGAGGGATCCGCGCGCTCGTGGGCCGAGCAGGCCCGCAAGGCGGAGGACCTCGGCTACAGCGCACTCTTGATGCCCGATCACTTCGGCGACCAACTCGCCCCCGTACCCGCCCTCGCCGCTGTGGCCGGCGCGACGACGACCCTGCGCATGGGGTCGCTGGTCTTCTGCAACGACTACCGCCATCCTTTCGTCCTTGCCAAGGAGGCGGCCACGCTCGACCTGTTGAGTGAGGGACGCTTCGAGCTGAGCCTCGGGGCGGGCTGGATGCGCACGGACTACGACGAAGCCGGCATCGCCTACGACCACCCGGCCGTCCGGGTCTCGCGCTTCGAAGAAGCGGTCAAGGTCGTCCAGGGGCTGCTGCGCACGGACGGCCCGTTCCATTTCCATGGAGAGCACTACGAGGTGCTGGGCCACACGCTCACGCCGCGACCCGTCCAGCAGCCCGGACCGCCCTTGATCATCGGTGGTGGGGGCAAGCGTGTCCTGTCCTTCGCGGCGCAGCTGGCCGACATCGTCAGCATCAACGTCAACCTGCGCGAGGGCACCGGCGGGGCCGAGACCGCCGCCGACGCGACGCCCGAGCGGACGCGTACCAAGGTCGCCTGGGTCAAGGAGGCGGCCGGCGCCCGCTTCGACGACCTCGAGCTGAATTCGCTCATCGGCTTCGTCATGGTCACCGACGACGCGCAGGGGCTGGCCACCCAGATGGCTCCCGCCTTCGGCATCGACCCCGCGGACGCGCTGCACGTCCCGCTCGCGCTCATCGGCACGCTCGACGAGATGGCGGCCGAGCTCGAGTGGCGCCGCGCCGAGTACGGAATCTCCTACTGGTCGATCGAGTCCGCCGCCTGGGAGACCCTCGCTCCCGTGGTGAGCAAGCTGGCCGGCACTTGACGATCACGACGAGCGCGGGCTGGGAGGCGCTTGGCGAGCACCGCCAGCTCCGCGGCGAGCGCGTCTTCACTGTCGACGTGGCCGCCATCGGGCCCGAGCGCCACCCGCCGCTACTGGTGCTCCACGGCTTCCCGACGTCGTCCTTCGACTACGCGGCCGTGCTCGACGGCCTGCGCGCCGGGCGCCGGGTGCTCCTGTTCGACATGCTTGGCTACGGGCTCTCGGCCAAGCCCGACCGGTCCTACACCATGGCACTCCAGGCCGACCTCGCCGCCGCCTACGTGAGCGCACTGGGAGTCGACCGTGTGGCGCTGCTCACCCACGACATGGGCGACACCGTCGGCGGCGAATTGCTCGCCCGACGCGCCGAGGGCACCTGGCCGGTGGAGGTGAGTCGCCGGGTGCTCACCAACGGGAGCATCTACATCGAACAGGCCCACCTGACCAACGGCCAGCAGCTGCTCTTGAGCCTCCCCGACGAGTTGCTGCCCGACGGCGTGCCCATCGACGTCGCGTCCATCACCCAGAGCCTGCGCGACACCTTCAGCGCGAAGACGCCGCTGGTCCCCGAGGGTTGGCCGGAAGACCCGGTTCCGGCGGCGGCGGCCCAGGTCGTGCACGACGACGGCCACCGCTTGTTGCCGCGGCTGATCCGCTACATCGAGGAGCGGCGGGCCCACGAGCGGCGCTTCACCGGCGCCATCGAGTCCGACCCTGCCCCTCTGCACGTCGTCTGGGGCCTCGACGATCCCGTCGCAGTCCCGTCCATGGTCGACACGCTGGTGGCGGCGCGCCCCGATGCGACGCTCGAGCGTCTCGACGGCGTCGGCCACTACCCCATGGTCGAAGCGCCGCAGCGCTTTCTCGACGCGGTGCTCCCCGGTCTCGACTGACCGGCATCCGGCGCCGGCATCCGGCGCCGTCAGGCCGGCGCCATGACCTTGAGGTGGCGCGTCTCGGCGGGCAGGTTGGCGTAGAGATCCGCCACCAGGTCGTCGCGCCGCGCACTGCACGCCGGGTCGTCCCAACGGTTCTCGAATTGGTACGGGTCGTCGTTGACGTTGTAGAGCTCGCCGGTCGCGATGCCCACTCCCCCCGGACCGGTGCTCGCCTGTTCGTAGACCACCGGGCAAGGCTGCAGGACCGCCTCACCCCACACCTCCTCGAGGCCGTTCGGCTGCCCTGCCGTCGAGGGTTCGTAGACGGTGCACAGCCAGCCGTCGCGGTACACGGAGCGAAGGTGCATGCCGTACCCGGGGAACTGGCTGTCCCATTCACACAGGGCGCGCTCGCGACCCGGCTCACCGTTGTCGACCGGCAGGACGCCGCCCTGCATCCACGGCGGGGCGTCGACACCGGCGATGGCGCAGAAGGTCGGAGCCAGGTCGACCTGGCCGACCGGATCGGTGACGACGGCCGGGTCGATACCGGCGGACGGGGCCGGCCGCCACACCAAGGGCAGCCGCATCAGCGCGTCGGTGTGGTACGGGCCCTTGTAGAGGAGGCCGAAGTCGCCCTGCATCTCGCCGTGGTCGGTGGTGAAGATCACGTCGGTGTCGTCGAGCCAGCCCCGCTGGGCCACCGTGTGCAGCACGCGGCCGCAGGCCTCGTCGATGAGCTCGTTCATGACATGGACCTTGGCGTTGATCTCTCGGATCTGGTCGTGGGTGAGCCGTGACGGGACGAAGGCAGCAGGTCCACCTTCCATGTTGGGAAAGCGGCCGTCCCAGAATGCGAGCCAGTGGGGCGGCTTTCCCTCGAGCACGGCACGAATGGCGTCGTCGGAGCCGGGATGACCCGGCGGGAGCCCGAGGTCCAGGGCACGCGGTGCAGCTCGGAGGCGGGAGGGTCCCACCGGTGGTGCGGGTCGGGAAAGGACATCCAACAGAACCAGGGCTCGTCGGCGCCCACTGACTGCAGCCAGTCGACGGTCAGGTCGGCGACCCAGTCGGTGTGGTACCAGGCGCGCGGGATGGGATTGTTCTTGGTCTCGGGCGCCAGTGTGTCGCCGCCGGGCTCGGCCTGGAGCAAACCGGCGAAGCTGTGCAGATGTTCGGGATGGTGCTCTTTGAGCCAGCGGCCGTAGTGCGCGATGGGGTGATCGCCCCATGCCGCCGCGTGCATGGCCTGCTGCGAACGCTCGAAACCACGCCAGGGCCCGGTGTCGCCCCGCGCCACGCGTGCATTTTCCTCGAACTGGTTGTGCGGGTCGAAGCCGGGTTCGAAGTGTGCCTTGCCCAACAGCGCGGTGCGGTAGCCGGCGGCGTCGTGGAGGTACTGGGCGACCGATGGCGCGTCGACCGGGAGCGGAATGCCATTGGCCACGACGCCATGCGTACGCACGTACTGGCCCGTCAGCATGGTCGAGCGCGCCGGCATGCACACCGTGTTCTGGTTGTAGGCGCGCCGGTAGTTGATGCCCTCGGCGGCCAGGCGGTCGACCACAGGGGTGCGCGCCACCGTGCCGCCGTTGCAGCCCAGGCTGTCGTAGCGCTGTTGGTCGGAGGTGATGAAGAGGATGTTGCGATGGCGTGGGGCGCGCGAAGCGGCCTCAGGCATCGGTGCTCTCGCCGTCGAGGGCCTTGCGCAACGGTTCACGCGCCAGCAGCACGATGAATTGCTCTCTCGTCGGTGTGATCACCGCCGCGCTCCCTCCCAGACTCCATTTCCCAGACCCTGCCACTACGGTGCCGGGCCACGGCCCCACCAACCGGGCTCACTCCGAAGTCAGCATGCGGCGAAGGTCGAGCTCGAGGTCTTCCATCAACTCAACGAGGAGTCGCGCTCGGGCCGCCGTGCCCTCTGCGCCGAGGAGGCGCTGTGCGTCGTAGGCGTTGAGAGGAGCGGCTGCGCAGAGCTCCCACGAAGCCGCGTCGGGATCGCCGTCGCCGTCGAGCGCGAGGTCGGGGTGCAAGGGTGGCGCGCCCCCTGCTCGGCCAGCAACGCCCTGGCCCGGCGCACCCGCTGTGTCGCCGCCGCGAGGAGGACACCCGCCTCGTCGTCGCCCACATCGGTCGGAGACGACGGTGGTGACGGCGGTGACAGTGGTGACAGTGGTGACCGCTCGATGCTCTCGGGCCAGTGGTCACGCACCAGCGCGACCGGGTAGGGGTCGTCGGGCAGCCACTCCTGCACCTCAACGACGGACTCCCCCACGACCTGGAGGAGCCAGCGCCCGTCAGGTAGCTCGATGGCTTTGGTGATCAGGCCCCTCGTGCCGAGCGCCGCGCGGACGTCACCCCCGCCAACTTCGGAGCCCCGCTCGATCAGGATCACGCCGAACCGGTGGTCACCGGCCAGGCAGTCGCGCATCAGGGCGCGGTAGCGAGGCTCGAAGACGTGGAGCGGCATGGACGCTCCGGGGAAGAGGACGGTCGAGAGCGGGAACATGGGTAGACGGGTCCCGGTCATGCTCCACGATGGCACGGGTGTGTGCAGGGTTGCTTGCGAAGCAAAGAGGAGGTGTCCGAGAACGCGAGAAGGACCGGCCTTCTCGGCCGGTCCTTGACTCGCATAGTGATTTGTTCTGTTGTGTGGGCAGCTCGCTGGTTCCAGCCTCCGGCGTAGTAGGTGCGGGGGCCGCCTTGTCGGCCGGCCGGCACACGCACCGGCGCGAGCACGGCCTCGATTCGTACGCCGGGCTTCAGACCTAGCGGCTGCCACTGTGCGCCACCGAAGCCGACAACGGTGACGCCGGTTCAGCCCGGCGGATCGGCCTCCTCGGTCGAGCGTGTCGATGACATCGGCAGCTCCTTTCACTCGCGGCAACGGCGGGTGCTCCAGTTGCCTCTCGCTTCGACCAAGTATCTGCCTCGCCCACCAGCATGTGAACCCCACGCGAACAGGGTCTTTGCGAAGGCCCTGGTAAGGGGTCGCGACGTCACCCGAACTTCATCTTCTCGTCATCCGTGGTGCTCCGACAGTTGGGGCTCGCGGCGGCACGTGTCCCCTACGCTCGGGGCTTATGGCACTGCCAACCCCAAAGGACAACACGACCGCCCTCGTCACCGGTGCTTCGTCGGGGATCGGCGCCGAGATCGCCCGCGAGCTTGCACGCCGCGGACACGGCTTGACGCTGGTCGCCCGCCGCGAGGACCGGCTGAAGGCGCTGGCGGACGAGATCGCACACTCGCATCGCGTGCGGGCCGAGGTCATCGCCGCTGACCTGGCGGACCCGAGCTCGCGCGCCGAGCTCCCAGACCTTCTGGAACAACGAGGCCTCACGGCAGACATCCTGGTCAACAACGCCGGCTTCACCACCATGGGCCCGGTCGATCGCGCTGACCATTCGGCTGAAGTCGCCATGGTCCGGACGAACGTCGAGGCAGTGGTCGACCTGTGCACGCTGTTCGTGCCGGGCATGGTCACCAGGCACCGCGGCGCGGTGTTGAACACGGCGTCGACCGCGGCGTTCCAGCCGCTGCCCGGCCAGGCGGGCTACGGCGCGTCCAAGGCCTTCGTGCTGTCCTACGGGCGTGCCCTAGGTGCCGAGCTGCGCGGCAAGGGCGTGACGGTCACCACGCTCTGCCCGGGGCCGGTCGAGACGGGTTTCGCCGAAGCCGCCGGCATGACCGACGAAGAAGCGACCGAGGCGCTGCCCAAATTCATGTGGGTGCCGGCCGCCCAGGTGGCCAAGGCCGCCGTCGACGGGCTCGCGGCGGGCCGTGCCGTGGTGATTCCCGGCGTCGCCAACCGGACCGCCGCCGCACTCGCACACCTGGCCCCGAAGTCACTCATCCTCCCGCTGCTGGCGCAGCGCCACCCCTCGCTGCAGCCTCACCCGAGCTCGTAGCCGGCTTTCGTTGCGATGACGCACCCACAGCCCGTCAGCGAACTCGACCTCCCCTCCCTCGACACCATTGGTTTGGAGCGCCGGGAGGCCGTCGACGCCATTGCCGAAGCGAGGTCACGGCATTGGTTAGCCCGCACGGAGCTTGGCTACTCGGTCATCAACCTCCACGACGTAACCGCGGTCCTGCGCGACCAGCGCTTCCATTCGGCGCTCTCCATGCTCGAGGAAGCGAGCGAGCTGCAGGACCCCGACTACCGAGGTCCGCGTGGCGAATCCATCCTCACCATGGAGGGCGAGGCGCACGCACGCCTCCGGCGACTGGTGGCGCCGGCCTTCACCCCGGCATCGGCGAACCGCCTGCGGCCCACCATGCGGACGGTGGTCGGCGCTCTGGTCGACGCGGTCGCCGACCGTGGCGAGTGCGAACTGGTGGCAGATGTCTGCGAGCCCTATCCAATTCCGATCATCTGCGAACTCCTCGGCGCACCGCCCGAAGACTGGAAGCAGTTCTCTGCCTGGGCAACCGACATCTTTCGCATCTTCAACAACAACCTGGCCGAAGACTTCCCGCTCATCGCGAAGGCGGGCCACGAGCTGAACGAGTACGTGAGCGACATGATTGCCCAACGACGCGCCGAGCCTCGTGACGACCTTCTCAGCGACCTGATCGCGATTGAGCAAGAGGGGGATCGGCTCTCGACCGACGAGATGACAATGCTGGCGCAGGCCGTGCTCATGGCGGGGACCGACACCACGCGCAACCAGCTCGCCTGCTCTGTGGCTCTCTTCACGGAACACCCGGAGCAGTGGGCCCTGTTGGCAGAGCGACCCGAGCTGGCTGGCCGCGCCGTCGAGGAGTCGATGCGCTACCTCGGTGCCGTGCGGGGCACCGCGCGGTTCGCCTCCGAAGACATCGTCTACCGCGACGTCCTGTTCCCACAGGGGACGCTCGTGGCGACGTCGCTCGCAGGCGCCAACCGCGACCCGGACGCCTTCGAGGATCCCGATGTCTTCGACATCACCAGGGAACGGGCGACCGCCCAGATGACCTTTGGTGCCGGCATCCACTTCTGCATGGGGGCAGCGCTCGCCCGAGCAGAGCTCCAAGAGGCCCTCCCGCTCCTGGCCAGGCGGATGCCTGGCCTGAGACGAGCAGGTGACATCGAATGGAAGCCCTCGAGCTTCGGGATCTGGGGACCGGCGCGGTTGCCGCTGCGCTTCGAGCCGGAGGCCGCGTCGTAGCAGTTCCAAGGCAATTTTCAGCGCCGTCCAGCCGTCTCGCGGGCAGCAGACAGTCGTTTTCCGCTGTATATGTATCCTTCGTTAATTCCCGAATTAACGAAGGATACGGGGATATCCTTCCGTAATTGGGGTTTTCGGAAGGCTGCATATACGCCCGAAAAGGGACGCCCCGACTCGACCGCGTGTCCAGACATCACGCCAAGTCAGGGGAGGACGGCCGTTGCCTCTCCCACGAGCTTGTCCTCTCCGTCGCCGTTCGAGAGCGTCACCGCCAAGTCGACCAACTTCTGGGCGCCCTCCTCGCGCTTGGCGGTCACGACGATCTTCGTCGACAGGACCTCGTCGGGCCACGTCTGGCGGGCGAACCGGACCTGGTAGCGCTGGAGGTTCCCGACGCCCACATAGTCGGTCAGCGCCGAACCCAGTAGGCCCATGGAGAACATGCCGTGGCCGAACACACTGGGTTGCCCCGCTGCCTGAGCCTGGACCTCGTCGTGGTGCATCGGGTTGAAATCGCCCGACGCGCCGGCATAGCGCACCAGGTCAGTACGGGTCAGGGTGTGGGTGAGCACCGGCCCCTCGTCCCCGATCTTCACGTCCTCGAAGGACAGCTTCTTCTCACCCATCGTCCTGACCTCCCGTCGACAGTTCGCTCAGCGCAAAAAAAGAGTGCGGAACCCCGCAAGCTGAATCCGGTTCCTCATGCCCCGAAGAGGTGCAGCCAGTGGTCGATCGACCACGTGTTCCAGGCGTGCGTGCCCAGGACCACCACCGAGGCGAGGATCATCATGAAGTTCTGGCCCTGCTCAGCCCAGTCCGAGATCATGAGGATGAAGTACAAGATGTTGAGCAGGATGCCGGCGAAGGCCGCGATCGGCGTCAAGAAGCCGAGGATGAGGCCGAGCCCGATCGCGAGCTCTCCCAGCACGACGACATAAGCCATCACCTTGGGTCGCGGTACCACCACAACGTTGAAACCCTGCTTCACGAAGGCCCACTTGTGCTTGTCCGCGACCGACTGTCCCCACGAGATACCGGCACCGCGCTGGAACCAGGCGGCCTTGTCCTTGTGGCGGAAGCTCTCGAACCACCACACGCCAAGGCCGATCCGCAGCACGGCCAGCCATTCGGCCGCCGTGAGCCAGGTCGTCGAGCTCGTCGCCAATGTCATATGAGGTCCCCCTGGTCCGGGTCGTGGCCCGCCCTATGCACGGTGAATCAGGTTGAAGCGAGCAGTCACCACCGGCTCGCCGGTCTTGTCGTCGCTCCAGTTCGTCTCCTGCACGATGAACGTCATCGTGCGGCCCTTGGACTCCTTCTGGTAGGCGTTGGCGATCCTGCCCTCGCTCACCAGCACATCGCCCACCTGCACCGGTCGGTGGTAGATGAACTCCTGCTCGCCGTGCAGGATCAGTCCGCCCTTGGCCATCAGAGGGCCGAGCACCTTGGCCAACGGGCTGCCGGCGGCGGATGCGTCGGACGGCTGGAGCTCGTCGAACTTCCCTGAGAACTCCATGGCGAAGGCCCACGTCGGCGGAGCCGGGATGTCGTCGAAACCAGCCTGCCGCGCCGCTTCGGGGCTGCGGTAGATCGGGCTGGAGCTGAGCACGGCGTCAGCGAAGTGCTGCACGGGTCCTCGCTCGACGACGACCTTGGACTTGCCGATCGGCTGCCCGATGACGTCTTTGAGCAACTCTTCAACCGATGCAGCACCGTCTGCCACCTTTGTAGCCTCCTGTCCCCCTCCGCCTCGTCCGGTCCACGTGGTCATGGCGGGCACCGACCCCCGGTCGATGCGGCGCTAACGGTAGCGAAGTCGCCTCGGCCTCGCCCAATCCACCCTCGGACGGGGCGGCAGGCCCAGCGACTCGGTACCATCGGACGCCATGCCCGGATTCAAGATCTAGCAAGGCAGTTCGCCCGTGCCCGACTTCTTCGAGGTGATCCACACGCAGCGTGCGGCGCGTTCGTTCCTCCCCGACGAGGTCGACGACGAGACCGTGGCGCGCATACTCAAGGCAGCCACCCACGCACCGAGCGCAGAGAACAGCCAACCCTTCGTCTTCGTCGTTGTGCGTGACCCTGACCTCCGCAAGAGCATCGGCGAGTTGACGGCGCGACTGTGGCAAGGCGGCGCCCGGGCAGCCGAGGAGGACCGCCTCTCCCCCGCCTTTCTCCGGGACGTGGACCGCGGGGCCATGGGTGGGATCGCAGCGGCGCCTGTCCTGGTCGTCGTCTGTGGCGACACCCGGCTCACGTTCGCCCCGGCCATGGACGCCTCGGTGTTTCCCGCAGTGCAGAACCTGCTCTTGGCCGCCCACGCGCTCGGCATGGGCTCCACGCTGACGACGCTCCCGGTCCTCGGTGGTGACGAACTCTCGAGTCTCCTTGGACTCCCACCTGAAGTCGTGCCCGTCGCAGTGGTCCCGATCGGTCATCTGCCGAAGCCGCTCGGGGCACCCCGCCGCGAGCACGTGTCGCAAAAGGCACACCTCGACCGCTACGGCAATCCTTTTCCCTGCGGTCCCGCCGGCTAAGGCGCGGCGGCCGTCGGCCGTCGGCCCTCGGCCCTCGGCCCTCGGCCACACCACACCTGACACCGGTGTCAGGTCCGCGGATAGGGTGAGCCGGTGCAAGAGCACCATCACCACGTCGATATCGACGCCACGGTCGACGAGCTGTGGCAACTCTTTTGGGCCCGCATCCCCCACACCAAGTCGGGGGACGTGACGATCGACATCCTCCATCCAGGCGATGCCATCGGCGAGGGGCTCGTACGTCATTGCACGTTCCGCGTACCGCGCTACCTCCTGACCGGCGGCAAGGGTCAGTCCTGGGAATGGCTGACCGAGGTGAAGCCCAAGGAGTCGTGGAAGTACAACGCTGTCGGACGACCGCTGTGGTCCGAAGCAGAAGGGCACACGCGGCTCGAGGACCTGGGCAACGGCACCACGCGCGTCCATTTCTCCGAGACCTATCGCGCATTCAACCCGATCACGCGCGTCCTCTTGGAGAAGCGCGTGCATGCCTTCATCTCCAAGGACAACGACGACTTGATCAAAGAGTCGTTGACGACCGGTGTCCGGCTCCTGCGCGCCGCGAAGGCAAGGGCGGCGGAGAAAGCCGCAGCGAAGGCGGCCGGCGCGGCGCCGGCGCCACCTGCAGCCACCGCACCCGACTCTGCGTGACGGTCGTCGACCTCTGGGTCAATGCACTCAGCGGCAAGGCCGCCGAGGCGTTCTTGGGGCGCGCCGGCAACGAGGGCATCCCCGACCTGCTCGGGGGCGACATCGGTGCCTCGACCACGCTCACCGAGCTCCTCGGCACCATGGATGCGTGCGGGGTCGATGTCGGCCTCGTCGCGCTCGGCCTGTCGGCCGCCGAGACCGACGAGATGCTGCCCGCCATCGCCGCGCACCCCGAACGCCTGCGCGCCGCGCTCGTGGTCGACCGGCCCGACCGTCCCGTGCGCCAGTGCACCCGCCTCCGTGAGCTGGCCGGGCACCCCGCCGTCGCCCTGGTGCGCGTCACGCCGCTGGTCGACCAGTACCCGCTCAACGACAAGCTGTACTACCCCGTCTACGAGACGTGCGCCGAGCTCGGTCTCCCCGTCTCCATCAACGTCGGGATCCCCGGTCCGCGCGTGCGCTCCGCCTGCCAACATCCCCAGCTGCTCGAGGACGTCCTCATCGACTTCAAGGGCCTGACGGTCATCGGCGCCCACATGGGTCACCCCTACGAGGCATTGCTGATGCAGTACATGTTGAAGTGGCCGGATCTGTACCTGTCCAACTCGGCCTATCTAGCCACGTACATGGATGCGGCCCTGGTGTCGTTCATGGACTCCAAGCGGGGCTTCGGTCGCGTCCTCTTCGCGTCCGACCATCCGTTCCTCCCGCTGGAGCGGGCCGTGGCCGCCGCCCGGGATCTGCCGCTCTCCGACGCGGCGGCCGACGCCTACCTGGGCGGAACCGCAGCACGCCTCTTGCACCTCACCTGATCTCGGCGCCTGATCGCGGCACCTGATCGCGGTAGCTGGTCGCGACAGCTGGTCGCGACAGCTGGTCGCGGCAGCCGATCGCCCGATCCCGCTACGGTCGGTCTCGTGGACCTCGGTCGTTACGGCGTGTGGTGGAGCGGCTCGTGGGGGATTGCCAACGACCCCGCCGACGTGCCGGCGACGCTCGAGTCCCTCGGGTTCAGTGCGCTCTGGTCCTCCGGCGGGTTCGAGCCGGGGTTGTCGCCCCACTTCGAACGGCTCCTGGCCGCGACCCGCCAGCTGCATGTGGCGAGCGGCATCGTGAGCATCTGGACCGCCGCGCCGGCCGACGTCGGGCCGGCGGTCGCCGCGCTCGAAGCCGCCTTTCCCGGTCGCTTCCTCCTCGGGCTCGGCGCCAGCCACTCGGTGCTCACGCCGGACTACGCCAAGCCCTACACCCACGTGGTCGCCTACCTCGATGCGCTCGACGCCCTCGACGAGCCGGTCCCGACGGCACGCCGCGTCCTGGCGGCGCTCGGCCCGCGCATGCTCGAGCTGGCGGCGGCCCGGGCGGCGGGGGCCCATCCGTACTTCGTCCCCGTGGAGCACACGGCCCGGGCCCGCGGGATCCTCGGCAGCGGCCCCTTGCTCGCGCCCGAGGTGGCCGTGGTGCTCGAGGCGGACCCCGACGCGGCGCGCCACCTGGCGCGCCGCTACGCCAGCACCTACCTCGATCTTCCCAACTACGCCAACAACCTGAGGACGTTGGGCTTTGGTGACGACGACATCGGTGGCGGTGGGAGCGATCGCCTCATCGACGCCGTCATCCCGTGGGGCGATGCCGGCGCAGTGGCCGCCCGCCTGCGCGCCCACCTCGAGGCCGGGGCGGACCATGTGTGCATCCAGGTGATCGCAGACCACCACGACTTCCCCCTCCAGCAGTACCGGGAGCTCGCCGCGGCCTTGGGATGACCCGGCGCGGAGACCGCGTCAGGCTTCACCGCTCGGGCGCGCCCTCCGCCAGTCGTTGCGCCAGAGCGCGGAAGGCACGGCCCCGGTGCGACAGGGCGTCCTTCTCCGCGGCGTCCATCTGCGCGAATGTCCGCCCGTCGCCGCCCTGCCCCGGATCGGGCACGAAGACCGGGTCGTAGCCGAACCCGTTCTCCCCGCGCACGGAGGGCGCGATGGTTCCCTCCACGACGCCCTCGGCCCACACCTCCGACCCATCCGGGAAGGCCGCGAGCGCGATCGTCTTGAACCGGGCCGCCCGCGCGCCGCCGTTGTCGTCGAGCGCGGCGAGCGCCTCGAGGAGCTTCGTCACGTTGTCCGCGTAGGAGGCGCCCTCGCCCGCGTAGCGCGCCGAGTAGACGCCGGGCGCGCCCCCGAGCGCGTCGACCTCGAGCCCGGTGTCGTCGGCCACGGCGGCCAGGCCGGTCGCCGCCACCAGCGCCCGTGCCTTCAGGCGCGCATTGTCGAGCAGGGTGGCGCCGTCCTCGACGACGTCGGGCACCTCTGGTGGCCGCGGGACCAGCTCGACGGGGGTGGCGGCCGAGAGCACTGCGACGATCTCTTTGACCTTGTCCGGGTTGGCCGACGCGACCACGAGCCGCAACGGGCCGCCCCCGCGGCTCACCGTCGCGGTGGCGGCTCGGCCAGGACGGCGGCCTGCATTCCCGTCAGCTCCTTGATCCCCGCCTCGGCCAGCCCGAGCAGGCTGTCGAGCTCGCCCCGGGTGAACGCCATTCCCTCGGCAGTGCCCTGCACCTCGACGAATCGTCCGGCACCGGTCATGACGACGTTCATGTCGACCTCGGCGGTGGAGTCCTCCGTGTACGGCAGGTCGAGCATCGGTACGCCCTCGACGATGCCGACCGAGACTGCCGCCACCGAGTCGGTCAACGGGTGGGTGCCGAGGATCCCGCCGTCGACCAGGCGCGTACAGGCGTCGTGCAGCGCGACATAGGCCCCGCAGATGGAGGCCGTGCGCGTGCCGCCGTCGGCCTGCAGCGCGTCACAGTCGACGGTGATCTGCACCTCGCCCAATGTCACCAGGTCGCACACGGCGCGCAGTGAGCGCGCGATCAGGCGCTGGATCTCCTGGGTCCTCCCCGACTGCTTGCCCTTCGCGGCCTCACGCGAGGCCCGCTCCGGCGTCGACCCCGGGAGCATCGAGTACTCGGCGGTGACCCAGCCACGGCCGGTGCCGCGCATCCAGGGCGGGACGCGTTCTTCGACCGACGCCGTGCACAGCACCTTGGTCTGCCCGAAGGTCACGAGCACCGAGCCCGGGGCCATGACCGTGAAGTCCCGCTCGAAGGTGACCGGCCGCAGCTGGTCGATCGCGCGCCCGTCCTGGCGCGCCGTAGCCGGATCGCCCATGTCGTCTCCTCCGTTTGCGTTTGCGTTTGCGTTTGCGTTTGCGTTTGCGTTTGCGTTTCCCATTGCGTCTCTCACGGGTCCGTTCGGGCCCGAGCCACGGCCGACACCGTAGGCGACTGCTCAGTTACCGTGGGCAAAGGCCTCGGGGTAGGAGTGCGGCGATGTTTCGAGCGCGGTCTCGACGTCGCGGTAGGTCTTCAGCTCAATGACGTTGCCACTCGGGTCCGCGATCTTGCCCTTGGTCTGCTCGCTGTCCTGCCCCTCGTCGTCGGTCGAGACCGGACTCACCCACTCGATGCCCAGCACGCCCACGCGAGCGACCATCGCGTCGAATTCGTCTCGCCCGAGCGTGACCCCGAAGTGCCGGCAGCCCCGCGTCGGTGTCGCGGCGACCTCGTCGGGCCGGTCTTGCAGTGTGAGCTGCATGCCGTAGAACCACACATCGGTGAAGTCCGACCCCGTCCGCGCCGCTTGGCAACCGAGCACGTGGACATAGAAGTCGCGCGCCTCGCCCATGTCGCGCACGGGAATCGACAAGTGGAGGATGGGCTGCACGGCGCCAGCCTACGGCCGCGGCCCCAGGAGCCCCGCGTGCTGCTCAGGCCCTTCCCGCCCCGGTGAGCACGCAGTCGGCCATGAACAGCGGGGTGGCCTGGGCGCTCGGCCCCGCGGCCGCCGCCCGGCACGTCGCCAGGGAGGCGCCGGTGGCCGGCGTCGTCGCCGGGCCGCCACGCGGCAGGTCCCACACCCAGGCACGGTCCACGAAGACCGGTGCGCTGCCGATGGCCATGGTGAAGAACCCGGACGCGTACACGGGATCCCGGCTGGCGCCCGCAACGACCACCTGGTCCACGTGCCACGCGAGCAGCGCACCTCGCACTGACGTGAGCTCGGCCGGAGTCCCCGTCGGCTCGGGCGCGCCGGCCAGGCTCAGGTTGGTCAGGATGTTCCGCGCCGACCCCGGGGCTCCGGTGCCGACGGGCCCTCCGGTGGCGTCGGGCGTCTTCAACGCCGCGCCGGCGAGCCGGAAGCGCATGCCGCCCGCCGCCTGCCAGAACATCGGTGGCGTCGATCCCGACACGGCGAAGGGGACGGTGAGCAGAACGGTGTTCTGCGGCAACGAGTCGGCCACGTCGCGCACATACGGAGGGACGCCCACCGCGACGACACGGAACGGCAAGTTGAACGTGACGAACACGGGGACCAGGGCGATGAGAGCGACCAGTACCGTCACGCCCACGCCCACGCCACGTCGGTGTACCGCCAGCCACGAGTCGCCGCTGCGACGGGCCACGACGAACGCGTCGACGCCGACCGCGATGAGGAATGCGGCGAACAGCGCGATGAACGGGGCGATCTGATCCGGGAGGATCTCCCTGAGGACCGGCAGCCTCGAGAGCTGCGCCCACGGCAGCCAGATGTGCGAGAGCCAGGCGGGCCCGGCGATGAGATCCGCGCCGAGGGAGAGCCAGACGCTGACCACGACGAGCAGCACCAGCAGCCAGGTGAGGGGCCGGCGGCGGCCCAGGACCACCGAGGCCACGGCCACCAGGGCGACGCCGCCGCCGACATAGTCAGGGGGCGGCCCGTTGCGACCGAGGTACCCGCCGAAACGGACGAGGTTGTTGGCGAAGGCGGAGTAGTTCCCCGGGTCCCAGAGGCCGGAGAGGGAGACACCGCTCAAGGGCGCGATGGCGAAGAGCACCCCGGTGACAGCCTGGGGACCGGCGAGCCCGTACCAGGCCGGATAGGCGAGGACGACGACGACCAGTCCGGCGGCCAGACCCAGAGCGGGCAGCGCGTGGCCCGCCCGGGGACCGACTTGGCGCCAGCCCACCACCATCGCCGCGACCAGACCGACCGCGACGAAGAGGAGCGAGATGACGAAGATCTCGGGCGAAATGAAGAACTGCGCGATGAGCAACGCGGCCAGCACGAGCCCGTCGCGCCGGACGGTGTGGGCCTGCGTGATGACGATCTCGTGCAGGGCGGTGAACACCAGCGGCGGGATCACCAGCACCGTCACCGAGACGTGACCGAAGACCAGCGAGGAGACGATGGCCGCCGAGTATCCGTAGATCAGCGCGGCGGGGATCGCGATGGGCTTCCACGTGACCAGCGGGCGGATGGCGACGAAACATCCCCACACGCTCAGGGCGGGTGCCAGCGTCAGGGCGACGTTGGTGGAGGCGACCGGTCCGAACAACCACGTCACTGGTGCGAGGAGCACGCCGACGAGGAGCCCCGACGTGTTGGAGAGCAGGTTCGCGCCGTTCGGCACGTTCACCGCGCCGGTGAAGAACAGACTGTGCAGATTGGCCATGGCCCACGCCGGCCATTCGGTGAACCACACCTGCTGCGCCGGATCGCCGCAGCCGCATGTGAGAGTGGACGCCGGGTGGCCCGACCACACGTGCCACCACAGGGCGACGGCCGGCAGGGTGAACCCGGCGATGACGGCCAGGTGGAAGCCGACGCCGCGCAGCGCACGGTCCATCGGGCTCCGTGGCGCCGGTCCCTGGGGCTCCCACCCCTCCGACGTCGATGCCGCGGTCGAGTCGGGAGGCCCCTCGCCTTCGTCCGCGAGACCGGCCTCGAGCGGCGCGCCGAGCGCCTCGTGTGTGGGATGTGTCGACACGTCGGTCCAGCTCATCACCGCAGGCGAGCGTACTGCGGGCACCGTCCACCTCCAGGCCCGAACGAGGATCGCAGGACCGCTCGCGTTGCAGCGCCGTTCATAAGATCGTCATGTGCCCGCCATCCGCAGCTGCGTGGTCGTCGGCGCGGGAGTGCTGGGGCTCTCCGCGGCCCGGGCGCTGCGGAGACGCGGGTGGTCCGTCGAGGTGCTGGAGGCGGCCGGAGACGTCGGTCACGCCGGCGCCGGGTCCAAAGGTGCGGCTCGTATCTTCCGCCTCGGCTACCCCGAGCCTCACTACGTCGAGATGGCGCTCTCGGCGCGCGACCTCTGGCGCGCCCTCGAGCACGAGAGCGGGCGACGGCTGCTGCACGTGACGGGTCAGCTCACCTTCGGTGACGAAGCGACGCTGGACGAGATCGGCGCCGCCTTGAGCACGTACGGCGCGGCGTGTGAGCGGCTGACCCCCGCACTGGCGCGTGCCCGCTACCCCGGCATCACCGTCGCCGGTGCCGCGCTCGTCGAGCCTGACTCAGGCGTCCTGGCCGCCGACGCATGCCTGCACGCCCTCCGTTCCACAGCGGAGTGCGAGGTGCGGACGGGCACCCGGGTCACCGTGCTGCGCCAGGCGGCCGACGGCGTGCGGGTCATGACCGCGGACGGCGACGCGCTGCGGGCCGACGTGGCCGTTGCCTGTGCGGGGCCGTGCACCATCGAGCTGCTCGGACCCGACGCGCCGGTGACCCCGCTTGTCGCGCCGTCGCTCCCCCAGGTGGCCTATTTCCGCTACGCCAGCGAGCAGGCGCACGCGGTCCCGGTCTTCATCGAGTGGAGCGACGACATGATCTACGGCCTCCCCGTGCCGGGCTCGAGTGCACCAGGCCTCGTCAAGGTGTCCCATCACACGCCCGGTGCGCCGCTCGAGCGCCACGACCCCACGGGCTCGGCGGCGCTCCCCGACGATCCGGCGCTCCTGGCCGGCCTCGTCCATGCGGTCCGCCGCCTCCTCCCCGGGGTCGAGCCGGACCCCGTCGCCACCGAGCGGTGTGTCTATGACAACTCGGCGGACGGCGACTTCGTCCTCGATCGGGTGGGCAACGTCGTGGTCGGGTGCGGGACCAGCGGCCATGGGTTCAAGTTCGGGCCGCTCCTCGGCGAGCTCCTCGCTGACCTCGCCGATGGCGCACCTCCCCGCGCCGACCTTGGTCCCTTCCGTCTCTGGCGACGCTGACCCGGGCGCTCCTGCGGGCGCTCACACCGGCATTGACACACACGCAGTCGCTGAGAGCCGGGCCGCACCTCTCCCGCTACCGTGATGTCGGTGCCCCGCTACGCCGCCCTACTCCGGAGCGTCAACGTCGCCGGCCACGGCCGCCTCGCCATGAACGAGCTCCGCGCCTCCTTCGAGCGCCTCGGCTATGACGACGTCACCACGTACATCCAGACGGGGAACGTGCTGTTCAGCACCTCGTCGCGCAGTGAGCAGGCCGTCGCGGCCGCCGTCGAGGAGCAGCTGGACGCCGACTTTGGCGACGCGCCCGCCGTGATCGTGCGCTCCGTCCCCGAGCTGGTGCGCATCGGCGGGGCCAGCCCCTACGCCAAGGCGGGCGCCACGCCGGCGCGCCACCACGTGACGTTCCTCGCCGCGGCGCCGACGAAGAAGGCCCTGGCCGCACTCGACCTGCCGGCGAGCGGGCACGACGAGCTGGTGATCGACGGGCGCGAGGTCTACGTCTACACGCCCGATGGCTACGCCGGGACCAAATACACCGGCACGTTCTTGGAACGCCGGCTCGGCGTCTTCAGCACCACGCGCAACTGGAACACCGTCACCAAGCTCTGCGAGCTGGCTGGACGCTGAGCCGCGCTGATCGCAAAAGACCGCCCCTAGGATCGTCTCGTGATCGGCGACGCGGCGGGACGCGACCAGTCGAGCGGTGGCGGGAACGCCGAGCCAGGCGCAGGAGCGACAACGGGCATCGGCGCGGGCTCGCCGAAACGACCCACGCTGAACGCATCGGTGCGGCGGCGCCGGGCCGACCGCGCCTTTTACATCCGGCTCGCCGGCGCCATCCGCCAGAACGAGCGCGCCCTGGAACGGTTGAAGCAATGACGCCCGAGGCGCACCTGCGGGCTGAACCCGAGACCGTCCGCCCCATCGAGTTGGCGGATTTCCTGTTGATCGCGGAGGCGGTGCTCGGGTCGCCGGCCAAGCGGATCGCGGAGACGTCAAGCCTCCATCTCGCCGACTCCGCCTTGCACGCGCCGCTCGCCTGTTTCGGCGGGAGGGACTTCTATCCCGACTTCCCCACCAAGGCGGCGGTGCTCTGCGCGCACCTGATCAAGAACCACCCGCTCGAGGACGGGAACGCCCCCGTTGCGCTCGTCGTCACCATCGAGTTCTGCCTGCGCAACGGGCACCCGTGGACGCCGCCGCCCGGAGACGAGGACGGTGCCGTCACGGCCGGGCGCGTCCTCGAGCTCGCCGCCGCGCCGCTCACCGACGACACGGTGGCCGACCTGGCGGCCTGGGTCGCCGAGCGCACCGGCCTGGCCGCCTGAGCTCCACGCATGGGGCCGCCGTAGGGTTGGCGCATGCACCTGCACCGGCGCACCCCTCCCCGTTTCGACGGCCGGATCGCCGTCGTCACCGGCGCGTCGTCGGGCATCGGGCGCGCCATCGCGCTCACGCTGGCTGCGCGCGGTGCGACGGTCGTCGGGCTGGCCCGGCGCAAAGAGCTGCTCGACGAGCTGACCCCCGAGCTGGCCCGCCAGAGCCCGAAGAGCACGACGCTCGTGTGCGACCTGGCGGAGACCGATGCCTTCCGCGGCGCGCTCGCGGCGCTGGAGGCCGAACACGAGAGGATCGACATCCTCGTCAACAACGCAGGGGTCGACGTGATGCTCCCCGTGCCCGGAGGCGATGACGACACGGTGCGCCAGGTGTTCGACGTGAACTTCTTCGCTGCGGTGACGGGCATCCTCGCGGTCGTCCCCGGCATGGTCGAGCGCGGCTGGGGTGTGATCGTCAATGTGTCCTCGGACACGGCGCGTGCACCCGAGCCGCGCCAGGGCGCCTACGCGGCGTCGAAGGCGGCCATCTCCGCCTTCAGCGAATCGGTGGCCCACGAGGTAGCCGGCCGCGGCGTGCACGTCCACGTGCTCTACCCCGGCTGGGTGCCCACAGCCATGGGGTTGTCGGGCACCGAGGACGGAGGATCGCTGCCCCCGAAGATGGTGCGCCGCAGCGCCGACCAGGTGGCCACGCTCACCGTGGATCGCATGGGCGGACCGCTCGTCGACATCAACGCGGCGCGTCTCCCGTTGCTCGCCCCGATCGCGCGGACGCTGGCGCCGCGTTCGTACGCCAAGGCCATGCGGCGCTTGGCCACCACCTAGCGGGGGCGCCGGGTTTCGCAAAGCCGGGGGTTTAGAAGTAAATGATCGCCTTGGCCCGCTCGGTGACCTCGTCGAGGTCGTCGGTCCACGCCCCCGTCGACAGGTACTTCCACCCGCCGTCGGCCGAGACCACCACGATGGAGGCCGCCTCCCCCTCGGGGAGTGAGTTCGCGCACCTGACCGCCCCCGCCAGCGCCGCCCCCGTCGAGATGCCGGCGAAGATCCCCACCTCGATCAGCCGCCGCGTCCACTCGATCGACTCCCGCGGCCGCACGACCGTCTTACGATCGAGGAGCTCCGCGCCGCCGAGGTTCTCGAAGATCGGCGGGATGTAGCCGTCGTCGAGGTTGCGCAGCCCGTCGACCATCTCGCCCGCCGGCGGCTCGACCGCCCAGATCTGCACCTTCTCGCCGAGCTTCTCGCGCAAGAAGCGCCCGACCCCGAGCAGCGTCCCCGACGTGCCGAGGCCGGCCACGAAGTGCGTGATCCCCGGGCAGTCGCGCAAGATCTCGGGGCCGGTCCCCTCGTAGTGCGCCTTGGGGTTGGCCGGGTTGGCGTACTGGTAGAGGAAGACCCACTCGGGATGCTCGTCGGCCAGGACGCGTGCCATGCGCACGGCGCCGTTGGAGCCCTCGGAGCCCGGCGACTCGATGATCTCGGCTCCCCAGAGCTCGAGGAGCTGGCGTCGTTCGACCGAGACGTTCGTCGGCATGACCGCCAGCAGCTTGTAGCCCTTGACCCGGCACACCATGGCGAGGCCGATGCCCGTGTTGCCCGAGGTCGGCTCCATCAGCACCTGGTCGGGCGCGCCGGGGACGAGCACGCCGGCACGCTCGGCCTCCTCGATGAGGGACAGCGCCACCCGGTCCTTGACCGAACCGCCCGGGTTCTGCCCCTCGAGCTTGATGAAGAGGCGCGCCGCGGGGTTGGGGCTCAGCGCTGAGATGTCGACCATCGGCGTGTTGCCGATGAGATCGAGGATGGAGGGATAGAGGGTCACGGCTCCGAACCGGTGCCCGCGGCGTCAGCCCCCGGCCACGGCGGGGAGGATGGACACCTCCGCGCCGTCGTTGACCGGCGTGTCGAGGCCTTGGAGATAGCGGACGTCGTCGTCGTTGACGTAGATGTTCACGAACTTGTGCAGGCCGCCGTCCTCGGTGAGCACCTGGCCCGCCATCCCGGGGTACTCGGCCACGAGTTTGGACAGCACCTCGCCGACGGTGGACCCGTCCACGCTGACGACGGAGGCACCGGCGGCCTGGCTGCGCAGGACGGTCGGTAGGCGGACATCGACGGCCACGGGGGTCTCCTCGCTGGTGTCTCGGCTGCTCACCGGCCGGCACCGGGCCGGCGCGGGTGATTGTTGACTGATTCGGTAACGATTCTACAAGACCTCTTCCGAGGGCCCGCCGAGCCCCTGGTGCGTGCCTAGCTGCTCGCAGAGGGCTCGGGCAGGTCGAGGCCGGGCACGTCGAGACCGGGCACGTCGAGACCGGGCACGTCGACGGGCTCCTCGGAGATCTCGCCGTCGCGGATGCGATAGCTGCGCAGGACCGGGTGGGTGTCCCGCAACGAGACGAGCACGTAGTGCCAGCCGGGGTCGGTCGCCTGCGCCACGTCGGTCGGCGAGGGGTACGCGTCGGTGTGGGTGTGCGAGTGGAAGACGCCCATGATGTCGGCGCCGAGGGCTTGCGCAGCTCGGTCGACCCGCAGCAAGTCCTTGGGGTCGATCTCGTAGACCATCGCGGAGGCCGCGGCGTTCTCCGTGACGAAGAGATGGGTCGCCTCGTCCCCCTCATAAGACCCGACCAGGAGGCCGCACGCCTCGTCGGGCAGACCCGAGAGGCAGTGGGCGACCATCTCCATGTACATGGCACGGGACAGGCGGAGCACCCATGAAGGGTACCCTCGTACCCCTCATGGCCAGGGCGAAGAAGCAGATCGCCAAGCGGGCGGCTGCCCGCGAGGATCGCGGCGGTGACCGTACGGTCGCCACGAACCGCCGCGCCCGGCGCGAGTACGAGTTCCTCGAGACCTTCGAGGCCGGCATCGTGCTGCAGGGGTCCGAGGTGAAGTCGTTGCGGCAAGGCAAGGCCCAACTCAACGAGGCCTACGCGCGAGTCGACGACGGCGAGCTGTGGCTCTTCCAGATGCACATCCCGCCGTGGCAGTTCGCCACCGGCGTCGGCGCCCACGATCCCGATCGCAAGCGCAAGCTGCTGGTGCATCGAGCGCAGATCGACGAGCTGATGGGCAAGACTCAGCAGCAGTCCCTGACGCTCATCCCGGCGTCGCTCTACTTCCACGAGGGCAAGGCCAAGGTCCAGGTCGCCCTGGCCAAGGGCCGGCGCCTCTACGACAAGCGCAACCTGCTCAAGGCCCGCGACGCCGAGCAGGAGGCGGCTCGAGCCGCCAAAGAGGTGAACCGCTGGGCGGGCTGAGGCCCACGGACGAGCCGGCCGTCTCCGGGCCGTAGAATGGTAAGACCGGCCAGGGTGGCCGGAACCCAGACATGGGGGTGATCGGTTTCGACTTCGGTCGTCAAGGTAGGAGAAGCGAGCCGTGGTCTCCGGAGCCACGTTAAAGAGCCGGAACCAAAAACAAACGCCGAGCAACCACAGCTCGCGCTCGCTGCTTAGGTAGCGACGTCCGCCCGGTCCCCGCCCTACGGACCGGTAAACGGGCGTCATTCAGTAGGGCTTACTCAGTGCTTCACACCAACTGAGCACTAAGGACACATCCGTTGGTTACGGGGCGGCACTGCCGCCGGCAGTTGTGCCGCCCCCGACAATCTCTTGTCGGCTGCGCTCGGAGAAGGCCTATTGCGGCTCCGGAGGACGCGGGTTCGATTCCCGCCACCTCCACCACCACCCACCAAGAATACAGGCCGTTGACCAGGGGTTTTACTCTGATCAGCGGCCTGTATCGCGCCAAAAGACACGAAAAAGACACAGGAATTCCGCAGGAGCTCTGCGAGAGGGCTAGCGGCGCTACGAAGCACGACCTTTGAATTCGGTTCTTTAGCCCGCCGATTTGGGCCTCCAGGTTGGTCAAGGGGAAGCCGCGGGCTTAGCGAGGACACGGAGCGCAGCGGTGAACTCTCGGGGCGTAGGAGATGTCGAGGCAACCCGAAAAGCCGCAAGTAGGCCGGCCACGGGCCGGCCTTTCGCATTGTGATCTCGAGAGGATGACCCTTTCACGATCTGCGACACTTCGCCGCCACCATGTTCGCCTCCACCGCCGCCAGCACCAAGGAGATCATGAGCCGCGGCGGCTGGAAGTCCCGTCGCCATGGTGGTGCGCTACCAGCACGCATCCGAAGAACGCGACGCGCTGCTCGCGCAAGCACTCAATCAGTTCGCAGTGAGCTCGGACGTGGTCCCGATCGCAAACGCTTCACCAGGAGATCGCGCACGCAGCGCGCACGACGACCCTGAGGTTGAAGGTGAGGTGCGGGACCTACCGCCGCTGACCATCCAAAACGAAGAGAAATGCTCCGGGGGTGAGACTCGAACTCACAACCTAGCAGGCGCCCTGGACGAAGATTCTGAACAGAACCAACTTGAATAATCCCGGCTAAATACGCTTTCGGTCATGCCGCCATTGACCACACTTTTCCGATGCTTCGTTAGTTGCCCTCGCCATCATCTTCGGCTTTGCCCGCAAGTTCACTTACATCGCATCGGCAGTCTTTGGTGTGGTGATCTGGGGGGTGGCTGAAGGCTTCGGCGGCCCTTACATGCAGGGCTCCTCTGACATTGGGACGGCCATCATCTACGCCGTGGTGTCGGTGGGACTGCTGACGATCGCCTACTACGCCGGTACGAGTCGTCACAGCGTCGACTACCACCTGGAGAAGAGAATCTCGTGGTGGTGGAAGGTCGCAGAGGTGCTCCGGCCCGAGCCCGCTCAGCCGGCTCAGCCGGCCTTGGCGCCCGTTCCCGTTCCAACCCTCGAGCGCATCAGCGCATAGGTAGGACGGATAACTTCTTCGGGCTAGAAATCTCGATCAGGTCGTTGGACGGAAGTTTCCTCCACCGGTACTACGGGTCGGTGCGCCGAGCGGGTGGGTCGGCAACTGGAAAGTGGACGAGGAAACGATCGCTCCCGATGTAGCCAGACCTTCGAGCACAAGCGGTTGGAGCGATGGCACATCGATCGCTGCTAACACCACGAAACGAACGCCGTCGAAGGTCACTGGCGCCATCGAATCGAGCACCTTGTCGCCGTCCACGACCCGAACCATGGTGATGGAGGACAGCGTCACCTGATAGTCCCGAATCGCCTGCCATCCCTCGGCGCCCTCGCTTGAACCGCCCCCGAGGTTGACGACTCCGGGCGGAGCAAGGAGTGATGGTCCAACAGTGCTCGACCCTGAGCCCTCCACAGAGCCACGAGAGTTCAAAAGCTCCCATTCGGCCTCCACCTTGGCGAGTGGGAGTCCCGAAGGTGAGGCATAGATTCGGAGCGTCAAGCCGCTAATTGTCCGGCTCTGTATCGGCGTTGCCCCTGGTGGAACAGGCGGAGCAGCGGAGAAACCGATGGGGAGCCTCGGTGTCGTCGGAGGCTGCCCCGGGTCAGCGCCGGTGTTTAACCACCAGGCAAGCGATCCGAGACCGATCAGCACTGCAGCAAAGCCAGACACCAGCCGTCGCTTCCGGCGTCTGTTTCGGGCCTCCTCGAAGAGAGCCTGTGCCTCCGGAATGCTGTCGAGAAGCTCTATCGGTTCATCGAGGAGAGTCACGCAGCTCCGATCGCCCGAGAGTTCGAAGACGAAATGCTCTCGATCATCTCGATCACCTCTTCGGTTCGATAGCCGTGGTGTCGGGAATAACAGACCAGGTCCTTGACCTTGCGCAGAAGTTCGCTTTGTTCTGGCGTGCCGATGACGGTAATGCCCCGGCCGCGGCGGAACTCGAGGAGCCCCTCGTCGCGAAGAATGTGCATGGCCTTCAGCACGGTGTTCTTGTTGACACCAAGGACCGCTGCGATGTCTTTGACCAGTGGCAATCGATCGCCCGGATCGGCTTCACCCTCGGCGATGGCCCGTCGAATGTCAGCGGCGACTTGATCATGCAAAGGGACTGGGCCGGCTCGGTCCACCTCCGTAAGGTACATAGTACTAGTCACTATAGGTCCATAATTTTCGAAAAACAAGGGGTTGGACGTGCCGTCCACTCAATGGCGCCGGACTAACTCTGCACAGGAGTACAACATCCCTGCGGCCTCCTGGGACTGCCCCATTGCGAATGGTTCCTACCTAGTGCCACCACACTCTCGAAGGCGATAGCAGATCGAGCCAGCCCAATCTCGGCGTACGGGGTGACTCTGAAAAGCCGCGGTCGATGAATATATATGGGGACACTCCCGGTATCCGGAGAGGGGCGAGACCAACTCGACTCATCACGACGACGGATCCATCTTGATTGTCATGAGAAGACAATCCCTATGCGCTCAGCCCCCGGGCGCAGCGCGGAGTTGGACGGTGACACTCTTCGTGGCCGGTGACAATGTCACGGTCCCGGTCCCTTGGTCGATCCGGCCAGCCGAGGTGGTCTCGATATTGTCGATGAACTGCGGCAGCTGGAAGAGCACCGGGCCGACAGGTGGCTGGCCGCGCAGCGTGAGCGATACCGACTGGCCTCTCGATGAAATCTTGAGGCTCAGCCTCCGGCCATCGGTTGTCGGGAAGTTCGTCACCGACATGGACCGGTCATTGCCGAGCCACTGGGGGGCGACCCCCCGGCCCACGACGAGGGCACCGTCGCTGCGCACGGCCACGAGCGAGGCAAGAAGCACGCCGTTGGCCTGCGACATTCCCCAGGCGTGCGGGGAGGCGCCCTGACCGGTCGCCGGGTGAAGTCCGATCCACGGGTTTTGGGTCGAGGGGGCAGATGAGCTCTCCCACCATGAGTATGGGCCGCTCTGGCTGTGAGTGATCATGAACTCGTAGCTCAAGATCCCCTGGTCCCGGTGACGCTGGCTGGCAAGGCCGGCCGTCCCGTAGCCGGCGTTGTAGGCGGTCGAGTAATAGTCACCGGGGAATCCACCAAAGGTATTTGGCGGGAGCTTGCCCTTGAGGCGGCCGAAGCCGTAGTCGTAGGTGGCGTCGATCATGGTCGCGCCCGGGCCGTTGACCGTCGCTCCGAAAAGCGACGCGTCCCACGCCCAGGCGCCGAGCGGGGACATCCAGTTGGCGTCCTTGGGATCCTTGCACCGGTTGGCCGTGTTGGGTCGGACGATCGAGCAGGGGACGTAGTCGAGGTGGTAACGGGCGATGGTCGTGTCCAGTACCTTGTTGGTGGCCGAGAGCAGGCTGGTGTACTGATCGGTTGCCCAGGCCGCTTCGCTGGTGTCCCCTACGCGCTGCGCAAGGTAGCGGTATGCGGCGAGGCCGATGAGAGCCGAGTAGTCATCGGTCGTCCAATAGCCCTGCGTGTCGATGTCGTTGGTGGCCGCCATGATCCCCGTGGGGCTGGTCCTCCCCGCGGCGATCGCGTGGGCGGTGTCCTCGATGCTCGGCTGCGCAGCACCGAGTGGTCCCTCCGTGTCGAAGTTCTGCTTCACGAAGGCCAGGTCTCCGGTCTTCATCAGGTAGATGGCCCAGGGCACGGAATACGTCCAGACCCCGTCGTCGTAGAAGCCCTCGCCCGGTTGTTCCATGGCGTTGCGCGCCTCGAGGAGGAGCGCGTCGGCATCGGTGAAGTAGCCCTGGTTGAAGAGGTTGGACAAGATGCCGATGACATCGTGGTTGAACTCGGCCTCGTAGCCGTTGACCCCGTCGTCCAGGTCGTCGCCACTCCGTGCGATCTGGGTGTAGATGAACCCGCTGCGGTAGGCATCGTCGAGGGACCGATCGGGAACACTGATCCCGGTGATGGCGGCCAGCTGGTCGTTCCAAAAGCTGGCCATGTGCGCGAAGTGCTGGTCGAACGTGCCGGCGCCGGCCAGCGCGGCTGCGCTCGGCCACGGGTAGGTTGCCCCGAAGCGGTCCGAGGCGATCACGTAGTCGTGATCGACCGAGGTGTGGGGGGCCACCGCATCGGGCGCGGCATCGAGCGGGACCAATCCGGGTGAAGGCTGGGGGTCCGCCTCGATCACATGGTCTGTCGGATTCGTCACGGCAACCCGGCTGTAGACGGCGACAAAGGCGTCGCCACCCAGCACTACCTCATCGCAGAACTCGGTGATGGAGACCTTGGCACCGTCCCGACTGAACGATGTGATCTGAGCCGGGAGGTAGCCGTCGGCATCGGTCCAGGTGGTCGGGCCGCCGTCGTAGATACCGAAGCCGTAGTTCGTGCCGAAGCCGATGGCGTCGTTCTTGAGGAGGGTGTCCTGGATGTAGAACGCCCCGCCCAGGCAGGTGACAACGCCCTGGTGATTGCCCTCCCAGCCGATCTCCGACGCGGTGCCGTCGATGCCGGTGTAGTCGGCATCGGCCGGTCGGATGTTCAGGGCGCAGTCGTACTTGCTCGCCGGTCCACTGGCAGGCGTGGGGGTCGGCGTGCCACTCGCGGTCGCTGCGGTCGCAGGCGGCTCCGGCGCCAATACGGCGAGCACGCCGACCGCCAGCACGAGGGCCACCGCTGCCGCCCCCTTTGTTTCCCCGAACATGTCTGTAACTCTGGGATGCCGCACCGCGCCGACAGCACCGCAAAGCGAATCCGCACTCATTCAAGAAGTCCGTTGAGCTGTCGTGCCTCGCTCCCGGCGACCCCGAGGGCCAACCCATGTGGGTTCGTCGCTTGACCCAGGGCATCAACCTAGAGGAAGTGCTGGGGGTTCTGACCATTCAAACGGAACTCTGGAAGAAAGAAATCTCGACGATTGGACGGACGACGAGTAGGCCAAGGGTGCCCACCGAACCCCCTTTTGCTCGGACGAGCAATCAGCCTGAAGCTCAAGAGTCTCCAGAGGAATGAGCTGGGCGGGCGGCGTCCCACCTACTCAGCGAACTGGGCACCTTGCCGGGAATCAGGCAGTCAGGTAGGCAGTGATTGCATCAGTAAGGCCGCGCCGAGCTTCTCCGACCTCAGTGAGCGTGCTGATCTCCCCTTGCATCTGGATCCCATGCATCGCCGCCGGGAGAAGTTGTTCGACGCGATGGAGTTTCGTCCTCGAACCCACCAGCCCCTCCAACGTGGCACTAATCAGTGTCGTCCAAGCCATATCCACGTGTTCAATGGCGGCGGCTGTGCGCGGCCACATTCTCGTCAGGATCTCGTGGTCGCGGCTGAGACACATGCGGATGGTCTGGACCGCTCTCGCTTCGGGGGCGTCGAGGGCGAGCCAGAGCCACTCGATAATGGCCGACACCTGCCGGGCGATCGTTCGTTGTTGGCGGACCGAGCCGGCGACGCGGTAGGACGTCAACGCAACGGCCACCTGTTCGAGAACGGCCGCCCAGAGGCCGTCGGCGTCACCAAACTGGTGCTGAATCGTTCCCCAGGTGACTCCCGCCTCTTTTGCGATTCGGTTTGCGCTCACCGCCTCGGGTGAGCCCGTGGCAAGGCAGGACACCGCCGTGGCGAGTATCGCCTGTCGATTCTCCCTCCCGCGGCGGTTCAGTCGTGTGCCTTGCGCGCTCAGCCTCACCTGTGAAGTCGTCGAGCTACTCACGACCAGCCTTTCACGTCGCCAAGGGGTCTCCAATGATCCAGACCGAACTCGACCCCCGATGTCTCCCATCGCTATTGAATGGGTGTCGCAGCTCGTCGATATTTGCCAGCTTCGATGTTGACGATCTGTCGGTCCGTGTGGCGCTCAAGATGATGCTCGCGAACGTAGGCGCCCGGTTCGGCGGCGTAGTCAACCGGCTCGGTCTCCAGGGTGATCCTCCATCTGCAGTGCGGCTCGTCGGCGGAGGCTCTGGGCGGAAGCTTCAATGGGTCGATGCGGATGTTCGGGTTCCAGCGGGCTGCCCCATGGCGAAAGCCGAAGAGTTCGAGGTGACCACAGATCTTGTTCACCATGTAGTCCATGATCTCGGGGCCGCCCGCCTCCCCCGTCTCGGGGACGACACACTGGGGAGTGAACATCTCCCACTCGTTCTCACCAATCTGTCGGAATGTCAGAGTCATGCGAGTCGACATCGCCGGCAAGCACTGCCACACCTTGAGCGGCGTCGTGACCTCATCCTCGCCTGAGAACCCCATGAGACGGCTGATCGTGTAGTTCTCGTGGTCTCCCGCCCCGCCCGCTTCGAACCACACCGTGTGGTGCATCTCGTCGGCCACCTCTTGACCGAAGCGCTTCGCGGCCTCTGCGTACCAGCTTCGGTTGACGGCGCCGTAGATCTCGCCGCCGATCTCCACGAGCTTCATCAGTGCCTCTTTTGAGAAGTCGCTCAGCCGGAGATCTGGTTCGAAGGGACCGCTGTAGTCGTCGAGCTCCTCAGAATCGGGGTTTTGCAGTGGCACAGTGGATCATCCCCTTCGATCATGGACGGCGGACTAGTTCTAAGTATCATAGAGCGTTATATGATCTTTGCCTTGGAGCCGACGGTCGGGAGGAAGCAATGACAAGGCGACGACCAGAGGACATGTCTCGGAACGAGCTGGCCAAGCTCGCCCGGGAATACATGATCACCGCTCACGTGAACGACCGGACCGGCCTGGCGGCCGCCCAACTCGATCCGGCCAATCTCGACTACGCCACCATCGCTATCGAAGAGTGGATGGGTGCCAGCCCGATCTACACCCGTCGCATGCAGCGCGCCCTCGGGTTCGCCGGTGGTGACGACGTGGCAACCATCTTCAAGGGCTTGCAGCTCGACTGCGGCTTCGTCCACCAGTACATGGACGTCCGCTACGAGGTCGAGAGCCCGCACAAGGGTCGTTTCTGGCTGGAAAGCTGTGGCGCGCTCCTCGATGTCGAACCTCACGGCGAGGAGATGGTCCATACGATGTGCCACACCATCGAGGACCCCACCTTCGATGCCACCGCCGTCGCCACGAACCGCCGGGCACAGACTCGTCCGGTTCACCGTCCGCCCCGCCTCGAGTCGACGGATCCGGCCCACGCACACTGTGAGTGGACGGTGACGATCGACGCCTCACACGACCCGGTCGCCGACCACCCACTGCTGCGCCGGGTGGAGCAGTCGGCCCTCGCTGGGCTCGAGCTACGCCGCCCTTCAGCGGATCCCGATGATGACGGCCTGGCCCTCTACGACGGACCCGTGCTGGCCGAGCCGCACCTCGAACTCTTCTCTCGGGACGCGCTAGTCATCATCTGCAAAGAAGTCGCCGTCCAGGTGCACCTTCTGGTCCGCTCGTTGGGGCTCTCGCTGGCCGACGGGGTCGGCACCGAGAAGGCGACAGAGATCTTGGAGTCCGAGATGGTCGGCTCAGGCTGGATCATGAGCGAGCGATTGGCCCGCCTGCTCGGTGTGTCCTCCGCTACGGGCAACCTCGACGAGATCGAGAACATCCTGTCGCTGCACCCGATGTTCCAACCGGCCGAGTACCAGCCCATCGCCTTGGAGTACGAGAGCGATGCGCTCCACCTCCGCCTCCTCGACGGTCCCGCCGCGGCGGACAACGATGGGGCGAGCTGGGCCTCGCTGCTGCGATCGGGCCGCGACAAGGGACTGGTTGCCGCCGTACAGGCCATCAACCCGCGCGCCAGGGTGGAGTCGATCGAGGGAACCGAGGTGCCGTCGTGGACAATCACCCTCGAGCCCGAAGCCACCCCGGCCGCCGAGCCGGACTGGGTCGCCATCGGCCACCTGAGCGGTTCCTCGAAGTTCGAGTTCGAGCAGCGTGTCTCGATCACGAAACGTCCGGCCGACCGGGTTCGGACGTAGAGCCCGATCGACGAGACGGGCAACGTCGCATCAGCCATCGACGTACTGGGGCAGGCTGAGCACCCTGATTCCAGAGCCGTCCAGCGATTACATCGGTCAAATTCTCGACCCCTCCGAAGAGCCCCGGCGCGACACGAAAAGGACACAAGAATTCCGTTGGAGTTCCGTTGGAGCTCTCTGAGGGTGCCGACGAGCAGCACCCGAACCAGTTGGATTTCAGGTCTCCCGCGCTGAGACTTGAGCGACAGGTTGGTCGAGGGGAAACAGAAGGCTTAGCGAGGACACGGAGCAAACCGGACTCCCGCAGCGACCCTTGACCAACCGGACCCGTCCTCGAGATCACAATGCTAGAGGCCGGCCATGGCCGGCCTCCATGCTCCTTCTCAGGATTGCTACCGCGTCCTTGCCTCCGGTTCGATTGGTGGGCCCATAACGAGGTGGGCTCTCCGTCGAGAGGCGTGACCACGGAAGAAAGCGTCGGACTCGGCTTACCTCGGGCCTGCCAGTCTCGGCTACCTGCCAGGGGAGGGTTTGGTGATGACGTTGACCAGCATTCCGGCAGACCCTCCCGTCAGTCGGCCTCGGGAGGTTGGTAACGGCGCGAGGTTCTCCGCCGCGCCGAGGGGCGCGTCGGCCTAGTTCAGCGCCTGCTCCCCAACCCAGTTGCGCCTAACCACGAAGGACCACGCGACCAGGCAAAGAGCGTTCACAACGACTGTGGCTACGAGCAGGACGGATCGGTGGTGATCACCACCAACGAGCTGGTAGACGAGAACTGCCGCCACGACGGCGACACCCATCGCCGAGGAGGCGATTCCGACCGGTTGCAAGCCCAACATGTTGCGGCGGAAGCCCTAGCTGGCGTTCTCCGCGGCCACACGATGAAAGGTCTCGGCGTCGCGCATGCGCTCGCGGAGCATCCCCACGTGACGGGATAGCCGATTGGCTACCATGCCCCACCGTGAAGCGAACCGCCGGCGAACGGATCCTTTTCTGGGCGATGCCCGCGGTGGCGATCATCTGGATCGCGGCGTTCTTCCTCTTCCCGGGATTCTTGCCGCCCATGTCTCCGGAATGGTCGGCGCAGAAGGTGGCGGCGTTCTATGCCAGCCACACCTCACGCGTTCGCTACAGCATGGTCCTCTTCAACTGGTTCTGCGTGGCGCTGATCCCAATTCTGATGCTGATCGTGGAGCGTATGCGGGGCATGGCACACCGCACGCCGATTTTGCGGTACTGCGTAATTGGGGTCGCCGGTGCTGCCCCGATCGCCTTTCTCACCGCGACGATCTTCTGGTTGCTGGCGGCGTTCCGGCCCTATCGGCCCCCCGCTCTCACCCAGCTCTACAACGACTTGGCATGGATCACGTTCACATGTGGTGTGCCATTCCTCGTCGCGCTGTGCTTGTTCCTGGCGGTGGCGATCTACCTCGATGAGCAAGCACGACCCGTGTTTGAGCGGTGGGTCGGCCACTTCAACCTTCTCATCGCCATCGCGCTGGTGCCGGCAGGGTTTGCCGGCTTGACACTCACTGGACCCTTCGCCTGGAATGGCTTCCTGTCGTTCTGGGTCAAGAACGTCGCCATCGCCCTTTGGCTCATCGTCATGGCAATGGTGTTGGGACAGGCGCTCGGGCGCGATCGGTTGGCGGAGCAAGCCTCGGCGTGAAGCGACCTGCGCTTCTCGACGATCCAAAGCGGGAGCTGTGGCTGGCTTGGTACGCGACCATCGGCTTCTATTCCCTCTACACCGTCGTCTTCTTCATCATCACGCGGACTCAGCCGCCCGGGAAGCCGTGGTACACCCCCAGTCAGGTGGTCGGGTGGTTCGCCAGCCGCCACGAGGGCCTGCTCATCGGCTTTGCGCTGATCTTCGTTTTGGGCGGACTCTCAGCTACCTCGATCGCACTGATCACCTACTCAATCCGGCGAATGTCGGTAAGCCGTGCCTTCGCCTACTCCTACCTGATCCTCTACGCCGTCAGTGCGGTCCCCGGGTTCCTGTTCATCTGCGTGGCCATGACGGTGGGCGCCTTCCGGCCGGATCGCAACCCCGAGATCCTCCGATGGCTCTACGACCTCGGGTTCCTGTCCTTCTCCGGCACCATGGGCGTCTTCCTGATCGGCTCGTTGATCTGGATGCTGGCCATCCTCCTCGACAAGAACCGTGTTTTTCCGGTGTGGTTCGGCTACCTCAACCTGTGCAACGGGCTGACCGAGGTCGTGGTCGCACCCTCGTGGCTCTTCCATGCCGGCGTCTTCGCCTGGAACGGCGTGATCGCCTGGTGGATCAACGTTGCCGTCTTCGGTCTCTACACCGGGGCCTTCATCTTCCTGTTGCGCAACATGATCCTCCGCGAGGATTTCGGGACTGGGCCACTGCCTGACCTTCCGCCGGAGGAAGGTCGAGGCCGCATTTTGGCGGAGTTCATGGCGCCATGACGACGACCGAACGCGATGTGTCGGCGGTGCCGGAGAACGGGTCGTCGGAGCACGTCCCCGGCGGGCGCGACATCTGGTTCTTCGTGCTGTTCGAGTCCCTTGTCTTCACCTCGTATTTCTGCGTCTACCTCTTCAATCGGACACAGCACGAGCAGGCGTTTCTACTCGGACAATCCCACCTGCTGCTGTGGCTGGGCGTGCTCGACACGATCGTCCTGCTCTCGAGCTCCTGGGCGGTGGCCCGATGTGTCCAGCATGCCCGGGCGGGGCGATTCGATCGCGCCCGGCGAGAGGCGTTCCTGACCGCAGGTTTCGGGTTGGTGTTCCTCATCCTCAAGATCGTCGAGTGGGTCCGACTGATTCACATGGGGCACACGTTCACCAGCAGTCAGTTTTTCCAGTACTACTTCTTCCTGACGGCGATCCACTGCGTGCACCTCTTGGTCGGCTTCGTCGTGCTCGGGGTGCTCGTGTATCAGCTGTCAAACGAGAAGCGGCGTTCTCAAGTGACGGTTGAGACCTGCGCCACCTATTGGCACTCGGTCGACTTCTTCTGGGTGTTGATCTTCGCCCTGCTGTACGTGGTGAGGTGATGGTGGAGAACGAATTCAACAAGCGGCTCTTCGGGGTGTGGCTGATCCTGGTGGCCATTTCGCTGGCCTACCTGTGGATCGATCATGCGGCCACGCATCTGGGAATTCCCACCGCGAGCACGGTCGTGACCGTGTTCGCCATCTGCTTCGCGTTGATCAAGGTCCGGATCATCATGCGTGAGTTCATGGAGGTACGTCACGCGCCCCTGGTCCTTCGCCGTCTCACGGATTTCTGGGTGTTGCTCATGGCGGTCGCTCTGCTCGTGGTGTACTTCGCCGGAATGGCGGTGGCCTGAAGTAAAGATGCTCGTTTCCCTGGGGCCACCTTGGGTGGTATCCCCATCGTGCGCACGGGGACGCTTAACCGGACCGAAATCGGAGCCCTGCGGCCGGACTCGTGAGCGAGCATTTTGGGCACTCTCTCGGAGCACCATCGCGACACGAATAAAGACAAGAGCTACGGAAAGGCACGGAATTTCGGTCATTGCTCGTCGGTCGCGGCAAGTGATGAATGAGGTTCACCACTTGTGCCCAACTGACCCACCGTCCCGGCATCGGGGGCAACCCGAAGGCCGCAGTGACAAACTTGCGGACATGGTTCGAACGATCTCCGGAACGCACCTGCTCGACCCGGCCGTAATCGCTCAGCCGTACGACTTCTACGAAGAGCTGCGGGCTGATGCGCCGGTGTGGGGCGTACCCGGCACCGGGATCTTCACCGTGGCCACATACCAACTTCTCGCCGAAGCCGCTGCCCGAGTGGAGGACTTTTCGTCGAATCTGAATTGTCTCTTGTACCGAGACGCCCACGGCATGCCTTGTCGGCTCTCGTTCGGCAATGCGGGAGTCCAAGCGCTGGCCACGGCAGACCCACCTATGCACGCATTACACCGAGGCACCGTGTTTCCCGAACTTGTGGCCAAGCGAATGGCTGCTCTGGAACCCGACGTCGTAGAGATCGCCGAGGATTGTGTAGGACAGGCTCTCAACGAAGGGTCTGTGGACTTCATGGGTGCTATCGGCAACGTCGTGCCCATCACGATGATCAGCCGCCTCATTGGATTTCACGACAGTGACCTCGACCAGTTGCTGAATGCAGCCTTCGACTCGACCGCCATGCTGGGATCGACCCTGTCCTACGATGAGTTGGTCGCGCACATCGCCCGGACGGGTGAAATCGAGGAGTGGGTATCTCGTCAGCTCGCAGCCGCCATGAGCGAGCCGTCCCATGACCTTCTTGGGGCCGTCGCCGAAGGTGTGAAAGGTCTGGCCTTCTCCGAAGTCGAGGCCGTCGTCATCCTCCACACGTTGCTGAGCGCTGGTGGTGAATCCACGACAAGCCTGATCGGGAATGCTGTCCGTATCCTGGCTGAAGATCGAGAGCTTCAAAGTGAACTGCGTCAGAGTCCTGAGCTGATCCCCATGTTCGTGGAGGAGGCGCTGAGACTGGAGCCACCATTCCGCTATCACATGCGCCACGTACCGAATGACACGGAACTCGGTGGTGTGGATATCCCGGCCGGGGCAACGGTTCTGCTGCTCTGGGGTGCGGCCAACCGTGATCCCGCAATGTTTGATCAGCCCGATTCCATCGATCTGACCCGAGAGGCTCCGCGGCGACATGTGGCATTCGGTCGAGGCATCCATCACTGTGTTGGCGCGCCCCTGGCTCGAGTCGAGGCGAGAAACGTGCTCAGCGTTCTACTTGCTCGAACGAGTGACATCACCCTTGACCCTCAGCGCCGACCGCGATGGGTCAACAGTCTGATGGTCCGTCGTCACGAGGAGTTGCCGGTACGTCTCGTGGCCTTCTGAGGGTTTTCCCCCGAAGTGCTGAACCGACCCGCCGACGCGCGGTCCCGCGAACCGCTACAGGGCGAGACGGATGCCGAGATCGGCGCTACGAGCTGTAGGCCGCTTCAGCGGCATGCACGTCGTTCACCAGATTGCCCAGAGTGAGGTTGATGTCTTGGAAGTGGTATCCCAAGTTGGTCCTGCGATTTCGTGAACTACTGGGCGGGTGTCGCCGCTCGCCCCGATAGGCGTCACCTGTAACCAGGTCGCACCGCCTTCGCTCTCACAGGTGCCCGTGTACTGCTCTGGGTAGTACAGCCAGGGTGTGGTTACCGCTGGCGCTGGTGGTGCCATCGATGGGATCGGCAACGGAGCATTCACCGGCCAGTAGGTCTCCAGGTCTGCTGTGCCGCCGCCGATGCCAGCCGGATTCACACAGGCCACCTGTACCCCGGCCGTCGCCGTCTGATTGGTGTTCAGGCTGATGCCCTGACCGGGGCGTCCGAAGTTGGCGTTAGAAGGGAACGACGAGTACGCGATGATGCATCCGCTTTTCTGGGCCGAGGTGCACAGGCGAAGGTTCTTGAAGGTGGACCCCACGGTCTTGCCGGTCGGCACGGTGACATTGCCCCCGGCGATGATGGCGGCCACCATCAGCTTCCTGATCTTCGGGTTCTTGTCCACCTGGGCCTGAAGCAGCTTGATGAGCATGACCGAGCCCTGGGAGTGGCCGATAAAGATGATGGGGTCGGCCATCGTCGTAATGAGCGATGAAGTCTTTCCAGTCCGCAAGCGCGCTCTTGCAGGCCACCGCGTAGGCGATTAACGGACAGCGTGTCCTACCTCTCAGAGCGCATAAACATCGCTGACGTCGACCCTTGCATTCGCGCTTCGGCCAGTTCGATTCCCGCCCTCCACGATGAAAAGGCCGTTGACCAGGGCATCTGCTCTTCTCGGCGACCTGTTTCGCGTCACGTGACACGAATGTGACACAAGAAGGCTCGGAGAGCTCCCTTCGGGATGGAGTTTGAAAACAACGGCGACGAGCTCAACTTCGGCTCGTCTCGCCTTATGCATCCTTGGTCAGCCGATGCTCGGCGTCGTGGGCCGTGGACTCCCTCTCTCAGCCAGTCGCGTCGCCCCTGGGGAATTCGATGCTCACCTCTTCGGAGGCGCCGCGTCTGGCTGCCCGATACATCGTCTCCGAATCGGGTTTTCAACCCGCCCGATCGGTAGTAGCGCGGCTCAGGGTCGACGGCCGAGGAAACCGGCCAGTTTGTCCGCGGCCGGCGCATCGTCGGCGACTTCGACCCTCGGTCCGAAGGGCGCCGCACCGTCGGCACCGCGCAGATCGTCGGGCAGCAGCGGCACGACCTCGACGAGCAGTTCCTCGGCCAGAGCAGGGTCGAGGGTGTCCGCCGCCTGGCCTGTGGCAGTGGCGAGATCCCAGCCGTGGACGAAGGCGTCGCCCGTAGCGATGGTCGCAAAGGCCGCTGCCGGCAGCTCACCGAAGGGCATTTTCACCGAGCCCTCGAAGGCGCCCTCGCCCCGGAACGCGTCGAGGGCGCGGTTGGTCGCCGCGTTGTAGGCGGCGAGATAGTCACCCGAGGCGTGGTCGACGTCGTCGCCGGCGTGATTGGAAAAGTCATGCGTACTCGCCACCGTGGCGGCAAAATCGGGCGCCTGCACCATATGGTTGATCAGGTCGCGTACCTTCCACGACGCGCACGGCGTCGGGTCGTCGAGCTGCTCGGCCCGTACGGCGACGAGCACCGGGCGCGAACTGCGCACGGCGCGGGCGAAGCTATCCGCATCCATGGGTGACCCCCTTTGCTCGCTGGGAGCGATCATACCCAATGAACCTCGAACGGGCTTGCTGGCGCGCGAGCGTGGTCTTGCTTGCCTCGGTCAACCCGGACGTGAGAGTTAGTCGGACCTCGGTCACTGTGACTTCGCCCAGCAGCTCTGCGACCTCCTGTGGTGGAATCCGGTCCGTAAGTTCCTCGTGCCGGGTAGCCAGATAGAGCCTCCCTCCCAGGGTTGAGGGGCTGTCTGGCCCCGTCGGGTCAGCAGTCAGCGTGAACTGTCGAGGATCTCCGAAAGCCACGGTACGGCTTCTCGGGCGTCAGCGACTGCGTCGGCTTCGGTTTCAAATTCCCTGACGGAGTAGTACGCGATCGGTGTCCAACCACCCATGTCCTCTGGATCGCGCCGGAATTCCTCGAACCCGAACGTGCCGTCAGGCCGCTTGAAGATGTCCACACAACGATCCACCGATGCAGTCGAAGGGCTTGCCAAAACGGACCAAGACGGATCCAATCGGGCTGACACCGTCCGAGATTACTCGCCGCATAGTTGTCGCTGACCAGGCGTACGGGATAACCCAGGCCTGTTTTGTGTCGGTTCTGGGTGAACCGTTACGGCTTGAGTGCGGTGACGCGAATCTGGTCTCCTCGCTCTCGATACGCTCCGCTCTTAACGAGCGTGATGTTGGCAAAGCCAGCGGCTCGAAGTCTGGACTCCAGTGTGGCGGGATCGAGCGGTACGTACGTGTCGTCGATGTGGGCTTGGCGAATCCGCTCAGTGTCAAGGGAGTCCGTTGCCACGAAACTGCCACCGGATCGCAGTACTCGGTGCAACTCGCAAAACAACTGATCTTGCGCCGCTTCAGAGGGCAGGTGGTGGAGCATCGCGAAGCAGGTGGCAGCCGAGAATCGATCGTCTGGCAACGGCAACTCGGTGCCATCACCCCAGATAATTTCGACATTGGTACCCGCGAGGCGGACTTGTAGGTCGGCTGCAAGATCGGCATCGAGCTCAACTGCCGTGACAGCTGCCACGCGCTGGCGCAAAAGGTCGGTGGTCAGACCAGGTCCAGGTCCGATCTCTAGCACGTCATCGCCCAGTTGGACGGTCGATTCAAGCCACGGCACCAGGTCGGTCTGCAGGCGGTCGGCCCATTCGGAGCTGGCGAGATACTCAAGATGGGTTCTATTCATGTCCTATTGGTAGCAAAGACCCCGGATGGCTGTGTCTGCAGTACCGGCAATTCTGCCTTCCTCGCGGCCAACTCGGTCACGAAGCGCGTGGGTCTGCATACGCACTAGTGCCTGCTCGGTATGTTCAACGCCTGCAGAGGGCGTATCCCCATTGTGCCGATGGGCTGCCTCCACGTCCCGGCGCACGGGGACACAATCCGCAGATACTTCAAGGTCGGTCGTCAGCCGTGGCACTACGAAGCCGCAGTCGATAGACGATGAACCATGGAACGCCCATGACTTGAGTGAGGTCGTCGGGGAACCGATTGAGTGCTTCTGCTGAAGGCTGAGCTTCGACAATCCGCTCGATCACAAAACCATGGTCGCCAAAGGCCTCCATGACCAGCGACAAGGGTCTGCGCCAATACCACTGGGTTACCTCGACGTCGGCCTTGGTCCAGGTATCGCTCACCAGCTCCGTGTCGAAGTAGCCACCCTTTTGTGACGGAAGTCGTGGTCCAAAGGGATGCTCCAGAGACACCACGACCCAGCCGTCAGGCCGGAGAATTTCAGCAAAGGATTGGAGGGGCACCGTCCAGTCCTCCAGGTAGTGCAGCACAAGCGAGCAGCTAATCCCATCGACGGATTGCGGTCCGACTGGCAAGGGCTCACAAAGGTCCGCGACGAAGAAGCGCCCCCGGCCCGCACAGCGACGCTGAGCCTGTTCGACCATTGCTGGGCTCAGATCGAAGCCGATCACTTCCGATCCGCTGTCCAGCAGCCACTGCGCTTGGGCCCCCGAGCCGCAGCCTGCATCGAGGATCGTGAGGTCTGAAAGCGGGGTAGGGATCAGACTGCGTAGTGCCGGACGCTCCAACCATTCGTTGAATGGACCGTCGTCGCTGACCTCCGACCACACAGGTGCCAGTCGGTCGTAGACCTCCCGTGTGTGCCGAGTGTGATCAGCTTGGTTCGGAACTGAGCTGACATTGTCTAGCGATTGTGCCGCATTCCTCATTCGTCGTGCAGGGGAATCCGTAACCAGAGCAGTCACCAATCCCGGGGCGGTTCACACCGCGACCCGCACTTGGGCGGCTGGCAGGAACCGGTCGCCAGGCATGATCCATTGTCAATCGGCGGAACGCTTCTAGGCGAGCGATCTGTAACCGCCTCAGACCCGGCGTTCGGGATTACCCTCATTCCGGGCCGACCATGTCGCCGTCGAGATCATCGTCGGCAAGCACTTCTTCGAAAGGGGCGGCTTGACTCGATCGCCTCGATCGCCCTGAGGATGTCCATGGCATCCGCTTGGCCGGCTAGCTGAGGCTAGGGGCGCTAGCCGCCGTTCTGGCAGACAGTGAGCGAGGTGCCCTGAAACGTGCTCCACCCGTTCACACTGTCAGCTGTGGGTGCGCCGAAATAGGGCGGCAACGCAATATCTTGCAGGTGGTAGGTGAAGCCGCCCAGCACGTACGGGTAGTCGCCGTATTCGGGGCTGGTTTCGACTTCGAGCGGGTCGGCGACCTCGTAGATTCGCGAATCGTTGCCGTGGGTGCCGCACGACGCCGGAACGTCGGTGTTGTTCGTCTCGGGATCGTTGATCGTCTCGGCCATTTCATGGCTGAGGCCCGACACGTCCTGGGCGAACTCCCCGGACTGCTGGATGAACGTCGTCGCGATGTAGGGCTGCGTCCCGTTGTAGGAATGGTATCCGCCGATGCAGCAATCGCTCGTGGGAGTCCCCAGCAAGTAGGTCTGCGTGATGAGGAAGATCGGCACGGCGTCGGCGGGAATGCCGAGCGCCGCGATTAGGGGCTGGATTTCGGCGTCGAACCAGTCGTCGTAGACCTCCAGCACCTGGGTACCAAACGGCGAGCCGATCACACTGTCTTTCGTCGGCACTTTCAATGTCTGCACCGGTTCGAGCGTCGGCTCGCTGAGCAGGACGTGATAGCCGGAGCTGCTGCCGCCGAGACCCCAGAGGCTGGCGCGCTGGACGGCATCCTCGTACTGGGTGTGGCCGACATCGGTGCCCCCCTGCGTGTAGGTCTGATCCTTGAAGATAGGGCTATCGACCGTGCTCTTCACCGGCGACACCCCCGCGACCTTCGTCATCGGATTAGTGACGTAGGCCCCGCGCTTCAGCTTGATCGGGATGATGTAGACCGGAATGGTCGTCGAGCCGCCATCGCTCGGATTGGTGCCGAGGAGCTGCTCGGTGTAGGTGGTCGAGGCGTAGGTGTAGCTGAAGTCCCAGTTCGGAATCGACAGCGACGCAGCCGGTGCCAGACCACCCACAGGGTGCAGCACCGCGAACATCGGCTGATTCGTCTGGCCCGAGGTTGTCGCTGCAGCCGCGTTGCTGACACCGATTGCGGCGCCCGCACCGATCAGTGCGAACAAGCTACCTGCCAGGGCCGCGGCTGCGACCAGTCTGCCGACTCGAAGGGATTTCATCTCGCGCCTCCTTCGCCAAGTGGAAGCGAGCCTACCCTGCCCCCATGGTGCCGCTCGGTGGCACCCGGTCCCGGCGGACGGGGGGACCCTTATGCTCGCCGGTGTGGATTGTTGAGAACGGACCGGAAACAGGATCACACATTGTGGAGCATCCAGACGTTTGGTTCCCAATAGGAACCAACGCCATCGTGAACCTGGAGCGGTGCGAGCCCCGAGGGAAACACGTATTCGCCGTTCTCTGGAAATTTCATGTCAGTCCAGCGCTCCCACTCGTCCACTGGTCCTTCGATCCGCATGGACTCCGGTTCCGGTCTCAAGATGGTCGCACCCAATCTGGCGTGCACTCGCAGCCAAGGGTCGAAAGGCAACGTGTCACCTCGTTCCCAGTACGCGTACCGCTCGATTGGAATGAGCGGGTACCGATCCTTCCAAGTAGGGCGAACCGGTGCAACGAGGGGAGACAACTCCGCCTGACGGGCTACTTCTGCCATCGCTTGAAGTACGAGCCGACTCAGGCCGCGTCTTTGGTGGTCGACGGCTACTTCGGCCGCCAAAGCTGAAAGCGAGGTCGGCCTTCTCAGACCATCGAGCGCCCGTAGGCCGACGGCGTCGATGCCGTGCGGTAGGTCGCCCAGCGAACCGTCCCAGCGAAACGGGATTGTCCTTCCTCGAGCCACCACCTGCTCAGTGCTGCGATCGAAGAGCAGGATCTGAACATGTGCGTGTTGCGGGAACAGGGCGCCGAAGTATGAGCCACTGTCGTTTCCGTGGTTGTTGTATTCCGGCCACGCGTCTCGAAACACTGAGCGCGCGTCTTGCCACAGATCAGGTCGCTCCTCTGCCGTGAAAGCGACGATGGAGCCGTCAGCGGGAAGATCCAGTCCCTCCATTTCCTCATCATGCCGTCATCGAACCATCGCGAGGCGTCATTGTTGAACGCTCAAGATTGCCGACTTGCGCATAGACCGTCGCCAAAACCCGCCGACTCAGTTGTGCCAGTCACCTACGCCAAAACCCGGCAGCGAGGATTGAAGTGGCCGCTGAGTGATCCACCACTTCGGTGAGGGAGTTGGTCAGCGTGTGAGTGGGTGTCCAGGCCAGGTCTGACTCCAATAATCCGGCTGACGTCCGAAAGGACTGTCTTGAGTTCGATCCGTCGGCCTGGCCCGGTCACCCACTCGACACCCATCGGTTGGACGGAGTGACCTCATAGGAGCCTGCCTCATACAGGCCCGTCGCTGTCTTGTCCGTCGTCCCGCTCGGTGCGGTGTCACCCCAACCCAATCCAACGAAGGGATGACAGTGACCACTGTGGCACGAAGCATCACCGGCGGGGTAGATACGCACCTCGACGTCCATGTAGCGGCGGCCTTGGACGAACGAGGTGCTCTCCTCGGCGTCGCGAGCTTCGCTACGACCGAGAGCGGCTACAAGAAGCTGCTGGGGTGGCTCGCCGACTTCGGTCCGGTCGAGCTCGTCGGCGTCGAAGGCACCGGGTCCTATGGAGCCGGGCTCACTCGCCATCTCCAAGCCGAGCGGATCCGCGTCGTCGAAGTCGACCGCCCCAACCGACAACGTCGTCGGCGCAAGGGAAAGTCCGATCCCGAAGATGCCATCTCGGCCGCCCGGGCCGCCCTCTCGGGTGACGCCGCTGGGGAGGCCAAGACAAGGGACGGAAACGTCGAGTCCATGCGGGTTTTACGAGTCGCGAGGTCCTCGGCTCGCAAGGGACGGACCCAGGCCCTCAACCAGATGCGCAACCTCGTCTCGACCGCCCCCGAGTCCATCCGGGCCGAGCTCCGGGGCCTCAGCGTCTCCCATCTCCTCGAGCGCGCCTCGACCTATCGACCCGGCGCCAAGCGCGACATCGTCTCGCTGACCAAGTTCAGCCTCCGGATGTTGGCCCGACGGGCCCTCACCCTCGAAGAGGAGATCGTCGAGCTCGACGCCATCCTCAAACCCTTGGTCAAGGAGACCGCGCCCGAACTCGTCGCCACGCTCGGTATCGGGACCGATGCCGCCTCCGCGCTCCTCGTCGCGGCCGGCGACAACCCTGAACGGCTACGCAACGAGGCGGCCTTCGCCCACCTCTGCGGCGCCTCACCGCTCGATGCCAGCAGCGGCAAGAACCAACGACACCGACTCAACCGCAGTGGTGACCGTCAGGCCAACTCCGCCCTGTGGCACATCGTGCTCACCCGGATGGTCTACGACCCGCGCACCACCGAGTACATCGATCGACGGAAGACGGAAGGCTTGACCAAGAAGGAGGCCGTGCGATGTCTCAAGCGCTACGTCGCTCGCGAGGTTTACGGGCTCCTACCTCACGAGAAATTAGGGCTTGACAGCCCATAGGAGCATCGAACGGGGACAGGGATGTAGGGCCCGCTAGTGATGCTTGGGCGACGTAGCGGCCGCTTTTGTGTCGGAAGGCCAATTTGCGGTAGTGACGTACTCACGTCGCTGGGCGCTTCAGCATATGTCGCAGTCCCGCCTCCAAGTCGGAGGAAGTGAACGCGAAGCCGCTTGATTCAAGAACTGCCGGCTGCACCCGAGCGCTGGTAAAGAGCAAGGAGTCAGCGAGCTCAGATCCCAGCAACAACCTCGGGCCGAACCTGGGCACTGGGAGCAGGGCCGGTCGAGATAGCACCGCGCTGAGGACTCGAGTGAAATCGCGGTTGGTCACGGGGTTCGGCGCAGTCAAGTTCACTGGCCCACGCACATCATTCGCTAGTAGCCACTCAATTGCCCGGATCTCGTCATTGAGTGTGATCCAACTCCACCACTGGGCGCCAGATCCGTATCTCCCGCCCAAGCCGATCTTGAACAGCGGCAACAGCTTGGGGAGCGCGCCTCCCTCCGGACTCAGGACAAGGCCAGTGCGAGCACACACCACCCTGATGCCTGCCTCCGCGGCAGAGGTAGCTTCGGCCTCCCAGCGCACGCAAAGCGAGGCGAGGAAGTCGTCACCCGGTGGACTTTGCTCAGTGAGAATCTCGTCTGGGCGATCCCCGTAAAACCCGATGGCCGATGCGCTCACTAGCACCCGAGGCGGGTGACCCAGTCCAGCAAGCGCACCGACGAGCAACGCAGTGGAGCAAGTACGGCTTTCGACGAGAACCCGTTTGCGGTCCTCGCTCCAGCGGTGGTCGCCGACACCTGCGCCGGCTAGGTGGACCACCGCATCAGCACCTTCTAGGCCATGGGCATCGATGGTGTTGCCTGCGGGATCCCAACGAACGGCGGACTCACCCGGTTGGACCGGGCGGCGCACGACCCTGACGACGTGGTGGCCGGATCTGGTGAGATGGGAACACAATGCTTGGCCGATCGCGCCGCTCGATCCCGTGACCACGACCTGCATAGACGTCGCAGCATAGGGCCGCATTACCGTTGTCCACTTGTCCCGCTCCGGGCGTTCTGTGATACCCCTAACCACGGGTGGAGTGTGCTCGATGTCGGCACATTTCGCTCTGCGGGAGGCACTGGCTCGGCCTACCTCCAAGGGCGCGGGTCACTCGGAAGAAGCGACCACGACACGAGGTCTGGACGGTCACCCTTGATCGGTTCATAGGACCGCAATACCCCTTCTCGCGTGAACCCCAGCCTCGCCGCCAGCCGGTTCGATGCTTTGTTCTCGGGGTGGATTACCAAGAAGACGAGCTCAATTCCTTTGGAGAACCCCCCAGTCAATGAGGAGGCTGAGTGCTCGAGAAGCAACGCCTCGGCCACGCTCTGAGGCAACAACCCAGTAGTGCGCCTCGGCGCTCACGTGTCGAGGATTGAAGTTCAGTCCTACCTGCCCCAGGAGATGATCGTCGTGTGCATCGACGACGGCGAAACGAGGGGTGGCCCATAGACCACCGCTCGTTGCCAGTGTCAATCCACTCGCCAGCCCCTCCCTCCGTGAGGCCATCCTTCATAAACGTGAAACGGAGGATGCCCGGGTCCCGACATGCTGAGGCGACAGCGGCAGCATCGCTCGCCCGGAACGGACGGATAGCTATACCCCCACCTTGCGGTCGCGGCTTCGGCGGGACCCATTCCATGTTGTCCATTCTGTTGGCTCCGAAATATGGCGCACAGATTCGGCGTTCGGGGGCGCCTGGGCGACGAGTGAAGAGTGTCAGTCGACGGCCCGTCGCGATTAGTTCGGACGTGAAACTTCCGTCACAGTCGCGGGTGATCGCGATGGACGCACGGGACGGTGGGGTTTAAGGTTCTGCCCGGCAATGCAACTAGCGTTGTCGGCGTGACGAATCGGCGGTGGGTTCCGACGGGAGGGTCAATGGTGATCATGCGACGCGCGATGCTCATCGCGGCAGGTTTGGCCATGGCGACCAGCATCGGACTGGCAGGGAGCGGCGCCGCCTCGGCCACGGCGCTCAAGATCCATAACCACGCGACCTGGACGCTCGAAGTGAACGGCATCTGCTCGCTGGCAACCTTTGCGTCCAACGGCAAGTTCACCTCGGACCTTGACGGCCCCAGCGGTGGCAAGTGGAGTGGTGGCGAAGCGACGATCCATATGAAGTGGAACGACACAGGGCCCGACGGAGGCCTGGTGTTCAATGGCACCTACGGCGCGCGGAAATACTCGGGCAGCGCGATCCAGGACGGCATTTCCTTCTCGGGCCAGTTGGTCAAGGGAGCCATGTCTGGCTGCTGAACCATCGGCTGTCGTAGAAGGGGGCTACAGGCCCACGTACCATTCCGGGCGAAGGGTCCAGTGGGTGCCACCGTTGTGCCGAAGTGTCCCGGCGGCAGGTGGCAGTGCGCGGGTGTTGCCTTCCGCGCGTTTTGACGCGAACATTCCATTCGTTCGCGCTCATGCTCAGAGTGGGTAAACGAAATCGCGGCACGAGCCACCTCCAGCCAGGGACACTTGGCAAGGGCCGTGGCGTCCCTACTCAGGCTGAGGGGAGATCGCCCACCCTCTCGGGACATCGGCCACGATCGTTGGCTGGCCCTGGCGGGTGAATGCGGCGGCTGCTGGGGTCCTACAGGGCCCTAGTTCCGATATCGGCTACGGTGGTTGCAGCCGAGCACCCTGCCCACGCTCGGGCTTCTGCTGCTATAACCCTCGGCGGCGCCGTGTTTGGCTTTGGGCCGAATGTGAAGTGCAGCGATGTCCACAAGCCCCGAGCTTCGTGATGGGTTCAAAGCCGACCTGATCCACCACCCTGATGGCGTAGTCGTGGTGCTCGCTGGCGAGCTTGACGTTGCCACAGCGCCTGTGCTGCGCAGGCGGATGGACGATCTCATGGCGCAAGGCAGTGCCCACATCGTGATCGACTGCGCGGGCTTGAGCTACATCGACTCAACGGGTGTGGCGATACTCGTTGACAGCTGGGAATGGCTGGACGCGTTGGGCGGTTCGCTGGTTGTCCGTAACGCGACGCAAATGGCGGTGAAGGTATTCCAGATCACCAACGTGGCTTCGATGCTCTTAGGTTCGCCCCAAGCCGCCTAGCGACATTGGATCAGCGCTCAGCGGGTGAGGATGTAGAACGCCCCGCGAACTTCCTCGATGCGGGGTTGGCGTTCGCGCTGTCTGGAAACATCGACTCTTCTCACGCGAATCTAGTGAGATGCGCCGAGACTGAGGCGACCGTCGATTGGCAGGTCAAGAACGAGGGGCTGCTCTCCGCCCGGTTGAAATCTCGATCCACCCGATTGGTCGCCGCCGTCAATGAGAAAGAGGCGTGTTGGTTGGCACTTCGCCTTTCCGACTGACTATCACCTACGTGCCGTACGTGGCGCCTCATTGGCGAACGGGGATAGACCCCGACCCCGTGGTGAGGACAGCCATGGCCGCATCATGCAAGAGTGAGCCAGGTGAATCTCGGTGGCAATGTTCCGATTCGATTGGTGGCAAGTGATCTCGACGGAACCCTGCTCCGACGAGACGGGTCCATTTCAGAACGAACTGCCTTGGCGGTTCGATCGATGGGTGAGGCAGGAATCTCTATTGTGCTCGCAACCGCAAGGCCGCCCCGCTTCCTCGGGGAGATCGTGGAAGCCCTTTCATGCCACCCCATCGTGGTGTGTTCGAACGGTGCCTTCGTATGGGACTCTGAAGCGAATAGCGTTCAGATGGAGAATCTGATTTCGACAGAGGTGGCCGCCGAAAGTATTCGTAGGGCGCGGGAAGTCCTGGCTGACGCAGTGTTCTCCGTCGAGATCAGCATCGACAGCTACGGCTGCGAGCCGCACTATGTAGGTGAGTGGCCTCGGCCCGCCGAAGCAGAGGTGGCTCCGGTCGAGGACCTCGTTGTCACACCTGTGGCCAAGCTCTCCATCAGACATGGCCCGAGCGACCCCTGGCTAACGCTCGATCGGGTCCAGCACGCTCTCGGAGACCTCGTCGAAGTGACACGGTCCAGCCCAACGGCCCCCATCGAACTCTTGGCGTTAGGCGTGTCAAAGGCCTCTGGCGTGGGATTTGTCGCTGAGCGGCTCGGCATCTCGCCCGCAGAGACCCTGGCCGTTGGCGACATGCCTAACGACCTACCCATGCTGCGGTGGGCTGGACGGTCTGCCGCACCAGCGAACGCCCACGAAGTCGTGTTGACAACCGTAGACGTTGTTCTCGGCGATTGCGATGACGATGGCGTTGCCGTTTTCATCGAACAGCTGGCGGGTGTCGCTGAACGTTGAGCAAACGGCCCAGACCCGGCGGACGGGGATAGTCCTCTTAGTCTGGACAAGACTGACGTCGTGGACTCGAACCGAGCACTGTCTAACTCCGCCTATTCGGGTAGAGGGATTGCCATCTGTCACTCAAAGCGGGACGGACTCGGTGTCATCTACTGGATTAGCGGCAGGAGCCCCGCGTCCAAGCGTCGCGCGTTGGTGCCTGATGACGTCGGTCTCAGGGTGGTGGACCTGGAGGGTCTCGATGACGATTCGCTTCGCCATTATCGGGCGGCTCGCTCGGAAGATCACTTCGAGGTCGTGGGCAATGGGGACCACCTAGATCAGATGTCTTTCGCCCTGTCTCGGGGGGTCTCGATTGCGAGCGTCTTCGAGAGACTTGAACCCGAGCCGGACCAGATTGGCACGCCCAGATTGGCGGCTGTTCTGGAACAGAGAACGAGATTGATCACCATCGGGGGCGCACGACCCAGATCCGCAGGATCAGGCTCTGAGCTCCACCTTCTGGGACCCACGGCGATCGAGGTGGGAAAGGGCCTCCTGATCGCAACCTACATGGGCAACCCCAAGTCACCGTCGCCATGGTCGGAGCCGCAATGGATTGAAGTGGTCGATTCTTTTGAAGACCAGATGGAAGGGCTCTGGAGCGCATTGGGCGACGACTATCGCATCGCCATCGCCGGCAAGTTGGCGGGCCCAGGCGCGTCCTGGCAGGTGCGCGAATCGCAATTCGCAGACCGGACTGGAGCCACCAGGCCGGCGAACGGGGATACGCCCTAGGCTTCAGCGCCGCAGTTCTACCGATGAAGGCGTCCAGATCGCCCGCGCCGCTGGTATGACTTGCCAATCCGTCAGACCCAATGACCCTTCGGCACGACGGGGCACCCGTTGGGTCAGCCCGATTAGCCGAACGCGTGACGCAGGAACCGGATAGATCACGTACTGGGTGCCCATCGTCGTGTTCGGTACTGTGGGCAGGGGCACTGAGCACAGTTGGTCCCGGAGCGGTAGTGCTGGTGTGCTGCACACGGGTCGCCGCAAAACCTGCACTTCCGTGGCGCGAGTTCCTTTTTCGTCTCCGCGAACACCGAAAGACGATCGAAGACTTCTCGGGTCAACTTGAGCGTTGCTGACACGATTGCCGTCCCTTAGCTCGAACACCTGCTCGCAGCATGCACCTCAAGCTGTAACAAATGCAGCAACTCACGGCGAAATACCAGGCGGACGCTCTCATCCACACGGACGGTGTGGACCGCCTGCCCCCTAAAGTGCCGAACTGCCCCACCGTCCCCGCGAACGGAGACACCCTCGAAGTTCAACGAGGGGGGTTCAGATCACGCAGAGTTGACGAGCCAAACCGATTTTCGTGCTGGCGGAATGCGGAAGAATTCCGCTGTGACTGAAAGCTTTCCCGCCTTGAGTGGCGTGGCCCTTGACACAACCAACGCTCGGGCTTTGGCGGAGTTCTATCGCCAGCTACTGGGGTACGAGTACCGATCTGGAGACGCACCACCTTCCTCGGACGAGCCTGACGAACGTGGCGCAGACTGGTTGGTGCTGCTCGGTCCTCCGGGAAGTACACCCCTTGCGTTTCAGCAGGTGGCCAAGCTCGCGCGATCTACGTGGCCTGAAGACGCAGTGCCTCAACAGTTGCATTTGGACCTCACCGTGCCAGATGTCGTCCTTTTGTATTTTTGTCTCTAAGCCATGATGCCCGTGCCTGGCGCAAGGACCATTTATCGGAATCGAATTCACCGTCTTCCGGTATCCCCGATGTGCTGAAGGGTTCGCCCCAACCCGGCAGCGAACGGGGGGCACTTGCGAGCCAGAATGACAGGCGAGAGCGGTTCATACTCTTTACGTAGGAGGCTCCCGTGCCCGACTTGCCGACCATCGCACACGTGACTCTGACAGTCAGCGATCTCGACCGCAGTGTCCGGTGGTACGAACGACTCTTCGACGTGGCGTTTCACTGGGACGAAAGCCCTGGCCCCTTTCGACGAGCTGTCTGGCTTGTCGATGGTCAAACCCTTGTCGGGCTTCACGAATTCCCCGATCCATCTGACACCCTTCCATTCGACGAGCGCCGAATTGGTCTGGACCATCTGGCATTCGCCTGTAGAGGCCGAGATGAGCTTGAGGGGTGGGAAAACCGGCTCTTAGAACTCGGTATCGATAATGGCGGAATCGTCGACGCCGGCTACGGCTCTGGACTCTCCTGCCGTGACCCGGACAACATCGCTTTGGAATTCTTCGCTCCCGCCTTTTAAGAGAGGGACCTCGCGGTGTCAGGTCTAGTCGTCATGGTCGTTGGGAGCCGTGATTTTCACGGCGATGCATGACGCCATCCCGGCGAGCTCCTATCACTTGTCAACCCCTCTTCGGGGGCTCGGGAGTGAAAACAGCGGACACGACATTGATGAGCACTCGTGGTGAGGACAAGCTCCTATTAGGTCACGCGTTTTCGAGATCGTTGACCCGAGCTGTGGGTCGGCGAGTCGCTGGCGAGTCAGCTCCAATGAGCGACAGTACCGGGGAAGGCCAGACCCACAGCCCGAGGATTCAGCCGCGAGGCAGGTAGCGGTAGACCTCGCGGGCGACGTAGCGCTTCAAGATGCGGATGACCTCGTGCTTGGTCTTGCCTTCCTTGACTCGCCGCTCGAAGTAGACGCGGGGTCTCGGGGTCATGAGCGATGCGGACCATGACGATGCGCCACAGCGCGCTGTTGGCCTGGCGGTCACCACCGTCATGCGCCTTGACCCTGCCGCTGGTCTTGCCCGAGCCATCGGGCACCGGAGCCACGCCGCACAGGTGCGCCCAGGCTGCTTCAGAGTGGAGCCGCTCGGGGTTGTCGCCGGCCGCCATCACGAGTGCGGCTGCGGTGTCGGGTCCGACGCCGAAGAGATCCAACAGCTTGGGCGCGGTGACCACGAGGAGCGCCTCAATCCGGGCGCCGAGCTCGGCCAACTCTGTGTCGAGCCCTTCAATGCGATGGGCCAACGAGGACAGCGACGTCTTGGTGGCCGCGGTCACCGGATCGGGAGATCGCGTCGGGCGGAGCTTGGACCCTTCGGCGACGAGGGCCGACACAGAGAGGCCCTTGAGTCGACAACGGCGCTGCTCGGGCAGGCTGTAGCCGAGGTGGCGCATCTGGATCAGCGCCTTGACCCGGGCCTGGCGGGCCGAGCGCTTCGCCACGACGAGAACCCGGATGGCCTCGACGGCGCCGTCTCTGGACTTGGGCTTGCCGCTCGCCCGACCACCGAGGGCGGCTCGGGCTGCTTCGACGGCGTCGAGGGGATCGGACTTGCCAGTGCTGCGGCGCTTCGGCGATTCGGTCGGTCGACCTCGATGACCTCGACACCGCAGCGGCGCAGATGGCGGGCCAAGCCGGCTCCATAGGAACCGGTTCCTTCGACGCCGATCTTGGTCGCGAAGTCGAGGAACTCCCACATGCGGGCGACAACGGCGCTGCGCTCTGGCGTACCGGCGACGACGATGGCCCGACCTCGACCAAGCTCCAAGAGTCCCTCATCTCGTAGGGCACGCAGCGCCCGTGGCATGGTATTGGTGTTCACACCGAGAACGGCAGCGAGATCCTTGGCCTGGGGGATACGGTCGCCGGGATCAGCCTCACCGTCGGAATCTGGATCGATGTGGAGATCCGAGCAGGGTTACCAACTCGGTGGTGGCCAACGTTGTGGTCATATGACCGAAACAGCCCGTCGGCAGCTTTGGGCTGTGCCGCAAGGCGGGATGGGCGGAAGGCATGTCAGCATGGCGCCATGGAAAGCGTGACATCCCCTGGCCGCGCGACCGGCGACGCTGAGGGGTGGGACCTGAGACCCATGGCCCTCGATGATGTCGAAGCAGCGATGGCCGTGGTCGAGGCTGCCGACGCCGCGCAAGCAGAAGCGGGTCAGCTTCCGCCGCGCACCCCACCGAGCGACGCCCAGTTGGAGGCCAGCCGCGAAGGCCATGCCCGGTTCGTGCAGCGCGACGGGCCCGGAGCTTGGGTGGCGGTCTCGGAAGGGAAAGTGATGGGCGTTGCCGAGTCTGTGCGACGGGAGAGCTTTTGGGGGCTTTCGATGCTGTTCGTCCACCCAGCGTTCCAGAGCCGGGGAGTGGGCGGGCGGCTCCTCGATGCGGCCATGGGCTACGCCGCCGGCGCCACCCAGCGCATGATCCAGTCCTCGTCCGACCCCCGAGCCATGCGTCGCTACTTCCTGGCCGGACTAGCCATGCACCCGACGGCCGAGATGGGGGGAGAACCCGACCGCCGGGCCATCCCACCCTCGCTGCCCGGTCGGGATGGCGATGAGGGAGACCTCGAATTGGTGGCCGAGGTCGAGGCACACCTGGGTCGTTCGCGGACCGAGGATGTGGCCTTCGGGCTGAGGGATGGGCGTTGCCGCATTGACGTGGTGGACAGCGACTCCGGGCGAGGGTGGGTGCTTTGGCGCCCGGACCGACCGGTCATGCTGGGAGCAACAGACGAGCAGACAGCCGCCGTCCTCCTGTGGCGCTTCATCGTCGGCTCCGAGGGAGAAATCCTGGTCCACGGGCTCACCGCTGCCCAGCAGTGGGCGTTCGGTGTGCTTCATCAGGCGCGTCTCACGGCGAAGATACGCGGGTCCTTGTTCGTCGACGGCATGGCTGTCCCAGTCCCCTGGATCCCTTCAGGCTGGTACTTCTAGACCCTGAAAGGCCGTGAGCGCATGCACAGACCGCCAACAAACGAAAGTCGGCAAGCCTCGCGTTAGCTTCAGTGCTGTTCCACCAGGTGATGAACATAGGAGTCTCGTGCCATCTGGTCCCCCGTCTGGTTCATCGTCTGGTCCGGTTCTCAATCTCCGTCACAGTTCGACCGCAGCTGTTCGCTGAAAAACTCCTTGATTGGAGGGTTCTGGCTTAGAGCGACCGGCACTAAAGTGGTGTGCACTCGCCGACACGTCGTCACTCGGTAGGCCGACAACTCGGCCCGCGCGTCCGAGGAAGAGGATCTCCCCGGTGAGGGCGGGGCAGGGACCGCGGGTTCTGGAGGCGTGTCGGCATGAACGAGCGGACTCCTGGTGAGCAAGACCACGCTCGCAATGAGCAAGCTGAGCGCGAGCACCTCGCCGGTGAGTATTAGCGGGTGGTGGTCCAGTCGTTCGCCGAAGAGGACTATGCCTAACACACTGGCCACCAGCGGATCGACAACCGTCAAGCCTGGCTGGGACGATGCAAGCGAACCAGCCTGGAAGGCGTTTGAAGCAAGAAAGAATGCGGCAGCACCAGTGAGCAAGAGGACGTACGGCGACCAGTTGAGGAACACCCCTGATGGACCCTGGGACGGATGGGTGCTGAGTTCCTTTATCACGGCAGCGACGAATCCGAAGCCGGCGGCGGCGGCGACCCCGAGGAGTGCAGCCTTGCGCGTTCCGCTTGACCCGAGCCTGCCGCGACCAGGTAGATACGCAGCAGCCGCAAGGAACCCGGCACACCCGAAGGTGACAAGGCCGGCCGAGATCCACATCGACGCCGACGCGTGAGCGCGTCCACCACTCGGTCGCGCGAGCGCCAAGAAAACACCCAGACCGACCACCATCCCCACCGCAGAAAACCCAGGCAAGGCCGATGCCAGCGGCGGCGTCGCTATCCGGAAACCAAATCGGTTCGCGGAGATCTCCGTGCGGGGTGGCACATCGTGCCAACTTGCACCTAAGAGGATCCCGTTGTCGCTGTCGGCTACCAGCGAGCAGGCCGAGGCTGTGCAGCCGTGCCTTGACGAGGTGACCTGACTCCCGTGACTCGCCCTTGGCGAGGAACAATGGCGGCCTGCGAGGTGTTGGCTCGGTTATGAAGCGCATCGGTTTCTTATCTTTCGGCCACTGGACGCCCTCGTTGCAGTCCCAGACTCGCTCGGCGTCGGATGCTCTGCTCCAATCGATTGATCTGGCAGTCGCAGCAGAGGAGCTTGGTGCCGACGGGGCGTACTTTCGGGTGCACCACTTCGCCAACCAGCTTTCCTCGCCATTTCCGCTGCTCGCGGCCGTGGGCGCCAAGACCAGCACGATCGAGATCGGGACCGCCGTGATCGACATGCGCTACGAGAACCCCCTCTACATGGCCGAGGACGCCGGATCTGCTGACCTCATCTCGGGCGGGCGTCTACAGCTCGGCATAAGCCGTGGATCGCCCGAGCAGGTCATCGAGGGCTACCGCTACTTCGGGTACGTACCAGAGGAGGGTACCGATCAGGCTCACATGGCCCGCGAGCACACGCGGGTCCTTTTAGAGGTCCTCAACGGCGAGGGCTTTGCCGAACCGAATCCGCGGCCAATGTTCCCCAACCCACCCGGTTTGCTTCGGGTCGAGCCACATTCCGATGGGCTGCGCGAGCGGATCTGGTGGGGGGCGGGCACCCGGAAGACTGCCGTGTGGACGGCCGAGCAGGGCTTGAACCTGATGAGCTCGACGCTTCTCGGCGAGGACACCGGTATGCCGTTCCATCAGCTCCAAGCCGAGCAGATCGAGCGATTCCGCAAGGCCTGGGCCGAGGCCGGCCACGCCCGTGAGCCCCGCGTGTCGGTCAGCCGCAGCATTTTCCCCATCGTCAATGACCTCGACCGCACCTATTTCGGCCGCGAAGGCGACTCGCAGGACCAAGTCGGGTTTATCGACGGCGGCAAGGCGCGTTTCGGCAAAACCTACGCCGCGGACCCCGAGACGCTCATCGAGCAGCTGGCCCAGGATGAGGCAATCGCCGCCGCCGACACCCTACTCCTGACTATTCCCAATCAGCTTGGTGTCGACTACTGCGCCCATGTGCTCGATTCGATCCTGAGCGACGTTGCGCCGGAGCTTGGCTGGCGGTGAGCTTCGGGCCCCACAGAGCGGTCAAGCCGACCAGTCACGACGAGTATCAAGGTGGCGCTTGCCAGTTGACCAGATTGTTACTCCTCACGATGCCAACCCGGGCGTGACCCCAGCCGCCATAGGTTGTTAGTTCGGTGCTGCCGGCGTAAGTCAGATAATCCTCGTCGTGGGGACCAACGCAGAGAAACGCAGAGTTGGCATGTTCGAAACTGACGCTCGAGATCCCGCTGCCTGAATTGAAAGACTGGCTCGGTATCACGATCTGCTGACCGTTGACCCAGTGGAGCCAGGTTGACGGCACCGATGGATCTCCTGGCCCCAGGGTGAAAATGAACGGTTGGTCGAGGGTGTTCGACGTCGCCACAAGTCGCCAGGTGCCCCCGGTTGTGACGAACTCATAGTTCTCGACGGTGTCGTTGTAAATCTGAATGTCGGGCCGGCCGACGAGGTGGAACGTACCACCGAGGGTCGGGGCCCATGCGATCTCGAAGTGCTGAGACGTGGTTCCGGCTTTGAATCCAAGAATCACCCCACGGCCGGTGAAGGCGAGTGCAGCATCAATCATCCGGTTCGCCAGCCCGTGACCGAGCGGGTGGGCGGATGACCAGAATTCCAACGATTCATCACGGCTCGTGCGATATTCCAAACCGGAGGGCGTCTGATAGGTGACGATAAACTGGCCGGACGGATCCCGGACGATGTCGGGTGACGCGGCATTCGTGGCAATGATACGCGGCGAGGTCCAATGCATCAGGTCCGCGCTGGACGAGACCGCCACGCTGAAGCGGACATAGGGAGGCGACTTGGTCTCGGTCATATCGCTGTAGAGCATGTGCCATGCCTCGCCGGACCACTGCAGTGCTTGATCCTTTACGCCGACATGGGTGAACGACAGAATCGGATTGCGCAGCGCTGACCAATCGACGGTACGGGGCGGCGTGCCAACGATGCAGTCGTGGTCGTGCCCTGGAGCAACGGTTGCCCCGGCGGGCCAGACGGGAGCGATTAGGGCTGCCAGCACTACACCGGCTTGGATGAAGATCCGCACGCGAGCACGATACCGACGACTGTCCATCGAGCGCCGCGAAGCACCCGGTGGCCCTCGCCGTAGCCCAGCCGTTGATGCAACCGCGACGGGATGAGTCGTCAGGTCCGCTGGGCCGATGGGCGGGGGCGGACCGTGTCGTGGATGAGCATGAACCGCATCGACCAGAGCCCAGGCCGCGGCTCGGCAAGCTCGTGCCGGGACCAGAAGAACCCCGCCAATGTGACAGCGGCGGCGGCGAGCCAGCAAATGACCCCGACGGTCAAGACCCACGGCTTGGATCCCAACGACATCACGATGAGTCCCGCGATGGCAACGGCCAGACCGACGTACCCCACTCGCAGGGCCCAGACAGCCATCCTCCAGTGTGCGTTGTACTGCAACTCCGACGGCTCGTCCATGAGAGGGATTGTTCCACGGTGGCGCGACCAGGGTCGTTCATCTCCAACGGGTGCCAGGCGTCACCCAGCGCCCCCGAACGAGGAGTTGGGTAAGGATCGACATCGAACGGGCTGCCTTCGCCTCAGCGAACCGCGTTGCTGTTGTGGCGACGGTGACGTCGTACAAACATCGCCACAATCAAGCCGCTCAATGCCAATCCGAAGACGAGGATTGCAAAGTCCTTTGTCGAGTGATGTCCAGTGGCTACTCGCCCAAGGCCATACGAAGTTGCTGCGACTGACAATGCGAAGGCGATCGACGCCACGAAGTTCCACAGGACAAATTGGCGATAATGCATCCTCGCAGTACCCGAGATAATCGCCGGGGTGAAGAAAACCGCCAGCCTCCCCCACTTGGCATAGGCAAGCTCGCCCTTGTCCTTGAGTTTCTGGCGTCCCGCCTGTCGTTTGCCGGGGCGATCGAGCAACTGGGAACCCCAGCGGAACCCGATTCGGTAGCCAATTAACCCGCCGATTTCACCCGCGATCGCAGCGATGACGATGATTGCTGCCAGATTCAGATTGCCCTGGCTCGCCCCCACGGCGGCCGCGCCGAGGGCCGCGCTGCCGACGGCTGGAACGCCAGCCCAAGATGCCATGACCGCTAGGAAAAGGAGCAGGTACTCCCACCAATTGGCGCCACCACCGGCCGACATCGAAGCTGCCCCCAGAAGTTGCACCCATCCTGGGACCACGAACTGCCTCCCTTGCCTAGACAGCCGATGGCCGATTGATCCTATTGTCGCTCGCGGCGGACAGACAGCGGCACCAGCCACCAGACGCCTTGCGGCCCACCTGATTGGTCTTCCCTCAGCACGCGACGGTGAAGGCGACGCACATCTCTGGTCCCAAGTCATGGACCTGAAGGTCTGCGATGTCTGAGTCAGAATACGACCTTGTCTCGCCTGTCCTGACGTTCGTGCTCATTTTCCCGCTGGTTACAACGACCTCCTCCAGTCGACAAACAGCGAACCTAAGAAGACGTCCATGCGCGGTCCACGGTGCTCGGTGACATCCGAGAATTCCTGATTGCGACTGGGAAATGGTTTGCGGCCGAGTTTCGACACGTGGCAGTCGCTGGCCTCACCCGATGTGACCTCTGAGCCGCCGATCTCGGTGCGCGGACGGGTGTCCGTGAGTACTGTGACGAAAAATGACCAGTCCCGCGTCACCAACGCCAGGGGTTCCGAGTGACCCGAAGGAGCTTCTTAAATCCCGGAGCTACGTGGTGCTGCTCCTTTTTGGTGCCCTCATCGGGGTACCTATTGCCTTGGTCGCGTACTTCTTCCTCAAGGGGGTCAGCGTCGTGCAGAGCGACGTGTTTACGACCCTGCCTGGCGACCTCGGGTTTCATGGCGAGCCGATTTGGTGGCCAGTCGTTCCGCTCGCGGTGAGTGGTCTGCTAGTCGGTCTTTCCATCCAGTATTTGCCCGGGACCTCGGGACACAAGCCTGCCGAGGGCTTCAAGACCGCTGGCGCGACTGCTCCGATCGACCTCCCCGGCATTTTGATTGCCGCATTCGTCACGTTGAGCCTGGGGGTTGTTCTGGGGCCAGAGGCACCCTTGATCGCCATCGGCAGCGGTATGGGCGTCTTGGCGATACACCTGGTCAAGCGAGACGCACCAGCCTCTGCCATCGCAGTCATCGGGGCCGCAGGGAGTTTCGCCGCCATCGCGACCCTCTTGGGCTCGCCCATTGTCGGAGCCTTTCTCCTCATGGAGGCAGCCGGGCTCGGAGGCCCGCTGCTCGGCGTGATTCTGGTCCCTGGCCTGCTCGCGGCGGGCATCGGATCGCTGATCTTTATCGGTCTGGACCGCTGGACCGGCTACGGAACTTTTGCCTTGGCCATCCCCAATATTCCCGCCTTCAAGACGCCCGATGGCGCTGAGTTGTTGTGGGCCATCGGCATCGGCCTGGCAGCGGCTGTCGTGGGCACGGGCATCCGTCGATTGGGCCTCTTCCTCCAACCCGTCGTTGAGAAGAGCAAGGTTCTGCTCACCTCGATCGCCGGGCTCGCCATCGCCGGGTGTGCCATCGCATTCGCCGAAGCATCAGGGAGAAGTTCCTCCTATGTGCTGTTCTCAGGCCAACAGTCCTTGCCGGCGCTGGTCCAGCACGCCGCCGGTTGGACGGTAGGAGCGCTGCTCCTCCTCGTTGTCTTCAAGGGACTGGCTTACGGCACGTCACTGAGCTGCTTCCGCGGCGGTCCCACCTTCCCCGGCATGTTCATCGGTGCGGCCGGTGGTATTGCCCTCTCGCATCTCCCGGGCTTACCAATGATTGCGGGCGTGGCGATGGGCATCGGGGCGATGACCGTCGCCATGCTCGGACTGCCGCTGACCTCGGTTCTGCTCGCCAGCCTCTTCCTTCAAGCCGACGCCGTTTCTTTGATGCCGCTGGTGATCGTCGCCGTCGTAGTTTCCTACGTTGCAAGCGCGCGACTCGCGCCCGCCCTGCCAGAAACGCAGCCCGAATCATCCCCGACGCCGCCTGCGGTTGCGGCCACTTGATAGGAAACCGGTGCCATTTTTCGGGCCGCATAATGGTGTGGTGAGCGACCTCCGGCTGGCTCTGTGTCAATCCGCCTCAAGTGGCGATCCACAGACCAACCTCGAAAAGGGATTGGCCCTTTGTTCGAGGGCCGCCGAAGAGGGGGCGGACATCGCAATCTTGCCAGAGATGTGGCAAATCGGTTACGCCCGTTGCCCTGACGACGAGGCTGGACGGGCGAGGTGGCAGGACATGGCCATCGCCCGTCACGACCCATGGGTGAGCGCCTTCAGAAAGGCTGCATCGGACCTCGACTTGGCGATTTTGGCGACATTTTTGGAGCGCTGGCCTGGTTCCCCCCGAAACACCGCCCTGCTCATCGACCGGCATGGACACGATGTTCTTTGCTACGCCAAGGTTCACACGTGTGACTGGGGAATGGAGAAAGCCCTCACGCCTGGAGAATCCTTTGAAGTCGCTCGGCTCGACATTCAGGGCGGGTTCGTCGACGTCGGCGTCATGATCTGCGCCGACCGAGAGTTCCCTGAGTCAGCGCGCGAACTGATGCTTGGCGGCGCTGAACTCATTCTGGTTCCCAACGCTTGTCCCATGGCTGGCGAGCGGACCTCTCAGCTCCGGTCCCGAGCCTTCGAAAATATGACCGCGATCGCAACGGTGAACTATTCGGCTCCCGATCAAGATGGCCATTCAAGCGTCTTTGACGGAATGGTCTACGAAGGGAATGGTCATCCGAATGGTCAACCTCGTGACCAGCGCGTCTTCGAGGCAGGCGATGGAGATGACGTCTACTTTGCCACTCTTGATCTGGAGGCACTCAGGCGGTACCGAGAGCGCGAGACGATGGGAGACGCATACCGGAAACCCAGAGCGTACAGGCGTTTGATGTCCGACCAACGGGCCGTGCCAGTCTTCGATCGGTCCGATTCGCGCAGAGGATCTCTGATCACAGAGGCCTGAGAGCGCTCTCGTTCGTCCTTTTCGTGATCGGCTGCCTGATGAAGCCAACCCTTGTCAGCGTTGAAAAATTGGTAACTGACCCCTACCTACGCATTGGGGCGTGGTCAGTTCGATCCCCGCCAACCCCAACGGCGCTCACGTCGCCAATCGTGAGCGCCGTTGGGGGTTGCGTTGCGCCATTCGTGCCAAGCCCGCCGATCACGAATGGGCCGGTACTGGAAGAGATCGCCAAATTCTTTCCGGGCGGGCGGCTGGCTCCCTCACGGGTTCGTATGGAGCCTCGACCTGGAGCGTGGACAGATACACCGAGTGGCTCACGTTCTCGAGCACAGCCATCACGCGACGTATGTAGCGCTCTGTACCCACAGGCCACAAGAGCGAACGCGGGCAGATGCCTACTTCTGACTGAGTCTTCGACCACCCGCTGAATTCGAGGATGAGGGGCACGGGACGACCAGAGGTCCACACGACACCATCCACCTCGTACGCGTGGGCCGAGCCGGTAGAGCCAGATGCGAGCCAGAAGCCGGAGCTCACACGAACCATCCGTGAGGACCAAGGCGTGCGCTCCAGTCCGCGGTGCCACCGCCCCGCGACGTCCGCCAGGTTGCCGGGGTGAATGTCAAGGCGCTTCGAGAGATGTGCGGAATCCAACATGGCTCCTCCTCTGCGGGTCCTTTTGCACGTTCGCTCCGGTTCGAACGGCCGTGCAACACGATTGCAACTCCGGATTCATCGTGCGCCTCCGGATCGAGGCTGTCTGTCGTCGAGGCGACGCTCGTTGTGTCACCGAGCCGACACTCGCCGGGATCCAGAGCCGGCACCGTCAGCGTGGGGTCCCCGGGGGTGTGGCCCCGGACTGTGTGCCCTGGGTCTCGTCGATCGCCCCAACCGACTCCAGGCTGGCAAACCTGCCGCCGGCCCGCCCGCCTGTCCGGGCACGCGCCGCCATTGCCTGCCGAGATCGCCAGAGTCAGGTCCTCGGCAACATTTCGAGGACGCCCGGGTCCAGGCGATGAAAAGATGCCGTCGTGGAATGGCCGCTTCTCGCCCAGCTCCCCGACGACGAGCGCCGCCGATTCCTGGCCAACTGCCGCCGCCAGCGCTTCGCCAAGGGTGACATCGTCTTTCATGCTGGCGACCCGGCTGCGTCCCTCCACCTCGTGGCGAAGGGCCGGCTGGCCGTCTGGTCGTTCAGCGAGCTCGGCGATGCCACCATGCTCCGCCTCATCGGTCCCGGCGGTGTGGTCGGGGAGCTGGCCCTCTTGGAAGAAGGTGAGCAACGCTCGGCAACCGTGCGGGCGCTCGAGGCCTCCGAGACGCTGTCGGTCCGGCGGGAAGACTTCGACCGGCTCCGCATCGAACAGCCCTCGGTGGACCGGGTCCTTTTGGCCGCCGTTGCCTCAGAACTCCGTAGGACCTCGGACCTTCTGATGGAGATGCTCTTCGTACCTGCCGAGACCCGGGTGTTGCGGCGCCTCATTTCGGTCGCAGCACTCTGGGGGGACGGAGTGCCTCTGCCGATCACCCAGCAGGAGCTCGCTGGGCTCGCCGGCACGACGCGAGCGACGGCTAACCGCGCCCTCCGCCAGGCGGCCCAGGATGGCTTCGTCTCCCTCCGGCGTGGTTCGGTCGAACTTCTCGACGCCGAGGGGCTGTCCAAGTCGGCCCATGTCCGCAGGCATGGTGGTTAGCCGGGCGCCACCGACGAACGACAGCAAATCTTCCAGAACGAGATCGCTGCGCTCCACGCCTGGCTGGCACAGCCGGGGATTCGGGACGCGCTCGTAAACGGCCCCCTCGGCTTCTGATCGGGAACGCCGACGCGCACCCAACCGTGCTCGCTCGCGGAAACGCGGGAGTGTTGAACTTCCAACACTCCCGCGTTTCTCAACTGGCGGCTACAGGACCCGCACGTTCTGCGCCTCGGGACCCTTTCGCCCCTCAGCGACGTCGAACTCGACCTGCTGTCCCTCTTCGAGGGACTTGTACCCATCACCGCTGATGTTCGAGTAGTGGACAAAGACGTCCTTGTCGTCATCAGGCTGGCTGATGAAGCCAAAACCCTTGTCAGCGTTGAAAAATTTTACTGTTCCGGTTGCCATAACTGTCTCTTTACCTTCATTTCCTTGCTCTCTTGCGCCGATGCGCTCTTGCTGCGCCGTTCATCGAACGGCTGCGAATGTTCTGTTCCCTGTCTCCCGGGGATGCGGGCTGCTCCTCGCGGAGGACGGAATCAGTTGGTCGAATCGTCAGCTAGGTCGTGCGAGCCGTTCGACGCACCCGTCAAGGCGCACCGACGCCGGTTCAGCAACGCGGTGGTCGGCCGCTTGACTTGCGAGGCCCAGCCCAGGCCCTCGAACAGTCGTAGGACGGAAGCCGATGGATCGAGTTGGCCACGGTCACAGCCGTGGCGCGCCAGGGCAGGGAAGGCATGGTGCGAGTTATGCCAGGAGTCGCCAAAACTCACGATGCTCAACCATGCGATGTTCCCGCTGTGGTCGCCGCTCTGGTACGGGTGCTTGCCGAACATGTGCCCAAACGAATTGACGCTCCACGTCACGTGGTGCAGGAGCGCGATGCGGACGAGGCCAGCCCACACCAGTGCGAGCGCCGCACCGACGATGGATCCGGTGATCGCCCAACCGATTGCAAACGGCAGTGCAAGCGAAAGCACCATCCAAAGGGGGGCGAGGTTCGAGATCACCACCACGTCGCGGTCGCTGAGCAGATCTCTGCTCCAGCGCTTCGGGTTGGACTGCGCGGCCGTGAAGAGCCATCCGACATGAGCATGGAAGAGTCCTCGAAGCCGAAGAAAGCCACCGTGGTCGACGGTCCATGGTGAATGGGGGTCACCTGCTTGGTCGGCGTAGACGTGGTGACGGCGGTGATGGGAGACCCAGCTGATCAGCGAGCCTTCCGCAGCCAACGAACCTGCGACACCGAGGGCGATCCGGAGAGGTCGTCGGGCCCGAAAGCTCCGGTGCGTGAAGAGGCGGTGGAATCCAAGCGAAATGCCCAAACCCGTGATCACGTAGAGCGAGGCACCCAGAACCAGGTCGAACCAGCCGATTCCGTGGTGCCAGAAGATCCAGATGGCGAAGGCGAGCACGGCAAGGGGGAGAACCACCACCACCACCGTGATGATCTGATTCCACCATCGCTCCGGCGACGTGGGCTCGGAACCCTCCTCCGCTCCCAACTCCGGGTCAGCCTGAACGAGGGCGCCGGCTGTCACGAAGCAACCTTGTGCGCCATCGTGACGTTGCGGGCTTCTTGGCCACGCCGACCCGCGGCGAGCTCGAAGATGACGCGGTCACCCTTTCGGAGGAAGGCTCGTCTGGACCCACGCCCCGGCAACTTGGAGTGATGCACGTAGACATCGCTGCCGTCGGGGGCGGCGAGGAAGCCGTAGCCGCGCTTGGCGTCGAAGAACTTGACTGTCCCGTTCAGCCGCGAGTCGATCCCGTCATGGCGGGCCGATCGCTCGGAGTTCGCCGTGTGGGCCGGTCGGTCGGTACTCGGAGCGTCCGGCGATGGGCGAGGAACCCGTGTGGCCGCCGCCCCGAAAGGCTCGGTCAACTTGGTCGGGAATCCGAGCTCCCGTTGCAGCGCCCGTACCTCAGCCTGCTGCTCGTCTGGCACCAAGGACACGACGGTTCCCGTGTTCCCGGCCCGCCCGGTGCGACCCGACCGGTGGACGTAGCCCTCAGCGCCGCCCGGCGGGTCGAAATGCACGACACAGGGGACGTCATCGACGTGGATCCCCCGTGCGACGACGTCGGTGGCCACCAGGGCGTGGGTGTGCCCACTGGCGAAAGAGGCAAGTGCTCGGGCTCGCTGGCCTTGTGACCGGTCTCCGTGGATCGGGGCCGACACGACCCCGGCCGCTCCCAGCTGGCGCGCCACCCGGTCAGCAGCGCGCTTGGTCCGGCAGAACACGAAGGCCTGCCCGTGGTGTGCGATCAGTTCGGCAGTGAGCTTGACCCGATCAGCGCGCGGCACACGCCAAAAATGGTGCGCGACATCATCCGCCTGCGATGGTTCGGCATCGATCTGGTAGCGCGCCGGGTCGTGCTGGTAACGGCGGATGATCGCCTCTACCTCTTTCCCCATGGTCGCGGAGAAAAGAAGGACTTGGCGCTTTTGCTGAGTCTGGTCGATCAACCGGCAGACGGGACGGATAAACCCCATGTCCACCATGCGGTCCGCCTCGTCGAGCACGACGGTGCGAACCTCGCTCAGGTTCACGTCACGTCGTGCGATCAGGTCCTCGAGTCGCCCCGGGCAGGCCACGACGATATCGGCGCCGCGTCGCAGCGCCCGCCGCTGGGGTTCGTAGCCCATGCCTCCGTAGAGGGCGACGACCCGCCTGGCCCGCGGGCCCATGAGACTGGCCAGTACCTCTCGCACCTGCTCCGCCAGCTCCCGAGTCGGCACCAGGACGAGCGCTCCGGGCAGCCCGGGCTTGGAACCGGTGGTCTTGATCACGAGCGGCACGCCGAAGGCGAGCGTTTTGCCCGATCCGGTGGGGGCCTGCCCGCAGATGTCGCGCCCGGAAAGAGCGTCGGGAATTGTCGCCACCTGAATCGGCAGCGGGGTGGTAATGCCGAGGTCGTCGAGGCGCTCAAAAATTGGCGCGCCGACCCCGAGGTCGAGGAAAGACGAAATGTCGATGGCTCCGTTCGAGTTGAAGAAAAGGCCAACTCGGGGTGTCAATTCTCGAACGGGCCCACGCCAGCTAACTGCGAGGCGGTACCGCCACGATATCACGGGGCGGGCGGACTTCTCGTCATGACCTGAGAAAGCCACCTTCTTGCAACAAACTTCCCGGCAACACCGACAGCCTCAAGAGTCGCTTGCGTGACGGAACGGTGAACACGGCGACCCCATGGCAGGGTCCACGCGGGCAGGCCGGCGGGGGTCGTCAACAACGACGCAGTTTTCGAGCCGAGGCCAACTGAACCGCAACGCGGCACACGCCAGCGCCTTCGGGGCTGGCGTGTGCTGGAGTCCCGTGTCTTCAGACCCGGGCGCCATCGACATCGCTCTGGGTTACGCGAATCGTGCGCGGCCAACCCTGCGCAGCCGAGAGACGGACCCAATACGTGTCGCCATCGAAGGAGATCCAGGACACCGTCGGGACTGATCCTTCAGGTCCGGCGACTGCGAACGGATTGGACCGGCTCCGTGGGTTGACCCGGTAACCGCGGATCGGGAGGTCGACCTCCGCGGTACAGGTGCCTCCCTGACCTCGAGCCCTCCACGACAACTTCGCCAGCTTCTTCACGGAACCTTCTTCCAGTACGGCACCGTTTCAGACGTTCGCTCTCGTCGGGACGTCGACAGGACACGAATCATGGTCCCAGCTGTCGATTTTCCCTCGGGTGCGGCGCTCGGCCCCACTTGTGGTTGAGCCAGAGGCTACTTGCTCCCTGCGGCTCACCGAGTGAGACGTCCGCAGACGAGCTGTTGGTAGGCCGCGATGGGCCCGCCCGGATCACCGGACTGCCGGAGTTCGAAAGTCGGGATCGACCGGTTTACGCTGGCAACCATGGCCGTGGACACGGAGCCCGAGGGCATCTTCTTCCATCTGCTGGGCGACGACGCCCGGATCGAAGGCGAGGGCCGGACTGATCGTTCGCGGGGCAGCGAGTCGAATCGGGAAAGCTTCGATTCGTGACCACGCCACAGAACCCGACGGGCGTCGCCAATGCTCCCATGCGACAGCCCGTCCTCACCCCGTTGACGGCCAGCGCCGTCTTCCTCGTCCTCACGATCGACGGCGGTGGCGAACCAGCGGTCCGGGATTTGCTGTCGGACCTGTCTGGCTTGGGTCGCACCGTCGGGTTCCGCGCGCCACAAGGAGGCCTGGCCGTGGTGGCCGGCGTCGGGTCTGGTGCGTGGGATCGTCTCTTCACCGGTGCCCGGCCCGCCGAGCTCCACCCGTTCCGCGCCCTCGACGGTGGCCGGCACCTGGCCGTGGCGACCCCGGGGGACCTGTTGTTCCACGTCCGGGCCGCGACCATGGACCTGTGCTGGGAGGTGGCTTCCCTGGTGGCGGGGCGGCTCGACGGCGCCGCCACGGTGATCGACGAGGTTCACGGGTTCCGCTATTTCGACGAGCGCGACCTGCTCGGCTTCGTGGACGGGACCGAGAACCCGACCGGAACCGCAGCCGACGTGGCGGTGACCATCGGGGCCGAAGATCCCGCGTTCGCCGGGAGCAGCTATGTCATCGTCCAGAAATATCGTCACGACATGGATGCCTGGATTGCGTTGAGTGTCGAGGAGCAGGAGAGGGTCATCGGGCGAGCAAAGCTCTCCAACGTCGAGATGGCCGACGATGTCAAGCCGTCCAATTCTCACGTTGCACTCAACACGATCATCGAGCCCGACGGGACGCAGCGTCAGATCCTGCGGGAGAACATGCCGTTCGGCACAGTCGGGCGCGGGGAGTTCGGCACCTACTTCATCGGGTACTCGGCAACACCTTCGGTGACCGAACTGATGCTCGAACGGATGTTTCTCGGGGATCCGCCCGGCAATTACGACCGCATTCTCGATTTCTCCACCGCGGTGACCGGAAACTTGTTCTTCGTGCCCACGGCTGACTTCTTGGACGACCCGCCGCCTGCGCCGGGCGAGGCCGACGACGTGTCCGCCATCCCGACCGGGCACACTGCTGTCTCCGGAGAGGCAGTCCCGACCGACACTGGCGGTCGCACCGACGAGTCTCTGGGGATCGGCGGACTCCGGGGGATGTCGTCGTAGGGAGTCCGGGTACCCGTCCATGAAACAGATCCGTGTCCACGGTCCCAACGACGTGCGTCTCGACGACCTCCCGTCGGCGACCCCAGGGCCGCGTGACGTGCTGGTGCGCATCGCCGCCTGTGGCATCTGTGGCACCGATATCTCGTTCGCCCATATGGGTGGCATCACAGGGAAGCCGATGGCGCTCGGCCATGAGATGGCAGGCGTCGTGGAGTGGGTAGGCGAGGACGTCAACGACGTCGCCGCCGGTGACCGCGTTGTCGTCCACCCCGGCGACGACGAGCTCGGCCGGCTGGGCAGCGGAGCGCCCGAAGGCGGACTGACCCCGATGTTGCTGGTGCGGGAGGCAGCGAGGGGGCGGCGACTGTTCCAGATACCCGATGCAATGCCGCTGCGCGTCGCCGCCTTGACCGAGCCCTTGGCGGTCGGCATACAGGCTGTGCGCCAGGCCGACGTGCATCGCGGCGACAAGGTTGCGGTGTTCGGGTGTGGCCCGATCGGTCTGATGTCGCTCGTCACTTTGGCGGACCTGGGGATCGATGACGTCGTGGCGGTCGACCTGAGCGCGGCGCGGCGTGTGCTCGCAACGGAGTTCGGCGCCGCCCACGTCCTCGATCCAACAGCGGTAGACGTGTGGGCTGAGCTGGCCCGCCTGCACGGCACCGCGCCGTTCATGCTCGGACCGACGCCGGCCACCGACGCCTTTGTCGAGGCATCGGGGTCCGACCGGGTGCTCTCCGAGATTCTGGAGCACGGCCGCGTCGGCGGCCGTATGTCCGTGGTGGCCCTGCACTATCAGCCGGTGCCGACCAACTACGCCATCGTGCTCATGAAGCAGTTCACCATCCGCGGCTCCTTCGAGTACCCGCCACGCTTCGAGGACGCGATCGACCTGCTCGCCAAGCGCGACCTCTCACCCCTCATCACGCACACCCTGCCACTCGAGGAGTTCGGACACGGCCTTGCCATGCTCGAAGGATCCAAGGATTGCGGGAAGGTCATGATCACGATGGGCGATGACCGGTGAGGAACGGGTTGCACTTCGATTTCGCCGGGACCTCGGTGCTCGTCACCGGCGGAACGAGTGGCATCGGCCACGCCATCGCCGCCGCGTTCGTCAACGCGGGCGCCGTAGTCACCGTCACCGGCACGCGGGAATCGTCGACCAAGTACGATCGCGACTTGTCTGCCTTCACGTTCCGCTCGCTCGACGTGCGCGACCACGAAAGGGTCGACGCCATAGCGGAGGATCTCGATCGCCTTGACGTGCTCATCAACAACGCGGGCGCGAACTTTCCCGACGGTCGCGACGAGTGGGACCCGGACGGCTTCGCCGCCGCGCTGGACCTCAACGTCGAAGGTGCCATGCGGCTGACCACCCGGCTCCGTCCGGCTCTGGCCGCCAGCTCCATGACCGGCGGAGCCAGCGTGGTGAACCTGGTCTCGATGACAGCCTTCCGTTCGACCACCATCGTGCCGGGGTACTCGGCCGCCAAGTCCGCCCTCCTCTCCCTCACGCGCAATCTCGCCGTGCACTGGGCCGCCGATGGGATCAGGGTCAACGCGGTGGCGCCTGGCCTGATCGACACGCCCATGACGGCCCCGATGAAAGGACTCCCCGAATTGCTCGACGCAGAGATCGGCAAGGGAGTCTTGCCCCGCATGGGGACGCCAGAGGAGGTGGCGGCGGCCGTCCTCTTCCTCTCCTGTGACGCTGTCCGCCTTCACCACCGGATCCGTCCTCGCCGTCGACGGCGGCTACCTCGCGCGCTGAGCCGCGGGACTCTCCGGGCGTGACGATGGCCGAGGTGATTCGCATCGACGACCTGGGTGCCCCGGTGCTCAACGAGATGCAGCGGATGGGGATCGAGTACGGCGAGTCCACGCATACGGAGCTGAGTGTCGACGCGGTCTGTGACGCGGCCACGGCGCGCACCGGGCTCGAGGACTTCGGCCCCGCCGACTTTCGGGAACGTCTCGGACTCCAGCTGGCCGAGATGGACGCGGACGAGGAACGGACAGGCCTGGGACGGATGCTCATGTTCAGCGACTGCACGCGCTACGCCTCGAACCGTCTTCTCATCCACGACCTGCTGAGACGGCACCCCGAGATCCTCGAGATCCCGATCACACAGCCGGTGATCGTGGTCGGACTCCCCCGCTCCGGCACGACGCACCTGGTGAACCTGCTGGCCGCTGACACCCGATTCCGGTCGATGCCGCTCTGGGAGTCCTACGAGCCCGTAGCGAACCCGAGGGAACCCTCAGAGGTCGACGGCGTGGATCCGCGCTGGACCCGCTGTGAGGGCACGTGGCAGGCGATGCAGACGGCGGCACCATTGGTGGCGGCCATGCATCCGATGGAGCCCGACCACGTGCACGAGGAAATCGAGCTGCAGCTATCCGACTTCTCGAGCTACACCCACGAGTGGGTGGCGCGCGCACCGCGGTGGCGCGACTACTACTTGAGCCACGACCAGACGCCGCACTACGCCTATATGAAGACGGTGCTGCAGATCTTGCAGTGGTACCACCCACGGGAGCGCTGGGTGCTCAAGTCACCGCAACATCTCGAACAGCTGGCCCCGCTGCTCGGTACCTTCCCCGACGCCACCATCGTGGTCACCCACCGCGACCCCGTCGCCGTCGCCCAGTCGGCCATGACCATGACGTGTTACGGCGCCCGCACCGCGTACCGCTCGACCCGTCCAGAGTGGTACCGGGACTACTGGACCGACCGCGTTGGACGCCTGCTCGACGCATCCCTGCGTGACCGCGAGGTCCTCCCTCCCCAACGCAGCGTGGACGTGCTCTTCCACGAGTACATGGCCGACGAGACCGGGACACTCGAACGTGTCTACGAGTGCGCCGGGATGGAGCTCACAGACCAGGCACGCGCCGAGGTCGCGGCCTACCAACGCGCCCACCCCCGGGGCAAGGAGGGCAGGGTCGCCTATGACCTGCGACGTGACTTCTCCACCACGCCCGGCGAACTCCGATCCCGCTTCGGTCCCTATCTCGACCGTTTCGACGTCCGAATCGAGGTGCAGTGAGCATTGACGAGCAGGTCGATGACCTCATCGACACACGGGGCGGCAAGGAGCTCCTCCGTCCGGACTATGACGATCCGGCCTACCCCGTCGGCGACGCCATCTTCCGCTCGGGGGGGACCACTGCCGCCTACCTACTCCTCACCGATGCCGGCCGGGTGATCGTCAACACGGGCCTCGGGTTCGAGGCGCCACACCACAAGCGGGTCTTCGACGCGGTTCGCCCCGGGCCAACCCACTTCATCGTGACCACGCAGGCCCATGTCGACCACGTCGGCGGTGTCGACCTGTTCAAGGAGCCCGACACCGTCTACGTCGCCCAGGCCAACAACCGGGCGTGCCAGGCCGACGACGTGCGTATTCGCGACCTGCGCATGCGGACCGCCGGCATCTGGTTCGACATGCTGGGCACCGATGCCCGCCGCATCGCGTCGGAGAATCCCGGCGTGCCGATGCGCCAGGCAGAGCCGGTGCCAGATGTGGCCTTCGACGACAGACTCGAACTCGACGCGGACGGCCTGCACCTCGAGCTGATCGCCGCCGTGGGCGAGACGATCGACAGCGCGATCGTTTGGCTCCCCGAGCGGAGGACGGCGCTGATCAGCAACCTCTTCGGTCCCCTCTTCCCGCACTTCCCGAACCTCAACACGCTCCGGGGTGATCGCTACCGCTTCGTCGAGCCCTACCTCGAGAGTGTGCACACGGTGCGCGGGCTGCGGCCCGAGGTGCTCATCACGGGACGCCACGAGCCCATCGTCGGGGCGGAGTTGATCGACGCCTCCCTGGCGCGTCTGCACGGTGCCGTCGACTACGTCCACCAGCGGGCACTCGAGGGCTTCAACGCCGGCACCGACGTGTGGACACTCATGGAGCAGATCCGCCTGCCCGCCCAGCTGCGTGTCGGTGAGGGATACGGCAAAGTCTCGTGGGCGGTGCGGACGCTGTGGGAGAGCTACATCGGATGGTTCAAATTGGCGTCGACGACCGAGCTGTATCCCGATTGCTCGACGGCAGCCATGATGGAGCTGCTCGATGCCGCCGGAATCGGAACCGTGCTCGAACGCGCCGAGGCCGCATTGGCCCGAGGCGATGCCGTCGTAGCCATACGGCTCGGCGAGATCGTCGCCACAGCGTCTCCGGACGAGCCGCGTCTCGGAGCGCTCATGGCCGGCGCCCACCGCCATCTGCTCGACGCAGGCGGTGACGTGAGCTTCTGGGAGAACGGCTGGCTGCGCGACCAGCTCGCCCGGTGGGCCGGCCACTGACTCTCCCCGCACACCGACTCGAACCGGCACACCGGGACCGATTGAAGGCGCAGACCGAGAAGACGCGGGAAGAAGAGAACGACAAGAGAGGACCGCCATGGCCACGCTCCCCAACCACTATCACGTCGGCATCGTCGTGACCGATGTCGCGGCCGCCCGAGCCCGGCTGCAGGCCATGCTCGGGGTCACCTGGGGACCGGTGATGCACCTCGACGCGGTCGACTACCGCGACCGTGCCGGCAACGACCTCGTGCTCCCCACGACGATGTGCTACTCGGTCGGCGATCCCTGCCTCGAGCTCATTCAGGAGGTCCCCGGCTCGGTGTGGGTACGCAACGAGCACAGCAACCTGCATCACATCGGGTTCTGGAGCGAAGGACTCGTCGACGTCAGCACGGGGCTGGCCGGTGGCGGTTGCCCGATGCAGCTCTGCGGCCGGGCCGGCGAGGATGCGCCGGTGTCCTTCGCCTATCACCGTGACGACGCTCTCGGCGTGCGAATCGAAGTCGTCGACGCGTCCATGCGCGACGCCATGGCGTTCCTGTTCCAGCCCGATCCACAGGGAGGCTAGGGGCGGCGTGGGCCTGGTCCTGAGGCCGATGGAGATCGGCGACCTGCCTCTCGTGAGTCGCTGGCTCAGCGCACCACACGTGGCCCGCTGGTGGCTGGCCGGCACCTCGGTCGAGCGCGAGGTCGACGACCTGCGCCAGAGCGTGACCGGCATGCAGCCCGTGCACCAGCTCCTCGTGGTCAGCGACGACGAGCCCGTGGGGTGGTGCCAGTGGTATCTGTGCTGGCACGAGCCCGCCTGGGCCGCCGACGTCGGCGCGGCACCCCGAGACGTCGGGATCGACTACGCCATCGGGGAGGCGACGAAGGTCGGCCGAGGCATGGGGACCGCGCTGGTCGCGCGCCTCGTCGAGCTGGTGCAGACGATTCATCCTGGCTGCGGCGTCATCGCCGGCCCAGACGAGCGAAACGCCGCGTCGCGCCGCGTCCTCGAGAAGAACGGCTTCGAGCTGGTGAGGGTCGCCGCGCTCCCCTCTGAAGCGACCGACGACCCGGTCGCCATCTACCGGATGGTCCCCGAGGGCACCTCGTGACCCCCAGACCCACGCGACCCGGCGGGCCCAGGCGTTAGCGTCTCGGGTCGTGAGTACGCAGCGCGCGCGGTCGTCGCGCAAACGGGTGGTCGTCTGGGGGACGGGGTTCGTCGGGAAGATGGTCATTCCCGAGATCGTCCGGCACCCCGGCTTCGAGCTCGTCGGCGTGGGGGTGAGCGCTCCCGACAAGGTCGGTCGCGACGCCGGCGAGATCTGCGGCATCGGTCCGATCGGCGTGGAGGCGACCGACGACATCGACCGCCTCGTGGGCCTCCAACCCGACGCACTGGTGCATTACGGGCCGACTGCCGCCCACGCGCAGGACAACATCGACCTCATCGGCCGGTTCCTGCGGGCAGGCATCGACGTGTGCTCCACGGCCATGACGCCGTGGGTGTGGCCCGCCATGATGCTCAACCCACCCTCGTGGATCGAGCCGATCAGCGAGGCGTGCGCGGCGGGCGGCGCGTCGTGCTTCACCACCGGCATCGACCCCGGCTTCGCCAACGACCTCTTCCCCATGACGCTGATGGGGCTCTGCAGCGAGGTGCGTTCTGTGCGAGCCCTCGAGATCCTCGACTACATCAACTACGAGGGTGATTACGAGGACGAGATGGGCATCGGGCGATCACCAGCGTTCACGCCCCTCCTCGAACACCAGGAGATCTTGGTCATGTCGTGGGGCGCCACCGTGCCGATGATCGCCCATGCGGTCGGCATCGAGCTCGACCGCGTCACCACCACCTGGGAGAAGTGGGCCACGCCGACGCCGATCAAGACCGCGAAAGGCCTCATCAACCCCGGCGAAGTGGCCGCCATCCACTTCACCATCAACGGGATCTTCAAGGGCGAGACCCGCATCGCCCTCGAGCACATCAACCGGGTCGGCACCGACGCCGCGCCTGACTGGCCGCGCGGCACCGAGGACGACGTCTACCGCGTCGAGATCGACGGCTCGCCATCCATCCGCCAGGAGACGGCGTTCCGGTTCACCGACGGGTCCGGGCGCGACGCGGCCGCCGCCGGGTGCCTGGCGACGGGACTGCGTGCGCTCAACGCCGTGTCCGCAGTCAACGAGCTGCGACCCGGCTGGGTCACCGCGCTCGACCTGCCCCTGATTCCCGGTGTGGGCACGATTCGCTGAGGGCCGGCAGGCGGCGCCAGGACTCTTCTCCGCTCTGGTTGTCGTCGCTGCGCTGGCGTTGGCCGCGTGCTCGAGCGACCAGACCCCCTCGGCGACGCCGACCACCGCAGCACGGTCGGCCGGCGACGGCTCGTCGAGCTCATCGACCACGTCGACGACGGCCGGTGGCGCCGGCTCTGGTCAAGGCGAGGCGGCGGTCATCGCCGCCTGCCAGAGCGACTGGAACACCGTCGAGACGGCCGTCGAGGCCTTTGACGCAGAAACGGGGGGCTACCCCACACCCTCGTCTCCGTGGAGCGCCGCCACCTACGCGAGCAACTATCAGCCGCTGACGGCGACAAGTCACGGTGGCCCGTTTCTCGCTTCGGCACCGTTGACCGCGCACTACGTCATTGAGTACGACGCAGCGGGCCAGATCTGGGTGAATCCGCCGGGCCAGTACGACGCCGGGTACAGCCCGGTGCGCGACACTTCGAGCGACGCCTGCTACACCGCCCTGCTCTGAGCAGCGCCAGAGCCCAGGCGTGTGGTGGGCGACCAGCCGCTCCTCCATGAAGCGGGCTTGGGCGCACAGGCTCAGGGGCGGCGCGCCTGCGTCGACAGGCGGGCGCGGTACGGCGCGAGATCGAGGCCCGGGTAGCGCGCCGCCACGCCGCTCAGCGTCTCCTCGCTCCAGTACGAATCGCCGGGCCGCGGGAAACCAAAGAGGTCGCGCTGGCGCTCGGTGCACTGCGGGATGAACTTCGCCCAGCGATCGGGGTGCTGCTTGGGCCAGGCCATCTTGCCGCCCCAGGTGGTCCCGCGGACCTGGTAGTCGGCCAGGATCGAGAAGCGCGACCGCCTCGTGCCGGTCATGTCCGAGCCTCGGTGCAAGATGTCGGTCCGGTAGACCAGCAGTGAGCCCGCCGGTCCGGTGCACGGCACCTCGGAGGCGGCGAGCGTCCCGAAGGGGAGATACAACGGCGTGTAGGGGACGTCCTTGCCGTCGTCGTAGGGCACGATGCACGTCGGCCCGTCCTCGTCGGTGACGTCGGAGAGGTAGATGAACGTGGTGAGCTGCTGGTAGCGCGCCTCTGGGCGGGGCACGACGAGGCTGTGGCTGCCGTAGTCGCGGTGCAGCGGCTGGTCGTAGTCGACGGCACCGGAGTACTTGGCCCACAGCTCGACCTTGTAGAGGTGCAGCTCGGTCGTCTCGAGGTAACGCTCGGCGGCGTCGATCAGATCAGGGTGGACCGCGAGGCGGTTCAAGTCCCAGGAGCGGTAGGGGAACTCCTCGACGCCGGCGAACTGGCTCGAGGAGTACTGCGGGTAGGCGGCCGGGTCAGCGAAGTACTCGTCGGGTCGCGGGAAGTGCCGCCACAGTGACTCCCGCGCGGCCGACAGCTCGTCGGGGCCGAGGAAGCCGTCCATGAGCGCGAACCCGCGCCCGCGTACCTCGTCGAGGACGGCATCGGGGACTCGCATCGTTCGGCACCTTACGCGCATGGCTGTGCCCCCGTGAGCCCGCGACCCGCCGCCAGCTGCCGAGCCACCAACCGCCCAGCCACCAGCCGTCGCCCTCGGTCCGCCGCGCCTACGCTCGTCGCTCATGCGCGCCGTCGTGTTCGACTTCGCTGACCCGGCATTCCCCGCTTCGCTGGCCGACCTGCCCGAAACTGAGCTTCCCGGTCCGTCGTGGGCGCGGATCGAGGTGACGACCGGTGGCATCTGCGGCAGCGACCTCCATCTCTTCGCGCACAACACGGGCCCGTCCCCGACCCTGGCCTCCGTCGGCACCTTCCCTTTCGTCCTCGGCCACGAGACGGCCGGGCGCGTCGTCGAGACGGGGTCGGGGTGCACGATCGAGCTCGGGACTCGGGTGGTGATCGACCCTTGCATCCCGTGCCTGCCCCGGGGGATCGAGCCGCCGTGTGTCAACTGCGCCCGCGGCTGGACGTCGTCGTGCTTGAACCTCGACAGCCGGATCGTCAGCTCGGGACGCTCCCTCGGCTACACCCAAGACCTCGGCGGCGGCTGGGCCGAGACGGTGCTGGCACACGAGTCCATGCTCCATCCGCTCCCTGACGCCGTGCCCGACCGGGCGGGCAGCCTCTACGAGCCCGTCTCCATCGCGTGCCACGGGCTGATGCGGGCGATGCCCGCCGACGGCGACCCCGTCCTCGTGGTGGGCGCCGGCATCATCGGCCTCGCCGCGGTCGCCGCACTCCGGGGCCTGTTTCCGAACTGCTCCATCACCGTGCTGGCCCGTCACCCGCACCAGGGCGCGGCTGCGGCGGCTTGCGGCGCGCACCGCGTCGTCTACACCGACCCCGACAACCGGCACTGGGAGGAGTTGGCGTCGCTGTCGGGCGCCCGCGTGATCGGGCGCAAGCAGCACCAGATGCTGATGGGCGGCTTTCCCTACGTGATCGAGGCGGTGGGCTCGCCGCAGTCAGTGACCGAAGCGCTGCGCGCCGTGGCGCACCGGGGGACCGTGCTCCTGCTCGGCGCAGCCGGGATCAGCGAGGTCGACCTGACGCCGATTTGGTACAAGGAGGCGGCGCTCGTCGGCTCGATCGACCACACCGTCGACGGCGCGTCCGCGCCGGGCCTCGCCGGCGGCCCCGACCGCCACTCGGTGGACCGAGCCATCGACGTCCTGGCCGCCGGCTTCCTGCCCGACTCGGTGGTGGTCACCCACGAGTTCCCCCTCGACGGGTACCGCGAGGCCGTCGAGGCGGCCATCGACCGCCACACGTCCCACGCCATCAAGGTGGTCTTCCGCCCCTAGGCACGCACCGCCCCGAGGCACGCGCCGCCCCGAGGCACGCGCCGCCCCGAGGCACGCACCGCCCGAAGGCACCCGCAGCGGCACCCAGCGCGGCGTCCGGCCTCCTGGCGACGGCGCAGCTGATAGAAGTTGCAGCGTGTTGCGAGGGGCCGGCCGATCGCGAGGCCTGTCCGTGCGGTGGGCGGTGGCGCTAACGGCGCTCGGCCTCCTCCTGCTCGTGTCGTGTCCGCCCGGTGCCGGCGCTGCTCCGGTGACGGGCGCGCCGGCGAGCACGTCCGGCCCGCCCACGTCGGGCGCGGGCGGGCCCCAGAACGCATATCGCTGCAGCTTCAACGTGAACACCGACGCCTTCACCGGGGCTGATGGCACGGCGTCTGCCATCGGCTGGCTCGGCGACTACAACAGCGTGGTCACCTGTCTGGGCGGCACCTTCCTCATCCAGGACGGCCCCGGCGCGCTCTTCCAAAACGACGGCTTCGGGGTCTACGACGGCCAGCGGACGACCTGGGCCGACGCCGACGGCTACCTGCCCGCGCAGGTGACGACTTTCGACGACAAGGGGACCACGGTTGCCATCACGGAGTTCGCGGACAAAGTCACCCTCGGCGGCCAACCTTTCGTCGCCGTCTACAGCAGGGTGCATGTCACCAACCCCACCGGCGACGCAGTGATCGTGAACCCCGAAGCATCACCGAGCCTGGTCTCCCTCGACACCGCCTCGGACACCGTGCCCGCCCATGGCAGCGTGAACCACGACTACGTCGTGCTGGCGGACCGCTTCGGCGCCGCCGTCGCGTGGCCGAGCGACCAGGCGTTGGCCGCGGCAGGCGGCTTCGACGCGCACTTCACCCACATGCGCTCGTTCTGGAACGCGCAGCTCGACGCCATCGCACGGATCAGCGTGCCCGACCCCGCCCTGGTGGACGCGTACGAGAGCGGGTTCATCACGACCCAGATCGCGCGGAGCGGCAACGACCTCGACACGGGCGTCAACGGCTACGAGAGCGAGTTCAGCCACGACGTCGTCGGCATCCTCACCAACCTGTTCACCCAGGGGTACTTCACCGACGCCCATGCGCTCTTGACCGAGGCCCGCAACGTGGTCGGCGCCCAGGGCCAGTACGTGGACGGCCTCTGGACGTACGCGGTGCCCTGGGCTATCTACCTGATGAAGACGGGCGACACGTCCTTCGTGGCGCAGAACTTTGCGACCGCCGGGCCCGCCGGCGCAGCGGCGCAGCCGAGCATTGAGGACGCGGCCCACGCCATCGCGGCCGACCGGACCGGCCCTCAGGGGACGATGGAGGCAACGGACGACATCGACACCCAGGGGTACTGGACGGTGGACGACTACGAGGCGCTGCTCGGCCTCGCGGCCTACCGATACGTGGCGGCGACGATCGGCAACGACACCGAAGCCAGCTGGGCGACCTCGCAGTACGACAGCCTGCTCGCCGCCACCGATGCCGTCCTCGGCCAGACGATCACCCAGAACAAGCTGGACTACCTCCCGTGCTCGCTCATCCAGCCCAACACGGCCAACCGCTGCGACAACCCGCGCGACGCCAACTGGACGTCGCCGTTCGGGTTCGGCGCCTGGGCGTGGGAGGGCTCACTGCTCGGAGCGACGATCACCGGGCCCGGCTTGACGCTGATCGACCCCACCTACGACTACGGGTTCGGCCGCCTGCGGGGCCTCCTCCCAGCAGGCACGACAGGGGGCTTCCCCGACGACTACTACTCGAGCGCCTACGACGCGGAAAACGGCTCGGCCGGGCTGGCGGGCTCCACCCACCGGGACCAGGGGATCGTCGACTACGAGTTCATGCTGGCCAACGGGCAGAGCGGCCCGCTGTCGTGGTGGGAGAGCTCGACGGCGCCCGATCCCAGCTCACCGTGGGTCGGCCGCCACCCCGGCGCGGGGCAGGGGTCGTCCCCCCACGCATGGGGCATGGCGGGCGCCAACAAAGTGCTGCTCGACTCCCTCGTGGCGCAACGGACCAGCGGCGTCCTGGTGGTCGGGCGCGGCGTGCCCTCGGCCTGGCTGCACGCCGGCGCCTCGCCGATCACGGTGACCAACTACCCCACCACGAAGGGACAGCGGGCCGGCATCACGATCAGGGCGTCGAGCGGCACACAGGTGAACCTCACCCTCGACGGCGCTCGCCCCTCGGGGCAGGTCCTGTTCCAACTGCCCGCGTTCTTGGACGACGTGGCATCGACATCGGCCGGCACGGTCGACGAGGCCACCGGCACCGTGACCCTGGAGCCGGGCGTGCGCCACGTCACGGTGACGTTGCGGCACCCCGCCGATGCGGGGGCGGGCGTGGGCTGACTCGCGGGCTGACTAGGCGGGCTGACTGGCCGGGCTGACTGGCCGGGCTGACTAGGAGCCGACCGGGCGAGGCACCTGGGTATCGAGCAGGCGCACGTGCGAGATCGTCACGCAGCTGCGCTGGCGCCGGCGGCGGGCGAGCCGGCGCAGGTCGGCGCTGGCGTTGCCGGCCGGGAGGCCCGCGTAGGCCAGCACGAGCAAGACCAGCACCGTCGCCATCATGGTGGGCCACCACAATGCGATGTCGTGCTCGCGCCGGTTCCCGAGCGCGAGGTTCAACAACGACACGGCCGCGCACACGTCGAAGCGCACCCAGCCACCGCGCAGCGAGAGCAGGAGGCACAGGGCCACCACCGGGAAGAAGTAGAACCCGAGCAGCTCGCTCTCGAAGACGACGCGGAGCGTGAAGGCGATCGCCATCACGAAAAGCACGAAGGGGAGGTCGTGGCGGCGCCGACAGGCCAGCCAGCCCACCACGATGGCTGCCACGGTGACCACCAGCCGCAGGGTCCCGCCGCTGTACATCCCCTGGCCGAGGGAGCGCGCCAGGTGGCTGAACGGCGTGGCTGACTCCGCCGGTGGGTAGAAGGGTTGGTCGACCACGGCGTGGAGCGCGTGGGCCGGCGCCGCCACGAGCTCGGGGAGCAAGACGAGCGCGCTGGGCACGACGAGGCGCCAGGCGACCGACCACGCGTCGCGCCACTGGGCGCGCGCCACGATCGGCGCCACGGCGAGGAGCGCGAGCGGCTGGCACGCCACCGCGAGGCCAAGCAGCCACCCTGCCCGGCGAAGCCCCCCGGCCCCCCGTCGATCGACGGCGAGCGCCGCCCACACGACGAGAGCCAGGGCGATGCAGTCCTCGGGATGGCCCCAGAACACCGCCGCGCTGACGACGCCCAGCCCGGCCACGACGGCGAGCGCGACGCGCCGCGCGTCGGAGAACTCCCACCGCCGAGCCACCGCATCGAGGGCGAAGAGCACGGTGCACCCGTACGCGGTCGCCACGGCGGCGAGCAGCACCCCGAACACTTTGGTGCTGCTCTGGGCGGCCGTCGTCCCGAGTCCCAGGGCGTGACCGACGACCATGACGGGTGCCAGGAGAAATTCGAAGCCGGGCGGCGAGTCGAGGTACGACGACGGCGAGTACACCGAAGCGAAGTGGCCGTGCCCGATGCCGAGGGCTAGTCCGGTGCTGTTCCACAGGTCGCTGTAGGACTGCCATCCGTGGTGCGCCACCACCATCCAGATGAACGAGTAGGACGCCCCGGCGACGGCGAGCACCATGGTGACGATCAACGGCACTGCTCTCGCGTCGATCCATGCCGGCACCCTGCGCATGCGGACCCCCTCTGCACTCGACGCCAGCACACGTCCGGCACGTCGCCGTCGGTGTGACGCCAGCCCCGCCCGGCTCGACCGCTGCCGGCACGAAGGCCTCCCCTGGCTGCATTGTGGCATCGCCATCGCGCCCAGGCCAGGGTTGGGGTACCTCGGGAGCAAAAAGCAACGCAACAGCAACCGCGCGCCGTGCGCGCAGCGGAGACGTCAGGGCGTGGCGCCATCCCATTCGCTCAAGGGCGGCGTGTGCCAGCGCCACCGATCTTGATGGTCCCGGCCCGGCAGATCGCGTCGGCCGTTCGCCCACAAGAGCACCTCCCATGGATCGCCACGGCCGACGTCGTGCCAGGGAAAGAGGCGGCACAGCACCGCCGCAGCGAGCGCCCGGTCGGGATGGAAGCGGGCGTCCAGTCCTCTCGCGGCGTCGTCGCCGTGGACCAGCAGCTCGTCGCACGCCATGGCGGCGAACCCGGCAGGATCCGGCGAGCCGAAGGGGTGGAAGCCGCGCGTGTCGGCCGGGGCGGCGTCGATCCCGGCCGCGAGCGCACGCGAGCCGGCGGTCAGGCTCGTCAGGAGCCGGTCATTGGGCGCGTCGGTGTGCACCGTGACTTCGATCGCCGCATCGTCTCGCCCAATCCAGAGGTCGATCGAGTACCAGAGCATGGCATTGGCGGCATGCGCCACCACCGACGCAACGGTGAACTCGAGTCCCGGTACCGGTGCGCTCCAGTCGGCGCCGAGGTGCGCTTCGAGAGTCCGCTCGACCAGCTCGGCTGCTACCAGCACGTCGTCACCGGTCACCGGCGCCACGATACCGATGCCCAGCGGCGCGTGGCGAGAGCGAGGTCGCGCAAGGATCACGGCGACGCGGCGGCGGAGTCGCTACTGTCGCCCGCAAACGCACATTGGTGCGATGAGCGAGAGGTGGTATCCCCCGATGTCGACTTCCTCGGTCCGTGCTCGCGCCGTGCTCGGCGGCATCTTCAGCCTCGGCGTGTTGGCCGCGCCGTTGACCATTGCGCTCGGCGCTGCGCCCGCGGGGGCAGCGAACTCAGCCAACGGCGTCGAGACCCCGAACGCCCTGCGTTCGTTCCTCCCCGAACAGCCGCGCACATTCCCGCCACCGGTGGACACGTTCACCGTGAACACGACGAACGACACCGATGCGACCAATCCCGCCAGCGGCGTGTGCGCCGACAGCGCGGGCCAGTGCTCCATCCGGGCCGCCGTCGACGTGGCGAACGCGATCGGCCAGAGCGTGACCGTCAACATCCCAGCCGGGACCTACACGCTGACTCTCGGTGACCTCGATGTGACGGACCCGGCCGGTGTCCAGCTCACGGGTGCCGGCGCATCGACGACCACCATCGCCGCCACGGGTTCCAACGAGCTGCTCGAGGTCTCCGGGGCGACCGACAGCGGCGGGTTCGCCGGCGTCACCAACCTCACCCTCAGTGGGGGTACCGGCTCCGAGGTGGAGCAGCAGAACGCGACGCTGGTCCTGAGCGCGGCAACGGTGACCAACGGGTCCGGGACCGCCGACGGCGCTGGCATCGCCAGCATTGGACAGCTCTGGGCCACCAACAGCGTGTTCTCCGACGACGCGGCCACGGCGGAAGGCGGCGCGATCAACAACAACGCAGGCTCGATGCGGTTGAGCGGCGACACGTTCGTCGGCGACACGGCCGGCGTGGAGGGCGGCGCCATCGCCAGCTTCGGACCGATGAGCGTCGACAACTCGACCTTCAGCTCGAACGCGGCATCCTCGACCACCGGCGACATCTTCGCTGGCGCGATCTACAGCGCTGATCAGTCAGAGCTGACCGACGACGTCTTCAACGGGAACAGCGCCAGCACGACGGCGAACGACGGCGCCTTCGGCGGCGCGGTCTACAACGACGAGGGGAACATGACCGTCACGGGCTCGACGTTCCTCGACAACTCGACCCACAACCCTGCGACCGCGCAGGGCCTAGGGGGTGCGTACTACGACGACACCGCAGCTACGTTCACCTCGAGCACGTTCCAGGGCAACACCGCGGTGAACGGCGACGGCGGGGCCATGGCCGACGAGGGTTCAGGCGACGTCCTCTCGAACAGCACCATCAGCGGGAACTCGGCCACGGGGTCGACGGGCCCCGACGGGGAGGGGGGTGGCGTCTTCGCGGAAGACCAGGCGAGCTTCTCCGACGTCACCATCAGTGGCAACCACGCCGACGAGCAGGGCGGTGGCCTGTGGGAGGACGACGGCCAGATCGCCTCCAGCTCGCTCATCTCCGACAACACCGCCAACCTGGGCGCCGGCGTCTACGGCGGCTGGATCTTCCAGGCCACCAGCACGGCCATCGTCGACAACGTCGCGTCGGGTGCGGGCAGCGCCGGCGGTGGCATCTACCTGCCCGGCATCGCCGGCGCCGGGAACCGGGTCGACTTCCAAGCGGTGACCGTGGCCGGCAACGTGGCCGCCAGCGGAGCGGGCTTCGCCATCGAGAGCGACGGGGGCTCGACCGGCGGGGGCACGCTGGCCAACAGCACGGTCGGGTTCAACCGGACCCCGGCCGGCGCCGAGCAGGACTGCGCACTCGTCGGAACCGGGGCCGGGCTCCCGCTCGGCTCGGCCGGTGGCAACGTGGTGGGTGACGCGTCGTGTGGTTTCACCACCAGTTCGGACCGTCAGGGCGCGTCGAAGCAGGGGTACTGGATGACGGCCTCCGACGGCGGCGTCTTCAACTACAACGCCGGCTTCTTCGGCTCCATGGGCGGCAAGCCGCTGAACCGCCCGATCGTCGGCATGGCCCACACGCCCGGGAACCAGGGCTACTGGGAGGCCGCGTCCGACGGGGGGATCTTCAACTTCGGTGACGCCGGCTTCTACGGCTCCATGGGGGGCAAGCCGCTGAACGCGCCGGTGGTCGGCATCGCATCGACGGCCGACGGCCTCGGCTACTGGGAGGTGGCCTCGGACGGCGGCGTGTTCAGCTTCGGTGACGCCGGCTTCTACGGCTCCATGGGTGGCCAGCACCTCAACGCACCGATCGTCGGCATCGCATCGACACCCGACGGACGGGGGTACTGGGAGGTCGCGTCCGACGGGGGTATCTTCAACTTCGGTGACGCCGGCTTCTACGGCTCCATGGGTGGCGAGCCGCTGAACAAGCCGATCGTCGGCATCGCCGCCGCCGTGGACGGCGCCGGGTACTACGAGGTGGCGTCCGACGGTGGCGTCTTCAACTTCGGCTCCGCCGGCTTCTTCGGCTCGGCCGGAGGCCTGCACCTGAACGCGCCCGTGGTCGGCATCGCCGCCGCCCCGGACAACGCGGGGTACTGGACCTTCGCTTCTGACGGCGGCGTCTTCAACTACTCGACCAACCCGACGAGCGGTTCGCAGTTCTTCGGATCAGCGGGTTCCTTGCACCTGGTCAAGCCGGTGGTCGGGGGCGCCGGTACCTGAGTCGCCGGATCGGCGGGCTCGAAGGGGGACGCCGCTCAGTCGACGCCGACGGGCGCAGAGCCCTTCACGCTGGTCCGGTACATCTCGCGGCGTACGCCCGAGTAGTCGTTCAGCGCGTTGTGCATGGTGCAGCGGTTGTCCCAGATGGCGAGCGTGTGGACCGACCAGCGCAGGCGGCAGGTGAAGTTCTCGTTGACGCTGTGGCGGTACAGGTGCGCCAGCAGCGTGTGTGACTCCTCCTTGGTCCACCCTTCGAAGCGGGTCGTGTAGATCGGGTTCACGAAGAGGACGCGCTTCTTCGTGACGGGGTGGATGATCACCACCGGATGGACATGCTCGGCGTAGGCCTCGGGCGACGGCGAGATCGCCATGGAGGTGAGGTCCTTCACCTGGTCGAGCAGCCCACCGGTGCCGTAGGCCAACCCGGCGGAATGCACCGCGCGGAGACCCTCGAGGTTGGCCTTGAGCCCGCCCGACAACGTCTCGTAAGCCAGGTACTGGTTCGACCACACGGTGTCGCCTCCGTGATCGGGCACCTCCCAGGCGTGCAGCAGCGTGTAGGCGGGCGGGGCCGGCAGATAGCTGAGGTCGCTGTGCCAGGCGTTGGCGAAGTTCAAGACGTCCGTCGGCTCTTTGATGACACGGATCACGTAGGGCCGCTCCTCGAGGGGGTCCACGAAGGGCGTGACGTCGCGCCCGCCGAGGAGGTCGGTGACCCGCTCGAGGTCGTCGAGGGACAGGTCCTGCCCGGGCAAGAACACCACGAGGTGATCGGCCAGCGCCTGGCGCACGCCGTCGAGCTGCGCCGCCTCGAAGACCTCGGTGAGATCGATGCCCGTGACCGTGGCGCCGAGCGCGCCCGCGACCGGCTCGACCTTCAGATCGCCACCCCGCGTCAGCGTCGCAGCCTGCTCACACGAGGTGGAGGAGCTCGGCGCCGTTGCGCCAGAAGAACCGCTCGCGGGTTGGCTCGTCGAAGCCGGCCACCGCGTCGCCGAAGGCCTCGAAGGGCCGCCGGCCACCCTCGGGATGGGGGTAGTCGGTCGAGAACATGAACAGCTCGGGCCCACACTGCTCGAGCAGCCACGCGGTGTCCTCGAAGGGGAACGGGGTGAAGCGCACCTGGCGGCGCAGGTACTCAGAAGGCTGGAGCGTCAGCTCTTGGAGCGCCGGCTCGAACTTTGCGAACGAGCGCAGCGCGTGGTCGACGTTGCGCAAGAGCCCCGGCACCCAGCTCGCACCGAGTTCGATGGCCGCCCCGTTCAGTCCGGGGTGACGCTCGAACACCCCGTCGAGCACCATGCAGGCCAAGAAGCGCTCCGGGGAGTGGTGCAGCACGGGGAAGTCCTTGGACCGCAGGTTCTCCCCGCCGCCCAGCCAGTCCTTGGGACGCGGCCGGCCGTTGTTGTGGAAGGCCTTGGGCAGCAGCTTCCCCCCGCCGACGTGGAGGACGAAAGGAACCCCCGCCTCGGCCAGCCGAGCCCAGACCGGGTCAAGGTCGATGTGGGTGGGTGAGAATCCGCCGGGAGCATCGGAAGGCACCCACAGGGCGGCGATCCCCAATTGGAGGGCGTGCTCGACCACCGCTGCCGCCCGGACCGGGTCGTTGAGCGGCAGGTAGCCGACGGCCTTGAGTCTCGGCTCGGGCCTGCAGAAGTCCGCCATCGCCCTGTTCAGGGCTTCGGTCCCCCCGTAGAGCACATCGGGGTCCTTGCTCAACGAGAAGTGGGCGAGGGCGAAAGTCGGGAACACGAGCTGGGCCTCGATGTGGAGCGCATCGAGCACCCGTGAGCGCACGTCGGGGTCGAGAGCGCCCGGCGCCATCCACCCCTTGGGGCCTTTGAGCACCTCGGGCCCGATCTCTTGGGATCGGTGGGACTCCCACAGCTCGGGCAGGCCGGCCATGAGCTCGGCGGCTCCGGAACCTGCCCCGCCGAACCCGAGGGGCGCCAGGCGGTCCCGCACGGCGTCATCGGCATAGGACCCGAGCCACTCGGGAGTCTCCATAAGGTGGCTGTCAGCGTCGAAGATCGCAGTTTCCACAGGAGCCTCCTGGTGCGCGTGCTCGCCTGGCCCCAGCGTAGACCCGCGGAACACGCACGCCGAAGGGGCCGCGCTGGTTTCCCGCGAGGCGGAGGCGTCTCAGACAACATTTATCCAGGTCATAACTTTCTCTGACCTGGCGTACAGACCCGACCTGTGAAATGGACCTCGTGAAGGACTCCCACCTCAGGGACGTTCAAACGGAGGATCGATGACCGAGGACCACAACGACCAGTCGACAGACCAACCCGCTGGCGGCGCGGGGCAGGAGGCACCTGCGTCCCCGATGGCCGAGACCGCGGGCGAGGCCATTGCTCTGCCGGCGGCAACTCCCCCGCCGCCGGCGGAACCTCTGACGCACCCCGTGCAGGCGCAGACGCCCACTCACGGGGTGCCACAAGGCGTGCCGCTGGGTATGGCGCACACCATGGAGCCCCAGCCGGACCCGGTCACCGGGCCCCAGCGGGTGCCAGACGAAGCACCGGCCACGACCGGCAGCACCCCTCCCCAGGGCACCTACGCCATGGGCGCACTGGCGGGCAACCCCGCGCTCGACGAGCGTGCCGGCGCTTCGGGCGTCGCTGGCGCCGGCGGCGTCGCTGGCGCCGGCGGTTACGGCGGGCACGGCGGGTTCGGCGGCCCCCCGACCGATCCGAACGCGCCGCTGTGGTCGGCTCCCCAGGGTGCGGGTGCGGGTGCGGGCGGCAAGCGCCACAACCACACGTTCCGTAACGGCGTCCTCGCCGGCGCCGCCGCAGTGGCCCTCCTGGGCGCCGGCGTGGGCATCGGCGCTGCGGCCTGGAGCTCCAACGGCTCCTCCAACCTCTCCGCCCTGAACGCGTCGGGCGGCACCCGCCTCCCCTCGGGCTCGGGATCGTCGGGCAACGGCTTCAACGGCTCGCGCTTCGGCAACGGATCACCCATCGGCGGCGGCTCCTCGGGCAACTCGGCCAACTCGGGCAATTCGGGCAACAGCGGCGGCGGCTCCGGGTCGACGAGCTCGGGCGTGGGCGGCCCGAGCGACGTCAGCGCCATCGCCTCGAAGGTCGACCCAGGGCTCGTCGACGTCAACACGACGCTCGGCTACCAGCAGGAGGAAGCCGCGGGCACCGGCATCGTGCTGACGTCCAACGGCGTCGTCCTGACCAACAACCACGTGATCGACGGCGCCACGAGCATCTCGGTCACCGACGTGGGAAGCCAGAAGACCTACTCGGCCAGCGTGGTCGGCTACGACCGCACCAAGGACATCGCGGTGCTCCAGCTGAACAATGCGTCGGGGCTGCAGACAGCCACCATCGGTAACTCGGCGAACGCCTCGGTCGGCGAGCAGGTCGTCGGGATCGGCAACGCCGGCGGGACCGGCGGGACGCCCAGCGCGGCCGGCGGGACCGTGACGGCACTCAACCAGTCGATCACCGCCAGCGACGAAGGAGACGGCACGACCGAGCAACTCAGCGGACTGATCCAGACCAACGCGGACATTCAGCCGGGTGACTCGGGCGGCGCCCTGGTCAGTACCTCGGGCCAGGTCCTGGGCGTCGACACCGCTGCCTCGGACGGCTACTCGTTCCAGTACAACGGGCAATCGTCGGGGAACCAGGGCTTCGCCATCCCGATCAACACCGCGCTGTCGATCGCTCACACCATTGAGAACGGGAACGCGTCGACGACGGTCCACATCGGCGAGACGGCCTTCCTCGGCGTCGAGATCAGCCCCAACGGGTCGAGCTCGAGCGGAGGCTCAGCCAGCCCATTCGGCGGCTTCGGAGGCTTCGGTGGAAACTCGGGGGGCACGGGCAATACGGGTAATACGGGCAGCACGGGCAACACCGGGTCTTCGAGCGGCGGGTCGACCTCGGGTGCTTCGGTCGCCGGCGTCGTGACCAACGGCCCGGCCCAGGAGGCGGGCCTCGCCGCGGGCGACGTGATCACCTCGATCGGCGGCAAGACCATCAGCTCGGCCAACGACCTCACCAACGACATGGGTATCTACCACCCGGGCGACAAGGTGCAGATCGGTTGGACCGACAGCTCGGGCCAGAGCCACACCGCCACGGTGCAGCTTTCCTCGGGGCCGCCGCAGTAAGCGGTCGTCGGGACCCTGGGAACACAGGACGAGCGGCGGAACGATCCGCCGCTCGTCCGCGTCCGCGTCCGCGTCCGCGTCCGGGAACCGGCGAACGGACTCTTGCTAGCGCTGGCCGAGTAGCCGAGCGATCGAGACGATCATGGCCAAGGCGGCCGCGCTGAGGACGCAGATCAGTCCCCAGCCGACGTTGACGCTCGGGTTCACGGATGCCGGCAACGCCTCGATCTTCTGCACGATGCGGAACATGTCGTAGATGGCGACGATCAAGACAGCGAGCGACACGATCGTCGTGAGTGTCACCAACAGGGACTCCTCCGACCCCATGGCCAGCCCGCCGAGGACGAGCAGGACGATGCCCCCGATGAAGGTGACGTACCCGTTGACCCCGATCAGAGTTGAGACCTGCTGATCGAGCCCGTTGATCGACACGTGGAAGTTGGCGACGCCGACGCTGGCCACGACGTGGACCCACGTGCCGACGGACCCGTACATCAAGGCGACGCCCGCCACCATGGTCACCAGCACGGCGAGGTTGAAACTCGCAGGCGCCGGGAGACGCGTCGCCTTCTTCGTGCCTCGAGACCCGGGTACGTAGGGATTGGGGTTCACACGGGCCATTGACGACGAGTTCTGACCGCTCAGCGTTGTCCGGGCTTCGGCTGCCTTTACTCCGGGCGACTCCTCGGGGCCGGTTGGCTGGCTCTCATCCTCGGCCACGGATCACCTCGATTCACATCGATCTGCAGTCCCCCCTCGCTTCAACCTGCTGGAGCGAGTGTCCGCGCAGTATGCCATCGAGCGTCCGCGAACAGGGGGACCGTCTCGCGACGACAGAGTGCAGCGCTGCATGAGCGGACGTGGAAGCCCGCTCGGGCTTCGCCACCACCGAGGGAAACAGTGCGACAATTGCGTTCATGAGTCCCCGTCGCCGACGCGCCAGTCGTAACCGACCTGCGTCGCCCGGACGTGGAGGCCTGGGATCGCACTGGAGATTCGACGGCCGCCCCAAGACGCCATACCCAACGCAGAACGACGCCGTTGCCGCCGCCCATGACAGGAGCTCTCAGTCGGGCTCGGAGCTCAACGTCTATCGGTGCGACTGGTGCTCTGCGTGGCATATGGGCAAGGTGGCTGGCTCGGACGCCGATTGACGCGGTACTGAGAGCCGAACTCGCCCACGCGAGTACAAATCGCTTTCACAACGCAAAGACAAGCAAGGATTTCCCGCCGTTTAATCCCAAAATGGGACGGCCCGAATCGGTCAAAAACAATTTGATATTGCGTTGTGGCTTCGTCTTTTCCGTTGTCGTGCATCGCACGGCCTCACGACGTTTCTGACCGATTTTCACCTCGGTATTTTCGCTCGAACCGAGTCGCAACTGGCGTATCAGCCCTGGTCACAAGAGCGCAGGACGGGTTCTCTACAGCCGCTCCGTGCACCCCGCCTTGAAATGTCTCTCAGGTACCGAGGGTGACACACCGATCAATTCAGCATTGATAGTTCGGGCACTTTTGCCCCTTACAGGCGGGCGCGCTGATTGTGCACCCCCCATTTAAGAGTAAATTTCCAGGTCAACAGGCGAGTTGGGTCGGGCGTAGGCGGTCCGCTTGATAGGAGCATGCCTTGGCGAAGCGGCGAACCGACAGTAGGCGGACGAGGGATCATCAACGCCTATTTCTCCGCGGCCATCCTGTCCTCGGTGCACGTCGCGCCACACGGCGACGCGTCACGTCTGCGCCTGAGTTGGCACGCGGCGACGACGGGTTCACGCTCATCGAGCTGATCGTCGTGGTCGCGATACTGCCCATCATCGTGGGCGCGATCGCCACTGCGCTGATCTCCGTCCTCTCTCTCCAGCAGTCGGTGGCCAACCGGGTCGGCGACTCCAACGACGCCGTCGTGGCGTCCGCCAGCTTCAACCGTGACGTGCAAAGCGCCCAGGAGTTGACAGTGCAGTCGACGCCTGCTGCGTGCGGGTCGCTCGGGAGCGGTCAGACGCAACTGCTCGCACTCGCCTGGGGCGCTAACTCCCTGCCGCTGAGCTCAGGTGGCCCAGTCGGGGGGTACGACACAGTGGTGTCCTACATCTCGACCTCGGCGTTCAACACGCAGACCCACACCACTACCTACTCGCTCACGCGGCAAGTGTGCTCGTTCGGGATCTCGACGACGCCGAGCAGCTCGCTCACGCTGGCCCACGACATCGGTTCCTCTCCGACCGTCACCATCTACGGGCCAAAGAACGCGCAGGGCAGCTTCACCAATATCACGCCGGACTTCTCCACCTGGGCCTCGACGCTCGATGTCACGAAGGTCGAATTCGACGTCCTGGGTACGCAGACATCGAGTGGATTCGCATATTCGCTCGTCGGTCTCCCGGGCGCATCGAAGTCACAGAGCTCCGACTCGACATTCAACACTCCAAGCGCTTCACCAGGCTGTGGTTTCGCGACAGCGAACAGCCAAAGCATCTATGCCAACGAGCTGTGTTTCGCGGACTTCACCAACTACAACTTCACTGCCGCAACGACCGGCACGTGTAGTCCTCCCGGCCTCCCCACCCAAGCGGGCCAACTCTACGAGCTTCCCATCGACAATACCCCGTACACGTTGAGCTTCTGCCTCCAGGTGACCTCGAGTGCGAACAACCTCATCGCGTCGGTCCTCCCCACCTACTACAACCCGAGCGGGGACGACAGCGAGGCCTTCCTTGGCAACAACGGCTTCTACACCGACGTCCCCGGAAAACCGGCTCTGTACACGACCAACAACGTCTACGCGTCGATGAACTTCACGGCCATCCAGGTTCTTGACGCCGCCGGCCAAGCCGCCACCGGTTGGACGCTGGTGACCGGCGACGCCGAGTCCACCGACACCAACGAGTGGATCAACTTCTCCAACACGACCGGCGGACTCAACTGGTCGGTCCTGCCCAACGACGGGTCGTCTGACCTGTGGGGCAATGCATGCTACGACGACAAGGACGCAAACAACAACGGCGCGCTGGCCTGGACCGGCAGTGTCCCGGCAACGGATGGTGCCGTCGGGACTCCGTCGAACGCGGCGCCGACTACATCGGCCGCGCTCAACGTCAATTCAACAACCTTTGCGACGGGCGTCTCGTCGATCCTCTGTGAATCGGACCAGCAACTCAACAAGACGGGCACGATGATGCTCCAGGCACAGGAGCCGACAGGGTCCAACGCCGCTCAGAGCATGACGATCAGCATGCAGGGAGCAGGACTCCAGGCGATCTTCGTGGGGGTACTCCTATGAGGCGCCGCGTATTCCACGCTGGTGAGACTGACTCCATCGCTGACAACGAGAAGGACGCCTCCGAGGCGGGCGACACCCTCATTGAGGTGCTCTTCGCCATCGTCATCCTGGGCATTGCCGGCGTCGCCCTCCTCACCGGATTCGCGACCTCTATCACGTCGTCTGCCCAACATCGGCAATTGGTCTCCCAGGCCGACTCCGTTCGCGCCGCCACCGACGAGGTACTCGCCCAGGTTCAGGACGCGTCGGACGCCGCGTTCACCGCCTGCCCGACCACCTACACGCCCACGTGGACCCTCTCGGGATCGTTCCAGGTCACCAACTACAACGTCCAATACTGGAACGGCACGGCATTCTCCACTTCGTGTCCTTCGGTCACGACCAACCCGCAGCTCTGGACGATGACCATCGGCAGTGGCAGCTACAGCACCACTGTCAGCACCGTCATCTACGACCCCCAGCCGGTGTCCCCCACGGCCGGGACCACGCCCTCCAAGCTGGTCTTCCTCTCGCCCACAACCGCGAACCCCGGATCCGGAACGGTCAACGGACCCGTCACTCCGCAGCCCATCGTCGCGGTCGAGGACGTGGCCAACAACATCGTCTACAGCGACGCCTCGTCGGTGACGTTGTCGGTGGCTTCAGGCAGTCCGGGCTCGCTCTCGAGCAGTTGCGATGGGGTCGAGAACAACGGGATCTTCTCGTTCAGCAACTGCAGTCTGAGCGCTGTCGGCACCTACACGATGACGGCCAAGGACTCCAACACCAGCGTCGCATCGGCGTCGGCCAGCTACACCGTTTCGACTGCTCCCCAGGCCAAGATCGGGTTCACAACCACCGCCGTCTCCGGCGGTGCGACCAACAGCCCGACGCTTGGCAAGATCACGGTCCAGGTCGAGGACGCCTTCGGGAACGCCGACCCCGGCGGCGCCGTGACCGTCAACCTGGCCTCGAGCTCCTCGAAGGGACTCTTCGCTGCCACCTCCGGTGGGAGCGCGATCACCTCAGTGACGATTCCCACCGGACAGTCGACCGCGTCCTTCTACTACGGCGACACGACGGCCGGTTCGCCCATCATCACGGCCTCAGCATCCGGGCTCCAGACGGGCCTTCAGACAGAGACGATCACCCCCGATGCGCCGAACAAGCTGGCCATCTCGACCGCTCCCCCCTCGTCGTTCGCCGCCGGCACCGCCTTCAACGTGGGGGTCACCATCGAGGACCAATACGGCAACGCGGAGACGACCGGCTCGACCGGCTCTACCGACACCGTCCAGCTCGCCTTGTCGTCGGGCAGCTTCTCCACCGGGCATGCCACCGTGACGGCGGCCGCCTCCAACGGGGTGGCGACCTTCAGCAACCTCCAGATCGACACACCGGGCAACTACACCGTGACTGCGACGGACACCACGCGCACGGGCGTCACCGCCGCCTCGATGTCGTTCACGGTCACCCCGGCGCCTCCGAACAAGCTGGCGTTCACCTCCACGGTCACCGGTAACCACCCGGTGGGCACCACGGCCTCCGTCGGACCGTTCCAGGTCCAGGTCCAAGACCAGTTCGGGAACGCGATAACGAACAGCTCAGGCTCACCGGTCTCACTGCTGCTGTCCACCACTTCGGCGGGGACGACGTTCTTCACGCCGACATCGGGGGGCAGTTCTGCTGCCACCGTGACCATCGCCAACGGCGCCTCATCGTCGGCGCCCTTCTATTACTCCGATACCAAGTCGGGCCAGCCGACCATCAGTGCGTCGGCCACGGTCAATTCCGTGTTGGTCAGCGGGACGTCGAACGGCTTCACCATGACGCCGACCGCCGAGAGCAAGCTCGCCATCACGACGCAGCCGGCCTCACCGACGGCGGCCGGCGCGACGATCCCCGTCGGCGTGACGGTGGAAGACCAATTCGGCAACCCGATCACCACCGGCACCGGCTCGAACGACACCATCCACGTGGCGCTGTCCTCGGGCAGCTTCGCCTCGGGCACGACGTCGGTCGCGGCCTCGGGCGGGGTGGCGGCCCTCAACCTCACCATCACGACGCCCGGCAGCTACACCATCACCGCTACCGACACCACCCACGGGACCATCACCGCGGCGACCACCAACTCGTTCACCGTGACCCCCGCCGCCGAGAACAAGCTGGTGATCACGACCCAGCCCGCCGCGTCCCTCACGGCCGGGGGCACGGTGTCGGTCGGCGTGACACTCGAGGACCAGTACGGGAACACGATCACGACCGGCAACTCCGGCTCCAACGACACCATCCACGTGGCGCTGTCCTCGGGCAGTTTCGCCGCCGGCACTACGTCGGTCGCGGCCTCCAACGGGGTGGCTACCTTCAGCGGGCTCCAAGTCAACGGCGCGGGCACCTACACCATCACTGCAACCAACACCACCCATGGGACCGTCACCGCGGCGACCACCAGCTCGTTCACGGTCAGCCCCGCCGCCGAGAACCAGCTCGGCATCACGACGCAGCCTGCCTCACCGGTGGCGGCCGGCGCGACGATCACCGTTGGCGTGACGGTTGAAGACCAGTACGGCAACCCGATCACGACTGGCAACACCGGCTCCAACGACACGATCCACGTGGCGCTGTCCTCGGGCAGCTTCGCCTCGGGAACGACGTCGGTCGTGGCCTCCAACGGTGTCGCGACCTTCAACAACCTCACCATCACGACGCCCGGCAGCTACACCATCACCACCAGCGACACCACCCACGGGACCATCACCGCGGCGACCACCAATTCGTTCACCGTGACCCCCGCCGCCGAGAACAAGCTGGTGATCACCGCCCAGCCCTCCTCCATCACCGCCGGCGGCACGGTTTCGGTCGGTGTGACCATCGAGGACCAGTACGGCAACCCGATCACCACAGGGAGCACGGGGTCGAACGACACGATCCACATGGCGTTGTCCTCGGGCAGCTTCGCCGCCGGCACGACGTCGGTCGTGGCCTCCAACGGGGTGGCCAGCTTCAGCGGACTCCAAGTCAACACCGTGGGCAGCTACACCATCGCCGCAACCGACACCACCCACGGGACCGTGACCGCGGCGACCACCAATTCGTTCACCGTGACGCCCGCCGCCGAGAACAAGCTGGTGATCACGCGCCCAACCGGCCTCCATCACGGCCGGCGGCACGGTGTCGGTCGGCGTGACCATCGAGGACCAGTACGGCAACACGATCACGACGGGCAACGCGGGCTCCAACGACACTATCCACGTGGCGCTGTCCTCGGGCAGCTTCGCCGCCGGCACGACGTCGCTCGTGGCCTCCAACGGGGTGGCCAGCTTCAGCGGCCTCCAGATCAACGCCGCCGGCAGCTACACCATCACCGCATCTGACACCACCGATGGTGCGGTGACGGTTGCGGCCACCAACTCGTTCACGGTGAGCCCCGCCGGTGAGAACAAGCTGGTGATCACCACCCAGCCCGCCTCACCGGTTGCTGCCGGTGCGACGGTGTCGGTCGGCGTGACGGTCGAGGACCAGTACGGGAACACGATCACCACCGGCACCGGCTCCAACGACACGATCCACGTGGCGCTGTCCTCGGGCAGCTTCGCCTCAGGCACGACGTCGGTCGCAGCCTCGGGCGGGGTGGCCAACTTCACCAACCTCACCGTCACGACGCCCGGCAGCTACACCATCACCGCCTCTGACACCACCCACGGGACCGTGACTGCGGCGACCACCAATTCGTTCACCGTGACGCCCGCCGCCGAGAACAAGCTGGTGATCACGGCCCAACCGGCCTCCATGACGGCCGGCGGCACGGTGTCGGTGGGCGTGACCATCGAGGACCAATACGGCAACGTGATCACGACGGGCAACGCGGGCTCCAACGACACCATCCACGTGGCGCTGTCCTCGGGCAGCTTCGCCGCCGGGACGACGTCGGTCGCGGCCTCGAACGGGGTGGCTACCTTCAGCGGGCTCCAGATCAACGCCGCCGGCAGCTACACCATCACGGCATCTGACACCACCAACGGTGCGGTGACCGCGGCCACCACCAACTCGCTCACGGTGAGCCCCGCCGGCGAGAACACGCTCGTGATCACGACCCAGCCCGCTTCACCGGTTGCTGCCGGTGCGACGATCACCGTCGGCGCGACCGTCGAGGACCAGTACGGCAACACGATCACGAGCGGCACCGGCTCGAACGACACCATCCACGTGGCGCTGTCGTCGGGCAGCTTCGCCGCCGGCACGACGTCGGTGGCGGCCTCGGGCGGGGTGGCGACCTTCAACAACCTCACCGTCACGACGCCCGGCAGTTACACGATCACCGCCACTGACACCACCCACGGAACCGTGACCGCGGCAACGACGAACTCGTTCACCGTGACGCCCGCCGCCGAGAACAAGCTGGTGATCACGACCCAGCCCGCCTCCATCACGGCCGGCGGGACGGTGTCGCTCGGCGTGACGATCGAGGACCAGTACGGGAACACGATCACCACCGGCAACGCGGGCTCGAACGACACCATCCACGCGGCGCTGTCGTCGGGCAGCTTCGCCGGCGGCACGACGTCGGTGGCGGCCTCCAACGGGGTGGCCACGTTCAGCGGGCTGCAAGTCAACGCCGCGGCCAGTTACACCATCACCGCGACTGACACCACCCGTGGGACCGTGACTGCGGCGACCACGAACTCGTTCACGGTGAGCCCCGCCGGCGAGAACACGCTGGTGATCACGACCCAGCCCGCTTCACCGGTGGCGGCCGGTGCGACGATCAACGTCGGCGTGACGGTCGAGGACCAGTACGGGAACACCATCACGACCGGCAACACCGGCTCGAACGACACGATCCATGTGGCGCCGTCGTCGGGCAGCTTCGCCGCCGGCACGACGTCGGTGGCGGCCTCGGGCGGGGTGGCGACCTTCAACAACCTCACCGTCACGACGCCCGGCAGTTACACGATCACCGCCACTGACACCACCCACGGAACCGTGACCGCGACAACGACGAACTCGTTCACCGTGACGCCCGCCGCCGAGAACAAGCTGGTGATCACGACCCAGCCCGCCTCCATCACGGCCGGCGGCACGGTGTCGCTCGGCGTGACGATCGAGGACCAGTACGGGAACACGATCACCACCGGCAACGCGGGCTCGAACGACACTATCCACGCGGCGCTGTCGTCGGGCAGCTTCGCCGGCGGCACGACCTCGGTCGCTGCTTCCAACGGCGTGGCCACCTTCAGCGGCCTCCAGATCAACGCAGCGTCCAGCTACACCATCACCGCATCTGATACCACCAACGGTGGGGTGACGGTTGCGAACACCAACTCGTTCACCGTGAACCCGGCCGGGGAGAACAAGCTGGCCATCACCGCGCAGCCCGCCTCCATCACGGCCGGCGGCAGCGCGGCACTCGGCGTGACGGTGGAGGACCAATACGGCAACCCGATCACGAGTGGCACCGGCTCGAACGACACGATCCACGTGGCGCTGTCCTCCAGCAGCTTCGCGGCCGGCACGACGTCGGTGGCTGCGAGTGGCGGTTCGGCCAGCTTCAGCGGTCTCCAGATCACCGCCGCGGGCACCTACACCATCACCGCGACCGACACCACCCATGGGACCGTGACCGCGGCGACGACCACCTCGTTCACGGTGAGCCCTGCCGGCGAGAACAAGCTGGTGCTCACGACCCAGCCCGCTTCGATCACGGCCGGCGGCAGCGTGTCGGTCGGCGCCACCATCGAGGATCAGTACGGAAACACCATCACGACCGGCAACACCGGCTCCAACGACACGATCCACGTGGCACTGTCCTCGGGCAGCTTCGCCTCAGGGACGACGTCTGTCTCAGCCTCGAACGGTGTCGCCAGCTTCAGCGGGCTCGAAGTCACAGCCGCTGGCAACTACACCATCACCGCGACCGACACCACCCATGGGACCGTGACCGCGGCGACGACCAACTCGTTCACGGTCAGCCCCTCCGCCGAGAACACGCTGGCGATCACGACCCAGCCGGGCGCCTCCATCACGGCCGGCGGCACCGTGTCGGTCGGCGTGACGGTCGAGGACCAGTACGGGAACACGATCGCCACCGGCAACAGCGGCTCCAACGACACGATCCAGGTGGCGCTGTCGTCCGGCAGCTTCGCCGCCGGCACTACGTCGGTGGCCGCCTCCAACGGCGTAGCCACCTTCAGCGGGCTCGAGGTCACAGCCGCCGGTAGCTACACCATCACCGCAACTGACACCACCCATGGGACCGTGACCGCAGCCACCACCAACTCGTTCACGGTGAACCCCGCCGGCGAGAACAAGCTCGCCATCACGACGCAGCCTCCTGGAAGCGTCGCGAACGGCTCGGCCATCACCGTCGGCGTGACGGTCGAGGACCAGTACGGCAACCCGATCACGAGCGGCACGGGGTCGGCCGACACGATCCACGTGGCGCTGTCCTCGGGCAGCTTCGCCTCGGGCACAACGTCCGTCGCGGCCTCGAGCGGGGTGGCGACCTTCAGCAACCTGACAATCACCACCAATGGCACGTATACGGTCACGGCCACCGACACGACCCACGGGACCGTGACGTCAGCGGCAACGACCTCCTTCAAGGTCGAAGCGCCCGTGACCGTCGCCCAGACCAAGACGGGCAGCGGTGCGCACGCCACCAGCGTCGCCCTCAGCAGCACGCCGACGGCCGGAACGACGCTGATCGTGCTCGCCTATGGCGAGAACAGTTTCGGCACGCCCGCCGCACCCACGATCAGCGGTAACGCAGTCACCGGAACCGCCACGCAGATCACGTCGGAGAGCGAGGGTTCGAACTACGCCGAATACGCCTTCTGGGTCAAGGCCAGCGGCACCGGAACGACCATTACTTCGACCTTCGCCTCTAGCGTGAGTGAACAGGAGCTCGATGTGTTCGCGCTGGCCGGGAACAACACCACATCGCCCGTCGTCCAGTCCGACACGAACACCGGCACGAGCACGACGCCGACCGCGATCCTTCCGACGACACCGACGGGTGGGGATCTCGAGATCGCGATGTTCGGCACCGGCGGTCAAGACGGTTCGCTCGGCGCCACTCCCACGGGCTGGACAAACGTCGGGGCTCTCACGGGGACGAACGGCGGGCATGCGTACGGTGAGGCCTCGTACTACACGAACACGAACGCAAGTACGAGTCAGGCCTTCTCCGTGGGCGACTCTGTGGCATGGGGAACCATCGCCCTGGACATCGGATTGGCTTAAATGAGACCCCCCTTCTTCGCTCGATCCTGGCGCCGTCTCCGGACCAGGCCAAACACAGATTCGCTCATCGAGTCATCCGCACCCGGCGACGAGGCCGGCGCCGTCCTCATCCTGGCGATGATCTTCCTCGTGGCCGTGAGTCTCATCGTGGCGGGCCTCTTGACCTTCGTCGGAAACAGCCTGACCGCGACTGCGGACTTCACTTCGGAGCAATCGATCGAGACAGCAGCCACCAATGCGGTCAATCTGGCCATCCAAGAATCCCGGATCAGCTTCGCCAGCCAGATGCAGAACGCGTTCGGTGGTGCGAACACCCCCCTCGGCTCTCAACCCTCAGCCTGTTGGTTCGACAGCGGGGCCCCGCAGCAGCCACCTGCGATCGCGGGCGAGCCGCAGATCAGCGTGTGGTGCTCGATGATCTGGCAGCCCTTTAGCGCGGCAACCAGGACGGTCACGTATTCGGCCTGCCCCAGCAGCGAGACCAACGTCGCATGCGCGGCGGCACCGCTCCTCCAGGCGGTCGAGGTCTTCGACGACTATCCGCCAGGGGTGGGCGTGCCCCTGGTCAACCCGGTGCAGTGCAACTTCTATGGCTACTGCGGCGAGAGCGCGAGCCAGATCAGCTGGCAGTGGCGCCCGACCGTGCCGGTGGTCACCTCCATCTCGCCGACCTCTACGACTATCGCTGGCGGGACACCGATGACGATTACTGGGACCGGGTTTGTGGCTGGATCAAGCGTGACCTTCACTGACGAGTCGGGACTCACGCCGTCGAGCACCAACGCCGTCGTCACGGTCCCAGCTTCGCAAGTGACCGCCTCCAACTGCACCGGAACGAACAACACATGCTCGACGCTGTCCCTCACCGCGCCCGCAGTCACGTCCGGCGTCCCCTCAGGAGCGTTCGGCGCAACCTACTTCGTGACGGTGACGACGCCCGGCGGGACCAGCCAGTTCATCCCGGCGGGTGTGCTGAACTACAGCACGTTCACGCCAACGGTCACAGGCATCTCGGGATCGCAACAGTTGGGCGGGGGCGGGACACCGGGCGGGTCAATCACCGGCGGCAGCACCGTCACGATCACCGGAACCGGCTTCTTCAACACCTACACCGCCGCTGGCGACGCACAATTCGCGGCGCAAGTCTGGTTCTGGTGCGATACCGCCACCAATGCGAACTGCCCGTCGGGGGGCTCCTCCTTCCAAGGCAGCGATGTCAACGTCACCTCCGACACCAGCCTCACGGCAGTGACCCCCGCTGTCACGACACCCGGCAACTGGTACGTCCAGGTGGACACGTTTGGTGGCGACAGCACCCAGACCACCTACGACTTCAATTACGGCGTCCAGGTCCCGATCATCATCGATCTGACTCCTTCGAGCGGAACGGCCGGAACCAATATCACCATCAATGGCGGCAACTTCCTGACCGGGTCGACGGTGGCGTTCTACCTCGACCAGAACGGAAACCCGACTGGATCGGGCATCAGTGCTTCGATTGTCTCTGGCAGCCTCACTGCCACGACAATGACGGTCACTGTCCCCACCACTGGCATGACGCCCAATTCCCAATATTTTCCAGTCATTACGCTGCCCTCGATCTCGGGCTACTCGGGCCCGACGACCTCGCAGACCTACAACGAGCCGGCCGACATCTTCACCCTCATAACTCTGAACCCGACCGTCAACATCAGCTACCCCGTGAACGGCACCACCTATGGCGGTTTCGGCGGGTCGACGTGGTCAGGCACCATCACGGGCACCGCGTCGTCGAACTCGGCCGGGACCATCTCCTCCAGCGGAGTGGCGATCGAGGACACTTCCACCGGGAAGTGGTGGAACGGCACGTCGTTCAGCGCCGGCTCCCAGACGTTCGTGCCGGCTTCCGGCACCACCAGCTGGTCCTACGCCCTGCCTGCATCGAAGCTCACCGGATTCAGCAACTATTCGGTGACCGGTGAGGCCACCGATTCACTGAACAACGTCGGGACCTCGTCGACCGTTTCCTTCCTCTACCAATAAATCGTCCCGAGGCCAGCGTTGTTGTCCCGTTGTTCATGCAGGTCAGAGGGTAGTGACTTTAGGAATCCGCCGAGAAGGCCGATAGGAGATGGTGGGCGGCCACCGGCCCACATCAAGTGTCCACAGGCGGCAACGAGCTGAATTTCCTCGTGGGACAGGCGGTCTCACCTTGGAGCGAACTATGCACATTTGGCGAATTGAGGTCCATCCCTCCCGGGCGGGTCGAGGCGTGACGCTCTGTCCTGCACGTCTCCAGACCGCCGGGGCAAAAGCCACCTCAGGTTTCCGGACATTGCCTAGCGGAGGGCACGATGGCGCTTAGCCGGCGAGGCGATCGCAAGGACAAGGACCACAAGTCGGGCGTGGCAACCGCCACGCCAAGCCAGAACGGCTCCCACAATGGGAACGGTAAGGGCGGTGCGCCAGCGGTTCCTTCGGCGCCGAAGCTCGACCCGCAAGCCGTTGAGCGCATGCAGCGCGCCCTCGTGCAGCGGAATCTGCTGAGTCAGGCTCAGATCGACGAAGTCATGGCAGCCAACCCCGCCGGTGAGGACCTCGGGGAGTTGCTGGTGAACCTCGGGATGCTCAACGAGCACAACCTCACCGAGGTCCGCTCCGAGATCACTGGACTGCCCATCGTCGACCTTGGCCAGACAATTCCTCAAGCCGATGCGATGGCGCTGATCCCAGACGCCATGGCCCGAGAGCACTTCGTCATCCCCATTGCGAACGATGACCATGGGTTGACCGTCGCCGCGGCCGACCGTCCTTCGCCGGAGTTGATGAACCTGTTGAGCCAGACGGCCGGGCAGACCATCCGCCCCGTGCTCGCTCCCCTTTCGGAGATCCGAAAGGTCATTGACAGCAATTATCGGGCCATCGGTGGGCTCGACCACCTCGTTCGAGCCTTCGAATCAGTCGAGGAGACGCGTAAGCGGCCAGTCACCACGACCGGAGGGATAGCAGAGCCCGTCGCCGACGACGCCCCGGTCGTCCAAGTAGTGGGGAGAATCCTGACCCAGGCCATGCGGGATCGAGCCTCCGACGTCCACGTAGAGCCAAGCGAGGCTGGCGTGCGAGTTCGCTACCGCATTGACGGCGCGCTCAAGGAGGTCCTGACGCTCCCCGCCTCAATGGGCGTAGGGCTGGTGAGCAGGATCAAGATCATGGCCGGCATGAACATCGTGGAGCGCCGGCGCCCACAAGACGGCCAGCTGCGCACCGATATCGACGGCAAAGAGGTCGATGTCCGGGTTTCCACGCTTGCCACCATTTGGGGCGAGAAGTGCGTCATGCGAGTGCTGGATCGGACCCGGTCGGTCATCAGTTTGCACGATCTGGGCATGCCAACCGACTCGGCGGAGACGTACACCAGCTTCGTAAAAGCCCCCTTCGGCATGGTGCTTTGCGCGGGTCCGACGGGGAGCGGCAAAACCACGACGCTGTACGCAACCCTGAATGAGATCAGCGATCCGACTCGCAACGTGATGACCGTCGAAGACCCGGTCGAGTACGTGTTCCCGTCGATCAACCAGATCCAGACGAATGAGCAGGCTGGACTGACCTTCGCGAGCGGCCTACGTTCCATCTTGCGTCAGGATCCCGACGTGATCCTCGTTGGGGAGATCCGCGACGTCGAGACCGCTCGCATCGGCGTCCAGTCGGCGCTCACAGGTCACCTCGTCCTCTCGTCCCTCCACGCAACCGATTCAGTGTCCGCACTGCACCGGTTCCTTGACATGGGGATCGAATCGTTCTTGGTGGCTTCATCGATCATCGGCATCGTCGGTCAACGGTTGGTCCGTCGGATCTGCCCTTCCTGCAAGGTTGCGTATACCTTGACCGCCGAGGAGCGCTCCTTCTTTGAGGAGAGTGGCGGGCCGGAGAAGTCTGAGTTCATACGGGGCGAAGGCTGCAACTTCTGCAGCGGTACGGGCTATCAGGGCCGCATCGGCGTGTACGAGCTGCTGCGAATTACCCCAGAGATCAAGAGACTCGTCGTGGGCTGGGCAACGCAGGACGAACTGCGGCGACTGGCTGAGCGCCAGGGCATGCGCTCACTTCGAGAAGAGGCGATCAACCTCGTGGCACAGGACGTGACGACTGTGTCAGAAGTCATCCGGAGCATCTACGCCCTCTGAGGCGAGGAGAGTGACGATGCAGACGCTGCTGAACTACCGCTACGTGGCAACAGACGAGGCTGGCCAGACCGTCAAGGGAACGGAGAAGGCTGCCTCCATCGCCAACGCGCACCTCTTACTGCTCCAACGCGGGCTGCAGCCGACCAAGCTCAACGAGCACAAGAGCCTCCTGCAATTCGAGATCACCCGAAAGCAAGTCAAGCGCAAAGAGGTCATGCACTTCTCGCGCCAGCTCAGTGTCTTCGTCGAAGCCGGCATCCCGATCATGGAGGCGCTCGAGGTCATCGCCGAGGAGACGTCGGACAAGCTGCTGACGCGCGTGCTGCTGGACATGATCTCACAGTTACGCGAGGGCGATACGTTCGCGGCAGCGGCGGGAGCCCACCCCGAGGCGTTTCCGCGTTACTACATCGCGGTCTTGGAGTCGGCAGAACTCACAGGAACTCTCGACAAGGTCTTGAACGAGCTCGCCGAGTACATGGAACGCGAGCTCGAGGCCCGCTCAGAACTGACCTCCGCACTCGTCTACCCCGCTGTCGTCGCGGTGCTCGCCGTCGTCGTCGTGATCATCCTGGCGACCTTCGTACTGCCCAAATTCAAGACGTTCTTCGCATCCTTGAACGCGAAGCTACCGCTTCCCACCAGAATGCTGCTGAGCACCTCCAACTTCGTCAGCCATTTCTGGTGGGCGCTTCTCGGGGGAATCTTGGCCATCGTCATCGCCGTGGTAGCGCTCAGACGATCCGACAGTGGCAGGGGGTGGCTTGACCAACTGTTCCTCAAGCTTCCGGTGGTCGGCGGTGTCGTGCAGGCCGCCGTCATCGAGCGCATATGCCGGGTACTCGCTTCCCTCGTCACGGCCGGCGTCGACCTGCCGACCTCTTTGGCTGTGACGGCGGAGTCCTCCAACAACGTCGTCTACCGGAAGGGCCTCAACCATATCCGCGAGCAGATGATGGAGGGCAACGGTCTGGCCGACCCACTCGGACAGACAGGTCTCTTCCCGGCCGCAGTACGACAGATGTTCCGGGTCGGTGAGGAGACCGGAACGCTGGACAAGCAGCTCGAGACTGCTGCGGCCTACTACCGTCGCGAGCTCGAGCTGAAGGTCAAGCACTTCACCAGCTTGTTCGAGCCGATGGTGATCATCTTCATGGGAGTGATCGTCGGCTTTGTGGCGATTGCCATGGTGTCCGCTATGTATGGCATCTACCGCCAGGTGAATGTCAGTGACGTGGCCCACCTCTTCCACTTTTGGTTCTGACCACACCGCATCTTGGTCCAGAATCACCGTTATCTCTCCTGTGAACACGACAGTCGTATCGCGGGCCTATTGGCCGTGGATCCTCCACGAGAACTCCTGCCTATACAGCCACGTAGGGCTGACTTTAAACGCCCAATTCTTTAGGACTCATCTTGAACAATTCCCTGCTAGTTCTTAAGTTATTCCTTGAATAGCCGATAACAAGTAAGTTACCATGAGGCACCTTCGAGAATTGGCGTCTCGAGGTAATGGGACTCGCACAAGCGAACCCTTTTTCAACCAAATGAACGGGCTCTCCCTACGGTTGGCCCTCACAATGAAAGGCGGTATAGCGCGTGTTTGAGCGTTATCGCGAAATTGAAAAACGCAGGGAGAGCGGGGATGCGTCCGAGTTCGGATTCACCCTTATCGAACTGCTGATTGTCATCGTCGTACTCGGCATCTTGGCGGCCATCGTGGTCTTCTCGCTGACCGGCGTCTCCGGCCAGAGCAAGGAAGCCGCGTGCACCTCGGACGCCAAGTCGGTCGAGATTGCAGCAGACGCCTACCAGGCCAAGACCGGGGCCTTCCCGACCGAGCTGTCGGTCCTGGTGCCGAGCTACCTGCACTCGCTGCCTAATGGTCAGGGTTACACCATCGGCCTCGGAAGTGGTGCCAATGCGGGCGACATCATGTACACGCCAACCGGCGGGAGTGCAACCGTGTTCACCGACGCTTCGGGCTGCACAGGCGTCTCGTAACAGGAGAGTAACTATCAAGTCAAAGCGCCCGGCCTCTAGGGCCGGGCGCTTTGACTTTCATCAAGAACGCAACGAGATAAGACGAGGGGGTGTCACCGTGACGTACAACGATCGGATCGACCCGTGGCTGCAGATACTGTGGGACAAACACGGTTCTGATCTACTCCTGACGACAGGCTCACAGCCAAGGGTGAGAGTCGACGGAGGGCTGCGGCCGCTCGAGAGCGAGGCGGTGCTGACCGGACAGGAGATCGAGGATCTCGTCCGCAGCATGTTGTCGCGGGAACAGGCCGCCATCCTCGAGGAGCATCAGGACGTCGACTTTTCCCTCACCTGGTACGACAAGGCCCGGCTGCGCGGCAGCGCGTTCTACCAGAAGGGGGACCTGGCGCTGGCGCTCCGGATGATCCCCTCCGAGATTCCGACCTTCGAGGAGCTGGGACTCCCGCCGGTCGCGGAATGGATGGCACGACTCCCCCGCGGTCTCGTGTTGCTCACCGGCCCGACGGGGTCGGGTAAATCGACCACCCTGGCCTCCATCATCGCCCGCATCAACGAGACACGGGCACTTCACATCCTTACCATCGAGGATCCGGTCGAATACGTGCATGAGCACAAGCTCTCCGCCGTCAACCAACGAGAAGTAGGCCTCGACAGCCCGTCATTCGAACGCGCACTCCGTTCCGCGCTCCGCGAGGACCCCGACGTCCTCTTGGTGGGAGAGATGCGAGACCTCGAGTCCATTCAGCTGGCAATCACGCTGGCCGAAACTGGCCACCTCGTCTTCTCGACCCTGCACACCAACGACGCCTCCCAGGCGATCGACCGAATCATCGACGTTTTCCCGGCTTACCGCCAGGAGCAGATACGCGTCCAACTGTCGGCCTGCCTGGGAGCGGTGATCGCCCAAAGGCTGCTGCCGCGGATAGGCGGGGGAATGGTGGCTGCATTCGAGATCTTGATCGCGAACAATCCGGTGCGCAACCTCATTCGCGAGGGGAAGACCAACCAGCTGCTCAATGTCATATCGACAAATCAGCAGGAAGGCATGGTTACGCTGGAGGCCAGTCTGGTCGACCTGATCGGAGCCGAGGTAGTCACCTTCGATGACGCACTCGCGATTTCGGCGCATCCCAAGGAGCTCGAGCGCCTCTTGAGCCACCGGGAAGCCATGCTGACGACTGCGTGAGAGCGGACCCCTCTGGACGGCGCGGTCCGAGCCTCCCGTATTCGCTCGTGGCCGGAGTCACCCCGTGCCGGGGCGGGTGGCTCGTTGCCGCCTCGAAGCTGCAGGGCACGATTTTTGCACCCGAGGACCCAGCCCGGATAGAGGCATTTATCGACGTGGTCGACATGCGTCCAGGCTTCTCCGTCATCGCTCTCAACGCGCCCGTGGGTGGACTCGAGCATGCCACCGCGGGTGGCCGAACGTGCGACAGAGAAGCACGAGCCCTGCTGGGCCGGCGTGGATCGGCCATCAAGAGTGCCCCGGTCCACATCGATTCAGCAGAGGGCACCGAACTCCTCTCGGAGCACATCGACGCAATCAGCAAGACCTTGCTCCCCCGCTATCGAGAGGTCGCTCGCGAGATGGCCCCGTTCCGCCAACGCTCTATCTTCGAGGTGAACCCAGAGCTCAGCTACTTCCAGATGAACGAAGGCGTCCCCATGCAGTGGGGGAAGCACTCGGAGAAAGGCATAGAGGAGCGTCGATCATTGATTGAACAGAAGCTTCCCGGTGCCTTGAGGATCATCGATGCCGAAGTGCCCGGAACGACTCCGTCGCATCTCCTCGACTCAGCAGCCCTCGTCTGGACGGCGAGACGAGTCTTTGCAAAGGCCGCAGTTCGGATCCCAACGGATCCGGAATGGGATGAACAAGGAATTCGGATGGAGCTTGTCCGGTAAGGCCGGGCAATCTTTAGACCGAATAGTGGCTGAACGGGCGCAGGAGCTCTTGACCTGCGAACACCGCGATCGCGCAACCCGACGCCAAAAACACGCCGTAGGGAACCCGGCTCTGGCGTTCCATCTGCTTGGACACGATGAGCGTGACGCCCACCACGGCACCAACCAGGTTGGCCGAGAAGAAACCGAGCAGGACGTAGCCAACGCCCAACCACCCGAGCGAGAGTCCGAGCACAAGGGACAGGCGTACGTCCCCAAAGCCCAACACACGTGGACTCGCTCGATGCATCACAAAGAAGACAATCCACCAGCCGACGGCGCAGATAATTCCGATCAGATAGTCGTGCCATTTGCCTGTCTCCGCCGCGGCCACGAGCAACAGCGCAGCGACGAGGACGGTCACGGGGTAGACGATCTTCCTTGGCAGGATCATCCGCTCGACGTCGATGCAAGAGAGCGCAAGGAGTCCGGCGAATAAGACGAGATAGGCAGGGAGATCCCACTGGTAGCCAAAACGAGCTGCTGTGCCGGCGAAGAGCGCGCCACAGGCCAGCTCGACTAATGGATATCGAATGGAGATCGGTGCCTGACAATCACGGCACCGACCCCGGAGCGCGAGCCAGGAAATGACCGGAATGTTGTCCTTCTCCCGAATTGGCGCGCCACACGTCGGACACGAGGAGCGCGGCCTGACGATGGAATCGCCTCTTGGCACCCGGTAGATGACGACGTTCAAAAATGATCCGACGGCTAGGCCGAGGATCGCACATATTCCGATGAGAAACGCGAACATGGCGCGCCTACCTACCCGGCCGCAGAATCGGTCATCTGCGACACGCTAGCGATCTCCTCCACGCGCACCTTGGATCATCGCCCACAACGAGTGAGCGATCGGCCCCTGCGTCCAAGACAACCGAATTGCGATTTGAAAGCCACGTCTTTCCACCATCAAGCCGGTAAAGTGATCACCAGTTTGCAGCGGACGTGGCGACTAGGGCGGTACTCGGCAATGACGAACGGGACGATCCCTTGGTATGCCCGCCCTCTGGGGGGCGCGCGAAGCACGGCCGCACCACGCCAGATAACAGACCTAGATCTCACGGAGATTGAGGGAGTTCCCGGCTGGCAACGTTGGCTCCAAAGGCCCCAGTCGGATCTGGTGTGCCTCTCTGCATGGATCCTCGCCTCGGCCATCTTCATCGGCATCGTCGCACTCTTCGGTGGACCCTCTCAGAGCGACGCGGCAGAGTCCTTCTACGCGACCTGGGCCATCGCCCATGGCAACTTCGCCTGTGCGTATCCCCCCGTGAGCCCCCACACCTCGCAATTCTTCCTCTTCTACATCCCTGGCCCGTCCGTACCCCCGTTCTGGGCGCTTGTCTCAGGCGGCGCTTCTGCTGTGACGAGGATCGGACACACAGCACCGTTTCCCTCATCGCAGGCTATGGGCGCGCACTGCGCCAACGCGTACCCCCAGATGTACCACTGGGCACAGAACACTGCGGCGATATTTCCGACTATCGGCCTGGGATACCTCAGCTGGTTCCTTCTTCTTGCCGGAGTCGTGGCCCTTCTACGCGCAGCGGGTAGGGGACGTTCCGGATGGGAGGTGGTCGGAGTCCTGCTCGTTGCCGCTGTGCCAGTGGTTTGGGAGCCGCTCCTGCACTACTACCATCCCGAAGACCTGGCCGCGCTGGGGCTATGTCTCATCGCAACCGCCTTCGCCCTCAGGCGTCAATGGGTGTGGGCAGGCGTATTGCTCGGCCTAGCGGTGTCATCGCAACAGTTCGCACTGCTCGTCTTTGCGCCGCTCTTCGTCGTCGCGCCGGGCCGCGCGCGATGGAAGATGCTCAGCTCGTCGGCTGCCGTGGTCATCGTCCTCTCGGCTCCGTTTATCATCGCCTCCTCGGGAAGGGCGCTGCACTCCGTCCTCTTTGGCACAGGTGACTCCGTCACCTTCGGTGGGACGATTTTGTGGGAGACCGGTATGCGCGGTGCTGCACTCGTCTTCTGTTCGCGGGTGGTCCCGATCCTCGTTGCCCTGGCCCTGGCGTGGTGGGCGTATCGACGTCTGGGCGCTTCGGTTCTCCAACCAGTCGCCCTCGTCTCCCTCCTTGCAACCACGCTGAGCATGCGAGTCGTCTTCGAGGAAGGAATCTACGGATACAAGTTCATGGCCCTCGCCGTGATGCTCATCCTTCTTGCCGTCGTTCGTGGATGGATTCGGGGTCGACTCATCGCCTGGCTTGCTCTGGCGACGCTTCTCTTCAACCCGATTCCTGAGGGTCTGGAGATCAATGCTCGCTCCTGGGGCGTCAAGGCCGCGGCGCTCGTTCCCTTGATATCCATCGCGGTGGTCCTGGTTCTCGTCGCGTACGACGCCCTCCACCGGCGGGTCCGCTGGTACCTCCTGGTCTGGCTCCTCGTGGCCATCTGCGCGACTGCCCAATGGCCACCTTGGACACTGGACTCGGTCCGCGCTCAACTCCCCCTCTGGCTGTTGCAACTGATCCTTCTCCCGGCAGGAGTGGTGATGGCAGTCAGCCCACTGATCGCGTCAATCTGGCACTCTGAGGCGAAGCCGCTGGCGAACAACCCTGAGAGCGTGACGGCCGTCTGAAATTCGACGGCGTCGGTATGGGCTCAGTCGCCGTATCCGTCCAAGTGGGTGCTGTGCCAAATCCACGCAGACGACATGATCTCGTCGAGGCCCGACTGCGCCACCCAACCCAAGACGTCTTTCGACCGGGTGTTGTCGGCATACAGGGCCACGGGATCACCAGGCCGACGGTCCACGAGCTCATGAGGCACTGGCCGCCCGATCACCGCTTCGGCAGTCGTCACGACCTCGAGGACCGAGGAGCCGATTCCGGTACCCAGGTTGACCACCGTCGTCTCGCCCCCGCGCTCGAGGTACTCGAGGGCTTTGATGTGCGCGTCGGCCAGATCCACGACGTGCACGTAGTCCCGAATGGCCGTCCCGTCCGGCGTCGGGTAGTCCGTCCCGAACACCTGGAGGGGGCCTCGCCGGCCCAGAACCGCTTTCATGATGAGCGGGACCAGGTTGTAGGTGATCGACCAGTCCTCGCCGATAGAGCCGTCGGGCCAGGCCCCGGCGGCGTTGAAGTAGCGGAGGCTCACCGAGCGCAGGCCCAGGCAGCGGTCGTACCAGGAGAGGACTCGCTCGGTCATGGCCTTGCTCTCCCCGTAGGGGCTCTCGGGATGGATCGCGGCGTCCTCCCCCACCGGGACGGCGTCAGGGGTGCCATAGACCGCGCAGGTCGACGAGAAGACCGCCCGCGTGACGCCCGCCGCCGTGAGCGTCTCGAACAGAACCGCGCTCTTGGCGACGTTGTTGGAGAAGTAGAGCTGCGGCTTGCTCATCGACTCGCCCACCGACTTGTACGCCGCGAAATGGACAACGGCGTCGATCCCGTACCGATCAACCGTCTCGGTCACGATACCGGGATCTCCCACGTCGCCTCTGACCAGGGGGACGTCTCCCACTGCTGCCGCATGCCCGAATTCCAAGGAGTCGAACGCCACGACGTCTCGCCCCTGCTCCCGGAGAAGACGCACCGTGTGCGAACCGATGTAGCCAGCGCCACCCGTTACCAAGACAGCCATGGGCTAAGTCTGCACGATGTACCGAATGCTTTGGCACATCTGGGGCGCAAGAAGTCTCCCATGGTGATCCATGGATCAACTCCCAGCTTGATTAAGGGGTGAACGTTTCAACGCCGCTGACGAGCGGGATCCCGTCGGAGTCCGTCTGATAGCCCTGTGACGTGTAGGCCTGGTTGTGAGTGACATTCACTTGGCTGGTGCTCCAGGACGACGATCCGGTAACAGTGATGCTCGAGACCAGATCGCCAGAGCTCGAGCTACACGACGAATCGTTGCCGGTGCAGTAGTACACGGTCACCGTGGTCGTGCTGGTCGCAGTCCCATTGAACATGGCGTGGTAGTTACTGCCATTATGGGATGTCGTCGGAGTCGTCTGCGTCAGCGTGTTCGTGTCAGCCGTGATGGTGTAGTTGAGCGTGGTCGAGTTCCCGGCGTTGCTGGCCACGCTGGCCGACTCGGCGCCCGTCCCCGGACTGGTCCCCTCGGTGTAGGTCGCACTGGCGGTCGTGGCCGTCGTCGTCACGGTGCCCCTGGTCCAACCGGTGATGGTGGGGAAGGTCGCAGTGGTGGCGTTGATGCCCGAGACTGACTCGGTGGCCGTCAGCGTGAAGCTGCTGGTCGTGCTGCCGGTCTTGACCCACACGGTGCTGGACCCGTTCGTCGCGACATTCGAACCCGAGCTCGTGATGGCGAAGCTCGGCGACCCGGTGTCGACCTCGAGAGTGCCCGAAGGCCCGAGGGTGGCCTGGTTGCCCACGTTGTCGGACACGACGTATTCGTACTTGTAGCAGTTGCCCGACGACACCGTGTCGGCATAGGGCGAGCTGAGGCCGGTCGAGCCGTCCTGTGTGTACGAGCCGAACGTTTCGCAGACGCCGTTGGACAACGTCGCCGACGCCCGCATGAGCTCACCGCCGGCAGTGTTGAGGCCCGAGCCACCAGTGTCGGTGGCACTGAAGGTGACCGAGACCGAGGTCGAGGTGGAGGAAGCGGGAACGCTCACGCTGCCCGTCGGCGCGGAGTTGTCGGCCGTGATCGTGAAGTCGAGGGTGGTCGAGTTGCCGGCGCTGCTGGCGACACTGGCTGACTCGGCGCCCGTCCCGGGACTCGTGGTCTCGGTGTAGGTCACGCTCGTGGTCGTGGCGGTCGTCGTCACCGAGCCCTTGGTCCAACCAGTGATGGTCGGGAAGCTCACGGTGGAGGCGTTGATGCCCGAGACCGACTCGGTGGCCGTCAGCGTGAAGCTGCTGCCCGTGGTGCCCGTCTTGACCCACACGTTGGCCGATCCGTCGGTGTAGACGTTCGAACCAGACTTCGTGATGGTGAAGGTCGGCGACCCGGTGTCGACCTCGAGAGTGCCCGAGGGGCCGATCGTGGCCTGGTTGCCCAGGTTGTCGGACACCGCGTACTCGTACTTGTAGCAGTTGCCCGAAGACACGGTGTCACTGAAGGGTGACGTGAGGCCGGTCGAGCCGTCCAGTGCGTACGAGCCGAACGTCCCGCAGGTGCCGTTCGTCAACGTGGCCGAGGCCCGCATGAGCTCACCGCCGGCTACATCGACGCCCGAACCACCGGTGTTGTCGGTGGCGCTGAAGGTGACCGAGACCGACGTCGAGTTGGCGGAGGCAGGAACGCTGACACTGCCCGTCGGAGCGGTCGAGTCGAATGTGACCGAGCCGTTGTTTGAGTACGTCGAAGTGTTGTCGAGGTCGTCCACGGCGTTCACGCTGTAGGTGACCGCGCCGTTGCCCTGACTGGCGTTAGAGGTGAGCAGTGCGCTGCGATAGTTGTAGCTGCCTCCGCCCGGAGCGGTGTACGACCCGGCGGTCATGGCTATGGACGTGTCGCCGCTCGTCACGCTGCCCACGTTGGCCGTCACGTTCTGAATCCCCGTGCCCGAGTGATCGGTCACGTTGGCGTAGACGTAGTAGCCGGCGCCGTCCTTCACGAAGCCGTTCACCGAGGCACCCGTCGCCTGACCAATCACGGTCGCGACCGTCGGCGCGGTGCTGTTGTCGGTGAAGCTCAGCGCTGTGCTCGTGCCGATGTTGCCGACGCTGTCGGTGGCCTGAGCGGTGACCACGTAGTCGTGGCCAGACGTGAGGTCTGCCGACGAGAAGCCATAGGTCCACGACGATCCGCCGCTGGCCGCGTTGTAGACCGCGCCCGACTGCCACGAGGAGGTGGACCCGTTCCAGTACAGGGAGCTCGTCGTGTCTTTTATCTGGACCGCCACACTGGAGATGGACGTCCCCGGCCCGTCATTGGAGGAGGCGGTGCCCGTGATGGTGCCACTCCAGTTGGCGCCGTATGTGCTCCCAGAGACCGGGTAGGTGACGGCGACGCTCGGAGCAATATTGCTCACCGTGACCCGGATCGAGCCGCTCGGCGTCGCATCGGTGTTCAAGACGTTGTCCGTGCCGACGGCGACCACCACGTAGTCACCGTTGGCCGGCTGGCCGGTCCATGCGACCGAGTACGGCGAGGTGCTCGAAGAGGTCCCGATCAGGGTCCACGGGGTGCTCGAGGTGCAGGTCAAGGTGGTGAAGTTCGCAGAGGGGCAGTAGTAGTAGCTGACCGAACCGACCCCAGAACCGGCGTCGCTCGCCGCATCGGTGAGGGTGGCGCCGTTGTGCACCAGCACGCTCACGACGGTTTCGACGGCGGGCGGACACGCACTGGTCGCGGCATCGTTATCGGCGTCAGAGGGTGACGAGACGTACCACCAGTAGTCGCCGGTGTCGCTCGGAGTGAAGCCGGCCGACGAGGCATAGGTCCCATTCCCAGCAGGTGTCGCAGTCCCAACCGTGGTTCCGCCTGAGCTGCAGGTGGTGGGAGCCGAGGACTGCGGGCCGAAGACGGTGAAGGTGATCGTGTTGGTGTCGTCGCTCCCCGAAGATCCGCTCAGCGTGGCAGTGATGGAGCTGGCCGGGAAGGCCGCGCCGACAGAGCCTGTCACAGGCGCGGAGACACTCAGAGTCGGCGACGCTGTCACCACGGTCTCGGACATCCCGGTGCCGCACGGCGATGCGGCCGCATTGTTGTTGGTGTCGCCCCCGTAGGACGCGTACCACCAGTAGTCGCCGGCGCCGCTCGGGGTGAATCCGGCACTCGGGTGGTAGGTCGCGTCGCCCGAAGCAATTGCCGTCCCCACCGTCGTCCCACCAGAGGTGCATGTTGTCGGCTCGCTGCTCGGGCCGAAGACGCTGAAGGTGACGGTGCCGGTCGGACTGGACCCGGAGGCCACGATGGCCGAGATCGAGCCGGAGGCGACGGCCGTTCCCACCGAATCCGTCGATGGGCCGCTCGCGGTCAGGATCGGGTTGCCCGACTTGCCGACGGTGATGGTGAACGGGCTCGTCGCGCTGCTGCTTCCGTATGCGTTGGTGGCCGTCACGATGATGCCTGAATAACTCCCCGGCACTGAGGCCGTGCCCGAGAACACTCCGGTGCTCGTGTTGAACGTGACGCCTGAAGGAAGGGTGCCCGACTCGCTGTAGGACGACGCTGCGGTCGAGGAGTACGTGACGCTGCCAGGCGAACCGACGATGAAGGTCAACGACCCAGCGGTCAGCGACGGCGTGGCCGGCGCACTTCCGGTGAAGGTCAGGGTCAGAGAGCCGGCGCACCCGCCGTCACCGCTCCCTTCGGTGCCGCTCGGGCCCGTGCCACCTTCACCAGCGGTACCCGAGTTGCACGATGAGGTCGAGGCGGAGACACCCGTGAAGCTCGGCGACGCCGTGGAAACGCCCCACGACGAACCGCCGCCGCCGCCGCCCGCGGAGTACTGATCGCCGCTCGACTGCTGGTAGTCGGGTCCGCCGCCGCCGCCGCCGGTCCATCCGGCACCACCGCCGCCGCCACCCATGTTCTCTGCGCTGCCCGTTCCCGCCGTCGTCGTTCCGCCGGCCCCACCGGATCCGGCGGCGTTCGTCCCCGACCCCGAGCCTCCGGCTCCATTGGACCCAATCCCCGTCGCACCACCGCCGCCTGGCGTGTTGTTCGCCCCGCCTGACCCTGCAGTGCCACCGTTGTTGGTCGCGCCTGTCCCGCCCACGCCGCCTCCGCCGCCGCCGCCGGCCCCGCCGGCCCCGGACGATTGACGAACCCCCGAGCCACCACCGCCGCCACCGAAGCCCGACCCACTCTGGCTGGTCGAACTGTTCGTCTCACCGGTCGCGGAGGACCCTCCGCTCCCGGTGGCACCCGCAGTGCCGGTACCGCCGTTGATCGCACCGGCGGTACCCCCGGTCGAATAGCCGCCGCCGCCTCCACCGCCACCCTGGGCGTTCCCGCACCCGCTGCCGTTGGAGCCACATCCCGCTCCTCCGCCGCCGCCGGAGGCGGCCACCGCGACAAGGGTCGTACATGATGCAGAGGTCCCGAGACAGAGGGCGGTGGATCCCCCGCCCGCCCCGCCCGCGGCACCGCTGGCGCTCCCCGCTCCGCCAGCGCCTCCCGACGTGTAACCCGAGCCCGCCGTTCCGCTCGTGCCTGTCTGACCACCACCGCCGCCGCCGCAACCGATGTCGACGTAGACCGTCCCGGATGTCACGGGGTAACTGGTCACGCTCACCGAGCTCGCCGGTCCGCCAGTGCCACCGTAGGCGCCGGTGGTCCCGCTGGGGCTGTTCGCGCCCCCACCGCCACCACCACCGCCGATCAGCGTGGCCGTCAGGGACGTCGTGCCGGCGGGAACGGTGGCACTGTTGGCGACGCCGCACGTCAACGAGCCGTTGTTCCACGTCGGGCTGAGCGTGGCCGCCGATGCCGGAGCAGGACTGAGAGTGGGCGCGGCGACGAGGACACCGGCCAGCAGGGAACCGGCCGCCGCAAGGGTGGCGAAACGCGCCACTCGCCTCGGCTGCTTCGAGCAACGCTGGATGACCGCTCGGACCCAGGAGGTGAGGAGAAGCATCACGAAAGCCCGTTCACGCTCGGGGTGGACACGATCGGCGGCGTGCGGTCAACGCCGACCTCGGCCGCCGAGGACGTCCCCACGTTGGTCAACGAATCGGTGGCAACGGCTACGACGTAATAGGGCCCGTCGGTGGCAGGCAGATTGCCGGCCGTCCACGAATACGACCACGTTCCTCCCGAACCGTTCCCGATGAACGTGCCGTTCGAGCTGGTGCAGCTGAGCGTCGAACAGTAGTAGTAAGCAACGGTGGACACCGTTCCCCCGCCGCTGTAAGTGACGGAATCGGTCAGATCCACCGTCTCTGCGTTGACCCAGTAGATACCGTTGGAGTCGACGTAGTGGGTGGTCGCGCTGACGACGGGCGACGCCGGAGTCGGAGCAGTGCTGTTGTAGGTGAACGCCGAAGCCGTCGTCGCCGAGATACTCGAAGAATCCGTGGCTTCCGCGGTGATGTGGTACGTGTTCACCGAGGTCAGGTCACCGGTCGGCAGGCTCAGGGTCCAGTTGCTCACCGACCCGCTTGTCGCCACGTACGTCGGGCACGCCGCCGTCCATGTCTTCCCGTTGCCCGTCCAACACGAGCCGCTCCCCTGCTCAATGGACACCTTGACGCTGGCAATCGTGGTCCCCGATGCCGGAGCAGATGTGCCGCTGATCGAGCCGCCCCAGTTCGCACCGAACGTCGACCCGTTGGTGGGGCTGGCGACGTTGAGCGCCATCGTCGTGAACGAGGCGCTGCCCGCTGGCGACTGCCACGAGTCGAGCGTCGCGGTCACCGAGTAGGAGTACGCGGTCCCTGGGCTCAGTCCGCTGTCGGTGCAGCTCGAGGTTGGCGCAGGAACGGTGCAGACGGCGTCTTGGTTTGCGCCGGGGTTGCGGACGACGACGTAGTTCGTGCCTGCAGGCTGGCTGCCCGCGGTCCAACTGACCTTCGCCGACGTGGGCGACACCTCCGCGGCGCTGACAGTCGGCGACGACAAGCTCGTGGCCGACGCAGCCGCCGGATGGGAGCTGTCCGTGCTCACCCAGAAGCCGAAGGCCAATCCGGCCGCGAGCGCCATCAGGCCTATGACTGCCGCAGCACCCGCCAGCACGCGGAGGCGTCCTGGCGAGCTTCGTCGTGCACGCCGGGGAGCCCGGTCGAAGAGGCTCATCACTTCTCCACCGTGATCGTGACGGGGATGGAGAACGAGGCCCCTTGACAGCCGCTCGACGAGGAGGCGCTCATCGACACCGCTCCGGAGAAGTGGACCTGGTAGTTGGTGGCGCTGGCCGGGATGCTCGTCGAAAGCCCAGTCTGGTTCGCAAAGGTCACACCGGTCGTCGTACAGCCCGCATGGCCCGCGTCGGGGGTGATCGTTCCGTTGCCCGTCACACTGACCAGCGTCACGGCATAGTCGTTCGGATTGTTCACCTCGATGCTGACGTCCCCGGTTCCTCCCGGATACAGCGCTGTAGAGGGAGTCCCGGCTACGGCGTTGAGGGTGACAGTGCTCATCGTCCCCGTTGTTCCGTGCCCATTCCCCGAACCCGATGACTTGAAGTAGGCCCACGCCCCTCCGCCGAGCGCAAGAACGCCGACGACGCTGAGAGCGGCAACGAACCCCCGCTTCGCGCTCATACTCCGGCCGCGTCTCATGGCGTCACCACCGTGCAGTTGGTGATGGTGTCGTGGTAATAGCTCGCCGCCGAGCCGTGATACGACGGCGGTGCTGTGGGCAGGTGGCACACGTTGGTGTGGTGCGCCTGACCGCTGTACCTGTTGTCGATGCCAGAACCGAGATAGATCGTCTCGCTGCCGTTGCCACCGACGATCTGGTCGGACGAGCCGTTGCCCAGTGAGACGGTGTCGTTGCCCGAGCCGACGACGACGTCGCTGCCCCATCCATTGCCGAGAGTGATTGCGTCGTTGCCGTTCCCGACCTGGACCCAGTCCGAGCCGTTCCCGAGGCTGACCCTGTCGTTGCCGTTGCCCAGGAAGAGAGCGTCGGAACCGTCCCCGCCCGCTACTCCGTCGTTGCCGTCGCCCTCATAGATACTGTCGTCCCCGTTTCCAACGGAGACACAGTCGTTCCCGGCAAGACCATCGATCCAGTAGGCACCTCCGAAGGCCGAGATGTAGTCGTTGCCATTCGTGCCGAAGAGGAGCTGTGGTGGGTTCGTCCCCATGATGACGTCGTTGTAGCCACCACTCGTGCACACGGCAGGCACATTCAGGATCAGCTGTGACGCCACGTTCGACGTGGAGGTCGCGAAGGTGCCCGACGCCGGGTACACAGCTTCGACGTAGGTCGTGCCCACGAGCAGGTCCGTCGTCGAGTACGAGGCCTTGCCCGCGGCGAGCGTCTTCGTGCCGAGCGAGCTCTTCGTCGAGCAGCTCGAGGTGGAACAGCTGTAGAAAGTCACCGTGCCAGCCGGCGTGCCCGTGGAAGCCGAGACTGTGTCCGAGAAGGTGACCGAGCTGCCGTTCGTGGCGGGGTTCGGCGACGAGGTGAGGCTCGAGGTGGTCCGGAGCGCGTTGACTACCTGCGAGACCACGCCCGACGTCGAGGTGGCGTCGCTGCCGGCTCCCCCATAGACCGCCACCACGTAGGTGGTGCCCGCTGGGAAGTTCGAGACCGAGAGGGAGACCTTGCCGCCGCTCAAGGCTTCCGAGCCGGCGAGCGCGCTCCGCGAGGAGCTGGTGCAGCTCGAGGTGGAGCAGCTGTAGAAGGTGACGCTGCCGGCCGGCGTGCCCGTGGAAGCCGAGACTGTGTCGGTCAAGGTGACGGAGGTGCCGTAGCTGGACGGGTTGGGCGCCGAGATGAGGGTCGAGGAGGTCGAGACGGTGCTCGGGTTCACGGTCTGGACGACGACCTTCGATGCGCTGCCGGCCAAGTTCGTCCCCGAACCCCCGTAGATCGCCTCGATGTAGTTCGTGCCCACAGGCAGCGCCGAGGTGGCGAAGGTGGCCTGTCCGTTGGTTCCGACGCTCCCCGTTCCGAGCTGCGTGGGCGTCCCGCTGCACGTCGGGCTGGTGCAACTCTCGAAGGCAACCGTGCCGCCGGCGATGCTGCCGGAGGGATCCTCGCTGGCGTTCGTCTCGGTCACGGCGGCCGTGAACGTGACCGGAGTCCCAGAAGTGGAGGTGTTCCCTGACGAGGAAGTGGCCAGGCTCGTGCTCGTCGAGTCCGTGTACTGCGCCGACCCGCTGTAGACGAAGTCGAGCGTCTGGCCCTGGCACTGGGGACCTTGCGGCCCGTCGTCCTTGAGCTCAATCGGCAACCCGGTCGTGGTGGCCGAGCCACTCCCGGAGACGTTCAACGGTCCAGAGAACGTCGGCAACGACAGGTCACTGGCTGCACAACCCGCCGGTGGGGTGTTGCTCAGCGCCATCGAGATGGACCCGACCGTGATGGGCACCGTCAGGTTGTTCTGAACGGTGAAACAGATGTACCGAGTGGTCCCGGGGTCGAGCTCGGCAGTCGATCCCGAGCACGCCGACGATGCGTGGATGCCCGATGTGATGGTGAAGCCGGAGCCGGCGGTCAGTGACATCTTCGGGTCCGAAGGATGGAAGACCGCATGAGCAACGACAAAGGTGAGGGCAGCGACGACGAGCGCGACGAGGCACGTGCTCGCCACGTCCCTCACTCTCCGCAATGCCTTCACCGATCTTGTCCTCAACTCACGTGCCTCTTGGTTCCCACTGTCGGGGGTCAATCCCACCGAAGGTCTTCAGGGCTCGCCCTGCTGTCCCTCGCTGGCCTCGCCCGGTGGTTGGCCGGACCACGGAGGACATCCGTGGTCCGGCCTTCCGACCGGCCTTACCGCCAATGACCTGAGCGATCGCTCGGTCCGGACGGGCGTACCTCTCAGTTGGCCGTGAGCGTCACGACTGGGGCGTCGCCCTCACACGCGTTCTGAAGGGTGTTGGCATCAGGCATGGTCAGAACAACACTGACGTCCTGAGTACCGTGCACCGCAAGGTCGATCGGTGCGCTGTAGGTCTCCGTGTACGTAGTCGGACTAGCCGCAGCACCGTCAACCGCAACGTCGTACCAGCTGGCTTGGCAGCCTGCCAGCGCCGCTGCGGCATCCGGGGCCACGCTCGCCGTGACCGATTGGAGGCCTTGGTTCCCGTTGCTGTTGTTCGTCACGACGAAGGCAAACGTCTGCGAACCCGTGCCCGGGTACAAAGTTGCACCCATCGGTGTTGGGCTGTTCACGGACCAGGCCGTCGTGCTACCGACCAATCCCGTGCCGCTTCCGCTTCCAGTCGCCGTGAAGTAGGCGAAGGCGGCTCCGGCCACACCGAGGGTAAGCCCCACGGCGAGGCCGACGGCCACCACCTTCTTGTTCATGAAACGCTTCATTGTTCTCCTTTTCATTGATTGGGTTGCTTGTGTTGGGCGCCTGAGATCCCCCCGCTCCAGGCGTTACCTGGTGCGTCCTGCCAAAGCGCAGTCCGCCCTACGCAAAGAACCCATTCGAGGGGGTTCCCGCTTGCTGCCGGGAACCCTTGCGAGTTCCCGTGTAAGCGGCTCGAAACGAACGCGGAGCTGAGTCCGCTGTTTCGTGCCACCACATCTGACCGATAGGTGCCGAGTCGCCAAACGACCGCATCACGCGCTGATTCGCCGAGAGTGGGACTCGCCAGATCCACTGAACGCCTACCGCCTGATCATGCAGAAGTGGTCGCCAAACCACTCCTTCGCCAATGCAGGCATTGAGTCATGCCGCGCGTGCGAAGTAAACGAGCCAAAAGTCATGTGTCACCTGGCGCGATGACGGTGCCGCACGTGTGCCCAGACAGGTGTCACCCTCTCTGCCAGGGGTCTTGTCAGGGCGTTGTGCAAAGGAGGCCGATGGATCCCACTCGCGCACGTCGAAGCAATGTTGTGGCTGCCTTGTGCCGATACGGCTCAAGTTCGCGGCAACGCTGTCTGAGCCGCGCAACTTCTGCTCGAGCTGCGGTCCGAACCTCGCGTGCCCTTCGTGCGAGGATGGAGTGCATCGAACCCGACGACGCCACCGACGACGCCACCGAGGCGGATCAGAGCGAACCAGATCTGTCAGAGGAAGACCTGACCGACTCGCACCCAGACGACGCCGACGACGCCGGCAGCGGCTTCGAACGATGGCGCCGGGACTCGGCCCTCGGTGCGGTCGGCACCGGCGTCGCCCGTGGCCTCCAGTCGATTTTCGCCCCGCCGGCCAACCAACCGGTCATCGTGGCCTCGGTACCCGGTAACCCGCCCGGCGAGGACGAGCGGCTGCGGGTCATCCTCGACCCCGACGACCCCACCAAGTCGGTGGCGATCATGCCCACCCACGCCGAACGCGCCGAACACGACGAGCACGGTGAGCACGATGACTCCGCCGAACACGACGAGCACGGTGAGCACGATGACTCCGCCGAAACCGATGAGCCCGGGGGCAACGCTTCACCCTCCTGATCAGGGCCTCCGCCCGCCGCCGTTGACGCGCCTTCGGCGCTGGACTTAGCATCTTGGAAATCGGACAAGCTGTCTGATTCTTCAGAGGAGTTGTACAGACATGAGCACCCTGGCGGACGTGGCCCCCGAGGTCACCCCGGTCGATCTCTCGGATTCCCGCTCCTACGTGGCCGGGGTCCCCCACGCCTGGCTGGCCTACCTTCGACGCCACGACCCGGTCCACTGGCAGGACGAGCAGGGCGGGCCCGGCTTCTGGGCCGTCACCCGCTACGAGGACTGCGTGACGGTCAACCGCGACTACGAGCGGTTCAGCTCGGCCGCCCGCGGCACCATGCCCTTCGAGATGTCCGACGACGACGTCGCCCAGCAGGGGCTGATGATGCTCAACATGGACCCGCCGCTGCACACCCGCTACCGCCGCCTGGTCAACAAGGGCTTCACCCCGCGCATGGTGCGCGACCTCGAGGAGAACATCCACCGCGTCACCGACGGCATCATCGACGACGTCATCGAGACCGGTGAGGCCGATTTCGTCACCCAGCTCTCCGCCGAGCTCCCCCTCCAGGTGATTGCCGAGCTACTCGGCGTGCCTCAGGAGGACCGCCACCGCATGTTCGAGTGGTCGAACTCCATGGTGGGCAGCGAGGACCCCGAGTACCAGGCCCAGGCCGACCAGGCGCTCGTCGCCGCCATGGAGCTCTACGCGTATGCCGCCGAGCTCTTCGCCACGAAGCGCATCGACCCGCACGCCGACCTCATGAGCGCACTGACCACGGTCGAGGTCGAGGGCGAGCACCTGAGCGACATGGAGCTCGAGCTGTTCTTCCTCCTCCTGACCGTCGCCGGCAACGAGACGACGCGCAACCTGATGTCCGGCGCCATGCACGCCTTCTTCCAGCATCCCGATCAGTGGGAGCGCCTCGTGGCCGACCGGAACCTGCTGTCGACCGCGGTCGAGGAGATGCTGCGCTTCGTCACGCCCGTCATGAACTTCCGGCGCACCGCCATGTGCGACCTCACCCTCGGCACGACCAAGGTCGCCGAGGGTGACAAGGTCGTCTTCTTCCACGCCTCGGCCAACCGTGACGAGGACATCTTCGAGAACCCCGACGCCTTCGACGTCAGCCGGGACCCCAACCCCCACATCGCCTTCGGCGGGGGCGGCGCGCACTTCTGCCTGGGCGCCAACTTGGCCCGCATGGAGATCCGCGTCATGTTCGAGCACCTGTTGGACCGGATGCCCGACATCCGCCAGGCCGGCGACGTGCAGCGCCTACAGTCCCAGTTCATCAATGGCGTCAAGCACCTTCCCGTCGCGTTCACCCCGGCCGCCCGCTCCTGAGCCGGCGCTCTGAGGCAGAGGCGAACACCACCATGGCCCGGCGCGCGCCGGACGCGCTGAAAGACGTGATCCGGGACTTCCGGCGCGACCAGATCATCGACACGGCTCGTCGCCTCTTGGGCGAGCGCGGCACGACCGAAGTCCCGATGGACGAGATCGCCGCGCAGGCCGGTGTCGCCCGCTCGACGGTCTACGTGTACTTCGCCAACCGCGACGAACTCCTGCGCGCCTGCGTGCAATCGATGTACGACGCCATGGCCGACACCATCGCGCTCGTCGTCACCGGCGACGCCACACCGATGGAGCGCCTGCGCCGGCTCATGGTCGGGGTGCTCGAGCGCATCGACGAGAACCCGTCCTTCTTCCGCCTGGCCATGGGCACGCAGGGCTCGTCCCGGGCCGAGGGCTCCGAAGCCGTGGGGGGCGCGCTGATGATGATCGGGCTCGACATGATGCGCGTGCTCGAGGAGCTCGTGGCGGCCGCTGTGGCGGCGGGCGACTTCCGTCCCGGCCTCGATCCGGAGCGTGCCGTCGTCCTCATCGGCCAGCAGATCTACGGTGCGCTCTCGGTGCGAGCCGGCGAGCCCGAGCCGATCCCGGCGGCGCAGGCCGCCGACGAGATCTGCGACTTCGTACGACGCGGACTGGGGGCCTAGGACACGTGCAATTCGATCTCTGGATGCCGACTGCGAGCCCGATGTCGACGCCCGAGCTGCTCGATGCGGTCGCCGAGGGCGCCCAGGCACGCGACATCGGGACCATCTGGGTAGGCGAGCACGTCGTGCTGTTCGGGCAGTACGAGAGCGCCTACCCCTACGCGGACGACGGCCGCATCCCCGCTCCCCCGGGCAGCGGGCTCCTCGAGCCGCTCGTCACGCTGACCTATCTGGCCGCCCGCACCTCCACGGTGCGCCTCGGTACGGCGATGCTGCTCCTCCCCCAGCGCAATCCGGTCTACGCGGCCAAGGAGGTCAGCACGCTCGACTGGCTCTCGGGCGGCCGGGTCGACCTCGGCGTCGGCGTGGGCTGGCTGAAGGAGGAGTTCGACGCGCTCAACGTGCCGTGGGCGCGCCGGGGGCGCGCACCGACGAGTACCTCGAGGTGCTGCGCACGCTCTGGGTCGACGACACGTCTGAGTTCCACGGCGAGACCTACGACCTGGCCCCCTGCGAGATGTTCCCCAAGCCCGTCCAACAGCCCCACCCGCCCATCCACATCGGCGGGGAGACGAAGGCCGCAATGCGCCGAGCCGCTCGCCATGCCCAGGGCTGGCACACCTTCAACCGCTCACCCGAAGAGTTGGTCAGCGGACTGGCCGAGCTCGACGTCGAGCTCGAAGCGGCCGGGCGGACCCGAGGCGAGCTGCGCATCACGGTGTGCCCGTACTTCAACCAGCTGACGCCCGAGTGGGTCGAGGGCTACGCCGAGGCCGGCGCCGACGCGGTGGCAGCCCTGTTCTTCGCCTTCACGCCCGACGACGTCGCCCGCGCTTTCGACGATCTCGAGGCCTGCCGCGAGGTCGCGCTCCGCACCGGTCCCTGACGCCGCGCGCCGGCGTCTGAGGGTGAAGGGAGTGAGAGCGCCGGCGTCGCACGATCAACGGGCGACGCGAGGCGCGCTGCATGCTCGGGGCGGAACAGGCCCGCTCCCCCGCGCCGCCCGAAGGTTTGACACTCGCGACGGTAGGTGGGCAGGAGCCGAATTGGATCGCCCGTAGGAATGAATCCCGCGTGAACCGATTTCATCCTTCGGGATGACATGCGGGCGACTCCCACCAGGGAGTCTGGTGCCGTGAGACCGCGGTGGTTCGCGCACGGAGAGCCTGCTCAGGGGGCACTACCATGGTCGTCCCGCCCGGCAACGAGGGATCCGATGGCCCGCAGCGCACGTCACCTGTATCCAGAGTGGCTCCGACCCTGGAGCGCCCCCGGCGCACCCGGCGGTGAGCCGGGAGCCCAGCGCCAGCCCGACGGGGCCGCGCAGATCTTGGAGCGCTTCCGGGCCTTCGACCGCCGCTACGCCGGCTACGTCGACGTCGCGCTCGCCGGCCTCCTCTTCGTCTTGTGCTCAGGGTGGCTCATCGAGCGCGGCACGGCTCCGAATCTGTGGCTGGCCGCCGCCCTGATCCTCCCCCTGATCTTCCGGCGGCGCGCACCGATGACCGTCTTCCTCGTGATCAGCGCGGTGGCCCTCGTGCAGTATCTCGTCGCCAGCCCTGCGCTCGCCGACGCCGCGCTCCTCGTCGCGCTCTATACGGTGGCGCTCGAGTCGCAGTGGTTCTTCGTTGTGGTGGCCTCGGTCATCCTCGAGGCCGGTGTCGTCATGGCCACCATCAGCTGGACGCCGACGGGCAACGACCTCAAGTCGTTCGTGTTCCTCACCGGACTCGCCTTCGCCGGCGCTGCTCGGCGGCATCGTGATGCGGGCGTTGCGCAGCCAGCTCGGCTGGCTGGCCGAGCGCACCCAGCGGCTCGAGATCGAGCGGGACCAACAGGCGTCGCTGGCCGCCGCGGCGGAGCGAGCCCGCATCGCGCGGGAGATGCACGATGTCGTGTCACACAACATCCAGGTGATGGTGACCCTGGCCGACGCTGCCTCGGCCGCGGCAGGCGTCTGACCCCGGGCGCGCGGCGGAGGCGATGCACGAGGTGTCGGCGACCGGACGCCAGGCCCTGACCGACATGCGCCGGATGCTCGGCGTGCTGCGCGAGGAGCCGTCAGGTGGAGCCGATGGCGATGCGGTCGGGGCGAACGGCGGGCGGCCCCCGCTCGCCCCCCAGCCGGGACTGCCGCGACCTCGATGCGCTCGTCGAGCGCGTGCGCGGCACCGGCCTGGCGGTCTCGGTCGAACGCCGGGGGCGGCCCTTCGACGTGTCGGGCGCAGGCGGCCTGACCGTCTACCGGATCGTGCAGGAGGCGCTGACGAACGCGTTGAAACACGCGCACGAGCCGGCCCTCGTCGAGGTGGTGCTCGAGTTCGACGACCCTGATCTGTCGGTCCGCGTCAGCGACGACGGCCGCAGCGTGGTGCCCGCGACGGGTCGTGCCGATGCCAACGGGAGCTCGAGCGGTCACGGCTTGGCCGGTATGGCCGAGCGCGCCACGGCCTTCGGCGGTCGGCTCGAGGCCGGGCCCAAGGCCGAAGGAGGCTGGGAGGTCCACGCTACGTTGCGTGACTGCAAGGCGCCCATCGCGCGATGACCGTCCGCGTCGTGCTGGCGGACGACCAGGCCCTACTGCGCAAGGGCTTCCGCATGATCCTCGAGACGGAGGACGGCATCGAGATCGTGGGCGAGGCGGCCGACGGGGCCGACGCCGTCCGTCTCGTCGAGCTCTACGGGCCCGACGTCGTACTGATGGACGTGCGCATGCCGGTGCTCGACGGGATCGAGGCGACGCGGGCCATCGCGCAATCTGCGGCGGGTCAGCGGACCCGCGTCCTGATCCTCACCACCTTCGACCTCGACGAGTACGCCTTCAGCGCGCTCCGGGCCGGCGCCAGCGGCTTCTTGTTGAAGGACGTGCCCCCGGCCGAGCTCGCCTCCGCCATCCGCACGGTGGCCCGGGGCGACGCAGTGGTATCGCCGCGCATCACACGCCGGCTGCTCGAGGAGTACGCCGCCACCTTGCCCGACTTGGCCGGGAGCGGTGCCGGCGCCGGCGCGGACACGGCGGAGCACGAGGCACTGGCCAGCCTCACCGAGCGCGAGCGTGAGGTACTGCTGGCCGTCGCCGACGGCCTCTCCAACGCCGAGATCGCCGAGCGCCTCTACGTCTCCGAGGCGACGGTGAAGTCCCACGTGGGCCGCCTGCTGGCCAAGCTCGGCCTGCGCGACCGTGTGCAGGCGGTGGTCTTCGCCTTCCAATCGGGACTGGTCCGGCCTTCCTGACCCTCGCCGACACGCCTCAACCGCTGTGCCATGGGGTCACTCCCGGAGGGAGGACGGAGGAGGTCCCGAAGAGGCGGGTTGAAAGGCAGAGGACACGAAGGGCGAGAGGCACAGCGAGCAGCCGCCCATAGGCTCACCGGTGGTGGACGCTGCACCGGACCAGAGGCCCCTCGGTGCGGCGCCCGACGTCGCCTTCGCCACCTTCAGCGACGACGGACCGTGGATCGTCGACCCCGATGCCCTCACGTGGCGCCGTGGACTGACCGGGGTGCGGGCGCGCCTCAGCGCTGCCCTCCCCTCTCTCACCCGCCGGCGCACCATCCCGCCGGGCCGCAGGCTCGGCAGCACCCTGTGGCACCTCGGGGGCGCCCTCGGGCTGTGGTACTTGACCGACCGGCGCCGGGGCGGAGCCCGGTCGATCGCCGGCCTCTCCCACCGGTTGCGCGTCGCCGCCGAGACGCTCGGCCCGACCTACATCAAGCTCGGCCAGATCGTCGCCTCGGGCGACGGCATCTTCCCCGCCGAGCTCGTGGCCGAGTTCAAGTGGTGCCGGGACCAGGTGGCGCCCGAGCCGTGGGCCGTCATCGAGCGCGTGCTCGTCGAGGAGCTCGGCGGGCCACTCGACGCTGTCTTTGCCTCGGTCGAGCGGGTACCGCTCGCCGCCGCCTCCATCGCGCAGGTGCATCCGGCCACGTTGCTCGACGGTACGAAGGTCGTGGTCAAGGTGCAGCGGCCCTCGGTGGCGGACCGCGTCCGTCAGGACCTCGCTGTCATGTCATGGCTCGCGCCGCTCCTCGTGGGGCGCATCCCGGTCGCCGCGTTGGCCAACCCACCGGCGTTGGTCGAGCTGTTCGCGGAGACGATCACCGAAGAGCTCGATTTCCGGCTCGAAGCCGAGAACATGCTCGACATCGCCATGACCTTCGCCACGCTGGACCAGCGTGACTTCGTCGTGCCACGGCCGCACCCCTCGCTGGTGACGCGGCGCATGCTCGTCATGGAACGTCTCGACGGGTTCAACTTCGCCGACGTCGAGGGCATGCATGCCGCCGGCATCGACACGGAGGCGGTCGTGCGGGCCGGCATGATCGGCTTCCTCGAGGGCTGCATGATGCTCGGCATCTTCCACGGTGACCTTCACGGCGGGAACCTCTTCGTGTTGCCATCGGGGAAGACCGCGCTGCTCGACTTCGGGATCACCGGCCGCCTGACCGAGGCCAAGCGCCTCGCGCTCCTCTCCCTTCTCGTCGGCGCGTCGAACGGGGACATCCCGGCTCAGGTCGCCGCACTGCGTGACCTGGGTGCGTTCCCCGACGATGTCGACGTGCAGCGCGTCATCGACGCTCTGGGGCTCGAGGGGCCACCGGTGGACCCGGTCACCCTGACCGCCGACGAGTTGGTGTCCGAGATGCAGCGGTCCATCAAGACGCTGCTCGCGCTGGGCGCCCGGTTGCCCAAGGAGCTCATGCTCTTCGTGAAGAACCTGATGTTCCTCGACGGCGCCATCGCGACCTTGGCACCCGACCTCGACCTCTTCGCCGAAGTCGAGGCCATCGCGTTGATGTTCGCGGCCAAGCACGGCGAGCGGATCATGGCCCAGCTCGGTCTTGAACAGAGCGCGGACTGGGCCCCCGACATGGCGGGCTTCAAGGCGGGCTTCGGGCTGGACGAGACAACCGAGAGCCTGACGCACCGCGAGCTCCAGGCACGCCGCGCCGAGGTGCGCGAGAAGTTCGAGGGCCGGGGCCGCTCTCGTGGCCCACGGGCGGGACGGCGCCGAGGCGCCTCGGGCTAACCGAGGCTCACGCCGTGTTCGACGTCCACCCCGAGACGAGCTCGACGAGCTCACGCGCTACCCAATAGTGCGTGGGCCGGCCGGGGCCCGACGCGCCGGGCAGGTAGCGCTCGACGATGCCTCGTTCGGCCAGCGCGGCGAGTGCGCTCTGCCCCGAGCGTGCCGAGACCCCGAGCCGTTCGGCGACGTCCGCCGCCGAGATGACCGGCTGCTCGGCGAGGAGATCGATCACCCGCCGGGCCGCCGCGTCCTCGCGCACACCGTCGAGCCGGGTGCGCCAGTCTGCCACCAGATCTTCTGAGTGCGCCATGAGCTCGTTGGCCGCGTCGCCGCTCCGTTCCAATGCGGCCGCCATCCACTCGACCCACGGGTCCAACTGACCCATGCGGAACAGCGTCAGGCCGGCGAGATACCCACCGGGGTCGCGTGCGATGACGACACTGACCGGTGGCGGGACCGTCAGCGCCAGGCGATGCGAGAGCACCCAGCCGATAAGTACCCGGCCGATCCGCCCGTTGCCGTCGCCGAAGGGATGGATCGACTCGAACTGCGCGTGGACGACCGAGGCCTGGGTGACCGGGTCGAGGAAATCGTCGTTGGCGAACGACACCAGGTCCTCCATGAGGCCGCCGATCAGTTCGGGCGGCGGCGGCACGAACGCGGCGTCGCGCGGGGACGTGCCGCCCACCCAGGACTGCTCGGTGCGATAGGTGCCGACCATGCGCTGCGGGAGTGCTCCGCCGGACTCGGTCAGCCGCCGATGCCACCCGAGGATGTCCTTCTCGGTGAGGGGGCGCTGCGGTGAGGCCAGGGCCCCCATCACCGCGCCGAGGTTGTCGGCCACGTACGACGCAGCATCGCTCAGCGCTCCCCCGACCTCGGCCGCCGCGACGTCCGCCAGCGGCGCCGCGACGCCCTCGATAGAGGAGGACGCCACCCCCTCGGAGCGCAGGAGCAGCGTGGCGAGCGGTCCGAGGCGGGCCGAACGGTTCCCCGCCGCCACGGCCGCGGCGGCGGCCCGCTCGGTCAGCCGGCTGGCCTTGAGGCCGAGGTCGAACGGCTGGCCGGTCAGCGGCGCGGGCACCCACGCCCGCACCTCGGCGCCGTTCCACGAGACCGGGACCTCGTGTCCTCTGTATACGTGTCCTTCCGAAACCGCACCCATTTACGGAAGGATAGGTGCCGCCCCCGTAACCTGGCCGGCGTGCGCATCCGGCCTCTGACACAGACCGACTGGGACGACTGGCGGGCGTTGTGGGCGGGTTACCTCGACTTCTACCGCGCCACGCTCTCGGAGGAGACCTCGGGCGCCACGTTCGAGCGCCTCTGCGGTGCCGACGACACCATGTTCGGCATCATCGCCCTCGACGACGAGGGGGTGGGCATCGGGATGGCCAACTGCGTCCTGCACGCCCAGACCTGGTCCCGGCAGCCCACGTGCTACCTCGAGGACCTTTTCGTCGATCCCTCCGCACGCGGGCAGGACGTCGGGCGCGCCCTGCTGCACGCCGCCAAAGAGGCGGCGCTGCAGCGCGGGGCGGGTCGCCTGTACTGGCACACCCAGGTCTACAACGGACGGGCGCGGTCGCTCTACGACCAGGTGGCGCACCCCACGTCCTTCGTCGTCTACGAGATGTAGCCCTGTCACAACGCCTCCGTATGGTCCTCAGTGTGACGGTCCTCCCCGTGCTCTCGACGGCGCCCGCGACGGCGCCTGCGTCCACCCCTCGCATCCTGGCCCGGGACCAAGCCGGCCAGTAGGGTTCGACCGATCGTCATGCCGCCACGACGTCGCACCGCGACATCCAATTTCGGTGTCGGACGCCGCGAGTCCCACGTGGCGGACGCCTTCTACTCCCGCTTCGAAGCACCGGAGCTGAGCGCGGACGAGCACGTGAACCCGCACGAGCCCGGTGTGTCGTGCGTGTGCGGTGATGCCCGCCGGATGGATGGGTTGGCGGACGACTCGGTGGCCCTCGTCGTCACCTCACCCCCCTACTTCGCCGGCAAGCAGTACGAGGAGGAGCTCGACCGCGAGGGGGTGCCGGGGTCCTATATCGAGTACCTGGCGCTGCTGCGCGACGTGTTCGCCGAGTGCAAGCGGGTGCTCGAGCCGGGCGGCCGCATCGCCGTCAACGTCGCCAACCTCGGCCGCAAGCCGTATCGCAGCCTGGCGGCCGACGTCATGGGCATCCTCCAAGACGACCTGCACCTGCTGCCCCGCGGCGAGATCGTGTGGCAGAAGGGCGAGGGCGCCAGCGGCTCGTGCGCGTGGGGCTCCTTCCGCTCGGCCGCCAACCCGGTCCTGCGTGACGTCACCGAGCGGGTGATCGTGGCGAGCAAGGGCCGCTTCGGGCGCGCCCGTTCCCCGAAGGAGCGCCGGCGTGACGGGCTGCCCCACGAGAGCAGCATCGGCGCCGACGATTTCATGGCGCTGACGCTCGACGTGTGGGACATCCCACCCGAGAGCGCGGTGCGGGTGCGGCACCCGGCGCCGTTCCCCGTCGAGCTGCCGCTGCGGTTGATGGAGCTCTACACGTATCGAGGCGACCTTGTCGTCGACCCCTTCGCCGGGTCGGGATCGACCCTCGTGGCGGCGCGGCGCAGCGGGCGCGACGCCGTCGGCTACGACACCGACCCGCACTACGTCGAGCTGGCGCTGGCGCGGCTGGCCACAGAGGGTGACGGGGACCCGCGGCCGGGCACCGATGGCGCTTCCGCCTCGACGTTGGCCAAGGCAGCCCTCGAGGGCGCAGGCTTCCGCGACGTACGGCCCAACCGTCGCCTGCGCGGCCTCGGCATGGCCGTCGACTTCACGGCCACCGACGCCGCGGGCCGGACGTGGTACTTCGACGTCGCGGGGCCCAACTCGGCGTTCCGGGGGGGCATGGCGCGATCGGACACGGTGTGGCGCACGCTGGGGCGTGCCCACGTGATGGCCGCGAGCGACATCTCCCCGTTCGTGGTGCTGACCACCCAGCTGCCGCGCGCGGGCACCGAAGCCGACCGTGCGCTGCGGGCTCCGGGGCCGGGCGGGCTGTTCGACGCCGTCGACCTGCTCTCGGCCGAGGCACTGGCGCGGCTGGCCACGTACGCGCGTGGACGGTGCGCCAGCCCGCTGGCGGGGTTCTGGGCCTCTTCGGACGTCTCGCCGGGGGCGGTCTGAGCCGTGGGCGCTGTCGTGGCGTGCGCAGTCGTGCGTGACGACCCGCCGCGGGTCTTCGTCGCCGAGGACCTCGACACGCTGAATTGGGTACTGGCCTGCCAGCTGGTGGCCAAGACCCCGGGCGACGAATTGCCGGCCGGCGAACGGGACGCGCTGCGCCTCGCCCTCCAAGAGCAGCGGTGGGGCGACGCCGTGTTCGCCTTCATCGCCCGCACAGGCATCGCGGTGGACGTGTACGAGAGCACGGAACTGCATCTCGCCGCGGACGCCGCCGTCGGCCCGCTCGAGCTGCAGCTCACGCCCCTCTTCTCTGGCTAGCCGACCCGATCGACCGGGACGACCGGGATGACCGGACCGCCCCTACCGGGTTCACCCCCGTGACAGGGGCGAGCCCACGGCGGAGCCACAACGGAGCCACAACGGAGCCATGACGGAATCTCGCGTGCAGCAATGAGGCCATGAGGCGGGTCGTGCCAGGATTCGAGGATGCCGAGCGACCGCACCACGGTGACCGAGCTCGGCACCGGGTTCGGCATGCTCGGCCTGCCCGACGTCGACGCCGCGGTGCGCTCGCGCACACCGGTCATGCAGAGCGTCTCGCCCGAGATGTGGGAGCGCCTGGCGGCGCTCCGCGCCGGGGGTGCCTTCGACACGGAGTTCCACGCAGCGTGGGCCAACGGGCAGGCCTTCCTCGCCGCCACCGACGGCCTGCGGGGCCGGCTGCCCACCGTCGTGGAATGGAAGGGCACAGGAAGGGCACCCGGTGACGAGGTGGCCCCCATCGATCTGCGGGTCGACCACGTCTACCTCGTCAGCTGCAAGTACCTCTCGAACATCCTCTTCAACGCATCACCGTCGCACGTCTTCGACTACTTGCTGACGGGCGGGCAGAGCCGCGCCGGCCGGAGCACCCACGACTCTCTCCCCGGCGGCGCGGACTGGTATGCCGAGGTCGCACCCCGCGAGCACCAGGCGCTCTACGAGGCGGTCCGTGTGTCACTGCTCCGTGTCGCGGACGGGCCCGCCGACCCCATGCCGGCGCCGGCAGCGGCGCCGGTGGCGCGGACGGGATCAGCGCGGCCGGGTACGCGACGCAGGGCGTCGGTTGTGTCGCTGCCGGGATTCGACCCGGTCGGCGATGTCGGTGGCGGTGCCGATGGGGCACGAAGGGCCGCGGCGAGTGCGTCTCCCTCGCTCGCTCTGCGCGCCCTCCCCGAGCGCGCCGTCGACCTCACGACGGCGCAGCGCGACGCGCTGGGGCAATGGCTGCGCGCGGGCTGGCCGGAGGAAGCCAAGGACCGCTACGCCGCGTTGTCGGACGAGGTGGCACGAGCTTCGGCGCGGCGGTGGGAGCAGGCCATTGCCGGCGTCGGCATCGGCGGGACCGGGGAGGCCATGCTCTGGCGCCTCCTGCGCATCGGTAGCGCCCCTTACTTCGTCCTCGGCTCATCGACCGCGCGTTCGCTCCGGCTGCGTATCGCGACGTCGTGGGACTGGCGGCAGCAGTACAAGCTCGCTTCGTTCTCGGTCGAGGCCCAGACAGGTGGGCAGCCGCGTGTCGGCTGGGAGGCGGTGGTGCGCGACCGTGTCTCTCACGAGCTCACCGAGGTGGCCGGACATGTCGAGGTGCGATGGAGCCATGGCCGCTTCGGTGGGTTGCCCGAGGCCAAGGGATACCTCGACGTGCCCCACCATCTCGTACCGGGGTATTTCCAGCTCCGATGAACATGTTCGACCTCGAGGCCTTCACTCCTCCTCTGCACGTCCCACTCCTCGCCCGGCCGCCGGTCGTGCTGCGGCCCTATGCGATCTCGGACCTGGCCATGGTGCGTCATGCCTCAGCCGACCCCGCGATCCCGCCGATCTCCTCAGTCCCGGCGACCTACACCGATGACGCGGGACGGGCCTTCATCGAGCGCCAGCACGCGCGGGCCAGCGAGGGCGACGGGTTCTCCTTCGTGATCGCTCGGGGCGACGAGCCCAGTGCCGGGCTCGGCTCCATCGGTCTGTGGCTCCAAGAGATCGAGAGCGGCCGGGCTTCCATCGGCTACTGGCTCCTCGCCACCGCGCGCGAGCACGGCCTGGCCGCCTGTGCCCTGCGCGCTGTCGTCGACTTCGCGTTCGACGAACTCTCCATCCCCCGTCTGCACCTCTTCGTCGAGCCCTGGAACATCGCGTCGGCGCGGACCGCCGAGGCCGCTGGCTTCCGCCGGGAGGCCACCTTGCGGGGTTGGGAGCGCATCGACGGCACGCAACACGATGCCGACTGCTTCGCCTTCTTGCACAGCGAACGGGAATCGACCGGCCGATCCTGACGTCGCTCTTGTGCTTTGCGGGCTCTGCGAGACTGCGACAGTGTTCTGCCAGGACCACAGGAGCGAGGACATCGCCACTCGGATCGACCACCTCATGGAGGCTGCGTTCGAAGACGACGGCGAGCGGCTGGCCATCGTCCGCCGTCACGTGGCACCAGACTTCGTCGACATCACCCCCCAAGGCCGTCTTCGAGGGGCCAGCGGGGCTGAGCGAGGCGTTTGCGATGTACCGCCGCGCCGACCGGCGACCGGTCACCCTCCGGCGGACCAGCAGTATCGACCTGCACCACGGCTACTTCGGCTACACCTGGCAACGAGTGGAGCGCGGGGCCACCGCGATGAAAGGCTGGCTCGACGAGGATGGGTGACGCGATGACGGGAGACGGACTGACAGGGCAACGGCCAAGGAGGAACCACTGATGCTGGTGCTGGTCGAAGTAGAGGACCGCGTCGCCACCGTGACGCTGAATCGCCCCGAGTCACGCAACGCGATCTCGTCCGAACTCCATGGCCAGCTCGATGCGGCGATCACCGAGCTCGATGAGCGAGACGACGTGGGATGCATCGTGCTCACTGGAGCGGACCCCGCGTTCTGCGCCGGCATGGACCTCAAGTCCCTCGCCACCGAGAACCGCTCGACGCAGCAGGAACGCCAACGTCAAGCCGCTCGGTTCGAGATGCTGGCACCCCACCAGGCACCGGTCATCGGGGCCATCAACGGGCCCACCGTGACCGGAGGGCTCGAGCTCGCCATGTGCTGCGACTTCCTCATCGCCTCGGAACGGGCCCGCTTCGCCGACACGCACGCGAGGGTCGGGGTCATGCCTGGTGGCGGCATGACCATCCGCCTTCCCCAGCTGGTCGGTATCGACCGGGCGCGGCGGATGAGCTTCACCGGCGACTACATCGACGCCGAGACGGCGCGCGACTGGGGCCTGGTCGTCGAGGTGGTCCCCCACGAAGCTCTGCTCCCACGGGCCCGCGAGCTCGCGGCAACCATCGCCTCCATCCCGAACGAATACGTCCGCGAGTTGCGGCGCGGCTACGCAGAGATCAGCGCGCTGTCCGGGGCGGAAGCCCTGGCCGCAGAAAACCGGTGGTCGCGTGACTGGATGGCAGAGCGATTCGACCAGAGCCGCCTCGCCGGCGAGCGCGAGAAGATCGTGGCCCGGGGGAGGGACCAGAACACCGGGCTCGAGCGTGGCGCGCCGGCGTGAAGGTCTATGCGGGCATGGACCCGCGCCTGTCGCTCGGTGAGGGAATCGAGCACGCGAAGCGGGTGGAGCGGCTCGGCTACGACGGGCTGCACGTGGCCGAGACGGTGCACGACGGGATGGCTGTCGCGCTGCTCTGCGCTGAGCACACCAGCCGGATCACCGTGCGGACGAGCGTGGCACTGGCCTTCACGCGGAGTCCGACTCTGGTCGCCTACGCAGCGTGGGACCTGGCAAAGCTGAGCGGCGGCCGCTTCGAGCTCGGTCTCGGGACACAGATCCGCCAGAACATCGAAGACCGCTACGCCGTGCCCTTCGGTCAGGACCCCATAGGGCGCCTGGGTGACTACGTGGGTGCGGTCCGGGCCGCCTTCGCGTCGTTCGTATCCGGTGAGGCGCCCGCCTACGAGAGTCCGCACTACCACCTCAGCCGCATGCAGCCCTACTTCAACCCGGGCCCCGACTCCGAGACGACTCCTCCACGCCTCTACCTCGGTGGCGTCCAGCGGCGTGCGTGCGCGCTGGCCGGGGCGGTGGCCGACGGGTTCGTCAGCCACCCCACCAACTCCAACCCTCGCTACCTGCTCGAGGTCTGCCTCCCCGCGCTGGCCGAGGGTGCGGTTGGCGCAGGGCGCGACATCGCGGGCGCCGGTTTCGAGACGGTCATCGGTACGTCGGTGATCACGGCGGCGACGGACGCAGGTGTGGTCACCGAGCGGGAGCGCCAACGTCGACTGCTCGCGTTCTTGTACTCGACGCCCGCCTACGCCCCCACCCTCGAGCTCTACGGATGGGACGACCTGGGCCCCCGTCTACGAGACCTCATCCGGCGCGAGCGCTGGGACGACCTGGCCGGTGTCCTCTCCGACGAGATGCTCGAAACACTCGTGCCCTGTGGCACCTTCGCCGAGTTGCCGGCCGTCCTGCTCGAGCGCTTCGGGGAACTCGGGCAGGGCATCGTCGTGTCACCGCCGGCCGACGCGAGCGACGACCCGTCGTTCCGCACGGTCGTCGAGGCGATCCGCGCCGGCTGAGCAGGAGCAGCGCCGGTTCGCGCTCAGCGTGGCATCGGGAAGATGAGCTCTTCGCCGGCCATCGCCTCGGCCGCCGCGGCCCGCCCGGCATCGTCCATGCGCGAAAAGCGCTCCGCAGACGCCAGCACCCGCGGCAACAACGCGATGTCGCCGGGCGTGCAGAAGGCGTGGACGCCGGGCACGGAGAGCGCGAAGTGCACACCCCGGTCCATCTCCTCGTCGCTGTGCTGGGGCTCGTACCACGACGATGCCCAGCGCGCCGCGGTGGATGGCTCACCCGCGACCGCGTCGACCAATGGCCGATGATCGGCCCAGGGTCGGCGAGCCACCGCCTTGATGGCCATCACGCCCAGGTCACGCTCGGCGCACACCGCCAGGAGCTCCTCGGCGGGTTCGCGGTATTCGGGCCGGGCCCACAGCGCCGGGTAGACGGGGAACATCACGGTGTCGAGGTCGAAACGGCGGAGGGCCTCGAGATGGACGCGGGGCACGTCGAGGTCGTGTCCGGTGATGCCGGCGAAGCGGGTGCGCCCCTGGTCGCGGAAGGCGATGATGCGCTCGAGGGCCGGCGACCGGCGCTCGAGCTCCTCGAAGGTGGTCACCGCGTGGGCCTGGTAGAGATCGAGGACTTCGGCGTTGAGGAGACGCCGGGTCGTGTCGAACTGCTCCGTGACCCCCTCGGGGTTGGCCCGCAAGGTCTTGCCGGCGATGAACAGGTCATCGCGGTGGGCGGCCAGGTTCGGCCCGACCACTGACTCGGCGGCGCCGTATTGGGGCGCGATGTCGAGATGATTGACCCCGTCGGCAAGGGCGAGTTGCAGCCACGCTCCGGCCTCTTCGACGGTGGCGGACCAACAGGCAGCGCCACCGAGGATGGCGACACTGCTCTCGTGACCGGTGCGTCCGAGCCGCCGGCGTTCCACCGTCCCTCCCCGGCTAGGACTTGAGCTGCAGGACGTTGAAGACGACGCCCTGGTTGTCGGCGAGCACGGCGAAACGGCCCGGCTCGATGTCGGTGGGGCCCATGAATACGGCGCCGCCGAGCTCCAGCGCCTGGGCCACCGTGGCGTCGGTGTCGGCGACCGCGAAGTACACGCCCCAGTTGGGAGGCATGTCGGCAGGCATGTCGCCGTGCTTGGGCAACATGCCACCCACGGAACGCCCGGCGAGCTTCCATTCGGTGTAGGCCGGTGGTCCGCCGGGAGGGCCCTGGTCCTCGGCGTCCCAGCCGAACACCGCCTTGTAGAAGCTCTTCGATGCATCGAGATCGGTGGTGATGAGCTCGTTCCAGCAGAGCGTGCCCGGCTCGTTGACCAACTGGGCCCCCGTGTGCGACTCGGGCTGCCAGAGCCCGAACACCGCGCCGAGCGGGTCGGCCACGACGGCCATGCGGCCGGCGTCCATCACGTCCATGGGTGGTGCGAACACGGTGCCGCCGGCGGCGGACACCTTGGCCACCGTGGCGTCGGCGTCGTCCACATTGACGTAGGTCAGCCACACCGGGGGGAAGTCCGGGTTCATCTGGGGACCGAGGCCGGCCACCGTCTTCCCGTTCAGGGTGCACACCGAATAGCCGCCGGCCTCGGGCGGCCCCTCGGGGCATTCCCAGCCAAACAGGCCGCCGTAGAACCCCTTGGCCTTCGCCAGGTCAGGGCTCCCCAGGTCGACCCATGAGGGGACTCCGTCGTCATAGCGTTCGTACTCCACGATCCCGTCTCCTTACCCTCGCGGTCCTCGCGCCCCGACGTGTTCGACGGTACCCGATCGATGTCCCACGTGCTGCAGCCCGGGGGTGAGAAGATCACGGGAATGTCACATTGGCCCGGAGACCTGTGAGCAACCCGATCGGCTCCCGGGTCGAGCAGCTGGCGCAATCGCTGGCCGAGCGCATCGTGCCGCTCATCGTCGATGCCATCGACATTGACGCCATCCTCGAAAAGGTCGACATCGACAAGATCGTGAGCCGGGTCGACATCGAGAAGATCGTGGAACGCGTGGACATAGACCGGATCGTCGGGGAGATGGACATCGAGAAGATCGTCGAGCGTGTCGACATCCAAAAGATCATCGAGCGGATCGACATCAATGCCATCGTCGAAGAGATCAATATCGACGCCCTGGTCGAGCACACCGAGCTCGGATCGATCATCGCCCGCTCGACGACCGGCGTCCTGACGGAGATCCTCGACGTGATCCGTGCGCAGGGGGTCGGATTGGACGACTTCATCTTGCGCTGGGGCAACCGGCTGATCGGCCGGCGGAAGAGCTTGGCCAACTGGCCCGTCGGCCCGCCCCTCCTCTGCGCTCCGAAGGCGTTGACGCCGTGACGACCGTACCCATGCCCGCTCCGGAGATGACCGTTGGCCGACAGGGTCACTACACGGGCGCGGCCAGCCGGCTGGTGGCCTTCGCGGCGGACGTCGGTGCGTCCTGGGGCATTTACACGATCGGGGTAGCGCTGCTCAACGCCGCCATCAAGCTCGTGTCGGGACACTCCTACACGCTCAGCAATCACCAGGTGGTTGCCCTCGTGACGCTGACCGTCTGGGAGTTCTTCTACTACACGTACCAATGGGCTGTCAGTGGCAAGACGCTCGGCATGGCGATCTTCGGGTTGCAGGTGGTGACCGCGGAAGGCAAGCCGATCAGTGGTCGCCAGGCCGTGCTGCGTACGATCGGGCTCGCGATCACGCTGTTCCTCACGCTCGGCATCGGGTTTCTCGGGATCGTCTTCCAGCGGGAGCGCCGGGGGCTGGACGACTTCATCGCGGGCACCGCCGTCGTCTACGACTGGGACGCCCACGCGGCGCGGCTGCGCTGGATCGCCCGCAGCGAGGGCCCCCTGAGTCAGGGCCAAAAGACGCGGTCGCACCATCCCCGCGAGGCCTAAGGCGCCCATGTCATTTGCCGAAGTCAGCCGTCCCCATCCTCAGGTCGCAGTGGTCACGTTGAACCGCCCCGAGCGCATGAACGCCATGGCCTTCGACGTGATGATCCCGTTCCGGGACGCATTGCGGGACATCGGGAGCGACAACGAGGTGCGTGTCGTCGTGATCACCGGGGCCGGCCGGGGGTTCTGCTCAGGCGCTGACCACGAGAATCCCGGGACGATGCCCAACATGGACGGCTTGACGCTGCCGACGATCGCACTGCGGTCCATGGAGATGCTCGACGACGTCATCGCAACCATTCGCAGGCTCCATCAGCCAGTCATCGCCGCCGTCAACGGCGCGGCCATCGGCGGTGGATTCTGCCTCGCACTTGCAGCTGACATCAGGGTCGCGTCCGAGGAGGCCTATTTTCGCGCCGCCGGCATTAACAATGGCCTGACCGCCGCCGAGCTCGGACTGAGCTTTCTGCTCCCTCGCTCAGTCGGTCACTCGAGGGCCGCCGAGATCATGCTCACGGGCCGCGACGTCGATGCGACCGAGGCCGACCGGATCGGCCTGGTGTCCAAGGTGGTGGCGCCGGCAGACCTGCTCCCCGCCTGCTTCGAGCTGGCCGACCGCATCAACGGGTGGAGCAGGGCGGGCGTCGAGCTCACCAAGCGCCAGCTGTGGAACAGTCTCGACGCCAGCAGCCTCCAGTCCCACATGGACGCCGAAGGGACGTCACAGCTCTTCGTGCGCATCACGACGCGCAACTTCGAAGAGGCGGTGGCCGCCCGCAAGGAGGGGCGGAAAGCCGACTTCAAGGACTGACGTCGTCGGGCCACACGTCGGCGTTGGCAGGCCGAGTCCGTGGCCGGGCTGTCAGGACGAGTTCACGAGTGAGTTCGCGGCCATTTCGAGGTAGTCACGCAACTCGACCGCGTCATGAGGCGAGATCCGCGAGGATGACTCCAGCTCGAGGAGTGCGGCGAGCATGTGTCGCAGCCAGGCGTCGCGCTCGGGAGAGCCGATGACAAAGGGAGCGTGGCGCATCCGAAGCCGTGGGTGCCCACGCTGCTCGTTGTAGGTACTCGGACCACCCCAGTACTGCATCAGGAAGAGGGCAAGGTGGTGCGACGACTCGCTCAAGTCGTCCGGATACAGAGGGCGCAGCAGTGGGTCACCTGCGACGCTGAGATAGAAACGGTCAACGAGATCGACGAAGAACTGTTCTCCACCGACTCGGTCGAAGAGCGTGTCCATGGGGCCGAGAGTAGAGGCTTTAGACTGCGTCCCGTCCCCGCGGCCGTAGTTCAATGGTAGAACCTCAGCCTTCCAAGCTGATGATGCCGGTTCGATCCCGGTCGGCCGCTCTCTTCAGAAGCGCAGTTCAGAGTATGCGGGCTGTTTCGGTTGCGACATGACGATGCGTCAGAAAGCCGTCTCAGACCACGAATAGACCACACGTGCGCCGCGTAGCCACCGGCGTCGACGCGAATCTGCAGAGCAGCGATGCCTGGTCTCTCACCCAATGTCCCGCTGGCGTGCGGGCCGTCGCATCGCTTCCTCTGCCATCGCCGACAGGCGCTCGGCAAGAGCGACGTCGCGCTCGGACGATGCATGCTGGTAGATGAGCGCGGCCCGTGCGCTGGCATGCCCCATCCGGACCATCAGTTCCTTGATGCTTGCGCCCGTTGCCGCCGCCAGCGTGTTTCCGGTGTGTCTTAGGTCGTGGAAGTGCAGATGGTCGACACCTACCTTGTGGCGGGCCTTCCGCCAGGTCGGATTGAACGTGGCCCGACTCAGTGAGTCGGTCCGGGGTCCGCTGAAGACAAAGGCGTCCGGGTCGGGTCCCACCCAGGTGGGGAGATGGAACTCAACCTCCTCGAGCAGGTGCGGAGGCAAGGCGATCAATCGAATGCCCGCTGCGCTCTTGGGCGGCCCATAGAACCGAGTGCCGTCCGCGAGTTCCTGTCGCTGCTCGTTGACCTTGATCTGGCGGTACAGAGGGTCGACCCGGGCTCTCCGCAGGGCGAGGAGCTCTCCGAGCCGAAGGCCGCAAAACGTGGCCAGCAGCACCATCAACCGTTAGCGGGGACCCATAGCGTCCCAAGCTCATACACCTGCTCGATCGTGGCCACGGGGCGCTCGGGTGACCGCTCAACACCGGCTCCCCGGATGATGCAGGGATTGCGAGACAGCAGCCCATCCTCCACGGCGCTGTTCAAGATCGTCCGGAGAAGCCGATAGGCCTTGGCAACAGTCACCGGTCCGGGGACCTCGCTCCGCACCAAGGCGGTGTGCCATCTGCCGTCGTCAGGTTCTCGAAGCGACACTGGCCCAAGCCGGGTTCGACGTGGAGTCGCAGGAGCCCTTCGTACAGAACATGCGTGCGAGGCCGGAGATCCGGACGGTTCTCGAGCCACCACGCCGTGTACTCGTTCAAGCGGATTTTGCCCATCGACGGATCCCGCCATGTGTGATTGACGATCTCGGTGCCGATTTGGTCGAGGAAGGCCTGAGCGGTTCTCTTGGTGGTGAAGGTCTTTCCACGCAAGCGACCGGCGGGGTCCCGATACCGGGCTTCATAGCGGCCCGAAGGCTTCTTGCGAATCGTCGACACCGCTGGCGCCCTATCTCTAAGCGGCCCGGCGGAATCGCAGTGCTGGAGAGACGAAGTTCCGTAAGGGTCGCCCGGGCCGATTGGAGTGACGGCCGCCCGCTATTACCGACGGCTGGCTGAATCGATGCTCATTCATCTCTGCCTCACTGACCGAAGTACTCCCGACAATGCGGGACTTGGAGGAGGCGAACGCCGACGAAGAGCTCACGATTTCGAGCATCTCCAGGCCACCTTGGCTGGTTCTCTCCAGATTACCGACCCCATGTGTCATGGCGTGAGTCCGGAAGGGCCTCGACCCGCTGCTCCTCGAGCCACACGTTCAGGACGGCGGGGTCGAAGCGGACGAACCGCCCCACCTTCAGGAACGGGATCCTGCGCTCAGCGACCAGGCGCTGTACGTGGCGGGGTGTGATCCTCGGCACCGTGGCCACGGCGTCAATGCTTCAGCTTCAGAACGATGACAACCGACTCACTTTTCAAGCACCCAACCGCAACGATCGTGCAAACAACGACGACGAATGATTAACAGCGAAGAACAGAGAGGAAGGGAGCACATCAACGAGCAACAGCGAACAATCGAACTAGACGAGCAAACCCCAGAACTTCAACCAGACAACGACCCTGAATCCATCACCCCAAGACGAAAAAGGTCAGGACTCTTCTGTGCTGCCTCAAGCCGCCCTTCCCCTCGGGCGGCGGCTTCGCCGCCGCCTCGGCCGGGCGGTCGGGGCCTTCGGCGCCAGCGTCACGTGCGGTTCCTGAACAGCGAAATCAGATCCGCTCACGGGAGGCCCAATTCGCATCCAGGCCGGCCACTGGGCGGCCGGCCACATCCATTGTGGAACTCCTCGATGAGTCCTGGCGCAGCCCTCAAGGGTCCGCTCCGCCGGCCTCCGGCCGCCCTTGACCGCGGCTTCTCATGAGCATCGCCCCCTAGCCCCGTACGAATCAGGCACCATGGGGACAGGGCTGGTTACGTACCGTCGGGCGATGCCGTGCTTGATGTCGGCTGTCCGTCGGTCTACTCGCCGAACTTGTGCCGCTCTGCGGATCCGGCCTTTCGCCAGCTCAGCGCTGTCACGACACCCGATTCCGCAGCCCAAGAGCGTCTCTGCCCCTTCCATCGTGACACGACCACCCGACCCGCACCCCAGGGAGTCTCCCTAGGTTTTCAGGGACTTCGAGACTCTCGAGGTTTGGGGAGTTGCCCTAGTGCTCCGAATTCGCTCACCCGTCAACGTGGGGAGCGTGCAGATCATCGTTGGGATCTCAGAAGGCGAGGACGGACGTGCCGTCGGGACGGTGAGGGCCGCAGGGGAAACCCAGGCCCGACCCTTCTCGGGGAACCTCGAATTCCTCGCCCTCGTCGAGAGCCTCTACCGGATCGGCGCTGACACGGCCGGGCAAAGTGCCCGGTCCGACTGAGAAGGAGTGGTCATGAAGAACCTGATTTGGAGCTTTTCCCCGTGGGTCGCCTTCCTCTTGGGCGTGCGCATCGGCGGGGTGTACTGGGGAGCCGGCATCGGTCTTGCAGTTGCCGCGGTGGTGCTCGTGCGAGCGCTCAGCCGCCACAGCACACACATGTTCGACGTCATTGGCGTCATCTACTTCGGGGGCCTGCTCGCGCTGCTGGCCGCCATCCACCCAGGCGACATCGCCACCTGGGGTCGGTACGCGCAGGCAGTCGCCCACGGTTCGCTCACCCTGATCGTCTTCGGTTCGGTCCTCATCGGAAAGCCCTTCACCGAGCCGTACGCGCGGGAGCAGGCTCCCGAGCGGGTGTGGAAGACCGCCCGGTTCCACGAGCTGAACCGACGGCTGTCGGCGGTGTGGGGCCTGGCCTTCCTCGTCGGCACGACCTCGCTGATCATCGCCGGTTCGCAGGACTCGCGTCAGTTCGTGCTGCGGCTGGTGGTGCCCTTCGGTGCGCTGCTGCTCGCCCTCATGTACAGCCAGAAGCAGGCCAGCGTTACCGCCAAAGCGGCGGCCGCCGGCTGAAGCGTCACCTCGACCCCGTCCACGCGGAGCAGCAAGGAGCCAGCAGTGCCCACCGAATCCGACACAGACGCTCGCGGTAACGCCCCCACGGCTGGTGCTGACCACGTCGCGGAGGCCGGAGGGGATCCGCAGGGGACCACTGGCGCCGGTGCAGTGCCGTCGATGCCGGTGCGAGCGAGGATGGTCTTGCGGGTCAGGTCCGTGTGGATCTTCCCGCTCGCCATCCCGCTCGTGCTGGTGGTGTTGATGACCTTCATCTACATCGGCGCCGTCCTGAACCCGACAGCGCACTTAGACGGGCTCCCGGTCATGGTGGTGAACCAGGACAGCGGTGCCAGTGTGAATGGCCAGCACGTCGACGAGGGCGCCACGGTGGTCCACGCGTTGGATCAGCTCAACCGTGGTGAGCACCAAGCTGGACTTGCGCAGCACCACGTTGGATGAGGCGAAGGCGGAGATGGACCGTGGGGGTGCCTACGCCACGATCGTGATCCCGGCCGGCTTCACCGACTCGCTCCTCGCCGCCGCGGGGGACGACATACCTGCGGCGCAAGGGAGTTTCGGACAGCCAACGGTGCAGCTGTTGGAGAACGGCCGGCTGGGGAGCCTGGGTGTCAACCTGGCTGCGGGCGTCCTGACCCCGGCCCTCCAGCAGATCTCTTCAACAATCGGAGGGCAGCTGGTTGCTCACAGCACCACGGCAGCGCGGAGCACTTCCTTCGCCACGGCGCAGCTGCAAAACCCCATTCGCTTCGAGACGGTGAGCTACCGGCCGCTCCCACCGAACACGGCGCTCGGGCTGAGCGCGTTCTACGTGTCGCTCCTGGCGATGCTGGCCGGCTTTGTCGGTGCGACCATCGTCAACTCCTCCCTCGATGGCGTCCTCGGCTACTCCACCACCGAACTGGGCCCACGTTGGAAGCAGCGGAGGCCGCTCCCGATCGCACGCCAGCAGATCCTCCTCTTGAAGTGGTCCGTCGCTGTCGTCGCCATCCCCATTCTCGACGCCGCCATCGTGGGCGTGGCCGCAGGCATCCTGCGCATGGACGCACCCAACACCGCCCTGCTCTGGGCCGTCCTGTCCCTGGCCTCGCTGATGGTCGCGAGCGTCACGCTGACGCTCTTCGCCGCCTTCGGCTCGATCGGGCAGCTCCTGGCCATGCTCGGGCTGGTCTATCTCTCCTTGGCGTCATCGGGCGGCACGGTTCCGACCCAGGCCCTCCCGGGTTTCTACAACTTCGTCGGGCACGTCGAGCCGCTCCGCCAGGTCCTCACGGCCGCCCGTGCCGTCCTGTACTTCGGGGCACGCGCTGACGCCGGCCTGACCCATGCGCTCGTCGTGCTCAGTCTCGAGATCGTGGCGGCAGTCGTGGTCGGGCTTCTCGTCACAGGCTGGTACGACCACAAGCGCCTCTACCGCCTGTCCCCCGAACTGATCGCCTATGTCTCCCGGGTGACCGACGAACGGCTGGCTGCGGCGCATCCACCGGCGACGACGACCATGCCCTCGTAGGGCGGAGCGCCCAGGCCGCAACGGCCGATGGCGACCGCTACCGTCTGAGCATGGCCACGCCCGAAAGGCCTGGATCCACAGGCCTGCTCGTCGGTAGGGGCGCTGAACGCGATGCCATGGCCAGCGCCCTCGAGGAGGCGCAGTCAGGGCATCCCCGGGTGGTGTGGGTGGAGGGGGACGCCGGCTTGGGGAAGACGGCGCTCGTTCGCCATGTCGTGGCACATCGTCCGGCGGGGATGCAGGCTGCGCACGCCCAGGCAGACGAGCTCGCTGGTGGGCGACCCTTCGAGCTCGCTCGCCAGCTCGGGTCCACGTCTGCCGAGAGCTTCGCTGCGGGCATGGAGATCCTCGAAGCCTGGTCCCAGCGTCAAGATGACGGCCCGGTGGTGGTCGTGGTTGAAGACCTGCACTGGGCCGATGGCGCGTCGTCCAAGGCGCTGCTCTCGGCCGTGCAGCGGCTCGACGAGGATCGGGTCGTCGTGCTCGTCACGACGCGACCGGGACCGCACGACGGCTGGGAGCGTCTCCGTTCCGATCCCGAACGATGCCTCATCATCACCTTGGCCCCTTTCGACCTTGGCGAGGTCGAGCTGTTCGCATCGTCCGCGGGGATCGATCTGACCCCGTATCAGGCTGAGCGGCTTCGTTCCCACACCGCGGGCCACCCGTTGTACCTGCGGACCCTCCTCGCCGAACTGAACCCCGCGGATCTCCAGCGTCCCGCCGGCGATCTTCCGGCGCCGCGGTCGCTGACCTCCGCGGTGACCGGGCGCCTTTCCGAAGCACCAGCCTCAGCGCGCGCCCTGGTCGCTGCCATGGCCGTCCTCAACCAGCGCGCCCCGCTAATTGAGGTCGCTCGTCTGGCGGGCGTCGGTTCCCCGGTCGAGCCGTTCGAGGAGCTCTTGGGCACCGGCTTCGTCCGTTGGGAGCCACGGGAGCCGGGCGCTCCCGTGGAGTTCGTCCATCCGCTCTACCGCCAGGCGGTCTACGACGATCTCTCACCAAGCCGCCGCCGTGACCTTCACCACGCCGCTGCCCAGGGCGCCAACTCGGCACGGGCGCTCGCTCATCGGGTGGCCGCGGCAGACGGGGCAGACGAGGCGCTGGCAGGCGAGCTCGAGACGAAAGCGCGACACGAACTGGAGGCGGGGAACAAGCTCGAGGCCGGGCGAGCCTTCCAGTGGGCTTCGTCGCTCAGCGTCGATTCTGCGGCGGCGCAGCGCCGGCTGGTGCAGGCCGCCTTGGCCTATGTCAATGCTGGTCAGCTGGGCCGTGCCGAAGCCCTTCGATCCAACATCGAGTCGTTCGAAGACGGGCCGGACCGCAGCCTGGTGTTGGGGCTGCTCGAGTGGGACCAAGGCCACGCAGAAGATGCCCGGCAGTGGCTCGAGCGAATGGTCGACGAAGCGGATGCAGATGGACTCGATGCGCAGACCATGACCGCGCGTGCGTGGGCCGAGCTCGCGGAGATCCACATCACCCTGGGCCAGGGACCTGAGGCCGCTCGTGCCGCCGCTCAGGCACTCGCGCTGTCATCTCCGCACACCTCTGCCGAGCGTCTGGCCAGCATCCACGCCGCCCTCGCCGAAGGGCACATGCACGGGGCGGCGTCGGGACTGGTTCGCCTGCACCAGCGCCTGCCTCAACCGGCCGCCGACGTGCCCGGAGTCGAAGTGGACGTGTTGGTTGTCCGAGCCACCCTTGCCCTGCTGGCCGGTCGGATCCAAGCGGCTCTGGTCGACCTGCGTGCCGTGGTCGCGCTCACACAGCGAGGCTTCATTCCAGTTGAGCTCGCCCGTACCCACCGGCAGCTGGGTAGCGCATTGCTTGCAAGGGGTGAGTGGGACGAAGCACTCGTGCAGGCCCGGACCGGGTTGGGCATCGCCGCCGATGATCATCGCGGCGTCGAGGAAGCGGCGTGCCACGGGCTGATCGCCACAATCCTGGCCTACCGTGGCAACGCCGAACGCGCTGAGGCGCACGTGACGGCTGCGGCAGAGTCCGCGGCGCGCCTCGGTGCAGTCGAAGGCGTCGGGTTGGCCCACATCGCCACCGCCGCCTTGGGCCTGGCAAGCGGCCACCCCAAGCGGGTCATCGAGGCTCTCGATCCCCTGGTCGCCGCGGCTCCGATGCTGGCCGCCTTGACCTTCTGGCCATCCCAGGTCACGGCACTGATCGAGACCGGGCACCTTGAACGAGCCCAGGCCTCCGTCGACGGGCTCGAATCGGCGGCGGCGGCCCGGGGTCTCGACATGGCTGCCCGGCTCCTCGGGTTGCGGGCCCGATTGGCCGGGGCCCGGGGCGAGCTCGACCAGGCAAACGGGTTGTTCACGCTTGCGCTGGACAGGTTCGGCCCCGATGACCCGTTCCTCGAGAGGACCCTGTTGCTCCAGGCGCACGGCCAGCTGCAACTGGATCGAGGTGAGCGGAACCAAGCAGTGGCGACCCTCGATATCGCGCATCAGACATTGCTGTCCGTCGCCGCCGAGCCGCTCGCCAGTCGGGTGGAGTCCGATCTCAAGCGCGCCGGAGCCCGCTCCACCCGGAGGTCAGCCCGATCCTCGCTCGAGCTGACCGACCGTGAGCATGACGTGGCCGTGCTCGTGGCGAAAGGGTATTCCAATCCTGAGGCGGCAGCGGAGCTCTACGTGAGCCGAAAGGCAATCGAGTATCACCTTCGGAACATCTACGGAAAGCTCGGCATCGCGTCGCGCCGTGAGCTGCGCGGCCTCGTCCTTTAGCCAGCTCAGCTCGATCTTCTGCCTCGCCGCCGAGGAGGCAACGCAGTGAGGTCTAAGGACCGATAGCGCCTGGGAGAAGGCAAGGGACGCGGGCACGGCGGCCACGAAACCCCTGCGGGGCGCCCGGGCACAGGGGGCGGGGGCCGCCGGGGCGGGGGCGGAGGTTTCGCGCCCCGGGCTGAAATCGAAAATCCGCTTCATCGGGACCCACTCAACGTGCGCACCTCTGCCGTGTGCACGCGATGACCTCGCATACTGGCAGCTACCAGCGGCTTCGGTCTCCAAGAGTCGGTGGAGCTTCACTTGTCAAGAGACCCGCTGCCTCATGCCCGGTTCGTCTCGCGGGAATCACTATCCGAAACCGATCGAAGCATGTGCGAGGCCTTTCAGAGGGAGCTCTTGCGCGTGCTCACTTGAGGTATTTGTCCAACCAGTCAAAGACCCGTGTGTCGCGCAGTGACCGAGCCATTGGTTCGCAGTGCCCGTTGGCACCCTCGTTTGCGTTGAAGCGAACAATATCTTTAGGGCATTCAACGAGGTCGTACAGCTGTTGAGGTTGGCCGGGGAAGAAGTGCTCGTCCTCGGGGTCGGTGATGAGCAGGGGCGTCGTGATGCTTGCAACCTCGTCGCCGAGCCGGTAGCCCGCAACGGTCTGGAACAGGTCATAGAACGAGTCGGCACCGACACCGTACGGACGTCCGCGGAATTCGAGAGTTGCCCTAACGGAGGGCATCTCATCCACTATGGCCTTCGCTCGGCTGTCGAACTCCTCTCGTTTGTGATCGCGCAGCAGTTCGAGCATGTCCCCTGACAATTGCGAGAACCACCCGGCCGAGACATCGACGACGCCGGTGTCGGCGACGGCAGCCGCGAAACGATGCTCGAAGCAGATTGCACGCGGCACCCAGAAACCGGCTTGGCTCATCCCAATCACCGCGACGTGATCGCGGTCCACGTCCGGGCGAGCGAGCATCGTGTCGAGAACCGGGGTGAGCACCGCCTCCCAATCCGGGCGGAAGGGGATGGCTTGCTCGAAGAGCGTGGCCTGTTGCCCCGGACCATCGAAGGTCATCCAGTGATAGCCGCGCTCGGCAGCTCCGGCACCACCTTCGCCCCACATCGACGACGTCGCACCATCGCTTCCGTTGTTCATCACGACGAGTGGCCTCGACTCGCCTGGCTCAGCATCTGGAGCACGAAAGAAGAACCCGGGCAACATGGTCTTTTCGTAGGGGATCGAGAGGCGTTCGGCCCCCATGAGGTCGACCACTCGCTCCCACGACGCCTGCTGCCGACGCCACAGCTCGAGCTCTCGTCCACAAGAAGGGTCCGTCGTTCCCGAAAAGCAGTACAGCGCAGTGCTGAAGTAGGTCGCAGCTCGACGGTGATACGCGAGCGCACTGATCTCATGGCCCTGGGTCTCCGCCTCCGAGGCAAAGGCTTGAAGTCTTTCCGCAGTGGCAGTCCATTCACGTACCCACGAATCCGAATCGCCGTCTGTTATCCGATCGAGAGTTGTGAGGACTTCACCCGCATCGGACCCCTGTCGGTAGGCGGCGCCAAGCGCCAGCTCGAAGCCGAACTGGAAATGATCGTTGTCGAACTGCTTTCTCATGACATCCTTCCGGTTGAAGCTGTGACTCGCGCTAGCGGAGCCCGGTACACCTCTGCACCTCGGCGATGGGGTAGCCACCGTCAACGTGCAAGGTGGTTGCGTTCACGAACGAGGCTTCCTCGGAGAGGAGGAAGACGACGGCGTTGGCGATGTCTTCGGCCGCACCCAATCGGCCTGCGAGCGCGGCTCTGGCCCGCTCTTCGGCGACACCCGTCATCTGCCGGTATTTCGCGTTCATGGCAGTGGCGACGTAGCCGGGGGCAACGGTGTTGACCCTGATGGAGCGGTCCGCCAGCTCAACGGCTAGGGCGCGGGCGAGCGCTTCAAGTGCGCCTTTTGTCGTGGCGTAAGCGGTCTGACCGGCCATGCCGACGTGTGCCGATACAGAGGTGACAAAGACGATCGCCGCCCCATCGCGGAGCGATGAGCAGAGCGCTTGTGTGAGCCGGAACGGAGCTCGTGCGTTGATTACCCACGTCTGGTCGAGGTCCGCCTTCTCGATCTTCTCGAACGGGGTCAGTTCGAAGGTCCCGGCGCAGTGGATCAAGGCGTCGAGGGGGACTTCATCTGTTGCCGCGACCTTGGCAAGCTCGGCAATCTGCTGATCGTCAGCCAGATCAGCAACCAAGAGTCGATGGCGCTCTTTGCCGTCAAGCTCGGCGAGAGCTCTCTCAAGCCGGGTACGGCTCCGTCCGACCAGGAAGATGGCTGCGCCCTGGCGAGCCAGGGCGGCGGCTACCGCGTGGCCGATGCCGGAAGTGGCGCCGGTGACGAGAATCCGAGGCTGAATGGGACGCCGAATCGTCATCGGCACCTCCATAACCATGAGGTGCAGGGAAGTCGTTCCATCCTCGCATGCTGACCGCTTCAGCCAGCGGGTGCCCTAGGGAGACTCCCTAGTTTTGCGCTGGGTGCCTGGGTACCAGCGTTCCAAGGAGTTCCTTAGTTCTGCGGAGCCCTACGTGCTCTAAGGCTCTTCTGCATCCAAGAATTAGGGAGTTGCCCTAGGGCGGCGGTGGACCGCGTCGTTCAGGCTGGTGGCATGGAAATCATCGTCGACATCCATTTAGCCGAGGACGGGCGTCCCTCGGGCACGGCCCAGGCAGCGGGCAGCTCCGACGCCCGATCGTTCTCCGGAAACCTCGAGTTCATCGCCGTGATGGAGAGCCTGTATCGGGCCGAGGATCGCTCCACGACCCCCGCGCAACCCCCAAAGAAAGGACGAGACAGTGTCTGAACTCATCTGGAGCTTCGCCCCCTGGGTGCTCTTCATCATGGCCGTCCGGGTGACCAACGTGTATGTGGCGGCCGGCGTGGCTGGGTTAGCCGCCATCGTGGTGCTGGCCCGGGCCATGACCCGTCACAAGGCCCATCTCTTCGATGTCGCCGGTGTCATCTACTTCGTGGGTCTGCTGGTGGTGCTGGCCATCGTTCATCCCAGCGACATCGCTACGTGGGGCCGCTACGCCCAGGCCGTGGCCCATGGGTCCTTGTGCGTGATCGTGTTCGGGTCCGTGTTGGTCGGCCATCCGTTCACGGAGAGTTATGCCCGGGACCAAGCCCCGCGCGAAGTCTGGGACACGCCGGGCTTCCATGCCTTCAACCGCAAGATCTCTATCGTTTGGGGCTTTGCTTTCCTGGTCGGGGTCATATCGCTCGTGTTCGCCGGTGCGACCGATTCTCGCCAGGTCCTGCTCCGGGTCATCGTTCCCTTCGGGGCACTGGCTCTCGCCTATACCTATACGGATCGTGAGGCGGCCCAGGTCAAGGGTGATCGGCCATCCTCGCCGCCAGCCTGAGCGGGGCGCCACAGGACCTCGTCGCGATTGGCCATCCCGCGATGGTTGGCAGTCACCCGTCCGATCGACCGACAAGCCCGGTAAAGCAGCGTTGGAAGTCCGTCGTGCGAACCGTGGCGATCGTTGCGGTCGCCACGGGAGGGTAACCGCCATCTACGCCGAGCGAGGGGTGTCCCAGTTCGCTGCCGGGAGCGGGCGTCGACTCGAGGCGAACTTCGGGGGCGGTTCCAACCGTCGACGGACTCGCAGACCACAAACAGACCACAAAGCAACGAGAATCGGTGGTAACCAACGGTCGCAAACGGATGGTGGAGTTTGGGGCTGAGCCAGACTTATGGGGAAAATAGCGACGAGTGCCGAACCTCCAAATCGATCTTCCAAGCTGATGATGCCGGTTCGATCCCGGTCGGCCGCTCTCTTCGTTCTTGCTGCGGCGCGCTGCGGCGACCCCATGCGACCTCGCGGCGGCTCTGCGGCCTCCGCCGGTCCGGGTTGGTGGAGCAGGGACTCAGAAGTGCCAGCCACGACCGCCGAACGCCGGATATTGAGCACCTCGGCAGACGTATTTCGCCCCCCAGGCAGTTGAGATGTTTCGAACTTTCTGGTGCCCCGCGGACACTATTAGGTATGCCCGCGCTCTCCGAAGCTGCCGACAGTGACCTGTTGGCGATGGCTTGGAGCGAACCAGAAGCCCTCGGTGAGCTATTCAGGCGATATTCGCGCTACGTCTACGCCTACTGCGCCCGGCGGACTGGCAACCTCGATCTTGCCGAGGATCTAACCAGCGTCGTGTTCTTGGAGGCGTTCCGACGTCGACGCAAGCTGCAGCTCTCGAACGAAAGCGCACTGCCTTGGTTAATCGGCGTGGCCAACAACGTCATTCGAAACGCCAATCGCTCGCTCCGACGTTATCGATCGGCGCTCGATCGGATACCTGTCCCGGGGGACGGTGCGAGCTCCGAAGAGAACACGTTGGAACGTCTCGGAGCGCAAGAGGCACTTGCCCGAGCTCTGGAAGCGATATCGGCGCTCACCCAAGGGGAACAGGACGTTGTCCTCCTCGTTCTGTGGAGCGAGTTCACGTACGCAGACGCGGCAACGACGCTCGGTATCCCGGTCGGCACCGTCCGTTCTCGTCTGGCCAGCGCCCGTGCCAAGTTCAAGGACTCTGCCCCCATCACCTCGACGACCCTCACGCAATAACAAAGGAGCACCAATGAACGTTCTCGACACCCCACCGGTCCCCACCCTGAGTGAGTTCCGACTGTCAACTCGGCAGGAACACCTCGTGCAGGAGATCGCGGGACGCCACCGAAATCGACGGAGGGGCGGCTTGGCCCTAGGCGGCGGTGCCCTCGTCGCGAGTGGCGTCACGACGGCCTTGGTGGTCCTGGCTGGTCCGGGCACCGCCAACGCGTTTGCAGCCTGGACGGCAGCGCCGACGACGCCAGCGCCAGGTCAGGTATCGAGCGCCGAGGCGACGTGCGAAGCCGCGGCAGCCACACCGCCACCTGACAAGACGGCGGGATTGGCCACGGGCGCGACCCAAGTGTCGCTCGTCGACACTCGCGGACCCTTCACTCTGGTCTTGTTCGGGGCAACCACATCGACCACCCTCTTGTGCGTGAGCGGCCCGTCGATCAATTCGAGCGCCCAGGCCAATTCGCAAATGAGGTTGATCGGCGGCGCCCAGGCTGCATCACCCAAGGCTGGCCAGATTGTCGTTGACCGGCTACTAGCCGAATCCGCCAACGACGGCCAGGCGTACACGATCGCCGAAGGCTCGGTCGGCCCCGGCGTAACGGCCGCAACGTTGGAGCTGAGCGACGGCTCAGACATCGTCACCACGACTGGCAACGGCGTCTTCCTCGCCTGGTGGCCTGGCAGTGCGATCGTCACGTCGGCGAGCGTGACCACTGCTTCTGGAACGACCACTCAGCCGAGCATCTCTTCGACGCCGAATACCGGCGCTTCAGGGAACACTGTCAAGCGAATCATCGATATCGGCCACTGACAGGCGAGGTCGTGCTCTGGTCGGTCGCCCGAACCACGGTGAAGTGGCTTCACAGTCTCGACCATTCAGGCCGCCGGGTCACCCATAACGTGGCGCACATGAGGTGCTCGCTCCCGTGAGCGACCAAAAAAGTGACCGGCACTCGGGCCTCACGCATGTCGCCGACCGTCTGCTTCTCAGCCTCGCTGAACCGCCTCAGGGTTAGCGGCAACCCGGAATCGGGCATCATTGGTCTAGTGAAGAGAGCGGTCTCGCTATTCGTGACGACGGGGCGGCCATCGTCACCCTTGGATGCGGCGACTCGTTGCCCGCTGCAGGGGCGACCACTTCGCTCACTTCTCCGTTCTGTACGGCCCTCAAGCCAATGGCCGGCAATGGCAGCGGATCCCTCACGTGACCGCCGTGAGTTCAGCGACGTTGGCCAAGACGAGGAACGAACTGCTGGCTGCGGCCCGCGCGATCCTGAAGGCGACAACTTTCGCTCGAGGTTCAGTTGCGGTCTGCGCCGGCCAGCGCCAGGCGGGCTTTCAACCGGGACGTGTCGGCTGAGAAGAGGTTCAAGTCGGCGGTGGAGAACGCAACCACGCCAGCCCAGATGAAACTGGCCGTTCGCAGCCGTGTTTTCAGTCTCGCGAGGGAGGGCCTCTTCGTTATCTACGCTCTTTCCCGATGTGAGGGCCGTCCGATCCCTGCCCCATAACGCATCGGGTCGGTGGGACCGCTTGATGGTCTGGTGATCCTTTAGGGTGAGCCGACAGATTGGAGCATCGGTGACGAGCGTGCAGCCCCCCGCGAGTTGGTACCCCGACCCGGACGGAAGTGGGGGTCAGCGCTACTGGGATGGTGCCGTATGGACAGAGTTCCGGGTGCCCCCTCCATATGTGCAGATACCGGCGTACGGTGCGTGGGGGCCGCCTCCGTGGAAGGGGGCCCAACTTGGGCGACCGGCCTCCGGACCCGGGGCACTATCAGACCCAGGTCGTCGCCTTGGTGCCCGGGTGCTCGACTTTCTGGTCCTGCTTCCAGTCTTCGTACTCCTCACGGCGCTTGCTCTTGTCATCTTCGGGCCTCGATTCGGACCTCTGTTCCCCACTGAGACGACATACCCATCGAATGCGCCAGTCTCGACTCCCGGGTTCGTGTGGGTCTATTTGACCGTATTCGTCTGTCTCTTCATCACTGGGCTAGTGATGCTTGCCTACGAGACCGTCGCCGTCGCAAGGTTCGGGAGGACACTAGGAATGGCCTGGCTTCATATCCGACCCCTGCGGGTTGCGGGAGGGACTCTGGGATGGGGAAGGGCGTTCGGGAGGGCCGTGATTTTCTGGTTGGCATGGTTCCTTGGTTGGATCGGACTGCTCGACCCTCTGTGGTGCCTGTGGGACGACAGGCGACAGTGCCTGCACGACAAGGTCGCCGATTCAATCGTTGTCAATGACGCTGCGTAGAGCGACATTACGGACCTGTCCCCGAACGCATCGGTTCGGGCGACCCGTAGGCGTCCCGGCCGGGCTACTCGGTCTTGGTCTTGAATCTCGCCCGGCTCGTCAAGGCCACCCTCCGCGGCGCCGCTTCGCTCCGTGTCCTCTCTCGCATGTCGAGGACCTTGACGAGCCTGTCGCAACCGTAGAGGCGCCTTTCATGATGCCGGTTCGATCCCGGTCGGCCGCTCTGGTCAAGCGGTCGGGTGGTGAGGAGTCCCTACCAGATCGAGTCATGTCACCCGTTCCTGGGTCCCGCGGCATCGTATTGAGGTGGAGGCGTCTGACGGCGAGGTCTATCGGAAGTACGCGGACGATCTGACTCGATTTGCGACGGGGCTCGTAGGACCCAGCAACGCGGCCGATGTCGTGTCAGATGCCGTGCTCAGCTGCTTCGGATCTCCAGGCTGGACGACCGTGCAGGAGAAACGCTCCTACCTCTACCGGAGCGTTTTCAACAGAGCCGCCGAGTTCCATCGCGCCACCGGCCGCCGCCGAGCGAGGGAGGAGAGAGTGGCCCTTCCGGACCTCGTCGATCCCCCGGAAGTTCGCCCCGAGGTGCTCGGGGCCGTCCAGCGATTGAGCGTGAAACAGCGAGCCGTCATCGTACTCACCTACTGGGAGGACCTCGGTCCGTCTGCAGTCGGTCAGCTAATGGGAATCAGCGAGGGGGCGGTGAAGCGGCATCTCGGCCGCGCTCGATCCCGCTTGAAGGAGGAACTCAGGACAAATGAGTGACACGCTCGACACTCAGATCCGAAGCCTGGTCATGGAGCTCGTCGACGCCGCGCCACCAGCGCCGTCACTCGACGAGCTCGAAGACATGGAGCGCATTCGTGCCACGGCTGTGGGGCCTCCCCAGCGACCGGAAGGTTCGGTCAAGGCACACAATCGGACCCGCATGGTTCGGCGATCGGCTGTGCTGGTCGCGTGCGCTGCCGTCCTGGTGGTAGCAGGCATCCTGGTCGTCGGGGGCGGAGGCGGCACACCACAGGCCGGCAGGTTGCCTCTTCAATCGGGCACCTGGAGGCTCGCTGACGACGTACTTTCGGGCACATGGAGTCAATACACGCAAGGACCGCCGCGTGGTTCGCTCACGTGCCCGACCGTGTCGGTCTGCTACGTCATGAGCGGCCACTACAACAGTCCTTACGCGGGAGCGCCACTGCTCGGCGTATCGTTGTATGCGAGTTCCGACGGGGGCCAGAGCTGGACTGCGCACCCGATGCCCAATGGCTTCGCGCCCACGAGCCAGATCGCGTGCGGCAGTGCGTCCGATTGCGCTGCTGGAGGCACCCATAACGGCCAAGCCGTCCTGGCTGCGACGAACGACGGCGGAGAGACGTGGGCGCTCCAACCGCTCCCGAGCGGTGTTGGCAATCTCGTCGCGTTGTCGTGTCCCTCGAACACCTTTTGTGCCGGCCTGGCTGCGCACAGCAATGTCTCGTCCGAGCAGCCCACCGACGCCACGTTCCTCTTCACCACAAACGGTGGCCAGACGTTCACCGACGAGCGTCTCGTGCGTGGCGATTCGATGCAGTCGCTCAGCTGCAGCTCGGACCAGGACTGCACGGCCATCGGATGGAGAGACGACCTCCTCGGGGGGCCAGGAAACTTCGCTTCGGGAATATCAGCTCGAACCACCGACGGCGGTGCGACCTGGTCGCCTGGCACCATTCCGGACGGCCTCGGCGTCGAACAAACGAACTCGGCGCTGTCGTGTGCCGACGCACGGCACTGCTGGATGACTGGGCTGATCGCGATCCCATTTCAGAACCCGCCCCAGTGCGCTCGGGAATCCTTTCCGGGGTTAGGCGCGACGACCACGCCGACGACAAGCGTGCAGAGCCCCTCTGTCGCAGCGCTCGCACAAGCCGAGTCCGCTGCGACGGCCAAGGAGATCCAAAAGGAGGCCGGATCGCCTCAGGTCGGATGTACGGCTCCAGGCTGGCCCCTCATCTTCGGCGCCGTGGCATCGACAACCGATGGTGGCCTCTCGTGGACGCCTGATTCGATGCCTGCAGACGTGCCGCAGCCTGTGTTCGACGGTCTATCGTGTCCCACCGATTCGCAGTGCTGGGTGACCGGCTCTGATGTGGTGCCTCGAGTGGTCGGCACTACCTATGACGGGGGCCAGCCAATCTTGCTCGGGACCACCGATGGAGGAGCGACGTGGTCCGACGTCACCTTCAGCGTGCCGGAGGGGGCGCCGGACGATTACAGCCAGAGTTACCTCAGCTTGGGCGGGATCTCCTGTCCCTCGGCAGGCTCGTGCGTCGCACTCGGAGATGCGGCACAGAGTGCGCCGAGTTCGCCCGTTTACAGCTTTACTGCGCAGGATCGAGCGAACCGACACTGACCAGATGCCGCGCGCGACCCGTTGAACTTGCGGAGCACCTCTTCAAGTGGAGTCGCTGCGCTGATGATGCCGGTTCGATCCCGGTGGTCCGCTTTCTTCGTTCTTGCTGTTCAGGGCCACGACGTTGTTCATCGCATCGTCGGGCTCGTCATACTCATCCCGTGGATATCCCGCGGGATTCGCGGCGCGAGACGCCTCGGCGAGTCCCGAAAGTGCTGTTGCGATCGCGACGTCTCGGTCGGCGACGGCGTGTTGGCAGCGCAAGGCTGCAGCCGGACTCGCGTGTCCGGCCCGTGCCATTTAGTTGTTCAACGTTCCCGCCGATTAGCTCGCCCTCGACGAAGAGTTGTATCTCTGCGTCCCCGATAAGCAGCGAGCTGCCGCTGATTCGCCTGTAGATGAGGCTCCGCGGACATAGTCAAGGCCCCCCGGACGAACCGGGGGGCCTTGACATGTCCTGACGGCGGGTGCCCAACGCTCCACCAAGCGGTGGCAACAATCGAGGCGAGACGCACCGGCATAGGCAACTAGGAGTGGCTCACCGACCACGACACCTGGTTCGAGGTGCAGGTGTAGGAGGTTCCGCTGTCCGAATAGGTCATTGTCTCGGTGATCGATCCCGCAGCCCGCGCCAGTCCCGATGAGTTGAGGCCGTGGAAGTTCCCTTGGAAGTCGATGGTGAAATTGGCGGGGTTGCCGTTGTAGTCACCATCTTGAGTCGTTGTGGAGGAAAACGACCCATTGCTCGCCAGAGCTACAGAGTTGATCGAGACGTGGAAACCAGGAGTCGCGTCCCCGGGGCTGCACGTCAGATAGAGCGGGTTGACGGTGATGTCCTGAAGGTCGGTCTGGCTGCCCGAGACGTCGAAGTCCATGGGGTAACCCGGACTGGTGAGGCCGGAGTAGCTGCCGACTGGCGGCGGGCCGGTCGTCACGCTTTGGCTGGCATCCCGGGCGCTGGACCACGACACCTGGTTCGAGGTGCAGGTGTAGGAGGTTCCGCTGTCCGAATAGGTCATTGTCTCGGTGATCGATCCCGCAGCCCGCGCCAGTCCCGATGAGTTGAGGCCGTGGAAGTTCCCTTGGAAGTCGATGGTGAAAGTGGCGGGGTTGCCGTTGTAGTCACCATCTTGAGTCGTTGTGGAGGAAAACGACCCGTTGCTCGCCAGAGCTACAGAGTTGATCGAGACGTGGAAGCCAGGAGTCGCGCCCCCGGGGCTGCACGTCAGATAGAGCGGGTTGACGGTGATGTCCTGGAGCGACTTCTTGTTGCCCGAGACGTAGAAGTCCAAGGGGTAACCCGGACTGGTGAGGCCGGAGTAGCTGCCCACCGGCGGCCGGCCGGTCGTCACCGTCTGATCGGTGTCCCACGTCGCCGACCAGGAGACCTTTTTCGACGTGCAACTGAAGGCGGTGCCGTCGGAGTACGTCATGGTCTCCTTAATCGAACCGGCGGCCTCAGGCATCCCCTGCGAGTTCAGGCCCGTGGGCTTCCCTTTCAGCGCGATCGTGAAGGTGGCGGGGAAGCCGTTGTAGTCACCGTCTTGAGTCGTTGTGGAGGAAAACGACCCATCGCTCGCCAGAGCTACAGAGTTGATCGAGACGTGGAAGCTAGGAGTCGCGCCGCCGGGGCTGCACGTCAGATAGAGCGGGTTGACGGTGATGTCCTGGAGCGACTCCTCGTTGCCCGAGACGTAGAAGTCCATGGGGTAACCCGGACCGGTAAGGCCGGAGTAGCTGCCCGTCGTCAGGCCGGAGGCCGCCCCATCGGCTGCCTCGGCGCTGCCGGTCGACCCAGAGATCGGGGCACCCGCTGGCGGCGTGCCCGCGGTGGTGGCAGCCTGAGCTGCACCGGCTCCGGCGGCCATCAACGCGAAAAGAAGGGCGAAGGCGGCGGGCAGAGTTGCGAGCCGATGGAGCGGAAAGTGCCGCCCAGCCCTGCGCACCAGCCGCCAACCTCGCACTTCCCCCACCACTAACTTCCTGATACACAACATTTTCCGTCCTCCTTGTTATTCGCCGCTGACCGCTGGTTGCAGTCTGGGTTGCACTGTAAGACGGCGGCCTTAACAGGCGCTGAAGAAGCGCTGAAGGACGGACTCGGCGGCGTAGGACGATCGACGGCGACAGGATCGCTCGATCATCGTGTCGGCAAGCCACCTCGGCAGTGATCTTCGCAGGCCACGGCATCAGGCACCAAGGTCGGAGCCACTTAACTGGCTTCACACCTCAACGGAATCATCGAGAACGCTACGACCCCGATCGCCGTCACTCCACCGCTGGCTGCGCCCACGATCACGAGCTTCACCCCGACCTCTGGACCGTCGAAACGAAGGTCACCATCAAGGGTACGAACCTCGAAAATGCAACCAGCGTCACGTTCAACGCAAGAAGGTGACCGTCACATCGACGACCTTCACAAAGGACACCGCTACGAAACGGATGGTGAAGGTTCCTACCGGGGCGAAACCAGAAACGATTGCTGTCACAACTACGGGCGGTTCCGTAGCGAGCACCACGAAGTTCAAGGTGACGTAGTCAGTCGGTCTGACCGCGAACTCCGAGCTAGGGACCTCAGTGTTCAAGCACCTAGCTCAATCCCAGAACATACAAAGACTGGGGTTCCCTCGACCGCTTCGCCTGAGAGTCCCTGGTCACCGGTGGATAGGCTCGCCGCCGTGTGCACCCCGGACACTGGCGGAACGGCGCGATGCGCTACCTAGTTCTCGGTCCGCTCCAGGTGCTCGAGCCCGGGGGGCGGCCGCTTCCGATCCGCGGGCGTGTGGACCGGGCGATCCTCGGGGCCTTGCTGCTGGAACCCAACGGGACCGTGTCGCGTGACCGCTTGACGGAGGCGGTGTGGGGTGACGAGCCTCCCGAGACTGCCCCAAACGCAATCCAGGTGCACATTTCGAAATTGCGGAAGCTTCTCGGTGGGGCAGGCGGGAGCAACCTGCATACCCGGTCTCCGGGGTACGCCCTGGAGGTCCGAGCCGGGGAGCTCGACGCGTCCGAGTTCGAGGGCATGGCCACAGCGCCACGGAGCGACGAGCCCCCGTCAGAGGTGTCGGTACGACTGACTGAGGCGCTGCGGCTGTGGCGCGGGCCGGTGCTCGACGGTATGGATGTCGGCACGTTCGGTCAGTCCGACGTGTCGCGGCTCGAGGATCTCAGAGTGTCGGTGCTTGAATGGCGGATCGACGCCGATCTCGCTCTGGGTCGGCATCGCGAGCTCACGGGTGAGCTCGAGTCGGTTGTCCAGACCTACCCGTTGCGAGAGCACCTGCGCGGCCAACTGATGCTCGCGCTGTACCGATCAGGCCGGCAGGCGGACGCGCTTGCCGCCTACCGGCAGGCCCGCGAGCTGCTCATCGAGGACCTAGGGATCGATCCGAGTCAGACCCTACAGGCACTCGAGCTCGCTATCCTCGAGCAGTCGGCCGCGCTCGATCTCGTCGATCGGGGGCAGCCCGCTCTGACCGGCACGCACCAGCGTGTGCCGGCACCGGACGCGGCCGCTGGCGACATCCCTTTGCCCGGTCGGCTCGCGGTCCCGCCGCAGGTAGGGCTGATCGGTCGGACCGGCGAGCTGCAGACCATCGCCTTGGCGTACAAGCGCGTCGCGCACGATGGGGGTCGAGAGGTGATGCTGGTGGCCGGCGAGGCGGGCCTGGGCAAGACAACCCTCACTGCGGCAGCAGCGCTGGCAGCCCACGACGACGGCGCGCTGGTGCTCTTCGGGCACTGCGAGGAGGATCTGGCCCGCCCGTACCAATTCTTCGCAGAGGCACTCGAGCACTACGTGACGCACGCGTCCGACGAACAGCTGGCGCAGCGCATCGCGCCCAACGGCGCGGACCTGGCGCGACTGCTGCCTTCGGTGGGTCGCAAGATGCCGGGATTGCCGGCGACAAAGGGTACCGACACCGACACCGAGCGCTACCTCCTCTTCGCTGCCGTGGCGGGGGTGATGGCAGATCTCGCTCGGGTTCAGCCCGTCGTGCTCGTCCTCGACGACCTGCAGTGGGCTGACCGCGGCAGCCTGCTGCTGCTGCGGCACCTGGCGGCCGCCGAGCAGATCCCGCGGCTACTCATCTTGGCCACCTACAGGGACAGCGAGCTCCGGCATGCCGATGCGCTGCGGGACACGCTTGGGGCGCTCCGGCGGCAAAGCGGCGTGCAGCGAATCGAGCTGTGCGGTCTGAACGACCACGAGGTCGTGTCCTACTTCGAGGCGGCGTCAGGCCAGTTGCTAGACGCCCAGGGACTGGACCTGGCGCATGCGGTCTATCGCGAGACCGATGGCAACCCGTTTTTCGTCGGCGAGGTGCTCCGCCACCTGGTCGAGAGCGGGGCCATCTACCGCGACGAGGAGGGCCGGTGGGTCGCGGGGGCGACGCTCGAGACCACAGTCCTTCCCGACAGCGTCCGCGAGGTCGTCGGCGGGCGGGTGGTGCGCCTGGGGAAGGAGGCCGAACGGGTGCTGGCGCTCGCGGCGGTGATCGGACGTGAGTTCGACCTCGACCTGCTGGCTCAGGCTGCTGGTGCCGCGGAGGACGACGTGCTTGACATACTCGAGGACTCCGCCGGGGCAGCGTTGGTGAGCGAGTTCCCCGACGCACCGGGACGCTTTCAGTTCACCCACGCACTGATTCAGCACACCCTCTACGAGGACCTGCGACCCACGCGTCGGGCCCGTGCGCATCGCCAGGTGGCCGAGGCACTCGAGGAAGTCGGTGCGGCCAGCTCCGATGCCTGGGCGGGGCAGTTGGCCCGGCACTGGGTGGCCGCCATCCAGCCGACCGACCTGGCCAAGGCGATCGGGTACTCCCGGCGCGCCGGCGACGCCGCGCTGGCCGCGCTCGCCCCGGCCGATGCCGTGCGCTATTACACGCAGGCGTTGGACCTCGGCTCGCAGGGACAGAAGTCGGACCCTGTCCTCGACCTCGACCTGCGCGTCGGCCTGGGGACGGCCCTGCGCCAAACCGGCGACCCGAGCTTCCGCAACATGCTGCTCGAGGCGTGCCGGCGGGCGGCCACGCTCGGCGACACAGATCGCCTGGTTGCTGCTTGCCTCGCCAACAGCCGCGGCACGTTCAGCACGGTGAGCACCATCGACGAGGAGAAGGTCGAGGTGCTCGAGGCCGCGCTCGACCGTCTGTCACACGAGGATGTCCGCCGAGCGCTGCTCTTGGCCACGCTCTGTAGCGAGCTCACCGTGGGCAGCTCGCTCGAGCGTCGGCAGTCCCTGGCCGACGAGGCGCTCGAGATCGCGCACCGGCTCGGGGACGACGAGACAGTGATCCGGGTGATCAACCACGTGCTGCTCCCGCTCTCGCTCCCGCACCTGCTCGACCGGTCGACGCAACGCGCCGAGGAAGCACTGGTCCGCGCCGAAGCGGTCAAGGACCCGATCCTGCTCTGCACGGCGGCCAGCGGTCGCCGCCTCCTGGCAGCATCGGCGGGGGACATCGCCGAGATGGACCGCTGTTACGAGATCAAGGCGCGGCTGGTGGAGCGTCTCGACCTGCCCTTCCTCACCTGGGTGCATACCCTGCAAGGTGCCACCCGGGCCCTGGTTGATGGGGATCCCGACCGCGGCGAGCAGCTGGCCCGGCGCGCGCTCCAGCTCGGCGGCGACGCCGGGCAGCCAGACGTGGCCACCGTGTTTGGTACGCAGCTGATCATGGTGCAACTGGTGCGCGGGACCCTGGGCGCGCTCCTGCCGTTGATTGAGCAGGTCGTCGCCGATAACCCGATCCCCGTCTTCACCGCTGTCCTGGCTCTGGCCCACGCGGATGCGGATCGCTTCGACGAGGCGCGCAGCATTCTGGACAGCTTCGCGAAGTCGGGCTTCGAGCTCCCGTTGGACGTGACCTGGTTGACGGCCATGATCGCCTGTGCCGAGACGGCGTCGGCCTGTGGCGACGACCGCTACGCGGGTCCTCTCCTCGAGCAGCTGGCTCCCTTCTCGGACCAGTGGCTCTGCACCGACGTCTCGGCCTCGGGTCCGGTGAGCCGCACCGTCGCTGATCTGCTGACGATCCTCGGGCGCTATGAGGAAGCGGAGCGGCATATCGCCGAAGCACGCGCGTCGTGCGAACGAACGGGCGCCACCTTCTTCGGGACACAGGCCGACCTCTCCTGGGGCCGCCTGATGATTATGCGCGACGCCCATGGCGACCGGGACCGTGGCCGCGAGGTCCTCCAGCGGGTGCGTCAAGTTGGCGCCGCCCACGGTTACGCAACAGTGGAGCGCCGGGCGAACGTCCTGCTTCAACGTCTCGGTACTTGACCCGTGAGGCTCCGTGGGCGTGCGGCTGAAGGCGGCTCAGAGACGGTAGATGCGAGCCGACGTCTCAGCGAGAAGCAGGTCGCGCGTCACCGCGTGGAGGCCGGTCAACGCATCCGGCGCTCAAGTCGACTGCGAGCAACTGCGACGCAAGCGATTCACATCGGGATGGACAGTATTGAGTTGGTGCGGCTTTCCTAGCCGACAAAGGTCTTGAGGTCCTTCACGAGCTTGTCTTCGATCTCGACGTTCCAGGCGGTCTCGCCAACGTCCACAACGAGGAACAGCTCCGAGACAAGCAGCGTTTCGATGGCGGCCACGCCAAGGTGCTCGATCCACTTGCCGATACCGATGTGAACCGTCAGGTCGTCCGCGCTCCCCGTGATCGTGATGGTCAGCGCACGGTCTGCGTCGACGACCCCGCGCAGGAAGCCGCCCTTCTTGGCCTGGATCACTACGCCCTGCTCGCTCGCTGAGGAGGTCTGAACCGTAAACCCGTCGGACTTCAAGTACTCCTCGATGTGGGATTGCACAGCTTTCGGATCCTTGCCCTTGCCTTGGAACCGCTCCACCTTGTCGCCGATCATGACGTTTTCTCCCTCGTCTTCGTGTGCTCAGTGACTCTTGCCTGGAGGTGGGTCGGTGCCCGGGATGCCGCCGTCTATCACGTGTTCGGTCCATTCAGACCCCGACCAGTACCGCTGCTGATGTCGGCCCGAAGGGTCGGTCAGCCAACCCGGAGCGATCCCCGTGAAGGTGACTTTGCCGGGCGGATCGTCGTCAAGATCAGATGGATTACTTGTAGAAGTGGCGCCGGTGAACGAACTCGCGGAAGGTGAGCTACTTGGCCGACCCCGGCGGCGGCGCTGAGTGGAGAGCATCCGCACTGCGAAGAGACCGAAGAAGACCACCAGGGCGATCGAGGAACCGTGACCGTAGAACGTGTCTACAGCCTAGCTTTTGGGCGCCGGGTCGCCGCAGTCGCCTCCGGAGTAGGGCCGGCGGGTGCCAAACCGGGAGCGGTAGTCGGTAGTGTCGAAGACATGACCGAGGCAGAGACATCTTCTGGAACACTCTGGCGCTACCAATTCTCCCAACCGGATGAGACCGTCGTAGAGACCGGTGAGTTCGGCGGTGACGACACCGCTGAAGCAAGGGCTCGCGAGCTGTCAACGTCGAAAGCAAGCCCCATCGTGGTGAAGCGACACAGCGCACACGTTGACTCCTGGGTGTATGTGACCGAGGTCGACGAGCGGCCGTGATGCGGTCGCCGGTCTCGATCTGACCGATGTCGCGGTCCCTACCCCCTCAGAAATGTGACGACTCTGTGACGCGCCCACAACGCGAAGTGCGGCCATTCCTGATTCCGACTTACAATTGGTGCGCGAACGGTTGGCTGACTCTGGGGGCGGGCTGACTCAAACTTCATAGGAGGTGTCACGATGGTGCCCACGGTCGCACGCAGAGTGCTGTCCGTGATCGCGCCTCTGGGCCTGTGTTGCCTCTTGGGGTTCGAGACGGTGCCGACGAGCGGTCCACTCGCGGGTGCAGCGGTCGTCGCCGCTGCCCCGGCCCCCTGCGTCAGTACGACCACCACTCCGATCGATCTTCCCGGTGATCCGGCCGTAAGCGTCGCCACCACGTGTCAGAGTAGCGACGACGACATCACCGGCGGAGAGCAACTCCCGCCGGCGTCCTTCGCGAAGCCGACGACCCGGGGCGACCTGCTCGTCGCCGCGGTGCTCTGTGGGGTCCTGAACGGCGGAATGGCGGTCCCGAAGCTGACCTCCCCGTCCGGCTGGGAAAGCGCGAAGAAGCACACCGGCGGGATCGACGGCGGGCTCGAGGTAGGCATCTACTACCGGGCGGATAATCCGGGTGGCCTTACTTCTGTCACGTTGGGAAAGGTCCCGCAAGGCAACGACGATGTCTCGTGCACCACCTTCACGTGGGAGATCACGGGCACCGGCGAGAGCTCCTCGGTCGACGCGACCGGCGTCGCCAGTGTCGTCGGCGGGACGTCGATCACCGTTGCCACGTCCGCGGCCACGCGTGACGGCCACGATCTCGTTCTGGTCGCTGAGACAGACGGCAGCGAATACCCACCCAATCAGTACCAGGTGTCGCATCACTTCGAGTTGGTCTCGGTCTGGGGCAACGGAGAGGAGTACCAGCCGGGCACGTTCTCCGCGTTGGTGACCGACAAGACGCGTGTGCAGAAGACCACGGTCTCGCAGGCTTCGGCCCAATGGTTGGACAGCACCGCTGTCATCGTCGCTTTGACGTTCTAGATCACTCGCTCCTCCGTCATCTGGCGGCTCGGCTACCCGGACGGCTGCGGCGTCGACGTCCCGGCCGACAGCAGCGGTTGCTCAATTGGGTCGGACATGGATCACCATCGGGGTCGTCCGAGCAAAAAGAGCCCCCCATTCTGGGGCCGCCAGGCACGGTTTCGATGTGTCCGCTAGGACCCGGGTTGCACTGCCCATGCAGGAGCGACTAGACGTTCTTCAATCGTGATCGGCGTCGATAAGGACCCGACGACGAAGCCAGGTCTCCGACGCCGAGTACGCAGACTCGCTGGAATTGGGGCGGGGATGGTGGGCCTGACTCTCGTAACCGCGACCACCGCAACGGTCGTCGTGCCTCCGGGACCCGTCGCGGCCGACCAAGTTTCCGACCTCAAAGCGCAGGCGGCTCAGATCGCCCAGGATCTCGTCCTCGAGCAGCTCCAGATCGGCACGTACCAACAGCAGTACGGCGTGGATATCACCAAGGTCCAACGAGATGAGGCGGAGATCGCATCGAGCGAGGATCGGATCCAAGCCGACATCGGCCGGGTGAGTCGAGATCGCAGTCGGCTCCAGACGGAAGCGGTTTCGGCCTACGTCAACTCGGGCTCGCAGTCCGACGGAAACCTGTCCTTGTTCGGCGGGGACCCGGACAAAGCGGTTGTGAGAGCGGAGTACGAAGAAGTGGCAAGCGGTGATATCACCCTTACCATTGACGCGCTTCAGATCGATCAGAACGGATTGCGGTCCGAACGGGCCGCCCTTGAGCAACAAGAGGCGCAGGACCAAGCGACCACCAACCAGGAAGCGACGCTGACCAATGCCGCACACCAGACCGAGGTAGAACTCGAGTCGAAGCAGTCCGAGGTCACGGGCCAGCTGGCCGTGGTGGTGGCCCAGCAGCAGGCGGCACAGGCCGCGGCCGCCGCCGCAGCGGTCCGGGCGGCACAGGCCGCGGCGAGCCGGGCGGCGAACGCGACCACGACCACGACGCAGCCTTCGGCTTCCGCCGCCTCCACCGCGGTACAGGTGATCGCCGTCAGCACGTCGTCCGGCGACCCGTCGCTGCCGCCCTTCCTCCAGTGCGTCCTGCAGGCCGAGTCAAGCGGTAACTACGACGCGGTCTCTCCGGGGGGCACGTACATGGGCGGTTTCCAGTTCAGTCAGGCGACATGGAACGAAGCGGCCCAGCTGGCCGGCATGCCCCAGCTCATCAACGTCCCCCCGAACGAGGCGACGCCGGCCGAGCAGGACGACCTCGCCATCGCGCTCTACGACGCCGACGGCGAGCAGCCGTGGAACGACTCCTGTCGTAACACCTGACCAACGGCCTCGTGGGCGGTGCTCAGTCTCAGTGAGGAGCCGTCCACGTCACGAGAGCTCGCGCAAGGCGATGGCCAGGGGTTCGAGTACTCGGGGATCGAGGGGCGGTCGGAGGTAGACAATCCCCAGCTCGGCGCCGACCCCGGCCAATGCGGCGGCCTGTTCGGCGGTGGCCTTCGGGTCGCCGGTGAATATGACGTGGCTGGAGAGCAGGATCTCCTTCGGTTCGCGGCCGATGTCCTCGCAGTGCGCGTGCAGGACGTCGCGCTTGTGGGCGAACTCCTCCGGTGTGCCACCGACGAAGTTCCAGTGCTGCGCGAATCGGGCTGCAGTGCGCAGCGTCCTTTTCTCACCGCTGCCGCCGATGCAGATGGGCGGGTGGGGTCGCTGGACGGGCTTGGGCTCGTTGCGGGCATCGGTGAGCTGGTAGTACTCGCCCCCAAAGGTCGTCGTCTCCTGCGTGAGCAGCCCGACGATCACCTCGCAAGCCTCCTCGAAGCGGTCGCTGCGCTGGGCCGGCGTGCCCAACTCGATCCCGTAGGCCCCCGACTCCTCCTCGTTCCACCCGGCCCCGATCCCGAGCTCGAGTCGCCCACCGGACACGATGTCGAGGGTGGACGCCATGTTGGCGAGAATCGCCGGGTGGCGATAGTGGATACCGGTGACCAGCGTCCCCATTCGCAGGCGAGTCGTCGCCTGCGCCAGCGCGGTAAGGGTGATCCAGCCCTCCATACAAGGTCCGCTGCTGTCGGAGAAGATCGGGTAGAAGTGGTCGAAGGTCCAACCCGACTCGAACAGCTCGATGTCGTCCGCCGCCTTCCATACGGCGAGCATGTCGGTCCAGGTCGTGTCCTGCGGCGAGGTCTTGAAGGCGAAGCGCATGGCCCACGTTACGTCGGGCCGACGGGCGACTCCGCGGTGTCAGCCTTTGACGGTCACCCCCGCCAGGTCGTCGGGCGCGCACGTGTTGAGCGGTGCCTGGACGTTGCCACCCACGGTCGACTTGTTCCATGCCACGAGCTGAGGAAGGAAGGCGATCGGCACTTCCAGCGCTTGATCGACGTCCACCTTGTTCCCCTCTCGACCGAGGGCGTCGATGGTGGCCAAGTTGGTGGAGTCGTCAGCCTGCTGGAGAATGGAATTGACGGTGGGGTTGACCGCGTTGAGCTGCACTGCCGCGTAATCGTTCGACGCGAACTGGCCGAGCAACAACGGCGGATAAGGATTGTCGGTGTTCTCAGCAGCCAGGGCATTGCCCTGCTTTTGCACGAGGAACGCGGTGTAGAGATCACTCCCGAGCTCTCGCTGGACGCTTGTCTGTATCCCGACGGCACCGAGATCGGCCTGCACGAGCGCAGCCAGACGCTCTTCGATGGAAATGCCACCGCCTGGAATGAGCAAGGTGAAGCCGAACCCATGGGGGTAGCCGGCTTGGGCCAGCAGCTCCTTGGCCTTGGCCGGGTCGTAGTGATTGGAGCCGACCAGACCGGCGACGTAGACCGGGGAGAAGGGCGGGAACGGCTGGGTGGCGACCAGACCCCTGCCGTCGAGCACGATCTGATTGATCTGCTGGCGGTTGATGGCCAAGTTGATGGCCTGGCGTACTTTGGTGTCGAGCAGCGGGCCGGCGTACCGGAAGGTGATTTGGAGATAGTCCGTGGAAGGACGGGACGCGACACCGATCCCGAAATTGCCGGCCACCGCGGTGTAGGAATCGGGCTGTAGCCGCACGAGGTCGACGGAACCGGAGCGCAGTGCCAGGACGGAAGGAGGGCCGGCACCTACCTGGAGGAAGTTGACGCCACCGAGGCGATACGCTGATGCGTCGTAGTAGCCGCTATTGCGCTTCAGGTCGAGGCTGCTGTCCTCGCGATAGGAGACGAACTGGAAGGGCCCTGCTCCGACCGGGTTCGTGAAGGACGAACTGAGCGTGGAAGGGGCAGGGATCTCACCCGAGCTCTGGGTCAAGGCGTAGGTGAGGCGTACGCCGCTGTTGTCGATCAGGTTGATACGGAGCGAGGTCGGACTCAAGACGTCGATGCTCGAGATGGCGTGGAGCTCGGTGAACATGGTGTTCGACTTGTTGTGCAAGAGCCCCGCCTTGACGGCGTTGGCGTCATAGGGCTCGCCGTTGGAGAAGGTGAGGCCTGGGCGCAAGTTGAGAGTCAGGCTGTCTGGGCCCAGGGCCCAGGATTGGGCGAGGCCCGGCTGGACCTGGTCCTGCGCGTTGCGGGTGAGCAGGAATCCGTAGATCTGGGCAGTGACGATGGAGTCGCACTCGCTCTGGCTCTTGGCCGGGTCGAAGGTGTTCGTGAACTCCGAGGAGAAGTCATAGCCGACGTTGAGCGTCCCGCCATGACTGCCCGACGTGGAGGCACCTGACGGACCCGCTCCCCACGCGGCCACTGCCACCGCTATCCCCGACATCACAGCGCCGACGGCAGCCACACGGCCAAAGTTCTTCAGACGCCGTCGACGCTCATGCCGCACCCAGCCGCGCGCTCGTCCGATGCTTGTTGACATGGGCGATGAGGATACAGAAGGTCAGGGAGCGGAGCGGCCAGGCGCCAGGGCAGCCGTTGGTCGCTGCGCCAACCGGACCGATTGCCCGCCGAGCACCGGTCCGTGACGATGGAGATGGCACGTGACGGTTGTGCCAGCCGGTGTGGTGAGCGCCGCCGGTTCTTCATGCATGCAGATGTCCATGACGTATGGGCATCGAGTGTGAAAACGGCAGCCGGCAGGCGGGTCGATGGGGCTCGGCAAGTCGCCTTTGAGCACGATCCGTCCGGCCGCGCCACCTGCGCCGGGAACGGGCAGGGGGATGGCCGACAGCAGCGCCTCCGTGTAGGGATGCGTCGGACGCTCGTAGATCTCGTCGGCCGGCCCGACCTCGACGATTTGACCGAGGTACATCACGGCGATCCGGTGGCTGATGCGCCGGACGATGGACAGGTCGTGAGAAACGAAGAGGTAGGCAAGACCGAGCTCCGCCTGCAGGTCGGCCAGGAGGTTGATGACCTGCGACTGTGTGGAGACGTCGAGTGAGCTGATCGGCTCGTCGCACACCACGAGGCTCGGACGCAACGCAAGCGCGCGAGCAATGGCGATCCTCTGGCGTTGCCCTCCCGAGAATTCGTGCGGGTAGCGACGAGCCATCTCAGGGTCGAGGCCCACTTGGTCCAGCAGCTCGCGCACCCGGTTCCGGCGTTCGTCGCTCGAGAGGTCCTCGTGGACCACCAAGGGCTCGCCGACGATGTCGCCAATCGACGCCCTCGGGTTCAATGACGAATAGGGATCCTGAAAGACCATTTGTATGGTCCGCCGAGTTTTGCGCAGCGCGGCAGAGCGAAGCGACGTGAGGTCTTCGCCCGCTAACCAGATAGATCCCGACGACGGCGCGATCAGACGGACGATCAGGCGCGCGACCGTCGATTTTCCAGAGCCGCTCTCCCCGACCAGCCCCAGGGTCTCCCCCGCGCCGATGGTCAGGTCGATGCCATCGACCGCTTTGATCTTTCCGATCTCGCGTCGGAGCACGCTGCTGTGTACCGGAAAGTGCTTGGCCAGGTTGGACACTCGCAAGAGGTCGCCGGCACCGGCGGCCGCCTCTGCTCCGGCTCTGCCCCCTTCAGCATGAGATGACGGGTGGGTCCCTCCCACGGAGAAGGTGAGGTCAAGCTCGTCCTGGCGGACGCAGCGGACCAGCGGCTCCGCCGAGCCACCTGGCGAGTCGGTCACCAGTCCCTGCACCACCCACGGCTGTCCGTGCCCGGGGCGCTCGAGCGCCACCGGCGCCTCGGCGCACCGGAGCTCGGCGTAGGCGCACCGGGGATGGAAACGACACCCCGAGGGGAAGGCTTCGGGGCGGGGGACTTCGCCGGGGATCGCTCGAAGTCGCTCCCGGGGGTCGCCCACTTGCGGCATGGCATCGAGCAGGCCTCTGGCGTACGGATGGCGGGGTCGCGCGAAGAAGTCTGCTGCGACCGCTTGCTCCACCACCTGCCCGGCGTAGAGCACGACCACGCGGTCACAGGCGTTCGCCACCACCCCCAGGTCGTGCGTCACGAAGAGCATGGCCATGCCGAACTCGGCCTGCAGGCGCCGCAGCAGATCCAAAACCTGCGCTTGGACGGTCACATCGAGTGCCGTCGTCGGTTCGTCGGCGATCAACAAAGCGGGCTGGCATGCCACCGCCATGGCGATCATCGCCCGCTGGCGCATCCCCCCCGAGAAGGTGTGGGGGTAGTCCTTGACCCGACGTTCGGCATCGGGCACCCCGACCAGCTCGAGCAGTTCAACCGCCTGCGCCAGCGCCTGGCGACGACGCAGCCTGCGGTGCACCCGCAAGGACTCGGCGATCTGATTGCCCACTGAGAAGGCAGGATTGAGGCTCGTCATCGGCTCCTGGAACACCATCGACATGTCGCGACCCCGGACCTGACGACGCTCCGCGGGGGTGAGCTGCTGCAGATCCGTGCCGTCGAGGCGCACGGTGCCCTCGGCGATACGAGCGGCACGCCGCGGCAAGAGTCCCATCGCCGCCAGAGATGTCACCGTCTTACCCGATCCGCTCTCGCCCACCAGGCCGACCGTTTCCCCCGGCTGAATCTCGAAGCTGACATCGTCCACCACCCGCAACCAGTCCGGATGGCCGCGGAACTCCACGGACAGACCCTCGACGGCCAGGACGGGTTGGGTGGTCATCGGACATCGCCGATCGAGGCGTCACGGCCCATGGCATCGCGCAGACCGTCGCCGATGAGGTTGAAGGACAGAACCGCCAGGACGATCGCCACTCCCGGAGGGATCATGGGCCAGGGCTGGACGAGAACGAACTGGTACGCGCTCTGCAGCATGTTGCCCCAACTAGCGGCGGGCGGTTGCACCCCAAATCCAAGGAAGCTCAAACCCGCTTCGGCCAGCAAGGCATACCCCAGGCTGATCGCGACTTGGACGATGAGCGGGGACGCAACGTTCGGGAAGATGTGGCGGCGCAACATGCGGTTGGTCCCGACGCCCACCGAACGGGCCGCCTCGACGAACGTCTCCTCGCGCACGGCCAGTACCTGAGCCCTGATGACGCGTACGAAGCCAGGCACGAAGACGATGGCAATGGCCACCGAGATCGTGTAGATGTTGGCGCCCAAGAGGGCGGCGACGGCCAGGGTCAGGGTGATCGGCGGGAACGCGAACAACGCATCCATCGCCCGCATGACCACCGAGTCGGTCCACCGCCCACGGTAGCCGGCGACCATGCCGAGTGGCAGTGCAACGACGAGTGCCAGCAGGACAACCTGGACCGACACTTGCATGGAGACTCGTGCGCCATAGATGAGACGGCTGAGGTTGTCGCGGCCGACGTTGTCGGTGCCCAGCCAATGGGCCACTGAGGGCCCACCGTTGACGACATTGCCGATCGTGTCTGGATTCTGCGGCGCGATCAAGGGTGCGAATATGGCGACGAGCCCAACGAACACGACGAAGCACAGACCCGTCATCGCAACCTTGTTGCGGCGGAACCTTTGGAAGACCAGGCGCCAAGGCCCGGCGACGTCCGGCTCCTGGAGCGCACCGAGGGGGCGCTGCTCCAAGGTCTCTGCCATCTCCTTGGACGCCTGCTCCGAACCCAGCCACGTCATCGGAGCCGCACCTTGGGGTTCAAGTAGGCATAGAGCACGTCCACCAACAGGTTCACAGTGATGAAGATCAACGCGACGAGAAGTGTGACGCCCTGAATGACCGGCACGTCCTTGCTGTTGAGGGCTTGGTAGAAGTATTGACCCATCCCCGGAATGGAGAAGATGTACTCGATCAAGACCGTGCCGCCGAGGGTGTAGGCGAAGATGATGCCGAGGATGGTGACCGGGGCAATCGAGGCGTTCTTCAGCGCGTGCTTGAGCACGACAACCGACCCGCGAACGCCTTTGGCCTCGGCCGTGCGCACGTAGTCCTGCTCGAGCGCATCGGCCAGCGAGCCGCGTAACTGTCGGGCGAGCGTGGCGGCGCCGCCGACGCCGACGGCGATCCAGGGGAGCAACAGGTGCGACGTCCATTCGAGCGGTGACTGCGTGAAGGGTACGTAGCCGATCGCCGGCAACACTTTGAGATTCACCGAGAAGAACAGCACCAAGAGGATGGCCAACCAGAAGTCGGGGATCGCCAGCAGGGTGCTCGTCGTCACGGTGACGAGGCGGTCCGTGCCCGAGCCCGGCCGGGTGCCGGCCAGCACCCCGAGCGGAACACCCAACAAGATGGTCACGGCCAACCCACCGAGAGCAATGCTGAACGTCACGGGAAAGCGCTGTGCGATCTCGTGGGAGACGGAGGTGTTCTCCTGGATCGAGCGTCCCAGGTTCCCGTGCAGCGCGTTGACCAGCCAATGCCAGTATTGGACCAGGTAGGGCTGGTCGAGACCCATCTGATGGCGGAGCTGTAACACCTCGGAGGCCGGCGCATTCGGCCCGAGGATCTCGCGCGCCGGATCACCGGGGATGAGCAGCGTCAGCGAGAAGACCGCAAAGGAGATCAGGAGGAGGAGAGGAATGATGGCGACCAGTCGGCGGAGGATGTAGGCGATCACCGATTCACTCCCCCTTCCGCTCCCCGAGTTGGTGCACAAGGCAACACGACAAGCTCGCGATGGTCAACCCACAGCGGGGTGGCGAACTGGTGCCCGCGCGCCGATACTGGTACGGCGACCGTAAGGGAGGTCGAGATGCCAGTCGAGCTGAACCATACGATCATCCCGGCCCAGGACAAAGAGGCATCCGCGACGTTCCTGGCCGACATCCTCGGACTCGACCCGCCGGCGCGGTTCGGTCCGTTCATGTGCGTCGAAACGGCGAACGGCGTCAGCCTGGACTACGCGGATCGTGCTCTCCCGTTCGAACGCAACCACTACGCCTTCCTCGTCGGTGAGGACGAGTTCGACGCCATCTTCGCCCGGATCACCGAGCGCGGGTTGCAGTATTGGGCCGATCCGGGCCACGCCCGCGAGGGGGTTCTCAACGATCATGGGCGCGGCTTCTACTTCGAGGACCCATCCGGTCACAACCTCGAAGTCCTCACCCGTCCCTACGGCACCTGACCCCCCTAGGCAGCGTCAACGGACCGCCAGGAACCCGAACTCGTCCCTATGATCTGCGCCACGCCGAGTTCGGGGGGACACACATGACGACCGAGACCGAGCTGGCCTTCAGCGAGTTACTCGAGACCGTGGCCTTGACGCACGCCCGCATGGTCGAGCAGTTGGCCGACGAGCCCGACACCTTGCTCGAGGCCCACAAGTGGGTGCTCACCATCCTCCAGGTGGCGGCCGAGGTGCATCTGTGGGCTGACACCGCCCGTCCCCGGTTCGTCGAGATCGTCGGCCCGTACAAGAAGTGGGGTGGGGACAACGCGGACGCGTTCTACTGCTACGCGCCGGTCGACCCGAGCCGGACCTACCGGGTCACCCTGCACCCCGGCGACGCCGTCTACATGTCGCTCACCGTCTACGGGGGCCCGAACGACGGGCGGTACTCTGAGCGCATCGTCGGCAGTGTCAACAGCCACGAAGCGTCCCGCGGGCCCGACGGCGCCATACACATCGTCCTGTCACCGACCGAGCCGGCGGAACCGGACGTCGCCTGGATCCGCCTCGAGCCCGACGCCGTGGCCGCCATCACCCGCGACTATCTCGAGGATCCCGTCCGGGGGCGCCGAGCCACCTGGCACATCGAGGCCGACGACCCGCCCGACACCTACCGCGAGGGCGACGCTGACATGGCGCGCCGCCTGCGTGCCATGACGACGTGGGTGCGCGAACAAGCGGGCATCGTGCCCATCCCGCTCGGCACGCCCAACGCCATCGATCCGCCCTACCCGGTCCCGACCACCACCTTCGGCTGGGCCGCCGGCGACGCCGCCTACGCCATGGGCGCCTTCGAACTGGAGGACGACGAGGCCCTGGTCATCAGGGGACGCTCCCCTGCGTGCGCCTTCTGGAACATGTGCCTGTGGAACCGCCTCCTCCACACCTACAACTACGACTACGAGCCGGTGACCATCAACGGGTCCCAGGTGCACTACGAGAGCGACGGGTCCTTCATCATCGTCGTGTCGGCCCGGCGCCCGGCCCACCCCAATTGGGTGTCCACCGCGGGCCACCGCAGCGGGCGCATCTGGTTCCGCTGGTTCTTGCCGGCGGAGACGCCCGAACAGCCCCAGGTCGAGGTGCTGCCGCTGGAGACGGTGTGAGCCACGCTGGCGACCGGCCACCCCGCGTCCACATCGAGGACCTGGCCGAGCCGCGCTACGACGACGAGGTTCGGGCCATCCTCGACTTCATGGACGAGGCCGGGTCGCAGCTGCGGCTCGAACCGGCATCGCTGATGGAGGCGGCAGCCGCCGACACCGCGCTGGACGACTTCGGCCCCGCCGACTTCGTCGACCGCCTCGATGTGCTCTGCCGCGCCATGCGCGACGAGGGCGGCTTCAACGGCGCGGGCGTGCTGCAACAGCACACCTTCCTGGTCGGGCTGCTGAAGAACCGGCTCCTGATCGAGGACCTCGTGCGGCGACACCCCGAGATCCTCGACGAGCGCATCGAGGCCCCCATCATCATCTGCGGGCTCCCCCGCACCGGGACCACCCACCTGCACAACCTCATCTCCGCCGACCCGGCCCTGCGTTCGCTCCCCTATTGGGAGAGCCTCGAGCCCGTGCTGGCCGAACGCGAGCGGCCGGCGCCGGGTGCGCCCGACCCCCGCTTCGAACGCACCGCGATGGCGATGTCGTTTCTCGACGCGGCCATGCCGTACTTCAACCGCATGCACGAGATGACAGTGGAGCACACCCACGAAGAGATCCAGCTGCTGGCCATCGACTTCTCGACGATGCTCTTCGAGACCACGGCACCGATGCCACTCTGGCGTGACCACTACCTGGCCCGCGACCAGCGCCCCAGCTACGCCTACCTCCTCAAGGTGCTCCAGGTGCTGCAGTGGCTGCGCGGCGGAACGCGCTGGGTGCTCAAGTCGCCCCAACACCTCGAGCAGTTCCCCGCGTTGGTCGAGACGTTCCCCGACGCCACCTTCGTCGTCACCCATCGCGACCCGGTCTCGGTGACGGCGTCCATGGTCATGATGCTCGCCTACAGCGCGCGACTCACCCGAGACACGGTGGACCTCGCCGGCATCGGCAATTATTGGGCGGACCGCCTCGTCCGCATGCTCCACGCCTGCGCGGAGGGCCACGGCGCCCTGCCCCACGCGCAGACCATCGACGTCCACTTCGACGAGTTCATGGCCGACGACATGGCAATGGTCGGACGCGTGTACGAGTTGGCGGGCCAGCCGATGGGCGACGACGCGCGCGCCGCCATGGCTGCGTTCACGGCCGCGCACCCACGGGGCAAGTTCGGCGCCGTCGAATACGATCTGGCGGAGTTCGGACTCGACGCCACCGAGCGCCGCCGGGCGTTGTCCTTCTACACCGAGCGCTTCGGAGTGACCATCGAGTCCTAGCGGATGGCAGAGCGCCGCAGGCGGCCCCATCGCCGCGCCACGTGCACGCCCAGGTACACGAGCAACACGAGCGCGGAGAGCACGTGCCAGCCGATGTCGCGGAACGGGATCCCGACGCTCCGGGGGTGGAGGATCACCTGGTTGCCCGAGACAAGGTCGTAGGTCCCCGAGACGAGCACGTTGAGCGTCAACAGGGCCAGGACCAGGTCCGACCACGCCAGCCGCCCCCGGCGGGTGAACCACATGCCGACGCACCCCAGGCTCCCGAGCAGCCGCGCCACGGTGTGGCGCCGTTGCACCACGTGCACCGCCACGAGCGACACGAACGCCAGCCCCACGATCAGGTGCGCCAACCCCTCCGCGATCAACGTCACGGTGGCGAGGGAGGCGGCGAATGTCGCCAACAGGAGCAGATGGACCGCGAAACGGGTTTGGCTCCGGTGGCCGTGGGCCACGGCAGCGCCCGGTGACGGCGAGGCGGACTCGATCGCTACTGGGCCGGTGTCGCTGCGGATGGTCACGGCCGTCTATTCCATCGGCCGGGCGGCGATGCCCCTCGGCTCCCGTCCCGCCAGCACCCAGCCGATGAGCACGGCGGCGACCGGCATGGCGATCAAGATGAAGAACAGGTTGTCCCATGGGATGTGATCGATGATGTCGGACAGCCCACCCTCCAGCGAGTTGGTACGGAACCAGCCGGCCAGGCCGATGTAGGCCGCCACCGTCCCGAGCAGCGCGCCCAGGAAGGCGAGCCCACCGGCGGTGACCGCGGTCAGCGCGCGCCGGGTGCGCGAGCTTGCACCGGTGGCGGTCAGCGTGCGGAGCTCGCTCGCCGTCTCGCTGCGGATGAGGCCCACGCTCATGGCGAGGACGCCCAGCGCGAGCGCGATGCCGAACACGGTCGCCCAGTTCACGATCTCGGCCGACGTCGGCTCGTCGTTCTTCGACTCGGTGCTCAGGTCGGCGCCGGCCGCCAGCGAGTTGGCGCTCGTGAGCTGCGCCGTGGTGATGGGGCTGTTGGTCAGGATCATCCAGCCGTCGAGGCTGTTCTGGTCCGCGATGTGCAGACGATGCAGCGCGCTCTCGGTGATCACCGTGTTGGGAGCCGACGTGCCGATGGGCAGCTGACTCTCCTCCTCAATGACCGGGTGCGCCAGGCACTGGTTGGGCGTGCACTGGTTTTCGTTGTTCCCCCCGGCGCCAGGGCCCCCGACGTTGATGCCGCCTTTCCCGCCAGCTGCGCCGTTTCCGTAGGTGAGCTGCACGCCGGAGCCGGCCAGGCCGGGCCGGGAGCTGAGGATGTCGACGTCGGACGGGATCGACGACGGGGTGATGCCGTAGGCCCGCAGCAGGGCCGGCGTCGCCACATAGATGGGCCCGTTCCACTGCCGGCCGCTTGTGCTCGGGTTCTGCAGGCCGATGGCCGGGTTGTCGAGTTCGACCAGGTGCGTCGCGCCGACCGCGGAGGCGATGGCGTGCACGGCCGCCTCCTGCGTCTGGAGAGGCGGCGGTGGCGTCGTGTTCTGCTGTTGACCGTTCGGCCCGAAGGTCGGACCGCTGGGCGGTGTGTACACGTTCATCGCGTTCGCCGCCATGTTCGGCCCGACGTAGTCGAAGACGTTGGCGTACCGGGCGACGGCGACGGCGCAGACGATGACCGCGATCATGATGCCGAGGCTGATGGCCGAGAGGGCCGAGCCGGACCGGGCCCGATAGCGCGCCATGTCGCGCAGCGGGAGGCGGATGGCGATGGGTGCCTTGGCTCCGACTCGGGCCAGCAGGGCCAGGAAGAAGGGCGAGACGAGGATGATTCCCGCGATCAGCGCGATGAGCCCGGGGACCAGCCACACCACGCCCCCGCCGTTCCCCGAGGCGCCGGAGACGGAGAACATGATGAACCCGATGACGAGCGCGACCACGCCGGGCACCAGCGAGCGGTGGATCTGGCGCGGCGGCGCGGGGCGCCCGGCCAGGGCGCTGACGACCGGCACGCGGGTGATGGCGCGGGCGGGGTAGCCGGCGGCGAAGAAGGTCGCGATGACGGCGAGAACTAGGGCCGGCACCACCACGTTCCACGGCAGGGCGAGCGTCGGAATGAGGTGGTGCGCGCTCTGCTCGTTGTGCGGCCGGTAGGCGAGCCAGAGCACCAGGCCCAGCGCGAAACCCACGACGGCCCCCACGACCCCGACGATGACGCCGTTCGCCTCCAGGACGAGCCGGACGTTGCGGTCGGTCGCCCCCATGGACTCGAGCATGCCGAGGGAGCGCATGCGGCGCTGGGCCAGCACCGTGAAGCCGCCGATCGACACCAGGGCGATGAGGAGCATGCCCACCGTGGCCAGCGCCAGGATGATGGTGGACGGGTTGATGATGTTGGTGCTGTTCGAGCCGGGCGTTGTCACGTAGGACGGAAGGTTCTTGCTCGCCGAAGGCGATGCGTCGAACAGCACGCTCACCTCCGTTGGGTTCGTCACCTGTCCCGGCGGCACCAGTGCGAACTCGTCGAGCAGGCTCTGGGGGTTCTGCACGATGCCGACGACGGTCTTGCCGCCTTGGGACCACGTGTCGCCGATCCGCAGGTTGAGCTCGGAGGCCAAGCCTGGCGTGAGGGCGATCTGATTCGGCCCGGTCGGATAGTGACCCGACAGCAGTTGCAGCATCGGCCCGCCGTAGGGGCCGTGCGGATCCTGCGACCGGAGCTGATAGGTCTGCGTCGAGCCGGGGACGGTGAACGTCTCGTTCGCGATGACCTGCACCCTCCCGAACTCGTGCTCGAGCAAAGCGGTCTGCGCCGCCACGTACGCGGGGCTGGTCGTGGACGACTTGCTCGTGGCGTTCAGGTTGAAGGTGGCCAGGTCGTGCGCCGTGCCGAACCCGGCGTTGGCCGGCGGCGGTGTATTGACCGCCACGGCTGACCCGACCACGACGGCGGCCACCGCCACGACGATGAGAAGCAGGATCAGGATCTGCTGGCGCCATTCACGCTTGAAGAGCCGCCAGGACCAGCGGAGCATGGCTCGGCGGGCCGGGACGCCACCGGTGGTTGGTTCGCGGGCCGACTCGGTCGCCGGCCGTTCGAGGACGTCGACGCTCACTGGTTCGGGAGGTCGGCGAGGAACGCGTCCGGGCTTTCGAGCGGGAGCGTCTGGTCGACGATGCTGCCGTCGCGCAGGAAGACCACGCGGTCCGCCCACGAGGCGAGCTGGGCGTCGTGGGTCACCACGACGGCTGCCAGGCCGCGGTGGCAGGCCGCGAGGATCAGGCGCATGACCGACTCGGCGTTGGTGGAGTCGAGCGCGCCCGAGGGCTCGTCGGCCAGGAGCAGCTGGCGCCCCCCGACCACCGCGCGGGCGATGGCGACCCGCTGGCGCTCGCCACCCGACATCTGGTCTGGGTAGTGCGCCGCCCGGTCCTTCAGCCCGAAGTCCTCCAGCGCCTCGAGCGCCGACGCCTGGGCCTTGCGGGCCGAGATGCCGTCGAGCTCCAGCGGCAACGACACGTTCTCCACGGCGCTCAGACCCGCGAGCAGGTTGTAGTCCTGGAAGACGTAGCCGATGGACTGGCGGCGCAGACGCGCTTTTCCGTTGCGCGACAGCGAGGACAGGGGCCGGCCGCCGATGTAGACCTCACCGCTGGTGGGGTCCTCGAGGCTCCCGGCGATGGTCAGCAGCGTGCTCTTGCCCGAGCCGCTGGAGCCCATGACGGCCACCAGCGACCCGGCGTCGACGGAGAGATCGACGCGCCGGAGGGCGTGGACCTCTGCGGCGCCATCGCCGTAGACCTTGGAGATGTCGCGGAGTTCGAGGTAGCTCATTTGGGGGCTCCCGCCCTGCGCCGGGCCTTGGGGAGGGGGAATGACTGCGGGGCCGGCGCATCAACGCCCGCAGCTGCTCGCTTCAGACGGCCCTCGGCCGTGTCCAGCCACCTGATCTGCGAGTCGAGCCGGAAGAGCTCGGCGTCGACGACCAGAGCGAAATTGAGATCGAGCCGTGCCTCGTCCTCCTTCAGGCGAGTCCACTGCTGCATCAGCTCGACTAGGTAGCGGCGATGCACCTGGACCACCTCGTGCACGTCGACGCCGGGCAGGCCGATCGCCACCAACACCTTGATCACCAGCTCGTCGCGCGGCGGCGAGGAAAAGTCGGGTGGGGTGTGCAGCCACTGGGCCAGCTCCTCGGCCCCCTCCTCGGTGATGTGGAAGCCCTTCTGCGGGCCTTCCTCGGCGGAGTCGTCGGACTCGACCAGCCCGTCGCGCTCGAGTCGCTGCAGTGTCGTGTAGACCTGCCCGACGTTGAGCGGCCACACCTCGCCGGTACGAGCCTCGAACTCCTGGCGCAGCTGCAATCCGTACTTGGGACCCTCGCTGAGCAGGGCGAGAATGGCGTGGCGGACACTCATGACCGCTCCCTGATTCGAAGTAGCATACTCAGTATCTTAACCGGCGAGAGCTCCCTGTCAAGGCCCGGGGGGACTGCTGGTCCTCCCCCGGGGACGCGGAGGCGGACCAGCGGGGCGACCCCTACGAGGACGGGGACCCGGCCACGACCCAGTCGACCTGGGCCGTGGCCGGGAGGGGTGTCGAAGAGGCCGAAAAGGCGTTGGTACCCACGCCGAGCGCCTGCGTGAGGGCCATGAAGAACGGCTGGTCGAAGGGCTCACTGCCCGTCGTCGGATGGTCGACCAGGCAGGTCTGGCCGTTGTAGAGCACCGTGATCGTCCCCGGTGCCCAGTCGACCTCGTAGGTGTTGAACGTGGCCTGGTTCAGCGTGCAGTCGTAGGCGGTGACGTCGGGGTCACTCGCCGAGCCGGCGTAGTGGACATAAGGCACGTCGAGCCCGGGGTACTGGCTGTAGAACTCGGCGAAGTCGATGTCTCTCCCGAGTCCGGCCACGCCAGGTACGTGAGGTTCTGCTGGTACAGCCACATCGTCTCTTGCAAGCCGGAGATCGTGGCGGCTGGCAGCTTGGCGCTGACCTCGAAGGCCCGTACGTCTGGTCGAAGAGCCCGTAGGTGGTGCGGTGGTTCGTTGCGAGTTCGGTGGCGCGCCGCGGAAGCACGAGAGCGGTGTGGTGCCGTCGCTCTCGAGCGTGCGTCGGCTCGGCTCCGCCGGGTTCAGAGCGCGGCGAGGACCTCTTCGACCGAGCTCACCTTGAGACCGGGCCCCGGCTCGACGGCCAACCACGAGACGATCCCGTCGTCGAGGATGGCCGCGTAGCGCTGCGAGCGCTGGCCCAGCCCGAACCCGCTGCCGTCCATGGTCAGTCCGAGTGCCGCGGTCAGCTCGCCATTGCCGTCCGCCAACATCACCACGGAGTCACCGACCTTCTGATCCTTGCCCCATGCCCCCATGACGAACGGGTCGTTCACCGAGACGCAGACCACCTTGTCCGCGCCCTTGGCGCGCAGTTCGTCGGCTCGCAACACGAAGCCGGGCAGGTGGTGATCCGAGCAGGTCGGCGTGAACGCTCCCGGCACGCCGAACAAGACAACCTTGCCCTTGCCAAGAACCTCCGTCGACGTCGTCGCCTCCGGTCCCTTGTCGCCGATCGTGAACACCTTCACATCGGGCACCGGGTCGCCGACTGCAATCATCATTGATCGCCTCCTCCTCGCGGTCTCTCGTGCTCGTTGCTCTCCAACGCCCAGGTTGCCATACCCCCAGTCGAGACCCCAATCGGGTGCCGCCCGCCCTCAGTCACGAAGTTGTAACCTGCCGCCAGTCGTGCCGCGACACGGTCGTAATACACGGGCAAATCAAAACCTTGGGGGGTTGCGATGACGCAGTCGTTTGATCGCCGGTCGTTCCTCGCCGGTGGCCTCGCACTCGGTGCCGGCGCCGCCGCGCTCGGCGCCCTCGGGGACGCCGACGTCGCCGGGGCCTACCAGACCAACGGGCCGGGGCGGAACGGGATCTCCACGGCCCGGCCCGTGCGGGGTGGCTCGGTCACTTTCGGCATCGACACCGAGGAGAGCGGTTTCAATCCCTCGACGGCGCGCTGGGACGAAGGCGGATTCCTCTACGGCCGCACAGTCTTCGATCCCCTCGCCATCGTCAACGCCGCCGGTGGCGTCGAGCCGTACCTGGCGGAGTCGATCACGTCGAACGAGGACTTCACGGCCTTCACCATCACCTTGCGCCCGAACATCGTGTTCCACGACGGCACGCCGCTCAACGCCGCCGCGCTGCACCTCAACATCGAGCAAACGGCGACTGGCGTGTTGACGGGGCCCGCATTCGCCGATTTCAGCAGCGCGACGGTGACTGGGCCGCTATCGGTCACCATCAACCTCAAGGCGCCGTGGGCGCCGTTCCCTTACTACCTGGCGCAGGCCCAGACCGGCTATATCGCCGCGCCGTCCATGCTCAACAGCACCGACGGCGGCACGGCGAACCCGATCGGCACCGGTCCCTTCGTCTTCCAGGACTGGGTCCCCAACAGCCACATGACGGCCACCAGGAATCCGCACTACTGGCGCAAGGGGTACCCCTATCTCAACTCCATCACCTACAAGCCGATCATCAACGACGACTCGCGCGCCGACGCGCTCGAGACCGGGGAGATCGACATGATGCACTCCAACTCCCCCGACAACCTCTTGCAGTTCCGGGGGAACAAGAAATACTCCTACTACGACAACAGTGGGCAGATCGTCGGACAGCCCACGGTGCAGTGCATCATGTTGAACACCTCCGCCCCCCCGTTCAACAACAAGACGCTTCGTACCGCCATGGCGAAGTGCGTCAACCAGACGCAGTTTGCCAAGGTCATCGACAAGGGTGTCGACACGCCGATGAACGGCCTCTTCCTGCCGGGGAGCGAGTACTACACCAAGACCGCCTACCCCGCCTACGACCCGTCGGGCGCCGCCAATCTGGTCAAGCAGGTGCAGCAGCAGACGGGCAAGCAGGTTTCCTTCACGCTCAATTCGACGAGCGACCCCGAGACGCTGGGGGCCGCCCAGTTCCTGCAGCAGGCCTGGCAGCAGGCGGGCATGAAGGTCAGCATCAACATCCTGGCCCAGGCGACGATCATCGACGACGCGCTCGCCGGCAGCTATCAGGCCACGCTGTGGCGCCAGTTCGGTGCGGTCGACCCCGACCTCAACTATGTGTGGTGGAGCACGACGACGGTCGGCCCACCGCTGCCCTTGAACATGGCCCGCAACAACGACCCCCGGATTCAGACGGCGCTGACCGCGGGGAGGGAAACGAGTGAGAAGGCGGACCGGGTCAAGGACTACCAGCAGATCAATCAGTACCTGGCCGAGGACATCCCCTACCTCTGGTTGGCCCGCGACACCTGGTGCGTGGTGGCGAGCCCCAACGTGCAGAACTTCGCCAACCCGACGACGCTGCAGGGATCCAAGGCGATCGCCTTCGACGAGGGCGTCCTGTGGCCGACCCAGATCTGGATGTCCTGATTTCCTGATCTCCTGATTGGCCGGTATCGCTGGTCAGCAGGTGGACCTGGGCATCGGTGACGACGGGCGGGCGGGGCCTGCCCCGCCTCTGGCAATGAGGCGGGGAGGCGCCTGCACCCACCCCCAACCACCCCGAGGACCCACGAAAGGCGGTACATGGGTGTCTCGGGCAGCCGCAGATCCTGCTCTCTGACGGCTGGCCGTGCAAGCCGGGGGCACGTATTTCTTTCGGCTATGGGAGTCCGGCGCCGCTAGCGCATCTCCACATCGTCCAGGTACTCCTCCCGCCAGTGGGTGAAGCGCTCCTCTGGCAGCCGCAGGCAGTAGGTGGGCCGGAGCGCCTCGACGAAGACCCGCTCGTGACTCACCGCAACGATCGTGCCGGGCCACGCGCCAAGCATCGTTCCCACGGCGACGATGGAGGCCGGGTCGAGATTGTTCGTCGGCTCGTCGAGTAGCAGAAGGTTGGCCTCTCCCGCTGAGAGCATGGCCAGCCCGAGCTTGGCCCGTTCACCCCCGGAGAGGGTAGAGGGCAATTGGTCGGCGGCCTTGGACGGCAGCCCGAACGACCCGAGGAGCGCGCGGCGATCCTTCTCGGCCTTGAGCACGGTGTCGCTCACGTTGGCCAGCGCGGTGCAGTCCGGATCGATTTGCTCATGCTCCTGGGCGAAGTAGCCCAGCGTGACGTGCACCCCGAGCTCGACCACGCCGTTCGTGGGTTCTTGGACCCCGGCGAGGCAGCGCAACAGTGAGGACTTCCCCGCTCCGTTGCGACCTATCACGACGATGTGATCGCCTCGGCCGGCGTGGAAGGTGACGTCGGACAGCACCTCGTTGCCGCCATAGCGCACGCCGAGTTTGGTCACCTCGAGCGGCACAGCGCCCGAGCGGGTTGGAACGGGCAGCTTGAACGTGGTGGCACGCTCGCGGCGGTCCACTTGCGTGCGCGTGCCTTGCAACCGGTCGACTCGCTTGTCGAGGGCCTTGGCCTTGCGTGCGCGCTTCTCGGTGCTTGCCCTCATGGAGTCGGCCAGAGAGGAGAGCCGCTTGATCTCGCGTTCCTCGAGCTCCGCGGCGCGCTCACGCTGTGACTGGTCCGCCTCATGCTGTGCCTGGAACTTCGTGTAGTTGCCCTTCCATTCGGTCATTCTCTGGTTCGAGAGATGCAGCACCTTGGTGATCGACTGGTCGAGCAGCTTCAGGTCGTGGCTGACGACGAGCAGCGCGCCGGGGAAGCGACCCAGCTCGTCGAGGAGCCAGCGCTTGGCGGAGCGGTCGAGGTGGTTGGTCGGCTCGTCGAGGATCATCAGCTCGGGCTCTTGGAAGAGCACCCGCATCAGATCGACGCGGCGCCGCTGACCGCCCGAGAGCGAGTCGATCTCCTCGAGCAACAGCTCCTGGCGCAGGCCCAGGCCATCGGCCAACCGTGCCATGACCGACTCTGCCTCGTAGCCACCGTTGGACTGGAACTTGTCCTGGAGGTCGGTGAAGAGCTCGATGTGTTCCTCCGAGGGATCCTCGGCCATCGCCTTGCGGGCAGTGCCCAGCGCGTCGTCGAGGACGTCGAGTCCCCTGGCGGACAGGATGTGCGAGAAGCCGGTGGGCTCCAGCCCGAGCCCGCCCTCAACGGGCGCTTGAGGCAGGTAGCCGAACGAGCCCAGCAGCCGTACGTTGCCATGGTGCCGCAGCTGCGGCGCCGGCTCGCCCACCAGGATGGAGATGAAGGACGATTTGCCGGTGCCGTTGCGGCCGACCAATCCCACCTTTTCACCGGCGCCGACCACGAAGGAGGCGTCCGCCACCAGCGTGCGGTCGCCGATCTCGATGGTCAGGCCCGATCCGACGATCACGCCACAGTGTACGAGGGGAAACACCAGCTCGGTACACTCCGCGAATGCCTGCACTGGACCGCAAGTGGTGGACCCTGATCGCCGTCTGCACGGCGACGTTCATGCTCCTGCTCGACATCACGGTCGTGAACGTGGCGCTGCCCGACATTCAGCAGTCGCTGCACGCGAGCTTCTCGGACCTGCAGTGGGTCGTCGACGCCTATTCGCTGACGCTGGCCGCCTTCCTCCTGACGGCCGGGGTGGCCGGCGACATCTACGGCCGGCGGAAGATCTTCGCCGTCGGACTGGTCGTCTTCTCGCTCGCCTCACTGACCTGTGGCCTCTCGACGAGCCCCCTCATGCTCAACCTGTCACGCGCCGTGCAGGGCGTCGGAGGGGCCATCATGTTCGCCACCTCTCTCGCGCTGATCGCCGCCGCGTTCACCGGGCGCGACCGTGGGACGGCCTTCGGCGTCTACGGCGCGGTCATCGGCGGCGCCGTCGCCATCGGACCGCTGATCGGCGGCGCCATCACGAGCGGCATCGGGTGGCGGTGGATCTTCTTCGTCAATGTGCCGATCGGGGCGATTGCCGTCTTCATCACCTTCACCCAGATCGCCAAGTCCGAGGACCTGCGGGTGCGTCGCATCGACTGGGTGGGCTTCATCACCTTCTCGGTCAGCCTCTTCCTGCTCGTGTTCGCTCTCGTGCGAGGCAACGACTTCGGCTGGGGCAGCGACAAGACCATCGGCTTGCTCGTCGGCGCGGCCGTGCTCATGGTGGCCTTCTTCGTCAACGAGCGGTACACGGGTGACCCGATGCTGGATCTCGGCCTCTTTAAGATCCCGGCCTTCGTCGGGCTGTCGACGACGGCCTTCTGCCTGGCCGCCTCGATCTTCGCCATGTTCTTGTACCTGACCCTCTACATCCAGGACAACCTGGGCTACGGGCCGCTGGCCGCCGGCATCCGCTTCCTGCCGATGACGCTCCTCATCTTCTTCACGTCCTTCTTCGCGGGCCGCCTCACCGTGCGCCTGCCGTCGCGCCTCCTCTTGGGCGTCGGCATGCTCGTGGTCAGCGGCGGGCTGCTGTTGATGGCGACGACCCATCCGAACTCGACCTGGACCGTGCTGTTGCCGGGCTTCCTCGTCTGCGGCTTCGGGGTCGGGATCGTCAACCCGGTCCTGGCCTCGGGCGCCGTCTCGGTCGTCCAACCCCAGCGCAGCGGCATGGCGTCGGGCGCCAACAACACCTTCCGTCAGGTCGGCATCGCCACGGGCATCGCCGTGCTGGGCGCGGTCTTCCAGAGCCAGATCGTGGCGCACACCACCGCGGCGTTGGGCAAGAGCCCGTACGGCCCCCAGATCATCCGCCAGGGCGGTGCACAGCTCCAGGCCGCCATGTCGGGCGGGGGTGTGCGCCAGGCGGCGGCCTCGTTGCCGGCCAGCCTCCGCAACGCGCTGCTGGACGCCTACCACTCGGGCTTCTCCATCACCTTGAACCATCTGATGGTGATCGGAGCGATCGTGGCCTTCGTGGGCGCACTGAGCGCAATCGTCCTCGTCCACCAGCGCGACTTCATCATTCCCGCGGGGGCGCCGAGCGGGCCTCCGGCCCAGGGTGCGCCGGCCGGGACGCCGGGCGCGCCGGGCGGAGCACCGGACGACGTCGTCCCGGCCGTGCATGCGTGAGCCGTTCACTCTCGAGGGGACGTTCGTCCGACTGGAGCCGCTGACCGAGGCACACATCCCGGGTCTCGTCGACGCTGCGGCCGAGGACCGCACCAACTACCAGTGGACCTACACCCCTGACGGGTTGGACCAGGTGACCGACTACGTGCGCGACGCGCTCGACAAGGTCGCCTCGGGCGCCCACGTGGCGTTCGCCACCATCCGCAAAGGGAAGGGACCCGACGACGCTGATGTCGTCGCGGGAGCCACCCGCTACTGCGAGATCGCCTTCTGGCAGTGGCCGCCGGGGGCCACACACCAACGCCGCGGCGTGCCCGACGTGGTGGACATCGGCTTCACCTGGTTGTCCGGCTCGGCGCAGCGCACCCCGGTCAACACCGAGGCCAAGCTCCTGATGATGACCCATGCGTTCGAGGTCTGGCAGGTTCATCGCGTGGCACTGCAAACCGACGTGCGCAACAAGCGATCATGGTCGGCCATCGAACGGATCGGCGGACAGCTCGACGGCATCATGCGGGCCGACCGCCCCGGCTCCGACGACACCGTGCGGACGTCAGCACGATTCTCCATCGTGGCGTCGGAATGGCCGGCGGTGAAGGCGAAGCTGACCACCCGGCTCGGCTCCTAGCGTCGCATCGCCCTTCAGCCTGAGCGGACGGCACGATCCCGACGGACGGGACTCAGGCCCGGGCCAGCGTCGCTTGGATCTTGCGCAGGTGTAGTGCGTGGACGGCGGCCTCGGCCTCGTCCTTGGGCCGCACGGCGGCCACGGCCTTCCCCGTTTGGTGGATCTTCCACGCCAGTTGGTCCGCACGCTCGAAGGTGTGGCCCAAGATCTCGACGAAGGCTTGTATGACCGTTTGGAAGGTGGTCACGTCGTCGTTCCAGACGATGACCGCCCACAGGTCCTCGAGGTCGAAGAACTCCTCGACGTCCTCGTCGGCGAGGACGTCGAGCTCGATCGTGGTCGAGGGCTGCGAGGGGTTTGCCATGTGCGTCCGGAGAAGTCATTGGCCCGAAAATTGGCCCGGGCCAGTGTAGACCCTGATCCTCGCTATAGCGTGCGGGGGATGCGAGCGACCGTTCTGGAGGGACCGCGCGTGGTCACGTTGCGCAACGTCCCCGATCCCGTGCTTCCCGGACCCGAGGGTGTCGTCGTCACCGTCGAGGCGACGGCCATCTGCGGATCGGATCTACACCTCTACCACGACGCGCCAACGGGGGCGGGCATCCAGCTGGGGCACGAAGCGGTCGGCACGGTGGCCGAAGCCGGCGCGCACGTGCGGAACCTGAAGACCGGCGACCGCGTGCTGGTCTCCGGGGTCATCGGCTGTGGCCTCTGCGGTCCATGCCGGGCGGGGCAGCCGCATGTCTGCCGCGCCGGGAAGTCGGCTGCGTTCGGCACCATGCCCGACCTCCCCGGCGGACAAGCCGAAGCGATGGCCGTGCCGTTCGCCGACTTGTTCGCGCTGCCCATCCCCGAAGGCATGTCCGACGAGGAGGCCGTGCTCCTCACCGACATCCTCCCCACGGGGTACCTCGGTGCGCTGCGCGCCGACATCCTCCCCGGAGCGACGGTCGTCATCGTGGGCCTCGGGCCCGTCGGCATCATGGCGCTCCGCTGCGCCGCGCTCTTCGGGCCCGCCCGGATCCTCGCCGTGGACGTCGTACCCGAACGCCTGGCGCGAGCCGAGCGCCTCGGCGCCGAGCCCATCGACGCCCGGGTGGCACCGGGTTCGGCGCAGGTCCTCGAGGCGACCGGCGGCCTGGGAGCCGAGTCGGTCATCGAGGCGGTGGGCGCGGACGCCACGATCAGCGAGGCCCTGGCCTGTGCCGCCACGGGCGGCACCGTCTCGGTCGTCGGGGTGAACCTCTCGCCCGCGATGTCGTTCCCGATGGGGATGGTCTTCTTGAAGAGCCTGACGGTGCGCACGATCTTCGCGCCGATCCCGGGGACCTGGCCGGCGCTCGTGCCGCTCGTACAGTCGGGTTACTTCAGCGACCTCGCCGACACCTTCACGCACCACATCGGGCTCAGCCGCGTGGCCGAGGCCTACGAGCTGTTCGACTCCCGGTCAGACGGGGTCTTGAAAGTCTTGCTCGGGCCGAACGACTGAGAGCCGCCGGGCTCCTCTGGCGTGCGGTTGATGACGAGCGGGAAGTCTGCTGCGCCGAGCTCAGGCCGGGCCACGAACCATGGCGACGGCGGCGGCGTGATGAGGTGCGTGAGCGCGTCGACGATGGGTTCGTAGTTCACGCGCCAGCCCTGAAAATTCCGCCACGACTCGTCGAGGTCGCGCTCGGCGGGCCAGTTGACCTCGTGGAGGCGACGGAACCCGTTCTCGAACTCCTCCTTGGTCAGACGCGTGCCTGCAGTCGGGAGCGGATCCGAGTCGTAAGGGATGTGCAGCGCCCGAGCCATGGAGCGCAGACAACGGATGCCCATCGACAGAAAGAGCCGCGCCTGGTGTGGCGTCTGGCTCGGGCTGATGGAGTGGTACAGGGCCGCTGAGTCCATCATGGCGACCAGCCCGACCAGCCAACTGCGTGAGGAAATCGGGGAGCGGAACCAGATGAGCGCCGGATAGTTGGAGTGACTCTCGGAGACAGTGGCGGCCCAGCGCTCCCAGTCGCTGTAGAGCGGCGGCAGCTCGTCCATCGTGTCGAGCCAGAAATTGCGGGCCAGGATCTCGGGACCCCACGCCGGATTCCCGCCGCGTGCGGAGAGGAGCGTCACCTCGGTCTCACGGGTCGCGAACTGTCCGTAGAGAGCCGGCAAGTACGCGATCTCGAGTGCGATGACCAGGAGGCCGATGCCGGCCGCCAGGATCTCGAGCGTCCGGGGACCAGGACCGGGGCTGCTGGCTATGCCGAGTGTGAAGACCGACGAGCCCGCGACACCGAGCGCCGACGCGTAGTCCGTGCCGCTGTCCCACCAGAGAATGAGCGAGAAGCCCAGGAGGATCAGGCAGAGCCAGAGGACGAAGAGCAGCACCATGGCCGCCGGACCCACGAAGGAGAGCACCCGGTCTCGGACCTCGTAGTTGGGGAGCCGGGGCGAGAGCCAGTGCGTCGTCTTACCCAGCCACCGGGCCAGGCCGCGCATGATGCGCGACGAGGTCACGCGGGGAACGACCAGCGTGGTGAAGACGCTCCACGCCGTCAGCACGACGATGGCGATGCCCGCAACGAGTGCGACCCAGCGGGCGAACTCCACGTCCTCATCCTGCCAGATGGCCGGGCACCGGCAACGGTGCGCGCGGCACCGGCGCGGCTGAGGTCGCCGCCCGCGGTACGGCTAGGCCGATGCCAACCGGGCCGCCGGCCTCCCGCCGGCGACCAGAGCTGCGGGCACCTCAACCTCGCGCGCGCGGAGCAGCTCGCCCAGGCCCTTCGCCTGGGTGTCGAGACGCAGGTTCGACGCCACGCCCCAGCCGAGGAAGCCATGGACGACGAAGTTGAGCGCCCGCAGATTCGCGAAGGCATACCGGCTGACCCGGAACGGCGCTGCTTCCGGCAGCAACGCCGTGAAGAACCGGGTGGTGAAGTCCCGTTGGAGCCAGGCCGCAACCGGCTCCTCGTCGGCCCACAGCCCCACGTTGGCGTCGCCACCCTTGTCGCCCGAGCGCGCGCCGACGAGCACCCACAGCGGCACTCGCACAACTTCTCTCGCCGCGTCGCTCACACGGGATGTCGACTCTGTGTCCTCGCGTTCGGATGGGGCCGTCTTCCCGGCCGTGTCGTCAGCGGGCGGCGCGGCCGGCGCGGCCGGCGCGATCGGCGGAGGGGTGGGCTGCACCGCGACCCCCTCGCACTCGATGCGGGGTGTGACGGCGGCGGCGGCGACCGTCGTGGGCCAGTAGCGGGCCACGCCCTGGGCTCCCGAGGGGGCACTGGTGAAGAAGGTCCCCGGATAGCTCGACAAGCTCGTCTCCACGACCGCACCCGAGAAGGCCCGGCCGACCACGTGTTCGTCGTCCCCCCGGACGGCAAGCCGCAGGTAGGCCATGCCTGCACCGTTCAGATCCCCCGAGAGGTCCTCCGCAGTCTCAGCGAAGGCCGCACGCCCCCCGTCGACACGGGCCCACACGGCCTCCGCGGCAAAGCGGGCCTTCTCCACCACGTTCGCGCCCGTCAACGCCATGGTCATGGCGTTGCGCCAACCTGCGTCCAAGTTGGCCGTCACCTTGAGCGTCGACGGGGGCGGCTCTCCCCGCACGCCCGAGATGTGGACGCGGTCGTCCCCGTCTTGGCCGAGCTCGATGGTGTCGAAGCGTGCCACCGCGTCGGGGCTCAGGTAGCGCGGGCCGCCGATCTCGTAGAGCAACTGCGCCGTCACCGTGCCCACGGTGACCATGCCACCGGTCCCTGGGTGCTTGGTGATCACCGAGGAGCCGTCGGCGTGCATCTCGGCCAGGGGGAAACCGATGCGCTCGCGGCCCGGCACCTCTTCGAAGAAGGCGTAGTTGCCTCCGCAGCACTGAGCGCCGCATTCAATGACGTGACCCGCGACCACCGCGCCGGCAATGGCGTCGAGGTCGCCGTCGGTCCAGCCGAAGGCGTGCAGGGCCGGGCCGACGACCAGGGCGGCATCGGTCACCCTGCCCGTGACGACCATCTGTGCGCCGGCGGCCAGCGCGTCGGCAATCGGACGCGCCCGCAAGTACGCGTTGGCGGTGACGACGGCCGCGTCCGCCGGCAGCGGCTCACCCGTGTCGAGATTGACGAAGCGCTCGCCCGCCGCCCGCAGATCCGAGAGCTGGGGCGTGATGTCGTCACCCGAGACGGAGGCGACTCGCACCTCGACCCCTTGGCGCCTGGCCAGCTCGCGCACTGCATCGGCCAACCGCTCGGGCTGCAGTCCGCCGGCGTTCGAGACGACGGCGATGCGTCGCTCGACACAGGTGGGGAGCACTTGCTCGAGCTCGCGCAGGAACGTACGGGCGAAGCCTCCACTGCGCTCTCTGGTCTTGTGCAAGATGTACATCGTCAGCTCGGCCAGCCAGTCCCCGGTCAATACGTCGATCGGGCCGCCTTCGACCATCTCCATCGCGGCCGACGCGCGGTCCCCGAAGAAGCCGCTGCAGTTGGCAATGCGCAGCAGGTCAGGACGGTCCCCGGGCACGGTCACGGCTCCACCGTGACAAGCAAGTCATTGACGTCGACCTGTTGCCCGGGCGCGCAGTGCACGGCGGTCACCGTGCCCGCACCGTCGGCCCGAAGGGTGTGCTCCATCTTCATGGCCTCGAGCACGACCAGCCCGTCGCCCTCGGCAACCGTGTCCCCCACCGCGACGAGGACCTTGCCGATCGCGCCCGGCAGTGGCGCGCGGCACTCCCCAGCGACGCCCCCTCGCTCGTCGGGGTCGTCCTCGGCGCGCAGCACGAAGCTCGACTGACCTTCAGGGCCGTTGACGTCGGCGTGGTGCGGGGAGAGGCGGACCTCGTAGCGCCGCCGCAACCCGTCTTCTGCGGTGAGGTCGACCACCAGGGCCGATGGCACTGGCCGGTCCCTCGGTTCCGCCATCTCCGCCGTACCCACGTCTCGCCATGCGCCGTCCACCAAGACCTGCGCCGGCTCATCGAACGACGCGAGGCGCACCTCCAGCGTGCCGATGACGTCGGTGAGCTGGTCTGCGTGCAGCGCTCGGCCGACGTTGCGCCAGCCGGCCGCCGGCACAGGGACCAGGCTCCGGCGGGCGCGGAACGCGAGCAGCCCGAAGGCCGCAGCCGCCGCGTGACGGTGCCGCACCTCGTCAGGCAGCCGAGCGTCGCGCAGGTCGGGGCGGCTGTCGAGATAGTGGATGTCCGCCTTGCCGCGACGGAACGCGTCGTCGTCGAGCACGGCCTGCAGCAGGTCTCGATTGGTCTCGAGCCCGTCGAGTTCCAGCGCGCGCAGCGCGCGCGACAGGCGTGCCACGGCGCCGAGCCGATCAGATCCGTGGGCCATGAGCTTGGCCACTAACGAGTCGTAGGCCGGGCTGACGACGCTTCCGCTCTCGATGGCGCGGTCGGCGCGCAGGCCCTCTGCGGCGGGCCATCGGACGCGCGACACCGTGCCGGGAGTCGGGCGGTAGCCGTCGCGGGGTCGCTCTGCGCAGAGGCGGACCTCGGCCGCGTGGCCTCGCACCGTGACCTCGGACTGGCCGAAGGGCAACGGGCTCCCCCCCGCCACCAGCAGCTGGAGCCCGACGAGATCGAGCCCGGTGACCAACTCGGTCACACCGTGCTCTACCTGCAGCCGGGTGTTCATCTCGAGGAAGTAGAACCCGTCGGCGTCGACCAGGTACTCGACCGTGCCGACGCCGACGTAGCCGACGGCCCTGGCCGCCGCCACGGCCGTGACCCACATCTCTCGGCGGGTGGACTCGGGGACCAGGGCGGCCGGTGCCTCCTCGATGACTTTCTGGTGCCGGCGCTGCACCGAGCACTCCCGATCGAAGAGGTGGAGCACGGAACCGTGCGTGTCCCCGATGACCTGGACCTCGACGTGCCGTGGTGTTTCGAGGTGCCGCTCCAAGAAGACCTCGTCCGAGCCGAACGCGCCGGCGGCCTCGCGCCGGGCCGACGCGACGGCGTCGTCCAGCTCGTCCTCGGTTCGCACGAGGCGCATGCCCCGCCCGCCTCCGCCGGCCGACGCCTTGACGAGCAACGGGTAGCCCACCCCCGCCGCGGCGCGCAGCTGCGCAGCCTCGTCGCCTCCGGCCTCGAGCAGCGCGCTCGGGAGCACCGGCATACCCGCTGCGGCCACGACTTCCTTCGCCCGCACCTTGTGCCCCATGACGCGCATCGCCTCGGGCGGGGGGCCGACCCACACGATGCCGGCCCGGACGCAGGCCTCGGGCAGCGCGGGGTTCTCGGAGAGGAACCCGTACCCGGGATGGAGGGCGTCGGCACCCGAGATCTTCGCCGCCCGCACCAGCGCGTCGGGGTCGAGATAGGTCTCTGCGAGCGACGCACCCGGGAGCAGCACCGCGGCGTCGGCCTCGGCCACGTGCGGGCTGGCGGCGTCGTCGGCGGCGTAGACGGCGACCGCTTCACAGCCGGCGTCGTGGGCGCCGGCGATCACCCGGCGGGCGATCTCCCCGCGGTTGGCGACGAGGAGCCGTCGGATCCCATTGCTCGCTGCGGGCGCACTCCCAGGCCCGGCTGGCATCAGTGGCGCACCACGCCGAAGACCGCTGTGCCTCGCACCGTCGCCGAGTGGACCGCCGCGAGCGCGATGCCCAGCACGGTGCGCGTGTCGCGTGGATCGATGATCCCGTCGTCCCACAGGCGCCCGGTGGCGTACTGCGCGGTGGACTCCTCCTCGATCTGGTTTTCGGTCGCCTGGCGCAGCTCCTCGTCGGCCGCCTCGTCGAAAGGACGGCCCGCCGCCTCTGCCGCATTGCGGCGCACGATGGAGAGGACGCCCGCCAACTGCTTGGGGCCCATGACCGCGATGCGGTGGTTCGGCCAGGTGAAGATGAATCGGGGGTCGTACGCCCGCCCCGCCATGGCGTAGTTGCCGGCGCCGTAGCTGGCACCGACCATCAAGGTGAGGTGCGGGACGGTGGAGTTGGACACGGCATTGATCAGCTTCGACCCGTCCTTGATGATCCCGCCCTGCTCGTAGCGCGTCCCGACCATGAACCCCGTGATGTTCTGCACGAACAGGATGGGCGTGTCCGTGCGGTTGCACAGTGCGATGAACTGCGCCCCTTTCTGCGCCTCGGGTGAGAACAGGATGCCGTTGTTCGCCAGGACGCCGATGGGATAACCGCCGATCGACGCCCAACCGCAGACCAGCTGGGACCCGTACAGCGGCTTGAACTCCTCGAAGCGAGACCCGTCCACCACACGGGCGAGGATCTCGCGCACGTCGAAGGGTACGCGGACATCGACCGACGCAATCCCGAGCAGCTCGTCGGCCGGGTAGGCCGGCGCGTCGGGCGGGACCTCTGGTGCGGGGCCCAGGCGCCGCCAGTGCAGGTGGGCAACGATCCCCCGTGCGATGCGCAGCGCGTCCGCTTCGTCGCGTGCGAGGTAGTCGCACAGGCCAGAGATCCGGGCGTGCATGGCTGCACCACCCAGCTCCTCCTCGTCGGCCTCCTCGCCGATGGCCATCTTGACCAGGGGTGGCCCGCCGAGGAAGACCCGGGCCTGGTCCTCGACCATCACGGTGTAGTCACTCATGCCCGGCAGGTAGGCGCCCCCGGCCGTGGACGAGCCGAACACGACACACACGCTCGGGATGCCCTGGGCCGAGAGCTGGGTGAGACGGCGGAACTGCTCGCCCCCCGGCATGAACACGTCGGCCTGGCGGGGCAGATCGGCCCCTCCGGACTCGACGAGGAGCAGGACGGGGAGGCGGTTCTCCTCTGCGACTTCCATGGCGCGCAAGAGCTTGCGGATGGTGGTAGGGCTCGTGGTGCCGCCGCGCACGGTCGGGTCGTTCGCGATGACGAGGCACTGTGTGTGCGACACCTCGGCCAGCGCCACGACCACGCCGCCGCCCAGAGGGTCACCGGTGTGCAGCCCGGCCAGCGGGCACAACTCGAGCACGGGGGTGCCCGGATCGACGAGCGCCTCGAGTCGCTCGCGCACCATCATCTTGCCGCGGGAGCGGTGGCGCTCGACGTAGCGCGGGCCACCGCCGGCCAGCACCTCGTCGTGCAGCGCGCGTACGTCGTCGGTGAGCGTGCGCATGGCGTCGGCGTTGGCGCGGAACTCCTCGCCGGACGTGGCGAGGCGCGACCGCAGGACGGTGCTCACGACGTGGTGTCCCACGACGGTGCACGCTTCTCCAAGAAGGCCTCCATCCCCTCGGCGGCCTCCGAGCCGGCGAACAACGACGCCGACGTCACGGCCGCGGCCGCCAGTCCCTCGGCCCACTCCTGGGCAGCCAGTGTCCGCAGCAGTTCCTTGGTGACGGCCACCGCCCCGGGTGCGGACTTGCGCAGTGCGCTCGTCCGCCCCTCGACCCAGACGTCGAGCGCGTCCTCGTCGTCGACCGTCGCCGACAGCAGCCCGATCGCCGCAGCGTCGCGCGCGTCGAAGGTCTCGCCGGTCAGGACCATGCGGGCGAGGAAACGCCTGTCCATCACGCGCAGCGCCGGCATCAAGATCATGGCCGGAGCCACACCGACCCGCACCTCGGTGAAGGCAAACGTCGCGGCCGCGGGGGCGACGGCCATGTCCGATGCGGCGATCAGTCCGATGCCCCCGGCGCGGGCGTGTCCGTTCACGCGGGCGATGACGGGCACCGGGCTCTCGACGATGCACGTGAGGATGTCGGGCATGCGGTTCGGCGCCGCTCCACCGCGCTCGGAGAGATCGGCGCCCGAGCAGAACACGGTGCCCGAGCCGGTGAGGACGATGGCGCGCAGCGCCGGTGCATTCGTCGCGTCACGCAACGCGTTGTCCAGTTCCTCGAGGAGACGAGCGGACAGCGCGTTGCGGTTGTGTGGGGAGTCCAAGGTGATGGTGCGGATGTCGTCGCTTTCTCGCTGGCCGACCAAGGCATCCGTCACGAAGCGCAGTGTAGGGGGACGCCTGCGGACGACGGAAAAATGCCCGGTGGTATCGTTCACCGGTGATCGAGAGCGACGAGCATCAGTTGTTTCGCAAGACGCTCCGGAGCATCTTCGAGCGGGAGATCGAGCCCTACGTCGACGAGTGGGAGGCAGCCCGCACCTTTCCCGCCCACGAGCTCTTCCCCAAGCTCGCCGCTGTGGGTCTCTTCGGGCTCGAGTACGACGAGGCCTACGGCGGGATGAACGCCGACCACACCTACTCCCTCATCGCGGGCGAGGAGATGGGCCGCGTCAGCTGCGGCGGCGTGCCGATGGCCATGGCCGTGCAGATGTCGATGTCGACACCGGCCCTCGCGCGCTACGGGTCGCACGAGCTGAAAGAGGAGTATCTCGCTCCGGCCATCCGCGGGGAGGTCGTCACCGCCATCGCGGTGACCGAGCCCGACGCCGGCAGCGATGTCGCGGGCATCCGGACCAAGGCCGTGCGCGACGGCGACGAATGGGTCATCAACGGCACCAAGCTCTTCATCACCAACGGCACGCAGGCGGACTGGCTCTGCCTCCTGGCCCGTACCTCGGACGAGCCGGGCTCGCGCGCCATGTCGCTGATCGTGGTCCCCACCGCGCTGGGTGGCGTCGCGGTGTCGCGCAAGCTCGAGAAGCTCGGCATGTGGTCGAGCGACACGGCGGAGCTGTCCTTCACCGACGTGCGCGTGCCCGTCGCCAACACCATCGGCGAGATCGGCCGCGGCTTCCAGCAACAGATGGTCCAGTTCCAGGCCGAGCGGCTGATGACCTTCTACAAGCAGGTCGGGTCGATCGAGCTCGCCCTCGAACGCACGAAGTCATACCTCCAAGAGCGCCACGCCTTCGGCGCCCCGCTCTTGGGCAACCAGCACCTGCAGTTCGTGTTGGCCGAGCTGGCAGCCCGCCACGACGTCTTGAAGCACTACGCGCGCACGACGGCCGACGCCGTCCTGCGCGGCGAGGACGCGACTCGCTTCGCCACCATCGGCAAGCTCTTGGGCTCACGGCTCCAGCGCGAAGTGGCCGACTGGGCCGTGCAGTTCCATGGTGGCATGGGCTACATGGACGAGAACTGGACATCGCGCTACTTCCGCGACACCCGGCTCGACTCCATCGGGGCCGGGGCCGACGAGGTGATGCTGCGCATCCTGGCCCGGATGGACGGTTACTCGGCCGAGTAGGACGCGGCGCCCGAAGTCTCTAGGTGTGGCGGAAGACCGCCTGTCCCCCGCCGCTGGCGAGCAGCCGCCGGTCGGCGGACCAGACCCGGCCCGTCCACGAAAGCAGGCCTGCGTGCGCCACCGGCGAATGTGCGTCGAGCAGCATCCACTCCGACGACCCGCCTGGATACTGGAACGACGCGTACAAATCGAGACTCGGCGCGATGAACGGGGGGTCGAGATACCGGTGTGGCCGCGACCCCGCCGGCCAGCTGCCCACGTCGAGCACGATGAGCGAGCGCGCCGCGTCCATCCAGGGGTCCTCGAAGGCCGGCGTCGGCCGGCAGCGCACCCAGGTCCGCCACGTCGGCGGCAACGGCCCCGAGGGCGGCCACGCCTGTGACCAGTCGACCATCTTCTGGTCGAAGTTGTCCCAGAACGCGAAATGGGGCTGCTGCTCCTCCTCTGGCAACTGGTCCACCCGCTCTGGGATCTCGTCGGGCCCGGGCACCTCGGGCGCAGCGGCGTCCTCGTGCTCGAGCCCGGCGACGTCGCCGACCGACCACACCATGGCATCGAGCACCGGCCGCCCCTCCTGGGTCATCTCGACGCGCTGCGCCAGCACGGTGCGCCCCGAGCGCAACGGCGTGACGACGAGGTCGACCGGCGCGAACGCGGCAACCGAGAGGTAGTGGCAATAGAAGCTGGCGGGCCGGACGAGCGGGCTGTCGGCACCGGCGGCGCGCAGAGCGATGGCGGCGACGTACCCGCCGCACGGTCCCCAGATCTCCCAGTCGCCGTGCACCGTCGCGCGATGGCGTCCCTCGGCGACGCGCTCGCTCGCGGTCTGCACCGCGATGTCACCCACTGCGCCGCTCCTCCCTCTGCTCCCAACGCGCCCGCGTGAGCTCGGTCACGACGACCTCCTCGCCGCGCGGCCCGGTGGTCGTGAGGAAGTGCGTGAAACCCAGCCGATCCATGACCCGCCCCGACGCGGTGTTCTCGGGTTCGTAGATGCTGACGATGCGGTCGAGGCCGCCCCTGGTGAACCCGAAGTCCACCGCGGCGGCACCGGCCTCCGTCGCCAGACCCTGGCCCCACTGCGCACGCGACAGGCGCCAGCCGACCTCGACCGCGGGCAGGACCTCGGGCAAGAAGTGCGGCACCGCCAGCCCCGCCCAGCCGATCATGGCGCCGGTGGCCCGGTCGATCACCGCCTCGATCCCGAACCCGTCGCTTTCATAGCGCGACACGACGCGCTCGAGGAACCTGGCTGTCTCCTCCTTCGTCATCGCCGCCCGCAGCGGATACCACCAGAAGGACTCCTCGGCGTGGATCGGCGCCAGTTCGTCGAGGTCCTCGGGGACGAACGGGCGCAGCACGAGGCGATCGGTCGTCAAGGTGGGGATCCCCGGCTGCGCCATGGCCTGTCGCCCGTTCGCTCGATCGGTCTGCCGCTCGGCCATCAACTCAGCGGCAACCCGGGAGCGTCGGCCAAGGAGAGGTCGTGACCCGGGCGAGCAGATGGCGCGTAGAGCTGCTGAGGCCGAAAGGACCGCACCGCACGGTCCCCCGCTCGGCCGCCGACCACCTCGACCCACTCCTCCCCCGTCTCGCCGTTCCTGACGTGTGCAAGGAACTCCCACGTGGCGCCGCGCAGGCGTGTCCCGTCGACCTGCACGGGGTCGCCGGGCCTCAGTCCGGCCCACCGGCCCGAGCGCTGAAGGTCAGCCACCGCGACGAGAGGGGCAGCGGATCGGGCCATCGGACGGGCGCCCAGGGACGCGACGAGCGGACGCGAGCATCAAGGCATTTCTACAGGCTGGCGAGGATGTCCCGGTGCGTGACACCTCCGTCCTATCCTGACCTGGCATGGCCCTCGATCTGCCGCGCACCCTCACGCCGTCGAAGGTCACCGCGTTCACCAACTGCCCACTGGCCTTCCGCCTCTCGCAGATCGAGCGACTCCCCGAGCCCCCATCACCCCCTGCCGTCAAGGGCACCCTGGTGCACACCGCGCTCGAAGGGCTGTTCTGGCACCACGCCCCCGGCTCCCGGACGCCGGCCGCGGCGGCCGCCGAGCTGGAGCGGGCGTGGGCCGAGCTGCAGGACGACGAGGAGTTCGTCCAGCTCGAGCTCGCCCGGGACCCCGCCGACGAGTTCCTGGCCGACGCCCGGAAGTTGGTGGAGAACTACTTCAGGCTGGAGGACCCCGATCAGGCCGACGCCGTGGGTGTCGAGCTGGGCGTCGAGACCATGGTCGACGGGATGCGCCTGCGCGGCATCATCGACCGGCTCGATGTGGCGCCCGACGGCAGCCTCATCGTGGTGGACTACAAGACCGGCCGTGCCCCGTCCGAGCGCTTCGAGCGCGGCAGCCTGGGCGGCGTGCAGACCTATGCGCTCTTGTGCGAGAGCCTGCTCGGACGCGCTCCCAGCGAAGTCAGGCTCCTCTACCTTCGCCAACCGGTCGCCATCTCCTCGGTGCCGTCCGAACAGAGCATCCGGGGCCAACGAAGACGGGCAGTCGCGGTATGGACCGCCATTGAGCGAGCCTGCGACTCCGAGGACTTCCGTCCGAACGTCGGCCCGCTCTGCGACCATTGTCATTTCAAGACCTCGTGCCCCGCCTTCGCCGCGTGACGACCTGATGAGCAGCCTGGATCAAGCGGTGGATGCCGCCTTCGAGCCTCTCCGCGGCCGGCCCGAGGTCGACCGGGCCGCCGTCGTCGTCTCGAACCTCGCCGACTACGGGCTCGTCTGGGTCCTGCTCGCCGGGCTCAAGGCACGCCGGCGCGGACCGAACCGGCGCCGTGCCGTGGTCGCCCTCGCGGCGGCCGGCTTCTCCTCGCTCATCGTGAGCCGGGTGGTGAAAAGGGCGGTCGAGCGCGAGCGGCCCGATGACCATCTCGAGGCCACCGTGCGCACGCCCTCGAGCAGCAGCTTCCCGAGCGGCCACACCCTCGCTGCGTTCTGCACCGCCTTCGTGGTCGCCAACTCCGACGCCGAAACGGTCGCCAACGTCAGTTTCGCCACCGCGGTGGCCGCGAGCCGGGTGCACCTGCGAGCCCACCACCCGACCGACGTGCTCGGAGGCGCGGCCATCGGTTCGGTGCTGGGCCTCGGCCTCCGGCCCATCGTCAACGCGGTGGCGCCGGGTTCCAAGGGTCGCCGCCAGGGGCGCCGATCTCAGTCTGCGCCGCCGAGTGGACGGGCAGGAAAGGGCCGGCAGGGAATGACGGCCGACGGCGTCGTGTTGCACGTCCTGTGAGGACTTTCGCTGTCAACTGGGATTACCGCTGCCCCTTCGCCCGCAACGCCCACGAACATCTCGTCGCAGCGTTGGAGGCTGGTGCCGACGCCGACTGGGACGTGACGTTCCTGCCCTTCTCGCTCAGCCAGGTGCACGTGCCCGAAGGCGGAATCCCCGTCTGGGACGACCCGGACAAAGCGGGTGACCTGGTTGCACTCGCCTCCGGCGTCGTCGTGCGCGACCAGTATCCCGATCGCTTCCTCGATGCGCACATCGCGTTGTTCGCCGCGCGCCACGACGAGGGCCTCGACTTCCGTCTGCCCGACGTCGTCGCCGGCGTGCTCGACGGCGTGGGCCTGCCCGGCCCAAAGGTTGTCGCCGAAGCGCAATCAGGTGAGCCGGTAGCGGTCATACGCGCAGCCCACGAACAGGCGGTGTCGGAATGGGACGCCTTCGGGGTGCCCACGTTCGTCATCGGCGACCGGGCCGTGTTCGTGCGCCTGATGAGCCGCCCCGCCGGCGACGCCGCGCTGGCTCGGCGCACCATCGACGGCGTGCTCGCTCTCTTCGACACGCTGCCCGATCTCAACGAGTTCAAGCACACGTCGCTGTCGCACTGACCCACGCGGGCCCACGCGGGCCCACACGGGCCACACGGCGCCCGGAAGAAGGACGGCGGCTTGTCGCTGACTGCTAGGAGCGAGCCAGCTCGCTGATCAGCGCGAGGCCCCGCTTCCGCTCCTGGGCGTCGCCGACGACGGAGGCGACGAAGTCCGTTGCTCCCGCGTCCGCCAGCCGTGTGATCGAGGCTGCGACGGCTTCCTCGTCACCGACGAAACCGATGTCCGCGGCCGCCTCCGCACCCTCCTTGTCGAGCATGGCCTTGTATGACGGCAGGTTCGGATAGATCGAGAAGACCTCGTTGATCCGTTCCTTTGCGCCCTCCACGTCCGACGTGACGGCGATCGGCAAGGACACGACTATGCGTGGCGAGGGGCGCCCGGCCGCTTCCGCTGCGGCGGTGATCGTCGGCGCGATGTGGCTGGCGATCGTTCCGGTGCCCGTCATCCAGGTGATGGTGCCGTCGGCAACCGTGCCGGCAAGCTTCAGCATCGCCGGGCCTAGTGCGGCGACCAGCACCGGCGGCACGGACACGCCTGCCACATCGACCGGGGCGAACGCGTTGGTCGTGATCCGTTCGCCCGGACTGGTGACGGTCTCGCCCCGGAGCAACGGCATGAGGGACGCCAGGTACTCCTTCATGTAGGCCGCGGGCCTGTCGAAACTCATGCCCCACACGTTCTCGACGACCACCTGGTGGGAGAGCCCGATGCCGAGTAGGAGCCGGTTGGCGGTGGCCCATTGCACCGTCAACGCCTGCTGCGCCAGCATCATCGGGTGGCGCGGATAGACGGGAACGACGCCCGTGCCGAGCCCGATGCCGGGGACCTGTGAGCCGGCTGCGGCAAGAAGCGTGAGGGCGTCCGGGCCGAAGATCTGCACGGCGAAGGCGTGGTCGAGTCCGGCGTCGGCGAAGCGCTGCAGCTGGGCCACCGTGTCGCCCAATGGTCGGTCGACGTCGATCAGGGTCCCGATCCGCAGCGGCTTGGCCATGTGCAGGTGCTCCCTCGCGTAGTCTGCCGGATGTGTCCACCCCCTTGTCTAGGCGAATCCCCCGACGGGGGCGAGCGAACTGAGCACGCACGACATCGGCGTCGTCGGGGCGGGCCAGCTGGCGCGAATGGCGGGTGAGGCGGCCAGCGCGCTCGGCCTCACCATGGCGGTGCTGGCCGAGCGACCTGACGACGCTGCCTGCAGCGTGGCCGCCGAGGTCCTGGTTGGTTCGCCCTTCGTCCCTGCCGACATGCGCGCCCTCTCGGAGCGCTGCCGGGTGGTCACCTTCGACCACGAACTGGTCGACCTCGACATCGTCGCCTCACTCGAGAACGACGGCGTGGCGACGCGGCCCGGGGCGGCGACACTCGAGATGGCGGTCGACAAGGCGCACATGCGCCGCGTCCTCGACGCCGCCGGCGTCCCCATGCCGTCGTTCCGCATCGTCGACACCGGTCCCCGTGCGCTCGGGGCGGTGTCGTCCTTTGCGAAGGAGCACGGGTGGCCCCTGATCCTCAAGGCGGCCCGGGGTGGCTACGACGGCAAGGGCGTCTGGTCGGTGTCCGGGCCCGCTGAGGCCGAGGCGGTGCTGGGCCACATCACGACACAGATCGTGGTCGAAGAGCTCGTGCCGCTCGATGCCGAGCTCGCCGTGATGGTGGCCCGCAGCCCGTCGGGTGCATCCGCCGTCTGGCCCGCCGTCGAGACCGCCCAGGTCGACGGCGTCTGTCGTGAGGTGCTGGTGCCCGGGCGCCTGGACCACGACATCGTCGACGCTGCGGCCGCCCTGGGTCAGAAGGTGGCCGAGATCACAGGCGGGGTCGGCGTCATGGCCGTCGAGCTGTTCTGGTCGGGAGGCCGGCTGCTGGTCAACGAGGTCGCCACGCGTCCGCACAACTCGGGACACTGGACGATTGAGGGGGCGATCACATCGCAGTTCGAGAACCACGTGCGTGCGGTGCTCGACCTACCCCTCGGCTCGGCCGCGGCCCAGCACCCCCAGGTGGCCAGCGTCAACATCTTCGGCGGCGAGTCGGGCGAAGACCCGGCCCGGCTCTTGGCCAAGGGACTCTCCGTCGAAGGGGCACACATCCATCTCTATGGCAAGGGCGCCAGAGCAGGACGCAAACTGGGGCACGTGACGGTGTGCGGTGACGATGCCGAGGTGGTGCGCTCGCACGCCTGGACGGCGGCCCTGGCCCTGGGGACGCCGGCGCCCGACGGTCTCACGTTGCCCGATGGGGTCCGCAGCGCGGTCGGAGGCCGGCCATGACGGAGCGCGCGCCGGTCGTGGCGATCGTGATGGGGAGCTCGTCGGACCTCCCGGTGATGCAGGGCGCGGTCGAGATGCTCGAGCGTTTCGACGTCGCCCACGAGGTTCGGGTGGTCTCCGCCCACCGCACGCCGCGCGAGATGCTCGCCTTCGGTCAAGAGGCAGCCGGCCGCGGCCTGCGCGTCGTGATCGCCGGCGCCGGCGGCGCCGCGCACCTGCCGGGCATGCTGGCCTCGGTCACCCCGCTTCCTGTCATCGGCGTCCCGGTGGCGCTGGCCCACCTCGATGGACTCGACAGCCTGCTGTCGATGGTCCAGATGCCAAAGGGTGTGCCCGTGGCGACCGTCGCGGTAAACGGTGCCCGCAACGCGGGTCTCCTGGCCGTGCGGATCCTCGCTCTCGAGGATCCCGACCTCACAGCCAAGATGGGGGCCTTCCAGGCGGAGATCGCCTCCGACGCGCACTCCCAGGATGCCGAGGTGGCGGGAGGAGCTCGCAGCGATGGCTGAGTCCACGCCGACCCTGGCCCAGCGCCTCGGATACGACGGCGAGGCCAAGCTCGTCATCATCAACGCAGACGACCTCGGTTCGTGCCACTCGGCCAACGTCGGCGTGTTCGAATGCCTGGCGACGGGGACCGTCACCAGCGCCACTCTCATGGTCCCCTGCCCTTGGGCCCGCGAGGCGAGCAGTCGTTACCGCGGTGAGGACATCGGCGTGCACCTCACGGTCAACGCGGAGTACGAGCTCTACCGCTGGGGCCCGATCACGCACGCGCCGTCTCTGCTCGGCGGGGACGGCGGGTTCCCGAGGACGCTCGAGGACGTCTGGGATCACGCCGACCTCGACGAGGTCCGGCGCGAGTGCCGGGCCCAGATCGAGCGCGCCATCCTGTGGGGCTTCGACGTCAGCCACGTCGACTCCCACATGGGCGCGCTGCAGCTGCGCGCCGAGTTCTTCGACGTCTACCTCGACCTGGCCGTCGAGTTCGGGCTGCCGCTGCGGATGGTCAGCCCGTCCATGGAGGGCTACCTCGGGTTTCCTGCGAGGGCGGTGGCGGCCGAGGCCGGCGCCGTCTTCACCGACCACTTCCGTTTCGTCCCCGGTGTGGGGTCCCGGCAGATCTTCGAAAAGGACCTCGCCACATTGCGACCGGGCGTGACCGAGCTCCACCTCCACCCCGCCGTCGACAGCGCGGAGCTGCGGTCGCTCGCCACCGACGACTGGGAGGCCCGGGTCGACGACTACCGCATGATCTGCGAAGAGGACTGGGTTAGGCGGGCCCTCGACGAGGCTGGCGCGACCCTGATCGGGTACCGTCCCCTGCGCGAGCTGGCGAGGGCCGGCAGCTGACGACGAGACGGGTGGCCGCCACGACCACGACGATCAAGGGCGTCCAGATCCTGACGAGGAAGCCGGCGCGACGCGCCGACGTCTTCGACATCACCTTGTCGATCGAGGGCATTGAAGTGCTACGGCCGGGTCGGACCGCCCAGCACATGGGCTGGGACCGCGTCTCGCAGTGGGAGATCGAGGAGCGCTCTGGCTATGTCCTGCTCACGCTGCGCGGCGACGGCGCCGTGACGCCTCTGGTCGTGAGGGGGTGGACCCTCGACGACCTCGAGGTTGTGATGCGCGACATCACCGCAGGCGCGCCGGGTGCCGAGCCCGTCCCGGACGCCGCGGCGGTCGCCGTGGCGGACGCGACCACGCACATCGCGGCCGACCCGACCGAGCGAGTCGTTCCGGCCCAAACGCGGGCCGAGCGACTGGCCGTCCAACCACGACCCGGGCGGATCCGCGTGCCCTGGAAGACGGTCGTGACCGTCACGCTGCTCTTCGTCCTCGCCGCCGCAGTCGCCCTCGTGTTGTTGCAGAGCGCGGGCATCATCAACTGGGGCTTCCTCGGGCCGACCGCCTGAGGCGGATCAGGACGCGCGCAGACCGGCGAAGAGGTCGTCCTCGATGACGTCGGTCGAAGAGACGCGGCTCTGCGCAAGGCGGAACTCGTCGACGGGATGGATGTCGCGGAGCACCTCGGGTGGCAGGCCGAACCAGAACGGCGACTTGGGGTCAACCTGGGTCGCGTGCGCCTTCAGCGCTTCGGCGCGCACCTGGGTGTAACCGGTGACGTCGATCGTCGTCGTGAACGGCTCGGTCATCGTCATCCGCTTCAACCACCGGTCGTCGAAGGGCGACTTGAGTCCGAGCTCGAGGAACTTCTCGTGGATCTGGCGGAAGCGCTCGCCTGACCACACCGAGTAGTAGAGCTTCGACGGGGTGAACGGAGCGCCGGCCTCCGGGTATTTGTCCGGATCACCGGCCGCGTCGAACGCCACCACGGAAATCTCGTGCACCCGCAGATGATCCGGATGCGGGTACTCGTTCTGGTTGTCGCCGTAGGTGATGATGACCTGCGGACGCTCGCGCCGGATGGCGGTGACGAGCCGTCCCACCGCCTCGTCGAGCGGGGCCTGCGCGAACGACGCGGGGTTCTTGTTGGCCTCGGAGTCGGGCATGCCCGAGTCGCGGTACCCGAGCATCACGGTGTCGTCGTAGCCGATGATGTCGGTGGCGGCCTTCAGCTCGGCCAGCCGGACCCTCCCGATGTCAGCCCGCACCTCGGGCGTGTCCATGGCGGGGTTCAAGATGTCGCCCTCCTCGCCCCCGGTGCAGCAGACCAGGACGGTGTGGACGCCCTCGGCGTGGTAACGGGCCACCGTGGGCGCGCCCTTGGAGGCCTCGTCGTCGGGGTGCGCGTGGACACTGAGCAGGCACAGGCGATCAGGCACGGGTGGACCTTAGCGGCGTACCTGGGCTGGGCCACCCGGTGCCACCCCTCCCCCGCTGGGGCTTTATGCTCGTAAGTCATGGCAGGTTTCTTCAGTCGGGTCGCCGACATCTTCCGGTCCAAGGCGAACAAGGCCCTGGACAAGATGGAGGACCCTCGCGACACCCTGGACCTCTCCTACGAGAAACAGCTCGAGCAGCTCCAGAAGGTGCGCCGGGGGGTGGCCGACGTGGCGACGGCCCGCAAGCGGATCGAGCTGCAGGCGCAGGGATTGCAGAAGCAGGCCGACAAGCTGCAGGGTCAGGCCAAGGCCGCGCTGAGTCAGGGCAACGAGGACCTGGCCCGCGAGGCGCTGTCGCGCCGTGCCGCGCTCGGCGAGCAGCTGACCGAGCTCAAGACCCAGCACGACCAGATCACCGACCAGGAGCAGAAGCTCGTCCAGACCTCACAGGAGCTCCAGACGCGAGTGGAGCGCTTCCGCACGCAGAAGGAGACGATGAAGGCCTCCTACACCGCGGCCGAGGCCCAGACCAAGGTGGGCGAGGCGGTGTCGGGGATCTCGGACTCCACTCGCTCCGCCGGGGCGACCATGCAGCGGGCGCAAGACAAGATCGCATCCATGCAGGCGCGAGCGGGCGCCATCGACGAGCTGCTCGCCTCCGGCGCGCTGGACGACCTGACGCAGCCGGTCGACGACATCCAGAAGGAGCTCGACAAGGTGTCGTCGACCAACCAGGTGGACAACGAGTTGGCCGCGTTGCGGGCGGAACTGGGGACCGGTTCTGACGGGACCGACGGCAAGGCTGCGCTGCCGGCAGCCGAACAAGCGGACGCAGGGGGATCTGGGGGAACTGGAGGAGAGAGCGCCTGATGGCAATCTCACGCAACATCAAGCCGGACCGGGGATTGACCTACCGGATGCTCATCACGGGGTTGCTCTTCGTTGTGCTCTACGCCGTGTTCATCGGCGTCCTCTTCGCGCTGCTCCACAGCCTGGTCCTGATCCTGATCATCGCGGTGGGCGTCCTGTTCTGCCAGTACTGGTTCAGCGCCAAGATCGCCATGTACGCCATGCACGCCAAGGAAGTGACGCCCGAACAGGCGCCCCAACTCCACGGTGTGGTCGACCGGCTCTGCGCACTGGCCGACATGCCCAAGCCCAAGGTGGCCATCGCCACGACGGACATTCCCAACGCGTTCGCCACCGGCCGGAGCCCCAAGGCGGCTGTGGTCTGCGTGACCACGGGCTTGCTCCGGCGGCTCGACGAGCCCGAGGTGGAGGCGGTGCTGTCGCACGAGATCTCCCACGTGGCGCATCGCGACGTTGCCGTCATGACCATCGCCAGCGGCCTGGGCATGATCGCCGGCCTGCTGACCCGGGTGATGTTCTACTCCGAGATCTTCGGCGGTGGCCGGGGCGGCGGGAACAACCAGCAGAGCCAGGCCGCCCTCATCGAGATGGCGGTGCTGCTGGTGTCCGTCGTCGTCTACTTCATCAGCTTCCTGCTGACCATGGCCCTATCCCGCTACCGCGAGCTGGCGGCCGATCGCTCCGGCGCGCTGCTGATCGGCCGGCCCTCGTTGCTGGCCTCCGCGCTGGTCAAGATCACCGGGGAGATGGGACGCATCCCGACCAAGGACCTGCGCTCCGCCGAGCCGTTCAACGCCTTCTTCTTCGCCCCGGCCGTGGCGAGCGGGGGCCCACAGGGCGGCGGTGGGGGCTTCAGCTTCGGCAACCTGTTCCGGACCCACCCGACGCTCGAGCGGCGCCTGGCCCAGCTGGACGCGCTCGAGCGCCAGCTCCGTCAGGCCAACTGAGCCGGTCGGGTCAAGGGTTCGGAGCGGGGTCGGGCCTCGGTCGCATCACGCAACGACAGTGGGCCTGCTCGAGACGATCCTCGGCCGCTCCAAGCCGGTCCGCGCCAACCTCGACGCGCTGTTCGCGCTGCCGACGGCCGCACTGACGCTGGAGAGCGCAGGAGGCCTCGTGACCTCGGGCCACGCCGGCGTCTGCTGGAAGCCACCCCCGGGTCAGGGCTCGGCCGACGCCCAGAAGGAGATCGGCGAGCTCGTCGGCGACGGCTTCCGCCAGACGCACGACTCCTTCGACTACGGGTGGCTCCTGCTCGACGACGCTGACCTCGAGGAGCTGGTGACCAAGATCCACATGGCGAACTCCACCCTGCAGGACAACGGCTGGGGACCGCAGCTGCTCGTGTCGGTGTTCGGCTTCGTGCCAGGGCGCGACGCGCCCGACGACGCCCGGCCGTTCCGCCTCCTCTATCTCTTCAAGCGAGGCACCTTCTATCCTTTCGCCCCGGTCGACGCCGGGAAAGAGCGCCGCGACACCGAGCTCGAACTGCGCATCCGCTCCATGGTGGGCGACGACCTCCCCTTCGAGCCGGACCTGACCCGTTGGTTCCCCATGTGGGACATGCCGGTGTCATGACGGCCGACTCGCTGGAACGGCTGATCGCCCTGGAGGGCGCAGTGAACTTCCGCGATCTGGGCGGCTATGCCGCGGAGAATGGGCGGCGGACCCGCTGGCGTGTCCTCTTCCGCGCCGACGGACTCGGCGAGCTCACCGAGGGTGACCTGTCCGTCATGCGCTCGCTCGGGATCCGCACCGTGATCGACCTGCGCTCGGCGACCGAGCTCGAACGCGGCCGCTTCGACGTCGACGCGCACCCCGTCGCGTTCCACCACTTCCCCTTCATAGAGGTGCTCCCCGACGCCGAGGAGTTCGACCGGCGGCCCGGGCTGCTCGGCTCCCAGTACCAAGAGATCCTGCGTGACGCCGGCCCCCAGATCATCGCCGTCCTCGAGATCCTGTCCCGGCCCGATGCGCTGCCTGCCGTGTTCCACTGCACCGCCGGCAAGGACCGCACGGGGGTCCTCTCCGCGCTCGTCCTGTCCCTGCTCGGGGTGGACGAGCCCACGGTGGTGGCCGACTACGCCCTGAGCGGAGCGGCGATGCTTCGTCTGCGGGCCAAGCTCATCCTCAAGTACCCCGAGGGCCGCGAGACGCTCGAAAACATCGACGAGGTGTTCTCGGCGGACCCGGGCCAGATGGAGCTGCTGCTCGACCACCTGCGGGACCAGTACGGCTCGGCCGAGGCCTACCTGGCCGGGTTGGGGGCGCCTGCGGGTCTCATCGAGGCGCTGCGGACGGCGCTGCTCGAACCGCTGCGTTAAGAGTCGTCCCTGGTTGCTGGCGCGTCAGGCGCTGGCGTCGCCGTCCCGCACGTCCGGCCGCAGCCGGTCGATCGCCCCGGCCAGAGCGAGGTCCAACAGGGTGAGGCCGCCCGAGTCGTGGGTCGTGAGGGCGAGGCGCACGGTGTTCCAGCGGATGTCGATGTCGGGGTGGTGGTTGGCCGCCTCGGCGGCGGCGCCGACGGCGTTGACGAACGCGAGCGCAGCTGCGAAGTCGTGCAGCTTCACCGTCGTGACGAGTTGGTCGTCTTCGCGCGTCCAGTTCAGGTGTTGCTCTTCGAGGGCCGAATCGATGTCGGCCCGTGTCAGCACGGGTTCTCTCACGGGTGTGTCATGTCTTCGGGGCGCACGGCGGCGTCGAACTGCTCCGCGGTGAGGTAGCCGAGCGCCAGCGCCGCCTCCCTGAGCGTCGAGCCCTCCTTGTGGGCCACCTTCGCCACCTCCGCTGCCTTGTCGTAGCCGATCTCCGGCGAGAGCGCCGTCACCAGCATGAGGGAGTTGGTCAGGTGGCGCTGGATCTGCGCCAGGTCCGGCTCGAGCCCGTCGATGCAGAACTCGCGGAAGGTCCGACAAGCGTCGGTCATGAGCGCGATCGACTGCATGACGTTGTACGCGATCACCGGCTTGCAGACGTTGAGCTCGAGATTGCCCCGGCTCCCGGCAGTGGTCACCGCCATGTCGTTCCCGATCACCTGGATCCCGACCATGATCATCGCTTCGCACTGCGTGGGGTTGACCTTGCCCGGCATGATGGACGAGCCGGGCTCGTTCTCGGGCAGCACCAGCTCGGCGAGGCCTGAGCGCGGGCCTGACCCGAGCCAGCGAATGTCGTCGGCGATCTTCATGAGGGAGACGGCGAGTGTCCGCAGCGCACCGTGCGTGAACACCAGCGCGTCGTGCGCCGCCAGGGCGGCGAACTTGTTGTGTGCCGTGACGAAAGGGAGCCCCGTCATGTCGGCGATCTTCGTCGCCACCCGCTCGCCGAACTCGGGATGGGTGTTCAACCCCGTCCCCACCGCGCTACCGCCGAGGGCGAGCTCGTAGAGCCCGGGCAGCGTCAGCTCGATGCGCTCGATGTCGGCGGCGAGCTGGGCGACGTACCCCGAGAATTCCTGGCCCAACGTGAGGGGCACGGCATCCATGAGATGGGTGCGCCCGATCTTGGTGATGCCGGCGAACGCCACCTCCTTGGCGTGTAGCGCGTCGCGCAAGGCGGCCACGGACGGGAGGAGGCGCTGGACCATCTCCTCGGCGGCCGCGATGTGCATCGCGGTCGGAAAAGTGTCGTTCGACGACTGCGACATGTTGACGTGGTCGTTCGGGTGGATCGGGTCCTTGGAGCCGATGATCCCGCCGGCCAGCTCGATCGCCCGGTTGGCGATCACCTCGTTGGCGTTCATGTTGGTCTGGGTGCCGCTCCCCGTTTGCCAGATTCGCAGCGGGAACTCAGCGTCGAGCGCGCCCTTGGCGACCTCGTCGGCGGCTTGGACGATGAGGTCAGCGCGCCGGTCGTCGAGCTTGCCGAGGTCTCGGTTGACGGAGGCCGAGGCGCCCTTCAGGACCCCGAACGCCCGGATGAGGGACTTGGGCATCGTCTCGGTGCTGATGTCGAAGTGGTGCAAGGAGCGCTGGGTCTGCGCGCCCCAGTAGTGGTCAGCGGGGACTTCGATCTCCCCCATGCTGTCGCTCTCGATGCGTGTCGCCGGTGCGGTGGTCACGGCGCCAGCTTAGGACCGGTGCCACAGGCCGGTTCTCCGACGGGGCCCGCGCCGTGGCCGGAGTGGGGCGCGCCCGACGCCTCGAGCCGTGGTGTCTGCCGCCGCCTCTCGTGTCCCCCCTGCTGTGGCCTCAGCTACCGTCGAGCAGCTTGACTGCCTCCTCCCGGGTCGGCACGCCGAGCTTGCGCAAGATGGCCGAGACGTGGCTGCGAACGGTCGTCGGTGAGACGAAGAGCCGCTCGGAGATCTCCACCGTCGTGGCGCCCTTTCGCATCAGCTCGAGGACGTCCCACTCCCTCCCGGTGAGACGAGCGGCCTGGCCATCGGACACCGCGACCCGGCGCTGCTCGCGGTCGCGGAATTCGTCGACGAGCCGGGCGACAAGGGTGCCCGGGAGGCTCGCTTCGCCGGCCAGCACTCGTTGCAACGACTCTCCGATGCTGTGCTCGTCGAGCCCCTTCAACAAGTAGCCCGACGCGCCCGTGCGCAGAGCGTCGAAGAGATCCTCGTCCTGCCGAGACACGGTGAGCATGACGACCGCCGTCCCGGGCAGTGTCGCAGTGATCTCCGCCGCAGCGGCAATGCCGTTGCCAGGCATGTTGATGTCGAGCAGGCACACGTCAGGCTGCGCATCCCTGGCCTTTCGTACCGCCCCGGCGGCATCCGCTGCCTCCGCGCAAACGAAAAAATCCCCGCTTTCCTCGAGCGCCCGTCGCACCATGGCGCGGGTCCGGGCATGGTCGTCGGCAAGGAGGACCCTGGCGACGCTGCTCATTGGAAGGCGACCTCGACGCTGGTCCCGCGTTGCGGGGCTGACTGGACAGTGAGTGTGGCGCCGACGGACGCAGCCCGCTCGTGCATGCTGAGCAACCCGAAGCCACTCGAGCAAGTGCCAGCTTCGGGATCGAACCCCCGCCCGTCATCCTCAATGACCAGTCGCACAGCATCCCTCTGGTCGAGCCACACCCTCACGTGCGACGCGTGGCCGTGCAGCGCCGCGTTGGTTACGGCCTCACGAACGATGCGCAACAGGTTTTCGGTCACTTCCGCCGGCACATCCGCGTCTTCTGCCAGGTCGAGATCGATGGCAACTCCGAGACGCGCCCCAAGGTCCTCCGCCGTCTGGGCAACCGCGTCCCCCAAGGATTGGGGCTCGGGTACCGACAGCACGGTGATGGCGCGCCGGGCCTCGTCGAGAGCGCGGTCGGCCGCACCCGACAGCTCCCTGACGTCCAACATCTTGGGGCGGTTCCCGTCCCACCCACGCGTCTTGCTCGCGATGAAGGCGAGCTCGTGCGCAAGCCCGTCATGGAGCTCACGAGCGATCCGGCGACGCTCCTCGGCGGTCGCCCGCTGCTTGAGTTTCTCGTGTGCTGTCCAGTTGGACAGCGCCAGCTCGAGGAAGTGACCCAAGGCGACGACCCGCTCGACGCACTGCTCGGGAACCGGGGTGCCGCGGCTGGCGACCGAGAGGACGCCGTGGAGCTCTCCGTCGGGACAGACCGGCACCCAGAGTCCGTGGGTGATGCCCGTCGCGGTGAGGATGTCCCGCACCACGGGCCCGACGCACTCGGGGTCGAGACGCGAGCTCACCGGGCGCAGCGTGGCCACAGCCTCTGCGATGCCGGGGTGCTGTTGGAGAGGCCAGCTCCCCTCGACGTGCTCGCCGGATTGGTCGAACTGCGCGTCGATCACGACGACCCCGTCCTCGATCCGCATGTAGGAGGCGCGCAAGGACTCGGAGCCCTCGGGCAAGGCGAGACGCCCCGCGAGGTCAGCCCCGAGCGCCGTGATCGCCGGCGGGTCCGACAACAGCGTCAGCTCGCGAGCCGCCTCATTCACGTCCTTCGCCTGAGCCAAGAGACGCATGGCGCGTTCGTTCGACTCGAGGAGTCGGCTGCGCAGCGTGTGGATCCCTATGGTCAACATGGCGGCCAGAGAGCCTGTGAGGAAGAGTCGACGAGGCGTCGCGCCGGCGACGTGCGGACCCGAGACGAGGGAGACGGCGAGGATGGCAATCAGAACGGCGACCACGGTGAAGGCGGACTCCCACGCTTCTCCGTACAACGCCACGCCGACCACCGGCACCAGCAGCAAGACGCCGAGACCGCTGCCCAGTCCGCCTGTGGCCAACATCAGGAGCGACACCGACGCGATGTAGAGGGCCGAGCGGATCAGCCAGATGCGCGGCGGGAGCCCGCGGCTCCGCAGCACCACGACGATGGAGACGAGCAACAGGACACTGCTGGCCCAGAACAGGCCCAGGTTCGTCGGCCCTGGCGGCCAGATTGCGCTGAGCTGACCTGCGATCGCGACGAACGCAAAGGGGGCACGGCGAAAGAACAGCTCACGCCTCGTCATCGAATTGCCCCCCGGCGCCGCGACGGCGGAAGTCAGGTTGGGTGTCCGAATCCCTTTCGTGTGCTCGTGCGCACCGCCTGTGGTCGTTTTGGTGTGCGACCAACTCGGCGTCGCAGGAGGCACGGTCGGCACCGACTGCCTCGGTGGTGATTTGGGCACTGTTGGCACAGTCGGCAGGCTCGTCACACCTGCAATATCGGTGCGAAATGCCCGTCGCCTAAGCCTGTGGATAACCCGGTCGAAGCCCCGACCAGGCGCGACGGACACCGTCACGCGTCCAAATCCCTCAACGTTCCTCAAGGCGGGTTGCAGCTCCTCCGACGTCGTGATGGACCACCAACGAGTTGCTACCGGCGACCGAGATGGGTGATCGAGAAAGAGGACAAGAGCGGTGAAGACGGGCGCGACTCGCAAGACGACGACATGTACGGGTGGGTTCTCGACGCGATTGAAGATCGTCTCGGCGGTGTGTGGCATCGTGCTGGCCGGCGCGGGTGCCTACGCAGCGTCGAACTGGGTCGTCAATTTGAACGCTGGCTCCGCGGGAGAGTCTCAGTCGGCATCCGTCTCGAACCTCACGATCAGCGCAGTGGCGTCTCCTGCCGCATCGAACCTGCTCTACCCGGGTGGGAGCGGCGACGTCGTCGTCACGATCTCGAATCCGAACCCGTTCCCGGCAACGATCACCGCGGTGCAACTGCCCACGAGCGCCACGTACGCCACCGGCTACACGACAAGCGCCCTTTCGACTACGCAGACGGGGTGTATTGCCTCGACGCCGAGCGGTGTGACGTGGGCTTTTGCCACGGCGACGAGCGGCAGCTCCCATACCCTCACGACACCGCTCACGGTCGGCGCAAGCGGTACGGGCAACAACCCGCTCGTCGTCACACTCAGCAATGACGCAAACATGAGTACCAGCTCACCCGCGGCCTGTGCCAACACCTACTTCTCGATGCCGTCGCTGACCGGGGTCACCGCCACGGGTGGCGCCGCCACATCGACGACGAGTCCGGCCACTGACGCCTGGACCACCTGATCCATATTCGTCTTCCCCACAGGCGGGCAGAGAGCGACGGGGCGAGCCGGGTCATGAGGCTCGCAGCTCGCCTCGTCGTTCTGCTGCTGAGTGTCGCGCTGTGCTCGCTGACGGTGACCGAGTCGGCGTGGGCAACGACCAACTGGCTCGTCCGCGTCGCCTCGACGAACGCCGGCCAAGCGAAGGCCACGACGCTCCCGGCCGCCCCAGCGGGCATCGGCGCCACCTGCGCAGCCCCCACCACATCGAAGACGGTCACGGTCAGCTGGAACACCGTGACCCACGCCACGACCTATTCCGTCTACGAGTCGACGACGTCGGCGACCGGCACCTACACGCTTGCCGCCAGCGGGATCACGACTACGTCGTGGACGAGCGGCACCTTGACGGCGGGCACCCACGACTGGTTCGAGGTCGTGACGACGATCGGCACGAACTGGACCAGCGCCAAATCGTCAGCCAGTCCCGAGAGCACCATGAACAGCTCGAACCCCTTCTGCTCCCAGCCGTAGGGCACAAGAGGTCCGCTCGGCTCAGCCCGACGGGTGGTCGTCGGGGCACGCCCCGGGGGGATTGTTGAAGTCGGGGTCGCTGACCCAGGCGCCTTGGGACCAATCCCCGACTGCGGGCGCCAGGTGGAAGACCGACGTCATGTCGGCCAGGAGCGCGTCCCCGTACCGAGCGCTCCCCTCCGGGCAGAGATGGACGTTGTCCACCTTGCGCACTCTGATCCACTCGTCGCTCGGCGCGTGGGGGTCGCCTTCGGGAGGCAGCCAGGGCGAGAATTTCCCGTTGAGCATCACCGAGCTGGCGATCGGGAAGTACATGACGCGACCGGGAAAGACCGTCGTCATGTGCTTGGCGATGTTGTTCCACGCGATGACGCCGTCCCAGCGTTCCTTGTTGTAGCTCGCCTGCTGCGAAGGGGTGGGGGCCGGGAGAATTCCCGACTCGGGAAACTGGGTGAAGATCACGCCTTCCACGCCGTTGCCGGGAGCGAGCAACGTGCTGACGGCCCTCGTGAGGAGCTTCGTGTAAGCCACCGGTTCGTGCAGGGCGTTGGGCGTCGTGGGCCCGTACTGGTCCCAGCTCCACGACGCCACGATCAGCTGCGGCTTGACCTGCCCTATCAGCGTCGGGAACGACGAAGCCCAGTTGCTTGCCGTCGTCAGGCCGAAGCCGGGGATCGTCTTGCGGGTGACGACCACCTGGCCGGTCGCTTGCAGGGCCGCCGTGATCCCGTATGAGGCATCACCCATCACCGAGTCGCCGATCAGCATGACCCGAAGCGGGTCGGCCGCCGTCGGCGCCGCACCCAAGTCGATGGGCTTCTGCCCGGCATATCCCCCGGCCCCGGGCACGCTGTCCTGCGCCGTCGTGTTGGCGAGGTGCGATGTCCCCACAACCTTGGACGGATCGGCGACGGCCGGAATCGTCGCGACCACGATGAGGATCGCGGTGAGGACGCCGGCCAGCGGTGCGCCCCACCAGCGCACGAGGCCGCCGGGGCGAGCCAGCCGGATCGGCCGTTCCACCAGGTAGTAGCTGGCGATCGACAGGGCCAACGTGACGAGGACGCGCACGATGTCGAGCGAGAGGGTCGGGAGCCCGGTGCGCGACCCGTTGAGGTACACGATCACCGGCCAGTGCCACAGGTAGATGCCATAGGAGATGGTCCCGATGAAGTGCAGAGGCGGCCAGGCCAACGCACGGGAGAACCGTCCGGGTTCGATCAGCCGCGCGTCGGCGATGACGAGGCCGGCCAACACCGCGCAGATCAGGAACCCTCCCTCGAACATGAAGTTGGTCGGCAGCCCGCCCGGCGTGCCCGCCGTGACCCAGAAGACGGCGAGGACGGCGGCAGCCGCGGGGGCGACCGCGTGGAGGGTTCGGCGTGCGCTCGCGCTCGGTTGTGGCCGCGACGCCGCCAGGAAGGCCAGGGTCGCCCCAGCCATGAGATCGAACAGGCGGGTGTCGGTCCCGTAGTAGATCCGGGACGGATCGGTCCCGGGATGGAACAAGACGGCCATCAGGATCGATGACAACAACCCGAGCGTGATCGTCACGACGACTCCCACCGTGCGCCAGCCGCGCCGGGCGTAGCGCAACAGGAGCAGGAGTACGAGGGGCCACACAAGGTAGAACTGCTCCTCGATCGCCAGGGACCACGTGTGCTGCAACGGCGAGGGGGTCGAGAACTGCGCGAAGTACGACTGGTGCGCGTAAATCAGATGCCAGTTGTTCGCGTACAGCAGCGTCCAGATGGCGTCGCCTCGCAGGCCGGAGAGGTCGATCAACGCGTTCGCACCGGGGCCGCCGAAGAGCGCATTGCCGATGAGATAGAGGGCGAGCGCGATGACGATCAGGAACAGCGCGGGGAGAAGCCGCCTGGCGCGTCGCCCCCAGAAGGCCGCCAGGTTGATGCGGCCCGATCGGACCCACTCCTCGAGCAGTAAGGACGTGATGAGGAACCCAGAGAGGACGAAGAACAGATCGACGCCGAGATAGCCACCGGACGCCCACCCGAGCTGGAGGTGGTAGGCGACGACGCCGATGACGGCGACGCCCCGCAGGCCGTTGAGTGCGGGGAGATGCCGCCCGGTGACCGCGGTCGTCGGCGTGACGGCCTCGTGGCGCGCCCGCACAATGGCCGTATCGGTCACACCCGCTCCATCTTGCAGACAAGTGGATCTGGCGTCGGGTGGAGAAGGAGGTCGGCCAGGCCGCGGAACGACGGCGGCACCGAGTCGCCCGATGTGAGGTCCAGCGCCACGAGTGGGCCCGCCTCGTGCAGCGGTCTCGCCCGGGTGGCTGGAGCGTGCGCCGGGAAACGGGGCCCCTCGCTCGCCACCACGCCCTCGCGCCACAGCGCTCGGCAGAGTGCGATGGCCTCAGCTAACTCCTCGGTGAACGGCGGCTCGAAGCAGAGCACGCTGCGGCCGTCCGAGACCAGGTCCAAGCTCGTGAGATCGCGGGCGAGCATGGCGGGATGCCGACCGTCCCGAGCCAGCTCGATGCGGACGCCGAGCAGCGTGTCGGGGACGGAAGTGGACAGACCGGCCGCCACGACGACTGGATCACCGATGGCACCCTGGCTCACGAAGATGCCCGCCGCACCAGCAGCCATGGCGTTGAAGGCCCGTTCACGCAGCTCCCTCACGGTGTCTCCCTGAAGGAAGTGACCTTCCACGGCGACGCAGACTAGGACGCTGGGGCAGGGTTCCCCTGTCATCGCCCCGTCAGGCTCGCTCCCACCAGCCCCCGGCGTCATGGGCCAGGCCTGCTTGCGCCAACCACTCCAGGGCGCCACAGAGGACAGGGAACGCAAGCCCGGTGACTCGGGAGAGCTCCTCGAGCGACGTCGGGTCCTGGGTCAATGCCTCGTACGCGGTCCGCTGCTCGCCCGTTACATGCGCGACGGCGTCGCCGGTCGACGAGGACGCGGTTCTCAGAGCCGCTGGGCTCGGCACGACCGCGCCAGCCAGCGACAGGGCGACAAGGACGTCGGCGACCGAGCACACCGGGAACGCACCGTCAGCCAGCAACTCGTTCGTGCCCTCGGATGCAGCGCTCCGAATGGAACCCGGAACTGCGCCGACCGGGACCCCTCGCGCCGTAGCGGCGTCGACGGTGTGCTGGGAACCCCCGTGGTGGCGGCTCTCGATGACCACCACGACGTCGCTCAAAGCCGCCAACAGGCGGTTGCGCACGGGGAACCGCCACTTCTCCGTGCGCGCCCCGGCCGGTGACTCCGAGACGATCACGCCGTGTTCTGCCACACGCTCCCACAGGCGCGTGTGGCGTCGGGGGTAGGGACGGTCGAGACCACCAGCGACGACTGCAAGTGGTGGCGCACCGGCGCCGCACGCGCCCTCGTGGGCCGCGCCGTCGATCCCGAGGGCGAGCCCTGAGACCACGCTGACGCCTGCGGCGGACAACTCGGCGCCGAGTTGGGCGGCGACGCCGATGCCATATCGGGTGGGCGCACGCGTTCCCACCAGGGCAACGGTCGGTGTCCCGTTCGTCACCGACGGGTCACCGAGGCAGTAGAGCATGGCGGGCGCTGCTGGGTCATCAGCCAGTCGGGTCGGATACCTCGGGTTGTCCGCCAGGAGCACCGCGATCCCAAGTCGCTGATGTGCCTGCCAGAGTTCCTCGACCCGCCCGACCGACGCGCCGTCGCCCGCAGGGACTCCAGAGTGCCTCTGGCTCCTCGCCCATGCGGCCGATGGCGACTGCGACGCAAGCGCGGCGCGCAGGGTCGACGGCCCGACTGAGGGCGTGGACGCCAGCGCGATGGCGTAGGCCTCTTCGGGCAATGCGGATCTGCGTTGCGGATCGGGTTCGGGCACGACAGGCGATGTCATGTCGCGACGACCGCACGGCCTCCGCGGAGGGCGAGCGCCTCCGAGACGTGCGCGAACGCCACTGAGTCGGCCGCGTCCAATGCGGCCACCGTCTGGGCCACCCTTGTCACCTTGTGCAGGCCTCGCGCGCTCAAATCACCGGCGCGCAGCTTGGCGGCCAACAACGCCTCGGCGTCTGCTGCGAGGCGCAGTGGGCACTTCGAGCCGATTGCCGCGGTGGCGCGTGCTCGTGCAGCGGCGACGCGGGCAGCGACGACGGCCGAAGGCTCACCCGGCGTGACGGAGAGGAGGTCGTCCGGATCGGGCCGGCTGAGCCCGACCACGAGGTCGAAGCGGTCCAGCAGTGGCGCCGACAGTCGGCGGCGATACCGAGCCCGCGCCACCACGCTGCAGCGACATGCGCCTTCATAGACGCCCTCGCCACACGGGCACGGATTCATCGCAGCCACCAGTAGGAATGCCGCCGGAAACGTCACCGTCCCACCCGCTCGGCTTACCCGGATCACACCCTCCTCGAGCGGTTGGCGTAGTGCCTCCAACGCCGCAATGGGGAATTCGCCGAGCTCGTCGAGGAACAAGATCCCGTGGGTCGCCAAGCTCACCTCGCCGGGGCGGAGGGACCAGCTCCCTCCACCGACCAGCGACACGATGGAAGCTCGGTGGTGCGGGGCACGGAAGGGGGGACGGCTGAGGAGCGCGCCGTCGGGCAGCGAGCATCCCGCCGCCGAGTGGATCCGGGTCACCGTCAGCGCCTGCTCTGAGTCCAGTGGCGGCAGAAGGCCAGGCAGTCGCTCCGCCAGCATGGTCTTGCCGGACCCTGGAGGCCCGATCATCAGCGCGTGATGGTTCCCCGCGGCCGCCACTTCGAGCGCTCGCCGCCCGAGTGCCTGCCCGCGCACGTCGGCCAGGTCCGGCCCCACCGGTCGGTCTGACGCGGCGGCGCGCACGGGGACTTCGGGCCAGTTCGCCTGTCCCCGCAGCACCTTGGCCAGGCCGCCCAGAGTTGCCACGCCGTGGACGTTGGATCCCCGTACCAGGGTCGCCTCGCCCACGTCGGACAGCGGCACCACGAGTTCCCTTGCGGAGGTGGCGTCGGCCAGCGCGATCATCCCGGACACATGTCGCAACGACCCGTTGAGCCCGAGTTCCCCGCAGAATGCCATGCCTTCGGTGCAGGCGGGACTGAGTTCGCCCGTGGCGAGGAGGAGCCCGACCGCAATCGGGAGGTCGAGCCCGGCCCCGCCCTTGCGAAGGCCGGACGGCGCGAGGTTCACCGTGACTCTCCGCATCGGCCAAGGCAGGCCGCTCGAGAGCACGGCGGCCCGCACGCGGTCGCGTGCCTCGCGCACTGCGGCGTCAGGAAGGCCGACGATGGTGAATCCGGGCAACCCATTCGAGACGTGTACCTCGACTGAGACGGGATACCCGATCGCTCCGTTGAGCGTGGCCGAGTCGACTGATGCCAGCACGACGGAGAACGGTCGTGCGCACGCTCAGAGTCCTCCGAGGGATGTAGATCTGGGCTGTATATGAAGCCTTCCGAAACCCACCCCAATTAACGAAGGATCGGACCCCCGTTTAACGAAGGATAAGCCGATATCCTTCGTTAAACCACCCATTAACGAAGGCTGCATATCAAACGAAGGCTGCATATACAGATGAAGGGACGGCTCCCCGTCGTATACAGCCGAAATGAGGTGTCCACGGTCCGGGACACGCCCGACAGAGATCACGCGGGAGAACGGGCCACCACTCGACACCGGCCCCTTCCCGCCCAGGCGAGCTACTTCGGCGGCAGCTCGGGACTCGGCGGCCGGGCCGGCCGGGCAGCAGGCGGGGGCGGAGGAGGCGCCGAAGCCCCGTTCTTGCTCGGCTCGCTCATGTTCTCCTGGCGCAGCGTCGACAGCAACACCTCTGCCGCACCCATCAGGCTGGTCGCCTCGTAGGGCACGACGACCTTCGCGTTGTCCGACGCCGCAATGTCCTGGAGCGCACGCAGCTGCAGGACGGCCAGGGTGTGCGGGTTGATGGTCACGGTGTCGATCGACGTCAGTCGGGACGCCTCGCCCTCGCCACGGAGCACGAGCGCCTTCTTCTCGCCCTCGGCCTGGAGTTCGAGCACCTTCATCTGCGCCTCGGCACGCAGGATGGCCGACTGCTTGGCGCCCTCGGCCTCGAGGACGGCGGCCTGCTTGCGGCCACCGGCGCTGTTGATGGCGGCCTGCTGCTCACCCTCCGACTTCAAGATGGCGGCCCGCTTGTGCTGCTCGGCCTCCTTCTGCTCGGACATCGCCTGGACCACGTTCATCGGCGGTGTGATATCCAGGATCTCGATCCGGTTGAGCCGCACGCCCCACTTGGCCGTTGCATCGGCCATGTGGTCCTGCATGCGGCTGTTGATGGTCTCGCGCTCGGAGAGCGCCTGGTCGAGGGAAAGCTCACCGAACACTGCCCGTAGCGCGGTGCGCGACAGCTGGTCCACCGCCAACTGGAAGTCGTTGATCTCGAAGAGGGCGGACCGAACGTCGATTACCTGGCAAAAGATGGTCGCGCTCACCTGGAGTGACACGTTGTCCTTCGTGATGACCGCTTGCTGATCACCGGTCATCGGGAATTCACGGACGTCAACCTTCTCCATCTTGTCGATGAAGGGTGTAAGGATGTGCATGCCGGGCTGGTCGACGGACTTGAACTCTCCCAGGCGCTTCACCACGCCGACGCTTCCCTGCTGCACGATCTTGATGAAGCGGCTGGCGAAGAGGGTCACTACCCCGACCCCCGCCAGGGCCGCCACAATGACGATCCCCACAACATCACCAGCTGACGCGAACAGAACCATGGCGTACCTCTCTAACTGTCGACGGCGTAGACGACGAGCAGACCTCGCTCGACGTCGGCGACGACGACATCGGTCCCGACAGGGATACACGCGTCAGGGTCAAGTGGGATTGCCAACCACTCCTCGCCCCTAGCCCGGATCCTTCCGGGGTGGTGCGCTCCCTGGATCGCCTTGGTCACCAGCGCAGAGTCGCCGACCATACCTTGGACGCCATTGAGCACGAAACCAGTCTATTAGCGGCCGATGTAGATAGCCTCCCGCTTCTCAGTGAAGGCGGCCAGGGCCTCAGCCGTGTCCTGAGTCGAGAAATTCAAGGCCTGGCACCGGGCCTCGTCCTCAACGGCCTGCTCCATCGATGCGGTGGACGACGCGTGCAGCAGCGTCTTGGTCATGGAGAGCGCCAGGGGCGGGCCGGCCGCCAAGGTGGCCGCCCACTCGTCGACGAAGGCGTCGAACTCGTCGGGCGGCAGCGCCCGGTTGACCAACCCGATCGAGGCCGCCTCCACACCGCTCCACATGCCACCGAAGAGCGCGATCTCCTTGGCCCGCGACAGGCCGACCAACCGGGGCAACAACCACGAGGCCCCGTTGTCGAGGGAGAGGCCCCGCCGGGAGAAGATCATGGAGAGCCGCGCCGTCTCGCTGCAGACACACAAGTCACAGCCCAAGGCCAGCGAGAGGCCCGCCCCGACCGCCACCCCCTCGACCTTGGCGATGGTGGGCTTGGTGACACGGTGTAGCGCGAGCGCGACGTCACCGAGCCGGCGCATGCGCACCAAACCGGCCCGCTTGGCGTCGGTGGCCGGACCGTTGGGGTCGCCGAGGTCGGCGCCCGAGCAGAAGGCGCCGCCGGCACCGGTGAGCACCATCACGCGGTCGTCGGGCGAGTCCTCCACCGCAATGAAGGTCTCGAGTAGCTCGGTCAGCATCTTGGCGTTGGCGGCGTTCTTTCGCTCGGGACGGTTCATCGTGACCGTGACGACGCCGTCCTTGCGCTCGATAATGAGGGTCTCCATGGGCTCCGACCCTACGCGGCGTGCCCTCAGAACGCACTTTCGACGAGGTGGAGCGCGTGCCTGGTCAGCGCGGCGACGTCGAAGCGGATGTGGTCGTAGATCGTGTCCTGGCTGCGCAGGTACTCGGTGGCCAGCCGGCGGAGCCGGCGCTGTTTGGCCGGCGTGACCGCCTCGAGCGGGTGGCCGTGGGAGTGTGACGTACGGGTCTTCACCTCACACACGACGAGCATCATGCAGCCGGCTGGGTTCTGCCGCGTGCACAGCAGGTCGATCTCGCCCGCCGCACAGCGCCAGTTCCGGGCGATCACCCGGTAGCCATGCGACGCGTACCACTCCGCGACAGCCTGCTCCCCCATGTGCCCCAACAAGCGCCGGTCCGTCATCGCCCGATGAACGGTCCGGCGCGCGGACGTCGAGTGTCGACCCCTCAGAGCTCCTGTTCGGGCAGCCGCTCGATGTTCACGTCGCGGAAAGTAACGACCCGAACCTCGGGCACGAAGCGCGCGGGCCGGTACATGTCCCACACCCATGCGTCGTGTAGCTCCACCTCGATACACGCCGGCGTCGTATCGCTGCGCACGTTCACCGACACCTCGTTAGCCAAATAGAAGCGCCGCTCCGTCTCGATCACGTAGCGGAAGACGGGCAGGACGGCCCGGTACTCCTGGACGAGACCGAGCTCGATTTCGGACTCGTAGCGCTCGAGGTCTTCCTCGCTCACGCCGCGCCGCCAGTGGTGCTAGCCGTCTGCTTCCTCCTGGGCGGCGTCGCCGGCGTCGCCGGCCTCGTCGACAGAGGCCGGAGCTTCGTCGATCATGTCCACCACCTCGGCTTCGGGCTCGTCGGCCTCGACGAGCTCATCTTCTACGACATCCTCAACGACCGCTTCGACCGCCGCCTTGCCCCGCGGCACCCGGCGCTCCTTGATCTTGGCCGCCTTCCCGTGCCGGTCACGCAGGTAGTAGAGCTTGGCCCGCCGCACGTCGCCGAGCGTCGTCACCTCGATCTTGGCGATCGTCGGCGAATGCACCGGGAAGGTCCGCTCGACCCCCACGCCGAAGCTGACCTTGCGCACGGTGAAGGTCTCCTGCACGCCGCCACCTTGGCGACGCATCACCGCACCCTGGAAGACCTGCACGCGCTCGCGGTTCCCCTCCACCACCCGGACGTGCACCTTCACGGTGTCACCGGGCCGGAAATCGGGGATGTCATCGCGCAGACTGTCGCGATCGATCGTTTCGGTGGGGTGCATTGGGGGCGTCCTTCGCTCACTCCGGCCCGTCGGAGTGCTGGGTCATTTGCTGCTCGGTCTGCTCGGTGCCGGACAGGACATCGTAGCCGTGCTCGGAGAGGGCCCGCACGTCGCTGGCGTCGAGCGCCGACGCCCTGACCAGGCGCTCGATGAGATCGGGGCGCCGTTGGGCGGTGCGCACGAGTGCCTGGGTGCGCCGCCATGCGGCCACCGCGCCGTGGTCACCCGAGCGCAGGACCTCGGGCACCTCCCAGTCCCGGAAGGAGGCGGGACGGGTGTACTGGGGGTATTCGAGCAGGCCTGCGCTGAAGCTGTCGTCCTGCGCCGAGTCCTCGTTGCCGAGCACGCCCGGCAGCAGCCGGGCCACCGCCTCCACCACCGCCAGCGCCGCCAGTTCGCCGCCGGCCAGCACGAAGTCCCCCACGGACAGCTCGCCGTCGACCAGGTGGTCGGCCACCCGCTGGTCCACGCCTTCGTAGCGCCCGCAGAGCAGCGAGAAGCCACCCCCTCCGATGTCCCCCAGCGCAGCCAGCTCGGTCGCCACTGCCTGGTCGAAGCGACGCCCGCCGGGCGCGAGCAGGTAGAGGGGACGGGGCAGGTCCGGCACCGCCTCCACGCAGCGAAAGAGCGGCTCGGCCATGAGCACCATGCCGGCGCCACCGCCGAAGGGACTGTCGTCGACGGAGCGTCGGGGTTCGTCCGCGCCCTGGCGCAGGTCGTGTACTCGCACGTCGAGGGCGCCGGTCTCGCCGGCCCGCCCGAGGATGGACGCGCGGCAGTAGCCGGCGACGACGTCGGGGAAGATCGTGAAGACGTCGATCCTCACAGGTCGAGCAACCCCTCGGGGATGTCGACGTCGACGATCCCCGCCTGCGCGTCGTGGCGAGTGACGAAGCGCACGGGGATCAGCCCGCCCGACTCGAGGACCAGCAGGTCGCTGGCGGGGTTGGCTTCGACCGACGCCACCCGCCCGAGCGGGGCGCCGGTGGCGTCGCGCACACGCGCGCCCACCAGTTCGTGCACCCACAGCATCCCGGGGACCTCGATCGCCTCGGCTTCGAGATCGGCGCCGCGCAGACGGTCGGCGCCCTCGCGGTCAGTGACGCCCTCGAATTGCACCAGGTACCGATCGGTGCCGCCCATCGGGCGCGACGAGAGCACTCGCAATGGCACTCCGCCGACCATCGGGGTCGCGCCCGGGTCGAGGCGCTGAGTCTGGTCGGTCCAGAGGTGCACGATCACCTCGCCCCGTAAGCCGTGCGCCCGGGCGACCCGGCCGACGGTGAGCAGCTCAGTCGTCGACGATGTCCACGCTGGCCTGGACGCCGTCCTTGGCGCCCGCGACGTTGACCAAGGTGCGAATGGCCTGGGCGGTCCGGCCCCGCCGGCCGATGACGCGGCCCATGTCGTCAGGGCTGACGTGCAGGCTCAGCCGCAGACCCCCGCGGCGCTCCTCGGTATTGATCACCACAGCGTCGGGGTCGTTGGACAGCGAGCGGGCGAGATACGTCAGGACCGCCAACGGCGTCCCGCCGTCCTGCTCGGCGCGCTCGTTGCCGACGTCGTCCTCGTCCTCGTCGTCGTCCGTGTCGTAGGCGTCGTCGTAGGACGCGTCATCGGCGTCATCCACCTCGTCCACGTCGTCGTCCCCGCCGCCGCCGGTCTGGTTGATGTCGCCCGCTTCGTAGAGGTCGGTCACTTCGCCCTCGCCGCCGCGAACTCGTCCCAGGCGCCGGAGGTCTTCAGGAGCCGCTCGACCCGCTCGGTCGGCTTGGCGCCGCTGACCAGCCACTTGACGGCCTTCTCGTTGTCGATCTTGATCACCGCGTCGGGCTCGGTCGTCGACGAGCCACGGGGCGCGTATGTACCCACGATCTCGAGGAAGCGCCCGTCGCGGGGCGAGCGGCTGTCGGCTGCCACGACCCGGTAGGTCGGCTGCTTCTTCTTACCCATCCGCACAAGGCGGAGCTTCACTGCCACGAACTGATTCCTCCACTTCTGGGATCCAAGGCCCGGATGCCGGGACCGAGGGTCGGCACACCGGGGGACATGCCGACGGACACGCCGGCGGCCCAAGGGCACCATTCTGCCAGATCGCCATTCTGCCAGACGAGCGAGGTTGCTTACTGGCCCTTCCGGGGCGTGACCCGCCCGCCCTTCTTCTTCTTCTTGGTCCCCTTGTTGACGCTCACGACCGGGTGGGACGACCCAGGCGGTGCAGGCAACCCCGGGAACCCCGCTGGCACCCCGGCCCCGTCCCCGTCCCCGTCCCCGTCGCCCTCCATCAGCTGCGAGAGCATGTCGAAATCGGCGCCACCGGCACCGCCCCCAGGCCCGGCGAGCCCGGCGCCGGCCCCCTGTTGGGCCAGCATCTTCTTGGCGGCGCGGCCGCTCATCCCGGAGAGACTCGGCATACCGGGGAGGTTGGGCATGGCGCCCGAGGCCATCCCCTTCATCATCTTTTGCATCTCCTTGAACTGCTTGAGCAACGCGTTGACGTCCTGGATCGTGGTGCCCGATCCCCGCGCCACCCGGGACCGGCGGGAGCCGTCCATGATCGAGGTGTCGTTGCGCTCGGCCGTCGTCATGGAGCACACGATGGCCTCGACCTTGGCCACCTCGCCGTCGTCGATCTGGCCGGCCGCCTGGCGCATCTCCTTGGACATGCCTGGCATGAGGCGCATAAGGCCGCCCAGCGAGCCCATCTTCTTCACCTGGCGCAGCTGCGAGAGGAAGTCCTCCAGCGTGAACTGGCCCGACATGAGGCGGTTGGCGCTCTTCGCCACCTCGTCGGTGTCCATGGTGCGCTCGGCCTGCTCGATCAGGCTGAGCACGTCGCCCATGCCCAAGATCCGGTCCGCCATACGGTCGGGGTGGAAGAGGTCGAAGTCCTCGAGACGCTCGCCCGTGCTGGCGAAGGCGATCGGTCGGCCCACGACGCCCTTGACCGACAGCGCGGCGCCGCCGCGGGCGTCGCCGTCGAGCTTGGTCAGGATGACGCCGCTCAGCTCGAGCGCGTCGTGGAACGCCTTGGCGGTGGCGACGGCGTCCTGGCCGATCATGGCGTCGATCACCAAGAACGTGTAGTGCGGCTGCGTCGCCGCGGAGATGTCACGGATCTGATCCATGAGCTCGGCGTCGATGGTGAGCCGGCCCGCGGTGTCGATGATGCAGATGTCTCTGCCGAGCCGCCGCGCTTCTTCGACCCCGGCCTTCGCGCAGCGGACGGGATCGGTCGGCTCCGAGAAGACGGTCACCCCGATCTGGTCTCCGAGCACGCGCAGCTGCTCGACCGCCGCCGGGCGCTGCAGGTCGGCGCCGACGAGGAGCGGGTTGCGGCCCTGCTGCTTCCACCAGCGGGCGAGCTTCGCCGAGTTGGTCGTCTTGCCCGATCCCTGGAGACCCGCCATGAGCACGACCGTCGGTGGTCTCGACGCGTAGGAGAGCTTGAGGGTCTCGCCGCCGAGCACCGCGATGAGCTCCTCGTGTACCGCCTTGATGACCTGCTGGCCGGGCGTCAGGCTCTTCGACAGCGACTCGGTGCTGACCCGCAGCCGGATGCCGTCACAAAAACGCCGGGCCACGCCGAGCTCGACGTCGGCCTCGAGGAGCGCGGTGCGGATCTCCTTGAGCGCCTCGTCGAGGTCCTCGTCGCTGATGCGGCCCTTGCTGCGCAGGCGGGTGGAGATCCGCTCCAGGCGGTCGGAGAGCGCGTCGAACATGGGGTCTCAGGTTAGTGGCGCCGTTGCACCGGTCCGCGGCGCACTCGGGGACGCACGCCAGCTCATGACCCCCCGGCGCCGCGCCCCCCCCGGGCGCAAAGGGTGGCCGGTCCCATACGCTCCGGCCGTGGGCGTGCGCTCCCCTGACCTGCACTACGTGCCCTACGCCGACCTTGGTGGAGCGCCCAACGTCGTCGTGGACGGCTCGCCCACCGACGGCACGTTGCTCTGCTTGTCCCATTGGCCGGGCATCGGGAGCCCTGCCCGCTTCGCCGCGGATCTCTCCGCCGAGATGGCCTTTTTGTACCTCGACGCGTTCGACCACCACCCCCGGGCCGAGGCCGTGTCCAACAACCACTTCGACCAGGACGGGCTGGTGGGTGTCTTCGCGCTCGCGTCGCCGGCCGACGCGCTGGCGCGGCGCCAGCTGCTGGTCGAGGTGGCGAGGGCAGGCGACTTCGCAGACACCTCGTCGCGCGAGGCCGCACGGGTCTCAATGGTGCTCTCGGCCTACGCCGACCCCGAGCGCAGCCCGCTCGAGAGGCTGCCGGACGACTACGACGAGCTGACCGCGTTGCTCTACGGCGAACTGCTGGAACGGTTGCCCGAGCTGTGCGACCGGGTCGGGTCGTACCGTGCGCTGTGGGGGGACGAGGATGCCACGCTCTCGGCGAGTGCGGCCGCACTGGCCTCGGGCGCCGTGACGATCAGCGAGGTGCCCGACCTCGATCTCGCCCTCATCGAGGTGGGCCCGTCGGCACCCGATGGCGGCGGCCACCGTTTCGCCGGCCAGTGGGTCTCGGGCCTGCACCCCATCGCCGTGCACGCTGCGACCGAGCGCGGCGCGCTCTTGACGATGCGCGGCGCGCACTACGAGCTGGCCTACCGCTACGAGAGCTGGGTGCAATTCCGCTCGCGACCCGTGCGGGCCAGGGTCGACCTCGCACCGTTGGCCGAACGGCTGAACGAGGCGGAGGCGGACGCGGACGGCGACGCGGCATGGGTGGCCGCGGCCCCTTCTGGGCTCACGCCCACGCTGGCACCGGCGGCGCAGGCCGAGAGCGCGCTGGCGCCAGGGGCCGTGCGCGCGCTGGTGGAGGACTACCTGCGCGCGGCCCCGCCGGCGTGGGACCCCTACCGCGTCACTCGCTGACGGCGGGCGAGGGGAGCCTGCCGCTGTGCGGCGACAGTCAACGGCTACCGTCTCGGCTCATGCTTCAGCACCATTCGCGCGTCTGGACGTTCCCGGCCCTGCTCGTCGTGGCCGGCGCATTCGGCCTGGCCGCATGCAGCTCCTCCCCATCGACACCGACGAGCAGTGCAACGAGCATCACTACCACCACCAGCAGCGACGCGTCCGCCACCTCCACCACCGCGCCGGGCGGCGGTGCCCTCATCGCCATCGCGTCCATCCCCGCAGCCGACCGCGCCCCCGCCGGCACCGCCGGCACGGCGCCGACGGTCACCGTGCCCGCCGGGCCACCGCCAACCTCGCTCGAGAGCGCGGACCTCATCGTCGGCACGGGAGCGATCGCCGAGCCGAAAGACACCATCACCGTCCAGTACGTCCTGGCGACGTACTCCTCACGCAAGGTGGTCCAGTCGTCGTGGACGAGCAAACCCTTCACCTTCACGCTGGGCGCGGGTGAAGTGATCCCGGGCTGGGACAAGGGCGTGGTCGGCATGAAGGTCGGCGGACGCCGCGAGCTGATCATCCCGCCGAGCCTCGGCTACCAGGACTCGTCGCCAGGACCGGGCATCGCGCCCAACGACACGCTCGTCTTCGTCATCGACCTCCTCAAGATCAGCTGAGTCACACGAAGGGGCACGCGTGGACGTCGCCACCCACATCGAGGCGCTGCGCCGCGAAGGCGAGCTGATGGCGGCGGCCACCGACGTTGTCGACGCGGTCGCAGCAGTGCCGACCTGCCCGGAATGGCGCGTGCGCGACCTCGTGCGGCACACGGGCGGGGTGCACCGCTGGGCCACCGGCTACGTGGCCCAGGCCCGCACGGAGGTCTGGGACGTCGACCTCGACGCCGTGGTCGGTTCGTGGCCCGAGGACAGCGCGCTGGCCAGCTGGCTGCGCGATGGGTGCGCCACGCTGGCCGCCGCACTCGAGGCTGCGCCGTCCGACCTCCAGTGTTGGACCTTCCTCCGGGCCCCGTCGCCCCTCGCCATGTGGGCCCGCCGGCAGGCGCACGAGACGGCCATCCATCGTGTCGACGCCGAGCTGGCCGCGGGCCTCGCCCGCAGCGCGTTCACGGCCGCCTTCGCCGCCGACGGTGCCGACGAGCTGTTGACGTGCTTCGTCCCGCGCCGGTCCACCTCTTTGCGGGCCGAGTCGCCCACGACGCTTGGCGTCGCCTGCACCGACGCCGACTCGTCGTGGACGCTCCGGATCGACGCAGACGGCGTGACGACGACCGCTGGGCGCGAGGGCGAACTCTCGGGCGAGAGCGACGCTGCATGTACCGTGCGCGGTGCGGCGGCCGACCTGTACCTCGCTTTGTGGAACCGACCCGGCGCCGAGGCACTCTCGATCGAGGGCGATCGCGCCGTGCTCGATCTGTTCGGCGAATCCGTACAGGTCCGCTGGGCCTGACGTCAGACGTCAGATGTCTGACGTCAAGCGGTTGCGGCGGCTGGCGCGCCGAGCTCGGGTAGGCGGCGACGACCCAGCAGCCAGTAGGCGACCGAGCCCGTCGTGTTGAGGCTCGCCGCCACGCGCCAGAAACGCTTCGAGCCCCGGACGGCGGCGTCAGGGCGCCGGCGCAGATCGCGGATGGTGAAGCGCAACACGATCAGGTGCACGATCAGCGTGACCGTGAGCACGCGCACTTGTCGCTCGGTCATGCTTCCTCCCCTCGTTCTCTGCAACGGACTCCGCCACGGTGCTTCGAGCAGCGTCGTGCGCCGGTGCTCAGTCGCTGGCGAGGAGGGCGTCGACGAACTCGTCAGGATCGAAGTCGACGAGGTCGTCAGGTCCTTCACCCAGCCCGACCAGTTTGACCGGTAGGCCGAGCTCGCGCTGCACCGCCACGACGATCCCGCCCTTGGCCGTCCCGTCCAGCTTGGTCAGCACGATGCCGGTCACCTCCACGGCCTCGGTGAACTGGCGGGCTTGGACGAGCGCGTTCTGCCCGGTGGTGGCGTCGAGAACCAGGAGGACTTCGGTCACGTTGCCGGGGTCGCGGTCGGCCACCCGGCGAATCTTCTTGAGCTCCTCGACCAGATTGACTTTGGTGTGCAGTCGCCCGGCCGTGTCGGCCAGGACCAGATCGTTGCCCCGCGCTGCCGCGCGCTGCACCGCGTCGAAGACGACGGCGCTCGGATCGCCACCCTCGGCGCCCTGCACGATGTCGGTCCCGGTGCGTTCCGCCCACATCGCGAGCTGGTCGACTGCAGCGGCGCGGAAGGTGTCGCCCGCCGCCAGCAGGACCGACCGGCCCGCCGCCGACTGGCGCCGGGCCAGCTTGCCGATCGTCGTCGTCTTGCCCACTCCGTTGACCCCGACGATCAGCCACACGTCGGGCGAGCCTGCGGTCCCGTCGAAGCGGAGCGCCCGTGAACCGGCCGTCTGGAGCAGCTCGCGGATCGAGCGGCCGAGCGCCTCGAGCAGGTCGTCGCCGCCACGAATCTCTTTGGCATCGACCTTGGCGCGCAGGTCGTCGAGGAGCGCGGTGGTCGTCGCCACGCCGACGTCGGCCCGGATGAGGGCCTCTTCCAACGAGTCCCACGTCTCCGGGTCGATCCGGCCCGAGCGCAAAGCCGAGACCGCGCCGCTGAAGAGGCCTCGCACGCCACCGAGACGGCTGCGGTAGGTGGCAGCCGGGGCTTCAGGCTCGGCCGGGGGCGCCACCGCGGGGGCCGCTTCGGGCGGCGCCACAGGTTCGGTTTCGGGCGCGAGAGGCGGTGCGCGCTCGACGGTCGGCGCCGCTGGCGCACGAGGGGCAGGGGGCGCCTTGGTGGTGGCGGGCGGCGGCGCGGCCGGACGCCCTGCGGCCCCAGTGGTTCCTGCGCCACCACCACGGCGTGACCTGGTACGAGCGATCGTCCCGGCTGCGACAGCGAGCACGATGACGACGACCGCAATCGTGACGTAGACGCCGATCACGCCACTGGCTCCTCGTCGTCCTCGTCCTGCGCCGCCGGCGCACCTGCAGGCGCCTCCGCCGCTTGGGCCGCCAGGGCCGCTTGGGCCGCCGCAACGGCCGCCTTTTCCTCGGCGTAGGTCATCTCGGGGTACTGCTCCTCGTCCTCACGCGACTCCTGGCGTCCTCGGGAGACGGCGACGACGCCGGCGATGACACACAGGAGCGCGACGCCGATGAGAACCCCGATGAGCGTGCCGGTCACGCGGGTGAGGGCTCCTTCGCAACCTTCTGGCTGACCACCTGCGAGGAACCACCGGGCGCCATGGTCACGCCGTAGAGGGCGTCGCCGGTCTCCATCGTGCGTTTCTGATGGGTGACGATGAGGAGCTGCGCCTCGTCCCTGAACTCGTGCACCAGCGCCAGGAAGCGGCTGAGGTTCACGTCGTCGAGCGCGGCTTCGACCTCGTCCATCATGTAGAAGGGCGACGGCCGGCTCCGGAAGACAGCGAAGAGGAAGGCCAGCGCAGCCATGGAGCGCTCGCCACCCGAGAGCAACGAGACCCGGCGAACGTTGCGCCCCGCGGGCCGCACCTCGATCTCCACGCCGGTGTTCAAGAGATCGTCGGGCTCGACCAGCATCAAGCGCCCAGTGCCGCCGGGGAACAGCATGGAGATCAGCGCGGAGAAATGCTCGTTGACGTCGGCCGCAGCGGCGGCGAAGGACGTCATGATCTCCTGGTCCAACGTGCGCACGACCTCGTGCAGCTCGCGGCGCGCACCGCGCACGTCGTCCACCTGAGCCTCGAGTTCCTTGTGCCGCTCCTCGAGCGCCGACAGCTCCTCGAGCGCCAGTGGGTTCACCGGCCCGAGCGCCGTCAGCTTGCGCTCGAGCTCGTCGGCGTGCTGCGTCAGCGTCGTGTTCTCCGGGACCTCCGGCTCGGGAAGGCCGGCCAGATCCTCGGGTGTGGCACTCAGGTCTCGCGCGATGTGCTCGTGCAACGTCTCGGTCCGTAGGTCGACCTCGTTCACCTCGAGGTCGAGGGCGCGGGTGCGGTTGCGCACCGCATCGAGACGTTGGTCGGTCGTGTGGCGGTCTTGGCGCAGCTGCTCGAGGCGCTCGCCGCCGGCGCGCACCGCGTCGACCTGGTCCTGGTAGTCGTGGCGCAGCGACTCGAAGATGCCGTCGAGGCGGGCGTGCTCCTGCTGGACGACGGACTCGAGACGGGAAAGCGCGGCCCCTTCGGCCTCCAGTCGTTGACGCCGTGTCGCGGCCGTGGCGCGCTCTTCGGCATGGCCGGCGAGACGCCGCTCCACCTCACCATGGCGCTCGGCCAGGACGCGCCGGCGTTCGGCGACGCCCGCCACCCGGACCTCGACCTCTTGGCGCTGCCCGAGCAGATGCGCCCGGTGCTCCTCGAGCTCCCGCCACGCGTCGAGCGCGTCGTGCAGATCGGGGAGCGCGCTGGCGAGCTGTGCCTGCTCTGCCGTGACATCGTTCAGCCGCTGCTGCGCGGCCAGGACAGCGGCACGCGCCTCCTCGAGCTCGCCCGATACCCGGCGCTGCTCGTCGCCCGATCGCTCCGTGTCGGTCCGTGCCGCCGCGACGGCGGCGTCGTGGCGGTCGGCCGCCCGCTCGGCCGCGGCACGCGCGTCGCGCGCCCGGGACAACACGATACGAGCCTCTGACAGCTGCGCCCGGGCCAGCTCGGCCGCGGCCGCGGCCCCCTCCGCCCGGCTGCGCGCCTCCTCCACGGCGGCGGCGGTGACGACACCCGCGCCCGAGCGCACGCGCCAGCCACTGGCGGCAAACCGGTCGCCCTCGATCGTCACCACGATCAGGTCGTCGCGAGCGAGGGAGAGGTCGATCGCCTCCTCCCAGCCGTCCACGCGTACGGCCCGCCCGATCAGCGTGTCGAGCACGGACTCCGCGACAGCGCCGCCCCGGCGCGCCCGGACGTGGCGGCGGACCGGCTCGGCGCTGCTGCCGGGCGGTAACGCGCCGACATCCGCCGCAGACTGGCGCGGTGCGAGCACAGCGCCCGTGACGCCGCGCTCGCGCAGGGTCGACAGCGCCGCCTGCGCGGAGCGTCGCCCATCGACGACGACGGCCGCGACGCCGGCGCCCGCCGCCGCCTCGAAGGCGGCCTCCCAACCGTCGTCGACCTCGACCAGATCCACCAGCGAGCCAACCACTCCGTCGACGTCGCGCAACAGCTCGCGGCCACCGGCGCCTTGGAGGTCCGACAGCGCACGCTCCAACGCCTCGGCTCGGGCTGCACCGCGGTGGCGCGCTTCTTCCGCCTCGTCGGCAGCGGCCTGCGCCACTTCGGCCTCGCGTACAGCCGCTTCGAGCTCGGCGGCCCGAGTGGCGAGGTCGGCGTGGAGGACTTCAGTGGCCCGCTCGAGCTCGCCCGAAGTGGTGATCAGCAGGTCGGCGCGGACCGCCGCCGCAGTGGACCGCTCATCGAGCGACGACACTCGTGCGACCAGTGCGTCGAGGTCCTGCTGCTCGCGCACCGCGGCCCGCGCGGCCTGCTCGGTGCGGGTACGCACGCGGGCGATGGCCTGATCGGGCGCCTCGCCGCCGAGCACGTCGGCCCAGCGCTGGCGCAGGGACGCCTCTTCGTCTGCGAGCGCGGTCTGTGCGAGGGCCAGCTCGGCGCGTTCGGGCTCACCCCCCGCCGCCTCTTCGGCCTCGGCGACGGCCAGCTCGGTGGCCAGGCGCGCGGCTTCGGCCTCCAGCGTGGACACCACGTCGACATCGGCGGCCGCGTCCAGCGCCGCCATGACGCCCCGTCCGCGCTCGCGCAGGACGCCCGAGAGACCACGGGCGCGCTCGACCAGGCCCTGCACCCGGCCGAGGGCGTTGGCCAGGTCCTCCTCCCGGCGAGACGACAGCTCGGCGGTCGTGCTCGTGGCCTCGGCGTCGAGGCGCTCGAGGGCCTCGTGCAGCTCTTGTTCCTCGTCGCGACACACGGTCAGGCCGGTGGCGGCCGACCGTCTGCGCGCCACCAGGTCGGCCAGCTCCGCGCCGGCCAGGTAGCGCCGCACCGCGAGCAGCTCGCCTGCGACGGCATCGTGTGAGCGCGCCGCCGCGGCCTGGCGCTCGAGGGGCCGGATCTGACGCCGAACCTCGCGCACCGTGTCCCCCAGGCGCTCGAGGTTCTCGGCGGTGCCGGCCAGGCGTCGTTCGGCCCGTTCGCGGCGCCGGCGGTGTTTGAGGACGCCGGCCGCCTCCTCGATGATCGCCCGGCGGTCCTCGGGCCGGGCGTTGAGCACCGTGTCGAGCTGGCCCTGCCCGATGATCATGTGCTGCTGGCGGCCCACGCCCGAGTCGCTCAGCAGCTCTTGGATGTCCAGCAGGCGGCAGGGCGCCCCGTTGATGGCGTACTCACTGTCACCCGAGCGGAAGAGCGTGCGCGTGATCGTCACCTCGGCGAGGTCGATGGGCAGCTTGCCCGACGCGTTGTCGATGGTCAGCGAGACCTCGGCCCGCCCGAGCGGGGGGCGCGAGGAGGTGCCGGCGAAGATGACGTCCTCCATTTTGGCGGAGCGCAACGAGCGCGGACCCTGCGCGCCGAGCACCCAGGTGACGGCGTCGACGACATTGGACTTGCCGCTCCCGTTCGGGCCGACGACCACCGTGATGCCGGGCTCGAACTCCAGCACGGTCGGGTCCGCGAACGACTTGAACCCCTTCACGCTGAGCGACTTCAAGAACATCGGGGCGACCCTACCGGCTGCCTGCGGCGTGCGTGGGGACTTGGGACGACTCCCCGGGAAGCCGGCTCCGAGGGTCCCGGCGAGGGTACGGGCGTGGGTTGTTCACACCTTGAGGGTTGGCGAACCTAGACCTGGCAGTGCTCGCAGAAGAAGGTCGAGCGGCCGCCGGCCTTGACCCGGACGATCAGGTTGCGGCAACGCCGGCAGGGCTGGCCCTCGCGGTCGTAGACCTGGTGCGAGCCCTGGAAGTCGCCGATCTCGCCGAAGAGGTCCCGGTACTGCTCGTCGGCCAGCGACGAGCCGCGGTGCTTGATCGCGTCGGCCAGCGTCTCGACGATGGCCCGATAGAGCCGCCGCACCTCGGTGGCGGTCAGCGAGTTGGCCGCGCGGTCGTAGCGCAGGCCGGCCTGGTAGAGCATCTCGTCGGAGTAGAGGTTTCCGATGCCGGCGGTGAAGCTCTGGTCCATCAGCAGCGGCTTGATGGCGCCCGAATGCTGGTGCAGCAACGCGCCGAAGCGATCCCAGCTCATGAGGTCCTCGATCGGATCGAAGCCCAGGTGGGCCAGCTCCGGGATGGCCTTGCGGATGGCCGTACCGTCGCCGCCGGCTGTGCCCGAGACCGGCGAGAACGGCGTGCCGTCGGCCTTGAGCGGCGGCGTGGACACGAACAGCTCGCCGAAGGTCCGGGGATCGACGTAGCGCAGCTCGCCACCCTGGGTGAAGGTGATCACGACGTGGGTGTGCTTGGGCTTGGGGTCCTTCACCGACTTGACCCGGAGCAGCTGGCCGCTCATGCCGAGGTGCACCACGAGGGTGTCCCCGCTGTCGAGGGTCAAGAGCAAGTACTTGCCGAGCCGCCCCACCGACTTGATGGTGCGCCCCTCGAGCAAGGCCCGGAAGTGCTTGGCCGACGGGTGCCGGCGCACCGAGCGGCCGTTGGCGACCGAGACCGTCTTGATCTTGCGCCCCACCACCTCGCGCGCCAGGTCCTGGCGCAGTGTCTCGACTTCGGGCAGTTCAGGCACCGTTGAGCTCCTCCCAGGCGGCCCGGGCCGCCTCCTGCTCGGCGTCCTTCTTGGAACGCCCCTCGCCGCTGCCCCGCATGGTCCCGCCCAAGAAGACCGTGGCCACGTAGGCCCGGTCGTGGTCGGGGCCCGAGCCCTCGACGACATAGCGCGGGGTCCCCTCCCCGTCGCGCACCGCCCGCTCCTGGAGCCGGCTTTTGTGGTCGAAGTCGTCGGGCTCCTCGCCGGCCCGGGCGATGGCATCACCCAGCTCGCGCAGGACCAGCGTCTGGGCGGCTTCCCAACCCGCATCGAGATAGATCGCACCGAGGACAGCCTCGAAGGCGTCGGCGAGGATCGAGGCCTTGGCCCGACCCCCCGAGCCCTCCTCGCCCCGCCCGAGCAGGAGCACCTCGCCCACGCCGAGGCGCCCGGCGACCTGGGCCAGCACGCGGGCGTTGACCACGGCCGAGCGGACCTTGGCCAGTTTCCCCTCGGGGAACTCGGGGTACCGGTCGTAGGTGTAGCTCGCCACGACCAGCCCGAGGACGGCGTCGCCCAGGAACTCGAGGCGCTCGTTGGAGGGCGCGCCACCTTCTTGCTCCCCACACCAGCTGCGGTGTGCGAGGGCGTGCTGAAGGAGGCTCAGGTCGCCGAAGGTGTGGCCAAGTCGGTCGGCCAGGATGGCCGCACCCTCAGCGCCGGCGTCAACCCGCCTCGAGCTTGGCGTAGACGTAGTCAACGGCGTCCCGGACCGTGCGTAGGTCCTCTAGATCCTCATCGTCGATGCGAAACCCGACGGTCCGCTCCCCCAGCTCCTCTTCGAGGGCCTCGACCAGCTCGATCAGGGCCAAGGAGTCCGCATCGAGGTCCTCCACGAAGGAGGCACCCTCGGTGATGGACGAGGAGTCCGTTTCCAAGATGTCAGCCAGCAGGTCACGGATCAGCTCGAACACCCCGTTTCGGTCAAGAGGGCCCTGCTTGCTGTGGGTTTCGGCTGGCACGGACCCCAGTGTAGGTCTTGAAGGGCCGGAACCGCCCGTTTATGGCCTTTGACCTGGACCTTTAGCGCTCTTTGCCGGAATGCACCGCCGCCGCCACCTGGTCGGCGAGGCCCCTGGAGGCGCACTCGTGCGCCACGAGGACGGCGTTCATCATGGCCGTTGCGTTGGAGGACCCGTGGCTGATCACGCAGACTCCGTTGGTCCCGAGCAACATGGCGCCGCCCGTGTTCTCGGGCTCGAACTCGGCGGCCAGCGGCAACAGGTACGGGAGCAGGACCGACGACGCCTCCCTGGTGGCGTCGTCGGTGCCGAAGACGCCCAGCAGCGTGTCGAAGAGGAAGCGCAGCGAGCCCTCGAGGGCCTTGAGCGCCACGTTCCCCGTGAAGCCGTCGGTGACGATCACGTCGGCCGGTGAGGGCAAGAGGTCCCGTCCCTCGAGGTTGCCGATGAACTCGAAGCCCTTCTCGGCCGCGAGCAGGGCGTGCGTCTCCTTGACGAGCGGGGTGCCCTTGGAGGGCTCCTCGCCGATGGAGAGGAGCCCGACGCTGGTCCCGGTCCCGGTGGCGGTGGCGGCCGGACCGCCGAGGGCGGCGCCGAAGCGGGCGGCGACGTAGGCGGCGCCCATCTGGGCGAACTGCACCAGCATCTGGGGTGTGCACTCGGCGTTGGCGCCGGCGTCCACCAACACGGCCGGTGTCCGCCCGAGACGCGGCAGCGGGGTGGCGATGCACGGTCGCACCACACCGGGCAGGCGCCCCATGCGCAGAAGCGCAGACGCCATGGTGGCCCCCGTGTTGCCGGCCGAGACCATGGCCGAGGCCTTGGCGTCGCGCACGAGCTCGGCGGCGCGCACCAGCGACGAGTCCTTCTTGCGGCGCACCGCGGTGGCCGGGTCCTCGTCCATGGCGATGACCTCGGTGCAGGCGACCAGGTCCAGTCCCATGGTGTCGCCCACCTGCTCGGGCGGTCCCACCAAGACGACCCGCACGCCGTGCTCGTCGACGGCGCGGCGGGCGCCCTCGACGATGTCCGCCGGGGCCTTGTCGCCACCCATCGCGTCGATGGCGACGGGGAGGGTGGCCAGTGTCTCGGGCGCCGGGCGTTCGCCCCGGCGGCTCAAGTCAGTCGACCTCGACCGCTTGGCGCCCCTTGTACCAGCCGCAGCTGGGGCAGACGACGTGCGGCGTCTTCGACGCCTGGCAGTGCGGGCACACGCTGCGAGGCGGCCGGCTCAGGCGCCACGCCGCAGCCTGGTGGCTCCGGCCCTTCGCCTTGGACTTCTTCTTCTTCGGGACAGCCATGGACGGTCTCCAACGATCGATGTGTGAGGACGCCGTCGGGGGCTGGCGGAACGGTGCAAGCCCTCCGGGAGCGGCTACCGGAGCACGTCGAGGTTAGCCCACCGGGGATCCCGAGGGGCAACGCAGCCACAGTCGCCCTCATTTCGGTTCGCCCCGCACTGGGGGCAGAGGCCGGCGCAGTCGTCCCGGCACAGCGGCGCCATGGGCAGCTCGAGCACGATGGCGTCGCGCACCATCGGGCCGAGGTCGATGTCGTCGTCGCTAATCGGGTAGAGCTCCTCGTCCGAGGCGCTCGCCAACGGGACGTCAGCGAAGCGCTCGTGGACACCGATGAGCAGCTCACCCGACACCGGCTCGGCGCAGCGGCGGCAGATGCCGACCCAGGGGGCGCTGACGGTGCCCTCCACCGCGATCCCGCCCTCGAAGGGGTGCAGCGTCACGTCGGCCTCGGCCTCGGCGCCGGCGGGGACCACGCTGCGGCCCGGATCGATGCCCACCTCGTCGAGGGGTCCGGCGAGTGCGACCTCGCCGTGGCGCACCTCGTGGGTGGACTGGCCCGAGCGCCGCAGCCGGGCCACGTGCACGACGAAGGGGTCGGTGGCTCGCATCAGGACTGGTCCTGATCGAAGAAGCCGTCCTCCTCGCTACCGGGTCCTTCGTCGTCCTTGGCCGCCTCTACGAGCGGCGCGGCCAGTTTGGCCCGGCCGGCGTGGACCGTGCGGGTCAGCCGGTCGAGCACGATCTCCATGCCTGCCAGCTTGGTGTCCACGAAGTCCTCGGCCTGGTGGCGCAGGGCGCGGGCCTCCTCGTTGGCGTCGTCGAGGATGCGCTGGGCCACGGCGTTGGCCTGGCGCACGATCTCGGTCCGCTGCACCATGTGCTCGGCCTGGGCGCGGACGTCGTCCATCAGCGCCCCGGCCTCACGGGTGCGCTCGGCCATGAACTCCTCGCGCTCGCGCAGGAGCCAGCGCGCCTGGCGCAGCTCGTCGGGGAGGCATTCGACCGCGGACTGCACCAGCGAGGTCACCTCGTCGCGCGACACCATGACCGACGACGACAGCGGCATGGACTTGGCCGCCGCCACCAGATCGAGCAGCTGGCGCAGGATCGACTCGATGCCGACCTCGTCGACCGGCTGGTCCTCCTCCACATCGAGGAACTGGTCGCTCACGCGTCGCCCCCCTCTCCCCAGCGCTCCTTCTGCGCGTACTTGGCCTTGAGCGCCTCCGCCACCGGCTTGGGCACGAAGGCCGAGACGTCGCCGCCGAAGCGCCACACCTCGCGCACCAGCTTGGAGGCCACGAAGGACCACTCGGGGCTGGTCGGGATGAAGATCGTCTCGACGCCCGAAAGGTGGTTGTTCATCTGGGCCATCTGCATCTCGGCCTCGAAGTCCGAGACGGCGCGCAGCCCGCGCACGATCGCTGTCGCGCCGACGTCGCGCGCCACGTAGACGAGCAGCGTCGAGACCGAGACGATGCGCACCGACGGGATGTGCGCCACCACGTCCTCGAGCATGGCCTGGCGTTCCTCGAGGTCGAAGAGCGGCTTGCCCTTCTGCGGGTTGCGCAGCGCCGCCACCACGACCTCGTCGAAGAGCTTGCTGGCCCGCTCCACGATCTCGACGTGGCCGTTGTGGATCGGGTCGAAGGAGCCGGGGAAGAGGCCGACCTTCACGAGGTGGTCCCGCTGCGCTGTGCCACGGTGACGAGCGTACCGCCGTAGCGACGCTCTCTTACGACCACCAAGCCCTCGGGGAGGCCGATCGGCGCCGAGGATTCCAAGACGACCAGACCGGCGCGCAGCGCATCGAGCAGGGCCGGCCAGTCGTCGAAGTCGTAGGGCGGGTCGCACAGGGCGAGGTCGAAGCCGCTGTCGGCCCGGACGCCGTGCAACCACTCGGGCAGGGTGGCCCGCACCAGCGTCACGGTCTCGGTGTCGAGGCCGACGGCGCTGAGGTTCTGGCGCACGGCGGCGAGGGCGTCGGCGTCCCGGTCGACGAAGGTCGCAGAGGCCGCCCCCGCGACAGCGCCTCGAGCCCGAGGGCGCCGCTGCCACAGAAGAGGTCCACCACGTGCAGCCCTTCGACCCCACCGTGCGAGCCCAAGATGTCGAAGATCGACTCGCGCACCCGGTCCGACGTCGGACGCACCGACCGGGGCAGCTTGGCGGCCAGCCGGCGCCCGCGGCTCCGGCCCCCGATGACCCGCATCCGCCCACCCTACGGCGGCGGGAGGCGCCGGCCCGGCGGCCGGCCTCGCTGTTGCACCGGCCTAGCTCTTGAAGAGGTACTCCCCCTCGTCCTCGCTCAAGAGCAGCTTGACCTCGTCGGCCAGGCCGCGGTGCTCATCGAGCTGGGGGTCCTCCGCGACCAGCACGTCGGCGACGCGACGGGCCTCGGCGAGCAGCGCGAGGTCACCGGGGTCGGTCAGCGAGGCCAGGCGCAGGTCGCTCTGCCCCTTCTGGCGCGCCCCGAAGAGCGTGCCCTCACCGCGCACCCGCAGGTCGGCCTCGGCGAGGGCGAATCCGTCGGTCGAGGCCGCCACCGCTTCGAGGCGCTCGTTCCCCTCCTCACCGCCGAGGAGGTAGCACCAGCTCGGCGTGCCGCCACGGCCGACCCGGCCGCGCAGCTGGTGCAGCTGGGCGATGCCGAAGCGGTCCGCGCTCTCGACGATCATCACGGTCGCCTCCGGCACGTCCACGCCGACTTCGATCACGGTGGTGGCGACCAGGACCTCGAGCTCGCCGGCGCGGAACCGGCTCATGACCTCCTCGCGGGCTGCCGGCGCCATCTGCCCGTGCAGGAGCCCGACCCGGAGCCCGGCCAGCTCGCCCGCGGAAAGGCGCTCGTATTCCTCGGTGGCCGACTTGGCCTCCACCCGGAGGGACTCGCCGACGAGCGGGCAGACGACGAAGGACCGGTGACCGGCGGCCGCCTCCTCGTGCACCCTCGTCCAGGCGCGCTCCTCGCCGTGGTGGCCCTCGCCGGGCAGCCACTCGGTCGTGACCGGCACGCGGCCGGGGGGCAGCTCGTCGAGGGTGGTGAGGTCGAGGTCGCCGAAGATCACCATGGCGGCCGTGCGCGGGATCGGCGTCGCCGTCATGACCAGGAGGTCGGGATCGCCGTCGGCTCCCTTGGCGCGCAACGTCGCCCGCTGCTCCACCCCGAAGCGGTGTTGCTCGTCGATCACGACACAGCCGAGCGAGGCGAAGGTGACCTCCTCGGTGAGCAACGCGTGCGTGCCCACGACGATGGCGACCTCCCCGCTGGCCAGCCCCTCGTGCACCGCGGTGCGCGCCTTGCCCTTGACCCGGCTGGTCAACAGCTCCACCCGGACCTCACCGCCCGCCATGCCTCCGGGGCCCTCGAGATCGCCGAGCAGCGCGCGCACGGCGGAGAAGTGCTGTTCGGCCAGGACCTCGGTCGGCACCATCAGCGCGCCCTGATACCCGCTCTGCACCGCGCCGAGGAGCGCGGCCAGGGCCACGACGGTCTTGCCCGAACCCACGTCGCCCTGGAGCAGGCGGTGCATCGGGAACGGGCCCGCCATGTCGGCCACGATGACGGCCAGGGCGCGGCGCTGGGCCGTGGTCAGCTCGTAGGGCAGCGCGGCCAGGAAGCGCGCCAACAACGTGTCGGACACGCCGCCGGTGACCTCGCGGGGCGACACGTCGTGATGCAGGGCGCGGGCGTTCACCTCGAAGGCGCGCCGCCGGAGCACGAGCGCGAGCTGCGTGCGGAACAATTCGTCGAAGACGAGCCGGCGCCGCGCCGCGTCCTTGGCCTCGAAGGACTCGGGCTGGTGGATCGCGGCGAACGCATCGGTGCGGCCCCACAGCTCGAGGGAGGCGCGCCATTCGGCGGGGAGCGGGTCGGCGAACTCGCCGGCGCGTTCGAGCGCTTCGGCGACGAGGGAGCCGATCTCCCAGCTCGTCAACCCCACCTTGGCCGAGGCGGGGTACACGGGCAGGATGCGCAGCGTGCGCCGCCCGGGTGTCACGCCGGCGACGACGTCGACGACCGGGTTGGCCATCTGGCGGCTGCCCCGGTACTCGGTCACCTTCCCGAAGAAGATTGCCTCGGTGCCGGCTTCGAGCTGCTTGACCCGCCAGGGCTGGTTGAAAAAGACGATCTTGAGCCGGCCGGTCTCGTCGCGCACCACGGCGTCGACTACGGCTCGCCCCGTCCGCGCCCGCCGGGCGTGCACCGACTGCACAGCCGCGAGCACCGCCGCCTCGTCGCCCACCACGAGGTCGGACACGTCGGCCTGGCGCGTGCGGTCGATGTAGCGCCGCGGGTAGGTCGTCAGCAGATCGAGCACGGTCTCGATGCCGAGCTCCGCCAGCATCGCGGTCCGGCGTTCGGACACGCCGTGCAGCCGCGACACCTCGATGGCGCGCAGCGCGCTGAGGGTGCGAGCGCTACTCAATCCCCAACAGGTATGGGTAGAGAGGCTGGTCCCCCTGATGCACCTCGAGCGCAACGTCGGGGTGCTCCTCGGAGAGCCATTCCTCGATCCGTCTCGTGTCGGCCTTGCGAGCGCCCTCGCCCTCGATGAGCGTCACCAGCTCGTGGCTGGGCTCGAGCAGGCGGTCGAGGAGGAGGCGCGTGCTCAGGACCACGTTGTCGGCGATGGAGACGACGCCGTCGCGCGAGATCCCGATGTAGTCGCCCTCGTGCACCTCGCCGGCGTCGGTGATCGAGTCGCGCACGGCGCGCGTCACCTCGGCGGGGACCACGCGGGCGGCCGACGTCGCCATCGATTCGCTGTTCGTCACCGCGTTGGCGGCGGGGTCATAGGCCAAGAGGGCGGCAAAACCCTCGACGATCGAGCCGGTCGCCACGACGCGCACCGTCTTGGCGGTGAGCGAGTCGACCTGCTCGGCCACCGGCTCGATGTTCTTGTTGTTGGGCAGGATCACCACCTCGGCCGAGCCGACCGACTCGACGGCCTTCACGAGGTCGGCGGTCGCCGGATTCATCGTCTGGCCCCCGACCACCAGGTGGTGGACGCCGAGTGAACGGAAGATCCGCCCGATGCCGTCACCGGACACGACAGCGACCACGCTCGTCGTGGGCGGCGGTCCCGTGCCCTCGATGCTCGGCCCCGCGCCGGGTGCGCCGACACTCTCGCGCACCCAACGCTCCTCCTCGACCTGCTCGTCGAGGTCGGTCACCCGGATGCGCGACGGCCGTCCGGCGTCCACGCCCGCCTCGACCGCGGCGCCCACGTCGTTGGTGTGGATGTGGCAGTTCCACAGCCCATCGCCGCCGACCACCACGATGGAGTCACCGATGCCGGCCCACACCTCCTTGAAGGCCTCGATGGAGTCCTCCGGTGCGGCCAGCATGTACATGACCTCGTAGCGAAGATCGCCGGCCGCGTGCAGCTCGCGGCCTTCGGCACCGCCCGCCCCCGGCGCAGCCCCGAAGCCCATGTGGCCGTTGAGCGCACCGAGGTCGGGGGCGGCCACGCCGGAGGGCTCGGGCAAGGGCCGCCCGTCGAGCACGAGCAAGAACGCATCGAGCAGGAGGAGGAACCCCGAGCCACCGGCATCGACGACGCCCGCCTGGGCGAGGACGGGCAGCATCTCGGGGGTGTGTGCCAGCGCGTCGGCGGCCTCGCCCCGCGCCCCCTCCACGACGCCCACGAGGCCTGACCCCCCGGCTGCCTCGGCTGCCTCGGCCCCCTCGGCCGCAGCGGTCGCGACGGTGAGGATCGTCCCCTCGACCGGGCGCACCACGGCGCGCCGGGCCAGCTCGGCGGCGTGCGTCATGGCGTCGACCAGCAGCTCGGGACTCACGCCGGCCTCGCCGGCGCCGCCCATGCGCTCGCTCATGCCCCGCAGGAGCTGGGAGAGGATCACGCCGGAATTGCCGCGGGCGCCCATCAGGGACCCGTGCCCGATGGCCTTGCACACCTCGGCCAGGCCCGCCCCGGGGTCGACGCCGTCGAGCTCGCTCACGACGGCCTCGAGCGTGAGGGCCATGTTCGTCCCGGTGTCCCCGTCGGGCACCGGGTAGACGTTCAGCCGGTTGATGTCGCTCTGGTGCAGCCGGAGAGCGTCGCGGTACCCCCCCATGACGGCGCGCAAGTCGTCGGCGCCGATGGTCGCCGGGGCGGTCATGGCTGGTGATGCTAACCTTTGGGCTGTTCGTGAAGGCCTGCGTGGTCCTCGACCGCGGCCTCCCCCAGGAAGGTTCACCCCATGGCATCTGTGTGCGACATCTGCGGCAAGAAGCCCTCGTTCGGCATGAACGTGAGCCACTCGCACCGGCGCACCAAGCGGCGGTGGAACCCCAACATCCAGCGGGTGCGGGCCCTCGTCGACGGGGCGCCCAAACGCCTGCACGTGTGCACCTCATGCATCCGGGCCGGCAAGGTCACCAAGCCGCTGCGCCGGACCCACGAGGCTGCCGCCGGCTGAGAGGCCGGCATCGCAGGCCGCTAGGCCGTCGCGTCAGGACCGACGTTCGCCACTCCCGCCTCGACCGCCTCGGCCGTCTCGACGACCGGTAGCGGCAGGTCGACCCAGGCTCCGTTCTGCCAAACTCGCCGCGCCGTCCAGGTCGTGCCGTCCCAGTAGCTCTGCTCGCCCGCACCCAGGGCACCCGAGCGGTACCAACCAGCAGGCTGGCCCTCGAGTGGGACTGGCGGCGGCGGTGCGAAGGCACCCGGTGCCCCGCCCATAGGGCCTAGTCCGGACGGCCCAAAGGTCCCCGATCCGGGTCCACGCCGACCAGGCCCGAACCGGTTCACCTGCAGGGCCGGCCAGTCGGAGAACGCAAAGGCGATGAAGAAGCCCCACTGCACGATGAACGCGGCGAAGTAGATCACGATCACGATCAGGTCGGCGCCGAAGAGCTTGCCGAGCGTCGGCTGTCCCGTATTGACAACCACGTTGATGACGATGATGGACAGCAGCCAGGCGACGATGACCGGCACGAACTGCGTCAGGATCCACCAGCCTGAGTAGCCCGCCTTCGACACGATCGTGACGGCGGCGACGATCGAGACGATGGACACGGCGAGCCCGATGACAAAGATCAAAACCTCGATCACCAACGCCATGCGACTACCTCCCTCAGCCGAACCGCCCTTTTGTTCCGGCCCGTAGCCACGGTATTGATGGACGCTCAGCTCAGACAGAGCCGAAACTCACTTCGAGCCCCTCTGCCAATGCTTGTTGATGGCGAATTGCGAATGCGCGTGCGAATGCGCGTGCGAATGCGCGTGCGAATGCGCGTGCGAATGCGCGTGCGCGGCTACCCGAGGGTGTGCTGCCAGCCCAGCCGAGCCAGGGGCTCGTTGCCCAGGGTGCGCCGTTCGGCATCACCGACCACGGCGCCGATGTCCAGAGGCGCGCGCAGGCGGGCCAGGTCGAATGCTGTCCGAATCTCTTCGGCCTGTGTCCGCGACGCGGCGATGACCAACTCGTAGTCCTCCCCTCCCGCGAGTGCCTCGTCGAGGGTCGCACCACCGGCCACCGGCACATCCGAGAGTTCGAAGCCCACCCCCGACGCATCGGCCAGCCGGTGCAGGTCGAGCGCCAGCCCGTCGGAGACGTCGATCATGGCGTGCGCGCCGCACTCGCGCGCAACAGCCCCCTCGCGCAACCGGGCCACCGGCCGCCGGTACGACCACTCGTCGTCGGCCCCATCGACACCGGCCCGCAGCTCGCGGAGCCCCGCCGCCGATCCCCCGCAGGGCCCGGTGACGAGCAGGACGTCGCCGGGCGTGGCCCCCGAGCGCGACACCGGAGGCGGCCCGCCCTTCTCCACCGCACCCAGCACGGTCACCGCGACGACCAGCTCAGCCGCCCCGGACACGTCGCCACCGACCACGGCGCAGCGGGTCGCCACCGAAGCCTCGGCCACCCCCTGCATCACGCCGAGCGCCAGCGCTCCCTCGCCCGTGCCGGCGGGCACGCACAGCGCGATGAGTGCACCAAAAGGCGCGGCCCCCATGGCGGCCAGGTCGCTCAGGGCCTGCATGAGCGCCTTCCACCCCACGTCAGCCGGTTGGCACAGCGAGAGATCGACGTGGACGCCGTCGACGACGCTGTCCACGGAGACGACCAGGGATCCCCCGTCCGGCGTGGGAAGGACCCCGGCGTCGTCGCGCAAGCCGAACGACTCGATCCCGTCCCCGAGGATGCCCCGAATAGACTGCAATAGCTCGTCTTCCGAGGCGAGCGGTGGTGTGTGCGCAGGTTTGGGGGATCCCACTGCACATGCCTAGCATTGGACCCCACCGAAACCGGTCGGACGAAGGAGCAGATCCCCCCGATATGGCGCCTACCAAGCACGTGAAACTTCTGGCCTGGGTCGACGAGGTTGCAAGGCTGACCACGCCCGACCGGATCGAATGGTGCGACGGCTCCGCCGACGAGTACGACCGGCTCTGCCAGGAGCTCGTCGACGCCGGCACGTTCACCCGCCTGAGCGACGCCAAGCGGCCCGACAGCTACTGGGCGCACTCGGACCCCGGCGACGTGGCCCGGGTCGAGGACCGGACGTTCATCTGCTCCGAAAAGGAGATCGACGCCGGCCCGACCAACAACTGGCGAGATCCCGCCGAGATGCGCTCGCACCTCGACGGCCTCTTCGAGGGCGCCATGAAGGGCCGCACGATGTACGTCGTCCCCTTCTCGATGGGCCCACTCGGCTCGGACATCGCGCACATCGGCGTGCAGCTCACCGACTCGGCCTACGTCGCGGTGTCGATGCGCATCATGACCCGCATGGGCGCCGGCGCGCTCGAGGTGCTCGGTGACGACGGCGAGTTCGTTCCCTGTCTGCACTCGGTGGGCGCGCCGCTCGAAGCGGGCCAGCAGGACGTCGCCTGGCCGTGCAACGCGGAGAACAAGTACATCGTCCACTTCCCCGAGACGCGCGAGATCGTCTCCTACGGCTCGGGCTACGGCGGCAACGCCCTCCTCGGCAAGAAGTGCTTCGCGCTGCGCATCGCCTCGGTCATGGCCCGCGACGCCGGCTGGATGGCCGAGCACATGCTCATCTTGAAGCTCACCTCCCCCGAGGGCGAGACCCGCTACATCGCAGGCGCCTTCCCCTCGGCGTGCGGCAAGACCAACCTCGCCATGCTCATCCCGACCATCGACGGCTGGAAGGTCGAGACGGTCGGTGACGACATCTGCTGGATGAAGTTCGGTGCCGACGGCCGCCTCTACGCCATCAACCCCGAGGCCGGCTTCTTCGGCGTGGCGCCAGGCACCAACACGCACACCAACCCCAACGCCATCCTCACCCTCGACGGCAACTGCATCTTCACCAACACCGCGCTGACCGACGACGGTGACATCTGGTGGGAGGGCATGACCGACACGCCGCCGGCCCACCTGATCGACTGGAAGGGCAACGACTGGACGCCCGAATCGGGCACGACCGCCGCGCATCCCAACGCCCGCTTCACCGCGCCGGCCGCCCAGGACCCCGCCATCGCGCCCGAGTGGGAGGACCCCACGGGCGTGCCGATCAGCGCCATCCTCTTCGGCGGCCGCCGCGCCGGCGTCGTCCCGCTCGTCTTCCAGTCGCACGACTGGGAGCACGGCGTGTTCCTCGGTTCCATCATGGCGTCGGAAACCACGGCGGCCGCCGCCGGCGCGGTGGGCAACCTGCGGCGTGACCCCTTCGCCATGCTGCCGTTCTGCGGCTACAACATGGCCGACTACTTCGCGCACTGGCTCGACATCGGCGCGGAAGCGCCCGACCGCGATGCCCTGCCCAAGATCTTCTACGTCAACTGGTTCCGCAAGGACAGCGACGGCAAATTCCTCTGGCCCGGCTACGGCGAGAACTCACGCGTGCTCGAGTGGATCTTCAACCGCGTGACCGAGAAGGCACCGGCCACCGACACCCCGATCGGCTGCGTGCCGACGGTCGACGCCATCGACACGGACGGCATCGACGTGGCTCCCGAGGCCATGGAGGAGCTGTTGCGCATCGACGTGGACGGGTGGCGCGCCGAGGTCCCGCTCATCCGGGAGTACTACGCGCAGTTCGGCGACCGGCTGCCCAAGGCCCTCGCCGACCAGGCGGACCTGCTCGAGCAGCGCCTGGGCTGAGTTCGCGACCGAGCCACTGACCCTCAGCCCCCGGGGCTGCCCGCTCCCCCCATCTCGTTGCCGAGGTCGCGCACGTTGCGCCGCACGACGCGGGTCGCCTGGGTGGCTCGCCGCCCCGACACGTAGGAGAGGCCGCCGAGCGCGGCCAGTACACCCATGGTGGCGTCTCCCTGGGGCAGCGAGAAGGCGATGATCACGGGGATCAACGAACCCACCACCCACACCAGCTGCTGGCGCATGCCGAAGCGCGCAAACGCGCGGCCCTGGGCCGAGAGTGGGATGTAGCGCTGGGTCATGGCGTCGAAGGACGGCTGGGCCACCGCACCGCATAGGCCGACCATGAAGGCCAGGACGACCTGGGCGAACAGCGTGCCCCAGACCGCGCAGCCGATCGCCGTGACCGCGATCACCCACAGCGACGAGAGCAGCAGCTGTTGTTCGCTCAAGTGTTTGCGCAGTCTCCCGACCAGGACCAGGCCCACGATGGCGCCGGCGCCCGTCCCGGCCAGCACCAGCCCGTACCAGTAGAGACCGACGCCGTGCATGCGCCGCAGCCCGAAGGCGAGCATGAACGTCATGAACCCGGTCAGGCCGCGCACGATGCACATGGCGCTCAGTCCGAGCATGACCTCGGGGTTGGCGATCGGCTGCAGCTTCAGCAGATCCTGCTCGCGGGCCATCGCCTCGCCGGCCTGCCCGTACTCGCGCACACGTGTGGACTCGTCGGTCCACGACGTCTCCGCCGCGTTGCCCGAGAACACCGGCAAACGGATGCCCGCGACGATGGCGCCCACGAAGATCAACGTGGCGAAGACGAGGACGGCCGGCGAGCCGGCGAGCTTGTAGAGGATGACGGCCGGAATCGAGACGATGAAGCCGGCCACGGTGCCGAGCAAGGTGAGACGCGCGTTGAGCGTCGCGTAGCCGGCCTGCTCACCCTCCCCGCCGGGGCCGGTCAATTCGGCCATCTCGGGGACGAGCGCGCCCTTGGTGACGAGGTAGAGCTTCTGACAGACGAGGATCAAGAAGGCGAGCGGGAAGAGCAGCAGGCTGTGGAGGTGCGTCGCCATGAGCGGGCAGAGCACCGCCTGTCCGATGGCCGATGCCACCACCATGAGCCGGCGCGCGCCGCGGCTGCGGTCGATGAGCGGCCCGAGCAACGGCGAGACGATGGCGAACGGGGCGATCGTAAAGAGCAGGTACAGCAAGACCTTGTGGTCGGCGGCCGTCGGCGAGATGGAGAAGAAGAGCGAACCGGCCAGTGAGATCGTGACCACGGTGCCACCGCCGAGCATGGCGCACTGCACCAAGGAGAGCCGCCCGATCGGGTTTGACTGGTCGAACAGATCCCGCTGGGCCTGCCTGGCCATGTCCTTGAACTGCTCGATCTTGGGGGACTTCGCCACCAAGCCAATGTACGGTGTGCCGTGACCGTCCACGCGTACGTCCTGATCCAAACCGACGTCGGCAAGGCGGCTCACGTGGCCCAGCAGGTCAACGCAGTGGAGGGCGTGCTCGTGGCCGAGGGAGTGACCGGTCCCTACGACGTGATCGCCCGCGCCGAAGCGCCCACCATGAACGACCTGGGCCGCATGGTCGTCCGCGACGTCCAGCAGATCGAGGGCATCACCCGCACCATCACCTGCCCCGTCGTCCGGATCTGAACGTCGCCCCGCCTACGGTGCGACGTTCGCACCGCTTGACCCGAGGCACACCGGTTGACGACCCTTGCCTCACTGGAACGGGCAGCCTTCCCCGGGCAGGCTACGGGTCCTCGTTTCGGCCTCCTCCCCGTCTTCTGCGCCTCTGATCCAGGGATACTCAGGAAACGCCCAGGTACGAGGCCGGTGCGGGCAACGCCGTCGCCAGCGTCCCGTCGAGGAAATACCCCATTTCGAAAGCGCAGGGGTTTAATCTCCTGGCGCCCATGGACCGACCGGTCGGTCTGCTTCAGAGCAGATCTGCCGGTCTCACCCGGGGCAAATGGGGAACGCGAGAACCCGCTCGCAAGAAAGGGAGGGGCATCACATGAACAGGCTTCGGTCACCGGAGTGTCACTCGAGGAGAGACGTCATACGTCGACGCGCGACGGCCCTCGCCGCCTTCGTGTGCACATTGGCATTCGCGTCGGCACTGAGCGCGCCGGCAGGAGCTGTCGGCGCCGGCACCGGCACGGGATTCGGCCCGCACGACCCCGGCGTGGCGCCACACGCGTCGCTGAACGCCCACACCGTCGCGCCGTTGACGTTGGCCAACATCGTCGTGACCGACCTGAGCACGGGAGACTCCCAGTTCTTCACCACGTCGACCATTGCACCGGTCTATCCCCCACAGTCGGCCGCGGGTTGCAACCAGGCCGCGACAGATCCGATGTGCCTGAGCCTGAACTCCGACGGCTCGAATTCCTTCAACCTGCAGGTGCCCGCGCCGGGATTGACGGCGGGGGACATCTACGACAACGTCGGATCGAGCATGTCAGTGGCGACGCCCGACGGGGAGTGCGGGCAGCTCTTCGACACGAGCGAGCAGGGCACGGTGACTGCGACCGCCGAAGTCGACCAGTACGACCTCACGACGAGCGGCCAGCCTGCACTGAACGCCGCCGCGGTCCAGTTCGATTGCACCAACGACAACCTCGACATCTCCGGCACCGTCGCCTTTAACATCGTGCCGACTGACCCCGAGGACGGCTACTACGTGTTCGGGCAACAGGGCGAGATCACCGGGTTCGGCAACGACAACTACCTGGCGTACCTCAATGGCGCGCAGTACTACAACCTCAACGGCTCGATCGTCGGCATGGCCCCGACGCCGGACGGCGCCGGGTACTGGATGGTTGGGACTGACGGTGGTGTCTTCTCGAGCGGCGACGCCGGCTTCTACGGTTCGACCGGCAATTTGCATCTGAACAAGCCGGTCGTCGGCATGGCGGCAACGCCCGACGGCAAGGGGTACTGGTTCGTGGCTTCCGACGGCGGGATCTTCGCCTACGGCGACGCCGGCTTCTACGGCTCCCGCGGGGGCCAGCCGTTGAACAAGCCGATCGTGGGGATGGCGGCCACGCCGGACGGGAAGGGCTACTGGCTGGTGGCGTCCGACGGCGGGATCTTCGCCTACGGCGACGCCGGCTTCTACGGCTCCCGCGGAGGTCAGCCGTTGAACAAGCCGATCGTCGGCATGGCGGCGACGCCCGACGGCAACGGGTACTGGTTCGTGGCTTCCGACGGCGGCATCTTCAGTTACGGCGACGCCGGCTTCTACGGGTCGACCGGGAGCATCCACCTCAACGAGCCGATCGTCGGCATGCAGCCGTCGCAAGACGGCCAGGGGTACTGGTTCGTGGCCAGCGACGGCGGCGTCTTCGCCTACGGCGACGCGGGCTTCGAGGGCAGCCTCGGCGGATCGGGCGTCACCGACGTCGCCGGGATCTCGTCGGGCATCTCTGGCAACCCGGGCTGACCCGGGCTGACCCGGGCTGACCCGGGCTGACCCGGCCCGACCCGGCCCGACCCGGCCTGGCCCCGGCGGCGGACGGGCATCAGCACACCACGCGAGAGGAGGGCCTCTTCGGGGGCCCTCCTCTCGCGTGCTAGCTCAGCGCCCCCGACTCGCGCAGCTTCGCCACCGTGTCCTCCGACACGCCCCACTCGAGGAGACCCGACACCGTGTCGCCTCCGGGCAGTGACGGGGGCTTGGACACCCCCGACGGCGTGCGCGAGAACCGCGGCGACGGCGCCGGCTGCACCACGCCACCCACCTCGATGAAGGTCGAGCGGGCCACGTTGTGCGGGTGCAGGTGCGCCTCCCAGGCCGACAGCACCGGCACCACGCAGGCGTCGGTGCCGTCGAAGACGGCGGTCCACTCGTCACGCGTCTTGGTCTTGAAGATGGCGGCGAAGCGCTCCTTCATGGCCGGCCACTCGTCGCGCGAGTTCTGCACCGGCATCGTCGGGTCGTCCGTCAGCCCCAGGCCCTCGAGCAGCTCGGCGTAGAACTGCGCCTCGATGCCGCCCACCGCCATCCACTTGCCGTCCGCCGTCTCGTAGACCTCGTAGAAGGGCGCCCCGGTGTCGAGCATGTTGGCGGCGCGGGACTCGTTCCAGATGCCGCCCACGCGGAAGGCGTGGATCATCGTCATGAGCGTGGCGGCCCCTTCCACCATGGCGGCGTCGACGACCTGTCCCTCGCCCGTGCGCGACGCCTCGAGCAGCGCGGCCACCATGCCGAAGGCGAGCAACATGCCGCCGCCGCCGAAGTCGCCCACCAAATTGAGCGGCGGTACCGGCGCCTCGTTGGCGCGCCCCATCGACCACAGCGCACCACCGATGGCGATGTAGTCGATGTCGTGCCCGGCCATGTCGGCCATCGGGCCGTCCTGGCCCCACCCGGTCATCCGCCCGTAGACGAGCTTCTTGTTGCGGGCGAAGCACGCCTCGGGTCCGACCCCGAGCCGCTCGGCCACCCCGGGCCGGAACCCCTCGACGAAGCCGTCCGCTTGCTCGACGAGGCCGAGCACGAGTTCGATGGCATCGGGGTTCTTGAGGTCGATCCCGACCGAGGGCCGCGAGCGGTTCAAGAGGTCCCAGTGCGGCGGCGAGCCCGCAGCGCGCGCCTCGTCGGCGCGCTCGACCGCACCCGGCGCAGCGCGCTCGAGCCGCAACACCTTCGCTCCGGCGTCGGCCAGCATCATGCAGGTGAACGGCGCCGGCCCGATGCCCGCCAGCTCGATGATCTTGATCCCACTCAGCGGTCCACTGCGCTCGGCCATCGCAGGATGCTGCCCGAGCCCCCGGTGGCGGTCAAGCCGGTCCGACCTGCGACAAGCTGGGGGTCGTGCCCACTGCCCGTGCTCCCGGCCGCGTCACCATCATCGGCGACCACACCGACTACAACGGTGGCCTCTCCCTTCCCATGGCCATCGGCCTCGCCACCGAGGTCACCTTCACCCCGAAGCCGGACAGCTTCCTCGTCGGCCTCGACTCGGACCAGTTTCCCGATCAGCCCTTCGAGATTCCCTTGGGCGGCGCCGCACCGGCTGCCGACGAGGCCCTCTTGGCGGCCGGACTCCTCCGGCTGCACCCTCCCCCCTCGGGTGGCACGATGCGCGTCACCAGCACGATCCCCGTCGGCGCCGGGCTCTCCTCCAGCGCCGCGTTCGCCGTGGCGGTCCTGCTCGCGCTCGGCCATGACCCCGACCCGCTCGCCCTCGCTCTGGCCTGCCAGGAGGCCGAGCGCAGCGCCGGCGCGCACGTCGGGTTGCTCGACCCCCTCGCCATCGCCGGCGCCAGCGAAGGCCACGCGCTGCACATCGACTTCGATACGCTTGAGACGCGCGCGGTGCCCGTGCCCGCCGACGCCGCGTTCGTCATCGTGCACAGTGAGTCACCACGTCTGCTCACTGCCACCCCCTATGCCACGCGGCGGGCCGAGTGCGAGCGTGCCGCGCACATCCTCGGCCGGCCGCTCGGCCGCTGTGAGCTCGGCGACCTCAGTGCGCTGAGCGATCCGGTGCTGCGCCGCCGGGCCCGCCACGTCGTGACCGAGTGCGCCCGCGTGCGCGAGGCCGAGCGACTGCTCGGCCAGGACGCCATGGACGACCTCGGCGCGGTCATGACCGAGGGGCATCGCAGCCTGGCCACCGATTACCGCGTCTCGGTCCCCGCGGTCGACGACCTCGTCGAGCAGCTTCTCGCGCAACCCGGTGTCCTCGGTGCGCGCATGGCGGGTGGCGGGTTCGGCGGCTGCGTGATCGCGCTCTGCCGGCCCGACTCACCGGCGCTCGATCCCGCCGCGCACGCGCCGCGCCGGGCCTGGCGGGTCAGTCCTGCTGGCGGCGCAGCGCGTCTTGCGACGTAGCGACGAGCGCGTCGAGCACGCCGAGGGCCCGACCGCTGTCGAGCGAGTCGGCGGCCCGCACCAGCCCACCTTCGAGGTCGTCCACCCGGCCCGCCACGATCAGCGCGGCGGCGGCGTTGAGCAGGCCGATGTCGCGCCGTGCCCCCTGCTCGCCCTCGAGCACGGTGCGGATCACCTGCGCGTTGAAGGCGGCATCGCCGCCAAGCAGGTCCGCCATGGTGGCGGGTCGCAGCCCGAGCGCGGCCGGGTCCACCCGCCAGTCCGTCACGTCGAACCCGCCGTTGCCGTCGCCGCGCACCTCCAGGATGCTCGAGGGCGAGGTGACGCTGAGCTCGTCGAGCCCGTCGTCGGCGTGGACGATGAGCGAGCGCCGGCTCCCCGTGGCCCCGAAGACGCCGGCCATGACGGGGCCCATCGCCGGATCGCTCACACCGACGAGCTGGTGCCGGACCCGCGCCGGATTGGTGAGCGGGCCGAGGTAGTTGAACACGGTGCGTACCCCGAGCTCCTTGCGCACCGGCCCGACGAAGCGCATGGCGGGATGGAAGCGTTGCGCGAAACAGAACCCCATGCCGGCCTCGGCGACGCAGCGCGCCACGCCTTCGGGACCGACCTCAATGGCGACGCCCAGCGCTTCGAGGACGTCGGCCGTGCCGACCGACGAGGAGGCGGCACGATTGCCGTGCTTGCAGACCCGCACCCCGGCGCCGGCCGTGATGAACGAGGCCAGCGTCGTCACGTTGATGCTCGCCAGCCGGTCGCCGCCGGTGCCGACGAGGTCGACGACCACATTGGGGCCGCCGTCGAGGTCGGCGCCGTCGGCGAGCGGGCAGGCTACGGCGGCATCGACCATGGCGCGGGCCAGCCCGGTCACCTCGTCGGCCGTCTCCCCCTTGGCGTGCAACAGCACCAGGAACGCGCCCACCTGGGCCGGCGTCGCGTCGCCGGCGAGGACCACACGCAAGGTCTCCTCGGCCTCGTCCGCGCTGAGCGCTTCGCGGCGCGACAGGCGGGCCAAGACGTCGGGCCAGGTCAGTCCCACCACAGGTCCCGGTCGAGGACCCCGCGGGCAATGAGGCCGAGCTGCACCTGGGACGTGCCCTCCACGATCGTCAGCTGCTTGGCGTCGCGGTACCACTGCTCGGTTGGGTGGTCCTCCATGTAGCCGGCCGCGCCGAGCAGCTGGACCGCGAGCGACGACGCCCGCACCGCCAGCTCGGTGGCGTGGTACTTGGCGATGGACAGGAAGGGCACGTACTCCTTGGTGAACTTTCCGGCGTCGGCGAGCACGGCCGCCCGGTAGGTCAGCAGCCGCGCCGCCTCGATGTCGACCGCGCACTTGGCGATCTCCCACTGGATCCCCTGGAAGTCGGCGATGGTCTTGCCGAAGGCGGCACGCTGTTGGACGTACTCGGTGGCGTACATCAGCGCGCCCTCGGCCAGCCCGATGCCGCGGGCAGCCACGATCGGGCGCATGGCGTTGAGCCCGAGCATGGCGAGTCGGAAACCGCCTACCTCGCCGATGACGTTCTCGGCCGGGACGTGCACGTCGGTCAAGACGAGCTCGCCGGTGTCGACCCCGCGCACGCCCATCTTGTGGTCGGTGCGCCCCACGTCCACGCCGTCCCAGCCCCGCTCGACGATGAACGCCGTCACCGAGTCGTGGGCCCGGCTGGCGGGGTCGCTGGTCTTGGCGAAGACGGTGTACCAGTCGGCCTCGCGCACGCCCGACATCCAGCACTTGGTGCCGTTGAGGACCCAGCCGCCGTCGGAGCCGGTGTCGGGCTCGCCTCGGGTCCGCATCCCCATCACGTCGCTGCCCGCCTGGGGCTCCGACAGCCCGAAGGCGGCCCGCAGTGACCCGTCGCAGATGCCAGGCAGATAACGCTTCTTCTGCTCCTCGGTCCCGGCGATCATGACCGGCCCCGTGGGCAGGCGGGTCAAGAGGAGCATCAGCGCTGCGGTGTTGGAGTACTTGGCGACTTCCTCTATGGCGACGGCGAGCCCGAGAATGCCTGCCGCCGAGCCGCCGTACTCGGCCGGGATGCACAGGCCGAGCAAGCCCGCGGCACGGAATGCCTCGAAGAGGTCGGCCGGGTAGACGGACTCTTTGTCGATCGCCCGGGCCCGCGGCTTGACCTTGTCCTGGGCGAGTCGCCGCACCGACTGGCGCAGCTCGAGCAGCTCGTCGGGGAGATCGAAATGCACGGGCGAAGGCTACCTGGAGGTCCGGCCAGGTATTTTCTGGTTCTTGACCCCCGATGAGCCCGAGGCCCCGGCGCTTCCCGACCCGGGTTCTGGCGCGAGCGGGTCCGCTCCCTCACGGTCCGATCTTCAGGCCGAGCTCCGCAAGTCCCACAAGAAGGAAAGGAGGCGCCGGCACCGCTGGCGCCGTCGTGGGCTCTACGCACTGACCGCTGTCGTGGTCCTGGCCGCCGCCGGTGCGGGCGGGCTCTATTTCTACGCCGGCTACCGCTTCGACCAGATCAAGAAGATCCACGCCAAGCACCTCGTGCGCACCGCGCCGGTGGCTGCGCAGCAGCCCTTCAACATCCTGCTCGTCGGCTCGGACTCGCGCGCCTTCGTCAACGGCGACAACGAGCAACAAGTCAACGCGTTCGGCAACCCGGCCGAACAGGGCGGTCAGCGCAGCGACGTGACCATGGTGGCCCGCATCGACCCGATCAACAAGACGGTGACCGTCTTGTCCATCCCGCGCGACCTCTGGGTGAACATCCCAGGGAACGTGAGCGGGATCTCGGGGATGAACCGCATCAATGCCGCCTACAACTCGGGCCCTGACCTGCTCATCCAGACCATCGAAGAGGACCTCGGCCTGCAGATCAATCACTACATCGCCGTGGACTTCCCCGGGTTCTCCGGCATGGTCAACGCCCTGGGCGGCATCACTATGAACTTCCCCACCGCAGTCAAGGACGCCTTCAGCGGTCTCGACGTCACGACCACGGGTTGCCAAGTGGTCAACGGGACCACCGCCCTCGCTCTGGTGCGGAGTCGGCACCTCTACTACATGGATTCGGACGGGAACTGGGACTACGACGGTCTATCGGACTTCAGCCGCATCCAGCGCCAGGACGCCTTCTTCCGCGCCGTACTGGCCAAGATCAACCAGGTCGGGCTCAACCCGATCACCATCAACAGTTTCCTCGGCGCTGCGGTGAGCAACCTGACCATCGACGACACGTTCACGGAGAGCGACCTGTTCCATCTCGCCGAGGACTTCAAGGGCCTCGCCTCCTCGCACCTGATCACCGAGACGCTGCCCACCATCGGGTTCGTCACCGACGGCGGCGCCGACGTGCTGCAAGAGGCGCAGCCCTACGCCCAGAACATGATCAACGCGTTCAACCAGATCGGGACCGCCCGGTCGCCGGCGCCGAAGCCGGCAAAGGAGCGGACCGCCACGACCACGACCATGACGACCGTCCCTCACGGGCAGATATCCGTCAACGTCCTCAATGCATCGACGGTGAACGGCATCGCGCACACCACCGCCGCCGCGTTGGAGGGACAGGGCTTCACCATCGACCAGATCGGCAACGCGACGAGCGAGCTCGAGGCCGGCGGACCGTCGGAGATCCTCTTCGGCCCCACCGGGTTCGGAGCCGCGGTGACGCTCGGGTCGGTGCTGAGCGGCGGGGTGACCTATATGCCCGACTCGAGCCTGAGCGGCCAGACGGTCTCGCTGCTCGTCGCGGGCTCGCAGCTGTCGGTCACGGGTGCTCGCAGCGCGGTCTCGACCACCACGGTGCCGAGCGGTCCGACAACCACGACGACGACCACGATCCCGGCCGATGTCTACACGAACACCCAGCCCGAGCCCTGGAACCCCTACCCCTGCACGCTCGGGCAGAGCACCCAGGCCTCACCCACCCCCACCACGACGACGGTGAAGGGCGACAAAGCCAAGGCCGGGGTGGACAAGACAGGGCGCAAGACCTAGGCGCGGTTCACCGGGCGCCCCGGAGGGCCGGCTCCGGTCTGCAGGTCGGGGGGAGAACCTGCAGACCGGAGGGCGAATCCGGCCTTCCATGGGTACTGGGGTGTTACTGACCTGCGGTGCTGGCGTCCGACGTCTCTGTGATGCAGTAGCCGATAGGCGCCGTGGGGCTGGCCGTCTGGGTGCCGAGGGTGGCGCTGCCGTCCTCAACGTTGCTGTAGGTACCACTGACCGCCGAGTTGTCGGTGTCGACGTTGGCCGCCGCGAAGTTCCAAGGCGAACCCGTCTCGTTGGCGGCGTTGTACTTCGAGGCGCTGAGCCCGTCAGTCCACGCCGGGTTGGGGATGCCCGCCTTCGTCGAGTTGTACGCAGCAATCGACGTGTCGCCCTGGCCGTCCTCGACCTGCAGGTTCGGCAGGGGGAAGAAGCCCTCGGCCGTGATCGCAGCGTCGATCTCCGATCGGTACGTCGCTCCCGTGTTCGGGTCGATGTCGGTGGCCGTCGCCGGCTTGCACAAGAAGCCGTCCTCGCTGACCGCGTTGAGGGCCGCAGGCGCGCTCGCCGGGATGTTCGGGTTCTCGCCGTCCGCGTACACGTTGTACAAGAGGCGGTCACCCGGGAAGGAGCTCCCCTCCAGGCCGGGCAGCTGGTTGTTGATGTCGGCTTCGTTGAGAGCGATGCCATTCAGCGACGTGCCGAGCTGGACCGAGTTGGCCGTCGAGGTCGTCGACGTACCGGCGCACTTGGTGTCGGTGGACAGCTCCGACGCGTTGGGTGCGCAGCTCGTGTTGTAGTTCCCGTACGAGAAGAAGAACAGCACGTCACCGATCGGTATCGTCTTGTAGTTCTTCAGGATCGAGGATGTCTCGTTCTCGAAGATGATCTGCTTGGACGGCCAGTTGGACGACGCGCCGGGGAAGCTCGCGCCGGTCGTGTTCTCCCACGTGGACGTGGTACCCGCTGTGCTCAGCGCCCAGTAGGCGTAGATCGGGTCCGAGCTGCCGGCGGTCGTACAGCCGAAGACGCTGTTCCACGTCTCGCTCGGCGTGCCGCCGGCGCTGTACGTCTCGTTCCAGACGAGCTTGAGCTCAGCGGTCGTGATGTTGCCGGCGCCGATCTGACTGATGCACTTCTCGGCGTCGGTCGACGCGCCGTTGTACTCCTGCCAATAGAGATAGCTGACGGCGTCTTCGGCGAAGGCCACGAAGTTCAGGCCTTGGAAGTCACCGCTGGAGGTCAGCTTCGGAGCGCGCGACGACCGAGCAATGTCGACCGGAGCCACCGGGACCGGGCCGATCCCAACAGGGTCGTCCGTGTTGGCGGAATGGCCGACAACGCTGGCGCTGCCCGTGCCCTCGAGCTGCTGGATGCCGTTGCCCGCACCGTACGACGGCTCCTGGACGAGAACGTCGTTGAACGGGTTCTCGTTACCCCATGTCGTGTATCCGTCCTCGCCCTGCTGGGGGACCGTGTTCACCGTGATCGTGTCACCCGCACCCGTCGAGTTGCCCTTCGCCGCGAACTCCAACTTGAGCTTGCCGCTGCTCTTCACTGAGGTGATGGGGTCAGCCACCGGAATCACGCCCTGGCTGTCCGTGAGCTGATCGCCCACCTCGAGCCCGGTGCCAGACGACACTTTCACCTTCTTCGAGCCGCTCGTCACGGTCACGTCGGTGAAGGACGTCGTTTGTGCGGGAGCTTGGGTGACACCCGCTTCTCCGTTGAGGCCCGGGCACCCGAAGTCGAGTGGCTGCTCAGAACCGCTCACCGAGATGAGGTCACATCCCGGTGCCTGGTTGAAGATGTTGGACTCAGCCAGCATCAGCTGGTACGAGACCGCCGCTCCACTCTCGACGATGAGGTAGTTCTGGGCGTTCGCGTTATCTGCGTTCCCGTTGTTCACGTTCTGGGCAGCGAACGCCGGGCTGGCGACACCTATCGCCAAAGCAGACACCCCCAGAATACTTGCGCCGATCCGCAATGAGCGGTGGCGTCCTAACAGCTTCTTCAGCATGGCTGATGAACTCCTTGTCCCTGGTAGTTCTCTTGGTCAATGTCCGCACTGGCTTGACCCGCTCTCGCAGTCGGGACTCTCCCTCCCCCTCCAAAGGACGAGCGATCCCTGTCACGTGACCGGGGCAACCCGGGTGCTGGGCATGGGGCAACCCGGGGGAATCCTTACCAATCCCATAAGGATTGTCAAGAACCGTGAAAATACGGGTGAACTCTGCGTAAACGGAGCGCCGACTCAGGATGACGTCTGTGCCCGGCGTGTCCGTTGCCGCGTTGCCAGAGTCACCCGTGCCTACATCGCCGCCCGGACTGCCACCAAGAGCATGAACGAGAGGATCACGAGGAGGCCGCCGATTGCTTCCGCTCGCTGGATACGGCGAGCCACCGGCAGCTTCGCCAGCCGGTCGCCGCGCCATGTCCGATAGATCACGACTGGTGGGACGAGGACGATGAGTGAACAGACCACCACCCCGCTCCAGATCGGTGGCGGCGGTGTCAGCAACTCGATGATCAGGACAACCCACAAGGAGCTGACCAAGAGAAGTAGAAGTCCGGACACCACGCCGCCGGCGACCAGTGCAATCCTTCGCGCGGCTGAGATGGACTTCGCAGGAACGGCTTGAGGGGGCTGAGCCGTACGGACCCAGTCTCGGGTGACGATCCAGGGATGAGCCCTCGCCGTGATCGCTGCGCTGTTTTCTCTTCTCTTGAGTTCAGCGAGCGATGGCATCGTCTCGGCTTCTGCGCCATCCGCCCGCAAGGTGTCCGCAGCAGTCACCAAGCCGGGCAGAGGCTCGATCTGGACCCAGGCGTGCGTCGGCGGAGAATCGGGCGGCTGGTCGTACGATTCGAGGTCTCGGTCACGGACCAGCTTCGAGGGCACGCCCTCGGAGATCCAACGTGCCTCATGGCGACCCCAGGGGTCGGTGTACCAACCCTCCTGCGCGGGATTCACCCTCACCTCCCGATTTCGCCTTATGTTGCCACCGATTCGCGCAGCTGGAGCGTGCAGCCGGCGACGCGACGAGGCCGCCCCGTCGCGGAGCAGCCTCGTCGGTCGTGCAATCAGGTGACAGCGAAGGTCGCCATTGACTGTCCAGACGAGAACGGGACCTTCGTGAAGGTGAGAGCGCCGGCGCCAACGCCGACGCCATCGCTCAGGTCGGTGTGGCCCCTGAGCGTGGCCCGGCGATCAGGCCGACTTGCGGCGCTGGCGCACGATCCGCCGGCGCTCGCGCTCGGTGGTTCCTCCCCAGATTCCCTCACGCTCGCGGTGGGCCAGCGCGTGCTCGAGGCACGCCTGTCGAACCGGACAGTCGGCGCAGACAGCCTTGGCCTCGGCCGCGTCGGCCTCGTCCTCGGAGACCGGGTAGAACGCCTCGACGTCCAGACCCCGGCAGGCGGCTAGCTTGCGCCACGTGGTGGCGGTCATGGGAAACACATCCTCGATAACGAACAAACAGGCGGATACTTGCATTCGCCCTGGTCGGGGACCTTTCGGCAGGTCAGCCGACGGCGCCGTCCCAGAATTCGGCGAACAGCGAGTATGGCTTATCTGCTGAGCTTCTGTAAAGAGTTGCGCACAGAATTGTCCCTGGTCAGCCGATAGGTAGAGCCTTTGTTGTGCCGAGCAGGTCGCCGAGGAGCTCGCCGCGCACGACTGGCGCGAGGACGGTGCGGGCCTCGTAGGCAGGGTGCGTCGAGATCAGGGCGACCTCGGCGGCGTCGCCGAAGGCCGCCACCTGGGCCTCGGTGAAGCCGAAGCGGAGGTAGTGGACAGCCGGTGTGACCGTCTCGCGGGTGAGGGCTGCCGCGTGCTGCTCCTCGGGGACGCTCGCCACGCGATCCCCGCCGAAATCAAAGGCGACGTGCCGCTCGATCCCCACCAGGCGCGGCAGCCACTCGCGGAGCGCCTCCTCCGAGGTCAGTTCGATGAAGAGGGTGGCCGAGAGCTCGCGCTCGCCTGGCAGGAGCCGGTTGTAGATGTCGAGCTCGACCTGGATGCCCTCGTCGCTAATGATCTTCTCGACCCGGGCCATCTCCTGCACCTGGAAGCGCACCGTGTCGAGGCACTCGAAGACCAGGGTCATGATCGGGCCGAGCACCACGCGCCGGTTCCGCTTACGGGCGATGACCCGGGCCCGGTAGTCCTCACGCACCCGCTCGTAGGCGCGCAGGTCGAGGACGTCGGCCAGGGCCAGGCCTGGCGCCGAACCGTCCTCGCTACTCACGAGGTCGCAGGCGACGGTCGCCTAGGAGACCGACTCGAGGCCCTGGGTGAAGCGTCCCGCGTGCGACTTCTCGGCGCGGGCCAGCGTCTCGAGCCACTCGGCCACCTCTTCGAAGCCCTCGTCGCGGGCCGTCTTGGCGAAACCCGGGTACATCTCGGTGTACTCGTAGGTCTCCCCCTCGATGGCCGACTTGAGGTTGTCCTGGGTGGCGCCGACCGGGACGCCCGTGACCGGGTCGCCGGACTCTCGCAGGAAGTCGAAGTGGCCGAAGGCGTGACCGGTCTCGCCTTCGGCGACAGAGCGAAAGAGGGCGGCGACGTCGGGGTAGCCCTCGATATCGGCCTTCTGCGCGAAGTAGAGGTAGCGGCGGTTGGCCTGGCTCTCGCCGGCGAACGCCTCCTTGAGGTTCGCCTCGGTCTTCGAACCCTTCAGTGCTGGCATGGTTGGTTGTTCCCTTTCTATCTATTGGTGAGATCTGTCCGTCGGTGAGATCTGTCTGTTGGTGAGTTGCTCCGTTGCGGCTACCGCGAAACCTCTGTCGTCCTCGCCGCCCGGTCCGTCGTGCGGCACTCCTCGCACAACCCCCGGAACACGATCTCGGCGCTGTCGACGGCGAAGCCCTGCGCACCCCGCCGGGACACGGTGAGAGCCGGGAAGTCGGCCGCCAGATCGCGCACCTTGCCGCACGAGCGGCAGACCAGGTGGTGATGCGTCGTCTCGACGTTGGGGTCGAAGCGCGTGGAGCCCGTGCCGACGTCGAGCACCGCGATCTCGCCGAGCTCGGCCAGGTCGTTGAGTGTCTGGTACACGGTCTTGAGCGACAGGTTTGGTATCTCGCGCCGGACGCGCTCGTACACCCGCTCCGCCGTAGGGTGCGTCACGTCCTCTGCGAGGGCACGGAAGATGCACTGGCGCTGGGCCGTGATCTTGCGACCATGGGCACGAAACAGGTCCGTGAGTGCGTCGGGTGACTGCATTGCGTGCCCACCATAGCGGTCCCGCCACCCTTTTTTACAATGATTGTCGAAATCATCGTGCGACCGGCGGCTGTCGCCGTGCACCCGTGCACCCGTGCAGTGCGTGAGGACCTCGCCACGGCATGCCGCTAGGCGCCGGAAGCCTCGTCCGCTGGGATCGCTTCCCACCATTGGCACCACCAGTTCTCCCCCACCAGGATGCGGAGCTTCGGGTGCCAGCAGTACGAGAGGTCCTTGTAGGGCTCGAGGTAGTAGCGGCAGTTTTCGCAGCGTTCGTCACCGGATGGGTGTCCACGGAGGACCTGGTTCTCTGTCAAGTGACCCAGCTCCATCGCGAGTCGCTCGTCGATCTCTTTCGGCTCTGGCTCGGGAATCTCGTAGTCGGCCATCTGGGGGACCCTACACGGTTTTCAACAATGATTGTCAAAATGGGTCCGAGCCTTGCGGCCAGCTCCGTCAGGTCGCCGCGGACCCTTCGAGGTCGCCCATGGTGAACAGAGCGTGCAGGGCGATCCCCTCGGCGCCGACCACGTCGCCGCCACCGCCTTCCCGGTCGATGACGCACACCGCGTGCTCCACCACGGCGCCCTCGGCTCGCAGGTCCTGGGCGGACAAGACGATCTGACCGCCCGTGGTCACCACGTCCTCAATGATCACGAGGCGGCGGCCGGCCACCTCACCTCCCTCGCAGATGCGCTCGGTGCCGTATTTCTTCGGCTCCTTTCGCACGAAGAATGCCGGCAGCCCGGTGAGCGACGACAGCATCGTCGCCAGGGGCACCCCACCGAGCTCCAGTCCGGCGAGCCCCTCGGTGCCTTCGGGCACCAGAGGCGCCAGGGCGCGGACGATGTCAGCCAGCAGGACGGGGTCGGACTCGAAGCGGTACTTGTCGAAGTAGTGGTCGGCCGTCCGTCCCGATCGGAGGACGAAGGTACCCGTGAGGTGCGCTGCGGCGAAGACGCGGGCGTCCAACGTCACGGTCCCATTCTGCCCGTCTGCCGCGGGGCAGTTGGGGACTGCTAGGAGCCCGTTGGCCCGCTACGCGGGGCGCGGGGCGCCGCCCCCGTCAATGCGGGCGTAGCCGAGGCGGAATCGCAGATGACCGCGGCAGAGCGTGGTCGTCGCCAACGCCCAGTTGGAGCTCACGTTCGGGCGGTCGAGCATGGCGCAGTCGACGCAGAGCGAGCCTGTGATGCCGTTCACCTCGGTGATCAAGGCGGAGAGCTCGAAGAACTCGTCCATCGTCAGTTGCCCGCGCTGGCATCGCTCCCATAACTCCGACAGCCGCATCTCCTGACCGAGCTCCGCTTCGGAGCACCGGGTGGCGAAGAGAGCGCCCTCCTCATCAATCCCGTCGCCACCGTCGCCCCCCTCGTGCGTCCACGCGGTCTCGGACCAGTAGCGGCGGCCCTCCTCGTCGGAGATGAGCCGGCGGTACAGCTCCCCGGGACCCACCCCGGCGTCTCGGGGCGAGACGTACCCATCGCTGGCCTCCGGATCTTCCCACCGGTCGTCGCAGAACTCCATGTGCCTCGTCCCCCTCGAAGCGCCACGGCTCCCGGGGCTGCCTCTCCGCAGCCGACGAGCGTTGCGCTCTCGCACCGAGCCAGCACGGCCCGAAGCGTTCCCTGTGAACGCATCGGCGCGTTCGGAGGGCCCCTGAAGGATTCTCGGCGTTTTCCAACGTCCAGGGAGCTTTTCCGGCGTACGACTGGACTCGGCCGGGGTACTCCCTGCGTGCGGTGCGCCTCAGCCGGGCGACCCCAGCGCCCACCCGAACGCCACCCGCCGTGTGCCCGCACAGGCCACGATGGCCCACTCGTCCGGCGACCACGAGAAGATCGCGTCCTGTCCGAAGCGAGCCCCCAGGGCGCGGACGACTTCCTCGTCGAGCCCGCGTACGGCCACGCCCTCGTCCCGCGCCCCGGTGATGGGGTCCGTGCCGCAGGCGGCCCACATCGCCGTCGCCTGAGGGCGTACGTCCGCCTCGAGGAGCGCCTGCTGGCGACGGTTCGCCTCCACACCCTGTTGCAACTCCCCGGGGTCCCACGCCGTGAGGATGTGGACGGGTTCAGGCCGCGGCCACGGCCACTCGCCGAAATGTCCGGCTGCTGCGGCACGGACCGCGACCGGCTGGCCCGCGCCATGTATCTCCACCACCAGGCGCGCGTAGCGAGCCCATGCGTCATCGGGTCCGAGCACCATCGCGGGCACCCTATGCCTGGCGCCTTGTGAGGGACCCAGTTGCGCGCACACAGTGACGTCGAGCGCGTTCTTCCGGCGCTGATAGAGGAGCGTTGGCGGACGCGGCTGCACGGAGGTCCGGCTGAGATCCGGCTGCGTCCCGCGGCAAACGGATCCACCTGACCAGCAAGGGTGACGCCGCACGGCGCCACTTCGAAGACGCCCTCGACGCGTCCGAGCGCGCCTGGTCGGATCGCTTCAGTCCAGGGCCGGTCGACGAACGTCGTGGCGCGCTCGCGCTCGCGGTCGTGGTCGGGGCGGCGCGCTCCCCCCATCGCCATTGGCACCGGGTCTCGTACAGAGCCGACCGTGTTCGCCACGGCAGAATACCGAACCGTCACAGAACGTTTGCCAAATGATCACAGTGGTCTACAGTGCGGATCTTGCCATTTTCAGCAATACCAATGGGAATACTTATGATTCATCCGTTCGTTGCCATCGCCAACACCGAGGACTGGGCCCAGGTTGTTGACCTGACCACGGCGCTTGCACTCTCGGCTGCCATTGGCATCGAACGCGAGATCCGTCAAAAGAGTGCAGGACTACGGACGCACACCCTCGTCGGGGTCGGTGCGGCGCTCTTCGTCCTCGTCAGCAAGTACGGGTTCTCTGATGTCGTCAAGCCAGAGGAAGTCGTGCTCGACCCCTTCCCGTATGGCAGCCCAGATCGTTTCGGGAATCGGGTTCTTGGGGGCGGGGCTCATCTTCGTGCGCAGTGACGCTGTCCGTGGCTTGACCACTGCCGCGGCTGTTTGGGTTACCGCCGCAATCGGAGCCGCGGCCGGTGCCTCGTTGCCCATCCTCGCGGCACTCACCACGGCGATGTATTTCATAATCGTGGTCGCATTCCCACCGTTGGTAAGTCGACTCCCGCGGTCGTCCACTGCCAGCTCGGTGATTCGGGTGCGGTATCTCGATGGCAGGGGTGTGCTCCGAGAAGTCCTGCGCAGTGCGACGGGTCGAGGTTTTGCCGTGTCGGAGCTCGCAACTACGGCGTTCCGTGGCGATGTGGGACCTCCTCCGTTGTCCCGGAAGAGCGTTCCTCGTCCGGCGCCACTGGATTCCGACATGGTGGAGGTCACGCTCAGGGTCCATGGCTCCGGGTCGGTGAACGAACTTGCCGTCGTCCTCTCGGAGGTTGACGGGGTGGATGCCGTAGTGGCGGATGATGTCAATAGTGCTGCCGAATAGCCGTCGGAGTGTGGATCGCGTACCCAGAATCCGAAGTCCCATGACTCGCGCCCTCGAAGAACGGGCTTGTTTGTAGGGCCGCCGAGGTGCGGTCTCCCGACAGGTTGCCCCACACTCGATGGTGCTACACCGCGGCGGCTACCCCGATGGCAGCTCAGGTTGCCCGGGATCGCCGCAGCGCGGATATGGCAGGCTGGGCCGGTGCACCCCTTCCGGCGCGACGACGCGCTGCGCCGCCTCGCCGACGAGGAGTTCGACGTGCTGGTCATCGGTGGCGGGGTCACCGGAAGCGGTGTCGCGCTCGACGCCGCCAGCCGCGGGCTGCGGACCGCGCTCGTCGAGAAGGAGGACTTCGCGTCGGGGACCTCGTCGAAGTCCTCCAAGATGGTGCACGGCGGCCTCCGCTACCTCCAACAGCGCGAATTTCGCCTCGTCTACGAGAACCTGGCCGAGCGTCAGCGCCTGCTCGACAACGCGCCGCACCTCGTCCGCCCCTTGCCGTTCCTGATCCCGCTCTTCGGGCGCGACGGCGTGGTCTCCAAGGCGGTCGCCCGCTCGTACGCCACGGCGCTGTGGATGTACGACCTCACCGGTGGATGGCGCATCGGACACCGCCACAAGGAGATCGACAAGGCAGATGCACTCGCCCACCTCCCCACCCTCGACACCGCCCATCTGGTCGCGGGGTTCCTCTACTACGACGCACGGACCGACGATGCCCGCCTGACCTTGACCATCGCCCGGACGGCGGCGCTCGAGTACGGCGCCGCGGTCGCCAACTACACCGACGTCGTTCGCCTCACCACCGGCGAGGACGGGCACGTCAGTGGTGCGGTGGTGCGCCCGGTGCCCGACGACGAGTCGGCCGACTTCGCGGTACGGGCCCGGATCGTGGTCAATGCGACGGGGGTCTGGTCCGACGCCGTACGCACGCTCGACGAGGGAGTGAACCCGCACTCCATCCGCCCGGCCAAAGGCGTGCACGTGAGCGTGCCGGCCGAACGGATGCCGTGCGACATCGCGGCGGTGATCCCCGTCCCCAAGGATCGGCGTTCCATCTTCGTCGTCTCCTGGCCCGCCACCGACCTCGTCTACTTGGGCACGACCGATACCGACTATGCAGGACCCCTCGACGACCCGGCCTGCACGCCCGAGGACGTCGACTACCTCCTCGAGGCGGCCAACGCCGTGACCACCTCGCGGCTGACCCGGGCCGACGTCACCGCGGTCTGGGCCGGTCTGCGCCCGCTGCTCGCGCCAAGCCAGGGGGGCCGCCACCTCTCAGAGCGCACGGCCGACCTCTCGCGCCGCCACACGGTGATGACCTCCGCGCACGGCGTGGTCACGGTGACAGGAGGCAAGCTCACGACCTACCGGAAGATGGCGGAGGACACCGTGGACGCCGTCGTGGAGCACCTCGGCGAATCGCCGCGCCGGCGCCGCTGCGTGACCAAGTCGCTGCGCCTCATCGGCGCCACCACCAGGACCCGTGACCCGGTGTCCCAGGCGCAACCCCAGGCGCGCCTCGTCGGACGCTACGGCACAGAGGTGCCGGCGGTGCTGGCGCTGGCACACGGGCGGCCCGAGCTGCTCGAGCCCGCCGTCGCCGGCCTGCCCTACATCGGCGCGGAGCTCGTGTACGCGGCGCGCGAGGAGATGGCGTGCACGCTGGACGACGTGCTGTCCCGGCGCACGCGCGCCAGGATCCAGCGCGCGCAGCCGACGATGGACGCCGCGGCGGCGGTGGCGGCGCTCATCGCGCCGGACATGGGCTGGAACGAGCAGGACGTGGCCGACCAGGCGACCCGATTCGTCGAGGCGACGCACAAGGAGCTCCTGACCGCGGGGCTCGACCTCCGGTGACCGCGCCCACCCCGGTCACGCCAATCGACGCCGCCGGCGCCGACGTGCGCGACCGGCTCGGCGCCACCGTCGTCGACGTGCCGGCGGCCGTCGTGGATCGCATCACCGCCAGCGGGGCCACGGTCGTGACCGACGACGACGCCCGGGCCGAGGCCGGGCGCGACTGGTGGCCCCTGGCCATCGGGTGGGCCGCCGAGGGTGGCGTGCCCCAACGACCCGGCGCCGTGGTCCGCCCCGACACCGCCGCGCAGGTGGCAGCGACGTTGGCGGCTTGCAACGAGGCGCGCGTGCCGGTGACCGCGGCGGCCGGTCGAAGCGGCGTGTGTGGCGGGTCCATCCCGGTGCACGGTGGTGTCGCGCTCGACCTGACCGGGCTGACCGGCCTCCCGCGGGTCGACGAGACGTCGCTCACCGCGGACGTGGCGGCCGGCACCTTCGGCCCGGACCTCGAAGCGGCGCTCGGCGCGACGGGCACGGGCTACACGCTGGGGCACTGGCCCCAGTCGATGGACCTCTCCACCGTGGGCGGGTGGCTCGCCTGCCGCGGGGCGGGGCAGTACTCGACGCGCTACGGGAAGATCGAGGACATGGTGATCGGGCTCGAGGTGGTCCTCGCCGATGGCCGCATCGTCCACACCGAGGGCAAGGGGCCGCGGGCCGCCACCGGACCGAACCTGACCCAGCTCTTCGTCGGCAGCGAAGGGACGCTCGGCGTCATCACTGAGGCCCGGCTGCGCATCCACCCCGTCCCGCCGGCCCAGGAGCGCCGCGCCTTCGGCTTCAGCAGCTTCGCGGCCGGGCTCGAGGCGTGTCGCAAGATCTTGCGTCGCGGCGCCACGCCCGCGGTCCTTCGCCTCTACGACCAGACGGAGTCCGAGCGGAACTTCGACCTGGCGGACACGAACGTGCTGATCGTGCTCGACGAGGCCGATCCCGCACTCGTGTCGGCCACGATGGCCGTCGTCGACGCCGAGTGCGCGCCCGATGCTGACGCGCACACCCTCGACGCCGCACTCGTCGAGCGGTGGCTGGGGCATCGCAACGACGTCTCGGCCCTCGCACCGCTGTGGCGCGCCGGGATCGTCGTCGACACCGCGGAGGTGTCGGGACCGTGGTCGGTGCTACCCGCACTCTTCGAGGAGGTGGTGGGAGCGCTGACGGGGATCGAAGGGACACTGGCCGCGTCGGCCCACCAGTCGCACGCCTATCCCGACGGGGCGTGTCTCTATTTCACCTTCGGCGGGCGCGGACCCGAAGGCGATGCCGACTGGAATGAGCGCTACTACCGCCAGGCCTGGGACGTGGTCATCGACGCCACGCTGGCGCACGATGCCGCCATCAGCCACCACCACGGCATCGGGTTGAACCGCTCGCGCTTCTTGCCGCGGGCCCTCGGCACCGGCTTCGAGGTGCTGCAGGGCCTGAAGGCGACGTTCGACCCCAACGGCATCTTGAACCCGGGCAAATTCGGTCTCGCTTCCCCGTTCGGGCCTTCGCCCTGGTGATGCGCACACCGGGCGGCAGCATCCTGGTCGTCGACGTGGGTACCTCGAGCATCCGCGCCGCCGTCGTCCGTCCCGACGCCACGGTCGAACACGAGCACCGCCTCGCGCTGCTCCCCGACTCGCCCGCCCCGGGGTTGGTCGAGTTCGACGCCGAGGCGATGGCAGAGGCCGCGCTCGCGGTGGCGACCGCAGCGCTCGCCCAGGGCGGGCCGGTCGCCGGCGTAGGCATCGCCAACCAACGCGCCTCGAGCATCGTCTGGGACCGGACCAGCGGCAAGCCGCTCGCCCCGGGCATCGGGTGGCAGGACCTCCGGACCGTGGGCACCTGCCTGGCGCTCCAAGCCGACGGCATCCGGCTCGCCCCCAACGCCTCGGCCACCAAGGTGATGGCCATCCTCGACGAGGTCGACCCCGAGCGCGGACGCGTGGACGCCGGCGAGCTGTGCTTCGGCACGGTCGACACGTGGATCGCCTGGACGCTGGCGGGAGGCGCCGCCGCCGGTTCCGGCGCGTTGCACGTCACCGATGCCACCAATGCCGCCGTGACCGCGCTGGTCGACCCCAGCACCTTGGACTGGGACGAGTCGTTGCTCCAGCGGCTGCGGGTCCCCCGCGCCATGTTGCCCACGGTCGTCGACTCCTCGGGGGCGGTCGGGCCGGCGAGCGCGCTGGCGGGAGCGCCCCCCATCTGCGGGATCGCCGGGGACCAGCAGGCCTCGCTGGTCGGCCAGGGTTGCACACTGCCGGGCCTGGCCAAGGCGACCTTCGGCACCGGGGGCATGCTCGACCAGTGCACCGGATCGGGTGACGGCCCCGCCGGGGTCACCCGAGGCGAGGCGGGGACCTTCCCGATCGTGGCATTCCGGGTCGGTGGCCGCGCGACGTGGGGCACCGAGGCGGTCATGCTCTCGGCGGGGACAGCCATCGAGTGGCTGCGAGACGACCTGAGCATCCTCGCCAGCGCCGAGGAATCCGAGCGGGTCGCGGCACAGTGCGAGACGTCGGGAGACGTGTGGTTCGTCCCTGCCTTGCTGGGACTCGGCACACCCATCTGGGACTTCGGCGCCCGCGGCACCCTCGTCGGTCTCACGAGGGGCACCGGCCGGCCCGAGGTCGTGCGCGCCGTCCTCGAGGGCGTGGCGCAACGAGGCGCTGATCTCGTCGAGGCGTCCGAACATGACAGCGGCTACCCGATCGCGGCGCTCCGCGTCGACGGCGGCATGTCGGACAATGCCGTCTTCACGGACGCGTTGGCCGGTGCCATCGGCCGGCCGGTGGAGATCTCGCCGGTCCTCGAGGCGACCACCCTGGGCGCCGGGCTGCTGGCCGGGATCGCGGTGGGCGTGTACGCGTCGACCGACGAGCTGGCGGACACGTTCACACCGCGTCGCACGGTGGAGCCCGCCACCACCGAGACCGAACGCGCCGCGGGCCGCGAGCGCTGGCTCGCTGCCCGCAAGAAGGCCGAAGCCACCATTCCGGAGCTCTCGGGCATCTCGTTCTGAGGACCGTCTCCTAGGCGGCGGCGAGTGCCAGCGCGTCGTCCCAACTCGAGCCGGCCGCGAGCAGCGGCCGGAACCCCATCAACTGACGAGGCATGCCGATCGCCATCACCGCGCGGAAACGTCCGGCGCGACCGAACAGCGCGACGAACTTGCCGGCGTCGAGTGACCCGTCGGTGATCACCACCTCGTCGTCCCCGCGTGGGCTCCCGATGACCTGGAAGCGGATGCCGAACTGATCGGACCAGAAGTACGGGACCGGCGCGAAGGGCAGCGCGTCGGCCCGCCCGGCCAGCAGGTTGCGGGCGGCGGCGGCGCCGGCTCCGGCCGCGACCTCCCAGTGCTCGATCCGGATCAGCTCCTCGCCCCCGTCGTGTCGCCACAGCCAGCGCGCGACATCGCCCGCCGCCACGATCCCGTCGCCCGCGAAGAGCCGGTCGTCGCACACGATCCCGTTGTCGAGGGTCACCCCCGAGCCCTCCAACCAATCGGTCTGGGGGGCGACGCCGATCCCGACCACGACGACATCGGCGGGGACCGGCTCGTCATCCACCAGCTCGACCACCAAGGCCGGCGCCGGATCGGCCGCCGAACCGTCCGCCGCGGCGGCGTCGGACCCGGCCGGCTTGCGCACCGCCGCCACCGCCACGCCGAGGCGCAGATCGACGCCGTGGGAGCGGTGTAGCGACGCGCAGTGCTCGCCCAGCATGGGCCCGAGCACGGGACGCAGCGGGATGTCGAGGGCCTCGAGCACCGTGACGCGACATCCGAGGGCGGCGCAGGTCGACGCGACCTCGGCCCCGATGAACCCCGCGCCGATGACCACGACGCGGGCCGCCTCGGTTGCGCGCACGGCCGCCCGCAGGGCGATGGAGTCGTCGAGGGTCCGCAGCGTGAAGAGGCCGTCACGCTGACCGAGGCCCTCGGTGCCTGGGAGACGGCGGGGGGCGGCCCCGGTGGTGATCACCAGGCCTGCGCCGTCGAGCACGCTGCCGTCGTCGAGCTGGACCTTGCGCCCGGCGGCGTCGAGGGCCACGGCGCGGCGGCCCAGCACTTCGTGCACGCGGAACTCGCTCGAGCGCCGTTTGTCGGCCAGCACCGCCTTCTCGGGAGGCCAGGTTCCCGCCAGCACCTGCTTGGAGAGCGGGGGGCGGTCGTAGGGGAGGTGTCGCTCCTCCCCGACCAGCGAGATCGTGCCCTCGAAGCCCTCGGTGCGCAGCGTCTCGACCGCCCGCCAGCCGGCCAGCGACGCGCCGACGACGACGATCGTGCTGTCCTCGCCAAGCTCCGCCGCCGGCGTCACCACCCGAACATGGCCATCCACTCCTCGGCGGAGCGCGGCTTGAACACGTAGTTCCACTTCCGGGTCTCACCCATGCTCTGGGAGGGGTCGGCCGAGTAGAGGTGCCCGGGGAACAAGATCGCGTCATCGGGCACGCGGGCGAGCCTGGTGTGGATCGACTCGTACATGGCGAGGGGGTCGGCGCCGGGGAGGTCGGTCCGCCCGCAGCCTTCGAGGAAGAGGGTGTCCCCCGCCACGAGGCGGCCGTCGACGAGGAAGCACTGGCTGCCCGGCGTGTGGCCGGGGGTGTGGATGAGCTCGATCGTCACGTCGCCCACGCGGAGGACGTCGCCGCTGTGGTGGGCGACGAGGTCGGCCTCGCCGACGCCGGTGGTCCGCTCGACCCAGGGCACCTCGTCCGCCTGGACGTGCACCGGGACCTGGACCTTCTCGAGCAGCGTGCTGATGCCCTCGAGCGACCAGCCCCCCATCTGGCCGCCGAGGTGGTCCGGGTGGAAGTGGGTGCCGAGCACGCCGGTCAGACGCATCCCGTCGGCCTCCACGATGTCGAGCAGGTCCCCGACGGCGTAGGCGGGGTCGACGACGACGGTCTCGCCCGTCTCACGGTCGCCGACGAGATAGACGAAATTGACCATCTGGCGGGCCATCACGTCACCCTTGGCGAAGTCGCGGCCCGAGAGCAGCTGGCGGAAATAGACACGATCGCCCAGGTCGGGCGCGCCGTCGCCACCCCCGGTGACAGGGTCGCCTGCGTGCTCACTCATCGTCGTCTCCTCCCGTGGTCGTCTCGGCGGCCAGCGCATCGAGGCGGGGCACCAGCTCTTCGACCTGGGCCCGGGTGCGGCGCAGCCGGCGGTCGAGCTCGTCGATCAGTGCGGTCGCCCGCTCGAGCCGAGTCACCAGCACGTCGACATCGACCTCGCGCTGCTCGAAGAAGCTGACGATCGCATCGAGCTCGCGGCTCGCGTCGGTGTAGCTCAACGTCTCCACCGCGACGGGCTCGTCCTTGTTCTTGATGCCGTCGCTGTCCAAGGTGTCGTCGCTCACGCGTCCCCTCCATCGGTTCCGTCGGCCCGATCGGCCGGGGTCGTGCGCTCGACCCGGCTGCGCACGGTTCCGTCGGCGAAGCGTGTGACGATCTCCTGTTGCACCGCCAGCGCGGCCGCGCCGCGCACCAGTGACCCGTCGGTAGTCAGGGTCAGGCTGTAGCCCCGCTCGAGCTGTCGCTCCACGTCGTAGGCCGCCAGCAGGCGGCGCCAGGCGTGCAGCCGTTCGTCCTGGCGGCCGAGATGGCCCGTGGCCTGGGGGCCGAGACGCGTCGCGTGGGCGTGCAGGCCGGCCTCGCACGATTCGAGGCGCCCCGGGGCGGCGCGACCGAGCGCGATGGCCCGGTTGGACAGGCGGTCGCGGTGCACGCGGAGCTGGTGGCGGGCCGCGGCGGTCAGGTGGCGGCGAGCCTGCGCGTCGCGGGACTGGGCGTCAGCGAGAAAAGTGGGCACGCGGCGGGCCAGCCGCTCCGCCGGCTCGGCGACGTGGGTGGACCACCAGCGACGGGCCGCCAGCACGAGATGCTGCCCGCACTCGGTCGGCGTGATGCACACCCGTGCCGCCACCACGTCGGCCACCGTCTCGTCGCCGGTGTGGCCGATGCCGGTGAACACCGGCTTGGCCGAGGCGGCCACCGCCCGCGCCACGACCTCAGTCTCGAACGCGGCCAGGTCGGCCCGGGCGCCCCCACCGCGGACGACGGCGATGACGTCGCAGTCGCTCCTCGACAACATGGTCAGCGCGCGCGCGATGGACGCCGGCGCGCTCGGGCCCTGCACGGGCACCTTCACGTGCGAGACGCGGAATCCCAGCCCCGAAGTGGTCAGCTGGCCCAGGAAGTCACGGCAGCCCTCGGTGCCGGGGCTGGCTACCAGGCCCACGTGCAGCGCGACCTCGGGGAGCGGGACCGACGCGTTCGCGCGCAGCAGGCCTTCGGTCTCGAGGGTGCGCAGCAGCTGGGCCCGCTGGGCGGCCAGCCGGCCGAGGATGGCGGTGACGTCGACGTCGGCGAGGACGAGGCTGATCTCGCCCTTGGCCCGGTAGAGGTCGAGGGTGCCGCGCAGGACTACCACCATGCCCTCCGCCAGCTCGATCCCCGCCTTGGACAGCCGGTGCCGCAACGGCGCCCACGTGGTGCGCCAGCACTTGACGCTGAGGGTAGGCACCCCGCCGCGACCACGCGAGCGGGTGGCCCGCCCGTCGTCGTCGGGGTCGACCAGGTCGAGGAAGAGGTGGCCCGAGCGGTGGTCCGACAGGTGCGCGATCTCGCCTCGGACCCACAACGGCCGGTTGCGCGGGAAGGCGCGGGTGAGCGCGCCCTCGACCGACTCGTAAAGGCCGCCGATGGAGAGGACGTCGGGATGCGTGTCGCGGTGGAGCTCGGGGTCGTAGGCACCTGAGCGTTCGTCGGCTGGGCGTTCGTCGGCTGGGCGCTCGTCGTCCTGGACCGCCGGGGTCTGGCCGCCGGACACGGCTGGGTCCTCGTCCGGCGCGGCGGCCACGGGCGGAGCATCGGGATCGAAGAGTTGACGGGAGCCGCCGGGCACGCCGACACCCTACCGATGCACCGTGCGGTCACCGCCACGGTCAGCGGGTGGCACAATCGAGGTTGACGGTGAGCCGGCCAGGTGGCCGCGGCACGGACCGGCAACGGGATCGTGTCGAGGAAGGTCGGGACTCCGCAGAGCAGGGTGCTGGCTAACGGCCAGTCGGGGTGACCCGCAGGACAGTGCCACAGAAAGGAAACCGCCGATGGCGGGCTGCGGCTCGCACAGGCAAGGGTGAAAAGGTGCGGTAAGAGCGCACCAGCGACGGGGGTGACCCCGCCGGCTCGGTAAACCCCACCCGGAGCAAGGCCAAGCGTGGGAGACGGGCTGCTCGTCCGGTCTCTGAGAAGGGACGCTCCCCAGGTAGGCCGCGCAGATGGATGGCCACCCAGGCTTTCCGCCTCACATCGAGGCGGGGGCCGGACAGAATCCCGCCTACAGGCCGGCTCACCGTCACCACCTGGGCGCCCTCTCCGTGACCGGGAAACGAGCCTGCCGATCGGCACCGACGGGACTAGCGCGTCAGGCCGACGATCGCGTTCGCGTCTGGCGTGAAGCCCAGAGATCCGTAGAAAGGAGCGTCGCCATAGGTGAACACACCGCCGTCGGAGGCCACGAGCCAGTAGCCGCCTCCGTCGGGCGTGGCGGCCATGCCCACGATCGGCTTGTTGAGCGCGAGGCCTCCGCCGCTGGCCGAGCCGTAAAAGCTGGCATCGCCGAAGGCGAACACACCACCGTCAGACGCCACGAGCCAGTAGCCGCCTGCGTCGTGCGTGGCGGCCATGCCCACGATGGGCTTGTTGAGCGCGAGGTCGCCGGTCGAGCCGTAGTAGGAGGCATCGCCGTAGGTGAACACACCACCGTCGGCGGCCACCAGCCAGTAGCCGGCTCCGTCGGGGGTGGCGGCCATGCCCACGATCGGCTGGTTGAGCGCGAGGCCGCCGGTCGAGCCGTAGAAGGAGGCATCGCCGTAGGCGAACACACCGCCGTCGGCGGCCACCAGCCAGTAGCCGCGTCCGTCGGGGGTGGCGGCCATGCCCACGATCGGCTGGTTGAGCGCGAGGTCGCCGGTCGACCCGTAGAAGGAGGCATCGCCGTAGGCGAACACACCGCCGTCGGCGGCCACCAGCCAGTAGCCGCCTCCGTCGGGCGTGGCGGCCATGCCCACGATCGGCTTGTTGAGCGCAGGCGGGTCTGAGGCCGACGGGAGCTCCGACGGGCCGTAGCTGAAGACGTGGCCGTCAGTGTCAACGAGGGAGTAGGTGGTCGCTGTCGAGGGCGAGGTGATCGGCGGAGGATTGACCGGCTGCGACGTGGGCGTCTGACCTTGCGCGATCGTGATCGAGAAGCCGGCTTGTGCCGTCAGGTTGTTGGCGTCGGTCACCTCCGCGGTGAAGGGGTAGGACCCCGATGACGTTGGTGTCCCCGTCAAGGACCCGCTGGCTGCATCGAGGACGACGCCCGGTGGCAGTGTGCCCGCCGCGATCGACCACTGATAGGGAGGCGTCCCTGAGCTGGCCTGCAAGGATGCGCTGTAGGCCTGACCGATCGTGCCGGCCGGGAGTGTGGTCGACTGGACCAACGGCGGGGGCGGTGGGGGCGATGGGCCCCTCACGATGAGGCCGCCGACCGAGTCGGACCCGGTCCCGACGGCGTCGCAGGTCGCCACCCAGGGGCAGGCGACCGAGGCAAGGCTCTGCACGCCCGGCAGTGCCTGCTCGTCGGACCAGCTCATGCCGCCGTCCTGCGACGTGACGATCACACCTGTCGAGGTCGAGTAGTCCGCGCCGACTGCATAACAGTCGGTACTGGTGGGACAGGCGACCCCGTTGAGCACCTGTGCGTCGCTGGGAAGAGAGCCCTGGGTCCAGTCTGCGCCGTCATCTGTCGTCACCAGGGCCTCGGCACCGCCCGTCGTCGAGTCGAGTCCGACGGCCGTGCACACCTGGCTGGACATGCAGGCCACCCCGCTCACGGCACCCGACTGCGTCGGGAGCGTGCCCAGTGCCCACGTCGATCCACCATCGGGGCTGGTGATCACCGCTCCAGCCCCACCAGAAGTGGCGCCGACCGCGAGACAGCTCGTCGCGCTCGGGCACGTGATGCCCTGGATCTGGTCGATCTGAGAGGGAGCTTGCTCCGACGCCCAGGTGGCGCCGCCGTCAGTCGACACGAGGATGGCTGCTCCCGTCTGCGTGCTGCCCACGGTGACGCACTCGCTTGCCGTTGGGCAAGAGACCCCCCACAATGCGTTCGCACCGGGGGCCGAGTTCTCCGCCCACGATCCGCCGGCGTTCGTGGTCGTGACGATGACCCCGCCTGTCGGCCCATGACCGACGGCCACACAGTCCGATGTGGTCGGGCACGAGACACTCTCGAGCCCGTCGACGCCCGCCGGCCCGTTTCCGAGGGACCATGACTGACCCCCGTCGGTTGTGGTGGCGATGACGCCCCCCTGGGCCCCGGTCCCCACCGAGATGCAGTCCGCACTCGACGGGCATGCGACGCCGTTGAGCGACGACACTCCGATCGGGACAGCCACGGCCGACCAGCTCGAGCCGCCGTCATTCGTCGAAAAGAAGGTGGCCGCGTCCGATGTTCCGTTCTCACCCGACGCGATGCAGATCCCTACCGCTGGACAGTCGATGCCGTAGACGAAGGAGCCGGCCGACGGCAGCGGGTCGTTCGCCCAGGTCGCACCTCCGTCAAACGTCGAGATGACCGAACCCGAGCCACCGGTGTAGCCGGCGGCGTAGCAATTTCCGGTCGCCGGACAAGAGATCTGGCTCAGGTCCTGCACTCCCGTTGGTGCCGCTTCATCGACCCACGTCGACCCGCCATCGGTCGTCGCCTCGATCACGCCGGATCCCGACGAGCCGCTCGACCCGACGGCATAGCACTCGGAGCTCGACACGCAGTCGACGCTGCTGAGAGGCGTCGTCTCGTCAGAGGGAAGTGACTGCTGTGTCCATGCCGCTCCCGAGTCCGTGGTGACGATGGCCGCGCCCGCGCCGCCGTAGGCCGAGCCCACGGCGATGCACTCTTGCGCGGTCGGACATGCGACGCCGAAGAGCCCCCCGACTCCCGGCGGCTCGGAACTGATTGCCCACGCCGTGCCAGGGTCACCACTCACCAGGATCACATTGGCTCCGACCGCGACGCAGTCGGAGGCTGACGAGCAAGAGACGCCACCCAATGGTCCGACACCCCGGGGCAATGACACCTGCGACCAGGTCGTCCCCCCGTCCGGGCTCACGATGATCGCCCCGGCGCCATCGGACGTGCCGCCGACCGCGACGCACAGGGACGAGCTCAGACAGGCGACTCCCGACAATGCGCCGATGCCGGACGGCACCGCCTCGTCCGTCCAATTCGCTCCCTCGTCGGCGGTGGTGAGAACGACGCCACCCCCTGATGTTGTCGTGCCGACTGCCGTGCACGTCACCGGGGACGCGCACGCCACCGAGAGCGTGTAGGGGACCCCGGGGTACGACGCAGTGACTTGCCAACCAGATGGAGCCGCCAGCGCGAGGTGCGAGGGGATGATCGCGCAGATGGCGAGGCCGAGGATTGCCGCGCAGGCGGCATGCGTGGCGCCGCCCGTCGCCCGACCGACGCTCCGTCGTCGGCTGCGGAGCAGCCGACCGGCGGGCGTTTTCCGGCCGCCACCCCGGCCCCGTGGCGAGTGTCTCACCGAGGCCGCCTGACGTGCCCGCGCGACAAGTACTGCGAGAGGCGTCGTACACCCGCCACCGCGAAGTCCGACATCCGTCGCTGCAGCTCCGAAGACAATGACCCCCCTGAAGTCCCCGAGATCCACTGGAATCCTCGAAGAAATCAAACCCGACGACGACAACGATGCCGCAACTCGGGGGCTCCGTCATTGGGCGATTCGAACAAAAACACCCCGCGTCATTGTTCCGATCGTCCAATCGGCCCTGCCGGCTGTGCTCTGATCTGACGTCGACCACGAAGTCCCCGGGACGCGACTGTGGGACCCCCGGAGGGGTCCCACAGTCTTGATCCCACCAAGCTCCCCGACGCGGGAGCCCCTGACCGAGGGCTAGCTCAGTGGGTGGCCCCGTTGGTGAAAGTCTCGATGTTGAGGCCACCGCCCAGGTCGATGGTTGCCGTCTGGGGCAGGGGACCCGGCGTGACCGGTGCTGGTGGGACCACCGAGCCGAATCCTTGGTACTCGAAGGAGGCAAGGTCCACCCCGACCAGGCTGGGGGCTTGTGCCGTGACCGAAACCGTGACCGGCGACCCATTGCTGTTGATGAGCGGGATGCCGGGCAAGCCGATTTCGCCCGAGCACTGTGAGCCCGTGGCCGGGACGACAAGCGGCACGGAACCGCTGGATGAGGTTCCGTTCACCGTGTAGCTCCAGCTGTAGGTGAACGTGTCACCCGCGAGGGCGGCGTCGGTCGATGTCTGCGCGGTGCAGATCTTGAAGACGCCGGTCACCGTGCTGTTGGTGTACGTCACCACCGTCTCGTCGCCGACCCCGCCGTACGGAACGGTTACCACGGCCGGGTTCGCACCAGGCACCGAGACGAGCTGGTTCACGAACGTGGTCCCGTCGAACCCGTCGGCGGCAGTGTCGCTGACGTAGTAGTCCGGGTTGGACTCGGTCTCGTCGATCGTGGCCGTGCCGGCGGGCACCTGAATGGCCTGCGAGCAGCCACCAACAGCGACCGGGTTGATCGGCGTGTCATTGACGCTGAAGGCGAAGCTACCGGTGACCGATGCGTCACCAGCGTCCTTGCAGACCTCAACCCAGCCGAGCGCCTCGTTCGTGAAGATCGCGGCATTCAGGTTGGTCGGGCTGACCGTGACCGTGGCCGAGCTCGAGGTCGTGGTCCCGGCGCTCGGCGGGCTCACTGCGACGCCGCTGATGGCCGTGTTCGGCGTTGCCACCTCAGTGATCGTGGCGGTCGAACCTGCCGGCAGGGACGTGGAGTCGATCGAGCATGGGGTCTCCCCAAACTGAGCGGAGACGTCGACCGACTGCGTACCAGCGGCATCGTTCACCTTGAATTTGAACGTTTGGCCCGAGAGGCCTTCGGCGTTTGACGCCAGGCTCTTGCAGACCTTCACCTTTCCCATGAGGGTGTCGTTCGTGAAGTACGCGGTGGTGGTCAAGTTGGGCTCGACCGCGAAGGTGGCCGTGGCGTCATTCAGATTCCTACTCAGGAGATCCGAGGTCGGATACGCGCTGATCCCGCTCACGTAGTACGGGAACCCCACGGACTCGGTCACGGTGTAATCGCCAATGGGAAGGCCGGCGCCGTTCAGAACCTCGTTGCACTGTCCGGCGAGCACCTGCTCCTGGTCAACCGTTTGACCAGTCGAGTTGGTCACCGTGAAGGTCCACGGACCGATCGGCACGTACGAGTCGCCTGCGATCTTGCAGATCTCGAGGTAGCCGTTGCTGATCGGAACGGAGTTCGCGTTCGTGTAGGCCACCTCTGTGACCCCTCCGGTCAGCGTGACCGTCGTCGTGCCTCCCGGGTAGCTGGTGTCGCTCAACGAACCGTTGAGGGCCGTGATGCTGCTCACCTGCACTCCAGGGACCGGGGCCTCGGCGATGTTGACCGAGGTTCCGACCTGGAACGAACCGAGATCGTCACAACTTCCATAGGTGTCGCCAGGGGCCGCAGCCGGGACGGTGAAGGAATCGGTGAACGACCCGGCATTGGCCGTGAAGTTGAAGGGGTAGCCGGTCAGGTTGGCGCTGCTGGCATCTGCCACCTTGCACACCTTCAACTCGCCCTTCGCGGGCTCGTCCTTGAACCTCGTCTCGACCGTGTTCCCTGCCGCCACGGTCACTGTGGCCGTTCGGGTGGCCACGTCGCCCGTGCCCGCAGTCGACGGAATCACCTTGATCTTGGTGAGGACGGTCTTACCAGTCGTGTCAGGAAGCTCGGCGACGGTGTGACTCCCGGCCGAGACGTCGACAGACGCACACGGTCCGTTGGCTTCCACTCCGATTGGCGCCGCGCCGTCCACGCTGAACTCGTAGGTCCCCGTGACGGACCCGACCTTACAGATTTCGATATGTGTCGTCACGGTGGCGGGGGCTCTTGAGGCAAACACCGCCGGCGCAGCCGCCAAGGTCATTCCGCCAATGAGGGCGGCCGCGGCCACCCCAGCCAGCGTCACTCGCCGGCTCCTCCGTGCGGCACGGTGCCGCCCTCGTCGTCCCATGTGTCTCCTTCGTCGCTCAACGAAATGCCTGGCGGCACTTCTTGTCCCAATGGTGATGGAGCGCCAGGACCAGGTCATCGGGCGATCCGAACGAAGAATCGGCCACCTGTTGTTCGAACCGCCCAGCGCGCGGACTCCCGTGGCCGCCCGTTCTTGAGCGTCGCGCGCGGGCATCCGCGCCAGCGCGGGCACGGCTCCATGTCACCCGCATCTCACGCCACCGGCGGAGGGCAGATTCCAATTCCTTCAATTCCGCTGGACAAACAGATTTCAATTCTCGCTGGACAAGAGAGCCGCGAAGGACTATTCACAAGACCGCAAAGAATGGTTGGAATGAAGCTCGGGTGCGTGCCGTTGTCGGCGAGCCATAACGTTCCATTGGCGCTCGTGTCTTCACTGACCCCCCCGTCCCCCCGGGAGGTGGTTTGGCGCCGTGACAACCCAGTCGACGTACCCCTCGAGGAACGGACATGCCTCCGAATACCCGTCCGACCTCGATGTTCCCGTTCGGGCTCCCGGCACTCTTCGGGCGCCTGACCGCGGATTCGAGCTCGACCACTTCGCGCACGTAGAACACGAGGCCCTGGCCGTCTGCGACGCTTCGGGGAAGGTGATGCGCGCCGATCATGCAACAGCTCGCATCCTGGGCGGCGCACCAGAGGATCTCGTCGGCCGCACGCTCGCGGACGTGTTCGTCGACGACTGCGAGGTCGTCGACGCCGGACTCGAGCGTGCCGGCCGGCCAATGGCGGACGCCGCCTGGTACGCCGTCGAGGCAGTCGGCTTCCATGGAGAACGCGTTCCCCTCCTTCTCATGATGCGACCACTGCCTGGTTCAAGTCCGAGGCTCATCCTGGTGGCACTCGAAATTCCGCTGGATTCCTCGCCTGACAGCTCCGCGGCCCTCAACGTCAGCCGGCGCCGTGCCATCCGAGCGACCACCGAGTTCCAAAAGGAACTGCTCGCTCAGATCGCCCGCGGAGAGGGCTTGAGCGGGATGATGGAGATGCTGCGCCAGCACGTCGAGCGACCGGTCCTTGTCCTCGACCCCTCCCGCACCGTTCTCGCTGAAGCAGGTGTCCGCCTGTCCGACAGGATCGGTCTCCCTCGCATACAGGGCGCCCTCAGAGATACGCGGCACGGAGTAGTGACCAGAGGGTCGGGATGCCTCTCGGCCGCGATCGCCCCAGACGGCCGAGTTCTCGGATGGCTCTGCATCCTCGACAAGGTCGGCGACATCGATGGACGTATCTGCACTGCCCTCGAGCAGGCTGTATCGATCGTCACTTTCGAGCTGATGCGTATTGAGCGCTCCCTCGAGGCCGAGGCGTCGTCGCTTCGTGAACTCGCCGATCAACTGATTGGCGACCCCACGTCCGACCGCGTCCCGTCCCTGGCCAAGGCTCTCGGGTACGACCTCAGCCGACCACACCGCGTGCTGGCCGTCAGTGGCGGCGAGGAGAGCGACGACCAGGTGGCGCTCACCGAGAATACGCTGCGATCACTCAATCTCGGCCCGCCTCTCGTGGCCACCAATCGCGATCGACTCTTCGTGGCCTTGCCCGATGAGGATCAACCTTCACTCGAGGTCGAGCTTCTCCTCTCGGACGTCGCGCAGGCACTCGAGAAGGCGCTGGGGCGCGACATCCGTGTCGGCGTCGGGCAGGCGTACGATCCGCGGCAGCTGCGAACATCCGTGGATGAAGCAGTCTTCGCTCTCGATTTCGCCGTGTCGGTGGGGTGCTCGAACCGGGTTACACGCTTCGATCAGCTGGGCTTTTGGCAGCTCCTCGTCGACTCGAGTTCGGCCATCAAGCTTCGTGGACTGGTTGAGCAATGGATCGGAGCGCTCATCCGTCACGACGCGATGCAACGAAGCGACCTGGTTAACACGCTCAGCGTCTACCTCACCGAGTCATGTGCCACGGAATCCGCCGCCGCCAACCTGTTCATTCACCGGAACACGCTCCGGTACCGCCTTACGAAGATCGCTCAGATCACGGGATGCGACGTCAGCGATCCCGACCAGCGGTTCCACCTCGAGCTGGCTTGCCGGGCGCGGGCGCTGCTCACAATGCTCGACGGGATCGATGCCTCCGTCCCTCTTTCTCCCGCCAGATGACTGCCGGAAATAGTCCCGGAGCTTTTACACCTTCGCCAGCGCAGACACGAAACCTGGTCCGGGCGACCCGAGACCGGTCATGTTGTCGTACCCCGGCGCAGTGACCAGCGTGTTGTCGCGCGACGCGCAGTTGCCCGAACCATTGCAGTACGTCTCGATCCCCTCGTAGGTAATGAGCCGAGTCGAGTACAGCAACCCGGCACTGCTGTTGAGCAAGTTGGCGTAGTCGACTCGGGCCTGCGACTGCTTACCGCCCGCCACGACGTCGTATATGTCCGAGGGGTCGCTCGTATCGAGCTTGTAGAGCGCGGGATTGAGGAAACCCAGCGCGGTACCGGAGGCCTGGTCGGCCAGCGCGACAACACCCGCAAACAATGGCGAGGCCACGCTCGTCCCTCCGATCCTGTAGGTCGCCCACGACGTCCCCTTGGGGAATGTCTGCGTCTCGCCGACCAGCATGCCCGTCGAGGGGTCGGCATCCATGGCGACGTCGGGCTCGACCCGCATGGGCGAAGGCCCGGTCACCGGGGAGTTCTCGAGAGCCAATGACGAAGGCACGATGCCGGCTTGGTACCAGGGCTGTGGATAGTCGTAACTCGTGCCCCCACCCGACCCGCCGTCGAAGGTCAGCGGCAGCCAGGTGTTCTTGCTCGACTTCGAGCAAGCGGTCGTGCCGAAGAGGGCGGCGGTGCAAAGGTAGGACCGCTCGGTCGACCAACCCAGCTCGCCGAGGCGCTGACCACTCGAACCGATCTGGAGGGTCGTGCCACCGACGGCTGTGGCGTAAGGACTCGACGGCGGATAGTCCGCCGACGTCACGCCGAGCACGGAGAAGTCGTCGCCGTCGTCGCCTGACGAGAACAGCACACTTACCCCCGTGCCCGCGGCCATCGTCAAGACGCTGTCGTAGGCAGCGCGGACACTGGCGGAATCGAGGAGGTCTCCGCCCGTGTCCCCCCACGAATCGGTGACCACCTGGGCGAGATGACCGTCGATGACCGTCGAGAGCGCGTTGAGCAAGCCGCTGTCGAGACAGTCGGCACCGGCGACGTACAAGATGTTCGCTCCAGGAGCCATGGCGTGGACCGCCGTCACGTCGAGCGTCTGCTCTCCGTACCATCCGCTCGCCTGGCACAGGGTGGCGTGATCGTAGGACGACGGATAGAGCGCCGAGAATTGGTTGCCGTTCAGCGGGTTCGCCGGATCCTCGTGTTGGTAGAACTCGCGCACGTCGGAGAGCAGCGTCGGTGAGGCGTAGGCATCGACAACGGCGACGGTCACGCCTTGTCCCGACCGGCCGGCCGCCACTTGACCGGCCACTCCGTAGGCGGAGCGGAGCTGCGCGGGCGAGTAACCGCACACCTCGTACGGCGGCTGGGCGGGATATCCGTGTCCGTATGCCGGGAGGGTCTTTTCGTAGGTCTGGTTGTAATAGCTCCCGCACGGCGGGGCCGTGACGAAGGCAGCGGGGGGCGGATACGGCGAAGGACCGTCACCCGTCGCCGCGGGCACGGTGTCGTCGTTCGAGACAACCGTGGTGGGCGCGCCGTTTACGACCGAACCCGTCGTGCTGTCGGGCGTGTTCACGCTCTCGCTGAGGCCCGGCGCGCCGTTGACGATGCCGGCCAAGGAGCTCGGAACGCTGAGGTTCCCGTCGAGGAGACGCACCGTTCGTCCATTGACAACGTGATACGAGAGTGAAGTTGAGAATGCTTGCTCGATCTGCGACGCGGTGCCCTTGACCGATATCAGGAGACGATCAGCGGCGACCGAGCCGACTTGGAGTCCCTGTTCGCTCAGCCACGAGATGACCCGGGCCACCCGGCTGCGGGTCGGCGAATAACTGGCCTCCCACTGGGCTGGGGTGAGGTAGTCCCGGTATTCGGGGCTCCCCGGCGTCGAAACGGCCTGGGCCAGTGCCTGGGCACCGGCCGCGTGACGCATGGAGAGCGAAACGTCGAAGCTGATGGACGTGGTGCCCGCAACGGAGGCAGAGGTCGGCGTCGTCGCGGCGGGTGACGCCGTCCCGTTCACCTGTGATGTGGCCGACGTCGATCCGGTCGCAACACCGGCACCAACCGTGGCCAAGCCGAGCGTTCCGAACAAAACCGCGCTCGAAACCATAAGCAGCCTCGATCGATGCTTCATGGCACATCTCCCTCGTTCTCACGACACGTTGATGCGCCGCTCAACCCCAACGCAGCGACCTTAAACGATGATCTTCATCGACGACAATGGGCCACGGCGGTAGCAATTCTCGTCAACACGTCGATCAACCAGTGTGAAGTCGATTGCAACGGCTAACCCAGAGAGCCTTCCTCAGGAATACGCAACTCGTTGTTGTCGGCCGCCGGGCCCGTGCCGCCCGGCTTCGCCATTTCCGTCACGACCTTGCTCGTGGAGCCGGCGTAGGTCGCATCGCCACCTCTCCGGGCAGCGAGACCCGCACACCAACCACCGAGCAGCCCGACGAAGGACAGATGCCAGTCGAAATCGAAGGCACCTCCGACTGCGAAGCACGCCGACGCGGACACCGCGCACGAGGACAACACGTCGACACGGCGCACGGCCCGCGCGGCCGAAACGACGGCCGCGGCAAGGAGTGCCAAACCGATAATTCCGGCGTCTGCGGCGATCTGAAGGTACTCATTGTGCGCGAAGTGCGCGGACGTCCCGTCAGACGCGTGGAAGGTCAGCAGTCGGTCCGGTCCGACACCGAGCAGCGGTGCAGAGCGCCACTGGTGCAGCGCGGCTGACCATTCCGACGCTCGATCCTGGTCGCTCGGAGACAGGGCACGCAGGCCGATCTCGTGGTGCGCGCCGGCCGCCGCGACCACCGCCAGCGCGCACAGGACCACCACGAGGGCGACGCGCGCCCGAAGAGGGATCCGATACGAACGGATGTCCCTCGAGGCGAAAGCCGAGATGGCACACGTGATCACGACGCCCGCGGCCAGCCAAGGTACCGGGGTCGCCTCGGGCGAAGAGACGATGGCGGCGGCTCCCAATGCGATCCCGGCGGCGAGGGGGATGGCCAGGTCGACGTAGCGACGCCGGGGCACGATCAGGCAGGCACAGGCGAAGGCCACGTAGGCGCCCCTGCTCTGAGTGGCCAACAGACCACCGGCACACAGACACACCGTGACCCTCGCCAGCGGCGGGTACGACTTGACGCCCATGGCGACCAGGAGGCACATGGCGAGGACGAGCCCCGCCGCGTCGGAGTAGGTGAGGGTGGTCGAGAGGCGCCACAGCGACTGCGCCGGCATGGCAATCGGATACCAGCGCCAGACGAGCCCGGCGAAGCCGATCAGCGAGCCGCACGCACCAAGGCAGGCGACGCCGAACCCACCGAGGTCGCGGAGCTGCCCTCTCAGTGGTCGTACCGCCAGGAATGCGGCACCGAAGCCAAGGATGCTCGCACCCAGAGGAAGGAAAGACCTCGCCGTCTCGACACTGATCGACCGAACCAGCCACCACAAGGCCAGGGTCACGACGCTGCCGACAAGGAGCATCGAGCGCCGATCCGGCGGGTGGAGCACCATGGCGACGACGAGTACGACCACTGAGACCAAGGCGACCAAGAAGGCGCCAGCGGGCCAGAATCCGCCCTCGCGGCATCCCTCCGCCACCAGGAGGCCGAACACGGTGGCGGCAAGGAACCACTGTCGTCCGCCTGCCGTGAGAAACCCATCCGGCGACGCGCTCGCGTCGTCCCGGTCGTCGATGGTCACGGCGCTGCGCGACACGGTTCCCACAGGCCGAAAACGCTACCGTTGCCCGACCAGTGGTCAGACGCTCAGCGTCACTGACCGACCTTCTTCAAGAACGGCACGAGATGCGCGAAGAAGATGTTGTTCGGGTACGCACCGGCCGGATCGTTGTGGGCGTAGGTCGCATGCTCGTCGATCAACGTCAGGTGGCTCATCGGGATGCCCGACTGTTGCGCCAGGGCCTTCGTAGCGGTGAGCACGCCGGGCCCGCCCAGGTGGGCGGCGAAGGCGTAGATCAACAGGCTGTGCGGCAGGTCGTGGCCCATGGTGGACTGCACGCCGAGGACGCTCTGGGCCGGGTTGGCGTTGCCGTCGGCCACGGCGGCGGTGTCGTCAGTGAGGCGCTGGGGGAAGTACCACTCGGTTCCGTCCGCGTTGTTGACCTCGGCGCCGGAGAACATGGTGGCGAACCGGTCGATCGGCGTCAGCGCTCCCGTCCCGTTCCACCCGTGGATCGGGCCCTTGGGCGACACGCCTTTTCCGAGGTGGGCCTGTGCGGCCTCGAGGGCCGGGGGCGACGTCGCCACGTTGAGCGCATAGCCGTACTGACCGAGGTTGGTCACTCTGACCGACGGGACGATGTCGCTGGGAAGCAGTCCCGAGGCCTGACCCAAGGAGGGCGCGTTGGGGTCGAGCAGTGCCGCCGCCGACCCCGTGGCGTTGAACAGGCCGGCGTAGGGCGCCGCGATGCCGCCAAAGCTCAGCCACGGCGACACCGACGGCTGATCGAGCGCCTGGAGCTCTTGAGTGGCCAGCGCGGCGGTCATGGGTGCAGGCGCGCCGGTGGGCCCGAGCGCCTCGGGGGTCGGGCTGCTGGCCCCGTCGATGTACACGAGACCAGAGAGTTGATCGGCTCCGGGCTGCCCGTTGAAGTCCCACGTGGCATAAGCCGTGACGACCGTGCCGCCGAGGGAGTGCCCACCGAGGACGACCTTGCCACCGAGCTTCTTGGCCGCGCCGATCACGGTGTGCAGGTCCTGGACGGCGACGTTCATTCCCCAGTTCTTGGCGAACTCGACGCTCGAGTTCGGGATCATCTCAAAGTGGTGCGTGATCGCCGGGTCCTTGATGTAGCCGAGGTAGTAGTCGAAGAGCTGGGTGGCGGTGGCCTTCCCCTCCTTGAAGAGGTTCAGCTCTGATTGGTCCTCGAGCAAGTTCTCCCGGCGCTCGACCGACCACACCTGCCAGCCCGGCGTCTCGGACACGATCCACTGGGCGAGGGGGACGAAGTACGCACTCCCAGCGGAGGTACCCGGCTCGAGGACGAGCACGTTCTTGGCGGCGCTCGGGCCGATCTTGAGGACGCCGACCTTGTTGTATTGCGCCGGCGTGCCGGGTACCGCGAAGCTCGGCATCCAGGTCACCGAGAGCGGCAGCGTGGTGGCCGCGTTCGCACGTGGCGGTAGGAGCGCGACCGCACCTGCTGCGGTGAGGAGGGCAGCCAGAGAGACGGCCGCCGCTCCGGCGAGCAACGCTCTCGACGAACTCTTCCGCACTCTTGACACGTGGCATTCCTCCCCGACCGGTTCTCACAATGATGGTCAATGTCCGCCATCGTCGGGGGACAGTTCTGAACCAGGGTCACAAGTCAGGCGCAGTCAGGAGACGGTTTTCCCTGGTGCCGGCGTCGGCCCGCACCGAATCCTGGCTCCTGGCGATGGGCTCACCGTCACCTCTCCCCTACGCCGTGCACAGGTGCGCGCCCTCCTAAGCTCGCTCGGTGCCATCGGGTGAACGCGACGCGCCAGCAACGGCGCGGCGCGACCCGCCTGCTCCGTTCGCGCGGGGGTCGGTGTCCATCCGGCTGTATCCGCACAACGAGCTCCCCGCCGACGCCATCGTGCGCGAGCTCTGTACCCAGGCGGGACTGGCGCTCGGCAACGGCTTCGACGGTGTCATGACGAGTGAGCACCACGGAGGCTTCGCGGGGTACACGGCGCAACCGCTGCAGATGGCCTCCTTCGTGTTGGACGAGCACGCGACGGGGTGGGCGGCCGCAGCACCGTTGCTCCTGCCACTTCGGCCCACGGCACTCGTGGCCGAGGAGGTGGCGTGGCTCCAGGCTCGCCATCGCGGCCGCGTCGGGCTCGGGGTGGCCGCGGGCGCTCTGCCACTCGACTTCGACGTGGCGGGCGTCGAGCAGGCCGAGTCCGTTGCCCGCTTCAAGTCGGAGCTCCCTCGACTCGTCGCCATGCTGCGCGGGGAGGATCTGGGGCAACTCGAGGGAGACCCGGCGCTGCGCGCCTGCCGTGAGAGCCCGGTCGCGGTGCTCAGCGCGGCAGTGTCGGTTGCCGCCGCCGTGCGTGCCGCCCGATCCGGCGCCGGCATCCTCTTGGAGGGGATGTCGGCACCATCGAGACTGGCCCGCCTGACCGACGCGTTCGGGGAGGCCGGTGGCACGGGTTCGGTGGTGTTGATCCGCCGGGTCTGGCTCGGTTCGCCGCACTCTGGCCTCGTGGCACGCCAGCGCGCGGTCTACGAGAGCTACGCCGAGCGCGCCAGCTCCTTCGGCGAGGATCAGACCATCGCCTCGCACGAGCCGGCCGAGATGGCGGAGCGGCTCGTGGCGTCGGTCCGGGAGGTGGGGGCTGACGCGCTCAACCTCCGGGTCCAACTCCCGGGCATGGCGCCCGAGGAGGTCCGCGACCAGATCACCCACATCGGGACAACCGTCGTCGACCGCCTGAAGAAGGACTGGCCACCGCCGGGACGAGGTGGCTAACTACCGGATCGGCGTCCAGCCGCTCCCGAGGTGGTTGCCCCCGTCGACATCGAGCGTGATCCCGGTGATCTGACGCGCGTCGTCGGAGAGCAGGAAGCACGCCGCCGCCGCGATGTCCTCCGCCTCGGTCAGCCGGCCGACCGGGAGATTGGCGCCCGCTCCCGCACCACCATCGGACTCCCAGATGCGCCGCGTCGCCGTGGTGCGCACCAGACCCGGGCTCACCGCGTTGACGCGCACGGCCGGTGCGAGGTCGGCGGCGATGGTCCGAGTCATGGCGTTGAGGGCAGCCTTCGCCGACGCGTAGGACACCATGGCCGACGTCGTCTTGTGCGGCGAGCCGCTCGAGATGGTCACGACCGAACCGCCGTTGTCGCCCATCCCCCTGTCCAGGGCGGCTCGGATGAGGGCGACGGCCGGCCAGGTGTTGAGGCGGAACGTTTCGAGCAGCTGCGCCTCGCTGATGGCGTCGAACGAGAGCGGATAGGGCGCACCGCCGAGCGTGCTGACGAGCAGGTCGACCCGGCCAAAGGCGTCGATGGCGCGGTCCGTGAGCATCGCCACGGCCGCCTCGGTATCCATGGACCCGGCGACGCCGACGACTGTGAGCCCTTCGGCGCGCAGGGCGGTCTCGGCCGAAGCGACGCGCTCGGCATCGCGGCCGTTGATGACCACCGACGCTCCTTCACGGGCCAGGCGGAGCGCACAGGACCGGCCGATGCTCGGATCGGCGGTCGAGCCGGTCACGATGGCGACCCGGCCGGAGAACCGCTCGACGTTCATGGCGTGCCCCGCTCGCGCATCTCTTCGCCCATGAGGGTCGATTCTGCACGCATGCCGGCCGCGTGGCGAACCGGTTGGCCGTCGGGTCAGTCCGCTGCGGAGGCGTCCTTGCGCCCGGTGGTGAGCGTCACCGGCACGTACTCTGGGTCGTCCTCGGAGCGCATGCTGAAGCGCCACTTGCAACACACGTCGCCCGGATCCCGCCGGGGCGGGATGGCGAGGATGTCGACCTTCATGTTCGGGTTGTACATCTTGGTCGTCTCGATCATGGACTTGGGACATGTCGAGTGACAGTTCTTCTCGAGGATGTCCGGCCGGCCCATCGCCTCCCACTGATCGACGGCGACGCACCGGTTGAAGGTCATGATCCCGACGTCGGGTTCGGGCATCTCGAATGAAAGGTCGAAAGCCTTGCCCGGGAGGGCCGTGGCATCGAGCTGGAGGTCCTTCATCCAGTCCTCGACCGTGTTGCCGGCGATACCGAGGTACTCGGCCTTGAGCTTCTTGACGCCTGGCAGCACGCAGGTGCCCCACAGCGTCCACTGGATGTCGAACATCACGTCGAGCCCGTAGCGGACCGTGATCTGGGTCGCCCACGCCTCGATGCACTGCAGCAGGTACTCGTGCGACCCCAGGAACCATGTGACCAGCTGCGGCTTGGAGAGTTCTAGCGCGTCCTCGCGCGGGGAGAAGAGCCCCGTGTAGACGACCCTCGTGGTGGAGCGGGACTCCTCGGGCACCAGCGCGTTGGGGTCGCTGTACGTGCTCTGCGCTGGGAGGAACTCGTTCTTCATCCGCTCCGCCTCGGGGACGATCTGGTCGTTCCACGCCGTCCACTCGATGTCCGCCATCGTCTCGGCGCCGTAGCGCCGTGCGACCTCGGCCGCCCACCCGTCCACGCACAAGAGAAGGTATTCCTCTGCCCACGGCAGGAACCGCGTCGCCAACGCCTGCTTCGAGAAGTCGGTGAAACGCAGATCCGCCCGGTATGCACCGCCGTAGTCGGGAAGCTCCGCCCCGGAGTCGACGTCGATCTGCTGACGTACGTCGAGGTTCGTCCTTGCGTAGGTGACGTCGTCGTCCACGCGGGAGAACTTGGGGTAGTTCTGCAGGTCGACCCCGAGCATCAGGACGAAGTCGTCGGCGACGACGCCCTCCTCGAGGTGTGCCCCGGGCTTTCGGATCTCCAAGAAGTCGTCGAGCTGCTGTTCGTTCGTGGGCTCTGGCACCTTCGGACCTCCTGCGCGTCGAGTCGTCTGTCGACTAGCCGATCGGCTCGTTCGAGGGTAGCCGATCGGCTAGTCCGTGGCAACCACGCGGCTAGGGTCGGGCCATGAGCTGCCGGAAGCGCCATGAGCGCCGTTGAGGCGGTGGCGGTACCCCGTCTGGGGTCCACCGACTACAGCGCCGCGCAGATGCGCGTCGTGGTCGCCGCCCTCGACCTGTTCGCGCAGCAGGGCGTCAGCGGCACCTCGCTCCAGATGATCGCGGACGCGATCGGGGTGACGAAGGCGGCCGTGTACCACCAGTTCAAGACGAAAGAGGCGATCGTCGTGGCCGCCGTCGACGTCGAGCTGGGCACGCTCGAGCCTGCGCTCGAGACCGCCGAAGCGGCCGACGCGGGCCCCGAAGCGCTCGAGGCATTGTTGGGCCGGGTGATCGACGTCGCCGTCGGGCGGCGCCGCATGGTGGGCAACATTCTCTACGACCCGGTCATCGTCCGGCTGCTGGCCGAGCACGCACCCTTCCAGCAGTTCATGGGCCGGCTGTTCGGCGCCCTGCTCGGCGGGCGCACTGACGACGACGCACGCCTACGGGTCGCCATGGCGGCGTCTGCCATCGGCGGCGCTGTCACGCACCCGTTGGTCGCCGACCTCGACGATGCGACGCTCACGGCCGGGATCCTCACGCTCTCGCAGCGGTTCCTCGACCTGACGGCCTGAGGCGCCGTGGATCGTGGCGAGGCCGTCCCGGATGGTCGCTCGACTCTCGCGACGCGGGGTGCCTCGACCTACCTATGCCGGTCGACCTTGCCGATGGCGTGGAACCACGCCAGCGTGGCGGCCAGGCCCTCGTCGAGCGAGATAGGGCTGTAGCCGAGACGCTTGTAGGTCTTGGAGTCCTCCAGGTTCTTGCGCTCGGGAGTCTGCTTGGCCGCCTTCTTGGCGATTGCGATGAGCGTGGGCCCGAAGACCTTCAAGAGTTCGGGGTCGTCGGAGGGCTCGACGTCGATGACCTCGCGGTCGATGCCGGCCAGCCGGCACATGCGGGTGGACGCGTCCGCCGTGCTCACGACGTCCTCGGGCCGGCCGTCAAGCATGTAGCGCTCTCCGGCCACCCCCTTGTCAAGTGCCAAGATGCACCCACGGGCGATGTCCTCGCCGAACACCCAGCTGACCGGGAACTTGAGATAGCGCTCGATGCGCCCGCGCGCCGCGGACAGCAGCACCCGGTTGAAGCTCGTCATGCCGAGCGCGTTGCTGGCAACCGGCGACGGTCCGAAGATGGCACCGGGATGAGCGCTCACGACGTCCCTGCCGTTGGCGGCGCGGGCCATCGCGTCGTTGAAGGCGGCCATCTTGGTCAGGGTGTAGGGATCCTGGCTGGGGTTCTTCGTGACCGGGGCGTCTTCGCGGTCGAGCCCGCCGGCCGTGTCGAAGAACGTCCCGGTGCTCACGGCGACCACTCGGCCGAGGTCGAGCGCCTCCGCAGCATCGAGCACGTTCTTGGTGCCGCCGACGTTGACGGCCTCGAAGTCGGCCATGTTCTGGCTGGCGCCACCGAGGAGCGCGGCACAGTGGATGGCGACATCGCTTCCCGTGGCCGCACGCAGCACCGCGTCGGGGTCGGTCACGTCGCCGGTCACCACCTCGACACCGAGTGCAGCCAGCGGGGCGGTATCGGCGGTCTCCCGGGCCAGCGCCCGGACGCGGTCGCCCCGTTCCGCCAACTGCTTGCAGACATTGGCGCCGGCGAGCCCCGTGGCTCCCGTCACCAGGACGGTCTGGCTCACCTCAGGCGTGCAGCGACGGCTCGCTGAGCGCCGAGTCGACCTGGTCAGGGCTGAAGGGGATCACCGGGGGCGACTGTCCGAACACGTCGAGCGTGTGGATGAAACGGTGCAGGCCCATGGAGCCGGCACAGGCGAAGCCGAGCTCGATGATCTGTGCCGCCGTGAAGTGCTCACCGAGGCGCCGGTAGAACTCGTCGTCGATCGCGTGGTGGTCGGCCGACAGGAGATCGAGGAATTCAACGGCCAACCGCTCCTGCTCGTTGAGGTCGCCCCCGCCGGGTGCGATGAGGCAGGCCACGTCCTCGTCGGTGATGGAGTCGTGCTTCCTCGACTGCATGCAGGGCTGGCACTCGCCCAACTGTGCGCTCCTGATTCGCAGCAGTTCGAGGATACGGCCCCCCAGCAAAGAGCCTTTGCCCATCACCTGACGCGCGGCGTTGGTCATCAAAATCTGCTGCGTCTTGTAAGCGAAGATCTGCAGCGGGATGGGCGTGGCGTAGAGGCCTTCATCCACACCCTCTTCGATGATCCGCCGCGGCTCCGGCGCCATCTGGTCCAACGGAATCGGCTCGATCCTGGGCACACAACCCCCCAACCGCTCCCGGGTCTCCCCGGCAGAGCTCTCTGGTCCGACGTCGTCGCTACTGTACTGTCCGCTCGTGCCCATCGATCCCTCTTCCATCCTGCTCACCGACCGCGTCGCCGTCGTCACCGGCGGCGGCTCGGGGATCGGTCGTGGGATTGCGCGGGGGTTCGCCGCCTTCGGGGCCAAGGTGGCCATCTGGGAGCGCCATGAGGACACCGCGGCCGCGGCCGGCGATGAGGTCGGCGGTCTCGGCCTGCACGTCGACGTGCGCGACTCCGACCAGGTGGACGAGGCACTGGCCCGGACCGTCGCCGAGCTGGGGAGGGTGAGCATCCTCGTCAACAACGCGGGCGGCGTCTTCAACTCGCCCCTCCTCGAGACCTCCGAGAACGGATGGGATGCGCTCTATCGGTCGAATCTCAAGCACGTCATCCTCTGCACCCAGCGGGTCGCCCGCCTGATGGTCGAGAACGGGATCGGCGGCAGCGTCATGAGCGTGACCTCGATCGAGGGGGTGCGCGCCGCCCCCGGCTACGCCGCCTACGCAGCAGCCAAGGCCGGCGTCATCAACTACACCAAGACCGCCGCGCTGGAGCTGGCACCGCATGGCATCCGCGTCAACGCGCTGGCCCCCGACATCACCATCACCGAGGGGATCCGGGCCGTGGCCCCCGAGGGGACCGAGGAGGGGTTCGGGTACACCGTGCCCATGGGCAGGGCCGGCCACGTGGACGAGATGGCGGGTGCCGCGGTCTTCCTGGCGAGCGACCTCTCCAGCTACATCACGGGTCAGACGATCCACGTCGACGGAGGCACGCAGGCCGCCAGCGGCTGGTACCACAACCCCGAGACGGGCGTCTACGTCCTGGGGCCGTCGTAGAGGCGCTCAGCCCTCGCCGAGCCCGGCGTGGGCCGACATCCCTCCGTCGACCGCGATCATCTGTCCGGTGATGTAACGGGACTCGTCGGAGGCCAAGAAGACGACGACGTCGGCGATGTCCTCGGGCTGGCCGACTGACGGCGTCAGGGTGGCCTTGCCGAGGGAGGACACGATCGCCTCGGCGAGATGGGCGCGCACCGCATCGGTGATCACCAGGCCGGGCAGGATCGCATTGACCCGGATGCCCTGCTTCCCGTGGCTGGTCGCCACGTACATGGTCAGCGCGTTCACCCCGGCCTTCGAGACGCCGTAGGCGGTGCGGGTGCGGTCGCCCTTCATTGAGGCGCCTGAGGACATGTTGATGATGGAGCCCCCGCCGCTCCGCATCATCAGGGGCACGGCGTGCTTGCACATGAGCATCTGGCTGCGCAGGTTGACCTGCATCGTCCGCTCCCACACCTCGACGGAGAGGTCAGTCACCGCGGTGTCGGCGCTGAGGAAGTCCGAATCGGTCAGCGCCGCGTTGTTGTGCACGATGTCGAGACGGCCAAAGCGCGCCTCGGCCTCGGCCACGGTCGCGATCACCTGGTCCTCGGCCGAGAGGTCGGCCCGGAACGATGCCGCGGCACCGCCACTGCCCTCAATCGCCGCGACCACGCCGGACGCGGCGGTCTCGTTGATGTCGACGACCAGCACGGCGGCGCCTTCCCGCGCCATGGCGTGCGCCGTCGCTCCTCCGATGCCGCCACCACCGCCCGTGACGATGGCCACTTTGCCCGCGAGACGGTCCATGTCGCTACGACCCAGCCCCGTCGGCGTCGCGCCAGGGGGTCAGGTCGAGCATCGGGTAGCGGGCGGCGACCCCCGCCAGTGTCTGGGACGTCCAGTACGGGTGGCCGGGCGCCGGGAAGCCCAGCACGGTCAACTGACGCAGGGTCGCTCGACCCACGAAGCGGTACCACGCCATGTCCTCTCCGGCGTGGGGCAGCGCCAGCGAACCGAGCCAGTCGGTGTCGGTCGGCTTGTAGGAGAGGTGCATCATGAACCTCGCCGAACCGGGCGCCTCCATGCGCACGCCCCGGTGATAGACCTCTGGGCGATAGATCAGGATCGACCCAGCCGGACCCGACGCCGGCTCCTCAGCGGCGTAGAGCTCGGCGTACTCCACCATGTTGAGATAGGTGCGCTCCACCGGGATCTCCGACGTCAGGCGAAGGGGCACCATGCGGGTCGCCCCCGTCTCCGGGGTGACGTCGCTGAGGAACACGAACATCTCGAGTTGTTGGTAGCCCGGCTCATGACGAGGCACCACCAGGGTGTGATTGCCGTAGTCCGCATGGAGCAGCTGCTCGTCGCTCAGGGCGCCCTCGGCGTACTTCGCGCTCAGCGAGGCCTGGTAGAGCCGAAGGTCCGTGCCCTCGACGTCGAGCAAGAACTCGGCCAGGTCGACGACACGGTCGTGCACGACCAGGTCGTTGAGCGCGGCGTCCTCGAAGGGAAATCGTGACATCACCCGGTGGGAGTCGTCACGAAACGGTGCATTGCGGACCGGGTCGGCGTCGGTTGCGAACTCCTCGGCCGTGGGGAAGTGGGCCGGCATCGCCGCCTGCGCGGCCACCACCGCTTCGCTCGAGAAGAGCCCCTCGACCACACACCAGCCCTCGGTCTGCCATTGCTGCCTCGCCGCCTGGCTGATCGGCGGCGCGCTCGCGGGACGGTCACCGGAGCGTGACGGACTCGGCTCCCTGCGCAATTGCGTCGCGGCCACCGCTTTGCTTCTCCGCATCGGATTGATGATCGTTCAAATGTGTCTGTAGCGCACATTCAGCCACGAGGCGAGAGTCGATATCGTGCTCCAGACCGGGTCAACCGAGGAGCCCGAGATCCCAGGAGGAACGGTGCGCTTCATCCTTCAGTACCCCGAGGCCAGCGGGAGCGGCATCGACCTGCTCGACGCGGGCGCGATCGCCGACGTCGCAGCGGCGGCGGAAGACGCCGGATGGGACGGCATCGCCCTCACGGAGCACCCCGCGCCCAGCAACAGCTGGCTCGAATCGGGCGGCCATCAAAGCCTTGATCCGTTCGTCGCGCTCTCATCAGCCGCCGGCGTCACGACGACGCTGGCGCTCGTCACCAACCTGAGCGTCATCCCGTACCGCAACCCCTTGCTTCTGGCGAAGAGCGCCGCCACACTCAACCGGATGTCTGAGGGCCGCTTCTATCTGGGCGCCGGTGCGGGATACCTCAAGTCGGAGTACTTCGCCCTCGGGGTGGACTTCAAGGAGCGAAACGCACTCTTCGAAGAGGCGCTGCAGGTGATGCGACTCCACTGGAGCGGCGAGCCCTTCGATTTCGAGGGACGCCACTTCTCGGCCCGCAACATCCGGGCGCTGCCTGCGCCCAGGCACAACCGGGTCCCCATCTGGATGGGCGGCAACTCGGACGCCGCGCTGAAACGCGCCGCGACCTACGCCGACGGGTGGATGCCGATGACGGCCCCCGCGTCAGTGGCCAAGACGGCGCGCACGCCACCCGTCACCACGCCCGCGGAGCTCGAGGAGCGTCTCGGCGCCCTCCAGCGATTCGCCGGCGACCGCTACGAGGAGCTCACGCTGATCCTGAGCTACTCGGGACCGAGCCTGGCCCATTTCGAGCGCGACGCTGAACAGATCAAGCAGCGCCTCGGGGAGATGGACGAGATGGGGGTGGACTGGACGATCATCGGCCCTCCCTGGTCGCCGGCCCCCGGACCCGTCGAGTGGATCCAAGCCTTCGGGACGACATTTCTCCAGGATCCCTAAGGGCGGCGAATCGACGCCCTTAACCTCTCTGAGCTGGTCCGCTCGAGCTCGGAGCGGTGCGCCGGGCCGCGGCGCCACTTCCGGGGTTGGTCGCAGCGCGGTCTCGACGCTCAAGACAGGTCGCCTTCAGGCCGAATACCCAGGTGGACGTCTAGGAGACTGGCCGAGGACGGCTCGACGGCACTATGGGAACGCTAGAAGGCACTATCCGCTTGGAGCACCGTACGAGCCAGCACTGGCGCGCACGGTTTGCGTGCGCGCTCGTGATCACTTTCGTCGTCGCCGCCTGTTCCTACGCCGTGACGTACCGGGCGCTGGTCGTCATATCGACACCGAGCGGGGCGGCATCGATCACCCCCGCCAAGCCCTATCCGGTGACGCCGTCTACTGCGGGGCCCGTCGTATCGCTGTCGGACCACTGATCCACTGATCCACTGATCCACCGACCGACCCAGGGCGGATACCTAGGCGACGGGAAGCGGCGCCGTCCACATTCGCAACGTCACGACGAAACGCGAACCACCGTCGTACGTGAGCGGCGACTCGGCTCGGACGCTGCCACCCATGGCCGACGCCAGCTCCGCCACGATGGCCAGACCAAGTCCAGAACCGATCTGCCGGTTCGGGCCGCGGTCGGCACGATAGAAGCGCTCGAACACGCGCTCGAGATCTCCGGGGCCGACGCCGGGCCCGTCGTCTTCGACCGTGATCACACACTCCCCGTTGGCAGTGCGATCGATGAGCGAGACGGTCACGGTGGAGCGGGCAAACGCGAGTGCGTTCTCGAGGAGGTTCGCCAACAGCTGGGCCAGCCGATCCGGATCCGCCGCGGCCGGTAGGCGGAGGGACGGCGCGGCGTCGCCCGGAACCAGAGCCACGCCACCCTCTGGAACGTGCAGGACGATCTGCAGTCCGCTCTTGGCGGCGGCCGGCCGGAACCCCTCGGCCGTCGTGGAGACCACCTCGGCCGCGTCGGTGGGGCGCATGGAGATCGACATCTGACGCCCCTCGAGCTTGGTCAGGTCGAGCAGGTCGCCCACGAGGCGCTCGAGGCGTCGCGACTCCGCGATGATCACGTCGGCCGCCTTCCCGGTGTCCTCGATCGCCCCGTCTTCGATCGCCTCGGCGAAGCCGCGGATGGACGTGAGCGGCGTGCGCAGGTCGTGGGAGACGGCGAGGAGGAGCTGGCGCTCTCGGTCGCGGCTGTCCTCGAGCCTCTGCGCCATGTCGTTGATGGAGCCCGCCAGCGAGGTGAACTCGGGGTAGTCGCGGCGCCCAACCGCCACTCGGCTCTCCAGCTCGCCGGAGGCGATGCGGCCGGTCACATTCATCGCCTCGACCAGCGGGCGCGCCATGCGGCGCGACATCTGCCACGCCACGAGGGCCGCAACGAGCAACGCGGCGCCGCCCGCGATGATGAAGTAACCCCAACTCGGGCCGAGGCCCCCGACGTTGCGCGTCAACAACACCGCGAAGGTGCCCGCGAAGGGCACCCGGGAGCGCTCGTCGAGCTGGGTGCGGGCCTTGGCCGAGAGCGTGACGGGCGCGACGGCGTAGACCAGATTGCCGCTGCGACCCGATGTCGTCTGCCCTGACCGCACCGCCGCCGCGTCGATGTCCGCGGCCGTCAGGTCCTCGGGCAGCGGCGTCACCAGATTGCCCAGGCGGTCGATCCGGATGACGTTGGCGTCCTCGAGCCTGAGCGTGCGCCGGATGACGCTCAGCACGGCGAGGGAGCGGCCCCCGGTCTTGCTCGACGTCAGGGCGTCGGCTTGGGTGACCAGTTGCTGCCCGGCCTGGTTGCGTGCGGCGTCGCGAGTCAGGATCAAGCTGCCGGCGCCGGCGATGACGAGCACGACCGCGACGAGGCCGACCATGGCCAGCATCAGGCGGACCCGCATGGTCACCCGAACCTGTACCCGACGCCCCACACGGTGACGAGCGGCAGGCCGGCACCGAGTTTCTTGCGCAGCTGGGCCACGTGGACGTCGACGGTGCGCTCGTCGCCGTACCAATCGGTGCCCCACACGCCGTCGAGCAGTTGCTGGCGGGACAGGGCCAGGCCGGCGTTGTTGACGAGGAACGCAAGCAGGTCGAACTCTCGGGTCGCCAGGGCTACGACCTCGCCGGCGCGACGCGCCTCGCGACGGCGCATGTCGACTTCGAGTTCTCCCATTGCCACGACCTCTTGGGGCGCTGGCCCTTCTCTGGTGCGCCGCAGGATGGCCCGGACGCGCGCGACCAGTTCGCGCGGGCTGAACGGCTTCACGATGTAGTCGTCCGCCCCGAGCTCCAGGCCGAGGATCCGATCGACCTCGTCGTCTCGAGCAGTCAGAAAGAGGACCGGGACCGAACTGGCGGCTCGGATCTCGCGGCAGACATCGAAGCCGTCACGCCCGCCGGGCAGGCCGACGTCGAGGATCACGATCCAGGGATTTTCCTGCTTGAAGATCTCGAGTCCGCGCTCCCCGTCGGCGGCCAGCAGCACCCGATAGCCCTCCCGCCGCAGGTAGAGGTCCACCAGGTCAGCGATGTGCGGGTCGTCTTCCACCACGACGACCGTCCCGTTCTCGGTGCTCACGTATCTAGCCTCCCACCTGCGGCACCCCGAATTGCCGGAATGGGCTCGTCCCTTACAGAACCCTCACGTTTGCCGAATAAACCCTTCACCGGGTCCTGCGCATGATGGACTCTGTGGGCCGGCCCCGATGCTGAGCGGGCCGTGCCCGACGAAGAGATGGAGGAGCACCATGACACATGTGCGCACCAATCTGATCCGGCTGGGCACGCTCGCGGTTGCGTCCAGCGCTGTGCTGGCGGTCGGCGCGAATGCCGGGCTCGCCGCAGCTGCACAGTCGGGATCGAGCGGCTCGGCGAACAGCGGACCGACCACGCTCGCCGGCATCAAGGCTCAGGCGAACACCGAAATCACCAAGCGCGTGGACTCGTTGAACTCAGCCATTGCCAAGGCCAACGCGGCGAAGGGGCTCGGTTCGGGCCAGTCCGACCTCGTGTCCCACCTGAGCGCCGACATTGTGCCGCTGCAGCAGTTGAACCAGAGGATCCAGGGTGACACCTCGGTGAATCAGGCGCGCCAGGACTTCACGAGCATCTTCACCGGGTTCCGGGTCTATCGGCTCGTGCTGCCGGCGACGAGTCTCGCGGCCGCAGCGGACCGCGACACGGCCACCGCGATCCCGGTGCTGTCGTCGGATAGGACCAAGGCCCAGGGTTATGTCAACTCAGGCAACCAGGCGAAACTGCAGCCGCTGATCGACGACCTCACCACCGAGAGCACCAAGGCGACCAACGCCACCAGCGGGTTGTCCGCCACGGTGTTGGCCTACACGCCCGCACAAATCAACGCGAACCGCAACCTGCTCAACCCGGCGAAATCGTCGGTGAAGACCGCGCGTGGCGCGCTCGAAAAGGGTGCCTCGGACGTGATCCAGATCCGTCACGTCCTCAAGAGCGAGGGGACGGCGCACGCGGGACTGAGCCGCACCGGGCTGAAGGGCCTCGGTCGACACGGTCGGAAAGGGAGCGCCGGATCAGGTGGAGCCGGCAACGTGACCACCACGACCACGTAGCAGCGCTCGCTCGACCCCACCCGGTCCGGCGTTGCCGGTGCGGGGTGGGGTCCCGCGCACTACCCTCACCGTGACACGCCCGGTTGATCGGGGAGGCCGGCCGGGCGACGGAGGGATGGTGCGCCATGAGCACGACCGCACCCGGCGAGGCCGACGTCTGCGTCGTCGGGGCCGGCTTGGCCGGACTCACCGCGGCTCGGCGCCTGTCCCAGGCCGGCCAATCGGTCGTGGTACTCGAAGCACGCGACCGCGTCGGTGGGCGTGTCTGGACCCAGACGGCACAGGGCGGAGTGCCGGTGGACATGGGCGGCTGCTTCGTCGGGCCCAACCACGATTACCTGCACGCACTCGCGAAGGAGATGGGAGTCACCACCTTCAACACGTTCGTCGACGGCGACTACGTGCTCGCCACCGGCGGCAAGATCCGTCGTTACCGCGGCGACATTCCTCGCATCAATCCCGCGGCACTGGCGAGCGCCGGCCAGGCCATCGCGCGCATGAACGCCATGGCGAAAAGGGTCCCGGTCGATGCGCCCTGGCAGGCTCGGCGCGCCGGCGCCTGGGACGCGCAGTCCGTCTCCGGCTGGCTCTCGCCTGTCCGCGTCCCGACGCAGCTGGCCCGAGACCTCGTCGACGCCACAATTCGTGCCTGTTTTGCCTGTGACCTCTCCGAGGTCTCGCTCCTCAACTGGCTGTTCCTCGTGCACTCCGCCGGCGGCGTCGAGGCTCTCATGTCGATCGCGGGCGGCTACCAGGACTCCCAGTTCGAAGGAGGAGTCGGTCGCATCCCTCACGGCTTGGCGGCCGAGCTCGGCGACGCAGTGGTCCTCAACGCCCCGGTGACTGCGGTGACGCAGAGCTCGGACCGCGTCAGCGTGACATCCGACGCTGGGACGGTCACGGCGCGTCGGGTTGTCCTGGCGCTGCCCAGGGCTCTGGCTGCCGGCATCCGCTTCGAGCCCGCGCTCCCGGCGGACCATGCGCTGCTGCTCCACCAGATGCCCGCCGGCACCGAGATCAAGACGGTGGCGGTCTACGACGAGCCCTTTTGGCGCGCTGACGGCGTCTCTGGCGCGAGCGTCGCGCTCGACGACCTCATTGAGGTCACTCTCGACACGACGCAGCCCGGCCACGGGCACGGCGTGATCGGAACCTACGCGGCCGGTCCCCAGGCTCGGACGCTCTGGCGACAGGGGCCCGACGAGCGCCGCGACACCTTGCTCACCACGCTCGTCACGAGGTTCGGACCGAGAGCCGCGCAGCCGCTCGAAGTGATCGAGGTCAACTGGGCCGAAGAGCGGTGGACCCGCGGCTGTTCGATGGGTCACTTCCCGACCGGCGTCCTGACCCAGTACGGCCGGCTCCTGCGCGAGCCGGTGGCCCGGATCCACTGGGCCGGCACCGAGACGGCGACCGTGTCCTATGGCGCCATGGATGGTGCGGTGCGTTCGGGCGAGCGTGTCTGCCAGGAGATCCTCGACGCACCCACTTGAGCCGCTCGGCAGTTCCCTGACCCACCCAAGGTGGTCAGGCGCCCATCCCCTCGGGCCGCGGACCCGGCCCGGTCCCGACACCCAGCTTCTCGCGGAAGAACGAGAGCGTCTGGTCGAGCGCGGCGCGGGTCGGCGTGCCTTCCTTGTCGTCGAGGTGGTCGGTGAGGACCGAGTGGGCGTTCTTCGGGTGCCCGTGCGGGTTGCCCGGTGCCGAGTCGATCTCCACCGCGATGAAGGCGTCACCGAGCTCGCGGCGGAGCGTCTCGAAACGCGCCTCGAAGCAGAAGGGGTCGTTGGAGAAGCGAAGGCCCAGCACGCAGGTGCCCCCCTCGGTCCGCTGTTTCACGGCCGCAAGGTCCGAGTCTGAGATCCCGATGTCCGCCTTGTGCCGCTTGCCGATCGGGAACGGCAGCGAGGGCTGGCTGAGGACCGGCGCCACGACGACGTCGTCAACCATCATCGCCAGCGCGAAGCCCCCCGTGAAGCACATCCCGACCACGCCCACCCCAGGCCCGCCGCAGCGCTCGTGCTCGGACGCGGCGAGCGTGCGCAGCCAGACCGTCGCCGGGCTCGTCTTCTTCAGGGCGAAACAAGCGAACTCACGCGACACGCAGGCCGAACCGATGGACCGGAAGGCGTACCCGGCGGATATGGGCCGGCCGGGATCACCGAAGAGGTGGGGCAGCACGGCGGTACAGCCGGCCGCGGCGACACGGCGTCCGAACTGGGCCACCAGGGGTGTGATGCCCGGCATCTCGCTGATCACGATCACCGCGGGCCCGGCCCCGATCCGGTAGACGTTCCGTCTCTTCCCGTCGGCTTCGAACGACTCTTTGCCGAAGTCGTCGAGCGCGGCGTCCCAGCGGCCTGCTTCGCCAGTCACCATGGCCGGACCGTAGCATCGACCGTCGTGGCCGGACGTGCTCGAAGTCTCGATCCGCGTCTCCCGGTGCTGGTAGGGCTGGGGACGGCGAACGATGCCGCTCCGGTCGTCGACCTCATGACCGCGGCGGTGCGTGCTGCCGCGGACGACGCCGGCGCGCCGGGGATCCTGCGTTCGATCGGGTGCATCGTCGTGCCGCAGGGCACGTGGTCGCACGTCGACCCGGCGCGCACGGTGGCACACCACATCGGCGCACCCCACGCGCGCACGGTGCGGTGCGAGATCGGCGTCTCGCAGCAAGAAGCCATCAACTTCGCCCTCGCCGCGATCGCAGCCGGCACGGCCGACGCGGTCGTCGTCGTGGGCGCGGAGGCGCGGGCGTGGGTCCGCCACGGCGGCGTCGAGAGCGATGAGGCGGGTGCGCCGCCCGACGAGGTCCTCAGCCGACCGCCCGACTTCGTCGCACCGGTCGAGGTCGCTGCCGGCATCGTCCTGCCCCCGGTCCAGCAGTACGCCATGATTGAGAACGCGCTCGGCGCCGCCGAGGGGCTGAGCACCGAGGCCCAGCGCGACGAGGTCGCCCGCCTGTGGGCCCGCTTCAACACGGCCGCGCAAACGAATCCCGATGCCGCCTTCGCCCAGCCGCGCACTGCGACCGACATCGCAACCCCCGGACCGCGCAACCGTCCCCTCGCCTTCCCCTACAACGTCTGGCACGCCAGCCAGTGGACCGTCGACCAGTCGTCGGCGTTGTTGATCTGCTCCGCCGAGCGCGCCACCGCGGCGGGGATCCCCGCCGACCGCTGGCTCTTCCCTCACGTGGCCCTGCATTGTTCGCAAGCGGTCACCCTGACCGCCCGCCGGCGCTTGGAGGCATGGCCCGCCATGGAGGTGCTGGGACGCGCCGCCGCCGGCGCCATTGGGCGGCCTCTCTCCGAGGTCGAGCTCGTCGAGGTCTACTCCTGCTTTCCCTCGGCGGTCCGGGTGCAGCAGCGTGCCCTCGGCCTGCCCCGCGACGAGGCGCCCACCCTCACCGGCGGCATGGCGTTCGCCGGCGGCCCGTTCAACCATTTCGTCCTCATGGCCCATGCCGCGCTGGGCCAGCAGCTCCGGGCGCACCCGACCGAGCTCGGGCTGGCCACGACGGTGTCAGGCATGCTGTCGAAACCGGGTCTCGCCATCTGGTCGGCAACGCCACCAACGGGCGCCTTGTTGCTGGCGGACCTGGGCGACGAGGCGGCTGCCGCCACGGCCGTCGTCCCCGTCTCGGTGTCCCCACCCACGGCAGCGACCGCCGGCGCGGTCGTGTCGTTCACCGTCACCTACGGCGGCGAGGGCGGGCTGGAGCCGGTCCGCGCTGCCATCGTGGCGGACCTCCCCGATGGGGTCCGAACGGCCGCCACCTGCGAAGATGCAGCGACCGCCCGGCTGGCTGTGACCGACGGCCTCATCGGGCGCACCGTCGAGGTGAAGGACACGACATTCAGCCTGTGAGCGCCACTCCCCCCGGCACGGTCCGGCCGCGCCTGGTCGATCCCGAGCTGGCGGCGCGCGTGCCGGGCCTACGGCGGAACGCAGGCGTCGCCCTGGCCATCAGCGTGCTGAGCGCGGTGGCCATCGTCGTGCAGGCCGTCGCCCTGGCGCACGTGGTCGACCGCTCGTTGTTGCAGCACGCGCCGCTCGACACCGTGACGCCGGCCATCGTGCTGGTCGGGATCGCCTTCGTCGTGCGGGCGGTCGCGCACGGCGCCGGGGACCTCTACGCCCAGGAGACGGCTGACCGGATCGTGACCCGGCTGCGCGGAGACCTGCTCCGCCACGCGCTGGCGCTGGGTCCGGGCTGGCTGGCCGGCGAGCGGCCGGGTGAGTTGTCGCTGACCGCGACCCGGGGGCTGCGGTCGCTGCACACCTACTACGCGCGCTACCTGCCCCAGGCCGCCGCGGCCACGGTCATCCCTGTCCTCTTACTGGCCTGGGTCGCGACGCAGGACTGGCTGTCCTTTCTTGTCGTCATCGCGCTGGTGCTCGCCGTGCCACTGTCGATGGTGTTCTTCGGTCGCGAGGCGACGCGCCGTTCGGCGCGCCAGTGGCGCCGCCTCGGCTCGCTCGCCGGGCGCTTCCTCCAGCTGGTCGAGGGCCTGCCCACCCTGCGCGCGTTCGGCCGGGAGGGCCAGGGTCGCCGCGAGGTGGCCGCGGCCACCGAAGGCGTGCGCGCCGCCACCATGCGCACGCTGCGCGTCGCGTTCCTGTCCGCCCTCGCCATGGACTTGATTGCCGGCTTCGGCGTCGGCTTCGTCGCGATGGCCCTCGGGTTGCGCCTCCTCTGGGGCGAGCTCGGGCTCCAGACCGCCATGGCGGTCCTCCTCGTCGCACCCGAGATCTTCATCCCCCTCCGCCGGGCCGGCGCGGAGTTCCACGCCAGCACCGAGGGACAGGCCGCGGCGACCCGGATCCTCGAGGTGCTCGGCACCGCGACATCTCGGAGCGAGACCGGAGCGTCCGCGGGCACGGACGGTGGCTCGCCGGGAACGACGCCAGTGCTCCCACGCCCGACGAGCCGGGGCGCCGGCGTGACCGTCGACGGCGTGCGGGTGGACTACGCGCGCCGCGGCGGCGCCGCACTCCGCTCCTTCTCGCTGCACGCGCCTCCCGGCAGCAGGGTCGCCCTGACCGGGCCCTCGGGCGCCGGCAAGTCGACCGCACTCAACGCGCTCTTGGGCTTCGTCACCCCCACGGAGGGAACGATCGATGTCGACGGGGATCCGATGAGCGCGTGCGCTGTCGGCCCGTGGCGCCGACATTTCTCCTGGCTCCCACAGCGACCCCACGTCTTCCACGCCACCCTGGCCGAGAACCTCCGCCTCGGTGCTCGCGACGCCGACGACGCCTCCCTCGCACGTGTGCTCGCCGCCGTCGGACTGGCCGAGCTCATGGCCAACCTGCCCGCGGGCCTCGACACCGTGCTCGGTCACGACGGTCTCACGCTGAGCGGCGGCGAGCGCCAACGCGTGGCACTCGCCCGCGCGTTGCTCCGTCCCGCACCCGTCCTGTTGCTCGACGAGCCCACAGCCGCCCTCGACGGGCCGACCGTGGCGCGCCTGGCGCCGGCGATCGAGCCCTGGCTCGACGGTCGGACAGTCGTGGTGGCGGCGCACGAGCCGGTCCTGCTCCCCCACTTCGACATCGTCCTCGCGCTGGCGGCGGGTGCCTCGCACTCTGCGGTGGCCACACCATGACGCGACAACGAGGCGCGCTGCGCCGCGTCCTGCAGGAGCCGGGCACACCGTGGGCGCGGCTCGCGCTGGCGGGCGTGCTCGGGCTGGCGGCCGCGGCGGCGACCATCGGGCTCCTCGCCGGCTCGGGGTACGTCGTCGGCCGCGCCGCCCTGCGGCCGGGCCTGAGCGCGCTCGTGGGCATCTTGGCCCTCGTCGAGGTGCTCGCCTTCTTGCGCGGGCCGCTTCGTTACGCCGAGCGTCTTGTCGGCCACGATGCGGCGCTGCGGACACTCACCCGCTGGCGGGTCTGGCTCTACGACTGCCTCACCCCCCGGGTCCCGGCTGCGCTGGCCGGGTGGCGCAGCGGCGACCTCTTGAGCCGGGCGATCGACGACGTCGACGCCCTCCAAGACCTCTACCTGCGCACGCTGCTGCCCGTGGCGATCGCGACCGGCGCCTGCGCCCTCGGCACGGTGGCGGTCGGCCTGATCTTGCCGTGGGCCGCGCTCGCGCTCGGGGTCCCGCTCGCCGTGGCACTCGTCGTCCCGGCGCTGCTCACCTGGCGGCGTGGCGGCGATGGTGAACTGGCGGATCTTGCGGGCGATCTGTCGGCCCGCATCGTCGACGCGCTAGCCGGCGCGCCCGAATTGCTGGCCTTCGGCGCCGACGCCGCCGTGCTCGGCGAGATCGAGGCATTGGCAGCGCGCGCCGACGCGTTGGAGCGGCGCCACGCTCGCCTGGCCGCCGCGTCGGCCCTCGTGATTCAGGTCTGCCTCGCCGTGGCGGTCACCACGGTCCTCGCGCTCGGTGTCGCCGCCGTCCACGCGCACCACCTGGGTCAGGTCATGGTGGCAGTCCTCCCGCTCGCCGCGCTGGCGACATTCGAGACCGTGCCGGGCGTGCCGCTCGCCGTCGCCCGGTCCCTGTCCGTGCGCGCGTCGGCCGAGCGGCTCTTCGCGCTCGCTGACGTCCCCGTCCCGGTCCACGACCCGTCCGCACCTTCGACGCTGGCGCCCGGGGTGCCCGATGTCCGAATGGTGGACGCGGCGATGCGCTACGGGCCGGGCCTTCCCCGCGCGCTCGACGGCGTCTCCTTCGACCTTCCCCCCGGTGGGCGGCTCGCCCTCACCGGGTCGAGCGGCGCGGGGAAATCGAGCCTCGTCAACGCGCTGTTGCGCTTCTGGCCCCTCGAGGCAGGCACGCTCGCGCTCGCCGGCACCGACGTCGAGTGTCTGAACGAGCACACGACGAGGAGCGTCTTTGCCCTGGCGGACCAGCGGGCCCAGATGTTCGCGGGCACCATCCGCTCCAACCTGATCCTCGCCCGTCCCGAGGCGACCGACGACGAGCTCGTGGCCGCACTGCGAACCGCCCGGCTCGACGCCTGGGTCGACGGGCTGCCCGACGGCCTCGAGACACCGGTCGGCGAAGGAGGGGTCGCCCTCTCGGGCGGCGAGCGTCGGCGTCTGGCCGTCGCCCGTGCCCTGCTGGCGACCGGTCGCGTCATCGTCCTGGACGAACCCACCAGCGGGCTGGACGCACCGCTCGCCGGCGAGGTCCTCGACGGGGTCCTGGCGGCAGCCGCGGGCGAGGGGCAGAGCGTGGTCGTCATCACCCACCGCCCCGCCGAGGCGGCACGCTGCGACGTCAGGATCGCCCTCGAAGCCGGCCGCGTCGTGCCCGCGTCGGCCGACTCCTAGCGCCCGGCCGCAGACCTCTCCGCCGCCGGCGGTGGGGGGCCCGAAAAGGCCCGCGACCTCGGCCGATGTAGGGAGAGCTCGTCCCTTGGGCTGCGCCATGACGACGTCGTTGCGCCGTCGTGGGTGCGGAGCACCGGTTCGCGTCCAGCGAGAGGGCGCAAGATTCCACCTGGCGTTGGATTCCCACACTGAAAAGAAAGTGTGATCCAGTGACTCCAGGTTCCTCGGAGGCGGCAGGCGGAGCAGGCGACCGAGGCTTTGGCGGCCTCGACCTCGCGCTGCCGGATCCCCTCAGACATGAACTCGAGCGAGTGGACCGTGACGTCGCGGCGCTCGCCGGCGAGCTGGCCACCGACGGGCGCCTGGCCCGCGGCCGGCGAACCCGGCGCAACGTGGCCGACGCGCTCGTCGCGCTCCTGCGCGCCGGCGATCCGGATCCCACGGCCAAGGCCGTTGCGGCGCGGGCGGGCGTGTCGCTGCGGCTGGTGTTCCACCACTTCGCCGACATGGACGACCTGTACCACTTCGTGGCTGCGCTGCAGCTCCGCCGGCAGTGGACAGGCATGCCACGACCGTCCCCTCACCTCCCGCTGGCATCGCGGATCGAGCGCACGGTGGCGCACCGGGCCGCACTGTTCGAGGAGATCTCACCGGTCCAGCGCGCCCTTGCCCGCCGCGCCTCCACCGCTCCGGCCGTCGCGCAGGCGATTGCCGCAGCCGACAACCTGCTGCGCGAGAGCCTGCGCGCGACGTTCGCGCCCGAGCTCACCGAGCTGGCGCCGACCGTCCGCAGCGAGTACCTGGGCGCGCTCGACGCCTCGATCTCGTGGGAAGTGTGGGAGCGGCTCCGCGGCGTGTCGGGCGTCGGCGTGCGGACGGCGCGCCGGGTCGTGACCCGCATGCTGGCTGCGCTCTGGTCCCGCCCCGCCGGCACCGACGCGGCGAGCTCGACGGCCCAGCCGGGCGGCCCGGGCGTGCGGGGCGCTCCCTAACGAGCGGGAGGCGACTCGGGAGCGGTGCCGTCTTCGGAGGCATCGCCGGCCATGCGCCGGCGGACCTCGACCGCCCACGGGCGCGGGATAGCCGAGCAGCCCCGGGCGCCATCCGGCCTCGATCTTCTGGGCGCCCGCGCCGTCCTCGGTCCAGACGTGGCAGGTGTTGGTCAGGAAGCCGAACCCTCCCTCGCGCATGGGGTGCTGCCCGCCCCCCTTCTCGACCTCCCAGGCACCAGAGGAGGTGAGGCCCTGGATCACGACGGGCCCGATCGCCCGGGCCAGGAATTCGAGATGGCTGCACCCACGCTGTCGTCCGAAACGCTCCTGCACCGCGTTCGAGTACCCCCGGGCGACCGACAGGCCGACCAGATCGTGAAAGCTGGGCTCGATGTCGGTGCACTCGGCGTGCGGGTAGGTCTGCATGTCGGCCGCGGCGTCGACGATTGTCATGTCGGCGTGACGGACCACGATGCCCAGCTCCATCCGGTGCAGGTCGCGTGGCCCGAGCGCGCCACCGGCCCACGGCCGCTGGTCGAGCAGCGTCCCGATGACGGCGAAGTAGTCGCCGCGTTGGAAGACCTCCATCGTGATGGTGCGGCGGTGGACGGGGTCCTCGTCCGAGCCCGGCGGCGGCCGGAGCGCGGCGAGAGTGGTCGGGGGTTCAGGCACCGGGTGATTGTGACGCTCCTCCGGCGAGCGGCGCCACCGCCGCCTCGTTGAAGCTGCAGAGGATGGGTGCGTCGCGGTTCCACCCGATGCGGGTGACCGACGCGGTGCGGAGGTAGAGACGCCAGTACAGGTCCCAGGTCCCGAGGGCCCAGGCCACGGCCGCCTTGATCGGAGTCACGTGGCTCACCACGACCACGTCGCCATCGGGTCGGCGCGCGCCCACACCGTCCTCCGCGAAGAGCGCCACGCAGGCCGCGGTGACCCGCTCGTCCACCTCGGCCAGCGTCTCGCCCCCCGCCGGCCGGAAGTCGCGGTCCTCGCGCCAGCGCCGCCACACTTCGGCGGGGACGTCACCGAGCGGGAGGGACTCGTACTCCCCGTAGTCGACCTCGATCCACCGGTCGTCGACGATGGGCGCCGGGCCGAGGTCGAGCAGGGCCGCCGTGTCGCGGGCCCGGCGGAGTGGACTGGTGCGAACCTCCGCCACGGGCTCGGTCACGAGCGAGCGCGCCATCCTCGCCTGGGCGCATCCGACGTCGGTCAGCTCGACGTCGGAGCGGCCGAGCAGGAGGCCCTGCGCGTTGGCCACGGATTCACCGTGGCGGACCAGGATCAGCATGCGCAGCTGCTGCTCAGGCGGGGACCAGAATGCGGCCGCACTGCTCGCACGTCGCGATCTCACCGGGCCCCAGCGCGCGGATCTTCTCGACCTCGACGGAGGAGAGCTCGAGATGGCACCCGTCGCACCGGTTCTTGATGAGGCGGGCGGCGCCGGTCCCCTTCAGGCGGGCGCGCAGTGTCTCGTAGCGATCGGCGAGCGCGGTCGGGAGGAGGGCCGCCGCTGCCGCGCGCGAGCCGGTCGCCGTCGCCAGCTCGGCGTCGATCTCGCGTTGGCCCTCGACCACCAGACTGCGTCGCTCGTCGACCCGCTGTTCAATGGGCACCATGCGGGCGCGCAGGGCCTGGAGCTCCGCGTCGATCGGATCCTGCTCGAGCATCACCGCGAGCTCCCGCTCCTCGAGCTCAGCCCTGCGCTCGGTCAGGTGACGCACCTCGTCGTTCATGGCCTGGAGATCGCGCCCCGACGAGCTGGTGGTGGCGTACATGCGCTGCTCGATCGAGTCGCGCCGCTCCGTGATGACGGCGATCTGCTCCTCGAGGTCCTTCTGCGTGGCCGCCAGCACACCGCGCCGCGCCGCCGCGTCGGCCTCCTCGGTCGCCAGCGCGCGCAACTCCGCCTCCGCCGCGGCCAGGCCCGTCGCCTCGGGCAGCGCGTCACGGCGATGCTGGAGCTGGGTGATCGAGGTGTCGAGGTCCTGGACCGCGAGCAGGTGGTCGAGGAGGTCGGTCACGACAGCACCTCGTACACGGACGCGGGCCAGCGGCAGCGCGTCGGCCAGCGCGGGGTCGGCCAACGCCGCCGCCTCGTCCCACTCGCACCAGCGCGCCTCGGGGCTCTCCCCCGGCGGGGGCTCGGGGTCGGCGTCCTCGCCGAGCAACAGATAGCGCAGATCGAGGTGGGTATGGCCGAGCGCCGCCTCGTGCACGTCGAGGTGGATGAGGCGCGGCCCGACACCGGGGTGCTCGACACCCAGGCCCAGCTCCTCGTTGGCCTCGCGCCGGGCCGCCACCGCAGGCGTCTCGCCGGGGTCGATGTGCCCGCCGGGCTGCATCCAGATACCCAGGCGCTTGTGCCGGTGCAGCACCGTCCCGCGCCGGCCGACCACGATGCCCGACGCGGTGACGTGCGTCGGCGCGGCGTACTCGTCGCAGGGCGAGTCGAGGACGTCGAGCTCGGCCAAGAACCGCTGGCGGGCGGCCACCTCACGCGGTGACGCGGGCTCATGGCCCTCGACGAGGGCTCGCAGGTCCGCCGTGGAGGCGCCCATGGTCGGGCTCCCTAACACGGGTGGCCGCTCAGGCGCTCGCTCAGGTGACCGCTGAGGACGGTGGTGGCGTGGCCCACGATGGCGACCCGGTCGCCGGCGAGGTGCACGTAGAGCACGGCGCCGCGCGCGGAGAGCTGCCGGGCGATCAGCGATTCGCGGCCCAGCTCGGACGCCCAGTAAGGGCCGGCGACGCACTGGGCCGACCCTGTCGCCGGATCCTCGTCGATCCCCACGTTGGGACCGAAGACGCGCAGGACGTAATCGGCGCCCGATCCTCGATCCGCCGCCGCGGTCAGCAACAACGCCTTGGCGCCGGTCGCCGCGATGGCAGCCAGGTCGGGCTCGTAGGTCGCGACGGCGCCGGCCGAGGAAAGCACGACGTACGTAAAGAAGGAGGACGACCCGCTCATGAGCACCGCGCCGGGCCACTGCTCCTTCAGCGGGTCGGGCAGCGGGCCGGGGAGCACGGGGTCGGCCGGAAAGTCGAGCTCGATCCGGTCGCCGTCGAACGCGGCGCGCAGCGGACCGCTGCGCGTGTGGAACGTCAACGGCGCACTCCCGTCGACGGTGCCGCCCTCGCGTAAGGCGTGAGCCGAGGCCAAGGTGGCGTGGCCGCACAGGTCGATCTCGGTCGCCGGCGAGAACCAGCGAAGGCCGAAGGTGGTGGGCTCGCTCGTCCGCGTCAGGTAGGCGGTCTCCGAGATCCCCAGCTCGAAGGCGATCGACTGCATCACCGACTCGTCGAGCGGCTCCTCGAGCAGGCACACGGCGGCCGGGTTGCCGCCGCAGGCGACCTCGCTGAACGCGTCGACCCAGGTAAGCGGGATCGTCATGGTGACCACGATGCTAAGCGGCCCAGCGCGTCCTGCAAGACGCGCTCGCGCTTGCAGAAGGCCCACCGCACCAGCGTCCGCCCCGCCTCGGGATCGGCCGGGTCGTAGAAGACCGAGCTCGGGATGGCCACCACCCCGCAGCGCCCCGGCAAGGCCAGGCAGAACTCGTGGGCGCTCATCCCCGCTGCCACGGGTGCGATGTCGGTCGTGGCGAAATACGTGGCGGCCGGGCGGTAGACCTCGTAGCCCAAGCGGTCCAGCCCGTCGCAGAACAGGTCCCGCTTGGCGGCCAGCTCGCCGGCGAAGGCACCGAGGGCGTCGGGCGCAAAGCGCAGGCCGTGTGCCACGGCGAGTTGGAAGGGAGCCGGGCTGGTGTAGGTGAGAAATTGCTTGGCCGCGCGCACCGCGGCGACCAACGGCGCGGCGGCACACACCCATCCCACCTTCCAACCCGTGAAGGAGAAGGTCTTCCCGCCCGAGGAGATCGTCACCGTGCGCGCCGCCATGCCGGGCAGCGTCGCCAGGGGGACGTGGGTGCCCTCGAAGACGAGGTGCTCGTAGACCTCGTCGGTGACCGCCAGGACGTCGTGGGCCCGGCACAGCGCGGCGACCTGGTCCAGCTCGTCGGAGCTGAACACCTTGCCGGTCGGGTTGTGCGGTGAGTTGAGGAGCACCAGCTTGGTGCGCGGCCCGAAGGCGGCCGCCAGCTCCTCGGCTCCGAAGGTCCAGTCCGGCGGGTGCAGCCGTACCAGCCGCGGCACTGCGCCCGCCATGGCCGCGCAGGCCGCGTAGGAGTCGTAGGTCGGCTCGAACATGACGACTTCGTCGCCGGGCTCGCACAGGGCGAGCAGGGTGGCCGCGATGGCCTCGGTGGCGCCGACGGTCACGAGGACCTCGGTGTCGGCGTCGAACTCGAGGCCGTACCACGCACGTTGGTGGGCGGCCACCGCCTGGCGCAGCTCGGGGATGCCGGCGCTCGGCGGGTACTGGTTCCGGCCCTCCCGGATGGCGGCGACGGCGACTTCGCGCAGCTCCTCGGGGCCGTCGGCGTCGGGGAAACCCTGCCCCAGGTTGACCGCACCGGTCTCGGTCGCCAGCTCGGACATGGTGGCGAAGATCGTCGTGGAGAACGGGCGCAGGCGAGGGGTCAGATACGCGTCCCCCGTTGCCACCGCGACGATCGTACCGGTGGCCGCCGGTGGCGCCTATCGTCGGCGTGACCGTGCTCAGCATCGCCAACTTCAACATGCACTGCGGGATGGATGGGTGGGGAAGGCCCTTCGACTATGTCGCCGCCGTCGGCGCCCTTGAGGCCGACGTGATCATGCTCGAGGAGTCGTGGACGCCGTTGGGCGACACCGACAGCCAGGCCGAGGTGGCGGCGCGGGCGCTCGGCTACCAGGTCGTCACGCACGCGATCGGCCGCGGGCGGCGCATCAGCCCCCAGCCCGACCCGGGCGATACCTGGGTCGCCCGCCCGGCCTGGTCGGCGAGCAACCGGGCGCTGTATCTCGAGGGGCTTCGCCCCTTCCCAGAGAGTGTCCACGCGATGGAACGCTGGCAGCGGGCCGAACCGGGCACATTCGCGATCGCGGTGCTCGTCCGGCCGGAACTCCCTATCGAAAGCACGAGCCTCGTGCCCATGAGCAGGCTGCGGGCCGACCGCGTCGAGCGCGCCGCGCTCGTCGTGGACCTGACCGTGGAGGGACGGCCGATCTCGGTGATCGGCACCCACATGTCCCACCTCCACTTCGGCTCGCCCCGAAACTGGGCCGAGCTCCGGCGCGCGCTCAAGACCGCGGCCCGGCCCGACGCTGTGCTCGCCGGCGACATGAACACCTGGGGCCCGCTGGTACGCGTGTTCATGCCCAGTTGGCGACGCGCCGTCAGAGGGCGTACCTGGCCCGCCTGGCGGCCGCACAGTCAGATCGATCACATTTTGGTACGAGGGGACCTGCGGCCGGTCCGCGGCCGCGTGTTCCCCGACGCCGGATCGGACCACCGCCCCGTGCGCGCCGAGCTGGCGTTCGCCGGGTCAGGCGGGTGACGTCGGACCCCCGGTGAGGGATGTCACCGCCTCGTCGACGGTCGTATAGAAGTGGTCAGGGCCGATGCGGGCTTCGAGCCCGCTCCGGCGCAGCGACGCGCGCAGGTCGTCGCCGGCGCGCGCGATGCCAAAACGGATGTGGGCGCGGTCGCCCGCATCGAGCGCGCGGGCCAACTCCCGCGAGCCGGTGAAGTCGATGTCCGACATGCCAAGCGTGTCGAGGACCAGCACCTGCGTCGGACCATGCTCGGCCACGGCGGCCGCCACCTGCTCTCGGAAGCGCACGGCGTTGGCGTACCAGATCGGCGTGGCGAAGAGGACGGCCAGCACGCCCGGCAGCAGCGTCGCATCGGGGTTGGCTGCCAACGGTGTCCAGCTGGTGCTCCCGTGGACGCGCCCGAGCACGTGGAGCTGGGGCCGCGCGGCCAGGCGGATCCGGTCCAACATCGCGAGGAGGACGGCGGCGGCGATGCCCTGCTCGACCCCGACGAACACCACGGCGAGCAGTGTGATCGCGGCGAGGGCGAATTCGACACGACTGAAGCGGGCGATCGCCATGAGGTCGTGGACGTGGAAGAGCCGGCAGCGCGATGAAGATGAGGACGGCGGCCAGCGTGGCCAGCGGCACGTCCTTGAGCACACCGGCGATCGGGATCAGGACAACCACGACGGCCGCCGCCCCGAGCAGGCCGGCCTGGGTGCGACCCCCGGCCGTGACCACAGCGCCGGTTCGCGGCGGGCTGGCGTCGACGGGGAACGATCCGACCAGGCCGGCCACCACGCTCCCGGCACCGACGGCCAGGAAATCACGCCCGGCGTCGACGTCGTAGCCGCCCTGTTCTGCGAAGGCGCGCGTCGTCGCCGCGGTCTGGGTCACGATGACGAGCGCCACCACGGCGGCGAGTGGCGCCAGGCTCTGGACGTCGGACCAGGAGAGCCCGTGGAGCCCCACCGATGGCACGCCCGACTTGATCGGGCCGAGGACGGCCACGCCGTGCGCCTGGAGGTCGAGGACGGCGACCAGGACCGTCGAGCCGACCAGCCCGATCAGCGCGCCCGGGATGCGCCGGTTGAACCGGACGGTCACCGCCGTCACGAGCAGCACGCCGACGCCGATGGCCGCGGTCCAGCCGTTGACGTCGCCCAAGTGCGTCAGCACCTGCCCGATGCGGTACTGGTTGCTACCCGAGTAAGCAGGCAGCCCGAGGAAGTCGGGTAACTGGTGGACGATGATGATCACGGCCACGCCGGAGAGAAAGCCCGTGACGATCGGCGTCGAGAGGAACTCGGCGATCCAGCCGAGTCGAAGGAGGCTGACCAGCATGACGAGCAGGCCGACCATCACGGCGAGGATGCCGACCAGGTCGACGTAGGGGGGTGAGCCGGTGATGGCGAGGGCGGCGACACCGGCGGCGAAGAGCGGTGCGATGGTGGAGTCCGCGCCCACCGACATCTGCGGGTTGGAGCCGAGTAGCGCGAACACCACGGTGCCGGCGACGAACGCGTAGAACCCGGTGATTGGCGGCATCCCCGCCAGCCGGGAGGTCGCCAGCTGCTCTGGCACCGCGATGACGAGGAGCGTGAAGCCGGCCGCCATATCGGCGCCGACCCAGGCGCGCTGGTAGCCGTGGAGCGACGTGAAGACCCGGGGCCCTCGCACGGCGACATCTTCGCCGACGGGGGTGTCGGGTGGATCGATGCAATTGAATCGATGCAATTGAATAGTCTCGGACCGGCGGTCGAGACGCATCCCGGCGGACGCGCCAGCGGCCCCGAGGAGGCCCGATCCATGAGCGACTACCCCTACGCAGACCGTTTCACCATCAACCGCGCACTCCCCGAGCGGGGCACGAGCAGGGAGGACGTCCTGGCGGAGCTACGCGCCATGGCCAGCGAGGAGGACGCGTTCTGGGAGACCGGGAAGTGCTCAGGCACGATGTACTGCGGGGACCACGACCACTACCACTTCATGAACGAAGCGTTCGGGCTCTTCGCCCACGTGAACGTGCTGCAGCGTGACATGTGCCCGAGCGCGACGAAGTTCGAGGCGGAGATCATCGCGATGACGCTCGGCCTGCAGTCGGGCGACGCTGCGTCGGCGGCGGACGACGAGCCGTGCGGACTCGTCACCACGGGCGGGACCGGCAGCATCATGCACGCCGTCTTGGCCTATCGCGAGCACGGTGCCGCCGAACGTGGCATCACCAGGCCGAACGTGATCAAGCCCGAGACCGCCCACCCGGCCTTCGACAAGGCCTGTCACCTCTTCGGGGTGGAGCTGCGGCGGGCACCGGTCGACCCCGTGACCACCCAGGTGGACGTGGACTGGGTGCGTGACCACATGGACGACCAGACGGTGGCGATCATCGGGTCCGCCTGCAACTACGGCTACGGCACCGTCGACCCGATCGCGGACTTGTCCGATCTCGCGCTCGAGCGCGGCGTGGGTCTCCACGTCGATGCGTGCCTGGGCGGGTTCATCCTGCCTTTCGGCCGCGAGCTCGGCTACGACATCCCCGCCTTCGACTACGCCGTGCCCGGCGTGACCTCCATGTCGGCGGACACCCACAAATACGGGTACGCCTTCAAGGGCTCGTCCGTGCTCACCTTCCGTTCCAAGGCGCTGCGCAACGCGCAGTACTTCTACCTGACCGACTGGAGCGGCGGAAAGTACACGTCGCCCGGCATGGAGGGCTCACGCTCGGGCGGGCTGATCGCGGCGACCTGGGCGGCCATGGTGCAGCTGGGCCACGAGGGCTACCTCGGGTACGCGAAAGAGATCTTCGAGACCTCCTTCGCCATGCAGGAGGCGGTGAGGGCGCATCCCGAGCTCCGCCTCGTCGGCCACCCGACGTTCCTCTTCTCCTTCACCTCCGACGACTTCGACATCTACCACGTCAACGACTTCATGCGGACACGCGGCTGGCGCTTCAACGGTCAGCAGTACCCCAACGCGCTGCACATGGCGGTGACGAGGCCCCAGACCCAGCCCGAGGTCGTCGGGGAGTTCGCGACCGACCTGGCCGACGCCGTCACCTACGCCAAGGAGCACGCCGGCGAAGCACCCAGGTCGGGGGCCATCTACGGCGGCGTGGCCGGTGGCATGACCGAGGAGGCCGACGAATTCATCAGGGCCGTCATGGCCGACATGCTCGACGGGCAGTCCGCCATCCCGGCTACGTGACCGACGCAGGGACGGGCCGGCCCGACGCGTGGGTCACCGGCTGCCTGGCGGCGCAGGCCGCACTCGACGCGGCGCTGGCCCAGCTGTCCGACGAAGATGCTCGCCGGCCGAGCCAATTGCCCCGCTGGAGCGTGGGTCACGTGCTCACCCACATCGCCCGCAACGCGGACAGCGTGGTGTGGCGGCTCGAGGGTGCCGCCCAGGGTGAGCTGCGCGACCAGTACCTCGGTGGCCTGGAGCAGCGGCAGGCCGACATCGAGGCCGGTGCCGGCCGCCCGGCGAGCGATCTGGTCGCCGACGTAGGGCATTCCTCCGCCGCGGTGGCGCGCGCGATGGAGGAGCTTCCGGTTGCGGCGTGGGACGCGCCCTCCCGCACGTCGCGCGGTGTCGTGGAGCCCTCGCGCGACGCGGTGCTCTCTCGCTGGCGCGAGGTGGTCGTGCACCACGGCGACCTCGGGCTCGCTCCCGTGCCCCTGCCGCCCGACCTGGTGGCGGCCTGGTTGCCGCGCGAGCTGCCCCGGCTCGCGGCGCGGACGGACCCGGCCGTGCTGCTGGCGTGGGTCATCGGCCGGGGGGACGCGCCGTCGCTGGCCCCCTGGTAGCGCGGCTGCTCGAGCGCGTCGGTTCCCGCGCCGGTGATCGCACGGTTCTCGCGTCGGTTATGACGACACGAATGCGTTGCCGGCGCGGTCGACCGCCACGCAGTAAGCAGGAGTCGGGCACGAGATGCTCGTGAGCGCGTGCCCGTTGTCGATGAGGGTGCCGCCGCTCCACGTCGTTCCGTTCCAGCCGAACACCCGACCCAGGGAGTCGACGGCTCGGCAGAAGGTCGGGGTCGGGCACGACACCGACGTGAGCCCAGAGACGTTGCTCCCGAAGACGGGTTGTTCGGTGGCAATGGACACCGGCGCGCTGAAGTCCTGTCCGTTCCAGGTGAGGACGTCGCCCGCGCTGTCGACGATGACGCAGAACGTGGTGGAAGCGCAGGACACGGCGTTCAGCTGCCCCTGGGTGTCGACGTCCTCGGGCTGAGACCAGGTGCTGCCGTCCCAGACTGACGGGCCGCCTTCGGCGGCGACACAGAAGCTCGGTGACACGCACGAGATCTGGTTGGCGGCCCCCCAGGCACCGAGGTTGCCGGACCAACCGCTGCCGTCGTAGCTGAAGGAGTTGCCCTCGCCGTCGATAGTGACGCAGAAGGTGGGGCCCGTGCAGTCGATCGCGGTGATGCCCTGGGCCGCGGACAACGTCGTCGGCGCCTGCCACGCGGACCCGTTGAAGAAGGCGACCTGGTTCGTGCTGGGTGCCGCCGCACAGAAGTTCGCGGCGCTGCACGAAAGATACGACGCCCCCTGCGGCGAAGGAGACGGGAGCGGCGGTCCGAGCGCGCTCACCTTGTTGAGGAACAGCCGGTAGGTCTGCCCGGCGGACGACCCGATCAGGCACGCACCGGCGACGGGGCACGAGACCACGGACAGGTCGGTGCCCGCTGCGACGTGGAGGGGCTTGGACCACGTGCCGGCCGGCGTCGCCGGTGCCGCAGTCGTCGAGGTCGTCGCACGCACCGTCGTCGTGGTGTGTGCCGTGGTCGTGGTGGTCGGTGCACTCGCGCTCCCGTTGGTCCCACCGCATGCCGCAACGACCAACGCGAGCGCGGCGAGGGCAAGCGCCGCCGCGCCGCGATGCGCCCTCACGCGCACGCTAGGAGTGAACCGGGAGGCCGTTCGCCTCGATGGCGCGGTGGCGCGACCAGGTATCGAGCACGATGAGCGTCTTGGTGCCGGTGACCCGGCCGCGGCGGCGCAATTGCTCAATCACCTGGCCCAGGCGTTCGACGTCGGGAACCTGGAGCCAGACCAGGGCGTCGGGATCGCCTGCCGTGGTGAACACGGCTTGCACCTCGGAGAGCTGCATGGCCGTCTCCTTGATTTCTTGGAGGTCAGCCGTGCCGGCGAAACGGACCTCGGTGAAGGCCTGGATGGGACGACCGGCCTTGCGGTGATCGACAACGACCGTGTAGCCGGCGATCACGCCTGTCCGTTCCAGACGCTCGATGCGCCTGGTCACCGCGGAGGCCGAGAGCGACACCTGTTCGCCGATATCGGCCATGGTCCGACGTGCATTGTGTGACAGGAGCTCGATGATGTGGTGATCGATCGGATCCAATTCCTCTGTTCCCATGCCCATAAGCCTAACGAAGGCGCCTTCCTCTGCACATTCAGTGCAACAAAGGAGCCAGGTGTTGCTTTTCCGTTGCGTAGGGGCGTTTTGGATCGGGCTCAGCGGCCGGCCGCGCCGTCAGCGCAGCCGGCGGTGGACGGCGACCGCGTAGGCATCGCCCGGCGTGAAGGGACGGCGGTCCCATGTCGACCAGCGGCCCTCGAGCTCGAGTCCCGCGGCCGCCGCGAAGGTGTCGTGGCGCGCGGGGCCCAGGCCTCCGGAACGAAGTGAGTAGCCGGTGACGAGGCGACCCCCCGGAGCCAGCCACGCCGCCGCGTTGGCGATCACCCGTTCCTCGGTCCCCGAAGGGACGAAGATGAGGACGTTCCCCGCCATCACGACGACGTCGAAGGTGCGCCCGAACTCGAGGTGCGGGTCGGTCAAGTCGGCTTCGACCCACTCGAGTGCCGGTGCCTTGCGGCGCGCCGCGTCGAGCATCGCGGGGTCGACGTCGACGCCGACGACCTCACGCCCGCGCCGGTTGAGCTCGATGGCGATGCGTCCGGTGCCACAGCCGGCATCGAGGACACGCGTGGGACCGTAGGACTCGACAAGGTCGGCCTCGCCGTGCATGTCGGCGCCGGCAGACGCCAACTCTTCGAAGCGTCGGTCGTACGCCGCGCCGCGCGGGACGTCACTTTCCTGCCAGCGGTCGGTCACGGCGCTACGGGATCGACGCGCCCCCGGGGAGCGTCTCGGTCGTCGCCCCGGCCGGCAAGGTGAACAAGCTGGCCGGTGGCTGCGACATGTACTTGGTCAGCTCGAAGGAGTCGCCCTTCGAGGTGCTCACGTAGGACAGGAGACCTAGCTTGGTTACGCAGTACTTGCCCGACCCCTTGTGGGCGCTGATGCTGATACAGGTCGAAGACTGGCCGCCGAAGCTGCCCGACGACGCCGACACGTGGACCCCGAGCGCGCGCGCCAGCGTGCCGTCCTCCGCCTCCGAGAAGGCGGCCAGCGCGATGGAGGGGCTGAAGAGGTCCTCGAGCCCTAGTGCCGCGTTGGAGGCCTTGGACGCGACGCAGGTTTCCGAAGACTTCGTTGTCGTGGTGGTGGTGGCGCCGGAGTTCCCCGAATTGCCCGAGTTGCCGCTGTTCCCCGAGCTGCCCGAGTTGCCGCTGCTCGCCGAGGGGCTGCAGTAGTAGGTCGTCTTGCCGTTGTCGATCACGGCGCTGCTCGATGACCCGAAGTACGACTTCGGTGGCGCCTGCGCCAGGGTGACCGTCGACTTCTGGCCGTTGCTCACCGCCGTGTACTGCACGTAGTACGTCAGGTGCTTGCCCTTGTTGATGGCATTGGACAGGTTCTTCAGGTTCGACGACGAGATCGACTTGGCCGAGGCCGCGACGGCGGGGAGGGCGACAACCAGGCCCAGGACCAATCCGGTGGAGAGCATCAAGGCACGGGTTCGCATACCCGAACGCTAGCCCCGTTGCAGCGCCGGGCCGCGCGCTTTTTCAACGGGGATCAGAGGGTCCGGGCGGCGAGTGAGAACGGTCCGTCGGGGGGCGCTCGATAACGTGACCCGTCGTGTGCCTCCTGGTGGTTGCGTCGCGCGTCTCCCCCGGTGAGCCGCTGCTCGTCGGCGCCAACCGGGACGAGGTCCTCGAACGGCCCTCGACGGCGATAACGGTGCTCGAAGCAGGGCCCCCGCGGATCGTCGGCGGGCGCGACGAGCTCTCGGGGGGTACCTGGCTCGCCGTCAACGAGCGCGGGGTCTGCGCGGGTCTGACCAACCAGCCGCTCGGAGACGCCAAGGACCCGAGCAAACGCTCGCGCGGCGAGCTTCCACTGGCGCTCGCCCGGCAGCCGACCGCCGCGCAGGCGGTCGACGCGCTGCTTGGCTCGTACAGGCCAGCCGAGTACAACGGCTCGTGGCTGCTCGTCGGCGACCGTGCGTCGTTGTATTTCGTCGACTTCACCGGTTCGGCGCACGGGAGCGCGGTGTCCCTCCCGCCCGGCATCCACGTGCTCGAGAACGGTGCGCTGGCCGAGCCCTCGCCGAAGGTCGACCTCGTGCGCGCGATGCTCGGGGGCCCGGTCTCGGGCGACGACGTCGTCACTGCCTTTCAACGCGTGCTCGCCGACCACCGCATCCCCGAGGGAGATGAACGCCCCAACGCCGCCAACTGCGTGCATCTCGAGCACTTCGGGACGCGTTCGTCGTGCATCGTGCGCGTGGCCGACAGCGCAGCCCCGCCCCGGATCTGGGTGGCCGCCGGACCGCCGTGTGCGACGCCCTACGACGAGGTCACTCGAGTGTGGGAGGAGCGCGCGCCGTCCGGAGTGGACGGCGCTCAGTTACGCACGAGTGGCTTGTAGCGCAGCCGGTGGGGCTGCTCGGCCTCGGTGCCGAGCCGTTTGCGCCGGTCGTTCTCGTAGTCGCTGAAGTTGCCCTCGCACCAGCGGGCCTCGGAGTCGCCTTCGAACGCCAACACATGGGTCGCGATGCGATCGAGGAACCAGCGGTCGTGGCTGATCACGACCGCACAGCCGGGAAAGGCCAGCAGCGCGTCCTCGAGCGCACGGAGCGTGTCGACGTCGAGGTCGTTCGTGGGCTCGTCGAGCAGCAGGACGTTGCCGCCGCTGCTGAGGACCTTGGCCAGCAGGACCCGGTTGCGCTCGCCGCCCGACAGCTGGCCTACTTTCTTCTGCTGATCGCTCCCCTTGAAGCCGAACCCCGCGACGTAAGCCCGGCTATGGAGCTCGCGCCCGCCCACGACGATGTGGTCGGCCCCTCCGGTGATCTCCTCGAAGACCGTCGCATCGGGCGCGAGGGTGGCACGGGTCTGGTCGACGTAGGCCAGCTGCACGGTGCTGCCGACGGTGAGCGACCCGGCGTCGGGCTGCTCCTCCCCCACGATCATGCGGAACAGCGTGGTCTTGCCGGCCCCGTTCGGCCCGATGACGCCGACGATGCCACCGGGGGGCAACATGAAGGAGAGCCCCTCGACCAGCAGGCGGTCGCCGTAGCCCTTCACCACGCTCGCTGCCTCGACCACCTGGTCGCCCAGGCGCGGCCCAGGCGGGATGGTGAGCTCGATCCTCTCCGCGCGCCGCTCGGACGCCTCCGCCTCGGCCACCAGCTCGTTGTAGGCGGTGATGCGAGCCTTGCCCTTGCTCTGACGGGCTCGGGGCGACATGCGGATCCACTCGAGCTCACGCTCGAGCGAGGCCTGGCGCGACCGGTCGGCCTTCTCCTCGACGGACAGCCGGGCCTGCTTCTGCTCGAGCCACGACGAGTAGTTGCCCTCCCAGGGGATGCCGGCGCCGCGGTCGAGCTCGAGGATCCATCCGGCGACGTTGTCGAGGAAATAACGGTCGTGCGTCACCGCGACGACGGTGCCCGGGTACTCCTGGAGCGTCCGCTCGAGCCAGGCGACGGACTCGGCGTCGAGATGGTTGGTCGGCTCATCGAGGAGGAGGAGGTCGGGTTTGGACAGCAGCAGCCGGCACAGCGCGACGCGTCGACGCTCGCCACCCGAGAGCGTGGTCACGTCGGCGTCGCCCGGTGGCAGCCTGAGCGCGTCCATGGCGATCTCGAAGGTGCGATCGAGGTCCCAGGCGCCGGCGGCGTCGATCTTGGCCTGCAAGTCGCCCTGCTCGGCGATGAGCGCATCGATGTCGGCATCGGGATCGCCAAAGGCGGCGCACACCTCGTTGAAGCGATCGACGAGACGCTTGGTCTCACCCACGCCCTCGGCGACGTTGCCGGCGACGTCCTTGGTCTCGTCGAGCTGTGGCTCCTGGGCCAAGTACCCCACGCTGAACCCCGGAGTGAGGCGGGCCTCGCCGGTGAACCCGTCGTCCTCACCGGCCATGATCCGCAACAAGGATGATTTGCCAGAGCCGTTCGACCCGATGACGCCGATCTTGGCGCCCGGGTAGAAGGACAGGTTGATACCCCTCAGGACCTCGCGATCGGGAGGATAGAAGCGCTGCAAGCCGCGCATGGTGTACATGAATTGGGGGGCCACGCCGACCAGTGTGCCCGATCCGCGCGCTCTCCCGTGTCAGCCACCGCGATCCCGGAGGGGGGCGGCGCGTGGTCTTCGTGGCTCAGAAACCGGTGCCGGCGATGATGGCTCCGTTCAGGTGCGACCCCGCCATGGACCCGTCGTTCGGCGCGTCGCCATAGGTGAAGACGTCCCCCGCGGCCGAAGCCACCCAGTACCCACCGCCGCCGGCGTCGGTGAAGATCGCCGAGGCGGGGTCGAAACCGCCGACCGAGCCGGAGGGACCGCCGTGCGACACGGCGTCTCCATAGCCGTAGACGGTGCCGTTGGCCAGGAGGATGTAGTACCCGTGCCCGTCGGCGGTGCGCACCGCCGCCGTGATCGGCGACCCCTGCGGTCCGGGTGCACCGAAGTAGGGCGCGTCCCCGAAGGTGTACACGTCCCCGGTCTGGGTGACGAGCCAATAGCCCCGGCCGGTGGCGTCGGGCACGACGGCCACGGCTGCCCCGCTGCACCCCCCCATCCCCGGGCACGAGCCCTCGAACCGCGCGTCGCCGAAGGCGAACACGCCACCGTCCGACGCGACCATGAAGTAGCCACCACCGTCGGCCGACGGCACCATGCCGACGATGGGCGCGTTCAACGCGTGAGGCAGGCCCGATCCGGCTGGCGCCAGGCCGAGACCCGGGATGGAGCCGTGGAATCCTGCATCGCCGAAGGCGAAGACGCCACCGTCCGACGCGACCAGCCAATAGCCGCCCTCGTCCGCTGTGGGTGTGATGCCGACCACCGGGCGCTGCAGGCTGAGGCTGCCCGTCGATCCGTGGAAGGCGGCGGAGCCGAACGTGAAGATGCCGCCGTCGGACCCAACGAGCCAATAGCCGTGCGGGGTGGGCGGCGGTGGTGGTGGCGGTCCGCCCGTGACGGAGAAGTCACCGGAGGCGCTCGTGAAGACCACCGTGTAGTCGCCGGCGCCCGATCCGCTCAACGTCACGCCGCTGCACGACCCGGGCACGAGGGTGTACGTCCCACCGGCCAACGACGGAGAGATGGCGGTCGCCGGGGCGACCTCGCTGCACGTGAGCCCGCTCGTGTCCACTCCTGTCACGCCCGCGGGGAGAGGGGGGTCTGGTGGGGTGCCGGTGAATCCGGGCGACCCGCCGTAGGCCTGGGTCCCCGAGACGGCCACGTCGAGTGGTATCGGCATCAAGGCGGTCGCGATGGCAGATGTCACCGGCGTGCCCAATCCCGTCGCCATGTCGTAGCCGCTCATTGCGCTGAATTGGTCGCCGTTCGTCGCGTTGTAGTCGTTGTTCCCGGCCGTCACGTCATTGAGGTACGTGCCCGGTGACTGCTGAGCCAGCTGGTACAAGATCGGATTCAGAGCGCCATAACCCGCCGTGTTGCCGTCGGCCGACGCGACAACGGCGAGGACACCTGCCCACAAGGGGGCGGCCCCGCTCGTGCCCCCGACGGCCGTCCACCCCAGGCTGTTCACCGAGTCGTAGATGACGTACCCGGTGCTCGGGTCGGCATCGGCCGACACGTCCGGGATCTCGCGGCAGTCTCCGCTCGAGTTGCCACACGGGGTCCCGGTGCTCCCTGTCACCGTGCCCAACGGCTGCTGGTACGCCGGCATGGAGAAGGTCTCAGAGACCCCACCCCCGCCTGCACCCTCGGCGAAGGCGAGCCGATCGTTCCACGTGGTCTCGGTCGGTGCAGGGCCGAGCGCGGTCAGCGAGGTGCCTCCGACAGCAGTCACGTACGGCTGGCTCGCGGGGTCGGACACTGCGAGATTCAGGTTTTGTACCACGTCGTCACCCGCGCTCTCGTCGGTGACCCAGGCGTAGTCACGCGAGGTGTCGCTGGTCAACTCGCCCAAGGTGTCGGAGCCCGTCTCGAGATTGGCGGTGGCGGTGATGGACTGCGTGGCCGGGTCGATCGTTGCGAGGACATCGCCGGGGAAGTTGAGTCCGTCGAGGGCCGCCAGGACCTCCGAGCCGTCCGGTGACAGCGCGACCGACCGCACGACTGCGGTTCCGTCGAGCCCCGAGACCGACGGCCCGGTCGAGATGGTGGTCGTCACGTCGTGCGTACTCAGGCTGAGCACGGAGATGCCGCCATCCGTCCCGGCGTTGGCGACATAGAGGCTCCCCGTCGCGGCGTCAACAGCCAGGCCGATCGGATCGTTCCCCACCGAGACAGTGGCCGGCGTGGTCGAGCACCCCGTCGTCGTGCTCGCGTTGCACGTCAAGGCGTCGAAGTACTCGACCCGGTCGTTGGTGCCGTCGGCCACGTAGACGAATCCGTTTGTCGTGTCGACGGCGAGCGCGGACGGCACGCTCGACGACGGGAGCGTGACCGTGGCCACGAAAGTAGGGGTGCTGGCGCTGACGTTGAAGACCGCGACGGCTCCACTGGAGTTGCCGACGTAGAGCGTGGACCCGTTCGCCGCGAGCGCGCGGGGGCTCGACAAGTTACCGCTCGACACGAACTGCGTGGGCGACGCGCACCCCGAAGTGGTCGTCTGGTTGCAGGTACTCGTGGCGAAGGTCGTGAGGGAGTTCGTCGTGGCATTGGCCACGAACACCTTTCCGAGCGACGAGTCGAGGCCGATCGCATCGGGCTTCGTGCCGGTGGTGACCGAGCCGGACGTGGCGAAATCGGACGGGTTGCTCGTGGTGCCCTCGCCGTCCACGCTCACAGTGTTAGAGGACTTGTTGGCCACATACACCGTGCCCGTGGAGGCATCGACGACCTGGGCCACCGGGTCCGACCCCGTGGGCGCGGAGACGACGCCGTTGACGTTGCAGCCCTCGGAACCCTGGTCCCCGGTGGAAACGAAGACGGACTGTCCATCGACGGCGGCCGCCTGTAGGAGCGTGTTCTCCGAGTTCTGGAGCGACTGCCCCACATAGGACTCGCACCCGTTGGTCCAGCTGGCGCTCACGATCTTCGCGGAGTCGTCGCTGACGATCTGGCTCAAGACGTTGTAGATCCCGTCCGAGGCGCCCCCCTCGTAGACCTCGATGTTCGCCTCAGGGGCCAGGGAGAGCACGGTCTCGATGTCCAACTCTGCTTCCACGGTGTTGGGCCCAGTCGCTCCGCCTCCGTCGACGGGCACCGCGCTGACCTGCCCGTTGCCCAGCGTGATGCCGTAGCAGTTGGCGAAGGTCGTGATGTCCGACGAGCTGTAGCCCGCTCCCGACAGCTCCACGAGGGCGACGGTCGCTCCCGAGCCGTAGTCCCCCGTGGCGTAGACCGGATCGAACGAGTACGCCTGCGCAAGATCGTCGGCGTCGAGTGCTCCGTACGTCGTCTTCACCGAGTCGATGTCCGAGGTGCACGTCCCCGTGACGGGGGACGGCTGCCCCGGCTCCACCACCGGAGACGCGGTAGAGGCGGCCGTCCTATCCGCTGCCCCAGCCGGGGCAGCCTCGGGCGGACTCGTCGTCGGTTGGGGCGGACTGAGGGTGTCGAGGCCGATGACACCTTCGATCGCGGGCGCAATCGCCGCGGAGACCTCGGGAACGGACCGGTTGTGAAGGCCTGTCTTCCCTGAGGCCAGCCGATAACGGTCGATCGTCGTCGAGAAGGCACTCTGCACATGCGCCGCCGTGCCCGAGACCGGCAGCGAGAGGCCCGTCGTCGAAGCTGGGCCGACCGTCAGGCCTTGTGCGTCGAGATCCTGCGTGATTTGCCTGATCGTCGCGCTCGCGGCCCCATAGCGCTGCGCGAACTGCCTCGGCGACAAGAAGTGGTGGTACTCGGGGGACGAAGGGTCCGAAACCGCCTGCGCCTCGGCCGCCAACCCTTGGGGATCCCGCGGCTGCAGCGTGACGACCAGCGGCAGCTCGGTCGACGCCGGCGCCGGGCCGAGGAACGACGCTCCCGGCGGCACTGCTCCTTGCCGTCCCGGCAACTGCTCGAGCTTCGGTGCGGCGCCCCGGGCAGCCTCGGCGTCTGCGGAGCAGGAGAGGACGACAGTTGCGCCAAGGCCGACGGACGCGCTGAGCAACGTCGAAGCCATGAGCCGGCCAACTGTGCCGCCACGTCGATGGAAGTCGCGCATCTGTTCGGCCGCCCCCCCTGCCAGGGAAATTACTCCGACCTGGAGTCGCGATCGGACACGCGGCCTTTGCACGCCCGCCATCACCGGCCACCGGTCTTCGACGTCAGGCTGTGATGAGCCGGCGGACGGAGCGCCGCGTGCCTGCTGACCAGCGGATTCGCGCAGCTCGGGCACGGGCGCGGGCATGGTGGATGGCCATCTGCGACGTCCACGTCCGGGCTGCCTCGAGGGGAAGAGATCCATGCGAAGATCCCGTTCGACGCCCGAACTCGGGCGCGCGAGACCCGAAAGGCCCATTCGTGAGTCACCGTGCCCCCAACATCGTGCTCGTCATGTCGGATCAACACCGGGCGGACATGATGGGTTGCGCCGGTGATCCGACCGTCCTGACGCCTTCGCTCGACGCACTGGCCGCCGAGGGCACTCGGTTCTCGCGGGTCTCGTGCCAAGGACCGCTGTGCATGCCGTCGAGGGCCTCGTTCATGACCGAGCGCTACGTGCGCGACCACGGCGTCTTCACGAACTGGGAGGAGATCGGTCCAGATACCCCGACGTACGCCTGGGCGCTGCGCGACGCGGGCTACCACACCTCCCTCCTGGGCAAGGCACATCTGTACCGCGACGAGAAGATCACGGTCTCGCACATCGACGAGATGGCCGGCCGGCTCGAGGAGCTCGGCTTCGCCGAGGTGTTCGAGACGGGCGACAAGTTCATCCCGAAGACTCCGAACCGCTACACCGACTTCCTGGCCGGTGAAGGCCTGCTCGACGCCTACGAGAAGCACATCGCCGACCGGAGCTACCAGGGCGAAAACGAGGACGGTCAGAACGCCTCCAAATGCATCCCCATGTGGGACTCGACTCCGATGCCGTTGCCGTTGCACGCCTATGTCGACACGTGGCACGGGCAGCAGGCGGTCCGATGGATCGAGGAGTACGACAGAGCGGAGCCCTTCTTCCTCTTCGTCGGCTTCCCCGGGCCCCACGACCCTTGGGACGCGCCGACCGAAGCGGTCGAGCGCTATCGGGACGTGGAGATCTCGATGCCTGGTTCGACCACCCGTCCCACCACCGAAGGCACGGGGCGCTACGGCGCACTGCTCAACGGCTTCCTGTGGCTGTCGGACTCGGAGTCCATGACCGATGACGCCATCCGCGGCATGCGCCGCTCCTATGCGGCCGATATCTCGGTCATCGACCATGCCGTCGGCCTCATGGTCGACGCATTGGCCCGCAGGGGAATGCTCGACGACACATGGATCATCTACACGAGCGATCACGGCGAGATGGCGGGCAGTCACGGGCTCATGTCCAAATGCGTCATGTACGAACCTGCCGTCCGCGTGCCCCTGATCATCCGGCCGCCTGGAGGACGCCAGGGCTTGGTGATCGACTCACTGGTGGAACAGCTCGACGTGCCGGCGACGGTCCGCGACATCGCCGGCGGACCCCCGGTGGAGCTCAGCGAGGGACGATCGCTGGCAGCCTCCGTGCGGGAGGGCACTCCGGGGTCCCGCGTGATGACGGTCAGCGAGAACTGGGGTTTCGCCGTGTTCGAGACCGCCCGCTACAAGCTCGTAGTCGACGAAGACGCATGCGCCCCGTGTCAGCTCTTCGATCTCGACGAGGACCCCCACGAGGACACCAACCTGGTGCCCGACCCCCAGTCAGCTCACGTGGTCGAAGGGATCATGGACACACACGTCCGGCCGTTCTTTCGCACGCCACCAGCGCGGCCCCATCCGAGCATGTTCACCGGCGGCGCCGAGAGGTGATACCGACGGGTCGTCGCGCCCGGAGGGAAACGGCTCCCCGACCCGAGGTTGGATGGTCGGTGGCGCTCAGCAGTATCGAGCCGCTGGAGTCCCGGGCGGGTTCACGACTCCCGGTTGCGCGTCGGGATTGACGACACACACCTCGCCCTCGAGCCCGTCGGGGTCGCGGAAGAAGAGGGAGAGGACGGGCCCGAAGTCAGTGACGAATTCGTCGGCGGCACCGAGGGCGATCAGTCGACGGCGAGCCTCCTCGAACGATTCGATCGACTCCGCCTGCAAGCCGACATGGTCGATCCGCCCTCGCCCGAACATGGGTGTCTGCCGTTCCGACTCCTGATTCCCATGGACCTCGAAGAGGTTGATCTCCGAGTACTCGCCGACACGCACGAAGGTGAGCGTGCCCTCGTCGCCCATCTGATCCTGACCGAGCACTTCCGCGTCGAAGACGTCCCGGTAAAAGTCCACGAAGCGCTGCGTGTCCTTGGTCAGGATGGCCACGTGGTTGAACCCGTTCAACAGCACGGCGCACCTCCTCCTCTGGTCCTACGAACAGGCTCTCACCGCGCTCGCCGCCGTGCCAGCCTCAGCCGGGGGCCGCGGATTGGGACCTGGAAGCCGCGCCGCGGGCAGGCGGTCGTCAGGAATCATCCTCACCGGCGCGTTCGGATGGACTCGGGGGACCCGACATGTCCGCCGTGCCGGCTCCGTCGGCTCCAGCGGCGCCGTCGGCGCCGTCGGCTCCTTGGCCCAGCCACCGAAGCCCGATGAGCGGATAGATGAGGACCGACAGGATCCCGGCCGCGACAAGCGCGGCCGCATTCTCCGGCTTCATGCGGTGCTCATCGACTCCCAGCGTGGTGATGACGACGATGATGGGCAACCCGGCTGCCGAGAGGAGGGCCAAACTTCGGGCCTCCACCTTGGAGATGGCCCCGCGAAAGAACGCCCAGGTCGGAAGACCGCGCGTGACCAAGAAGATGGCGGTGAACATCGGAACGAGGAGCAGCACGTGGGGACGATGGATCAGCGACCCCAGGTCGAAATTGATGCCACTCTCAATGAAGAAGATGGGGATGAGAAAACCGAACCCAATCGCCTCGAGCTTGCTCTCGACCGGTTGGCTGTCCTCTCCCTTGATGAAGAGCCGCACGACGACTCCCGCGGCGAACGCCCCCAGCAAGACGTCGAGGCTGAGCTTGATCGCGAGGTAGACGAGGAGGATTACGAGAAGGACGCAGATTCGCACGGGCAGCTGTGAGGTGGAGTTCAAGTGCCGGCGCAACAGAGCGACGAAACCAGGTGGTCGTACCTGGACGGCCAACAGGGCCGCCACGACAGCGACCGCAACGAAGGCGACGAGCAGGACGAAGGTCAGCCGGGCGTCGCGGTTCGTCAGCAGCACCGCAACGGCCACGATCGGGCCGAACTCGCCGATAGCCCCGACTGAGAGCATGGACGGTCCCAATGGCGTGCGCAGAACTCCCGCATCGCGCACGATTGGCAGCAGGGTGCCCAGTGCCGTCGTCGTGAGGCACAACGCGACCACCACCGAGTCGAGAACAAGGCCCGTCCCATGGAGCAGGGCACCGAAACCGAGCGCGATGACCACTGACACCCCCCATGAGCCAACGGCCCGCCCCGGATGCCCCTGGCGCAAGACGGCGAGATCCAACTCGGTCCCCGCGAGGAACATCAAGAAGGTCAGCCCGAAGTCGGACAGCGCCGTGATGATGCTGTTGGAGCGCGCGATGTTGAGCACAAAAGGCCCAATGACGATCCCCAGGATGATCTGGATGACCACTTCGGGAACCGCAAGGAACTTCTTGGTCCACTCGGCGATGATCGGCGCGAGGACTGCGGCAATTCCGATAAGGACGAGTGTCGGGATCGCGCCTTCGATCATGCGTGTTCAGTTCGCCCCGTGACAGCCGGCTGTGGCACACCCTGCCCCTTCCCGCCATACGCTACGCGCGGGGACTCTTACCGCGGTGTATCCACCGGCCGAGGCTCGACTGACCGGGTTGACGGCCTGCACGCAGCGCGCAAGCATGGCCGGGCCAAGTGGGGTCGGGGGTCGGACATGTGGGTGCTCGCAGTCGTTGACACGCGCTCAGGGAGCGCCTGATGGCATTCGTCAACCCGTCCTGGATGCCCCACTCGGTGAGCGAGGCGGCCCGCGCCGGAGATGCCACCGCGGACGATCTGACCTCAGGCCGGGCCTGGTCCCACTTGCTCCAGGCGCTGCAAAAGGCCGCCGACATCGTGTTGTCCGATGACGTCCCCCGGGACCCGGTTGACATGGCGGCGGGGTTCGGGCACCTGCTCGGGTTGCTCGGCATCGGCATCGACCAGGGCCTTCGGGCCGAGATCGACCCCGTCTTGGCTGTCAAGCCCTCCAACGTCGACAACGTCTACAAGTGGGGGATGGATTGCCCCGACTGCATCTACGCCGGTGCACCACTGCGCGGCGGCGACACGTATCACCTGTGGGGAAACCGCGGCACCGCGCGCTACGTCGGACTCCAGTCGATGGCTGGCATGGCCTCATCGGCCAATGTACTTCTCGACGAGCTGGACTTGGGGCCCGGAGGCGAAGTCGACCTCGTTCTGTCGGAGGAGTTCCACGAGGGCAACTGGCTTCCGATCGCCGAGAACGCGACCACGCTGGTCGTGCGGCACTTCTTCTACGACTGGGACACCGAGGTCGCCTCGTCGCTGTCCATCGAGCGCATTGGTGGAACCAGCGAGCCGGCAAGGCGCCCAGCCGAAGACCCTCGAGCCGTCGCGGCGCGTCAGCTGGTCGCCCTGGGTGACTTCGTCGTCGCCAACTTGGAGTTCTTCTTGCAGTTCTCGCGTCCGGACACCCCAAACACCTTCCTGCCGCCGCTCGACGGAACCGCGATGGGGGCGGCGGCGGAGAACCGACCCGTGATCGGCTCGTGGCAACTCGATGCGGACGAGGCCTTGATCTTCGAGGTCGCGCCCCCCGAGGGCCTGTACTGGAGCTTCTCGCTCGGGAACCCGTGGTGGGAGACCATCGACTATGCCCGTCACCAGAGCTCACTGAACGGGCATCAGAGCGCGATCGACGACGACGGGATGGTTCGCGTCGTGGTGGCTCACCACGACCCCGGGGTGGCCAACTGGCTGGACACCGCCGGGCACAGTGCCGGGCCCGTGATCCTCCGCTGTGTGCGCACAGAGTCGGCGCCGGTGCCAACCGCCCACGTCGTGAAGTTGGCGGACGTCGAGGACGCGCTGCCGTCGAGCACCCGCCGCGTCACCCCCGCGGAGCGCAGCGCCACGATCGCGGCCCGACGACTCGCGGTGAGCAAGAGGTTTTGCCGATGACACTCGACGCGGAGGAGCTCGAAGCCGAGGCACGTCAGAAGACCGGCCTCGACGACTTCGGTGACGCGATGTTCCGCGAGGGCCTCGAAGGTCTGGTGCGCTCGTTCAACGAGGAAGCAGACCTCACCGAAGCAGGCGACGTCATGCAGCACATGCGCCTGGTCAGTTTGCTCTCGGCCCGGCTGCAGGTGGAGGACACCTACCGCATCCACCCGGCGATCGACGACGAGGAGATCGAAGGGCCGGTTTTCGTCATCGGGCTGCCCCGGACGGGCACCACCGCGCTGAGCCAGCTCGTGGCCGCTGATCCCCAATTCCGCTCGCTGCGCATGTGGGAGTCCTCCTCGCCGTGCCCGCCGCCGGAGTCGGCCACAGAACACAGCGATCCCCGTATTGCCGACGCCGAAGCCGGTCTGGCGATGATGTACGAGATGTTCCCGCTGATGGCGAGCATGATGCACCAGGAAGCGACCACGGCGACCGAGTGTCAAGACCTCCTCGGCATGAGCTTCCGGACGGTGCACTTCGACGGCTTCGGTCATGTCCCGTCGTACCTGGCCTGGGTCACGGACTGCGACATGCGGGGCACGTACCAGTACCACCGGCGCGTGCTCCAGCTGCTGCAGTGGCACTGCCCGCCGCGTCTGTGGCACCTGAAGACACCCGTGCACATGTTCGCCCTCGACGCGCTGCTCGAGGCGTACCCCGACGCCAAATTCCTGTGGAGCCATCGCGACCCGGCGAAGGTGCTGGGATCTGTATGCAGTCTGATCCACTACACGAGAAGCTGGAGCAGCGACCGCGACGACAGTCTCGAACTCGGTCCCGAGCAACTCGACCGCTGGTGGACGGCCGTCTCACGCGCAATGGAGTTCCGGAGGCGGGTGGGCGACGAGCGTTTCGCCGATCTCGCCTTCGCCGATCTGCAGGTGGATCCCGTCGGCGCTCTCGGCAGGGCACTCGAGCAGATCGGAGTCGGCTTCCCCGACTCCTCCCGTGACGCTGTGGCGCGGTGGGCCGGGTCGCACGAGCCGGGCTCGTACGGCCAGCACACCTACGAACTGGCCGACTTCGGGCTGGAGGCGGAGCAGGTGCGCGAGCGCTTCGCGCCATACATGGACTCGTACGATGCCGCGGTGTGACGACGTGCACGCCCCGGCAAAGGAGGCGTGAGCAACACATGGATCTCGGACTCACAGATGCGACAGCGGTGGTCACCGGTGGGAGCAAAGGCATGGGCCGGGCAGTGGCGGAGGTCTTGGCTACCGACGGGGCACGCGTTGCCGTCATGGCGCGAGGCCGTGAGGCGCTCGACGACACCGTGGAGTCACTCGGTGCGCTCGGCAGCCCTGACGCGGTCGGCATCAGCGTGGACATGACCGACCCGCACTCAATCGATGCCGGCTTCGAGGAGGTCGGCGAACGCTGGGGATCCCTCAACATCTTGGTGCACACCATCGGACCGGGTGCGGGGCGGTTCGAACAGCTCGATGACGCGCAATGGGACGACGCCTTCGCTTTGGGCACCATGTCCGCTGTGCGGTCAGTCCGCTCCGCCCTCCCGTTGTTGCGGGCGGCCGACTGGGCCAGGATCGCGATGTTCTCGGCCCACTCCATTCAGCGGCAGAGCCCGATCCTCGTGGCCTACACCGCCTCGAAGGCGGCCGTGACCAGCCTCGCCAAGAACCTGGCCAAGACCCTGGCGCCCGACGGCATCCTCGTCAACGCCGTCTGCCCCGGCTCCATCGTCACCGCCAGCTTTACGGAGAACCTGGGGGACATCTTCGCCGCCGACGGGCTCGACCCCGCCGACCCACACGACGTGATGACATGGATCGACAAGACGTTCCACCAGCCGGCCGATCTCGGACGAGCTGGATTGCCCGACGAGGTCGCGTCGCTGACGGCGTATCTCGTGTCGCAGCGGAACGGCTACGTGACCGGGGCGTGCGTCAATGCCGACGGTGGCTCGGACTTCGTCTGAGGTTGCGGGCGATCAGCTCCGCGGCGTCTGTGCCGGGTTCACTGACCACTTGGTCTCTTCGACCAGTCGTTCGCTCTTCCAGCCCTCCGACGTGCGGACCACGTGGTGGTGGTAGTTCCCGCCGCAGGAAACCAGTCCCGTGATCCCCGGTAGCTGCATCGGGTTGTAGAACATGGCGCGCACGCTGGCATGATCGCCCCGGAGATCGATTTCGATGTTCGTAATGAAGTGCTGCGTCATCGGCACGGGCGTGAGCGCCTGCTCCAGCCAGGCCACCACCTCGTCCCGTGCACCGGCCGGTCCGTCGACAGAGGTGTAATCGAGCTGGGCGTCCGGAGTGAAGACCGAGGTCAGGAGAGCCCAGTCTTGGGTATCGAGTCCGCGGGCATAGCGGAACAGAAGCTCTCGTATCTCGAGCTTGTCGGTGATGGCTTGGAAGTCCATGCCGCAATGTAGCGACCTGACATCCCCAAAAGGGGGCGGTGCTACATTGCGCGCCGGCCAACTCCGTGGTTCCCCGACGCGGCAGCGCCCGCTACCGCTGTGTCCGCCTTTCGGAGGAGCCCGTGACCATACGTGCAGTCATGTTCGACTTCGGGGGCGTCATTTCGACCAGCCCCTTCGAGGCCTTCGCACGATTCGAGTCGCAGCACGGGCTGCCGGCCGGTTTCATACGCTCCGTCAACGCCACCAACCCGGACGACAACGCGTGGGCGCGTCTCGAACGCAGCGAGATCAGCATCGACGCGTTCGGAACGCAGTGGGGAGCGGAGGCGCGTGCCCTGGGACACGAGGTGAATGGGCGACGCGTACTCGAGATGCTGGCCGGGGAGATCCGGCCCCAAATGGTCGCCGCGATCGAGGCCTGCAGGGGGTCGTACAAAACCGCCTGTCTGACCAATAACTTCGCATCAGTCGAGCGTGCCGTCTCGAATGAGGTCGCCGATGTCTACGCTCTCTTCGACGCAGTGCTCGAGTCGCGGGTGCTCGGTGTCCGCAAACCCGATCCCCGGTTCTACGAGCTCGCCTGCCAAGCGCTCGAGGTGCAGCCGGACGAGTCTGTGTTCCTCGACGACCTCGGGGTGAACCTCAAGCCCGCTCGTGCGCTCGGGATGCACACCATCAAGGTGTCTGACCCCGGGCAGGCGCTGCGCGAGCTCGGGGAGGTGCTGGGGATTACGTTCGGCGGCTGAACGTCTACGGCTGACCGAGCACCTCGCGTAGTGCTGCAATCTGCTCGGGCACGGCCCGCCACCACATCCACCTTCCGCGCTTCTCCCCGGCGATCAGCCCTGCTTCGGAAAGGACTTTGGTGTGGTGCGAGATCGTCGGCTGACTCTTTCCCAGTGGCCCCTCTAAGTTGCAGCTGCACACCTCGGCCTGGCTCGCGACAATTGAGAAGAGGCGTAGCCGAACGGGATCAGCGAGCGCAGCCAGCACACGGGCGACCTCGCTGGCTTTGGCCTCCGAGACCGGCGCCGCCGTCAACGGGTCGCAGCACAGGGTCTCCATGGACCTGCCCGTCCGTGTGGCCATCGATTCCTCCCATTGACATCCATCGATATATGTCTAGACTGCAAAGCATCGACAGACGTCAATGTTAGTGGGAGGCAACCGTGTCACGCGTGCAACTGGCCATGAATGTGGCCGATCTCGACGAAGCAGTGGCGTTCTATACCAAGCTCTTTGGCACCGAGCCGGCGAAGATCCGTCCCGGCTACGCGAACTTCGCCATTGCCGAGCCTCCCCTCAAGCTTGTCTTGATCGAGGATCACACCAAGGAGCCAGGGACCCTCAACCACCTCGGGGTCGAGGTGGCGAGCCGGCAGGCCGTGGCTGACGCCATCACGCGACTCGAGGGCGTTGGTCTCGAGACCGCAGTCGAAGGCGAGGTCGAGGTCGAGTGCTGCTACGCCCTCCAGGACAAGGTCTGGGTGGACGGTCCGGGCGGCGAGCCGTGGGAGATCTACGCCGTGCTGGCTGACGTCGAGATGACCGATGGACAGCTGCGTTCGCTGGATTCTGGTTCCCCGGCATGTTGCGACTCGCGTCCCGATCTGGCCGCAATTGCCGACACGTCGAGCTGCTGCTGAGGGGCCAGTCGCGGTCGCGTTCTCGTTCGATGGCTACCGAGTCGGTGCTCTGGCGGCGCGTCGTCGCGGAGTTCCTTGGGAGTGCGTTTTTGGCTGCAGTCGTCATCGGCTCAGGGATCGCGGCGCAGCATCTGTCGCCTGGGGAGACCGGCCTGCAACTCCTCGAGAACGCTGGCGCGACCGCCGCGGGCCTCTTCGCCATCATCTTGATGTTTGGCCCAGTCTCAGGAGGCCATTTCAACCCAGTCGTGTCATTCGTCGACGCCGGCTTTGGCGGGCTCTCCTGGCCTGAGGCCTGTGCCTACCTCCCCGCCCAGGTTGCAGGGTGCATCGCCGGGGCAGTCGTCGCCAACGTGATGTTCTCGATACCTGCGTGGGAGATCTCAACCAGACATCGTGCGTCGCCAGATCATTTTCTGTCCGAGATCATTGCGACGCTCGGTCTCCTCTTGGTGATCTTCGCCTTGGCCCGCACGGGGCGGTCAAAATCGGCTCCGGCGGCTGTTGGCGCCTACATCGGCGCGGCGTACTTCTTCACGAGTTCGACGAGCTTCGCCAATCCCGCCATCACTGTGGGGCGCACGTTCTCCAACTCGTTTGCCGGCATCGCACCCTCATCGGTACCCAGCTTCATCGGCGCTCAACTCGTTGGTGCCGTCCTCGCCTTCCTGCTGATACGGACTCTCTATCCGGACATCACGGCCGTGCAGGCAAGCGACATCGTGCTTCCTCACCACGGTGACGTCAGTGACCACGTGGCCTCTGCGGAGGAGGTGCCGTGATCAACCCACGGCCAGTCGTGCTATTCCTGTGCGTCCACAATGCAGGGCGGTCACAAATGGCTGCTGCTCTGCTGAGTCGGGAGGCGAACGGCGGGATCGTGGTTCACTCCGCCGGATCAGCTCCAGGCGACACGCTCAATCCAGCGGTCGTTGCGGCGATGAGGGAAGTCGGACTCGATGTCTCGGCTGAACGGCCAAAGCGTCTCACCGATGCCATGGCCGAAGAGGCGGGCGTGATCGTCACCATGGGCTGCGGCGACGCGTGCCGCATCTATCCAGGGAAGCGATACCTCGACTGGGAGCTTCCAGATCCCGCTGGGAAGTCGCTCGAGGAAGTGCGCCCGATCAGGGACGAGATCGAAAGGCGGGTCAAAGCGCTGGTCGTGGACCTTGTTGGTTGAGTCGCCGGCTCGAGTAACGGCGGCGCTCGTGAAGCGAGTCACATTGCAATGGGAAGCGAAGAAAAAGAGCTTCATCTGGTGCGCTGCGATGCCGATGATGCAGTTCAGGGTCATCAAATTGGTTCGCGCGCCGCTCGTGAGAGGTCACTTCTGAGCTCGGGCCTGTGAGGGGTAAGCAATGGGACAGGTCCGAAGGCACGTGTCCCGGAAGCTTGCGGACTGGCTGGTCTCGACCGCTGACAACTGCACCGGGTGGGTCACGTCGTGACGCGACCCCAGCTCCGCTCGGAACCGGAGCCGGAGGGGGTCCTTCCCCTCGACCCCCAACGAGTGGCGACGCGAGTCCGCCAGACGCCTGCGGACATCACGAAGACGAGGATCTCCGAACGTTGGCTCCTCGACTCGGCCCCCGGTGTCAAGTCTTCGCCATCGGAGCAGGACGTCCGGCTCGGCTTCGGATTGGTCGCTGCCTATTGTGCGGTGGCGCTCGTCGCGAGTGTCTTCTTTCCCCTGGGTACCGAGAGCCGTCAGTCTGTCGCGGTCATTGTGATGGCCACCGCCGCACTGGATCTGGGTTTGCTCGTACTGTCGGGTCGTCGGATCAAAGGTCCCATGCTTCTGTGCTTCCCGGTCCTCGTGGTGGTCAGCGAACTGGCTCTCTCCTTCCTCGCTGCCGGCGGTGGGGCCGTCGAATACACGGGGTTCTTCACCTTGATCTTCGTCTTCATCGGCTTGACGCAAAACCGAGGGGTCGGGCCCCTGTTCGCCTGCGTCGTCGGGTCAGCATGGGTTGTCATCGAGAGACCTTGGACCGCTGAAGTCGGCGTGAAGCTCGTCTTGGCGCTGGCCATCTGGATCCTCATCTCTGAGGTCCTGGCCGCTCGGACGGAGCGGGCGCGCGTCCGGACCAAGCGACTTGTCGCTCAAGTGAATACCGACGTGTTGACGGGACTAGGAAGCCGGCTCTACCTCTCGGATCGAATCGAACGCATCGTGATGCAACAAGACGCGATGCTCCGCTCGGCGCTCCTCTTCATCGATCTAGACGGGTTCAAGAGGATCAATGACACCTATGGCCACTCCGCTGGCGACGAGCTCCTGATCGCGGTGGCCAGACGTGTGGAATCAGCACTGCGAGACGGTGACCTGGCCGCACGGCTCGGTGGCGACGAATTCGTCGTGCTCCTCGAAGACTGCAGCCTCGATCAGGCGGAGGGTCTCGCCACCAGGCTGATTTCCTCCCTGAACTCGCCCTACGGGCTGAGTCTGGGTCGAGCGGCCATCACCGCCAGCATCGGCATCGTCGAGATCGTTCCTCCCACAACTGCCGAACGTGTCGTGCGTGACGCGGACCGGGCCATGAGCGAAGCCAAGGCAGCGGGACGCAACCGGCTCGTCATCTACGAAGGGGCAATGGAGGAGCGGGCGATCCGACGCCTCGAGCTGGAGACCCAATTGCGCGACGCACTGGTAGACGAGCAGTTCGAGGTGTACTACCAACCGGTCGTCCATTCGGGGATGCACACCATTATCGGAGCAGAAGCCCTTCTGCGGTGGCAACATCCCCAACGGGGCCTGCTCACCCCCGACGATTTCCTGGCCGTATCCGAGGACATCGGTCTGATCGCCACCCTCGGAGATTGGGTCCTCCGTCAGGCGTGTCGTCAGGCCCGGGGATGGCAGTCCATCGATCCGGCCCGGGCGTTCTCTATCTCCGTCAACCTGTCAGCACCCGAGATGTTCTCGGCGGACCTCATCGGCCGCGTGGAGAGGGCTCTGGCAGAGTCAGATCTGCCAGGCAAGCTTCTCGTCCTCGAGATCACCGAGCGGATCATGATGGCCGACAGGGAGCAAGCAACGCGACAACTCGGCGAGCTGCGAAAGCTCGGGGTGCGGATCGCGATCGACGACTTTGGCACGGGGTATTCGTCGCTCGCCTACGTGCGAGACCTTCCCGTCGACATCCTGAAAATCGACAGGAGCTTCGTCACGCCGCTCGGAGTGGACCACCAAGCCTTGGCCTTGGTTCGGGCCATCGTCGGGATCGCCGATGCACTCGACCTCGATGTCATCGTCGAAGGCGCGGAGACAGCCGCGCAGATTGAGCTGCTCGACGAACTCGGCTGTCAGGTGGTCCAGGGCTTCTACTTTGGCCAACCCGTGAGCGCCGAAGAGCTCCGCAATCGCCTCATGCGGTCCGGTGCCGGATCCATCGCTGCGTCCCAGTAGCAAGGCGACGACCCTCCTACTTCGGCTTGCCTTGCTCGACCCAGCGTTCGAACAACTCGACTCGTTCCGGGGGCCACGCGCCGTCGCACGGCATGGAGCCATTCCCTAAGCGCTCGGCAATGGCGGCAGCGTGCGTCTGGACATCGGTGTAGGACCACAGATCGAACGCGCTGCGCATCGAATTGCGATCCTTTTCCCGGAACAGAGGCTTGATGTCGGCGTTGAAGCTGATCTCGGGTGCTGGCATCTTCAGGTCCTCTCGTGGTCGCGTTGGTGCTCCGATCGATGGAGCAACGGCAGAAGTCACTCGTGACTCGCCTAGCACGATACGGCTCGTGGACCATCCATGCGACGAAGCGCGTTTTTGTAGATTGGGAACGGGATGGCTCCGCAGTCCCGGACTGGCACACGAGTTGGCGTCGCCCAGTGGCCGCCGCGGGACTCGAACCTCCGACCTGCTGGTCGTAGGTCAGGCCGGATGATGCGGTGCGCGCTACGAAAGTCTAACCCCGCACCGGCGCTGAGAGGAGCCTGAGGACTCAGCGTTAATTCGCGACTTACCTTGCGGTAACGCACGCAAGGGACGCATAACGCGCGTGCCCATTGGTAAAGACATTCGTTGCATGGGTAGCGCACGCGCCGCCCAGTCACCAAAAGCTAGGAGGGAACAGAACAATGATTCGAACACGTATCAGCAGGCTGTCTTTCGCGGGGGCGTTAGCCGTTGCCCTTCCGATCGGTGGCGCCATCGCGTTCACGGCTAGCCCTGCGGGCGCGTCGGTCACCGTGAAGTGCACCACTCTGAGTGGCACCGAAACGGGGACTGCTCAAATCACCGGATGTAACGCCGACGGAGGGGGCACCAAGCCTACGTCCTCCTCAGTCCTCGCGGCAGGTGGGACGGTCAAGTGGCTCAACGGCGACAAGATGACCTTTACTGCGCCCAACCTCACCTCGGAGACGCCCAACTGCACGACGGCGGGATCCAGCGAGGACAAGGTCACGGGAAGCGTCACGAAGGACAAGGACCACACGGTGGCCGTGCCCGGCAAGTACAAGGGCTACGTCTGCATCGACCCGTCGGGGAATCTCAGCCTCGCCATCGGGACGAAGTTCAAGATCACCTAGCCACCCGTAACCTGGCGACCAGCGACGGCGGGCGGCCCGGCTTCGGTGCGCCCGCCGTCGCGTGCCCGGCCGCGGTTGCCCCAGCGGGAGGCAAAGTCAGCCGCGGCCAGGCAGCTCCACTGAAACAGCTACAGCTCGGCTGCGCTCAACCCTGGAGGCGATTGTCTAACTCGCGACCTGGCAACTGGGCTTCTTGAGTGTGCCGTTGGTCTCAGTGATGGCCATGGTGGGCGAAGACTCGGATCCGAGTGTCTTCGTCTTGGTGAAGCTGAGGTTGTTGGTCTCACCTGTGAACCCGCCCACAGCGCATGTCGGCGCGGACGAGCTGGTGCCTTGCAATGTTGTGACCGGCTCGAGTTTCGAATCTGCACCGAATTTCGCTTCGGCTCCGCCAGCGTCACCGAAGACGCCCCACTCGGTCGCGTCCCAGTACGCCGAAAGGTCGAGCTTGCTGTCACTGTTGGAGACACTCGATGCGCCCGATGGGCTCGACAGGCTCACGGTGTCTTTGCCCCCAGATGTGGCTTGTCCCACGAACGTCGTCTGGCCGAGGGCGTCGGCCGGGAGAGAGCCGTACGTCGTCGCGGGGCTGTTCGCGTAGCAGAACGTATAGCGGCCCGACACGTCCGTGTTCCAGCCGCCTGGGCACGTCTTGTCGTAATAGATCAGCCAATACTGCATGAACACATAGTTCGTATCACTCGAGTAATCGAAGGCATAGACGAACTGCTGCCAGCCATAGCAGTCCGATGGGACGGCGGCCTTCGAGCAGGCCGGGGGGTCAGAAAAGAACTCGCTGTTGAGCTGCAGAGAGAAGGCGTTCGCGACATTTGGTCCCGTGTTATTTATTTTGCCCTTTTCGGTGATCCCCGTCGTCACGTGCGTGAACGTCCCTGTTGCCTTGGAGAGCGTCCCGGCTACCTGCGCCACGTAGTCGTCGCCGTTGCCAACGATCGCAGGGCTGCCCTGGGTTGGCAGGTGTGGTGCAAAGGGCAGGTTCGGCGCCACCACGCAGGGCGTTGCCTGCCATTGCAGCGCAGGATACGACGCGTGGTAGCACCCGTTCCCAGGTGTAGGAAGATTCGCAATTTCGCCCTGCCATTGAGCCTGCGCGAGAGGGCTCGGAGGGTTGTCAGCAAAAGCCGAACCGCCACCGACGATCGTCAGTGCAAGAACGATCGTTCCCAGCGTGCAAGTCATGCGCCACGGTTTCATGACAGCAGCCTTCTTCCCGGATGTTCGTCAAGGTCGCCAAACCAAGCCATCCCATAGATGCCCCGGCCGGTCGCCGGCATCACCGATGACATTATTGATGCAACTCTCTCAGCGCAACAGGTGCGGCTCGTTTGCTTTCCGTGCAGCCACGGCGAGGTGCCAATGAGTGCTCTGCCATGCGAACTGAAGTCGTCGTTGACCAGTCAGATATCCGGCTCTGCTCGCTGAACCTTGGGTGCCAGGTAACTGAGACGCCGCTCGCAGAGCGACAGCACGACGAGGTGACGATCAAGGTGGCACGGGGCGGTTACGCCGAGAACATCATCGTCGCAAGACTGGAGTCGCAGGTGAGATGCCAATACTCGCTTGAGCGCGACTAGCGGGAGATCAACTTTCCATGCGACGCTCGAAGTCGTCGGCGAGAGCGAGGAGCGCCTTGCTGGCCTCGCCGCTGTACGAGGAACCGTGCATAATCGCGAGCGTGGTGGGATTCAGCGCAGCGAGGCGTCGGATGGTCGGCGCCGACTGCGGCGTGAAACAGCTAGCGCCGAACATGTCCTCGGCCTCGATGGCCGCAGCGACAATGTTGTCCCCTGTCAACGCCGGCCCGTCTCCAACCTGGCTCAGGAGGTCACCGCAGAACAGGGTGCCGGTGGTCTCCTCGTAGAGGACATGGGCGTCCCAACCGTGAGGTACGTGGGGTGTGTCGATACTACGGATGCGCCGACCGCCAAGGTTAAAAGAACCGTCGGGCGCTACGGGGACCGGAGGTCGGTCAGCGAGGTCGTCAATGGAGACCATGCAGCCGATGGCCGTGTGGGCCACTTCGGCGTTCGGCGCCCCCTCGAGGAAGAGGTTCATCGCACCACACTCATCTGCCTCGAGATGGCCGAACATGATCCAGCGCAGCCGATCGAACGGCATCAGCGAACCGATGGCCTCGGACACGGCCGGAAACATGGCGCGCGGGCCGGTATGGAAGATGGTTGGCTCGTCAGCGTCGATGAGGAACTGGTTGAACGTGAAGCCAGTCGGGCCGATATCGGGAACGAACGTCGACAGCCTGTAGATGCGCTCAGCGATCTCGTCGACTTGGGTTTCCATGGTTTGCTCCTGTTCTGGTTGAGTTTGACGGCGTGGCGATTGAGCCTCTTACAATGGGAGTGGATTGCTGAGCACCCCCTCGCCGGGCAGCCGGCCGGAGAGGGTACGGATGAAGTCCAGCGCGTCGATCTCGACGCGCTCGCCGGCGATGCCCTGTTCGAATTTCCCACCGGCGGGGCCATCGAGCACGAGCTCAAAGGGTTGGCCGTGGATACCTGCCCACTCGGCAACAATGTCGGCGACAAGGCGGCCGTCGTGATCAGCCGTGAGCTGCATTCGGCGGCCTATGGCCGCGTGGACGTCGATACGGTGGGCCCAGACGTCGCGGGTGAACCCGACGTCGAGCAGGTACTTGAGGGGTGCCCATCCGATTGGTGGCCCGAATGGAAGGGGGATGTAACGGGCCGGAGGCGGCGTTCGCCACCGGCCCTTGACGGCCTTCGGGCCCACTGCAGCGACCTGCGCGACCAGCTCGTCATTCGACAGTTGGTCGCGCTCGCGAATCTGTAATTCGTTCATACCGTCGACCCAGTGGTGCGAGTCGATCTCCTTGTTGAGCGGCATGCCTCGTCTCAACTGGTGGACGAACTCTCGGACGGATGCTTGGGCTTCGCCTGAACCGAGGACGTGCAGCACCATCTTGCGGACGTCCCAACCTGTGCAATCGGTAGGCGCCGTCCACTCATCGGGCGTGAGGGACGCGACCAGGTTCGCGAAGCGGGTGAACTCTTCCTCGGCCAGCACTCGAGCCTCCGTACGGGTGAGTGGGTCTGCCATCATGAGTGTCTGCTCCTTTCGAGCACATCGTCGACATAGACATCGATCAGACGGTTGAGGTGACGGATCCAACGGTTGCCGCCGGGGTCATTGCTCAGCTGCGCCTGCATCAACCCGGCGACCATGGCCACGATGCAGTCGATGTCGCCCTGTGTAGTGACGCCAGCTTCGTTGATCACCTTGTAGGCGCGCCTCAATACTTCCTCTGCAAGGACGTAGGACGTCGGTGAAGGTGCGAATCCCGGTATGTGACGCTCGAAGAGCAGCTCGTAGCGCGCTGGGTCCTCGAGTGCGAACGCGACGAACTCGGCTAGGAACTTCTTCAGGGCTGCACGCGGATCTCGAGGGAGCCTGACCACGTCGAGCTGTTGGATGAGTCGCCGATTACCGTCGGCGAACATGGCGTCGTACAGCGCATGCTTCGAGTCGAAGTAAGCGTAGAGCGACGGTTGGCGCATTCCAACCTCGCGGGCCAGTGCGTGCAGCGACACCCCAGCGATCCCGTTCTCTCGGGCGAGCATCCACGCCGACTCGACGATTGCAGCCACTTTGGCCTCTCGTCGCGGCACCTTGCCCGGCTTTGGCCAAAGCTCAGCACTCGCTCGTTCGTCTATCATTGATAGGTAAACTACCTATTAGTGATAGATAAGTCAAGAGGTATCGACGAGCCCAGCTTCTGACGCCTTGCGATTTGGATCGCCGGAGACCTGTCCCCGTAGCCGGGACCGGTCACCCCTCTGAGTCAGCCCTCGGGCACCTGGTGATCGACGTCATGGCCGAGCCTGTCTCACGCCGACGATTTCGAATGCGAGGGCTATGAAGCCTTGAGCTGCACCTTCCCCATGAGCAGGACAGGTGTGTTCAACGTGGTAATCGGTCCTCCGACACCCAAACCTTCCCTGTTCAAATGGTCATTCTTTTAGCAGGGGAAGATGTTCCCGCTGCAACGAAATTCATTCCGCCGAGTGTGCTTAAGCACTTGGCGCCAGTAGTCGTTGTGCAGAAGGGTCACCAAATTCGGCGGTCCCTACGACTTACGAACTTACGTAACTGCCTTTGCGCTTCTGCGCGGACTAGCAGCTCGTTGCTCTTGTGTCTCGCAAAGTCGAGAAAACCCTGAGCCCAACGAGATGTCTCGGCGTCCGCACAGTTGTCAGAGTGGCCGAGTCGGTCCCCCGACGAACGCGGGACGGCAATCATGAGCATCATCACGCTCGCCCATGCGATGAAAGCAGCAACAGCAACACCGGGAATCATCGAACCGCAGCTCCTTGAGAATCACCGGTCTGGTCAATACCTCCATCGTGACGAGCAGGCTCGGGCGTGTCTGTCGCCGCCACGACACGGCGTGTGTCACCGTCACGACACAGCGTGTGTCACCGCCAGGACACGCCAGCACGGGCATTTTGCGTGAAGTTGCCCAACCCCACGCATTGATGCGCGCGAACTGTGTGGGGAGAACAGCGGTAGACGACGCGCCATAACCGCAGGTCAGACGCCAGAACGGGTGTCTCCTACGCACCTCCTAACTGGAGTATCCCGAACTGGTCCTGAGCCCAAGGGACCCACGACTCCGGCAGGCGTCTGAGTGGTTTTCGGATGGCATGGCTTTCAGGAAAGGCCACGCGGAACCTAAATGAACGTCTAGCCCCGAGGCATCCGAGACTGCCCCTAACGAACGCGCCATGGGGATGGCCCTGATCCCCATGCCATGATTGCGTTCAACGGCGGATCCGGAAGGGGCTAGACCGTGGTGCGACGGTTACTGCTTGCGGCTGCGGTCTTCGCGACCCTCGGCTCCACGGTGCTGGCCAGTAGCGCGGTCGAGGCCGCCCAGCCGAAGTTGACCGATGGCTCCAAGTGGACCGTACAGAGCCAAGTCGGGTTGTGCCCCATTCGACAGATCATTGGAGCCCCCGGACATCTCACTTGGGTCATGGGCGCGCCCGCCCCGCGCTGGCCGGGGACCTACAAAACGAGTGGCAAGTCGATCAAGGAGAAGGCTCCGGGCTATAGACCCGGACCTGTGGCCTTCAGTGGGACATGGTCGAAGACCCAGAACGAATACGTCGGTACCGAGAGCCTCGGTACGAAGCAATATCCCGCGACCCTGTCTCCAGGGGTAGTGAAGGGTTGCTCTGCCTAACCAGGGGTGAGTGCACCCTATCCCCATACCTGCGGCATCATTAGTGCGACGGCGGTGATCGAGACGGCGTGGTGACCAGAGCCCAGCCCCACTTACCTGCGCCTCTCGATCTCGCCTTGGATTGCTGCCGCGAAGCCGGCACGCACGCAAGGCCAACACTCAGGCATGGGTGCTCCGCTCGGTTGGTCGGATTCGGACCGATCGTGAGCGCGTCACCGGGGGTGACGAACCCCCGACGGCCGCTCACGTAGCGAAGCGCCGTGCACGCTCCCAGGTGACACCCAGGGCGGATTAAGGCCAGGGGTCTTCCATCCGCCGACGGAGAAGTTGCCGGCGGGCGAAGGGTTGGGCTCTTTGCTTAAGCTTGCTGAGCGAAGTCCCGATATTGAGCTGTGACGGCGGAGCCCACTCGTGATCCCTCTTTCGGCGCGTACCTACGCGCCGCTGCCACGCGTCCGGGGAGTCACGTCTGCACGATCACCGTGCTGCTCCTCATCGTCGTGGCTGCAGCGAGCCACGCGACTTGGGCGGTGCCGATTGCGATCCTCGCGAGCGCCGGCGCCATCGGATTGGGCTACGCCCGACGACGACGGGACGGCCGTTTGCGACGGTCCTAGTGGATCGAGCCGAGCTTCAACGCCGAGCCGACCGGGCTGGTATTCGTCGAACCAGCTACTCCCTCGTTGGCGGGCTGCCGCCCGAGCAATACGTCCTGGCCCTCGTGCAGGACGGTTGGAGCGTGTACTACTCCGAGCGGGGCCTGCGCAGCGCGGAAATGACGTTCGCCCGCGAAGAGGAAGCTTGCGACGAACTGTTCCGGCGTCTCGTGCGGGATCCCACCACCAGGCGGCCTGAGTCAGATTGAATTGCTGCTGCGCCGCGGCCCATGACGCGACCTGGCGATTTAGGGGGTTCCGGACGCTGACGATGGTCTGGAAGTACGGCGGCGTCGCCGCGAGGGGCGGCGTTACCGGGTGGTGAGGCCCGGCCCAGCCGGTCGTCGGCCCACCGGTCGATCTCCTCGACCGGGATCAGGAAACGGTTTCCATCCCTGATGGCAGGCAACTCCCCGCTCCGGATCAGGCGCAAGACCGACGACGCTGAGAGCCCCATTAGTGCGGCAGCGGGATTCGGTCCCACGAACCGTGTGCCCGGATTCCAAGGGAGCAACTTTGGCCTCCTCGCCGGAAGCCGTGATCAAGCAATCGAAGTACTCGTCGCAGTGTGGCGAGAGCATGCTCATGAGCTTGCATTGGGCATCGAGGAAAGGCTTCAGGCTGGCACAATCGTCGAGATGGCTGCTTCGATGGCAAAGACGAATGAACCTCCCCCGGAGGTACTGCGGCCGGCATTCGCAACAGGACTTCTCGGGAGGACCAGACCGCAGCGAAGGCCGGTGATCTTGAGCACCAAGGTCGACAGAGCCCTGGCCGGGACGTCTACCTGACCCATCCACGAGGCCCAGGACCGAAGTTGTGCCAGAAGGTTGGGCGTGGCCGGGCGTTCCGACAAGTGGGTCACTCGATTAGACCTAAGTCGATCGCTAAGCGTGTGAGTTCCGGGCGCCGACGACAGCTGGTCTTGTCCCGAATGCGATCGAGGTGTGAGCGAACCGTGGCCGGGCTTATGAAGAGGGCTTCGGAGATTTGTTGATCGGTCGAACCACGAGCGAGCAGTCCAAGGATCTCTTTCTCACGTTCTGACAGATTCGGCCTCGCTTCGCCGCCAAGCCCTGCGTCATGCGTGTCTGCGACAGTGGAGAAAGGATCCTGCTCGATACTGAAGACGAAGGTGGAGCCGCCGATCCTCATGATGTCGCCTTCTCTCAAAAGGCTCTCCGTAACGCGCTCGCCGTTGAGGAAGGTCCCGTTTCTGCTCCGAAGGTCTCGCAGGTACCACTCACCCGCTTGCTGCTTGAACTCAGCGTGGTGACGGGAAGCGCGCATGTCCTGCGCCAGTACGATGTCGTTATCCTCAAAACGCCCTATCGTGACCGGACTTTCGGCTAGGGAGTGTCGGGTCGACTTGGCGTCGTTTTGCTCGAGATAAGGCATCGTCGTCGCAGCCCCTCTTAAGCCATTCAGGCGAAACCGGATTGTCGGCCCGGCAAAATCGAAGAATAGCGCGGAGCATTGAAAGCAATTATCGCGCACCCGTCGTGCAGCAAGTGGGCGCCCGGGGGATTCGACGTTACGATGCCCGTGCGAGCTTGGCACTCCAAAGGAAGGAGGGAGCCGGTCGATGCCTTCGTCAGTACTTGCCGGCCGATACGAACTGCGAGATCGCATTGGGGCAGGAGGAATGGCCACCGTGTGGCGAGGTTTCGACCGGCGCCTCGGTCGGGAGGTCGCCGTAAAGGTCCTCTCCGAGCCCTTGGCGCACGATGAGCGATTCCGTCAGCGCTTCGAGCGCGAGGCCCGCCACATTGCCGCTCTAACACACCCCAATATTGTGGTGGTTCACGATTCAGGGATGGACGGGGACCGGCTCTTCATCGTCATGGAGCTTGTGCGGGGCAAGACCCTCCGCGACATGCTTGCCGACTCCTCTCGGCTCCGGGCTCCATTCGTTGCCAGTCTGGCTTCTGACATCTTGAAGGGACTAGGACACGCCCATGATGCCGGCATCCTCCATCGCGATATCAAGCCAGCCAACATTCTGATCACCGACTCAGGCGTCTCCAAGTTGGCTGATTTTGGAATCGCCATTGCGACCGAGGAGACTTTCGAGTTCACCAATAGCGGGGCGATCATGGCCACCATCCCCTACGCCTCCCCCGAGCAGCTGGCTGGCCGGCTCCTCGGCCCGCAGTCGGATCTCTACTCCCTCGGCTGCGTGCTTTACGAGTGCCTAAGTGGTCGACTGCCTTTTCGGGCCGAACTCGCTGCTCTCAACCTTGGCAAGGAATTTTACACTCCGGCGTCGCTTCGCGAGCTTGTTCCCGAAACCCCCGTCGCGCTTTCCGACACGATCGAACGAGCGTTGGAGAAGGACCCCGAGAAACGCCCGGCAACCGCAAAGAAGATGGCTAGTGCGATCGGAGGCGGGCCGTTACCGCCCCAGTCGCCACACGGTGATGGATTGTCGCACAACATACCCAGTCAGTTGACAAGCTTCATCGGACGCGAGCGCGAGTTAGCCGAAGTCGGCGCCCTCATTTCCGAGTATCGGCTAGTGACGCTGACGGGAACCGGGGGAACGGGAAAGACTCGCCTTGCCCTGCGGGTGGCGGCGGAGCAGATCGATGGCATCCGCGAGGTGTGGTTAGTCGACCTCGCCCCGTTGTCCGATCCAGAGGTCGTGGCCGGTGCGGTCGCCTCGGTCATTGGTGCCCTTGAAGAGCCAGGGCGTCCGCTGTCCGAGACCATCGTCGACGTCCTACGCCAACGCGACATGCTCCTCGTACTCGACAACTGCGAGCACCTGATCGACAGCTGCGCCAAGCTCGCTGATGCCGTGCTGCGCTCGTGTCCCAATGTCAATCTCCTGGCGACGAGCCGCGAGCAACTCGGTGTCGGGGGCGAACGCGTGTTCCGGGTGCCATCGATGACACTTCCTCCCGAAGTCAGCGCTGACGTCACCATCGATGAGCTATTAGAGGCCGAAGCAGTGCGCCTTTTCGCCGAGCGTGCCAGAAGTCACCGCCCCGACTTCCATCTGAGCATGGACAATGCCGCCGCAGTAGTCTCGATATGCCGCCAGCTCGACGGAGGACCCTTGGCCATAGAGCTGGCTACCGCCCGCCTACGTTCTATGGCAATTACCGACATCGAAACGCGCCTCGATCAGCGCTTTCGACTCCTCACCAGCGGCAGTCGCACCGCTCTTCCTCGTCAGCGGACGCTCGGTGCTCTCATCGACTGGTCATTCGAGCTGCTCGACGACCTAGAACGGACCGTACTGTGCCGGCTCTCGGTATTCGTAGGCGGCTGGGACCTCGATTCAGCCGAGGCGGTGTGCTCGGGAGAGGATCTCGAAGTCTTCAAGGTTGCCGACTTGATCGGTTCGCTCGTCGACAAGAACCTCGTTCAGACCGATCCCACCGCCTTCGGCCTCCGCTACCGCCTGCTCGAGACCATTCGGCAGTATGCGTCGGAACGCTTAACCGCTCGTGGCAAGGATGAGCAGGACGCCGTTCACGCCGCCCACGCCAGGTCGTACCTGGCCATGGCCGAGCGGGCTGCCCCCGAGTTGCGGGGACCTGACGTGGCGACTTGGCTTGAGCTCCTCGACGTCGAACATGACAACCTCCGGGCCGCGATTGATCACCTTCTCGCCGACCCAGATGAGGGAGAAGGCGCCTTACGTTTCGTGAACGCCCTCCATCTCTTCTGGCGGCACCGGCATACAAGCGAGGGCCTCGAAGAGGTGCTGGCAGCTCTCAACCACCCCGGAGCGCTCGAACCCACCGAACTTCGGGCCGCCGCACTCTGTGAGTGGGGCACAGACAACTATAGGGAGAGACGACCGTTTCTCGAAGAGGGTCTCAAGATCGCTCAACAACTCGGCAACCCGGAACTGACCGTCGAACTTCTCAACAACCTCGCTTGGAGTGCCTACCAAGACGGCGATCCAGAGGCCTTCTACGACCTTAGCGACAAGGCGGTGGCGCTTGCTCGGACTCTTGGCTCGATGGACCTGCTCGGTCGAGCCCTCGAACGAAAGGCCACCGCCACGAGGTATCACGTTCCGAGGTGTCGGACGCGTCCTAATCTCGAGGAAGCTCGGACACTTTTCAAGGAGGCACTCACCTGCCTTCGAGCGTCCGGTGATCGCATTTCCGAAGAGCGCGCCCTCTGCAACCTCGGAGCCTTGGAGCTCACGGAAGGAAACCTCGACGAGGCTCACGATCTTTATGAGGCTGCGCTCACCATAGCGTTGGACATTCGCGACGTCTACACCCTCGGCGCGATCCTGGGAAACAAGGCCTTGCTGAGGATTCTCAAGAACGACTTTGGCGGTGCACAGAACATCCTCGCCCAGGCCCTACGAATTGCGATTCGGACCGGATCGCGGATTGAGAAGGCGTATCCGCTGCTGTTACTGGCTGTATGTGCTTCTCGAACCAACCGACCACACGATGCCGCAGTTTTACACGGCGCCGCAGGGCTCCTATTCGAGCAGACAGGTATGCCCTGCGACGACCCGGAAGCCGGTATCAGGGATGAGGATCTATCCCATCTTCGTCGACTGATGGGCGACGCGTTCGAGGCTACGTATCAGGTCGGACGCACAATGACATCTGCAAGCGCAATCGACTTCGCTCTGGATAATCTTGAACGCCCCCATCCCACTGAGCAATCCCAACCCTAATCCCCGAACGTGCGGGTTGGCTTTGTTGTTGCCTGCTGTCACCGCCGAGCGGCTCGGTCCTTCGACCAAAGTTAGCAGCCGATGAGGAACTTCCCCTCGCAGTCGGCTGCGGCGCAAAGGCGGGCCGTGGGGCAAGACACTTCGTTGATCCCGTTGCCCGGCTCGATTCGGTGTTGGTTGAGTCAAGCTTGTCCCGTCGTGCGTTATGACATCGCCCTGGCCGTCTGCCGCTACGCGGAAGACCGGCGAAGCGTACGACACTGAGGATGTCGAATTGGTATCGCTTCTCGTGCCGGTGAGGGGATCCCGATTGTTGATCCACTCGCTATGCGAGTGTGAGCTGTTGTCGGTGCAGCCAGGCCTCGACGAACTCGACTGGTGTGAGCCAGCCGTGTGCGCTGTGCGGCCTGTTGATGTTGTAGTCGATCCGCCAGTCCTCGAGGAGGACTTGGGCCTCGAGGAGCGAGTCGAAGCGCTGGCCGTTCAAGAGCTCGTCGCGTAAGCGACCGTTGAAGCTCTCGATCCAGGCGTTCTGCCACGGGCTGCCCGGGTCGATGAACACGGTGCCGGTTCCGTTGAAGCGGCACCAGTCGGCCACTGCATAGGCGATGAACTCGGGTCCGTGGTCAAAGCGCACGTAGGCCGGTGCCCCGCGTTCGGTGGCCAGGCGTTCGAGGCAGGCTGACCGGGCCCCGATTGTTGATCCACCCACTATGCGAGCTGTAGTTGGTGCTTGCTGAGCCAATCCTCGGCGGACTCGACCGGTGACTTCCAGCCGAGCGAGCTGTGGGGCCGCTCATTGTTGTACTCGATCCGCCAGACCTCCAAGAGGACCTGCGCCTCGAGGAGACTCTCGAAGAGCTGACCGTTGAGGTACTCGTCGCGCAGCCTCCCGTTGAACGACTCGATCCAGGCGTTTTGCCAGGGACTGCCCGGATCGATGAACACAGTCCCCGTGCCGTTAAACCGGCACCAGTCGGCCACCGCGTAGGCGATGAACTCAGGCCCGTGGTCGAAGCGGACGTAGGCCGGCGCGCCGCGTTCGCCGCGCCAGGCGTTCGAGCCAGGTGACGAATCCGTCGGCGTCGATGGTTCGCTCGACGTCGATGGCCAGGCACTCGCGGCTGTACTCGTCGATGACGTTCAAGAGTTTGAGGTTCCTCCCGTCGGCGGTCTGGTCGAACTGGAAGTCCAAGGCCCGCCCCCAGATGACGTTGGGCCGGATCGGCGACATGGCGCCCACTGGCAGACCGATGCCGCGCAGCGGGCGCTTTTTCTTGCGGTAAGGGACGCGAAGTCCCTCGTCACGCCACAGACGGTGGATCCGCTTGTGGTTCGCTCGCCAGCCGGCCTTCTTGGCCGCGACGGCGGCTCTTCGCCACCCCAGCGCCGATAGCGGCGCGAGAAGTCGCGGAGGAACGCCCGTAGGGCGAGCTCGTCATCGCCCGGCCCTGGTGCACAGAGGCGTTGGGTGGACAGTGGCTGGTCGAGCACCCGACAGGCCCGGCGCTCGGAGACCCCGAACTGGACTTGGAGGGCCACGACAGCCCGCCGTCGGCAGTTCGGGGTTAGAAGTTTCCCCGGGCGATCTCCTTCAACATGTCGTTGTCGAGCGCTTGGTCGGCCACGATCTTCTTCAGTCGCTGGTTCTCCTCGCGCAGTTCGCGGAGCTCTTTGGCGTCGTCGGCCTTCATGCCGCCGAACTGGCTCTGCCAGCGATGCCAGGTCGATTCTGAGATCTCGAGGTGACGAGCGACCTCGTCGACCGACTGACCCTGACCGAGGAGTTTCCCCCCCTCGACCAAGAGCCAGATGATCTGCTCGGGCGTGTGGTGACGTCTCTTCATCGCCGTGCTGTCCTCCATCCCACCATGGTGGGGGTCGGGCTCGCACAGCGGGTGGATCAGTTCACGGGGATCCGGTCACCCGGGATCACACAGCTCTCAAGGGCTGCGGGCAGTGTCCTCAGAATTACCTACACCAGAGAGGCAACGTTCCCTCTGCTCTCCTCCCCACTAGATCTTCATCATGGTTCCTGATAGCGGCACCAAGAGCCTTATCAATTTAGAGGAGGAAGTCATGAGTATCAGAAAGCAACGACTGTCATTTCGCTCATTCATCGTCGCGGCGATCAGTCTGTCGGCGTTGTCCGTAATGGCCACTGAGACGCTCGCGTCTGTGTCTCCGGCTCTAGCCGGTGCCTCGGTATTGCCAACCAGTGCCACCGATCCCAACTTCTGCCACGACTACGGACAGTCAGTTGGCGGTTCGTTCGCAGGGGTAGATGCATGCAACGGCGCGGCCGCCACCACAAATGTCAATATTTATTTTCAAGGCAGCAACGGCTCAGTAGTCCGGTCGGACTCTGACGGCTTCCAGTGCGTCGAACTAGTGACTCGGTACTTGTACACGGTTAAGGGCTGGGGAGTTCTGGAACAAAACGGCGCCAACGTCGTGAGCAACTATGGTTCTACATATGGCGTCACGCCGATCGTGAACGGCGCCGGGGCGGCTCCCCAAGTTGGAGACGTCATCAGCTTCTCGGTTGAACCCAATTTCACCGACGGCGGCGGCGCTTATCCTGGACATGTCGCCATCGTGGTGGCGACGTCGGCCACCAGCATCACGATTTTAAGCGAGAACTTCAACGGGGCGGCCGGCACTACCGTGCTGGGACTTTCAGGATCGACCGTTGAACCCAACAAGAACTGGCCAGGTTTTGAGACCTACGACTCGGGGGGGCAGTTAGTGCCCACCCCCTACGTCGAGTGGCTACCGGTGTCGACGGCGAATCCCGAGATCGCCTACCAGGGCGCGACTGGCAGCCTGTCGACGGCTGGTTCCGCCGGCAGCTCCAACTTGAACCTGGGGATGATGAAGGGAACGAGCCCGAGCATCGCCGCCCTCCCGAGCGGCGGCTATGAGATCGCCTTCCAGGCCAATACGGGCAGTCTGTACAGCGTCGGTGCGGATGGAGCTCCCAGCGTCGGTTCGTGGAACCTGGGGATGATGAAGGGAACGAGCCCGAGCATCGCCGCCCTCCCGAGCGGCGGCTATGAGATCGCCTTCCAGGCCAACACGGGCAGTCTGTACAGCGTCGGTGCGGATGGAGCTCCCAGCGTCGGTTCGTGGAACGCGGGGATGATGAAGGGAACGAGCCCGAGCATCGCCGCCCTGCCGAGCGGCGGTTATGAGATCGCCTACCAGGGCGCGACTGGCAGCCTGTCGACGGCTGGTTCCGCCGGCAGCTCCAACTTGAACCTGGGGATGATGAAGGGAACGAGCCCGAGCATCGCCGCCCTCCCGAGCGGCGGCTATGAGATCGCCTTCCAGGCCAACACGGGCAGTCTGTACAGCGTCGGTGCGGATGGAGCTCCCAGCGTCGGTTCGTGGAACCTGGGGATGATGAAGGGAACGAGCCCGAGCATCGGCGCCCTCCCGAGCGGCGGCTATGAGATCGCCTTCCAGGCCAACACGGGCAGTCTGTACAGCGTCGGTGCGGATGGAGCTCCCAGCGTCGGTTCGTGGAACGCGGGGTTGATGAAGGGAACGAGCCCGAGCATCGCCGCCCTCCCGAGCGGCGGCTATGAGATCGCCTTCCAGGCCAACACGGGCAGTCTGTACAGCGTCGGTGCGGATGGAGCTCCCAGCGTCGGTTCGCTGAACCTGGGGATGATGAAGGGAACGAGCCCAAGCATTGCAGGGTAGGGCTTAATGAACGACGGTCACACGATCTGAAGGCCTCACTGCGTGAGTCATGACCAAGAGTGGGTGGACGGAAGGGTCCACCCACTCTTGCGCGAGAGGTGCGTGGCCGCTCCGGAGCAACAGCGGCTCAATCGTCTCAGCTTTAAATCGATCGCCAAGCGTCATTGGATGGACAAAGGATAGACAAACGGGTGCCATCGACTTTCTGCAGATCGATGGATCAATTGCTCGAGCGCTGTTAGTAGACAAACACCTGAGGGGTTCGCATTGAGTCGCGATCAAGCCGACGTCGGAGCGAGTGCCATCGCCGCTCCGATATGGACCGCCGGCCGCGTCGAGGGCAGCATCGGTGTAGCAGACCCAACCAGCGATTCGAAGAGGCACATAAGGGGAAGCTCGCGGATGCAGTCATGCGGTCCGCCGAGGTCGCCACTCGCCGTATCGGGAACCGCCTCTCGGTGATGGAGGCCGGCCTCTAGCGTCCGATCGGTGGTCGAAACTGAAAGAGACAACGGATCCTGGAAAGACCCAAGTATCGGGCACGGTGCCCGGGGTCGGGAGGGACGGCAGTGGCGATGCCTGGGTCAGGGTCGCCCAAAACGCGCTTCCGACTTCGACCGATTGGTAGCTCCGAAGTGCTCGGACGGGGGCAGTCAGAAGTTGTCTCGCTCACTCGCGCTGCGTCCGAACTCCCGCAACCCCGCCGGCGCCGAGCGTGAAGCGGCCGCCGTGGATCCATACGAGCTCCGGCAGGCCGCCTTCGCCGTGGCTTCCCAGGGTCGGCGTGTACACGTTGAGATACAGGCAGTCCTCGCTCGCCGAACCGGTCAGGGTCGGGTTCTGCGGCTACGGGCTTCTCGGTCCGAAGACGGCTTTCGGCCGCGCCGGCCCTGCGAAGATGATCCTGATGCGTTCATGCTGTCGAATCCTTCTCCTTGATCCACTGCGGTGGTGGCTTGACTCTTCGATGCGTCCTGGCTGCTTCAGGTGTGCACCGATTAGCGCAGCGACCTGAACGCCGCCCGCATCTCGCCCGCAAAAAGCTCCGGTTGTTCCCAGGCGGCGAAGTGACCGCCCCTGTCGAGCTCGTTGAAGTAGACGAGGTTCGGGTAGGCGCGCTCGGCCCAGTTGCGCGGTAGGGGGATGATCTCTCGTGGGAACCTGCTCACGGCTGCAGGGATCGAGACCGCGCCGCCGACCTTGGCTTTGTGGGCGGTGTCCTCCCAGTAGATGCGGGCCGAGGACGCCGCGGTGTTCGTGAGCCAGTAAAGCGTGATGTCATCGAGCATCTCGTCTTTCGTGAGGGCGCGCTCGGGTTCGCCGTCCGTGTCGGTCCACTCCGTGAACTTCTCGTAGAACCAGGCGGCCAAGCCGACCGGCGAGTCCGCGAGCGAGTAGCCGATCGTCTGCGGGCGTGTGCCCTGTATCGCCCGAAAGCCTGAGCCGCTCGCGGCAAAGCTCTTTGATGCCTCATAGGCGATGATTTCCTCGGCGGACAGCCCCGCCGGCGGCGGTTCGCCGTTCTTGAGCGCCTTGGCGACCTCGGGCGGAATCGCGGTTTTCGTGTTCGCCGTTGGTGGCCGTTCGATCGCTCCCAGCAACGTGGTGACGTGGATACCAACCAGACCATCCGGGGCCTGGCGGCCCAACACGTCCGTGACGACCGCACCCCAGTCGCCGCCCTGGGAAACGTAGCGCCGATAGCCCAGCCGCCTCATCAGCTCAGCCCACGCGCCGGCGATGCGTTCGGGATTCCAGCCTGACGCCTGCGGCCGGGCGGAGAAGCCGAACCCGGGCATTGACGGCACGACCAGATCGAACGCGTCCTCCGCCCCGGCTCCATGGGATTCGGGATCGCTGAGCGGCCTGATCACCTTCACGAACTCGAGGAACGAGCCCGGCCAGCCGTGGGTCATGATCAGCGGCAGCGCGTTCGCATGAGGCGAGCGGACATGGATGAAATGGATGTCGAGCCCGTCGATCTCCGTGATGAACTGGGGGAACTCTTTCATCCTGGCCTCGAGGTTGCGCCAGTCGTAATCAGTGGCCCAGTAGTCGACGAGCTGCTGCACCCTTGCCAGCTGTATGCCCTGGGTGCGATCGTCGACGGTCTCACGGTCGGGCCAGCGCGGTGTCGCCACACGGCGGCGGAGCTCCTGGAGCGAGTCCTCCGGGATGTCGATCTGGAAGGGACGAATACTGACATTCGAGCCTTCCGCTGTGGTGCTGGAGGTCAATCGTGGAAGCCCTTTCCTGCTAAGGCCCAACCTCTCGTCGCGAGGACTTTCCCCTTACGGGAATACTTCGCTGAGCCGCCCCGTGTTGACGTCAAAGACGAACCCTCTGACTGGGACGTCGGGCGCGATCCATGGATGCGACCTCGCCTTTTGAATCTGCTCCCTGGTGTTTTCCTCGGCGTCGGTGAAGCTGTAGAACCTGGCCGGCGCGATCGGCGCCTGCCCTGTCTCCTTGCGGAGCCGCTCCTCCAACTCGCTGTCGGTGAACCTGAGCATCCCGCAGTCGGTGTGATTGATGATCATTATCTCTCGGCTGCCTAGCAGGTGGGTCGAGAGAACGAGGGACCGGATCGCATCGTCATCGATCACGGTGCCGAAGTTCCTAATCATGTCGACATCGGCCTGGGCGAGACCCAGCATCCGCTCGATGTCGCTCAGCCGGGGATCCGCGCAAGTGACGATTGCGATCTTGGGCGCCGGCGGCTTGGCACGGCTCGGGTCGTAGTCCTTGGCGGTGGTTGCGTTCGCCTTCAGTGCCTCGTCGATGATACTCATGACCCTTTCTTCCTTTCCCTGGGTGTATCGGTCGTCCCGATATGCCCGTCACGGTCTTCAACCGTTGTGTCTGACGGCTGAAGGGCGTTGACTTGGCCTTGACGGATATTGCTTCCCCTGCGGGTATTAGCGCAGCGATCTGAAGCTGGCTCGCATCTCTTCTGAGAAGAGTTGCGGCTGTTCCCAGGCTGCGAAGTGGCCGCCCCGGTCGAGTCTGTTGTAGTAAATGAGGTTGTTGGGGTAGGCGCGCTCTGCCCAGCTCTGGGGCGCTTGATAGAGCTCGTCGGGGAAAGACGCTGATAGCGAAGGGGATGGTGATGTCCTTGGCGTCGAAAAAGGCTCGCCTTGTTCTCCCAATAGAGACGGGCCGCCGAGACCCCGGTATTGGTCAGCCAGTAGAGCGTGACCTGGTCGAGGATGTCGTCTCGTGTGAGATCGCCCGGCAGGTCTCCCTTGAGGATCTGACCGATGAGCCCGGGCTGGCCGGTGCCGTCACCGTGGTCGATGTTGAACGAAGCGAGGTGGATGGGCGAGTCGGCAAGGCCATAGAGCGTCTGCGGGCGCGTCGACATGATCTGGGCATAGGCCACGTGCTTCGCATAGAAGACGCTCAGTTGGTCGTACGCCCGCCGCTCCTCGTCCGACAGACCGGAGGGTGCTGGCTCACCGGTCAGGTAGCCGCTCACCTCCGGCGGGCTCGTGCCGGGCATGTTGGAGTGAATCCCGAGCAGCTCCGGGGCAGCCTGGTGACCCATGTCCTGTGTGACGGCAGCTCCCCAGTCGCCACCCTGCGCCACGAAGCGCGAGTAGCCGAGCCGCTTCATCAGCACGACCCAGGCACGGGCGATCCGGGCCGGATCCCAGCCGGTACTCGTCGGCTTCGCAGAGAAGCCGTGGCCGGGCAGCGAAGGGATCACCAGGTGAAAGGCGTCGTCCGGAGTGCCGCCGTGTGCGGTTGGATTGGTGAGGGGCTCGATGATCTTCAGCTGCTCGATGATCGAGCCGGGCCATCCGTGCGTGACGATCAAGGGCAGGGCATCCTCGTGCTGGGAGCGGACGTGAAGGAAATGGATATCGAGCCCGTCGATCTCGGTGATGAAGTTCGGCAGCGCGTTCAGCTTCGCCTCGCACTTGCTCCAGTCGTAGTCCGTCGCCCAGTAGCGCGCCACTTCCTGCATCAGTCCCAGCGACACGCCCTGCGAGTCGTCGCTCACTGTCTCTCGCTCGGGCCACCTTGTCGCACCTATGCGCCTGCGCATGTCGTCGAGCGCTTGCTGCGGAAAACCGACGTGGAACGGACGAATAGTCGTGTCTGTAGTCGTGTTTGTAGTCGTGCCTATTGCCATGGGACTCCAATCTCGGACGAGCCTCGGCGCGAACTCTGCGACCTGAGTGCTCGATCGTTACGAGACGTATCGCGCGCCAGCACCGCCAAAACACAAGCGAGGGCGCCTACGTCGGCAAAGATATTGGGCCAACCACGAGGACGCCGACGAAATCGAATCCGTCTCAGCTACGCGGGGCCGACCCGAGACACCGGCATCACGTGAAACAGCAACACGCGTCGCCGGAACTTCGACATCCTCCGTTTCCTCGGCGGCGTCACAAATTAACGTCGTCGATGACGCTCGACCACTCTGGAAAACTTCTGCGAGCGACGCTACGCCCTGTTCCTCCGACGGTCAATGGGCAACGTTCGGTCGATTGAGGCTGCGCAGTGCGGTGGTAAGTAGGCCCTATCGCCGGTCGGTGGCACAACCAGACGAGACAATGCCACTGACGGTCTCGTCGCAGTCGCTTACAGGGGCAGTTCCTCGCCCGCCTTCTCCGCCACTATGTACTTGGCGTACAAGTCAGGCCAGTCGGGGTCGGCCTTGCCGATTCGCTTCTCGTGCTCGCCGTGGGCTGCTTCTGCACGTTTCATGGCGCTCGCAAGTTCCTGGGTAGTACTGAAGGAAATGACGCAGGTGCTGCTCATGGCGACCCTCGGTAGTTTCGGGTTGGGATCATGGCCGCATTATGTCTTGCCCCCACCTCGAGAGCCCCTCCCGCAGGTCCGCCCCTCCGTCCGCCGGCCTGGTGCTCGCTCGTTCCTCGCTCCGCCCGGCTGGGCTTTGTCCGCGCTCCCATTGGCGCCCCCGGCCCGCGTCATGTCATGGCTCCTCTCTCCCAGAACGCGAAGGTGGGCGCATCGGGACTTAAACCCTGAACCCCCCTCGCCTGCCCCACTCGTGCTCGGACTGTGGCACCCCGACCGGGTGATCGCGAGCACCGTCGGCTACACAGAGAAGCTGACTCTGCGACTTCCGGGTCGGGCCCCAGAGCGGCGACATGTCCTCGGGCAGGGCAACACCACCAAGAGCACCACGTCATGCTGTCGATCGCCGGCCCCGGCCACCGTCTCGACGGCCGTGACCGCGGTGGCTCAGGCCCGACCGGGCGTGTAGGCGAAGGAGAAGTCGCCTCTCGACTTAGTTACGTGTCCCCTTTGGCCTGATTCGTACGCGTCGTATCGACGACATCTCTCGCTTGCTCGACGACAACATCGACGACTTCCGCTACCACGCTCTTGCCGGTTCGGGATTGTCGTTGGCGTTCCACGGCCAATGAACCCCAGATGATGCCGAACACGACAAGTGCCAGGACCCAAAGAGGGCGAAAGACGAACCCCAAAATTCCGAGGAAGATGCCGACGCTGAGCTGCACAAGCTGGCTTGCGCCTCTGTTCGTGTCGCTCGATGCGCTGCGCTTCACAAAGCGGCCATTCGCAGCCCGCGGGCGCTCACCTGTCCGAGTCATCCCATCCACCTCCTAAACGAGTACGTCCGATCTCTGCCCGCAAACCAGGTGGGGCATCAGCCGTAACCGCTGCGTTACAGGAAATCACCCAATCGGGTGATTGTAGAGAAAAGTCCGAAAAGATCCGTCGGCGTGGGTATAGCTATTGCAGCGTGCGAGAGGAGACCAGGATGTCAGCAGTCGACAAAGCCAAGAACAAGGCCCAAGAGGCAAAGGGTCACGTGAAAGACGCCGCGGGACGGGCCACGAAGGACCGGTCACTGCAGTCCATTGGAAAGCGAGACAAGGTCTCTGGCAACTTGAAGCAGGCCGGAGAAAAGGTGAAGGACGCCGTCAAGAGGTAGGCGTTTTGACATTCGCGTCACGGAGCACAGTGCGCTCAACCCGTGGGCCGCTGCAAACGAAAGGCACGGTTATGGCAATCATCTTATTGGCTCTCTTGGTACTCGTTCTCTTCGGCGCGGGTTTCGCGATTCACCTGCTGTGGATCGCAGCGGTCGTCTTTGCGGTGGTCTGGGTTGCCGCTTTCGCGCTGGGCCGAGGAGAAGGCGCTAGCCGTCGATCACTGAGGCGGTAGGGCAATTTGCCGATGACGAATAGATCGACCCCGTTTCTGGGCGGAGCGGATTCGCGATGAGACCTCGACTATCGAAGGGCGCGTGATCATGGTCACTCCGGATCTGGACAACGACTCGGTTCAAGACTTTCCTCCACACCCGGATCGCCGGGGCCGTGGCATGCAAACGAGCGTCCCATCAACCCGAGTTTCAGTTTCTTGGACGATTGTCGCTATAGCTATCGTCGCGCTAATAATCGTGTTGGTTTTCATCTTGGAGAATCTGCACGCCACCGACGTCGCATTCTTTGGCGTTCATTGGCGGATCCCCCTTGGTCTTGATCTTTTGCTGGCCGCGCTCCTCGGCGCCACGGCAGTCTTTGTGATTGGAGCGGCGCGGACGCTCCAGTTGAGGCTGTTGACCCGTCGCACTATGCAAGCGCGTGATACTCAAGCGCATCCGCCGGGAAACGAGCCAAGGGAGGATCAGACTCCTTCCGTCAGCCCCCCGAGGTGAGGTTCGGGCGCTCCGCAGACACCGCCCACTATGTGATGCTGCAGCTACCGGGTAGGCGCGACAGCTCCTCGATCGTTGGCGTTGTGATCATCGTGATCAACGTCAGCCTTGCTTGATCTGCGCCGACGTCCCGCAGAACCTCAAGAGCTAGGACGGACTTCTGCATCCGATCGGCGAGGACCATCACTCGCCGCTCCAACGTCGCCTCGAGGCTATCCGTAGCCTAGAATTCCTGGCGTGCGGTACCGGCGCTACTACGTGGACCCCAAGTCGGACGGCAGCGTGCGCGTCTTCTCGATAGGACCCTTCATTGCTGCGAGCATCGCTAATCTGGAAGAACGTCGTCGGGACGTTCATCGTCTTCGTGATCGGCGCGTGCCTCTTCAGCCCGTGGCCGGGGTGGTCCAACGCGACGACGTGGTGGGCTGTGTCGTGGGGCTTCGTGGGGGCCGGGTTGCACCTCTGGGCGAAGTACGTCACCTGGCGGCGTGAGAAGTGGAAGGCGTACCTCGCGACGCGGCCGCCCCCGCCCCGTGCCCCCGCCCCCGGTGGTCCCGGCCCGCTGCCCGCGCGGGGGTTTCGTCCCGTTTCCGCGGGGCCCCCTTGCCTTCTCCACCTGGGAGGGTGGGCGCTGAGGTGTGTGGATTCAGGACATAGGCGACATCCCAGGTCGGGGGTGTGTCAAGACATAGGAGACACCTACCCCGTGGAGGTCTCCGATGGACTTGGGCCCGTTTCTGATCGAGACGCACCTGCGGACGGGTCGGCCGATTGCCGAACTGGCGAGAACCCACGGCGTGCACCGCAGCTGGCTCTACAAGTTGCTCCGGCGCTACCGCCTCGAGGGCCCCTCTGGGCTCGAGGCACGCTCTCGGCGACCGCTCCGCTCGCCTTCACGCGTACGGGACCGCTACGAGGACGAGATCGTCACCTTGCGAAAGGAGCTCTTGGACCTCGGGGTCGACGCCGGAGCCGAGACGATCAGGTATCACCTCCAAAAGCGCCACGCCGAGGTCGTTCCTTCGGTGTCGAGCATCTGGCGGGTGCTCAAGGCCAGGGGCTTCGTCACACCCCAGCCCCAGAAGAGACCGAAGAGCTCTCTCAGGCGCTTTTGCGCTGACGTCCCCAACGAAACCTGGCAGGCCGATGTGACCCATGTCCGGGTCGCTGACGACGTGGTCTTCGAGGTGCTCAACGTCATCGACGACCATTCCAGGCTCTGTGTCGCCTCGCGTGCGTTTGTGATCACGAGATCCTCCGACGTGGTGCGCACGTTCTACAAATCCGCCGAAACACTGGGCTTTCCCCAGTCATTCCTCACCGACAACGGCCTGATCTTTAGTTCTCACGCCCGGCACGGGTTCGCCGGTGCCTTCGAGATGGAGCTCGCCGGCTTGGGCATCCATTCGAAGCACTCGCGTCCCTATCATCCCCAGACCTGCGGAAAGGTCGAGCGCTTCCACCAGACGCTCAAGAAGTTCATCAACGAGCAGGACGCGATCGAGACAAAGAAGCAACTCCAGGTCCAGCTCGATCGCTTCGTCAGCTATTACAACGAGGTCCGACCGCATCGCGCCATCGGTCGCAAGACCCCGGCCGAGGTGTATGCGGCGAGGGAAAAGGCCAGGCCTTCCTCAGAACCGATCGACCTGAGCGGTGGGCGCAAGCTGCGCCACGACAAACTCGACGGCAAAGGGACAGTGACGCTGCGGATCAACGGCCAGATGCACCACATTCCCTGCGGCCGCCAGTTCGCGGGTCTCCGTGTGCGGGTCCTCGTCGAGGGTCTCGACATCTCGGTTATCGGTGTCGACGGCCAGCCCGTGCGGCACCTCACCTTGGACCCGACCAAGAACTACCAACCCCTTGGGCGGCTCTGACTCAGAGTGTCTACGATGTCCCGCGACATCTGTCTCCGATGTCTCGCGACATCACAGGGTGGTCATGAGGTGTCATAAGGCGAAACCGTTTGCTCAGGTAGACGGGCTGCCGGTGTCCCTTCCCCCGCCCAACGCCGTGATCCGAACCGGTCCAGGCGACCGGTAGACCCCACACTGGATGAGAATCCTCCAGCAGGCGCGCTACAACCAAGTCCCGTCGGGCTGCGCCTTTCCCCCGTGACGAATCATCCACCAACCAAGACACATCGGAAGGTCCCGTCCGGCGCAACACGGCGGACGTTCGCGCGGTCGCACGGTCCGGCACAGCGGTCGCACAAATCCGCTGGTCAACTCGTAGCTTCTGGCCTACTATCCTGTTGGTGGCCATTCGACGGCAGGCCCCCGGAATCCTTGAGCTACGACGGCTCTCACTTAGTTCGATGGCACAACCCCGGTACCGAGGTAGAGGGGATGGAGAGGCGTCGCCTGGTCCCGCATTCCGCTGTCGGCAACACAATTCTGGACTCGTAGAACAGTAGGGAGCCAGCCGTGTTCCAGAGCCGAGCAGCGGACTCACCGTACGAACCACCTCAGCACTCCTTGCCACCATCTCCTCGGGCACATCTGGAGCCGACACCGCCACAGAGCGACCCAGCCTTCGAACGTCTCAGCCTGGAGTCGGCTTCGGGCGAGATCGAGTCGATGTACGAGTTTGGCGTTCTCCTTTGGAAGCACGGATCCAGGGCCGACACGGAAGTTTGGTTCATCCGAGCCGCTGAGGCTGGTCATCTAAAGGCGATGGTGAACGCTGGTATCGCACGCAACGTGGCGGGAGAATCCGAAGCAGCCCGGGAGTGGTGGCATAGAGCCGCAGATCTCGGATCGGCATCCTCGATGTGGCGGCTCGGATCAATTACCGAAAATGCCGGCCATCTTGAGGAGGCCAAGGACTGGTACCAGCAGTCGGCGGATGGCGGCGACCTGGACGGTGCTGTTGCACTCGGCCTGGTCCTGGTCAAGATGGGTCAATTGAAAGAGGCCGAACGTTGGTTGAGGTATAGCGCCGATGGCGGCAACGTCAGCGGGATGCTCAATTTGGCCATATGCCTCGAAGATCAGGGAGAGGTTGCTGGTGCTGTCACCTGGTACACGCAAGCCTCAGAAAACGGCAATTCGCAAGCGATGCATGTCCTCGGGCTCCTCTCCCGGGACCAGGGGGATCTCGTAGGAGCGCAGAAGTGGCTCTATCGGAGCGCCGCCGCTGGCGACGCGGGATCCATGCTTTCGATGGCCTTCCTGCAGGAGGATCAAGGGCAGGACGCTGCGAGTGAAGCATGGTTCCGAGCGGCCCTCGCGGCCGGACATCCTCAGGCTGGCGACGAACTCGCCGCATTTTGTAGACGCCAAGAAGAGAGGCGACAGGGAAGAGGTCTGGACGGATTGAAATGACGAGAGCGGTTCGGTAAATACCGGCACGCTCGGCTTCGCTCTGCATCGAGACCGTGCGTTTCGTCGTACTGCGGAATCGCAAAATGATTCGATAGCCAGTCATCACAGGAACGCGCGTTCGCAAACCCAACACCGATGCGCGTTGGCCCGAACTACGCAGCTCAGGAAGAGTGACGCTCGTTAGGTTTAGGCGCCCAGAATTTCCCGCGCTTTAGCGATTTCGGGAGCAAAATCGATGTCAGGTCGGTCCGCTTGCATTACGTTGAGTGCATCGAGTCCAACCGATGCGATGCCTTTATAAGCTGCGTCGTCCATCATCCCATAGCCCACCCCAAGCCCGAAGTTATTGGGCAAGTTCGGTCCAATATTCTCCATATAATCGACCGAAAACAAGAATATCTTGCCGGTTAAGCCGTGATCCCCTAGCTCATGTGCCTCTTGCGCAATTTCGGTCCACCAGACCCAAGGGCGGTTCCATCCCATTGACAACCGGCCGTCACCAAGTTCGCCAAACTTCTCAAGTACATCAGCAAGATCCTGGTCACTCCCATTTCCTCGTACATCTTCGAATCTCGTCATCAGCCGGTTGGCTGAATCCAAGTCACTCTGCGAAAAGCTGTTTATCCTTCTGTCAATCGGCTCAGGCTCCGAAAAGGAGGAGCCGCTGTCACTCCTCCGCTTGAACAGTCCCATGCCAGCGTCCTTTCATTCTTGTCCTGTTGTTCCGCCAACGAGTACCCGCGTCCGCTCTATTTGCAGACTCATATCGGTCGGCGAAAGTAGACCATGCGACCTTCTCGGCCGGTCGTCTCCCAGCCTTCCTTGCGCAACCTCTCGACCTGCGAGTCGAAGAACGCAATGCTCTTTTTCGCCTCCGCCGCTGCGGCCGCTTCATCTGACTCGATAGGTCCCTTGTACAGCTCATTCCAATCCTGACCGTCGAGTCCAGCCTGATGACCCTGTCGCCACTTCACGGCATAGGGCAGCGAATGACTCCCACCGGTCCACAGCCGGAGAGTGCCCTCTTCGTACTTCTGCCTTGAGAACATACCCACAGATATCCTTCCTTGTTCGCGAGGACATTTGCAGCTCCTCCGTCCTACCGCCTAAAAAACCCTCGTTTCTTGGTCCCTACTGGCTCGATCTTTCCCCGACGGACCTCGTCGTCGTACCGTTCGGTCATGTGCGTCTTCCACTCTCCGGCAGCTTTCGTAAGCATCTCTGCGTTGTAGTCGTCGAAATAGCCTGACGGACCGCCATTTTCCCAACCACGATCGGTCATCTCCTTATACAGCAGGTCGACGATTTCGTAGTACTGCATGTACCGACCCTTGTTGAGGACTGCATCGCAGCAAGACCCGGCTCCTACGAGAAGGATGTATTCAACCCACTGGGTATCTGGCCATTGGCCACCGTTTAGAAGGGCATCTCGCGCTCCCTCTGCCGCTTGTCGGGTTGCCTGGTCATCTTGACCCTTGCTGGCTTTGACTGCCTCCCAAGGAACAGTCATCTCCTGCATCAGCATGTCTTGTTGCGGACTCAATTGGGACTGATCCGGCACCGGCTTAATCCTCCCTCTCTCGAAGACGTTCGGGTTCTAAAAGCACTACCGACCTAGATAACTCTGAAGTGCGTTCACCTCCTTGGCGAGCACGGGCTTCAACTCATCGAGCCGCTGGGTCGTTTGACGCACGCTCGCGGTAGCGCTGTTTAACTTGGCCTCGAAATCATTCCTTGCTGCATCCTTCCAGTCGGCGGATGCGAAGAGCCGCGCTGTAACTTCTTCAGCGCGTCGCTCACTTCGGCTTGGGCCGTATCGACAGCCTTTTGCAGCCGCCTTAGGTCCTCCGGGTTTGCGTGGACGGACTGGGACATCGTGCTACCTCACTCTTCCAACTGTCGGAGGGCACGGGTTAGCACTTCGTCTGCTTCCCTGAGCGCCCTGATGAATTGACGGCTCTCGTCGATCAGCGGCTGTAAGGCGATTCGCTCCACCTTTTGCAACACCGGGTCGTTCCACCGGCCTCGAACCTCGTTCATCTGGGCGTCAAAACGTTTTTCAGCGTCGACTAATCCATCGATGATTGCCGAGAAACCTTGGCTACTCATTCGACCACTCGGGCTGGAATGCTGTCGAGGCCCATACTCCGCGCCACCCATATACGGTGATATCCGTTCGCTACTTGGTATCTATCACCGGCACGGTTCAACCGGATTGCATTGTCGGGTCCCAGGAACCCGAGGTACGTGTCGGTGTAACTTCTCGTACCGGACAATCCTTCTGATGCGTCTCGCTTCTGGAGGTAATCGACACCGTCGCCCCGGTCAACGGCCGGTAGGACCACCTCATGCAGAGCGTGGTATGCCCACGTGAGGTCGGCAGGGCTGTACCCCTTGCCGAAATCCTCGGATCCAATGCTGCGATCGCTCGTGTCGATTTGAGAGAGCGGAACGAAGGTCACTCCCGCGGCACCAGTATTGCGTCGGGTCTCGCCGTTGGAGCCCGAAGTCGCCTGGGAGCCCTTCACGTGGAGATATTCGGCCGCATCACTGGATGCCTCCCTTAGGACGACCCCGGCGCGCCGGACGCCTTCGGAGACTTCGCTTCGTAGGCGCAGACAGGCGGCCCGCAGTGGCGTATCAGCCGCTTCTATCGTTCGGAGAGCGTTCTCACCGCGTTCAAGCTTCGACCGTGCCTTAGCCGCAGCACGTGCTGCTCCAGAGCAGTCGCCGCTACCAGCGTCCCTGCAACTCTTAAGCGCTTTCTCGGCGTTCTCGCACTCAACACGCCGACATCGGACGACCTCTGCGATCCGCTGCATCTCTTGAGTCAGGTGTGCCGACGCCCGATGCTCCGCATCAAAGGCGTTCTGCTGGTACTGACCAAGAGCCCGAGCCAGCGTGCCGATTGCCTCTAGATCCGTGTGCGCACCCGAGTTCATCGAAGGGCCCCGTTTTGGCGAAGGGTTGTCATCACCCAGGTAGGCGTCGCTTGCTCGAATCGCCTGAACCGGATGGTAAGCGCTCGATCTTGATCGTCAAAGACCGCCTGACTGGAATCCAGCCCTGCAGCGATCTCGCTTCCCACCAAATGGTCGCTGTCCTCTCGACTCATGGATCCCGCAACTCGCAGTCCGAACTCTCGGATTGCTTCGCGTGACAAGCGACGTTGAAGCGAAGAGACGCGTTCGCACCACGCAATCACGTGCACCCCCACCTCTGGCCCGTCACGTAGCACCGACAACAGATCAGCAGCAAGTCCAGCTCCCAAGTCTGACGCATCCGGATCAAGGTCTCTTGCCCGGTGGAGGGACGAGAGGAGCAGAACAATGGGCTCACTTCGATACTCCTGAAGGTCGAGTCGTGACGCGATCATCTTGGCCAGCTGCTTTACGACGTCGGGAGCCTGGCGACCTCTCACCGCATTTAGGACACCGCGAGTCGCGAGTTCCTCGATCACTGCGCTCCACGGCACATCGGGCGCGCCAAAATCGCACAACTGCACTTCGGCACCCTGACTAGCCGCCGCGACAATCGCCGTAGTGAGGAGTGAGTAGCCCGTCTCGTCGTCAACGACGGTAAGCAGGTTGTTGGCGGGCTCTCGGTGAAGCTCCGCGCAGACAGGTCCGGCCAACGAGAGCGGCAGTCCAAGGGGCAGGGAAAGGACGGTTTGAGAATCGGAGTGCTCGAAGACTCCACGCGGTGCGTCGGATACGTCTACCGGTCGATGGCCCTCGAAAACAGCAAGATCTCGGGCGGGTACGCCTTGCCTGGACCTACTAGACAGGGTGCTAATGATGGCTGCTCTTTCCTCGCTGGTGAGAAAAGCTGCCTGAAACCTTTGATTGGCATCCCTCATGCCATTTGACGCGTTAAAGATGCCCTCACCGGGCCGGGTCAGCAACTGGGCATCTGGGTTGTCGTCACCCAGCACTAAGCGGGAATCTGCTTCGCTGCACTGCAGTGCTACTCGGATCGGGATCTGGCTAATCGTGTGCTTACCGAGTCCCACCAACCCGGCCAGCGTCTGGCTGGCCAAGATGCTGTGCATCCCGAACGCTCGACCTTGTCGGATCACCCGATCGAGCAACTCTGCGCCTCGGGTTGAAGCCTTGTCGTCGCGCTCGAAGAGCACGTGGAACTCATCCATCACCAATACCGTGCGCGGCAGTACATTCCCGGTCTTTGCCCTGTAGCCCGGCAAGTTCAGCTCCTCGCCAGTTCCAGACCGGAATAATTCACCGCGGCGGCTGAGTTCGGCATCTAGACCCTCGAGGACGGAGAGACCGAACTCGCGATCTGACTCGATTGCTATGACCCGTGCGTGTGGAAGTCTTCCCGTAGCGTAAGCCTTGAACTCGACCCCTTCCTTGAAGTCGACCAGATAGAGCTCTAATTCGTCGGGTGGGTAGCGAAGGCAGAGTGACGTAATCAGGGCGTGAAGCAGTACTGATTTGCCAGATCCCGGCCTTCCGGCAATTAGGGCAGAGGAATGGATCTGCGAGTCGAGGACGAGAGAAGCGACCTCGGTTGCTCCGACACGTCCGAAGTCGGCCACCACTCGCTCGGCGCTGGTGTCTTGCCACCACGTCTCCGGTTCGTCTGGATGAGGAAGCGTTTGTTGGACCGAGATGCCAACCGCAACGGAGCGCCTGTTCTTTCTCGCGGGCCAGCGTGGCCACCTGGCCGGGCGAAACGCGGACGTCGCTCGCGGTGGCCAACCCGCGCTGCACCTGATTCAGTACCGCTTTGACGATCTCCGCTCCGGGTGCCTCAGGCGGGTGATAGGTCCAGGCTGCTCTCGCCCCTGAGATGTACTTTGAAGACGCTGGGCGGTAGGTCAAGATTTCGGATTCGTCGAGAGAGCCACCCGCTGCGAGAGCGTTTACCTGGCCGTTCGTCTCCTGACCAATCACCAGTGGGGTCAAACCCGCGATTGGGTCGATCGTGGCGGCACGGGTATTCGCATCTTGGGGTAGATCGGAATCTGAAAGTACAACTATGGTGAACACCCCGCACCGAGGTCCTGCCGCTACAACCTTTTTCAGCTGTTGAAGTGCATCGCCAAGCGACGCGTTGTTCGGCCCCACGAATCCGGCGGGATAGTCATAGAGGACGAGAAGCCGGTAAGGCTCGGAGACCTCACCGGCGGCGTGGTTGTACTCGGTGAGAGACGCGTACGTACCTTGAAGGTATTTCTGAGTAATGAGCGTGACGTGCTCTTCGAGACGTTGTAGCAACTCGTTGAGTTCGCGTTCAGTGCTCTTGACCTTGTCGCCGATTATCGCAGTCGCTGCGTCTCCCAGCTCGAAGAGGGCACTTGCTGACTCTCCTAGTCGCTTCGGGTCATAGATCTCAAGCTTCAGCTGACCTGCGGGGAGCAGGGCCAGAAGGCGAAGGATCACACCAAACGCAGCGTCTCTTGAGTCGGTAACCAAGCCATGGTCTCGATCAAGGTTCAGCACGAGTGGTACAGAGACTGGCCACGTCCGCGCTTCAACATCTATCTCCGGCACGGCCAAGTCGTCTTTGCTCGGAGGGCGAAGTGACAGTTCGAGCGGACCGAGGATGGCAGAGCCGACCTGAACGGTGAGGTTGCCTGCTCCTGGAACAGGCCCCGGCTCGAACGCTTCCAGGGCAAGGTTTCCGATGATCGACGGTAGTGGATGTATTGAACCGCAGCTGTCTCGGACCTTGTCCAAACGAGTCTGGAGGACCTCATCCAGCAATTGGGGCAGACCACGGCGGAACGTGTCGAAGGCGCCGACCAGGTCAAATCGCTGGACGTAGTTCAAGGTGCCCGTTAGTTCGGTGGCATCTGCAGCGTGCTGCGCCTGCTGCTCCCGGCGTCGATTTGCGGTAAAGGGCACTCGAGCGCTCTGAAGCTCCCCGATCACGTCCTCAGCGCGACGGTCCCATTCAGCCAAAGAGTGGAACCGTGACCGGACGTTCTCTCTCCGGCCTAGGGGGCTTCCGTAGAGACGGCTGAACGATTCTGTGATTTGGTCGGCCAGGGACTTGGAGTGAGCGATTGCTCCTGACAGATCAGGCTCATTCTTGGCGGCTTCGTCGAGCGACTCGCGAAGGGCCGCGTGGGCCGTTTCGATCAGCGCCGCCACGTCGCGCTGCGCGAAGGCAATGTTTGGTCCCGCCGCAGCGAGGGTTGACATCTCAGACGGCGGCAAGGCCTCGTAGCCAGTGGACGCGCCAGCTGCTACAGACGTCAGAGTGGCGAGTATCTGGGGAGCGCCTGGATGCCCTCTGTCGGCCGCTCGTGTAAACGCAGTGAGCGCGCTTTGGACGTCTCCCCTCTTGAAGAGCAGAGAGGCCATGCCGTACGAGCCGTTTGGGTCACCTCGTTCATCCGACCGGCGATAGGCGGCTTCAGCCTCCACTGTCTCTCCACGCCGTTCCAGGAGACCTCCCAACGCTGCAGCCCCTGCAGCATTTCCACGTTCATCGGCGCGCCGGAACGCCGCTTCTGCGCCGACCATGTCGTTCGTCTTCTCCAGGAGCACACCAAGGTTGAAAGAGCCGTCAGCATCACCGAGCTCGTCAGCCCGACGGTTGGCCGCTATCGACCCAGGAATATCCCCGCGGGCATAAAGAATCTGGCCCAGCCCGTACGAGCCACCAGCAAAGCCCGCGCTGTCGGCATTCCGGTACGCGGCCTCCGCTCCCTCTAGATCCCCGCAATCTTCCAGTAGAGCCGCGAGATTGCACGAGCCACGTGGATCCCCGCGCTGCTCGGATCGGCGGTAGGCGTCCTCTGCGCCGGCTACATCGCCCCTTTTGCGAAGGAGTACCCCGAGAAAGAGAGCGGCCTCGGCACTCCCAGCCTCGTCAGCGCGTCGATACGCCTCTTCCGCCCCATCGAAGTCACCTTCGTGGAAGAGCAGATTGGCCCGGCCAACTTCGTCATCCCACTCGCCAGGTCGTGACACTCGCTCATCCTCCGCCCAGGTGAGCCCAAAGTGTCATGGCAGGGCTGACGTGCTGCGGACCTGCGCTGCATTCGGATACCTCCACGCCCGTCGCCACGCCTATCGACCCAGGATCTCCCGAGCGCTTGCTGCGGTGCCTGGATCCACCTGCGATTCCACCGACAGGATTTCCCCAGCGCTGAGGCCCAGAACTTCGTGCACGTAGAGCACGCCCGTCTGGTTCTCCATGACCACAGCATCAGAAGGAAGCAACGGAAGGGCGTCGAGAGCTACGGAGAAGATCTCTACCCGAGCCCGGTCGGAGATGCTGTCAACGATGCCGTCGAACCAATCCGCCGTTCCGAGCTTTGGCGCTATCTGGCTGTTCCAGAACTGCGTCATGAGAGCGATCTCCGCCACCAACATGTTCTCGCCTTCGGCAAACGCGTCTCGTGCCACTGCGGCGAGCCAATACCACGGACGCTTCGTCGCCTCGGGGTTGGTCCTAACCGCTGAAAGAGTGTTGCTGTCCGACAGATACCCGCCCGCTCGATTGAACGCGACGCCAAAGGAGCGCAGGCCATCGTTTGTGCCCACCCCCTCGTTGAAATTGAGCGAGCAGGCCTCGCACTCGATCTAGGTCACCCGGTTCGACCACAATGGGAGCCGCCAGCCCCACGCCCGGGGAGTCCGACGATTCCACTCTCTTCTTCCCGAAGATGGGCATCCGACTTCTATCTTTCTGTTCCGACGGGCACTTAGCCCGATGTGACCATCTGGTTTCCTAGTCCGTCGCCGGCCTGCCCCAGCACGTTGATGTACAGCAACAACCAAGAAGGGTCCGAGAGATCAATCCCGACCAACGGGATCGAGGTGGACAGGGTCAACATGCCATCGATCGTGTTGCCGGCTGCGTCGAACATCGGTTGGTACCCGATCGCTCCTACTAGCTAGGAGCTGTCCGAGGCTTCTAAGCACCTGCTCACAGTCCACACCGCTGACCCTGACCAGGGCGGTTTTGAGCGAGAGGAACTCGAAATTCGGGCTGCATTACCTCGTAGGACGCGAAGACTTCGTGTTCGTGGTCTTCGGTTCGCGCTGGCACCCCAAACTGCCAGAGGGTGGGGTTGAGCTGCTTGGCGCCGAAACTCCCAGCTAGCTCGCAGAACTCCGTCCAAGTCGCCACGCTTCGGCTCCGAGCCCTTTACGCAGTGCCCTATTTCACTTCTTCGTGTTCGTACCCTTGATGGCCGCCTGGCCGAGCTTTCTCGCGGTGTCCTCCTTGACATCCCGAGGCTTCTGCGTCCCGGGACGCTGTTCGTTGTTGTGGGTCTCTGGGCTGCGTGCCATGTCCTTGATCCTCCGGTTGCTTGCGTCGGCGGGAGCCCAAGGACTCCTGTTTGCGGTTGGTAGCCGAGGTTAGCTGACCGTCCCTCCTGGTGCAGGCGGTGTACTTCGTGTATCTGTTACGCATGGCTCCTGACGGAGTGGTTGCGTGCCTCCGGGCAGTCCGGCGATTGCGCCGCGGGTCACTTGGGACCGATCGGGCGCCTATGGGGCTCGTGCCGTGGCTGAACCAGGGTCTTGGCTACACGTGCGATCGGTTGGCCTCCTGGGTTGAAGCGACCGTTTCCAACCCCCGAAGCGTCGACGTCGTCATCCGCTTCTACGGCCTCGACAGGCTCCCGGAGGAGCTGTCCGAGATCGGGCGCACCCTCCCACGGCAGACGCCCTCCCTCGGTCTGGCGCCGCTGGAGACGTTGGCCGGGGTCACGACCCGGCAGGTTCAGAACATCGTGCGGAGCGCCATCGGCGAGCTAGAAGAGCGCCGTTTCCTTGTCTCACCCTCTCAAGATTGTCAGTCACGTGCTCGACTTGCAGATCCGTTCCCCGGTCATTGGCGGCCTTCGCAGGCGTCGCGCTTCCGTACGCTGTGGTGGGCTTGGGCGCAGATCGCCGATCACCACACGGCTGCCAAGCACGCCCTCCTCTTCTACGAGTACGAGCACGGGCTGAGATCCACCGCCCCGAGTCCCCGTTCCAGGACCGAGCGGCAGCGGTGGAGGTGGTTGGCCTGGTCGGTGCTCAATGTCGCGTCCTATCGCCTGGATGCCGCCAGGTCCATGTCCTCCGAGCCTGCCGGCCGCATGGTCGAACGATCCATCGGGCCGCGCCTGATCGCCTCCGTCGCCGATGCCTTCCCCTCTGGCGAAGGCATCGAGGCACTGCTACTCCTCCAGAGCATCCCAGCGGCATTGATCTCACTGGATGCCATCGAGGCGTCGCTCGGGCTGGTCCGCCAAGCCGTCCGTTCGGGAGCCCCGGCCGCTCCTGAGCTGCTTGGCATGTTGCGTGACGCCGTCTCCCGTCGAGCCGAGGCAAAGGGCGCTCGCTCGGTGCCGCCGGAGGTGACCTCGAAGCTGTTCACTCTGAGCACGATCCTGGCTCGTGAGCGGCGGGATCCGTCGGCCATCCCCGCCGCCCAGTGGGCCGTGGACTGGGGTGACCGGTTGCTGACGGGGGCCAGCCTCGGCCAAGAGCGCGACGCGGTGCTCAGCGACACCCTCCGTACCGCCCAAGAGCTTGCCGAAATCTTCGACGCGCTGGGCATCTACACCCAGGCCTGGTCGTCCCTTCGCCGGATGCAGGATCTGCTCCGGGATTTCGGAGATCCCGAGCAGGAGATCGAACCAGGTGGTTGGCTCCAACAACTCCTTCTCACTACCTCCAGCGTAAGCCGCCACCTCGCCCGCGGGTCCAGAAGACCAGCGGAATGGCTCCGGCGCTCATCTGTGGAGGCCGATCGTTCCGCCGACCTCGTATTCGGCACTCAGGCTCTGCCGACGCCATGGGGAGTATCGGCCCGGAATCAGCGCATCAACGGCTTACTCGACGTCGTCGACTTGGCCAAGCAAGAGGACCCGACTGGGACCGCGAAGACCCGCGAACGCGCCGCTGCGATGGCTGAAGAGCTGTTGGGCGACCAAGACCTCTGGTCAGGCACCGACGCCAGGGCCGTCCGATCGGCCCGCCTTGGCCTCCAGCTCTCCTCCTGGAGAGCGGCCGTCCTCTCCGCTGACTCGGCGAGGGTGGCCGAAGCCCGGTCGATCGTGTGGTCAACCGTGAGCTCGTGGCTGCTGCCACGCGACAGGGACAAGATTCGCCAGTTGGAGCTGGCGAGCGTCACTGGGGGCTTCGTGGCTCCGGAAGAAGCCCGCGGGTTGCCGGCGGCGGCGGTCATCGACCGGGGCTCGCTACGTCCGGTCCCCCGGTAGGCGACCCACGCCCGAACCCGACGCTCAGTCGAGCCGCCTGAGGCTCGCTACCGGCTCGCGAGCACGACGACAAGCGCTCCGGCAACGAGAAACGGCCCCGCGGGGAGATCGCCGGTTGCCTTTCCGCCAATGACCCTGCGGAGCGGGATCGCGGCTGCCGCCAGCACCCAGGCGAGCAACGTGCCAGTGACGAGGGCCGACCATCCGATCCAGCCGAGGTAGAGGCCGAGGAGGCCGCCGAGCTCGACGTCGCCGATGCCGAACTGACCGGCGAAGGCCAGCCCGAGCAGCAGATAGAAGCCTCCTACTGCGGTCATGGCGATGCCCGCGCGGTGCAAGCGGCCACCAGTGGCTCTGGCTCGCGGCAGTGACTGCGAGCAGGGCAACGGCGAGTGGGTACGCCGGGAGGACCAGTCGTGCGGGGATCTTCCGTGCACTGAGGTCGGTCACTACAACAATCGCGCCGACCGTCCCGAAGACCAGGTACGCGACCAGGACGAGGCTGGGGCCGAACCGCCAGGCGAGGGTTGCATCGACACATGCGACGAGCACCACGGCCGTGGCGATCCGGAGCGGGCTGTCGACGCCCGGAAGGACGCGAACAGGGTTCACGAGGAGAGTCGGATCGGTCGTGGCGTCTCGGGAGCTCTCGTCGTGAGGTCGTGGTAGAGCCGAGTGGTGGCATCGTCGACGTCGACGTCGATCTCGGCCAGGGACCGCTGCAGCTGGCGCCACGTGGTTCGCACGGCGTCGTGGCGCCCAGCCGCGGCCGTAGAGGGTCATGAGGCGTCGGTACGGCTCCTCGGCGTAGCGGTCGAGGGCGATCACCTGCTCCAAGACCTCGATCGCTGCGTCGGACTCGCCGGCTTGCTCTTCCAACTCGGCCAGCCGGAGGTGGGCGTCGACGGCACGGCGGTGCAGGTCCTGGCGGGCCGGCTCGATCCAGGGATGGTCGGTGCCGGCCAAGAGGTCGCCGTCGTAGGCGGCGACGGCGCGCCGCAGGGCGGCTCGGGCCGGTCGTCGTCGCTCGGCTGCGGCGGCCTCGGCGAGGCCGGCTTCGAAGTCCCACAGGTCGCAGCTGATCTCGTCGGGGTTGGGTCGGTAGTGCTCGCCGGCCTTCTGGAGGACTTCGAGGTTCGTGTCGTCGGGGCCGCGGCAGAAGCTCCGTAGGTCGCCGAGGGGGTGCCAGAACTGCTTGAGCACTCGGTCGGGCGGGGTGTCGGGCCACAGCGCGTCGACGATCTCGTCGATGGTGGCTCCTTCGGGGCGCAGCAGGCACCAGGCCAGGAGCAGCCTCGCTCGGGCGCGCAGTCCGGTCGTGACCGCTTCGCCGAGGAAGGCGATGCGGTAGGGGCCGAGGAGGTTGACCACGAGTGGACGCTCGGTCGTGTCGAGCGTTGGGACCGGCTGCGGCCACGAGGTTTCGAGATCGGTCCTCGGGAGAGCGGTCCGCGGCGGGCGGCGCTTGGATGTCGATGACCGGGTCGAGCGTGTCGGTGCCGTCGCCGTCGGGGTCGTCCTCGGGTTGGCGGTTGGCCTCGTTGACCGAACCGAGCAATTCGACCGCCTCGTCGGCCCGGAGTCGATAGAGCCGGGTGCCGCGGGTGACGGGGACGCTGCCATCGGGCTCGACGGCGGTCACGGTCGCGTCTGCGTCGAGGACGATCCGGCCGGTGGCGAGGTCTGGATTCGGCGACGAAGAGCACGGCGATGCCGAGACGGGGGGCATCGGTGAGCAGTGCCTCCCATCGCCCCTCGGACTCGGGGGGAACGGTGTCGAGGAGCACGAGGAGCAGCGGGAGCGGGTTCTCGGGGTTCTCGTGGCGGAAGCGGGCGGCATCGGGCGCCTCGACTGAGTCCAGTCGCCGGGTGCGGGCGATGCGTTCGGCTTCGAGCAGGCGTGCCATCTGGTCGGTGCTCTCGGCCCGGCGGAGCGAGCGGTCGGGGGCGAGGCCAGGGAAGAGTCGTCTCGGCCAGTTCGTCGCTGCAGAGGATCTCGGTCGCGCCGGGGACGGCCCGCACCAACAGGCTGGCGACCAGGGCGCGGGCGACGTCGTGGGTCCTCGTTCCGCTCAACGCGACGCCGGAGAGTTCGGTGATCTCGATGGTGACGCTGGCGCCGTCTCGGGTGCCGATCTCTGACCTGTCCGGGTTCGAGCCGCCGCTGGTCGTCGTCGAAGGGGAAGGTGGGCAGCGGCGGTCGTGGTCACCCTCGGCGCGGTCGGCGTCCTGAGCGCCGGACGCGACACGGATGAGGTGGTCGAGGCTGGGCCGCGGTGTCGGTCGGGTCAGGTTCCGGCCGGGTTGGGGCGGTCGGTAGCGGTAGGCGTGGCGGCGACGGAGACGGCCCAGCGCGACCGCGCTCAGGACCCCGGCGGCGAACGAGCCGGCGACGACCGACCCCGAGGGGAGGCGGACCGGCGCTCGCGTCGCTCGCGCGCCCGGTGGTGGCCGGTGCCGTTGGTGGTCGAGGGAGCGGTGACGTGCGGGGCCGGCACGGTCGTGGGCGGCACCGTCGACGGCGTGGTGGTCGTGGAGGAGGGTGCCGGTGCGGTGGTCGGGGGCGAGGGAGGGATGGTGGTGCCGGAGTCGGGAGCCGAAGCCGGTGTCGCCACGGCGGGGAGGACGAGGGTCCAGCCGGGGTCGATCCAGTGGGGGTCGGTGAGCGTGGCCCCGTCGGGCTGGGGCCGGCCTTCGTTGAGCTGGTAGATCTCGGACCAACGCAGCGGGTCGCCCAGCTCGCGCTGGGCGATGCCCCACAAGGTGTCGCCTCGTTGGACGACGTAGACCGTGGGCTCGGCCGGGTTCGCGCCAACCGACGCCGAGGTCGTGGCGGATCCGGGCGCTGCGGTGGTCGGTGACGCCGGGGCGGGCGGGCTCGGGCCGACCGAGGAGGTGTAGACGGCGTCGTCCACGACAAGCGCGGCGACGGGCCGCCGGACCGCGACGTCCAGCCCGGAGCTGGTGGTGCCGGGCTGGCCCGTGTGGCCGGGCCGGGGGGCCAGGGCCAGGCAGGCGACGATGACGGTGGCGACCAGGCGGCCGGTGACTGGCTGGAAGATGCCCGGCGACGGGCAGGTGGGGTGGGTGGCGTCCGGAGAGGGCGGCGGGGACCTCGATCGCCAGCGAGGCGACCAGGGCGGCCCAGGTGAGCCAGACCACCACGGCCAAGGCGTCGATGAGGGTCTGGGCCGGGATGCCTTGGCGGTTGAGGGCGCGGCCGACCTGGGTGGCGCTCGGCACGTGGTGCGGGAGCGGCCAGCCGACGAAGTGCCACAGCGCCCAGGGGACCCCGCCCACGAGGGCGGCGAGCAGCACCAGGGCGCCGAACCCCTTGGCGACGCGAACGAGCCGGCTCACGGGGCGCCGCCTTGCTCGGCGGTGGCGGTCCCCGTGCCGCTGACGGTGAGGTGGTCGATGCCGGCCACCGAGAGGATCTGGGTGGGTTGGCTGATGGTGACCGTGACGGTGACCTGCTCGCCGTTGACGGTGACGGTGCCGGTGTGCCCGGACTGCGTCAGGTAGTGCTCGGCGTCCTGGGTGGCTTGGGAGGGGTCGAGGGTGATCTGGCCGGTCGAGCGGTAGAGGGGGATGTCGATGGCCTGCGCTCCGGCGCGGGCGGCCGCTTGGGCGTCGTCGATCGCTTGCACCTTGGCCGCCAAGGCGAGCCCACCATCGAGGACGAGGCCGGCCATGACGATGAGGGCCAGGGTGAAGATGACGACGAAGGCGGTGACCATGCCGGCCTCGGGCTCGCCGAGCCGGTCGTGTGCGCGGGCAACGGTGAACGTCATGTGCCGGCCCGGTAGGTGTCGATGACCGAGGTGAGGTGGAGCTGACCGTCTCTGCGGCGGGAAGGCGAAGGCCGACCAGGTCCGAGAGGGCGACGGTGCAGGTGACGGTGACCGCGACCTGGCCGCCGGGCTGGAACTGCGAGGTGTTGGTGGTGACGGTGAGATCGCCGCAGGTGACGTGATCGGACCCGAGGGCGCTGGTGGCGGTCTGTTGCGCCATGGCAGTAGCGGTCGCGGGGTCTCGGGCGATGGAGGCGGCCCGGGCCGCTTGGGCAGCGGCGCCGTTCACGTCCAGGCGGGCGCCGGCCAGTCGACCGAGGGCGACGACGAAGAGCAACATCAAGATGAGGAGCGGGGTGAGCAGCACGAGCTCGGTGGCGACGCTGCCCGACTCGTCGCCTCGCAGTCGGCCCGCCCGGCGATGTGGACGCGTGGTCACGGTGGACCTCCGGCCAGCGTCGTGTACTGCTCGGTCGGCCCGGTGGCCACGGCTCGGACGGGCAAGGAGAAGAGGCCGATGATGCTCTCGGCGTGCCCGGTCACCGTGACCGTGGTGACCTCGACGCCGCGGTGGCGGTGATGTTCGATCCGGCCAGGACGGTCGAGCCGAGCTGGTCGAGGACGCTCTGGGCCTCTTGTTGTCCGGCGGCTGCCGTCTCGCCCTGGAGGCGGCCGATGGCGACGCCCTGTTGGGCGACGGCCGAGGCGATGTGCTCGGCGTGCTCCCACAGGGCGAACTGGATCACCCCCATGATCAAGAGCAACAGGAGCGGGGTGGCGATGACCAGCTCGGCCGACACCGCGCCGCGCTCGTCTCGCAAGAGGGCGCGCGCCAGGTGGCGTCGCCGGGTCGGCGGGGTGCGGCTCTGACGTTGACCGTCGGCGACGGTCGCCGTGTTCATGGCAGACGAGCGGTCACGGGTTGGACGTCGAGATGTTGTTGGCGGCGGAGACGACCTTGGCGACGATGATCCCCACCGCGGTGAGCGCCAGCGCGGCAAGGAGGGCGGTCACGATGACCGCTTCGGTGGAGTAGCCGGCGTCGGGGTCGGCTCGCAGCGTCTCCAACCGTGCGTGGAGCACGGTGAAGAGATGTCGGATGATGGTCAGCTCGGGGAACACGGGACTTGTCCTTTCATTGGGTGGGCTTTGCTTGTCTGGGTCCTTTCTCACAGGCCGGTGAGCACCTTCTGCACCGCCGGGTAACCCGACGAAGAGCAGGAACCCGGCGAAGAGCAGGACGACGGGGAGGCTCATCCGTTCGGTGGCGGCCTGGTCGGCGGTCTCGGCGTCGGCCAGCTGATGGGTGCGCATGGAGGCCGCCTTGGCGGCGAGGGAGGCGCGGACCTTGGCCCCTTCGGTGCCGGCCAGGGCGACGGAGGCGGCCAGCTCGCGAGAGCTCGTCGACGCCGAGCTCCTGGCCGAGCCGTCCGAGCGCGGCCCACGGGGTCTGGCGGGCCAGGCGGGCTTCGTCGAGCGCCCGGCGCAGGTAGGCGAACGCCCAGCCCGAGCCCGACCGACGGCCGCGTCGGCCGAGCGCCGTCTCGACGCCGCCGCCGCCGGCCAGGGCCATCACGACGAGGTCCAAGAAGCTGGATAGCGCGTGGCGAAAGTCCGGCGTCGTCGGTTGGCGTCGGCGTGGACGCCGAGGTCGGGAAGGACGAAGCCCGGCCACCATGAAGACGAGCGACGCCCACAGCGGCACCACCACGGGCACGTGCGCCCCGCCCAGGGCGAGCAGCAGCGGCGAGGCGGGGACGAGGAGGAGTCCGACCAGGGCGAGGGTGACCTTCTCGGCCAGGTGACGCTCGGGGCTGCGGCCGAGGACGGCGAGGTCGCGCCGCACGCCCGCGGGCAGGAGCCAGCCCGCGCCGGTCCGGGTCAGGTAGCCGGCGATGGGCCGGCCCAGGCGGGCGGCCATGTCCCCCGTCTGCCTCTGGGGTCGAGGACCGGTGCGGGCTCGGGGAGGCGGCGGAGCTGGGCCAGCGCGTGGGCCAGGGAGGGCCGGGGCGGGAAGAGGCCGCGCACGACGAGCAAGAGTCCGAGCCCGACACCGGCCCCACAGACGAGGGCGAGGGTCACCGCCCTGCCTCCTCGGCGACGTCCGGCGGCGCGGTCGGTCAGGAACCGTTCGGACGCTGACCGGCCGGGCCATGCGCGACAGCCACACGAACGCCGTGGTGAAGACCGTCCCGACCAAGACGAGGACGAGCTGGCCGGTGGCGGTGTCGTAGGGGGCGAGGTAGCCACGGTTGAACAGCGCCAGGCCCACCAGCGAAGCGTCGCGGTGACGCCGACGACGACCTTGACCGAGGTCCGGGTCCGTGCCCGGCCCGCCTCGACCCGCAGGCGCATGGTGGCCTGGTCCCGGGCGGCGGCGGCCAGGGAGCCGAGCAGCTCCCCGAGCCGCTGGGCCTGGTGCTCGGCGGCCAGCACCAGGGCGGCCACGACCAGGTCGCCGGTCGGGTCGGCCACCTCGTCGGCGAAGGCACGCAGGGCCGGGGCCAGCCGCTCGCCTTCGAGGCGGACGGCCAGGGTGACGACCTCGGCGCGGATGGGCAGCGGGGCGACCGGGGCGGTGGCGATGATGGCCTGCTCCAGGCCGGCCGCAGCCGGCCATGGTGTCGCGCAGCATCTCGGCCCACCCGGCGACCGCCTCGATGCGCCCGACGGCCGCCTGGTGGCGCCGGGCGCCGCCCAACAGGCTCGGGGGCGCCCCATCCGGCCAGGCCGGCCAGCACGGCGCCGACCGGCCACCCCGTGGCCGCCCCGACGACCACGGCCGCACCGACGGCCGAGCCCGATGCGCAAGGTCGGCCTGCTCCACCTTCGGGCGCAGCGACTCCCGGCGCGGGCGGGCCACCTCGACGCCGCGCCAGCCGGCGACGACGAGCACCAGGCCGAGGCCGACACCAGCTCCGCAGCAGGGCCGCCAGGGCGCTCACCGTTCCCACCAGCCCTGGCGGGCGCTCCAGCAGGTCGGGGTCGAAGCCGACGCCGACGAGCTCGTCCAGGGTCTCGGCGCGCATCGGCGCGCCGGGCACGGCCCGGCCGTCGGGACCGGGCCGGAAGATCTCGTTGGAGACGACCATCGGCCCCTCGGCGTCGATGACCTCGCGGACCGAGGACACGAAGCGGGACTCGCCGTCTTGGGCCAAGGTGGACGACGAAGTCGCACGGCGTTGGCGACGAGGAGGTTGGTCGCCTCCAGGGGCAGGCGCTCGGGGGCCTGGACGGCGTAGGTGGCGAGCTTGGAGAACGCGCCCTTGGAGACTCGACGCGTGCAGCGTGGCCATCGACCCGTCGGTGCCCTGGGACATGGCGTTGAACAGGGCCAGGACCTCCTCGCCTCGGGCCTCGCCCACGATGACCCGGTCGGGGCTCATGCGCAGCGCCCAGCGCACCAGCTCGGCCAGGCTGACCCCGCCCTCGCCTTCGAGGTTCGGCTCCCGGGCCTCCAGCGCCACGACGTCGGGGTGCAGGTCCGGGAAGCGGTCGAGGCCCAGCTCGAAGGAGTCCTCGATGGTGACGAGCCGCTCGCACGGCGGGATGTCGGCGGCCATGGCCCGCAGCAGCGTGGTCTTGCCCGACGCCGGTCCCGCCGCAGATGATGCAGGACTTGCGCGCCCACATGACGGCCTGCGAAGAAATCGTGCAGGGCCACGTCGACGGTGCCCATGCGCGACCAGGTCGTCGAGGGTGACCCGCAGGTAGCGGTGGCGGCGGATCGACACGCACGGCCGGGCCGACACGGCCATGACGGCGAACAGGCGCGACCCGTCGGGGAGCTGCAGGGAGAGTCGCGGCGAGCCCCGGTCGAAGCGGCGCTCGCCGATCCCGATCCGGGCCGCCGCGGTGCGCAGCAGCTCCACCAGCTCGGCGTCGGAGGAGGCGATCGGCGCCACCTGCTCCCGGCGCCCGTCGGCGTAGCGGACGAAGACCTGGTCGCAGCCGTTGGCGTTGATGTTCTCGATCTCCGGATCGTCCAGCAGTCGCTGGAGGCGGTTCAGGCGGAACAGGGCGTCGAAGGTGGCCCGGGACAGCTCGTCCTCCTCGGCCGCAGAAAGCACTTCGGTGCGGTCGCGTAAGGCTTCCTTGGCCCGCCGTTCCAGCACTTCGGCGATGAGCTGGCGTCCGAGCGCCTGTTCGTCGGCCCCCGAGAGGGCTGGCCGCCCGGCGGCGGTCATCTCACGCTCGCGGGCCGACAGTGCCGAGAGGACCTCCGAGCGCAGGCCGGCCACCACCGCGGCGTCGGCCGTCACCGCGCCACCCCTTCCGGCTCGCTGCCGTTGCGCGATGGGACCTGGCCGCTTGCCCGCCAGCCCCGCCACACCCGGCTCCGTACCGACACCGTCCCGAACGCATCTGCGTTCGTATCGTTCTCACCGACCACCGCCTCGCCTGCCGACGGCGTTATCGCTCCGGCTCGGTCTTCGACCAGGCGGCTGGCCAACGTCCGCACGGCCCGCACCAGCGGGGCCAGGCGCAGCTCCCGAGCAGAGGCCTGCACGGCGAGGAGCAAGTCGGCCGCCTTTGGGTCCCACGGCACGCGGGCCAGTACCTCGGTGCCGAGCGTGTCGGCGATCTCCGCGTCGGGGTAGGGGCCGTCGCCGACCATCACCAGCCCGGCGTGCCCCCCATCGAGGGGACCTGCATCTCGCCAGGTCGCCAGCGCCTGGAGGTCGGCCAGTCGTGGGCGTCCCACCAGCACCCGTCGATCTGCTCGCTCCCACATCGCCAGCGCGGTCGAGCCCGGGGTCGAGGCGTCCGCAATCGACGAGCACGTCGGCGTCCAACTCGCGCAGCCGAGCGAACACCGGCCCGAGCATTCCGAGCGCGCTCCGTGCTTGGTCGGCCAAGGCCGGCCCGACCAGCACCGCCTCACCACCGGGCAGGTGCTGGCAGTGCTCCCACACCATGTTCGGGTCGCCGCCCCGACGGGCCGCGGCCGCCAGTGATACCAGTCCGGGCTCGGGCGCCCAACCCGACGCCGCACCTACCGTCCCGCCAGCCGGGTCGGCCTCTACCAGCAGCACGCTGCCGTTCCGAAGGCCAGGTGGCGGCCAGCCCGACGGCCAGGGTCGTCACCCCGCAGGAACGAACCGAGCCGAGCGCCAGCACGCGCCACCTCAGGCTCCGACCTCGACCAGGCTGGCCTGACCGGCCGCCGCCAGCGCCGCCACCTCGTCGGCGTCGCTCGCCGCAACCTGCAGCGAGAACACCGTCGGCTCGTCCGAGTCGGCTGGGGCGACGGTGACCGCCAAGACGGTGGCATTGATCGGGCTGCCGCTCGCCACGCTCGCTGTGCTCGTGCCCGAGGACCCAGACGCGACCGGCACCACCTGCACCCGGTCCCCTGGCGCCACTTCCGGCGGGTAGGCGCCGGCCTTCAAGCCGACCGCCACCACGTCGGATCCCGACCCGACCGCGGGCGCCGAGCCCACCTCGGTCGCGGTGAGCAACGAGCCGGCCACGAGAGGCACCGCCACGCGCCGTCCGAGGACCGTCGCCTCCTGATCGACCGGTACGACGTCGAGCCCACTCCCCGTCGACACCCGGACTGCTCGCAGGTCGCCTGACGTGAGAACCTGGCCGGCCGAGACGGGCTGGGCCACGACCAGCACCTGCTCCCGGCTGCCGAGGTGCACCGACGCGTCGGCGAAGGCCAGAGCGCAGCCGAGCACCAAGAGCACGCCGAGCGCCACCAGTGGCGCCTGGCGATGACGCCTGGTGGCGGCTGCGGACGGCACCGGGCGTGACCGCTCATCTGCTCGCCGTCCGTTCGTCCGAGGTGTCGTCGCCGTCGTTGCCATCCGTCGCCTTCCTTCAGTTGCCTCCACCGCTCGGGGTGTTGATCGCCTGTGACTCGGTCACCGTCACACCAACATCGGCCGCAGGGCCGGCCTGGATGCCGAGGTTCCCGCCACCTGGCGCACCGGCTGCAGTCCAGGTCACTGACCAATAGACCGTCGCCGAGACTGCGTAATTGCCGGCCTCGGGCCAGGTGTAGGAGCAGTCGGTCGTAGCGTCAGGATCCGACGAGCTGTAGGGAGTCCCAGGGTCCGTCGCAGGTCACCGAGGTGCCGTCTCCCATGTCCCACACCACTTTCGACGGGCTCGCCGTGGCCGTGACCGTGACCGGACCCGCCGTGGCCGATGCGGTGAGGGTGCGCCACGCGCCAGGGTCGACCCATAGCCAGGTCGCCACCCCGACGAGTTGCGGAGAGCCGTCGGGCGGAGCCATTTCGATACTCGGTGATCCAAGGCCAAGCTGCTGTATCGCCTGCTGCGCGATAACCGCTGGATCCACCGCTACGGTGACCGCCCCCGGCTGGGCGCCGGTCACCCAAACCGGCGGCATGGGATCGATCGCTCCGGGTCCGGCGCAGATGGGGAACACCCACTCGCCCGGCTGGGCGCCGCCCACCCCGAGCGTCGACGTCGCGGATGGTTGTGCCGTGTAGGTGCAGCCGTAGGGCTGGTTGGGGTTCGGCTTACCAGGCGGCGGGTCGCTCTTCGCCGCTGTCGCCCACTGCGAACTCTGCGGTGGGGTCCAGTACGTGTGCCCCGCTTGGACAGTGAGCTGACCGCCCGAGGCTTGGGCGTTGGCGTAGTTGTTCTGTCCGTCCCCGTCGGCCGCCCACGCGCGGCCCACCCCGGTACCCAGGGAAGCGGTGGCGGCGACCGTTGCCGTGAGGATCAGGAGCCAGACACGCATTTCCCATCCGTCACCGTCTGCTTGGACACTTTCCAGGTGCCGCCCGAGAGGACCAGCGTGGCGGTCACGCCATCACTTTCTGGTGGGGTGACTGGCGGCACCGGCTTGCCCGTGGCCTTGTAAACGAGCTCGTTCGCGCTGTAGGCGCAGTCCACGACGGTGGCCGACGTGGCCGATAGCGCCGTGACCTTGGGATGCAGAGTGGTCGGCCCGCGCCCGACGATCCCCTGCATCTGGTCGGCCAGAAGGTTGGCCTTCACGCTTTGAAGTTGCGGGTCAACCATCGTCGACGCCAGGGCCGGATCGGACGGGTTGGCGTCGGCCAAGGCGCCCTCGAATGCCGTCCAGGAATCTCGGTACGCGGTCAGCACCGCAGTGGTTTGCGGCGAGACGCTGTCGGATGGCACCGACGAAGCAGTCGTTGTCGTCGTCGTCGGAGGCGCAGCATCGGGCGTTGACGAGCCACACCCTGCGGCCACGACCGCCAGAGCAAGTCCGCCGACCAGCCACAAGGCCGGCATCAAGTGCCTTCTGGCCCGCCTCATCGGACCGCACCGCCTCGGATTCGCGCCGACCTTTGGCGCGACGCAGGCGACAGACACCAACGACCAACGACAAAGGTCATGCCTCTACCTCACTTACCGTCGTACCCGACTCCGAGAGGCGCGAAACAGACAAAGCCGACTTGTTTGGCGCGTCTTTGGCCCGCCACACCCCCGATGCACTCGGGACTGCCGGTTCACCGGGTCCGCCGTCCGCGGCCTAACTTCCAGCCGACGCGGCCGAGCCCTCGCCCGCCGACCGCCGAGTTGTCAGCGGGCCGCTTCGCCGATCAGGTCGGCCAAGGCGGGATTGGCGACGAACCGGGCGAGACGCCGCGGGGCTTGTAGGCGGAGCGGCGAACGTCGGGTACGAGGGCGCGTTGCCCTTCCCAGCCGATCGGGCGCTACGACTCGAGCCGAGCGTCTGCAAGGATCTCGCCGACTTCGTGCCCACTCAGGTGATGTCTCGCGATGAGTGCCTCTGCCGTCCGATGAATGGTTAAGCGGTGACGGGCGACCGCTTGCATCGCCGCTGTGACGTACCCCGTGACTACGGCCTGTTGGGCGTCGCTCAGACCCTCCAGCCACCCCATCCCTCGTCTGAGGATTTTAAGGTCCTCGTCATAGGTCTGACCGATTGAGTCCTTGTAGAACTCCAGCTCTGCCGCGGCTCCAGCCATAAGGACAACGCCCATCTGATCGGGCTTCTCGCGGATCAATCGTCTGGCGTCGCCTTCTGGAGCGTCGAACCTGGCTCCTCCGGCCATCAATCCGGAATCAGTCGATCCCAGATCACCAATCTGTACCTCCAAGAGGGGCAGATTCAGCGTTATCCCTATGACGGCGTGTCCGGCCTCGTGCACGGCCACGTGGGACCACAGCCTCGCTTGGGTGAGGCTCGCCAGATCGATCGATCGGCCATCCACGGTAACCATCGTGCCAGAGGGACCAGGCGTACCCTGATCAGATGCCCTCTGGCGGGAAGACCCCCGCGACCTCGGCTGGTCCCACCCCCCTGGGATGGCGCCCGGGCGTCGCCGAACAGCTCGGCTACTACGTCTATCTGCTGGTCGATCCTCGCGCCGGACACGACCGGGTCTTCTATGTGGGCAAAGGCACCGATGGGCGCTGCTTCACCCACATCGTCGAGGCCCGTCGACGGCCGACAGTGACCCGAAGCGGCGACTACGTCAAGCTGGATACCATCCGAGACATCGAGTCGGGAGGTCAACCGGTTGGGATCGAGATCCTCCGCCACGGACTCGACGAGGACTCGGCATTCATGCTCGAATCGGCGACGATCGATCTGCTGGGCTTCGACGACCTGGCCAACCGGGTAGTTGGACAACACGCAGTGTCACTGGGCCGAGCCGACGTCGGCGAGGTCAACGCTCGCCTGGGAGCGCACCCAGTCACCTTCCTGCCCGAGGACAGGCTGGTTCTCATCCGAGTGGCTCGGGAGTTCCACCGAGGTATCGATGAGGTCGCGCTCTACGAAGCCACCCGCCGGTGGTGGAGGGTGGATGCCCGCCGACGTCAGCTGGGTGCCGCTAGTGCGCCCGATTTCGCCCTGTCGGTTTACCGCGGAGTGGTCCGGGCCGCCTATCGGATCGAAGGTTGGGAGCCCGCACCAACGGAAGAGGTAAAGGCCGACACGAAGGTGGCCGGGCGATGGGGGTTCTGGGGTACCCCGGCCATCGAGCTGCTCGAGCGCTACGGGTTCGGCGACGTCACCTCGATGCTTCCGCAGGCGGCCCAGAATCCGCTGCGCTACGTGAATTGCGGGAGTTGAGTGTGGCGACGGCACCCCGGTTCCTGGCTGACCAATGCGCCAACTGCGACGCCGCCTTGGAGATCGAGAACCAGACCCTCTTCTGTGGAGAATTCTGTACGCAGTTGGCCAGCTTCGTGCGATATGCCCGGCGCGTCGTGCGCGATCCCGTCCGCTCGGTGGACTCAGAGGTGAGAGAGGCGATCCGGACCCGGATGGCGATCCTGATAGGGGGTGGCTACCCCGAGCGGGCACGGCGGCTGACCGACGAACAGCGCTCTGCGATCATCGAGCGCGATGAGGGAAAGTGCGTCCGATGCGGCGAACCGGCCAACGAGATCGACCACATCGCCGGGAGCGCGAGCGACCCTTCCAACCTCCAGCTCCTCTGTGACCGCTGCCACAACGCCAAGACTAAGCAGGCCTTCGTCCCAGCCAGTCCCGAGCAGAGCGCTTGGGCCAGGGACCTGTGGGAGACCCGAATCTTCGTCGAGCAGCCGACGCGACTCTGCGACGACGACCAGCGCTGGGATTCTGTATGGCGCAAGCTCAAATCTGAGCGCGGCGAACGCCTCTGGGAGCGCCTCGTTGATGAGACCGGCCTGCGGCGAGAGGACTTCAAGGGCTCGAAGATGAAGTGGCCCGACATCGTGGCCGAGGCCTACGACTCCAACGTGCTGTCGGGTGAGGACCTGGAAGGGGTCTGGGACGACATCGACCCCGGCGGAGGCGACCGAGTCGGCACCGAGGAGGAGTACGAGGAAGCGTGGTACCTCCGGGCTCAGATGGAGAAGGGAGACTGAACGCTCGTCAGTAGCGCGATTAGGGCTGTGTCTCCGCCATTCGCCGGAGGATCTTCGGTCTGGTGTCGGTCCGGGGCTTGCTCTCGTGCTTGGGCATCGTCACGGTCGTCACCTCGACCGGTTTGCGTTGCGAGGTCCGGCCTCAGGCACCGACCACCCCAGTCACCAGCTCCGCCAGCTGGCTGACGAGCTCGCCGGCGTCGTAGCAGATGTGCGTGGACCCAGGTGCCCAGGCCGCCCCACGTGTTGACGGCCTCGACCCATCGCCGGGCCGCAGTCGCCTTGGCGTCGTCCTTCTCGTCCGGGTCGCCCTTGCCTTCGAGGAGCACGATCAGGCCGCTCGTGAGGCGCACCACGAAGTCGGGTCGGTAGCGGTAGGTCAGCCCAAAATACAGGTACGGGATCTCCAAGAAGAGCTTGTGGTTCTTCACCCAGGCTACGACGTCGTCGTCGGCGTCGAGGACGGCGCAGATCTTGCGCTCGAGGCCGGAGTCCACACGGCGTGCGACAGGTGGCTCTTGGCGGTCGGGACGCAGTGGTCCGTGGGCGCGTCGAAGTTGAGCCCGTCGGTCGAGCCGATGGGCTGGTACTCGTCGAGCGCGGGCAGGAACCGCTCGGGACCTTCGCCGGGCCGGAGCGCCGCGCCGAGGCGCTCACGAATGAGGGTGAGGTAGCGCAGGTTGCAGATCTCACGCGGGTCGACGTCCTTGTCGTAGGCGATCTTCCCGCCCTCCTCGACCGGGCGGATGACCCGCTGAGCGATCTCAAGCGCCTGCGGGAACAGCCACGGCTTGTCGTAGGGCTCGATCAGCCCGGCCGCGACCCGGAACAGCAGCCGCTGGATGCGGAAGTTCTCGTACGCGCGGTCGCGGTCCTGGATCTCGCCGCCCATGCCGGCGTGAGGGATGCCGAGGTCGAACTCGACGTAGGTGTCGGTCGGGTCGAACCGCGGGGTGATCCGGATCGGTTCGATGGCGTCGAAGTCGACGTCGAGCGTGTCCTCGATGTCGGGGACGACTTGGACGATCCGGGGGAACTGGATCCTCAGCTCGTCCCGGTCGTTCACCGTGTAGACGTTCGTGTAGTCCGGCGGCTTCGACGGTGCCGCGCTGTCGTAGCGGGCCATCGGCAGCAGCTGGAACGGCACGCCGTAGACGTCGACGTACTCCGGCTCGGCCAGGTTGGAGTAGTCGCTGCGGCGAAGCCCGCGCCCGACGACCTGCTCGCAGAGCAGCTGAGATTGGAAGGCGCGCAGCCCGAGGATCTGGGTGACGTTGCGGGCGTCCCAGCCCTCGGTGAGCATGGCCACGGTGACCAGGCAGCGGATGTTGCGCCGGGTTTGCCGGGCTTGCCGACGGTGGCGACGAGCTCGCGGATCTCTTCGGCCGCCGCGTTTCCCACGCCGGACTCGGCCTTGTTCCAGCGCGTCGGTGTCGATGCGCACGGTGACCGGCGGTCCCGACGTCGGGTTGACCAGGTCCGGGGACGCCTCACCGAGGACGGCGATGTGGTGTTCGATCAGGCGGGCCACGTTGGTGTCGTGGCAGATGACGATCATGACCGGCGGCACGTCCCGCCCGGCGTCCTCCCACGCCGTGAACGTCTCCTCCCAGGCGCCGGCGAGCTGCTTGAGCGGGCCATCGGCCTCGGCGAGGTAGTCGGTCAGCGGGTGCGCGTCCTCTTCGGACTCGTGCGCTTCGGGAGCGTCTCCTTGATGTAGTCCCAGAGGCGGCGGTACTTGGGGATCGCCTCGCCGGTGTTGTCGTCGGTCGGGGTGCGAGGGATCTTCACCAGCCCGCTCTCGATGGCGTCGACGAGGGCGAAGTCGGAGACGATCCACGGGAACGGCGTCCAGGCGCGCTCCTTGAAGGAGCTCGGGAACATCGGCGTGGCCGAGCAGTCGATCGCTCGGAGAATCTCTCGGTGGCGGTGGATGCGTTCGAGGCCGTCGATCCACACGGTCGCCTCGCGCACCTCGTCGGCATCGACGCCGCGCAGCGGCGATGTCCTCGCGGGAAGCGGTAGGCGTGGTGCGCCTCGTCGTTGAGCACCAGCACCCGACCGGATGGCGAGAGATCCGTCGAGCACGCGGCGGCAGAAGGCCGCGTCGGATTCGCGGCCGCGCCGGACGACCGATCGCTTCGGGTCCTCCTTCGGTGCGAGCTGGTGCCAGTTCATTACCTGGACGTGGAACTGGCCCAGCGAGACCCGAGTACTGGGGCGGGATGAGGTCGAACTCGGCGAAGACCGACTCGGGGTGCTTGGGGTCGAGGCCGCCCGCGCCGACGAGGCGGTCGCGGACGGTGATGTTCGGGGCTGACCACCAGGATCTGGTCGCTGAACCGGGGATCCTGGCGGTTGGCGACCTTGTTGAGTCCGCTCCAGGCCGCGATGAGCGCCATCACGAGCGTCTTGCCGATCCCGGTGGCCATCTTTACGGCCCAGCGGGTGTAGGCCTCACCCGACGGCGGCACTGCGATCCCCACTTTGCGGTGGCCGGGCGCCTCGGTCGAGGAAGACGACCGTCTCGACGGCTTCCTGCTGGCAGAAGAAGGGCCGGGTGTTGTTGAGGCGACCGCTCGTCGTCGAACCAGTGCCGAAGCAGGTCACGGGTCAGCACCGTGGCGCCGGGGTAGCCGTCCTCTCGCCACGTCCGCACACGGTCACGCATGTCGTTGACGACCTCGAAGCCGATGATCTCGTCGGTGATCTTGAGTTCGCCGTCGGGCGAGGCTGCCAGATACCCGGCCGTGCGTCGGCCTTCGCGGATCTCGGGCACGAGTCCGCTGAAGTGCCAGTGGCGGGTCGGTTCGGCGAAGGGATCGTTGATGATCGGGTTGCCTCGAGACGACCTGGCCGGCTTCGGTCACTTCGGGCAGGTCCAGGATCAGCTCGGCGGCGTTGCCGTCGTTGGCCACCACACGCACGGCGACCTTGCGGCTGTCACCGCGCGTCAAAGGGCAGGGACGTCCAGCCGTGGAGTTCGGTCGAGCAGGGCGGCGTCGACGGTCGAGCGCAGTGCCCGCTCGAGCTTGTCCCAGGCATCGGTGACCGGGAAGAACGCCTGGGACACCCGGAACACGGTCCCGTCGTAGTCGTCGTCGAGGAACCAGGCCTGAATCCCGGACTTTCCGAAGCTGCGTCGTTGCACCGGTTGCCGCGTCGAAGGAGTCGAGGCCGAGCACCTCGACCCGGTAGCCGTCCTCGGCATGCGTCGACCTGGGCATCGGGGGACGCGTAGAGCCGGAAGGTCTGGCTCGAGCTGGTGTTCTTGAGCAGGTCGCCGACGAGGAGGTCCGGATTGGCCAGCAGCAGCGCGACGTCGGTGCCGCCGATCTTGCCCGTGCCCGAGCTTGTCCTGTGCGTCGGCGGAGACGGCGAATCCGGCGAAGACGACGAGGTCGAACCCGATCGCCGCCCGCAGCGCGTCGGATACCTGCGACATGGTGATGGCGCCGAACTGTGGGCCCGAGCGACACCGCGAAGCGGGCCTTCTTCCCGTCACGCTCGACGATGCCTTCGGCTTGCAGCGGTTCAGCGGCGGCAAGGGCAGACAGGGACTCGATCGGCAAGGGCTCGCCACCGGGCCGAGGGATGCCCTGGACCTTGAGGGCGTCGAGGAGGGCCTCGACATGTGTCGTCGTGTGCCCATTGGTCGACCGGAGCAGAAACGTCGGGATCAAGTGGGTTGACCGAGTAGCGAGACAGGGCCTCGACCGTGAAGGGACCAGATACCCTGGTCTTCTTCTTGTCGATGACCGGCCGGTCGATAGATCGTCACGGTCTCGGGTTCCTCGCCTCGGGCGATCTGACCGAGCGTCACTCGCTGCTGCGTCTCGTAGACGAATCCACCGTCCACGTCTCGCTCGGGCTGCGCTAGGCGGTAGTAGTCGTAGACCGTCGTCAGCAGCCGCTCGCGCGCCACGGCCAGGGCGACCCGGGAGGTGTCGATGGTGATCCAGCGCCGGCCGTACTGCTCGGCCACCATCGCGGTCGTGCCGCCTCCGCACGTCGGGTCGACGACGAGGTCGCCTGGATCGGTGGTCATCAGGAGGCACCGCGCGATGACCTTGGGATTGGTCTGGACGACGTAGCGCTTGTCGGACGGCTGAATCCGCTGGTGACGGTGTCGTCCCACACGCTATTGATCGGAAAACCGTCGAAGTCGTCGAGATATCGCACATAGTTGAGGGTTCGCGATCGAGCCGATGACCCGACGTGCCTCGACGAGACGGGCCATGCCCTCTTCGTTGGTTTTCCACCGACTACTCGAGCCCGGCGTGTACCTCTGTCCGTCGAGCTCGACTTCGAACCACGACGCTGCCCCTTCGCCCTTCTTTCGACCAATCGACTGGCTGGTGAGGTTGTCCCAGCGAAACACTCGGGATCCCTGAGGCAGTGGGTCGACACCGGCCGCCTCAGTGGGCGTCATGCGTCGACGCTCGCCCGTGGTCATCTCGATCCACGAGTACGCGGTGTCCGTTGCCTTACCGGAGCTCTTGGGGAGATAGAGCTGCCGGTACTTCATCTGCGGCTTGTCCTTGGCGTACCACATCAGGTAGTCGGCAACGATGGCGAGATCCGAGCCGGTGCTCCTCGCCGTCTTCTTGAAGGTGATCTGGGCCACGTAGTTCTGCGACCCGAATACCTCGTCGAGGAGCACTCGGACTAAGTGGAAGTAGTCGTCAGAGATCTGGACGAAGAGCGGAGCCGCTGTCGGCAAGCAGCTCCCGAGCGACGGCAATGCGATCGCGGAGGTAGCTGAGGTATGAGTGGATGCCGAGCTGCCACGTGTCTCGGTAGGCCTGGATCATCTCCGGTTCACGGGTGAGATCCTCATCTCGCCCATCACGCATCTCCATGTCTCCGATGCGAGGCTGGAAGTTGGAGTTGTACCGAACTCCGTAGGGTGGGTCGATGAAGACGCAGCTGGACCTGGCCGCCGAGGCGCTCGCGTTCGAGCAGGCTCGTCATGACCGTCAGCGAGTCGCCGAGGATCATGCGGTTCGACCAGTCGAGCTCGTGCTTGTAGAACTCGACGGCCTCGTCGGGGTTCAGCTTGTCGACGTCGAAGAGGGGCTGCTGGAGGCGCTGGCGGCGGACCGAGCCCACGATCTTCTGGGCTGAGAGCTCCTCGTGGACGTGGACCGAGGGGGCAGGTACCTCGACTTCGGAGCGTTCGACCTTCCCTGCCCAGACCATCTGGGGGTCGAGGTGCGGGTCGTAGGACAGGGTCCGGACCGGGGTCTCGTCCCGGTCCAGGTGGGCGAGGCCGGCCGGGGGGTTGTTGACTCTGGTCGAGTCCTGGTGCTCGTAGTCCTCGACAGGGACGACCTTGTCGGCCTTCGTCGTTCGCCGGGTGGTCGCCACTGTCGGTATCCCTTCTTTTCGTCCAGGTCAGCTCCAACCGACCCTTGTACTCGGGCATCAAGAGGCGCTCGTCAACGAAACCCGCAGGTCGGGGGCCTGGCAGCCGCGTACTCGAGAAGGAGGCCATGCCAGATCGTAGGGCAGAGGTGCGACGGCGGGCTGGCTCTTCCATAGCCGGCCCGTGCCGACGATGCGACCGCTGCTCCGTCCAACAATCAGACCACGAGCGGTGGTCCTCACGAGTCGTGATCGGTCAGTCCCGCACCGTTCACTGCCACGTCGGCATGATTGTGAGGTGACGACCACCAGCCCGCCGCTGGGGGACGACGAGCTCGCGGAACTCCGTGCCGCGGGCGCGGGCGTTGGCCGGTGCATCCTTCTCGTCTCTCCGCGAGGATCATGTCGTCCCTCCGTCGCGGTACCGACCCTTCCTCCAGGTCGGACGGGATTACGAGGGTGGCGACGTCAACGTCCCCGAGTTCGCCCGGCTGTGCGAGCTTCTCGACGCCGCCTTTCCCGATCGTTTCGGGCTCCCGCTGGGTGCGCCGGGGAGGGACTTCGCCAACCACTGGGCCTACAGCTTCATCGAAGCCTGCATTGCTCGCTGCAGTCGGAACGATGAGCCCTTCGAGTCCACCGCGAGAGGCGTCGAGGAATCCGTCGCCGAGCTGCTGGCGGCCCTGCAGTCTTCTGATGCCATGGTGGCGGCATGCAGACTCGTCTCCCACGTGACGACCTCCGATGGGACGCCAGTCGACCTCTTGGGCGTGCACATCGTGCCGGCCGAGTTCCGGGGCGGCATCTTCGAGGAGATCGCAAGGCACATACCCGGCGGCGTACAGCGCCTTCAACGGTGACGATCCCTGGCCGATGGCCCAGCCGCTGTCGATTCTCACCGTCGAGGACCGCGGCATCGACCGCTATCGGGTCGCATCCGCGCTGAGCGCCGCGCATCGGTCGCTTCCTCCGGCTGATCCGACTCCTCTACGCCAGCACCAGCCAATCGATCTACGAAATCCGCGGCGAGACCACGCTGGTCCGTCAGCTCAAGCCCTACTCGACGGTGTTCAACGGTTCCCACGCACTCGTTCAGCGGACCGTCCGGCTCTCATCAGCCGACGAGCCCGCCCTGGTCGGCCTCAGCCGGCTCCTCGATGCGCTGAACCATCAGCCGGCGGACATGCTGGTGACGTCATTCGGACTGGCCATGGCCAAGTTCGCCGAGTCCTTCCAATCCGGCGGCTGGAACGAGCAGATCGTGGACCTGACGACCGCGCTCGAAGGTGCGCTGTCTGGCTCGAGCACCACCGACATCATCCTGCGACTGAAGACCCGCGCCGCCGCCCTCCTCGCAGAGGCCGACGATCCAGCCGAAGCGATCTTCAACGACATCAAGCACCTCTACGACCTGCGATCGAAGCTCGTCCACGGCGGCAGCCTCCGCGAGAAAGACCTCCGCAGACGGAACTACGCCATCTCGACCGTCCCGCACGACGCGCCGGCCGGTACGGCCACGGCCTACATGGTCGACCGCCTCCGAGACCTCGTCCGGCGAGCACTTCTGATGCGGATCTGCCTGGGGGCCAGCCCGGTGATCCTGTGGCCCATCGACAACGACGACGACGTCGACGCCAAGCTGGCGGATGACACCACCCGAGCGGAGTGGCGGAACGCCTGGCGAGAGCGCTTGGCGAACATCGGAGCGGCGGACGCGGCGAGCCGAGCCCGAGACGCCGGAGAGTTCTACTCACCCGAGGAGTCCTGATGGCTCATCACTGGTGGCGGGCGCCCAGCAGCGCCGGACCGCTCCGCGGTGCGACACTGAACCCTCATGACCGTCTGGCATCAGGATCCAGCCAACTCCCAACTCGTCCACCGCCTGCGCCAGGTCGTCGCTGGACAGGGTCGACTGCTGGTGTTCCTTGGGGCGGGGCTCTCATTCGGAGCAGCCCGACTCAATGCTCGGGCGACCTTCGACTACGACCGCTACGACCGCTGGTGGCCACACGACTTCCCGGGCTTCGACCTCATTCCCGACGACGACGGTCTCCCGCTTCCCTCATGGCCGTGGTTGGTCAATCGAATGTGCCGGGAGATCATGGCCCACTCCCCGTCCGATGAGCACGCCTCGCTTCGAGCGTTCTTCATCGAGGAGGGGCCGCTCGATTGCGCTCAACTGTTCCGCCAGATGGTCGGTGAAGCCAACTATCGCGAGTTCCTGCTGTCACAGTTCGACGCCAGCCGGCAGCCCTTTATCCGCACTACCCCAAGTCACGCCGCGCTCGTGCGCCTGAATCTGCCGCTCCTGTTCACGACCAACTACGACGAGCTGATCGAAGCCGCCTACCTTGAGGCCAACGAACAACTTCGAGTCAGCATCTCCGAAGAGCAGTTCAAGGCCCGACGCGCCGAGAGAGCCGGAACGCCATCTGGTGAAGCTGCATGGGTCGATCGACCAGCCCGACACGATCGTTCTCACGCGCTCGGACTACGCACGAGCCCGGATCGACCGCAAGGAGATGCTCAGCTTTCTCCGGGGCGAAATGGCCGACACCGCATTTCTCTTCGTCGGCTTCAGCCTCAGCGACCCCAACTTCAACCTCATCCACGATGACATTCGCCTGGTCTACGGCATGAACGTGCCCGCCTCCTACACCGTGCAGGGCCGCCGCAACCCGGTAAAGGATCGGTACTTGCGCTCGCTTGACGTCAACACGATCTGGATCGACGGATGGAACCAGATGCCCGACTTCCTCACCCGAATCAATCCGGCAATACCACCGGCAGACTGAGCGATCGAAATAGCACCTTCCGAGCAGGCGGATTGACCGAGTGATTATCCGAGGTCGAAATCCGGCTCGGCCATGCCGGGCCAGTCTGCTGGAAGTCCGAGGCAGGAGCCCATCGCGGTGGATGGCAGTGGCCGCGCTTCGACGGAGAGGTCGAGCCGTGCGAGCCAGTCGGGTTGGTGGGTGGTGGCGACGTCCGGTTCGAGGGTCGTCCAGAGTCGGGGTCGGATCGTGGTCACCGTCCATGGGCTGAGCCCGGCCGCCGTCACGACCTGCGGCACGTTTCCGTATCGCCAGCCGGTCTTGGTGAGCCAGAACCCTTCCTGGAAGAGGCTGTCGGGGTGACGGAGGGCTTTCGTGGGGTCGGTATGACGACAGCGCCGTAGAGGGCCTGCTCGAACTCGTAGTCCTTCGTCGGGTACATGGTGTTCGACAAGACCGCCACGACGAGTGGCGCATCGAGCTGACCGTACTTGCTCTTCTTCGAGTCGAGCGCTCGACGGATGCCGGTGACGTTGTCGACAACCACCGCCTCGCCTGGCCCAAGCATGCCGAGTGCGGAACGTGGCTTCCCGCGGACTTCGTCTTTGAGCGGGAGGGCGTGGAACTCCAGCCGCCAGCCTTCATCTTCCCAGAGCGACGGACGGCAAAGCGTCGAAACCGACCGACGTTCGAGCTTCGACGGATCGCGCGACCGCGTCGGGGTCGAGGCTGGCCAACCAGGCTCTGAAGCTCTCGGCGGAGGCGTTTGGTGGCGAGCGGCTTCGGTCCGACGGTGTAGGTGGACAGCTCAAGAGAGAAATCCTGCACCTGGAGATCGGCCAAGATCTGGTGGAGGTCTTGTAGACGGCGGTCCTCACCAATGGCGGTGGCGGCTTGACCGACGCTGACCGCTTCGAGATAGAACCTCTCCTCGCCACGCGTCATTCGAAAGTCAGGGCGCGTTGGTCGGCCGGGAATGTCAGGGTGGATCTCGATCTCGTAACCCGAGCACCGGTAGGCCTCATGGAGGAACAGTTCCCAGAACGCTGACTCCATCTGCCGGTCGTCCGCTCGAAGCGCGCCGCGGAGGTCATTGCTTCGCGGGCTGCGGCAGATGAGCAAACCAGTCTTCGATGAGATCGCGCACCCCTCCGAAGTATTGGGACGCCGAGCGGTTCAAGAACGCGAACCTGCCCTCGTTGTGGCGGGCGGGGGTGGCGTCAGTCCGCGGTAGATCGTCGAAGACTTTGATTTCCATGTGACGGTCGCTCCTGGTTATCGAATGTCGAGCCAGCTGAGGTGGCCACGTGCCGCGGCCCGGCTCGCTGCTTCTTGGGCGGCGCGCCTCGCCTCGTCATCGGGGCTTGCCAGTCCGGTGCGAATGATCGTGGCCGCGCTTTCATCCCACAGCGAGAACCGCCAGCCGTCTGTCTCGTGGTCGACCATGGCCGCGAGCAGTTCGGCGGCGGAGCGCGGGTGATCCGCCGAGAGCGAAGCGAGTTGCTCGACGACCATGTGGGCGGGCTCTGCAGCTCCGGCCAGCGTGAGAGCGTTGCGGAGTCCGTCGAATCGGCGCTCCGCTGGCAGCCGGGTGGAGCAGAACCACCAGCCGTAGGCGGAGAGCTCCTTGGACGGTCGGGTCTGTGCGGCCTGGACGCGGCTATCCCACAGAGCGAGGAGCCGGTCGAGGACCGCCGGTTCTAGCGGGGGGCCGTCTTGGGCGAGGCCGCGGCCGACCGATTCGAGGGCCAGTCTCCGCGTCTCGTCATCGGCCCTGTTGAAGAACTTGGCGAGGAGTCCCTCGTCGAGGGTGAACTCGCCGGACCAGTAGAGGTTCATCAGGTGGTTAGCGAGCGCGTGATCTCTGCCTTGGTCGCGGCGGTCCTCACTTCCCGGTGCCAGTCGGGCGACGGCCAGGGCGTACTGGTCGCGCAGCGCCAACCAGGTCGGTTTGTTTCGGAGCCCCCGCCACAGGTAGGCGTCCCAGGCCGCCTCCCAGAGCCGGCGGAGGGGTTCTTCGGCAGGGAAGATGCGGGCGGCTGCTTTCTCAGCCCACCCTCTGTCGAGAGGCTAGAAGGTTGCTGAACTCGCGGCCGAGTACGGCGCGTACCGCTACCGACGGGTCGGCGACGGGGTCGAGGTGTTGGTCGATCAGGCTGGTGATCTCGCTGAAGGGATCGTCGGGGTGGTTCTGGTACACCCAGACCCCGTACTGCACGGCGGCATCGATGGCCCTCGGTCTCACGCTGTTGAGGGCCAGGTCATCGGGGCTCATGTTCGGTGGCCCGAAGCGCTCCTCTTCGGCAGACGTGGGGTGCGGGTCGCTGGCCACTGCCGCGATCAGATCGAAGATCCGCTGGCGGTGCTCGTCTCCAGGCCGGTGAGGGCCGATGAGCCCAGAGATGAGGAGACGCATGACGTCGAGACGCGCCCAACCCCATCCGTCGACGGTGCTGTCATCAGGGGTTTGCGATCGAGGGTGCGACACGATCGATCTCGCACAGATCGATCACCTGATCCCAGTCGAGTACCTCGCCGCCGGTCTGGGCACGCACGACCCCGTTCAGGGCGCCGTGGGCGTACTCGACGTCGAGGTCTCCGAGCTGGCGTGCCTCAAGGAGGTAGCGGGAAGGGTCGGCGGCCACCACGTCGGTCAGCGTCAGCGCGAGGCCGCCCTTCGACGGGCCGAGGAACTCGGGCGACGGCTCGAAGGCGCCCAGGTAGGCGACGAGGTCGTCGATGCTCAGGGTCGCCAGCTCTTCTGCGTTGGTGGGGCTGCGCTCGGCGACGGGGCCGCCCGTGAACAGCGGGGCGTCTGACCGTTGCGGTGGGCCGTTGTCAGCCACGAACGCTTCGTAACGCTGGGCCCACTCCTCGGGAAGTTGCCCGGCGAGCGGGGCGAGTCGATCGCGCTGCCAGATCTCGACATAGGTTTGGAGTTCTTCGTCGGTTGGTTCATGTCCGTGCGCTTGGCGCACCCACTCGATGTGTCCGTCGAGGTGGCTCGGGCCTCGCTCCACCATGGCGAGGATCGCCTGCTGCGCCTCGGCGTCCAGACCCGCAAAGCGAGCGGTAAGGAGTCGGTCGTATTCCGGGGCGGAGCTGCAGGTCGTCGAAGACGTCGGGATCGGTCAGCTGGATTCGGATCTCGGGATCGTCGGCGGTTGAGCGGGAGAGCAGGTCGAGGCTGAGCCGGCGGAAGATCGACCACTTCCGGGTGCCAAGGAGGTCGAGCAGCGGACGCATGTCTGCTGGGACGGCGGCGGCGTCGGGCGGCCAACGCATGGCTGAGCGCGGTCGTAAGTCTGCTCTTGATTCCGAGGTCATGGCTGAGGCCGTCAGGCGCGATGGCCTGGTGCCAGACGGAGGAGAAGTCTTGGCCCTGCTCGATCATCTCTGGTGACGCCGAGACGGTGATCGCTTCCTCCAGCAGGCCGCCGAGTAGTTCGATCACCGCCTGGCCGAGGGTGTCGGCGAGCTGCGTGGTGTGCCGTTGGAGGATCGATTCGTAGGTGTGCTCGTCGATACGCAGCCGGGGCTCTCGCATCGAACGAACGAGCTCCGGTGGCAGGTCGCTCTCCTCTGGCTCCTCTGGCTCAGCGGACTCGAAGCTCAGCAGGGAGCGCGTCAACGCCAGCGCTGAGGAGAAATCCCCGGCGTCGCTGAAGGCACCGATGAGGCTGGCGAGCCGCATGGGAAACCCGATCCGATAGCGGGTCCCGAGGGTTGCCGCCAGTCGAGGAACCAGCCGTGCCGCGTGGGCGACCGGAAGCGCACGGCCGATGTCGACGATCCCCGAGTTCACAGCCGCGTTGTCGCGTCGTCGGGATGACCTTTGCTATCTCGGTCACCTCGTCGGGCAGGACCGTTGCCATACGGACGAGATAGCGAAGCTGGGGCCACGGCGGGAAGCCGACGGTGTTGTCTTCGTGCAACTCGGGCTCGGGCGGCAGAGCGAACAGTCCGGCGCGCCGCAGCAGGGGCAGCCACGACGGGTCGGCGATCCGTTCGAAGAACCGGCCGAGCGCCACGAAGTCCTGCGGGACGCTGGTCAGCAAGAACGTGACGTCGCTCGCGGTGGCTGGGGCCTTGACCGCTAGCTGGTCCAAGGTGGCGATGACCGAGGCGAAGTTGGCTTCCATCTTGTCGAGGACGTAGTCGAGGATGCCTTCGAAGTCGTCGAAGAACTGGGCGACCGAGTCGGTCACAGGGGCGGGTTCGGCGAGATTCCGTCGGTGCGCACGGCCCTGGTAGCTACCGGCCTGGCGAAGCCACTTCTTGGCGACGGGGTCCGAGATCGGGATTCCGAGTGCGGAGAGGATCGCTCGTATCTCGTCCTTGTGGATGTTGCCGGTCCCCTTCGTGTCATCGGCACCGGCCGGTGGCGGGCTGCCTGCTGACAGCGGGACCAGTACGTCTCGGAACGCGGATTCGATCTCCCTAATGAGATGGGCGACCAAGTGGGTGGTGGACTGGAACCGTGCGGGGTCATCCATGAGGTCGCAGGCGTCGCGGTAGAAGGCCGTCGGACCCGGTCCGACAAGCTTGCCGAGTCGCCAGCGAATACGGAGTCGGCGGGGGTCAGGCGGCGGTCCCGACGGCAAGGACTGCACCGAGTCGTCAGCCATTGGCCTCGGGCTCGGACCACAAATTCCAGGTCAGCTGTAGTTCATCCCGCTCGAAGGCGAGCCACGCCTCGACCTCTTCCGGCTGCATGGGTTTGAGTGTCGCGTGAGCCTGGGACGACACTGTGACAGCCCGCCCGGGGCCGTTCAGTTCGCGGTCGGGTCGGTGATCCCCACGACGACGTCGCTCCCCCACGCAGCACCGATCGTGGTAGACGTGGACTCCACTCGGACGTCGGCACCGGTGTGAGGGGCGTCGACCATCTGGCCGTTGCCGATGTAGATGCCGACGTGGGTGACGTCGGTCGGGCCTCCGCCGAAGAAGACGAGGTCGCCGGGCTCGAGGGGGTCGTCGGGTTCGAGCTTGGCCGTGGCGTCGTACTGGTCCTGGGCGACGCGGGGCAGGGTGATGCCGGCGACCTTGTAGGCGGCCTGGACCAGTCCGCTGCAGTCGAAGCCGACGCCGGGGGTCTCGCCGCCCCATATATAAGGAGTACCGACTTGGGCGAGGGCCCAGTCGACGGCGATCCCGCCGGCGGTGCCGGCGGCGACGGTTTGGGCTTGGGTCTGGCCGTAGGACTGGGCGAGGTCGAGGACCTCGGTGACGTAGCGTCTGGCTGTGGTTGTAGTCGAAGACGGCAGCGGAGAGGTCGGCGCCGTTCTCGGCCCCGTTGGCGCAGAGGTCCCGCGCCGCGGCGTAGACGGCGTCGGTCGGGTCGTAGGGGCTCGGCGGGTTGGCGCCGCCGGGTGGGACGGGCTGTCGTAGGCGGCGAAGGTGGCGGGCTCGAACTGCATCGGACCTTCGGCGCCGGCCGAGTTGGCGCCGGAGTGCACGCCGGGCAGGTTGGAGGTGTCGTTGCCGGATTCGACGGTGCCGATGGCGGCGAGCACGGTCCAGGGCAGGCCGGGGCAGGTGGTGGCGGCCTCTTGGTAGAGGGCGAGCATGGCCGGCGGGATGTCGCTGGTGGCCGTGGCGGAGGGTGCGGCGTCGCCGCCGCCGAGCAGCGAGGCGACGCCGGCCCCCGCCCCGGCGGCCAGGACGGCGACGAGGAGGACGAGGCCGGCGGCGCCGGCGGCGACCTTGGTGCCGAACCCGGTGGAGGTGGAGGCGTCGAGTCCGATCGTCACGACTCGCCCGCACTGGAGTCGACGGGCAGGTCGGCCAGTTGGGCCAGGCGCAGCCGTGGGCCGGTGCGGTTGGCGGGCAGCCAGACGGCGGTGTCGGGGGCGAGACCGGGCGGGCGGGTGGTGGTGGCGACGGGGACGACGGGGTGGGTGAGGACTCGGCGGGCCTCGGCTTCGCGGCGGGGGCCGGGGAAGGTGAAGAGGACCCAGTTGGGGTGGCCCGCTTCGGCGGCCAGGCGGGCGTAGCCGTCGAGCTTGCTGGCGAGGCGGGCCAGGCGTTCGGTGCCGTTGTCGTGCTCGTAGAGGAACGGGAGCGTGGTGCCGTCGTCGGTCCAGATGCCGTAGCCGTCGGGGCGGACCACTTCGCCCCATTCGTGAGCGCAGCGCCGTTCGGACCACCACTCGGTGAGGGCAGCAGCCGGGCCGGGTGCGGGCCGAGCGGATGAGCGCGGTGAAGAAGCCGTTGAGGCCGACGAGGTGGGTGAGGCGTTGGCTGGCGGCCAGGTCGTGGACGAGGCCGCGGCGCCAGTCGAGGTCGGCGGGGTCGATGCCGTGCTCGGCGGCGACCAGGGCGGCGCCGAGCGGGCCGAGGACCCAGTGGAAGGGGACCGGGTTGCCGCCGGTGCGAGGTCGGAAGCGGTCGAGCGACGTCGAGGGCGTACAGCTCGGCCAGGCGCATGCGGGCTCGGCGCCCCCCGGTGAAGCCGACGTCGGACACCTGTGCGGTGGTCAGCACCCGATGGTCGTCGAGGAGGCGGCAGAGCATCCGGTCCCGGTCGGTCAGCCGGTCGAGCACGGCGAGGAGCCGACGGTCGGCGTCGCGGCTCGGCTGCGGCTGCGTTGGGTGACGACGTGCCTGACGGCGCTGTCCTGCCCTGTCGGGCGCCTGACGGCGCCGATGTCGGAGCGGTGGCGTCTGCCGGCGTTGGTGGTGCGTCGGCCGCCGATGCGCCACGGTTCGGCCCTCGGCCGGACGTCCCCTGCGGATTCACGACCTCTCACCCCTTGAGTCCGCCTGCGCCGTGGAGCCCCCTCCGCGGCCCGGACCTGCCCCTTCGGCTCCGGCAGGGGCTCCAAGTCAGGTCGGAGCCCCTCATGGAGCGGGTCGTGGAGCCCCTCGTGGAGCCCCTGGTGGAGCCCGCCGGCCTGGTCCCCCGCGCTGGCATCGGTCGGGCCGGGCCGGGTGCGGGCTCCGGCGGGCAGCGCTCGTCCGGCCAGGCGCGACCGGGGCCTTGGGGGGCGGTTGGTCGGGTGTGGGCAGCCCGGTTGGCGGCCCGCACGGCGTCGGCCCGGCCGGGCTCGGCGGGCGGGGCGGGGCGGGTGGCAAGGGTGAAGGCGGGGGTCTCCTCGCCGTCGACGACGAGGCGGGCCGCTGCGGTGTAGGCGCCGAGGTGGGCCAGGTCGTGCTCGGTCAGGTTGGGGGCGACGTGGCGTTCGAGGACACGGGCGTCCTCGGGGCTCATGGTGAACCACACCTTGGTGCGGGCGTTGGCCGACACGCTCTCGCGCAGCTCCTTGGGGAGCTGGCCCAGGTGCTGGTGGGCGAGGACCATCGAGAGCCGGTAGCCGCGGGCTTCGGCCAGCAGTCTCTTCGAACGAACGCGGCAGGTGCAAGAAGTTCTGGCACTCGTCGACGACCAGGGAGGCGTCGACCCGGGCCGCCTGGCCGAGCCGGGCGCGGTGGGTGGCGGTCTGCCATACCTTGGCCACCACGAAGCTGACCCGAAAAGCCGGGCGGTGTCCTCGCCCAAGATGCCCTTGGGGACCCGGACCAGGCAGACCCCGCCGTCGAGCACCTGGCCCATGTCGAAGCTGGAGTCGGGACGGCCGACCACCTGGCGGACGAAGTCGCGCAACAAGAACGCCCGCAGCTTGTTCATGAGCGGCCCGATGACCTGGGCGCGGTTGGCTTCGCTCATGGCGTCGTAAGAGGCCCAGAACCCGCCGAGCCCGACGGTGTCGTCGGCGACAGTGGCCACCATGGGCGCCCGGAACGCCTCGTCGGCCAGCAGGCGGGGGACGTCGGCCAGGCTGGTGGAGGCCCCGGTGGCCGCGGCGTGGCGGAGCAGGGTGAGGCAGGCGGCGCGTAGCACGTCGTCGGTGCGCGGCCCCCAGAAGGCAGCGAAGATGGATCGGAAGATCCCGACCAGGTTGTCGACGACGAGGTCGGGGTCGGATCCCGACAGCACGTTTAGGACCGGAGCGGCGGCGGGGTCCTCGGGGTCGATCAGCACGGTGCGGGACTCGGCGCCGGCCGGGAGCCGGTCGCACAGGTCGGTTATCAGGTCGCCCTTGGGATCGATCACGACCACGCCTCGGCCGGCCTCGACGTCGCCGAGGACCAGATTGGTGAGCAGCGTCGATTTGCCCGACCCGGTCGCCCCCATGACGTGGAGGTGGTAGCGGGCGTCGGGCACCGACAGGGCAACAGGGCGATGGGCGCCGGCTTGGGCGTCGCCCAGCAGCTTCGGGGTGTCGAGACGTGCGGCTGTGCCGGCAGGTGCGGCGGAGCGGGCCAGGGCGGGAGGCGGGGCGACGGCTTTGGCGCCGGCTCGGGCCAGGCCCGGGACGACCTCGTCGGTGGGCACATGGGCCAGGACGGACAGCTCGGCCACCGAGACCAGGTCGCCGCGACCGAGGCGGCGGTCGGCCAGCACTTGGGCGGGGTGGCGGAGCCGGCGCCGGTCGAGCCGGTTGCGTCCGGCGTAGAGGGAGAAGGCTGACGCCAGCGCGTGGGCGCGGCCTCGCAGCCGCGCGGCGGCTCGCTTGTCGGTGGCGGTGGTGGCGACGGCGTAGCGGATGGTGATGGCCCAGCACGGCTGGGCCGCCTTGTCCAAGATGTCGGCCACGTCGGCGCCGCGGGACGGATCGGTATCGGCTGGACGGGTCGTCGGGCCGGGGGTGACCAGGTCGACCAGGCGGGCCGCCCGGGTGGCGGGTCGGCCGGCCCGCCGTGCCGCTGCGGCCTTGTGCAGTCGGGTCAGGCGTCGGCCGGTGAGCGGGCGGGCCAGGATCTGCACGCAGGCCGACTCGTCGTTCGTCGATGCCGTCGAGGGCTCCGAGTAGCGGGCGGAGCGGGTCGACCTTGTGCTCGGTGCTTGAGCGGGTAGTGCTCGGGGAGGACCAGGCGCAGTTCGCCGCCGGTGGCGATGCCGTCACCGACCAGCGGCGGGTCGGCCGGAGTGGTGGTGGTGCGGGCGCCGGGCCAGGCCGCTTCGACGGCTCGTTCGACCAGGCCTGGCGGGACGGTGCCGGGCACCCACCAGCCGATGGTGAGCCCGGCGTCGGTGGCGACCAGCTCGAAGCCGAGGTGCGGTTGGCCGCCGAGGGCGCGTCGCCACGCCGGGCGGAGCAGCGCGACCAGGTTGGTCCACAACGTGACCGCGCCCTGAGGATCGACGTCGGGCGGGGCGAGCACGGTGACCAGGCGGGCGCCCTCAGCCAGGCGGCGGCTCTGACCTCGGCGCACGACGGCGACGGCGATGCCGGTGGCGAAGGCGATGGCGACGAGGGCGGGGCCAGCGGTGACACCGAGGTGGCCGGCCAGGTGGGCGAGGTGAGTGGAGCAGGCGGGCGGTCTCGGCGCCGGGATGGGCGAGGTAGCGGGCGAGAGGTCCCGACGGCAGGCCCGGGGTGGGTTGGGGTGCGGGCAGGGTCACGTCGGGGCGGCCTCCTTCTCGGTCGGTGACTAGAGGTCAAGGTCGGGTGTCGTCGAGGGCCTGGCTCGATCCCAGTGCGACAGACGTCGTCCTCCTCCGAGCTGGCCAATGCGCTGAACGCCACCCGGTCGACCCCGGCCGCGAGGAGGCCCTGGCCGCGGGCAGCGCCGAGCAGGTAGGCCCGCTCGCCGGCCGAGAGGCCGAAGGCCTCGGCCAGGGTGTCGATGGACTGGGGGGCTTGGCGGAGCAGGATCTGGGTGGCGGCGTTGGCGACGACCGCTTGGCCGAGCGGGCTAGCCGAGCAGGTCGGCGGCGTCCTGGGTGACGACGGTGAGGCCGGCCCAGTGCTTGCGGGCCGACTTGGCCATGCGGAACAGGAACTCGGCGCCGGCCGGGTCGGACATGAGCAGCCACGCTTCGTCGACCACGACGAGGCGGCGCTTGCGGTTGGTCGGGTCCGACACCCGACGCCAGATGGCGTCGAGGGTGAGCAGCGTGCCGGCCGCTTTGAGCTCGTCGGGCAGGTCGCGCAGGCTGAACACGACGAGGTGGCCGTCGGGGCGGGTGGTGGTCGGCCCGTCGAAGAGGCCGCGGTGGGTGCCGGTGACGAACGGGGCCAGCCGGGCCGCCAGCGTGCGCGCTGCGGGGTCGCCGTCGGCGTCGAGGGCGGCGGCCAGGTCGGCGAGCAGCGGCGCGGGGCGGGCGTGGCTGCGCGGGTCGGAGGTGATCCCGACCGCTTCGTAGGCGGCGACGATCCCCCGGTCGAGCGCGGCGGTGGTCGCCGGGTCGGGTTTGCCGCCGAGAAGCACGGCGATCAACGTGTGGACGAACAGCGCCCGGCGGGTCAGGGCGTCGGGACCGGGTGCGAGGTCGAAGGGGTTGACCCGCACGCCGGGCGCACCGAGGTGGACGTAGGCGCCGCCGACGGTCTCGGCCAGGCGGCGGTACTCGTCTTCGGGGTCGACCACGGCGATCTCGATCCCGGCGTAGAGCGAGCGCAGCGCTTCGAGCTTGGCCAGGTAGGACTTGCCGGCGCCCGAGCGGGCCAGGATGACCGAGTTGTGGTTGTCCTGGGCGAAGCGGTCCCACAGCACCAGCCCCGACCCGTTGGTGGTGGTGCCGTAGAGGACGCCGGTGGTGGCCGACAGCTCGGCCGAGGCGAACGGGAACGAGGCGGCCAGGGCGTCGGTGTCGAAGGTGCGCCGCTGGGCGAGGGCGTCGACGCCGACGGGCAGGGTGGAGGTCCAGCCCTGCAGCGTGCGCCAGGTGGCCGGTTGGGCGTCGAGCAGCATCGAGGCGCACAGCGAGCGGACCCGGGCGCACTCGGCGTCGAGCTGCTGCTCGCTCGCCGGCGTGGACGGTCAGGTAGAGCCCGACCCGGAACAGCTTCTGCTCGCCGCGGGCCAGGCCCGGCGGCCAGGTCGCGGGCGTCCTCGGCCGCCACCTCGACGTCGGGGTCGCCCAGGCGACCCTTGGCGGCATCGGCCCGCCGGCCCGATTCGAGGCGGGCCAGCTGGCGGCGCAGACGGTCGGCGGCGATGTTGGCCGGGACGGGCTCGACGTGCACGGCGACGTCGAGGCGGCCGGGGTGGGCGGTCAGCGGCTCGAGCCAGCCGCGGGCCACCTCTCGCGGGTAGCCGATGACGGCGAAGCTGGCGCACCAGCCGTCGCCGACCCGCAGCGCCCGGGGACGGACCTCGATGGCGTCGGGACCGAACGGCGATGCCGGCACGGACCGACGGTCGCGGGATGCGAGACAAGAAGGTGGTCATCGATCGTCTCCTCTCGTGTCGCGGTCTTCGGTGGACGCGGCGCGCTCGGGCGCCGGGCCAGGGTGATCGGCTCGCCCAGTTCGCCGAGACCGCTGCCGTCGAAGCCGGCGGCGACGGTGTTCGCCGGCCGGGTCGAGAGCACGGGCCAGGCACGTGGCCGCCGCCGGCCCGTCGAGGACGGACGAGGGTGACCCCGGCCGCGCCGAGCGCGCCGGCCGGCTTCGCTGGCCCGACGGAGCAGCCGCGCCGAGGCGTCGGCTGCGGAGCTGTTGGACGTGAGGGTTGACGCAGCACGACCAGGACCTCGCGGCGCAGCAGGTCGCGCGCGCGGGCCAGATCGGCCAGGAAGGCGGCGTGGTCGCGGGCCGCGGCCTCGAGGGCCGGGTGCGGCAGGCCGGGGGCGGCCTCGAGCAGGGCGTCGATGCTCGGGGCGAGGTCGACCGGCTCGGCCCGCACCAGGATCTGGGCCGGCTGGGCGAGCGAGTTGAGCCAGCGGGCGAAGCCGGCCACCAGTGCTTCTTGCTCGACCGGGGTGCGCAGGGAGAAGGTGACCGCGCTGGCCCGGCAGATGACGGCCAGCCCGTCGGCGCCGAGGTCGACGATCCCGTCCGCGCTGACCCCGGCGACCGGGAGACGCAGCGCGGCCGGGGACGGGCCGGGATCGGCGCCGAGGAAGGCCGGCGCGGCGGGCACGCCGTCGGGGGCGGGCACCAGGCGGCGCGGGGAGCGGTGGTGGCGCCAGGCGACGCTCACCCAGCGGTCGGCCGCGACGCCTTCGAAGCGGCCGAGGGCCAACATGGCGGCGACCGCACCAACCGGGATGGCCACGGCGCCGAAGACGGCGGCGGGGACCAGGTGGCGGGTGGCGTCGTAGCCGGCCCACAGGGCGACGCCGGCCGACGCCCAAGATGGCGAGCTGGCGGGCGGTCAGCCCGGCCAGCAGCTTGTCGGGTCGCTCGACGTCGGCGGGGATGCGCACCCGCGCCCGGTCGTCGCGATCCTCGCGGCGGCTCACAGCCCGACTCCGGCGGCCAGGACCTTGACGCCCTTGTAGACGATGACGTCGCGCACCACGCGGCTCACTGCCGCCGACGGCCGCGCGCAGCCGGAGAACACGAAGCGGCTGACCCAGCCGGGGATCTTGACCAGCACCCAGCACAGGCAGGCCGAGACCAACAGGTCGACCAGGCCCCCGGTCGAGGCGATCCCGAGGTTGGCCGGGCCGCCCGAGGCGAGGAAGACCCGCAGCGCGGTGACCAGCACGAGGGACTGGGCGACCTGGACGGCCAGGGTGCCGAAGAAGGCCCGCCACCACAGCTTGGCCAGCCCTTCGGTCTGGGGCAGGGCGTGGCAGACCAGGCAGATCGGCGCGGCGACGACCAAGCAGGACGACCAGGGCCAGGCGGATGACGTAGGTGGCGAGCACGACGATGGCGAGCACGGCCACCACCCCGCCGAGCAGCACGACGAAGATGCCGCCGTCGGCCAGCGAGCCGAGGACGAGTTGGCGCAGGACGACGGCGGCCTGGGAGGGATCGACGCCTTGGCCGAAGACGGCTTGGGAGAGCGAGTCGGCCGTCGAGATGGCCAGGCCGGCCAGGCACAGGCTGGCGTTGACGGCGATGGCGGCGACGACGATGCGGGGCAGGACGTCTTTGATGGCGGTGCGGGTCTGGAGCGTCTCGTGGCCCATGACGATGGCGCCGCCGACCAAGACGAAGAGGACCAAGAAGGCGTCGGCGATGCCCTCGGTCATCTGCCACAGCTCGCCCACCCGGCTCTGGGCGGTGACGTTCGGGGTGGCGAGCAGGGTGTGGCCGAGGAGGGTGAGGACCGGGTTGAGCGCCGACGGTGACCAGATCGCGGAACCAGTCGTCGATGGCCGCCTCGATGTGGCCGGTGATGTCGAAGAGTCCGGGCGAGGGTTGCGTGCCGCCGCTCACGGTCCCGCCGCTGCCCGGCGCCGGGGTGGTGGGCGTCGTGGTGCCGCCGGGCCGACCTGGATGCCCGGTCGGGCCGCTGCCCGAGCCGCGTGTAGCCGGGCGGCGTGCCGTGGTGGTCGTCGAGGTCGCAGCTGTGTCGGCGGTGAGCACGACGGCGATCGGCATGCCGCGCTCGTGGCGATCGGTGCGCGTGGTCGGGTGCGCCGCCGACGCCGAGCGCCAGCACGGCGACGAAGGCGAGCCCGGCGACGAGCAGCGTCCGGCGCCGCCAGGAACCAGGCGGCGACGGTCCGACCAGAGCGGCGACCATGCTCATCCGCCCACGATCGAGGCCAGGATCGAGACCAGCAGCGGGGCCAGGATGGCCAGCGCGTAGCCGATGGCGGCGGACTTGAGGGCGGTCTTGGCCTTCTCGACCTGGCCCGGGTCGCCACCGGCGGTCAGGTAGCGCAGCCCGCCGATGGTGAGGAACAAGCGTGGCGACGCCGGCCAGGATGCCGACGATCCAGTTGCGCAGGTTGTCGATCACCCCGCGACAGCGTCGGCGCAGCGCTGGTGTCGGCGAAGGCGGGGGTGGCCACGAGCACCACCAGCGCGCCGGCGAGGACGACGACGACCGGCAGCCGACGCAGCACGCGTCGGTCGCGACGCCAGCGCAGTGTCGCTCGCCGAGGTCGCTGACCGCGTGAACGTCGGCTCGGTGCTGCAGGGGTGCTGGTACGTCGGGCGTGTCGTGGCGGCCTCCTTGGTTCGGCCCCGGTGCTGGCTCGGGGATGATCGGGGGGTCGTCCCGGCAGGTCCGGGTGGACCGGGGTGGGCACTCTCACCTCCTGTTGGTGGTGGGCTCGAGCGACGCTTGCCCGGTCGCCGGTCCGTCGGCCGGCCCTGCCGGTGACGATCCCCACCTAGAGAACACGGCGATTCGCCGCCGTTTTTGGACAATGTCGATGGGCGGATAGTCGTCGCTGGTGACCCATGCGACGAGGGCTGCTTCGGCCCGACGGCGCCGCTTGTGGCACGCCCAGTAGCCGAGCCCGAGGCCGGCGGCGGCCTCGGCCAGGTCGGTGTCGCCGATGCCGGGTGGCGCTGATCAGCTCGGCGTCCTCGAGACGGAGATGACCCCGGCCCGCACGGCCTTGGCCAGCACCAGGTCGGGGTGGCCCCACGGTCGGGGCGGGGCAGCCGAGACCGGGTCGGTGCCGGCCCGGCCCGCTCGGCCATCTCGGCCGTGCAGCAGCCGCGTGGCGCCCTTGCGGGCCAGCCAGCGCAGCCACGACGGCCAGGCGGGGCCGGCCCGGATCGGCAACGCGCCGACCGCGGCCACGAAGCGCGGCGAGGGTCTCGGACTCGATGTCGTCGGCCTTGCCCGGGCAGGCCTGGACCAGCGGCCGGACCGTGCGGCGCAGCCCCGGCAGGAGCACCCCGGCCAGGCCGACGGTCCACTTGCCGCCTTCGCGCTGGGCGCGGGTCGACCAGCTCGCCACGATGGCGTCGCGGGTCTCGAAGCGGGTCGAGGGGTGGAGCAGGCGGGCCTTGAGCTCGTCGAGCGGGATCGGCCGATCCGGGAGTCCCTCGACGCCGGTGCCGTCGAGGGCGAGCGGGTTGGGTCCACTCACCAAGAGGGCGAAGGTGCGCTCCAAGGTGTCGAACGGTGAGTCGGTGAGACGGCGTTGGCGGGTGGCCATGAGCGGCTCCTTTCGCAGCTGGAGCCGAGATCGCGCCACACGGGGTCCCCCGTTTTTCCCCGCTGGGCAGGGTCGGGGACGCTCCCCCGCGCCGGGGGACCTGGCGGGGGAATCGGGTCCGCCGCCACGCGTCCGGCCAGGTCAGCGCCGCGGGGTAGTCCTGCCGGGACGGAGCCGAGGACCTAACTGAATCTGGCGACGAAAAATTCCTCTGCCGGCCGGGCGGGCCGTGGCGGGGGACACCCTCGATCGGGGCTCCCCCGCGCCACGGAGGAGTGAGTCCCCCGCGGGCCGTGCGACGCGGCAGGGGGACCGCGCCGGCCCTGGTCTCCTACCGCCGCTTGGCGACGATGCGGTAGCGACGCGGCGAGTCGCTCACCAGGCGAGCCTCGCCGGCCGCCTCCAGGCGCGCCAGGGCGTTGCCGACCGCGCCGCTGCTCTTGCCGCCCAGCCCCTTGGCCACCTGGGTCGGCCCGAGGTCCTCGTCGGGCCGGGCGGCCAGGTAGTCGCGGACCATGGCACCGAGGGCACCCCGGCGAGAGGCGCTCGCCCGAGGTTGAGCCAGCGCCCGATCGCTGTCGGTGTCGCGGGCGCGGTGGCGCGTCCAGCGGTCCGGGAGCCGACGGCCGGCCTCCCGGCCTCCCGCCTCACGCCGGGCGGTGCCGGCCGATTCGAGGGCGGCCAGGTGCTTGGCCACGGTGGACTGGCCCAGTCCGAGCGGCGTCGGCCAGCTCGGCCGCGCTCACCCCCGGCCGGGCGGCGAGGGCGTCGAGGATCTGGTCGGTGGTGACTGTCTGGGTAGCTGCCATGGTGGCTCCTTTCGGTTGGGTTGCTCGTTGGCTCAGAGGAGCTACCTCCGGCTCCGGATCGATCTCAAGGCCTTGGGCGAACCTTTTCGAGGAACCTTTTTGCGCTTCAACGAGGCGGAAGTTGAACGTTCGCCGTTGTCCAAAATGAGCACCGGGAGGGGTGTTCTATAGGTGACGCTTGGCCGGTCACGGGCACCGCCCATGGCCACACCCACCACCCCCCGCTGCACCCGCCCCACCCCGTCCCGCCCACCCGTGCCGCTGGCCGTCTGGCCGGTGGCCCAGACCTCGGCCCAGTACCAGCGAGCCGGTCGCTACCTGCCCGAGTGCACCGCCCACCCGGCCAAGATGATCCCCGAGCTCGCTCGGCGCATCGTCTCCGAGTACTCCGAACCCGGCGCGCTCGTCGTCGACGTGATGGCCGGCATCGCCACCACCGTGGTCGAGGCCGCCCTGCTCGGCCGCCGAGCCGTCGGCGTCGAGATCGAGCCCCGCTGGGCCGCCCTCGCCACCGCCAACCTCGACCACATGCTCGACGCCAAGCGGCGACCGCTGGCCGAGGTCCGCGTCGGCGACGCTCGCCACCTCGACAACGTGCTTGGACGACCTCACCGGCACGGTCGACCTCGTCTGCACCTCACCGCCCTATGCCTGCGACGTCGGCAACATGGACAAGGCCAAGTGGGGAGCCGGCGGGGATCTCTGCCCGACGGGCGACGCGCAATTACTCGATCGACAAGGCCAACCTCGGTCACGCCCGCGGTGCCGCCTACGAGCAGGCGATGGCCGAGGTCTATGCCGGCTGTTTCGCGCTGCTGCGCCCCGGCGGGATCCTCGTCACCGTCACCAAGCACACCCGCCGCCACGGTCGCACCCTCGACCTGGCCGGCCTGACCACCGCACTGGCCCAGCGGGCCGGGTTCACCTACCTCGCCCACGTCATCGCCCTGCACGCCGCGGTCCGTGACAGCCAGCTCGTCGCCCGGCCCTCGTTCTGGCAGACCACCCAAGTCCGCAAGGCCCGCTCGCGCGGCGAGCCGGCCCATCTGACGGTGCACGAGGACTGTCTGGCCTTCCGCCGTCCGGAGGTGCCCGATGGCCACTGAGCTACCACTGTCGGTCTGGCCCACCGCCCAGCGCACCGCCCGTGCCCAGCGCGCCGGGCGTTACCTCGACATCTCGGGCACCCACCCGGCCAAGATGCTCCCCGCCATCGCGGCGCGGGCCATCGCCACCTACACCGAGCCCGGCGACCTCGTGGTCGACCCGATGTGCGGCATCGGCACCACCCTCGTCGAAGCCGTCCATCAAGGCCGCGACGCCATCGGCATCGAGTACGAGCCGGAGTGGGCCAACCACGCCGAAGCCAACCTCGCGCTCGCTGCCAGCCAAGGGGCCAAGGGACACGGCGAGGTCGTCTGCGGCGACGGACGATGCCTGGCGTCGCTCGTCGACCCCACCGCACGCGGGCTTGTCGCCCTGGTGCTCACCTCGCCGCCCTACGGGCCGTCGCTCCACGGACGGGTCACCACCACTCCCGGCGGAGGCGTCCGCAAGCAACACGACCGGTACTCGACCGACCCGGCCAACCTGGCCCACGTCGGACTCGCCGGCCTGCTCGACGCCATGGGAACCCTGCTGCGCGGCGCCGCCCAGATCCTGCGGCCCGGCGGGATCGTGGCCATGACGGTGCGCCCGTGGTGGCGCGACGGACAGCTCGTCGACCTACCGGGCGCGCTTGGCCGCCGTCGGTGAAGAAGCCGGGCTCGTCCTCTACGAGCGCAACGTCGCCCTCCTCACCGCGCTGCGAGACGACATCCTCGTGCCCAGGTCGTCGTTCTTCGCCCTCGAACAGGTCCGCAAGGCCCGCGCCGCCGGGGTGCCGCGTTCGGTCACGGCCCACGAGGACTTGTTGGTGCTGGCGCCTCGACGCCCGGCGGTGAGCGGTGACCCATCCGTGCCCGAGCGGTCCCGACGGCCCAAGCGGCCCGACTCGGTCGGCGTCCGGCTCCTGCCGGCCACCTACGTGACCATGACGCCCGAGCAGGAGGAAACGGCCGTCGCCGCGCTGGCCGGACTCCTCGTCGAGATCGACCGACCGCGGCCAGGCGGACCTCGCCCGGCGCCTTGACATCACCGGCGCCCGGAGGTCTCCTCTGCGACCCCGGGACCGGCTCGGGTCAGAGGAGCACCACATGACCACCACCACGAAACGACCCAAACCGGCCCCGGCCGCCACGTCACCCGGCCGGGGCCGTCCGGGTCGCCTGCTACCTGCGCATCTCGACCGACGAGGAGCACCAACCGTTCTCCCTCGGCGCCCAAGAGACCCGACTCGCCGCGTTCGTCGCCAGCCAGCCCGGCTGGGAACAGGTCAAGACCTACACCGACCAGTTCTCCGGCGCCTACGCCGAGCGGCCCGCGCTCAACGACGCGCTACGCGACGCCCGCCTCGGCCGCTACGACATCCTCCTCGTCTACCGCGTCGACCGCTTCGCCCGCTCCCTCAAGGTCCTCGTCGGTCTCCTCGAAGAACTCGAACGCGTCGGGGTCGCCTTCCGCTCGGCCACCGAACCCATCGACACCTCCACCCCCACCGGGCGGATGCTCGTTCAACTCCTCGGGGTGTTCGCCGAGTTCGAACGGGCCACCATCATCGACCGGGTCGTCGCCGGCATGGAACGCAAGGCCGCCCGCGGCGGCTGGCCCGGCGGCACCATCCCCTACGGGCTGCGCCTCGACGACGAGCACCACCTCGCCATCGAGCCGACCGAGTTCCCCATCGTCGAACGCATCTTCACCCGCTACGGCAGCGAACGAGCCGGCGCGCTCACCATCGCCACCGAACTCAACAACGACGGGCACCGCACCCGCACCGGCCGGCGCTTCTCGCGCCAAGGTCGTCCTCGGCATCCTGCGCAACCGCGGCTACCTCGGCGAGGTGTCGTTCCGCGACGTCGTGCACCAACCCGACGACGCCCTCATCGACCCCGCCCTCTTCGACAAGGCCCAAGCTCTTCTGGCCGAGCGCGGCGAGAGCTACGACCGCCGCTTCACCGACAAGCACCCCGACTACCTCCTCACCGGGCTCATCCGTTGCGGGCGCTGCCACCGCAACTACGTCGGCACCGCTGCCCGCGGCAAAGGCCACCGCTACCGCTACTACACCTGCTGGACCCGCCAGCGCTACGGCAAAGACGCCTGCACCGGCGAACGCATCCGCGCCGACGTCCTCGAAGCAGCCGTCTTCGCCGCCCTCGTCGCCCTCTACGCCGACCCCGATCTGCTTGCCCGCGCCATCGCACACCAGAACCCGAGCTACGGCTCAACGCCGTCCAGCTCCACCACGACGAACTGGCCGCCACCAAGGCCCAACTGAAGAAGACCGAAGTCGCCATCGATCGCTACATGCACGCTTTCGAAGCCGGCACGATCACCGAAGACATGTTCGGCACCCGCGTCCGCGACCTCGGCCACAAGGTCCGCGCCCTCCACGCCCGACACGAAGAACTGTCCGAAGCCGTCGAAGAAGCCGACCTCACCCCACCGACCGCCGCCGACATCGAAGCCCTCCGACAAGAGCTCCAAGACGAAGTCGAACACGGCAGCGACCCCCGGAAAAAGGCCATCGCCCACGCCTTCGTCAAAGAACTCGTCGTCGAAAAACGCGACACCATCCAGCCCTGCTTCTACGTCCGAGGCGGCATACCCGACCTCGACCCCCAAATACCCGACACCCCGGACGGAAACGACGAAACCCCCTCCGACGAGAGGGGGTTTCGCGCTATGACACCTACGGTGGGCGCTGAGGGACTCGAACCCCCGACCTGCTGGTTGTAAGCCAGCTGCTCTAACCAACTGAGCTAAGCGCCCCATGCGCTTCAGCGCCGAACCAATTATGCCCGCCGGCGCCGCAGTCCCATCTCCTCTCGGGCGGGCCGGTTCAACCTAGATGCTCAGCAAAGGTCTTGCTCCACGGGCGTACGAGCGCGCGCAACTCCGCGCACTCGTCGTCCCCGAGCGCCGCGTAGGGCGCCGCCGCCAAGTCATCCGTCCCATCCTCCATCGCCTGACGCTGCGCGGCGCCCCACTCGGTGAAGCGAAGCGGCTCGCCTCTCTCGATCCATCCTCGCTCGCGCAGGGCGTCGGTTGCCGCCCGCCAGGAATCGTCTGGCCAGCCCCGGGTCGCCTGCAACAGGCGCGCGGGCACGTCGCCGGCTGCGGCGTGGGTCACCAGCGACTCGATCCCCGAGAGCCCGTGCACGACCAGCAGCGCGATGTGCCCATCGCCCCTGTACTCGCGGAGGACCGATTGCGCGTGCCAGAGCGCGAGGTGAGGCTCGGCCGGCCATGGCACCTCGGCGTGCCCCGCCGCGAGCGGCCGCCCCTCGACGCGGCGGCCCGCCTCCTCCGCCGCGATCCGTGCGAGGCGCGCGGCCCGGTCCATCTCTTCGGAACACACCACGGCGTCGCCGAGTAGCCGGTTGAAGGCGGCGTCCACTGCGGCAAAACGAGCCGCCACCAACTGGTCCGGGGTCGCCGACTCCCACGCAGCGGGGATCGCGGCGCGCACCAGATCCGGATTGAAGTTGAAGAAGGTCGAGACGACGACCTCCGCTGGCACCGCCCCCATAGGCGCCGCCCGGGACGCGAAATACCCGGCCCGCCCGGTGACACCGACACGGGCGTAGGCCTCGGCTGCCTCCGGGACGAAGTAGACCATCCCGTGGAGCGGTTCCAGGGTCCGCCAGGTCTTGCGTGCCCGCACTGCACCAGCGTCACCAGCAGAGCCTGTGCCGCTCACAGCGTGGCTTCGTTCAACAGCTGGTCGGCGAGGGAGCGGGTCGCCGCCACGAGAGGCCGCCGGCTCGATGCGTCCTGCACGACGAGCTCGCGTCCCTCCCTCTCCGCTTCGGCGGCAGCGACCTCGCGGCAGACCAGCAACCCGGCCAGGTAGTCCCAGGCGTACATGGTGCTCCGACCCACAACCGTGTACGCGTCGAGCACGCCCTCGGCCACGGCGCACATCTCGAGCGAGGCCGCTCCGAGCGCCCGGAACTGAGCCCAGCCGGGGTATGTGCCCGGAAAACCCGAGATCCCGACGATCGCGTCGCGGAGCTCCTTGCACCCCGAAGGGTTGATGGCCTCTCCGTTCTTGTCGGCCCCCCCGCCTCGTATCGCGACGTAGCGGTCGCCGTTGGCGTGGTTGCGGACGAGGCCGACCGCGCGGACCTTCCTCGTCGAGCACGCAGATGCTGGTCGAAAAGAAGGGCACGCGCCGATAGGCGTTCGTCGAGCCGTCGACGGGGTCGATCACCGCCAGCAATCCGGAGGGGCCGTCACCGCTGACCCCGGATTCCTCGGACAGCACGGCCAGCCCCGCCCCGTGCAGCACCGGCAGCGCCGCCGCGTCGGCCGCCAGGTCGAGGTGGTACTGGCCCGGCTTGTCGCCCGTCGGGCCCCACTCCTGCAGCACGTCGAGCGCAGCCCGGACGGCCGCCGCTGCGTCGTCGAGCACCTCGAGCAGGCGAACATCGTCCACGGGGGACGAACCCTACCTTGGGCCGCGGCCGGGACCCGACTGGCTCAACAGGGCGGCCGGGACCCGACTGGCTCAACAGGGACGTGGGTCCCGTCCCGGTAGGCTCCCTTTGTTGTGGCTGCCATTGACGTCGCGGGCTACGTCGCCGACCTGAAGGACCATTCCGTCGACCATGGGTTTCACGTGCACGACGAGCGGCACTTCGTCGAGACGTATTCCTTGCGCCAGGTCTGGGAAGTGGACCTTCATCCCGAGGAGGGGTGCGGAGGCCCGCTCGATCTTCATCTCGCCCTCGACGTGGACCCCCGGGTGCTCCTCTCCTTCGAGGACGCCGTGGTGCTGCTCGCCGAGGACGAGGAGCCGGCGGACGAGTTCCATTTCCCTCTGACCTTCACCTGGGCTCTTCCTCCCCTTCCGAGTAGCCCCGACCTGCTCCGCCTCGCCATTGACCTGGCAGGCGTGGGTGGGATCGAGCTCCCGCTCGAGGTGTCTGCCATCGACTCCTTCGCCAATGCGACGGACGGCTCGGAGCGCCGCCTGAGCATCGTGGCTCGACACCCCGTGTCCTTGGCTCGCGTCCTCAGTGGCGAGGAGCTCCTCTGCGACGTCTTCGACCGCGCCCTGGCCGTCAGCCGGTTCTTGCTCGAGTCCGCCGAACGCTGGCTGGCTTGACGTGCGGGGTGGGCGCCGCCGCGCTCCGCCCCGGGCGCTGGTCCTCGCCGCCATGGTGGCAGCGGCCGCCATCGCGCTGAGCGCGTGCAGCGCTACCAACGGCCAGTCGCTGGCCCAGCAGGCCTGCGTCCACGTGCGCCGCTCCGTCAGCGACTACCTGCTCGCGGCCAAGGTCGGCACGCCGCCGGCTGCCGCGGCGAATCTCCAGGACGAAGCAGATGAGGAGCTGCGCGCCGCGCTCCCCTTGGCCGCCGCGGCCAACTCTGACGACGGCTCGTGGAACGCGCTGATGACGGTCATCTCCGAGAGCGGCACCATCGACGAGGGTCATCTCATCCCCTCGCTCCGCGCCCAATGTGTCGTCGCCGACACCAACCCGAACGTCAACCCGCAAGGGCCCGGGTCGGGCAACTCCGGCAACTCGGGCACCTCCGGCACCTCGCGCCGGTACGGCAGCACCTCCACTACCGTCCCCCAGAACGTCAACCCGCAGCCGGCCTCACCGACCGGCTGAGTTCGGAGCCCCCTGGCCCGCCATCTGCGCCCGCCCGGCGGCGACGATGGCCGGCATCAGTTTGGGCGCCAGGATCTGACCCGCCGCCACGGTGAAGTGGACCCCATCGGATTTGCGGATCACCTGTCCGTCGAGAGTGCTGGTGAACTTGTTGCCCGGGCACACGTCCGCGTGCAGGTTGACGACCGAGTCTGTCGTCGCGTGCTCCTTCGCCACCTCGCCCACGAGCTTGTTGTACACCGCAAGGCGGGCTGGGTCGTCCTCGGGCCACGGGGACCCGTCGGGCTGCTCACCCTCGTCGGTGCAGGGAGCGGTAAGGAACACCATGCGCGCGCCGGTCGTCGTCACCAGCTTGGACGCCGCGTTGAGCTGGCTCTTGACGTAGGCGGCGTAGGCCGGGTTCAAGATGTTCGTCCAGTTCCCCTGGTACTCCCGGTCGACGACCTCCCAGCGTCCGGCCAACAGCACCACGACGTTCGGCTTGTCGGATTTGATCTCGTCCAGCCACTGGTTCTGCCATGGCTGGTCGTCGGCCGGCTCACCGGGCGTGTACGTCGAACCGTTGCAGGCCGGCGGCGTGTCGTCGCGCGCCCCCATGATCTCGACCTGGGGTCCGTCGACCACCCCGCACCCGAGGATCCCCTTGTCGGTGAGCAGGTAGCCGTACTTGGCCTGCAGTTCGTCCTCGCCCAGGCCCAGGCCCAGGGTCAGGGCCACCGAGTCACCGAAGAGCAGCACCCGTACCGGCGGCCCTGCCGCATTCGCGGTCGACACCGACGTGGTGGTGCTTCCGCCGTGCGTCGACGTCCCGACCGTGGCCGGGAGCGCCGTGCCCGCACCGGCCGGCAAGCCGCTGGTAGCGGCGAACACGGCGACCAGGACCGCCGCGACGCCGGCCGGCACCACGAGCCAGGCCCGCCACTGGCTGACGAACGTGCCCATCCGGATCGGCCGCTCGACCAGGTGGAAGGAGACGACCGAGACGGCGAAGGTGACGACCACGCGGAGCCCGAAGAGCTCGTAGCCCTCGAGGCCGGTCCGCGCGTGGTCGAGCCACAAGAAGATCGGCCAGTGCCAGATGTAGAGGCCGTACGAGATCCGGCCGACGTAGCGCACGGGCGCCACCGAGAGGGCACGTGGCACGATGCTGCGCGGGGCAGCCACCGCCGCCAGGACGACCCCGGCGACGGACAGGCCGATGAGGAAGAAGCCGCCGTCGTAGGGGAACGACGAGAGCGACGTCGTGAGCACCCAGATCATGACCGCGGCCGCCGCGCCCGCGATGCCCACCAGTCCGCAGAGGACCTGGCCGACCTCTCCCGCCGGCCGCCACAGCTCACCCTTGGCGAGCCGGCCCTGCTCGTGGCTGCGCTGCGCCAACAGGACCAGGCCCACGGCGAGTGCACACCCGATGAAGAGGCACTGTGAGCGGGTGTCCGTGCCGAGATAGGCCCGGTTGGTGTTGAGGCCGCCGTCGTAGACAGAGTGCATCCAGATCGCGGAGCCGATCGCCGCCGCGCAGCACAGGGCGAAGAGTGCGGTGAGGCTGCGCGTGAGCCGCAGGAGGCCGAGCACGACGAGTGGCCACACGACGTAGAACTGCTCCTCCACAGCCAGCGACCAGGTGTGCAGGAGTGGCGAGGACTGCGCGGTCTCGTTGAAGTAGTTGGTGTTGACCAGGATGAAGTGCCAGTTGCTCACGTAAAGGAGGGTGGAGAGCGCGTCGAGCCGCAGCGCGCCGTAGGTCCCCTTCGGCACGATGACCGAGGCGAAGAACGCCACGAAGAGCAGCATCAGCAGGAGTGCCGGCAGCAGTCGGCGCGCCCGGCGGGCCCAGAAAGACGCAAGCTTGATCGTGAGCGACTGGCGCCACTCCCCGATTAGCAGCGAGGTGATGAGGAATCCCGAGAGGACGAAGAAGGCGTCGACCCCCATGAACCCGCCCTCCATATGGGGGATCCCGCCGTGGAACATCATGACGGCCAGAACGGCGCACGCCCGCATACCGTCGAGCGCCGGAAGGTAAGCGAGACGAGTGTGCGAGATCGCGCTCTCGTCGTCCTGCATCTGGCTCGTTCCTCCAGGTCGGCTCAGGCGGGACAGCGCGGGTTACGTGCCCCGGAGATCCGTCAGTCTCGCAGACGCTCCCCGCGATCCCCATCCACCGTCCGTTCACTACCCTCAGGCGTCCTGAGCCCCACCCGACCCCCGACCGTCATCGTCGCCCCCACCCCGCGACGCGCGCCCGCACGGGGGCGCCGGATCGTCGCGTTTCTCCTGGTTGTCGCACTCGCAGCCGCCGCCGGGCTGGCGATCGAGGACCATCTCGACCAAGGCCCCCCGCTCACCCCGCTGCAGGCTCGCATCGTGTCGATCGCGCAGGGTCAGGTGGGCTATACCACCGACCCCGCAGACACCTACTGCAACAAGTTCAGCGCCTACTGGTACGCCGGTGTCGACGACTGTGGCAACGACAATCTCGACGAGGAGTGGTGCGCGGACTTCGCGGCCTGGGTGTGGAAGCAGGCCGGGGCGGAGGTCGTCTACCAGCTGGCGCCCGGGTACCTGAACGGCAACTCCGCGAGCTTCTATGTCTGGGGCGTGGACCACGGGACCTGGCACCCGGTGGGGTCGGGCTACACCCCGCAGCCGGGGGACGTCGCCGTGTACGGCCTCGACACCAGCGCGGTGACCGCGGTGCACGTTGCGGTGGTCACGGCGGCCACCGGCAACGACCGGGCGCCCGACGTCGTCAACGGCGACGGCGACCGCACCGGCTACAGCGTCGTCGAGGTGGGGACCGATCAGACCTATGCCGACGTGAGGGGCAAGGGTGCGCCTGTCTCGGGCTACGTCTCGCCGTCGTTGCCGCCTGGTTCCTCGTCCTCCTCGGGCTGACGGGCGGCTGCGTAGGCGGCCTCCTCCGCCTGGTTGGTGGCCATGGCGAGCGTGACCGCCTCGAAGACCTTGGCGGAGTCCTGCTCGATGTGCGAGCGCGCCAGCAGCAGACACCCCCCACCCACGAATGCGATGGGCATGACGATGAGGAACGCGGTGCGGTAGTCCTCGTCGAATGCACCCGCCAACGCGGCCGTGACGAGCGGCGCGGCAGCGGCGCCGAAGACGACCGACGCCAGATTGAAGGCCGCAAAGCCGGCGCCGCGCACCTGGGCCGGCGACGCGTCGGACAGGCCGGCCCGCAGCGCGGGCACCGACGCGGTGGCGGCGACCAGCCCGGCGAGTTGCAACAAGAACACGAGTCCGTGCGGGATCCGGGCGAACGACAGCACGAACAACGACGCGCTGATGATCATGCAGACGGCGGGAATGACCACCCGTGCGCCCAGGACCCGGTGCACCCAGCGGTCGGCGACCCAACCGCCCCACACGGTGCCGGGGATGCCGCCGACAACGAGCAACAAGCCGAAGACGGTGGTGGCCTTGCCCTGGGACAAGCCGAGCTGGTTCTGGTAGAAGCTCGGCATCCACGTGCCCACCGCGGTGACGACGAAGCCGACTGTCGAGACGCCGACCAGCGCGTAGCGCAGGGTGGGGATGCCCACGATGACGCCCATGTCGCGGCGCAGGCCTGACCCCATGTCGCGGAGGAACTGGCGCAGACCGTGCGGGAAGAGCGGCCCGAGCTCCTCGTCGGAGAGCTCCATCTCATCGCTCTGGGTGACGTGCGCCCGGTCAGCCGTGCCGCGGCGCGGCTCGGGGAGCCGCCAGCACATGTAGGCGACCGCCAGCCCCGGGGAACACCGAGACGAAGAAGGCCACCCGCCAGCCCTCGCCATGGAAGAGCGGGCCCAAGGCGCCGCCGATCACCAGGCCGGCGCCGAGTCCCACGTAGTTCAGGCACTGCTGGATCGAGAAGGCCTTCCCCCGCCGCTCGATGCCGTAGAAGTCCGCGATGACGCTGCTGCCCGACGGGTCGGTGATGGCCTGGCCGAAGCCGAGCGAGCCCCGGACGACCACGAGCAGCACGAAGGCCGAGGTGGGCACGAGACCGCCGAGCCCACTGATGAGCGACCAGGCCACGATCGTGACTGCCATGGCCTTGGTCCGGTTCCAGCGGTCCGCCAGGTACCCCGAGGGCAGCGTGGCGATGCCGTTGACGAGGATGAACGCGGAGAAGAGCACCGCGATGGCCGTGTCGCCCACGCCGAAGGCGGCCTTCAGCTGGTCGCTGTCGCCCCGGACGATGTACTGGTCGAGCCCGTCGATGAAGAGGGTGAAGCCAATGACCCACATGGGCCAGTCGGTGACCGAGACGGTACGGGGCGCGCCCCGTCGCTTCCGCTCCGGCCCCCCCGCCCGCGCCGGGCCCCTGTCCGCTCGGTCGGCTGCCGCCCCCGACTCCCGGTTAGGTCGCGGGTTTGTAGTCCGCGGGCAGGGCGATCGACTTCAGCTCCAAGAAGCCCTCGAGGCCCTCGGGCCCGAACTCACGACCGACGCCGGACTCCTTGAAGCCCCCGAAAGGGGTGGAGAAGTCGATCGGTACCGGAGCGTTGAGCATGTAGGTACCGGTGCGCACCCGGCGGGCCACGCCCAGACCGCGGTCGTTGTCGCCCGTCCAGACGGAGCCGCACAGCCCGTAGTTCGAGTCGTTGGCGATGTCGACGGCGTTGTCGTCGCCGTCGTAGGGGATCACGACGAGCACCGGGCCGAAGATCTCCTCTTGGGCGATGCGCATCTTGTTGTCGACGTCGGTAAAGACGGTCGGCTCCACGTACCAGCCCTTCGAGAAATCGCCCCCGGACGGGCGGCCGCCTCCGAGCGCGACGGTCGCACCCTCCTCACGCCCGCTTTCGAAATACCCCTCGATCCGGCTGCGCTGGCGCTCGGCCACCACCGGGCCCACCTCGGTGGCGGGGTCCATGGGGTCGCCCACCTTCATGGCGGAGACGCCCGAGACGACAGCGTCGACCACTTCGGCGTAGCGCGAACGCGGTGCGAGGATCCGCGTCTGCGCGATGCAGGCCTGCCCGTTGTTCATGATGGAGTTCGGCAGGAGCGTCGGGATGGTGGTGGCGAGATCGGCGTCCTCGAGGATGATCGCGGCCGATTTGCCACCGAGCTCGAGCGTGCAGCGCTTGAGGCGCTCACCGCACAGCCCACCGATGCGCTTGCCGCCGACACCAGAACCCGTGAACGAGATCTTGTCCACGCCCGGGTGGGTCACCAGGTGTTCCGATACCTCGCGCCCCGCCGGCACCACCGACAGCACGCCCTTGGGCAGCCCGGCGTCGGCGAAGATCTCGGCCAGCCGGAACGCGTCGAAGGGCGTCTCGGGTGCCGGCTTGTAGACGACGGTGCAGCCGGCTGCGAGCGACGGCGCGAGTTTGGCGGCGGCGATGAACAGCGGCACGTTCCACGGTGCGATCGCGCCGACCACACCCACCGGCTCCTTGGTCACCAGCACCTGCGGGTTGAGCACGCCGGTGCGCACCTCGTCGAAGGCGTAGGTGGTGGCGAGGTCGGCGTAGTAGTTGAAGATCATCATGGGCGCCAGTACCTGGCCCAGGCCCGAGAAAGTGATGGGCGAGCCCATCTCGCGCGTAATGATCTCGGCGAGATCGTTCATTTCGGCCATGATCTGCGCGGAGACGGTGCGCAGGATCTCGGCTCGTTCGGCCGGTGTCATGCGCGGCCAGGGCCCGCGGTCGAACGCCTCTCGTGCGGCGGCAACCGCCTTGTCGATATCGGCCTCGGTCCCGTCGGGCACCCGTGCGATGACCTCTTCGGTGACCGGCGAGATGACACCGATCGTGTCGGTCCCCTCGGGGGCCACCCAATCGCCGCCGATGAACAAGCGGTCGTAGTCCCGAATCGCCATGCGTCCCTCCCAGGAGATCAGAGGGCCCGCGCCCTCGCCGCCACCCGTGCCGTGCGGTACTCAAAGGCTACCTGCGGTCGCCGCCGATCGGACAGCCTGTCCGACCCCCAGCCGCTTCGCCAGCCCCTCGCCAGCTCCTCGCCAGCCCCTCGCCAGCCCCTCATCAGCTCGTCCCGCGGTGACTGCCTCAGCCCGCCTCGTCGCGTCGCTCGATGTGGGCGACGACCCCGCCGTCCTCCATCCACCCCTTCCCGGCGGCGTACGCGCGCATGCCGGAAAAGCCCTCGTCCCAGGCCTCGTCGGCGGCTGGCCCCGCCAGCCCGCGGAGCGCCACCGGATCCACGACGACGTGCTCGCCGTCGTCGCGCAGGCGGCCCAGGCCCGACAGGCGTATGACCTCGGCCAGGTCGCCCTCCCCCTCGACCCCGACCGAGAAACGGGTGAAGTCGGCCGGGTCGTTCAGGTACACGCGGCCCTCCGCAAGGTCGATCACGATCAGCACGCGGGGTGACGCTATCCCCCTCGCTCCGGACCCCGACACCCGCCAGACACTCACTGGTCACCTCGCCGTCACTAAAGTGCCGCCTCGTGCCCGACATCGACCAGCGCGATCCCGAGAAGGTCGCCGCCGTCTTGACCACGTGGCTGGCCTCGAAGTCGGTCGACGGATCCGGACCCGAGGTCTTCGACGTCCAGTCGCCTGCCTCCAACGGCTTCTCCAACGAGACCATCCTGTGCCGCACCCGCTGGTCCGACGGGTCAGAGCGCCGGCTGGTCGTGCGGGTGGCACCGACAAAGCACCTGCTCTTCATGGACGCCGAGTTCTCGAGCCAGTACCGGGTGATGAAGGCGCTGGCCGACGGTGGCTCGTCGGTGCCGCTCCCGCGCCTCGGCTTCTACGAGGACGACCCGCAGTTCCTGGGCGTGCCGTTCTTCTCCATGGACCACGTCGAGGGACTGGTCCCCCCCGACAACATCCCCTACACCATGGAGGGCTGGGTCATCGAGGCCACGCCCGAGCAGCAGGCGCGGATGTGGTGGAGCGGGATCGACGCGCTCGCGGCCGTGCACAGGACCGACTGGCGCACCCTGGACCTGGACTGGCTCGGGATGGCAGCCCGGGGCAAGCCGGGCATCGAGCAGCAGATGTCCTACTACCGCGACTATCTCGACTGGGCGGCCAAGGGGCTCAGCGTCCCCGTCGTCGAGTCGACGTGGCAGTGGCTCGTCGACCATCAGCCCGACGAGCAGGGTGAGATCGTGCTCAGCTGGGGCGACAGCCGCATCGGCAACATCATCTGGGACGACTTCCGCGCCGCGGCGGTGCTCGACTGGGAGATGGCCTCACTCGGCCAGCCCGAGATGGACCTGGGCTGGTTCCTCTACTTCGACCGCCAGTTCACCGACCCGCTCGGGGTCCCCCGCCCGGCCGGCTTCCCGTCCCACGAGGAGACCATCGAGTACTACTCCAAGGCGATGGGGCGACCGATGCGCGACCTCTTCTTCTACGAGGTGTTCTCCGGTTTCCGCTTCGCCGTGGTGATGCTGCGGCTCTCGGACCTCCTGCTCGAGACCCAGATCCTGCCGGCCGAGGCGGACATGCGGTCGAACAACCTCGCCACCCAGCTCCTGGCGACCATGCTCGACCTGGAGCCGCCGACCTGAGCGCGGCTCGCACCGCCCTTGCCAACCGCGGCGTTCAGGCGGACCGCGGCGTTCAGGACTTGAGGTCGGGCCCGTCGTCCTCGATCGCGGTCCCGGGTGGCCCCACCGCAACCCCGGCGGCCCGCAGGCGATCGCCCAACCAATCGGGCCCGTTCGGTCGCGTCATTGCCTCTTGCCACCCGTCGAGGATCCGGTGCACATCGTCCTTGGTCGGGATCTTGGCGATCACGTGCACCGTCATCTTGTGGTCGTAGTCGGGCGACGCGCTCACGTGTAACCCCCCGAATGGGTCCTCCCTGACGTGGGGTGCGGGCTCCCGCAGGACATAGAGCTCGCCGGTGTCCTCGACGTAGTTGAGCTCGTGGCGCACGTTGTCCGCGTCCATCCAGTCCGTGCCCAGCTCGAGCTCGGCGGACGCCCGCCGGCGGGGATCGCCCTCGTAGAACTCGTCGATGTCCATCGGCGGCACACTACCGCCGACCCCCCGCACGACGGTTGGACAGTCACGTACAAGACCGCCGTGCTCCTGGTCGGAGTGTCACCATCGCCGGTGGGAGCGATCGGGGGAGCGACCGGAGCCACCGTGTCGCCCATGGTCAACTCCTCGACGAAGAAGCGTGTCCTCGTGATCGACACCATGGCCGCCGAATGGCGCTCGGTGGGCCGGTCGGGACACGGCACCCGCTCGTTGCAACACGTGGCCCGGCGCGACGAGGGCCTGGAGCGCCTGGTGCTGGGCATCGGGGTCGAGCCGCCGACCTGTCCCACCCCCTTCGACCTGGTCGAACACATGCGCGGCGCAACGGGTCGCGACGAACGCAACGAAGCGGCGCGCCTCGTCAGCGTGTTTCTGCGGGAGGCGGGGTCGGACCCCTTCATGACTCGCATGCTCGTTCAGGTCCTGATGCCCGGCCTGGTGACGGTGGCCGGAAAGCTCAAGTGGGGCCGGGGTGGGGAATGGGAGGACGGCAACGAGTTCTTCGGTGAACTCTTGTCCACGGCGTGGTTCGTCGTGCAGGAGTGGGCAGGTCAGGAGCGTCCCTACGCCGTCCTCGACCTGCTGTCGGCCATCCGTTGCCGGATGCGCCGTCAGCTCTTCCGTTTCAAGGATCTCGACCGGCGGACCGTGCCACTCACGTCGGACGTGATCGAGCGGTCCGCCGGGGGCGAGACCGACCTCGACGAGCTGGCTCGGGTCCTCGTCGAGCTCCGTCGCGACGGAATGCGCGAAGAAGATGCCCAGGTCCTCTACACCCATCACGTCATGGGCTATTCCATGGCTGAGTTGGCCGCGCTCACGGGACGTGATCGCCGCGTCCTCTACTCCCGCCGGGACCGCGGCCGCCGGCGCATCTGCGCCTGAGCAGCCCCACTGCGAGTGGCGTGGCACGTGCGTATGGTGTGCCCGTGGTTGGGGGAGGGTCCGGCACCACCGAGAGTGCTCGCTCGCGGGTGGTTCGAGGCCGCCCCAACTGGTGGGTGATCCTTGCTGTGTCCCTGGCTCTGATGGCTCTTTTGGTTGCGACATCGGGCGGCACTCCGCACCCAGGTCGCCGCGCCAACGCGTTGGGCGGGGTTTCGGCGGGCGACTCTCGCACCGCCAGCACCATCGCCGGCGGCGGCGGTGGCGGCTCTCGTCACGGACCAGGTTCACCCGCTCCGAGAACCACCACGACGACGACGATCGCCAGCGGCTCCACTACTCAGCCCTCGGCACTCGGCGACGGCTCGTCGACCGGCGGCAGCACGTCGTTGGCCTCGAGCTCGAGGAGTATCGGCGAGCCGGGTTCCCCAGCCGGCGACACCACGGTGCCGACGACGACGGCGACGACCGCGCCGCCGGCCACGACCACGACGACCTCCCCCGTCGTCGCTCAGCCGGACGATCGCTCCCAGACGGAGGCCTATCTCGATCCGCCGGTGCACGCCTCGGGCAGCTTCGACTTCGCCGGGACGGGCGCCATGCAGGTCTCCGTCGTCTGGTCCGGCACCACCTACCTCTCCATGAACGTCAACTGCCCGAGTGGGAGCCAGAACGTCGGCGGCACTGGAGCGATGCAGGTGACACTTCCCGACGCCAGCGGGGAGTGTCAGGCAACGGTGAGCGAACCGGCCCCCGGGTCCACCTCGTTGAGCTTTACGATCACGATCGGCCCCGCCGGTGGGTAGGGCGCGGGTGCGCGCTCCACGACGCAGGTTGCTCCTCGACAGGACCGGAAAGGCGTTCGACGTCCTCGGTGCGGTGGCAGCGGCGCTGCTCGCCTTCACCGCAGTGCCCGTGGTCCTGGTCGTCGTCGTGGGAAATCCGCTGTCGGGCGGCCTCGGCCATGCCTGGAACGCGGCGAGCCGGGACACGCTGTTCGTTGTCACGTTGGCCGCCTGGATCGCCTGGGCCGCATGCTGCACACAGCTCGTGCGAGGGGTCGTCGCGCACGTGCGGAGCGGCGAGCTACGGAGTCAGGGCGCGTCGGTCTTGGACCACGTGGCCGCACGCATCGCGGTCGGTGTGCTCGCACTGTCTTCGATCGGCGGCCCCGTCGCGCTGTCTGCATCGGCCGGAGGTGCCATCCCGTCACTGCAGACGAGTGCACCTACGACCCAACAGACGCGTGCAGCGGCCATATCGCCATCGCCGCACCTCCCGACACCGGCGGACGAGGACGAGGACGAGGACGAGGACGAAGGCTCATTCCCCGCTGCGCAGAACGCAGCCGCGCAGGGTGCCGACCAGTCGGAGACGGGATCGATCTATGCGGTGCGGCCGGGCGACACGCTCTGGCACATCGCGGATGACCTCCTCGACGACGGCGCCGACTGGACGGCCCTGGCCGTCATCAATCTCGGGCGGGACATGGGTGGCGGCGAGCGCTTCGTCGACCCCGATCACGTCCAGCCGGGCTGGCGGCTGCGGTTGCCCGAAGAATCGCGACCGTCCGACGGTCGCGCGAAAAGAAGCGGCTCGCGCTCCCCCGGTCACTCCCGCAGCTCGCTCGGTCACTCCCGGAGCTCCGGTGCGAGCACGCGCGACGCGCCCGATCATCTGCCTGAGCTCCTCGCCTTGGGGATGGGTTCACTTGCGTGCGCCGCACTCGCTCGGCGAACCCGGCGGCGCCAGCGACCCCAACCTTTCCGGGACGACCTCGACCTCGGCCGGGCCGAATCCGAGGGTGCCGTGGACGCAGCCTCTCTCTTGAACCGCTTCGACGGGGTGCCGTCGCTCGAAGCCTTCGAGACCGCCAATTGCATGCTGGGCCGGGTGCTCGGCGACGGTCCCGACATTCGGGCGGTGCAGGTCGGGCCGCGTGGCGTGACCTTCTGGTTGCGCGGTACGCACACTGATGCGCCTGCTGAGTTCGCGCCCATCGCCGGCGGCGCGGGATGGCACGTGACCCACGACCAGCTGAACCGGTCCGACCTCGTCGAGCCGTATGTCCCCATCGTCTTCCCCATCGGTGACGACGGCGAGAGCACGTGGCTCGTCGCTCTCGGTCCGGGCCAGGTCCTCCCTCTCCTCGGTGCCGAGGCGGGCGGGCTGGAACGCTCTGTCCGAGCCGCGGCCGGCGCCTGGGCCTGGGCGGACACGGTCGTGCTCACCGACGACGCCACCGATCCCGAATTGCTGTCCGAGTCGGTCGCCGACCCACGGCTCGCGCGACACGTGCTGTTCTTCGGAGACCCCGGGGCCTTGCCACCGCGCGTCGCCGCACGCACGGCGATCGTGACCACCGCCAGTGTCGGCGCGAGCGACCTCACCATCCTCGTCGACCGCCACGGCGCAACGATCCACCCCCTCAGTCGCGTGGTTCGGCCGCACCTCCAATCCGAGGACGCGGCGCGCAGCATTGCAGAGCTCGTGGCACCGGCGTCGTCACCGACCCCCGTTCAGGCCCGAGCGATACGCGAGCCCGTACTCCTATTGACAGCAGATCCGCCGACCGGCACCGCGGCGGTCGTCCCGGGCCAGGTCGACGTCCGCCTGCTGACGATGACACCCCGACTCGACGGTCTGTGCGAGCCCCTGCCTGCCAACCGGGCGCGCCGCGCCGTGGAGCTGGTGGCCTATCTGGCCCTGCACCAGCCCGACGTCATCACCAGCGACCGGCTCCGCACCCGGGTGCTCGGATCGTCCGACGCCGATGCCGCCGCCAAGACTTTGTTCAACACGGCGTACGCCGCGCGCCGAGCCATGGGACTCGACGCCGATGGCGCGCCGTTGTTCCCGGCCGGCACACGCACCGGCCTCTACCGGGTGTCGTCCGTGGTGACGGTCGACGTTCGGCGCGCCGGTGCGTTGGCTGCGGAAGCAAAGCTGCACCGTGATCCCTTCGTTGCGATCGCGCACTATCGGGCCGCGCTCGAACTGGTCGAGGGCGAGCCGCTGGCCAACGCGTTGTCGGGCTATACGTGGTGGGAGGCGGAAGGCCACGGCGGACACCTCGCAGCCGTGCTCGTCAGCGCTGCGTGTGCCATGGCCTCGCTCGCCGCAGAGGCAGACCTCTTCGATCTCGCACAATGGGGGCTCGAACAAGCGCGTCTCGTCGAGCCCTACAGCGAGGCGCTCTCCCGGGCCGCCATGGAGGTGGCCGCCGCCGAAGGCGACGCCGACCGCCTTCGTCACGAGTGGCGGGAGTGTCAGCGACGCCTCGATGTGCTCGATCCCGGCAGCTCGCCTTCGCCACGCACCGAGTCGCTCTACGGCGAGCTCAGCCGGTCCCTCGTCGCCCGTTCTCCCCGGTCGGGCTTGCGAGTCCCGCAGCTGGCGCCGCAATCACCTCATTACGCGCCGGCGGCCAGTGAGGGCACGCCCTCGGCCGCGCCATAGGCCCTGACCACGTCTTCGAGCCGCGCCACTCGGCTCCCCTTGACCAAGGCTGCGTCGCCTGGGCTCATCGTCCGCAGCAGAGAAACAGCGTCCTCGACGTCCGAGACCTCGGCCTCGCCGTAGAGCGGCGTCTGATATCCCACGACCTCGATCCCCAATTCCTCCGCCAGCAACGCGATCCGCCGGTGCTCGGGCACGGTCTCCTCGGCCAGCTCGGCCATGACACCGAGCACTGCCACCTTGCGCTCCCCCGGCAGCTCGGCCAGCGAGCGCAGCGCAGCCTCGGCCGATGCAGGATTCGCGTTGTAGCAGTCGACCACCAGGACCGGGCCGCCGGGTACGTGGTGGACCTCCATGCGCAACGGGGACCCGTGCACGTCGGCCAGCGCACCGATGACCTCGTCGATGGGGACGCCGCACCACAGCGCGGCAGTCGCCGCCGCCAGCGCGTCGGGGACTTGTTGCACGCCGTGCAGGGCCAGGCGGACCTCGCCCTGGCCCCACGGCGAGGTCAGCGTGAAGCGCGGCCGCAACTCGCCGTCGAGCGTCACCTCGTCGGCCCGCACCTCGGCGTCGGCCTCCACCGCGTAGCCGAGTACCGGACAGGCGCTCGTCGACGCCATGTCGCGGACACGCTGGTCGTCGTAATTCAAGACGGCGAGGCCCGACGCGGGCAGTGCCGCCACGAGCTCGCTCTTCGCACGCGCCACGCCGTCGAGGTCGCCGAAGTACTCGACGTGCGCCATCGCAACGCTGGTGACGATGCCGACGTCGGGCCGTGCGACTTTACTCAGCCGCTCGATGTGCCCTGATCCACGCGCACCCATCTCCAGCACCACCCACGAGACGTCGTCGGGTGCGTTCAGCAGAGTGAGCGGAAGGCCGAGCTCGTTGTTGAAGGATCGCTCGGAAGCCGACGTCTCGAACCGCGACGACAGGCAACCGGCCAAGAGATCCTTGGTGGTGGTCTTGCCCACCGATCCGGTGATGCCGACCACGCGACCGGTCATCCGCCTACGCGCGAACGCGCCGAGGCGCATTAGTGCGGCCGAGGTGTCCTCCACCTTGATCGCCGTCGCGCCGATCGGATCGTGCGCGGTCAGGTACGCCGGCGCGCCGGCCTCGAGCGCGGCGGCAATGAAGGCATGCCCGTCACGCGCGGCCACGATTGGAACGAACAGCTGTCCGGGCTGGATCGTTCTCGAGTCGATGCTCGCCCCCTCGATGTCGACATCAGGCCCGATCAGCTCCCCGCCGAGGTTGGCCGTCAGTTCAGATGTCGAGCAGCGCACGCATGACCCTCGCGGCGATTGTATAGCCTCAGTCGATGCCTGATCCGGGAGCGTTGGCGGTCGTCTACGGCGGGCCGTCGGCCGAACATGAGATCTCGTGCATCTCGGCGCGCCGCATCGTAGAGACAGCGCTCGACGGCGGCTGGACGGTCACGGCCGTCGGACTCACGCACGACAGGAAGTGGGTCGATGCGCGCTCGGCGCTCGTCGACGTCGCGGCCGGTGACGCCCTGACATCTCCAGACGAACTGTACGAGCGCTTCCCTCTCTCCGCGCTGGGCCATCTCGAGGAGGGCATTCCAACGGACGCGGTCGTCTTCCCGGTGCTGCATGGGCCCTTCGGCGAGGACGGCGTGATCCAGGGGCACCTCGAGGCGATCGGCGTTCCCTATGTCGGTGCCGGGGTCTTGTCGTCCTCCATCTGCATGGACAAGGGCATCGCCAAGTCGGTCTTACACGACCACGGGCTCCCCGTCGCCGCGTGGCGGCTTGTGTCCCGGGCCGAGTGGGGTCTCGAGGTGATGGAAGAGGCGGTCGACGCTCTTGGCTTGCCGCTCTTCGTCAAGCCGGCCAACCTCGGCTCGTCCATCGGAGTGGCCAAAGTGACCGATCCGGCCGCGCTCGGCGACTCCGTCCTCTCTGCCTTCGAGTTCGATGACCACGTCATCCTCGAGGAGGCCATCGAGGGTCGGGAGCTCGAGGTCGCAGCGATGGGAAACGAGGACGTCCGTGTGTCACGCGCTGGCGAGATCATCGCCAGCCGGGAGTTCTACGACTACGAGGACAAGTACGTGCTCGGGCGGGCGGAGACGGTGGCGCCGACGGACCTCGACGACGCACAGCTCGCACACGCGCAGCGCGTTGCCGTCGCGGCCTACCGCGCGTTGCGTGTCGAAGGCCTCGCCAGGGTGGACCTCTTCTTGCAGGACGACGACGAGGTCGTCGTCAACGAGGTCAACACGATGCCCGGCTTCACCCCCATCTCCATGTTCCCGATGCTGTGGGAAGCCGAAGGGCTCGCGTTCGCTCGCGTCATTGAAGAGTTGATCATGCTGGCCCGTTCCCGGCACGCCCGGCGGCGCTCCCTGCGGACGCACCGGGTCCTTTGACCTGGGTCAGCGGCCCGGCCATCGCCTGCCTCCAGGCCCGCTCGCCTCAACAGCCCCGGTCGGCCACGATAGGCGCAGGTCTGGGGGGTGCTGCGCGCACCCCATCTGTACCGTGCGGAGTGTGGTCATGACGTTCGAGGGCTTCGAGAGCGACACGTGGGAGGCCCTACCGGGTGCGGGCCGCCTCACCGTGGCCCAGCGCGAGGCGATCGAATCCGACGACCCACTCCTGTGTGTCGTCGCGGGCGCGGGCGCGGGCAAGACGCGGGTGCTCACCCTGCGCGTGGCACGCCGGGTGCGCGAGGGCACGATCGAGCCCGATCGCACCCTGGTCACCACATTCAGCCGCAAGGCAGCCGACGAGCTGCGCACCCGCCTGCGCTCGCTCGGTGTTTCCGGGGTCAAGGCGGGCACGTTCCATCGCACCGCACTCGGGCTGCTGCACGAGCACCGTGAACTGCGAGGCAGACCCCAGCCCCAACTCCTGCCAGACCGCCGCCGGGTGCTGGCCGACGTGACGACCGGCGACGCCCGCCGGACGCGCGCCCTCGACGGCGAGATCGGGTGGGCGAAAGCGCGACTCGTGCCCCCCGAGCAGTACGAGTCCGAGGCGCGTCGGCACCGTCGCCGCAGCGGCATCAATCCCGACCAGGTGGCCGTTGCCTATGCCCGCTACGAAGAGGAGCGGACCCGCCGCCGGCTGCTCGACTTCGACGACCTCATCGTCGCCTGTGCCGACGCCCTGGCCGGCGACCGCGAGTTCGCCGATTCCATCCGCTGGCGCACGCGCCACCTCTTCGTCGACGAGATGCAGGACGTCAACCCGGCGCAGTTCCGGCTCCTGACCTCGATGCTCGCCGACGAGCCCGACCTCTTCGTCGTGGGCGACCCGAACCAGTCCGTCTACGGCTTCAACGGTGCCGACCCCACGTTGCTGGACCGCCTCCCCGAGCTCCTGCGGGGCACCAAGGTGATCCGTCTGGACGAGAACCACCGGTGTACCCCCCAAGTCGTCGCGGTGGCCACCGCCGTCCTGCGCGACGGTGCCGCGTCCGGCGCGGGTGGCGACGTGGTGCCGCCTCTGACCACCCGTGTGGATGGACCGGTGCCGGTCGTGGTGTCGCACGGCACCGATCAAGAGGAGGCCGCGTGGGCCGCGCAGCGAGCCAAATTGTCGCGCGCGCCGGGACGGCGCTGGTCGAGCATCGCGGTGCTCACGCGCACAAACGCACAGCTCGCCACGGTGCAGGCGGCGATGGACGCGGCGCGGGTGCCCAGCCTGGTCGCCGGCGCAGACCTCGGCCCGGCCTCCGACCTGCGAGCCGAGACCGGGCGGCGGGACGACCGCGACCTCGAGGATCTCGTGGTGTCCGACGATCCGGCCGATCGGGACCGCGTCGTACTCACCACCTTCCACCGGGCGAAGGGCCTCCAGTGGCCCACGGTCATGGTGCTCGGTCTCGGGGAAGGTCTGATGCCCATCGGATCGGCCCAAACGCCGGCTGCGGTCGATGAGGAACGCCGGCTGCTGTATGTCGCGCTGACCCGGTCCGAAGAGGAGCTGTGGTGCAGCTGGTTCGAACGACGGGGTGACGACGGCGAAAGACCGGGCGCCACGCGCCGGCCCAGCCCGTGGCTGGCGCCCATCGAGCGGACGATCGCCGAGCTCGAGAAAGAAGCAGCGCCGACGGCGGCGTCGGACGTCTCCACGAGAGTGGCCGAGCTCCGGCGTCGCTTGGCCGAAGGCGTGGAGGGCTCTGACACCGTCCGCTGACGGCCGGTAAGGTCGGATCGCCCGATCGATACCCGAGGGGGTGGCCCGACGCATGTCCCAACTCCTTGACCAGCTACGCAAGGTGGTCGGCGAGAACAATGTGGTGTCCGGCGAGGCGATCCACGCCGACTACACGCACGACGAGACACTCGGCGCTGACCCCGTCGTGCCTCTTGCGCTCGTCCTCCCCGGGTCGACCGGCGAAGTCTCCGAAGTCCTGAAGTTGGCGAGCGAGCACGGCGTGGCCGTCGTCGCTCGTGGCAGCGGCACCGGCCTGTCCGGGGCCGCCATCCCGCTTCCCGACGGGATCCTGTTGGCCTTCGACCGCATGAAGCGGATCCGCGAGATCGACACCGAGAACCAGGTGGCCGTCGTCGAACCCGGCGTCACCCTCGAGCAGCTCAACGGCGAGCTGGCCAAAGTCGGCCTCATCTATCCCGTCTCGCCCGGCGAGCAGAGCGGATCGCTTGGGGGCAATGTGGCCACGAACGCCGGGGGGATGCGCGCCGTCCGCTATGGCGTGACGCGCCACCACGTCCTCGGCCTCGAGGCGGTGCTGGCCGACGGCACCGTCCTGCGTACCGGCGGCAAGTTCGTCAAGAGCTCGAACGGCTACGACCTCACCCAGCTCCTCATCGGCTCCGAGGGGACGCTGGCCATCACCACCGAGGTAACGGTGAAGGTCGCGCCGCGCTTCACCGAGTCCGCCACGGTCCTGGCCCCCTTCGCCACGCTGGCGGAGGTCGCCCAGGCGGTGCCCCACATCGTCAACAGCGGTATCAACCCCTCCATCCTCGAGTACGTCGACGTCATCGTGATGGGTGGCATCACCCGGGCCGCGGGCCTCGATCTCGGGGTGCCCGAGGACGTCCAGGCGCGCACCCTCGCCTATCTCGTTGTCGTGTTGGAGGGGATGGACCCTGGCCGAGTCGAAGAGGACGTCGAGCGCCTCGGCACCCTGCTCGAAGCGCTGCACGCACTCGACGTCTACGTACTGCCCGCGACATCGGGATCCCAGCTGATCGCTGCACGCGAACGGGCCTTCTTCGTGGGGAAGGCGGCCGGGTGCGACGACCTCATCGACGCCGTCTTGCCGCGGGCGTCCATCCCCGGCTACCTGGCCGAGGTGGCCGTCCTGGCCGAGGAGCACGGTGCGTTCGTGACGGGGTGCGGCCACATTGGCGACGGCAACGTCCACATCACCGTCTTCCAACCCGACGGGGAACGGCGACGGGCCTTCATGCACCGCAGCTTCGAGCTGGCGGTGGCCTCGGGCGGTGCGATCTCGGGCGAGCACGGGATCGGCACGGCCAAGCTGCCGTACTTCCTCGAAATACAGGACCCGGTGTCCCTCGAGCTGATGCGCGCCATCAAGCGCGCCTTCGACCCGCTGGGGATTCTCGGGCCCGACCGGGTGCTCGGCGTCGGCCAGACCGAGGACACCGACGTCATTGGGAGCCCGGCATGAACGGAGCCCGGTCGCTCCTCTCGACGCTCGTCGACTCCGGCGTCGACGTCTGCTTCGCCAACCCGGGCACCTCGGAGATGCATTTCGTCGCCGCGCTCGACGACGTGCCCGCCATGCGCGGCGTCCTCTGCCTCTTCGAGGGTGTCGCGACCGGCGCGGCAGACGGCTACGGGCGCGTGGCGGGGCGACCGGCGGCCACCTTGCTCCACCTCGGTCCGGGGCTGGGCAACGGGCTCGCCAACCTCCACAACGCGCGGCGTGCGCGCACCCCGATCGTCAACATCGTGGGCGACCACGCCACCTACCACGCCCGTTACGACGCACCACTGCAGTCGGACATCGGGTCCATCGCCCGCCCCGTGTCGGGCTGGTACCGCTCGAGCGCGCGGGCGGACGACGTGGCCGCCGACGGGGCCGACGCGGTGGCAGCCGCCTACGGGCCTCCGGGCTGCGTCGCCACCCTCGTGCTGCCGGCCGACACGTCGTGGTCGGAGTCCGCGACCGGCCCCTGCCCGCCTCGGCCGCGGCAGCGCCTGGCGCTGGTCCCGCCCGACACCGTCGAAGAGGTCGCCAAGGCACTGCGATCGGGCGAGCGCGCCGCGCTGCTCCTCGGCGGGGGCGCGCTGCGCGCCGCCGGCCTGCACGCCGCCAGCCGGGTCGCCGCCACGACGGGCGCCGCGTTGCTCAGCGAGACGTTCCCCGCCAATCTCGAGCGGGGCGCGGGCATCCCCGCCGTCGAACGCCTGGCCTACCTGGCCGAGATGGCGCAGGCACAGCTCGACGGAGTGCGCCACCTGGTCCTGGTCGAGGCCGCCTCCCCGGTCTCCTTCTTCGCCTATCCCGGCAAGGCCAGCGACATCGTCCCGGCCGGCTGCACCGTCCATACCCTGGCCGTCCCGGGCGAGGACCCCGCCGTCGCCCTCGAGGCGCTCGCCGAGGCTGTCGGCGCCTCGACCACAGCCGGTGTGCCTGCTGCGTCGGGGAGACCCGAGAGACCCACCGGGACCATCTCGACCGAATCCCTCGCCGCTGCCGTCGGAGCGGTCCTCCCCGAGGGCGCCGTGGTCGTGGACGAAGGCAACACGTCGGGTCTCTTCGTCGGCGCTGCGACGGCGGGGGCGCCGCGCCACGACTGGCTCACGCTGACCGGCGGGGCGATCGGCATCGGGCTGCCCATGGCGACCGGCGCCGCGGTGGCCGCACCCGACCGTCCCGTGCTCTGCCTCGAGGCGGACGGGAGCGCGATGTACACCCTGCAGGCCTTGTGGACGCAGTCCCGAGAGGGGCTCAACGTGACGACGGTCCTCTTGTCCAATCGCAGCTATGCCATTTTGAACATTGAACTGCACCGTGTGGGTGCTGATGCCGGCGGGCCGCAGGCCCGGCGGTTGCTCGACCTGACCGACCCCGAGCTCGATTTCTGCGACTTGGCGCGCGGGGTGGGCGTGCCGGCGCGACGGGTCGAGAACGCCGAGGACCTCGTCGCCGCGCTCGAGACCGGACTGGCCGAACCCGGTCCTGCGCTCATCGAGGTGCCGCTCTAAGAGAGCTCGGGAGGCGGTCATTGGTCAACCTCCTGACAACGTGCGCAATGCGGTCACAACAAAGGGGGGCTCTGGTCCCCATTAGTGACCAACGGATCTATAGCGCCCAAAAGCAGCCTGTCAGCATGCCTCTTGGAGACGGGTTCACCTCACAACCGAGATGACCCGGGGGACGGTTCGACACCGAGGAGGAGCGCTGATGCAGATGGAGATGGACAATCGGGTTACCGATGCCTCCATCGAAGCGGCACTCGAGCGCCTGCGACAAGACCTCTTTGGCGGTCACGTCGACGAGTCCGTTGTCCAGGAGAGCGCGGGCCCGGATCCGATCGACTACGCATCCTTGGAGCTCGAAGTCGAGCGGATGCGCAAGCGCTTGGCGATCTGGGAGATCTTCATGACCTACATGCGGGATGGCGCCCGCAGTTGGCCCGAGGTACAGCGCTCCTTGACCAAGGAGGACTTCGACCAGATCGTCTCGATCTGCGACGGCGTCCCGCTGCGGGACCTCTTGTTGGACCTCAGGTAGCGACAGGCGGAAGGGCAGACACAGAACGGAGCACTCGAGAGACGCTTGACCGAGCGGCACTGGCGGTGCCGCTCTTGGCGACGGCCAAGCGGATTTCGATCGGCGACGGGTCGGGGGGCGGTGACTGGCAGCAACGGCGCTGCGGCGGCGGTCACGCCTTCGACCACCACGACAAAGAAGGAGTTGGCATCATGATCTCGGCGGTACGACAGTGGTAGTTCTGGCGGCCCTCGTCGTGCTCGCGGTCCTCGCAGCCATCGTGGCGGCTATCCCTCGACGCGACGTCACGCGGCCTCACCAATTGATGCAGACCCTCACGCCGCCGCACGAGAATGCAGAACAGAGCGATCGATGAAGCATCCCCGCTGCCGGTGGCACGTGTCCGAGGCAGAGGTTCGGCCCGTGCTGGCCGAGCCACCCTCTGAGTCGGGCCCTCTCCCCTACCTGATCGCCGGCTCGCGCTTCGCCCGGGCCGGTGCGTGGTCCTGGGGCATTAGGGAGCGGCGAAATCCACGACGACCGGCGCGTGGTCGGACGGCTTCTGTCCCTTGCGCGCGTCACGGTCACGGAACGCTCCGGTAGCACGCTGGACCAGGTCGTCACTGACCAGCACGAGGTCGATGCGCATGCCGCGGCCTTCGTGGAAGTCGCCCGCCCGATAGTCCCACCACGTGAAGGTGCCGGGCTCGTTGAAGCGACGGAACACGTCGTCGAGACCCCACGCCTCGACGTCGCGCAGCGCGGCACGCTCCGGTTCGCTGACATGGGTCGCGCCGACGTAGGCCGCCGGGTCCCAGACGTCCCCGTCGTCGGGGGCAACGTTGAAGTCGCCACAGACGGCGACTGACGAACCGGGCGGGCATTGCTCGTCAAGGGTTGTGCGCAGGCGGGCCAACCAGGCCAGCTTCACGGCGTAGAACTCGTTGTCGAGCGAGCGCCCATTGGGAACGTACACGCAGAACACGCGGGTTCCGTCGCAGCGGGCGGACACGATCCGCCGCCCGTATTCGTCGTCGGCAGTCCCGAAGCCCCTCGTGACGTCCTCGAGACCCACCCTGCTCACGATGGCCACCCCGTTCCAGCGTCCGTCCCCGTTGTGCGCCGACTCGTAGCCGAGCGCGGCGAACTCCTTTTCCGGGAACTTGTCGTCGGCCAGTTTGGTCTCTTGCATGCACAACACGTCGGGCTGGTTCGCCTCGATCCACGGGACGACGCGCGGCATCCGGGCCGTCAGGGAGTTCACGTTCCAAGTGGCGAGGCGCATCACGCAGTCCCTCCATCGACGATCACGAACAGCAGGTCGGTCTCACATGCAGTCTGGCCGCCGACCGACGCCCTCCCGTGCCCCTTGCCCGCTCGGGCCGAGAGACGGTCCATGGTGATCTGGAGGTCGAGCCGCTCGCCCGGCACCACCTGACGGCGAAAGCGCGCCCGCTCGATCCCACCGAAGAGCGGCAACGCGCCGGCATAGCGCGGGTCGAGCAGCACGGCGATGCCGCCGAGCTGGGCCAACGACTCGACCATCAGCACACCGGGCAGCGTCGGCCGTCCCGGGAAGTGCCCGCCGAAGAATGACTCCTCCTCGGTCAGGTCCCAGAACCCGTGCGCGGAGACACCTGGTTCGACCGCGGTCACTCCGGTTACGAACAAGAAAGGGGGCCGGTGCGGCAATACGTCCTGCGGCGACGGCAGTCCTCGGTCGTCCATAACTCAGCCCCTCTTCCGGGCGGCCTTCTTCTTCGCCGCGGCTTCTTCGCCCGGACTTCTTGGCCCCAGCCTTCTTCGCCGCCGCCTTCTTGACGGGCGCGCTCTTCGCCTTGGTGGTGCTCTTGGCCGCCGCCTTCTTCACCGGCGCAGGCGCCTTCTTTCCCCGCTTCTTGGCCGCGGCGGCCTTCTTGGCGACCGCCTTCTTCGCCGGCGCCGGCGCCGGCGCCGGCGCCGGCCCTGTCTGGCCGAGGCCTTCTTCTTCGTCGCGGTCTTCTTGCCCTCGGCCGCTCCGCCACGGGCGCGCGCGGCCGGCGATGACACGGCGGGCGCGGTGGGCAGCGCGGGAAGAGCGAGCTCGGCGACCCGGCGGGGAGGGTCGAGCCCGGCCAGCACGAAGGAACGTACCTCGCCCTTCTTGAGGACCTGGCGCGCCTTGGTGGGCGGCGGTGTCCCCATGGCGATCAAGGGGATGTAGCAGTGCAGGCCACCGTCACCAGGGATCGCCACGTCGACCATGGCGCCGTGCGAGGTGAACGACACCACCTCACCCTCGACGGTGCTGCCGACCGCGTACGCGGCCACGAAGTTGATGAAAGCCAGCGGCTCGTTGACGGCCGGCGGCGGGGTGGCACGCTTGTTCTTGGAGCGGCCGCGGCGACTTTGGGTCGCAGCCGCGCTGCTCGCGGTCTTGGCGGCCCGGGCGGACTTGGGGGTCTGCTTCGCCTTCGCCGCGGCGTTGCCGGCGACCTTCTTGGTCTTGGCGCTCCTCTGCGGCGCCGCCTTCTTGGCGGCCGCGCCCTTCTTGGCCGGGCCCTTCACCTTCTGCGGTGCCGGCGGGTCCAGCGCCTCGGCTACGGCCTCGTCGATCGCGCTCGAAAGGGCGGGGTCGACCTTGGCCCGACCGGGCGGGGGCGTCGTCGGTTTGATCGGCCACGACGTGTCGACCGGCGCCGCCTTCTTCGACGACTTCTTGGCCTTGGCCGCCTTCTTGGCGGCCTTCTTGGCCGCCTTGGCCAGCTCGGCCGCCTTTGCCGGCGCCGACTCCGGGTCCTTCTTGGCGTTGGCCTCCGCGGTGGCCGCACGGCTCTTCGGGCCCCTGATGGGCAGCCGGGGCGTGAAGATCCACCCGACTCCCGGCACCGGCTTGCCACCAACCAGCCGGCCGTCCTCGAAGAGCCACGGGTGCTCGCCGTGGAACTCCTGGAACGAGTCGTTCGAGAGGACCGTGGCCCCGGTGCGTTCGGCGATCCGCAGCACGAAGGCGTCGCCGCGGCCGATGGCGCCGGCGGGCGGGGAGATGATCTCGCCGTTGAGCATGGCGTCGCGTACGGCGTCGCGCTCGGCGTCGGACACCCGGTGCTCGAAGGTCGCGTCGACCACGACGATGATGCTCGCCCCGGGGTCCTCGGCCGCGTAGGCCTGCACAGCCTCATCGAGCTGCTTCAGGCTGGGGAAGGTTCTCCCTTCGGTGGCCAGGTTCGACCCGTCGACCACGACATAGTGCGGTTCAGCCAATGGCCCGCCGCAAGAGGTCGGCCTGCTCCAGCTGGTGCAGGGCGGCGCTGCCGATGGCGGGACTGGCGGACTCGGTGCGGCTCACGTGGCGCAGCCGCAAGTGCTCGGGCAGGCAGGCGTGCAGGCGGGCGTGCACGAAGAACCAGGCGCCCATGTTCTCGGGCTCCTCTTGCAGCCAGACCACCTCGCTCGCCGTGCCGTAACGCTCGAAGATCCGTGTGAGCTCGTGCACCGGCCAGGGATAGAGCTGCTCCACCTTGACCACGGCGACGCGGGCCGCCCGAGCCGGCTCGATCTCGGCGCGGTGCTGGAACGCTTCGTGCGCGATCTTGCCGCTGCACAACACGATGCGCTCCACGATCGCCGGGTCCTCGACGGAGGCATCGTCGATCACGAGCTGGAAGGAGCCGGTCTCGAGCTCGCCGAACGTCGAGCGCGAGACATGCGCACGCAGCAGTGACTTGGGGGTCACCGCGACGAGCGGCCGCTTCGGCACGAGGCGGGCCTGCGAGCGCAGCAAGTGGAAGTACTGCGCCGCGGTGGACGGGACGGTGACCCGCATGTTGCCGCGCGCGCTCAGCGACAAGAAGCGCTCGTAGCGCGAGGACGAGTGCTCGGGGCCCTGCCCCTCGTAGCCGTGCGGCAACAGCAGGACCAGGCTGGAGAACTGGCCCCACTTGTTCTCGGCCGCCACCATGAAGTTGTCGATGATGATCTGCGCGCCGTTGGCGAAGTCCCCGAACTGGGCCTCCCAGGCCACCAGCGCCTCGGGTGCCTCGACCGAGTAGCCGTACTCGAAGCCGAGCGCCGCGTACTCCGAGAGCAGCGAGTCGCGCACGGTGAAGTTGCCCATCTCCCCCTTCGGCTCGAGCGCGTCGGCGCCGATGCGGTGCAACCCGTCGCGGATGTGCGCCAGGGGCACGTACTCCTCGCCGTTGCCGTAGTCGACGAGCACCGCGTGGCGATGGCTGAACGTGCCGCGCCGGGTGTCCTGGCCGGTGAGGCGCACGTTGACGCCCTCGTACATCAGCGAGCCGATGGCCAGCGCCTCGGCCAGGGCCCAGTCGACCTCGCCAGTCGCCACGAGCTCGTCACGCTGGACGAACTGGCGCTCGAGCTTGGGGTGGATCATGAAGCCGTCGGGCACCGAACGCACGACCGAGGACAACGCGTGCAGCACCTCGGGGTCGACCCCGGTCTCCGGTGACGGGGTGTCGCCCAGGCCGGGGTCCGGCGTATGCAGCTCGGTCGGGGCCAACGAGGGCTCCTCGCGCACCTCGTCGAGGACGGCCTGCAGCCGGCCGTTGAAGTCGTCGAGTGCGAACTCGGCCTCCTCGAGCGTGATGTCGCCCCGGCGCACCAGCGTCTCGGTGTAGAGCTTGCGGACCGACCGCTTGGCCTCGATCCGCTGGTACATCAGCGGCTGCGTGTAGCTCGGGTCGTCGCCCTCGTTGTGGCCGTGCTTGCGGTAGCACACGAGGTCGATCACGACGTCCTTGTGGAAGGTCTGCCGGAAGGCGAAGGCGAGGCGGGCCGCCCGCACCGCCGCCTCGGGGTCGTCGCCATTGACATGGAAGATCGGGGCCTGGACCATCTTGGCCACGTCGGTGGGGTACACCGACGTGCGGGCGGACGCCGGGGCCGTCGTGAAGCCGAGCTGGTTGTTGATGACGACGTGCACGGTCCCGCCGGTGCGGTAGCCCGACAGCCCGGAGAGGTTGAGCGTCTCGGCGACGACGCCCTGGCCGGCGAACGCGGCGTCGCCGTGGACGAGCACCGACATGCAGGGGAATCCGTCGACGCCCTCGGCCGCAGCGGCGGGCGTGCCGTCGGTCGGCGGCGACAGACGGTCCTGCTTGGCCCTGGTCATCCCCTCGACGACCGGGTCGACCGCCTCGAGGTGCGAGGGGTTGGAGGCCAGCGTGATCGGGAGCTCCTCGCCGGCGCTCGCGTGGAAGACGCCGCGCGCGCCCTTGTGATATTTCACGTCGCCCGATCCCTGGACCGAGTCGGGATCGAGGTTGCCCTCGAACTCCTCGAAGATCTCGCGATACGACTTGCCGACGATGTTGGCCAGCACGTTGAGGCGGCCGCGGTGGGCCATGCCCATCACGACCTCGGCCACTCCCGAGCCGGCGGCGGCGTCGAGCAGCGCGTCGAGCAGGACGATGGTCGACTCGGCCCCCTCGAGCCCGAAGCGCTTCTGTCCGACGTAGCGCGTGTGGAGAAAGCGCTCGAACACCTCCGCCGCATTCAGGCGGTCGAGGATGTGGCGCTGCTCCTCGATCTTCAAGGTCGCCGGCTGCCCCTCGACGTGCTCTTGGATCCAGCGCTTCTGCTCGGGATCCTGGATGTGCATGTACTCGATCGCGAGCGTCCGGCAGTACGCGTCGCGCAGCACGTGGAGGATCTCGTCCAACGTCGCCACGTCACGCCCGGCCAGCCCGTCCGCCACGAATTGGCGCGGCAGGTCCCAGATGGTGAGGCCGTAGGTCAGCGGGTCGAGCTCGGGGTGGATGTGCGGCGGCTCGGCGTCGAGCGGGTCGAGGTGCGCGATGAGGTGGCCGCGCACCCGGTACATGTTGATGAGCGTCTGCACGTGCACCTGCTTGACCAGGCGCTGGTGCTCGCCCTCGTCGGACCCGTCGCCGGCGTTGTTGTCCACCTGCCAGCGCACCGGCTCGTAGGGAACGCCCATCGACTCGAAGAGGTCGTCGTAGAACCCGTCCGCACCGGTCAGGAGCGACGCGACACGACCGAGGAACAGGCCCGATTCCGCGCCCTGGATGATCCGGTGGTCGTACGTCGACGTGAGCGTCACGACCTTGCCCAGGCCCAGGTCGGCGAGGACGCGGGGGTCGGCAGCCTCGAAGCCGGGCGGATACCCCAACGCGCCGACGCCGATGATGGCGCCCTGTCCCGGCATGAGGCGCGGCACCGACTGCACGGTGCCGAGCGTCCCGGGGTTGGTGAGCGACACCGTTGTCCCGCTGAAGTCGTCGGGCGTGATCTTGTTGGTGGCGATCTTGCGGATCAGCTCCTCGTAGGCGAGGACGAAGGAGCGGAAGTCGAGCGTGTCGGCCTCCTTGATGCACGGGACCAGCAACGTGCGCGTCCCGTCGCTCTTCTCCTGGTCGACCGCGAGACCGAGCCCGACGTGCTTGTGGTGGATGACCCCCGGCTTGCCGGAGCCGTCGGCGTCCGCCACGAAGGCGGAGTTCAGCGACGGCGCATCGTGCAGGGCGCGCACGACGGCGTACCCGATGATGTGCGTGAAGCTGACCTTGGCCCCCGTCGTGCGGGCCAGCTGATTGTTCAAGATGAGCCGGTTGACCTCGAGCAGGCGGGCCGGCACGCTGCGCACGCTCGTCGCCGTCGGCACCGACAGGCTGGCCTCCATGTTGGCCACGATCCGCGACGCCGCGCCCCGCAGCAGCACGGGATCCTCGCTTCCCGCCGAGATGGTGGAAGCAGGAGCCGGGGCGGCGGGCGTCGATGTGGCCGTGGTCGCCGAGGGTGCTGCCGCCGGAATCGGCGCGGCGGCCTGACCCACCTGCGGCGCCGGCACGGGGGCCGGGCGGTAGTCAGCGAAGAACTCGCGCCAGCTGTCTGAGACGGAGTCGGGGTCGGCCAGGAAGCGGTCGTACATGTCGTCGACCAGCCATGCGTTGGGCCCGAACGAGCCTCCTGCACCGCCGAACTGGGTCATGAACCAACCCTACCGGCGGGGGTGGGGCCGCAGGGGCGGGCGGGTAGCGTCTGCCCTGCCCATGACCTATCCAGCGGCCCTCGATGTCTTGTCGCGACCCGCACCCGGGCCAGCCCCCACCGTGGTCTTCGTCCACGGTTCGCTCGACCGGGCCGAGAGCTTCCGCCGGGTCATGCGCCGGCTGCCCGAGCTGCGGACCGTGGCCTACGACCGGCGCGGCTATCAAGGTTCGCGGGACGGCGGGGTGACTGACCTCGGCGGCCACATCGCCGACCTGCTGGCCGTCGCCGCCGCGGTCCGAGACGGCACCGAGCCGGTCGTGGCGGTCGGGCACAGCTTCGGGGGCGACGTCGTGGTGGGTGCGGCGCTGGCGTCGCCACGGGCCTTCGATGCTGTCGGCGCCTTCGAGCCGCCCATGCCCTGGCTGGGCTTCCGGCCCCAATCCGCCGGAGCGCCGCGGTCGTGGACGCCGATGTCCGACGACCCCGGCGACGAGGCCGAGCGGTTCTTCGGCCGCATGGTGGGCGAGTCCGCGTGGTCTCGTCTGAGCGAGCAGGGCAAGGCGTCGCGCCGGGCGGACGGGCCCGCCCTGATGGCGGACATGCGGAGCTTCCGGACCGAAGGCCCGCCCTTCGAGGTGACCGCGCTGGCCGTTCCCTCGGTGTTCGGGATGGGTGGGCTGGCGTCGAGACCGCACCACCGCCGCGGTGTCGAATGGCTGGGAGACAACGTCCCCGACGCCGTGGTCTATGAGATCGACGGGGCGCAGCACGGGGCGCATCTGTCGCACCCCGACCACTTCGCCGCCTTCACCAGGCTCGTGGTCTCGCGCGCCACCGCTCGCTGATCGGCCCGGCCCGACGAGATCAGGCCGACGAGAAAGGCAGGCCGCTGTCGGCCGCCGGCGCCGGTTGGTGCGGGTGCTTGAGCCGGCGGGACAACATCTCGTCGTACTCGACGCCCTTGCCCTCGCTCCGGATGCCGGTCACGAGCGGCGAGTTGGAGAGGAAGACGGCACCCATGAACATGACGAGCAACGAGATCGCCTCGAGCGGTCCGTAGGGGCCCGAGGTGCGCAGGCTGTCGCCATAGAGGACGATCCCCAGGCAGATGCTGACCAGCGGATCGACCAGGACCAGGGTCGACTGGGACGCGGCCAGCGGGCCGGCGTGGAACGCGTTCTGCGTGAGGAACAGCCCGAGCAGGCCGAAGGCGATCACGCCGTAGGTCTGCCAGTGCTCGAACATCGTGACCCAGTCGGTGGCGGCGTAGTTGCTGACCACCTTGATGAGCGCGGCGGTGAACGCGAAGGTGAAAGCCGCTGCGGTGCCGAACATCGCCGCCTTCCACCAGCGCGGGCCCCAGCGAGTGGCCACCACGGCGGCGACGATGACGAAGCTCACGCTCCCGCCCACGACGATCCAACCCAGGTTGGTGGGAACCGCGTTCCCGCCGCCCGGGGCGGCGAAGTAGAGGAACCCGCTCAGGCCGAAGGCGATGGCCGAGGCGCCGACCCACTCCCGCACCGAGATGGAGAAGCGGAACCAGATCCCGAGGATCGCCACCAAGAAGAGGAGCTCCATCGTGAGGATGGGCTGGACGACCGAGAGCCGGCCGACGTGGAGCGCAAACGACTGCAGCAAGAACGAGCAGACGATGAAGACGAAACCGAGTATCCAGACACCCCGGCGGATGGCGTGGGTGATGAGGCTCAGGCGCATCGTCGTCTCTTCAGGGGCGTCCTCTACCCCCATGCGCTGGAGCACGCTCGCCAGCGCGTTGCAAAGAGCCGCTGCTACCGCAAGGACATAGACCATCGCCTCGGCTGCAATTTAACGGGCGGTTTCACTCTTCACGCAGGGGGCCCTCAGCTGGTTCACAGGTTCTGTCCACTGCGTGATTCTGCCCTCTTGACGCAGGAATTCTGTGCGAGTCGCGGCTCCGCAGCGGATCGGCTCTCTGCTTGCGTCGTTCTTGCAGAAATTCTTGGTTAGATGACCCAAAGGAATATGGCAATTGCGTTACGGTTAGCTTCAACTTCCGACATTGTTCCGATATTGGGACGAAGGAAGGGCGCGGGGCATCGGCTCGTCACCGGGGCGGTCCGAGAGAAAAGGGAGTGCAATGGGACTGAAGGGGTTAGTCAAGCGGTTGACGTTCGCCGCGATGGCAGCAGGAGCACTGTGTCTGTCCATCGTCGCCATCACGCCGGCGACCAGCGGCGCGTCGACGAAGGCGTCCTCCTCCTCGGGAGGGACCGCCACCGTCGCCCTCGACGAGAACCTGTCCGGGTTCAACATCAACACCGCGACCTCCGATGAGTTCGTCCTCCAAGAGATCTTGAACATGGTGTGGCCCCAGGCCTTCATCGTGAACAACAAGCTCCAGCCGGTGCTGAACACCCAGCTCCTCGAGAGCGCCGATGTGACCAGCACCAACCCCCAGACGGTCGTCTACAAGATCAACCCCAAGGCCGTGTGGTCGGACGGGACGCCGATCACCGCTGATGACTTCATCTACAACTGGCAGACCCAGAGCGGGAATCCGGCCTATACCGACGTCGGCGGCCAGGCGTACGAGCCTGAATCGACGGTCGGCTACGCCCAAATCCAATCCGTCGTGGGCTCGGACCCGTCCGGCGGCGCCGCCTGCGCACCTGGGACCACGGCGGACCGCAACGTCGGGCTGTGCCCGAACGGCCGTACCGTCACCGTGACCTTCAAACCGGCCTTCGCCGACTGGCGCAGCCTGTTCATCAACCTCGTCCCGGCGCACATCGCCCGGGTCGTCGGCTGGAACACCGGCTTCGTCGGCCCGACGCAGACCATCTCGGGCAGCTGGTACGAGCTCCAGAGCTACAACGAGAACCAGTCCCTGGTCCTGGTGCGCAACCCCAACTACTGGGGGACGCCCGGCAAGCTGGACAAGATCGTGTTCCAGTTCTTCTCGGCCGACAGCCAGCTCGCGCCGGCACTCGAAAACCACGAGATCAACATGATGAACCCGACGTCGCTCAGCCTGTCGATCGTGCAAAACGTGAACCAGCTGTCGGGCGTCTCGAAGGCGTCGGTCCCCGGGCTGGAGTTCGAGCACTTCGACTTCAACCAGTCCGACCCCTACCTGGCCAAGCTCCAGGTCCGCCAAGCGATCGCCCATGGCGTGGACCGCGCCTCCATCATCGCCCGCACCGTGGGGGAGATCTCCAACCAGATCAAGCCGCTCGGCAGCCGCATGTTGATGCCGACGCAGCCGTATTACAAGGGCACCAACTACTCGTACGATCCGTCGCTGTCGAGAAACCTGATGAAGGAGGCCGGCTTCAAGATGGGCTCTGACGGCTACTGGCACCCGACCTTTGGCCCTCTGGCGGGCAAGGATCTGACGTTCACGATCCAGTCGACGTCGGGCAACCAGCTCCGGGCCCAGACGGAGGAGCTGTTCCAGGCTCAGATGAAGGCCATCGGGATCAAGCTCGACATCCAGAACTACGACGCCAACACCCTCTTCGGGACCAACCTGCCGAGCGGGACCTACCAGATCACCGAGTTCGCCTGGTTCTCCACGCCCTTCGTGTCGGGCAACCAGTCCATCTACTGCTCGTACACCAACACCGCAAACTGCGGCGAGAACTGGACGCACTCGGCCAACACCCACGTCGATCAGCTGATGACCGAGGGCATCTCCGCCCCGAGCGAGGCCAAGGAGGCCTCCGACTTCAACGAGGCCGACTCCATCCTCTGGCAGAACATGGTCACCCTCCCGCTGTATCAGGTGCCGGCCTACTTCGCCTGGACCAACAACCTCAAGGGTGTGATCCCGAACGCCTCGAACGACGGGATCACCTGGAACGCCCAGGACTGGACGATCAGCTCGTAGAGCTGACTGGATCGGGAAGGAGGGGCCGGCCATCGTTGGTCGGCCCCTCCTTCTGTTCCTACCGAACCTAGAATCCTCGCAATGTTCGCCTACATCATTAGGCGTTTCCTGATCAGCATCGTCGTCCTCTTCTTCGCGACGATCCTGGTCTTCCTCCTCGTCGCCAGCGCGGGCAACCCCCTCGGCCTTCTCCTGTCCAACCCGCACATCTCCCATTCGACGATCGTCGCCCGCGAGAAGCTGCTCCACCTCAACGACCCGCTGTTCCAGCGCTACTGGATCTGGCTGAGCGGAGCCCTCCACGGCGACCTGGGGACCACCATCAGCGGCCAGGACGTGGCGTCTGAGATGTGGTCCCACCTGTTCGTGACGCTGAGGATGGTCGTCATCGCCACCATCATCGCGATAGTGATCGCCATTACCCTCGGCGTCATCGGTGCGGTGCGTCAGAACAAATTTACCGACCACGCGATCACGGTCACCAACTTTGCGCTCCTGGCGACGCCGGTCTTCGTCGTCGGGCTCGCCCTCAAGGAGTTCGTGGCCATCCCCATCAACCAGCACGTGGGGACGACCCTCTTCTACACCGACGGCGAGCAGAGCCCGACATTGAGCGGGTCCTTCATCAGCCGGCTGCCCGACTACGCCGAACACACGGTGCTCCCGGTGCTCACCCTCGTCCTCGTGTCGTACGCATCGTGGGCCATCTATCAGCGTTCGTCCATGATCGAGACACTCGACGCCGACCACGTCCGCCTGGCTCGGTCCAAGGGTCTGAGCCGGCGCCGGGTGCTCCTGCGCCATGTCCTGCGCAACGCGCTGATCCCCGTGACGACGGTGATCGCGCTCGACTTCGCTGCCGTCCTCGGTGGTGCGATCCTGACTGAGATCGTCTTCGGCTGGCAGGGCCTCGGCCAGTGGTACGTCACCGGCGTCACCGACCTCGATGTCAACGTGATGCTGGCCTACCTGTTGATCACGGCTACGTTCGTGATCTTGTTCAACCTGATCGCCGACATCCTCTACGGCGTGCTCGATCCGAGGATCCGCTATGGCTGATCGGGTCACCGAGGAGAACTTCGTCCAGACGCCCGGGGCCGTCGCCACGACCGAGGCGGGCATGCACACCTTGGCCGGGCCGAGTGTCGGGGTGGCCTTCGGCGGCCCGGATGCCTACGGCCTCCACGGCGAGACCAGGGGCCAGTTCCGCATCGTCCTCGGGCGCTTCTTCCACCAGCGCCTGGCCGTCGTCGGCCTCTGCGTGTTCGCGCTACTCGGGATCGCCTCGGTGATCGTCGGGCATTTCTGGCAATACAGCTACACGACGATCACCAACAACCTCAACTATCCGCCGTCCTGGAATAACCCCTTCGGCACCAACTCGATTGGCAACGACATGTTCGCCCAGGTCATGGCCGGCGTGGAGAAGGACATCGAGATCGCCTTGACCGTGGCCCTCATCGCGATGCTCATCGGCGTGACGGTGGGCGCCATCGCTGGCTTCTACCGGGGCTGGGTCGACTCGCTCCTTATGCGTTTCGTCGACCTCGTGCTGGTGTTGCCGGTCCTGGCCGTCCTGATCCTGCTGTCGAGCAAGCTGGCCAAGCAGTCGAGCAACTGGGTCGGCCTGGCCCTGATCATCGGCCTGCTCTCGTGGACCTACGTTGCCCGACTGGTGCGCGCCGACTTCCTGTCGCTGCGGGAACGGGACTTCGTGGAGGCGTCCCGGGCGCTCGGCGCGACCAACCGTCGCATCATCGTCAAGCACATGCTGCCCAACGCCATCGGGCCCATCATCGTGAACGCGACGTTGACCGTTGCGCTGAGCATCATCTTGGAGTCGACCCTGTCGTTCCTCGGCCTCGGCGTCCAACCACCCGCCGTGTCGCTCGGGCTCCTCGTGGACCAGGGGCAGGACTCGGCGACCACCGAATGGTGGCTCTTCGTGTTCCCGGTGGTCTTCCTGGTCATCCTCATCTTGTCGATCTTCCTCATCGGCGACGGCCTGCGCGAGGCGTTCGATCCCAAGAAGAGCCGGGTGAGGGCGTAAGTGCCTGACCCCGCCCTGCAGATCGACCAGCTCGAGGTCGATTTCCGGACCAAGGACGGCGTCGTGCACGCGGTGCGCGGGATCGACTTCGCCCTGGCCCGCGGCGAAGTGCTGGGCATCGTCGGAGAGTCGGGCTCGGGCAAGTCCGTTACCGCGCTGGCGACGATGGGCCTGCTCCCGCGGAGCGCGGAGGTGCGCGGCTCCATCCGCTTCCAAGGGCGCGAGCTACTCGGTCTCAATGAGAAGCAACTGACCGGGGTGCGCGGCACGGGGATCGCCATGATCTTCCAGGACCCGATGACGTCGCTCAACCCCGTCTACACGATCGGCTGGCAGATCGTCGAGGCGATCCGGGCCCACCAGGATCTCTCCAAGGAGGCCGCGCAGGCCCGTGCCGTCGAACTGCTGGCCACGGTGGGCATCCCCAACCCGCGCGAACGCATCAACAACTACCCGCACGAGTTTTCGGGGGGCATGCGCCAGCGGGCGGTCATCGCCATCGGGATGGCGAACGATCCTGAAGTGATCCTGGCCGACGAGCCCACGACAGCCCTCGACGTGACCGTACAGGCGCAGGTCCTCGAGTCTCTCAAGACCGCCTTGAGCGAGACCGGCGCCGCGCTCCTTCTCATCACACACGACCTCGGCGTGATCGCCGGTCTGGCCGACCGGGTGCTGGTGATGTACGCGGGCCGCGCGGTCGAAGTGGGGACGGCCGAGGACGTCTTCTACCGTCCGTCCATGCCCTACACGCTGGGCCTGCTCGGCTCGCTCCCGCGCCTTGACAGCGACGGCACCGAGCGGCTGCGGCAGATCCCCGGCGCACCACCCTCCATGTTGGGAGACCGCACCGGATGTCCCTTCGCCCCACGGTGCCCCCTGGCCACCGACCTGTGCCGCACGACCGAGCCTGACCTGACGGTCGTGCCGTCGGTCACCTCTGCGGAGGGTGAGCACCGCGCCGCGTGCCACTACGCGGAGGAGGTCGGACGCGGGGACCACGGCCGGGTGTTCTCCGACGGCGTCATCGACAACGTGATCGCATGACCGTCTCTGAGATCGGCGCGACGCCACCCGCCGCCGACACCGCTCCCGCCCTCCTCGAGGTCACGGAGCTCGTCAAGCACTTCCCACTGCGGGGGGGAAGCTTCGTCCGGCGTCAGGTCGGGGTCGTGCACGCCGTGAGCAACGTGTCCTTCTCCATCGCCCCGGGTGAGACGCTCGGGCTCGTGGGCGAGTCCGGCTGCGGGAAGTCGACGACAGGGCGCGCGGTGCTGCAGCTGATTCAGCCGACGTCGGGGTCGGTGAAGTTCGAGGGGATAGAGCTGACCGAGCTCGGCACGGGCGACATGCGCCGGATGCGTCGCGACATCCAGGTCGTCTTCCAGGATCCTTTCGCCTCGCTGGACCCCAGAGTACCGGTGGGCCAGGCAATCGCCGAGCCGATGCAGATTCATGGCATCGGGGATCGCGAGGCCCAGCGCCACCGGGTCGCGGAGATGCTGGCGTTGGTCGGGCTCGAGCCGTACCACGCGAACCGTTATCCCAACGAGTTCTCCGGTGGCCAGCGCCAGCGCATCGGCATCGCCCGGGCCCTCATCCTCCAACCGAAGCTGCTCGTCCTCGACGAACCTGTCTCCGCGCTCGACGTGTCGATTCAGGCGGGCGTGGTGAACCTGCTCGAGGACCTGCAGAACGAGCTCGGCGTCGCCTTCTTGTTCATCGCGCACGACCTGTCCGTCGTGCGCCACATCTCGGACCGGGTGGCCGTCATGTACCTCGGCAAGATCGTCGAGATCGGTGACCGCAAGAACGTCTACGAGCGTCCTGCACACCCCTACACCCAGGCGCTCCTCTCGGCCGTCCCCATCCCCGACCCCAGGGCCGAGCGGGAACGCAAGCACATCGTCTTGGAGGGCGACGTGCCGAGCCCCCAGTCACCGCCCTCCGGCTGCCGCTTCCGCACCCGTTGCTGGAAAGCCCAGGCGATCTGCGCCGCCGAAGAGCCTGCCTTGATCGACCGAGGCCAGGGGCATCCCGTCGCCTGCCATTTCGCCGAAGTCACCGCCGTCGTCTGACGACGTCGCGCAGCGGCGGCGGCGCGGGTCGCCACACCACGGCAGGTTCCCCACGAAGGCCCAGGTGCGCCTGTGGATGGCCGAGGGCCCGTACCCACGGAGCGCGGTCTTGTGCACCGGCGAGGGATATCCCTTGTTCCGCTCGAAGGCATAGGCCGGATAGTGGTCGGCTTGCTCTCGCATGAGCCGGTCACGCACCACCTTGGCCAGCACCGACGCCGCCGCCACCGACGCGCATTTGGCGTCGCCGTCGACGATGGGGCGGACTTCAGCCGGATAGGGATCCTGGGGGTGGCGGAGCAGATCGACCGGACCGTCGACGAGGAGCGCATCGGGTTGGGTGCCCAGCTGCGCGAGCGCACGACGGGCGGCCACACGCAGTGCCTCGGTCATGCCCCATTCGTCGCACTCCGCGGGGCTGGAATGACCGATGCCCCAGGCTTGGCACCACGCGCCGACCGCATCGAAGATGTCCTCTCGACGCGCCTCGCTCAGCATCTTGGAGTCACGCAACCACGCCGGCATGGACCGCATCTGGACCCGTGGCCGCACCACGGCGACGCCGACGGTGAGCGGACCGGCCCACGCGCCACGGCCGACCTCGTCCAGCCCGGCGACGACGTCGAATCCCTGCGAGCGCAGTCGTCGTTCGTACCTGAGGTCCGGGGAGCAGACCGTCACCGGTGCTCACACGGGCGCGCCTCGTACCATGGGGGTGTGAGCGCACAAGAGGGGGACGAGGCGGACGCATCTGACTCGAGCGGGCGAGTCCCGCTCGCCCCGGGGACCATGGTCGATGTGCGCAACCGGTACCAAGGCACGTGGGTGCGCGGGTTCGAGATCGCCGAGGTCACTCCCGATGGCTACCGGATCCGCCGGATGTCCGACGGCAGCACGCTCGGCGAGATGTTCTCACGCGACGACGTCCGCCGGGAGCGACGTCGGCAGGGCTTCTGGTGGCATTGAGGTCACGTCACTGCCCTGACTTGAGCACGCTGTCGATGTAGTCGTCGATCGGGATCGCACTCAAGGTCAACGTCTTGAGCGTCCCGCGCGAGCCGAGCACCAGCGCCACGCGCGCCATGATCGTCTCGTCCGGGGCGTCGATCACGGTGCAGAAGTCGTACTGGCCCAGCAACGCCCACTGCGCCACGATGTGCACCCCCATGGCCTCGACCTCGGCGTTCACGGCCTTGAGGCGATCTGGGTTCTCCGTCAGCGTCACCGCCCCGTCGGGCCCCACCGTTGAGAGCATCAAGAAGGTGGCCATGGGCTCACGCTAGCTCAGGCATCAGGCTGCGCTCCGGGGTCTCCGGTCCTGTCGAGGTGTGCGCCAATCAGAGGAGCTCCTTGCGCAGGACCTTCCCCATTGCATTGCGCGGCAGTGCGTCGACGAACCGGACCTCTCGCGGGCATTTGAAGGGTGCCAACTGCGCCGCGGCAGCGTCGCGAAGCGACTGCGGGTCCAGGCCCGGATCGCCGACCACGAAGGCCACCACGGTCTCGCCCCACTCCGCCGACGGCAATCCGACGACTGCCACGTCCGCGACGCCGGGGTGGCGGGCCAGGATTGCCTCGACCTCCGCGGGGTAGACGTTGTGACCTCCGGTGATGATGAGGTCGGTGCGCCGGCCCCTGATGCTGACGTACCCGTCCTCCGCCACCGAGACGAGGTCGCCCGTCGCGAACCAGCCGTCGGGCGAAAGGGGCCCGGGCCCCTGTCCCCAGTACCCGCGGCACAGCATCGGGCCACGAACGAGTAACTCCCCCACGCCGTGCTCGTCGGGGTCCTCGATCGCAGCGTCGACACCGGGCAAGGGGACGCCGACCGAGCCCGGACGCCGTTCGCCGTGCAGCGGGTTGGACAGCGTGAGCAGCGTCTCGGTCATGCCGTAGCGCTCCAAGACGGGTACTCCGGCGGCGGCAAGCTCGCGCCACAGGTCGGCGGCGAGCGGGGCGGACCCCGAGACGCACAGGCGGAGGCTCCCCAGGGCACCCACGTCGGGAGCAACCGCGAGCCGGTGGTACATCGTCGGCACTCCGAAGAACATGGTGTTCGACGGCGCCGCGGCGAGGATGGCTCCCTCGTCGAAACGGTCGAAGACAGTGACCGACGCGCCGGCTGCCAGGGATCCGAAGAGCCCCGCGCACAACCCGTGCACGTGGAAGAGCGGCAGGCTGAGGATCAGCCGGTCCTCTGGGCCCCAGGCCCAGGCAGTACGTAGTGCCTCGACTCCGGCCAGGAGCGACCCGTGTGTGTGGACCGCACCCTTGGGCGAGCCGGTCGTGCCCGAGGTGTAGACGATGAGCGCGTCGTCGTGCGGGCCACGCTCGGGAAGTTCTCCCGGCTCGCCACTCTCCGCCAGCGCCACGAGCTCGTCGATCGGCAAGACGGTGCCGATCCCTTCGAAGCGCTGTCCGTGCTCCCCGTCGGTGACGGCCAGGACCGGGCCCGCGTCGCGCACGACGTGCGCCACCTCGGCGTCGGTCGCCGCGATGTTCAGCGGGACGACGACGCCGCCAGCGCGCAACGCGCCCAGGAGCGCCGGCACGGTCGCCAGCGACGCACGCCCGTGCCAGACGACCCGGTCCCCCGGGCGCACACCGTGGTGCGCCAGCGTGGTCGCCATCTGTGCCGTGCGCCGGTCGAGCTCGGCGCCCAGGACGGCCCGATCGGCACGCCACCCGTCGACCAGCACCGGCAGATCGGGCCGGTCCCGCCAGTGCCGTACCCAGACCTCGAGCAGCGTCGGGCCCTCGGTGCGGCGGCGTCCCTCGTCGGGCCAGCGCCCGCGGGCGATGGTCGCCTTCACCGTGGTCGACGGCAGGTCATAGTCTGGCGGTCATGACCGCTCGTCGGATTGACATCGTTCCGCACACGCACTGGGACCGCGAATGGTACAAGTCCTACCAGGACTTTCGCCTGGCCCTGGTGGAATTGATCGACACCTTGATCCCGCTCCTCGAGCGCGACGCCAGCTATCCGCACTTCATGCTCGACGGCCAGATGGCCGTGGTCGACGACTACCTCGAGGTACGGCCCGAAGCCGAGGGGCGTCTCCGTGCCCTGGCGGCCGCGGGCAGGGTGAGCATGGGCCCTTGGTACATCCTCATGGACGAATTTCTCGCCTCCGGCGAGACCATCGTGCGCGATCTCCAAATGGGCCTGGCCCGCGGCGCGGCCTTCGGAGGCGTGATGGACGTCGGCTACCTGCCCGACATGTTCGGCCACATCGCGCAGATGCCCCAAATCCTCCGTCTGGCCGGTTTCCGCGACGCCGTGGTGTGGCGCGGGGTGCCGTCGCAGGTGACCAAGAACGCGTTCGTGTGGGTTGCCCCGGACGGCTCGTCGGTGCGCGCCGAGTACCTGCCCGTCGGATACGGGAACGGTGCCGCGCTCCCCGACGACGCCAAGGCGCTCATCAGGCGGACCCGCGACAACGTCGAGGAGATCGAGGAGTTCCTGACCGGAGACCTGCTCTGCATGAACGGGTCCGACCACTTGATGCCCCAGCCATGGCTCGGACGCGTGGTCGCCGAGGCCAACGACCTGCAAGAGGAGTACGTCTTCGAGGTGACGTCGCTCGAGCACTACCTGGCCTGTACGTCCAGCGACGGCTTGACGACAGTGGAGGGCGAACTGCGCTCGGGCAGCCGCGCCAACATGTTGATGGGCGTCACGTCCAACCGGGTCGACGTCAAGCGCCGGGGGGCGGTCGCCGAGCGGGAGCTCGAGCGGCGCGCCGAACCCCTGAGCGCCCTCTTCCAGCCGCCCGCGTCCTACCCGGACCGGCTCCTCGAGCTGGCCTGGCGTGAGATGGTGCGCAACTCCGCGCACGACTCCATCTGTGCCTGCTCGGTCGACGATGTCGTCGACGCCGTCCTGCACCGATATGCCGAGGCGCGCGACATCGCGTCCGGCCTAGCCGACCGGGCGGTCAAGACCTTCGCCCGCTCCCTGGCGCAACCGGGTCCCTACGTGCTGAACGCGTCACAGCGCGCCCGCGCGGGCGTCGTGGAGCTGGTGGTCCCGGCCGACGGGCCGCCGCCGGCAAACGTGCAGGTGCTCTCGGAGCGCAGCGGGATGCCCGGCTCCATGGTGCTCGACGCCGACACGGTCCGCACCGTGCTGGGCATGATGCAGGGCCCGAGGATCAGCGACGACGCCTGGATCCACGACGTCCGCATCGAGGACACGGACGAGGGCATCGACATCACGATCGCGGTCGGCACCGAGGAGAAGCCCGACGTGCCCATCGCAGAGGCCAAGCAGGACGTCTACACGCGCCTCGGGGCCCGGCCCGACATGGTCATCCGGGTCGGCATGGAACAGCCCTCGACGAGGAAGATCGTCGCTCGCACGACTGAGGTGCCCGGATACGGGTGGCAAGCCTTCGAGCCGGCTCCCCTCGAGCACCAGGTGGAGACCACCGAGACCGAGCACGCCGTCGTCCTTGCCAACGGGCTGGTCCGGGTAGAGATCGACACGGCGAGCGGCACCTTCGCGCTCAACGGCGTCGCGGGGTATGGGCGGCTCGTCGACGGCGGCGACCTGGGGGACTCCTACAACTACTCCCCACCCCGGCAGGACTCCTTCGTCGAGGAGCCCGAGTCGGTCACGGTGCACGTCGACGAGCACGGACCCGTGCGCGCACGAGCCCGCATCACCGCCACCTACGTGTGGCCCGATCACGTCGACGGTTCCTCGCAGGCGAGAGTGGGCGAGCACCACGTCGCCGTTGACACCGACGTGGAGGTGCGGGCGGACGACGCCGTCGTCCGGGTGACGACCAGCTTTGTGAACCCGAGCGGCGACCACCGGCTGCGCGTTCACCTCCCCCTGCCCGAGCCGGCGAACCACTCACATGCCGAAAGCGCCTTCACCGTCGTGACCCGTGGCCTGACCGCAGAGGGCCGCCCCGACGAGTTCGGCCTTCCCACCGCTCCCGCCAACCGGTTCGTGACTGCGGGACGGCTCACGGTCGCCCACGAGGGCGTCTGCGAGTACGAGCTCATCGACATCGAGGGCGATGCGGCCAAGACGATCGCCCTGACGGTTCTGCGCTCCACCGGCATGTTGTCACGGCTCGGGATGGCCTACCGTCCCTTCCCGGCCGGTCCCGTCACGGCGGTCGAGGGCCTGCAGATGCGCGGGAAGCGCGTGACGCTGCGCTGCGCGCTCGAAGTCGATTGCGCGGACCCGTACCGCCTCGCCGACGACGTGCTGCTGCCGCTCGAACCGGTCTTGACCCTCGGCGGAGGCAGCCGCGCCGCGTCAGGCAGCGAGTTGGCGGTCCACGGCGCCGAGGTCAGCGCACTCCACCGCGTCGCCGGCGTGCTCGAGCTCCGGGTCTTCAACCCCCGGGCAGAGGCCACCGTCGTCTCGATCCCTGGACGTTCGGGATGGCTGGTCGACCTGCGCGGCTACCCGCAGGAGGCCTTCGAGGGGTCCTTCGAGCTACGACCCTTCGGGATCGCCACCGCCCGGCTGCGCGGCGACTGACGCGCCGCCGCGGTTGGCGGTCAGGAGGCGCTCCCCGACGCCGCGCAGCTCCTCGATGTCGCGCAGCACCTCGGAGACCCGCTCCCAGCGGCCGTTGCGCCGGCGGTCGGCCGCCAGACCCGTCCCGTCCGCCTCTTGCCCGGGCCGGCCGCACCACCACAGTTGGACACGGCCTAGATCCTTGAGCACACGAGGACGGAGCGCTTCGGCGATGAACTCCCCCGGTGCCTCCTCCATCAACGCAGTGTGGAACTCGTCTGACATGAGGACGGTCCCGGGGTTGCCGATGTTGACGATGCGGTGGGCCAGGTTGACCGTGGGGCCGAAGTAGTCGCCGTCTCGAAGCAAGACCGGGCCGCAGGCCAGGCCGACCCGGACGTCGGAGAGCAGCTCGTCGTCGGCGTACGCGTCGGCGAGATCGAGTCCGATGCGCGCCGCGTCGACCACGTTGTCGACGACGAACATGACCTCGTCGCCGATCATCTTGACGACACGGCCGCGGGCTCTGGTCACGATGTCGTGGGAGATCTCCTCGAAGCGTCGCACCACCTCGGCCAACTCCTCGTGGCTCAGGTGCTGACTGAGCAGGGTGAAGCCGACCATGTCGGCGAATCCAACCGCCAGTACCGGGCTCTCACCTGGCGCGAGCCCGTGGCTGCGCAACATCATGCTGCGCTGGATCCCTGCTGCCAGCTGGCGCCGCCAGACGAACTCGAGCAGCTTCGCCATGGCGGGGATCGTGACGTCGGCGACGCTGGCGAAGGCCTCCGCAGAGAGGACCGGGTCGACCTCCGCGTGCGCCACGTCGCTCGGGACGAGCTCTGCCTCGGCGATGCGCGCCATCGACGAGCCGATGACGCGGGCCATCTGCACGGCCGTCTCGACGTCGGCCGTGCCGAGCGCCTGGAGGCCCTGGAAGATCTGGACGGCCTCGAGGTCGAGATCGGTGAACGCCAGCTCTTCGTGGTCCACTCCGGGGAACCCAAGCGCGCGCCAGAAGCGCTCGAGCTTGTCCAGGCTCACGCCCGTCAGCTCCGACACCTCGAGGCGCGAGTAGCGGCGGCGGAAGGGAACGAGCATCCGATCGGCCACGAAGAGGTCGATCACGCCGTCATCTACCGCTCGGTCGATCTCTTCCTCCGTCGCGCCGTGCATGAGGAGGATCTCTTTGACGTGGGCGAGGGCGGCTTCGCGCCGCGCCTCGTCGTCGACCCCGGACAGCGCGTCGTAGCCGTGGAAGAAGCCGCTCATGCGGGCAGGCCCCGAAGCAACGCCTCGTCCCACTCGGGTCGCGACGGTCGGCGCATGAGGTTCATGAGCGCATCGGCCGGTGCGCAGCGTCCCTGCACGATTGCTTGGACCTGTTCTGCGATGGGCATCTCGATCCCGTGGGCCCGCGCCAGCGCGACGAGGGGGCCGGCGCTCTTGACGCCCTCGGCCACCATCTGCATCCCGCTGACAATCTCATCGAGGGAGCGGCCCTCACCCAAGGCGAAACCTACCGACCGGTTCCGGCTCTGTGGGCTGGCACAGGTGGCCACCAGGTCTCCCACCCCGGCGAGGCCGCCGAAGGTGAGCACCTTGCCCCCCAGCGCGACGCCGAGCCGGCCGAGCTCCGCCAGTCCCCTCGTGATCAGCACCGCCCGGGTGTTGTCGCCCAGCCCGAGCCCGTCACCGATACCCGCGGCGATGGCCATCACGTTCTTGGTGGCGCCGGCGATCTCGCACCCGACCACGTCGGTGCCGGTATAGGTGCGGAAAGTCCGGCTGTGCACGAGCCCCTGGACGCGCTCAGCGAGCGCGTCGTCGGGCAGGGCGACGACGCAGGCCGCAGGATGACCCTTGGCGACTTCGCGAGCGAGGTTCGGTCCGGTGAGCACCCCGGCTGCGATGCCCGGCAGTACCTCGGCGACCACCTGGGACATCCGCAGATTCGTCCCCATCTCAATTCCCTTGGCCAGGCTGACGACGGCCTCGAGCGAGCCGGCCGACGAACGCACACCGGTGAGCACGTCTCGGAACCCGTGCGACGGCACTGCCATGAACACGATGCCGGTGCCCGCGAGTGCCTCGTCCAACGACGAGGTCACCGCCAGCCCGTCGGGGAGCTCGATGCCGGGCAAATAGCTCCCGTTCTCGCGCGTCGTCCGCATGGAGGCGGCCAGCTCGTCTGATCGGGCCCACAGGGTCGTGGGATGCGTCGCCCCGACGATCGTGGCGACCGCGGTCCCCCAGGACCCTGCCCCGATCACTGCCACCCGCTCTGTCATGCCCCAAGAGACTACGGCGGGCTCACCGCCCCTTCTGCCGTGACCCCTACACTGTCGTGGTGTCGAGGGTGGTCGTGCCGGCTGCGTGGGATGCGACGCTCGACGCAGACGTCCGCCTCGGGCCCGAGGTCGTCCTGATCCCCGTCAAGGCGTTTCATCAGGCGAAGCGGCGGTTGGGCACGGCGCTGAGCGACCCCGATCGGGAGCAGCTGGTGCGGACCATGGCGACGCATGTGATTTCGGCCAGCGCACCGCTTCCCGTTGTGGTCGTGTGTGACGACGAGGTCGTGGCCGCGTGGGCGGAAGAACGAGGCGCCAGCGTCGTGTGGGCGCCGGGTCAGGGCCTCAACGGCGCCGTCAAGGTCGGCGTCGATCGCCTGGCCCAGGCCGGTGCACACTGGGTGACCGTCGCCCACGGGGACCTGCCGCGCGCCAAGGGTCTGGGCACACTTTCGCCCTTTGACGGCGTCACCCTCGTTCCCGACCGGCGAGATGACGGCACGAACGTGCTGCGGCTGCCCGCGACCGCAGACTTCAGGTTTGCTTATGGTCCCGGTTCGTTCCGGGCTCACCGGGCGGAGGCCACGCGCCTCGGGCTGGCCGTACGGATCCTCCGCTCCCCCGACCTGGCCTACGACGTCGACTGGCCGGCAGACTTCACCGAGCTCTCGACAGAGCCCTGACGCGGAACCGGGGGCCCGAAGACCCCCGGTTCTCATCTGTCAGGTGAGCGCAGCAACGTGCTGCGCCCGGGCGTCTAGCGCTTGGTTGCCCGACGCTTGGTCGCCTTGCGTGCCGGAGCCCGCTTCTTGGCAGCCTTCTTAGCCGGAGCCCGCTTCTTAGCCGGGGCCCGCTTCTTGGCGGCCTTGCGTGCCGGAGCCCGCTTCTTGGCAGCCTTCTTGGCCGGGGACCGACGCTTGGTCGCCTTGCGTGCCGGAGCCCGCTTCTTGGCGGCCTTCTTGGCCGGGGACCGACGCTTGACCGCCTTGCGTGCCGGAGCCCGCTTCTTGGCGGCCTTCTTGGCCGGAGACCGACGCTTGGTCGCCTTGCGAGCCGGAGCCCGCTTGACGGCCTTCTTGGCCGGTGCGCGCTTAACTGCCTTTCTTGCCGGGGCCCTTTTCTTAGCGGCCTTCTTGGCCGGACCCCTTCTTTTCGCGGCTACTGCCACAGGTGCACCTCCCTAGGAGCATGGTCACTGAATAGAGGTGAAGCCTGCGCCACTTCGAGTTCCGTACCTCGCCGTGCGCATTGCCGCACCGGATTCACTTGTTTGTGAGACGAATAACGCTGCTGCGCCGGCATCAATGACACCACCGCATCACGTCGGTCCGTCCCTCCCGTCGTGCGCTGTCGAACTGACACTGTGCGACTCGACGCGCAGACGCGTAGAAACGAGACCGACAAGTCTCTTCTCGCGCGCCACACATCGATGTGTCGCAGCACATGCCAACCCTCCCTCACACTGTGGGTAGACACCATTCTTCTGTTGTCAACACGCTCAGGTCAAGCATTCTTTGTTCGCGGGGTCATTTTGCGCGTACTCATGACATTCGTTTCACGCGCTGTCGTCCCGACAAATGACGCGCACACTGCACACCTGTGTTGACCTTTTGCTTTCGTTGTCGTCGCATTGGGCGATATGTCCTATGGAATTTTCTGTTCCCCAACGCAAACATCGTCTGCATGGAACGTGATGATCAGATACGTGATTCGTGCCTGATTTCCACAACTGCATTGCGCGAGGTCCACCGTTTTGCGCAGCACAGCATCTATGTTGGGTACGGCAGAAACGGGTGGATGTGGGCTGGAGCGCAGCGTTCGACGCTGGTGTTGGGTCCTCCGCGCTCCGGAAAGACATCGTCCCTGGTCATCCCCAATATTTTGTTGTCGGGTGGTGCGGTCGTCTCCACGTCAACCAAGCCCGACGTGATGCTGGCGACCGCGCCCTCCCGCAGTCGTGACGGATGGGCGTTTCTCTACGATCCGAGCGGAGAAATCGATTGCCCTTCCACCGTCGAGCGCGTCGGGTGGTCGCCACTGACCACTGCGAGCGATTGGGACGCGGCGGTGGTGACTGCCGACGCCATGGTCGGCGCGAGCCGTCTGAGTGGCGCTCGCACAGGCGAGCACCACTGGACCGAGCGGGCCGGCGCCCTCCTCTCAACCCTGCTTCACGCCGCTGCGCTCGAAGAGCTGACCATGCCCGAGGTCCTGCGCTGGATCGACCGCCACAACGCTGCCCCGGCCCTCCAGATCCTCGCGACGAGCGGGGCCGAGACCCCGGCGACGGATTTGCTGGCCGGCATCGCCGCCACCGATTCTCGTGAGCAGTCAGGAATCTGGTCGACCGCGTCGGGCGTCCTGGCCGCCTATCGCACCAAGGGAGCCATGGCGTCGACGAACGCGCCACCCCTCGATCTCGACGCATTCTGCGACGGAGCGAACACGCTCTACGTCTGCTCGACAGGACGCCGGCAGCGTCAGTTCGCCCCGCTCGTCGTCTCTCTCGTCGGCGACGTACGCGAGGCCGTCTACGAACGTGCTCGCACCAACGGTCTCGATGGGCCGCCGACGCTCCTCGCGCTCGACGAGGTCGCCAACATTGCGCCCATCCCGGACCTCCCCGCCATGGTGAGCGAGGGGGCGGGGCAGGGGTTGCTGGTCCTGGCCTGCCTGCAGGACCTGTCGCAGGCGCGAGGCCGGTGGGGACCGGCGGCCGACGGCTTCCTGTCGCTGTTCGGGACCACGGTCGTGCTGCAGGGCATCGCCGACACCGCCACCCTGCGTGACATCAGTGCACTGGCGGGCCGCCACGAGGTCACGACGACGACGCTCAGCCGGTCGGTCGGGCGTTGGGGACGCATCCACCCGTCGACATCGGTGGGACCCGCCCGCGAGGACCGGCTGCCCGTCGACGCCATCGCGCGCGGCGCACCGGGCCACGCGCTCGTCCTCGGCCCGGACAAGGACGTCACCGAGGTCGCGCTGACACCGGCGCACACGCACGCACCGTGGCGCGACCTCGTGCCGCCGCAACGGACGCTGGCGGCGCGCCAGACGACCGGCCTGAGTCGATAGTCAGCGCCCGAGGCCGAGCTCGACCGTGGCGGGGTCACGCCGGCCGAGGCGGGTCCGTGCGACCTCGACGTGTCGCACCGCCGTGAGATGGTCGGCCAGCCGCGCGGGTGGCAACGCGGCCAATCCGTCGCGCCCGACGCCGAAAGGCTCGTCGGCACGAGTGACGTTCCATCGATCCCGATAAGCCTCGATCGTCGTGGCGGCGTCCACCCACACCTCGTGGTCCCGGGGATCGACGGGGCGCGGCCCGAGCGCGCGCAAGTGATGGGGGCGCGCCAGCGCGTCACGGCGCTGATGGAGCGGTTCGGTGACGCCGGTGGGAGCCGGCGGCATCCAGAGCGCGACGATGCGCTCGACCGAGCCCGCCTCGACGCCGTCGCGAGCGCCACTGGCGAAGGCGGCCACGACGTCACGCCGGTGGGCCCCACCGTGGGGCGTCAACGAGAGCATGCCGGCGACGCAGTGCTCGTCGAGGACCCGATGGGCATCCTGCCGTATCGATACCGGCTCGAGCTGCGGCGGGCCCCCGGCCGCACTCGCCCGGCGGCGCCAGTCCCGTGCCGCCTCGGCGTAGTCGAGGCCCGTCGTCTTGGCCGGACGGGTGGCAGCCCACGCGACGCGCCGGCCCCGGGCCGACCGGGTCCCGGTCTCGTGCATGCGGCGGCGGATGTCGGCGCCACGTGAGGAGAGCTCGCCGAGCACCTCGGGTGGGATGCCGGCGATCTCTGCAGACCGCCCCGGCGGCGGCGCGGTCCAGCGGACGCCCAATCCGGCGCGCAGGTGGGCCTCGTAGACCGAGCACGCAGCTTGGCGGTGGGCGTCGAGCCCGCGCCGGTCGCAGGCCGTCCACCGTCCGTCGACCCCGTGCACGAGGTTCGCCATCACGACGTGGCTGTGCAGGTGCGGGTCCCCGTTGCGGCTGACGGCGTGCGTGAACTGGCCGGCCACCATGCCGCTGGTCGGGATCACGACGTCGCGGCGGACAGCCGAGACCGCGTGCTGCTCCAGATAGGCCAGCCCCCCGGCCACCGCGGCCTCGTGCGCGTCGACGATCCGGCGCGCCTCGTCCGGGCCGCCCAGCGCGAACAGCACGCTCGCCGACTTCGGGGCGCTGAACGTCAGGTCGTATGCGGCGACGGTGACCCGCGAGGACCCGATGGGCCGTCCGGTCGCCGGGTGCAGGCCCGCCAAGAGGCGGTGGACTCCTGCGGCGTCAGCGGGGCCGTCCAACCTCAACCCGGCCGCGGCCGCACCGGTCCAGCGCGCCGGCACCGGGGCCGGCAGCTCCCGACCGAGATCCGAGAGGTAGTAGTCCGCCCCGTCCCGCCGCACGCCGTGGATCCCGAGCACGCCCGGGGAACGGTCGTCAGGTCCGGCGCAGCTCCACCACCGGGATCACCCGGGGGGCGGCCTTCTCCGCGTACTCCGCGAAGCCCGGCTGGTAGGCCACCTGCTCCGCGTAGAGGCGGTCGCGCTCGGGGCCGGTCACCGGGGTGGCGACGGCGGTGAAGACCTCGTCACCCAGCTCGACCACCACCTCTGGATGCGCCACCAGGTTGTAGTACCAGTCCGGGTTCGTCGGTGCCCCCGCCTTGGAGGCGACCACGTAGGTCCGTTCCCCTTCGAGGAGCGCGACGAGGGGATTCACCCGCTTGGCGCCCGACCGCGCCCCCGTGGTGGTGAGCAAGACGACCGGCGCGTCGCCGAAGGCAGCCACCCTGCCATGGTTCGCCCGGAATTCGTCGATGACGCCCTGATTGAAGTTCTGCATTCCCATGGGCCGGACCCTAGTAACGAGCCAGGACCCGCCGCGCCGCGTGGGCGGCGAGACCCGTCAACGACGGCGGGTTGACCACCCGGGCGGCCGGACCGAGTTGGAGCAGGAGCCGCTCGAACCAGGCCATCCCCGAGACGTCGAGCACGACGCCGTCGCCGTCACGGGCCACCGCACGGACCGGCACGGATTCGGGCACCCACCCGGCGTCGGGGCCCAGTCGCAACTGCACCTCCACCGCGCCGGGCCCCGGCACGAACATCTCTTGCAGCGGCCGGTCCCGCAGCGCGCCGGAGGCGGTCGTCGCAGCGCTGTCGTCGTCGCGCACCGCACCGATCCGGTCGACCCTGAACCGGCGCATGTCGCCCGCGCGGTGACAGTACGCATCGAGATACCAGTGGCCGTCGATCGTGATCACCTGCACGGGCTCGACGACACGGGTGGTGAGCTCGTCGCGCGAACCTGACAGGTAGTCGATCGAGACCGCCGCACCCACGTCCGCCGCCGCCCGCACCGCGGCCAAGTGCTCCGGCGCGTCCACGTCGAGACCGACCACCTCTCGTGACCCCGAGCGCGGCGTCCAGCTTGGCCAAGGCACGCCGCAACGCGTCGTTGTCGGACCCCGGCACCGCCAGCAGCAAGCGGGCCGACGCCGCCACGGCGAAACCCTCCGCCGGCGTCAAGCGCCGCGGCCGGGCGTACTCGGGCGGCAAGAACGCGCGCACAGAATGCTCCGACACCTCGATCTCCATCAGCGTGTCCGGCGTGTACGGCGGCGTCCCGCAGCAGGCCGCCAGCTCCAACTCCGCCACCAGCTCCTGCTCGTCCATCCCGAACCGCTGCGCCGCCTCGGCCGTCGGCGCCTCCCCCACCTGCGCCAGCCACCCGATCACCGCCAGCAGGCGACGCAACCGCCGGCTCGTCTCCGCTCCGGGGGCGGATCTGGGCCCAGCCGCCGCACCGGTGCTGCCCTCATCGGGCGCGGCGGGCACCACGGGATCCGCCGGAAGGGTGTGCTCCTCGTTCGAAATGGCGTCGAGCCACGCAACGAGCTCGTCGCGGAAGGCCGGTGGCTCCAAGATGGTGGCGTGATCGAGCAGGCCGAGCACCCACGAGCGGATGGACGTGAACGACGACACGCCGAGCTCGAGGTCGACCGACCCGTCGACGGCGCGCGCGACCACCTTGTCCTCGCCGACCTCGTCGATGACCCGGCGCGCCTCGAGCGCGTCGACGCGGACACGCATGGTGACGGCGTCGTCGCCCTCGGCCTCCCAGGGCTCGTCGGGCAGCGCCGCCTTCACGTCCACCTGCACGCCGTCGGGGACCGTGCCGCTGCCCGCCTCGCCGCGCGTCACGTCGCCGTCGATCCGGTCGACGCGGAACGTGCGCACGCCTTCGCGCTCGACGTCCCACGCCACGAGGTACCAGTGCCCGAAGCGGAACCACAGCCCCACGGGTGCGACCACGCGGGGCGCCCCGCCGCCGCCCCGGTACGCGAAGGTGGCCGCGGCGCGTGTGCGGACCGCCTCGAACAGCTCGACCAGCGCGGCGGGCGGGACGAGCGAGGCGATCGGCCGGACGTCGCCCAGGCCGGCCGCGCCCAACTTCAACAGCGCATCTCGACCACTAGGATCGCCGAGGTGGACGCCGGCGACGGCGAGGTGGAGCGCGACCTGCTCGTCGGGTTCGAGATCGAGGTCGGGCAGGTAGAACGCCTCGCGTTCGATCCGGTACCCGTACTGTTCGGCGCCCGGCAGCCGTTCGGTGAGGACGGGGATGCCCTCGTCACGAAGGAGGCGCTTGTCCCGCTCGAAGGCCTGGCGGCGCGCCGAGTGCTCGGCCGGGTAGCCCGGGACCTGGTGCGCGATGGCGTCGAGGGTCAGCGGGTGCTGCGCCTCGAGCAGGACGAGGACGAGGTCGGTGACGCGCTCGAGCCGATCGAGTTTCGGGGGGGCCTCCATCGAAGAGAGCCTACGGCGGCGGGCGCGCCGTGATCGCCGCCGGGCACCCCTTCGACTGGCACCTCCACCCCTTCTGGTTGCTCGCCTTCCCCGTCCTCGTCGGTCTGTACTTGTGGGCCACCAGCGGCCGCGATGTGGCGACGCCCCGCCAGAGGGTGCTCTTCATCGGTGGCGTGCTGCTCCTGGTGGTCGCGGTGACGTGGCCGCTCGGTGACCTCGCCGCGCACTGGCTGCTGGTGGCGCTCGTGCTCCAGCGGTTGCTGCTCACCCTCGCCGTGCCGCCGCTGCTCGTGCTCGGCACGCCCCGTCCTCTCATCGCCCGGCTCACCCGCCCCGCCCCCGTCGACGCGGTCCTGCGCGTCGCCATGCGGCCGGCCCCGGCGGTGGCCATCGTCACCGTGATCGCCGTCGCGACCTTGACGACGGGGGCGGTGAACCTGGCGGCCCGCTCGGACGCGGCCCGGGTCGTGATCGAACTGGTGGTACTCGCCTCGGGGTTCGTCCTGTGGGCTCCGGTGCTGAACGAGCTGCCGGGAGCGCCACGGCTCTCTCCGCTCGGACGCGGCGGCTACCTGATCGTGCAGTCGATCGTGCCGAGCTTCCTGTCCATCGTCTGGATCTTCGCCCGGCACTCCTTGTACCCGCCCTACAGCCACCCCGGGAAGGTGGCGGGCATGACGCCGCTGCTCGACCAGGAGTTGGCCGGCTTCGTCGCCAAGCTCAGCACGATCGCGGTGCTCTGGAGCGTGGCCTTCGTCATCATGACCCGGGCCGAGTCGGCCGACGTCGCCGGGCGGGACGAGCCGCTCATGTGGTCCGACGTCGAGCGCGAGATCGAGCGGGCGGACCGCCGGGAACGCCGGAGCAGGTGGCTGCCGCCGCCGTCGTGATGGTGCACAATGGGGGCCCCATGGGTGCAGCGGTGATGATTCGTGTCCGCGGACAAGCGGACGCAGCGGGACGAGCGACGGCGCCGTCTCGGACAGAACTTCCTTCGGCCTGAGCTCGCCGACTCCCTGGTCGCCGAGGCGGCCTTCGACACCGGAGACTTGGTGGTCGACGTCGGCGCGGGCGCCGGTGCTCTCACCTTCGCGTTGGCGCAACGGGACCTCGACGTGGTCGCACTGGAAAAGGACCCGATCTGGGCCTCCCGGCTGCGAGCGGAGGTGCGCCGGCGAGGGGTCGACAACGTCACGGTCCTGTGCTGCGACGCGGTTGCCTACAAGATGCCACGACGCCCGTTCCGCGTCATGGGCTCTCTTCCCTTCGGCGCCACGACCACGATCCTGCGCCACCTGTTCGACGACACGCGGAGCTCTCTCGTGCGTGCGGACCTCGTCGTGCAGTGGGAGGTGGCGCGCAAACGCGCTGCGACGCCGCCAACGACGTTGCTGTCCACCACCTGGGCGCCGTGGTGGTGCTTCGACGTCGGACGCCGGATCCCGGCCTCGGCCTTTCGCCCCGTCCCGATGGTCGACGCTGCTGTCCTGCGGGTGACACGCCGCATGCCACCACTGCTTCCCGAGCACATGGCTGGCGCCTATGCGACGTTCGTCCGCCAGGTGTGGCAGTAGCGTCTCGGTTTCGTATGGAGGAGACGTGGTCGGTGCCCGACGTCTACCTCCTGACCGAGGGGTCGGAGGGAACCGTGGCCGTTCCCGATCTCACGCTCACGTTCCTCGATACCGGCGTCGCTCTCGACAAGGCCGACGGCGATCACGTCTGGTCGAGCCCGTGGGACCAGCTCGAGGAGATGTCGCCCGTCGAGCGCTCCGAGCTCCCCGACGGTCGCTCCGGAGTCGTCATCGTCGTCACCGAGCGGGCCGGCCGGCGCGAACACCGCTTCGTGCTCGCCGCCGACGAACCGGCCGAGACGGAGGCGACCATTCGCCGCTGCGCCGCCGCCCACGGACTGCGGACGAAGAGGCCAGCGAGCAAGCCGGCGGTCTCCAAGGCCCTGACCGCACTGATCGTCCTTGCGGCCCTGGCCACGATGACGGCGCTGCTGCTCTCAGCCGTGCACGTCATCCACTTCTGATCAGGCCAGCGACGCGCCCCGCAGCTCGTCGAGGGAGAGTTCCGCCGTCTGGTTGCCGCCGCACTGCGGGCAGTGCTCGACGTGACGCCAAGAACGAAGCAGACGGGTCCCCTCTGGGTTCAAGAGGACCACGAAGGACTCCGAGATCGGGTCGATCTCGAGGCCGTAGTAATCCCGCCATGCCGTGGTCGCAGCGTGGGCGTCGAGCGCCAGGCCCTTCAGGACGCGCCGGAACCGCATGCGCTCAGTATCGAAGATCCATGTGCTGTGGCAGGACTCCAGCACAAACACAGAGTCGTCCGTGGGGGGGACCACGTCGCTGATCATGCACGATCCTTTCCCGAGATCGGCGTCGAAAGCACCTCAAGACCGTTACAAATGGGTGACAATTTGCGTTTTCCCAGTTCGAACCCTTATTGCGGACCGGCGTCGTGCTTTCGGCCGACCACCAGCTCGCGCTTGGTGCAGAGCTGGCGGAGGATGGCGCACAGGACGATCCGACTGTCGGCCGGATCGACCACCTGGTCCACCAGCCCCCGCTCCGAGGCCGGCCACGGGTTCAAGTAGGCGTCCTCGTAGGCCATCTCCTCGTCGGCCCGGGCGCCGGCCTCCAAGCCCCGGTACAGGATTTGCACCGCACCCGACGCACCCATGACCGCCACCTCGGCCCCCGGCCAGGCCAGGCAGACGTCGTTGCCGATGCCCCTCGAGTCCATGACGATGTAGGCCCCTCCGAACGCTTTGCGCAGGATGAGGCAGAGCCGGGGCACGCTCGACTGTGCGTAGGCGAAGGCGAGCTCGGCCCCGTGGCGGATCATGCCCCGCCACTCGAGGTCCTTCCCGGGCAGGAAGCCGGGCGTGTCCACCAGGCTCACGATCGGCAAGTTGAAGGCGTCGCAGAGGCGGACGAACCGCGCCGCCTTCTGCGAGGCCGCGATGTCGAGCGTCCCCGCCAAGATCCGCGGCTGGTTCGCCACGAACCCCACCGGCATCCCTCCCATCCGGGCGAACGCCGTGACGATCTGGCCGGCCCAGCGCGGCCAGAGCTCCTGGTACTCGCCGTCGTCGCACAGCGAGCGCACCACGTCGCGCACGTCGTAGGTCGCCGCCTTTCGGTCCGGGATCACCGTGCGCAGCTCCGGCGTCGACCGCAGCACCGAGTCGCTCACCGGCGCCAGCGGCGGGATCTCGTCGGTGCTCGAAGGCAGGTATTCCAACAGGTCGGCCACCGCGCCATCGACGTCGTCGGACTCCACGCTGCACAGCCCACTGGCCGTCGCGTGCGTCGTCACGCCCCCCAACTCGCCCAGCCCCACCTGCCTGCCGGTGAACTCGGCCACCATCTGGGGCCCAGACACGAAGGCCACGGCGTCGGCGTTCATCACGACGAGGTCCGCGAGCCCCAAGAGCAGCGCCGGCCCCGACACCACCGGCCCGGTCGCAGCGGCGATGACCGGGACCTGCCCGCTGCAGCGTGAGATCGCCGCCGCCGCCCGTCCCCATCCGTGCAGGGCCGCCACGCCGTCTTGGACGTCCGCGCCGCTCGATACGACGAAGAACACGAACGGCATCCCCAGGTTCCGAGCCTGGTCCGCCGCCTGGGCCAGCCGCACCCCGTCGGCGTGGGTGATGGCGCCGCGCCGCATCGACCCGAGCGCCCGGCAGATGACGACATTTCGGCCTCCGATTCGCCCCACCACCGACGTGACGGCGCCGACGATGCCCTTGCCGACGTCGACATCGGACGTTGTCGTCATTCCCGCCGAATGTAGACCGTTCTCCTCTCGATGGCGCCCGGCCCCGCTGCTGCCCCCGCTTCTGTCGCTGCCATGGCGCCCCCCTCCAACGACGAGCTGGCCCGTCTCTCTGACGCCGAGTTGATGGAGGAGGCCGCCGCCACCTCCCGTGCCCTGGCCTCTCTCGCGGGACGCTTCGCATTGGTGACCGCCGAGCTCGACCGGCGCGAAGGCTGGCGGGCCGAGGGCGCCACCTCGCTCGAGTCCTGGATCATGGAGCGCTGCGGGGTGTCACTCCCCACGGCGAGGGCCTACGCCGCCGTCGGCGAGCGTCTCTTCGACCTGCCCCACCTGGCCGCCGCGCTCTGCGAGGGAACCCTCAGCTTCGACAAGGTGCGCGCCGTGGCCGAGAGCGCGAGCCCCGAACGCGACGCCGAGTGGGCCGAGGCGGCCAAGGCGTCCTCGGTGCGCCAGCTGGTCGAGCTCGCCCGCTCGAACCGGGGGCCCTCAGAGGCCCAGGCCCACGCCTCGCACGACGCCCGGTCGCTGCGCTTCAACGGCACGCTGCGCACCATCAGCGCCCAACTGCCCGAAGAGTCCTTTGCCACCGTGCGCGCCCGCCTCGAGGCCAAGGCCAGGGCCTATCCCTCCGATGGAGAGACCGGGTGGGACCAGCGCCTGGCCGACGCCTTCGTCGAGGTGGTGAGCGCCCCCGATGCGGGAAAGGGCACACGTACCAGGTCCACCCCCTACGTCGTGGTGGCCCACACCCCCCTCGAGAACCTCCTCGACGAGGACTGCACCTTGTGCGCCGAGCTCGAGCGCGGCGGCCTCATCAGCGCCGAGACCCTGCGACGTCTGGCCTGTGACGCCACGCTCGTGGTCGCCGTCGACGACGACGTCGGCCACACCATGTACGAGGGCCGGGCGACGAGGGACCCGACCGAGACACAGCGCCGGGAGCTCTGGCGACGGGACCGGCATTGCCGGTTCCCCGGCTGCACCAATGCAACCTTCACCAACGCCCACCACCTCGACCCCTGGACGCCGTCGGGCCGAACGGACCTGCCCAATTTGGTGCTGCTCTGTGCGCACCACCACCACCGGGTCCATGCCAAGGAGTGGACCGTGAGCGGCAACGCGAACGCTGAGCTGCGCTTCGTCGGCCCCTCGGGCCGGATCATGCTCTCGCGCCCCTCGCCCCTGTGGACCAGGGTCAGCGGGCCGCGGCCGGCCTCAGCCGAGGAGGACTGACGCTCCTACCGCCGTGCCGCCGCGAAAGTACGAGAAAGAAAAGGAAAGAGCGGTTAGATGTGGTTCGTCTCGGCCCGTCGCCACGGCCCCGACCGACCCCCCGCCTTCTCCCACAGCGCCACGTGCTCGATCGTCATGGTCCGGTCCGCCGACTTGCACATGTCGTAAACGGTCAGGGCGGCCACGGAGCAGGCGGTCATCGCCTCCATCTCGACGCCGGTGCGGTCGACGGTCTCGACCTGGGCCTCGACCTCGACGTAGTCGTCTCCGATGGAGAAATTGATGCCGATCGAGCCCACCAGGACCGGATGGCACATCGGTATGAGATCGGCCGTCCGCTTCGCGGCCTGGATCCCCGCGATCCGCGCCGCCGCCATCACGTCCCCCTTGGTGATGGCGTTGTTGGCCACCTTGGTCGTGGTCTCGGGCAGCATCGAAACCCGGCAGCGGGCCAGGGCTCGGCGGTGCGTGGGCTCCCGGGGGGTGACGTCGACCATGCGGGCTCCGCCCAGCGGGTCGAGATTGGCCAGCATGCGGTCGGACACGAAGAAGCAGTCTACGACCTGGGAGGACCGCCGACCGTCGTCACCCGAATCGTCGCGGCGGGTAGACTTGGCAGTCGCAGGCGGTGAGTGCCAACGACGGAGGGATCCAGTGCCGACCTATGAATACGCGTGCACGGCGTGCGGGCATCGGCTCGAGGCCGTCCAGAGCTTCACGGACGACCCCCTGACCGAGTGCCCCGAGTGCGGCGCTGCGTTGCGCAAGGTCTACAGCCCCGTCGGCATCGTGCTCAAAGGCAGCGGCTTCTACAAGACGGACTCACGGGCCGCCGCCAAGTCAAACGGTAAGTCCACCGACGCGACCAAGTCCGACGACACGTCGAAGGGCGGCGCGGACACGTCGAAGGGCGGCGCGGACACGTCCAAGAGCGACACGGACTCGTCGAAGAGCGGCACGGACACGCCGAAGGGCGGGGACTCGTCGAAGGGCGGGGACTCGACCAGCAAAGAGGCCAAGCCCGCCAAGCCGGCCGCCTCGGCCGCCAGCTCCGGCTGATCAGTCGCCGCTGAGCGACATGTCGGCGATGGCCAGGGTCTGGCCGGCCGCCACACCGGGGAGCCAGCGCAGGTCGGCGCCGATCTCGACCACCGATTGCAGCATGCGCTGCAGCGTGGAGGCGACCGTCACCTCGCGCACCGGTTGGCCGAGCGACCCGCCCTCGATCAGCAGCCCCTCCGCCCCCACCGAGAAGTCCCCGCTCACCGGGTTGACCCCCGAGTGGACGCCGGTGACCGACTGGACGTAGAGCCCCTCCCCGACTGCGGCCAGGATCTCGTCCTGGCCCAAGATCCCCGGTGTGAGCACGAGGGCGCGGCAGCCGGCCGAGGGCGTGCCGGCAAAACCGCCGCGCACGGCGGAGCCCGTCGAGGCCGTACCCGCCCGGCGGGCCGACACGGTGTCGAAGACGAACATGCGCAGGATCCCCTCGGAGATGAGGACGTTGCGCCGGCAGGCCAGGCCCTCGCCGTCGTGTGAGGCGGCGCCGTAGGCGCGGGCGTCGGTGGGGTCGTCGACCAGAGTGACCGACGGAGCCGCCACCGGCTCCCCGGTACGTCCGGCGAAGAACGAGCGTCCCTTCACCAACGCCTCACCGGAGAGCGCCGACGCGATGACACCGAGCAGCGTCGAGACGACCCGGGGATCGAACACCACCGTGCAGTGGGTCGAGCGTGCCTTCTGCGCGCCCAGCATGCGCGTCGCCCGCAACACGGCGTCGTCCATCGCCTCGTCCGGCACCAGGTCGCCGGGCCCGCGCCCGACGCTGAACCCCGCGCCGGTCTGGGTGTCCGCACCCTCACCGACGATGGCGTCGACGGAGAGGAACGCGTTGGTACGGCGCCGGTACGACGAGATGCCGGTCGTCGTGACGAGTGCGACCTCCACCCGGCTGTCCGAGTAGTCGGCAGAGGAGACCTGGCGCACACGCGGATCCGCTGCACGCGTCGCCCGCTCGAGCTCGAGCGCCAGCGCGACCTTCTTCTCCATGGGTGTGTCGGTGACCCCGTCGTCCCAGAGGTCGAGCTCCACCGCGGCCACGCCGTCGGGCTCGGCCAGGACGACGTCGGGGTCGGGCGTGGCGAAGCGCGCGTTGTCGCGGGCATCGGCCAGCGTGGCGGCCAGGACGGCGGGGTCGAGCGATCCGGCCCAGGCAAAGCCGACCTGGCTCCCCGCACCGCCGGGCTCGTCGATGAGCACGCGGATGCCGACGCCCGAGGAGTCGGCCGAGGTGAGCGACTCGACCGCCCCCTCGTACGCGCGCACCTCGTTGTCGGTGCCCCGCGTGGCGTAGACCTCCATGCCCTCGCCGGGACGGGCTTGCGCCACGACGGAGTTGGCCAGCTCGAGGAGATCGCGCTCGCTCACGCGGTGCCTCCGAGCGTGACGCCGGTGATGCGCAACGTCGCCTGCCCGCAGCCGACCGGGACGCTCTGCCCGTCCTTGCCGCAGGTACCCGGCGTCATGTCGAAGTCGGTGGCCACCGCGTCGATGCGCCGCAGCACCTCAGGTCCGTTCCCGATGAGATTGGCGTCGCGCAACGGCTCGGTGATCCGACCGTTCTCGATCAGATAGGCCTCGGTGGTGCCGAACACGAAGTCGCCGGTGGCGGTGTTCACCTGGCCGCCACCGAGCTTCTTCACGTACACGCCCGAGGGCGTCTGGGCGATGATCTCGTCGGGGTTCTCGGCGCCGGCGAGGAGATAGGTGTTGGTCATCCGCACCATGGGCAGGTGCTGGTAGCTCTGCCGGCGGCCGTTGCCCGACGAGGCGCGGCCCTCCTTGCGCGCCCGGAGCCAGTCCCACATGTAGTCGGTGAGGATGCCGTTCTCGATGAGCACGTTGCGGGCCGGGGCGTGCCCCTCGTCGTCGATGGCGAAGTTGCCCCACTCGCCGAGCACGGTGCCGTCGTCGACGAGCGTGACGAGCGGGCTGGCGACGAGCTCGCCGACCCGACCGGTGTAGACCGACGAGTCCTTCAAGATGTGGTCCGCCTCGAGACCGTGGCCGCACGCCTCGTGGAAGAGGATGCCGCCACTCCCGCCCGCGAGCACGATCGGCACCTCGCCCGAGGGCGCCGGCCGAGCCGACAACTTGGTCAGCGCGCGCTCGGCGGCCGCGTGCGCGATGTCCTCGACCCGGTGGCGCTCGAAGATCTCGTAGCCCTCGGTACGGGCCAGCGACTCGTAGCCGGTCTGCATTCCCGTGTCGCCGTTGGCCACGCAGACGACGTTGAAGCGGGTGCGGATCTGGTCGTCCTGGGCGTAGAGGCCCTCGGAGTTGGCGACCAGCACGCGCCGCCTGCTGTCGCCGCAGCCCACCTGCACCTGGGTGATGGCGTCCCCGGTGGCCCGCGCCGCCTCGTCGGCCCGGGTCAACAGCTCGAGCTTGCGGGCCTTCTCCACGGTGTCCGGTGACGTACGGTTACCGCGGCCGTGGGCCGAGAGCGGGTCGAGCGCCACCGTGCGCACGCCGCCGTCGCCCTGGCGGGCGACGGCCGCCGCGGCGCGGGCCGCCGCCAGCAGGCCCGGCTCGCTGAGGTCCGCCGTGTGGGCGAAGCCGGTGGTCTCGCCGTCGACCACCCGGATCCCCGCCCCGCGGTTGCGCCCCGACGACAGCTCCTCGACGCGCCGGTCGTCGAGCATGGCGCTGGCGGTCGCGGCATCCTCGGCGAACACCTCGGCCATGTCACCTCCCCCCGCCAGGGCGGTGGAGAGCACGCGTTCGAGCACGTCAGAATCGATCAGGGCAGCGTCAGGCACCCAGGTATCGTAATCGTCGTGACGACAACCACAGCCGGGCACGGGCCTCACGCAGGCCTGAGCGCGCAGATCGAGCTCACCGTGAGCGACGAGGACACCGCCGAGCACTTCCGCTCGGGCGACGTCCCGGTGCTCGCCACGCCCCGGCTCATCGCGCTGTGCGAAGAGGCCACCTGCCGCGCCACCGACGGGCATCTCACCGACGCGCAGGCGAGCGTCGCGACGCGGGTGCAGTTCGACCATCTCGCCCCCGTCGCCATCGGCTCGGTCGTGCTGGCCGAGGCGACGCTGGTCAAGGTCGAGGGCCGCCGACTCGTCTTCACCGTCTCGGCCGCCCGCCTGGAGAACGACGGCGGGGGCCTGGTGGGCGCCGGTCGGGTCACCCGGGTCGTGGTGGACCGGGCCGCCTTCTTGGGGAAAACGGGCAAGCCCTGAGCGCGATGCGCACGCTGCTGGCCGGCGCGGGACCGGTCGTCGCAGCGTTCGCGACCTTCGGCCTGTTCTGGGGCAGCTGGGCGGTGATGCTCTTCAACATCCAGCACGCCTTCGGCCTCAACGACTCCCAGCTCGGCATCCTGCTGGCCGTCGCCATCGCAGTGGCCGGCGGCTCGAGCGCGGTGATGGCGCATCTGTGCGCCCGCGTGGGCGCCCGACGGCTGCTGTGGATCGCGCTGTTCGCCTGGGCCGTGTTGCTCTGCGTGCTGGCCGCCATGACCGACAAGTGGGCCTTCGCCGTCGTGCTCGTCCTCACCGAGGTGGCGGGCGGCTCCATCGACACCGCCATGAACGCGGAGGCCTCGCATCGCCTCGTCGGGCACCCCGCGGTGCTGGTACGCCTACACGCCCTCTTCAACAGCGGTGCGTTGGTCGGAGCAGCCATCGCCGCCCTCGTGATCCACGCCGGCGTGTCCTGGCGCTGGGTCTGGCCCGGCATCGCCGTGGTGGCCCTGGTGGTCGGGGTGTGGGCCGCCGCCACCGATCGCGGCGCGTCCGAGGCGGCGGGCAGCGCCGAGGGATTCTCGAGGTCGCACCCGTTGCGACGACTCCGCCGGGAGGGTCTGTTGCTGTTGTTGTTGGTCTTCGCCCTGGCCGAGATCACCGAGGGCGGCGTCGACACCTGGGGCGTCCTCTACCTGCGCAACCACCTGGCCACGGGCGTGCTGCTGGGGGCGGGGGCCTACGTGGTCGGCCAGGCGGTGGCGGCCACCACCCGGGGCGCCGGCGGGCCGCTGCTCGGGCGGCTCTCGAGCCGGCACGCCCTGATCGTCGGCGGGTGCGTCGCGGGCTCCGGCATCCTGCTCGAGTCACTGACGTCGCTGTCAGGGTTGGCCGCCGTCGGACTGGCGCTCGGGGCCGGCGGTGCATCGTTGTTCTGGCCGCTCGTGATGAGCACGGTCAGCCGCATGGCCAGCCAGGTCGTCAGCGCCGTCGGGACGTTCACGGCGGCCGGGTACGTGGGTTGGGTCGCCGGCGCGCCCATCGTCGGCTGGGTCTCCCAGACGCTCGGGCCCGCGCGTGGGTTGCAGGTCCTCGCCCTGTCCTCCTTCGGGGTCGCCGGGTGCATCCTGCTGAGCCGCAACCGGTCCCCTCGTGCAGGGGTCGTGGGCGTGCCACGGGGTAGCGTGGACAGATCGCCATGATCCTGCAGAGCATCGAGACACCGGCCGACGTCAAGGGCCTGAGCTACGAGGAACTCGGCGAGCTGAGCGCTGAGATCCGGAGCTTCATCGTCGACACGGTGACCACGACGGGCGGGCACCTGGGGTCGAATCTGGGCGCCGTGGAGCTGACGCTGGCGCTGCACCGGGTCTTTGACTCGCCCCGCGACGTCATCTTGTGGGACACGGGCCACCAGGCCTACGTGCACAAGCTGCTGACGGGGCGGCGCTACGGGTTCAAGAACCTACGGATGGCGGGCGGGATGAGCGGCTACCCCAACCGGGCGGAGTCGGAGCACGACTGGATCGAGAACAGCCACGCCTCGACGGCCCTGTCGTACGCACACGGGATCGCCTCGGGGTTCGCCGTGCGCGGCGTGGGGGCCGAACGGCGCGTGGTGGCGGTCGTGGGCGACGGCGCGCTGACCGGGGGCATGGCCTACGAGGCGCTGAACAACCTGGGCCATTCGCACCGCCGGGTGGTGATCGTGCTGAACGACAACGGCCGCTCCTATGCGCCGACGGTGTCGCAACTGTCGCAGTCGTTGACGACCCTGCGGCTGAACCCGACGTACACGGCGGCCCGAGAGCGGCTGCGCCTGCGCCTGCGTGAGCTGCCCGCCTTCGGCGAGCTCGCCTATTCGAGCGTGCACTCCTTGACGAGCGCGTTGCGCGAGATGGTGGCGCCGCACACGTTCTTCGAGGCCCTGGGCGTGCGCTACGCGGGGCCGATCGACGGTCACGACATCGAGCACATGGAGCAAGCCTTCACGCACGCGGCGGAGTGGGACGGGCCGATCGTCGTTCACGTCTTGACCCAGAAGGGCCGCGGGTATGCGCCGGCCGAAGAGGACGAGGTACAGCGCCTGCACGACGTGAAGGCGACGCAGACGGTGGCGCTGGAGAACACGGTGGGGAGCTCGGTCGGACGGGCCGTCGGCGGCTCGGCGGGATCAGACAGTGGCGGGCTCTCCTCGCCGGGATCTGTGCCTGAAACCGCCGTCGACGAAGCGATGCAGCGGGCGGCGACGTACACGGACGCCTTTTCCCGAGCGCTGTTGGCGGAGGCCGCATCGGACCCGCGGGTGGTGGCGCTGACCGCGGCCATGCCGGGGCCCACGGGGCTGTTGGCGTTCCAGGCCCGCTACCCCGACCGATTCTTCGACGTGGGCATCGCCGAGCAGCACGAGGCGACGTCGGCTGCGGGCATGGCCATGGCCGGGCTCCGGCCGGTGGTGGCCGTCTACTCGACGTTCTTTTCGCGGGCGTTCGACCAGGCCAATCTCGACGTCGGGCTGCACGGCTGCCCCGTGGTCTTCGTGCTCGACCGGGCCGGCATCACCGGCGACGACGGTCCGTCGCACCACGGCGTGCTCGACCTGGCGCTGGCGTTGTCGATCCCGGGCATGACGGTGTTCGCCCCGTCGACGGCCGAGGAGGTGGCGCCGATGCTGCGGGCGGCGCTGTCGCTGCCCGGTCCGTCCACCATCCGCCTGCCCAAGACGGCGCCACGCCACGTGGCGTTTGACGACGTGGGCAGCGGGCTCGAGGCCCGGCAACGACGCGTCGGCGACGGGTCGGTCTGCCTGCTGGGTGTGGGGAAGATGGTTGGCTTTTGCCTCGACGCGGCCGACGAGCTGGCGGCCGACGGGATCGACGCGACGGTCTGGGATGTGCGCGTGGTCTGCCCGCCCGACGTCTCGATGCTCGCCGACGCGGCGCGGCACCGCCTGGTGGTGACCGCGGAGGACGGGGTGCGTCACGGTGGCGCCGGCGCGTTCCTCATTGACGCGATGACCGCCCAGTTCGAGTCGGCGGCGCTCCCTCTGCCCCGGACGCAGGTGCTGGGCATTCCCCGTCAGTACCTGGTGCAGGGGAAGCCCGATGCCATCTTGGCCTCGTTGGGCTTGGACGGAGCGGGGATCGCCGAGACTGTGCGCAGCCACGTCGACGTGCCTTCGGTGGCGCCGGCGGCGGAGGCTGACCCGCCGCACTGACGGCCCGACCGCCTCGGGCAGTCCACCCGCCGCCCCAGGCTGTGGCCGCGGTTCGTCGCCGGGCCCCCGACGTTGCTTGTTACGGCAGCGGCTGGTTGGCGCCGTTCTGGCGTACGAAGTCGTTGACGGCGTAGTACGCCTCGATCGACTCGCCGGCGTCGCCCCAGAAGCCCTCTTGGACGTCGTGCGCCATCTGGTCCTTGGCGACATAGTGATTGTTGACGTCGGTGATCTCAAGCTCGCCCCGGCCGGAGGGGACGAGGTCGCCGATGATGTCGAATACGCCGGCCTCGTAGCAGTAGATGCCGGTGACGCAGTACTCCGATGCGGGTACTTCGGGCTTCTCTTCTATGTGGACCACGCGTCCGGTGTCGCCGAACACCGGCACGCCGAGGTGACGCAGGTGTTCGGGCTCTTGCACCTTCGAGAGGAGGATCCGCGCGCCGGTCGGGTTGGCGCAGAACGCGTCCACCATCGGCTTGATGGAGCGCTCGAGGATGTTGTCCGCCAACATGACGAGCACCGGGCCGCCCTCACCGAAGCGGGAGGCCAGGCCGAGTGCTTCCGCGATCCCACCCGCCTTCTCCTGATACGCATAGGACAGCTGCTTGATGCCGTACTCGTGCCCGTTGCCCAGTAGGCGCAAGAACTCGCCCGCGTGGGTCCCGCCGGTGACGAGCATGATCTCGTCGATGCCGCTGGAGACGACCGCCTCGATGGACCAGGCGATCATGGGCCGGTCGTAGATGGGCAGCAGATGCTTGTTCGTGATCCTGGTCAGGGGATAGAGCCGCGAGCCTGTACCGCCGGCGAGGATCACACCTTTCATCGCTGCACTCCCGCCGATGGCATGGCGCTGTTTCTAGTCGAACAGCAGGACGCCGCGCGCCACGCGGCCCGCATGCATCTCGTCGACGACCTCGCCGAAACGGTCCAGCGGCCGGGTGAGCGAGACCAGCTCGTCGAGCATCAGCAACCCGGCCTGGTAGAGGTCGATCATGAGGGGGATGTCATGGTGGGGCCGGGCCGAGCCGTAGCGGCACCCGAGCAGCCCACGGTCGACGTAGGCCAGCGCATTGACGTCGACCGGCACCTCGGTGCCCCGTGGTGGGATGCCGATGGCGACGGCGTTGCCACCCCAGTCCAGGCAGTCCAGCGCGCTCTTGAGCACCGCCGCGTTCCCGACACAGTCGAAGGCCCAGGTAACCCCGCCGAGCGGGAAGAGCGCGCCGGCGGCCGACTCCTTGTTCGCCGGGACGAGCTCGCGCACGGCGGCCGCCGCGTCACCCGCGCTGGCGTCAACGAAGTGTGTGGCACCGAACTGGCGGCCCAAGTCCTCCTTGGCCGCCACCGTGTCGACGGCGACGATGCGGGTGGCCCCCGCGATGCGCAACCCTTGGATCACGTTGAGCCCGACCCCGCCGACACCGAACACGGCGGCCGTCTCACCCGGACGCACCTTGGCCCGGTTGAGCACGGCACCGACACCGGTCAGGACGCCGCAGCCGATGAGGCAGGCCGAGGTGAGGGGGACGTCCTTCGGGATGCGCACCGCCTGCACCTCGTTGACGATGGTCACCTCCGAGAAGACCGATGCGGCGGCGAAGTTCGAGGCCGGCTCACCCTTGAAGGTGAAGGGCGTCGAGATGTTCCCGAGCGAGCTCTTGCACATGGTGGGGTGTCCCGTGCTGCAGGCGCGGCACGCCCCACAGCTGGCCAGTGTGGCGATCACCACGTGGTCGCCGGGCTTGACCGACCGCACGGCGTCGCCGACGGCCTCGACGATGCCGGCACCCTCGTGACCGAGCACCGCCGGCGCAGGGAAGGGGATGGTGCCGTCGATGACCGAGAGGTCGGAGTGGCACACGCCGGCCGCCTGCATGCGGACCTGCACCTCGTTGGGCCCCGGTCCGCGTACCTCGAGCTCGTCGCTGACCTCGACGCCCTCCCCCGTGTAGACGATGCCTCGCACTTATTTGCTCCTCTCGCTGGTGACGACGTGGTCCGCGCCCTGCTGGTAGCGCTGGCGCAGCTCGCGCTTGAGCACCTTGCCGCTGGCGTTGACCGGCAACTCATCGACGAGCACCACGCCGCGTGGGACTTTGTAGTTGGCCATGACCCCTCGGGACCAACCGAGAATGGCCCGGCCGAGCGCGTCAGGATCGGCGTCGTCCGACGATGACACGATATAGGCGCACCCGACCTCGCCCATCCGTTCGTCGGGCACCCCCACGACGGCCACCTGGGCCACGCCCTCGTAGCCGCGCAGGATGGCCTCGATCTCAGCTGGGTACGCGTTGAACCCGCCGACGACGAACATGTCCTTGACACGGTCGGTGATGGTCACGTTGCCCGCCTCGTCCATCACGCCCACGTCGCCGGTGTGGAGCCATCCGTCAGCGTCGATGGCGTCGGCGGTGGCCTCCTCGTTGCCCCAGTACCCCGACATGACCGTGTAGCCCCGGACGACGATCTCGCCCGGCTCGCCGGCCGGCACCTCCTTGCCCTCGGCGACCGCACGCACCTCGAGATCGGGGATGGCGCGTCCCGACGTGCCGGCGATGATCTCGGGGGGGTCGCTGCGGCGGCACATGGTGACCGTGCCGCAGGACTCGGTCAGCCCGTAGGCGGTGAGGACCGTACCGAAGCCGAGCTCCGAGCGCATGGCATGGACGAGCTCGACGGGCACGACGGCGGCGCCCGTCACGCCGAGGCGGAGCGACGACAGGTCGTGCGAGGCACGCCCGGGGTCCGCCAGCAGTGTCTGGTAGAGCGTGGGTGGCCCCGGGAGCACGGTGATGCGCTCCGCTGCGATGCGCGCCATGACGGCCGTTGCGTCGAAGACAGGCTCGGGGACGACGGTGGCGCCGGCCATGAGGCAGGCGAGGATCCCCGCCTTGTAGCCGAACGTGTGAAAGAAGGGATTGACGACGAGGTAGCGATCTCCCACGCCGAGCCCGACGATCGACGACCAGGTGCCGAAGGTGCGCAGCGTCTGCGCGTGCGTGGTGGCGGCCCCCTTGGGGTGCCCGGTGGTGCCCGACGTGAAGATCAGGTCGGACGTGTCGTCGGCATGCACCTTCGCCGCCCGGGCTGCGGTTGCCTCGGGATCGACCGCCTCGCCGGCCTCGAGGAACGCAGCCAAGCCGATCGGCGGCATGTCCGACCCGGGATCGTCGGGCTCGTCTTTGAGGACAACGATGCGCTCGAGTGCGCCGGTGTCCTCTCCCTTCAGCATGGCGGGGTAGTCGGTCCCAAGAAAGCCGCGGACGGTAAGCAGGGTCGTCGCGCCGGACGTGCGCAGGATGTAGGCGGCCTCGCCTCCCTTGAACCGCGTGTTCAGGGGAACGAGCACCGCCCCGGCACGGAGGAGGCCGAGCGCGGCGAGCATCCACTCGGCACAGTTGGGCGCCCAGAGCGCCACGCGGTCCTTGGCGCCCACACCGGCCGCGACGAAGCCGCGGGCGTAGCGATCGACCTCGGGGGCCAGCTGCGCATACGTGAGGCGAACCGTCCCGTCGACGAGCGCCTCGGTCGCGCCGTGACGAAGGGCTGCGTCCTCGACGAGCGCGGGCACCGTCCCCCAGATCAAGTCCGCGCGCGGGTCCTCCTGGTCGGCCGGCGCACCGCCGATGCCCGTCACGGGTGCTGGCTGCTCACCGAGATGACCTCACCCGAGAGATAGGACGAGTAGTCGCTGGCCAAGAACACGATGACGTTCGCCACCTCCCAGGTTTCGGCGCCCCGTCCGAACAGCTCGCGCCGGCGCAGGACGGCGAGGTCCTCGTCGGGTATCGCCCTGTTCAAGAACGGGTGCTCCGCCAGACTGGGCGACACCGCGTTCACCCTGACACCGGAGGGAGCGGCCTCGGCCGCGGCGCAACGGGTGAGCGCCATCACGCCCGCTTTGGCCGCGGCGTAGTGCGCCTGACCCGGTTGAGCCCGCCACCCGAGCACGGAGGCATTGTTGACGATGACGCCGGACTTCTGGGGCAGCATGTGAAGGAGTGCGGCGCGCGTGCAGCGGAAGGTGCCGGTCAAGGTGATGTCGAGAACGGTCGACCACTGGTCGTCGGTCATCTCGATCAGCGGCACCGTCCCGCCCAGGCCCGCATTGTGGACGGCCACGTCGATGCGGCCGAAGCGCGCCACCGTGCCGTCGTAGAGCGCGCCGACCTGTGGCTCGTCGCGCACGTCGCACACGATGGCGTGCACCCTGGTCGTCCCGTCGGACGTGTCGGCGGCGAGCTGTTCGGCCGCCTCGGCCAGCCGGCGCTCGTGGGCGTCGGAGATGACGACGGATGCGCCTTCTTCGAGACAGCGCCGGGCCGTCGCCGAGCCGATGCCCGTCCCCGCCGCGGCCGTCACGATGACGACCTTGCCCTCGAGGAGGCCGTGGCCACTGGGTGGTGGTGGTGGAGGAGGAGGGTCGAACGACGCATTCAGGCTCGTGCTCATGCCACCCCTTTCGGCTCCGCAGGCAGACCGAGGACGCGTTCACCGATGATGTTGCGCTGGATCTGGTTGGAGCCGCCGTAAATCGTCTCGGACCGGGCGAACAGGAAGGAGCGCTGCGTCTCCCCCAGCCCGTACCCTCCGTTCTCGGGCAGCGGGTCCCCGTCGAGGACCATCGCCCGGGGGCCGAGGATCGACATGGCCAGCTCACCGAGACGGCGGTGCCAGCTCCCCCAGTACAGCTTGGCAATCGATGCCTCGGGCGGGGCGACCGGGCCGTCGACGCCGGCGAGGGAGCGCAGCGTGTTGTAGCGCATGATCGTGAGCTCGATGTGCGCCTGCGCCAATCTCTGACGTACGACCGGATCGCGCGCCCGACCGTTCTCCTTCGCGAGGGCCACGATCCGGTCGAGCTCACGTCGGAAACCGAGCTGGTAGCCGAGGAGTGCCACGCCGCGTTCGAAGGCGAGCGTGGCCAGGGCCACGCGCCAACCCTCACCGACGCCGCCCACGACGTTGTCGGTGCTCGTGCGGGCGCCGTCGAAGAAGACCTCGTTGAACTCGCTCGTGCGGGTCAGCTGGGTGATCGGCCGCACCTCGACGCCACGCTGGTCCATCGGCACCAACAGATAGGACAGGCCCTTGTGCCGCGTCGACTCGGGATCCGTGCGGCAGACGACGAAGCACCAGTCCGCCTGGTGGGCCAGCGACGTCCATACCTTCTGACCGGTCACGACCCACTCGTCGCCGTCGCGAACCGCCCGCGTCTTCACGTTGGCCAGGTCGCTCCCGGCGTCAGGCTCCGAATAGCCCTGGCACCACAGCTCGTCCCCCTCCCGGATCGGCGGGAGGAAGCGCGCCTGCTGAGCGGGTGTCCCGTAGTGGATCAAGGTGGGGCCGAGGAGCCCTTCACCCATGACGTTGACGCGCCCGGGTGCCGCCGCCCGGGCGTACTCCTCGTTGAAGATGACCTGTTCGGTCATGGAGGCGCCGCGGCCCCCGAACTCGGTTGGCCAGCCCAGGCAGGTCCAGCCGCCGTCGGCCAGGACCTTCTCCCAGCGCCGCCGGATCTCGAAGCCGAAGGTCTCGTCGCCCGAGCCACCCCGCCCTCCCAGCTCGGCGAACTCCCCCACCAGATGCTCGCCGAGGAATTGACGGACCTCCTGGCGGAACGCCACGTCCTCGGGGCGGTCTCGCAGATCCATCGCACCGGGAGCGTAGCGAAACCTGACGGGTCGTCAGATGGCCCAGGCCGGGGGGGTGCGTGCCGATGGGTGACGTCGGGACGACCCAGCGAGGTGGCGTGTCGGAGAGGTGGGCGACCGGGGCCAGATGGCGCAGCCGGCCGTACGGCGTGTCGCTCGTCGTCAGATACGACGCGACGTCGCCGAACCCGGTCGCATCGTCGTACGAGCCCGAACTGGTGTGGGTGAACCAGCCCGCGGTCTGACAGAGAGAGGCGCGCACGTGGTAGCTGCCACCCTCTCGCGCCCGGCGCCACAAGGCAGCCATCGTGCCCAACGCAGCGAGATACCCGGTCGTGTAGTCGCACGCCGCAGCTGGAAACAGGGCGGGATGATCCGCGCCGCCCTGCCCCACAGCGAGGCCCGACACCGTCTGCGCCATCTGCTCCCAGCCCGGGCGGTCACGCCAGGCGCCGACGTCGCCGTAGCAATTGATCGTCACGACGACGATCCCGGGTCGCAACGCCACGAGGTCCTCGGCCCGAAGCCACGCCGGGCCAACGACCCGCCCCGGTAGCCCTGTGCGAAGACGTCGGCTCCGGCGGCGAGGCCGCGCAGCGTGGCCACCCCCTCGGGATCGTCGAGGTCGATGCAGCACGAGCGCTTCCCGTGGCTCGTGTCCATCACGAACGCGGGGACGTTGGTGAGCCGCGCCGAGTTGACCAGCAGCACCTCGGCCCCGTGCTCGGCCAGGGTGCGGGCGTGCGTCGGGCCGGCGAGGAGCCGGCTCAGGTCGAGGACGCGGACGCCGCCCAGGGGACGGTCGCCAGCGGACGGGTGGTTGAACGGCTCGGGTGGGCTGTCGCCGATCTTCTCGATGCTGACCCGGCCGAGCGGTGCGAGGGCGCGCGCCTGCGGGTGGGCCGACCATTCTTCTGTCGAGCGCGCCAGCGCGCCACAGGTGCCGGCGGCGGCCAGGGCCTCTTCGAGGTCCTGGCCGTCCCAGCGCGCCACATGGTCGGCCACGACCTCGGTCGGGCTCCTGACGGGGCAGCCGAGGACGTCACCGGTGAGGGCGGCGAGGTGGGCGAACTCGCCGTGCAGGTGGATCCAGCGACCGTCCCGGCAGCGGTACAGCTTGACGAGCGGACGGTCGAGACTCCACGGCGCAACCGGTGTCTCGCCGTCCTCCACGCGTTGGAACGCGAAACCGACCAGCGAGGCGCCGGCGTGACCGCGGCGGACCGTGACGTCCTGGGGCGCACCCCCGCGCTCGCTCCACAGCAGTGAGGCCGCCGCGCCGATGGCACCCAGGACCGACGCGGCGGCCTCCACCACGGCGAACGGAGTCGCAAAGGGACGCTCGTCGCCCACGACGGTGACCCGTTCGGCTGCCTCGGCGGGCAACCCGACCTCGTTGAGCAGCCCGGCGATCACGCGGGCATCGTAGGGCGCGATACTCGACGTGATGCCCTACTCCGAGGGGCGGGTCGTCCATGACGCCGATGCCCACATCATGGAGACGCCGACGTGGTTGCGGGACCATGCCGAGGCGACGTTCCGTGACCGCCTGCCGGTGTTGCGCTATTCGTCGGGCAACGAGCTGCGGCAGACGGGCGACCCCGCCGAGCAGCAACACGACCTCGACACGGCGTTCGACCGCTTGCGGGAGAAGCACGCGTCGGCGGCCTACCGGGCCGACGAGCAGGCCGAGATCATGGCCCGGAAGAACTTCGCCGCGACGGGGTCGTTCATCGCCTCGGACCGGCCCCGGGCGTTGGACCTGTTGGGGTTCTCGAGCCAGCTCGTCTTCAACACGTTCCACAACGGGCGGCTCCACGAACTGGAGCACGGCTCCGACGTCGAGCTGGCGTACGCGGCGGCGCGGGCGCACAACCGGGGGATGCTCGAGTTCTGCTCGGTCGATGCCCGGCTGTTGCCGTCGCTCTACGTGCCACTCTGCGATGCGGAACGAGCGGTGTCGGCGACACGGGCCGCGCTGGACGCCGGGGCGGCGGCCTTGTTGGTCGCCTCGGGGTGCCCTCCTCGCTACTCGCCCAGTCACACCGACCTCTTCGGTGTGTGGGCCCAGGCGGAGGAGGCCGGCATCCCGGTCGTCTTCCACGTCGGCGGGACGGGCGATCTGATCGACCCGCACTACTTCGTCAATGGGCTGCCGGTGCCGCCGGACTTCCACGGCGGCGAAGAGAACTTCCGCTCCGTCGACTACATGGGGATCCCGGCGCCGCCGGCGCAGACGCTGGCGACGCTGATCTTCGACGGCGTGCTGGAGCGCTTCCCGGAGCTGCGGGTGGGGGTCATCGAACAGGGCGCCATCTGGGTGCCGTCGTGGCTGCGTCAGATGGAGTCTGCGTTCGAGGCGTTCGCCCGCCACGAGGAACGGCTGCAGGCGCTGTCGATGCGCCCGACCGACTACGTCCAGCGCCAGGTCCGCTTCACGCCGTATCCGACCGAGGACGTGGGCTGGATCGTGGCGCAGGCTGGCGCCGACCTCGTCATGTTCTCCTCTGACTACCCCCACGTCGAGGGCGGTCGGAAGCCGCTCGAGCGCTTCGAGGCCTCTTTGGGCGACGCCGGGGTCGGGGAGGACGTGCGACGGGCGTTCTACACGGACAACTTCTTGTACTTGATGGGTCGGGCCGCCGACGCGTTGGCGGCGTGACCACCACCGGTTATCCGGTCGGGGCGGCGTCGCGGAACAACCCTGTCCAGGGAAAGGTTGTACCTGTCGTAGAGAAAGGTTGTGTGATGTTCACGCGCAAGTCCGACCACCACGAGGACACGACATACGAGGTCACCAAGACTGACCGGGAATGGAAGGACCAGCTTTCCCCTGACCGCTACGCGGTCTTGCGGCGGGCCGGTACTGAACCCGCTTGGTCAGGCGACCTCCTGCACGTCGACGGCGACGGCGTGTTCCACTGCGCCGGTTGTGGCGCCGAGCTCTTCGACAGCGACTCCAAGTTCGACTCGGGATCGGGCTGGCCGAGCTTCGACCGGGCCCGTGCCGACGGGACGATCATCGAGAAGTCGGACCGGAAATTCGGCATGGTCCGCACCGAGATCCTGTGCGCCCGGTGCGGCGGCCACCTCGGGCACGTGTTTCCCGACGGGCCGACCGACACCGGTTTGCGCTACTGCGTCAACTCCCTGTCGCTCACCTACGAGCCCGAGGGAGAGAAGGCGTCGAACTGACGCTGCGTCTCGGTCAACCGGCTCTCGACCACGCTGAACAGGGCCTCGAGCCGGGACGCCTCCGAGCCCAGGCCCAGGCGCCGCAAGAGCGACGCGCCAAGGGCCAGGGCGCCGCAGATCTCGGCCACCTCCTCCTTCAAGAAGTCGACCGACGGCTGCCGGGACGGACCCGGGCACAGAGCCTGACCAAGACCAGGCTGCAGAGCAACGCCGCCGCAGCCGACGCAATCGCCACCGGCACCGGCTGTGCCGCCAACCTCAAGACGGTGAACATGACGCGTATGCCCAGTCCCGGCCAGCCCGTCGTCGTGATCAGCCAGGGCGACACTCACGCCTCGACGGGCATCGCATCGGACGCGTCGGCTCGCCGATCCACGCGGTGGACGTCAGCCGTCGCAAAGCGCAGGCTCGGCCCGACCTCGTCGGCAGTGATCTCGACCTTGGACCGGTGCTCACCCTCCTCGGTCTCCCACGTCCGGTGCTCGAGCCGGCCTGTCACGACGACGCGCATGCCCTTGGTCAGCGAGAGCGCGACGTTCTCCGCGAGGTCGCGCCAGCAGATGACGTCGAAGAACGAAGTGGACTCCTGCCACTCCTGGGTGGCCCGGTCCTGCCAGCGCCGGTTGACCGCCACACCCAGCTGGGTCGTGGCCTGACCCTCACGGGTGTAGCGGATCTCGGGCTCGCGGGTCAGATTGCCCGTGATCGTGGTGGTGTTCGCCATCGGATTCCTCGCTTTCGTCACGCCCTCGAGTCAAGGGGTGTGACGCAGCATGACGACGGCACCTTGCTGGAATCCTTGCAAAAACCTTGCAGAAGATGGCCGGCCAGAGAAATGGGCGGGCGGGCGGGCGGGCCGCTAGTCCTTCGGTTTCATCCCGAGGCGGCGCAAGATGAAGGAACCAAAGCGGCCCGGTTGCTTCTCGCCGCCGTGATGATCTGCCGAGTGCCCGTAGCGCGAGCCGTACCCGCCGCCCGAGTTCCCAGTCAGGCCGCCACCGGGGAAGGTGTTGGGCTCTTCATACTTGGGCACCTTGGCGAGGCGACGCCTCGGCTTCCTCGACTTGTCTCCGGCGCTTCCCATGGCGACAGTCTGGCCCAGATCCCGACCTGTAGTCATCGCCGATTCGGGGAACCTGCTGTGGGAGCATCGGACCGTGCCCTCCCGCCAGCACGTCGCGCGCCCGCTTGCGGTCGTGGGACTCGCGTTGGCGCTGGCCGTCGTGCTCGCAGCGTGCAGCAGCTCGCCGAGCAACCAGAGTGGATCCGGTGTCAGTGGCCGTCATCGCGTCGTCACGTCGCCGTCGAGCGCTGGCGGCGCCCCGAAAGAAGTCGTCTTCACCCCCTACTCGCCGCAGGGCGCCCTGCTCGCGACGATCGATGTGACACAGACGGTGACGGGTACCTGCGTGAACCCGGGGGTCGCGGGCGCGTCGAGCTACCGCTGCTTCGCCCAGCCGGGCTCGACGGTCTACGACCCATGCTTCGCGCCGCCGCACGCCACGAGCGGGCCCCTGATGTGCGTCGCCGACCCGGCCGCGCCCCAGGCGGTCTCGTTCCAGGTCGCCGTCCTGCCCTCGCCGGCCACATCGGTGCCTGCGACACAGCCGTGGGCGATGCAACTCGCCAACGGACAGGCGTGCATCTTCGCCTCGGCCGCCTGGTCGGCCGGACTAGGCCCCTTCGCCTGTCCGAGCCCAGCCGGTTCGTCACCGTCGGAGGCGGACTGCCACCCGCCACGGAAGCGTGGAATCAGGTTCGAGGCGTCGTGTCAGACCAGCGAGACGGCGGAGAGCACGTTCCGATTCGTCCAGGTGGTCAAGGTCTGGACCTGAGCGACGGCGGTTCGTCAGTCTTGATCGCGGCCGCCGATGTAGTAGGTGACGGCGAAGATGACGAGCGAGCCGAGGATGATCCAGCGGATGAGCATCGTCTCGAACGACGTGGGCGAGCCGCTGGACGAGATCTCGGCGAAGCCGCCGCCGATCACGAGCGCAGCGAACGCCAAGACGAGGAAGGCGAGGGAGACCTTGCGGGGTGTGTTGCGCAAGAATCGTGACCGCGAGCGGTCCGGTCGGGCACCGTTGCGCAGCGGATCGCTCACCGTGCCCCCGACGGGCGGGCGACGACGTCGAGCGGGGCGGTCATCGGGCGAGGGACTGGGGCTCGTGCTGCGATCGCGACGAGCGCGAGCTTGCTAGACGTCCAGGAAGCGGCGGATGGCGACGGCGGAACCGGCGGTCCCGATGGCCATGCCGACGATGATCACGACGACGTTGGTCAGGATCATCTCGGGAGCGGTCGTATGGATCGCGGTGAAGATGTTGCTTGTCGTCTTCCCATTCCCCCAATGGTTGATCAGGACATAGAGAAGCCAGACGACGCCCGCCGCCAAGACCGAACCGATGAATCCCTGCAGCAAGCCTTCGGACATGAAGGGGACGCGAATGAACCAATTCGTGGCGCCGACGAGCTTCATGACTGACACTTCTCTTCGGCGGGCGAAGATGGCCATGCGGATCGTGTTGAGAATGAGCACGGCGGCAGAGATGATCAACACCACGGCAACGGCGAGGAACGACCACTTCACGATGTTGATGACGGTCTCCTCGTTGTGGATGGCCGTGGAGGGCTCGGTCACCGCCAAGACGCCGGCCGTGCCGTTGAAGGTCCGAACCACCTGGGCGGCGTCAGAGAGGGCCAAGGGGACGCACCAGTAGGAGGTGGGCATCTCGGACTGGTTGGTCGCCTGGAAGACGTCGGAGGGCAGGAGCTGGCGCGCCTCGGTGAAATTGCGCTGCTTGTTCCAGTACTCACACGGCTGTTGTACGTAGTTGAGCTGGGCCAACTGGGTGCCCACGGCCCCGATTTGCTGGGAGGTGGCGTTGGGCTCCATCCAGACGGTGACCTTGGTGCCGCGCTCCAGCGTCCCCGTGGCGTTGGCCGACCCCTGGCGCAGCAGGAGCGACGCACCGACGAGCGACAGCGACACCGCGACCGTGAGGACGGCGGCGACCGTCATCAGCCGGTTCCGCCACAGGTTCGACGCCGTCTCTCGGACGACGTAGTCGACTGAAACTGGCATCAGCTCAACCCGCTGCAGCCACGTCGGGCGGCGGCTGTTGTGCTGAACCGTCGAAGCCGTACACCCCGCGCTTTTGGTCGCGCACCATGGAACCGTTGCTCAGCTCAATAACGCGTCGGCGCATCTTGTCGACCAGGACCTCGTCATGGGTGGCGACGACCACCGTGGTCCCTGTCCGGTTGATGCGGTCGAGAAGCTGCATGATGCCCTGGCTCGTCTGCGGGTCCAGGTTCCCCGTCGGCTCGTCGGCCAGCAAGATGAGCGGACGGTTCACGAACGCCCGCGCCACCGCGACGCGCTGTTGCTCTCCGCCCGAGAGTTCGTTGGGCAGGTTGTCCCGCTTGTTCGCGAGGCCGACCAGGTCGAGCACCTGGGGCACCTGGTTGGCCACGACGTGGCGGGGCCGGCCGATCACCTCGAGGGCGAAGGCCACGTTCTCGAAGACGGACTTGTTGGGCAGGAGACGGAAGTCCTGGAAGACGCAGCCGATGTTCCGGCGCAGGTAGGGGACCCGCCATTTGGGCAGCTCGACGATGCTGCGTCCGGCTTCGAGGATCTGGCCGGAGGTCGGGAGCTCCTCGCGCAAGAGCAGCCGGATGAAGGTCGTCTTCCCGGAGCCGGACGCGCCCACGAGGAAGACGAACTCACCCTTGTCGATGTCGACCGTGAGGTCGCGGAAAGCGACGGTCGAACCCTTGTAGGTCTTGGTGACGTTCTCGAATCGGATCATCAGGGAAAGAAAATGGGCCCCGGCCAACCGGCGGGGCACCTGCAGCATCCTACTGAATCCGTATTACCGTTAGTGGTCATTGCCTCCGGTGCAGGTCAGCGCGCCGTCCCCTGCTGGACGTGCTCACCCTCGGATCCCGTCGCCGCACGGTGACGCGGGCTCTGAGCGGGCCGATCTGCACTTCTGCAACGCTCGTGCGACACCGTCGTCAGCCTAGGAATTGCCCTCGCGCTGGCGCCGCAACTCCGCCTCCATGAACGCGTCCAGGTCCCCGTCCAAGACGGCCTCGACGTTCCCGGTCTCGTAATTGGTCCGCAGATCCTTGACCAGTTGATACGGGGCCATGACGTAGGAGCGGATCTGGCTTCCCCACGCGTTGTCCCCCGCTCCCCGCTCAGGGCGTCGAGCTCGGCCCGGCGCTCGGCCCGGGCCCGCTCCGCCAGCTTGGCGCCGAGGATCTGCAGCGCCTTGGCCCTGTTCTGGTGCTGGCTCCGCTCGTTCTGGACCGCGACCACGATCCCGGTGGGCAGGTGCGTGAGCCGGACGGCGGAGTCGGTCTTGTTCACGTGCTGCCCACCCGCACCCGAGGACCGGTAGGTGTCGACACGCAGGTCCTTCTCGTCGATCTCCACCTCTGACGACACGTCCTCGAGGAACGGGGTGACGTCCATGGAGGCGAAGCTGGTCTGGCGCCTGTGCTGCGAGTCGAAGGGCGACATGCGCACGAGTCGGTGCACGCCGCGCTCGGTGGCGAGCAGCCCGTACGCGAAGCGTCCGTGCACGATGAAGGTCGCCGAGAGCAACCCCGCCTCCTGGCCTTCCGTCGCCTCGTCCACCTCCACGGTGAAGCCGCGGCGCTCGGCCCAGCGCTGGTACATGCGCAGGAGTATCTCGGCCCAGTCCTGCGCGTCGGTCCCGCCGGCGCCCGCGTGCACTTCGCACACCGCATCGAACTCGTCGTACTCGCCCGAGAACAGCGACTGCAGCTCGAGCGCGTCGAGCCGGGTCCCCAACGAGGCCACCGTCTCGACCAGCTCGGTGTCCAACGCAGCGTCGCGCGCGCCCTCGGCCGCCGACTCGTCGGTCAGCTCGAGCAGCGCCGAGGCGTCCTCGAGCGCACTGCGCAACCCATCGAGTTGTTCGAGGTCGGCGGTGACCCGGCCCAACTCCTTGGTGACCGAGCGCGCGTGGTCGGGGTCGTCCCACAGGTTCGGATTGGCCACGTCGGCCTCGAGCTCGGTCCGCCGGGCCTCGAGCTTGTCCCGACCGAGGTAGCGCTCCGCTTCGGCCAACCGCTCCCCGAGCGCTTCGAGTTCGGATGTGAAGTCTCGGGGTGCCTCGGCCGAGGGCCCGTCAGGCTGCGCCATGACAGAGCTTGTACTTCTTGCCGCTGCCGCACCAACACGGCTCGTTGCGGCCGATCTTCTCGTGCTGTTCCTTGACGATGGGCGTCAACGCGTCCGGGTCGGGGGCGTTCGGTCGCTTGATCTTGCCCTTGCCACCGCCACCGCCACCGTTGGCGCCCACGCCCACGCCGGCATCGACACCAGCCATACCGCCGGCGCCAGCGCCAGCGATCCGACCGTTCCCGCCTCCGCCACCATTGGGCGACGGCGCCAGGAGCGAGGTCTGCGCCGCCACGTTCGTCCCCTGCTCGGCCAAGAGCGCCGTCGCCAACGCCCCCGTCTCGCCCACGGGGTCTTCGGCGGCGGCGTAGACGGCCCTGTCCAGATCGGGCTCGGCGGCCGAGGGCTGCACCGCCTCGACGTGGAGGATGTAGCGGAGATAGTCGTTGTCGATGACCTCCATCAGCTGGCCGAACATGGAGTAGCCCTCCTGCTGCCATGCGTTGAGGGGGTCGGCCTGGACGGTCCAACGCAGGTGGATCCCGTCCTTGAGGTTGTCCATCTCGGCCAGGTGGTCACGCCAGCGAGCGTCCATGATCTGGAGGTACACGTCGCGCTCGATCTGGCGCATCGTCTCCGCGCCTTGGGGCATAGACTCACCGTGCTGCTCGTAGTAGTCGAGCGCCTCCTCGACGATCGACTCCACCAGGTCCTCGGTGGTGGCCGCCTGTGTGAGGTCTTCGACGGAGAACTTCGTCGGGTAGTACTGCATCAGCCCGTCGACGAGGCCCTTGATGTCCCAGTCCTCTTCGAACTCCGTCGGGCAGTACTCCCCGACCAGCTTCTCGGCCGCACCCGCCAACAGGTCCTCGGTGTGCTCCTCGAGGTCCTCGCCGTCGATGACCTGCAGGCGCCGTTCGTAGATGACCTTGCGCTGCTGGTCCATGACCTCGTCGTACTTGAGGTTGTCCTTGCGGATCTCGGCGTTGCGGGCCTCGACGGTGTTCTGGGCGCGCTCAATGGCCTTGGCCACCGTCTTGGACTCGATCGGCACGTCGTCGGGCAGCGTGCGCCCCATGACCCAGTTCATGGCCCCGGTGGCGAAGAGCCGCAGGAGCTCGTCGTCGAGCGAGAGGTAGAAGCGCGACTCCCCGGGGTCGCCCTGACGGCCCGAGCGGCCTCGCAGCTGGTTGTCGATGCGGCGGCTCTCGTGGCGTTCGCTGCCCAGGACGTAGAGCCCACCGAGCTTGCGCACCTGCTCGCCCTCGTCGCGGCAGCGCGCCTCAATGACGGATTGACGCGCGTCCAGCGCAGCCAGTCCCTCTTCGGTGTCGAGGTCGACGCCCTCGGCCGCCAGCTCGTGCTGGGCCAGCAGCTCCGGGTTGCCGCCGAGAATGATGTCGACGCCGCGGCCGGCCATGTTGGTGGCGACGGTGACCGCGCCGAGGCGGCCCGCCTGGGCCACGACCTCGGCCTCCCGGAAGTGCTGCTTGGCGTTGAGCACGTTGTGCGGGATGCCCCGCTTCTCGAGCAGGCGTGACAGCTGCTCGGACTTGGCCACCGAGGCGGTGCCGACGAGCATCGGCTGGCCGAGCTCGTTGCGCTCGGCGATGTCGTCGACCACCGCGTTGAACTTGGCCTCCTCGGACTTGAAGACGAGGTCGGACTGGTCGGCGCGGACCATGTCCTTGTTGGTCGGGATGGGCACGACGGCGAGGCCGTAGGTGGAGGCGAACTCGCCGGCCTCGGTCTCGGCCGTCCCCGTCATGCCCGACAACTTCTCGTACATGCGGAAGTAGTTCTGGAGGGTCACCGTGGCCCAGGTGTGGTTCTCCTCGTTGATCGAGACCCGCTCCTTGGCCTCGATCGCCTGGTGGAGGCCGTCGGACCAGCGCCGGCCCTCCATGGTGCGGCCGGTGAACTCGTCGATGATCTTCACCTCGCCGCCGGCGACGAGATAGTCCTTGTCCCGCTTGTAGAGGTCCTTGGCCGTGAGCGCCTTGGTCAACTGGTGGACGTAATTGACCGAGACGGCGTCGTAGATGTTGTCGACCCCGACGGCGCTCTCCACCTTCTCGATCCCCGACTCGAGCGGGATCACCGTCTTCTTCTCCTCGTCGACCTCGTAGTCGACGTCGCGGGTCAGCGTCCGGGCGATGGAGGCGAACTGGTAGTAGAGCTGAGCCGCCTCGTCGGCCGGGCCCGAGATGATCAGCGGCGTCCGGGCCTCGTCGATGAGGATGGAGTCGACCTCGTCGACGATGGCGAAGACGTGGCCGCGCTGGGCCATGTGCTCGCGCGACCGGGTCATGTTGTCGCGCAGGTAGTCGAAGCCGAACTCGTTGTTGGTGCCGTAGGTGATGTCCGAGCCGTAGGCCGCCTGCTTGAGCACCGGGTCGTCGATCGTGGAGGAGATCAGCCCGACACTCAGCCCGAGCCAGCGGTGGACACGGCCCATCCACTCGGCGTCACGCGAGGCGAGATACTCGTTGACCGTCACCAGGTGCACGCCCCGGCCGTCGAGCCCGTTGAGGTAGGCGGGCAGGGTCGAGACGAGGGTCTTGCCCTCGCCCGTCTTCATCTCGGCGATCCAGCCGAAGTGCAGCGCCATGCCGCCCATGAGCTGGACGTCGAAGTGGCGCTGCCCGAGGACCCGCCAGGCCGCCTCGCGCACCACGGCGAAGGCCTCGACCAGGAGGTCGTCGAGGGTCTCGCCCTGGTCGAGGCGCTCACGGAACTCGACGGTCTTGTGGGCCAGCGCCTCGTCGTTGAGGCTCTGCAGGTCGGGCTCGAGGGCGCCGATGAGCGGCACCAGCTCCGCCAGGCGACGGACCTTCTTGCCCTCACCGGCCTTGAGAACTTTCGTGAACACGCTCATGAGAGCCCGATCCTACCGGCACCAGGGGCGACCGAGCCGACGGGCACGGGGTCGAGGTGTCTGGGCTGCGTGCGGCTGACCTGGTCTTTGACCCCACACTCGCCTGCCGCGAGGGTGGCGCGCCCGCACCGGCGGCACGGTGTCGCCACCGCACCCAGCAGCGCCGCATTGGCACGCGTCGCCTCGTCTCCGCCCGCCCCCGACTGTCGGGGACCCGGCGGGCAGGGCTTACCTCTAAGTCGCACCATGCTCAGCGACCACAAGTCGCCTTACGTGGGTCGTTTTGCCTGCGACTGGCATCGACTTTCAACCACAGACCCGCACGCAGCCCACCGCAATGCTACTGGATGGCCACCGCGCCTTCCCGCCGGACCGGCGCGCGGAGGCCGGATCGACTACTGCCCGGGCACCGACGAGCCGGCCGAGCCCGAGGCACTCCCGGCGCTGCCGGGCGTCGCACCCTCGAGCACGGTCACGTCCGCGATCTTCCACACCCCGTCCACCTGCTGCAGGTTGGCCGGGAGACGGACCACGTCGGCCTGGGGAGTGTCGATCTTGTTGTTCACATAGGTCTGGTCGACCACCGCGTAGATGGAGGCCGTCCCCGCCGCCTGGTTCTCCGACTGCACGTAGAGGGCGCGGATCTGCCCGAGCGACTCGGCCAAGGTTGGGCCGGTCCGGACGTTCCGCCCGTCCATTCCTTCATGGAGACAAACGGGAGGAGCCGAGCAACCTCGCGGCCCGCCGACCGCAAGCAGCGCCGCTCACGCCCGTTACCTACACAGGGGTGCACAAAAGAGGTGCTCCGGGGGCTCGTCCGGGTTCCCGAGGGGAGGAGGTGAACTGCAGGATTCAGGTGCCGGGGGGCGCAATTGTCAGTGCGTTGTTTCTGTTGTTTGAAATAGCCAACCCCGGTTATTGAAGGTGTCGACGCTGGCCGTTTGGGCACCTGTGAAGGCCAGCCATAATGAAAACCAAACTCCTCGTGAGGCCGGAAGGGGAAGGGGAGGGACGGGCTAGTGGCGCTCCGCCAGGAAGAGCTAACCAGTCTCTGCGACGACGTCGACCTTGAGCGCGACCGCGCGCTCGTCGAGCGCTGCCAAGGCGGTGACTCCGCCGCGTTCGGCAACCTCTACGCGCGCTATTACGACCGCCTTCTTCGCTTCTGCCTGCGCCGCTTGAACGACCGCCACGAGGCGGAGGACGCGGCACAAGAGGCTTTCGCCCGGGCTTGGAAGGCGCTGCCGCGCTTCGCGGGTGAGCGGCGCTTCTACCCGTGGCTCACCGTGATCGCCGGCAACATCTGCACCGACATGCTGCGCAGGCGCTCGCGCAGCATGCCCACCGACGACCTGGAACTGACGGCGCAGCATCCCGTTGGGGTCGTCGGCGAGGACACTTCCGAGGAGCTGGTCCTGGCGGCGGTCGACGGCGAGCTCGTCAACCGGGCGCTCGACCGGCTCTCGACCCGGCACCGCCACGTCCTCGCCATGCGCGAGGAATCAGGCTGGACGTACCAGCAGATCGCAGACCACGAAGGCGTCGAGATCGGGACCATCGAGACGCTGCTGTGGCGAGCGCGCCAGGCGCTCAAGCGCGAGTTCGCTGTCGTGTCGGAGTCCAAGGAAGCGCTGGCCGGCTTTCTCATCGCGACCGGGGCGCTGTTGCGCCGTACCTTCTTCCGGGTGGCCCACCGCGGCGCAACGGTCAACCACCAGAGCGGTGGCGCGGGCGAGGGCTTGCGCAACGCGATGGCAGGCATCGCGGTCACCGGTGCCGCGGTCGCAGCGGCGTTCATCGCACCGCATGCGTTCTCCGGTGGACCCAGCGCACCCCCTGGGGCATCGGGCTCCGCCCTTGCCGCACCCCAACTCGTCTTCGGCGAACCGGGTTCGGGCGCCGGCGCACGGGGCGCTTCCGGCCTGGTCGCGACGAACGGGTCAGGCGCCAACGGCCTGGCCGCTGCCCTCGGCGGAGGTGGCGGAGGAGGATCCGGCGGCTCCGGCTCCGGCTCATCGCACGACGGATCGTCGGGGTCGGGATCGACGTCAGGAGGACTGGGCGCAGGCGTCGGCGGACTCCTCGGTGGAGCGAGCGGCGGCGGAAGCACCGGCGGCGTGACCAAGGGCGTCGGGGGCACCGTGGGCGGCGTGGCGGGCGGTGTCGCCAGCGGCGCGGGAAGCACGGTCGGCGGCCTCACCAACAGCCTCGGCAACACCGTCGGAGGAGCGGCCGGCGGTGTCGTCAGTGGCGCGGGAAGCACGGTCGACCGCGTCACCGGTGGTCTCGGCAACACGGTCGGTGGCGTCACGAGTGGTGTGGGCAGCACCGTCAACGGCGTGGGCGGCACCGTCGGTGGTGTCACCGGCGGCGGCGGGAGCACGACCGGCAGTGTGACCAAGACGGTGAACGGCCTCTCATCGGGGCTGGGCCTGGGCAACGTCCTCCCTGGTTCCGGGTCCTCGGGTTCTGGCAGCGGCACCTCGAGCACCGACAGCTCGGCCGGATCAGGCTCCAGCACCACGACGACCACAGAGCCCGGCGGCCTCGGCGGTCTGCTCGGCGGCTGACGCCCCACGTACTCATGAGACGGAGCGCAAGCTCCAGCTCGAGCAGGGGTTCTCCTTCTATGGACACCAAGCAGTACGACGCCGCACCAGCGTGGATTGCACCGGGCGAGCCGATCATCACGCAATGTGGGGTGACACTGATTGACTCCCGGGACGAGAAACGCCGCCGGCTCCGGGGGTGCGCGGTCCCGGAACCGGCGGCGTCCCGATCAGTGGTGGCTCATCGGCCGGCGGCGTCCTCGCAGACCGTCTCGACGATCAAGCGGCTCACCACGTAGGGATCCATGTTGGCGTTGGGGCGGCGGTCCTCGATCCAGCCCTTCTTGTTCTTAGCCGTCTGCCATGGGATCCGGATCGACGCACCACGGTCGGAGGTGCCGTAGCTGAACTGGGTGAAGTGGGCGGTCTCGTGCGCGCCGGTCAAGCGGCTCTCAATGCCGATGCCGTAGTTCGTCACGTGCTCCTCGACGCGCTTCCCGAGCGCCTCGCAGCCGGCGATGATGGCGTCCCAGCCGCCGTCCTCGCGCATCGCCTTGGTGGAGAAGTTGGTGTGGGCACCCGCACCGTTCCAGTCGCCGAGGACCGGCTTGGGTTCGAGCGTCGCGAACACGTCAAGATCCTCGGCGATGCGGAACAGCAGCCAGCGGGCCGTCCACAGCTGGTCGCCGATGAGCGGCGGCGGCAGGATCCCGATCTGGAACTCCCACTGCCCCATCATCACCTCGGCGTTGGTGCCCTCGATGCCGAGTCCGGCCTTCAGACAGGCGGCGGTGTGGCGCTCGACGATCTCACGGCCGGGCATCTTGTCACCCCCCACTCCGCAGTAGTACGGACCCTGTGGAGCGGGAAAGCCGGCCTCGGGCCATCCCAGCGGCCGCCCGTACTGGAAGAAGGTGTACTCCTGCTCGATGCCGAACCAAGGTTCGAACGCGGCGTACTTGTCCGCGACCTCGACGCATGCTCGCCGCGTGTTGGTCGGGTGTGGCGACATGTCGGTCAGCAGGACCTCGCACATGACGAGCTTGTCGTTCTCGCCGCGTAGCGGGTCGGGGCAGACGAACACCGGCTGCAGAACGCAGTCGGAGTCGCTCCCCTCGGCCTGGTTCGTGCTCGAGCCGTCAAAACCCCAGATCGGAGGTTCCTTGCCGTCCTCCACGATCTTTGTCTTGCTCCGGAGTAGCGGAGAGGGCTCCGTCCCGTCGATCCAGATGTACTCGGCCTGGTAGCTCATGAACTCTCCTGTGTTCCCCTATTTCCCGGATTGTTCGTCAGTCTCGTGCTCCGAGACCGACGGGTGACACGGCACCGCACGCCCGGCGGGTGTTGAACCTGCCGCGTCGTGATCTCAGTGTCGCCGGACCCTATTTCGCCGCCGTATCGGTTTTGTAAACCGAGGATGAATTCAGATGCCGCCGCCGGCGAAGCGAATGGGGCCCGCCCGCCGGTGCCCGGACGCGAGGGAGGGCTGGATCCCTCGACCCAGCCCTCCCCGGTTGCCCACAGGCACCCTGGCCGCCGCCGTCCCGGAGCAAAAGGTTCGGCGCCCAAAAACGACAGCGGGCTGGGTCGACCGTGGCCGACCCAGCCCTACCGTCATCCCATTGGGGAAGGGGGAATATTCCCTTAGGGAATCTCTCGTCGATACCTTCAGCGGCGACGAGACGCCGCTGCCTCAGCTAGCAGGAGGTTGAGCCAGCTGCGGCGTTGCCAACACAGTTGTTGGCGCTGTTGAACAGGCCCTTGATGCCGCCACCGAGCGCAGCCACCGCAACGACGGCGACAACGGCGATGAGGCCAACGAGCAGCGCGTACTCCACCATGGAAGCGCCGCGCTCTGTCCGGGCGCGCTGAAGCAGGTCAGCGTGGAAGCCACGCACCGCGAAAAACGCGTTCAGAAACAGCTCAGTCATCTTGATTCCCCTCTCTCGCCCCAATGGTTCCGAACGGGATTGCTCGAGTCCATGTGGGTTCCCAAGAACATTCTCCGTTCGACCGAATCGCCGTTCCATAGGCTTTATGGACCAATTGTGCCCGTGACGTGGACCGATTGTTGTCCTACTCGATCGTGACGAGTCCCATGACGACCGCGCGCACGAGCGCGTGTGTTCGGTTCGTCACGTCCAACTTCTGGAAGATTGCCGCGAGATGATTCTTCGTCGTCTTCGGACTGATGTAGAGCCGTTGCGAGATCTCGCCGTTCGTTGCCCCTTCCGCGAGCAGTTGGAGCACCTCGAGTTCGCGTTGAGTCAGCGACCATGGTCCCCATTGGCGATCGTCGTCGCGCCGTTGCGTGGTGACATCGGGGTCGCGGTAGTCCTCGTCTGTCTCGACGTCAATGTCGTCGCGAGTAAGGGTGGCGCGAGCGCCGCCGCGCAAGCTCTCGCCGCGGTGCACCGTGGTGCACACGGACGGCCCGGACACCGACACCTGTGTGTAGAACATCCACTCCGGGCCGGGTCCTACCAGTGCGGCCCGTTCCGGCTGCGCAACCGGCCACAGGGCCGTCGCAGTGTTCGACATTCCTCCCCCTCATTCCGCCCCCGGGGTTGCCGGTGGCGGCTCCACCCCACCGCGCTGCGGTGGAAACTCCCTGGTCATTGTACGCTTCGGCTATCAAACGACAGTCGCAGCACGATTGCAGCCCGGGTGCGAGAACCGACGGATGAACAATTTTCTGCGTACAGGGGCCCGGCAGGGCCCGGCGCTTGCTCAGGCGCCGCCGTGCAACGCGTGCTTGATCGGGCCGACGATCGGACCGAGGACGACGATCATGATCGCCGGCAAGAAGCACAGTGCGAGCGGAAAGAGGATCTTGACCGGCACCTTGGCTGCCTTCTCGCGTGCGCGTTGACGGCGCTTGTCGCGCATCTCATCCGCCTGCGCTTGCAACACGCGGCCAATCGGCAACCCGAGCGCATCTGCCTGGGCCAGGACGACAGCGAACGTCACCAGGTCGTCGATGTCGGTACGGAGCTTCATGTTCTCGAGCGCGTCCTGACGAGAAAGTCCGAGTTCCATCTCCCGGAGCGTGAGCCGCAACTCGTCGCACACCGGCGACTCGAAGCGCGCGCACGAGACCTGCATGGCTTGCTCCAGCCCGAGACCCGCGGCAACGGAGATCGTCATGAGGTCGAGCAGATCCGGGAGGTCGTTGGTGACCTGCGCACGCCGTTCCTTGATGCGATGACGGAGCCACCAACTCGGTACGAGGCCTCCGAGCATCGGGAGAATGAACAAGATGGCGAACCCCAACTTGACTTTGACGATCCCACTGATAAGCGTCACGAGACCGATGCCGATCCCCAGCATGATCGATCCCACCTGGATGGCGACGTATTCCTCCGCCCGCATTGAACCGGTAAGCCCGGCCTTGAGCAGATCGGCGTGGACGCGGTCGATGTCCTGGGAGGGGTAGAGCCGCGACAGGTTGTCGCGTAGGCCCTTGCCGACAGGACGGAAGATCCGGTTCACCAGCGGCGTCTGCACCCTGTCGAGGGTGGGTGTCGCTTCCGCGTAGAGCTCCGCCTCCGAGCCGAGGGAGCGGATGAAATCGAGCCGCTGATTCTGGCGGTGCGAGTGCCATGCCGCCGTGCCGACACCGATGACGCCGATCGCCATGAGCGTGATGCCCAACAGGGGAACGAAGTACGCAGCGTTCATCTGATCAGCCTCCCCGCGACCCTCACACCTTGATGTTGACCATGCGCCGCACGATCCAGAACCCGAGAGCCATCAACCCGGCGGTGAAGAAGAGAACAACGAGCCCCGCCCCGTGCTCCATCGGCTGGAGGTAGTCGGGATCCTTCAGCTCGAGCGCGATGACCAAGAAGATCGGGATGGCAAAGAGGACATACCCCGACATCCGCCCTTCGGCCGAGAGCGTCTGGACCTCGCGGCGGACCTCCTGGCGGGTCCGCATGAAGTCGGCCAGGGTGTGCAGGATCGGGGCCAGCCGGCCGCCGGTGGACTGCTGGATCCGCACGGCCTCGACGGCCCAGGTCAGATCCTCGACGCCCGATCGCTCGGCCATGTTCTCCAACGCGACGACGAGGTCAGAACCGACCGCCACCTCGGCCATGACGCGGTCGAGCTCGTCGGAGAGCGGCGGTCTGGCGTCACGCCGGTACATGTCAATCGATCGCTGGAACGTCTGACCGCCTTCGACCGATGCGGCCAGCAGGGACAGTGCGTCGGGCAGCTGCTCTTGGAGCTGCTTGATCCGTTTGCTGGCTCGCCGTGAAGGGAGGTACCAGGCGATGACCGCGACGACGACGATCGCAGCGAGGGCCGCGAACGGCGATTTCGCAATGACACCCGCACCGACGGCGAGGATGAAGGCAATCGTCCCGGCGATGACGATGTACTCGCCGGATCGCAGCGGGATGTCAGCGCGCTCCAAGCGGCGCTCCAGCGCTCCCGACGTATCGATACGGCCGAAAATCCCAGCAATCCTGACGGTCAGCGCGGAGAGCTCGCCGTGTTCGGGCGACTCGGTCACCACCTCGACGGGAACCTGCGCAGTGCCCATGGTGTCGTCGAGGATCTGGGCCAGCGTGCGCTGCTTCGTGCGCACTCGCATGATCGCGCCCACAACGACGATGGAGAGGCCAGCCCCCATCAGGACCGCGGCGACGAAGGCCTCTGTCGTCCAACTCAACTGCGTGGAGGCGAGCACGGCGGCTCTCACCGCCCGTCCCGGCGGCGTGCCAGCATCTCGTAGAGCTCGTCGGACGGTGGCTCGGCCACCCGGCCGGGTCGGGTCGGCCGGTGGTGGCGGCCGGACCGGGACGAGGCGAAGGGGTCGCCGTCGTTGCGGAAGACGTGCGGCGGCACGTCAATGCCGTTCAACGCCAGCTCGTCGAGAACCTTGGGGCGGAGACCGGTGGGCACGAGGCGGCCCATCCCTTCGGCGGTGTCGACCCGGTGAAAAATGTCCTGGAGCAGAACGGTGTCGCCCTCCATGCCCTGAATCTCCGTGATGGTGTGCACCACACGGGGACCGCCGGCCGTCCGCTGGAGCTGCACCAGGAGGCCGACGGCCATGACGATCTGCTCCCGGATGGCGCGCTGGGGCAGTTCGACTCCGCCCATCATGACCATGGTCTCGAGTCGTCCGAGCAGCTCGCGCGGTGTGTTTGCGTGCACCGTCGTCATAGAGCCGGCGTGGCCGGTGTTCATGGCCTGGAGCATGTCGAGGGTTTCGGAACCACGGCACTCACCGACGATGATGCGGTCTGGCCGCATACGCAGCGAGTTACGGACCAAGTCACGGATCCGCACCTCGCCGGTCCCCTCGGCGTTGGCCGGCCGGGTCTCGAGGGTGACGACGTGGGCTCCTTGGATCTGGAGTTCCGCCGACTCCTCGATGGTGATCAGGCGCTCCCCGTCGGGGATGAAATTCGAGAGGACATTGAGCATGGTCGTCTTGCCGGTGCCGGTGCCGCCGACCACGACCATGCTGATCTTGCCCCGCACGCACGCCTCGAGGAACACAGCCGCATCCATCGTGAGCGTGCCCAGATTGATCAGGTCCTGCATGAGAAAGGCGCGCTCTGGGAACTTTCGAACCGTCAGCACCGGGCCCCGCAGGGCGAGAGGCGGCACGATGGCGTTGATCCGGGATCCGTCGGCCAGCCGGGCGTCGACCATGGGTGAGGACTCGTCGACCCGACGGCCGACGGCGTGGACCATGCGGTCGATGATTCGACGGTACTGCTGCGGATTGGTGAAGATGATGTCGCTTCGCGCGATCTTGCCCTTGCGCTCGATCCAGATCTCGTCGTACGCGTTGCACATGATCTCGGTGATCGTGTTGTCGGCGAGCAGTGCCTCGAGCGGCCCGTAACCGAGGGAGTCCTCGAGCATCTCTTCCACGAAGCGCTGGCGCTCAATCGGCGAGATCCCGATGTCCTCGCGTTCGAGAATCTCGTTGACCGTGGCGCGGACCTTTGACCGCAGTTCTTCGGGTGACAGATCGGCCGCAGTCGGCGCTATTTCAGCGAGCACCTTGGCCTGGACCTTGGCCTTGCTCTGCTTCCATTGCTCGTCGAGCAACGTGCGGTCGGCCGCCCGCCGCATCGGGTGGCCCTTGGTACCAGGCGTGCCGAACGGGTTTGGACGCGGGGCCGGCCCCCCGGGGTCCCCGGCTCGCCGGTTGCGAGGCGGCTGGGGAGGCTCGTCGGCCGCAGGTTCAGACGCGGACCCGTCGGCGGCGGCCAGCTTCTCCGAAAGGTTCATCGCGATCAGGCCCTCTCGAGCTCAGGCACCTTGGTGGTGCGTCCCTTCCTCCTCCGCCAAAAACCCCGGGGCTCGCCATTGAGCTCGGGGGCCGAAACGCTCGTCTCGAGGACGGGCGTCACTTCGCCGGAGAGAAACTGGTTCATGCCACCAGCCAGCTTCTTGCCGATCTCGGAACCGGCGGCCGACACGAGCGCGGGGCGTCCCCTGTTGATCGACTTCATGACTTCGCGGGAATACGGGAGCACGGAAATGATCTTGTTGTCGAGCACCTCTTGGACGTCGCCGATGTCGATGCCGATGTCGGCTTCGACCTTGTTGAGCACGACGCCGACCGCGTCGCTGTTGATCTTGAGCTTCTCGAGAGTGGTCAGGAACACCCGCATGTTGCGTATGCTCGGCAGGTCGAGTGTCACCATGCACAGCACTCGGGTCGAGTGGTCGAAGGCGGCCAGGACGATCTCGGAGAGCTGCGCCGGGGTGTCGACCACGATGTAATCGAAGTGATGCCGCAGCGCGCTCAGGACCTTGTAGACGTCCTTGGGAGCGATCATGTCCGCGTCGGCCGGGCTAAAGGGCGCCGCCAGCACGGAGAACCCGAGCTCGTGCTCCTCGAGATACTCCTCGAGGTGTTCGTCAAGGTCGTCCTCATCGACTGGCTCCCGCGAGAGCAGGTCCGAAATGGTGAACCGGGGCCGCAGGTGCAGCGCTGTCGAGACCTCGCCGAACTGGAGGTCGAGATCGACCAAGCACACTCGCTGTCCGGTTTGGGCGGCGAAATAGCAGGCCAGGTTGGTGGCGTAGAAGGTCTTGCCGCAGCCGCCGCTCGATGAGGCGACCGTGAACACCTCTGCGAAGTGCGAGCGCTCCGCCACGACGCCTTCGGCGACGGCCGGGACAGGCGGGCCGGAGCCGGACTGGGACGCGTCGGCGATATCGAACGCACGGTGCAACGCGCTGGAGAGCTGACGCTTGGAGGTCGGGTATTCGACGAGTTCAACCGCGCCCGTGCGGACGATGTCGCCAAGGTTCGCCTTGGGCTTCGGCCCCAGGGCCAGCACCACCGCCGGCACGGCGGACGTGGCACGCAGATTGGCCAGTCGGGCCATACCTGCGTGGCTGTCGAACACCGGTCCGGCCACGAGGACGTCGAAGGGTCCCTCCTCGCTCACCTCCTCCTCGACGTCGATCACGTTCGAGCTGGTGACGACCTGGTAGCCCGGTCCGAGCGAGGCCTGGATCGCGCGGCTGAGAGCTGGCGAGCGGCTAATGACGAGGATGCGGCGGTTGATCACGGGGCACCTGTCGTCTGGCCGGTACCGACGCATTGCATCAGCGGCGGCGGCGTCGCTCCCTGCTGAGGCTGGACGACCGACAGCGACTCGTTCTGCTCGAGGAATTGGAGGGTTTGCGCCTGCTGGCCGGTCACCGCGAGGAGCACGGTCTCGCTGCCTGGGATGGTGCGCCCCTCCGCAGTTTTGTGACCCGCGTAGGACGGGACCGTGCTGGACACGTCGAGTACTTGGATGCTGGACATGGCGAGTTCGGTACAGGGAACCGGCAGGTTCGAGTTGTCCCCAGTCGAAAGCTTGGTGATGTTGGCGTAAACATCGACCCGGCTCCCGGGCTGCAGGTAGCCGGCGAGTGCGTTCGTCCCGGTCATCGTCACCGTTATCGCGTCCATGCCCGTCGGGATGGAGATCGCAGACGTGCTCGCCGACAGCTCTGCCGAACTGATGGCCTGCCCCTTCGTGACTGCCTGCGTGAGGACCTCATTGGGCAGCACGGTCAGGGTGGTCAGGTCCGTCGGTTTGAACGACCTGGTGGGGATCAGTTCGATGGCCACCAGATTGTTGGAGATCATCGACTGGCCGGTGGTGCCGGCTGAGATGTTGCCCTTCGCGACCACGGCGGACATCGTCACGGGCACATTGTTCGAGTTCGAAGCCGCGTGCTTGCCCGCACCCTTGACGCTTGCAAAGGCGATCGCGCTCCCTGCAATGAACAGGATCACCCCAATCAGGACCAGCGTGAGCGTCTGCCTCTTCACAGAACAATCCCCCCTCTCCGCTGCGGAGGACGTTGGCGACAGATGCACGGCCGTCCGCCGTTGGTTCGCTTGGAGAGTACGACGGGAACCGATCCGCGTACATAGGCCCTTTTGACCATTCTTGAGCACTCCGCCCCTGGTGAAACCCCTAAATGGTCCTTAGGTCCTATGTACCGCGAAGTGCATGAAGCCCACAATCGACACCGTCGCGACACGGCGACGCGGCAATTCGACAGTTGCCCTTCAAGAGTTGGTACCGCCGCCCGACACAGAGGAGAGGGGGGTCGCGTTGAAACCGCGGACGTGGAAGCTTCCGGTTGCGCTGAGGCGGTGGCGTGACGACGAGCGCGGGGCGGAGATGGTGGAGTTCGCCTTCGTTGTCGTTCTTCTCATCATGCTCCTTTACGGCATCATCACCTACGGCCTCATCCTGGGCGCGCAGGCGACCGTGACCCAGGCCGCCGCCGACGGCGCTCGCGCCGGCATCGTCGCCACCACCCAGACGTGCACGCAGTCGACAGTTCCGTCAGTCTGTGCCGCCGAAAACCAGGCTGGGTCGGACGTCGGCTGGATGGGCAAGGGGACGTGCCCCTCCAGCACGATCATCACGTGCACCGCCGTACCCGAGCCATGTCCCTCGAACAGCAACAACACGTGCCTGGAGGTGACGGTGTCTTACAACTACGCCTCGTCACCGCTCTTCCCCGAGATGCCCGGACTCGGCGTCATCACCCCCTCGACCATCTCGTCGACCAATGTCCTGCAGATGTCGAACCCGAGCTCGTAGATGCGAGGACTTCGCCGGCACCTTCTCGGCTGGTCCCGCGCTCGGCGGCATGACGAGCGCGGCGCGACCTTCGTCCTGACCGCGATCTGCATGGTGCTGCTGTTGTCGGCGGGCGCTTTCGGCGTGGACCTTGGCTTCACGGTGGACGGCAACCGCCAGGCCCAGGCGATGGCAGACACGGCGGCGCTCGACATGGCGCGCTACATCAACATCGCCGACGCCGACGCGAGTGGGCCCTCCGAGAGCGCCACCGCCAGTTGGTTGACGACCAACAAGCTCCCCTACGTCGACACCGACAACGCAGCCAACACGACACTCACCGTGGTGCCGGGCGAGTGGAACGGCGCGTGGAGCTCCGAGACCGAATGTGAAACAGGCTTGCCACCGCTGCCCGCGTGCAATGCCGTCAAGGTCACGGCGACCCAGAAGGTGCCCCAGATCTTCGGTGGCGGGAATGCGAGCGTGACTCGTACCTCGGTTGCAGCAGTGACGCCCGAATCGGGTTTTTCGATCGGCTCGTACCTGACTGGTGTCAGCTCATCGCAGTCTTCCGTCCTCAACGCGCTCCTGAGCGACCTCGGCACGAGCGCCAACGTGAACGCAGTGGGCTTCGATGGTCTCGCCAACACCGACGTGACCATCAACCAGCTCATCACGGCGTCAGGCGGGTTGCTCACCACATCGAACGTCATGACGGCGTCACTCACCGCAACACAATGGCTCTCGATCTGGACCGACGCCGTCGCCAACCAGGTCGCACAGCTGAACTGTGGGTCGTCGCCGACACCCTATCCGTGCAACGCGAGCACCGCACTGAGCTCGCTCGCTTTCAACGCGTCCTCGTCGGCCCAGCTGTGCAAGATGGTCGTGATCGATGGGTCGTCGTGTAGCACGCTCTCGTCGCCCTCCCTCAGCGCAAGCCTCAACGTCCTGCAGGCACTCACGACGGAAGCGGAGCTGGCGAACGGGTCCAGCGCTGTGAATATCGGGACCCTGGGTGGCATCCCTGGTCTGCTCTCGTCCTCCTTGTCCTTCTCCGCGATCCAACCACCTCAGTATGCATACGGACCGGTGGGCACCACCGCGACGACTCAGCAGGTGACTGCAGACCTGCAGCTCAACATCGTTGGTGGAACCATCAACATTCCCATGGCAGCGGCGAGTGCGACCGCGACGCTCTCACACGTCACCTGTCAGAACAACACGCTGAAGAAGGTCACGATCTCGGTGGCAGGGACGGGCTTTACCGACGACGTGAGTTTCGGCGGATCGCAGATCGGCACGCTGACCGAGGGCAACTACAGCGCAAGCCCGAGTTTCACCACGGTGCCTCCCACCGCGACGAGCATCCAGAACGGGAGCAACCCGGTCACGACCACCGCCTCGCCGTCCTACTCCGGCTCCCAATCGGTCCTGGTCGAAGCGGCGATGGCCGTGCTGGCGCCGATGCTGCAGGCGACGGGCATCTCCGTTGGAGGCGTCCAGACGGCTGACCTGAGCGTCAACTGCGGGTCCGTCACATTGGTCCAATGAGCACGACCCTCGCACTTCTCGTCGGCGCCGCATTCGGCATCGCAGCCGGTTCGCTCCTGGTGCCACTGACCCGGCGTGAACTGACGGCGTCGCTCGCCCGGGCAGCGGCGGGGCAGGTTGCGGGGGCTGAGGTGGCTGATGCTCCCGCCGAGACGCCCGTCGATGTCGAGGCGCCGCGCATCGGCCGGCGCCAGTGGCTCGTCCTGGCCGCGGCGTCAGGTGTCATCCCTGCCTTCATGCTCTACCGGGTGGGGTGGTCACTCCTCGCGCTCCCGCCATTGCTCATGCTCGTCGGCCTCGTCCAACTCGCCTACTGCGATTTCACGCGGCGGCTCCTGCCGAAGACACTGGTCTACGCCCTCGGCGCAGTGGTCGTGACGAGCGGGGTGGCCGTCGCCGCCGCCGTGCCCGACTGGGAGAAGCTGGTGCACGCCACCCTCGGTGGGTTGGCGTTCTTCGCGGTGTTCCTCTTCATCAACCTCATGAACCCGCGCTGGATTGCCTACGGGGACGTACGTCTGTCGCTCGTCGTCGGTTTCGGGCTGGCCTGGGTTAGCCCCATGGCCCTCCTCGACGGCTTCTTCTACGCGAACCTGATGGCAGCCGTCGTGGGTCTCGTCCTCATCGGCTTGCACCGGGCGAAGCGACGCTCGGGGCTGCCGTTCGGGCTCTATCTCGCCGTGGCGGCAGCACTGGTCCTGGTCATCTGGAGCTGATCCCAGGCCGGCGGAAGTGCCGGTCGATCTCGTTGGCATAGCGGCGGCCGAGGGAATCCGCGTGGTCCCCGATCCACGTGCTGAGCGCAATGGAGCCGGTGGCCCGGCCGTCCGTGTCGGCAAGACCGTCGGCCATGGCCCGGTACTCGTCGCCGGTCAACAGCACGTCGTGCAACGCCAGGCCGAGGACTGACGCCAGAGGTCGCATCAGCGCGCCCGGCACTCGCACGATCACGCTCCTGCTGTGGACCGCCGCCCGCAACTGGTGGACGAGCTCGAGGAAGGTCGGCCGTTCCGGACCGACGGCGTCGATGACCGAGTCGTCTCGCTCCCGCCCGGCAGCGACGGCCAGCGCCGCCAGATCATCGATGTGGATGGGTCGGATCCGGTAGTCACCGGTGCCCCCGATGGCGAACACCGGGAGCCGGCGGAGCAGCCACGCGATGTTGTTGAGCAAGACGCCATCACCTCCGAAGAGGAGAGCGGGACGGAGCACGGCGTATGGCACACCCACCTCGGCCAACGCACGCTCTGCCTCGCCCTTGCCGCGAAAGTAGCCATAGGGCGACGCGATGCTCGGGTGCGTGATCGACACGTGCACGATGCGCTCCACGCCCGCATGGCATGCCGCGTTGAACAAGGTACGCAGGTTGGCCACGGCGCGCTCGTGGTCGTCGTGCTGATGAGGGAAGCGGACCCAATACGTGTTGTACAGGGTCGTGACGCCCCGCAACGACGCGGTCAGCCCGATCACGTTGTCGAAGTCCAACGGCTGCACGTCAATCGCGCTGTCCTCGGGAGCCCGTTCGGGATGCCCGGTCAGCGTACGCACCCGCCTCCCGGCGCGCTCGAGCTCGCGGGCGATCGCCGCACCCGAATAGCTGAAGGCACCCGTGACGACGTCAATGCCATCGGCCGGGAACGTGTTTGTTCCTGGCGACGGCGAGTCCACCACGCTTCCAGGTACTCGTGTTCGCCCAGTCATGGAGCCTCCTCGTTCAATGGGGGGATCGGAGGGATCGGCGGGCTCTGCTGGTCCCGCCCCGTCGCCGCCACCGGCGGCCCGAACCCCTGCAGCAAGCCGGTCAGCAGGCGGGCCCGGTCGAAGAGTGCAAGCGCCGAGCTGCGGTCCCCGTCGAGATGCGCCAGCATCTCCAGACCGAGGTAGAGCGCGACCACCGCGTGGGCGGCGACGTCGGGCTCAACCACCGCCGCGAGCGGCGACCCCTCGAGCGCCTCGCGCAGCGCGTCGCCAGCAAAGCTGCGCCAGGGTGCAATGCGCGCCGCCACCTCGGCGGCCAGCCCGGGCGTGGCCGAGGCTCCGGCGATCATCTCGGCGAGAACGGCGATGTGGCCCGCGTCGAGATCCTCCTCGAAGATCGCCTGCGCCGCGTCGACGAGCTCACCTATCCCTTCAGCGCGGTCGACCGCCGCCTGATAGTGCACGCGCCGCGTCTCGCTGACATCGTCGAGCGCGGCGAGCAGCAGGTTGGCCACCGATCCGAAGTGGTAGAAGACGAGGCCCTGGTTGCAGCCGGCCCGCCGGGCGATCGCCCGCGCGCTGGCGCCGGCGAAGCCCTCTTCCTTGAGGGCCGCGACCGCGCCGCGCACCAGCGCCTCCCGGGTCTCCGCCACCCCGGGCGAGCCCTCCTGTCTCACCCGTGCCTTCACGCCCGACTTGGCCACCCGCTACTCCCTGATCGATCCGATTTGAGCGATTGATTTGAGTGATTGCTTAACCACTGTACGGCTCCTCTCGAGGCGCCGTCAAACCCGGCCCGACCAGGCGCTATGGCCGTGCCATCGCCGCGGACCCGGCGCTATCGTGCGACGCGTGCCGTCCGCTCCCCCGCTACTCACGCCCGCGATGAAAGAGCGTTGGGACCTCGACGGGTGGTGCGTGGTGCCGGGCGCCATCCCCGCCGACCAGCTGGCAGCGGCGCAGGACGCGGTCCACCGGCACTTCCCCACACCCGCCGAGATGCTCGACCTCGGCGGCACCGCCGCCGGCGAGTGGCACACGTGGGACGCCCCCTGGCCGGAGTTCCCGTTCCACAGCTCTCGCCTCAACGCCCTCGTCCTCCACGACAACGTCATCGACATCGCGGAGGGGCTCCTCGGCACCTGGGATCTCGCGCTTTACATGGGCCTCGCCACGGCCAAGTACGCACACCAGAAGTCGGGCTACAACCAGTTGCTGCACGCCGACTACCCGAACCACATGATGGTCGTGCCCCGACACGAGGTCGGTTACCAGCAGGTCGAGTTCTTCGTCTACCTCACCGACGTCACCAGCGAGGACGGCGCCACCCGCTTCGCGTCATGGCAGCAGACCAAGGACATCCCGGTCGAGCGGCACACGCTCAATTACGTCGACTATGCCGAGCTCTACGACGACTCGTCGGTCGCGGCGGCGCCGGCCGGTTCCGTCGTGGCCTACCGCCCCGACGTGTACCACCGCTCGGTCGATCACACCGATCCGACCCGCTACCGGGTGATGCTGCACGTGTCCTTCCGCCACCGCGACGCCGGCTGGGGCGGCTATCAGTCCTGGCCCTTCCGGGGCTTCTCCTACGAGCTGACCAAGTACGTGCAGGAGGCGACGCCGCGCCAACTCGCCCTCATGGGGATCCCGTTGCCGGGCCATCCGTACTGGACGAAGGCAACGCTGGAGGGCGTGCAAGCGCGTTATCCCGGGCTCGACATGACGCCCTGGCGCGACGCGCTGGGCTGAGCGTTCACGCCAGGTCGGTGTGCGGCGAGCCCGGCGCGACCAGCGGCCAGGGCATGACGCGCTCGGCGGCCAGGGCCAGGTCGAGCAGCAGGGGTTCGCGGTGATGGCCGGCCAGGACCTGGAGGCCGACCGGTAAGCCGTCGACGAGCCCGGCCGGGATCGTGACTGCCGGGCTCCCGTTCAGATTCGACGGAGCGGTCAGCGCCGCGTTGTTCATGATGGCGCGGGCGAAGCCGATCTCGTGGATCAGGTCGCGGCCGGGCAACGTCGAGGGCGGTGGGCCCTCCGCCTGGAACGCCACGTCCGGCTGCGTCGAGCAGAGCACGAAGTCGGCATCGTCGAACAGGGTCGCCATGGCCTCGTTCAGCTGGCGACGGTAGTGCTCGATGGAGGCCGCACGCTCGAGGTCGTAGCGCTCGCGCGCACTCGTGAGTCCTGCCGCGATCTCGCTCGAGAGGCCGCCGAGACGGTCAGGGTACGCGTCGCCGAGGTCCGCGACCATGGGTGGCTGGTTCGCCATGGCCCAGGCGCCACGCAGTGGCGGCAGGGTGGGTGAGACGACCACGAGTCGCAAGCCCGCCGCGCGAGCGAGACGCTCAGCCGCCTCGGCCACGACAGCGGCCACCTCGTCGCGCACCTCCGCGATCCCGAGGTCCACCACGATCGCCGCCGACATGCCGGCCAGGTCGTACGTACCGAGGCCCGCCTCCCATCCCTCGACGCGGGGCAGGCTCAGCGGGTCCCGCGAGTCGAAGCCGTTGCAGGCGTCGAAGTAGCGCGCCGTGTCACGCACGGAGCGGGTGAGGCAGCCGAGCACGGTCGTCATCGGCTCGATGGTGCCGTCGGGCCCCTTGGGGATCCTGCCGTAGGTCGCCTTCAGCCCGAACAGCCCGCTGAAGCCCGCCGGGCCGCGGATCGACCCGCCACCGTCGCTCCCCGTGGCGATCGGCAACAAGCCGCCGGCGACGGCGGCCGCGGTGCCACCGGACGAACCGCCTGGGGTGCGCTCATGGTTCCAGGGGTTGCGCGTCGTCCCGTGGAGCTCCGTCGAGGTGCAGTTGATGCCCCCGAACTCGGGTGCGGTCGTCTGCGCGGCCAGGACGGCTCCGGCCTCCCGCAATCGGGTCACCGACGTGTCGTCGTGGCCGGCCACTCGGTTCTTGAAGATGACCGACGCCTGCGTATACGGCCACTCGTCAACCTTCTCGAGCTCCTTGACCCCGAAGGGCACGCCGCCGAAAGGCAGCGACACGTCGGCCCGACGCGCGGCCTCGCGGGCATGCTCGAAGTCCGTGTAGGAGAAAGCATTGAGCGGTGACGCCTCCATGGCCTCGATGCACTCGTGGAGCGCCTCGAGGGGGGACAGCTCCTTGGCCCGATAGGCGTCGACCAGGGTGCAGGCGTCGTTGAGCCATGGTGTGCTCACCACGCGGACAGTACCCGCGGACCGCCACGCGCGCCCCTCGCTCGCTAGCCTCGGGGAGTGGACACGATAGGGCTCACGACGCCGGCTCTCATCGTGGAAGCGGCCGCACTCGAGACGAATCTCGCGACCATGGCGGCGGCGCTCCCCGGCGACCGGCTGCGGCCTCACGTGAAGGCACACAAGTGCACGGCGCTTGCGGCACGCCAGGGTGCGCACGGGCACAGCGGATTCACCTGCGCGACGCTGCGAGAGATGGAGGGCATGGCCAGGGCCGGCCTCGGCGATGACCTGTTGCTGGCCAACGAGGTGGTCGACGCCAGTCGGTTGGGCGCGTTGACGCGCCACGGGGTGCGGGTGACCGCCGCCGTCGACTCCGAGGAGACCATTGCGGCCGCGGCGCGCGCGGGGGTCGCCGAGGTCCTCATCGACGTCAACGTCGGGCTGCCCCGATGCGGGTGCAGCCCGGAGGAGGCGGGACGTCTGGCCGACCGGGCGCGGGCGGCCGGCCTGAGCGTGCGCGGCGTCATGGGCTACGAGGGGCACATCGTCGGGCTCGAGGACCGAGCGACGAGGGTGGCCATGATCGAGGTGTCCATGACGCAGCTGGCCCGCGCCCACGAGGACGTCGGTGGCGATGTGATGTCGGCTGGTGGCACGGGCACCTACGACCTCAATACGTGGGCGACCGAGATCCAAGCGGGGTCGTACGCGCTGATGGACACCGCATACGCGAAGTTGGGGCTCCCCTTCGAACACGCGCTCTCCGTCCTCGCCACGGTGATCTCGGTGTCGAAGGAGTGGACTGTCGCCGACTGCGGCCTCAAGGCGCTCGGCATGGACCACGGCAACCCCTCGGTCGAGGGCGCCGAAGTGTGGTTCTGCTCGGACGAGCACCTGACCTTCGCGGCGGAGCGGCCGCTGCGGGTGGGTGACCGCATCCGCGTCCTGCCGGCCCACGTCGATCCGACCGTTGCGTACCACGAGCACCTCCACGTGGTCGACGGGGACGAGGTACTCGATCGCTGGGAGATCGACCTGCGCGGGTGGTGAGTGTGCCCGCGCACGGGCGCGTCGGGACCCGGGCGCTCTCACGCTCCGCCGATAGGCTTGGGCGGGACAAGGAGGTCGCAATGGCAGACGCCACGTTCACGATCGGGTCACCCGCGACATGCAGCGACGGTCCCTGCGGGAAGGTGACCAAGGTCGTCGTGGACCCGGTCGCCCGCGCGCTCACCCACCTCGTGGTCGAGCCCGAGCACCGGGCCGGCCTCGGCCGCCTTGTCCCGCTCGACCGGGTCGCCTCGAGTGACGACGGCGTCGAGCTCCGCTACACCCTCGACGAATTCGACGCGCTCCCGCACGCCGAGGAGAACGACTTCCTCCCCGGCGGCAGCGGCTACGCGGACTACGAGGCACACGAGGCGTACTACTGGCCCTACTTCGGGATCGAGGGCGGACCGGACCCCCTCGTCGCCAATGCCAGCGCCATCGTGACCCACGACACACTGCCGGCGGGCGAGGTGGGCGTGCGCCGGGGCGACCCCGTCCACGCCACCGACGGCGAGATCGGCAAGGTCGAGGGACTCGTCGTCGACACCGGCGCCGGGCACGTGACGCACGTCCTCCTCCAAGAGGGCCACCTGTGGGGCCGCAAGGACGTGGCCATCCCCGTCGGCAACGTCGCCCGAATGGATAAGGGTGGGATCTCGGTCTCGCTGAGCAAACACGACATCGGCGAGCTGCCCGAGGTTGACCTGTCCAAGCCGGGCGGCTGAGGCGTCGGCCGACCCAGTCCGCCGGCTCAACTCGCGTCGGCTGACAGCGTGGACTCAGGCGCCTCGGGGAAGTCACGCATCGTGCGCATCGGTGACGCGAGCAGCCACGCTCCCGCGAGCACCTCGCCCACCACGCCGATCCACAACGTCGGGCGCAGGCCGACGATCGAACCGAGGACCCCGCCGAGGACGGCGCCGATCGGCAGCACACCCCACACCACGAACCGCATGGTCGCGTTCATCCGGCCCAAGAGACGATCTGGGCAGAGGCGCTGGCGGAAGCTGACCTGATTCACGTTGTAGACCACCACGAAGAACGACACGATCAGAAAACCGATGCCGAAGAGAACGAGGCCCGCACCGGGCGTGGTCAGCGGTATCAAGAGGCCTCCGACACTGCCGACGACGCCGATCAACGTGGCCCTCGCGCCGCCGACGCGGGCGGCAATGGGTCCGGCGGCCAGTGCGCCGAGGACGCCGCCCACGCCACCCAAGCTGAACAGGAGTCCGATCACACCAGGTGATGCGTGCACCTCGCGCACCAAGAAGACGATCTCGACAGCGGCCGCGATGCCGCTGAAGAAATTCGAGGTCGCCGTGGTGGCCGCGATGGCCCGCAACAGCGTGTTGCCGAACACGAACCGAAGGCCCTCGGCCATGTCGCGGACGAGGCGCGGGTGCCCGCCCTCGGGCACGACCGGCTTGGGCTCGGGCGCGCGCATAGCGCCCACCGCAGCGGCTGACACCAAAAAACTGGCGGAGTCGACCGCGACCGCGGCCGAGCCCCCGATCGCCTGGATGAGGCCACCGGCAACGCTCGGTCCGGCGATCGCGGCCACTTGAGCGCTCCCGGTGAGCTTGGCGTTCCCTTCGACGAGGTGCTCCCGGCCGACCAGTGCGGGGAGGTATGACTGGTAGGCGACGTCGAAGAAGACGGTCAGGATGCCACTGGCCAGCGCGACCACGAAGAGCTGCGCCAGCGTGAGCCCGCCCGCCGCATACGCGATCGGCACCGATCCGAGCGCCACCATCCGGCCGAGGTCGGCGCCGATCATGACCCGCCGGCGCCGGACGCGATCGATCCAGACACCAGCCGGCAGCCCCACGACCAAGAAGGCTGCCGTCGACGCCGCGGTCAACAGGCCCATCTCAAAGGTCGTCGCGTGCAGCGTCCGCACGGCAAGGAGTGGGATGGCGAGCAGGCTGACCTGCGAGCCCAGCTCGCTGACGGTCTCGCCTCCCCACAGCAGCCGGAAGTCGTGGTGCCGGAGCAACACCCCTCCTTTGGCCATCGGGCGGACCCTAACGCAGCACCGTCGTCACGCTGCGCTGCTTGGCTGCACCACTGATTGCGGATAGACCTGAGCGGTGCGCGTCCGCACCGTGCTCGTCGCCGTGCCCGCCGCCGTCGCGCTGTGCGCGTGGTGCGGCTGGGTCAGTGGGTTCCATCGCACCTCGGACGCGGCAGAGATCACCTGGGGGGTGTCACTGGCCGCCGTCGTGGTGGTGGACGCCGCGCTGTGGCGAGGGTCGCACGGCAAACGCTTGGGCTGGCGCGTGCCGCGCGCAAGGAATCCCTGGCCACGTGGCGGACACGGTGGGAGCCGGCTCGCACTGCAAGGAGTCGCACCCTGGCTGGTGCTGTTCCTTGTCGCACTCGCGTGGGACGTGCTCGGCATCGACACCGGTCCGCACCAGTACCACCTCACCATCAGTGCCCTGGCCCAGGCCTACCGGCCCTTGAACGCAGCGCTCCTCTTGGTCTGGATGCTGGTCGGGGTCGGCTACCAGGCGGCCCGGGTTCGCGCGCCCGCGCAGGTGCGACCAGCACCCCCCCAGCTCGCGCCTGAGGCGGAGCGGCACGACCCTCCGAGCGCGCAAGGCGTCCTCGCGATGTGCGTCCTCGGTCCGGGCACGCACTCGAGCCCGCCGGCGTTGCTCCTTCCCTCGAGTCCGCCGGTCGGCATTGCCTTCTGGATCGCCGTGCCTGTCGCCGCGATCGTGATCGACCTGGTCGCCCGGCGAACCAACGGCACGGTCGCGACGGCCGAGGAGTTCGTTCGATTCATCTCGACGTCGAAGGTTGCGCACGTGTTGCTCATCGCGGCATGGCTCTTCGCCGGTTACCACCTCTTCGCGCGCTAGAGCTCCGCCGGCAGGCTCGAACCCCGACTGGGCGTCCGCGGAACCGCGTTGGTTGACGTACGTTCGCCCCGATCAGCCTGCCGTCGCCTCCTGGTGGTCTGCTGCCAGGCGGTCCATCCTCGCCCGACGGTGTAGGCGAACGCGCTGGTGGCGCCGACGAAGAAGCCGATGGGAAGGTTCGTCAAGTAGGAAACGGCGATCGCCACCCATACGGTGACGAGCGCGAACACCACGGAGAGGATGATCGCGATCGGGGGACGGTTGGTGAAGGACCGGGCGGCGGCGGGTGGGCCGATGAGCAAGCTGAAGATGAGCAGGGAGCCCACGACGGGCACGGCCATTGTCGTGACCAGTGCGACCACGATCAGAAAGGCCAGATCCATCAGCCGGGGGTTGATGCCGCGGGCGGCGGCCACGTCGGGAGTAACCGAGGAGAGCATCAGCGGCCGGTAGAGGACGACCACCGCCACGATGCACACCGCGGCGATCACCACGATCGGGCCCAGCTTGCTCGAGGAGACACCGAGGATCTCGCCGAAGAGCAAAGCGAAGATCTCAGGGGCGTACTCGCTCGTGCGCGACAAGAAGAGATCCCCAAGAGCCAGCATCAGCACGATGGTGAGAGCGGTGGCGACGTCGCTGCGGGCCCGTCGACCCAGCCCGGCGATCATCCCGGCCCCGGCCAGCGAGAACACGCCAAGACCGACAATTGTGTTGGCACCAACCAGGAAAGCGCCCGCCGCTCCGGCGAAGGCCCCGTTGGGAAGGGAATGCGCGGCGAAGGCCGCCCCGCGTAGCACCGTGAAGAACCCAACGACGCCTGCCACGATGGCAACGACAGTGGCCGCCTCCCACGCATTGATCATGAAGCTGGCGAACATCAGACCGTCCCGACGGGCCGGGCCGGCGTTCGCTGGCCGCTGGTCGTCGCCCCTCGCCGATCCCCGCGGACACGGGCGACAACTCCCGAGGCGAAATAGAAGGCGAAGATGACCACCACGATGCAAAAGCTGACCGGCCAGCCGTTGCCGCCGGCCCAGACGGTGCTGTCGTACGCCATCAACGTCCCCACCCAACAGGCGCACACGCCGACCCCGATCGCGATCGCGATGGCAACCCCGATACGGTTCGCCACCCGCAGCGCGACGGCGGCCGGTCCGATCAACAGAGCCGTCGAAAGGATCGCCCCGATCGTGACCGCCGACATCGACACCGCCAAAGCCAGGGCCAACAGATAGCCCGCGCCGACCAAGCGAACCGGGACACGACGCGCCGCGGCGAGCTCGTCACTCACGGAGCTGAGCAGAAGAGGCCGGTACAGCACTGCGATCAAGGCAACCGAGGCGACTCCGAGGACAGCCATCACCATGGTGATGCCAGGCGGCAGCGTGAAGATTGACCCGAAGAGCACGTTCACGGTGGCCCCGGTGGTGCTCGAGGAGATGGTGCCTTCGTAGAGGAACAGGGCCGCCAAGCCCAACGAGGCACCCAGCACGATGCCGGTGGCGAGATCTCGGCCTCGGGGCTTGCGAACGCCGATGAGCTCCATGACCGCCGCGGCGACCACGTTGAAGGAAACGAACCCGTAGATCGTGGACGTCCCGACCAAGAACGCAGCGGAACCACCGGCCGTCCCGATGTCGGAGAATGCGTGCCCGGCGAACGATTGCCCACGGATGACCGTGAACACCCCGACGATTCCGGAGACGACCGCCGTGATCGCCCCCACGATGAGAGCCACGTGGACCGGGCCCGATGAGAAGAACCCGGGTTCGAACAGGGTCGACCAGGAGACTGCGACAAGCATCAGGTCTCCCCTGGGAAATGGTCGGTGTCGCCAGGATGGTGGGCCTGATGCTCGGCGCCGGAGACGACAAGCACCCGTCCCTGGACGTGGATCACCTCGACGTGGTGCCCATAGAGCCGGCTGAGGGTGTCCGTTCGGACCACCTGGTCAGTCGTACCGGACGCAGCCCGGCCGTCGGCGAGGTAGACGACGCGGTCCATGACCGGCAGCAGCGGATTGATGTCGTGCGCGGACAGCAAGATCGCGATGTGTTGCTCGGCAGCGATCCCGGCCAGAAGGTCGACCACCTCGGCGGCGGAGCGGATGTCCAGGTTGGCAAGCGGCTCGTCGAGCAGCAACAACGTCGGGCGGGAAATGAGCGCCTGGGCGATCATGATCCGTTGCTGCTCTCCGCCCGACAGGTTCCCTATCCGCGCGTCCGCGAACCGGGTCGCTCCGACCGCGTCGAGCATCTCATCGACTGCGATGCGCCGCTTCGCTGACGGCCAGGAGATCCCGAAGCGGTGCCCGTCGAGTCCGAGCCCCACCAGGTCTCGGGCCCGCAGCGGCATGTCCGCCTCGAGGATGGTCTTTTGGGGAACGTAGCCAATCTGCGGGTTGTGCCGTGAACGGGTCCCGCCCGTCACGATGATACGGCCGTCGCTCGGGGCGATTAGGCCGAGGATCGCCCGCAACAACGTGGTCTTTCCCGCTCCGTTCGAGCCGATCAGCCCACAGAACCCGCCGGCTTCCACCGAGAACGACACTCGGTCGAGCACACGCCGGCCTCCGAGCGACACGCTCAGATCCTCGACCCGCAACACGACATCGGGCGCTTCGCCGGTGCCGTCTCCGACGCGCGGCTCTGCCGTGGCCGCCGTGGGGTCGTCCCGCACCGTCACAGGTGTTGGGTGGAGACGCCGGTGGTGATCGCTTTCTTGATCGCGTTGAGCTCGGCCATCATCCACGACTGGTAGTTGTAGCCGGGTACGGGCATCGTTTCGTACACCCCAACCACCGGCACTCCGGCCCCCAGGGCGGTCTGGCGGATCGAATCCGTGAGCTGGTCAGTGACTTGCTGGTTATAGCAAAACACCTTCACCTGATGCTTCGTGAAGAAACCCTGCTCCAACGACACGTCCTGGGGCGTGGGGTCGGTGCCGTTCATGATGTCGGCCTGGAACTGCCATGGCGTCAGGTTCTTGATGCCCATGGCCGTCAGGAGGTAGTCGGCGACAGGCTCGGTCGTCGCTGCGGTCGTCCCTCCGTACTTGGCTTTGAATGCGGCGATCGCGCTGAACCACGGCTGAAGCGAAGCCACGAACTTGCGCTCGTTCGCACGGAACGTCGACGCGTGGGCGGGGTCTAGTGACGAGAGATCGGATGCGAGTGCGTTGGCGACCGCTGGCATCGTCTTCGGGTCGTACCAGAGGTGTGGGTTCACCGTGCTATCGGGCAGACCCAGCAACTGTTGCACGTTGATCACCTTGCGAGCCGAGTTCGGCGACGCCGAGGCAAGCGTGCCCATGAACGTGTCGTAGCCGACCCCGTTCTCGATGAGCAGATTCGCGTTGGCGATCTTCTGGCCCACGCTCGGCGTGGCCTCATAGGTATGGGGATCGGTGTTCGGGTTCGAGTCCACCGAGTACACACTCACGTACGTTCCGCCGATCTGCGACGCGACGTTGCCGTACTCGTTCTCCCCTGCGACCACCGCCACGGTGCGTCCGCTGCTGGCCTCCGTGGACGCCGCGGCGGGCATCAGCGACGACGTGCCCACGACGCCGATCAGCACTGCCCCGAGCCCCGCCATTCCTACGCGCATCATCGTCAGCCGCAACATCGTCCTCGGTCTCTCCTGGTCATCGTCGGCGGCGCCAACTTCGTTCCCGACCGACCCTTCGGGACCCTCGGGGCCAACCAGCTCCACCGGATCTTGTCTGGATCGATTTCAGATAACCCTAGACTGTATTTGAAATGGTTGCAAATATGCCGACCAGCAGCCAGGATCGAGTCAACGCGTCTATGGCTTGCTGCTTATATAAGAAACTCCTAATGTAAGGGGGTGGCCGACACGAAGGTGGGCGACGCGCTGGCCGCAGCCGTGGAGCTGCTGAAGGCTCTCGCGTCTCCGGTCCGGCTAGCCACGATCGTCGAGCTCAGCGAGGAACCTCGCTGCGTCCACGAGCTCCAGACATCGCTCGGGGCCTCCGGGCGGGAGATCAGCCAGCCACTGCTGTCCCAGCATCTCAAGGTGCTGCGCGACGCCGGGTTGGTCACCACCACCCGACGCGGTACCGAAATCACCTACCAGCTTGCCGACGCCCACGTCGCGCACATCGTCAACGACGCCATCAGACACTCCCTGGAGGAACACCCATGACAAGCACGTCGATTCCCTGCGCGACGGACACCGCCATGACTCCCCCGCAGGCCACTGCGAGGACCACGAGCTTCCGGGCTGAGACACGATGGTGATCGCCTCCGACTCAGAAGATCTTCCGGGTAAGACACCTCAAGAGCGCTCGACCCGACAGAAGCGGGCGCTCGCTGGCGTCTTGCAAGCCTCCGACGGATTCCGCTCCGCTCAAGAACTTCATGCCGAGCTCCAAGCGCGAGGCGAGAACATCGCCCTCACCACCGTCTACAACCAAGTCCGAGCGCTCGCCGACGCGGGCGAGCTCGATGCTCTACGGAGCGACGACGGTGAAACTCGCTATCGCCGCTGCGCAAGCGCTGAGCACCACCACCACCTTGTCTGCCGCCATTGCGGCACGGCCATCGAAGTCGAAGGGCCAGAAGTCGAACGGTGGGCTACCAGGACGGGAGCACAGCACGGCTTTGTCGACGTCACCCATACCGTCGAGATCATCGGCACCTGCCCAGACTGCGTCTGAGAGTGATCAAGCCGGTCGACTTTGCGAGCGAGCATCACTGTGCCTTGGGGCATACCCGTGATGGATGGCTGCAGAGGTCGGCATACACGACGGCGAGGCGACAACACAGCCCCTCGCGTGGCACGTAGGTTGCTTCAGTGTCGCGGGCCAGTCTCAGGGTCACCGCACTGGTGTGTCTGATTGCAACTGCGGTTCTGTCTTTGGCAGTGGCGCACGGCCGATCGCCATACGGGTTCGAGGATCCCGCTCTCACATGGCTGGGGCCTCCCTCTGCGACCAGAGCCTGGGTCGATCTTGCAGAACTCCTCGCTGCTCCGGCTATCGCCGCCGTTCTCGTCGTCTGTTTTGCCATCGGCCTGGCCAGGCACATATTTCTTCGTGTCGCGTTTTACGCCGCTCTGGCCGCGGGGACCCTGCTCGTGAACGATCACGTCGTCAAGCCGCTCGTCCAGCGGACCTACTACGGCGAGCTCACCTTCCCCTCTGGGAACGTCACGGCAGTCTGCGCGACGGCGCTTGCCATGTGGCTGGCTCTCGACCCCATTTTTGGGAGCCGGCTTCGCCGTGCCGCGCTCGTGCTTGGCGCCGCATGGACGCTGCTGATGTCACTTGCAGTGGTCGGCGCGCAGTGGCACACCCCACTCGACGCGGTCGGGTCGATCTTGCTGTCTATCGGCATCGTCACCGCGGGTGCTGCACTCTTCGAACCCGCTGGGACTCAGCGACCCGGCAAGACTGTGGGGCGCGATCGCATTGGGGAGCGGGGAGGTTCGTAGCGCTCCTCGTTCAGCACTTTGACTCCTCACTGCCAGAGAGTGAACCTTGCTTCTGCCGCTACAGGTCCATCAGGCTCCGCTAGGACTTCCCTGCCTCATAGGTCTCAGTGAAGATGTCTCCCTGCGCCGCCCCTGAGCCGGACTTACCGCCACCGGGGCCACGCAACACGAAGGCGATTATGACGGCCAGCACGGCTCCCGCGATCGGGCCTGCGATATAGACCCAGTAACCGGTGAAGGAGTGACCGACCAGGTCGGGTCCGAACGTGCGGGCCGGATTCATGGAGGCACCCGAGATGGGGCTGCCCCACAAACCGGCCAGCGCGATGTAGCCCCCCACGCCGAAGGCACCGAAGAGGCCGATGTTCTGTGCCCCCGATGCCGTGCCGAGAATGACGCTGACCAGACCCATGGTCAAGATCAGCTCCATCCAGAAGGCAGCCATGTTCGAGTAACCATGGGCCGGGTAGTTGGACCCGAACGTGGCCGAGACGTTGACCACCGAACGCAGGAAAAGGGCGGCCAGGGTGGCCCCGGCGAGTTGCACGACGATGTAACCGGGCACGCGTTGCCAGGGGAAGTCACGACGCAACGCAAAAGCAATCGACACCGCAGGGTTGAGGTGGGCACCGGACACCTTGCCCATGAACAAGATGATTGCGAGGACCGTCAGCGCCGGTGCCACCACCGCAGCGGTGTGGCTGATCACGCCGGGGAAGGCGTGTCCCATCATGCCGCCGCCGGCGGCAGCCAGTACGAGAAAGAACGTCCCGAGTAATTCCGAGAAGAGGCGCCGCCACTCTTGGCGGGGGTCGTTGAAATCGCTGATCCGCTCGATGATGTTCGCCTCGTAGCGAGCAATGGGACCAAGCGCGGGCAGTTCCTGCTCGGGTGTCATGGGAGCCAAACCTCCTCTTTCGGAATGTCACATCGCCGTGACCTTAACGCCGCAATAGCGGTGGCGCTGGGGGAATGACGGGCAATAGCCGCTTATGCGCGCAGCCCACTTTGTGCCATCACACCAGAAGGAACCCGGTTGATCACCGCGGCCTGCGAATGCGAAGTCGGTTGTCTGATAGCGCCACGCTGAAGCGACCTTCGGGAGACGCGTCGAGCAAGAGGTATCGAAGCTCCCGGATGAACTCGTCGAGGCGGTCCCCGAAGAGGTGAGGTGCCGTTGATGAGGTAGAGAGAACCCACGCCACCACGTCCTCGACCGAACGCTCAAGGATCCGGTCGTCGTGGACGACCACAAGCTCCTCGGGCGCGAACCCGGCGGCCTGGAACACGGCGTCCTCTCGATCGGGCGACGTGTTCCGGAACCCTTGACCGGCACGACGGTCGGGACCCAGCCAGCGGCGACGTAGCTCATCAATGGCCACCTCGGGTATTGGTGGGTATGGCCCGCTGAGGTACACCTGGCCCGGCGGGTTGGTGTGCCAAAGGTCGACCTGGACGACGGAGCCATTGGCATCGAGCACGTCCCGGACGGCGGAGGCCACGCGGGGTCGGTCCATCCAGTGGAACGACTGGCCGAAGCCGATGACCCGGAAGGTGCCGAAGGATCCTGGGAGATCTTCAGCTCGCATCCGGACCCAGCTCGCATTGGTGATTCCTTCCTCCGCGGCAGCGCGTTGGGCCTCAGCCAGCATTCCGAGATCTGAGTCGAGTCCAGTGACGCTCTCGAAGAGGTGGGCGAAGAGCAGAGCGACGGTGCCCGGCCCGCATCCGACGTCGAGGAGGTGCCCGCGACCATCTAAGCGGAGGTGTTCGGCGAGAGCATCGGCCAGAGCGGGGGCATATGGTTTACGACCCTGCCGGTAGTAGACGGCGGTGCCCTCGAACACGGTCTCGTCCCAAGACCAGTCCTCCCACCGATGGCGCATGTGTCCCTCCGCCATGTGCTCAGTGTCGCAGATCGCTGATGGTGACGGACTGCCCTCTACCGCCGGGAGTGTGACCGCCTCCTACCGGTCCGCAGCTAGCTTGGGCCCGGTCGGGCACAACGACAAGAACTTCGAGGGACGGTGCGCCGATGGACAGAGACGTCGAAGCCGCGATGCAGCGGCTGATCGACAAGGACGAGATCATCGATCTCGTCCACCGCTACTCGTACTGCGTCGATCACAGACTCTACGACGAGGTTGTCGACCTCTTCACCGAGGACTGTGTGGTCGACTATGGACCGGGCATCGGATATACCGTGCGATCCAAGTCGCGTCTCCGGCAAATGTTCGGAAATCGCGAGGTCGGTTTCGCCGCAACAAGCCACCACAATGCGAATGTCCTGGTGACGTTCGATGACCTCGATCATGCGTCCGTGCGCACATCCGTGTACGCCTGGCACCAGCGGACGGACGGTGGCACACCACGCCTGTGGGGCTATTACCACGACTCTGTAGTCCGCCTTCACGAGGGATGGCGCATTGCTCAGCGACAGCTTCGGACCCTCGGGCTCGAGGATTGGAACGTGCAGATGCATTCAGCCCTTGGAGACGAAGCTTGATAGCCAGCAGTCCCCGACGGGATCAGATGCACGGGACGCGGTCCTTGACGCTCGTGGCATGTCAGCACCCGACACCGCGAGCAAAGGACACGTTGAGCAGCGGCTCTCGGCCACTCTTCCAAATGATCGGCCGCACATGTGGCGAAGGAGAGGTGGTGGTCACCTGCATGACGGTGGAGTCGGGTCGAGCGATTGCCGATCCGGACCACATCACGCCACCTTCTCGACATCAGGCGCTCGGCGGCGGCTGCCCGAATCGGAAGTCCTCGGTATCGCCAGGGCGGAGGGCACCCGCAGTGACCATGAGGGTCATTCGCAGGCGGTCGCTAAAGCGGGCGACGGATTCGTCGCCAAGCTCGGCCCTGGCCTTGGCGGCCACGTCAGCCCAGTCGATGTTGTGGAGTTCTCTGGTAGATGCGGTGGGGTGCATGGTGCCCGTCCTTCTGGTCTATGTCCTGTAGCCGCACCCGACCGTGACTGGCCCGACGACCCAACTGGCGCCGCCCCCCCCCGGGGTTGGGTCGGGGAATGGGGGCGCCAGCAGCGTCGCGTGGGACCTACCGTAAATCGGTCAGTTGAACCGCTGTCGTACAAAGGGTGACGGCACGGTTTCATCTCTAGGACCCTTCCTCGAAATCGCTCCGACCGCAGGTCGGAGCCGAAGAGCTGGAGCTGCCTCGGGCACCGAGATCGTTGACCCTCGGGGAGCCCGTCAGTAGCGTCCGTCCATGAGCTCCGATCCGCCGTCTCCGACCACTTCCCCAACAGAAATGCCGGGATTGATGGTGTCGCCGGACTCGGCGTCCGTGCGTCCCGAGACGCACGCCCGCTTCGAATTCCAGGGCAGCCCGCCCTACTCGTTGGACGCGATTCTCCACGTCTCCCGCTACGTGTGGGCTGCTCGGCTCTTCGTGCAGCCCGAGCATCACGTACTCGACTTTGGTTGCGGGACTGGCTTCGGCGTGGCGCTCTTGTCGCCCCGGTGTGCCGACGTGGTGGGGATCGATCTCGACCCGAACGTCGTTGGCCTCGGCGAACGGTTCCAGCTCACCAACGCACAGTTCCTCTGTGCCAACGCCTGCGCGCCCAATCTCGGGGTTGGGCTCGGCATCAGTGGCATCGATGTGGCGCTCTCCATGGAGACGATCGAGCACTTGGAGGACTACTTCACGTATGTGGAGAACGTGGTGTCCATGATGAGGCAGACAGGCACCTTCGTGGTGGGGACTCCGAATCGCACCATGACCTACAACCGCTATCAGGACCGGCGCCATATGGACCCGTCCCACGTCCAGGAGTTCACCGCCCGGTCGCTTGAACGGACCTTGGGGGCGTACTTCGACCAGGTGGAGATGTACTACCAGTACTTCCCCAACTTCTGGGAAGAGGCTGCCGCAGGGATCGCCCGGGAGCTGACGTTCGACGATGTCGCTTTCCACCGAATCGAAGATGTCCCGCACCAGGCCACGGATGCCTTCGCAGTGGTTGCTGTAGCCAAGCAGCCCAAGTAGGGCGGACTGAAGATCGGGCTCACGGCCTTCGCGCCGGCCGTCGGCTTTCTGGAAGCCGATCCGCATTGCTTCAGATCGGGTTACGTCAAAGAACGGCTGTGCCAACACCCGGTTCGAACGGACCTCCCTAATTCCCAGACGAAGCGATGAGGGCATATCGCCGCGTCATTGGCAAGCGACGCATCGAGAACTCTTCGCTCGGCTGAACCTCAGCTCCTCTCGCCTAGCCCCAGCTCGCCCGGACTGTCTCATCTGCTTCTTCCTCACGTAGCTCACTTGAGACGGCCGGTAGGGTTGGTGCATGGCTCATGAAACAAACACTGGCTCGTCACCCATCGTGAAGGGTTTGATGAACAACCTCCGCCAGATCCTCCCCGAAGAGGAGCGCCAAAAGCTCGGGGGATATACAGAACAAGCGGAAGCATCGACGCCCAAGGGAGACTTTCACAGGGCCCGATACTGCCTGCACTGGGCGATCAAGACGGCCGAGAGCCCCAAGCACTCACACCTTTCCGGCGTGGCAATCCGCCTCAAGGAAACCCACAAAGCATGGCAAGACATTTGGCTCGGAACTGAGTTTGGCTCGGAAGTTGAGATTGGGAAGGGTCAAGCTTCCCAATCGGTCAAGGGAGATCAAAAGGTCGGACCGGGTGAAGATATCGAGCTCTTGTGGGTTGAGGAGGCGACGGACGTTGCGAAAAGCGCAGCCGACAAATCCGGCTGGCAGAACGTCCCCTGGGAGGAACTCGTCCAAGAGGTTCTCAAGATCACCTAACGCCGCAATCCTCGGGTGTCCCACTAGACCGCGATCGTGAACATCGAACGTTGGCTGCCCGAGTGCCGGTCCCGACCTATGCGGTTGACGACGAGACCGCCCTCAAAGTGTCCGGTGGCACAGTCGAAGTCGTCTCCGAGGGGCACTGGAGGTTGTGCACCCCTCCGATAGGAGCGACTGAGCGGTAAAGACACGCTCGGACGCAGAGGCAGGGTGAACACCGCTCAGTGAAGCGGCCACCGCCCCCAGGTCGCCGGCGCCCAGGGGAGAAGAGGACGCCGGCGATCGATCCGAGGGTCGGTCTGTTCCTGACCGCTCACGTCATCCTTACTGAACCATGGGGAATAATCAAGTAATCTGATAGGAAACGTGAGGAAAATGCAACGAACGACCGTCCGTGCGTCCTTGGCTTTCTACAACACCCCCGCCGAAGTTGATCATTTCGTGGGAGTCTTGACTCGTCTCGCCGCAGAACGTCCAACTCGCTAAGCGCGACATGGTGGCCCGCGAGCGTACGGCGCCGCCTTACCTTCGCCGGCGACCTCACGCCAACGTCCAGCCTGTTCAGGGTGTGGAGCGTGTTCGCATGCATACGGTTGCATACGGCACTCGTGTCATTCGAGTGACTGCAGTCCGCTCGTGCCCACTAGATACGCAGCGAGCGTGTAGGAGTCGTCCGCCACCAAGTCAGCGATGCTCTCCCCCATCTGTTCGGCGCTGAGAGTCCCGCCGAATCGGCCTTCGAGGAACTGCGCTTCGTTCATCTCGGCCATAGCGGCGTACCGCTCGGTGTATATCTTCCCAAGGCCCGTGGCGGGCGTCAGCTGGGGCAAGACGGACACGAAGCGGATGTCCGATCCGAGGCGCTGCGCTTCGAGCCCGGCGTAGGAGCTGATGAGCTTGATAGTGGCCTTGGCTCCCGCGTAGCCACCGCTCAGAGGTGACCCCGCCAATGCGGCCCCGCTGGACAGGCTGACGACCACCGACCCGGGGTCGAGCGGCAGCGCCAGGATCTCTCGAGTGAAGTTGAAGACGTGTTGGACATCCACGTTCCAGTTGGTGCTGAACATGTCCCAGGTTTGCTCCCGAAGCGATGCGACCTGAGGGGTCGCGCCGGCATTGAGTACAACGGTCTGGGGTCGGTAGTCCGCGATCAAGTGCGTCGCCACGGCTGGGTCGGCCACGTCGGCAACCTCGGGCGTGAAGGCATCGCCCAGCTGTTCCTTGAGTTCGGCGAGCAGCTCTTGGTTGCGAGCAACACCCACGACACGGGCGCCGCGCTGCACGAGCGAGACGGATATCGCCCGCCCGAAACCCCGGCTTGCACCGGTAACGATTGCAGTTGTTCCCGCCAGTTGGCGAACGGTCATGATTCTCTCCTTCTTTCTGGTCGGTTATTGATTACGTTGACGAGTTGGATCTCTGAGGGCCGGGCTCGGCCCCCCGTCGGGACCGGCGCGCACCACCCCGGCCCGGGTCGTTCGCGGGGTGCTCAGTCGGCTAAGGCTTTCGCCATGTCGGGGGAAGCGACGACGGCCAAGTCTCGTTGCGGTGTGCTCGTCGCCACCGGCTTGGCGCGCCGCATGAGCACGAACGCCACCGGGATGGCGACGAGTCCGGTCAGGCCGCAGACCCACAGAGCCGAGGTGAACCCGCCGGTGAGCGCAGCCGGTTTGCCATACCCGTGGTGAACCAGCGTGTGGAAGCGAGCGGCGGCGATGGACGAGGCGACCGCCACTCCAATGGCGCCACCGAGCTGCTGCGACGTGCTGATGAGTCCCGAGGCCACGCCGGCGTCGCGCTCGGTGACCCCGGTGAGGGCTCCGATCGAGACGGGGATGAAGGCAAATGCCACCCCGATGCCAGCCACAAAGAAAGGTCCTGCGAGATCCGCCCAGAAGCTCCCCTGCGCCGGAATCCGGGTGGCCCACAAGATGCCGGCTCCGATGAGCGCCATCCCAAATACCATGACCCGCTTAGGCGAAAACTTGGTGACCAGTTTCTGGGACGGACCGGCGAAGAGCAACGCTGTCACCGAAGCGACCAGCCAGGCCAGTCCGGTCTTGAGCGCTGAGAAGGCAAGCACCTGCTGCATGTAGAGGGTGCCGATGAAGATGAAGGTGTAGAAGCTCGCGGTGAGCAAGAAGCCAACTGCGTTGGAACCAGCGACGGCGCTCAAGCGGAACAGGCGCAGTGGCAGCAATGGTGCCTCGACCTGGCTCTCGATGACGAAGAACGCCGCGAGCAGAGCCGCCGCCGCAGTGAGCATGGCGATGGTTTGGGTGGAGGCCCAACCAACCTGGGACGCCTGCGAGATGGCGTAGACGAGCACCACCAGTGCCGAGGTGATGGAAACCGCGCCAAATGGGTCGTAACGACGCTGACCTGCGGCCACCCTGCTCTCGGGCACGAACTTGGGCGCCAAGACCAAAGCAGCTGCACCGATGGGCACGTTGAGGAAGAAGATGTACTCCCAACCGACGTAACGGGTGAGCAGGCCGCCGGCGAGCAATCCGACCGTGGCCCCCATGGCACCCATTGCTCCCCAGATACCCAACGCCTTGTTGCGCTCGGCGCCCTCGGGAAACATGTTCATCACGATGGAGAGGGCGGCCGGCAGGACGATGGCCGCCCCGAGACCCTGGAACCCACGCATGATGATGAGGAAGGTGTCCGAGGTGGCCAACCCACACGCAAGGGACGCCGCCGAGAAGACGGAGAGGCCCACCAAGAGCAGGCGTCGACGCCCGAGGAGGTCTGCGGCCCGCCCGCCGAGGAGCAGGAAGCCACCGAAGGTCAGACCGTAGGCGGTGACCACCCACTGCAGGTCGGCTTCGGGAAAGTGCAACTTCACACCAATGGTCGGCAGGGCCACGTTGACAATCGTGAGGTCCACGATGGTCATGAAGTACGCCACGACCAGCAGGGCGAAGGCCCGCCACCGCCGCACGCCCGGGTCGGAGACGACGTGGCGCGCCGTTGGTGCCCTGAGGGGGGCATCCAGGTGAGGAGGAGACGGAATCCGCAGTCGGTCGTCGGCGGGGTCTGAAGGGGGGCTGACCAACGTCATCGTGAATCTCCTGTCTGGTTATCGGGTCTGCGACAGTTGAAACACTGAGGCTCATCCGGATTAAGCGATGAATCAGCGACCCGCTTGGTGTTACAACCGCAGGAGGACTCGTATGGGAAGCAGGCGGGATCGATGACTGATTCAGTGTTGGCCCGGGCCCAGGCCGGCGATGACGACGCCTTCGCCGAGCTCACCGACCCCTACCTCCGAGAGCTCCATGTGCACTGTTACCGGATCCTCGGATCGTTCCAAGACGCCGAGGACTTACTCCAGGAGACCCTGTTGTCCGCATGGCAAGCACTCGATCGCTTCGACGGGCGTTCGCTTCGCGCCTGGCTGTACCGCATCGCCACCAACCGTTGCCTGAATTATCTCCGCGACTCCTCGCGCCGCCCGCAGGTCACGACCCCGGTCGACTCGGGATCTCCGTTCGCCGGTGCGGCACACTCCGACGAGCCGTGGTGGATCGAGCCATATCCGGACGCTTTGATCGAAGCCGTCGAGCCCGGTCCAGAGGCTCGCTACGACGCGCGAGAGTCCATCGCTCTCTCGTTCGTTGCCGGCCTCCAACACCTCCCGACCCAGCAGCGGGCCGCGCTGGTCCTGCGGGACGTCCTTGGCTTTTCCGCGGCCGAGACCGCCAAGATGCTCGACTCGACGCCGGCGTCTGTCAACAGTGCGCTCCAGCGGGCCCGCTCCGGTCTGCAAGACTCGAGTGGTTCCGACCGCGTGACACTTCCCCGGTCCCCGCACGAGGCAGAGGTCGTCGACCGATTCATCGACGCCATCCAGCTGGGCGATCTCGATCGCGTCGTCGCACTCCTCACCGACGACGCCAGGCTCAAGATGCCGCCGGAGCCCTTCGAGTTCCATGGCCCGCTGCCCATCGCAGAGTTCCTCCAGCAAGTTGCCTTCTGGCGCGACGACCTCAAGATGGTCCAGACGAGAGCCAATAGCGACCCCGCCTTCGGCTACTACCGGAAGGACCCCAATGCCGACGTCTATCGAGCGAGTGGGATCTTCGTGTTGACAGTCTCACAGGACCAGATCTCTTCGATGACGCGGTTCGGCGACAAAAGTCTCTTCGCCTGCCTCGGCTTGCCGCGCACCATCCTCGATCGACTCAAGCCTTGATGGTCGGGCCGGAGTTAGATGGCCCTTCCGCAAATCTGACAACCGGGTGGAGGTGATGGGACTTGAACCCACGGCCTCTACATTGCGAACGTAGCGCTCTTCCAGCTGAGCTACACCCCCGGGGCGACCTCTCAGGATAGTCGGGCCGGAGCGACCCCCTCCTGGAGCCGGCCCTGGAGCGGGCGCCGAGGATGGTCAGCGAGCTGCTGCTCTTGGCACCTCGAACTCGTCGTCGAGATCGAAGTCGTCCCAAGCACCGGGGTAGCCGGCCGCCGCGGGATCCGTCGCCCGATGGACGGCGGGGTCGACCAGCTCACGAAGTGACGCGTCTGCCTCACGGTTGACCTGGCGTGCCCGGCGACGCTGCTGCTCCGCCTCCAGCTCCTTGGCGTAGGCCATCAGCCCGACGAGCCCCAACGAAATCAGTCCGAACAGCCCGGTGAACACCCAGGCCAGGTGCATCCCCGGAAATATCCCGATCAGGCCGGTGGAGATCGCAACACCCCACAGGCAGCGCAGCAAAACCGTGCAGCGGCGGCGAGCTTCTTCCCGGCGAAACGCGGAGAGGTCTGCACCGATCTCTGGCAGACACGCTGGTTCGGGTCGGTCCAACACCCCGACGCGTTCGTAGTGCACACCGTCGCTGTCATCCACGTCGGCGGCTTCCACGTCGGCGGTCTGGCGCACCAGCACCAATTTGGGCCGCGACGTGTCCGCGCGCTCTGCTGGCGGGGCGCTAGGTCCGTTGCCTGGCAGTGCTGTGTGCAGGCGATACGCAGGCGCAACGGTCTTGGGTGCGGCATGTTCCAGCAGTTGCAGCTGGTGGTGGAAGTGATCGATGGAACCCACCCCAGGACGCTCTGCGAAGCGACGCCATGCGCTCGGAGCCAAGACTGCCACCCATAGAAGTACTACGAGAACCAGCAGGATCAAAAGCGTCACTCCCCGACGACCTACCTTCGCCTTTCCGCGAAAAGCCTAATCAGCGGCTATTTGCAAATGGTGGATGGTTGGGGAAATGCCAAAGCGCCGACACTCGTCGACACTTCTCCTCGCACGTCTGTTTGTACCCGCGCAGCCGCGATGAATCAAGACCTTTTCGCGTCTCAATGCCCACCTGGGACACGCCGACACATCAGGTGGCGCGGCTCCACCACCGCCCGTCGCTGCAGCCGACTGAGACCTGCACGTCGAAGCACGAAGACACGCGAGCAGAGGTCACGACGTCACAAAGCGGACCCGACGCCACCAAGGCACCGTTCGAAACAAGCCCCGCGTGGGTGAATCCGAGCGGGATCTCCTCACAGTGGTGCGTCACGAGGACGATCGGTGGGCTAGCGGGATCGACCGCTAGGAAGCCCAGCTGGACCAGGAGCTTCTCGCGTGCGCCCAGGTCCAGCCCCGCGAAAGGTTCGTCCAGCATGAGGATCTCCGGGTCGCTCATCAGAGCTCGAGCGAGGAGGACTTGTTGCCGCTCGCCCTCCGAGATCACGCCGAAGGACCGGTCCCCGATGTCCGAGACGCCGCCGCGGGCCAGCAACCGATCTGCCTTCTCCCAATCGTCCACCGTGTACTGGTTCCACCAGGTCTCGAGCGCGCCGTAGCGGCCACTGGCCACGACATCACGGGCAGGGACATCAGCGCGAAGCTGCCTCGTCACGGCTCCGCTGACCAGCGCAACTCGTGGTCGCAAGGTTCGGACATCGACGCGCCCCAGCCGCGCGCCCAGGATCTCGACGGAGCCGGCCGTCGGCCAGAGACGGGCGGCGGCCACCTGCAACAATGTCGTCTTGCCCGAGCCGTTCGGGCCCAGGATCACCCAGCGGTCGCCTGCCTCGACGATCCAGTCCACACCCGACAACACCGGCACTCCCTCACGCCTGACCGCGACGCCGGTGAGCGAGATGGCGGGCTCGGGCTCGTGCTCGGAGCGGTCCCGGAGACTCACACGTTGGCGCGTTCGCGCTCGGCGATGCGCCGAGAGATGCGTCCGATGAGACCCGAGCAGCACTGGGCCCATGTCCGCTCGCCTGCCAGCCAGAGCCAGATCTCCCGCCGATACGCCAACACCATGGTACGCAGGTCGGACTCGTCGAGCCCAGCTGACGCAAGCGAGCGCCACCTCGTCCACAACCAATCGCCGACGCCGTCTTCGCCGGTCAGGACGTCGTTGAGCTCCTGTCCGTCCAACACCGCGGCGAGCCACCGCTCGGCGTGTCCGGTTGGCTCGTCGGGCACGTGCAGCACGGGTGCAGTCGACACGGTCAATGCCGGATGAAAACGGGTTGACGGTCTGTGCCGTCATAGGCGCGCACGTGCTCGTCGAAATCGATGAACAGCGGCGCGTCGGGATCGAGCTTGCGTTGCAGTGAGCGGTTGGCGATCTTCTTGTCCAGTGCGTCCAGGCGCAGGAGCGCGGCCGGGTCGTCGAGGCCGCGCACGTCGAGCTTGGCCCGAGCCGCCTGGAACGCGAGGCGCCCCCGTTCGGTGCGGACGAGCACACTGGTCCAGCCGGTCATGGAGCCGACGCTGCCGACGGAGATGTCGGCCGAGCGACCGAGGAAATCGGCGCACTCGTCGCATCCCTTCAGCGCCGCACCGTGGAAGTCCTTGACCGGCTCGTCGACAGCGAGCTCGCCGTCTCGGTACTCGACGATCATCCGGCCCCGAATGACGTCCATCTTCGACACCCGGTCCAGGTCCACGCCGCGCTTGTCACGCAATTCCTTGAGAGTCAGCGCCTCGTAGTCGAAGTTCTTCGTGCACATGAGCGCGATCGTCAGGACGACGGCATCGACGCGATGGGCACCGGTCGGCCAACGCCGTGCCTGCATCGCTCGGAGCCCCTGAACCTCACAGGGGGTGCCGACCACCGCGATGCGGGGCGAGGGAGGGAGCGCGTACGCCGAGAGGTCCAGCTCCGCGAGCGCCATCGTCTGGTTGTAGAAGCTTCCAGCCGCAGCTCGGATCTCGTCGGCCGTCGTCGCGATCGTGGCGACGCCCTTCCACTGCTCGTCTGGATCCGCGCTGGGCTTCGAGACCAGCGCGCCGTCGATCTCGCCGGCGGCGAGCAGGCCGATCAACAACGCGCTGACCGCCCCACCATCCTGCACGTCGTCGAGCTGGGCACTGGCACGTACGGCGTAGGACTCCATCACTGCACCCAGGCCCTCAGCCGGCGGGCCCCCGCTGATCTTCCAGTAGGTGTCGGCCGAGTCCGATCGCACCTGCGCGGGCTGCACATCGGCGTCCTCGCCTGCCTCGAGCGTCGACGGTGGCCAGAGCGCCTCGTAGCGCAGTCCGCCCCGCGGGCAGAAGTCCCAGCACAGCGAGCACCCCGTGCACATCTTCACCAGCTCGGGCAGGTTGGTGTCCTCATCGATGCCGATTGAATTCGAGGGACACACCGCGACACAGGTCCCGCACTGAATGCAGCGGTCGGCGTGGATGACACCCGCCTCGAGCTCCCAGAACCAGACCTTGCCCGGTGGCTCGGTGATGCCGTTCATCTGCTCTCTCAGGCGGTACCGCTTCATGGCGTCACCGCCTCGACTGCTCCCACCAACGTCGCGCGGAGATCTTCGGGCGCGCTGCGACGTGCCCACAGATAGAAGGGTTCATTGGGACGGCGATCCTCCCGGTACCGAGAGACCACTCGGACCAGCGCGTCGGGGACGTGGTCTACCGGCATCGAGCCAACGACCCAGTCGATGAACGCGGCATCCGGTCCGAGCGAGCCGCCGAGGCCGATGTCGACCGCCTCTTCGATGTGCTCCTCGATGTGCGCGATGTCGCCTCGGAACCCGATGTCAGCGATCTGGGGCTGCGCACACGATGCCGAACACCCCGAGAAGTGCATGCGGATCACGCCCCCGTCGGCGCGTTCGGACTCGTCGGCGATCGCCAACCTGGCGTCGAGCGCCCTGGCCCACTTGACGGCGCGCTCTTTGGTTTCGACGACCGCGAAGCGGCAGAACTCCGACCCAGTGCAGGCGACCACGCCGCGCTCGAAGGGGCCGGGGAACGGCGAGTACAGCTGCAAGAGCGGTTCGGCCAGCAGGTCGTCGAGCCGGTCCTCGGGAACGCCCGGGACGATGAAGTTCTGGTCAATCCCGATACGCACGCCTCCGTCGCCGTAGGTCTCGGCGAGCCGAGCCAGCTCGACCAGGTCTATCCCGTGCATCCGTCCCACCGGCACCGAGCAGCCGACGTAGAAGAGGCCCGGTTGCTTCTGGGGATGGACCCCCACGTGGTCGCCTCGAAACGCCGTGGTGAGCTCCTGGCCGGCCGGCTCCAGGGTGAACTTCGTCCGCTCGTCCAGCGCTGCTCGGAACCCCTCTGGTCCCAGCTCCTGTGCCAGATACCGCATCCGCGCCAGGCCGCGGTTCTCGCGGTTGCCGAGCTCGCCGAAGACCTGCGCCACACCCCGGCAGAGCTCGACCGCCTGGTCCGGACGAATGAAGACGTCGATGTCCGAGGCCATCCGCTCCCCGTCGGAGAGGCCGCCGCCGATCAGGACGTTAAAGCCGACGGACCCGTCCGCCTGCTCGGCCGGCCACAGGCCGACATCGTTGATCTCGACCCGTGCACAATCCTCCGTACACCCGGTCACCGCGACTTTCCACTTCCTGGGAAGGTTGGCGTATTCCCGGTTCCCGGTGAAGAAGGCAGAGATCGCGTGCGCGACCGGGTATGCCTCGACGACCTCGTTGGCGTCGAGGCCCGACACCGGGCACGAGCACACATTGCGCGCCGAATCGCCACACGCCTGCACTGTGGTCAGCCCGACCTCCCAGAACCGCTGCCAGATCCGCGGGATGTCGGCGATTCGGATCCAGTGCAGCTGCACGTCCTGGCGCGTGGTGAGGTCCGCGTAGCGATTGCCGAAGACGGGGCTGTCGTTCGGTCCCTCGGCAAAAGCGTCGGCCGCCACTCCGATCTCGCGGACCTGGGCGGCGGTCATCACTCCGCCGGGCACCTTGATCCGCAGCATGAAGGCGTCGCCCCCTTGGCGCTGGGGGTACATCCCGACCCACTTCAACCGCTCCACCTCGCCCGGCACTTTGGCGATGGAGCCCGGGCCCTGCTTCGAGTACGTGTCGATGACGGCCTGTGCCACCTCGAACGGGTGGCGCGCCAGCTTCCATTGCTCGATGTTGTTGAGCTCGCCGACGTTGCGATACGGACGAATGAACTTCAGGCCGCGGTCGCGACGGCCACGGAACTCCATCCCGTAGGGATTGTCGAGGTCACGCGCCACTAGACGTGCAGACCACACTCGGACTTGTCGAGACCGGACCAGCGTCCGGCGCGAGGATCCTCCCCTTCGGCGACAGGGCGCGTCGTGGGCGCGCACCCGATGGAGCGATAGCCGCGCAGCAAGAGTGGGTGCACCGGAAGGTCATGATCGGCGAGGTACGAGGCAATGTCGCGGTCGGTCCACGTCACGAGAGGGTTGATCTTCACGAGACCGAAGCTCTGATCCCAACTCACGATCGGTGCGTCGGCGCGCGTCGGGCCATCGGACCGCTTGAGTGAGGTCATCCAAGCTCGCCGGCCCTCAATTGCTCGGCGCAGCGGCTCGACCTTGCGAAAGTGGCAGCACTGCTCACTTCCGCAGGGGTGCGCAGCCGCCTCGGGACCCGGCTTCGTGACCGTGAGGTTCAGCCGATACCGATCCTTGACCTCGTCGACGAACGAGAGCGTCTCAGGAAAGTGCGCACCCGTGTCGAGGAAGACCACTTCGATGTCGGGCGCGACCTTCGTCGCCAGGTCGATCAACACGATGTCCTCGAACGACGCGGCCAGCGCGAGGGATTCCCCGAAAGCATCGACTGCCCACCGGATCACGGCGCTGGCCGGGGCCGACTCGAAACCGGCACTGAACGCAGCGAGCTCTTCGCTGGTCAGGGGCTGATCGCTCACATGGGTATCGGCCACCGAACCTCACCTTCTTCCCAGTGGCGATCGGGCCGTTTTCGGGGCCTGCCGCCGGCTCTTGACGCCCGTCCGAATGCAGGCTTTAGTATACATGACCAAAATGGTCATGATTTGAGAGGCCTCATGGACACCGCTGCTGCCCTTCGCTCCCAACAGGATCGCCCCGCTCCGAGCCCGGCTGCGTCCCGGCCCGGCGGATCGGTCACTGCCCTCGTCAGGCCGGTAGAACATCCTCTCGGGCATCTCGACCTGCTGGAATCGCTCGCCATCTTCATCATACGAGAGGTGGCAGCCGAGTCGGAGCGCCCTGTCCTGCTGTTCAGCGGCGGGAAGGACTCGGCGGTGCTGCTCCACCTGGCGGCCAAGGCCTTCAAGCCGGGGCGGATTCCCTTCCCGGTGCTCCACGTCGACACCGGCCACAATTTCGCGGAAGTCCTGGAGTATCGCGACGCCCAGGTGGATGCGGAGGGGGCGCAGCTGCTTGTCGCCAGGGTCCAGGATTCCATCGACCAGGGCCGCGTGGCCAACCCGGGACCGATCGCCTCGCGGAACCGTCTGCAGACCACCACACTGCTCGACGCCATCAATGCCCACGGCTTCGACGCCGCCTTCGGTGGCGCGCGCCGCGACGAGGACAAGGCAAGAGCGAAAGAGCGTGTCCTCTCCTTCCGCGACTCGTTCGGCCAGTGGGATCCCAAGCGGCAACGCCCCGAGCTTTGGCAGCTCTACCAAGGCAGCGTGCGACCAGGCGAGCATCTACGTGCCTTCCCACTGTCGGACTGGACGGAGCTCGACATCTGGCAGTACATCCGGCGGGAGCGGATCGAGCTGCCCTCTATCTACTATGCGCATGTTCGCGAGGTCGTCGAGCGCGACGGCATGTTGCTCGCACTGAGCGAGTGGGTGACGCCCGAACCCGGCGAGCAAGTGCGCAAGGAAACGGTGCGATTCCGCACCGTCGGCGACGCGACCTGTACTGGCGCGGTGAAGTCGGACGCCGACTCCGTCGAGGAGATCATCCGGGAGGTCTCGGCATCGCGCATCTCCGAGCGAGGCGCGACCCGTGCCGACGACCGCTTCTCGGAGACGTCTATGGAGGACCGCAAGCGCGAGGGGTACTTCTAGTCCCATGACCACGTTGCCCGGCTCGCCGCCGGCCGGCGGCACCGAGCTTGGCGCGGACACCATGGACCTTCTCCGATTCGCCACGATCGGGTCGGTCGACGACGGCAAAAGCACCCTCATCGGCCGGTTGCTGTTCGACACCCGCCAGCTCTTTGACGACCAGCTGACCGCCATTGAGACCGCCTCGGAGCGCCGCGGCTTGGGGGAGGTCGATCTCTCCTTCGTCACCGACGGCCTGCGCGCGGAGCGGGAACAGGGCATCACGATCGACGTCGCCTACCGCTACGCGGCCACCCCGCACCGCAAGTTCGTGATTGCCGACTGCCCCGGGCATATCCAGTACACCCGCAACATGGCCACCGGCGCGTCAACGGCCGACCTGGCCCTGGTACTGGTCGACGCAACCTCCGGCCTGCGAGAGCAGTCACGTCGGCACGTGTGCATCGCTGCCCTGCTCGGTGTCGATCAGCTCGTCGTCTGCGCGAACAAGATGGACCTCGTCGAATGGGATCGCTCGGCCTACCAGCGCATCACCGACGAGATGGACGCGTTGGCCCGTCGCCTCGGGATCTCTTCGTGCATCGTGATCCCGATCTCCGCTCTCCACGGCGACAATGTCGTGGGGCGGTCCGACGCCGCCCCGTGGTACGACGGCCCCACCGTTCTCGACGCCTTGGAATCCGCTCAAGCCGGCGGATGGGCGGCCCAACATTCTCAACAGGGCCAGCAGGGCACCGACCGCACCGTCGGCACCGGTGCCCGCATGCCGGTGCAGTGGGTACTCCGCCAGCCCGGGGGCGGCCGCAGTTACGCCGGCATGGTCAATGGTGGCCCGTTCCGCGTGGGCGACGACGTAGTGGTGCTCCCCCAAGGTGCATCCACCTCCATCCGGGCCATCGAGACGGCCGACGGCCCGCTCCAGCGAGCTGAGGTCGGGCTGTCCGTCTCGCTCCGTCTAGCGGACCACCTCGACGTCTCGCGCGGCGACTTGATCGCCGCCGCCGAGGGTGCACCCGAGGTGACGGACATCTTCGAGGCCACCGTGTGCTGGTTCCGGGACCAGCCGCTCTCGGTGGGCGATCGGCTGCGGCTGAAGCACACGACGCGGGTGACGCCGGCGGTCGTCGAGAGGATCGCAGGGACCTTCGATGTCAATGAGCTGAAAGTGAGCGATGCGAGCGAGCTCAAGGAGAACGAGATCGGCGTGGTGACACTGCGCACGGCCACGCCCTTGGCTGTCGACGCCTATGAATCCGATCGCATCACGGGGAGCTTCGTCCTGATCGACGAGCGCTCGTTCGCCACGATCGCCGCCGGCATGGTCGGGCCTCCGCGGCTCCATGACTGAGCAAAGCGATCGTCCTCTCTTTTACCCGGTCTCCCTCGACGTGTCCGAGCGCCCGTGCCTCGTGGTGGGCGCTGGCCCGGTGGCAGCACGAAAAGCGCGTTCGCTGGTGCAGTGCGGCGCCATCGTGACGGTGGTCGCAACCGACGTGGGGAAGGAGATGGCGTCGCTCGAACCTTCGCTGCACGCGATCGAGCGACGCCCCTACGAGTCCGGTGACGCGTCGGGTTACCGGCTCGTCGTGACCGCCACCGGTGACAGCGCTGTCGACGGCGCCGTCTACGACGACGCCGAGTCGTCAGGAGTGTGGATCAACAGCGCCGACGATCTCGAGCACTCGTCGTTCATTCTTCCCGCCATCCACCGCGATGGCGCGGTGACGGTCTCTGTGTCGACCGGCGGATTGAGCCCGTCACTCGCCTCATGGCTACGCGGCCGCCTTGCCACCCGCTCCGGAAAAGAACTGGGGGCGCTGGCACAGCTCCTTGGAGACGCGCGGGAACGGCTGCGCCGGCAGGGCGTGCCGGTCGACTCGGTGGATTGGTCCGCCCTGCTCGAGGGACCGTTGCCGGACTTGGTCGCTGCCGGAGAGTTGGACAGCGCCCAGGCGCTGGTCGAAGAGGCGGTAGGCCAGTAGTCCTTCCTCTGTCTGCTGACAGGACGGATAGAAGTCGCTCCCGGACTCCATCGGAAGCGCCGTTGACCAATCGGTGAGCCTCCGTTGGGTGAGCGGTGACGGACGCCACAACGAGGTCGCAAATTGTCGCGGCTCCCCGTTGCGCATAGTCCTTTTACCCCTGTCGAAACCGGGGGTTGCGACTCATATTGGTTCTCAAGCACGACATGACGAAAACGGCGCGGACGAACGTGCATGTACGAGGGGGCGTAATGCGACTGTCGATTGCTCGAGCGCACACGAGTGGGGCTGGACCCACGGTCGACGTATCGAGGCAGAACCGAAACGACGCAGCGATTGTCACGCACGGATTGGGGTGGCGTCACATGACCCTCCTGCTGGCGTTGGTGCTCGTCGTCGGCTCCGTTGGTGTGCTGCTCGGGTCGGCCAAACCGGCCGGAGCCGACACCGTGTTCCAGACTGGGCAGGTCTTCGCCTCGGTCGGCAACTCCACCGTCAACGTGTATGACCCGAGCTCGGGCAACCTCCTCGACTCTCTAGTCGACAACACCGACGAGCCCTACACGGTCGACACCGCCTTCAACTCGCAGGGCGACATCTTCGTTGCCGACGACGTGAACGGTGACATCAGCGAGTTCGCGCCCGACGGAACCCCCCTCCCCACATTCGCCACGGGGCTGTCGAACCCGATCTCGATGGTGTTCGACAACCAGGGGAACATGTATGTCGGGCAGCAGACGACGCCGTATATCGCGGAGTTCGCGCCTGACGGGACCCGCCTCGCTGACATCGGCCCGCTCCAGACCGAGCTGTACGGCGACGACTGGATCGACCTCGCGGCCGACGAGTGCACCTTCTACTACACGACCGAGGGCACCGACATCCTCACCTACAACAAGTGCACCAACACCCAAGGGCCTAATTTCAACAAGGTCGCCTTCCCGTCCGTCGACCCCACGACCGGGCTCTCGGTCAACGCCTTCGAGTTGAAGATCCTGGCCGACGGCGATGTCCTCGTCGCCGACTCCAATGCGGTGCTGCTGCTGGACCCGAACGGCAACGTGATCCAGACCTACCCGTGCTCGGCATTGCCCAACTGCAGTGGCCAGCTCTTCGCCCTCAGCGTCGATCCCAGCGGTACGTCGTTCTGGACGGCCGACTCGGCCTCAGGTGCCATCTACCAGATCAACATCGCCACGGGCGCTCTGATGCAGACCATCCAGACCCACGAGGGGCTCTTGTTCGGGCTCTCGGTGCTCGGCAACCTCGAAGTGGCCACGCCGTCACAGACCACCACAACCGTCCCGTCCGCTTTGAACATTCAGCCGGTCACGGGCAACTTCTCGACGCCGACGCCGGTGTCCGCAGTGCTGACCAACCCCGACACCAGTGCACCCATCGTCAACGAACCGGTCACCTTCACGCTCAACGGGAACTCCTCCGAAGCGTGTACCGCCGATACGGACGTGACGGGAACCGCGACCTGCGACATCACGGCCAGCGAACCCTCCAGCAGCTATACCCTGACCGCGTCCTTCCCGGGCGATACCACAACCTCCGAACCCATCGGATCGGTCAGCACCTCGAGCACGTTCACGGTGACCCCTGACACGAGCTCGCTGATCTATACCGGCGCGACAACCGGCGTAAACGGACAGCCCATAACCCTGATGGGCACACTCACGACGGACGCGCCGTCGCCCGGCACGCCGCTGCCGAGCAAGGTTGTGACGTTCACGGTGGGCTCGGGCTCGACTGCGCAGTCGTGCAACTCCGTTACTGATCCCAACGGCGACGTCAGCTGTACGATTCCTTCCCTCGACCAGCCGCAGACGTCCGTCACCATTACCTCGTCCTTCGCCGGGGACGTCTACGACACACAATCGACGGTGCCGACCCGGGCAACCGTGACCGAACCCACGGTCCTGACGGTGAACTCGGCCACGAGCGCCTACTCCAACAGCACCATGGTTTCGGCTGTGCTCACCGACGCCAACACCAACGCACCGATCGCCAACGAGCCGGTCACCCTCACGCTCAACGGTGCCGAGACGTGCACGACGAGCACCAATGCGACCGGCACCGCTTCGTGCCCGATCACACCGGGCGAGGCTGGCGGCACTTACACCCTGAGCGGCACCTTCGGTGGTGACACCACGCTGCCGTTGCAGCTGACGTCATCGAGCGGGTCGGCGCCCGTTGTCGTCACGCTCGAGGGGACCGCGCTGACCTACACCGGCGGCACGACGGCCCAGAACGGCCAGTCGCTCACCGTCTCGGGTGTGCTCACCTCCGACGAGGGCAACACCTCGCTCTGGAACCAACCGGTGACCTTTACCCTGGGGAGTGGCTCGTCGACCCAGACCTGCACCGGCACGACGACCTCGACCGGCTCGGCCTCGTGCACCATCGCGGTGTCCGGTCAGCCCCAGGGGCCAATCCCCGTCACCGACACCTTCGGGGGGAACGCCTACTACCAGCAGGCCAGCGCCAGCTCCACGGTCAACCTCCCGGAGGGCACGACGCTGACTGTCAGCCCGGGCACAGGCACCTACAACGGGTCGTCGATGCTCACGGGCACCCTGATGAACACCGACACCAACCAGCCCGTGCCGAACGCATCGGTGACGTTGAAGTTGAACGGCTCACAGACCTGCACCGCGGCGACCAACGCCAGCGGCGTCGCCTCGTGCCCTGTTACGGCCACCGAACCACCGGGGACCTATTCGCTCACCGGCACCTTCGGTGGGATCACCTCGACCACACCGGTGCTCCTCTCATCCAGCGGCTCCAGCACGTTCGTCGAGAGCAAGGCGCCCTCCACGCTGACCTATACCGGGAGCACCTCGACGACGTCCGGCCAGGCGCCGAACTTGTCGGCCACGCTGACCACGGCCGGCGGCACGCCGCTGTCGGGCCAGACGGTCACCTTCACGGTGGGCACCGGATCAGGCGCGCAGCACTGCTCGGCGACGACGAACACCTCCGGCAGCGCCAGCTGCAACATCTGCAGCTACAACCAGAGCACCAGCCCGCTCCCCGTCACGGTGACCTACGGCGGCAACACCGACTACTCCTCGTCGACCACTTCGGAGTCCGTGACGGTGATCACACCCACGACGCTGTCGGTGAGCGCCACGACGGCCACCTACGGCCAGCCGGTCTCGCTGACGGGCACCCTGACCAACTCGGTCACGGGGCAGGGCATCAGTGGGCAGACGATCACGCTCACGCTGAACGCCACCCAGACGTGCACCGTCGCCACCGGCAGCAACGGCAAGGGGTCGTGCAACGTCACGCCGACCGAGGCGTCGGGTACCTACCCGGTCACCGGCTCCTTCGCCGGCAATACGGCCACCTCGCCGCAACTGGCCGCGAGCAACGGCTCGAACAAGGTTGTGGTGAACGGTGCGCCGACGTCCATCGCCTACACCGGCGCCACGTCGGTGACGAACGGGCAATCCCTGACGTTGTCGGCCACGCTCACGAGCAACGGGACGGCACTCGGCAACCAGCCGGTGACGCTGGCGCTCGGCACGGCGCAGTCCGAACAGAGCTGCACCGCGACGACCAACTCGTCGGGCTCCGCCTCGTGCACGATCGAGTCCGTCAACCAGGTCACGGGCACGGTGACGGTCACCGTCTCCTACGCCGGGAACACCACCTACGCCGCGTCGAGCAGCTCGGCCTCCGTCAAGGTCTCCAGCTGCGGCGGCGGCGGGAGCGGTGGAAGCGGTGGGAGCGGTGGCTGCGGTGGCGGAGGCTGCGGTGGCGGCTACTGCGAGCCACCACCGGTTGGCGGTGGCAGGAGCTGTTGCTGATAGTTGGAGCGGCCGGTTCCGACGCCGGTATGACCTCCATCAACAGGGCGGGGCCGTGTGGCCCCGCCCTGTTGCGCGTCCTAGGGCTGGGCGACCATCAAGACAACGCCTGCCACGAGGAGGACGAGCGCGACGTTTGCAGCGCGAGCCATGACCGCGGCATCGGACGCCATCGCGTCAAGATCGGCTCCCGCGTCGCCCGGGCCCCCGGACCTCCCCGGGACGGGCCCGCTCGTGACAGCAGCCACCGCCAACTGCAAGCGCCGCTCGGCGGGCCACAGCACGCCCTCTGCCACGAGGACCACGGCGGCGAAGAGAGCGACACCGCCCAGGACCCACCCGTCGCGCAGCGCGTAGGCACCCTGGCTCAAGGCGAGGAGGGAGAAGCCGAATACCGGGATGCCATAGATCGTGCGGCCCGCCCAGTTGACGCCCTGCCGGAAGTAGCGCCGGAGCGCCTCGGGCAGGGGTGTGCCCGCCACGATGAGGCGGCGGAGACGCGAGGCGGTGGCGGCCGCGGTGACCGTCGTGACGAGCCCGACGACGACGCACGCGACGTGGAGCAGCAGCACGACGTCGAAGGCGGCGCCCTGCGGCTGGTGATGCATGACCGCCATGTTCTCCCATGCACGTGGACGCCAGGTGACAGCACCGTGCCCTGGCGCTTCTGGAGCCAGCGGAGCCTGTACCGTAGAGGTGGAGGGATCAGCATGAGTACGAGCGCGAAATACACAGGGCGACCGGCGCCCGAAAGGGTGCACAGATGAACCAGTTGCGCCTCGATCCGTTGTCGGGCCGCTGGGTCGTCGTGAGCCCGGGGCGCTCCGAGCGCCCCTACTCGTTCGTGACTCGCACCCCGCAACCAGATGACGCGCTGGGCCGTCCCTGCCCGTTCTGCCCCGGCAACGAGGAGGACACCCCACCCGCCCTCGAGACCTACGGGCCCACCGGGCGTTGGCTCGTCCGGGTCGTGCCGAACCTCTACCCCGCCTTCGAGGGCGACGAGCCCTTCGTCGTGGCCAACCGCGGCCCGGTCTTCACCCAGGCCTCCGCCGGCGGCATCCACGAGATCCTGATCTTCTCCCCCGAACACGACGCCACCTTGGGCCAGCTGAGCCAGGAGCAGGTCGAGCTCGTCATGGCGGCCCTGCGCGACCGGCTCGAGGAACACGCGTCCCAGCCCAACCTGCGCTACACCCAGGCCATCGTGAACTCGGGCCGCGAGGCGGGTGCGTCGCTCGAGCACCCCCACGGGCAGTTGCTCGGCATGTCGTTCATCCCTCGTGAGCTCGCCGAGGAGCAAGCCCGCTTCGCCCGCTTCGTCGGGTCGTGCCTGTTGTGCACCACGATCGAGGCAGAGGAGGACTCCACCGAGCGCGTGATCTACGCCAACGATCGCGTCGTGGTCGTCTGCCCCTTCTGGAGTGCGGTTCCCTACGAGATGTTGGTGATGCCCCGCGAGCACAACCCGCACCTGCACCGGAGCCCGACGGAGGACCTCATCGCCGTCGGCGAAGCGCTGCGGCGCAGCCTGCAGCAGCTCGCGGAGGCGATCGGCGACGTGGCCTACAACGTCGTCTTCCACTCGGCGCCGTACCGGGTCGGTGAGCCCTATCACTGGCACGCGCACGTGTGGCCGAAGGCGACCACCACCGCCGGCTTCGAGTTGGGCACCGGTGTGGCCATCAATGTGGTCTCCCCTGAGGAGGCTGCCGAGACCCTCAAGGTCTCCGCCCTCGCGCTCTGACCCACCCGCCCCCGGCGCGTGGACCTAGACCGAAGCTGTCCGCACCGAACGGGCCAGCTCCAAGAAAGAGACCAGGCGGCGTACCAGGTCGCGGTCAGGCCCGACCAGCCCGCTGATCCCCGGGGTCCCCAGGTAGCCGGTCATGAAGGATCGGCGGTTCCTGGCTTCCCAGGCCGCGCCGAGCGAGGCCAACCCGAGACGCCCGGCTGGGTCCCGTTCCGCCGCGGCTGCCCTGGTGGCCTCGTGCATCGACCACAGGAGGTCGGAGACGTCGGCCAGTGGGGTACGGCGCCCTGGTGACGAGCCGCCGGCCAGGACGCCTCCGGGCTCGCAATCGCTGAGCACCCAGCCCTGGTCCGTGCGCGCCGTCCGGGTGAGCTGGAAGTCGCCGTGCGTCCGGATGACCGGGAGCCGACCCTCTGCCTCGCGCAGCCACTTGAGCAGGTCGGCGAGGCCGGGCGCCTGGAGCAGGCTCGCGTCGGCCCCGGCGATCTCCGCCTCGGCCGCGTGCACACAATCGATGACCGGCTCGTGGTGACGCAGGAAGGCGCGGTCGAGGGCGAGATGCATGCGGGCCGTCATGGTGCCCAGCGCCCGCGCTTCGTCGCCGAAGTCACCTCCGGCCGCCTCGGGCGATCCTCTTGACGCGTAGAGGTCACGCAGGGATGTCATGGCCAGAGCCCAGCCCCCAGAGCGGTCGGCCAGCGGCTCTTGCACGACCCCGAGGTCGCGCCCCTGCCAGACCCAGCGCACCAGCGGCGCGGCGACGTGGTTGAAGCCGACATCGTCCAGTGCGACCATCACGTCGACGTCGGGACGCGGCACGTCGGCGAGCCACGGAAAGACGGTGAGGTCGCCCCGGTCGCCGCAGTCGATCACCGTGGCGTCCTCGTCGTCCCGCAGCACCGCCACCGGGCCCGGGCGCGTCGGGACGCTGCGCAGGGCTGCCAGAAGCAGTGGCGCCAGTTGGGCGTCGCGCAGAGCGTCGGTGCACACGGCGAGCCCGTGTTCGTCATCGAGCAATCCGAGTGCCGCCTCCTCGCCCGAGCGCAAGAAGTGCGGCTCGTCGGCCACGCCGCGCAGGCCCACGACGAGGTGGGCCTGCCGTTGCCCGACGCGGGCGACGATGTCGAGGAGACCGGGGCGTCCGGGGCGCAGCACGTCGGCGCGCTCGATGGTGATGTCGCCGTCGGGAGTCACCCGGCGCATGCCCAGCCACGCCTCGGCCAGGGAGCGCAGCGCCCGGTCGCGCTCGGATGTCTCGGGCGTTCCGGGCGTTCCGGGCGTCACAGTCACTCCTCGACCGGTCTCTCCTCGGGCGCCAGGTCGAACCACAAGAACCCGTAGGGCGGCAGGGTGATCGTGTACGGCTCCTCGGAGATGACGGGGAACGGGACCCGGCCCAGCACCTCGTAGGGCGTGCTCCCCGCCCACTTGGCCAGCGCGAGCTCCGCAGGCTGCGCGAAGCGGCTGAGGTTGTGCACACAGAGCACCGCCTGGTGACGATGCACCGCTTCGTCGCCCTCGCTCTCGTTCCCCGCGGGGACGGTCCGGGCCAGCACGGTGGCGTGGCCCCACTCGAGTGCGCCGTCGAGGGCGGAGCCCACCGAGGGGCCGGTCGAGCTCGCCGTGGTCAGGATGTCGGCCACCTCCCCTGATCGCATGTACGCCAGCACGGAGGGGTTGGCACAGGGCAGGACCTCCATCGTGCCGACGCCCATCACCGGCAGCGCCCGGCGCTCGGTCAGCATGCGCCGCAGCCAGTGGAGGAACGAACCCTGGTTCCGCAGCTGGGCCTCCACGTTGAGCGCGCTGAAGCCGTAGACCGGGTCCATGAGGGGTGGCAGGTACAGCTGCGCGAAGTCGGCCTGGGAGAACCCGCCATTGCGGTCAGGCGACCACTGCATGGGCGTGCGCACGGAGTCCCTGTCACCGAGGTAGATGTTGTCACCCATGAGGAGCTCGTCGCCGTAGTAGATCACTGGGCTGCCCGGCAGGGACAGGATCAGGGCGTACAGGAGCTCGGCAGTGCGGCGGTCGTTGTCGAGCAGGGGGGCCAGCCGCCGCCCGATCCCCATGTGGCGCTTCATCCTCGGGTCCTTGGCGTACTCGGCGATCAGGTAGTCCCGCTCCTCCTCGCTGACCTGCTCGAGCGTCAGCTCGTCGTGGTTGCGCAAGAAGATGGCCCACTGGCATGCGTCGTCGATGACCGGGGTCTGGGCCAGGATCTCGGTGATCGGATAGCGCTGCTCGCGGCGGACGGCCATGAACAGGCGCGGCATGAGGGGGAAGTGGAAGCACAGGTGGCACTCGTCGCCGTCACCGAAGTAGTCGGCGACGTCACTCGGCCACCCGTTGGCCTCGGCCAGCAGGATGCGCCCGGGGTAGTCGGCGTCGATCTGCTTGCGGACCCGCTTGATGAAGGCGTGCGTCTCGGGCAGGTGCTCGCCCGAGGTCCCGTCGCGCTGGTACAGGTAGGGCACGGCGTCGAGCCGGAACCCGTCGAAGCCGAGGTCGAGCCAGAAGCGCACGAGGTCGATCATCGTGTCGGCGACCTCGGGGTTCTCGTAGTTGAGATCGGGTTGGTGGTGGTAGAAGCGGTGCCAGTAGTACTGCTGGCGCGTGTCGTCCCACGTCCAATTGGACCGTTCGACGTCGGTGAACACGACCCGCGCGTCGGGCCACTTCTGGTCGTCGTCGTTCCACACGTACCAGTCCGCCTTGGCGTTGTCGCGCGACGAACGCGACTCTTTGAACCAGGGATGCTCGTCGCTGGTGTGGTTCATCACGAGGTCGGCGACGACGCGTATGCCGCGACGGTGGGCGTCCTCCAAGAAGGCGACGAGGTCGCTGATCGTCCCATAGTCGGGGTGGACGTTGAAGAAGTCGCTGATGTCGTACCCACCGTCGCGCAACGGGGAGGGGTAGAAGGGCAGCATCCAGATGCAGTCGATGCCCAACCACTCCATGTAGTCGAGCTTCTCGCGCAGGCCCCGCAGGTCCCCCGTCCCGTCGTTGTTGGCGTCGAAATACCCGCGGATGAGCACCTCGTAGAAGACGGCGTGCTGGAACCACCGGACCGAGGGGTCGAAGGCGCCCTCACCGGTGCTGATCGGGATGGGTGGCGAGCTCACCTGTTCACCGGCCGACGAAGGTGGCCTTGCCGGGGCCCCGCTCGTTGAACGAGGCGATCCCGCGTGCGGCGTCCTCGGTGCGGGCGGCGGCGGCGAAGGCCTCCTGTTCGATGGCGAGGCCGTCGGCCAGCGTGCCCTCGAGCCCGCGGTCGACCGCCGCCTTGGCCAGGCCGTGGGCCACGACAGGGCCCGCCGCCAGCTCGCCGGCCCAGCCGAGCGCGGCCTCCAAGACGTAGTCCGGCGCGGCGAGGCGGTTCACGAGCCCGATCGAGAGCGCCTCCTCGGCCCGCACCTGGCGGCCCGTGAGGATCAGCTCCTTGGCCCGCGACGAACCGACGAGCCGGGGTAGTCGCTGCGTGCCGCCCCCGCCCGGGATCACCCCGAGCAGCACCTCGGGCAACCCCAAGCGCGCGTCCTCGGCGCAGATACGGAAGTCGCAGGCGAGCGCGAGCTCCAGCCCGCCACCGAGCGCGTAGCCGTTGACGGCGGCGATGGTCGCCCGGGGGATTGCCGCCAGGGCGCCCAACGCCCGGGCGAAGTTGGCGCCTACCGAAGACGCCCCCGACCCGTCGAGCTCGACGATGTCGGCCCCGGCGGCGAAGATCCGCCGCCCGCCCCAGAGCACCGCCGCCCCGGGCGGGTCGTGCTGCAACGACACGGCTGCGTCGTGGAGCTGGTCGAGGACTGCCGCGGACAGGGCGTTGGCCTTGGGCCGGTCGAGCCTGATGAGCGCGACGTTGTCGGGCCGGCGCTCCACGCTGACGAACGTCTCAGGCATGGCCGCACCGTACCGGAACTAGACCGGGGCGCGGATCGACCCGGGAGCGCCGAGTCACGCCTGCAACAGCCGGTCGGCGGCCTGGTAGGGATCGAGCTCGCCGGCCGCCAGCGCTTTGACAACGGTGGTGAACTCCTCCCCCGCCACGAGCTCGTCGATGTGCACCTCGGTGCGCGCCACCAACACCCGGCGCAGCTCCTGGGCCAGCCGGTCGGCGCGGCGCACGGCCAGCTGGCCCGACGACGTGAGGTGGGCGCGGTGGCGGCCGACGGCCGCCCACAGCTCGGCCACGCCCTCGCCGGCGGTGGCCGTGGTGTCGATGATCTCGGGGCGCCAGGAGCCCGGGCGCGCGAGGTCGAGCATCTGCTCGAGGTCGCGGCGCGCCTCGCGCAGTCCGGGCCGGTCCGCCTTGTTGATGACCAGGACGTCGGCCACCTCCAAGAGGCCCGCCTTGTTGGCCTGCATGGAGTCCCCCCACCCTGGGGTCACCACGACGACAGTCGTGTCGGCGGCCGACGCGATCTCGACCTCCATCTGCCCGACGCCGACGGTCTCGACGATCACGAAGGTCATGCCCGCTGCGCCGAGGAGCCGGATGGCGTCGGGGACCGCGAGCGACAGCCCGCCCAGGTGTCCTCTCGTCGCCATCGAGCGGATGAAGACCGCCGGATCGAGCGCGTGACGGCCCATCCGGACGCGGTCGCCGAGGATGGCGCCGCCGCTGAAGGGCGACGTCGGGTCGACCGCCAGCACGCCGACCTGGGCCACGCTGTCCGCCTCCGGTTCTGGCCATCCCCCGAGCGCGGCGCTGATCAGGCCGTCGGTCAGCGTCGACTTGCCCGCGCCCGGCGCCCCGGTCAGCCCGAGCGTGAAGGGCGGCGCGGCTCGGTAGCCCAGGCCCGCCGCCACCGTCGCCGCCTCACCCCCGCGCTCGATGATGGAGAGCAGGCGCGCCAGCGCCACCCGGTCGCCCTGCCGGGCGTCATGAAGCAGGGCCGCCGGATCGGCGGCACGGGCATGTCCGCTCACTGGCTCGTCACCCTGGCGCCGAGCGAACGCAGCGCGCCGCTCAGGTCCTCATAGCCCCGGCCGATATGGTGCGCCCCGCTGACCGTCGTCTGCCCCTCGGCCACCAGGCCGGCCAGGACGAGCGCCACGCCGGCGCGGATGTCGGGTGCGCGCACCGGTGCGCCCGAGAGGCGCGGCACGCCGCGCACGACGGCGTGATGACCCTCGGTCCGGATGTCCGCGCCCATCCGTCGCAACTCCTCGACGTAGCGGAAGCGCCCCGAGAACAGGTTCTCGGTCAAGATACCCACGCCGTCGGCGACGGTGAGCATGGCGACCAGCAGCGGGCTGTAGTCAGTGGCCACGCCGGGATAGGGCAGCGTCGCCACGTCAGCCGCTCGCAGACGCCCCTGCGCGCTGGCCCGCAGACCCTGCGGCGTCATCTCGGTGGCGACCCCCATCTGCTGGACCTTGCGCAACAGATTCTCCATGTGGTCGGCCCGGGCGTCGGCGATGGTCACCTCGCCGCCGGCCAAGCCGACGGCTGCCACGTAGGTGGCAGCCACCACCCGGTCCGGCACGACGGCATGGCGCGTGGGCGCCAACTCGTCGACACCTTCGATCTCGATGCGGGAGGTCCCCGCCCCGCGCACCACAGCCCCCATGTCGCAGAGCATGGCGGCCAGATCGGCCACCTCGGGCTCCTTGGCCGCGTTCTCGATCACCGTCGTGCCCTTGGCCAGCACGGCCGCCATCAAGAGATTGTCGGTCGCCGTGTGACTGGGATACTCGAGGACGACGCGCGTCCCGACCAGGCGTCCGCCCGGTACGGTGCCGCGCACGTCGCCGTGGGACGACTCGAAGCGGGCGCCCATGGCGCTCAACCCGTTGATGTGGAAGTCGATGGGCCTCGCCCCGAAGTCGTCGCCCCCGGGCAGGGGAACCCGCACGGCGCCGCAGCGCGCCAGCAGGAGGCCGAGCACCACAACCGATGCCCGCATCCGTTCGAAGAGCTCGTAGGGACCTTCGGGCACCAGTTCGTGCGCCGGCGGTGTCGTCACGCTCACATCCCCGCCCTCGAGGCGCTCGACTCGTGCGCCCATGGCGCGCAGCACGTTGGCCATGCTCTCGACGTCGCTGATGCGCGGCACGTTCGACAACACGGTGCAACCCTCGGCCAGCAGGCAGGCCACCATCAGCTTGAGCGCGGAATTCTTCGCTCCACCTGCGCTCACTGTGCCCCGCAGCGGCCCGTTGGGCTCGACGACGATCTCATCCACGCCATCAAGTATCGCCGCTGGCGGGTGGCCCGTTCGGGAGGCTGCCGCCGGTCAGCCACTATGGTCAATGGCCGTGGTGACGTCCCCCCAAGCCCCCGACCGGAACCTCGCCATGGACCTCGTGCGGACCACAGAGGCGGCCGCCATGGCGGCCAGCCGCTGGATGGGCCGGGGCGACAAGATTGGTGCCGACGGCGCCGCGGTGGAGGCGATGCGGACGGTGCTCTCCAGCGTGCCGATGGACGGCATCGTCGTGATCGGCGAGGGTGAGAAGGACAACGCACCGATGCTGTTCAACGGTGAGAAGATCGGCGACGGCACGCCGCCGATGACTGACATCGCCGTAGATCCGATCGACGGGACGACGCTGACGGCGCAGGGCCGCGGCGGCGCCCTGGCGGTCATCGCGGTCTCCGAGCGCGGGTCCATGTTCGACCCGGGTCCCTGCGTGTACATGGAGAAGCTGGCCGTCGGGCCCCGGGCCAAGGGCGCCTGTGACATCCGGCGCTCGCCGACCGAGAACCTCCACGCCCTCTCCGGAGCGCTCGGGCGCCAGGTGCCCGACCTCACGGCGGTGATCCTGGACCGACCCCGGCACGAGAGCCTGATCGCCGAAGTACGGGCGACCGGAGCGCGTATCCGCCTCATCACCGACGGCGACGTGGCCGGCGCCATTGCCACGGGCTGGCCCGGGGCGGGCGTCGACATCCTCTTCGGCATCGGCGGCACCCCCGAAGGCGTTATCGCCGCGGCGGCCCTCAAGTGCATGGGTGCCGAGATCCAGGGCAAGCTCTACCCCCGCAACGAGGACGAGCGCCGGGCCGCCATCGCGGCCGGCTACCAGCTGGACGCGGTGCTGGGCACGGACGACCTCGTACAGGGCAACAACTGCTTCTTCGCCGCCACCGGGATCACCGACGGCGAGCTCCTCCAGGGCGTGCAGTACCACGAGTTCGGTGCGACCACGCAGTCGCTCGTGATGCGCTCGAAGTCAGGCACCGTGCGCAAGATCGATGCCAGCCACGCGCTGAAGAAGCTGGCCGAGTTCAGCTCGATCTCGTTCGGCTGAGTTCCCGGGCTCCGCAGCACTCCGGGTGGGCCACCGCCCGCCGGCCGCCGGACTGCTAGGCGGCGGTGCCCGACGCCACCGCCAGGCGAAGCTCCGCGCGCGCCAGCGCGCGCTCGGCCTCGCTCCGCGCGACGTCATCGTCGCCTTCGTCGTCGGCGCCGCTCCGGCCACCTCCGAGCTCGTTGACGCGCTGGGTTGCCGCGTCCTTGGCCAGTTCGGCTCGCGGTACGTCGATCTCCTCGGCCAGCTCCGCGACGCCGGCGAGGATGGTGACCCGCGTCGAAAGGCCGGGCAGCGGTCCATCGCCCTCGGCCAACCCCTCGGCGGCACCGGGGCTCGTGTCCACCTGCAAGAACCCCCCGTGGACGGCCAGGCGTACCAGCACGCCGTCGGCCTGCTCGACCTTGAGCTCGCAGGGGACGACGTCGCCCACGAGCGGCGTGTGCCCGTCGAGCACGGTGAGGTCACCCTCGGAGGTCGCCAGCACCACCGAGCGCGCACCGCCCGCCACGAGGGATTGCTCGGGCGTGACGACCTCTACGCCGAAGACGTCGTCGGCCACTAGCCCGCCTCAGCTTCGAGTTTCTTGGCCTTCTCGAGCACCGACTCCACGCCGCCGACGTTGAGGAACGCCTGCTCGGGGATCTGGTCCAGGTCGCCGTTGGCCAGGGCTTCGAACGACTCGACTGTCTCGTCGATCGGCACGAAGATCCCCGGCACCCCCGTGAACACCTCGGCGACGAAGAACGGCTGTGAAAGGAAGCGCTGCACTTTGCGGGCGCGGCTCACCGTGACCCGGTCCTCCTCGGAGAGCTCGTCCATGCCGAGGATGGCGATGATGTCCTGCAGCTCCTTGTAGCGCTGGAGGATCTCTTGGACCCGACGAGCCACGGCGTAGTGGCGGTCGCCGACGATCTCGGGGGCGAGGATGTTCGAGGTCGAGGCCAGCGGGTCGACGGCCGGGTAGATGCCGAGGGCCGCGATCTGGCGGGAGAGCTCGGTGGTGGCGTCGAGATGGGTGAACGTGGTGAACGGGGCCGGGTCGGTGTAGTCGTCCGCCGGGACGTACACCGCTTGCATCGAGGTGATCGACTTGCCCTTGGTCGAGGTGATCCGTTCTTGGAGCTCACCCATCTCGTCGGCCAGGGTCGGCTGGTAACCCACGGCCGAGGGCATGCGGCCCAGCAGCGTCGACACCTCGGAACCGGCCTGGACGAAGCGGAAGATGTTGTCGATGAAGAGCAGGACGTCCTGGTTCTGCACGTCGCGGAAATACTCCGCCATGGTGAGGGCGGCCAGGCCGACTCGCAGGCGGACGCCCGGCGGCTCGTCCATCTGGCCGTAGACCAGCGCCGCCTTGTCGATGACGCCGGACTCCTGCATCTCGAGCCACATGTCGGTGCCCTCGCGGGTCCGCTCTCCCACGCCGGCGAACACCGAGACGCCGCCGAACTGCTGGGCGACCCGGTTGATCATCTCCTGGATGATGACGGTCTTGCCGACGCCCGCACCGCCGAACAGGCCGATCTTGCCGCCCTGCACGTAGGGCTCCAGCAGGTCGATGACCTTGATGCCGGTCTCGAACATCAACGACCGCGGCTCGAGCTGGTCGAAGGCCGGCGCGCTGCGGTGGATGTCCCAATAGTCGTCGGGCTTGCCGATGGTGTCGGTGTCGAGCGGCTGGCCGAGCACGTTGAAGACGTGGCCGAGCACGGCGTTCCCGACGGGCACCTGAATACCGTGGCCGAGGTTGCGTACGGCCGTCCCGCGCACGAGGCCATCGGTCTGCTGCATGCAGATGCAACGCACGCGGCCCTCGCCGATCTGCTGGGCCACTTCGGCGGCGATGGTGTTGGTCTCACCGTCGAGCTCGACGTCGAACTCGACCTCGTAATTGATCTCGGGCAGTGCGTGCGGCGGGAACTCGACGTCGATCACCGGTCCCGCGATGGCGACGACGCGGCCTTCCTCCAACGCACCCTTCGGCGCGGTGTCCTGTGGTGCCGTGGTGGTCATTGCGGTCAAGCTCCCTTCGCTTGGCGGAGCGCCTCGGCCCCGCCGACGATCTCCATGATCTCGGTGGTGATGGCGTCCTGACGGGCGCGGTTCATGACGCGCGTCAGCGTGCGGACGAGTTCGTCCGCGTTCTCGGTGGCGGCGGCCATGGCGCGCTGCTGGGCCGTGAAGAACGAGGCCGTGCCTTCGAGCAGCGCGGCGAAGATCTCGGCCTCGAGCGCCCGGGGCGCCAACTCGACGAGCAACTTCGCGGGCTCCGGTTCGAATTCGGTGTAGCCCTCGAGCGGATGCTCCTCGGGCTCGGCCGCCTCCACGTCGCTCTCGGGCAGCGGAAGAGGCAACATCTGCCTGCGCTCCACCCGCTGGGTGCCGGCCGAGATGAACCTGGTCGAGATCATCTCGACCAGGTCGATGTCTCCGCTCACGAACGGCGCCGCCACGACGGCGGCGATGTGGCGGGCGTCGGCGAACTCGGGTCGGTCGGCGACGCCGACGAACGACTGCGCCGTCTCGATGCCCCGGTAACGGAAGTACGAGGGCGCCTTCTTGCCCACCGACCAGAGGGTGACCTCCGTCCCGCTCGCCCGTAACTCGGCGACGCGGTGCTCGGTGGCTCGCAGCACGCCCGAGTTGTAGGAGCCGGCCAGGCCCCGGTCCCCGACGATGGCCAGGATGCCGACGCGACCGGGTGCTGCGGGCGTCCCCAACAGCTTTGCGGCCGCCTGCGGATCGGCCGCCGCCGTCAGGCGCAGCACGCGCTCCATGCCCTCACGGAAGGGGCGGTTCGCCGCAATCCGGTTCTGGGCGCGCACGATCCGCGAGGCGGCGATGAGCTCCATCGCCTTGGTGATCTTCCTCGTGGATTGCACGCTGCGGATCCTGCGACGAAGGATCCGCTCCTGACCTCCAGCCATGTCTCAGTCGACCTTGCCGGTGTCGAAGCCCTCGAGGAAGGTGGTCAACCCCTTGTCCAGCTCGTCGCCGTCGGGCATGGCACCGGTCGTCCGGATGGTCTCGAGCACGGCCGGGTGGTTCGCCTTGAAGTACTCGATCAGCTCACCCCCGAAGCGCTGCACTTCGCTGACGGGCACGGAGTCGGTCCACCCCTTGGTGCCGGCGTAGATGACCAGTACCTGCTCCTCGACAGGCACCGGCCTGTTCTGGGGCTGCTTGAGCAGCTCGGTCAACCGGTAGCCACGGTCCAGCTGGGCCTGGGACACCCGGTCGAGCTCGGAGCCGAAGGTCGCGAACGCCTCGAGTTCGCGGAACTGGGCCAGGTCGAGCTTGAGTGTCCCTGATACCTGCTTCATGGCCTTGACCTGCGCCGCGCTCCCCACCCGGCTCACCGAGTTGCCCACGTTGATGGCGGGGCGGATGCCCGAGTTGAAGAGATCGGTCTCCAAGAAGACCTGGCCATCGGTGATCGAGATCACATTGGTGGGGATGTAGGCCGAGATGTCGCCCGCCTTCGTCTCGACGATCGGCAGCGCGGTGAGCGAGCCGCCGCCGAGCGCATCGGACAGCTTGGCCGCGCGCTCGAGCAGCCGCGAGTGCAGGTAGAAGACGTCACCGGGGTACGCCTCGCGACCCGGTGGGCGCCTGAGCAGGAGCGACACGGAGCGGTAGGCCTCCGCCTGCTTGGAGAGGTCGTCGTAGACGATCAGGGCGTGCTCGCCGTTCTCCATCCAGTGCTGGCCCATGGCGCAGCCCGCATACGGCGCCAGGTACTTGAAGGGGGCAGGGTCCCCGGCGGAGGCGACGACCACGACGGTGTACTCGAGCGCCTGGTGGTCCTCGAGCGTGGCCACCGTCTGGGCGACCGACGAGTTCTTCTGGCCGACGGCGACGTAGATGCACTTCACGCCCTGACCGGCCTGGTTGATGATGGTGTCGACCGCCACCGTCGTCTTGCCCGTCTTGCGGTCCCCGATGATGAGCTCACGCTGGCCGCGCCCGATCGGCGTCATGGCGTCGATGGCCTTGGTGCCGGTCTGCATCGGCTCACTCACCGGCTGGCGGCCGACGATCCCGGGGGCCTGGACTTCCATTCGGCGCGTCTCGGTCGTATTGATCGGGCCCTTGCCGTCGATCGGCTCGCCGAGCGCGTTGACCACCCGGCCCAACAGCGCGTCGCCGACCGGGACGGTCTGGATCCGCCCCGTCGCCTTGACGGTCTGCTCCTCTTCGAGGCTGTCGACCTCGCCCAGGACGACTGCGCCGATGGTGTCCTCGTCGAGGTTCAGGGCCAGGCCGAGCGTGCCGTCCTCGAACTCGAGCAGCTCGTTGACGGCCGCGCCGGGCAGTCCCGACACGCGGGCGATGCCGTCGCCGACTTCGACGATGCGGCCGATCTGCTCGGTACCGACGGCCGGGGTGTACTCCTCCACGTTGCGCTCGAGCGCCCGGGTGATCTCACCGGCGTCGATCGTGAGCTCTGCCATCACTGTGCTCCCTCTGTCTGGTCTGTCGAACTGTGGCCGCGCCGGCCGAACCCCGAGGACGGCTCCCAACGCGACGGCATGAAGTGCTCGCGCAGCGCGTCGATGCGCCCCCGCGCCGTCGCGTCCACCTGCAGGTCGCCGATGCGGATCAGTGCGCCGCTGAGCAGCGACTCGTCGAGCTCGACCTGCAGCTCAACCGGCGCGCCCGCGAGCGCGCCGAGCGAGTCGGTGAGCTGGCTCCGTTGGGCGTCGTCGATGGGCGCCGCGGCACGGACGCGTGCGATGCGCCAGCCTCTGGCCTGCGCCGTCTGCTCGACCAAGAAGTCAAGCGTCCCTACGAAGTCGCGCGCCCGGCCGCCGGCCACGACGTAGCGGGCCAGCGCCAGGGTCGTCGCCGGCACCTTGCCCTCGAGGAGCTGGGTGACGACTCCCTCGCGCGCCGTCACGGCCAGGTCCCGGTCGGTCAGCGCCCGCCGCAACCCGGGGGTGGCGGCCACGATGCGGGCGAAGCGGAAGAGATCGTCTTCGAGCGACTCGAGATCGGCGCTCGTCATGTCCTCGTACAGCGCGGTGGCGAAGCCGGCGACGCGCTGGCGGGACTGGGTCAGGCTCAACCCCGGCTCGTCGTCCTGGCCCTCGGACAGGTGGCGCATCCGATTGGCCAGCCAGGCCAGCGCGGAGACGACCTCCTGGGCCGGCACGGCACCGCACGCGAAGGCGGCGAGCCGGCGCGCCCCGTCGGAGACCTTCCCCTCCAAGAGGTCGAGCATCACCGCCCGGCGCGCCGGTCCGGGCACCGAGGTGTCGCTCAATGCGGCGCGCAGCTGCGTGTTGGAGAGCACGAGCTGCTCAATCGCTTCGAGGTCGCCCGCGATCTCGCCGAGCGCGGCCACATCCGCGGCCTGCGCCACCGCGACCGTGTACCCCTGAAGCGCCGGGTTCACTGACGGGTCCCGGCCCCGGCTGCCGCGCCACCGCTCGTGTCGGCGCGGAGGGCGGCGACCGCTTCGTCGATGAGGTCACGGTGGGCTTCGGCATCGATCTCTCGCCCGATCACCCGCTCGACGACCTCCATGACGATCTCGCCCATCCGGGCGGCTGCCTCCTCGACGGCGCGCTGGCGGGCCAGCGAGATCTCGACGTCGGCGTTGCCCACGATGCGGTCGTACTCGGACTGGCCCCTCGCCTGCGCATCGGAGCGCACCTGTTCGGCCGTGCGGTTGGCCGTGGCGACGATCTCGCGGGCCTGCTGCCGGGCCCCCTCGAGGACGCTGCGCCGCTCGTCGTCGGCCGCTTCGGCGTCTGCGCGCGCCTGATCGGCCGCCTCGAGCGACGCCCTGATCTTCTCCTGGCGCTCCTCCATCGCTTTGTTGATGGGAGGCAGCACGTACTTGTAGATGAGGAGGATCAGGATGATCGAGACGATCAGCTCAATGAAGAACGTCCCGTTGGGCAGAAGGAAGATGCCTGCTGTGGTCATGATGCTCTCGGTCTCCTGGTTGTCCCAGTCGGATAGACGACGGGAGGTCCGGCGCTATGCCGTGATGCTCTTGGCGGCGAAGACGTAGACGAACACCACCATGAAGAGCAGGTTGATGAAGTACATGGCCTCCACCAGGCCGACCGTCAGGAAGAAGTACTGACGAGCCTTGGCCTCGATCTCGGGCTGCCGGGCGATGGCCGCGATGGTCTGCGACCCGGCCAGGCCGTCACCGACCGCTGCTCCGATGGCGCCACCCCCTAGTGCGAGTCCACCACCGACGAGCGCGCCAGCGATTCGGATCGCCCCTTCAGTTGTTCCTGCTGCCATGTTTCCTCTCCTTTGTCGAGATCTGTCCGTTGTCGATCTGTCCTGCGGTGCAGCCCATCACTCGTGGGCATCCCGGCTCATGCCCTGGCCGAGGTACATGATCGTCAGCAGGGCGAAGATGAAGGCCTGAATCGCTCCGATGAAGAGCTCGTCGAAGGGCTTCCAAACGAGGAGCCCGATCCAGGATGCGTAAGGCGGAATGAGCGTCACGATGACGGCGATCATCAGCACGCCCGAGAAGATGTTGCCGAAAAGCCGGAAGGTCAGCGTGATCGGCTTGGTGATCTCCTCAATGATGTTGATCAGGGTCAGGGCGGCGTACGGCTGGGCGTAGTGCTTGAAGTACCCCTTAACGCCGCGGGTCTTGACCGAGTTGTAGTGGACCGTGAAGAACACGATCAGCGCCAGGGCCAGCGGCAGGTTCACGTCGCCGGTCGGCGGGGCCAGGTAGCCGGGGTCGCCGCTCGGGATGAAGGCGATCCAGTTGCAGACCAGAATGAAGAGCCCGATGGTGACGCCGAGCCCGACAAAAGGCAGGCCCTCGGGTCCGATGGCCGACGCGGCGAGGTCGGAGACCTGCTCGACCACTGTCTCCCAGAAGAGCTGCAGCTTGCCGGGAACGCCCGACGTCGCCTTGGCCCGCATGCGCAGACCCAGACCGAGCACGATGGCGGCTGCGATCAGCGTCGTCCAAACGACGTCGAGGTAGATGGTCATCCCAAAGACGTGCACCACGCCGTGGTGCTGGCCGATGGTGATGTTGCCGCTGGCCAAGACGAAGTGCTGTGGGTTCACTGGATCCCCTGCGACATGACCACGCGGCCAACGTTGAGGACGAAGAGCAGCTGGAAGATCACGAGCCCCGCCACGGCGCCGATCCCGAGCGCGCCGTTCAACAGCAAGAGACCGATGCAAACGAGCGTGATGACTCCGAGCCGGGTGACGCTCTTGGTGCCCATGGCGCGGCGCAGCGCTTTGTTGCTGACCTCGCCGTCGGTGTGCACCTTAGCGACGCCGGCATCGAGGAAGCGGAAGTTCACCACCGCCAAGGCGAGCCCGACGATAAGGCCGAGCGCCGCCCACGGCACCGAGAGCAACATGGCGATCAGGACTGCAGCCGCGCCGACGATGAGCGAGGAGACAATCGTGCGGCGCAGCACCTTTGACAGCGCGTTGCCCTCGAGGCCCGAGAGCCCGTCGAGCATGTTCATGTCCTGCTTTCTAGAGATACGTCCGGATCTGCTTGATCACACTCAGGGCGGCGAGCGCCACCCCCAGCGCCAGCCCGACCAACAAGAACGCGGGCCCGGTGCCCAGCTCGCTGTCGACGAAGAGCCCGAGCCCGACACCGGCGCCCACGCAGACCGCGGCCGTCAGGCCCATGGAGAGGAAGGCCATGGCACCTGGAAGTGGCTTGGTGCCCTCTGGCTGGGGCGTTTCGTCCGATTCGCTCACCCGAGGGGGCGCGCACGTCGAAGCCTACGGAAGCACGCATACGACTGTTGCTCCCTTATGCGGTGCGTGGCGCGCCGGAGTCCATCGTCCACGGAGCCGCGCGAGCAGCATCGGACGAGGCGAGGTGGACGGGGTACACAGGCCTCATCATCGCATCCAGGCCCGTTTGGCGTCCAAACGGTCACGACGGGAATCTCACCACCTCACTGAGGGATTCGGCGCCCTGGGGGACGGCTGGAATGCCCTGGGAGACGGCTGGAATGCCCTGGTCGGGGCGCTCGTCCTCCTCGTAACCGTTGCCCCGGCGCAGCCCGGGGTGGAAGAACGTGTAGAGGCCGACGCCCAGGGCGGCCGCCCCGATCGGGATGAAGGCGTTGACCTGGTGCACGAAGAGCGGGAACAGCAAGAGGCTCGAGAGGATCGCCGTCCACGCCCACAGGATGATGACGCTGCGACGCGGCCCGTGGCCCAGGCGGAGCAGACGGTGGTGGATGTGCTCTTTGTCGGGGGTGTCGAAGCCGCGCCCACGTGCGGTGCGGCGGACGAACGCAAAGGCCATGTCGACGAGGGGCACACCCAAGATGAAGATCGGGATGAACAGCGGCGCGAAGAAGAAGTAGGTCACGCCGCTGATGGGCACTGCGGTGGGCACCCGGCCGCCGATCACCATGGTCGATGCGGCCATCAGCAGCCCGAGGAAGTGCGCGCCGGCGTCTCCCATGAAGATCCGGGCGGGGTTGAAGTTGAAGGGCAGGAATCCCAGGCAGATCCCGCACGCGATCACCGCCACCAACGCACCGATGTTGTCGCTGGGCAGGAGGCCGAGCCCCGTGAGGCGTATGCCGTAGAGCGCGAGCGCGCCGCCGCCGATCGCGACCACGCCGGCGGCGAGGCCGTCGAGGCCGTCGATCAGGTTGACCGCGTTGGTGAGGCAGATCACCCAGACCGCGGTGATGAGCGGGATGATGCCCGGGGTCAACACGAAGAACCCGGCCAGTGGGATCTTGAGCTCGTACATCGTGACGCCGCTGAAGTACAAGATGCTGGCCGCCAGCACCTGGCCGGCCATCTTGGCCGGGGCCGACATGTCGCGGACATCGTCGATGAGGCCGACCGCGAACATCGCACCGGCGGCCAACACGACACCCAGCATCTCCGGCGAGTCCGTGTAGATGTGGCTGGCGCGGAACGGTGGCAGCGCCGCCGCCAGGAGGACGGCGACCAGGAACCCCATCAGCATGGCGGCGCCGCCCCCGTAAGCGATGGGCCGGTTGTGCACCGAGCGCGGCCCGGGGTGTGACACGTAGCCCACTTTGACGGCGATGCGCTTGGCCGGAATGGTCAGTGCCGCCGTCGCCCCCGCGGCGATCACGAGCACCAGGCCGTACCAGCCGATGTCTGGCATGCGCTATCCCACGAGGTCGGGATACGGCGGGAAGGCGGCGCAGAGCTCGGCCACCTCCGCGCGGACAGCGGCGACCTCGCCCTCGTCCGTGCGGGCCTGGAGGGTGCGCACGATCAGGTCCGCGATCGTCTGCATCTCGGGAGGACCCATGCCCGCCGTCGTCTCCGCGGCCGTTCCGAGGCGCAGGCCCGACGTCAGGAAGGGCGAGCGGGGATCGTCCGGAATGGTGTTGCGATTGCACGTGATGCCGGCGAGGTCGAGGACCTCTTGGGCCTCCTTGCCTGTGAGCTCTTCGTCGAAGGCACGCAGGTCGACCAGCAGCATGTGGTTGTCGGTGCCGCCCGAGACCAGCCGGAATCCGTGCCGGGCCAGCGCCTCGGCCAGCGCCGCCGCATTGGCCACGACCTTCGCCGCGTACGTTCGGAACTCCGGCGTGGCCGCCTCCCTGAACGCCACCGCCTTGGCCACGATGACGTGTTCGAGCGGGCCACCTTGTAACCCGGGGAACACCGCGCTGTCGATCTTCTTGGCGAGGTCGGCCCCGCACAAGATGGCACCGCCCCGAGGACCGCGCAGCGTCTTGTGGGTGGTGAGGGTGACGACGTCGGCGATCCCAACCGGGCTCGGGTGGGCGCCGCCTGCGATGAGGCCCGCCGGATGCGCCGCGTCGAACATGAAGAGGGCGCCTACCGAGTCGGCGATCTCGCGGAAGGGCTGGGGGTCGATCACCCGGGCGTAGGCGGTGGAACCCGCGACGATCAGCGCCGGCTTCTCGGTCTTGGCCAGGTGCGCCACCTGGTCGAAGTCGATCACCTCACCGGGGTTCGTCGGGTCGCTGGACGCGGGCGTCACCCCGTAGGAGACGAACCGCCACCACTTCGACACGATCGAGGCTGGCGATCCGTGGCTGAGATGCCCGCCGTGGTCGAGCCGCATGGCAAGGATGGTCGCCCCGGGCTCGAGCAGCGCCTGGTACGCCGCCAGGTTCGCGCTGGCCCCGGCATGGGGCTGCACGTTGGCGTGTTCGGCGCCGAAGAGTGCCGTGGCGCGCGTGCGGGCCAGGTCCTCCACCTCGTCGATGATCTGGTTGCCCCCGTAGTACCGGCGACCCGGGTAACCCTCCGAGTACTTGTTGGTCAACACCGAACCGGTGGCGGCCAGCACCGCGGGCGAGGTGAAATTCTCAGACGCAATGAGCTGCACCGTCGTCTGCTGACGGTCGAGCTCCTGGCCGATCAGGCCTGCGACTTCTGCGTCGGCGGACAACGCTGTCTCGTAGCTGCTCATGTGATCCCTTCGGCGCGCATGCGCACCGAGTCTACCGGCGGGCCCGGAGAGCCCTTGGGCGCAACCGGTACGCTCCCGGGGCCATGGTCCTGGGCCCGCGTACACCGGTTGTGGTCGGCGTCGGGCAGGCCATGACGCCGGCCGATGCCCCACTCGCACCGTCGGCACGGCCCGAGCCGGTGGCGCTCATGACCATGGCCCTGCGGGCCGCTGTCGAGGATTGCGACGGCGTGCCGCCGGGCGGCGCGACGCCGTCGGGCGGCGCAATCCTGCAGCGCGCCGACTCTCTGCGGGTCGTGGTCCCCCTCGGGTGGCATTCGGCCAACCCTGCCCTCCAGGTGGCCGGACGGCTCGGCTTCGCAGAGGGCGACGAGCCGTCTGAGCTCATGGTGTCCGCCGTCGGCGGGAACACGCCACAAGCCCTCATGCACGACGCCTGCGTGGCCATCAGCTCCGGCGCCCACGACGTCGTGCTGGTGACCGGAGCCGAAGCGATGTACACGCGCGCGCTGTCCCGTCGAGACCCCGGCGCGGCGCCCCTTACCTGGGCCGAGCTCCCTGCCGGCGCGCCCGCACCGGTGCCGTTCGGGGTCGACAAGCCTGGCGGCAGCGAGCTCGAGATGAAGCACGGCGTGCTGCTCCCCGTGGCCGCCTACCCGCTCTTCGAGAACGCGCTGCGCGCGGCCAACGGGTGGAGCCTCGATGAGCATGCCGCCCGTATCGGAGCCCTCTGGTCGCGCTTCAGCGAGGTGGCGGCGGCGAATCCGAACGCCTGGATTCGCCGCGCGCGCACGGCACAAGAGATCGTGACGCCGTCGCCGCGCAACCGCATGATCTCGTTCCCCTACACGAAGCTCTGCACCGCCAACATGCAAGTGGACCAGGGCGCGGGGTACATCGTCTGCTCCGTGGAGGCGGCCCGGGCCGCCGGAGTGCCCGAGGACCGCTGGGTCTTCCCGCTGTCGGGCGCGGACGGCAACGACCACTGGTACATCTCGAACCGGGACGCGCTGGACCGCTCTCCCGCCATTCGCCTGGCCGGCCAGGCGGCACTCGAGGGCGCTGGTCTGGGCGTCGACGACGTCGCCCTCGTCGACCTCTATTCCTGCTTCCCGGCGGTCGTGCAGATGGCCGCGCGCGAGATCGGGCTGCGCGTCGACGACCCGGACCGGCCCCTGACCTTGACCGGCGGGCTCACCTTCGGAGGCGGGCCGGGCAACAACTACACCTCGCACGGCATCGCCCAGGCCGTGCGAGGCCTGCGTGCGGCGCCAGGTTCCACCGCCCTCGTGACGGGGCTGGGGTGGTATGCGACGAAGCACTCCGTCGGCGTCTACGCCTCGCGACCACCCGCACACGACGGGCCTTTCCCCTGGCGCGACGTCCAGCCCGAGGTGGACGCACTCCCCGGACGCGCCGTGGATCCGGAGGCCACCGGTCCGGTGCGGGTGGAGACCTATACCGTGACGTTCGACCGCGAGGGCACTCCCGAGCGGGGCATCGTCGCCTGCCGCACCAAGGCCGACGCACGGGCCTGGGGTTCGACCTTCGACACCGACGCGCTGCGCGCGCTCTGTGCCGAGGACCCGATCGGCCGCAGCGCGACACTGCAGGCGGACGGGTCCATCGAGCTGTTCGCCTGAGGCCCGAGGGCTCACGTTCCACCAAGCCAGTCGTGCCGGTGGCGCCAGCGGTCGCGGGGGGCCGCCGCGGTGTCTATCGTTCGTGTGACACTCCGGGGTCCGGGTGGGAAGTGAGGACAGGGCATGGCGACACGTGCAGGCACGGCCCACGACCTGGTGATCAGAGGCGGCCAGGTGACCGACGGACTGGGCGGGGACCCGTTTCCAGCCGACGTCGCCGTCTCGGGCGGCACCATCACCGCCGTCGGCGCGGTGGCGGGCCGAGGGGGCCAGGAGCTCGACGCAACCGGGCTGCTCGTCACGCCAGGGTTCGTCGACATCCACACCCACTACGACGGCCAGGCGACATGGGACTCCCGCATGACCCCGTCGAGCTGGCACGGCGTCACGACGGCCGTGATGGGCAACTGTGGCGTGGGCTTCGCGCCGTGTCGCCTCGACGCGCACGACCGGCTGATCTCGCTCATGGAGGGTGTGGAGGACATCCCCGGCGCCGTCCTCGACGAGGGCATCGAGTGGACGTGGGAGAGCTTCGCCGAGTACCTCGACGCTGTCGAGGAGCGACCACATGACATCGACCTGTGCGCGCAGCTCCCCCACGGGGCGCTCCGCCTCTACGTCATGGGTGAGCGGGCCGCCCGCCTGGAGGATGCCACGGAGGACGACGCGGCGGCCATGCGCAGCCTGGCGACCGAGGCCATGCGCGCAGGTGCCATCGGGTTCTCGACGTCGCGCACGCTGAACCACCGCACGGCGAGCGGCGACCCCACGCCGTCGTTGCGGGCGCGCGCGGACGAGCTCGAGGCCATTGCGCACGGTGTGGCCGACGCCGGCCACGGTGTCGTCGAGCTCATCTCGGACTTCTGGCCCGATACCGACGGCGAGTTCGAGCTCGTGCGAGGCATGGTGGCGCGCACCGGGGTGCCGCTCTCGTTGTCGCTCGCGCAGAGCCACCGCCAGCCCGAGGCGTGGCGTGGCCTGCTGACCCGCATCGAGGAGGCTGTGGCCGAAGGCCTGCCCATCCGGGCCCAGGTGGCACCGCGCGCCGTCGGCGTGCTGGTGGGGCTCCAGTCCTCGTACCACCCCTTCCTGCGCGTCCCTGCCTTCCGTGAGATCGCCGGCCTGCCGGTGGCCGAGCAGGCCCGGGCCCTGCACGACCCGACGTTCCGCGATCGCCTTCTCGCGGAGCTCCCAGACGACGACCACGACGGCGGTCGGCGCAGCGGGCGGCGGCGTTTGATCGACTACGCCCGCCTCTTCCCACTGGGCGACATCCCCGACTACGAGCCGACGCCCGAGCACAGCGTCGAACGCCTCGCCGCCGCTCGGGGCGTCGACCCCGCCGCGCTGACCCTTGACCTGCTCGCCGAGGACGACGGCCGGCGCTTCCTCTACACGCCATTCTCCAACTACGCGAACGGGAACCTCGACGCCTGCGCGGAGATGCTCGCTCATCCCGACACGGTCTTCGGGCTGGGGGACGGCGGCGCGCACGTCGGCCTCATCGCGGACGCCAGCTTCCCGACGTACTTCTTGTCGCACTGGGCCCGCGACCGCCCCTACGGCCGCATGCCGGTCGGCCGGGTCGTCCAGCAGCTGACCAGCTCGACAGCACAGGCGGTCGGTCTCACCGATCGGGGCGTCGTGGCCGAGGGCATGCGAGCCGACCTCAACCTCATCGACTTCGACAGCCTCACCTGCCTGGCGCCCGAGATGGGCTACGACCTGCCTGCCGGCGGCAAGCGCCTCCTCCAGCGTGCCCGCGGCTACAGCGCGACAGTGGTCGCGGGCGAGGTGACGTATCGAGACGGGGAGGCGACCGGCGCACTGCCGGGACGGCTCGTCCGGGCCGGGCACTGAGCACTGAGCACTGAGCACTGAGCACTGAGCACTGAGCACTGAGCACTGAGCACTGAGCACTGAGCACTGAGCACTGAGCGCTGAGCACTGAGCACATACACCGGCGCTCGGTGACGAAAGGAGCGGACATGGCCACGAGAGCACTGCACGAGCTCGAGACCGCGGCCGAATGGCGGGCCGCCGAGGTCGCCGATCCGGAGGCCTGGACGGTGCGCCTGCGCGCGTCGGACCATGCCGAGCTCGACCACGCGCTCGTCACGGCGAAGCGCAAGAGCACAGATCCCCTCGATCTGACGCGCGAGGACTTCCCCCTCGACGGCCTGGCCACCACCTTGGCCGGAGTGGTCGACGTCCTCCTCGACGGCCGCGGCTTCGTACGCATCGCCGCGCTCGACGCGTCACGCTATGGCGACGACGACCTGACGCTGCTCTATTGGGGCATCGGCCTGCATCTCGGCGAGCCGTGGGCCCAGAACAAGCACGGTCACGTGCTGGGTGACGTGACCGACCAGGGCAAGACGATCGACGATCCGACGGTACGCGGCAACGAGCTCGGTGCTATCGCGCTCGATTACCACACCGACGGGTCGGACCTCGTCGGCCTGCTCTGTCTGCGCTCGGCTCGCACGGGCGGGCTTTCGTGTGTGGCCAACGCAGTGGCGATCCACAACCAGCTCGTCCGCGAGCGCCCAGAGCTGGCCGAGGCGCTCTACGATCCGATGCCCTATGACACGCGGGGTGAGCAGGCTGATGGCGCCCAGGCCTTCTACGCGGTACCGGGGTTCACCGAGCACGGCGGGCGGCTCTTCGTCCGCTTCATCCCGCAGTACATCCTGGCGTCGCAGCGACACGCCGACGCGCCGCGGCTCAGCGACACGGCACGCGAGGCGATCGGCGCGGTCTCCGCGATGGCAAACGACCCCGACTTCAACGTCTACATGGACCTACAGCCGGGCGAGATGCAGTTCATCAACAACTATCACGTCCTCCACGGCCGTACGGCCTACGAAGACGACGTGGCGGCCGGCTACAAACGCCACTTGAAGCGGCTCTGGCTGGCGACCTACGCGCTGACCGACCGACCGGCGTACTTCCAAGCCCTCGGCCGCAGCCACTGGGAGGCGAAGCGCTCCGTGAGCAGGCTGCCGACTGTTGAGCGGGTCTCCGCGGAGCCCTAGACCCGCGCCTTACTCGTCCTTTGGGCGCCGGGAGAAGAGGCGCCGACGGGCGCCCATGGCCATCGTGGCGTCGATGAAATTCGACGGCAGCGCACCCTCGCGCAGCACGCGCACCGGCGTCACCGTCGCGTCCACCACCGTTGGCGACTCGCCCTCACGGCGCCCGCCGTCGACCACGCACGCCACGTCCGCGGCGACAAACGCGTGCGCGACTTCGTGCGCCTCACTCAGCCGGAGGGGCACGGTGCGCCACGGGCCGTGGTCGCGGCAGAGCCGGCGCAGCGCGCGGCCATCGGGCATGCCCACGGTGACGGCCCAAGCCCCCGAGTCCGCCTCCACGTCGTAGGGCCGGCCCGAGTCCGAACGTGGCAAGAAGACCTCGACCGGTCCCGGCCAGCACCGCTCGAGCAGCCGGTTCAGCTCGTCGTTCCAGGCCGAGGTGAGGGCGCGGACGTCGTCGCGACGGCCAACCGCGTAGTGCGGGCCCTCGGGGTCGGCCGCCAGGTCGGCCAGGCGCTCCTCCCGCTCGTGCGACCCCGTCCGGACGGCCAGGCAGTAGCCGCCCACCGCGGGTACCGCGATGATGGCGCCTCCGTCGAGCGCACCCACCACCTCCGCCGCGCTGCTCACGACGACGGGCGGCTCGCTGGGGCGATCCGGGGCGCCGGCGGCCTGCTCTGCGGCGGCCGGCTCTTCGGCGCCCTGCTCGGGTCCTTCCTTGTCCGCCATGGCGTTGTTTCTACCCACTCACCTTCCACTCACCTTCGACTCACCTCGCCCGCCGTCCTCACCAGGTTGGCGCACCAGGCGGGCGCGCCCGTGGATCCCAACAGGCGTGTGAGCGGGGCCGCGATCAGGTGCGGGCGAGCAACGCCCGCGGCCGGCGGGCCAGGTCCGCCAGGACCTCGGTGTCGGTGTACCCGAGTCGTCCGGCCAGCGCCGCCGCCGCGTCGGCCTGGTGCGGCGCGAGCTCCACGATCACCGCGGCGGGGCCGCCCAGCCAGTCCCGGCTCTGGGTGAGGACGGCTTCGACGTCGGCCAGGCCCGGCGTCCCGTCGCTCGCCGGCCCGGCGACGAGCGCCTGGCGCGGCTCTGCTCCCACCTCGGCGTCGAGGTCTCCCCACTCGGCCTCGCTGACGTACGGCGGATTGGACACGACCAGCGCCACCGCGCCGCGCAGCCGGGCGGGGAGCGGCTCAAGCCAGCTCCCGGCCACGAGCTCGACGCTCGGCAACACGCCGCCGCCGTGTGCCGACCGGAGGCGCGCCAGGTTCGACGCGGCCACCTCGAGTGCACCCGCACTCGTGTCGGTGGCCCAGACCTCGCGTACGGCGCTGGACCCGAGCTCGGCCGCCACCGACAGTGCGATGGCGCCGGTCCCGGTGCCGGCGTCGACGACCACGAGATTCCCGATTCCTCCCGCGGCGCGCAAGAGGCGCAGACGCCGGGCTTCGCTGAGCGCGACCTCCACCACCTGTTCGGTCTCGGGGCGCGGGATCAGCACCCGCGGGTCCACGAGCAGGTCGAGCGAGCGGAAGGGCCAGTGACCGAAGATGTATTGCAGCGGCTCCCCCGCCGCCCGCCGTGTCGCCATGGACCGCGCCGCCGCCACGACTTCGTCGTCGAGCGCCCCCGTCGGTGGACAAGGGTGACCCAGGGCCACCCCGAGGCCGAGTGCCTCGTCGACGATGAACCGCGCCTCGTGCGGGGCACCCACCAGCGCGGCCAGCTCGGCGACGAGCGCACCGCGCGTCACGCCGGCCGCCAGGCTCACGGGCCGGCGGCGTCGGCACCCTCGAGCTGGCGCCCGCGCTTGTCGGCCATCAGCGCGTCGGTCAGCTCGCCCAGGTCGCCCGCCAGCACCTGATCAAGCTTGTAGAGGGTCAGGTTGATCCGGTGGTCGGTCACCCGGTTCTCCTTGAAGTTGTAGGTGCGGATCTTGTCGGTGCGGCTGCCGGAACCGACCTGGCCGCGCCGCTGGGCCGACATCTCGGCCGCCTGGCGGTCCTGCTCGGCCTTGAGCAGGCGCGAACGCAGGACGACCATGGCCTTGGCTCGGTTCTGGATCTGGCTCTTCTCGTCCTGCATGGCCACCACCGTGCCCGTCGGGATGTGCGTGATGCGCACCGCCGAGTCCGTGGTGTTGACCGACTGCCCGCCCGGTCCCGTCGAGCGGTACACGTCGATCTTGAGATCGTTGGGGTCGATCTGCACGTCGACCTCCTTGGCCTCGGGCAGCACCGTGACCGTGGCGGTCGAGGTGTGGATCCGGCCCTTGGCCTCGGTGACGGGCACCCGCTGCACCCGATGGGTGCCGCCCTCGTGCTCGAGCCGGATGTAGGCGTCCGGCCCCTTGACCACGAAGACCGCCTCGTTGATCCCGTCCTTGTCCGAAGCGTCCTCGGAGAGCACCTCGACCTTCCACTTCTGGTTGGCCGCGTAGCGCAGGTACATGTCGTAGAGGTTCCGGGCGAACAGGTTGGCCTCGTCCCCGCCGACGGCCCCGCGGATCTCCATGATCACGTTGCGCCCCTCGTTGGGGTCCTTCGGCAGCAAGAGCTCCTGGAGCCGCTCCTCCAACGTCTGCACCGTCGACTCCGCCTCGTCGACCTCCTGGCGCATCAGCTCGCGCTCCTCCCCCGAGGACTCGGTGTGCATCTCGCGCGCGGTGGCGACGTCCTCGCGAGCCGCGATGAGGTCGTGCCAGGTGCGCACGATCTCGCCCAGCTCCTTGTGGCGGCGCGACAGGTCGCGTACACGGTCGGGGTCGGCCAGGACGGCCGGGTCGGCCAGGTCCTTCTCGATCGCGCCGTACTCCGCTTCGAGCGCGGCGACGCGGTCCTCGAACGTGCTCATGGGTGCTGCTCCCACAGGGGCGCAGAGGTCAGCGGCGGGCGCACCCGCCTACCGGCTCAGTCCTGGTCCGGCGACGCGGCGGGCTTCGCCTTGGCCCGGCCCTTGCGCTCGCCGTAGCGGCGCTGGAAGCGCTCGACCCGGCCACCGGAGTCGACCAGCTTCTGCTTGCCGGTGAAGAAGGGGTGGCACTCGTTGCACAGCTCGACGTGGAGATCGGCCTTCGTCGAGTGCGTGACGAACGTGTTGCCGCACGAGCACTTGACCGAGGCCTCTACGTAGTCGGGGTGGATGTCGGTCTTCATGGTGTCTCCAGTCGAGATAGTCGTATCAGTCTAGGGGCGCCGCCGGCCAAAACGGGCGTGCCGTGCCGGCAGCTCGGCCTCAGGTACCCGGTCCCTTGGCGATCTCCGCCAGGAACTCGTCGTTGCTGCCCGTGGTGCGGATCTTGTCCATGAGCAGCTCGAGGCCGGCCGCGTCCTTGCCGTCGCTCGCCAGGGCGTTGAGCACCCGGCGCAACTTCCAGACCTGTTGGAGTTGGCCGCGCTCGAAGAGAAGCTCTTCGTGGCGGGTCGAGCTGGCGTTGACGTCGATGGCCGGGTACAAGCGCCGCTCGGAGAGCCGGCGGTCGAGGCGCAGCTCCATGTTGCCGGTGCCCTTGAACTCCTCGAAGATCACTTCGTCCATCTTCGAGCCGGTCTCGACGAGGGCCGAGGCCAAGATGGTCAGCGAGCCGCCCTCTTCCACGTTGCGCGCCGCACCGAAGAATTTCTTGGGCGGGTAGAGCGCGCCCGAGTCGACACCACCGGACATGATGCGCCCGGTCGCCGGCGCGGCCAGGTTGTAGGCCCGAGCCAGGCGGGTGATGCCGTCGAGGACGATGACGACGTCCCGGCCCATTTCGACGAGGCGCTTGGCCCGCTCGATCGCCAGCTCGGCCACCTGGGTGTGCTCGTCGGCCGGACGGTCGAAGGTCGACGCGATGACCTCGCCCTTGACCGAGCGGCGCATGTCGGTCACCTCTTCGGGCCGCTCGTCGACGAGCAGGACCATGAGATGCACTTCGGGGTTGTTGGCCTCGATCGAGTGCGCTATCTGCTTCATGACCGTCGTCTTCCCGGCCTTGGGTGGCGAGACGATCATGCCGCGCTGCCCCTTGCCGATCGGCGAGATCAAGTCGACGATGCGCGCCGTCAGGTTGTCCTTGTCGCCCTTCTCGTCCACCATCTCGAGGTTGAGCCGCGAGTCGGGGAACAGCGGGGTCAGGTCCTCGAAACGGGGCCGGTTACGCGCCGCCTCGGGGTCGAGGCCCGAGATCGAGTCGATGCGCAGCAACGCCGGATACTTCTCGTTGTTCGAGGCTGGCCTGCAGGCGCCCTCGATGTAGTCGCCCCGCCGCAGCGCGAACTTGCGAGCCTGGCTGATGGAGACGTACACGTCCTTCGCCGAGGGCAGGTAGCCGTCGCAGCGCAGGAAGCCGTAGCCCTCGTCGCGCAGATCGAGCAGGCCCCTCACCTCGACGAGCTCGCCGGTGTAGGGCTGCTCCTGGCCGCTGCCCTGCAGCTCGCCCGTCTGGCCGCGCTCACGGCCGCGGCGGCGGCGGCTGCGCCGGTTCCCGACGTCGCCGTCCTGGTTGCCGCGGTTCGCGTTGTTCTGGTTGCCCTGGTTGCTCTGGTTGCGGTTGCGGTTGCCCTGCTGGTTCTGGCCCTGGCCGTTCTGACCGTTCTGACCGTTCTGGCGTGGCCCGGTGTCGGCCCCGTCTGCGAGTTCGGGCGGCTCGACGAAGACCGCGGGTCCGGAGTTGCCGGCGCCGGCCGCCTCTACCGTCGTGGTGGCCACCGGGGCGGCCTCTGCCGCCGTTGGCGCCTGTTCGGCACCGGCGTCAGCCACCGGGGTGGGCGCGGCACCGGCGTCGCCGGCGCTCCCGTTGCGCGCAGTGGCGGTCGTGCCCGCAGCGTCGTCGCCGGAGCTGGCGGCACTGGCCCGGGAGCGGCGAGTGGGCCTGGCGGCGCCGTTCGTCCCCCCGTTGCCGTCGCCGTTGGCCGACGCGGTGGGCCCGGAGGTCACACCTGTGGCATCGAGTATCTGATCGATGATGTCGGCTTTCTTCGTCCGGCTCGTCGTCTTGAGCGACATGGCTTGGGCGATGGCGCTGAGCTCGTCGCGCTCTTTGCCTTCGAGAACCGATCGTTCGAGCTGCTGTTCCGCAGTCATCGGGCTCCTCTGTCTACGAGGGTCGTCGCCGGCTCGGATGTTGTTCCGCGCCCGGCGAAGGAATTTCAGGGAAGAGAAGGGATTCGCGTGTGAATGCCCTTCCCCGGATCACCACTGCGTGATGCCCTCCCGAGACCGCTGTGTACCCGCGGAGAGCGCTGAAAGCGCAGTGGGGATGTACGTAGTGTAGTCGGAGGCGGTCGGTGATGCCAACACACCCCCGGTTTTCGCAGGTCAGGTCGGCGCCGTACGGTCCCTCACAGCGAGATTTCGGCCAGCACCGTCCCGAGGTCGAGATCGATCACCTCGGGCACCGAGATTGCCTTGATGGCCAGGTCCGGGTCCTTCAACCCGTGCCCCGTCAACACGCAGACAACCCTGGACCCCTCGGGCACACCGTGTTTGATCAGGCCGGCGACCGAGGCCGAGGACGCTGCCTCGCAAAAGACGGACTCTTGGGACGCGAGGAACGTGTACGCACCCATGATCTCGTCGTCGGTGACCGCCGTGATGGAGCCGCCGGACTCGGATGCGGCGGCCGTGGCCGAATACCAACTGGCCGGGTTCCCGATGCGGATCGCCGTGGCGATCGTCTCGGGCTCGTCCACGGGGTACCCGAGAACGATGGGCGCCGCGCCGGCGGCCTGGAAGCCGAGCATGCGAGGTAGCTTCGTCGCCTTCCCCGCCTCCTTGTACTGGAGATAACCCCGCCAGTAGGCCGAGATATTCCCGGCGTTGCCGACGGGAATGCAGTGGACGTCGGGCGCGTCGCCCAACACGTCGACGATCTCGAAGGCGCCTGTCTTCTGCCCTTCGATCCGGTGCGGGTTGACCGAGTTGACCACCGTGATGGGTGCGTGGTTGGGCAGGTCGCGCACGATGGTGAGCAGCTGATCGAAGTTGCCGCGCACCTGGAGGACACGGGCGCCGTGCATGAGGGCCTGGGCGAGCTTGCCGAGGGCGATGTGCCCCTCGGGGATGAGCACCACGCACGCGAGGCCCGCCCGTGAGGCGTAGGCGGCCGCGGAGGCCGACGTGTTCCCCGTCGACGCGCACACGACGGCCTTGGCCCCCTCCTCGACCGCCTTGGAGATGGCCATGGTCATGCCGCGGTCCTTGAAGCTCCCGGTCGGGTTGGCGCCCTCGACCTTGAGCCAGACCTCGGCCCCGACCCGCTCGGAGAGGCGCGGCGCCGGCACCAGCGGCGTCCCACCCTCGAGCAGGGTGACCACCGGGGTCGACTCGTCGACGGGGAGATAGCGACGGTATTCCTCAATGACGCCGCGCCAGCCCGTCGCCGTCACGACGCGTCGCCCTCGACGTCGATGACGCGCAAGACGCCGCTCACCCGGTCGACGGCCTGGAGGTTGCGCAGCGCGTCGATGGTGGCCAGCAGGTCGCCCTCGCGCGCCACGTGGGTCAAGAAGATCAGCCGGGCCTCCTCGGCCAGGCCCACCTGCTCCATGGCCCGGATGGAGACGTCGTGGTCGCCGAAGATCTTGGCCACGGCGGCCAACACCCCGGGCCGGTCGGCCACGTCCATGCTCAGGTAGAAGGCCGAGCGCAGCTCGTTCTGCGAGCGCACCGTGGTGCTCGTGCGCTTGGGTGCCGGCGCGGGCGCCCCGGCCAGCAAATTGCGCGACGCATCCACCAGGTCGCCCAGCATGGCGCTGGCCGTCGGGCCGCCTCCCGCCCCGCGCCCGTAGAGCATCAGCTCGCCGCTCACCGCGCCCTCGACGAACACCGCGTTGAAGGCACCGCGCACCGCGGCCAGCGGATGGGTCTTGGGCACCATGGCCGGGTGCACGCGCACCGAGACCTCGGGACCGCCGTCGACCAGCTCGGCCACGGCGAGGAGCTTGACCGAGTATCCGAGCCGGCTGGCGTAGGCCACGTCCGCCGCACGCACACCGGTGATGCCCTCGCGGTGCACGTCGGCGTCGACGACGTCGCTGCCGAACGCGAGCGAGGCGAGGATGGCCGCCTTGGCCGCGGCGTCGTGGCCCTCGACGTCGGCCGTCGGATCGCGCTCGGCCAGCCCGAGCTCTTGCGCCTCGCGCAGGACGTCGTCGTAGCTGGCGCCCTCTTCCTCCATCCGGGTCAAGATGTAGTTGGTCGTGCCGTTGACGATGCCCATGACGCGCATGATCTGCTCGCCCGCCAACGACTCGCGCAGCGGCCGGATCACCGGGATGGCGCCCGCCACCGCCGCCTCGTAGAGCAGGTCGACGCCGGCGTTGGCGGCCACCTCGGCCAGCTCGGCGCCCGCGGTGGCGAGCAGCGCCTTGTTCCCGGTCACCACCGGCTTGCCCGCTCGCAGGGCGCTCTCGATCAGCTCGTGGGCCGGGTGCAGGCCTCCGATGAGCTCGACGATCACGTCGACGTCGTCGCGCGCCACGAGCGCGGCGGCGTCGGCGCTGATGAGCGCGCGGTCGATGGCGTCGGCCCGGGGCTTGGCCGGGTCGGCCACCGCGATCCCTACCAGCTCCAGGCGGATACCCGTGCGGGCGGCGACGTCGTCGGCGCGGGTGAGCAGGATCTCCGCGAGGGCGCTCCCGACATTGCCGCAGCCGAGCAGGCCGACGCGCACCGTCGGAGCGGGGTGCGCGTGCGGCTCCGCGCGTACACGCGCGCCGGCGGCTGCCTCTGCGTGCGCACTCCCCTTGCCGGTGGCCTTCTCGGCGGTCACCGCTAAACGCTAACCGCTGCGGTTGTCGAGGCCGGGACTTGCGGCGCAGCGTGCTCAGGCATCGAGGCGGTCGAGATCGTCGAAGGTCTCCCGGCGCACGACCTCGCGGGCGGTGCCGCCCGAGACGAAGACGACGGCAGGGCGTGGGACCTTGTTGTAGTTGGACGCCATGGCGTAGCCGTAGGCGCCGGTGACCGGTGTGGCCACCACGTCGCCCACCGTCAGGTCCTCAGGGACGAACGCGTCCGGCACGACGAGGTCGCCGCTCTCGCAGTGCTTGCCCACGACGCGCACGGGCCGCGGCCGAGGCGCGTCGGCGGCCCGGGGCAAGAAGACCTCGTACCCGCTGCCGTAGAGGACGGGCCGCGGGTTGTCGCTCATGCCGCCGTCGACGCTCACGTAGGTGCGGATCCCCGGGAGGTGTTTGACCGTGCCCACCGTGTAGAGCGTCATGCCCGCCGTCGCCACGATCGATCGTCCCGGCTCGGCCGAGATGCGTGTGCCGCGGACGACTCCCACCTTTGCGCAGGCGGCACGGGTCGCGGCGGCCCACTCGGCCTGGTTCGGTGCCGACTCGCCGTTGACGTAGGGGACGCCGAGCCCGCCACCGACGACCAGCTCGGGCAGTCCGAGCGGTGCGAAGAACGTGCCGAGCACCTCGGCCGCCTGTTCGAACGAGGACGCTTCGAACACCTGGCTCCCGATGTGGGCGTGGACTCCGACCAGCTCGACGCCGGGCAGCAGCTCGAGCGCGCTGACAGCCTCGGCTGCCGCGCCTGAGGAGACCGAGAAGCCGAACTTGGAGTCCTCCTGCCCCGTGCGCACGAACTCGTGGGTGTGCGCTTCCACCCCCGGCGTGACCCGCACCAAGACGCGGGGCCGCTCCGGCCCGGGCGGCGTGGACTCGACGAGGCCGCCGAGCCGGGCGATCTCGTCGAAGGAATCCACGACGATCCGACCGACTCCGCGCTCGAGGGCCATCGCCAGCTCGTCGGTGGACTTGTTGTTGCCGTGCAGCACGAGACGCTCCGGCGGCACGCCGGCCGCGAGGGCCACGTGCATCTCGCCCCCCGACGCAACGTCGAGGTGCATGCCCTCCTCGTAGGCCAGCCGGGCGACGGCCCGGCACAAGAAGGCCTTGGTCGCATAGGCCACGCCCTCGCCCCAGGCGTCGACGGCATCCCGGCAGGCCTGGCGAAGGTGGTCCTCGTCGTAGACGAAGAGCGGCGAGCCGAATTCCTGCGCCAGGTCGAGCAGGTCGACGCCGCCGACGCGCAGGTGGCCCTTCTCGTCGATCTCGGCCGTGCGCGGGAGCAGCTGCCGCTCCAGCGCTGCCGTCGCAACGTCGTGGTCGGTCGTCGGCATGGAGATGCAGGATACGGCAGCGTTCTTATGACCCGTGGCGGCCGGAGCCCGGCGCGGTACCCGACGAGTACGATTGTCCCCTGCTCGTGCGCCCGCACGAGCGACCACCCCGCCCCCGTAGCTCAGCGGATAGAGCACCGGCCTCCGGAGCCGGTGGCGCAGGTTCGAGTCCTGCCGGGGGCGCGCCGCACACTAGGGGGCGCCGTGTGCCGGGGACGCGGTGCGAGGGGGCCCGTGAGTCCACTGGGCAAAGCACTGGGCCCGGTGTTGCGCGAGCTGGAGCGCCGGGCAACGGGCAGCTGCCCGTTTCACCGGTACGGGCGGGGCACGCTCAGCCAGGTGACTAGTCCGGAGTTCCGGGAAGCCACGCCCAATGAGGGGGCACCCGAAAGTCCCCTTGGATCCATCCGGCATTTGCGGGTCTCGGGACGTGGTGGGCGTACCGACGACGGGTTCGTTGAGTTGCACATCTGCGGCCGATCCGTAGAGCCGACTGAGGTCGGGTGCGACGTCCAGCTTGTCCGTTTGATATCAGCGCGTCCGGCGATTTGAACAGCAAGGAGTTGCGCTCCAATACTGAACGCTGGCTCGTCATCGGCCACCAACCAGGCCCCGCGAAGGCAGACTTTCGCGACAACACTACGCTCCCGTAATCGGCGAGCCCCGCATCTCCCCAGACGCTCCGCGCAAAGGTACAACGCTCTCCTACCTGCCGGCACTTGACGGGGTCAGGGGCGTGGGAATGCTCTGCATTCTGGGTGTGCACGCTGGTGTCTTCTTGACCGCCGGCGGCTTCTTCCTCCTCGACAGCTTCTTTGCCCTTTCCGGCTTCCTCATCACCTCGTTGCTGATCGTCGAGTGGCGAAAGAGCGGCACCATCAAGCTCGGGTCCTTTTGGGCTCGCCGAGCTCGGCGGCTGCTTCCTGGCCTCTTCGTCATGCTCATCGGTGTCGCCATCATCTACGGCCTGTTCGTTCCCGCGGGCACCTATCCGACTCTGCGAGGTGATGCGCTCGCCGCCCTTTTCTATTTCGCCAACTGGCACTTCATTTTCGCCGGTTCCAACTACTTCCACATGACTGGTCTCACCTCGCCGTTGATCCACACGTGGTCCCTGGCCGTGGAAGAGCAGTTCTACCTGGTCTGGCCATTGGTCTTCCTCGGCGTGTGCAAGATCTGGCGCTCGTTGCGCGCTCTACTGGTCGTGACCATCACGGGGGCACTTCTCTCTGCTCTCGAGATGGCGCTTCTCTACAATCCTGCAGACACAAACCGCCTCTACTTCGGAACCGACACCCACGCCCAATCCGTGCTGGTGGGTGCAACGCTCGCGGTGGGCCTTGCCATGTGGGCTGAGCGTCGGAGGAAAGGCGCGGAGCAGGACTGGCAAGTCCGCACACGCTGGGCTCGTCATCTGCTGACGGCTCTTGGTGTCATCGGCATTGTCACGAGCGCCGTTTTGTACACCGCCGTGCAGTCTGACGATGCCTTCGCCTATCGCGGTGGGTTTCTCCTGGCGGCGATCGCCGCGTCCGCCGTTCTCCTCAGTGTCTCGTGTGCTCAGTTTTCGCCGGTGGCCCGGTTGCTCTCGTTCCCCGTCTTCACCTTTGCCGGGCGGATCTCCTACGGCATGTACCTATGGCATTTTCCACTCTTCACGTTCATCAACCACGAACGGACAGGGCTCAGCGGCTGGACCCTGTTCGTCATCCGGGTCATCCCGACCGTCGCCGTGGCGACGCTGTCGTTCTTCTTCGTGGAACGGCCTGTTCGCCGCGGGACTTTTCTCTCGCCATTCCGGACACGTCTCGCGATAGCCCCTGCGATCGCTGTCGTGGTGGTGGCCATCCTCCTGGCCACGATGCCGGCGACGGATATCGTCCCCGTCGGAGCTGCCGCCAAAGCGGAACTCCCGGCCACCCCGATCACAACCACCATCCCGGATGCCTACCGCACGACACCGACGCGGGTCCTCCTGGTCGGTGATTCCGAGGCGCTCACACTCGGAATAGGGCTCCAGAGCGCGTTGACGGCTGATCCGAAGAAATACGACCGGATACGTATGCTCAACGAAGGTATTCTCGGCTGCGGGGTCGCCGAAGGAACAACGGCGATCGAATCAGGCTCGACATTCATCGTGGGTGCGCCGTGCACGCCTCACCCGGCTACCGCTAAGTGCCCTCCTGGCGGCGTCTTCGGACCCCGGCAGAATGTTCCATGTCAGGCGTGGACGGCGGCCTGGGCGGACTGGGTACGTCAGCTCAAGCCCAACGTGGTGGTGCTCCTCGCCGGCGGCGGCGAGGTGCTCGACCGTCTGTACCGCGGGCACATGACCAACATCTTGAATCCGACGTTCGCCGCATACGTGGAGAGCCAGTTGGAGAAGGCCGTGCGCATTGCGACGGCAGGAGGCGCCGACATGGTGTTGATGACCAAGCCGTGCCAGAGCACTGGCGAACAGCCCGACGGTGATCCGTGGCCACAAGACAGCTCCGCCCGGCAGGCTGTCTACAATTCGTTACTGCGCAAGGTGGCCGCCAAGCATCCAAACCAGGTGTACATACAGGATCTCAATTCCTATGTGTGCCCAGGCGGCAAGTACACCGAGGATCTGGACGGCGTACCGGTTCGCCAGGCGGACGGAATCCACTTCGACGTCCAGCCAGGGGGTGGCGGCGACTACCTGGCACCGGCCATCCTCCCCTACTGGATGAAGGTCGGCCATCTTCAGGAGGCACGAACCGGTGGCGCCAGTGTCCACGTTGGAGCACTTCCGCGCTTCTTCGCTCCGCAGTGATGCTGATTGGACGAAGCGCCACTCAGGCTGCCCCAAATAAGAAGCTCGTAGACGGCAACTGGGAGGTGAGGTCATGGCTCGGTGACCGCCCGTCGCTGTCGCTCGAGGAAATCCAGCTCCGTCGCGTTCGTGGTGAGGGCGAGCGCCTGGTCGTACGCGACAACGGCTTCGTTGCGGCGTCCAGTGCGTGACAAGAGGTCCGCCAGCGCTGCGTAGTACGGCTGATAACCGTTGAGCGGCCTGGCGTCTACCGCATCGAGGGCAGCGAGGCCCGCCAACGATCCGTGCAGCTCGCCCACCGCGATAGCCCGGTTGAGCGCCACGACGGGGTTCGGCCGAATGGCCAGCAGCTGGTCATAGAGGGCCAGTACCTGTGCCCAGTCGGTGTCGTTGGACGTCAACGCTTCGGCATGTACTGCCGCGATGGCCGCCTGAATTTGATAGGCGCCCGGGTGGTTCCAAGCCAAGCATGCTCGCACCAGTCGGTGGCCCTCGTCGATGAGCGATCTGTCCCATTGCGCGCGGTCTTGTTCCGCTAGGCGCACCAAGGTGCCGTCAGCGCCGAACCGAGCCGGTTGTCGGGCCTGTGTCAACAGCATGAGCGCCAGCAACCCGGTCGCTTCGGGCTCGTCGGGCATGAGCTGGGTCAGGACGCGACCCAGCCGGACGGCCTCCGCCGAGAGATCCGCGTGCGCCAGGGCGGTCCCGGAACCGGCGGTATGACCCTCTGTGTAGATGAGGTAGATCGCGCCGAGCACGGCATCAAGCCGGTCGGGAAGCTCTGCCTCGGAGGGGATGCGATACGGCGCATGGTTGTCCCGGAGCTTGCGCTTGGCCCGCACGATCCGTTGAGCCATCGTCGCCTCGGGGACGAGGAAGGCTCGAGCGATATCAGCAGTCTCGAGGCCGCCGAGGAGCCGTAGCGTGAGCGCGATCTGGGCGTCGGGCGCCAGCGAGGGGTGGCAGCAGAGGAAGATCAGTCGCAGCTGGTCGTCGGCAACGACGTCGGCGAGGGCTTCGAGGTCGTCGAGCTCACGGTCGTACTCGGCATCCATGGGGTCACCTTGAAGTCGGGCAGCTGCCATTTGGCGAGTCTCCCTGGTCGATTCTCGCCGCAACCGGTCGATCGCCCGGTTGCGGGCCGTGGACATGATCCAGCCACCCGGGTTCGGCGGGACGCCCTCTCGCCTCCAGCTCGCCGCTGCGACGGCGAATGCCTCGGCGACCGCATCTTCCGCGAGATCGACGTCGCCGAGGATCCGGATCAGAGTGGCCGTGCAGCGGCCCGCCTCACGGCGGAAAACGCCGTCGAGATCGTCAGCCACCTTCGATCGGCCGGACTTCGACCGGTCCCTCGCAGGCCGCGGAGGCCCTCTGCGCCAACGCGAGCGCAGCGTCAAGATCGGCGGCCTCGACCACCCAGAAGCCCCCCATCTGTTCCTTTGTCTCGGCGTAAGGCCCGTCGGTCATGGAGACGCTTCCGCCGCCGTATCGGACGGTGGTCGCCGACGAGGCGGGGTGCAGCCCGGCGCCGAACACCCAGGCGCCTGTCCGCTGGAGCTCCTCGTTCAGCGCGCGCACCTGGGCCACGGTGCGCTGCGCCTCAGGAGTCGTGAAGTCCATGACGTAATCGTCGTCGTGCCACACGGAAAGCAAGTATTGAGCCATTTCGGATCTCCTTATCTCAAGTTTTATCTGGAACAGTCGAACAGTGCGATCGGGGTCAGCTCGGAAGGCGCCGCGCCATCAGTTGGCGACATGGGTTTCTCCTTTCTGTCGTAGGGCCCTCTGGGCCGTGCACCTCGTCCACGAACGTCAACGAACGAGGACGCCGAAATCGACAATCCCGCCACAGGAATTTCCGGCCTCGTCGAAGCGAAGCGCCCTGGTAGGGGCGTTCTGCCATCCACCGCCTGAGCTCTTCGCTCCGACCGTGTCGAATCGGGTCTCCCCGTTCGTAGTCAATGTGCGGGTGCGGCTGGCACCCTCACCGATACGAAATGTGGAGGCTCCCATGCGGAACGTGGTTTTGATAATGACTGCCTCAATCGACGGGTTCGTTGTTGGGCCCAAGGGACATGCCGGCGGGGTGCCGGAGCCGGATGAACTAAAGCGTTGGAAACTCAATCGGATCCAATGCGCCGGCACGCACATCATGGGTCGCGTGACGTACGAGGAGATGGCAGGGTTCTGGCCTACCTCTACTGATGAGTATGCCGCCCCGATGAACGAGATCCCCAAGGTTGTGTTCTCGAAGACGCTCAGCAAGGCAAGCTGGCCGAAATCCTCCATCGCTCGGGGAAACTTGGCAGACGAGATCCTCGCGCTCAAGGACCAACCCGGCGGCGAGATCATCGCTTGGGGCGGCGCCACCTTCGCGCAGGCTCTGTCGTTGGCGGGACTCGTTGACCAATACGCCATCGTGCATCAGCCGGTCGCGTTCGGAGCCGGCGAGCCCATTTTTCGAGGACTCCCCGATGCCCTCCACTTGGGAGTAGTGGCTGCTATGGCCTTTCCAAGCGGGACTACGCTCAACATCTACGAGCCACTCGGCTGGGGGCATCAGGTACGCGGATGAACCCCGAGCATCCCAGGCCTACTTGGTTGGCCTCGCCGGATCGAGGGTTGGCTGATCGATCTACCGGTCAGGGGTACGTGGGTTGTGGACGTCCACTGCCGTGCCGGGGGCGCCGAGTCGTCATCTGTCTATCCCCCATCGCGGGCAGCCGGTATACGGAGATCTCTCGAACCTCATTGGCGCGATCAAGCCGGAACGAACTCGAAGTTCCGTTTGATTGGGAGGTCAGCGGAAGGCCGGCACCAAGAACAACGCGAAGAGGCTGGCATTGAAGAGAGCATGGGCGACCATGCCCGCTGCCAGCCTGCCGGTCCGGTACCTGAGGTACCCCAAGACCAGAGCCATGGGAAAGAGCGCGAGTGGGGCTAGGAGCCCTTCGCTGAGCACGTGGGCGAAGCTGAAAATGAACGCCGTGACGAAGAGCGCCGGAACGGCACCGACCCGCCGGGTGAACGCCCCCTGGAGCAACCCGCGGAAAAAGAGCTCTTCGACCAGAGGAGCCCCGATCACCGCCAGACCAACCACCACGACCCACCCGGCAATACCCGAGGGGGTCACCCCCAAAATGCTGGGCGCGGCGCCGTTTGGGGTGCCAAAGCCCGAGCCGGCGATGACAAGGCAGATCAGCACGATGAGCGGCAAGAAGCGGCCCACCACCGCGCCGGCCATCCCCAACCCCACATCCTTCGCGCGGGGCCACGACAGTCCGTAGTCGGCCACCAGACTCCCCGTGCCATTCATGCGGGACGCCACCACAACGGCGCCCACGAAGCCGACCCAGAGGGCGAGCTGGCTCGTCAAGAGGAACCAGGGGTCGTTGACGTCGAACTGGTCGTGCGTCCCGATGGCGTAGACGACCGCCACCGCGATCGTGGCGGCGAGCCCGATGCCCGCACCCACCGCGGCGACCCCTCCCCCCTTGATTCCCGGGCCCTTCGCCACGAAGGGCAGGGAAACCCGAGCGGGTAGCGGCCAGGCCTCCCCGTAGGGGCCGTAGATGACGGGTGTCCACTGCGTGCCGTCCCACCATCGCCAAGGGGCGACACCCCAGGGGTCCCGATACCAGTTCGGCGGGAACACCGGCCCCGGCGAGGGCCCGGCCACCGGAGTCGAGTGGATCGCCACTACCCCGTCACGGACTGCGTTCGACGACGACCGAGTGGACGACCTTGTCGTGCCACGCCTGGCGTCTCGAGTCCCACAGCGGCGAGAGGTTGTCGATGAGGTACGGGATCAAGAAGACGACGTAGAAGACGACGGTGATGGCGTAGCGGCCGACACCGCGCCAAAACCCGATCGGGCCGCCAGTACGGGCGTCGCGCACGGCGATGCTCAGCGCCATCTTCCCCACTGTCTGGCCCCGCTTCGAGCCGTTCATGATGCCGTAATAGAGCACGAGGGGAATGGAGAACAAGATGAAGAGAGTGAAGAATCCGGTGAACGCCTGTCCTGCGTTGAGGGTTGTGTGCTGCGTCGTCGAAGTGTTCGAGTTTCGAGTGGCAGCCCCGATGATGGCCACGAGGATGAAGATCGCGCCGCCGATGACGAAGCCGTCGATGAGAATGGCCAAGAACCGCTTCCACCACGGAGCCAGCGCAACATGGATCACGCCATCGATGCGAACGTTGGGATCCTGGTAGGAGAGAGCTCCCATCGGTGCGCCCGGAGGTGGCCCGTACCCTGGCGGATAGGTCCCGTACGCTGCCTGCGAAGACCAGGGAGGCGTGCCCGGCGGTTGCTGACTCCACGAGGGGCGAGCCATTTGCGGTTCGGGAGCAGTCGGAACGTACGGACTTGGTGGCGGCGGCAGATGAGCGACCGAGGGGTGCAGGTGGGGCGGATACCACTTGCCGTCTGACGCGATCCACCACCCAGGTCCCTGGCTCACGTCCGCCACAGCACCTCGCAATCCCTAGAGCCTGACCACATGTCGGACGAATGGCCCTTCCGATTTACAAGAATCTCGCGGATTGGTGTGCCCGGAAATCCGACACACCATGGGTCAAAAGACCTACGTCCGACCGGCGTGCCGGAACGCTAAACCAACCTCCGAAAACATCCGAATTATGTGGGTGGGTTCGGCCTGGTACACCCAACGGCAACAGGTGAGCAACACCTGTCCATCCGTGAAGTGATCGACCCCTGCGCAGGCGTGGCCGTGAGGTGACCGAGACTTCACACGGTCCGGGCTGGTGGCTGGCCTCAGACGGCAAGTGGTACCCGCCTGAGTCCCATCACCAATACCGCCAGTACTCAGGCCCTTACCCATTTCCGCCACCGAGACCAGCGCGGACCAATGGCCTCGCCATTGCTTCGCTGGTTCTCAGCCTCACCGTGTTCTTCATCGGTCCGGTTCTGGCCATCATCTTCGGCGTCAAGGCCCGCCGCCAGATTCGAGAATCCGCTGGGAGGGAATCGGGCGACGGGCTGGCGCTCGCTGGACTGGTCATCGGAATCGTCGAACTCGCGCTGAGCCTGGTTTTGGTGAGCATCTTCGGCGTCCTCATCAGCACCGGATTCTTCTCGAGGATCGAGGAGCAGCGCTTGGCGATCGCAGGTGCTCCGGGGTACTGGACCACCACTGGTCCGGTCGGGTTGGCATTTGAGGAGGGCCGCCCGTGGGGAGAACCATGCCAGCCGATCGTGTTCGATTTAGACGACACCATTCCCGGGCCGCAGGTGATCCTGATCGAGCAGGCGATCCAGAATGCACGGGCGCTCGGTCTCGACGTCACCTACGCATACCCAGACAACCTGTGGTATCCGTCGACTCTCTATCCAGCCGGACAGTCGGACACATCGGTCCAGATCGTCAACATCACTCCTTCTGAGCAGTGGCCGTCGCCCGTAGACGATGACGGACTCCACGAGCACATCGAGTTCGGCTGGGATGCGAGAGTTTCGAGCAACGGGCGGAATGAAGTGCTCACCGACGTGAGCGCAACCCTGTTCATCCACGCGGTAGCTGGACACCCGCAATCGACCAAGCGCGCCGTGCGCGAACTCGTCGCTTTCAGCTTGGGTGTCGCAGGCTCGAGCGCCCCGGGTTCAACCATCTCATCGGGCAATACAGAGACCGGATTCAGTAGAGGCGACATCAATGCGATGCAACGCATGTCCGGGTGCACATTCCGACCGACCGCGACTTCACACCCAGATCTCTAACCTCTCCTTGCCTCCATCGTGCCGACTGCCCAGAGCCGGCTCACCGGGCGACCTCCTGCCCTCCGGAAGCCTGTGCGGCAAACCGAGCCCCCTTCGACACTTATGTACCGAGGCAATCTCGGGCCGCCCGCTTGGAGCGGACAACGTACAGCGCCACATGGTCCCCGTGCCGCGACAGGGTTCTGAGTTCTAGTTCGCGCTCAGATCGGCGGACTCGCCAGACGCGCCAGACCAGCGTCCATTCTTCGCGCAACCGTCGCAAAGCCGACTCGTCGCAGCCGTTAGGCAGCTGGAAGCCAACCGGACGCTTGCGAATCCCGCGAACGATCGCTCGCCGTGCACACACCCACCATGGCGTATCGAGAACCACCACCGTGTCTGCGCGTTCAAGCCGAAGGTCGAGTGTGGCGTGGTAGTTGCCGTCGACGATCCACTCGTCGCTCGTGAGCAGGCCTCGCTGCTTCTCGCGCCACTCGTCCTCAGACGGCTCCACCCAGCCCGGTTTCCAGAAGTGGACGTCGAGATGGACGACGGGAAGGCCTGTCTTGGCCGAGAGCGCTCGCGAGAACGTGCTCTTGCCCGCTCCGGCGATGCCAGTGACCACGACGCGTCGTCCGACAGAAATTCCGGGTGGGATGTCCCTTACAGATCGAGATTCTGTGAAGCCCTCATCCGGCACCAGCGCATATTGCCGGATACCCGGTGGACGAGGAGGCATCCGCCCATCCAATGGCCTGAACAGGCTGGACGGTCTGGACAACCCGGAACGGCCTCCCGAGTCGGTGGCGCAGTTTCGAGTAGCGCGGCGGGGCCATTTTCCAACATTGTCTGAGATGTCTTGGATGGTCCGATCGACCATGGACGAAGACGGACAAAGGCCTGGCCTTGTGAGACGATGGCCCCTCGTTCAGCCAGGGAGGGTGGGAAGGAATGGGGGCGATCCGTCGAATGGTGCCGCTGGGTGCGGTTGCCTTCGGTCTCCTGCTCTGCGCCATGGGACTTCCGTCGATCGGCGTCCCGACCGCTGGCGCAGCGGCCGGCTCGACGTCGGTGGCGACCACCACGATGACCTTCGTCGACACCTCCCGCTCAACGCCGCCGTGGGACGGGATGCCGAGCAAGCCATCACGGACCCTCGTGACGACCATCTGGTACCCGGCGCGGGCATCCGGCTCGGTGGCAGCAGGTGGCAACGGTCCGTACCCACTCATCGTCTTCGCCCACGGCCTGGGCGGATCGCCCCAGGACTACCGGCAGCTGCTGACCGCCTGGGCGGCTGCGGGTTATGTGGTGGCCGCCCCGCTGTTCCCATTGTCGAGCAGCCAGACACCTGGCGGTCCCGATGGTGGGGACATCGGGAACCAGCCTGGTGACATGAGCTTCGTCATCGGCCAGGTGCTCAATGCCTCGGACGCCGCGAACGGACCGCTGTCAGGCCTCGTTGACCCGAACGAGATCGGGGCCGCCGGCCACTCCAACGGTGCAATCACGACCCTGGGTCTCGTCGCCAACAGCTGCTGCTTTGACCCTCGGGTCAAGGCAGCGGTGGTCATGGCGGGCACCACCGAGGGTCTCGGTCGTGGTTCCTACGAATTGGCCAAGGCTCCACCGCTCCTCGTCGTCTCGGATGTTCACGACGGGCTCGTCCCCTACGCCGATGCCGTTGCGGTCTTCAACGGGGCACGGGGACCAAAGGCGCTGCTTACGCTCAGGTGGGACAGTTCTTCTGACAGCACAGGTTCGACGGCTCACATGGCTTCGTCTGGGGTGGTCGGCCCGACATCAGGTCCGGTCATCAAGTCGACGACTGCATTCTTCAATGCGTTCCTCAAGCATGAACACGGGGCGCTCCAAGCTGTGTCGGCCGACGGTCGCTCCTCCCAGTCGGTGGTGCACACCGCCTGGACTTCGGGCTCCCCAGCTACCCTGCCTCTCCCCAAACAAGCGGTGGTCCACCTGCACGCCACCGTCACTCCAAGCACAGGTCTGAACAACGGCCAGGCCGTCACCGTTCGATGGAGTGGCTACACGAGGGGCAAGGTCGTCAATATCCTCGAGTGTTCCGAAGTGGATATCGCCACGGCCAGCTCGGCCGGCTGCAGCTTCGCCCATGCAGCGATCCTGCACCCTGACCCCACCGGATCGGGCTCGGTGGTCCTCCACGTTGGGACTGGTGCCATCGGCAGCGGAGTCTGCGACCCGGTGCATAGCTGCTACGTCATAGTGAACAACGCCAGTTCGACGAACCCGGCTGACACCAAGGCGCTCCCCATCCGCTTCGCCTCCTGACCGCTGCGAATGTGACGGTCATCGTCCTGCAGGCGATCCTGCAGAACATTGCGCCGTCGAGCCCCTGGAGGGCGCCGGCGAATACATCAAGCCTCAAGCTTCCCGGGACGGCTCCCCGCCGTGACGCAAATCGCGCCAGCTCTGTTCCGACACTTGTACGTCGAACCTCTTCGCAGCTCGAACGATGCGCTCCCACGCACGGTCGCGTTCAGCATCGGTCACGCCCTCTACCTGGTCGAAACGCGCTATGGCGTTTCGGACATGACTTGCGTCGACCAACGGCTCTTTCCGTTGTTCTGGGAAGGCGAACTGGTCGTCGCTCAATTGGTCCTGCTCGGCCGCGCTCAATCCTTCGGACATCCTGATTCTCCCTTCACGGTCGGCCTCATTTGGCGCCTTCTCCTGATGAGCTCAGTCGAATACGCAATACCCAGAGTACGAGCTGTTTAGGCCCAGCTGGAAGGTCCGCGAGAGCTCAGCTCCGTCAAGGACCACCGTTCCCGTGGGGCAGCTCCGGTCCCGTTACCCGGGCGCTCGCCGGAGAATGTCGGCCAACCACGCTTCGGCGGTAAGCGTGCCGAGGCCGGGGTTGATGTCGAAGCGGTCGGGAACGAGAGAGTCGATGCGCCAGCCAGAGCCGAACGCAGCGCGCAGCTCGCCTTCGGTGACGCGACGAGGGCCGAACTCACCGGGCTGACGGTCACTAAAGCACAAGAGGTGAAGGTGACCACCAGGGCGGAGAACGCCGTGGAGGGCGCTCACGTACTTGGTGCGGGCGGCGTCATCGAAGACGTGGAACAGCCCGCTATCGAGGACCGTGTCGAAGGACTCACCGAGCGCGTCGAGACGCAGCGCGTCGAGGACCTGGAATCTGGTCTCGACCGCGCGCTCGGCGGCCTTGCGCTGGGCGATTTCGATCGCGCGCGGCGAGACGTCGATGCCGAGGGCCCCGGCCCCACAGCGCGCGGCGAGCATCGTGTGCTCCCCGGTCCCGCAGCCCGCGTCGAGGAGGGCGCCAGTCAGCACGCCAGCGTTGGCAAGACGGAGAAATGCGGGCTGCGGGCTGCCGATGTCCCAGGGCGGTGACGGGCCCATGTAGGAGGTGTCCCAGTCGCGGGCTGGGCCGGTTGCGTTCATGTGCACATTCTCCCGCGACGAGGGCCACACGCGTCCCTGATCTGCGTATTTGGTTCTCGCCACCGTTGTGCCACGTGCCACCTGTCGACTTCAGCTGAGCCGCGCTCTCCAGGGGCCGAGGTCCAGGGCGGGGTACCGGAGCGCCGTCTGGTCGAGGAGCTTCTCGTTCCAGACCGGATGTCCTGGTGGCGGGAACCCGAACAGCTCGAGCTGGCGGGGCGTCGAGCCCTCTACGAACGTCGTCCAGTCGGGCCCGGTCGAGCGCGACTGTTGCTGGTCGTAGCCGATCCACTCCACCCCTGCGTTCTTGAAAGCCACGGCCGCTACGAACCGGGCGGTCCCGGGCGCCCCGAAGGGAGCCCCCCGGTGGTAAACGTCGGACCGGTAGGCGAGGTAGGAACCGCGCACCCCTGGTGCCGGCCGCTCGGCGGCGTACAAGCCTGGATCCCAGTCGGGCAGGACCACTCCGAAGGGCGAGGTGACGTGGGCCGAGTCATGCACCGAGACGAGTCGGGTGGGGTTGGCCGCCTCGCTCACGTCTGTGAGGTAGAGGAACCCCTCCAGGTTCCACCAAGGTGACTCATGCCCTGGCGGGAGCCAGGAGTGGTTGCGGTCGATGTGCATCGGCTGCTCGTAGTTCGTCAACCCAGAGAACTTCGCGCTGGCGTGGGCCTGGTATAGACGTATGTCGGTGGTCTCGAGGGCGCGCTCGGCGAAGTTGACGATGGAGTCATGGACGTAGAGCCGATTGAGAGCGCCTGAACCGGCGAAAGGGAAGGCTCCCATCCAGCGCTGTTGGTCCGGCCGAAACCCAGGACCCTCGTCCGGCCAGACGTACTCCTCCCTAGGCTTGGTCGGCCGCCCCTTCCACCGTTCGGTCACGCCCTCGGGATCGGCGTGGTACTCCTCGGGGCTGGGAAAGAGCACCCGGAGATCTTCGGATGCGGCGTCGATGTCGGCCGTGCCAACGAGACCCTCGAGCAACACCCAACCGTCTTCCTGCCAGGTCTTGACCTCGGCAGCAGTGGCCAATCGTGAAGTCACGGTTCGTCCTTCTCTTCGCCGGGTCGCTTGTCGCCCCGCTCCTCCGCCCTCACGACGTCGCACTTCGCCCGAACAACGTAGATCCAGACCAATCATGGTCGTCAGGGACGCCGGAAACAAAGACCCGAACCGAACCGCCTTGTTCCCCGATCCGCCGAGCGGGCGAGCCGATCAAACCTCGACGTAGTACCGACTGGCGTCCCCCTGCAGGCTCTGACTGGGGCGGCCGTCGAGGCCCACTACCGGGATTCCCGCGGTTGTGACCCGCTGCATGCGGCGACGTTGCTTGCCGTAGTCGGCTATCGCGTAGTGCTGGGTGGCTCGGTTGTCCCAGACGGCTACGTCACCTTCCTGCCAGTGCCAGCGGACTATGTTCTCGGGCCGGGTCACGTACGACTGAAGGATTCGGATCAGGTCGACGGACTCGCTGTTGGAGTGCCCTACCAGCTGGTGGGCGAAGCCCCCGAGCAGAAGCGCAGGTTCACCAGTTTCGGGGTGGACGCGGACCACGGGGTGCTCGGTCTCGTAGACCTCCGAGACGAACGCCTGGAGGTGGGCGATCTGCTCGGGCCGCAGCGTGCCCTTCAATCCGGCCACGTCCACGCGGCCGTAGTCGTGCCCGTTGGAGTGGACCGCCCGCAGCCCGTCGGCCAGCTGACGAAAGTCGTCGGGCAGGTCGCGGTACCCGGCCACCGTGTTGGCCCAAAGAGTGTCACCGCCGACTTCGGGAACGACCACGGCTCGAAGCACTGAGAAGATCGGCGGACGGTCGACAAAGGTGACGTCGGTGTGCCAATGGTTGGCCCGGCCGCCGGCGATCGAGTCGAGATCGAAGATTTCGGGATCATCGGTGAGCTGCGGGAGGGTTGGGTGACCCAACGTCAAAGAGCCGAGCCGCGAAGTGAAGGCGATCTGCTCGGCCGCCACGATCGACTGGTCCCGAAAGAAGACCACTCTGTGGGCTAGCAGGGCACGCCGAATTCCGGCCACGTCGGACTCGCAAAGATTCGTCAAGTCCACTCCCGAGAGCTCGGCGCCGATGCGACCGGTCAGGGCTCGCACTTGGAGGTCGGTGTCTCGATCGACGTCGACGGTCACTGTGGTCCTCCTGCTCAATAACTGAACTCCGATCGTCTTGATCATAATTGCTGGCTCGCATGCCTGCTGACTCGGCCACCTCCGGCGCTGGGCCTCCCTCTCAGCAATGTCTGACTTCCCCTACGCTCGTTGCCCCGAGGCGGCCACTGCTGGAGCGGCGTACGAGTTCTCGGGTCGGGGGCCAAGATCGGCCCCGGGCGCCAGGCTTTTCGTGACGTGACGTGACGGGGTGGGCAATGAGGATTTCGCGTAGAGACGTTCTCAAAGGGGGCGCTGCGGCCACCTCTGCGACGGTGGCGGCGCTTGGTTCTGGAGTGGCGGGTGCCGCCTTCGATCCCGTGGACCTCGTCACTCGCACCAACTCCGGCTCGCGGAGCGGGAAAGGACCCCTGTATTGGACCACCTACGGGTACGAGGAAGAGTTGAACACGATCATGCCCGAGGACGAGTGGAATGCAAACGTCGAGTGGGTGGACGCGAACTTCAAGCCTTACGGCTACAAGATGGTCTGCACCGACGGCTGGATCGACGCAACCCAGGAAGTGACCGGGCACGGCTACATCGTCAAGCACGATGACGCGTGGACGCACAGCTGGTCGTGGTGGGCCGACTACCTGGATCAGAAAGGCCTTCAGTTGGGCGTCTATTACAACCCGCTGTGGGTCACCCGCTCTGCGATCGACAACCCCTCCGTGACGGTCGTTGGTCGACCCGAGATCCGGGTCGCCGATATCGTCAACCCCAACGATCCCTTCGACGGGACCCATCAGATCTACTGGGTCGACGCCACCCGTGACGGAGCAGAGGAGTACGTCAAAGGATATGTGAACTATTTCCGACGGCTCGGTGCCGCCATGCTCCGTATCGATTTCCTCGGCCACTACGAGATCGGCTACGACCAGAATGACGGCACCGTAGGCATGGCCCACGGGCGCGAGGCCTATGCGACTGCTTTGCAGTGGATGCACGAAGCGGCAGGCGACATGACTCTGAGTCTCGTGATGCCCAATCTGTTCAATCATGGTGAGGTGGAGCGGGCGTACGGGGACATGATCCGGATCGACAACGACGTCGCTCAGGGTGGGTGGTTCTCTCTCAGCGAAGGCAGCCAGACTTGGCAGCCCATCTGGTCGCAATGGAACAACCCGTTTCTGGGCTTCACGGGATTTTCGGACATTTCAGGGCGGGGGCAACTCGTGCTCGACGGCGACCCCACGATCATCAGTTCGTTCTCGACGGACGATCAGCGTCGATCTGCCATCAGCTTGTTCATCATGGCCGGCGCACCGATCGCTATCGCCGACCGCTACGACACCATCGGTGCGAACGCCTCGTTCTTCCAGAACACAGAGGTGCTGGCGTTGCGTGACGCAGGACTGATCGGCAAGCCCGTGTACGCCAACGGCCATCTGCTCGACTACGACCCCTCCAGTCGGGATCCCGAGCGCTGGGTGGGCCAGCTCCCGGATTCGAGCTGGGTCGTCGGGCTTTTCAATCGGACCGGAGCCGTACAGCCGGTGACCAAGTCCGTCGACTTCGCCGACGAGCTTGGTCTCACGGCGGCCGCCCAGGTACGTGACCTCTGGGCTCATGAGGACCTGGGGCAGATGACAAGTTGGAGCGTGGCCCTCGGCCCCTACGCCTCGTCGCTGGTCAAGATCACCCCGACCACCCGGGCGCACTACCAGGCAGAGGTCGCAGCGTGGTCCGGCACGGCTCGCTTCGACAACATGTTCGACGGCTACGAGGGATTCGGCTACGTCACGGGCCTTGATACGCCGAGTGCCGGCGTGTCGATCTGCGTATCTGTGCAGACACCCGGCCGCTATCGCTTGAACTGTCGCGTCGCCAACGCAACTGGCTCTCGCTCGACGCTGACCGTTACGGCTGCGGACCCCGACAATGGAAGCGTGCATTCGAAGACCCGGATTTCGGTGCCCTCGACCACACTGTGGACCGCGTGGCAAAAGGTAGGGGTCGCCTTGCAGTTGGCGCCAGGGGAGAACCTGATCACCCTGATCCACGGTGCCGACGATCTGGGCGGCGTCAACCTGGACCATCTCGCTGTCCAGGGAGTCTGAAGTTGGATCACACCTGTCGGCTGCAGCCGTGCGTCACGGAAATCGCCCTACGAACGAACAACCCCCTGGCAAGGTAGTCTGGACGTCTCGTCCCCTTGGGAGAGTCGCTTCGCTTGGGCAGGACGGCCACGCCGGCCGACGTCGCCTCGTGCAGGTTCGACGCCTCGACCGAGCCTCTTTGAGGAGCATTTGTGCGCGTCCCGAACTTGCCTATCGAAGGCGTTGACTGCCGCGACAGCTCCTTTGGGATCCTGAGCTCCTTTCCTCCGACTGCCTGCGGTCTGGCCACCTTCACCGCTGCGCTGGCGACCGGACTAGCAGCGCACAACACGCAGGTCGGCGTGGTGCGAGTCGTCGACTCGGACGGCCAGGCTTCCAAGAGCGAGCGGGTCGCCGGCGAATTGGTCAACGGATCCCCGCAGTCTGTGATCGCCAGCTCGGACGTGTTGAACCAGTTCGATGTAGCAGTTGTGCAGCACGAGTACGGCCTCTATGGAGGCACGGATGGTGACGAGGTGGTCGAGATCCTCGGCGGTCTCCACGTCCCCTCTATCGTCATCGCCCACACAATCCTTGCAAGCCCGACGCCACACCAGCGGTCCGTGCTCAACGATGTCGCAGCTCTGGCGGACCAGGTGGTGGTCATGACAGACGCGGCCCGGGTCCGACTCTGCGATGTCTTCGACGTCGACGACTCCAAAGTGATCACCATCGCCCACGGCGCGGCCATCCCTGTTGCACGTGTCGCGCCCGATCGGGTGGGCCGTCCTCTCATACTGACATGGGGGCTGATCGGGCCGGGCAAGGGGATCGAACGGGCCATCGAGGCCATGCGAACGCTGCACGACCTCCCGATGAGACCGCGCTATCTGGTCGCAGGCCAGACCCACCCCAAAGTGTTGGCCACTCACGGAGAGTCGTACCGTCAGGACCGGATCGAGCAGGTGGAGCGCTACGGGATGTCCTCGTCCGTCTCATTCGACGGCGACTACCGCGACGTGGCGTCGCTCACGGCGTTGATTCAGTCCAGCAAAGTGGTCGTCCTGCCCTATGACTCCAAGGACCAGGTCACGTCCGGCGTCCTCGTTGACGCCATCGCGGCCGGACGGCCCGTGGTCGCGACCGCCTTTCCGCACGCGGTCGAATTGCTCTCGAGCGGCGCCGGACTCGTCGTCGACCACGATGACCCCGAGGCAATGGCCCGCGCGCTGCAGAGGGTCCTCACCAAACCTGAGCTGGCCGCCAGTATGGCCGCCGAGGCGTCCCGGCTCGCACCGGACCTCGGATGGTCGGTCATAGCGGGCGAGTACCTGCATGTGGCCAATCGGCTGCTCACCGAACGTCTCGCACTGGTGTGAGCTCGCAGCTGGCTCCCCCTGAGCCGAACTTCGGCCATCTCGTCGCCATGACGGACGATCGCGGCACGTTCGAGCACGCCCTCTTTCGCCAGCCGAGACGCGAGCACGGCTACTGCACCGACGACATGGCTCGGGTGCTTGTTGTCGCCGCCCGTGAAGCAAGCGGGACGCCGGCCCTCCGCCACTTGGCGGTGCTCAGCCTGCGTTTTCTTCTCGAAGCGTTGGAACCTCAGGGCAAGTGTCGAAATCGAATGAACCAGCGCGGTACCTGGGTCGATTCTCCGTCACTCGACGATTGTTGGGGTAGATGCATCTGGGGGCTGGGTACGGCGGCCTCTCATAGCGATGACGAAGAGATTCGCCATCGGGCTACTCGTGGGCTCGAGCAAGCCATGAGACCGCGCTCACCGTGGCCGAGGGCAACGGCATTCGCGGCGCTGGGTGCCGCAGAGTTGCTCAGCATCCATCCCGACGACAGGTCGGCGCGGTCCTTGCTGTCCGATGCTGCCGATTCGATGACCCGCGTCCGCTGGTTTGCCGAATGGCCGTGGCCCGAGCGGCGCCTCACCTACGCGAACGCCACCCTCCCCGAGGCAATGATCGCCGCCGGGTCTGTGCTCGAGCGTCCGCTCCTCGTCAAGCGCGGGTTGGACCTCTTGGAATGGCTGCTCGATCGCCAGACTTCACACGGGCATCTCTCGGTGACTCCCGTCGGAGGCAGCGGCCCCGATGACCATGGTCCGGGATTCGACCAACAGCCCATTGAGGTGTCGTCGCTCGCCGATGCGTGTGTCCGCGCGAAGACCGTTGACGGCAATCAACGGTGGTCGGACGGCGTCACCGCCGCCGCCAATTGGTTTCTCGGTGACAATGACGGATCGGTCGTCATGTGGGACCCCGAAACCGGCGGCGCTTTCGATGGCCTGGAGATCGGCGGAGCCAATCTCAATCAGGGCACGGAGTCGACGCTCGCCCTCCTTTCCACTTTGCAGCACGCGCGATCCCCGGTCAGCGTCCTGCAATGAGTAGGCAAGCTCCGAATCTGGCCCGTCGCAGCCCGGTCCACGTTGCCGCAGACAGGTCACGGGTCGTGGCTCGCCTGTTCGTTCCGGGGCACGAGGGCTTTGATCAGCAAGAGTCCCGATCGTCGGCAGTCCTGCAGCGCGTCCTGGCACTGTCTGACGACGAGGTTGAGCGCAGCTACAACGACATCGTCGCGCGGTTCGATAGTCGCCACCACGACTTGACCGACACGTTCCTCCGGCATGCCGATGAGCTCTCCGACCGCCTCGACCCCGAGCGGCAACTCTCACTGACTCGTCGCCTGCTGCTTGGGGCCACTTTCACAAGCGAATACGCGATTGAGGGTGCCGCTCTCTGTAATCCGAGCATGGTGTTGCACCCGAACCAGAGTGGGGTCAGCTCCGGCAGTGTGCGGTTCGTAATGAGTACCCGAGCCATTGGCGAGGGGCACAACTCCTCCATTGGCTTCCGGACGGGGACCATCACTGGTTCGGGCGAGGTCTCTCTCGATCCGAGGCCGACGTTTGCGACGAAGGGGCAGCGGGACGGGGCGATGTTCGACGCAGAGGTCTTCAAAGCCGAGCTCCGTCGGCTCCGTGGAGGGGGCGACGACGCGGACTATGTACTCGGTCATCTGGGAGCGAGATTCACCGAAGCGGAAATGGAGTGTCGGCTCAGAGATCTTGAGAACCACTCGGCCACCCGGAAACAGGCAAAGAGGACGATCGGCCTGATACGCAGGATCGCGGAACGCAGCTACAGCGTCCGCTTCCAGGGCGGCATACCGCTGAGTGAGCAGGTACTCATGCCCGCGATGAGCGCCGAATCGAGGGGCATGGAGGACGCCCGGTTCGTGCGATTCGTCGAACACGACGGCAGCGTGACCTTCTACGCCTCCTATACGGCATACAACGGCACCGACATCGGCCAGCAGCTGCTCGAAACAGAGGACTTCGTGCACTTCACTTCTTCGCCGATGGTCGGAGCGGCGGCGGCCAACAAGGGCCTCGCTCTCTTCCCGCGCCGGATTGGGGATCGCTTCGCTGCCCTGTCGCGAAGTGATCGAGAGTCGAACACCATCGCCTACTCGGAGAATCCTCGCCGCTGGGAAGACGGGCTGGCATGCCAGACACCCACGGCATCATGGGAAGTCGTTCAACTCGGCAACTGCGGGTCTCCGATCGAAACAGAAGCGGGGTGGCTCGTACTCACCCACGGGGTCGGCCCGATGCGCACGTACAACATCGGGGCCATTCTGCTCGACCTCGACGACCCCACCCAGATCCTGGGCCGATTGTCCGAGCCACTCCTCAGCCCGGCGCACGACGAGCAGGACGGCTACGTGCCCAACGTTGTTTATTCCTGCGGCGCTCTCCTCCATGCAGGCATCCTGGTCATCCCTTACGGGATCGGCGACTCTGCGATCGGAGTGGCGACGGTGCCCCTCGATGAGCTTCTCGCATCACTGAGGCCCGTTCCCAATTGAACCGCGACTCCCCCGACAAAGATAGGAGAACACCATGCCCGACAGATCCCCGCAGAAACCGGCAGGAAAGAAACCCGGCAAGTCTCTCAAGGAGAAGAGGGGAGCAAAGAAGGAGAAACGGGAGGCTCGAGACAAGAGCGCTGACCGCCTAGGACTGGGGCGTTGAAGGCGCGGTGCGCATTGCGGTACTCGCACCGATCGCCTGGCGTGTCCCACCGCGCCACTACGGACCGTGGGAACTCTTCGCCTCGCTGCTGACCGAGGGGCTCGTAGCCCGAGGGCACGACGTGACGCTCTTCGCGACCGGCGACTCAGACACGTCGGCTCGACTGTCCAGCGTGGTTCCCCGAGGCTGGTCGGAGGACGCAGGTATCGACCCGAAGGTTGCCGAGTGCCTGCACATCTCGGAGGTCTTCGAGCGGGCATCCGAGTTCGACATCATCCACAACAGCTTCGACTTTCTGCCGCTCACCTACTCGGGTCTGACTCAGACCCCAGTTGTGACGACCATTCATGGCTTCTCTTCGCCTCGGATCGTGCCGGTGTACGCCAAGTACAACGACGGAACGTTCTACGTCGCGATCAGCGATGCTGACAGGCATCCCGCTCTCGACTACGCGGCCACGATTCATCACGGGATCGACACGGGGTCCTTCACGTTCGCTCCGAGTCCTGGCTCCTACTTGGCCTTCTTTGGGCGTATCCATCCGGACAAGGGTGTGGTTGCAGCGATCGATGTTGCCAAAGCGACTGGAATCCCACTTCGGATAGCCGGAATCATTCAGGACGAGGCGTATTTCGAGCGCGAGGTCAGGCCGCGCCTTGACGGCGACCGAGTCCGGTTCGTCGGACCCGTGGCGGCAGAGCATCGCTCGTCCTTCTTGGGCGGCGCCGTGGCTCTGCTCCACCTGATCGATTTTGACGAGCCGTTCGGATTCTCAGTCGTGGAAGCCATGGCGTGTGGCACACCGGTGATTGCCTTTGACCGCGGTTCCATGCCGGAGCTCATCATCGACGGCGTGACGGGTTCTGTGGTGTCTGACGTACCTTCGGCTGCTGCGGCAATAGCCCACGTGAGTCAGCTCCACCGACGGACAGTTCGAGACATTGCCGTCCAGCGGTTCAGCAGCGACCGCATGGTCGATGAGTACGTCGACGTCTATCGACGCGCAGTCTTGGCAACTGACATCAACAAAATGGGAGTAACGGGAAGAACAGCGACGCACCACACCGATCGGCCGAGCAGCTCAGGAATACTGGGCCGGATGGACGAGGCGGGCGAGACGGGCGAGACGGGCGAGCCACTGGACAGCGCAGAGGCCATTCCTCCCGTCCGGCAGGCCTGACCAATTCCTGGCATCTGGATCGCCGCTCCAACAGGGTCCAGAATCCAACAATGGCTCCGGACCGTGGTCCTCGACCAGGACCCGTGATGTGACGGTCACGATCACCTTCGCGCTGGCGGCTGCACTGGCAAACGCCGTGCACCTCATGACCCAGCACGCGGTCAGTATCGGGGCGTCGCGCAAGCACCGTGGCTGGGATCTCGTGACCTTTTTGTTCCGCCATCCCGTCTGGCTCCTCGGTTGGGTGGCAGCGGCAGGGGGATTTGCCTTCCAAGCACTCGCACTCCACAGCGGACAACTCTCAATCGTCCAGCCCCTCCTGGTCACCGAATTGGTCTTCATGCTGATCTTGCGCCGGTTCTGGGTCCATCAGCACATCGCCAAGACGGCGTGGACTGCTGCCGTGATCACCTGTGCGGCTCTGGCAGTGTTCCTGATTGCGGCCGAGCCTCATCAGGGCCATCCTCAGCCGGATGGTGCAAATTGGGTTTCCGCGGTGGTCGTCTTCGGCGGGGCGGTCGCAATGTTGGCGGTCATGGCGCGGTGGGGACCGCCAGTGCGGCGGGCTGCGCTCTACGCCACCGCGGCCTCGATCACGTGGGCCTTGATGGCGGCATCAATCAAGGCGGCCACCAACGTGCTTGCAAGATCGGGGTTCTTGGGCATGTTCGCGCACTGGCCCATCTACGCGTTGGTCGCCTTCGGTGTCCTCGGTTCGGTGCTCCAGCAGGCGGCGTTGCAGACCGGCCCGTTGAGCGTGTCCCAGCCGCTGATCGTGGTGGTCGACCCAGCCGTCGCCATCGTCTTGAGCGTATGGATCTTCGGCGAGCGCTTCACGGTGAGCCCGGCCCAGAAGGCCGTTGCGGGCCTGGCCTTCTGTGTCATGGCTATCGGGGTGACCCTCTTGTCCCGGACGGCGCCCACCGACCTTGACCGTTCGATACCGGTCAAGACCTAAAGGCGCCATGCGTCGAGGCGCACGCCCACACCCCCCTCCGATGGGCATAGGGTGGAGCGAAGGACAAGCCCGACACCTGGAGTCGGTGCCACCCTTCCGGCCGTACGTCTCGACGAATTGCGGCGACAGGAGAACCATGACTTCACCCGAGTCTTCGGATGTTGCCGCTCAGCTCGACCAGCACCATCTTCCCGAAACCAATGGCCGCATTGCAGTGTGCAGACGGTGCGGAGCACGCACGGACAGTCCGGCAGGATTGCATCATGCGCCGCAAGCTAGTCAAGTGGGCAAATCGGTCGATTGGCTCACCGCGCAGTCACGTCTGAGTGACATTGCACGCTCGAAGTTGCTACGAGGCTCCTGAGTCCGAAGAGAACGACCCGCCGAGCGCACCGCCTTCGGCATCGTCAACGACCTCCTTCACCGCCGACTGAGCCCACTGAGTCGTCAAGGACAAGGACGCCGTCGCGGCCAAGGCAGCCTCAGAGAGAGGAACGCGAGGCCGGTCCTCACAGGGCTGAACTCAGATACTGCCGCGGGCGTTCGAGAACGCGAAACGGGGGGCCCGCCTGTGCGGCGAGCCCCCCGTTCGTAATTCTCAGACGTCTGGAGACGTCTACCTAGTGGAAACGTCTACCTAGTGGAAACGTCTACCTAGCTGTTCAGCCGGCGATGGTGTACTTCGTACCCGGCGCCAAGCTGAGCGTGCCCAAGTTTGGTCCGCTCGATGCCGGTGCGAAGCACACGTTCGCGGTGTCCGCTGCGCCCTTCGCCGTGTCGCCGGTGGTGTCGGACTTCACTTTGCCGGTGCTGAGCTCGCTGATGTCACCCGATGGGCACGTCGCCGACCCCCCGGTGTTCGCCAAGTCCTTCAACTTGGTCACTTTCCCGTTGCTCCAAGTGATAGTGCCCTTGGTCGAGGACTCTGAGTCCATGGTGGTGCCCTTGGTGCCGGTGTTCCCCGAGCACTTGGACAAGGTGACCGTGGCCGAGTCGGACATGCTCACCGTGCCGGACAATTTCTTGCACGTGATTCCCGGAGGACTCGCCCCGGCGGACGTAGCCGTGGCGACCGTGAAGGCCGTCATCCCGGCGAGCGGGATGACGGCGGCAGCACCGGCGAGAGCCCCCATAACAATTCGATTCTTAAGCAACTTTTTACTCCTTTATCTCTGTACGTGTGTGTACTTGGACGCTGGAGAAATCCGTTTGCGGCGCAACCCCACCCGAAATCCCCCACCGCTTGTTTAACCGTGATTGCTCACCATTGCAACGCGGAACTCATTTAGATGTCCGTGTGCCGCGAATTGGTTCCCGTGTGGGAGTGTGAACGACCGGTAACAAACGGGTGGCGCGGCACGAAGTTACCGCCGAGTATCTCGTCATAGTCAGCGAACAGGGGGAACGCAGCCATGTGCGAATGCGGGCAGACTCTAGAGATCTGAGATCACCAAGAATTTACCTTTGCGGGGTGGCACCACCCAGGCGGCTCACAGCGTCGCCGGTGACATGCGTCTTCTCGAGGTCCACAGCCGAGTGGTCCCAGACTCCAAGGAACCCTTGCCGGTCTTGATCACATTGCCCGAAACCACATCGGCGTGGCGCAAGATCGCCAGCCGGTAGGCCGCCCCCGGCGAAATCTCTCTCGGTCACCTCTGATGTCCTCCCGTTCGGTAGACCCCAGGATGTAACCGATGTCCTTTCAGTTTCAGACCGTCTTCCGTTCGAGACCCCTGCCGAACAAACACACGGACTCAGCTTCTTGGTTTCGATCAACGCCGCTGTCATGCTCAGACGTCGACCTTGGCTGGCGATCTCGATCGACTCCCATCCCTGATCGATTTGACGAGCGGACTGGCGGCCATGACCACGCCTGAGCTCACGAGAACGACCTGCCAGAACCAGATGGGGCGTGAGGCAGGAAGCCCGTTTGGCAGCCAGGGTGGCCACCGGAGGAAAGCCCATGCGGCAATGGCGAACCAGGGCACCAGATACCAGCGGATCCTGTGGTGGACGGCGTCTCGAACGATGACGAAAAGGACGATTGCGATACACGTCAAGGGAATCGCGATGGCTGTGTCATGGGCCCACCACCGCTTATTGAGGTCCAGAATTGGATTGAAGGCCATGGTCACGAGGGCGAGCCAAGCCAAGAGCTGCCCCCGTACTCTCCCTCGGACGATGTCGAGAATGATGAGCAGAACGGCGAGAGCCAAGAACTTGTACCCGAAAAGACCCTCCTCGAAAACGAGCCTCATGCTCAGGCAGGTTGCAATCAACGACAGCAGAGGGATCGGGTCGAGCGCGCGTGGGCCCAGGCGTCGACGAGCCCACCATGCGAGAGCCACGGACACAGCGATCGGCAGCGTTCGTGCACAGAACAGGAGCGCTGCAGTTGGCCTGCTGCCGAAGAAGCCCGGCTGGGAGAGCAGGTTCCAAAGGACCGTGCCACCGCGACCTCCCGAATCACCCGTCCCAACCAACACGGCATGGATCGCTCTTCCCGACGTCGCAATGAGAAACGGCACCGAGACAAGGACGACGGGCAAAGCTGACGAGAACAAGAACCTCCATCGGTTCCTCCCTGGAGCCACGATCAATATGGGCACAAGGATCAACAGAGCGAATTGCTGCGAAGTAATGGCCAATCCCACGAGCACGCCAGCCCAGATCCACTGGCGTCGAAGTGCGCATGCAGTTCCCGCGAGCCCCAGTCCGAGGGCAACGAGGTCCTGCGGATGGTATTCGAACAACAAAGGCATCCAACCGATGGGGACAAGGGCGAGAAACACGACCCCCAATGCCTCCCATCGGGTGCGGCCACGACCCGCGGCGCGCAGCAACGCGATGAACCCCGCGAGCAGCGCGATCCAGCTTGCGTAGCCGAGGTCGATCGTCGGAGACATGGCGCTTGAAGCAAGCGACCAGCGATACATCTTTACGTACCCATTCGCACACTCCGCTCCCAATGCGTGCTGAGTGGGGAACGGCACCGCGTGACCAATTCCGGTCAGCGCGGAAAGTCCGCCCGAGATGAGAGGCCAGAGCGGGGGCGTCGCCGCGAAGGGCTGGTAGAGGAGCTGGAATGAGTTCGTGGCGGAGTTCGCTGGAGGGTACGAGCAGGCGAAGCTGCCATGGGCAATGGCCCACGTCGGATAAAGGGACTCAACCGCGTCAAGCGGCGAAGGACCACCGAGGAGTGCGACCAAACCGACGAAGATGCCGGTGGCAAGCAACCAGCTAGCCAGGCACTGCGCTCCGGACAATGGCTTCGAGAGGTCGCGCCACCAGCGCACGAGACCGCCGTCGACGACGTCGTCTGAGGCTTCCACCTCCGTCACAATAGAAACGGGCGGACCCACGGCAGGGGACACGACATCGAGTACCACCAATGGTGTCCCACGCGCTCGCGGCCAGATGACCCAGCGCCCATTTCTCGTACCCAAGAACTGGCACACCGGCTTGTGTCGGCTCGAGTCGACGCGTGCGACCATTTGTGCTGGCTCGTCGTCGACATCGACCACCTCCAATCCGCGGCTGTGCGAATATCTTCTCCGTCCGATTGCCGTCCGCCAAAGCCAGTGGCGGCTCCTCGTGCTTGCCCTCAGACGGCATTCACAATGAGAGAAGGACCCGGCGATCGTACTGCTGTGGACGGCTGACGCTAGCGGCTCGGCAGCGATCTTCAGCTAGCTGACTGCCCCTCCATCCCAGTTTGCAATCCATGGGCGGGAGGAAATGGCCAGCACCGCCATACGCGCGCCAACCAGTACACACATCGCGGCCCGTACCGCGGCGGGCCTAGCGTGCGGACCGAGGAAGAGAGGCCCTCCGTCAGGGCCAGTCGATCGTTTGCCCAGGCGCGACCCCGACGCACACGGTCTGCCGACAAGACTGCACCCATGAGCTCGGGGCATCTCTCGTCACGGCATCGCAGCGCTGAGCCGAGCCCGTGGTAAATCCAAGAGGAAACGGAATCGGGACGAGACCTGACGAGACTCACTGGCCCCATCGATCCTTATGCGCCTTGTGAGGGACTCAGCATCTTCTACATCCCCGCACTCGACGGTATCCGGGGTGTGGCGATCATCGTGATCATGGGATACCACTCCGGGGTTTTCCTAACGTCTGGGGGCTTCTACTCCCTGGACACGTTCTTCGCTCTTTCGGGATCTCTCATCACATCGCTACTCGTCTCCGACAACCACGCGCTGGCGTACCGCGGAGGATTCTTGCTGGCAGCTCTCGCCACGACTGCCTTGCTGTTCAGCGTCGTCTGCTCACAACGCTCCGTCCTGGCGCGCTGTCTCTCGGTCGCCCCGCCTCGCTACGTCGGTCGGATCTCGCTCTGGGATGTATCTCTGGCATTACCCGCTGTTCATCTATCTCGACCACGCCCGGACCGGACTCACCGGTTACCCACGGTTCGCGGTGCGTGTCGTCGTCACCTTGGTGGTCGCCACGGGATCCTTCTATCTCGTCGAACGGCGCATTCGACGAGGGAACTTGCTGCGCGGCCGGCGTGCGTGGGCCGTCACACCGGTGGCGGTCCTGGGCACCGCCGCCGCTCTCATTGCGGCGACGTCAGTTCCAGCGGTGGCAGCGAAGGCGCCGCCGCCCCCTCCCGCCTCCGCGCTCTACACCGGAACGCCGGTCAGGGCGCTCGTGGTCGGGGACTCGACCGCATTGACCCTCGACATCGGCCTCAACGAGTACGCGACCCGGGACTACGACGTCAAGCCCTTCAACGGCGGCATTCTCGGCTGCGGGGTCACGCAAAGCGCCGAGTACCAGGAGAAAGGCGTGGACGCGCCTATGGCGATCCAGTGCCGGGGGACACCACCGCAATCGCAGTGGCCGGCGCTGTGGAAGGCGGACATTGCCAAGGATCGCCCGAACGTGGTGATGATCCTGGCTGGGCGCTGGGAGGTCTCGAACCGCACCTACGACGGCCGCTGGACGAACATCGAGAATCCGACGTACGCCGCGTATGTGCAGCGCGAACTGAGGTACGCAGTGCAGGTGGCCGGCTCGGGAGGTGCCGCAGTCGTCTTGATGACGGCGCCCTGCTACGACACGGGCGAGCAACCCGACGGCCAGCCGTGGCCCGAGGACTCGCGGACCCGCCTGGCCATATACAACGGCATTGTCCGTCGCGTCGCCGCCTCAACACCGGGCACGTCGCTCCTCAATTTCAACGCGATGGCGTGCCCGAGAGGACAGTACGAGGAATTCATGGACGGGCAGCAAGTCCGCCTCGGCGACGGCATCCACTTCACCTTTGACGGAGGAAACGTCTTTGCGCCCAGGATCTGGCCGTTCGTAGTCAGACTGGGACGCCAGCAGATGAGCCGAACCCGCTGAACGCGCAGTCAGAAGGGTCTCCCTCCGTCAAGGTCGGCCACCTCTTGGTCGACCTGGGGGCAGCGAAAGGCCGGCGCCCCGGGGGGAAGGGGGAGAGGCGCCGGCCGCTTCGCTACGACGAAAGCCTGATGGGTCCCCTTAAGAGCCCGCTATGACCCTCATTACGAACATGTGGAGTTTGTCGCGCGAAGTGACCGCTCCCTCGCGAACCGATCAGCCCTCGTCGGACCAATAGGCTTGTCGATGTGAACACTCCCGAAGTCATGGGCGACATGGGCATCACCGAGGACGAGCTGACTGCACTCGCCCTGGCGGCCGATCCTGATCAGCCGATACCCAAGGACGCGGTACCCATCGGTGTGCATCTCGCTCAGCTCGGCGCTCCACTCCCGCTCTGGTACATGCCCCCGGTGGTCAGGTCGGGCCGACGATGGAAGGCACCGGTGGTTTTGGCGGTTGTCTTGGCGTTCGTGCTGATCGATGCGATGGGTCTTTGCAATACGTACGGCATTTTGAGTCTCGCGTGAACGTTGGTCAGGAGCTTGCATCCGTAGCTCCAAGCCCCCGCCTGCAGAGGCGGCACGCTTCGCTTAGACGTCGAAGGTCTGGCCGCGGGAGCGGTGGATGGTGAAGAAGGCCACCACGGCGCCTGCCAAGATTAGGCTCCCCGAGAGTGCAAGTGCCTCGTGGAGACCAGAACCGAAGGCGTCGTAGGCGGCGCTGACGACCTTGGTCGCGATGCGGGCCACCGCCGCGTTCTTCGAGTGCTCGGCGCTGCTGGCGGCCCCTCCGCTCGAAGCGCCACCCGTCTGTACGGCATGAAGCACGAGGCTCTGGAAGTTCGGCGGGATGCCGATCGCCTTGAGCCGCGCCGCCAGGTAGCCGGTGAGCTTGGCGTTGACGATGGCGCCGAGGATGGCCACGCCGAACACGGCACCCATCTCCCTGCTGGTGTTGGTCGCTGAGGCAGCCATGCCCGACCGCTCCGGGGGCACCACGGTCAGCGGCACCGACGTCACGGGGACCAGCAGCATGCCGATCCCGATGCCGGTGATGGGCAGCACCCATCCGAGCGTCGAAAAGGTCACGTGCGGTCCGAGATCGTGCGCAGCGATGAGAATCCCCCCGCCGGCCAGCACGCACCCGATCGTCATGGGCCAGCGCGGACCGATGCGCGCGACGAGTGGGCCCGTGAGCGCCGAGACGATGATGAGGCCGGCCGCCATAGGCAAGAAGTCCACCGCTGTCTGATACGCCGACGAGCCGACCACGACCTGGAGATACAGGGCAGAGAAGAAGAAGATGGAGAACGTTCCGAAGTAGGCGACGAAGGCGACGAAGTTGGAGCCGGCAAACGGTGGGCGCCGGAACATGCTCAGCTCGAGCATCGGACTCTTCACCTTGAGCTCGGTCACCACGAACGCGAGGCCGGACACAGCGCACAGCACGAAGAGGGCGACGATCCAGTTCGTGGTGTAGCCGGAATCCTCCCCCTGGATCACCGCGACGGAGAGGCAAGCCAAGAAGGCGGCGCCGAAGAAAAACCCCAAGACGTCGATCTTGCGACCCTGCCGGTCCGACGTCTCGGGCACGCTGACGGCGGCGAGGACAAAGGCCACGGCACCGAGGCACAGGTTGAACCAGAAGATGGCCCGCCAGCTCGAGAACCCGACCAGCGCACCACCGATGACGGGCCCGAGCGCGAGCGCCAAGCCCGAGACCGCTGCCCAGATGCCGAGGGCGTCGGCGCGCGTCGCGCGATCGGGGTAGACGTGCCGAATGATGGACAGCGTCCCGGGCTCACTGGCGGCTGCCCCAACGCCCATGATGACGCGACCGGCGATGAGCCAGTCCACGTTGCCCGCCAGCGCGGCCACGACCGAACCGGCGCAGAAGATGGCGACACCGGCGAGCATGATCCGCTTCCGACCGAGGATGTCGCCGAGCATCCCCGCCGCGAGCATGAAGCTGGCGAAGGTCAGGGCATAGCCGTTGACCACCCACTGCAGCGACGTGACGCCGGCATGCAGGTCGCTCTGGACGTTGGCCAGGCCGACGCTGACGACGGTGTTGTCGAGAAAGGTGAGGAAGAGGACCGCGCACAGGGTGGCCAGAGCCAGTGCCTGTGCGGGCGACCCGAGGCCACCTTTCTTGATGTCGAAACCGGCCGGCGCCCCGTCGATCCCTGTGGCGACAGGGACGCCCTTGGCCCCTTCGGTCAGCAGGGCGGTCGCTCCCACCTGCGTCGGGCTGCAGCCCTCGCCACGTCACAGATCATGTCCATGAGTTTTGCCTACCCGCGGGCCGGGTACTAGAACCGCCACGGGGTACCGCCCGAGGGCTGGTCAGCGGGATGCCCAGGCTCGTGCGGTCTACCCCTCGGACGTGCTCGATGGACTCGATGTTGCCCGGTTTGAGGCCTGGAGGACCGGTCATGGGCTTCGGTGCCGCGGATCCGGTTCACCACTCGATGAGCGACGATGCTGAAGGGCTCGACGCGTTCTTCGCTCTCGTCGACTACCCCTACTACGTCGTAACGGTGCGGGCGCCCGACGACGACATGAGCGGCTGCCTGGCCGGATTCGTGACGCAGTGCAGCATCGACCCGCCCAACTTCTTGGTGTGCGTCTCGAAGGTGAACCACACCTTCGCGGTCGCTGAGCGCTCGGCGGGGATGGGGCTCCACCTTCTCGGGGCCGACCAGAGCGCAACGGCGCGCCTCTTCGGGGAGGAGACGGGGGACGTCGTCGACAAGTTCGCGTCCGTCGACTGGCGGCTCGGCGCGACAGGTGCGCCCCTCCTGGTCGACGCTGCCGTCAGCATGGAGGGCCAGGTACTGGGCCACTTCTCGGTGGGCGACCACGAAGCCTTCTTGGTGCGGGCAGTACGGGCGGTGGCCGGAGACCACGAAGGCCTCCTCACCTATCGCAGCGGGCCACCGCTCGTGTCCGGGCACCCGGCGTAACGCAGCGGCGCCGTCACGAGGGAGGCGCTCCGGCGTCGAAGGCGAACGGCTGCACCAGGCTGATCATGTTGCCCGAGTCGTCGCGCAACGTCGCCTCGATCCCACAGGGACGTTCGGCGGGCTCGGACAAGAAGGTCACTCCCTTGGCCACGAGCTCTTCGTAGGTCCGGTGGCAGTCGTCGGTCTGCATGACCCCGATACCCATCGTGCCGCTGGCCACCAGGGCGCGCAGCTGCGCCGCGGCCTCGGGGGAACGACCCATGTCGCACGAGGACAAGATGATCTGGAGGTCGGGCTGATCCTTGGGCCCGACGGTGAGCCAGCGGAACCCGGCGCCGGCCCCCTCGAACTCCTCCCCCATGGAGATGTCGAAGCGCTCCTCGAAACCGAGCGTCTCGGTGTAGAAGGCCTTCGCAGAATCCTGGTCCAGCACGAAGATGCTGGTGTGGGACATCCGGCTGATCATGGCGTTGGGCCTCCTTCTCGACCCCCACTGCACGGTACGACGAAGTGCCGCGCTCAGGCTTCTCCGCGATTGCGCAATTGCGCGCCCGACGGTGCGCTTGCACGGTCGGCCGTCGCCTCCGGGCGGGGACGGCCCCAGTCCAGCAGGAAGCAACCCGGGATGGGGGGAACCCCGCCCCGGGCGGCCGCCGCGCGCTGGAAACTGCTGGGCGACATGCCGACCATCTCTGAGAACCGGGAGCTGAACGAGCCCAGGCTCGCGAAGCCGACCAGCATGCACACCTCGGTGACGGTCAGGTTGGCCGAGCGCAAGAGGTCCTTCGCACGCTCCACGCGCCGGCGGGTGAGGTAGTTCGCCGGGGTTTCCCCGAACGCGCCCTTGAAGGCCCGGGCGAAATGGAACTTGGAGAAACCGGCCTGCGCCGCGAGCCGGTCGAGGTCGATGGGCTCGGCGAAGTGAAGATCCATCAGGTCCCGCGCCGCCCGAAGGTGTGCGACCCGCTCGCTCGAGCTCACCGTGGAGCACGGTACCGCCCCGGCGCGCGGGGGGACACACGCCCGGGCGGTGGCCCGGCGATCAGGCGTGTGCCTCCCAGAAGTCCCGCAGCAAGGGGACGAGGTCGGCTGCCCGCTCGTCGGGCCAGAAAAGCATGGCGTCGGGGACGAGGGTGACTCGCTCGACGCCGGGGATCATGTGGGCCAGGCGATCGGCCCATGACGGCTCGAAGAAGATGTCGGCTGTCCCCCATGCCACCTGCGCCGGCGCGTGGAGGTCCGCCAGCAGCGGCTCGACAGCGACGAGCTCCGCTGCCGAAGAGGCGGTGAGGAAGCGCTCGAGGCCCGTGCCCTGGTCAGCGACGAACGGCCCGAGAAAGCTCGTCAGGAGCTCGTCGGGGAGTTCGTCGGGATGGGCGTAGCCCATGCCGAATCCGGCCTCGGAGCGGGCGAGCTCGTTGTCGGCCGCCATGGCTGCGACCATCGGTCCAAACTCGCCAGCCTCGGCCAAGGCGATGAAGGGCTTGAAGATCTCTGGTGGGAAGTTGTCGTGGACGTCGCAGTTGGTGAGTGTCAATGTGCGGATGCGCTCCGGGAAGCGGGCGGCGAAGACCTGCGACACCGCGCCCCCGGTGTCGTTGGCGACGACGTCGACCTGGCTCAGGCCCAGGCGCTCGCAGAGCTCATCGAGCATTTCGGCCAATCCATTGAGGGAGAGGTCCGGACCGGCACTGTCGCTTCCCTCCGATGCGGGCGACGCGCCGTGCGCCGGTAGATCCGGCGCGATGCAGCGGCGCACGTCGGCGACGTCCCAGATGACGTTGCGCCACAGGTCCGCGTTGACGAGCACGCCGTGCACGAAGAGCGCCGCCGGCGCGTCGTGGCCGCCGTTCCCGTCGCCGTGGTCGATGTAGGCGATGTCGCCGCAACCGAGGCTGGCCACCTGGCGCGGCAGCACCGTCGCGACGTGGTGGATGGATGGTGTCGGGTCTGTGTTGGTGGTTGGGGTCATGCCTCCGCAGTCTACATACCAACTGTCTGTTTGTAAAGGGAGAGTAGGATCTCGCCGTGCCCACCCAGGCAGAACGCACCGAGGCCACCCGGGGCCGGCTCATCGCGACGGCCCGACGGCTGTTCGCACAGCATGGTTTCGCCGCCACCTCGACCGAGGAGATCCTCGGAGAGGCAAACGTGAGCCGCGGTGCCCTCTACCATCACTTCGCGAGCAAGACCGACCTGTTCCAGGCCACGTTCGAAGTGGTGGAGGACGAGGTGACCGCGCGGGTGCTCCAAACCGCGACCGCCGGCGGGGAAACGGATCCGATCCGGATCCTCGAATTGGGCTTCGACGCGTTCTTGGACCAGTGCGTCAACCCCGAGGTGCAACGCATCGTGATGCTCGACGGTCCGACCGTCCTCGGCTGGGACGCCTGGCACGAGATCGACGAGCGCTACGCGTTCGGCACCTTGAAGGCGGTGCTCAGCGTGGCGGCGGAGTCGGGTCGCATCGACGAGTCCGCCGTCGAGCCGCTCTCGCACCTTCTCCTCGGCGCGGTCATGCAAGCCGGGATGGTGGTGGCACGGGCCGACGACCCGGCTGCGGCCAAGCAGGCGATGGCGGACTCGTTCGCGCGGCTGGTGTCGAGCCTCTAGCGCGCCCGCCCTGCGCGACCCAGTGGGGCAGACGCGCCGGGCGGCCCCGCCCGTCGATGCACCCGTGCACGGTGACGGCGGTCGCTCTTACTTCGCCACCGACCGAAACCAGATAGGCAATCTGGAACGTCGTGCGCGTGATGGCACCGACTCGCAGCGCGACGTCGACCTCGTCGTCGAAGCGAAGCGGCCGGCGGTACTGCAGCGATACCTCGAGCACTGGGAACTCGCGGCCGGCCGCCTCGCTTGACTCACTCGACTCACGTGACTCACCCGGGGCGTCGGCATCGTCGCCGCTGCGCACCGCATCGTAGGGATGGCCGATCGAGCGCAGATACTCCACGCGCGCCTCTTCGAGGTACGGAAGGTAGGCGGCGTGGTGCACGACACCCATGGCGTCGGTCTCGGCGAAGCGAGTGCGCAGCCGGTGGCTGAACGCGTAGTCGGCCGGGTCGCGCGACGGCTGCAGGGACAGGCGAGCCACCCTTCGCCGGCTACTCCCCCATCGGGACGGTGCCGCCCGCAGCGGCCCCACCATCCGCGCCGTCGGCCTCGGTCCCGGTCTCGGCGCCGGGCTTCCGCAGCCCGGCCCCGAAGATGACGCGCCGCGAGTCGGCCATGCGCTGGACATCGTCCCTGTTGAAGATGGCGAACTCGCCGTCCGCTTCGACGGTGACGATGCCCCCTTGGACGATGCGGCCCTTGCTCAGGATCCGGCGCTCGGTCACCTCGGTCACCCATCCCTCGAAGACAGCCTCCACGTCGGTCAGGGTCGGACGCAGGTAGCGCAGCGCGAGGCGAACCGTGGGTCCGGTCGCTCCCTCGATGGCGTTGGCCGCGGTCAAGATGATGTCGAAGGCGGCGGCCAGGATGGCGCCGTGCACGCAGCCCGGCGCTCCCTCGTAGGTGACGTCGAAGACGGCGCGACCGAGCGCCTTGGGCGGTGCGAAATCGAGCACCACAGGGACCGCGACCGGGTTGAAGGGACCGACGATGACGTCGTAGGGCATGGCGCTCCCGAGCGGAATCTGCTTCGCTGGCCCGTCCTCGTCGGGCGGAATGAAGCGCGGCAACGGGACCTCGGGCAGATGGGACTCGAGCTCATCGGCGACTGCGGCCAGTTGTGCGGTGAGGCGCACCGTCTCTTGTGGGGACGGCGCCGTGCTGACGGAGAGGCGGATGAGCCGGCGCAGCACGTCGGCCAGGTCGCGAGCCTCGGGCTCGCGACCCCGCAGGCCAGGGTGGTTCTCGAAGGACGTCGGCCTCGGGTCTCGGCTGAGCACGGCGCGAACAGTACTGCCGGCTTCGTGGCCGCCGACACTTCGAACAGGCCGCACCCGCGGCGCCGACCGTTGCTCGATTGCGGGCACGAGGACGCCCCTAACATGAACCCGGTGAGCACCGAGCATTCAGTCCAGTTCACCTCCGGGACCCCAGAGACTGTCCTGGACCCGCTCGCACCGGAGTTGGCCGCCGCACTCGACGCCGCCCGGTCACTCCCGGCAGACCGCCGACGCGATGCGGTGGCCGCGGTGGCGGCCCGGGACCCCCGTTGCCTGCAGGCCTGGGCCGACCTGGCCGAGCTCGGCCGGGACCCGATCGAGCGCTACGCCTACGCCCGAGTGGGATATCACCGCGGCCTCGACACGCTGCGGGCGGCGGGGTGGCGCGGCTCGGGCTACGTGCGCTGGCGCCACGAGCCCAACCGAGGCTTCTTGCGCTCGCTCCACGCTTTAGAGCTGGCTGCGTCCGACATCGGCGAGACCGACGAGGAGCAACGCTGCGCGTTGTTCCTGCGCCAACTCGACCCCGAGTGGGGGACACACCGGGCCTGACCGCCCTGCGACCCCGGGTCGGTCCAGGAGTTCCCCTGGGCATCCGGGCGGATCGGCCCGAGGCAGCGGCCCCGGCACGTAGTTAGGGTGTCTAACTGTATGATGGTCGCAATGTCCGTGACTTTGCCCCCGAAGACTGGCGCGCCTTCGAGCCGGAAGGTGGCGAGCACCACGTCGGCGAATCCCCCCGTCCTGGGGTCCTACGGCCGCGTGGCGGCGTGGCTGTCCAAGCGCGTCGAGGTGGCGCTCAACACCGTTGATCTCACGCTCCCCCAGTTCAGGGTGCTCGGGATCCTGGCCGAGGGCTCCTCGGCCGCCTCTGGCCTGGCCGACCGTCTCGCCGTGCGGCGCCCGTCGATCACCGCGCTGATCGACGGCCTGGAGGCCCGCGGGCTGGTCGTTCGCCGCCAGGAGGACGCAGACCGCCGCCGGATCGCGCTACGCCTCACCGACGAGGGCGCGCGGATCCTGGCCGACGCCGACCGAGCCGTCGACGAGTACCTGGCCTCCATCGCTGCGTTCTTGCCGAGCAAGGACGAAGCCATGGCGCTGCGGTCCCTCGAGCTGTGGGGACGGGCCCTGGCCGCGTCGCGCGAGGGGCCGCACGCGGCGGACCGCGCGAAGGAGCGGCCCGGCCGATGAGCAAGACCGAAGACCGGCTCGATCCCACGCGGGAGCCGGCAGAGGGCACCGGTGAGCCACGCGAGTCCGGGTCGACAAACGGATCAATACCGGGCGGGGCCACCGACGGCACAATGCGACGGCTGCCGCTGGCCTCCTACGTCCCGATGGGGGCGACCAGCCGCTACACGGCGCCCAAGGCCACCATCGACCCGGATCGCTCCAAGTCGTGGATCAAGCGTGCGACGCCCATCGTCATGGCGCACAAGCTGCAGTGGTTCAGCGCACTCATCTTCTCGTTCCTCGGCCTGATCATTCAGGTGTGGATCCCCAAGATCCTCCAGAACGCCATCACCAGCGCACTGATCCTCAAGAACCACCCGCTGCACGGCTACGTGGAGTTGATCGCCGTGCTGGCGCTGTTCACCGGGGTCTTCGGCTACATCTCGCGCACCAACCTCTTCAAAGTCGCGTACGCGATCGAATTCGACCTGCGCAACATCCTCTACGAGCACTTCACGCGGATGTCCTTCCCGTTCTACGATCGGGTCCAGTCAGGGCAGCTCATCTCGCGGGCCAACTCGGATATCCGCTCCGTGCAGATGTACCTGACGTTCGCGCCGATGATCCTGGTGCAGTGCTCCATCGCGCTGGTCGCGTTCGCCTTCATGCTCTCCATCAGCGTCCCGTTGGCTTTCGTTGCCATGGCATCCATGCCGTTCATCTACATCGTGGGCGTCAAGATGCGGAAGTCGCTCTTCCCGGTGTCGTGGCTCATCCAGTCCCGCCTGGCCGAGGTGGCGACCGTCGTGGACGAGAACGTCAACGGCGTGCGGGTCGTGCGCAGCTTCGCCGCCGAGCCGCAGCAGCTCGGCCAGCTGGCCAAGGCGGCCGACCGCGTCCAGTGGGGCTACATCAAGGACGCCGACCTGCGCGCCCGCTTCGCCCCGCTCGTGCAGAACCTCTCCCAAGTCGGGCTCGTCCTGGTGCTGCTGGTCGGAGGGTGGCTGGTCATTCACGAGCACCTGCCCGTCGCCTCGATCGTCTCGTTCAACCTCTACCTGGTCATGATGCAGGCCCCCTTCATGATGCTCGGGATGTTGATCATGATGGGTCAGCGCGCCTCGGCCTCGGCCGACCGGATTTACGAGATCATCGACGAGAAGCCCACGATCGTCGACCGGCCCGGCGCCGTCGACCTCGTCGACTGCCAGGGTGACGTCGAGTTCGACGACGTCAGTTTCGCCTACGCGGATGACAGCCTGCTCTCAAAGACGAGCGACGACGGGCCGCGCGAGATCCTGCGCAACTTGAACCTGCACCTGCACCCGGGCGAGACCATCGCCCTGGTCGGGCGCACCGGCAGCGGCAAGTCCACCGTGGCCCGCGTGCTGGCCCGCTTCTACGACGCCACCGGCGGCACCGTCCGGGTCGACGGGCACGACGTGCGCGACCTCACCCTCACCAGCCTGCGGGCCAACATCGGCGTCGTCCTCGACGAGCCCTTCCTCTTCTCCGTGTCGATCCGGGACAACATCGCCTACGGACGACCGGACGCCTCGCTCGAGGAGGTCATGGCCGCGGCCGAGGCGGCCGGCGCCACCGGCTTCATCAACCGGCTGGCCGACGGGTACGACACCGTGGTGGGCGAGCGGGGCTACACGCTCTCGGGCGGACAGCGCCAGCGCATCGCCATCGCCCGCGCGCTGCTGGTCAACCCGCCCATCCTGATCCTCGACGACGCCACCAGCGCGATCGACGTGAAGGTCGAGCAGCGCATCCACTCGGCGCTCCGCGTCCTGATGGAGGGGCGCACCACGCTGATCATCGCCCACCGCCTCTCGACCATCAGCCTGGCCGACCGGGTCGTGCTGCTCGACGGTGGACGCATCGTGGCCGACGGGACCCATGCCGAGCTGCTGGCTTCGACACCGCTCTACTCCGAAGTGCTGGCCCAGGCCTCCAGCGAAGAGCAGCGGGCCGCCGAGGCTGCGGCCGGCGCCGAGGACCTCGGGCTGGACGACGACGTGTTGGAGCCAGCGGGCGTCGCGCTCGCGCCCGAGGACGGGCTCCTCGAGACCGACGACGAGGTCCTCGAGCCCGAGAGGGGTGAGGTCTGATGTTCGGCGGTGGCGGAGTCGGTCCGCCGATGGGTGGCGGCGGGGCCCCGGGCTCGGCCCAGGCGGGCCTGCCGTTCGGCGGGATCCCGCACGAGCTGCAGGCCGGTGTCGACCTGCTGCTCGCCGAAGAGCCCGAGCGCGGCGAGCCCGACGTCGCCTTCACCCAGCTGCCGACGGAGCACGAGTCGAAGAAGCTGACGCTCACCTCCTTGCTCTTGGAGTACCCGGGCATGTGCGTGCTCGCCGCGTTCTTGGTGGGGACGATCGCGCTGTTCACCCAGCTCGGTCCGAGCCTGGTCTCCTACGCCATCAATCACGGCCTGACACCGCCCCACTACGACTACGGCGTCATCGTGTTGATGGCTGTGCTGTACCTGGTGTCGATCGTGGTGTCGGGCACCGCCCAGTGGGGACAGGCGCGGGTGACGGGCCGCCTGGCCTCGTGGGTCATGAACGACCTGCGCATCAAGGTCTTCCGTCACCTCCAGCGGCTCTCGCTCGACTTCTTCACCGAGGAGAAGGCGGGCGTCGTCATGAGCCGCATGACGAGCGACATCGAGAACCTGCAGCAGCTGCTCCAAGACGGGCTGGCCCAGTTCGCCATTCAGGGCCTGACCATGGTGGTGATCACCGTCTTCCTCTTCGCCACCAACGCGAAGCTGGCCGCCATCACCGTCTTCGCGGTGCTGCCGCCACTGATCATCATGTCGATCTGGTTCAAGCGAGCCTCAGAGCGCGGCTACGACAAGGTGCGCGACGGCATCGCACTCGTGCTGGCCGATCTCTCCGAGAGCCTGCAGGGCGTGCGCATCGTGACGGCGCACAACCGGCAGCGCTACAACGTCGAGACCCACCGCGACATCGTCGGCTCCTACCGGGACGCCAACAACTACACCGGCCGCATCAACGGCGTCTACGGGCCGGGGTCACAGGTCATCAGCGTCTTCGGGCAGTTGCTCATCCTGGGCATCGGCGGCACCATGTACCTGCACCACCCCCAGGAGATCAACCTGGGCCAGCTGACCGCCTTCTTCCTCTACGTCAACCGCTTCTTCTCTCCGATTCAGCTACTGGTGCAGCAGTACAACACCTTCCAGCAGGGCCGGGCGTCGGTGTTCAAGCTGCGCGGCCTGCTCGAGACGGAGCCGTCCGTGCTGGAGGAGCGCGACGCGGTGGTGCTACCCCAGATCAGGGGCGAGATCCGCTTCGACCACGTCTCCTTCGGCTACGACCCTGCCGTGCCGGTGCTGCACGACGTCGACCTGACAATTGAGCCCGGCGAGACGGTGGCCTTCGTCGGCGCCACCGGGGCGGGCAAGTCGACCATGGCCAAGCTGGTGACGCGTTTCTACGACCCCACCGCAGGCCGCGTGCTCATTGACGGCTTCGACCTCAAGCACGTGACGCTCGCCTCGCTGCGGAGCCAGCTCGGTGTCGTTCCCCAAGAGCCATTCCTCTTCGCCGGCACCATCCGCGACAACATCTCGTTCGCGCGCCCGGGCGCGCCCGACGACGAGGTGTGGGAGGCCGTCCACCAGGTTGGCCTCGGCGAGCTCGTGCACCGGCTGCCCTACGGGCTCGACACGCCCGTGCACGAGCGCGGCCAGTCTTTGTCTTCGGGCGAACGCCAGCTCATCGCGCTCGGCCGGGCCTTCATGGCCGAACCCCGCGTGCTCGTGCTCGACGAGGCGACCTCGAACCTGGACCTCAAGTCCGAGACCCTGGTGGAGGCCGCACTCGACGTGCTCTTGGAGGGCCGAACCGCGGTCCTCATCGCCCACCGGCTCTCGACTGCGATGCGAGCCGACCGCATCGTGGTGGTCGGCGACGGCCGGCTCCTCGAGGTCGGCTCTCACGACGAGCTGGTCGCGCTCGGCGGCCACTACGCCGAGATGTACGCGACCTGGATCAGCCAGTCGCACGCGGCCTGACGCCGTGGCGGTGCGTTAGGGGAGCTTGATGTCGTGGCGTTCGGCGGCCACCCGCCGGACTTTGTCACTGAGTTCGGACCTGGGCACGGGCACCACGATGCGCCATTTCTGGCAGACCGGACAGCGCTGGTAGCGCTTGTACCCGAGCCGGACGGCCTTGAACGATGAGCCGACGACCCACAGTGTGGTGAAGAGGTGGCCCCGGCTGCAGCGGACGATGGTGTCGCCCCCCATGCCCTCGTAGCCGCGGTTGCGCCCGGCCCGCCCGCCGACGACCGCGATCACGATCACGACTCCCGCCGCGATCACCACGGCCAGGAGGACGATGACCCAGGTGCTCATCCCTCTCCCCGATCAGCTCGAGACGACGGCGAAGGTGCCGGCGCCTTCTCGGCCTCGCCCTGGCACGATACGGCTGTGCCCGAGAACTATTTCGTCGGCTCGATCGCCACTGACTATGAGGCCAAGTGGCCCCACCTCTTCGAGCCCGCCGTGGTGGACCCGGCGGTGGAGTTCCTGGCTGAGGCCGCCGGGCCCGGGCCAATCCTCGAATTCGGCATCGGCACGGGCCGGCTGGCCCTGCCGCTGAGCCGGCGGAGTCTCGGCGTCTGCGGCATCGAGCTGTCTCCGGACATGGTGGGAGTACTGCGTTCGCAGGCGGGCGCCGGCGCCATCGGCGTGACCGTCGGCGACTTCGCCACGGCGCAAGTTGATGGCTCGCTGGGGTCCTTCGCCCTCGTCTACCTCGTTCGCAACACGATCATGAACCTGACCACACAAGACGAGCAGGTGGCCTGCTTCGCCAACGCAGCCGCCCATCTGGCACACCGAGGTTGCTTCGTCGTGGAGTTGATCGTGCCTGAGCTGCGGCGCCTGCCGCCGGGAACGACGACCCGGCCCTTCATGGTGACCCCTTCTCACGTCGGCGTCGACGAGTTCGACGTCGCCACACAACGCTCGTGGTCCCACCACTACTGGTTCGGTGACGACGGCACCATGGAGACGTTCAGCGCGCCGTTCCGCTACGTCTGGCCCGCCGAGTTGGACCTGATGGCGCGGCTCGCCGGCATGGCTTTGCGAGAACGCTGGAGTGACTGGGACAGATCCACCTTCGACGAGCGCAGCACCAGCCACATCTCTGTCTGGGAGAAGGTGGGGCCACCGCTGTCGTGACCGTGCTGTCGTGACCGTGCTGTCGTGACCGTGCTGTCGTGACCATGCTGTCGTGACCGTGCAGCGAGTGATCGGTCAGCGCACCTCGATCAGCGCCACCGTGTTGCCGTCGGCATCGCGCAAGGTCGCCTTGCGCTCAGCGGGACCGACCCGCTCGACAAGAACCGGGGTGAGCCCACGGGCCGCCAGCTCGACGAGCGTCGCGTCGAGGTCCCCGACGGACATCGTGGCAGTCGCGTGCCCCGCGCGTGTCTCGTCGACGAGCACGTAGAGCCAGGCCGTGTCCGTGAGCCGCCACATGACCTCGTCCTCGTTCGGCACGATGTCGGGAGGACGGCCGAAGAGCCGTTCGAAATAGTCCTGACCAGCGGCCAAGGCCGAGACCGGCACCGCGGTGAAGGCGACCTCGACGTCCACGACCAGCGACGTTACCGCCGCGCCAATCCCGATGACCGGCCCGGGCGTAACGCGTACGAGGGGGCGGTCCGTTGACCTCCAGCGGATCCGGGAGCAAGGAGGAGGTCAGGCGCACATGGACGGACACTCAACGCACAGGCAAGGTGGGAGAGCTCGGCTCGTGGCGGCCGCCGTCGCCACGCTGGCGGCACTGGCCGCGACGGTCACCGTGGGCGCGATCGGGACGGCACCCGCCGGCGCGGCTCCTGTCCCCTTCCTCTCGCACTTTCACTCGGTGAGCGTCGTCGCGTCCACGGTGCCGGCCAACGGTGATCAGAACCCCTACGGCGTCGCCAACGTGCCCTTCAGCACGGGCACCCTGGTGCGCGGCGACACGTTGGTCAGCAACTTCAACGCGCGCAGCAACCTGCAAGGGACCGGGACCACGATCGTCCAGGTCGCACCGAGCGGACAGGTCGACCTCTTCGCCCGGATCAATCCGAACCTGCCCGGGTGCCCAGGCGGCGTGGGCCTGACGACGGCGCTCAGCGTCCTCGACGACGGCTATGTCGTGGTCGGCAGCCTGCCGGTGACCGACCACGGGAACGGGACACCCGAGGCCGGGTGCCTCATCGTCCTCAACAGCAACGGCGTGCCGGTCGAGACGTGGGCCGGCAACGGCATCAACGGCCCCTGGGACATGACGTCGCTGCAGGTGTTCGGGCCGTTCGCCGAACTGTTCGTGACGAACGTGCTCAACGGCACGGTGGCCGCAGCGGGCAACGAGGTGGACCACGGCACGGTGCTGCGGCTCAGCGTCTTCGATCCGCCGGGTCGCCCGCCCGCACTCTTCGCGTCGACGACGATCGCCACGGGCTTCGCAGAGGAGCTCAACTCGAGTGCGCTGGTGCTCGGCCCGACGGGCGTCGCGCTCGGCTACGACGGGACGCTCTACGTCGCCGATACGGTGCGCAATCGCATTGCCGCCGTGCCGTTCGCGACGGGACGATTCTTCCCGGTCTCGGGCGGCGGGTTCACCGTGAGCGCTGGTGACCATCTGAACGCGCCCCTCGGCCTCACGCTGGCGCCGAACGGGGACTTGATCACCGTCAACGGAAACGACGGCAACGCAGTCGAGATCAGCCCGTTCGGGGCCCAGGTCGACACGGTGACCATCGACCCCTTCGACAGCGGCGGGGACCTCTTCGGGCTGGCCATCGCACCAAACGACAACGGCGTCCTCTTCGTGGACGACAACGGCTCCGCCAACACGCTCGACTTGCTGCACTAAGGCGCGGCCGGACAGAGCGGGACCAGCGCAGCAGTCGCCCGGGTCACCCGGGGTGGGAAGACACACCCGCCCCGGGCACCCGAGCCGGCACCTGAGGGCTCAGGACCGGCTCCAGTCGCGCAGCGTGGCGCGGTAGCGCGTGTCCCAGTCGCCATAGGCCGCCCGCAGCGCCGCGCCCGGCCAGTGGGCGGGGAGGAGCTCGGCCGGGAGCAGCGGGTCACCTTGGAGGTGGCGCAGCACGGCGGCCGAGAGCTCGAACCCGGGCGCCAGCGCCTCGGGGCGCTCGGGTGCCAGCGCATCGAGCGCGCGCCGCAGGTCGTCGGCGCGCTCGGCCCAGGCCGTCAGGTCCCACAACCGAGCGGCCAAGCCCCGCGCGTCGTCGGGACGCGCGGGCATGAGCTCGACGTCGGCGTCCAGGGAGTCGGGGAGCTGTAGCGCGACGTTGGCCGGCCGCATCCACACCCCCTCGCGCAACTCGGCCAGACGGGCATAGGCGAGCGAGCGCCGGCGGGCGCCGCGGACCTCGGCGGTGCTGCCCGACGTCGTCACGACGGCCAGCCACCAGGTGCCGTCGTAGGGCACGGTCGACCCCGAGCGGCTGGACGCCTGCCGGGCCTGGCGAGCCACGAGGTGGCCGGCGAGCCGGTAACCGCCTGACCCGTCCGTCGTCGTCTCGCCGGCGGCCACCATCCGGCTGAGGGCAACCCGCGCCCGGTTCTCGCTGATGCCGAACAGCCCGGTCAAGCGGACGAGCTGGGCCACGGGCAGTTCGGGCGGCTCCATGCCCAACAGGGCACTGGCCAGCACCGACCGGGCGGTGAGCGGCCGGATGTCCAGGGCAACGGCCGTATTACGCGATTGCATCACTTGACAAGGTATCGTAATATGTCCTCATGGCCGCAACCATGGTGCCCGACGTCACGGACCGGCCGGACGTGCTCCCGAGCGAGCGCCTCCTGGCCAACGGCATGGCCATGCCGGGGTTGCGGGCCGACCTGCGCCGTATCGACAACAGGCGCAACGCCCTCTCGGTGGTGGCGGTGTGGTTCTGGGTGGCGCTGCTCATCGGCGGTGCCGTCTTCATCGACCAGTGGTGGAGCTACCTGATCGCCTTCATCTTGATGGGGCCGATGTACGCCCGCTTCGCCATCCTCATGCACGAGGCGGCGCACAAGCTCCTCTTCACCAACAAGCGCTGGAACGACCTGATCGGCAAGTGGGTGGTGGCCTATCCCGTCTTCACGCCGGTGCAGCTGTACCGGCGCGTGCACTTCGCGCACCACAAGGACGAGTTCGGGCCTGACGAGCCGGACATGGCATTCTACTCGCCGTATCGATGCACGCGCCGAGCCCTGTACCGGCGCCTGTTCCGCGATGCCGTTGGCATCAGCGGCTGGAAGAACCTCGTCCCGCTCGTCAAGAACACGCTGCACAAGCCCTTCCGCCCGATCGGCCTCTCCATCTTCGGTGTCCAGGCCGCGCTGTGGGCGATCATGTGGGCCGCAACGGGACGCTGGTGGATCTACCCGCTGCTGTGGTTCTTGCCCTGGATGACCGAGTGGCGCGTCATCAACCGCCTGCGCTCGATCGCCGAGCACGGCGGCATGGAGCGCAGCCCGGATCGCCGGGCAACGACGCACCACGTGCGCCAGTCCTGGCTGGCGCGGTTCTGGATCGTGCCGTACAACACCGGGTGGCATCTCGCCCACCACGTCGACATGGGCGTGCCGTGGCGCAACCTGCCCGCCTACCACGCCGAGCTCGAGCGGGCCGGCTATGTCACCGACGCCATCACCTACCCGAGCTACTGGGCCTTGTGGAAGGCGCTCAGCAGCGCGGACGAGGACAGCGAGGTGAAAGCCCGGGCCGCGTCGGCCTGAGGGCGACGCACAGCGCAACTGGCGAGGACGAGGACCTCAGCTGCGCGGCGGACCGACCTGCGCATCGAGCCACGCCACCAGGGGCGCCCCGGCGGTGAACACCTCCACGACGCGTGCCTTTGCCCGCGCCGTATGCAACCACGCGGCGGGCGCCCATGACCGCGACGTGACGAGACCCTTCAGGCGCAACAGCTCGATACGCGGATGTTCCTTGGGGTAGCCCTTCGGCGCGCTCTTGAGCGTCTCCATGGCATGGACACTGAGCCCAGACTTGCGAAGCACCTCCACCACCTTTTGCAGCCGGCGCCCCGCGCCGTCCGCCGCAACGGCGGCGCGGAAACGAGCCAGCTGGTCGGTCGTCATGTGGTACGTGCCGACACCGGCGAGGAGCCCGTCCCCGGACAGCTGCACGTAGCCGTCCCCGATCATGGCCGCGACAGCCGTCTTGTAGGGCGACTTGTCCCGGCTGAAGCGGGTATCGCGATAGGGACGGAGCAGACGCGCCGCACCAAAGTCGTCACGGAGCTCGGCGAGCAGCGCCTCCATCGGCGCCCTGATGTCGTGCTCGTAGACTTCCTTGTGGTCCAGCCAGTAGGCCTTGGAATTGTCGGCCTCGAGACCCTCGAAGAAGTGCAGGGCGCTCTCGGGCCACCCCTTGAAGCTCATGGGGCGTGACGACGTCGTTGCGGCCGTTCCTCCCATCGGCCCATCATGCCCGAGACGTGTGACGCCGGCCGCCACGCCAGTTTACGTCGGCCTCGGAAAGGAAGGACACTGCTCGATGGTGCTCGGTTCGGGAGCGGCAATGAGTGCTCGGGAACGGCAATGAGTGCTCGGGAACGGCAATGAGTACGGACTCGCCCAGGCGCGCCAGCACGCGCCCGGGTCAGCGCGCCCACGCATCGTGGTGGCTGGCGGGGCTGGGCCTGGCCGCTGTGGTTGCCGCGGCGATCGCGGCACCCGAAGAGGCGCGGGCGGCAGCAGCGCAGGACTGGCCGCCGTTCGTCCTCGTCGCGGGGTTGCTCCTGGTCGGCCTAGTGGCCGAGGAGGACGGGCTGTTCGCCGCTGGCGGCCACGCGCTGGCCCGCCTCGCACCCAACGGCGTGGCGCTCTACGCGGGCACGGCGATCCTCGTCGTCGTGGTCACGACGCTGCTCAACCTCGACACCGCGGTCACTTTCCTCACCCCGGTGCTCGTGTACGCGGCGCGCAGCAGGGGCGAGGGACGGGCACCTCTCGTGTACGCCTGCCTCCTGCTCGCCAACGCCGGATCGTTGATGCTGCCCGGATCGAACCTGACCAACCTCATCGTGCTCGGACATCTCCACCTCTCGGGCGGCTCGTTCCTACGGCACATGGTGTTGCCGGCCCTGGCGGCGGCGGTGGTGACGGCGCTCGTCGTCGGCGTCTGGCATCACGCTTCCTTGCGCACGACGATCGCGCCGGTCGGCCGACCTGAGCACCCGACGCTCGGCCTCGGCCTGCTTGCCGTCGCCGCGGTGACCGTCCTTGTCGTCGCGCTGCGTTCGCCCGCGCTGCCCGTCGCCGCGGTGGGCGTCGGAACCGTCGTGCTGCGGGGGCTCGGCACGGGGTCTACCGAGTCCGCGTCCGCGTCCGGATCCGGGACGGCGACGCCACGCCGCGCCCTGGAGTACTTGGGCCTGCCGGTGCTCGTCGGACTGCTGGGGTCGGCCGTGGCACTCGGAACACTTGGTCGCGCCTGGGACGGCCCGGCGACGATGCTCGCGCACCTGAACGCCTGGGGCACCGCCGCCGCGGCCGCGCTGCTGAGCGTGCTCGTCAACAATCTCCCCGCGGCATCGCTGCTGGCGGCACGCCAGCCCCCACACCCTTACTCGCTCCTGGTCGGGTTGAACGTCGGCCCGAACCTCTTCGTCACCGGCTCCCTGGCCTGGATCCTCTGGCTCCGCGCCGCGCGCGGTGCGGGTGAGCGCCCTGACATCAAGCGGGCGAGCCTGCTCGGGCTGGCCAGTGCGCCGCTCGCCATCGCGGCGGCCGTCGCCGTGCTGGTCGCCGAGGGCCCGCACTGACCGTTGGGCGCAGGGCTGCTAGGTGGGTCCAGCGCTGTGGTCGGCCACGCCGAGCGCACGTCGCAGCACCAACGCGGACTCCTGGTGCGCCCGCCGCGACACCTCCGCTGTCATGACGAGCGCCGAGCCGTGGAAGGTTCCCGGGAACTGGTGCAACTCCACCGAGACGCCGGCACGAAGCAGTCCCAACGCATAGGCGATGCCCTCGTCGCGCAAAGGGTCGTTCTCGGCGGTGGACACATAGGCGGGCGGCAGCCCGCGCAGGTCAGTCGCCCGGGCCGGCGCCGCGTAGCTCGGCACGTCGGACGAGCCCGAGAGGTCGCCCAGGTAGGCGCGCCAGCTCTGTTCCGCCAGGGGACGGTTCCAGATCGGCGTGTCCACGAACGCCTGCATGGACGGCGTCTCAAGGCGATCGTCGAGCTCGGGGATGTGCAGCATCTGAAAGCACAGCGCCGGCCCGCCTTCGTCGCGGGCCAACAGGGCGGTCGCGGCGGCGAGGCCACCGCCGGCGCTGGCACCCATCACGGCGACGCGGCTGGTGTCGACGGCGAGCGCATCGGCCTCGGCGTGGAGGTAGCGCAAGGCGGCGAAGCAGTCGTGCACCGCGGCCGGGTACGGGTGCTCGGGTGCCAGCCGGTAGTCCACCGAGACGATGACCGCGCCCAGGTCTGCCGCCGTCAGAACGGCCCCGATGTGCTCTGTGTCGACGCTGCCGACGATGAACCCGCCCCCGTGGATCATCACGATGCCGGGTACGGCCACGGCGGCGGCCTTCGGTCGGTACACGCGCACCTTGACCTCCGGATCGCCGTCCCACCCCGGGATCATCCGGTCGTCGATGTCGAGCGTGTCGGCCTGCGGAAGGTCGCGGGCCATCGCCACGACCATGGCCTCGAAGCCGGCCCGCGCAGCCACGGGGTCGTTGAGGTCGAACACGGGCATCGCCTCGACGAAAGCGGCCAGCTCCGGGTCGATCATGATGTGCCCTCCCCCTGTCGTGTCCTGCGTACGTGCCCTACTTGGGCTGCATCCGGATGCCGGCGTCGATGCGGATCGACTCGGCGTTCATGTACGAGTTGGTCAGCAGCTCGACCGCCAACGAGGCGAATTCGTCCGCGCGCCCCAGGCGCTTCGGGAACAGCACGTCCTGGGCCAGCTTGCTCTTGAAGACCTCAGAACCCTCACCCGCCCCGTAGATCGGCGTGTCGATGAGCCCGGGCAGGATCGTGTTGACCCTGATGCCGACCACGGCGAGGTCGCGCGCCACCGGCAGGGTCAGGCCGACGACGCCACCCTTGGACGACGAGTACGCGGCCTGGCCGATTTGCCCGTCCTCGGCCGCGACCGACGACGTGTTCACGATGGCGCCACGCGCGCCGTCGGCGTCGGGCTCGTTCAGGCTCATCTTGGTGGCGGCCAGCCGGATGCAATTGAAGGTCCCGATGAGGTTGATCTCGATCACCCGCCGGTAGAGGTCGAGGTCGTGCGCCGACGCGTAGTCGCCGTCCTTGCCGATGGTGCGGGTCGCCCATCCGATACCGGCGCAGTTGACCAGTGACTTGAGTGGCGCCATCTCGATGGCGGCCTCGACGGCCGCGATGACGTGCTCGGGATTCGTGACGTCGGTCTGGACGAAAAGCCCGCCGATCTCTTTGGCCAGCGGTGCGCCTTTGTCCTCTTGGAGGTCGGCCACCACCACATGCACTCCCCGCTGAGCCAGCAGGCGCGAGGTGGCCTCACCCAAGCCTGATGCCCCACCCGTCACGATCGCCGATGTGCCGTTCAGATCCATCTCGCTGCGATTCCTCCTGCCGTCTCAGAGGCGCGGGTCCGCTGGGCGGGTCCCCGGCACCAGGGTGCCCGCAGAGGATAGGGGCCGACGCAGGGCTGGTCACATCTGCTCGGGCGCCTCCATGCCGAGCAGCGAGAGCCCCAACTCGAGCACCCGCGCGGTGAGCTCGCACAGACCGAGGCGAGACTTCCGCAGCGCCTCGTCCTCGACGAGGACGCGGCATGCCTCATAGAACGAGGTGAACGTGGTCGCCAGCTCGAAGAGATAGGCGCACAGCTTCGACGGACTCAGCGTCTCGGCCGTCTCCTCGATCGCCCCGGCGAAGCGCAGCAGCTCGAGCGCGAGGGCGCGTTCGGTTGGCTCCCCGAGGAGTGGAACCGCGCCGGGCGCGGGCGGCTGGACCTGGCCGCGGCGGAAGATCGAGCGGATGCGGGCGTGCGCGTATTGCAGGTAGGGCCCGGTGTTGCCCTCGGTGGCCAGCATGCGGTCCCAGTCGAAGACGTAGTCGCGCATCCGCTCCGTCGACAGATCGGCGTACTTGATCGCGCCGATTCCCAGGGCGCGTGCGACCTCGGCTTGGCACTCGGGTGCGAGCTCGCTGTGACGCTCCTCCAACGCTGCGCCGGCGCGGTCGACCCCCTCGGCCAGCAGGTCGATCAGGCGCTCGGACTCACCACTGCGGCTGGCCAGCTTCTTGCCGTCGGTCCCCAGCACGAGCCCGAATCCGGCGTGGATAGCGGCGGATGCGTCAGGCAGGTAGCCGGCCAGGACCGACACCGCGAACACCAGCCGCAGATGCAGCGACTGCTCGGCGCCGACCACGTACACGAGTCGCGTGGCTCCGAGCCGGCCGACACGGTCGCGTACGGCGGCCAGGTCGGTCGCCGGGTACCCGTAGCCGCCGTCGGACTTGCGCACGATGAGGGGCAGCGGGTCACCGTTGCGGTTCTCGAAGCCCTCGGGGAAGACGCAGAGGGCGCCGCCGTCCTCCACGAGCAGCCCCTTGGCGTCGAGCTCGGAGACGACTTCGGGCAGGTACGGGTTGTAAAAGGACTCACCCACGAGGTCCTCGGGCGTGAGGAGCACGCCCAGCAGGTCGTACACCTCCTGGGCGTGGCGTACCGACTCGGCGACAAAGATCTGCCAGAGCCGCATGGTCTCGGGGTCGCCGCCCTGGAGGAGCACGACGCGGCGCCGGCACCGGTCCGCGAAGACCGGGTCGCTGTCGAACTGCACGCGTGCCGCCGCGTAGAACTCGTTCAGGTCCCGCACGCTGAAGGATTCGGCCTGCTCGGCGCCACCGACGTCGAGCAGGTGCTCGATCAGCATGCCGAAGGGCGTGCCCCAGTCACCGATGTGGTTCTCGCGCCGTACCTCGTGGCCGATGAACTCCAACACCCGCACCAGCGCGTCGCCGATCAGCGTGCTGCGCAGATGCCCGACGTGCATCTCCTTTGCGACATTTGGTGCCGAGTAGTCGACCACCACGCGCTCGGGGCTGGCCGTGAGAGCCACGCCGAGGCGCGGCTCGGCCGAGAGCACTCCGACCAGCCCAGCTACGAACTCGTCCGACAGGCTCAGGTTGATGAAGCCCGGGCCGCTGACCTCGACCGTCGCGCAGACGTCGTCGAGATCCGCCGCTGCCACGATCTCCTCGGCGAGCGAGCGGGGGTCCGAACGTCCCAATTCCTTGGCCAGCGGCAGGGCGCCATTGGCCTGGAAGTCGGCCCGGTCGGAAACCCGCAGGACCGGGTCGGCACCGGGGCGCAGGGTGTCGAACGCATCCTGCAGCCGCTCGAGGAGGATGCCGGAGGGGTCGGTCATCCCGCATTCTCGCATGTGGGGCGCGCCGGGCGATCCGTCCGCGTCGCGCGGCGGCCGCTCAGTCGGCGGGCGCCCCCATGCCCCCGTCCAACAAGCCGTAGCGGCGGTACGGGCCGAAGAACCCGTGCTCGAGGAGGCCGTAGCCGACGCGCCCGTCGTAGGAGAACTCAGCGACGTGGTCGACGATGCCGTACTGCGCGAGTCCTTGCACGTCGTCGACCTCCAGCACGAGCCCCTGGGTCACCGGCTCGGGGCCGTGGTACATGCCGTGGCGCCAGTCCGCGTCGATGCCGTACCCCGTCCCGATGGAGACGAAGTTGGCGAGCAACGGCGTGCAGGTGATGGCGATGCCCGCGTCGGGGAAGCGAACCACGGAGCGGTCGATGACGCGCGTCCCGGGGATGAGATGGTGCTCGTGCTCTGATCGGCCGAGGTCCTCGACGCCACGCTCGGGATCCACCCAGACCCGCTCGGCCTGCACGAGCGGGCGCTCGCCGTCGTCGCGCTCGTGGCAGATGTACATGATGGTGTGGTCCTCGAACTGCATGGGGAAGTAGTTCCACATGCCGCCGAGGACGAGCTCTCCTTGGCGGATGCCGTCGGTCTCGGGCTCGCCGACCGGCCGCACGCCCCAGGAGCGGTCCCGCGTCCCCCAGCACCGATCGGGGGTGACGGCGAGCTCGGTGCCGCCGACCGAGAGCGTCCCCGACCAGTACCCGGTCTGGGCCAGGCGCTGGGTGTCGAACACGACCTTGCCCTTGCTGCGCATGTACTGGCGCGGCTCGGCGACGGCGGGGATGTGACCCTCCCAGGTCACGTCCATGGCGACTGAGTGCTCCGTCGGCTCCACCACGACGCGCAGGCGGCGCAGGGGCTCGAGCACCTCGACGCGGATGGGACCGACGGAGAGGTCGCCCCGGTCGACCAGGGGGGCCGAGGCGCGGACGATGTGCTGGGAACCGCCGTGACGCACGTCGATGAAGGCGTCCACGACGCCGAGGTTCGGGTACTGGCCGTACCCGAAGATGGCGAACCACTCACCCGAGGACGGGTGCATGTTGAAGTAGTACCGGTCGTAGAAGTTGCGGTCGCTCGTCGCAGGATGGGCGATGAATTCCGACGCCTGATGGACCGGGTAGTCGTCGAAGGAAGAGAGCGTCATGCCGGTGCGCTCAGCAGCAGGCGCAGCCGCTGCCGCAGCCGCCGGCCACCGGGGCGCCGCACGCGCCCGTGCCCACTGGCTCGGTGGCCAGGCCGGTCGTGGCGAAGACTGGGAAGAGCCGTCGTGCACCCACGTGACCGTCGGGGCAGGAGGCCGGCGCGTCGGCCTCGGCCATGGGCCGGCGCTCGTCGAAGACGGCGTGACAGGTCGAGCAGCGAAATTCGTAGACGGGCACGGTTGACCTCCGCCGGCAGCCTACGCGATGCCCGAGTCAGCGCCGCAGCCCGCGGTCCTAGGGCTGCGCGAAGGCGTAGATGGGCGAGCCGTTGTAGATCGCGGAGTCGGCCGGCACGTAGGGCCCGTCGATGTTCACCGAGAGATACCCGTCGGCGCCCGGACCGGAGTCCCCCGCCACGGTCATGATGGCGTCGTCGGGCCAGACCTCGGTCACGATCCCGACGTGCACCGAGGTCGCGGTGCTCCAGGGCCCCGTGCCGTAGAGGACCGCGTCGCCCACGGCGGGCATGGCAGTCGGTGGCAGGTCGGCGCCGTAGGTAGCCGCCCACCCCCAGATGTCGCCGGTGAAGGCGTAACGCGGGATCGGGACGCCCGCCTGCTCCCAGGCCCAGGTGGCGAAGAGCGCGCACCACTCCTCGCAGGGCCCGTAGGGGTTGCAGTAGGGCCCCTCGGTGTCGGGATCGGGTGCGATCTGGGAGGCCACCGCGTCCGCGATAGCGGCCGACTGAGGGAACTCCGGTTCGGCTGTGGCGGTCGTGAAGCTGTAGGCCCACGCCTGAGGGTCGAGCAGCCAGTACCCCGTTCCCTCGTTGTTGCCGATGATGGCCGAGATCTGCGTCGCCGTCGGGTCCAACGAGAGTCCCCCGAAGGCCTGGGCGTCGCCGTAGTTGAGAACGACGCCGTTCGCCGTGGCAATGAGATAGCCGCCTCCGTCGGGCGAGGCCACCATCCCCACGACCGAGTCGGGCAGGTTGGCGCTGCCGGCCGAGCCATAGAAGCCGGCGTCGCCGAAGGAGAAGATGCCGCCGTCGGCGCCTACCAGCCAGTAGCCCTTCCCGTCGCGCGTCGCCGCCATGCCGACGATGGGCGCGTTGAGCTGCAGGCTGCCCGTGCTGCCGTAGAACCCAGCGTCGCCGTAGGCGAAGACGCCACCGTCGGCCGCGACGAGCCAGTAGCCCTTGCCGTCAGGCGTCGAGGCCATGCCGACGATGGGCTGGTTGAGATGTGAAGAGCCCATCGACCCGTAGAACTGGGCGTCGCCGTACGCGAAGACGCCGCCGTCGAGCGCGCCGAGCCAGTACCCCTTGGCGTCGCGCGTCACCGCCATGGCGACGACCGGGCCTTGGAGCGGCAGCGAGCCCGCCGACCCCTCGAAGGTCGCGTCGCCGAAGGCGAACACGCCACCGTCGGCGCTGGCCAGCAGGTACCCGCCGCCGTCGGGCGTCGCGACGCCCGAGAAGACGGGCGAGTTGAGCGGCTGGGGCATTTGCGGGTTGGTGAGGCTCACGTTGCCGAAGCCGATCATCCCGCCGTCCTGGTAGACCGCGCCGGCCGGCGCGGACGCCGTCACAGCGCTGATCGCCACCACGGCCGGTGCGAGCACCGTTGCCAGCACGAGGGTGACGGCCAACGATGTCAGCGTGGGGCGCCTCTTGCGGCGGGTGTCGGCCGCCCCGACAGATCCCCCCGCGCCTCCCCGTCCGCGCACCCGTCGATTCTGCCGCTCCCCTTCAGCCCGTGTGGGCCGAAGCCGTTACGAAGTGGTTACGACTTGGGTCGTTCAACTCGGGTGTGGGGCCCATCGGTCGCTCCCGGGAGGCGAGCCCCGTCCGAGCACCTCGGTGGGCGGTCCGTCGGGGCCCACGGCAGAATGGGCAGATGAGCCCGAACTCCCCCACCGCGCCAGCGCACCCGGACACCTTCGGCGCGCGCACCGGTCTTGCAGTTGGCGACCGCACCTACGAGATCTTCCACATCAAGGCGCCCATGCTGGCCGAGCGGCACGACATCGATCGGCTTCCCTACTCCATCAAGGTCCTCCTCGAGAACCTGCTGCGCCACGAGGACGGCCCGCACGTCTCAGCCGACGACATCGTGGCAGTGGCCGGCTGGGGGACCAACCCCGAAGGCCATGGGCAGGGGGCGGGCGCATCGGCGCACGAGATCGCCTTCACGCCCGAGCGCGTCCTGATGCAGGACTTCACCGGCGTCCCGGCCGTGGTCGACCTGGCCGCGATGCGTGATGCACTGGCGCGCCTGGGCGGCGATGCCACCCGGGTCAACCCCCTCGTCCCCGTCGAGCTGGTCATCGACCACTCGGTGATCGCCGAGCGGTCGGGCACCGCCTCGTCGTACGACACCAACGTCTCGATCGAGTATTCGCGCAACCTCGAGCGCTACCAACTCCTCCGTTGGGCCCAAGGCGCCTTCCGGGACTTCCGCCTGGTGCCGCCCGGCACGGGCATCTGCCACCAGGTCAACCTCGAGTACCTCTCGCGCCTCGTGTTCGCGACCGACGACGGGCGCGCCTTCTGCGACACGCTCGTGGGCACCGACTCGCACACCGTGATGGTCAACGGGCTCGGCGTGCTCGGGTGGGGCGTGGGCGGGATCGAGGCCGAGGCGGCCATGTTGGGACAACCGCTGTCGATGCTCCTGCCGCCGGTGGTCGGCCTGCGCATCTCGGGTCAGACTCGACCCGGCATCACGGCGACCGACGTGGTCCTCACCGTCACCGAGCTGCTGCGCGATCACGGCGTCGTGGGCGCCTTTGTCGAGTGCTACGGCCCCGGCGTGGCGGCACTGCCCCTCGAGACCCGTGCCACCATCGGCAACATGAGCCCCGAGTACGGGGCCACGTGCACGATGTTCCCGATCGACGAGGTCACGCTCGACTACCTGCGCTTCACCGGCCGCGACGAAGAGCATCTCGCGCTGGTGGAGGCGTACGCCAGGACCCAGGGCCTCTGGCACGATCCCGGCGCGACCGAGCCGGTCTACTCAGAGCACCTCGAGCTGGACCTGGACGATGTCGAGCCGTCGCTCGCCGGCCCGGCCCGGCCCCAGGACAGGGTGGCCCTCACCAGGGCGCGCGACTCGTTCCGCGCCGCGATCGATCGGGCACCGGCGACGGCGGCCACGGTGCCCGCGGCGGCACCACACCATCAGATGACCGACGGCGACGTGGTCATCGCCGCCATCACCAGCTGCACCAACACCTCCAACCCACAGGTGATGGTCGCCGCCGGGCTGCTGGCCAAGAAGGCGATCGAGCGCGGGCTGCGCGCCAAGCCCTGGGTCAAGACCTCGCTCGCGCCCGGCTCGCGGGTCGTCATGGACTACCTCGAGCGCGCTGGGCTGACCGGTCCGCTCGAGGAGCTCGGCTTCTTCCTCGTCGGGTTCGGCTGCACGACCTGCATTGGTAACTCCGGTCCCTTGCTCGACGGGGTCACCGGGGCCGTGAAGGAGGGTGACCTCTCGGTGGCGGCCGTGCTCTCGGGCAACCGCAATTTCGAGGGCAGGATCCACCCCGATGTCCGGCTCAACTACCTGGCGTCACCGCCTCTCGTCGTGGCCTACGCGCTGGCGGGGACGATGGACGTCGACCTGACCAGTGAGCCCATCGGCGAGGACGCCGATGGCAACCCGGTCATGTTGTCGGAGCTCTGGCCGCCGATGGACGAGGTCAACGAGACCATTCGCGCCTCGCTGACCTCGGACATGTTCCGGACCCGCTACGCGGCCGTCTTCGACGGCGACGAGTACTGGCGGCAGGTGACGGTGGCCGAAGGCGAGACCTACGCCTGGCAGGACGCGTCCACGTACGTGAAGAACCCGCCCTTCTTCGAGTCGATGACGATGACGCCGGCACTCGTCACCGACGTCGTGGACGCGCGGGTGCTCGTGATGGTGGGCGACAGCGTGACGACCGACCACATCTCTCCCGCCGGGTCCATCGGCCCGAGCACACCGGCCGGGCAGTACCTGACCGAGCACGGCGTGGGGCGGGAGGACTTCAACTCCTATGGGGCGCGGCGGGGCAACCACGAGGTGATGATGCGCGGCACGTTCGCCAACGTCCGCTTGCGCAACCAGCTGACGCCTGGGACCGAGGGCGGGGTCACGCTCCACCTGCCCGACGGCGGCCAGACCTCGGTCTACGAGGCCGCGATGCAGTACGCCTCGGACCAGGTGCCGCTCGTAGTACTGGCGGGCCGCGAGTACGGCACGGGGAGCAGCCGCGACTGGGCGGCCAAGGGCACCGCCCTCCTCGGGGTCCGTGCGGTCATCGCGCAGAGCCTCGAGCGCATCCACCGCTCCAACCTCATCGGCATGGGGGTGGTGCCATTGCAGTTCTACAAGGGGGACTCCGCCGCCAGCCTCGGGCTCACGGGTCGCGAGCGCTTCAGCATCACGGGCCTCGAGGTCTTGAACACGGGCGAGGTGCCGAAGGAACTCACGGTGACCGCGACCACCGACGACGGTGACGTCACCGAGTTCCGCGTGATCGTGCGAATCGACACACCGATGGAGGCCGAGTACTACCGCCACGGCGGGATCCTCCACTACGTGCTGCGCCAGATGGCGCACCAGGCCTGAACACGTCGCGCTGGCCCGATCGCATCACGCGGTCCCGTCCAGCGCGATGACGCGCCGCACGATGCCCTCCCCGGCGCGGCTCACGTGCGCGACGTCAGACGCGCGCACGTAGACGCCCGTTGGGAGGTGCGGGGCCCAATGCGCGACGAGGCTCGCGGTGACCTCCACGTGGAATTGCAGGCCGTAGGCCCGGGCACCGACACGGAACGCCTGGTTCTCATAGGCATCGTTGCCCGCCAGACGCACCGCGCCCTCGGGCAGCGCGAAGGTGTCGCCGTGCCAGTGCACGCAGGGCAGCGGCGTCGGCGCCGGCCCGAACACGGGGTCTGTGATCGCGGCAGCGGTCAGGTGGACCTCCCCGACACCCACCTCAGGCCGGGGCCCGGCCACGACGTCGCCCCCCAGCGCGCAGGCGAGTTGCTGGGCCCCCAGGCACACGCCCAGGACGGGGAGGCCGGCGTCGGTGGCGGTGCGCAACAACGCGCGCTCAGGCTCGAGCCAGGCGAGTGCGTCGTGCACCCCCATCGGGCCGCCCATCACCACCAGTCCCGCCATGTCGCGCACCGCTGTCGGCGGCGGCACCGGCTCGTTCCGGTCGATTCGGACGATGACCAGCTCGGCGCCGGACTCGCGGACGGCGGTCGCGACCGACCCCGGGCCCTCGAACGCGACGTGCTGGACCAGCACCCAGGGCTTGCCGGCGGCCACCGTGCCCTCAGGGAATGCGGGTGACGCGGAACAGCTCGGCGCTGGAGCCCGCAGGGAGCCCCGCCAGCTCACCGAGCGCGATCCCTGCGGCACGCATGCGCTGGGCGACGCCCTCGGGATCGGGCATCTGGCTCTTGTGGCACATGAGCGCGGACACCTTGCGCTCCATCGTCGCCGTCGTATCCACGGCGACGCCCGCACCTTGCCCGCCCGGGCCCATGATCCACAGTTCGGGGACCGTCCAGGGCTCGAGTCCCTCCGTCTGGAGCAGCTCGGGGTGTGCGAACGGGTTCCGCGCATCGGGGTACACGGCGCACACCGCGGCCTCCCCGGCGGCCAGGTGGTCAGGATGGCTGGCGTAGATGAAGTCCCAATTGCGCTCGGGCGACTGCGTGATGACGCGCTCGGGACACAGCCGGCGAATGACGCGGCTGATGTCGCGGCGCAGCTCGATGGTGGCCTGCACCATGCCGTCGGGATGGCCGAGGAAGCGCACGTCGTCCACCCCGACCACTGCGGCCGCCGCCCGTTGTTCGTCTTGACGCAGCGCCGCCATCTCAGTGCGCGGCATCGACCGATCCGATCCACCCGCCTCACCGTTCGTCACGATGCAATAGGTGACGCTCACGCCGGCCGCGGTGAAGGCCGCGACGGTGCCGGCCGATCCGAAGTCGACGTCGTCGGGGTGGGCGGTCACGACCAGCACCCGCGTGACGCCGTCATCGGGCGACCACATCGGGATGGCCTCGGCGTCGCTCAGAGCAGCACGCTCTCTTCGCTCTGGGGAATCCAGGCCGCGAGGTCGGCCAGACGAGGGTCGTTGGAGAACATCTCGACGATCGGGATCCGCAGCCCCAACCGGCGCTGGATGACCTCCATCTCCACCAGTTGGTTCCACAGCGAAAGGCTGACGACAACGCCAGCCTTGCCGGCGCGCGCGGTGCGGCCCGATCGGTGGAGATAGGCCTTGTGATCCTCGGGCGGGTCGAAGTGGATGACCGCGTCGACACCCTCGATGTGGAGGCCGCGGGCGGCGACGTCAGTCGCCACGAGGACGGGCAGCTTGCCGTTCGAGAAGTCCGACAAGGCACGTTCACGGTTAGCCTGCCGGAGGTCGCCGTGGATCGCCGCGGCGCGGACACCCTCCTTGGTCAAGTTCTCGACCAGGCGGTCAGCGCCGCGCTTGGTGCGCACGAAGAGGAGCGACTTGTCCAGGCCGCGGCAGATGGCCGCCGCCACTTTGACCTTGTCCATCTGATGGACCTGGAGGAAGCGATGCTCCATCAGCGTGACGGTCTGCGTCGACGAGGCCACCTCGTGAAAGACGGGGTCGGACAGGTACCGCTTCACCAGCCGGTCGACGGCACCGTCCAAGGTGGCGGAGAACAGCAGTGTCTGGTGATCCTGGTCGAGGCGGCGCAACACCCACTCGACCTGGGGCATGAACCCCATGTCCGCCATGCGATCGGCCTCGTCGAGCACGAGCGTCTCGAGACCGTCGACCGCGACCTCGCCGCGGTCCCCGAGGTCGATGAGCCGACCCGGCGTGGCGATGACGACGTCGGCGCCCTTGCGCAGCTTGGCAACCTGGCGATCGATGTCCGCGCCGCCGTATACCGCGACCGCCCGCAGGCCGAGCTTCTGCGCCAGGGGAGCCAGCACGTCGTGCACCTGGACCGCGAGCTCACGCGTGGGGAGCAGCACGAGGGCGAGCGGGCGCGCCGGCCGGGCGGGCTTCAGCGCCCCTTGCCTGTCACGGGTGGCCTTGGCGCGCTGCAAGAGGGGCACCCCGAAGGCGAGGGTCTTGCCGGACCCGGTTTTGGCCTTGCCACAGACGTCGCGGCCGGCCAAGGCGTCGGCCACCGTCAGCGCCTGAATTGGAAAAGCGCTGACGATGCCTTCATCGGCCAGCGCTTTGGTGAGCTCTGCGGAGACGCCGAGGGACTCGAAGGTCCTGCTCGTCTCGTATGTGTCGGTCGTCCCGTTCCGGGTGACATCAGCGTCCCCGGCCGAGTCCGGCCCGGCTCCCGCGCCGGCCAGGGCATCAACTGTCATTGGTGCACTCTCTGTCTTCGGCGGGGTCGTGCGCCGTCAAGAGGAGTGAGGATCGACCCCGACTCACCGGCCCCCGCCGGTGGTCGCAGGCCTATTGTACCAGCCCAAGACGGTCGCGGCGCGGACACCGCGTGGCAATGGAAGCCGTCTCGTTCGAGCAGAGGAGTGTGAGCACGATGGCCAAACTCGAGGTGGGCTCGACCGCCCCCGCGTTCACCCTGCCTGACCAGGATGGCAAGCCGGTCAAGCTTTCTGACTACAAGGGCCAACGCGTGATCGTCTACTTCTATCCGGCCGACGACACGCCCGGCTGCACGAAGGAAGCCTGCCAATTCAACGACAACTTGCGCGCCTTCGACAAGGCCGGCGTCGCCGTGCTCGGGATCTCGCCCGACAAAGCGGAGAAGCACGTCAAGTTCCGCAGCAAATACAAGCTCAAGTTCCCGTTGCTCACGGACGCCACCAAGTCGGTCATGGAGAAGTACGGCGCCTGGGGCGAGAAGACGATGTACGGGAAGAAGACGGTCGGCACGATCCGCTCGACGTTCCTCGTGGGGCCCAACGGGAAGGTCCAGCGGGCCTGGTACCACGTCCGGGCCGACGGGCACGCCGCCAAGGTGCTCGAAGAGATCGCCCAGAGCGAGGACTGAGGCGACGGGAGTCGTCCTGGAACACGGGATCAGCGGGGTCGCCTTGACACGCTGGGTTCGGAGGATAATATTTATCTAGTCACCTAGATAAATGAGGTCCTCGTGATCGAGTTCCACCTCGACAGCCGCTCCGGCGTCTCCCCCTACCTCCAGATCGTCCAGCAGGTCCGCCAGGCGATGCGCCTGGGACTCCTGCACGACGGTGATCAGTTGCCGACGGTCAAGGAGGTCGTGGCACAGCTCGCCATCAACCCCAACACGGTCTTGAAGGCCTACCGCGAGCTCGAGCACGAGGGACTGGCCAGCGCGCGTCCGGGCGTCGGGACGTTCGTGACCGGGAGCCTCGGCGGCGAGTCGCTGGCGGCGCACGGCCCGCTGCGCCGGGCGCTGCAAGGTTGGATCGCCAAGGCGCGCCGCGCCGGGCTCGACGACGAGAGCATCGAAGCCTTGTTCCGCGATTCCTTTCGGTCCGAGATTCAGGAAGACATAGCGTGAGCGCGGTCCTGTGCGCACGCAGTCTGGGCAAGCGCTACGGCCGCCGGTGGGCCCTCAACGACTGCGACCTGGAGATCCCGGCCGGCCACGTCGTCGGCCTCGTCGGCCCGAACGGCGCCGGCAAGACGACCCTGCTGCACCTCGCCGTCGGTCTGCTCACCCCGAGCGCCGGCAGCATCGACGTGCTGGGGAACCAGCCCAGCGACGACCCGGCCCAGTTGGCCCGCGTCGGCTTCGTCGCCCAGGACACGCCGACGTACGCACGGTTGACGGTGAACGACCACCTCGCCTTCGGCGCGCACATGAACCCGGGCTGGGACGAGAAGCTGGCACGCCAGCGCCTCGACGACCTCGACCTCGACCCGGCGCAGCGAGCCGGCACGCTGTCGGGCGGCCAGCGGGCCCAGCTCGCACTCACCCTCGCCGTGGCGAAGCGTCCCGAGTTCCTGGTGCTCGACGAGCCGGTGGCGAGTCTCGACCCGTTGGCCCGGCGGGAGTTCCTCCAGAGCCTGATGGAGGTGGTCGTCGACCACGGGGTCAGCGTCGTGCTCTCGTCGCACCTCGTCGCCGACCTCGAACGGGTATGTGACTACCTGGTGGTGCTCGTGGCCTCCCGGGTGCAGGTGGCCGGCGAGGTCGACGAGCTCCTGGCGTCGCACCACCGCCTGATCGGGCCGCGCCACGACGTGGACGCGCTGCCGGGCGATCAACACGTGATCGAGGAGAGCCATACCGAGCGGCAGAGCACCCTGCTGGTGCGCTGCGACGGGCCCGTCCTCGACCCGTCGTGGACCGTCGAGGACCTCGACCTCGAGGACCTGGTGCTGGCCTACATGGGCCAGGCGGCCGCCGGCACGCGCCGGCGCCGGGACAAGGACGCCGACACCAAGGTCACGAAGCTGGACGTGGCCCGATGATCGCGTTCGGATGGCGCCAGTTCCGGGCGCAAGCGACCGTCGGCTGCGCCGCGCTCGTGGTGATCGCCATCGTGCTCGCGGTCACCGGGCCGCACCTGGTCAGCGTCTACGACAACGCGGTCGCCGCCTGTAAGGCGTCCGGCACGCAAAGCGCGGCCTGCAACAACCCGGTCACCGACACCTTCCACGGACTGCAGATCGCGGTGACCGCGTTGGTGCTGATCGTCCCCGCGCTCATCGGGATGTTCTGGGGCGCTCCGATCATCGCCCACGAGCTCGAGACGGGCACCTTCCGCCTGGCCTGGACCCAGAGCGTGAGCCGGCTGCGCTGGCTGCTGGTCAAGCTCGGCCTGGTGGGCCTGGCCAGCATGCTCGCCGCCGCGCTGCTCAGCCTGATGGTGACGTGGTGGTCCAGCCCGCTCGACAAGGTCAACCAGAACCGCTTCAGCCCGGGCAGCTTCGCGCTGCACGGGTTCGTCCCCGGCGGCTACGCCGTCTTCGCCTTCGCCCTCGGCGCCACGGCGGGGCTGCTCTTCCGCCGGACGCTGCCGGCCATGGCGGTGACGCTGGCCGGCTTCATCTTCGTCCGGCTCGGTGTGACGTACTGGCTGCGGCCGCACTACATGAGCCCGGCGACACTCACGCTGCCCCTGTCGAACGCCACGGCCGGCTTCCAGCTCAACGGAGCGCCGGGCGGTCCGGGCGTGGCGTCGTTGACCGCACAACCCCCGGACCTACCCAACGCCTGGGTGTCGGGGGCCAGCGTCGTCAACAACGTCGGGCAGTCGCCCACCTCCGCCGTCATCAAGCAGGCCTGCCCGAACCTCGTGTCGGGACTCCCCCAACCGCCGGCCGGCGCCGTCATCCACTCCGGGGGTTCGAGCGTCGGCGGAATCTTGGGTGGCGGCCAAGCCTCCGCCAGCCGGGTCACTCCGGGCGCCCAGACTGCGTTGAGCCAGTGCTTCAGCACCCTGTCGGCCAAGTACCACGAACTCGTCAGCTACCAGCCGGCCGACCGGTTCTGGACGTTCCAGACGATCGAGACCGCGCTCTTCGTCGTGCTCGCCCTGGCCCTCGCCGGCGTCTGCGCCTGGTGGGTCCGGCACCGCGTGACCTGACGCGGGGCGTGCGCCACGCCGCCCTCAGTGCTGGTGCTGTGGGCACCAGTAGGTGGTGCGTCCCCCGACCTGCTCGCGCCGTAGCTCGGTGCCGTCGAGCGGACAGCGGCCGCCGTCGTAGCGCTGCTCCATCAGCTCGCCCATGTGCGACCCGCCCCGCCGGGACAGCTGGCGCAGCGTCGAGCGCAGGGCCTTGTGCAGGACGCGCAGCTCGTCGTCGTCGAGCGGCGTGCGGCGACCGGGGGCCAACCCGGCCCGCCAGAGGATCTCGTCGGCCAGCAGGTTGCCGACACCGGCCAGGCGCTCCTGGTCCATCAGGCGCGCCTTCAACGGTGCCGCCGCCCCGTGGTGCCCCGGACGAATTGCGAGGGCCGACCGGAGCTCGGCCAGCGACACGCCGAGCGCGTCGGGGCCGAGACGCCCCACGTCGGGCGCCAGCTCGAGGGAGCCGAAACGGCGGGGGTCGTGCACCGCCAGATCGCCACCGTCCTCGAAGGTGATGCGGGCCCGCACCCACTTCTCCTCGAAGACCCCGGGCCCGTAGCGCAACCGGTCGAGAGCCTGGTCTCCGTCGACCACCAGGCCTCCGGTCATGCCGAAGCGCACGCCGAGGGTCGGCCCGTCCGAGGTGTCGAGCAGGAGGAGCTTGCCCCGTCGACGCGCCTCGGTGAAGGAGCGGCCGACCAGGGCGGCCCGGAGGCGCTGCGGCGTCGTGCCGCCCCGGCCGTAGCGGGCGTCGACCATCCAGACCCGCGCGATCGTCCGGCCCAGGGCCTGCTCGGCCAGGACCCGGTACAGCTCGACTTCGAGGATCTCGGGCACCGGCGCACGGTATCGGACCACCCCGGCGTGGCCGAATATGGTGGGCCAATGCCACCCGAGAAGCCACAATGGGCCGAGCTGTTCACCGAAGTCGTGACCTCGGGTCTTTGTACCGGGTGCTCGGCGTGCGTCATCTCGTGCCCTTACGACGTCTTGGGTTACGACGACAGCGACGGCGTCTACCGGCCCTTCCACGTCGACGCCGAGGGCGGTCCCGACAATTGCACCCACGGGCTCAAGGGCTGCACCCTCTGCACCAGGGCCTGCCCTCGCTTCCGCACCTGGGAGCCCGAGATCGAGACCCACCTCTTCGGCCGGGCGCGCACCGAAGACGAGGTCGCCGGCATCGCCCGGCGCACGGTCTTGGCCCGGGCCACCGACGCCGACGTCGCGGGAGTGGGCCAGGACGGCGGCCTCGTCTCCGCACTCTTGATCTGGGCGTTCGAGCACGACGTCATCGACGCCGCCCTGGTGTCGGGCCTCGAGGGCGACGGGTCGACCTGGAAGGCGGTGCCCCAGGTGGCCTGGAACAAGGAGGACATCCTCGCCACGGCGGGCTCGCGCTACACCTACTCGGCCAACCCGCTCGCCTACCCCGAGGCCATCGCCGCCGGTGCCGAGCGCATCGCGCTGGTCGGGATGGGCTGCCAGGCCTCCGCTCCCCCGGTCATGCAGGCCCGCAAGGCGGGCAAGATCGCCCGGCGCTTCACCCTCTCCATCGGGCTCCTCTGCTCGAAGACGTTCGACGACGCCATCTTCCCCGAGCTCTTCGAGGCCAAGTACGGGCTGGCGCGCGCGGACATCGTCAAGATGAACATCAAGGGCGTGTTCCAGGTGTGGATGAAGGACGGCAGCTATCACGAAGTGCCCCTGAAAGAGGCCCACGGCTGGACCCGTGAGGGCTGCACCAGCTGCCCCGACTTCGCGGCCGAGCACGCCGACATCTCGACCGGTGGCATCGGCGCCTTCGGGGACTGGACGCTGACGCTGCTGCGCACCGAGAAGGGCGAGGCCCTCTTCGACGACATGGAGGCGGCCGGCGTGATCGAGACGCGGCCCATCGAGGACGACCCCGGCGCGGTGACGCTGCTCAACAAGCTCAGCCGGGTCAGCCGCAAGCGCTGGCCGGCGACGGCGGTGCCGATGCCCGGGCGCCTCCCGGCGCCCGCCTCTTGAGCGGGCCGGCGTGGCCGGACCACAGGCCGATCGCTTCGCGGCGCTGCTGGGCATCGAGGTGCGGCGCGAAGGACCGGGGCACACCGTCGCCGCGCTGACCACGGGCGAGGACCACGCCAACCCCCACGGCACGGTGCACGGCGCGGTGTTCTACGCGGTGGCCGGGGCGGCGGTGGCCGCCGCGGCCAACGACGAGGAGAGCTCGGGCATCATCTCCTCCGTCCTGGTCGAGTACCTCCAGTCGGCGGCCATCGGGGACGAGCTCTACGCCGAGGTCCTGCGCGAGGTCTCGACCGAACGCGAGGACATCTTCACCGGCACGGTGCGCCGCGGGCGCGCCGGCGACCTCTTGGCCTGGGTGCGTGCCCGCGGCACGCGCCGGGCCCGCACGGCCTGAGCGCGGCTCTCTTCGCCGGGCCGGCACACCCCCCAGTCACGGTCGGCCCCAGGACTGCCTGTGGCCGAATCTGTGGGAATGCTGTCATTGACGCCACGGCCTGGAGCCCGCAGAGTGGCAGGCATGCGCGAGCGCCACGTCGTCATCGTCGCCTTCGAGGGCGTGCAGCCGCTCGATGTGGTCGGCCCCCACGAGGTCTTTGCCGGTGCCGGGCGGGCCGCCGCCGCCCTGGAACGCAGCGGGAGCTACCGCGTCACCCTCGCCTCACCAGCGGGGGGCACGGTGCGCGCCGAGAGCGGGCTCGAGCTCGGCACCGTCGCCCTCCCCGATGCCGCGGCGCGCATCGACACGGTGCTCGTCGCCGGCGGCTCCGGCGCCGACACAGCCGGCCGGGACCAGCACCTCCTCGGATGGATCCGGGCGGTCGCCCCGCGCTGCCGGCGGGTGGCGACGGTGTGCTCGGGCGCCTTCGTGCTCGCCGCGACGGGGCTTATGGCGGGCCGGCGGGTCACGACCCACTGGGCACGCGCCCGCCAGCTCGGCGACGAGCACCCGGAGCTGACCGTGGACAGCGATCCCATCTACATCCGCGACGGGAAGTTCTGGTCGAGCGCGGGCGTCACGGCGGGCATCGACCTCTCCCTCGCCTTGGTCCAGGAGGACCTGGGGGTGGATGTCGCGCAGACGGTGGCGCGCTGGCTCGTCATGTTCCTCCATCGTCCGGGCGGTCAGTCCCAGTTCGCGTCACCCGTCTGGGTGCCCCGAGCCGAGCGCTCGACGGTACGGGCCGTCCAGAGCCTCGTGGAAGCCGCCCCTGCGGGTGACCACCGCCTCCCGGCGTTGGCCGCCGCGGCGGGCATGAGCGTGCGCCACTTCGCCCGGGTGTTCACCGCCGAGGTCGGCGAGAGCCCGGGGCGCTTCGTCGAGCGCATGCGCCTCGAGGCGGCGCGCCGTGACCTCGAGGAGACCGCCGACACGCTCGACGTGGTGGCGGCGCACTGCGGGCTGGGCAGCGCGGAGACGCTGCGCCGGGTCTTCCAGCGCTCTTTGGGTGTTCCGCCCGACGCCTACCGCCGGCGCTTCCGCGCCACCCCGATCGAAGGGACGTCCGCATGACCACCACGACCACTGACCGACTCCAGGTCGCCATCCCGCTCTTCCCGCGCGTGACCGCACTCGACGCGGTCGGCCCCTACGAGGTCCTCCAGCGCATCCCGACCCTCGATGTCGCGTTCGTCGGCCATCGCCGCGGCGAGGTTCGCACCGAGAACGGCATGCTCGGGCTCAGCACGGACGCCACGTTCGAGGAGGTACCGGCGCCCGACGTCGTCGTCTTCCCCGGCGGCCTCGGGACGAGGGCGCTCGAGCGCGATGAGCCGGTGCTCGAGTGGGTGCGCGCCGCGCACGCCGGCACCCGCTACACGACGTCGGTGTGCACGGGATCGCTCGTCCTCGGTGCCGCCGGCCTCCTCGAGGGAAAGACTGCCACGACGCACTGGTCTTGCAGCCGCCAGCTCCAGGCGCACGGGGCGACAGCGGTGGCCCAACGGGTGGTCGAGCACCTCGACGACCGCATCATCACCGCTGCCGGCGTGTCGGCAGGCATCGACATGGCCCTGCGTCTCGTCGAGTTGCTCGTCGACCGCACCGCCGGGGAGGCGGCACAGCTCATGGTCGAGTACGACCCTCAGCCGCCATTCGACTGCGGGTCGGTTCCCAAGGCGAACGATGAGGTCATGGCACGCGTCCTGGAATACGCCGCACTGCGGGAGTGACTCGGTGACACGGCGGGAGTGACGCCGTGACACGGCGGGCCTGACGGTGTGAAAAACCACCGCATGACGAGCTCGGGCCAGAGGGGATCCCGCGGAATCCTCTCTGGCCCGGACGCTCTGTTCCCTCGCGACGCGATCCGATCAGGTCACGGTGAAGATCGCGGTCTTCCCTGCGCCGTCGGCGACGCTGACCTTGATCTTCCCGGTGACGGAGCTGCTCGGGACATGCGTGACGATCTGTGTCGCGCTGTCAGAGGTGAGGCTCGCGACGTGGCCGCCGCCGAACTTGACCGTTGCTCCCGCCAGGTCCGTGCCGTCGATCGTCACCTTTTTTCCGACCGGACCCGACAGCGGGCTGACGCTGGTGAACGTGGGCCCGGTGACGGTGACCGATTCGGTGGTCACCACGTACGTCACGGTGGTCCCAACAGTGTTGGACACCGTGGTGGTGACCGTGAAGACGCCGGCCGCCTTGTACTTGTGCGTTGGCGCCGTGACCGTCCCGGAGGGCCCCGAGACGTAGTTGACCGTGGCCGCCTGAGTCGGCTTGCCGTCGCCCCAGTTGACCGTCGCCGAGTACGTGCCGGTGCCCAGGTTGGCATCGTTGATCGCCGCCACCTGGACAGCACCGGTCTGGTGTAACTCCTCTGCGCTGAACGATGTCGGCGTCAGCGTGTACGTCTGCGCGGCGGTCAGCTCCACGGTGCCCGACGGGTAGGTGACGGTGTAGGAATCGGTTTCGAAGTCAAAGGCCGAGAAGGTGCCGGTCGCGCTCGGTCCGCTGATCGGCGTGAACATCGTGCCGGTCGTCGGCGTGCCGACGGTGCTCACCGCCAGCGTGCCGGCGTCTGTCTCGCCCGATCCCGAGATACCGCCGGTGCCGGCGGTGCCGTTGACCGTCACGCCGACCGTGGCCCCCGACCCGTTCACGAGGGTCGAGCCCCCGCTCAGGGCCAGCTCGCCGCCGTTGATCACCTGCAGCGTCCCCGCGTTGTTGGTGATCGTGTCCGAGTCCTGACGGGTGGTCGGGGCGCCGATGGTCACCGTTCCGCCAGACTCGTTGGTGACCGGCGTCCGCAGGTACGCCTCGTTGGTGGACGGTCCAACCGTGGCCAGGTTGCCGCCTGAAGCGACCATGAGGGTGCCGCCACCGGACACCATGGCGTAGCCGGAGGGGGCCGGGCTCAGGTCGAGCGTGCCGTCGATGGTCACCGCGGCGGCGACGTCGAGGTCCACGTTGGTGCCCGATCCGTTGATGTTCACGCTCTGTCCCGCTGGGATGGTGCCCGTGAGGCTGCTCGAGCCGACGACGTCGAACGCACCGGCGCCGGTCGAGTCGGCCAGCGTTGCCGCACCGGCAAGCTCCACGGGGTTACCCGATTCGGTGCCGCCCGACTGGGTGAAGGTGCCGCCGTTCTCGGTCATCGATCCGGTCACGGTGAGCGTGCCGGCAGAGTCCTTGAACGAGCTGCCGCCGCTCAGGGTGTACCCGCCGCCGCTCGACACGGTGAAGGTGCCCGAGTTTTTGGTCAGCGTGTTGTCGTCCTGGTTGGTGGTCGGGGCGCCGATGGTCACCGTGCCGCCGGCCTTGTTGCTGATCGGCGTCCGCAGGTATGCCTCGTTGGTGGACGGTCCGACCGTGGCCAGGTTGCCCCCCGACTTGACGGTGAGAGTGCCGCCACCGGTCACCATGGCGTAACCCGAGGGTGACGGGCTCAAGTCGAGCGTGCCTTTGATGGCCACCCCGGCGGCGATGCCCAGCTGCACGTTGGTGCCCGATCCGTCGACGTTCACCGTCTGCCCCACTGGGACGGTGCCCGAGAGGCTGCTCGAGCCGATGACGTCGAACCCGCCGGTGCCGGCCGAGTCGGCGATCGTCGCCCCTCCGTCAACCGTCACCGGGTTGCCCGCGATGTCGCCGCTGGTCTGGGTGAACGTGCCGTCGTCTTGGGTCATCGATCCCGTCACCGTGAGCGTGCCGGCCGAGTGGGTGAAGGAGCTGCTGCCGGTCAGGGTGTACCCGGCGCCGCTCGACACGGTGAATGTCCCCGAGCTCGTGGTGAGCGTGTCCGTGTCCTGATCGGTGGTCGGGGCGCCGATGGTCACCGTTCCGCCAACGTCGTTGGTGATCGGTACCCGAAGGTACGCCTCGTTGGTAGACCCTGCAATCGTGGCCAGGTTGGCGCCGGAGGTGACGGTGAGGCTGCCTGTCCCTGTCACCATGGCAAACCCGGCGGATGTCGGGCTCAAGTCGAGCGTGCCGTCGACGGTCACTGCGGCGTTGACGGTCAGCTCCACGTTGGTGCTCGATCCGTTGACGTTCACGCGTCTGCCCCACTGGGACGGTGCCCGAGAGGCTGCTCGAGCCGATGACGTTGAACGCGCCGGCGCCGGCCGAGTCAGCCAACGTCGCCCCGCCATCAACCGTCACGGGGTTGCCCGATTCGGTGCCGCCGGACTGGGTGAAGGTGCCGTCGTCCTGGGTCATCGATCCAGTTCCCGTCAGCGTGAGCGTCCCGGCCGCGTCGGTGAACGTGCTGTTGCCGGTCAGGTTGTATCCGCCGCCGCTCGACACGCTGAATGTCCCCGAGTTGGAGGTCAGCGTGGTCGAATCCTGATTGGTGGTCGCGGCGCCGATGGTCACCGTTCCGCCGGAGTCGTTGGTGATCGGTGTCCGCAGGTACGCGATGTTCGACGAACCGGTGGTGTCGAGAGTGCCGCCTGACGCGACGGTGATGCCGCTGCTTCCAGTGAGCATCGCGAATCCCGAGCTGCTCGGGGCAAGGCTCAGGTCTCCGTTGCTCGCGACCTCGCTCGTGGTGCCCGAGGCGAGGGTCAACTCGACATTGGTCCCGGACCCGTCGACGATGAGGGTCTGCGTGCCGGTGGCCCCGCCGCCGACCTGGAGAGAGTTGATGCTGACGCTGCTGGTCAGGTCGACCGAGTAGGTGTCGGATTCGTTGATGCAGACGTTACTGGTACTGGTGGGGAAGCCCTGGGTCCAGTAGGCCGCGTTCGCGCTCCAGTTGGTGGTGACGCCCGTTGGACCAACCCAGTTGTCGGTCGTGCCGCCACAGCTGGGCAGCGCGCCAGCAGGCGCTGCCGTGAGTCCGACGGCGATGCCCGTCGTACCCAACGGTGCCAACACGATGGCCGCGGCAGCAGCGAACCTCTTCCACGAGATCATGGCTGTTACTCCCCTTCGCCTGGCGAACCAACGTTCGCAATGTGAGATGAATCGATTCTCGGGCGTTTCGCCAAAAACGCTCCCCCGAGGAACGAAACCACCATAAGGCGATCGTCGGCTGCAGGCAAGCGCAACTCCGGCCAGCAGGACGCGAGCGCGCGAGTCGGTGACAAGAGCGCGAACTTTGGAAACGACGCGGGTGTGAAACCCCGCTCGTCACATGACTGGTCAGTGAGTCCTTCACTCACCCCGCAGCGGGCGACTGGGCTGCACTTACTCCCGCCAGGCGGCCGAAGATCGTGGAGTCCCCGATGGAGAGCCCGCTGGCGTAGCCGAAGGAACACACCCCCGCGGTGGTCCGGCCTGCGGCAAAGAGGCCTGGTATCGCCTCACCGGCAAGGTCGAGCACCGCGCCCTCGATGGCCGTCTCGAGCCCCCCGAGCGTGAAGGGTGCGTAGGGCGCCGCCCCGAGGCGCAAGTCGACGGCCCCGATGGGTGGCACCAACGGTCGGACCCAGGGTGCGCCCTTGTGGAAGAGCGGGTCCTCGCCCCGGGCGGCGTGGCGGTTGTAGAGGTCGAGCGTCGCCTGGAGCGATCCGTCGGGCAGGCCGATCTCGGCTTCGAGCTGCGCCGCGGTCGGGCAGACCCAAGTGGCGGCGAGGCCCATCCAGTTCACCTCGTAGGCGGCCTCGTCGACGACGAGGTACACCTCGGCGTTCTGCTCGTAGAGCGCGGACTGTCCGACCCGGCCCATGTAGGTGTCTTCGTTGATGAAGCGCTGCCCGCGACCGTTGACCAGGATGCCGTGGATCAGCGTGCGCGGCGGCGTGAGAGGCAGCGAGACTTCGCCCGCGTACATGTTGCGCACCGCGGCGCCGATAGCCTGCGCCATGCGGATGGCCCGCCCGTCGTCACCCTCGGTGCCCACCTTGAAGGTGCCGCGCACGAGCGGTGGGCAGTGACGGCGCAGCATGTCGTCGTTGAAGATGAAGCCGCCCGCGGTCAGGACCACGCCGCGGCGCGCCCGGAGCGACACCGCCTCGCCGAAGCGGTGCGCCTGCACGCCGACGACGCGCCCGTCGTCGACGACGAGGCGGTCGACCCGGGTGTCGACGGAGACGCCCGCGCCCGCGTCGGTTGCGGCCGCGGCGAGATGCTGCATGAGCAGCCACCCGGTCGACCGCGTCGTCTGGGCCAGGTGCCCGCGCGGTGCGGGCCGGGCGATCTCGTTGAAGGGGTAGGCGTCCTCGCCGCCCGAGTAGACGAGGCCCTCGGTCCCCGTCGGGGCCATGGGGGTGTCCGCGCAAAAGGTGGGGTCGAAGGGGACGCCGCGCGCCACCAGCCAGTCGAAGTGGCCCAGGCTCTCGTTGCAGTAGCGGGCGATCTTTGCCTCGTCAGGATCGGGCCCGCAGGCCGCCATCATGTAGCGGTACATGTCGTCGAGGCTGTCCTCGAACCCGCAGGCGGTCTGGACGGGAGTGCCCCCACCGAGATACACGATCCCCTCGGCCAGCGCGGCTGCGCCGCCCGGCCCGCCGGCCCGCTCGGCCACGAGCACCTGCGCGCCCGCTTCGGCGGCACTGAAGGCGGCCGCCGAGCCCGCGGCACCGAAGCCCACGACGATCACGTCGGCGGTCTCCTCCCACTGCGTGACTTCGGCGGCATCGCACGGTGTCACGTCGTCGGGCTCGCGCACACTCTCCTCCCTGTGGTGTGGCCGAGACGGTAGCCGTTGGCCGCGATGTGGCCTCTACCCTGAGACGCATGCCCGGCGCAGCCGGCTCGACGGAGCCGCAGGAGCCACGCGACAGCGAACCGCCTGACGCTCTGGCGCAGGTTGCTCCGGGCTGGATCCCCGAGCTTGCCTATCGGCAGGTGCCCGACGTCACCACGTGGCGCCTGCGCGGCCCCGACGGCGCCGTGCGCTTCGCGAAAGTCGACCGCGCTCGACGGGCGCTACCCCACCTTGCGTGCCGAGTCCGAGCGCATGGTCTGGGCGGCCCCCTACCTCCCCGTGCCCAAGGTGGTGTCCTGTGAGCAGGTGGGCCCGTCGACCGTCCTGCTCACCGAGGCGCTCCCGGGGCGCGACGCGACCCACCCGGACTGGCGCGCCGACCTGCCTGCCCTGGTGGCCGCGCTCGGCCGCGGCCTGCATGCCTTTCACGAGGCCGTCGCCGAGGAGTGGTGCCCGTTCCGCTTCGACGTCGCGCGCGCCCTGGACCACGTGCAACACCGCCTCGGTTCGGGCCTCATCGGCGCGGCGGACCTGCACGAGGAGCACGCCCACCTGACCCCGGTCGCCGCCGTGGCCGAGCTGGAGGCCACGGCACCCGACCGCGAAGACCTCGTCGTCTGCCACGGCGACTACTGCGTCCCCAACGTGTTGCTCGAGGGCGATCGCGTCACCGGCTACGTGGACCTCGGCGAGCTCGGGGTGGCGGACCGCTGGTGGGACGTCGCCGTCGGGGCCTGGAGCGTCGGCTGGAACTTCGGGGTCGGGCTCGAGCCGCTGTTCTACGAGAGTTACGGCGTCACGCCCGAGCCGGACCGCATCCACTTCTACCGGCTCCTCTACGACCTCGTCTCCTGAGCGACCGCGCCGGCGATGAGATGCCGGACCCGGGTGAAGACGGCGTCGAACATCGAGACGGTCAGCTTGCCCGTGAAGGTGTTCTGCTGGCTCGGGTGGTACGAGCCGAGCATGGTCAGCCCGCCGGGCAGCGGCGTCTCGGCGAGATGACCGAACGCGGGACGAGGCCGCAGCCCGTACTGGCCGGCCACGGCCTGCCAGGCGAACTGTCCCAGGGCGACCACGACCACTGCGTCGCTCAGCAGCGAGAGTTCGCGGGCGAGATACGGCGCACAGGCATCACGCTCTGCCGGCGTCGGCTTGTTGGCCGGCGGCGCGCAATGCACCGCCGCGGTGATGTAGGCGCCCGAGAGCGTCAGCCCGTCGTCGGCCGAGACGCTCGTCGGTTGCGACGCGAACCCGGCGCGGTGCAACGCGGCGAAGAGCCAGTCACCCGAGCGGTCGCCGGTGAACATGCGCCCGGTCCGGTTGGCACCGTGCGCGGCGGGCGCCAGCCCGACAATGACGAGCCGCGCCTGCGGATCGCCGAACCCGGGCACGGCGCGTCCCCAGTAGATCTGGCCCGCGTACGACGCCCGGCCCGTGCGCGCCACCTCTTCGCGCCAGGCGACCAGCCGCGGGCAGCGCCGGCAGGCCGCCACCTCCCGCTGCACCGCGGCCACGGAGTCCGAGTCCCTCGGCGCACGGTTGGACGCCACGGCGCAGAGCCTACGATGGTCATTCGTGCCCCCATCGGTTCGATCCGCCTCCGCACGCACCCCGGCCCGCCGGAGCCGCAAGCCACCCCCGGCGACCGCCGTGCTGCTGGTGCGGCACGGCGCGACGCCCACCACCGGCAAGATGCTGCCGGGCCAGGCCAGCGGGCTCCACCTCTCGGAGAAGGGCCTGGCCCAGGCCGAGGCCGCGGCCGGGCGCATCGCCGCGCTGACGAGGGCGCCCACCGCGATCTACGCCTCGCCGCTCGAGCGGACCCGTGAGACGGCTGCGCCCATCGCCCGGGCACTCGGGCTGCGCGTGCGCACCGCCCCCGGGCTCATCGAGCTCGACGTCGGCGAGTGGACCGAGAAGCCGCTGGCGCGTCTGTACAAGACCAAGGAGTGGCCCACGGTGCAGCGCTGGCCGTCCGGCTTTCGGTTCCCCGGCGGCGAGTCCTTCGCCGAGATGTCGGTCCGGGCCATGGACGCCGTGCTCGGCCTGGTGGCCGAGCACCCGGGTCAGACGATCGTCGCCGTGTCGCACGCGGACAACATCAAGGCCATCGTCGCCGCGTCGGCCGGCATGCCGCTCGACCTGATACAGCGCCTAGTCGTCTCACCGTGCTCCATATCCGCCGTCCTCTTCAGCGCGGGCGGACCCGTCGTGCTCTGCGTGAACTCCACGGGAGCGCTCGACGAGTTGGTGGTGTCGTGAGGAGGGGGCGCCGATGAGCGACGAATTCGACTTCGACGCACCCGATCACTGCACCCTCGGCGTGATCGGCGAGGTCGGCAACCGCCTCTTCCTCTTCTACTGCCGCCAGGGCCTGATCGAGATGACGGTCAAGGTCGAGAAGCAGCAGATGGCGGTGTTGGCCGGGTACCTGGGACGCATCGTCAAGGAGCTCGGTCGGCCCGGGCACCTGCCCGAGAACCTCGAGTTCTACGGCACCGAGGAGTACGAGTGGGTGGTCGGCACCATCGGGGTCTCCTACGACGAGGAGCTCGACCGCATCATCGTGGTCCTCGAGGAGGTGGGCGTCGACGACGAGGACGACGAGGACGACACGGCCGAGAACGGGCACGTGCTGCGCGTGGCCATGACGAGGGAACAGGCGGCGGCGTTCGCCATCCACGCGACGAGCCTGGTCGAGGCGGGCCGCCCGCCGTGCCCGTTGTGCTCGCTGCCGTTGGATCCCGCGGGTCACGACTGCCCGCGCACCAACGGGCACCGGCCCCCGGCATCCTGACCCAGGTGTCCGACGTCGCGGTCGAGCGCGTCCTTCGCGAAGGAGAGATGGAGGTCCACGGCCGCATCGCCGGGAGCTCGAACGCCACCCTCCTCGTGACGTGCCGTCTCGGTGACGACGAGCTGCTGGCGGTCTACAAGCCGTCCAAGGGCGAGCGTCCCCTGTGGGACTTCCCCGGTGGCCTGTTCCGCCGCGAGGTCGCGGCGTACGTCCTCTCGGAGAGCCTGGGGTGGGGGCTCGTCCCCGAGACGGTCGCGCGCGAAGAGGGCCCCTTCGGGCCGGGGTCGGTGCAGCGCTTCGTCCACGAGGACGGCACCTCGCACTACTTCACACTGCGTGACGACCCGCGGTGGCGTCCGGTGCTGATGCGACTTGGTGCCTTCGACGTCGTGGCCAACAACGCGGACCGCAAGAGCGGCCACGTGCTGCTGGCCGAGGACCGGCTCTGGGCCATCGACAACGGCCTGTGCTTCAACGTGCACGACAAGCTGCGCACCGTCATCTGGGACTTCGGCGGCGCGGCGCTCGAGGCCGGCGTGCAGGCCGATCTGGCCCGCCTGGCCCACGACGGTGCCCCCGACGCGCTCTGTGCGCTGCTCGACCCGGCCGAGGTGGCCGCAACGCTCGACCGTACGGCGTGGTTGCTCAACCTGCGTGCACTGCCCGAGCTGGTCGACGACGGGGAATGGCCGCCCTACCCCTGGCCCCTCGTGTAGCGCCGCGTCCCCTCTGCCGCCGCCCTCAAATGTGGTAGCCGAGTGTCTGCAGCTCGTTGATGACCTGCTGGGCCACGACCTGGCCGCCGTCGGGCGTCAGGTGGGTGCCGTCGGGCGTCCGAACGTTGATGACCTGACCCGCCGCGTTCGTGACGAACGCGGTGTAGCCACCTTGTGCGGTCCCGAGGGAGTGGTCCGTGCTGAGGTACTCGACCGGCGGATGGGCCGCCGCGGCGTCGTGCTCGACGATGGAGTTCAGATCGGTCATCTGCGCGTTGAGGCCGGGGTCCTGCATCGGCGGCATGCCCGCCCACACCACCAGCGCCCCGCCGCTCTCCGCGATCTGCATGAACTGGGCCACCCGCTGCGAGTAAAGCGTGTTCCACTCAGGCGAGGTGTAGGGCACGTCCGGCGGGCCCAGGAAGTCCTGGGCGTCGTTGGCCCCCATCATGATGACGACCACCTGGGGGTCCACCGTCTTGAGGTCCGACGTCAGCTCGGCGGGCCAATTGAAGTAGTCGGGCCGGGTCAGGCCGGTGCTCTCCCGAGCGTCGAGCGCGGCGTTGACCACGCCGCTCTGGGCCAGGTCCGGCTGGAGCTGCTGGCCCAGGTCGAGGCCGATGGAGTCCCCGACGATGAGCACCCGCAGGGGGTTCGCCGCGGTGGGCAGCTTCGGGTTGGGTGGCGCCGTCGTCGGCGTGGTCGGCCCGGTCCGACCCCCGGGTGCTGTGCCCTTGCCCGACTTGTGGCGCGGGGGTGGCGGTGGTGGCGGGCCTGACACGGTGATCCCGATCGTCCCGCCGGGCAGGCGGTTCGACCGACCCGTGATCGACACGATGTGTGACAGTTGCAACGCTCGGCTGAGCGCGGCCACCGGTCCGGTCACGTCGAGGCTGACCGTGCGGCGGGTGCCGACGGGTGAGACCTGCGCGTTGTGTTGGAGGGATGGTGCGAAGAGGAGGAACCACAGTGCGAAGGCGCCCAGCCCGAGCGCCATGACGCGCGTCCACGGGAGGCGCACCCGGCCGTCCTCGGGCGCCGCCGGCTCGGCGTCGGCGCGGGCGCGGACCTCGGCCGGCGACTCCGGCCCGACCTCGTGCGGCGGAGTGCGCTGGTCTGTCATCAGAAGCGGTAGTAGATGAACGGCGCGACGCCGACCGGGCCGAACGTCGTGATGGCGAGCAGGGCGAAGCCGAGCACGCCGACCTGAATGGCGGCGCGCTGGCGGGAGAAGGCGGCCTGCAGCCGGTCGACGCCGAGCGCAGGCACGAACTGGAGGGCGATGCTGCCCAGCACGGTGAAGACGAGCAGCGGTGTGATGAGAGGTGACGCCTCACCCCACCCGTCCACCACGCGACCGAGCACCGCGAACGCCTGGGAGAGCCCGGTTGCGTTGAAGAACACCCAGCCCAGGCACACGAACTGGAAGGTGAGGAAGCGCTGCACCCAGACCCTGACCGGCCCGTCGGCCACCGGCGGGAGACCCCGGCGCTCCCGGCTCGCGCGACGAAGGTGGGCGACGCTCTGCCCCACCCCGTGCAGCCCGCCCCAGAAGACGAACGTCCAGGCCGCGCCGTGCCAGAGACCGCCCAACAGCATGGTGATCATGATGTTGCGCACCGTCTGCGCCTGACTGCCCTCATTGCCGCCGAGGGGGATGTAGAGGTAGTCGCGCAGCCAGCGTGACAGGGTCATGTGCCAACGCCGCCAAAAGTCCTGCAGGTTGCGCGCCGTGTACGGCGCGTTGAAGTTCTGGGGGAAGCGGAAGCCGAGCAGCAGCGCGAGCCCGATGGCGATGTCGGTGTAGCCACTGAAGTCGCAGTAGATCTGCACCCCGTAGCCCCAGGCGGCGAAGATCGCCTCGGGTGCCGAGTGCTGGGTCGGCGACGTGAAGACCGGCGTCACGATCGCGCTCGACACGTACGACGAGATGACCACTTTCTTGAACAGCCCGGCCAGGATCAGCCAGAAGGCGCGGGAGTAGTCGATGGAGCTGGCGTCGCGCCGCCGTCGGATCTGGGGCAGCAGCTCCCCACCGCGCACGATCGGCCCCGCCAGGAGGTGGGGGAAGAAAGAGATGTACACCGCGAAGTCCAGCGGCTTGGCCGGCTCGAGCTTGCGGCGGTAGATGTCCACGACGTAGCTGATCGCCATGAAGGTGAAGAAGGAGATCGCAATGGGCAGGCCGACCTGCAGCAGCGGGACGGCGCGGCCCATCCCCAAGGCGTGGGTGAGGTTGTCGACGTTGACCGAGACGAAGCCGTAGTACTTGAACCACCCGAGGATGCAGAGCAGCACGCCGACCGAGGACACCATGGCGATGCGCCGGGCACGATCGTTGCGGGTCGCCGTCACCCAGAGACCACCGGTGTACGCAACCACCGTCGTCGCCAGGAGCAAGAGGCAGTAGCTCCACCCGACCCAGCCGTAGAAGACGTAGCTCAGCGCGATCATCGACAGCTTCCACGGGCCCGCGTAGGGGTTGAGGAGCCAGTTCACCGTGAAGGCGATGGCGAAGAAGATGGCGAAGTCGATGGTTGGAAAGAGCATCGGGGCTGCTAGCGATTTGCGCCGAATGTACAGCCGGGGGCACCGACAGAACGTGCACGCACCTCGCCGCAGAGCCAGGCGTCGCCCCGGCACGGCCGGTTCACGGCGTCAACTCTGCCAGCCGCGTGGACTTCCCTCCCCCAAGCGGCGGAGAGGGGCCGGACGGGCCGGCGCAGACCGAGCCGGGTGGCTCAGGCTTTGGCCTTGAGCGCCTCGATCAGTGCCGGCAACACCTTGTGCACATCGCCCACGATGCCGAGGTCGGCCACCGAGAAGATGGGCGCCTCGGAATCCTTGTTGATGGCGACGATGTTCTTGGACCCCTTCATGCCGACCAAGTGCTGGGTTGCGCCCGAGATCCCACACGCGATGTAGACCGTCGGCTTCACGGTCTTGCCGGTCTGGCCCACTTGGTGCGAGTAGGCGACCCAGCCCGCGTCGACGATGGCGCGGCTGGCGCCGGCCGCGCCGTGCAAGAGCTTGGCCAGCTCTTCGATCATGGCGTAGTTGGCGGCCTCGCCCAGCCCGCGGCCGCCCGAGACCACGACGGCGGCCTCGTCGAGCTTTGGTCCGCTGCGCTCCTCGACGTGGCGCTCCACCACCGTGGCCGTGTTGGTGCCGGCGACGTCGGGTACCGGTGCCGGCACCACCGACGCGGCACCGCCCCCGGACGGCTCGGCCGCAAACGACTTGGCCCGGATGACGAAGATGGCCGGGCCATCACCCGTGAAGCGCGCGGTGACGGTGTGGCTCCCGCCGAACAGCGGGTGCTGGCTCGACAGGCCGCCGTCGCTCTCGACCAGTCCCGTCACGTTGGTCAACACCGGGCGGTCGAGCTTGGCCGACAACCGGCCCGCGATGTCGCGGCCGTCGTAGGTCGCCGGCACCAAGATGGCATCGGGCAAGTTGACACTCTCGATCAGCGCGGCCAGCGCCGCGGCGACGGGCACGCCCGGCAGCGCGTCACCCAGGTCACCGACGTCATAGAGCGTGGTCGCGCCGTACTCACCGACGGGCCCGGCCAGCGAGGCGGCGCCGGCACCCCACGCCACGGCCTCGACGGTGGATCCCACCGTGCGCGCCTCGGTCAGCAGTTCGAGCGTGACCGGGGTCGGGCCGCCGCCGTCCGCCGTCTCGGCCAGCACCCACACCTTGTCGATCGCCATCTCAGACCACCTTCAGCTGCTCGAGGAAGGCCACGATGCGCTGCGCGCCGTCGCCGTCGTCCACCACGATCTCGCCCGAGCCGCGGGCCTCGGCCTCGGAGACGTCGGTGATCTCCTCGCGCGCGCCGGCCGCGCCCACTTGTGAGGCGTCGATCCCGAGGTCGGCCACGGTCAGGTTGTCGACCGGCTTGGACTTGGCCGCCATGATCCCCTTGAAGGAGGGGTAGCGCGGCTCGACCACGCCGGCGGTGACGGTGACCACGGCGGGCAGGGGACAGACGACGTCGTCGTAGCCCGCCTCGGTCTGGCGCTCGACCCTGATCGAGCTCCCGTCGACGGAGATCGCCTTGGCGAACGTGACCGAGGGCAGTCCCATCAGCTCGGCGACCTGCACCGGCAGCGTCCCGGTGTACCCGTCGGTCGACTCGGTGGCCATCACCACCAGGTCCGGGTTGGCCCGCCCGATCGCGGCGGCCAGCACCTTTGCCGTCCCGAGCGCGTCGCTCCCGGCCAGTGCGTCGTCACTGACCAAGATGGCCTGGGCGGCGCCCATGGCCAGACCGGTGCGCAGGCCGGAGGTCTCGCCTCCGGGGGCCATCGACACCAAGGTGACCACGTCACCCTCGCCCGACGCCAGCTGGAGGGCCATCTCGACGCCGTAATTGTCGGAGTCGTCCATGATCAGCTTGCCCGAGCGGTCCAGCGTCTTCGTGTCCGGATTCAGTGACCCGGGGGCTGCCGGGTCGGGAATTTGCTTGACGCACACCACGACGTTCATGGCGGAACATCTTTGTGGACTCGGGACCTGCCCCGCCATTCGACCGGGTGAGCGGGGCCTTTCCCGCCACAGCGGTCACGCCCTGCGCCGCCTGCGCATCGCCCGGTGCTCAGCCGCGCCCGGCGCCTCGGTCTGCAACCCTGAGTGCGTCATGCAGCCGGTCCGTGATCAGGGCGTCCGCACCCAGCTCGACCATGTGCTCGAGATCCTCGACGTTGTTGACGGTCCAGACGTTGACGGCCAGGCCTGCCGCATGCGCCCGTGTCACCAGGTCCGCAGTCACTGCGAGCACGAAGGGGTGGACCGCCCGGAACCCGGCCGCGGCCGCCTCGTCGATGCCCGGGCGGGGATCGCTGCCGAAGCCCCAGAGCGCACCCAGCGCCAGCCGCCCGTCTGCCGCCTGGACCGCGCGCAGGGTGGCGGGCTGGAAGGACGAGACGATGACCCCGTCGGTCCAGCCGGCCTCGTCGATCGTCGCCGCGGTCAGAGCAGCCACCGCCTCGCCCGAATCCCAGCCGGGATCTTGCGGCGCGTTCTTGATCTCCACGTTGACGGTCATGCCCTCGCACACGGCGAGCACGTCGGCCAGCAAGGGCACGAACGGCGGCAGGTCCGCCACTACGAGCTCGGGGATCACACCCACTCCAGGGATCTCGGCGTCGTGGTGGACCGCCAGGGCCCCGTCCTTGGTCAGGCGCACGTCGAGCTCCACCCCGTCGGCCCCCAGCCGGCGCGCCTCGGCGAAGGCGCCCAGCGTGTTCTCCAGCGCGCCCGCCTCGGTACAACCCCTATGTGCAAAGACCGCCGTCATCCTCGCTCCACCGCTTTGTGACGATTTCCCCGCGGGGGCGTCCGAAATTGCACGAAAAACTCCTTGCCAGGCCTCCGGCGGGCCATTACCCTTTTCGTCGTTAACCCGCCCTTCACTGACGGACACCTGTAGGGTCCGATCATGTGAAAGGGATCACAATGCTGGTGGAGGCACATTCCGATGGCTCTCATGTGGAACCGGACCGTCGATTGGGATGCGGACGACTGGCGGCGCATGGCCGCATGCCGCAATACCGAGCCGGACCTCTTCTTTCCCGTTGGCACGACCGGCCCGGCCGTGGACCAGATCGAAACGGCCAAGCGTGTCTGCCGTTCCTGCGAAGCCGTCGAGGCCTGCCTCGACTTCGCGCTGGCCACCAACCAGGAGTCGGGTGTGTGGGGCGGTACCTCCGAGGAGGAGCGCCGCAAGCTGCGCAAGGCGTGGCTCGCAGCCCGTCGTTCGCAGCGCGCCGCCGTCTGAGACTCCGCCTGTCGCGTCGGCGCTGATCACCAGCATCCGCGCCATGCTCGCCTCACCACGCGCCGTCTGGTCGCGGATCGTTCACCGCGGCGCGCGCACCGGCACCGAAATCGACACTCTCGTTCCGCCACCCTCCGACGCGGGCAGCCCGGTCATGGAGATCGTCCCCTCGAGCTGACTGACGACGAGGTCGCGCACGATGGAGAGGCCGAGGCTGGTCGTGTGCTCGATGTCGAAACCCTCCGGGAAGCCGAGCCCGTCGTCGCGGACCTCGACCTCCAACGCCGTCTCGTCCCCCGACAGTGTGAGGTCGACGTGCCCGACGGGCGCAAAGCCCGCCGCCCCACCGGCACCCTCGAGGCCCGCCGCCCCGTCGCTGCCCCCCGCGGCATCGGGGTCGAACGCGTGCTCGACGGCGTTCTGGAGCAGCTCGGCGACCGTGACCGCGAGCGGGGTCGCCACGTCCGCCGCCACGTCACCGAGGTCCCCGTGCACCGAGATCACGATGGGCTGGGAGGAAACGACCGAGTCCTCGGCCATCTGCACCAGGGAGCTGACGATCTCCGCGAAGGGGACCTGGTCGCTCGGGTCCCGCGACAGGATCTCGTGGACCAGCGCGATGGAGCGCACCCGTCGCTCCGCCTCGTGAAGCGCGACCCGGGCCGCGCGGTCGCCGACCCGTCGGGCCTGCAGGCTGAGCAGTGACGAGATGGTCTGTAGGTTGTTCTTGACCCGGTGATGGACTTCTCGGATGGCCGCATCCTTGGACAGGAGCAGCCGGTCGAGCCGGCGGACGTCGGTGACGTCGCGCAGCAGGATCATGGCGCCGGTCACCACGCCATGGGAGAGCAGCGGGATGCAGTGCACCAGCACCATGACGTCGGGCCGGCGCTCGACCTCCTCGACGACCGGCCGGCCGGTGGCCAGTGCCCATTCCACCGCGGACTCCTCGATGTCGAGGTCCCCGAAGCGGCGGCCCTCGGGCTGGGTGTAGATGCCCATGCGGTGGAACGCGTTCAGGGCGTTCGGCGACGCGAACTCGACACGGCCGTCGGCGTCGACGACGACCACGCCGTCACCCACGCGCGGCGCCTCCTCGGTGCCCACGTCCTCGTCGGGGAAGGGGAACGCAGACTGCGCCACCATGTCGGCGAGGCGCTCGAACACGTCGAGGTAGGTGCGCTCGTACATCGACGTCGGGCCCTTGAGCGGGGCCAGTGAGACGCGCAGGAGCGCCCCGATGATCCGACCTTCGAAGCGCACCGGGATGTTCTCCACCGGCACCTGCTCGCCCAAGATGGGGTGATGGATGCTGCCCCGCACGATCTCCCCCGAGTGCAGGCACCGGGCGACCAGGGTCCACTGTGACTCGTTGACCGTCTGGCCGACCAGGTCCTGATCCACCAGCGTGGGCCGGTTGGTCGGCCTCATCTGCCCGAGCACGACAAGCTCTGGATCCTCGTCCACGCCGCCGGCGCTGCCGGTGCCGGCGCGCCGGGAGTTGCCCGCGTCCGCGCCGGCCGAGTGGACGGGTACCAAGAGCAAGAGGTCGGAGAAGGAAAGGTCGGCCAGTACGCTCCAGCTGCCGAGCAGGCGCTGGAGGTGCCCGAGCTCATCGGGCTTGAGGTCGGTGTGGCTCTGGGCGAGCTCCGCCGGTGTGGGCATCAGGCGTCGCCCCCGTACCCCGGCGCGCTGGAGGTGGCGGTGACCGGGACGACGTGGGGCCGCCGCCGTCGGTACCCCTGGAGCGTCTCTGCGCCGGCCGCCGCCAGCACGGCGCGCAGGTCGTCGGCCCGATCGGCCACGTGCTCGAGCCGGTGCGCGTCAGATGCCGTGGTGAGCGGCACGGCGCGGGCCACGAACCGCTCCAGCAGCCCCGCGGCGGGGTACTGCTCGGCGATCGGCTTGCGCCAGCCCGCCGAGGACACCTCGGCCGCCATGCCCGACCCCGCGGCCGCCTCGGCGATGCGGTCCCACCACTCGGCGGGGGCATCTGGGACGTGGCCCGCCACCTTGATGAGGTCGGGATGGGCGAGCACGTCGCAGGCTCCCGACGCCGCCAGCTCCTCCATCGCCGTGGTGTAGGCCTCCCAGCAGAGGTCCACGTCGCGGGCCGACCACTCCGCCATCGACACCGGGTCGCTGAGGTCGTCGAAGCGCCACGCACCCACCCAGTGCACCGAGCCCAAGAGCACGTCGAAGGGGTAGCCGGTCAGCAAATCCGCCACCTGGTCCATGCGGCCCTCGTAGTAGTCGACCTCGAGGCCGATGACGATGGGAAGTCCCGCCTCCTTTGCCTCGAGGGCGCACTCGATGTAGGCGTCCAGGTCGGCGGTGGCGTGGAACTTCCAGTACTCCGCCATCGACTCGGCCAGGGCGACCGGGACGCCGGGCTCGTCCCAGAAACCGCCGAGCAGTGCGTCGGCCTGGCGGAAGCGGAACAGGTGCTCGGTGACAGCCAGCTCCGTCACGCCCGCCGCCTGCGCGCGGGCGCAGTAGTCAGCCAGCTGCTCGGCATGCAGAGGTGTCTCGTGCTCCGAGTGAGGCCAGAGGTGGAGGTGGTAGTCGAGCACGCAGTCGGTTCCGGTTCGGCCCCGAGGCGACTTCGCTACGACCCGGCCCGGCGGATCAGCGTCACGCCGTCGCGGATCGTGGTGAGCACACACACCACCCTGGGGTCGTTCACGATCTTGTCGTTGAAGGCACGCAGCGCCCGGGCGCCCTCGTGTGGCTGCTTCTCTGAGGCCAGCACGCCGCCGCCTTGGAGCGTGTTGTCGACCACGATCAGGCCGTGGGCCGCCAGCTTGGGCAGAACGGCCTCGAAGTAGGCGTCGTAGGAGACCTTGTCGGCGTCGATGAAGACCAGGTCGAAGGGGCCCTGGAGCTCGTCGAGCGAGCGCAGGGCGGGGCCCTCGATGACGCTGATGTGGCTCTCGAGGCCGGCGGCGGCGATGTTTCCCCGCGACACCTGCGCGTGGTGGGGGTCGACCTCGAGCGAGATGATGGCCCCGTCCTTGGGCAGTCCCGCCGCCATGGCGATCGACGAGTAGCCGGTGAAGGTGCCGATCTCGAGGACGCGGGTGGCCTGGGTGGCGAAGACGAGGAGCTCGAGGAACCGCCCCTCTTGGCGGCCGACCATCATCCCCCAGGCGGCAAAGTCCTCTTTGGTCGAGGTGTCGACCGCGTCGAGATAGCCGGGCGGCGCCGTGGTGTGGGCGTCCGCGTACTCGAGGACTTCGGAGTTGATGAGCTGGACCATGGGACCGATGGTAGGCGCCCCGCTCGCGCCTGGCGCCGGTCCCGCATCCCAACCGCCGCGTCTCCGGCTCTTAGCCCCAGACCTGCGCGCCGAGTTGGAGGAGCCCCTCCATGTCGTAGACGTCCACGTCGTAGAACGGGACCGTGACGAGGACTTCGGGCATCCCGCGCAGCTCGGCCTGCTGCTCGGCCTCCCGCCGGGCGACGACACCGAAGTTGAGGAAGCTCTCGGCGACCTCGCCCACGACCCGGGCGGCCACCACGGGGTCGTCGGTGAGCCCGTCGGCCAGCTCGGCCGCCCGGCTGCGCATCGACTGGGCCAGTTTGTCGCTCTTGGCGTCGCGCAGGTACTCGGGCAGCACCTTGTTGAGGACGACGGCGCCGAGATGCAGCTTGCGCGACGTCAGCTCGGACGAGAAGAACTCGGCCTCGCGCACCGGCGTGGCTTCCAGCGTCGAAACGACCATGAAGGTCGTGCGCCGGTCCGAGAGCAGCCGGGTCACCGCCTCGGCTCGCTGGACGAAGCCGGAGTACATCGACTGGAAGAGAATGAAGAACTCCGAGATGTCGGCCAGGAACTGCGTGCCGAGGATGCGGTCGGCCACTTGGTAAAAGGGCCGCGACGCCACGTTCACCAAGCGCGACCGGTAGGGCACGATGAGCCAGCGCAGCAGACGCGACGAGAAGAAATCTGCCATGCGCTGCGGCGCGTCGAGAAAGTCGAGCGCATTACGGGTGGGGGGCGTGTCGACCACGATCAGGTCGTACTTCCCCTCGCTGTGGATCTCGTAGAGACGTTCCATCGCGATGTAGTCGTGCGACTGGACGAAGCGCGCCGAGATGTTCTGATAGAGCGGGTTGGCGAGGATCTGCTCGCGAGTCGCCGCGTCGGGCGCATGGGTGCGGATGAGGTCGTCCCAGCTCTGCTTGGTGTCGAGCATGGCGGCCCACAGCTCGCCCCTCGGATGGGCCCCCGCCTCAGTGAACACATCGTCGGGGATGCGGACCTCGTCGTTCCCGATGCCCTTGAGCCCGAGCGCGTCGGCCAGCCGGCGCGCCGGGTCCACCGTGAGCACCAGCACACGGCCGCCCTCTTCCACCACGGCGGTGGCGGCGAGCGCGGCCGCCGTGGTCGTCTTGCCCACGCCGCCTGGCCCGCACGCGATGACGATGTTCTTGGCCGCCAGCAGCTGGCCGACGGTCTTGGCCACGGGCGGGCCGGTCGCGCTCACAGCCCGAGCTCCTCGGCGAGCGCGTACGCCACTTGGCGTGTCGTGCGCGCCCCGAAGCTACGGACGAAGAGGTACGGCAACAACAAGACGGGGATGCCCTCGGGCAACGCGGCCTGCAACCGCTGCAGATGGGTCGAGCGGGTTCGCCGGACCGTGACCGCGAGCCGCGCCGCCTCGAGCACGGGGGCGACCGACCCACCGGCCCGCTCGGAGAGGAGCTCTTCGTTGCCGGGCTCGCGGAGTTGCTCGAAGATCTCCTCCTCACGCTGGCCGAAGAGCTCGGGCAGCACGCGGTTGACCACGACGGCCGACAGGCGCACCGTCGTCTCCTCGCGCACCCGCTGGACGAGCTCGAGCGTCTCGTTCACCGGCATCTCCTCGGGCGTGCACACGGCCACCAGCCCGGTCTGGCGAGGGTCCGAGAGGATGTCGAGCATCCAGTCGGTCTGGCTGCGGATCAGGCCCACCTTGACCAGGTCGTTGATGGCCTGGGGTGCGGCCAGCTCGCCGATGATGTGCCCACTCGCGGGTGCATCGACCACCACGAGGTCGTAGTGCGACTCGCGCACCTCCCAGCAGAACTTGCCGACGGTGAGGATCTCGCGCACGCCAGGGGCGGCCGTCGCCACGAAGTCGAACGCCTTGGCCAGCGGGCCGATCCGGCCGATCACCGGGATGCGCAGGTGCAATTTGAGGTACTCGCGCAGGGACGCCTCGGTGTCCATCGACATCGACCACACCCCCGGCGCCACCTCGCGCGGGGTGAAGTCGACCGGCGGTGCCTCGAAGAGTGCCGGGACGTCGCCCTTGGCATCGACCTCGCAGACGAGGACGCGTTTGCCGTGCTCGGCCGCGAGCTGGGCCAGTCCCGCCGCCACCGTCGTCTTGCCGACGCCGCCCTTGCCGGTGACGAACACCAGGCGCAGATCGAGCAAGCCGGGTGTGCCGCTCACGGCAGCCGCGCCCACCCCGGCGTCACGGACGCCCTCAGGGAGCGCCGAACCCGACGCGTCGCTCTCCCGTGGGGGCCCCGACCTCGACGTAGGCGACCTTCACGACGGGCACCCCCACGCGCCGTCCCTTGCGGTCGGTCAGCCAAAGGACGCCGTCGCCGGTCTGCAGCAGCTTCTCGATTTCGGCGACGACCGTGTCGCGGTCGGCGTCGTCGGGCATCTCCACCTCGAGCTCCTTGGGGGTGTGGGTGATGCCGATGCGCACGTCCACCTGGTCTGTCTCCTCTCGCGAACCCGTTTGCTGTCCCGGGCCACCAGGACGTTACAGGGAAGGGGCAGACTGCTAGGCATGAGCGGACTGCCCACGTCGGGCGAGACGCAGCGCGGTGCCCGCTGGGCAGCGACGATGGCCGGCTACTCGGGCCCCGTACGGCTGGCCCACGCCGACTCCCACGCCCGGATCGGGCCCGCGGAGTCCACGGCCGAAGCGGGGTCGGAGCTCGCCCCCGGGCCGAACGGGCGCGTGGAGCGCGAGGAGCTCGAGCACGAGCTGCTCGCACCCGGGGCCACCCGCGCCGCCGCCTCGGGCCGCCGCGCGCTGGCCGAGGAGCCCGATCCCTGGCGGACGTGCTTCGAGCGCGACCGCGACCGGATCTTGCACGCCGCGTCGTTCCGGCGCCTGGCCGGCAAGACGCAGGTCTTCGTGTTCCCCCAGGATCACCAGCGCACACGCTTGACCCACGCCCTCGAAGTGGCACAGCTCGCCACCGCGATTGCACGCGCCTGCCGGCTGAACGTCGCACTGACCGAGGCCATCGCGCTCGGCCACGACTGCGGGCACGGGCCCGGGGGTCACGCCAGTGAGGATGCGCTGGATCCCTACGTGCCGGGGGGCTTCGACCACGCGCCCTGGGGCGCCCTCGTTTCGCTCGCATCCCTCAACCTGTGCGCCGAGACCCTCGACGGGATCGCCAATCACAGCTGGTCGCGTCCCGCGCCCTCGACCCCCGAGGGAGAGGTCGTCAGCTGGGCCGACCGGATCGCGTATGTGTGCCACGACTGGGAAGACGCCGTCCTGGCCGGCATCGTGGCACCCCACCAGCTGCCTGCGGCCGTGCGCTCCTTGTGCGGCGAACGGCGCAGCGCGCAGCTCGAGCGCGTTCCTTGCGGGCGTCGTGTCGGCGTCGCTCCGGACCGGACAGGTCGGGATGGAGGAGGAGGCTGCCGAGGCGCTCACCGCCTTCCGGGCCTGCAACTACCAACGCATCTATCTGCGCGACGCCTCCTTGCGTCAAGGGGACGCGGTGATCAGCGTGTTGCGCGCGCTGGTCGAGCACTTCTCGGACCGCCCCCACCTGATCACCGACCGGGCCACACCGTCCACCGACGACGTGGTGGCGGGGAGCGTCGATGCCATCCGTGCCGCCGTCACCTACGTGGCGGGCATGACCGACCGCTTCGCCTTCCGCCAGGCCGTGGCGCTCTTGGGCTGGGATCCGGCCAAGCTCCCCGCCGGTGTGGACGGCTGAACAAACCCAGTCGCGTCGATCTCCATCGATCGCCAGGTACGTCCTCAGGCGTCGCTGTCACCGAAGCCGCTGTCACCGAAGCCGCTGTCACCGAAGCCGCTGTCACCCGAGCCGCTGTCACCGAAGGTAGGTGGGCGCTTCTGCGTGAGCGCTGCCACTCCTTCGGCGAAGTCGGGACGACCCATCATCTCGCTCAGATGCCGACTGGCGTCGCGCACCGACGACGCTGCGTCGCCGTGCAGGTCGCGATAGAGCTGCAGTTTCGTGACGGCCAGTGACGACGGTGCGATCTCGGACGCCAGGCGCCCGGCGTACTCGTAGGTGAAGGGCAAGAGTTCCTCCGGCGGCAGCGCCCGGTTGACCAGGCCGAGCGCCTCGGCCTCCTCGGCCAGGACGACCCGGCTCGACAGGAGGAGGTCGGCGGCGCGCGTGACGCCGATGAGACGTGGCAAGAGCCACGAGAGACCGAACTCTGCCGGCAACCCGAGGCGCCCGTGCGCGGTGGTGAGCTTTGCCCCGTGCGCGGCGAAGCGCAGGTCGCAGTAGCAGGCGAGCACGAGGCCGACGCCGGCGGCCGGCCCGTTCACCGCGGCAATGATCGGTTTGGGGATCCCGAAGTGGTACGCGAAGTCAGCGTCGAACTCGGGACGGACGCCGTAGCCGGGCATGGCGACGTCGTCCCCCAGTCCGGGGTCGTAGGCGCCGCGCTCGGCCTCACCTTCGAGCGCGCGCGAGTCGGCACCGGCGCAGAAGCCCCGGCCCGACCCGGTGACCACGATGACCCGGACCTCGGGATCGCGGGCCGACCGGTCGAGCAGGGTGCGGTACTCCGCGTGCATGCGTCCCGTCCACGAATTGAGCCGTTCGGGCCGGTGCAGCGTCACTGTCGCCACGCGGTCGTGCACCTCGTAGCGTGTGACCTTGAGGTCGCCGAGCTCCACGTCAGTCGAGCGTCGAGTACCGGGTCAGGTGCAAGGTGCCCGCCTCGACGACCTCTTCGAACTCTGCCTGCAACGGATGTCCCTCGATGCTGCGCTGGAAGGCTGCCGCGTCGGCATCGCTCGCCCAGAGCGTCACGACCAGCCAGTCGTCGCCGTGGCGCGCGGTCGTCCGGCGAAGGAACCCCTGCTGGTTGGGGACGAGCTCGGTCTGGATGCGCTTGTCGAGGACGAGGAACGCCCCGTCGGTGACACCCTCTGCGAGCCGGAAGGTCGTGATTTCGACGATCGACACCTCAGGCCTGCACCAACACGAGCGGGTTGCCTTCGGGGTCGGTGATGCCGGCGATCGTGGGACCTCCGGGGACGTCGAAGGGCTCGGCCACGATCGTCGCGCCGAGCGACACCGACTTCTCCAGCGACGCCCCGAGGTCGGCCACTTGCACGTAGAGCGTCACGCCGGCGCGCCCGCTCTGTCGAATGTGCCCGCCCGGACCGGGCTCCGGCCCGCCGACTCCCGCGGGAATGTTCATGATGGCGCCGTCGCCGATCCTCCAATTGAAGAGGTCGGCGTAGAACGCCTTTTGGCGCTCCGGGTCCTTCGCCTCAATCTCCCAGTGCACCACAGGTCTTGCCCAGTCCTGCGCCATGGCACCTCCTCGCGGCGCCCAGCGTACTGAGCCGGCGAACTCGCACCGCCCAGTCGTTCTCCGCGGTGTGCCGACGCGCGAGAAGACAATGAAATGCCGTCTCGGCGGGGCGGCGGGGAGTAAAGTCACGCATGCATTCAGCCGCCGTCACCCTTGGCGACGCGTGTGACGCGGCGGAGGAGGGGATGACGCGGTGACTCACTGGACGCAGGCTCTGGCCAACGTCTCCCTGGTCGAGTTCGTCGCCTTGGCTGCGCTGACCGCGCTGCAATGGATCCGCCATCGCATCCGCGGCGCAGGGTGGGTGGCGTTGTCCTTCGCCATCCTCGGTGGGCTCTCTTTGACCCTCAAGATCGACCCCCACGTCGTCACGAACCAAAACGTGGCGAAGGGCCTCATCGCCTTGCTCTTGGTCATGCCCTATTGCCTCTTCCGCTTTGCCACCAGCTTTCGCCGGCCGAGCACCGGTGTCCGTTACGCCGCCGTCGTCGTGACCGCGGCCATCGTGGCCTTCACCTTCTGGCTGGACTACCTGCCGGTGGCAGGGGGGGCGGCGCCGCCGTACTACCTCGCCTATCGGGTCGCCTTCGCCGTGAGCTTCGCCTTTCTCTTCACCTACGTGGTGATCAGCCTCTTTGTGGCGGGCCGGGGCGAACCCCCCATCGCCGCCATGCGGATGCGCCTGCTGGCCATCGCCGTTGCCGGGCTCGAGGTGCAAGTGGTCGTCGCCGCGTTGGCGCTCCGAGGCCCGACCGTCCATCTGGCCACCCAGGCCCTGACGGTCGTCATGGGGCTGCTGTTCCTCGTCGCCCTCGTCCTCCCCTCCTTCGTGCGGGTCTTCCTCAGCCGCAAGGAGGACCTCGCCTTCCGCCGGGCCGTCGGTGAGCTCGTCTCCGCTGGCGACTCGCGCGACGTCGCCGAGCACCTCCTCCCCCACGTCAGCGCATTGGTCGGCGCGTCCAAGGCGGCGCTCTTGGCCAGCGACGGCACGGTGGTGGCCCGGTACCCGGCCTGGACCAACGATGGCGGGGCCGACGACTGGTTCGACGACTGGGACGAGGTGGACGGCAGCGAATCGGGGCGGAACCGCATCACCGTGCGCACACACAGCGGTGCCACCCACGAGCTGGCCGTGCGCATCAGCCCGTACATGCCCTACTTCGGGAGCGAGGAGCTGCAGAAGCTCGACCAGCTGGCCGGCATGGTGGGCCTCGCCATCGAGCGCTGTGAGATGGCCGAGCAGATGGCCTTCCAGGCCACCCACGACGCGCTCACCGGCCTGGCCAACCGTGCGCTGTTCATGGAGAAGCTCGAGGAGGCCTTGACCCATGTCGGCCGGCGCCGCAACTCATTGGCCCTGCTGTTCATCGACCTCGACCGCTTCAAGCTGGTGAACGACCGGGCGGACCACTCCGCCGGCGACCTGGTGCTCAACGAGATGGCGACGCGGCTGATCGCGATGACGCGTGGCGTCGACGTGGTGGCCCGCTTCGGCGGTGACGAGTTCGTCGCGCTCGCCGAAGTGGATCACGATGACGACGCGGTGGACATGGCCGAGCGGATCCGGGCCGGCATCAGCCAGCCGGTCACCATCGGTGACGCCCAGCTCGTCATCACGGCCAGTGTGGGCATCGTGGTCACCGCCGACGCCAACGCGGTGCCGGCTGCGCTCTTGCGCGACGCGGACAACGCCATGTACGAGGCCAAGCGGCACGGCCGCGACCAGGTCGTCGTCTACCGCGGCAACGCCCGCGACGCAGCCAACTTGAAATGGGGACTCAACCCCAATCGAACCTCGCGCCTCAACGCAGGGTGAGTTCGCGCCGGTAGACGCGGGCGGGCCCGAGCGCGGCCAGCTTGTCGGCGATCGTCTGGAACGACCGGGCCGTCTCGCTCCCGGGGTCCACCGCCATGACCGGCCGGCCCTCGTCGCCGCCGAGGCGCACGGCGTTGACCAGCGGGACCTGGCCGAGCAGGGGAACGCCGAGGTCGGAGGCCAACCGGGCACCACCGCCGGAGCCGAAGAGCTCGTAGCGCGTGTCGTCGTCGCCCGTGAACCAGCTCATGTTCTCGATCACCCCGCGCACCGACAGCTTGAGGCGCCGCGCCGCGAACGCCGAGCGCTGGGCCACGCGCTGCGCGGCGGGCTGGGGCGTCGTCACCACGACGATCTCGGCCCGGGGCATGACCTCGGCCAGGGTCAGCGCTACGTCTCCGGTCCCGGGCGGCATGTCGACGAGTATGAAGTCCGGCTCGCCCCAGTAGGCGTCGGTCAGGAATTGCTGGATCGCTTTGTGCAGCATCGGACCCCGCCAGATGACCGGCTGGTCGTCGGGGACGAAGTACCCCATGGACAGACAGCGGACGCCGTGCGCGGCCGTCGGGATGACGATGTCGCCGATGATCACCGGGTCGTGGTCCGTGCCCAGCATCTTGGGCACCGAGAAGCCGTAGACGTCGGCGTCGAGGAGACCCACCGAATGGCCGGACCGCGCCAGAGCGATGGCCAGGTTCACCGTCACCGTCGACTTGCCGACACCACCCTTGCCTGAGGACACGCCGATGACCCTCGTCGTGGCATCCGCGGCGAGAAAGGCGGGCACCGGTTCCGCGTGCGCGTGACCGTGGCCGCCGTGGGCGTGCCCCGCCTCGTCGGGCTCCTCGTCCGCATCGGCGCCGCCAGCGGCGCCCGCCCCGAGCATGCGGGTGCGCAGGCGCTGGCGGAGGGCCGCCCTTTCCTGCTCGTTCATCACGACGAACTCGAGATCGACCTCCTCGACGCCGTCGACAGCCAAGGCGGCGCTGTGGATCTCGTCGGCCAGTTCGTCCGTACCGGGCCAGGCTGCGACGGGAAGGGCCACCTCCAAGAACACCCGACGTCGGCGCGGCCGCACCGTCTTGAGGAGACCGAGGTCACCCAACGAGGCACCGAGCTCGGGTTCTGTGACCGCGCTCGACCGCGGCTTCGAGCTGTGCGTGGTCTGCTGCCATGGCCTTCCTCGTCGTAGGCCGGATCCGCAACGGACGACCCGCACGGGGCGGCTCCGTCCGCGTTGCCCCAGCTCCAGGGGTTGATTCTCTCGGTAGACTACCCACCGTGAGTACCGCTCCGATCACAGTGGAGCCCGAGCGCAGGGCCGAGGTCGAGCGGCCGACTGAGTCCGAGCGCACGGCCGGCGCGGACGACGGTCGCTTCAGCGCCGCGGTGGCCGCGGTGGCCGCCGCCTTTGGCGACCCCACTCGCCGTGACATCTTCTTGCGCGTCCGCGCGGTGCCCGGCGTCACGGCGCGCGAGGTCGCGACGACGTTCTCCCTCCACCCGAACGTGGCGCGCCACCACCTCCAGCGTTTGGTCGACGGGGGCTACCTGCGCGTCGAGACCGGGCGCAATGCCGCCGGCGCCGGGCGGCCCTCCAAGCGGTACTTCTGCATGGAGGAGGAGCTGTCATTCGGCCTCATGCAGCGCCGCGACGACCTCCTGATGCGTCTCCTGGGTGAGGCCATGCGACGGCTCGGGCCGGCCGAGGCGGAGGAGATGGCCGCGCTCGTCGGCGAGGAGTACGGCCGTTCGCTGGCGTCCCGCATGACACCGACCGAGGGCCAGCGCACAGTGCGAGCGGCGATGCACGTCGTGGCCGAGACCCTGACCGCCCACGGGTTCGCCGCTCACGCCGAAGACCGCGGCGAGACCACCGCGGTGATCGCAGAGCAGTGTCCCTTCGGCGACGCCAGCAGCACGAACCCGGTGCTCTGCGCCGTCGACCGCGGCATGGTGAAGGGCTTGTTGGCCGGCCTGTGCGGCGCGGCGTCGCAGCGGGCGCTCCCGGTGATCCTCTCATCACGCGCGGGGCGACGACACCTGCACCGCTTCTGCCTGAGCCCCGGTGGCTCGCGTCTACCTCGATCACGCCAGCACCACGCCGCCCCGTCCTGAGGCCCTTGCGGCGCTCGAGGCCTGGGCCCACCTCCCGCCCGGCGATCCCGGGCGCATCCACCAGGACGGGCGCACAGTGCGCGACGCGCTCGAGACGGCGCGCGCACAGGTGTCCGAGCTCCTCGGCGTGGTGGCGCGGCAGGTGGTGTTCACCTCCGGCGGCACCGAGGCGATCAACGCCGCCGTCTGGGGCGCGACCCGCGCCCAGCCGGGCGCACCGGTGCTGTGCGCCGCGGTCGAACACTCAGCTGTGCGCGACGCCTCGGCCCGCGCCGCGCCGCTCGAAGTGCTCGCGGTCGACGGGTCCGGCCGCCTCGACGTGGACGCGCTGCGCGAGCGCCTGGGCGCAGCATCCCTGCCGGCACCGGCCCTCGTCCATTGCCAGTGGGCCAACCACGAGGTGGGGACCATCCAGCCCGTGCACGAGGTGGTCGACCTGTGCAAGCAGGCAGGCGTCACCGTCCATGTCGATGCCGCGGCGGCCTGCGGCCACGTCGTCACAGACCTCGGCGCGTTGGATGCCGACCTGGTCAGCGTCAGCGCGCACAAACTGGGGGCGGTGCCAGGAGCCGGCGCCCTCGTGGTCCGCCGGGGCAACCGCTTCGAGCCGCTGCTCGTCGGCGGTGAACAAGAGCGCGGGCGCCGGGGCGGGCTGGAGGCGATTCCCGCGCTCCTCGCCTTCGGGCGGGTTGCTGCGGCCCTCGCCGCAGATGGTGGCCTCGCCTTGCACGACGAGGCCACCACCGCCCGGCGCCTCATCGATCATGTGCTCGGCGCGGCGCTCGCCGTCGAGGGGGTCGAGCTCGTCGGCCCTCCGGCTCCCGAAGACCGGCTCCCCTCGCTCGTCTGCCTCGGGGTGCACGGCGTCGAGGCCGAGCCCGTGCTGATCGGACTCGACCGTGCCGGCGTGGCGGTCCACTCGGGGTCGGCCTGCTCGTCGGAGAGCATCGAGCCGTCGCCGGTGCTCGAGGCGATGGGCGTGGACCCGAGCCACTCGCTCCGGGTCAGCGTCGGCTGGTCGAGCACCGAGGAGGATTGCCGCGTGTTCGCCGCCACCTTCTCGGGGGTCGTGGAGGACCTGCGCTCCCTACGGGGCTGAGGTCGGGGTGCCACCGCTCGTGAAGTCGGCTGGCACGGGGACTCCCGCTGACTCGTAGGCGCCGAGCACGAGGGGCTCGACCTGTGCGAGCTCAGTCTCGGGCGGGCCGTCGGCCAGGAAGTCGTTGAACTGGACGACGGCTGCCTTGTCGTCGTGGTCCTGGTTCACCAGCACCAGCCCGTAGAAGAGGTGGGCCTGGTAGTAGGTGGGCGAGTCCTTGACCGCGGTCTGGATCTGGGCGCGCCCGATGCGCACCAACGACGCCACGTGCGACCGAGAGCCCTGGTTCCATTCCAGATAGCCGGCGTAGGCCAACGCAGCGGGGTTGGACGGATCCTCGCTCAGGACTCTGTTGTAGAGCACCAGCGCGCCTTCGACGTTGCCCGCGTTGTTGAGGGCGAGAGCCTGCTGCAACTGCTCTTCGATCTGCTGGGCCTGCGTTTGGGTGACACTGCCCGAGGAGGCCTGCCCCGGTTGGCGCGCCTGCACGAAGTGCGCCACCAAGATGACCGCCCCGAGCACGATGCACCCGCACGCGACCACGATCCCGATCCGACGCCACAGTGGCATCCGCCTCCGCGGCGTGTCCGGGACCGGTGCACCATCCTCTCCCGCGGAGGAGGCCGCGGACAGCGCGTTGTCGTGGGCGGCATCGGCGGCATCGGCGGCGGGGCGGCCTGTGTGGGCGGTGAGCTCGGCTTCCACCTCGGCCAGCCGGGCCGAGTCCCGCGCCACCAGCAGGGCGTGGTCCTCGTCGGAGAGGTCGCCGGCCTCGTGCTCGCGCGCCGCGTCGTCGAGAGAGCGGCGCAGGAAGTCACGCTCATCGGCCAGGTGCCAGTGCTCGTCGCCGTGCGAGGGGGGCCCGTCGACTGCGGGCGAGTCCTCCACCTTCATCGCAGCGGCCCCTTCATGACACCGGCTCGTTCTGGCGCGGCTCCGTCTCTCCGGGAGCGGTCCCGACGCGTAAGGAGTCAAAGGCGCGGCTCCGCCGCCAGAACAGGACGCCCACGCCGGCGACCACCGCGACGCCGAGTACCAGCGGGATGATCCAGATGAGGGGCACGCCCCCGGCGTCGGGCGGCACGAGGAGGATGGCGGCACCGTATTGGGAGACCAGCACCTGGTCGATGTCGGCGGTCGAGCGGCCCTCGGCCACCATGCTCTCGATCTGGTGCCGCACGGCGATCGCCGTCGAGGCGTTCGACTGGGCGACCGAGAGGTCGGTGCACGAGGGGCACCGCACCCCGGCCTCAATGGAGGCGGCGCGCTGTGACGCCGTCTCGGGTGAGCGGTCGAAGACGCCGCTGCCGATCACCAGGGCGACGGCGAGGACGACGAGCGGGAGGCCGGCCCGCACCCACAGCGGCAGGGACGGACGGTGCTCAGCCATCCGACGCCTGCTCGGCGCCAGCGCCGGCGAGAGCCGAGTCGAGGTTCTGTTGGGTCGCCGGCCCCTGGAGCACGGCGGTGACCCGGCCGGCCGGGTCGATCACGACGGTGGTCGGCGGTCCCGTCACCCCGTAGTGATCGGCGATCGCGCCGCCGGGGTCCCCGATGGCCGGCCACAGGTCGCCGTTGGTGCGCAAGAAGCTGCGCGCGCTGGCGTCCGAGTCGTGGAACACGATGCTGACCATGTCGGCGCCGTCGGCGCGGTGTGCCTGCTCGTAGTGGAAGCGGGACAGGTCAGGCGCCTCCTGCTGGCACGGCGTGCACCAGCTGGCGAAGAAGTTGACCACGACGAAGTGCCCGCGCAGCGACAGCAACGAGACGGGCGCGCCGGTGCTGAGGTCCCTCCCCGAGAAGGCGGGTGCGGCCTGCCCGATCAACGGGCTCGAGACAGTGGTCGCCGCCTGCGGCGTCCGGGTGGCGAGCACGATGCCCACGACGACGAGGACGGCGAGGACGGCGCCCGCCACCCAGCGGGTCGTGTGGCGGCGGCGGCGCTCGGTCACGCCGGCTCCACGCCGCGTGCGACGAGCGCGCCGACCGGCTCGGGCGCAGCCTCACGCTCGCTCGGCAAGCCGGGCTCGGCGTCCGTGACGATCGCGGCCGGGGCCGAGGCCGGGTCGGTGGCCCGGCGGCGCGTGCCCGGCACCAACGCCAGCAGGCCGCCCACTCCGATCAGCAGTCCCCCGGCCCAGAGCCAGGCGACGAGCGGCTCGATCACGACCCCGATCGCCACCGACCCGCTCGGGAGGTTGTTGATGGCCAGGTTGCCCGAGGTGTTCCCGAGCCCGCCGACGGCGTCGAAGGTCAGGTACACGTCCTGGAAGAATCCTGAGTCGATGGCGGGCGTCCCGACGACCGCCAGCCCGCTGCCGAAGCTGGTCGTGGCGGGGGTGAACACCCCGTCGTCGACCTTCACGACCGCCTCCTGCGCGGTGCGCGACGGCGTCGTGACGGTGCGCAACCCCTCGAACTCGAATCGATGGCCGTCGTAGGTGACCACCTCGCCGCGGTGGAGCGCCAGCTCGGCCTGATGGCGGTACGAGGTGGCGGCGATGACACCCACCGCCAAGAGCACCACGCCGAGGTGCACGACCATGCCGCCGTTGGCGCGCCCGACCACGCCCCGCCACCAGCCCACGCGACGCGCCAGCGCGGCACGAACCGAGAGCACCAGTGCGCGGGCGGCCGTCGCCGCGGCCATGGCACCGAGGCCGAAGCCGATGAGGGTGGCGAAGCCGCGCAGGCCGAAGGCCACGCAGAGGACGACCGTTGCGACCCCGACCCATACGGGGACGGCGAGGCGCTGCCACAACACGGCGCCGCTCATCTTGCGCCAGCTCAGCACCGGCGCCACGGCCATGAGGAAGAGGAGCGTGAGACCGGCCGGGATGGCGACCGTGTTGAAGAACGGCGCGCCGACGGTGACCTGCTGCTGGGTGACGGCCTCGTAGAGGAGCGGGTACACCGTGCCGAGCAGCACGACGAAGGCGAATCCGACGAAGACGACGTTGTTGAGGAGGAACGCGCCCTCGCGGCCGAGTGGGGCGTCGATCCCGCCCGGCGAGCGCAGACGGTCGCCGCGCCAGGCGATCAGCCCGAAGCCGACGATGACCACCGCGAAGAAGAAGCCGATGAGCAGCGGGCCGAGGTCGGACTCCGAGAACGAGTGCACCGACACGATGACCCCCGAGCGCGTGAGGAAGGTCCCGAGGATGGTGAGGGCGAAGGTCGCGATCGACAGCGAGAGGTTCCATACCCGCATCAGGCCGCGCCGCTCCTGGACGAGGACCGAGTGCAGGTACGCGGTGCCGCAGAGCCACGGCAAGAGCGCCGCGTTCTCCACGGGGTCCCAGCCCCAGAAGCCGCCCCAGCCAAGGACCTGGTACGACCACCAGGCGCCGAGGACGATCCCGACCGACAAGAACGTGAAGGCCACCAGCGTCCAGCGCCGGCACTCGATCTGCCAGCGGTCACCCACCCGCCCCGTCGCCAGCATGCCGATGGCGAAGGCGAAGGGCACCGTGAACACCACGAAGCCCACATAGAGGAGCGGTGGATGGATGGCCACCAGTGGGTTGTCCTGGAGCAGCGAGTTCGGCCCGAGCCCCTGTGCGGCGCCCGGTGCGGTGAGGAAGGGATTGGCCGGCCCGACCATCAGTCCGAAGAAGAAGGCGGACACGATGTAGAGGACGAGCGTCGCGTAACGGATCACCGGGTCGGAGGCCTGGCGCCGGTAACGCCACACGAAGATGGTGCAGACCACCGCGAGGATGAGGCCCCACAACAAGATGGAGCCGGCGAGGGCCGACCACATGCCCGTGATGGAGTAGAGCAGCGGGGTGACGGTGCTGTTGTTCCCGGCGACGAAGACGAGCGCGAAGTCGTGGGTGATCAGCGCGTGTTCCATGGCCCCGGTGGCCAACAGCGCGCCGGCGAGCAGCACCGGCGCGAAGAGGCGGCCGTCGCCTGTCCGGCGGGACCCGGGAGCACCACCGCGCCGCGCCAGTGCGGCCACCGTCGTCGCGGCGCCCACGAGGCAGGCGACGAAGGCGAGCCAGATCCCGATGGTGCCGAGCTGCGCGTCGAGCATCAGCAGACGGAGCCGGTCGACTTCACCTTGACCCGGCTCGGGTACTGGGCGGTGTAGGTCTCGGAATGCTTGACCATGATGGTGTTGGACTCGAACGCGGTCGAGGCCGCCGACGCGAAGTGGCCCACGACCACCACGGGGATACGGGGCTGGAAGAGCTGCGGCGGGCTCCCCGTGTTGGTCACGTGGACATACCTGGGCCCTTGGCAGATGAGGAACTGGGTGCCGCTCGACGTGGGTCGGATGCTGCCGGGGACCACCGTGCCTTCGAGGCGGAACGTCTGCGTCCCGAGCGAGGTCTTGTGGGCCAGCGCCTGGTCGACGGTGTCGAAGTAGTCGAGGGAGCTGCCGACCCCCTCGACGAGCAAGAAAACGAGGGCGATCGCCAGCAGGACGAACACGACGAGCACGCGCCGGCTGGTCCGGCGCCGCTTGGGCGGCGGGACGGCCGGGCCTGCGGGGGCCTCGGACGACGGCGGGGTGGGCGGGCTCGACGCGGTGGTTGCGGTGCCGGTCACGACCGCTCGCCGTCGTCGGCGACCGCGTCGCGCTCGAGCGGCGCGTCCGACGCTCTCAGCGCCCGCTCCCAGCGGCGGCGCCGGAGCACCAGGCCGACGCCGTAGAGGAACGTGCCGCCGAGTGCCGCGACGTAGCCGGCGTCGACGTAGCTCACGGCGTACCGCCTGACTGGCTGAACCCGTCGGCGTCCTCGCTCCAGCGCTCGGCCAGCGACACTTCGAGCTCCTGGTCGCCGACGGCGTCCTCGAGCACCTCGATCCGGTAACGCATCGCCAGCAACCACACGAAGGCCAGTGAGAACGCGACGAAGCTGAGCAGCATGGCCCAGAGCATCAAGCCGTGGACGTGCAGCTGAAAGCCGGGGTCCAAGATGGTGCCGCCCTGGTGCAACGTGTTCCACCAGTCGACCGAGAAGTGCACGATCGGGATGTCGATGGCGATGAGCAGCGCGGCGACCGCGCAACGTCGGGCCCGCACCGCCAGGTCGGCCGGGACGCGCCGCAGGGCCAAATAGCCGATCTCGAGCAGCAACAACAGGGCGGTCGAGGTCAGCCGGGCGTCCCAGGTCCACCACACGCCCCACACCGGCCGGCCCCACAGCGACCCGGTCACCAGTGTCAGAGCCGAGAACACCGCGCCGACCTCGACGGAAGCGGCGGCGAGGCGGTCCCAGAACAGCGAGCGGGTCCGCGGCCAGAGGTAGAGCAGGCTGCCGCCCGCGGCGACGATGCCCACCCAGTAGAGCGCGACGGTCGCGACGGCGGGATGGATGTAGAGCAGCCGGGCCAGGTTGCCCTGCACCTCGTCGGGCGGCGTCACCCAGAGCCCGAGCCAGACCGTGCAGGCGAGCGAGACGACGGCCAGCACGCCGACCACGCTCAACCAGCGCGGGCGCCACTGCCGTGGCACCTCTGGCTCGGTTCGTAGCGCGGTGATGGCGACGCCAGGGGAATCGGGGATGTCGAGTTTGCTCACGCCGCCTCCTGGAGCGGTCCGTAGAGGACGACGCCCACGACGAGGTAGATCACGGCGAAGGGCGCGAGGATCTTGAGCCACTGGGTGCCTGACGACGAGGCCCCGCTCAGCGCGGCCTGCCACGCCTTGGACCCGGCCAGCAGCACCGGCGCCAGCACCGGCAACACCAGGAGGGGGAGCAGGGTGTCGCGCACGCGCAGCCCGGCCGAGAGCGCGCCGTAGAGCACGCCGGCACAGGCGAGCCCGACCGTGGCCAGCAGGCTGGCGACCACGGCGAGCCAGATCACGTGCACCCGCACGTCGAAGAGGAACGTCACGCCGGCCCAGAGCACGAGTTGGAGCGCCAGCAGCTGGAGCCCGATGGCCGCCGCCTTGCCCAAGAAGATGCCCGCCGGGTCGATGCCCGAGAGGCGCAGCCCGTCGCGTGTCCCCTCACCGGACTCCACGGCGACGCTTCGCTGAATGGCGAGCACGGTCGAAAAGAGCAAGGCGACCCAGAAGATCCCCGGTGCCGCATGCTGCAGCGAGGATTGGTCGGGGCCGATGGCGAACGCCAGCAGCACCAGGACGAGGAAGGCGAAGGGGACGACCTGCCACAGGCCGACGCGCGAGCGCGCCTCGATGCGCAGGTCCTTGCCCGCCACGAGCACAGCGTCATGCCACATGCGTCGCCCCCGTCGCGTTCGACGCCTCGCCCGGCGCGGCCGACGGCACGGCCGTGAGCGTGGCGCGGCGCCCGCCCGGCTCTTCGCCCGTCACCCGGCCACCGCCCATCGACACGACGCGGTCGGCCAAGGGCACCGAGAGCTGTGGCTCGTGCGAGGAGAGCAGCACCGTCGCGCCGTCGGCGACGGCCTCGGCGATGAGCCGCCCGAGCAGGGCGCGGGAGGCGGCGTCGAGACCGGCGTGCGGCTCGTCGAGCAGCCACAGCGCGGGCCGGCGCGCCACCAGCGCGGCCAGGGCGACCCGGCGCCGTTGCCCGGCCGACAGCCGGCCGACCGCCGTGGTGCGCAGCCGCCCCGTCAGGCCCAGCCGCTCGAGCGCGTCGTCGGCACCCGAGGCGGCAAGGCCGAGGGCGCGGACGGCGAACCGGACGTTTTCCGCCGCGTTGAGGTCGTCATAGAGAGGCGCGGCATGTCCGAGGAGGCCGACGTAGCGGCGCACCGCGGTGTGGTCCGCGGTGAGGTCGACCCCGAGGACCGTGGCGTCGCCCGAGGTGACGGGCAAAAGCCCAGCACATGCACGAAGCAGGCTGGTCTTGCCGGCGCCGTTGGGGCCCATGACGACCACGACCTCCCTCTGGTCGAGGGTGAGATCGACCCCGGCGAGGGCGGGAAAGCGGCCGGCGAGCGCGACCGCGGCGCGGAGGTGAACAACAGGGGCCATGGCCTCCCTCATGGTAGGGGGGGTGGGTGCCGGGGTTCCAAGCGGGGCCCGCCCGCCCGTTCCCGGACCGCTCAGCTCGCCGACCAGACCCAGGCGGCGCTGAAGGGCCAGTGCCGATAGCGCTCCCAGCTGGGCTTCAAGCTGATGAGCCGGTCCCCGACCAGCCCCTCGTGGAGCTCGACGGCCGCCAGCCCGGCGGCGGTGCCCGCCGCCACGTGGGCGCCGGGGAGATGGACGTGGGTCTCGATGGCAACGGGCCCACGCGGTGTGTCGAAGTGGGTGGGCATCCCGACCACCATCACGAAGAAGGGGTGCACGCCGACGAGCACGAACCACCCGCCGGGCGCCAGCAGCCGCCCGGCCTCCGCGTAGAGAGGGACGAGGTCGGCCAGGTGCTCGTCCACCAGGCTGCACACCACGAGGTCGTACGAGCCCGGATCGAGCCCCGTGGCACGCACGTCGGCTTCCACCAACCGGTCGTGCACGCCGCGCCGCCGCGCCAGCTCGAGCATCTCGGGCGTCAGGTCGACGCCGTCGATGCGAATGTCGTTGCGCGTGTCGCCGCGGGCGCGGAGCCAGGCCGCCGTGCGACCCGAGCCACACCCGAGGTCGGCGATGCGGCGCAGCGCACCCCACGGAACCGAGTCGATCCGCTCGAACAACGCGAGGTCCATCGCGTCGTCGACGGTTTCCTCGTAGGTGGGCGACCAGGCGGCGTAGCCCTCCCGCGTCCCGATGGTCCCGTAGTGGCGTTGGTCGAACGGCGCGAAGTCAGCCATCTCTGAGCCCGGTGGGCTCTAGCGCATGTGGGCCAGCGCGTTGATGGAGTCGAGCGACGTCGCCGTGTCCCCGGCCAGCTCGGCGCGGGCGAAGGCGCGCAGCGCGACCTCGTGCGCGACGAGGAGGTCCGATGCCGGCTGCTCCGACGGATCGAGCTCGCCGATGCGCACATACAGCGGGATGTACTGCTCGGTGATCGACTGCGTCGCGGCCAGGAACTCGGCCCACGGCATGTCGACGGCCAGCGCGTCGGCCAACGTGAACATCTCGGGGTCAGGCTCGGTGGAGAGCCCCGCCCGCTCGAGCGACGGGGCGATGGCCTCTTTGGTCTTGCGTTCGAGAGTGGACAGGACGCGCATCTTGGCGGCCTGGTCGGGGTCGTCGAGCCTGTCCGCGATTCGCCCGAAGAGGGCCTCGCCGAGTACCTCGCCCTGGTAGGCCCGCACCCAGAGCTGGTCGAGCGGATCCTCGGGCGAGAAGATCGGCGACGGGACCGGAGGGCTCTCGGCTTCGGTGCCTGTGTCGCTCATGGCTCAGACGCTACCCCTGCGTCGGGGCGGACACACGGGGCAGACGGTGCACACCGGTCACCGCGTGGCATCGGGTCAGGCCCGTCGGTAGCGTGCGCGCAGCCATGGCCACCGTCTTGATGCCCATCCCGGCTCTCGACTTCGACCCCACCGAGGTGGCCGTCACCTGGCAGACGCTGCGCAGTGACGGTCACGTGGTCGTCTTCGCTACGCCCTCGGGCCAGGTCGGAGTAGCTGACGACCTGATGGTGACCGGGCGTGGCCTCGATCCGTGGGGCGCGATCCCACTCGTGCGCAACGTGACGGTGGTCGGCCGCCTCCTGCGCGCCAACGCCGCGGCGCGGCGGGCTTACACCGCCCTGGTCGCCGACGAGGCATTCGGCGCCCCGCTGCATTGGGGCGCGGCGCGGCGCAGCTCGTTCGACGCGCTCGTGCTTCCAGGCGGCCACCGCGCCCGGGGCATGCACGCCTATCTCGAAAGCCTCGAGGTGCAACAGATCACCATCGACGCGTTCGGCGCCGGCAAGCCGGTCGGCGCCATCTGCCACGGCGTGCTGGTGGCCGCGCGCGCCATCGACCCCAAGACCAACCGCTCCGTGCTGCATGGCCGGCGCACGACCGCGCTGACGTGGGCGCTCGAGCGACGGGCGTGGGAGGTGGCGCACTGGACGCGCTTCTGGGACTCCAACTACTACCGGACCTACCCCGAGGAGCGCGGACAGCGGTGGGGCTTCATGTCGGTGCAGCAGGAGGTCACCCGCGCGCTGGCCGACGAGTCCGACTTCCTCGACGTCGAGAAGGGCACGCCCGATTTCCGGCGCAAGACGAGTGGCCGCGCCCGCGACACGCCGTCTGACCCGCGGCCGGCGTGGGTGGTACGCGACGGGTCCTACGTGTCGGCGCGCTGGCCCGGCGACGCGCACACCTTCGCCCGGACCTTTGCCGAGATGCTGGCCGAGGGCGAGCGCTGATGTGGCCGCGGCGGGGGTGGCCCCTCAGCTCGTCGAGAGCCGGCCCAGCCCGACGTCGTCGAGCAGGCTCGAGACATGCGTCGAGACCCAGCTCACGTTGTGGGTCAACAAGAGGATCCCGAACGCGACGAGGATGACGCCCGCGACGACTTCGACCACCCAGAGCCACTGGCGGGCCCGGGCGAGCGCACTCGTCATCCGGCCGAAGGCGAGCCCGACCAGCACGAAGGGGACGGCGAGCCCCAGCGAGTAGGCGAACAGGAGCGCCACCCCGCCGGCCAGGGTGCCGTTGTGCCCGGCCAGGCCGAGGACCACGCCGAGGACCGGTCCGATGCACGGTGTCCAGGCGAAGGCGAAGGCCATGCCCATCAGGGGCGCGGCCCACGCACCGAGCTTGGAGGGCCGCACGTCGAAGCGGTGCTCGCCCGTGACTCGCGAGACCATGCTCAGGGTGCCCGAGCCGGCGTTGACCCACACCCGTTCGGGTACCGCGCTGAGCAACATGACGGCCCCGAGCGCGACGATGACGATCCCGCTCACGTTGGACAGGGCGATCTCGTGCGCTCTGAGGATGCGGCCGATGCTCGAGGCCGTGGCGCCGAGCGCCACGAAGACGATGGTGAAACCGGCGACGAAGAGGCCGATGCCGCGCAGCACCGGTCGCAGGGCGGCCGAGGGGGTCGCCCCGTCGCCCCCCGCCTCGAGCTCGCTGGCCGAGAGCCCCGAGACGATGGAGACGTAGCCGGGTACCAACGGGAGCACGCACGGTGAGACGAAGGAGAGGATCCCGGCCCCGAAGGCAACCAGGGCCCCCGCCGGATCAGCCGAGATGGCAGCGGGAACAGCGGTGACGAGGAGCGTGGTGCCCCCCCAACTACCGGAGGCTCTTGCGGACCATGTCCATGTCGGCCTCGACCATCATGGCCACGAGGCCGGGGAAGTCGACCTCGGGGCTCCAGCCCAACACCTGGCGCGCCTTGGTGGGTTCCCCGACCAGCAGGTCGACCTCGGCGGGTCGCAGGAAGCGCTCGTCGATGACGACGTGCTGCTCCCAGTCGAGCCCCGCTGCCTCGAAGGCCAGCCGGCACAGCTCGCGCACCTTGTGCGTCTGCCCCGTCGAGACGACGAAGTCGCCGGGCGAGTCCTGCTGGACCATGAGCCACATGGCGCGCACGTAGTCGGCGGCGTAGCCCCAGTCGCGCTGGGCGTCGAGGTTGCCCAGCGACAGCTTCTCGTCGAGGTTGTGCGCGATGCGCGCCACACCGTGGGTCACCTTGCGCGTCACGAACTCGAGGCCGCGCCGGGGTGACTCGTGGTTGAAGAGGATGCCCGACGAGGCGTGCAGGCCGTAGCTCTCCCGGTAGTTCACGGTGATCCAGTGCCCGTACACCTTGGCCACGCCGTAGGGGCTGCGGGGGTAGAAGGGCGTGGTCTCGCGCTGGGGGGTCTCGAGCACCTTGCCGAACATCTCCGACGAGCTCGCCTGGTAGAAGCGGATCTCGGGATCGACCAGCCGGATGGCGTCGAGCAGGCGGGTCACGCCCATCGCCGTGGTCTCGCCGGTCAGGACGGGCTGCGAGAAGCTGGTCTGGACGAAGGACTGGGCCGCCAAGTTGTAGACCTCGGACGGCCGGTGGTCGCGCAGGATGTTGATGAGCGATCCCTCGTCGAGCAGGTCGCCCGCAACCAGCTCGATCTCGTCTTGGATGTGCGCGATGCGCTCGAAGTTCACCGTGCTCGAACGGCGGACCATGCCGATGACCGTGTAGCCCTGCTCGAGCAGGAACTCCGCCAGGTACGACCCGTCCTGGCCGGTGACGCCCGTGATCAATGCACGCTTCGCCATCAGGGCAACGCTAGTCCACGGCGATCGGCACCCTCCGCACGCGTAGGGTGCCGTCGTGCCGACCGCGTGCATCGTGTCCTTCCGCCTGGGGGGCGGTGACGGCGTAGCGGTCGAGGCGACCAAATGGGCTGCTGCGCTGGGCGTCCTCGGTTGGGACATACGCACCCTCGCCGGGGAAGGCCAGGCCGACTGCGTCCTCCCCGGGTTGGCGATGTACGCGGGCGAGGCGCCCACCGGACGCGAGGTGCGCGATGCGCTGGACGGCGCCGACCTGGTGATCGTCGAGAACGTGTGCTCCCTGCCCCTCAACCCGCCGGCCGCGGCGGTGGTCGCCGGCGCGTGCCGAGGCCGCCCAGCTGTGCTGCACCATCACGACCTGCCGTGGCAACGGGCGCATCTCGCCCACCATCCACCACCGCCGGACGACCCGGGCTGGGCGCACGTGACGATCAACGACCTCAGCCGCAAGGAGCTGGCGGCGCGGGGCATCGCCGCGACGACCGTCTACAACACCTTCGACCCCGTCCCTCCCGCTGGGGCGCGAGAGGCGACCCGCGACGCGCTCGGCGTCGGGGGGACGACACGGCTGCTGCTGCAGCCGACGCGCGCGCTGGCGCGCAAGAACGTCGGCGGTGCCATCGCGCTGGCCGAGGCGGTGGGCGCCACGTACTGGCTGCTCGGGCCGGCCGAGGACGGGTACGGCCCCGAGCTCGAACGACTGGTGGCCCACGCGCGTTGCCCGGTGCTCCTCGGCCCGCCCGACGCGGGCTGCACTGTCGGCGACGCTTACGCCGCGTGTGACGTCGTCGTGTTGCCCTCGACGTGGGAGGGCTTCGGCAACCCTTCGGTCGAGTCGGCGACGCATCGTCGCCCGCTGGCCATCGGCCGCTATCCCGTGGCGGCCGAGCTGGCCGCATTCGGCTTCCGCTGGTTCGACGCCGCCGACGCCTCGCGCGCGTCGCCCCTCGTGACGTGGCTGGGAGATCCCGACCCGGGCCTGGTCGAGCACAATTACGAAGTGGCCGCCACCTCCTTCAACCAGGCCGACCTGTCGGGCCGACTCGCCCGGATCCTGGCGCAGGTTCCGGGCCTGCGCGAGTCCCTCTGACCCTTCGGGAAACCCTTCGGTAACCTGAGCCCATGGCAGGGGCGATGCAGACGGTCTCACGGCGGCTCACGGCACAGCAGCGCAGGCACCAGCTCTACGCCGTCGCCCTCGAGCTTTTCGCCAAGCGCGGCTACCGGTCAACGACCATGGACGACATCGCGGAGGCGGCGGGCGTCACCAAACCCCTGCTCTACCAACACTTCTCCTCGAAGCGAGCCCTTTACCTCGAGCTGGTCGACTCCATCGCCCAGAACCTGCTCGAAGCCATAGGTCGGGCCGTCATGGAGGCCGACGGCCCGCGCCAGCAGGTCGAGCTCGGCTTCGCCGCCTACTTCGGGCTGGTCGTCAGCCACGAGGCCGAGTTCCGCCTCCTCTACGGGCGCGACGACGCGGAGGACGAGGAGCTGGGCCGTGCGCTGCGCGCCGTCGAGGACGCGATCGCGGAGGCGATCGACCCGCTCATCGACGCCGGGCTCGACGCCGACCACCGCCGGCTGCTGGCCTACGGCATCGTCGGCATGGCCGAGGGGGCGAGCCGCCGCTTCATGCAGCAACGGCTCACGGGGCAACGACCCGAGTCCGACGCGGCGCTCGACGAGGAGGCCCAGAAGCTGGCCGGGCGGATGGCAGACCTGGCGTGGGCCGGGCTGCGCTCGGTCCACGCGGACTGAGCGCTCGCTGGCGGCTGACGCTTAGAGGAGCGTGATCAGTCGCTGGCACAGCTCCCAGAGCTCGTCGGCGCAGGCGGCGTAGACGTCGGCCTCCTGCCCGGCCGGATCGAGGACATCCTCGTCGTCGGTGACGTCGACCTCGGCCAGGTCGAGCGCAGCCACCCGTTCGGCGAGTGCGGGCGGGGGCGGAGCGAGGTCGCGGCACACGCGCGGAAGCGTGCCGGTCTTGGCCGCGGCGTCGGGAAACTGGCGGCGCACGAACCGCACGTGATCGGCCTCCATGACCACCACGAGGTCCGCGTGGACGAGGTCGATCCCATGCACCTGACGGCTCCGGTGACCGCGGAAATCGGCGTGCGCCAGCTCGGGCAGGCGGACCAGTGCGGCGCGTGTCCGCATGCCCATGGGCTGTCCGTCGACCGAGTGTGTGCCGGCCGTGACGATGTGCAGCGGCTCTCCCCCGCGCTCGTGGTGCAGGTGCGCCAGCATGAAGCCAGCCATCACAGAGCGCGCCGCGTTCCCGGTGCAGAGGACGAGCAGGCTCGTCATGGAGCGGCGTCGAGCAGCGACAGCGCGTCGGCATCGAGCGCGTGCTGCGCATGGCGGGTCGTGCTCGTGAGGAACATCAGGTCGCCTCGTTCCGTGCGCTGCACGACCATGGACGCCACGATCGCCATGATCAGACCGCCGAAGATGTCACGCCGCGTATCCGAGCGCAGCTGCTCGAGCGTGTAGCCCTGCACGCCGCGCCGGCACAGTGCGTCGTGATAGTGCGCCACCAGATCCTGCTCGTGCGCGCGGCGGTCCTCCACGCCGAGACATCCACCGACGAAGTAGGCGACGTCCATTGACGCGCTCCCCCAGGCCGCTGTCTGCCAGTCGACCACCACCGGACGGACGCTGTCGGGCTGGAAGAGCAGATTGTCGAGCCGGAAGTCGCCGTGGCTCGCGGTACGCGGCCCCGAACGGAGTCGCAACCACGCCGCCAGCCGGTCGGCGAAGCGGACGCACACGTCACGATGGGCGGGAGCTAGCGTGTCCTCGTAGCGCTCGAGGAAGCCGGGCAAGAGTGTGGTCACCGAGCGCGGTGAGCAAGGCGTCGGACTCGGGCGTGGCGCGGTGGAGCCATTCCAGTGCGGCCAGCTCCGGCACCTCCCAACACGGCGCGTGCAGCCCCGCCATCTCCTCGAGGACGGCGGCCGCGATCTCGGGGGAACAGGCTTCGATCTGGTCGCCTTGGCGACCACCCACGATGTCCTCGAGCAGGAGCGTGAACCAGCCCGTCTCGGGTTCCACCTCCGCCACGTAGGCGAGCGGGACGCGCGCCGTGACCCGGGCAGCGACCTCGCGGTAGAAGCGGACCTCGATCTCGTAGGCGCGCAGCGCCAGTCCGGTTCCGCGGCTCTGGTCGTCTGCCGAGGCGAACTTGCCGACGACGCTGGCGGGGCCGCTGTCGCCCTCCTCGTAGGCCAGGGAGAAGCGCGTCGTGTCGGCCATCTGCCCGGTGCCAATGGCCTCGGTCTCGAACGAGACGACCCGAGACCCATGCGTCAGCACGCCGGCATCGGCGAGGGCCTCGGTCAGCCAATCAGCGGTGACGTCGGCGGCGTGCCGGAGCAACGTGGCCGGGACGGGTCGAGTGGGTGCTCCCATGGGGGGCCGAGACTATTGCCCGCCGGCTCGTGGTCGCCGAGTTGGTACTGACCCGCGGGGGCCTCCCCGGCGAGAGGTCGGGCGGGATCAGTGCAGGGTGACCGTGCTTATCGTGTCGTAGCCGCAGACGGACCACACACGCCGGAAGTGTGCGGAGGTCCCGCGCAGTCGCAGGCCGCCGGGGTGCGCGTGCGCGCTGTCGAGCAGGGCCCACATGCCTGCGGCGTCGATGAAATCGAGGCCGGTCACGTCGAGGACCGGGTCGGCTAGGTCTCGGCAGGCGGCGCGGAGCCATCCCCGCAGCCGGTCCGCCCACGACGAGTCGACCTCGCCCGACAGGGCCAACCCCCCGGCCGGCCCGGCGTGGAGGCGAAACGGAGCAGGCGGCAACGGACCGGCGCTCCGGCCGTGCACCGCCGTCAGCTCGCGCGCCGCGTCGGCGACTCTCCGCTCCACCCCGCGCAGATCACAGGCGCAGACAACGACGCTGGGCAACGTGGCAATGAGAACATCGGCCCGCAGTTCGTAGCCGCACCATTCGTCGCGCACCGCGTCGTGCGCCAGCAGCGGCGCGATCTCTGAGCACACCCGTAAACCATCGAACCCGTCGTTGAGCGCCTGTTGGACGAGCACGGCGTGGCCGGCCAGCCGCAGCTCGGGTTCGAGCGACCCTCCAGTGACGTACGCGTCCGTCACGTCACCAATCGAGAACGCATCGCGGTCAAGGAGCCCACCGACATCGAGGCCCGCTTCGGCGAGGAACGAGCAGGCCGAGACGACCTGCTCGGGTTTGGCGAGGTACATGAGCCGCTCGTTCGCCCGATGGCCCGCAAGGAAGAACTCGCTCAGGAAGCGCCGGTGCGCATCTGGGGCGCGATATGCCCAACACACATGGCTCCCTCGCGCCATTTCGCCCGCCAAGAGGGTGGAGGAACACCCCACGGCCCTCAGACTAGTGGCCGGTCGGTCGCGGCGTCTCCAAAGTCGGTGCGACGCGCAACGCGGCGCTCAGGGTGCCCCAGAGTGCCAGGCCGAGCGCCCATGCCGTGAAGAACGCGACGGCCCAGCGCGGCGTGGTGTGCTGCAGGAGGAGCCCCGCCACCAATGGCGCCAACGACCCGATGGACAGCGCGATCGCGCTGCGGACCGACTCGGCCCGACCGAGCAGCCGGTCGGGCGTGATGGCGATCCTGTATCCGTGGACGACCGAGTCGGTCGAGGGGATGGCCAGACCGACCGGCACCAGACCGAGCGCCAGCGCGAGTGCAGTAGGCCAGACGAGGAACAATGCGCACCCGAGCCACGCCCAGACCTCCAAGAGCAGCACGGCGCGGACGCTGAGGATGCGACGCAGCGACGGCGAGAACAGCGAGCCGAAGAGGACGCTGACGGCGAAGACTGCGGTCAGTAGGCCGATGGCGCCGCCCGACAGGCCCTGGCCCTTCCCGATGACGACGATGCAGAAGAGCAGCCCCGGCCCCGTGAAGTTCAAGAGGCCGTAGAGGAACGCCGTGACCCGGAGAAAGGGCTGGTGCCAGGTGAAGGACATCCCTTCGCGTATGCGGGCTCGGACGGATGACACGTCGGGCACCCGGTCCTCCTCGAACCGTACGCGCATCAGCAGCAGCGACAGGGTCGAGCACGCGTACGAGCAGGCGTCGACAATGAAAGGAATGGCCCGCCCCACCTCGAACAGTGCGCCTCCCGCCGCCGGACCCACGATGCGGACCACAGCCTGACGGCCCGTCTGCGCGCCCGCTGCCTCGGCGAGCTGATCTGTGGGCACGACGGCACGGACCGCTCCGGGCAGGGCTGCCGTGAACATCGTGCTGCCCACACCCTCGACTGCCGCCACAACTGCAATGAACCAGTACGGCAGGTGCAGCACCACCAAGCCGAGCGCCAAGCAGGCCAGGGCGGCCGCGCGCACGCCGTCGGACACGATCATCAAGACGCGACGGCGCCAGCGGTCCGCGGCAACGCCCGCCGGGATGGCGAAGACGGCCATAGGGGCTACGCGTGCGAAAGACACGATGCCCGCCTTCACCGCAGAGTGCGTGAGGGCCAGCACGAGGAGCGGGTACGCGATCGACGTGACCTGCGTGCCTGCGTCCGACAGCAATTGTCCGGCCTGGAGGAGGACGAAGTTGCGGTTGCGCCGCAGCGGGACCGGGGGCACCCGGTGACGCTACCGCCGGACCGCGTCACGCACGCCCGAACCGGTGATCGGTTCAGGCGACGCTCAGACAGGAACGCCGAGCACGCGGAGACAGCCATTTTCCGGGAAAAGGATCCCCACGTCGCTGCCCATATAAGGTCGAAATTGTTTGAGTGAACAGACCATGGGTACAGGCATTGCACTGATGAAACGGGCTCCCATGATTGGGGCAGGTGGGTTGGTTGTTAGCATCATCGTTTTTGCAATTGGAGCGATCCTTGATTGGGCGGTCACTGAGCCCTACCAACATGGCTTCAACATCAACAAAGTGGGCTGGATCCTGGTGATTGTCGGCGTCATCGGCGCCGTCGTCTCAATCGTCGTCATGGCGGCAGCAAATACTCGTCGAAGCAGGACCGTCGTGGACGATGGCCGGGGGAACGTCGTACGTCGGGTTGACTCGACGTACTAGGCAGCGACAAATGGCAGGCTTCGTAACTAGGGAGGATCTTCTATGGTATTGATCTTGGCACTGCTCCTCGTCTTGATCCTTTTTGGAGCGGGATTCGCGGTGCATCTTTTGTGGATAGCCGCGATCATATTTCTTGTTCTATGGCTGGTCGGATTCGCCATCGGCCGGGGTGAAGGTGCTGGCAGTCACCACTTCTATCGGTGGTAGTTCCTTTACGTGAGATCAGGCGGTGCGATCCGAGTCTGCTGCTGGGGGTCTCTTGGGATCTCTGGGCGGAGGACGCGCCTCAGCGCAGCGGACACTCCGGTCTTTCGGGGGCACGTCCGATAGCGGAACCATTCGACCACTCTGGGTTCCAATCCGTGACCCACAGGTCGAGGCCGGTGATCTCTAACACCCGGTAGACGATCGGACTGGGACGACTGACGACGAGGCTTCCGCCGTGGTTGATCGCCATTCGCCTCGCTGCATGAATGGTACCGAGCCCCGAAGAGTCCATGAAGGTGAGCCGGCAAAGGTCAACGACGACGAGCCAGCCTGGCGGTCCGAGCAAGCGGCCGGCAAGCCCCCGACAGGTAGAAGCGTCAAGCTCTCCTCTGAGGGCAACGATGCGACACCCAGCGATGTCGTAAGACATAACCCCGAACGGCTCCTCCATTACGTGCCTCCACCCATTCCTTGACCTCCCTGGCGAGCTGCCCAACTGGTGCGGGTGAGCGAAGGAATGGACGTCTCAAGAGGCCCTTTTGGTGACGCCCGCTCGATTGCCGCTCCTCCCTTGTGCGATTCGGATCTTTCGACCTTCGATCTACCGCTCCGCCAGCCTGGTTCACGGTGCTCCCTCTTTCAATCACCCGATCGGGTGATTTCTGAGGACTGGCGTTCGTTCGTAGAGTGAAGCCGTGCCCAAACCGATCCGGGTCGCGCTGGTCAATGACTACATGATCGTCCTCGAGGGCCTCCGAGCCCTACTCAAGCTCAGCGAGCCGGAGATCCGGGTCGTCGAAATCGACGTTCGGAAGAAGCCAAGGCGAGGGGTCGATGTCACGCTGCTCGACACGTACGGGGAGCTGGGATCCCTCGGCGAAAGAGTGCGATCTCTTCGCGCCGACTCCACGAACGGCGCCATCGTGGTATTCAGCTTTTCCGATCGGCCTCAGGCGGTGCGCCGTGCCATGCGTGCGGGTGCGCAAGGATTTATCTCCAAGGCGGCACCGCGCCAACAAATCATCGATGGCATCAAAGTCGCGGCGCGAGGCGAGCGCATCGTTCTGACCCAACGGTCTCAACACGCCCAGATCGATGAAGCGCTGCAATGGCCTGGTCGCGGAATGGGCCTTACCGAGCGCGAAAGCGAGCTTCTCTCGCTGCTGCCGACCGGCATGACAAACCGCGAACTCGGCAGCCAGCTGTACGTCAGTGAGAACACGATCAAGACCCAGCTACGGAGCCTCTACGCCAAGCTAGGCGTGCGCAATCGCGCCCAAGCCGCGTCCTTGGCCGGGCAAGGCATCCTCGGCGATCACCGTCGTCAGACCAAGGCCTTCGATGGAACCCCGACGTGACTTTACGCGACAGTGTCACCTTCACGGAAGGTGCAACGAGATTCGGGCGCAGGCGCTGATACCCCGCTCGTCATCAGCCTCCATGCCCGCGTCGCATTCTCCTCGCCCGATGTCGGTTGCCCGACACCGTCGAGGCACGGGTCAGTTGTCCGCAATCATCTGGGAGAGGACACCCTGGGTCGGCGTCCAAGCATCGCCCAACCCGAGACGGTCACGCCGAGCGCGACGAGGATGGCGAAGGCAAGCACCGTGTTGGGGATGCTCGCGCCTTGGTCGAGCGCGATGCCTGCTCCGACCACCGGGATCGAGAGCCCTCCGTAGAGCACGACGAGCAGTTTCGACGTCATCGCCAGGCGGTCCTCGGGTGCCGCCGCTTCGAGCACCATGCCCGTGGTTCCCTTGAAGACCATGCCCACCCCGGCGCCGATCAGCGCACCCGAGATCAGGAAGAGAGCGAGGCTCGGGGTCGAGAGGCGGACGGAGACCACGAGGAACACGAGGCCGGCCAGCATGGAAAGCGTGCCGAGAGCGAGCACACGCGACGCGCTCAACTTGGTCGTCGCCACTTGGGAGAGCGTGCCACAGGCGAACACCAAGAAGAGGGTGGCGCCCGCAAGTGCGTGCGAGGTGCGCCCCAGCGTCACGGCCAGGATGAGCCCCGCGAGACCTGCGAACAGGCCGCTTGCGGCGAAGGCAGCGAGGGTCCCCGCTGCGGCGGGGACGGGCAGTCCGGGCGACCTCCTCTTCGGCTGGTTCGCCGTCGCGTGCGGCATCGGCGTCCCCGTTTCGGGCACGAGGCACAGACCAACGAACGCGACCGCCCCCAGACCCAAGACCACCAGGTAGGACAGAGTCAGAGGCCAGCTGGCCCACTCCGCCAGGCACCCGGCGAGAAGCGGGCCGACGCCGAGCGCTCCGACGTTGATCGAGGTGCCGATGGTCCGGGCCCGGACCATCGAGGCGCCCGGATCGGCGCGCAGACGCAATTCGATCAGGTACGTGATCGCCGTGCCGGCGGCGAGACCGGCGGCGACGCCGGTGAGCAGGCGAGCGGCGATCAGGACGGGAAGCCCCTTCCACGCGGCGAGGAGCGCCGCCGCCACCATCATGATCGCCACTGCGAGGAGCATCACGCCACGGCGTCCCACGCGTGCCGCGACACGGGTCTCAGCCAGAAGCGCGGTGATGGTGCCGGCCGCGAAGATCGCGTAGATCACGGTGATCGTGAATGACGAGAGATGGTCTTGGGTCTTGTAGATGCCATAGAGGGGGCTCGGGAGCGTGGCAAAGGCCATGACGAGCAAGAACGCGAAGGCCACCACCCAGAACCCCGACCGGTGCCGTGCCACACCTGCCGGCGCAGGGGAATCCCCAGCCGCCAGGTCTGGCTCCTTCGCGGCCATCGCACTCACCAGACCTTCATGCCGCCGTCGACCACCAGATCGATGCCCGTCACGTACGCGCTCTCGTCGGAGACGAGGTAGAGCGCAGCGTTCGCAATGTCCTGGGCCTGGCCGAACCGACCCAGAAGCGTCCTCGCCACCATCTGGCCGCCGAACTCGGGGTCGTCGAGCTCGCCCCGGGTGGAGTTGGTCTCGATGAAGCCGGGCGAGACCGAGTTGACCCGGATCCCGTGCTCGCTCCCCTCCATGGCCAGCTGGCGGGTCATCCCGATGACAGCCGACTTGTTCGTCGTGTGCGCCAACGACGCGAGCAGCTTGAAGCTGAGGGATCCGTTGAGCGACGCCATGTTCAAGACCACGCCGCGGCTGGCTTTGAGGGAAGGCCACGCGGCGCGGGTGAGGTAGAACACCAGGTCGACCTCGTCGGCCCGGGCTGCCCCCCAGTCCTCATCGGTGAAGCCCTCCAACCGGCTGAAATGGGACTTCGCCGCGAGGTTGTACAACACGTCGATACGGCCGAAGCTGCCGATTGCCAATTCGACGAGCCGGTCGCATTCGGATGGCTCGCTGACCCGACATGGCTGGAGTGACACCATCTGGCCACCGGCGGCCTCGACCAGGGACACCGTCTCTTCGGCAGGCCCGACAGCGACATCGCAGCCGACGACCAACGCGCCCTCGCGCGCGAACGTCAGCGCGGTGGCCCGACCCATGCTGCCACCAGTTCCAGTAATGACGCAGACCTTCTCGGCTAGCCGGCCGGGCATCTCAGTGTGCGCCATGCGATGCTGCGGCCTTCTTTTCCGCCTCTGCGACGCCCACCGCGTCGGTGTGCGCGGGCACTTCCCCGAAATACCAGTAGATGACGTCCTGGGCCGGGCCGGCGAGTGGCGACGCCCAGTCCCTGAAGAGCTCGGTGACCACGGCGAGCGCAGTCGTCGGAACGGCGCCGGCGTGCGCGAGACGCTCGATGGCGGTCCGGTGTGCAACCTGGGAACGTCCGCCGACGGCGTCGGTGACGTACAAGACATCGTAACCGTCCTTCAGCGCCTGCACGGTTGCGAATGAGAGGCAGATCTCGGTGTGGAGCGCGCCGATGATGAGGCGCTTGCGGCCCGTCGCCTCCACGGCACTGCGAAATGCCTGGTCCTCGAACGCGTTCATCGACGATCGGTCGATCGGCTCGATTCCCTCGAGCTCGGAGAGGACCGACGGAAGCGTGGGGCCGTTGAATCCGAACCCGACACCGACGGTCGACAAGACGATCGGCATCCCGTACGCCCTGGCGGTCTTGGCGAGCAGCCGCGCATGCAACTCGACCATGTCTGCGTTGGTCTCTGACCGTATTACCTCGAACATCTCGTTCTGGTAGTCGATCAACACCAAGGCACAGTCCTCGGCCTTCCACACCCCCAGGTCACTCGTCATCGTTGGCTCTCCTTGTTCGTGCTCTCCGGGCCGGCGGCAGCTTATTCGAAGCTATTTGCGTTGGCAAGCAATTTTATCGGCGACGGCACCGGTGGTCGTTCCTCATCGGCTCTGATCGCTTGTCGAAGAGCTCAAAGACGAGATGGGCGACGGCTCGCACCTCGGGTAAGTTCGGCTGCGTGCCACTCGCTCGCACCTGGATTGCTGTCTCTGTATTTGTTTGTTCACGCAAGTATGGTGGTGTACGGTAGATGCCGATGGCGAAGGCCCCCCGTACGGGAGTGGGCGGACCGCAGGCGCGGCTGCGACGTGCCAAGAGTCACCTTCGCAAGGCGGACCCGGTGATCGGGCGGCTCATTGATCTGCGACCAGACTTCGAGCCTTTTACGTGGTTGGACGACCTGCCGCCGATGACCTTGTTCGGATCCCTTCTCTTTCAAGTCGCGGGTCAACAGTTGTCCGTGGCGGCGACCAGGAAGACCGTCGAGCGCATCACATCCCGCTTTGGGGGGCACCTGCCCTCTCCCGAGGAGCTCTTGGCAGCGGATCCGGGCGACCTGCGAGCTGCGGGGCTCTCGTGGCGCAAGGTCCAGACGCTCCGAGACCTCGCCGAGCGCCTCAGTGACGGCCGACTGGACGTGGACTCGCTCACGCAGCTGCCGGACGACGAGTTCATCTCGCAACTGACGACGGTTCCCGGAATCGGGCCATGGACTGCGCAGGGCGCTCTGTTGGTGGCCCTCAGGCGGGAGGATATCGTCCTGCCCGGTGATCTGGCTCTGCGCAAGGCGATACGCCGTGCGTATCGCCTCGATCATCTGCCCACCGAGGAAGAGGTCCTCGAGATCGCTGACAAATGGCGGCCGTTCCGCAGCCTTGCGACGTCCTATCTGTTCACCGGTGCGTTCGAAGCCGATGACCAAGCGGCCCCTTCAGGCTGACTCTCTGTCAGAGCTGCGAGATCTCACGAAACTCGTCCGGGCCGAGGCGAACGTCTGACGCCGACAGATTTTCCTGCAGGTGACGGCGTGAGGCCGTGCCCGGAATCAGCACGATGTTGGGGGCGGCTGTCAGCTCCCACGCGAGACACGCCTGGGCGGGAGTGCAGCTGAGGCGGCTCGCGACGCTCGCCAGCGTCGGATTGGCCAACACGGAAGCAGAACCGAATCCAAGAGGTGCGAAGGGGACGAACGCGATGCCTCGGCGAGGCACTCCTCAAGCACGGGTTCCGACGAACGATCCGCCGGGTGGAATGCGTTCTGCACGCATGCCACTTCCACGAACTCCAATGCGTGCTGCAACTGTGCATGTGAGACATTGCTGAGGCCCACCCCACCGATGAGCCCATCGTCTCGGGCCGCAGTCATGACTGCGAGCTGGTCGTCAAAGAGGGCGTTGGGCGCGGAGGCCCGCATGAGTCGAAGATTTACCGCTCCGATACTGTCCACGCCGAGCGTCTTGAGGTTGTCCTCGATCCCGCGCCGCAGTTGATCGGGTCGGTCATAAGCGAAGATCTCGCCGCTTTTGCCGCGTTCCGCTCCGACTTTGCTCACCAACACGAGGTCGGGAGGATATGGCGAGAGCGCCTCCCGAATGAGTTCGTTGACCACCGTTGGTCCGTAGTTCTCGGCCGTGTCGATGTGATCCACGCTGCTGTCGACCGCCTCTCGTAACAACGCCACTGCACCGGCGCGATCTGCCGGTGGCCCAAACACATGGGCCCCGCGAGGCGCATGGCTCCGAAGCCAATTGGTGAGACCGAGTAAGGCCCCAACGATCGACGCTCGAGTCTGCGTGGAGGTCGGGCGGGTCCCTCGCCCCTGTGTATGGCCGACTTTCTAACCGTAGGCCGGCACGATCGCTCCGCTGATCGGCGCGGCGGCATCGCTGACGAGAAACGCGATGATGTCTGCGATCGCCTGCGGGGCAACCGCTCGTACCCGCATCTGTTCGGGCAGCGCCTCTCTGGTCTTCGTTGTGTCGATCAACTCCGGGGCGACGCTGTTCACACGCACTCCAGATGGCCGGAGCTCTCGGTCGAGCAGGCGCGTCAGATGCACCAGGGCGGCCTTGCTGGCAGCGTAGGCAGCCATACCAAGGAGTGGCTCAACCCCAGGGCGCGCCGAGACATGCACGATCGCTCCGGAACCCCGCCGTTGCATGTACGGAGCGACTGCCTGGCTCAGCCAAAAGGCCGTTCCCAGGTTGATATCGATCATCGACCGGAGGAGCGCCGGAGTGGTGTCTGCCACGGTCGCCGGCTGAAACGCGCCGATCGTGTTCACCAGCGCATCGGGAGCACCCACATCCTTCGAGATCCGATCGAAGAGAGGTGTGGCGACTTCGGGATCGCTCACGTCGGCGACCTCCCGCCGGATGTCGTCTCGGAGCGTGTCGAGGTTGCCCGCATTGCGATCGAGGGCGACGACTGTGAACCCCTCGGCGGCGAGGGTCAGGGCGGTGGCATGACCAAGCTCTCCGCCGGCTCCGGCCACAACTGCGATTGGAGGATTCACCCTTTCGGCCACCCGATACCCACCACCTCATCGTACCGGACTTTATTTGCGTTGGCAAGCAATATCACCTACAGTACGCGTCCGGGGAACGCAAAGGGCGCGGAAGGATTCGGCGTGGAGCATGAGCGTGGAGGGCCCCTGTCGCGAACTCGTTCGGTTGCCCGGTGCGGCTCCGCCCGCGTTGGCATCGAGTAGGCCGCTTTCTCCGATAGAGGAGGTGCTGTGGCGGGCCACCATGCGCATCGTCAACGTGCTTCCTGCGCAGCTCGAATCTGACCTGCTCCGCGGCGCCGGGCTGAGTGCAAGCGAGTACACAACGCTGCTCAATCTCCGCGAGGCTCCGGACGGCCTCCGGGTGACCGACCTTGCCCGTGCCACAGGGTTGTCGACGAGTCGGACGAGTCGGCTCGTCGACGAACTCCAGGTGCACGGCCTCGCGGCAAGGCTGACGAGCTCTCCCGACGGGCGGAGCACCCGCGCGGTCATCACGTCAAAGGGGAATGACCAAACTTCGGTCGGCCTGGCAGGTGCACCTGGACAGTGTCCGCAGCCGATTCTTCGACCACATCGACGCGTCCTCCGTCGAACAACTGGCAGACGCCATGTCAAGGATGGCGCGACAGTTCGAGGACGGCATGCCCGGCCCGATATAACCGTGTGCCTTCTGGAGCCCGAAGCACACGTGTTGACACCACGATCGTGGCGGGAGATTCATTTGAACCCCGCGTGAATTCAAGTTCTTGTCACGTAATTGGGTGGCACGTTCCGACAATTGCTTTCACCAGCAAGTTATTCTCTGGAAATGGGAAAGGCCCAACCACTTTCAGAGCCCGAGGAGGTGTTGTGGCGGGCGATCATGCGCGTCGTCAAGGTCCTTCCTCGGAACCTGGACTCAGATCTCATCCGCGGAGCGGGCTTGAGTGCAAGCGAATACACCACGATCATGCATCTCTCCGAGGCACCGAATCGGGAGCTCCGGATGAATGACCTGGCCGCTGCGACGGGCCTGTCAGCCAGTCGCATGACGCGACTGGTCGACGATCTCCAATCGCGTTCCATGGTGACCAAGGTCGCCAGTCCTAGCGATGCTCGCGGGAACGTGGCCAAGTTGACACCCCGCGGGATGGCCAAGCTGAGAGCTGCATGGCCGATACACCTGGCGAGCGTGCGCGGCCGTTTCTTCGATCACCTGGACGACGCTGCGCTGAAGACCGTCGCGAGGGCGATGGCGGGCGTGGCCGACCAGCTCGAGGACAGCTAAGCCGGAGAGCCCCTCGCAATCCCTTCTGGAGTTGAGACGTCAACACGATGTCCACAACGTCGGGACTGTGTCGGTATGAACGTTCCGCCTGACACAGTTCGGCGAGATTGCTTGCCAACGCAAGTAGATTGGCTTTCCCCGGCCCAGGCGCGGGCGGACGCCGATCAGGACCGCTGGGTGGGCCAGATAGCGGGCTCGACGAGCGTGCCTTGACCGGGGTTCCAGCATCACCTGCCCGTCATATTTATGATGTTTATCCTACTTTTAGCCCTTAATCATCATTCTCATGGTTGTGCTATTCCTCAAGTAATGGCCGGCGATGAGTCGATAGTCACTATGATGGTTACAGGAGTGGAGGTGGTCACATGAAGAACGACGAGCTCGAAGAGGTGCTCGGCTACCACGTCCGAACCGCCCGGCTCAGCAAGGATCTGACCCAGGCCGAGGTCGCCGAGCGGGCCAACGTTTCGATCGGAGCAGTCCGGCACCTCGAGAGCGGATCGGGCGCCACCGTCGCCACGTTGGTCAAGGTGCTGCGCGCGCTCGGCGAGGAGAACTGGCTCCGCACCTTGTCGCCGGCGCCCGAGCAGCGTGCGTTCAACCCGCTCGACCTCCTCGCCGCAGCTCAAGGCAACCAAGCAGCGCGGAGCCGGCGGGTGCGCCGCCCGAGGACAGCCACCCCGTGAGCTACGAACCGGCGACGGCGATCGAGGTCCTGGCCTGGGGTCGCCGTGTCGGCGCCGTAGGTCTGGACCCGGCCACCGGCTGGTACGCCTTTGCCTACGCTCCTGAGTGGGTGGCCAGCGGCCTCGAGCTGGCGCCGTTGCACATGCCATTGCGCACCGAGCCCTACGAGTTCCCCCAGCTGCGACGCGAGACCTTCTACGGACTCGCGCCTCTCATCGCCGACTCGCTGCCTGACAAGTTCGGCAACGCGCTCGTCGATGCCTGGATGGCCGAGCAGGGCATTGCGGGCACCGACATCACGCCGCTGGACCGACTCGCCTATGCGGCAGACCGGGCCATGGGGGCGCTGGAGTTTCGGCCGCCGGCGCGCGACACGGAGAGTCAGCCGCCGAGCGCTGTGCAGTTGGCAGACCTGGTCCTCGCGGCACGCCTCACGGTGCGTGGCGAGTTTGCCAGCGACGAGACGGCCCATGCCGCCCTCCAACAGCTGATCCAGGTCGGCACGAGCGCAGGCGGAGCCCGGGCCAAGGCGGTCGTCGCCTTCAATCCGCAGACCTTCCAGGTGCGCTCGGCCTATGCCGAGCACGAAGACGGCTTCGAGCAATGGCTGATCAAGCTCGACGGCGTGTCGAGTGCGGGTATGGACGGGCACGGCGACGACCTCGGGTCCAGTGCGCAGTACGGACGCATCGAGTACGCCTACAGCGAGATGGCCAAGGCGGCCGGCATCGACATGACGCCCTGCGAGCTGCTCGCCGAAGGACCACGGCGCCACTTCATGACCAAGCGCTTCGACCGCGGTCCAGTCGGTGAGCGCTTCCACGTGCTGTCGCTGTGCGGCATGGCCGACCTCGACTACAACCTGATCGCTACCCACAGCTACGACCAGTACCTCCAGAGCGTCACCGCACTAGACCTCGAGCCCGAAGAGCTCGCCCAGGCCTACCGGCGCATGGTCTTCAACGTCTTCGCCGCCAACCACGACGACCACACGAAGAACTTCGCCTTCATGCGCGGCGGGGACGACCGGTGGCATCTCACGCCGGCGTATGACATCACGCACGCGTACAACCCGGCCAGCCAATGGATCAGCCGCCACCTCATGTCTGTCAACGGCAAATTCGAGGGCATCACTCTCGAAGACCTCTATGCCGTCGGCGATCGCAACTTTGTACCCGGCTACCGCCGGATCGTGCGCTCGGTCCGCGACGTGGTGGCGGAGTGGCCGAGCTTCGCCGCCGGCGCCGAAGTCGACGGCGAGACCACCGTGATCATCGCGGCCGACCTCGAGCGCCTCGCACCCCGCTAAGTCGAGCGCTCCGCTAAGTCGAGCGTTCCGGGCACTGCGCCCAGAGGGATCCGCGGAAGGGCAGGACCTTGCCCCGCGGACATTGCGATGGGGGCTCCCAGGCAGATCAGTTGATATGGATCCCCGAGATCGCCCGGCTGATCACGAGCCGTTGCACCTCTGAGGTCCCCTCGAAGATGGTGTAGATCTTCGAGTCACGGTGCCACTGCTCGACCGGGTACTCACGCACGTAGCCGTAGCCGCCGAGAATCTGGATCGCCTGCTCGGTCACCCACACCGCGTTCTCGCCGGCGTAAAGCTTGGACATGGAACCCTCGCCGTTCTCGAACTTCTTGCCCGTGCCCGCCATGTTGGCGGCACGGTGCACGAGCAGCCGGGCCGCGTCGGTGTGCATCTTCATGTCCGCCAGCTTGAAGGCGATCGCCTGGTTCTCGATGATGGCGCGGCCGAACTGCTTGCGCTCCTTCGCATAGTCGAGTGCGTACTCGTAGGCGGCCCGGGCGATGCCGACGGCTTGCGCGCCGACGATCGGACGCGAAGCCTCGAAGGTCGCCATGGCGGCCTGGGTGGACGTCTTCTTTCCTTCGCGGGCACGGGCCAGGCGCTCGTCGAGCTTCTCCTTGCCGCCGAGGAGACAACGGCCCGGCACGCGGCAGTCGTCGAGGACCACCTCGGCGGTGTGAGAGGCGCGGATCCCCATCTTCTTGAACTTCTGCCCCTGCGAGATGCCGGGCGTCCCCTCGGGGACCACGAAGCTCGCCTGGCCCCGGCTGCCGAGATCGTGGTCGACCGAGAGCACGAGGACGTGGGTGTTGGCGATGCCGCCGTTGGTGATCCAGGTCTTGGTCCCGTTCAGCACCCACTCGTCCTTGGCCTCGTCGTAGACGGCGCGGGACTTCAGGGAGGAGACGTCGGAACCGGCGTCGGGCTCTGACACGCCGAACGCGGCCAGCTTGATGTCCTCAGGAGTCCCGAAGCACTGCGGGATCCACTCGCCGATCTGCTCGGGCGTGCCGTTGGCGAAGATCCCTGCGACGGCGAGCGTCGAGCCGAAAATGGCGAGGGCGATGCCGGCGTCACCCCAGCTCATTTCCTCGTTGACCAAGCACATGAGCAGACCGGTCGGGTCGGAGAAGCACTGCGCGATGAAGTCGAAGGAGTAGAGGCCGTTCTGGGCCGCTTCTTTGATGATGGGCCACGGAGTCTCCTCGCGCTCGTCCCATTCGCGGCCGGCCGGACGGACCACGTTCTCTGCGAACTCGTGGACCCACTTCTGAATCTGGAGCTGGTCTTCGTTCAGCTCGAGCGAGTAGTCGGACATCACTGCCCTCCTTGGGAGCCGTCCCCTTAGTCTTTGTTACCCAATAGTAACCTGCGGCGGAGGAAATGGTCCATCGCGCGGAGAATTACGGCTCTGCACAGGGATTTCGGCGAACGTCAGCGGCGGATGGCGGTGCCCGAGGGTGTGTCCTCGACCGTCCAGCCCAAGGCGACCAGCTCATCGCGGATGGCGTCGGCCCGGGCGAAATCCCTGGACCGGCGGGCCTCGTCGCGCTGTGTGACGAGGGTCGCGGCGGCCTCGTCCACCTCGGCGGATGCTCCATGCAGCGGCAGACCCAGTGCTGCGGCGAGCAAGGCGGCGGTCCTGGCCGAGCGGAGGCCTCTCTCCTCGTCTCCGGCGTCGGCACTCGAGTGCGCCGCGCTCACCAACTCGAAGATGCCGGCCAAGGCACCCGGGGTGTCCATGTCGTCGTCCATGCGGGCCTGGAATATCGCCAGCGCGTCGGGATCGGCGTCGGCGCCGTCCCTCGCCTCGACCACGTAGCCGCCGTCGGTCCGTGCCAACAGGTCACCGATCCCGAAGCGGCGCGCCATGGTGTCGAGTCGCTCGAGCGCCTTCTCGGCGTCGGCGATGGTGCCCGCCGTCACCTCGATCGGCGAGCGGTAGTGCGCCCGCAACACCAGGAGGCGGTAGGCCCGTCCGTCAGAACGTGCGAGGAGCTCGGTCAAGGACGTGAAATTGCCGAGCGACTTCGACATCTTGGTGCCCTCGACCTCGACCCAGCCGTTGTGCACCCAGTGGCGGGCGAACGGCCGGCCCTCGGCGACGGCCTGGGCCCGCTCGTTCTCGTGGTGCGGAAAGGCGAGGTCCTGGCCCCCGCCGTGGAGGTCGAACCCGTCGCCGAGGAGGTCGAGCGACATCACGACGCACTCTGTGTGCCAACCCGGGCGCCCTGCCCCCCAGGGAGCCTCCCACGCGGGCTCGCCTTCCTTGGCCTTCTTCCACAGCGCGAAGTCGAGAGGCGAGCGCTTCTCCTCGTTCTCCTCGACGCGGGCGCCGGCGCGAAGCGAGTCGAGGCTCTGGCGGGCCAGCAAGCCGTACCCCGGCACCTGGTCGACGCTGAGGTAGACGCCATCGGAGGTCTCGTAGGCCACCCCCCGGTCCAACAGGTCGGCGACGAGCCCCACCATGTCGGAGATGTAGCCCGTGGCGTGGGGCGTGTCGTCGGGTCGCAACACGTCAAGGGCGTCCATGGCCTCCCACCAGCGCGCCTCGAACTCCGCCGCGACCTCAGGCTCGGTTCTGCCCTGTTCGTTGGCACGCCTGATGATGTTGTCGTCGACGTCGGTGATGTTCGAGACGTAGTGCACGGCGAGCCCGCAGAAGAGGAGGTAGCGCCGCAGCACGTCGAAGACCAGGTTGTAGCGCCCGTGGCCGATGTGGGGCAGGTCGTAAACGGTGGGACCGCACACGTACATCGACACCTCGCCCTCGGAGCGGAGCTCGAGCGGCCGCACGGTGCCCGTCGCGGTGTCGTGGAGGCGCAGCACCCGGGTACGGTAACCCGATCATGTCAAGCCCCGTGGCGACAACGCCGATCGTCCCCGAGAAGCCGACGCTCGAAGGCCTCGAGGAGCGCTGGGCCGCCGCATGGGACGAGGCGGGCATCTACCGCTTCAACCCCGACGCCACGCGCCCCGAGGTGTTCTCCATCGACACGCCGCCGCCGACTGTGTCGGGATCGCTGCACATGGGATCGGTCTTCGGTTACGTCCAGACCGACACCATCGCCCGCTACCGCCGGATGCGGGGGTGGACGCTCTTCTACCCGATGGGCTGGGACGACAACGGGCTGCCCACCGAACGACGGGTCCAGAACGTCTTCGGGGTGACCTGCGACCCTTCGCTCCCCTTCGACCCCGACTTCACGCTGCCCGAGGTGCGGGGCAAGGACGACGTCCCGGTCAGCCGGCCCAATTTCGTCGCGCTCTGCCACCAGCTCACGGCCGAGGACGAGCGGGCCTTCGAGGATCTGTGGCGGCGCGTCGGGCTCTCGGTCGATTGGGCACGGACCTACGCCACCATCGACGACCGCAGCAGGCGAACGAGCCAGCGCATGTTCTTGCGCAACCTGGCCCGAGGCGAGGCCTACTCCTCCGAGGCGCCGACGATGTGGGACGTCGAGTTCCAGACCGCGGTGGCCCAGGCCGAGATGGAGGACCGCGAACAGGACGGTGCCTACTACCGCCTGCGATTCGACGACATCGAGATCGAGACCACCCGACCCGAGCTGGTCGCCGCCTGCGTGGCACTGGTGGCGCACCCCGATGACCCCCGCTACTCCCCACGCTTCGGGTCCACGGTGCGCACGCCGCTCTTCGGCGTCGAGGTGCCGGTGCTGGCGCACGAGCTCGCCGAACCGGACAAGGGCTCGGGCATCGCCATGATCTGCACCTTCGGCGACGTCACCGACGTGGTGTGGTGGCGTGAGCTCGACCTGCCCACCCGCAGCATCATCACCCGGTCAGGCCGGATCACCGAGACGCCGCCGCCCGGGGTGCCCGACGGCGAAGCCTGGCGCGCCATCGCCGGCCGGAACGTGAAACAGGCGCAGCGAGCCATGGTGGAGCTGCTGGCCGCGTCAGGAGACCTGGTCGGCGACCCCCGACCGATCCGGCATCCGGTGAAGTTCTACGAAAAAGGAAAGCGTCCGCTCGAGATCGTCTCGAGCCGCCAGTGGTTCATTCGCAACGGTGGACGCGACGAGGTGCTGCGCGCCGAACTGCTCGAGCGCGGGGGTCAGCTCGACTGGCACCCGCCCTACATGCAGGTTCGCTTCGAGGACTGGGTCAAGGGGCTCAACGGCGACTGGCTCGTCAGCCGCCAACGGTTCTTCGGGGTGCCCGTCCCCGTCTGGTACCCCGTCGGGCCCGACGGCTCACCCGAGCACGCGTCGCCGATCGTCCCCGGCGAGGCGGACCTGCCCGTCGACCCGACCACCGACGTGCCCGAGGGCTACACCGAGGCGCAGCGAGGCGTCCCCGGAGGCTTCGCCGGCGACCCCGACGTAATGGACACGTGGGCCACCTCCTCGGTCACGCCCCAGATCGCCTGCGGCTGGGAGGACGATCCCGCCCTGTTCGCGGCCACCTTCCCCATGGACCTGCGACCCCAGGGACCCGAGATCATCCGCACCTGGCTCTTCTCGACGCTGTTGCGCTCGCACCTCGAACACGGCGTCCTGCCCTGGCGGCACGCCACCATCAACGGCTGGATCCTCGACAAGGACCACAACAAGATCTCCAAATCGAAGGGCAACGACGTCGTCACGCCCATGGCGACTCTGGAGGAATTCGGATCAGACGCCGTCCGCTACTGGGCCTGCAACGGCCGTCCGGGGACCGACACCGCACTCGACACGAGCGTGATGAAGATCGGCCGCCGGCTGGCGATCAAGGTGCTCAACGCCTCCAAGTTCGCGCTGGGCCGGCTCGGCGAGGGCCCGGCTCCGGGCGTCGACGCCGTGCGGGCGCCGCTCGACGCCGCGTTGCTGGCGCAGCTGGCCGCGCTCGTTGAAGCAGCGACGGTGGCGCACGAGGGGTTCGACTACGCCCGGGCCCTCGAGCTCACCGAGTCCTTCTTCTGGTCGTTCTGTGACGACTACGTGGAACTGGTCAAGGCCCGCGCCTACGGCGAGGGCGACGCGCCCGGCGCTGACTCGGCGCGGGCGACGCTGGCCATCGCGCTCTCGGTGCTGCACCGCCTCTTCGCCCCGTTCATGCCCTTTGTCACCGAGGAGGTCTGGAGCTGGTGGCAGCCCGGCTCGGTGCACGTGGCTCGCTGGCCCGAGGTTGGCGAGGTCGGGATGTTCGCCGGCGCCGACACCGAGGTACTACGCGTCGCGGCGGAGGTGCTCGGCGCGGTGCGCCGTGAGAAGACCACGCACAAGCGCTCCATGCGGGCCCGCGTTGCACTGCTCGTGGTGCACGCCCCGGTCGCGACGTGCGCCGCCGTCGAGGCCGCCCGCGGCGACATCACCGACGCGGGCGGCGTGGACGAGCTGGAGGTCGCAGAGGGCGACTCGCTCACGGTCGACGTGCGGCTCGCCGACGACTAGGAGGGCGCTGGCCCCGCCACCTCGGCACCGAGGTGGGCCCCACGACTCGGAGCGGATGACGGAGGGCTTGCCGTGCTTCACCAACTCGAAGTCAGGTTCAGGTTCCGGGGGGGGACTCCACTTCAGAACCACTTCGAGCGGAGGGCGCATCCATGACGGCCCGATGACCGGCCGCGTAGGCGGCGCGGACCCCCTCGAGGAAGTCTCCGACCGCCGAGGTCGTGGCCTGGCAGCGCAAGGAGGCCAGTATGTCGAAGGCGTGTTGGGCCAGGGGCAACTCGGCGTAGGCCACCGGATTCCGGGACACCGCGCGCAGACGTGACACGAACATGCGGGCGGTCTCGACGGGGACCAGCGTGTCGTTGGCGCCCTGGAGGACGAAGAACGGGGGTGCATCGGGGCGGACCCGGAACGTGGGCGACGCGTCGCGGAAGATGTCGGGGTGCTCGGACTCCTTTTCCTTCATGACGGTCTTCTCGAGCATCTCGACCAGGCCTGTCCCGAACTGGGACGCCTCTGGAGAGCTCGTCATGTCCATGACGCCGTAGAACGGGACGCACGCCTGCACCGAGGTGTCCTTGTCCTCGAAGCCGGGCTGGAACCGGGGGTCACCGCCGCTCAACGCCAGCAGCGCACACAGGTGCCCGCCGGCCGAACCGCCGCTGACCGCGACGAAAGACGGGTCGCCCCCGTACTCGGCGATGTGCTCCTTCACCCAAGCCAGCGCCCCCTTGACGTCGACGATGTGCTCGGGCCAGGTCGCCTTGGGGCTCAACCGGTAGTTGATGGCGACGCAGACCCAGCCCCGGGCCACCAACTCGAACATCATGGGCTTGCCTTGCTCGCGCTTGTCCCCGATCACCCAGGCGCCCCCGTGGACGTAGACCATGACGGGAGCGCGCTGCGGGACCGCCAGCCGGGAGCGGTAGACGTCGAGGCGGTGGTAGCGGCTGCCGTCGCCCCAGTAATCGACGTTCGTCGTGGCCTCGACCGCCCTCGACTTGAACGGGATGGCCCGCGTGACGCGCCACCAGCGGCCCCAGACCGACGCCGTCGGCGCCGCGGGCACCGGGAAGGACGGGCTGCGCACCTCGGCCAGGGCGGCCGTCGTGACGTGGCGGGCACGGAGGCCGGCGATCCCGAGGCCCACCAGCCCCACCCAGCCGACGACGACGATGGCCAGAGCGAGCCAACCGGCCCATCCGTCGAGGGCCCCGTAGTAGACGAAGAGCACGGTGGCGATCGCCTGCCACGCGATGTTCTGGAAGGCGAGCTCGCCGGCGATCCAGCCCGCCGCGAAACTCACGACGGTGAAGGGTTCGCGCCTGATCGGGCGGTACGCCAGCGCGACGGCCGCGGCCCCCACCACGGAGACAGCCAAGAAGGCGTAGGACACCCCACCATCATTCCCCGCCGGCGCGGCCAGCACAGGTCTGCCCTGGTCGGAGAGCTTTCCCGTTTGCTCCGCCGGCGAGTTGGCGCGAGGTTATGGAGGCGCCACGCCTTCTTGGAGGGGGAACGCGGGACGAGGAAACAAGCGGGACCAGGAACAAGGAGAGTCGATGACCCCCGAACGGCTGAGCGGCCTCGACGCGAGCTTCTTGTACATGGAGACACCGACCCTGCACATGCACGTGGCGATCGCAGCCGTCTTCGACCCCTCGACGGTCCCCGGTGGCTACTCCTTCCGCCGCATCCGCCAGCTGATCAAGGACCGCATTCCCCTGGCCCCTGTCTTCCAGCGCCGCCTCGTCGAGGTGCCGTTGCGCGTCGGCCACCCCGTGTGGGTCGACGATCCTGAGTTCGACATCGACAACCACTTGCGGCGGGCCGCCCTCCCCTCGCCCGGCGGCATGCGGGAGCTGGGCGATTTCGCCGCCGACGTCATCAGCCGCCAGCTCCACCGCGACCGGCCCCTGTGGGAAATGTGGATCGTCGAGGGCCTCGAGGACGGCAAGATCGCCCTCGTCGCCAAGATGCACCACAGCACGATCGACGGGGTGTCGGGCGCCGAGCTGCTCGGCGTCCTCTTCGACCTGGAGCCCAATCCGCCCGAGGCGCCGCAGCTGACCCCCCGCCAGCTCGACTCGCGCATCCCGTCAGGCTGCGAGTTGGTATCCCAGTCGATGATGGGCAGCCTGGTGGCGCCCTTCGAGATCGGGCGCATGCTGCTGCGCACGACGATGAGCGTCTTGGATGTGCGCCGCATCCGTCACGGCCTCACGGCCAAGGCGGCACTCCCGTTGACGGCGCCGCGCACGTCCATCAACGTCGCCGTCCACGCGCGCCGCCGCGTCGCCTTCGCAGCAGCCAGCCTCGCCGACGTAAAGGCACTGAAGAACGCGATGGGCACGACGGTCAACGACGTCGTGCTGGCGATGTGCACCGGCGCGCTGCGTACCTATCTGATGGCGGGCGACGAGCTCCCCGACATCCCCCTCGTCTCCGTGGTGCCGGTCTCGGTCACGCCCGACGTCGCCGAGCTCACAGGCTCCAACAAAATCTCGGCGATGTTCGTCCAGCTGCCGACGCACATCGACGATCCCCTCGAACGCCTCCAGCTGATCCACGAGGGCACCAAGGGCGCCAAGGAAGAGCACAAGGCGCTGGGAGCGGCGACGTTGCAGAACTGGGCCGAGCACGCGTCGCCCAACGTCTTCGCGGCGGCCGCCCGCCTGTATACCGGCATGAAGCTGGCCGATCGTCACCGGCCCGTGGCCAACCTCGTGGTGTCCAACGTGCCCGGCCCCGATTTCCCGCTCTACCTCGGGGGCAGCCAGCTCCTGGGCATGTTCCCGCTCGGGCCGGTGATGGACGGCATGGGGCTGAACATCACCATCATGAGCTACCTCGGCGTCCTCTACTGGGGACTGGCCTCTGACTCCCGCGCCGTCCCACGCCTGTGGGACATCGCGGCGGCCATCCCGCACGCGCTCAACGAGCTGATGGATGCCGCCGGGCTCGAGCCCGAGCCCTTCGACGTGCCCATCCATCTCGGCCCGGGCATGCCGCCCAATGCCCGCTGGATCCGCACTGCAGGCGAGGTCCAGGCGACGGGCGCGGGGCCGGTGGAGAGCGAGGCGACCGGTAGCGTGAGCGCATGACAGTCCGCGAACTCGGCCACCTCGTGCTCTACGTCAGGGACGTCTCCCGGTCGGCCGCGTTCTACCGGGACGTACTCGGCTGGCGCCAGATCCTGCCCGAGCCGGGACAAGAACCAATCGGTGCCGCGGCCTTCTCTTCGGGACGAACGCATCACGAGCTCCTCCTCATTGAGGTGGGGGCCGACGCCACACCCATCCCCGACGGGCGCAGGGTCGGCCTCTATCACTTCGGCCTGAACGTCGGCGACAACGACGACGACCTGCGTGCCGCACTGGCGGCGGTCGAGGCCGCGGGAGCGATCGTGGTCGGCGCCTCGGATCACACGGTGACCCACAGCGTCTACATCCTCGATCCCGATGGCAACGAGATCGAGCTGTACATCGACGTCCCGGGCGTGGACTGGCGGGCCGATCCCGCTCTCGTGGGCTCGGCCGTCAAGCCGCTCCGGCTCTGAGCCGCCGCACCGGCCCGGCGCCGCGTGAGGCCATGACCAAGATGAGGACCGTGCGTGCCGACGCGGCCGGCGCGCGGCTCGCCGTCGACGTCCTTTCCCAGGGCGGGGTGGCCGTGCTGCCGACCGACACCGTCTACGGCCTCGCGGCAGGGCCGGCGGACCCCGAGCGCGGTGCGCGCCGTCTTCTCCGCCAAGGGGAGGCCCGAAGGGATGCACCTGCCAGTCCTGGCCGCGTCGGTCGCGCAGGTCCGCGCTCTCGGCGTCGCCTTCACGCCGGACGCGGATGCACTGGCACGGACATGGTGGCCGGGGCCGCTCACCCTGGCCTTCGGGTTCGAGCACGACGCAGAGAGGCCCGCATGGCTGGCCGGCCGCGACGAGGTCGCGGTGCGCATCCCCGCCCATGGGTTCTTGCGCGCGGTACTGCGAGAGACCGGGGTGCTCCTGGTGACGAGCGCCAATCCCCACGGTGCGCCAACCCCCCTGACCGCACAGGACGTGACGGACAGCCTCGGTGCGGACGTCGCGGTCGTCGTCGACGGCGGGACGCTGAGCGATGTCCCGTCGACGCTGGTCAACGTGCGCACCGACAAGGCGGTGGTGGAGCGAGAAGGTGCAATCTCGAGGGCCGACGTGGCCGCGACGGTGGCGGGGGCGGCATGACACGGCTGCTGTTGGCGATCGAGACCTCGTGCGACGAGACAGCGGCCGCGGTCGTCGACGAGAACCTGGCGGTGCGCTCGTCCGTCGTCGCCAGCCAGATCGACTTGCACGCGGCCTTCGGCGGTGTGGTGCCCGAGCTGGCGAGCCGGGCGCACGTGGCGATGATCACGCCGATCGTCGAGCGCGCGCTGGCCGAGGCGGGAGTCGACGGGCCCGAGCTGGCCGGGGTGGCGGTGACGTCTGGTCCCGGTCTCGTCGGCGCGCTGCTCGTCGGGATCGCGACGGCGAAGGCCCTCGCGCTCGGCTGGGGCGTGCCGGTGGTCGGCGTCAACCATCTCGAAGGTCACCTGGCCAGTGTGTATCTCGCCGATCCTGCCGTCCCCTTCCCTCAGCTCGCGCTGTTGGTGTCGGGTGGGCACTGCATGTTGACCCGTTCCCTGGCGCCAGGACGCTACGAACTTCTCGGCGAGACGGTGGACGACTCCATCGGCGAGGCCTACGACAAGGTGGCCCGCTTCCTCGGGCTGGGGTACCCAGGCGGGCCGGTTCTCGATCGCCTCGCCGCGGAGGGCGCCGACGTGCTCGACTTCCCTCGGCCCATGCTGGCCGACGGTTACACCTTTTCGTTCTCGGGCCTGAAGACAGCGGTGGTCAACTACGTGCGCGCCGACCCCGGCTTCTCCGAGAGGGACGTGGCCGCATCCTTCGTCGCCGCCTGCATGGACGTGTTGGTGACCAAGCTCCGGCGGGCGCTGGTGGAGTTCGGCGATCCTGCGCTCGCCATCGTGGGCGGGGTGGCGGCCAGCCCCATCCTGCGGGCGCGCGCGCAGGTCCTGGCCGACGAATTCGGCACGCGGCTTCTGATCCCACCCCAGTCCATGGCCACCGACAACGCGGCCATGATCGGTGTGGCGGGCTGGCACAGGCTCGCGGCGGTGGGACCGAGCGACACCGCGTTCGGTCCCGAGCCGGACCTGCGGCTGCGCTTCGTCTAGGTGGCGCTGGTGACAGCCCGGCGCGACCGGCGCCGTCGAGCCCTGGACCCGAAGAGGTGTGACGACACGTCGATCACGAGCCCCAACGCCACGATGAACCAGCCGAAGGCGTCGACGCCATGCCCCGGCGCATAGACGAGCGCGTAGAAGAGCGTCGCGTACGGCAGGAAAACGAACCCGAGCAACCCCTCCCAACCCGAGCGGAAGGCGATGCTCAATCGATCGCTGAAGAGCCAGACCAAGAAGAGGGCGACGCGAGCCGAGAAGGCCGCCACGAGTGCGACGATGCAGCCCACCACAGACCCTCAGTACAGGCCGACGACGTTGCCGTCGTCGTCGATGTCGATCCGCTCCGCGGCCGGGCTGCGCGAGAGCCCGGGCATGGTGCGCATGTCGCCACTCACGAGGTAGACGAATCCCGCCCCGACGTTCGCCCGTGCCTCGCGCACCGGCAGTCGCCAGCCCCGAGGAGCACCCAGCAGCGCGGGATCCGATGAGATGGAGAGATGGGTCTTGGCGATGCACACGGGCATCCCGCCGAAGCCGGCCTTCTCATAATTGTCGAGGTGCCGTGCGGCCGCCGGCTGGTAGTCAACGCCGTCCGCTCCGTAGATCTCCGTCGCGATCGTCTCGATCTTCTCGCGCAACGTCGCGCCGTCGGGATAGAGCATTCGGAATTCGCCCGGCTCGGCCGCCGCCTCGACCACCGCCTCTGCCAGGTCGACCGCGCCCTTGCCGCCATCCTTGAAGTGCGTGCACACCGCGGCACGCACGCCCGCCGACGCCGCGATCTCCCTGATGGCGGCGTGCTCGGACGAGAAGTCGCCCTCCATCGCGTTGATGGCGACCACAGGCGTGACCCCGTGCCGACGCACGATGGCGAGATGAGCCAGGAGGTTCGCTGCGCCGAGCTGCACCTCCTCGGGATTCTCCTCGAGCATGGCGGCCGGGAGGGGCCGGCCCGCCACGACGCGGTGTCGGCCCGAGTGCAGCTTCATGGCCCGCACCGTCGTCACCACGACAGCCGCATCGGGCCTCAGCCCCGAGGTGCGACACTTGATGTTGAAGAATCGCTCGGCGCCCATGTCGGAGCCGAAGCCCGCCTCGGTGACGAGGTACTCGCCGGCGTGGATCCCGATGAGGTCGGCCACCACCGAGGAGTTGCCGTGGGCGATGTTGCCGAAAGGCCCCGCATGGACGAGGACGGGTGTGTTCTCGAGCGTCTGCAGGAGGTTCGGTTTGATCGCGTCGCGCATGATGACCGTCATCGCTCCGGCCGCCTTCAGCTGCTCGGCCGTCACTGGCTCACCGGATTCGGTGTAGCCGACGACAATCCGGCCCATCCGCTCACGCAGGTCGCGCAGCGACCGTGCCAGGGCCAGCACCGCCATGACCTCCGACGCAGCCGTGATGTCGAAGCCCGTTTGGCGAGGCAGGCCGTCCTGCTTGGAGCCAAGCCCGCTGACGATGCTGCGGAGCGAGCGGTCGTTGACGTCGAGCACGCGCTTCCACGTGATGCCGTGCGGGTCGAGCCCGAGCGCGTTGGCGCCGTAGAGATGGTTGTCCACCATGGCAGCCAGGAGGTTGTTCGCCGCAGTCACCGCGTGGAGGTCGCCGGTGAGGTGCAGGTTCAGGTTCTCGAAGGGGACCACCTGGCTGTAGCCCCCACCAGCGGCGCCACCCTTGATCCCGAAGGTCGGTCCCATGGAGGCCTGACGGATGGCGATGGTCGCCCGTTTCCCGATGCAGGCGAGCGCCTGCCCCAGGCCGACCGTCGTCGTCGTCTTTCCCTCCCCGAGCGGGGTCGGGGTGACGGCCGTGACCACGACATAGCGGGCGGTCGGGCGGTCCGCCAGGGCGTCCACGGCGTCGAGGCTGATCTTGGCGATGGACGCGCCGTACGGTTCGAGCAGGCTCGATGCGATGCCCATCTCTGCCGCGACGTCGCCAATCGGCTTGAGCGTCGCCCGTCGCGCAATCTCGATGGCGGGCGGCACGGACACGAGTTCGATCATGCCAGAAGGAACCGGCGGGCGGCCCGTTTGCGCCCAGACGAGAGGGCCTACGCTACGCATCGGGCCGCCTGTGGTCGCGGCCGACGACGGAGAAGGGAGCGCGCAATGTCGAAGACCGATGGTGTCTTCATCTACATCGGGACGTACGCCAGCGAGGTGGACGCCCGGTCGGACTACGACGTGGTCAAGGGACTGCACGCCCTGGGTGCGGTCGGCACCTACGACGCAGCTGTCATCACGAAGGACGACAAGGGCAAGGTCCACGTCAACAAGGACGAGACGACTACGAGGCACGGTGCATGGGGCGGCGCCGCGGTCGGCGCGCTGGTCGGGATCTTGTTCCCGCCGTCGATCATCGGCACTGCGCTCGTCGGCGCGGCCGTCGGAGGCGTCAGCGGCCACCTGTGGAAGGGCATGTCGCGCACGGATGTCAAGGAGTTCGGAGAGGCGATCGACGCCGGCGAGGCCGCGCTGGTCGTCGTGGGCGAGACGACCATCGAAGCAGCGCTCGAGAAGGCAGAGCTCAAAGCGACGAAGAAGGTCGCCAAGGAGCTCTCCGTCGACAAGAAGGGGGTGGACGCCGCCGTTCAGGAGGCTGTGAAGGACGTCTCTTGAACCTGTAGCGTGACCGCGGCCATCGCTTCCACGGCGCGCCGACACCATGACCGTTCTCCACGTCTTGTCCTTCCTCTTCGGCGTCGCGCTGACGTTGGCCATCCTTGGGTCGGCGCTCGAGACCGTCGTCCTGCCCCAAGAGGGGTTCTCGCGCATCTCCCAGGCCGTCTTCGCCGGGGCCTACAGGCTGCTCGTGCACCAGAAGGGATCGCCGGCCGAGGCGCGCACGTTGCGCTCCCTCTACGCGCCCGTCTCGCTCGTCAGCCTGCCGCTGGTCTGGATGATCTTCATGGTCATCGCGTTCACGTTCGTGTTCTGGGGCACGGGTAACGAGGCGTCCCAGCGGGCCTTCGAGCACAGCGCCTCGTCGCTCACGACGCTCGGCTTCTCCGAGCCCAACGGGACGGGCAAGATCGTGATCGCCTTCGTCGAGGCGACCATCGGCCTCGGCCTCGTGGCACTGCTCATCAGCTACCTGCCGACCATCTTCACGGCGTACAACAGCCGGGAGAAGGGCATCAATCGGCTCCGGCCCGTTGCCGGCGCGCCGCCCAACGCGACCCAGCTGCTGCAGACCCTTCACCGCATCGGCTCGCTCGAGGCCATCGACTTCTGGCGCGCCCAGTCCGACTGGCTGCTCGACCTGGAGCAGACCCACACTGCCTTCCCCGTCCTCACCTACTTCCCCGAGACCCATACGGACCACTCCTGGGTCGCCACGGTCGGGTCCCTGCTCGACGGCGCCGCACTGGTCGTGGCGACGACCGACGACGAGGGCGATGAGGTGTACCAGGACGCCGAGAAGGGACCCATCATGGTCGTCGTCTACGGCCTGCCCCTGATCGTGCGCATCGCCCGGGCGGCCAACGTCCCGCTCCCTCCCTCCCAGGGTCTCCCCGACCTGAGCGCCCGCGCCGCCATGCCGGCCCCCGAGATCGCCGTCACGCGCGCCGAGTTCGACGCCGCACTCGACGCCTTGGATGCCGTCCTCGCCGTCCCGCCGGACCGCCGCGACGAGTCGTGGCGCCGGTTCTCCCTCATCCGGTCCGTCTACGAACCGTCGATCCGCGCCCTGGCCGGCCTCACCGCGGCCTCGCCCGCTCCCTGGACGACTGACCGTCCGGCGGACGTCGGCCGCCCGCGCTTCCTCCGCCGCCGACCGCTCCACGTGAACTGGTCGACGCCGCCGCCCGCGCCGGCGCCGGTCGGCGGCGACCCCGCTACAGGTGGCTGAAGCCGCCCGATTCCTCTTTGGTCATCGGAACCGTGACGGGGTGACGGTCGAAGTGGGCGACCGACTTCTGCAGGTCCTCTAAGAGGAGCCCGGCCAGGTCCCGGCTGACACCTTGGCGTACCAGGATGCGCTGGACCGAGATGTCGGAGACCGACCCGGTCAGGGGGTAGGCGGGCACCTGCCAGCCCCGGGTGCGCAGGCGGTCGGCAATGTCGTAGAGCGTGTAGCCCGGGTCTTCGCCCTCTTTGATCCGCCAGGCCACCGAGGGGATCCCGGTCAGGGGATTCGAGTCGCACAGCAGCTCGAACGGGCCGAGCTTGAGCACCTCTCGGGCCAGGAACTGGCCCACTTGGTAGCACGCGTTGTGGATATTGCGGTAGCCGTCCCGGCCGAGTCGCACGAAGTTGTAGTACTGCGCCACGATCTGGCCGGCCGGTCGCGAGAAGTTGATCTGGAACACCGGCATGTCCCCGCCGAGGTAGGTGACGTGGAAGATCAGGTCGTCCGGCAGTTCCGCCTTGTCCCGCCACAACACCCATCCCACGCCGAGGGGCGCCAGGCCGAACTTGTGCCCCGAGGTGCTGATCGATTTCACGCGCGGCACGCGGAAGTCCCACTCCACCTCGGGTGCGCAGAAGGGGCCCAGGAAGGCCCCGCTGGCGCCATCCACGTGCATGTCGATGTCGAGGCCGGTGTCCTGCTGGAGCTTGTCGAGTGCCTGGGAGAGCTCGAGCACCGGCTCGTAGGACCCGGTGTAGGTGACCCCGAAGGTGGGCACCACCATGATGGTGTTCTCGTCCACCCGCTCGAGCATCTGCTCGGCGTCCATCTGGTAGCGCCCCGGGGACATGGGGATCTCCCGGATCTCGACGTCCCAGTAGCGGGCGAATTTGTGCCAGACGACCTGGACCGGCCCGCACACCATGTTGGGCGAGTCGGTCGGCTTGCCGGCGGCCCGGCGCTTGGCCCGCCAGCGCCACTTCGCCGCCATGCCGCCCAGCATGCAGGCCTCGGACGACCCGATGGCCGAGCAGCCGACGGGCTCCGCACTCTCGGGCGCGTTCCACAGGCCGGCCAGCATGCGGACGCAGCGCCGCTCCAGCTCGGCCGTCTGGGGGTACTCGTCCTTGTCGATGAGGTTCTTGTCGATGCACAGGTCCATCAACTGATGGACCTGGGGCTCCTCCCAGGTCTGACAGAACGTCGCGAGGTTCTGGCGCGCGTTGCCGTCGAGCATGAGCTCGTCGGTGATCGCCTGCATCACGTCCGTCGGCTCCATCTGGGCGCTGGGACAATGCGTCGATGGGAGCGGCGCCTTCAGGGCCTGGTCGGCGTAGACCGAATCGATCAATTCGTCACGGACAGACTCTCTCTTGTGCAACGGCATGGCACGCCCCCTGTCGGGTCGGGTATAGCGGTGTGGGGCGTACCGTACCGGCCGACGTGGACGCAGGCCCACCGCCCCGAGGCGGGGGCCACCGAGCCCTCGCGGGCTAGGACGCCAGGAGCTGGAGTCGCGGCCGGGGTACCGGCTGACGCGTCGCCGTTCGATCCGACGACCGCGACGCCGTGGCGCGCGCGGGCTCCGGACGGTCCGCCAGCTTCGAGCGGAGCTGGCGCAGGGCCTTGGTGTGGATCTGGCACACCCTGCTCTCGGTGACGCCAAGGACGTTCCCGATCTCGGTCAGCGTGAGGCCGTCGTAGTAGTACATCATCAGCACCGTGCGCTCGCGCTCGGGCATGCCCTCGACAGCAGCGACCAGAGCCTCCTTGGACTCCTTGGCCTCGAAGGTGTCGACGGGCCCACTCGAGGCATCGGGCAGGGTCTCGCCCAGGGTCGAGCGCTCGGAACGGTCACCGCCGCGCAGCACCTCGTCGAGCGCCATCACGCCAACCGTCGAGATCTTGCGCAGCGCCTTGTGGAAGTCGCCGACGCTCATCTCGAGCTCGGCCGCCACCTCGGCCTCGTTTGGCGTGCGCCGCAGCGTCGCCTCCAGATGCGTAAAGGCCTGCTCGACGGCGCGGGCCTTGGTCCGCACCGAGCGGGGGACCCAGTCGATGGAGCGCAGCTCGTCAATGATGGCGCCCTTGATCCGCGGGATGGCATACGTTTCAAAACGGAGATTGCGGTCTAGCTCGAACCGCTCGATGGCGTCGATCAGCCCGATGATGCCGTAGCTGATCAGGTCCTCTTCGTCGAAGTGCCGCGGCAGCCCGGCCAACACCCGTCCCGCGACGTACTTGACGAACGGCGAGTAGTAGATGATCAACTGGTTCCGCAGTTCTTGTGCGCCGGTCTTCTTGAACTCCGACCAGAGGGTTTCGATGCCCCGCTGCGCGCACTCCTCTGCCGTGGAAAATTGACGATACGTCGATCCCACGTTTCCCCCTCCCTCATCCGGCACCGTCCGACCGGTGCCACTCTCCTCGTGAGGTCATCCAGATTGACCCTGCGGACTTCGCGTCACCGGAGTAGCGATCACTTTAATTGATCGCGTACTAGCAGGTCAGTTGCATGATCGTTGTGAAAAGGTTGCAGACGTTACGCAACCGTTGCGCAACAAACGCGTCGTGCACCCGCGCGCGACCGAGAGCAGAGGGGCGGGGCCTTCGCGCAACGGTGCCGTATTGACCGGTGCGCCGAGGCTGGAGTTGTTCGACGCGCTCGGCGCGGAGCCACGACAGGCCTAGGTCTTTTGACCCAGGCGGCGTGACCCAGGATGCACAAGAAACGCACTACAAACACACCAAACACGCACCAAACGCGCACCAAACGCGCACCAAAAAAGGATGCGCGGAGGCCGGTGACTCCTCGCTTCTTCTGACGCCCGGCGCTTTCTCTCAAGGTTCCCTGGTCAGCGACCGACATAGTCACCATGGCGACGCTGGTTGGGGAGCGGGTGATGGGTCGGTCCTGTGCAACGACCTTTGAGCTCCGCGCGGGATGAACTCGCCGACCGACATGGCGACCCGCGCTCAGGCCAGGCATCACGTGCCACACGCTGCTCGACCCAGTGGCTCCAACGCGCCGGAGTACCAGCCCGACGGGGCCGCCGCGGCGGAGCGGACCATCCTCATCGCCGAGGACGACCACAGTTGCCGCAGCGCGCTGCACCAGTACTTCGAACGAAGCGGCTACCGCGTGACAGAGGCAACCGACGGGCCGTCCACTCTGCGCTCCGTGTTCCAACACTCGGCGAGCCTCGTCATCTTGGACCTCGGCCTGCCGGGGTTCGATGGTGCTGACGTGCTGGCGAAGATCCGCCGGCACAGCGCTGTCCCCGTCATCGTGTGCTCGGGCCGGGACTCCGAGGAGGACCGGATCCGGACGCTGAACCTCGGCGCGGACGACTTCGTGGTCAAGCCCTTCTCCTTCGCTGAGCTCGAGGCCCGGGTGCGTGCGGTGCTCCGCCGCGGTGGCGGGGAACCTGCTGCCACATGCCTGCACCATGGTGACCTCGTCGTCGACCGCGACACCCGCACCGTCACTGTCCGGGACAAGGCCGTCCCTATGACCCGCAAGGAGTTCGATCTCCTCGCCTTCCTCGCAGCTTCGCCTGGCCAGGTCTTCACCCGTGAGGATCTCTTGGAGCGGGTCTGGGGTTCGACCGAGGAGTGGCAAGGTCGCTCGACGGTGACCGAGCACGTACGGCGGGTCCGCTTGAAGATCGAGCCCGATCCCGACTCTCCGCAATGGATCACGACCGTGCGCGGCGTCGGTTACCGCTTCTCGCTGCCCGAGTCCTAACCCTCTCCCTCGCCACCGGATGGGCTCGCCAGCGTGGCGCACCTTTCGACGCGCGCGCCACATCATCTGATCGCGTTCACCACCGCGGGAAACGTTTGGTCCGAAAGGCCTATGGAGGCGCTGCGCGACCGAGCCGACATGTGTACGGAGGCATCCGGACCCAAGTAGGTGGCGCATGACGGTATCCCTAGACGTAACGAGCCGATCGCAGCACTTCACCGACGCACTACGCGCCGTTGAACCCGACCCCTTTCTGCTCGGGCCACCCGTTGACGGCATCACCGGCACCACCATCGTGGTGGCCGAGGACGACCCCACCTGCCGCCGCGCCCTGCAGCACTTCTTGCGCAGGTCGGGCTACACCGTTGGCGAGGCGGCCACCGTCGCTTCGACGCTCGAGGCTGTGGCCCAGCACGCGGACCTGGTCATCGTGGATCTCGACCAGGACGGCGGCACCTCGGAGGCGTTGTCGAGGATCCGTCATCACAGCTCGATCCCCGTCATCGTGTGCTCGGGCCGGGCGTCAGAGCGTGACCGGGTCAGCCTGTTCAATCTGGGTGCCGACGACTTCTTGTCCAAGCCGTACTCGTTCGCCGAGCTCGAGGCCCGGATCAGGGCGGTCCTGCGCCGCGGCACCGGGGCGCCCGCGACGACCCTCGAGCACGGGGACCTGGTGATCGACTATGGCACGCGCACAGTGACCGTCGGCCTGTCCGAGGTCCCGATGACGCGCAAGGAATTCGACTTGCTCGCGTTCCTCGCCGCCGCGCCGGGAAGGGTCTTCTCGCGCGACGACCTGCTTGAACGGGTTTGGGGCTCGAATGGACGCTGGCAGGGCCGGTCCACGGTCACCGAGCACATCCGACGCGTCCGGCTCAAGATCGAGGCGGACCCCGAGAACCCGCGCTGGATCACGACCATTCGCGGCATCGGCTATCGCTTCGTGGCACCGGCGGCCTGACCGACACCGGCGGCCTGACCGGCACCGGCCCAGGGCCGTTTCAGCGGACCGCCAGCCAGATCGCCCAGCCCATCAACCCCGTCAACACGACGGCCGTGACGATGCGCACGGTGGCGATGTTCACCAGACGCAAGAGGCTCTGTCCGCTGACGACAGCGAGGCCTGCCACGGTCCAGAGGGCAAGCAGCGCACCAACGCCAACCGAGAGGGCATCGTGGTAGTGCGCGGCCAGGTTGGCCGTAAGGATCTGCGTGAGGTCGCCCCACTCGGCCACGAAGATGACGAGGAAGGCGGTGACGGCCGTGCGTCGGTGCGAGGCCACCTCACGCTCGACCACTGCTTCCTCCTCGCGAGCTTTGGTGGCCTCACGCAGGGCCAGGATCGCGCCGGCGAAGAACATCGCAGCCACGAATGCATCGAGCGCTCGCTGTGGGAGTAGATGGAACAGGGCGACACCGATGGTGACCGCGATCACCACGTGGACGCCAAAGGCGGCCGCTGCGCCGAGCCATACCATCAGGGGGCGCCCGCGGGTCGACATCACCAATGATGCGAACATCGTCTTGTCCGGGAGCTCGCCCAAGAAAATGATCGGAAATACGGCAACGACGATGTCGAACTGCACGGCGACCTTTCTGTCGCGGTTCTGGCGCTGCCGAACGTAGCGTGCAGGAGCACCCACCCGTCGCCGCGGCATTCGCCATCGCATAGCTTGATGACGGCACCAATGCAGGTGCGCGCAGGCATCGGGGGACCGAGGTGAGCCAGGGAAAGCCACAGTGGGTACGCGAGCTAGTGGGACTGCTGCGGGTCGAACCAGGTACCACGGTGCGGCTCGGTGAGGATTTCGACCCCGCCTTTGTCGCGGACTTCCTCAAGAAGAAGGACGCCCCCACCCTCCTCAAGGAGAGCGTCAAGCTCATCTCCTCTTATCAGGTGCGGCTCGCCGCAGAGGACACGCATGGACTGCTGCTCTGCCTGCAGGGGCTCGACGCCGCGGGCAAGGACAGCACGATTCGCCACGTGATGAGCGGTGTGAACCCGCAGGGGGTGCGCGTTACCAGCTTCAAGGAGCCCTCGACCGAAGAGCTCAGGCACGACTACTTGTGGCGCTACGCCCAGCGCCTGCCGGCGCACGGCGAGATCGGCGTCTTCAACCGCTCGCAGTATGAGGAGGTGCTGGTCGTCCGGGTGCACCCCGAACTCCTGGCACGCCAGCGCCTGACCCACCGGCGCGACGGCGAAAGCATCTGGCAGCGCCGCTTCAGGGAGATCAACGACTGGGAGCGCTACGTCAGCGACAATTCCATCCCCGTGCTGAAGGTCTGCCTCAACGTGTCCAAGGAGGAACAGCGGGTCCGCTTCCTCCGGCGCCTTGACCTGCCCGACCACCACTGGAAGTTCTCGGCCAGTGACGTCCGCGAGCGCAGATACTGGGACGAGTACATGCTCGCCTATTCGGAGGTGCTGTCGCATACCAGTACTGGGTGGGCGCCGTGGTACGTCGTCCCGGCCGACCACAAGTGGTTCGCTCGCCTCTGCGTCAGCGCGGTGCTCCTCGAGGCCCTGATGGAGCTCGACCCGCAGTTCCCGTCGCTCCCAGCCGAGGAGCGGCGCGAGGAGGACAAGGCGAGGGTCTCGCTGCTGGCTGAGGCGCCGGACGAACAGGGCGCCGACGAAGCAGAGGAAAAGGACTAACCCGCCGCCGAACCGCCCCCGCCGGCGGCCGTGGCCTGGTCGAGCATCGAGCGCCCCGTCATCGCGAATACCGTCTCGTCGTCGCACTGGCGCCACAAGTCGAGCAGCTCCAGCGAGACAGGGTCGCAGCCATAACGCATCGGTCCCGAGGAGTCGAGGATGGCGTCGACGACGGCGCGCGCAGCCTGGGCCGCATCCACCACACGCGGGTCCGCATGCTCGCGCCGCAGTGTTTCGGCAACCCCGGCCAGCGAGCGGTACTTCTCGAAGCGGCCGGCATCCTGTTCGCCCGTGCTGAGCCGGAACATGTCGGTGTCGATGGGCCCAGGGAGGATCTCGACCACCCGGATGCCAAAGGGCGCGACCTCTACTCGGAGGCTGTCGTCGAAGGCGGAGACTGCGGCCTTCGACGCCCGGTAGGCGGAATAGAAGGGGACGGCGGCGATAATCGACGACGAGGTGATCGTGCACGCCACTGAGGGCTGGTTCTCTCGCAAGGTGGGGATGGCGGCCGCCGTGATCGCCACCACTCCGAACACGTTGGTTTCGAACAGCCGGCGCCAGTCATCGAGCACCGCGTGCTCCACCGGCAGATAGTCGGTGTCGATGCCTGCGTTGTTGACGAGGACACGGAGGTCCCCCGGGAACTCGAAGGTCGATGGGTCGGTGACGTCGAGACGCCGAACGGTGATCCGGCCGTCCGTCTCCGATGCCATGGTTGCCCCGGCCGCGGGGTCTCGCATGGTGGCCACCGTGTCGAATCCGCGCGCCGCCAGCTCGAGGGCGACCGCCCTTCCGATGCCGCGACTGGCGCCCGTGACGAGCGCGCTCCCGTGAATGTCCATCCGGCGATTCTTCCTCATGGCGACCTCCCGGCGCCCCCGCCGCCGCTAGCGTCCTGCCGGTGGGGTTGTACCGCGAACACGTCGTGCCCCGCCTGGTCGACTTCGCATGCGGCACGGCCGGCTTCGACCGCTGGCGGGCCCGCACGACCGAGGGCCTGTCGGGCACGGTGGTCGAGATCGGCTTCGGCTCCGGCCTGAACCTGCGGCATTACCCACCCGACGTCGACGTCGTCCTCGCCGTCGAACCGGCCCAGGTGGCGCGCCGACTGGCGCGGCACCGCATCGAGGAGTCGGCGCTGCGGGTGGAGCACGTCGGGCTCGACGGACAGAAGATCCCGCTCGCGGACGCGTCGTGCGACGCCGCGCTTTGCACCTTCACCCTGTGCACGGTGCCGGACCCGGCGCAGGCATTAGCCGAGGTGCGACGAGTGCTGCGGCCCGGCGGGACCGTCCACTTCTTGGAGCACGGACTCTCGCCCGACCCGGGGGTGGCGCGCTGGCAACACCGGCTCGACCCGCTCCAGCGGCGCCTGGCTGACGGGTGTCATCTCACCCGTGACGCGACAGCCCTTGTCGGCGACGCAGGGTTCGAGCTCCAGTTCAGTGAGCAGCAGTACGTCCAGGGACCCAGGCCTTGGTGCTGGCTCACCGTCGGGGTCGCGGCGACGCCAGGGGTCTGACCGCGGCGTCCGGACGTCCGGACGGCCCATCGCCCCGACCCGGGCGCGGCGACCGGCGTCACTACCGTGGATGACCTGATGGTGGGCCGGGGCAACGGGACTGCGAACGCGAGCGCGGGGCCAAGGACGGCGGCGGCGGCGGTGCTGGCCGTCGTGGTGGCGCTGGTCATGGCCGGCTGCGGTGCGAGCGTCGGCCCGCAGGCGGGCGGCGCGCTGACCGATCCGAGTCGCTCCGTGGCCCCCTCCCCCAACTACCTCAACCTGTGCGCACCCGTTGGCGCGGACACCACGAGTACCTGCCTGCGCCTCACCCTGGGGGCCATCGACACCGCCCGCGCCGACGAAGGCCTGCGCCCGATGGTGCTGCCGTCGGACTTCCCACGCCTGAGCGTTCCCGAGCAGCTCTTCGTGGCGGTCGACCGAGAGCGCGTCGACCGCGGGCTCGCGCCCTTCGCCGGCCTGTCGACGGCGCTCAATGCGGGCGCCCAGCGGGGCGCGGATCATGCACAGCTGCCGCGCGCACCTGGTCCCGCCTTCAGCGCGGTCAGCACCGAGTGGATCGGCGCGGTCGACAACGGGCTCGATGCTGACTTCGAGTGGATGTACGACGACGGGCCCGACAGTGGCGTCCCCGGCTGCACGGGCAACAAGACGACCGGCTGCTGGGCCGACCGCGGCATCGTGCTCAACCGTTTCGGGGCACCGGCAGGCTCCCTCGTGATGGGTGCGGGCTACGACCCCGACGGCGACACCTCTCCCAATGACCGTGGCGGGTCGTCCCTGGCGGCCACGCTCGCCGTCGTCACCGCGCGTGACGTGACGTACTCCTATACCTGGCAACAGGCCCTGGCCGCCACTGCGGCCGGGACCCTGCAGCCACTGCAGGGCATCGCGGCCACTGAGTCGGACACAGGCATCCCTGACCCCCGCACCAACATCGCGCCGGTGCCCGACTACACGCGGATTTGCGCCGCCGTCGGTGTGGACGACTCCCCAGCCTGCGTCAACGCCGTCCTGGCCGCCATCAACCACGCGCACACGCTCGAGGATGTGCGGCCCATGGTGCTGCCGGTCGGATTCGCGCAAATGACGGTGCCCGAGCAGCTCTTCGTGGCCGTCAATCTCGAACGCGTCGACCGCGGTCTGCCACCCCTCGTCGGCTTGACCACCGCGCTCGACGACAACGCGCAGCAGGGCGCGAATGATGCCAACGACCCGCCCGACCCCGGGCGCGGCTATGCGCTCGACGACGCCGAATGGGCTGGCGGCTCCTCGAATGGGCTCGATGCGGTCTACGGCTGGATGTACGAGGACGGCTATGACAGCGGCAACCTCGACTGCGTCCGCCGCGGCGCCGCCGGGTGCTGGGGCCATCGCAAGGGACTCCTCGACGACTTCGGCACGGGCACGAATGTTGTCATGGGCGCCGCTGTCGACACGGCCGGCGACACCCACCGCGGCGACCGCGGCGGCACGTCCATGACCGTCACCCTCGCGGTGTCGGCGACGCCGGTCCGCTCCTTCGACTTCACCTGGACCCAGGTCGAGGCCGCGCTCCCTCGCTCTGCATGAACCACGCCGCGCCCTGCCGCACCACCTGAGACCGCCGCGTCCTCCTCGTGGGCGGCGTGTCCGTGCTCTACTTCAACCCCTCGTGCTCGAAGTGCCGCTCCGCGCTCGCCCTGCTCGACGAGCGCGGGATCGAGGCCGAGGTGGTCCGGTACCTCGAGACCGCGCCGACGCGCGCTGACCTCGAAGGGTTGATGGACCTGCTCGGCATCGAGGATCCCCGGGCCATGATGCGCACGGGCGAGCCGGCGTACGCCCACCTGCAGCTCGAAGAGGCCAGCGCAGACGAGCTCCTCGACGCCATGACCGCGCACCCGATCCTGTTGGAGCGGCCGATCTTCGTCAGCGGCGACAAGGCTGTCATCGGCCGGCCACCCGAACGGGTGCTCGAGCTCCTCTGACCGGCGCCTGGACCGTCCCCCCACCCCGCCGCGTCCGACCTTATGGTTTGGGCGACCCGATGGTTTGGGCGCGCCCGGGTTGCGCTCCGAGAGGAGGAACATGTGACGTCGCAGCTGTTGATCACCGGTGTCCTCGGTATTGCGACCACGGTCGTCGCGTTCGCGGTCAACCGGCACCTCTTCAGCGGCGGCGCTGCCGGCCCGTTGTCACTGCTCGAAGGCGTCTACTACGTGGTCGGCGTCTGCTCCATCGTGCTCGGGTGGTACTTCAACGTCCGCTACACCCACCTCTACGGTCACCGGGCCAACTACATCAACTACACCAAGCTGCTCTTCACCAACTGGGCGGCCGACTCGGCGGCGCAGGACTACATCATCGTCAACGTGGTGCTCATGCCGCTGTGGACCATCGTCGAGGGCACCCGGCGCGGTCTGCGTTGGGCGTGGATCTTCTTCGTGATGAGCCTCTTCACCAGCCTGGCCTTCTCCATCGCGATGTTCCTCGCGTTGATGGAGCGCCAGCTCCGCTACAACCGCGCGCTCGTCCCCTCCAACACGGCGTAGCCGCAGTTGTAGCCGGGGATGAACGTGACGCCGGGTCCGCCGTGGCACCCGGCCCCGCAGAGATACAGCCCCTCGACGGGCACCGGGTTGTCGGGCCAGCCCCGCGGCCCGGGGCGGAAGGGCCCCATGAACTCGGGCTGGAGCAGCCCGTGGGTGAAGTCGCCGCCGGTGCACCCGAACATCAGCTCGTAGGTGTAGGCGGGATAGTTGAGCTGGCGCTCCACCAGGTCCGGGAAGTTCGGTGCCACCGTGGCGATCTTGTCCACCATGCGCTGGGCCATCTCGTCGCGCAGCCGTCCCTGCGCCTCGCGATCGGCACCGATGGGGAGGTAGAAGGCGAAGCTGCTGGCGGCATGCCTCCCCTCGGGGGCCAGGCCGGGGTCGTCGAGCGAGGGGATCTGCAGGTTGAAGCTCGGCGAGCGCGGCACCTCGCCGCGGACGCAGCCCTCGAAGTCGCGCTGCATCTGCTCGGCCGTGCCGAAGAAGGTCACATTGCGACCGAACGTCCCGGCGTTCAGCTCTTCATAGGGCTCGCGGTACTCGGGCAGCCCACGCAGGGCGAAATGCGCCTGGAAGTAGAGGGCACGGTGGTCGATGGCCGCCACGCGCCGCGCGAACGCGTCGGGGAGTGATTCGGGGTCGAGCAGGTGGGCGAAGGTGGCGGTCGGGTCGAGGTTCGACACGACGACCGGTGCGGTGGCCACCTCACCGTCGGCGAGCTCGACGCCGCGGACCGCCCCGCCCTCGACCACGATGCGCGAGGCCTTGGTGTGGCGGCGGAGCTCGCCGCCGTGGTGTTCGAAGAGCGTCAGCAAATGGTCGGCCATGGTGCCGAGCCCGCCCCGCACCTTCGACATCGTCGCCGTGCCGGGGGAGGCCAACGCGAACGCGAGGCACATCGCGCTCCCCGGCGAGGCCGGGCCCCGGAAGGTGGAGTTGACCGCCAGGAAGCTGAGCATGCTCCGGACCGGCGCGTGCTTCGAGCGGTCGGGCAGGTAGCGGTCGACGACGTCGAGCACGCTGCCGAACATCGCCACGCGGATCGCCTCCCGCTCCGCCTCGTTGGTGGCGCAGGCCCACATCTCGTCGAGCGATCGCGGCGGCCGACGCACGTCGAAGCGGCCGATGGCCCGCGCCGGAGCCTCCGCCCACGCCGCCACCTCCGCCATCCCGAGGACGGCCTCGATCCCGAGCGTCTCGCCCAAGTGCTCGAGCAGCCGCTCCGGATCGGAATAGAGGAAGATCGGCGGCTGGTCGTCGCCGCTGATGCTGGCCGACTGCACCTCGGGCTCGTAGATGGGACAGGACCCCAGGTCGAGCTCCTCGAAGATCTCGTTCGGCACCGGGAACTGGATCGACCCCGCCAGCTCGAAGCGGTAGCCCCTGATCAGCTCGGTGGTCGAGGCCATCCCGCCGATGAAGTGGTTCTTCTCGAGACACAGGACGCGCAGACCGCCCCGCGCCATGACGGCAGCGGCGGTCAGGCCGTTGTGGCCTGCGCCGATCACGATCGCGTCGTAGTCAGGCATCGGGACCGGACTGTAGCGACCATCTGTCGCCGCTGCCGGTCCGTGCGACTACCGCCGGGGTACCCACCGCCTTGCTGCGGCGGCGATGATTCGTCGCCTCTATCGTGGGCACTGCACCTGCAGAGCACGCCGAGCGGAGCTCTCGTACAAAGGAGCCAACATGAGTCAGTCAGCGAACGAGTCTCACGACGCCGGAGCCGAGGGGGTCGACGAGGCGACCAGGAGCGAGGAGCAGCGTGAGGCCTCGGCACCGCACGCCGCAGACCGGCCGCCCACTGCCGAGGAGGCGGCGGCCGCCGAGGGCAACGAGCTCGATCCCGCGGTGGCCGGCCACGAGCGCGAGATGGACAGGATCGGCGCCGAGGTCAAAGGCGAGGGCGAGATCGACTGAAGTCCTCGGCACAGCGATCCGAGCAGAAGGAGTAGCGCTGGCCCTCGTGCTCGAGCGACGCGGGCGCATGTGACGTCTCGACCACCATGCCGCACACAGGGTCGCGCGCGTAGCGGTCGCCGCCACCGAGACGCTCCCTGTTGCGGTAGAGCCAGTACAAGACAGCGAAGACGACCAGGAACACGAGGTTGAGATAGGTGGTGTAGTTCCACGAGAAGTGCGCCGGCGCCACCGTCGCCGGCCGGTAGGTCGGGACGAGACCGGCCGCTCGGAACAGCAGCTCGGTCAAAAGACCCGCGGTCGACATCAGAGCCCAGAAGACGATCAGCATGCGCACCATCAGCGCGGTGCCGTAGTAGCGGCGGTAGATCAAGAGGAGCGGGAAGGCGATCAGGTCGGCGAAGATGAACGCGATCACGCCGCCGAAGGAGATGCCGCCTGTCCAGAGCGCCGCCGCCAAGGGCACGTTGCCGATGGAGCAGACGAAGCTGATCACTGCGATGAACGGTCCGACCAGCGCGTTCTCGACGCTGGTCCAGAACCCGTGCCCGGTGATGAAGACCGCCTGCCAGACCGAGGTCGGCACGAGGACCGCGAGGAATCCCGCCACCGTGTACCCGATGACCAGCTCGCGGCGGAGCATGGTGAGATCGGACATCGTGTACGTGGCGCTGTCGGCCCATCCCCCGAGCGAGCGGGCTCGCGCGGACCATGGCAGCGCTGCCGAGTCGCTCGCGGGACCGTGCTGGTGCTCGCGGACAGCGTCGCCGTCCTGCACCCGCTGCCGCGCCTCGACGACGATCCGGCCCCGCAGCCACAACGCGCCGAGCGTCGCCAGCAGGACGATCATGATGATGCCCCCGACGAACTCGCTGACGGCGAACTGCCAACCCAAGAGCACGATGAGCACGAGGCCCAACTCGAGGACCAGGTTGGTCGAGGCGAACATGAAGACCATGGCCGCGATGTAGTCGGCCCCCTTGGCGAAGAGCGACTTGGCCATGGCCGATGCCGCATACGAGCACGACGAGGACACCATGCCGAAGCCCGTAGCCCGGGCCACTGACCCGACCCGGTGATCCCCCAGACGTCGCTGCATTGCGTCACGACTGACGAAGGCCTGCACCGCACCGGCGAGCCCGAACCCGAGGATCAGCGGCCACAGGGTCTCCCAGAACATGAAGAACCCCTCGCGCAGCGAACGTCCGACGTCCACCAGAAAGGTGGCGGTGACGAACACGGCTCTTAGGAACGGACCAGGCGACCGATGGCGGCGGATGCCTCGTTCAGCTTCTCGGTTGCTTCGTCTCCGCCCTGGCGCACGGCGTCGGAGACGCAGTGGGCCAGGTGGTCGTCGAGCAGCTCGAGTGCCACCGCTTGGAGGGCCTTGGTCGCGGCCGACACCTGTTCGAGGATCTCGATGCAGTACCGATCCTCGTCGACCATGTTCTGCAGGCCTCTGACCTGGCCTTCTACTCGTCGCAGCCGCTTTTGGATGGCGTCTTTGTTGTCGATGTAACCGGGTCGCACGGTGCCTCCGATCTCGTCGTAGATACCCCCCTAGGGTATCAGCGGTCGGGTGGGCACCGAGCCCTGCAATCGATCAGCCGAATGCGTGGGCCACCCTTCGCATGCCGTCGCGCCAGGGCACCCGGGTGCGTCCGAGCACCTCGTGCATGTGGGTGACGTCGGGCCAGATCGGCCAGGGCGCGGCGGTGTCGTAGCGGATCAGGGCCGGGCGGCCGACCAGCTCGCCGAGATATGCGCAGTAGTCCTCGGCACTGACCGTCTCACTACCGGCGAAGTTGACCACCACCGGCTCGGGTGACGCCACCTCGAGGGCGCGCACGGCGAGGTCGACATAGTCGTCCTCGTAGATCGGGTTGTAATTGTTCGGCGCGTCAGGGTGCAGGACCACTTCGTCGCCGCGCAGGATGCGACGCAGCCGGTTGACCGGCGTGCCGCCCTCTGGCCCGTAGGTGGAGAAGATCCTGATGATCGTCAGGGGAGTGCCCGAGGCCGCGGCCGCGTAGCGGACGACGGCCTCCCCCGCGATCTTCGACAGGCTGTACGCCCCGAGGTGGACGCCCGGCGGGTCGTCCTCGCGCAGCGGTCGGTGCCCCTGGTACGCGTAGGCCGAGCCCGTCGAGCAGTACACGAACGCGGCGCCGGGGCACGCCGCCACCAGACGGCCAGACGCCTGGGCGTTCGTCTCGAAGACCTGTTGCCAGTCCCCGTCCTGGGCCTCGCGCCCGAGTCGCGCCGCCGCGTGGAAGACATGGGTGATCTCCCTGGGAAGCTGGTGCAGGTCCATCGTTGCGACGTCGCCCACGATGGGCTCCACCCCGGCCTCTTCGAGGCGCGTGCGGTCGCCGTCGTGTTGGCAGCGCGCGAGCCCGAACACCTCGTTGTGCTCCGCCAACTCGCGGGCGACGGGGAAGCCGACACGCCCGGTCGCCCCGGTCACGAGCACGCGCCACCCCTCACGTCCCGGCTGGTCCGTCGATCTCGCCGTGGCCACGAAGACGAAGGATAACGAGGAAGCCTCCGCGCGCTAACTCCCGAGGATCCCCAGTCCCTCCTGTTTCAGTCCCTTGGCGCGGGCTTCGGCGAACTGCTCGAGCCACTCGCGCATTTCCTCGCTGCCGGTCTCGTCCGCCCAGCGGCGCGGGATGGCGGGGAAGGCATAGTCCGGCGGCAGCGCGGGCGCCGCCGGCTTGCGCTCGCGGCGCGCCAGCGCGGCGTCCACCACCGGGGCGAGCCGCGCCGTCTTGGCCTTGACCAGCGCCTCGTCGCGCTCCTTGAAGGCGGGGAGCACCTCGGTGCCGAACAGCTCGAGGGACTCACAGATGTGTTCGTGACGGTTGCGCCCTGCTTGGAGGACGAAGATGACCTGGTCGACGCCGGCCTCCTCGAAGCGCCCGACGAACTCGCGCACCTGCGCCGGCGTGCCCATCGCGCCGCGCAGGCCGGTGCGGTCTCCGGCGGCCAGCTTCGCCCCCAGACGCTCCTGGCGCAACGCCGTCTCCACCTCGGGCGCATAGCCGACCTCGCCCCGCCGCTCTTGGTACTCGCGCCAGACGTCGGTCGTGCCGGGGCGGTGCTCCCCGAAGACGTAGTAGTGCCCGAGCGAGTAGCCGAAGAAGTTGCCGCCCTCGAGACCGCGGTCGAGTGCCACCCTCTCTTCGGGATGGCACATCATCTGGGTGACGCACGCGATGTTGGGGTTGACCGCCAACCCGACAGGGACGCAGCGCTCAGCCAGCGTGTGTTCGTAGTCCGACACCCACTTCTCCGCCTCTTCGGGGTCGATGAAGGCGAAGGTCAGGGCCCCGATCCCCTTCTCGGCCGCCAGGAGGATCGTGTCGCGCCGCGAGCACGCCACCCAGAGCGGCGGGTGTGGCTTCTGCATCGGCTTGGGCACGACGTTGCGCGGTGGCATCTGCACGAAGCGGCCGTCGGCGCCGCTGAACGGTGTCTCTGTCATGCAGCGGAGCGCGACCTCCAGGCCTTCGAGCCAGGCGTCCCGCTTGGTCGCCGGGTCGACCAGGAAGCCGCCCAGCTCGGCCTCAGAACCCGACTCGCCCGACCCGAACTCGACCCGCCCGCCCGAGAGCAGGTCCAAGGTGGCCACGCGCTCGGCCGTACGGGCCGGGTGGTTGTAACCGGGCGCGGTCTGGATGATGCCGTGCCCGAGCCGGATCTCCTTGGTCCGCTGGCTGCAGGCGCCGAGGAACACCTCGGGCGCGGAGGAGTGGCTGTACTCCTCCAAGAAGTGGTGCTCGACCTCCCAGACCACGTCGAAGCCGAGGCGGTCGGCCAGCTCGACCTGTTCGAGGGCATCGTGTATGAGGCGGTACTCGCCGTCCTCTTCCCACGGCCGCGGGAGCTGGTGTTCGTAGAAGATGCCGAACTTCACGGCGCACCCAGCGCATTGAACTCCGCCAAGATGTCGTCCCCGTTCTTGCGCGTGGCACACCAGTGTTCGACTTCGCCCCGCGTGGCCCGCCGGGCCTCCTCCCGGGTGGGACCAAGGCTCTGGGCCAGCAAGGGGTCCCACACGCGCCCGATCATCTCCGTGCCGGCGTGTGTCGCGCCGTCCTCGCCGATCCAGGTGCGGTCGCGCATCTCGGAGAGGGCCGTGCGCAGGTAGCCCACGTGGGGTGTCTCGTCGGCCCGGATGAACGAGACCAGGGTCGCCGCTGCGCCGTCGCCCGCCACCAACTCGGTGTCGGACATCCAGGCCTCGGCCCAGGCGAAGGTGTGGAAGGCGGAGATCTCGATGAAGAGGACGCGGATCATCAGCGACACCATCATCTCGAGCTCGGGTGCGATGTCGTCGGGCAACAGTCGCGCCGCGTGCGCGCCGGGCCGCCCGGTGCCGAAGCCCATCCGGGCCAGCATGGCCTCGATGTCGAGCTCCGCGGGTGGCCGCTCGAATGCGATGTCGCGCGCGGCGAACCACATGTCGCGATGGCCCGCCTCGGCCTCCCAGCCCGCCTCGTCGCGTCCGTGCGCCTCGAACAGGCCGCCGCCGAGATGGTCGATCGCCGTCCCCCGCACGTCCTCGACGAAGTGACGCTGCATGTCCTTGGGCTTGAGCAGGCGGATGTTGGCGCCGTAGCCCTCGACGGTGCCGATGCGCGTCAGCGTCGCGATGAGCGGCTCGGGCACGCCGGCGCGGATCAAGAAGCGCGCCTGGTCGACGGTGGGGTACGACCGCTCCCACCACTCGAGCGGGGGATCGATCAGCTCCGTCGAGAAGCGCGCGCAGTTCTGCTCGCCCCAGGCCGCGATGGCCGGCCGGCGGAACAGCGTGCGCGGCGACACGTAACGCCCCTCGCCGTCGAAGCCGCCGTGGCAGCGCACGCCGCCGGCGATCAGCGGTTCGACGACCGCCACGTCGGCGAGGAGCTCGTTCTCGGTGAAGTCCACCTGCGCCGTGGTCATGGCCGGTCCTCCCCGTCACGTCCCCGGGTGGTCATCCCGGAAGTGTTTACTATGAAGTGTACACTTTCACGTATACAGATCGAGAGCAAGCTCCTCCCCCGGGCCGAACGGCGCGCCGCCATCCTGAGCGGCGCCGCAACGGCCTTCGCCGCGTCGGGATTCACCGACACGTCCATGGACGACGTGGCCGTTGCGTGCGGCGTGACCAAGCTGATCGTCTATCGCCATTTCGAATCGAAGGAGGAGCTCTACCGCGAGATCCTCCAGCAGGTCTTCGACCACCTGGGCGAGGAGCTGCGGGCCGAGCTCGCGCTGCCCAGCCACAGTGGACTGGGCCCCCGGACGCTGCTGACGGTCGCCCGCGGCGACCCGGCTGCATTCACGCTGTTGTGGCGTCATGCGGCGCGCGAACCGCAGTTCGCGGCCTACGCGGCCGAGCTCCGCGCGGTGTCGGTCGCCGTCGTGCGCCAGCTGACCGCGCTCGACACCGGCGACGAACTCCTCGACGCCTGGCGGGCCGACGCGCTCTTCAGCTGGCTCGTTGAGGCGACGCTCGCCTGGCTCGAGCGCGGCGAGGACGCGCGCGACGACGAGTTCGTACGGCGGACATCGGAGGGGTTCGGAGCGCTCCGCACCGCGCTCACGGCCCCGGCCTGACGCAGGCCGGACCCGCACGGCACGCCGCTCTGACGCCGGCCGTCCCGTGACTAGCTGACCACGATGCCGGCGGTGGCAGCCTCCAGCGGGTCACACCCGTCGACCGAGGGCGCCGCGTAGACCCGGTTGCGTCCATCCGACTTCGCTTGGAACAGCGCCTCGTCGGCCTCTTCGAGCACCTCGACGAAGGACAGGGGGGAGCCGGGCGTCCAGCTCGCCACGCCGCCGCTCAGCGTCACGAACAGCGGGCCAGAGGGCCGGGCCGCGTGCGGGATGCCGACTTCGAAGACCGCCCGGCGGATGCGCTCGCCGGTGATGTAGATCGAGTCGGTTGGCCGGCAGTCCGGCATGAGGAGGAGGAACTCCTCGCCGCCGTAGCGGTACGCGCATTCGCCCGCCCGCACCACCATGTCGATGGACGAGGCCACGCGCCGCAGCGTCTCGTCGCCGCCCAGGTGGCCGTAGTGGTCGTTGTAGGACTTGAAGTAGTCGATGTCGAACAGCGCAACGCCGTAGGTGCGGCCGACGCGCATCGCCCGCCCGTGGGTACGGGCCAGGTCCTCTTCCATCCGGCGCCGATTGCCCAGACCGGTCAGTTCGTCCGTGCGCGACTGCTCGAGTAGCTCGAGGTTGGCCCGCTCGAGCTCTTCTTGGGTCAAGGCGAGCTTGCGATGCAGCCCGGTGACACGCTCGGCCGCGACGAGACGGGTTTGCACCGCGAAGGAGTCGACCGGCTTCGTCAAGTAATCATCGGCACCCGCGCTCATGCCTTCCAAGATGTGCTCGGGGTGGTCGAGACCCGTCGTCAAGACGACGTAGATGTAGCGCTCGCCCGGCTCGCTGCGCACGCGGCGGCAGAGCTCGGGCCCGTCCATCCCGGGCATCATCCAGTCGGTCAAGAGCACGTCGATGCCGCCGTTGGTCAGCAACTCCCAGCCGGTCGTGCCGTCCTCGGCCACCAGGCACGTGTGGCCCAGCTTGGTCACGATGGCTTTCAGCAGAAGACGGCTCGTGGCGTCGTCATCGACAATCAAGATGCGCATGTCAGCTCCCTACCGCTTCCTGGAGGGCCGCCCGGACCCGTGCGAACTCCGCTTCGAATTGCTCCATCAACGCCGCGGCATCGTCGACCTGCGCCTGGCGCGCGCGCAGCTCCAGGCCGGCACACACCTCCGCCATGCCGCTCGCACCCACGTTGGCGCTGGCGCCCTTCAGTGTGTGGGCCGTCCGTGCCAACGCGCCGCTGTCTCCTTGGTCGATCTCGCGGAGAAGCTCGTCGCGTCCCTCCGTGGCCGCCCGGATGTACTCGTCGACGATCTCCGCCAGGGTCTCACCCTGCCCGTCGTCGAGGCTGAGCAGGAGCTCTATCTGTGTGCGATCGAGCGGATCGTCCGCACTCCTCACAGCCGCAGCTGCATCGCCCGCGGCGTCAGCGGCAACCCCGCGACGTGGCGCCGCGACCGCGGCCGGCGCGGCCGCCCGCTCGGCTTCGGAGGGCCGGGTCACCCAGCGCTTCAGCACGGCACCGATCGCCTCGAGTCGGACGGGCTTGGTGATGAAGTCGTCCATGCCCGCGGCCAGGCAGCGTTCCCGGTCACCCTCCATGGCGGCCGCCGTCATGGCGATGATCGGCGTATGCCGCACCCCACCCCCTGAGGATCTTGCCTCCTGACGGCGGATGGCCTCGGTGGCCTCGTACCCGTCCATCTCGGGCATCTGGCAGTCCATGAGGATCGCGTCGTAGTCGTGGGCCCCGAAGAGGCTGACGGCCTCCACGCCGTTGTTGGCGATCTCGTAGGCGTAGCCGAGGTTCTCGAGCACCTTGCAGCCCACGAGCTGGTTCACCTTGTTGTCCTCGACCAACAGGATCGTGGCGAGGACCTCGGGACCCGACGCACCGGCGCGTTCGCTGACCGTCGCATCGGGCGGCTCGGGCGCGGACCCTGCGTTGAGACTGGTGATCAGGCAGTCGAAGAGCTCCGAGGAGCGGACGGGCTTGGTCAGGCTGGCGGCGAAGCCGTTGAGGTGTGACTCGGCCGCCTCCAGGTGGTAGCCCGACGAGCTGAGCAAGAAGAGCATGGTGGCAGCGGTCGACGTGTCGTCCTTCAGGGCCCGCGCCAGCTCGAGCCCGTCCATGCCCGGCATGTTGAGGTCGACGATCCCGAGGTCGAAGGTCCGGCCGTCGCTCGCCGCGGCCGCGGCCGCCTCGAGCGCCTCGTCCCCGTCGGCGGCCTCCACGGCCTCGACTCCCCAGGACAGCAGCTGCTGGCGCAGGATGCGGCGGTTGGTGGCGTTGTCGTCGACGACCAGCGCCCGCTGGCCCGAGAGGGTACGCGGGTCTCCCCCGGTCTCGGCCGGCGCCTCGTCGCAGCGCCGGAGCGACAACTCGAACCAGAACGTCGACCCGGCGCCCGGCTCGCTGACCAGCCCGAGCCGGCCGCCCATGAGCTCCACCAGCTGCCGGCAGATGGTGAGCCCGAGACCGGTGCCGCCGAAACGGCGCGTGGTCGAGGTGTCCGCTTGCGCGAACGCCATGAAGAGGCGCTCTTGGTCCTCGTCCGCGATGCCGATCCCCGTGTCGACGACGTCGAAGTGGAGCGCGACCCGTTCGGCGTTCTGGTGCAGGACCGAGACCCGGATGACAACCTCTCCCTCAGAAGTGAACTTGACCGCGTTGGCGCCGAAGTTCACGAGCACCTGACGGATCCGGGTGGCGTCGCCGAGGAGGCCCGAGGGTACGTCGGGCGGGATGTCGATGATGAGCTCGATCCCCTTGCCGTGTGCGGTTCCCGCCAGAATGCGGCCCACGTCCTCGATGACGCCGCGGACGTCGAGCTCGGACTCCTCGATGTCGAGCTTGCCCGCCTCCATCTTCGAGAAGTCCAAGATGTCGTTGATGATCACCAGCAGGCTCTCGGCCGACACCTTCACTCCCGACGCCAGCTCGACCTGTTCACCGTCGAGATCGGTTTGGAGGAGCAGCTCGGTCAGCCCGATCACGCCGTTCATCGGCGTTCGGATCTCGTGGCTCATCATGGAGACGAACTGCGACTTCGCCTTCGACGCCACCAGCGCGGCGTCACGCGCCGCGACCAGGTCCTCGGCCGCCTGGCGCGCCTCGGTCACGTCGCCGCCGTTGAGCACGTAGCCGTTGACCGACGGGTCCTCGAGTAGGTCGGCGGCGTTCCAGTCGATAAGCCGCCACGAGCCGCTGGCATGGCGCATGCGCACCTCGAACACGGCCGAGGCGTCGCCGCCGGTCAACCCGGTCAGGTGCTCGATCACGAGGTGCGAGTCGTCGGGATGCACGAACTCGGTGAACGGCCTGCCCTCGAGCTCTGCGTGCGAGTAGCCGAGCACGCGCTCGGCCGAGGGCGTGATGTAGGCGATGCGCAGGTCCGATTCGATCACCGTGATCAGATCCCAGGTCTTGTCGATGAGCGACCGGAAACGCGCCGTCCTCATCGCGTGCGCCTCGCGCACGGTGAGGGCGAGGCGGACGCCGGCGATCAGCAGGGTCATCGTCGCCAGCGCGATGGCGGGTTTGCCCACGTTGCCGAAGCTGGCAGCAAGCAAGACGGCCATGCCGACCAGCGCGCCGAAGGCCGGAAGCGCGAACCCGGCGCTCCGGTCCGTCCCCGGATACTCGACGTCGGCGGGGATCAGCCACACCGCAACGGCCAGCAGCGTCAGCGACACCGGCCAGGCGGCACCGTTGCTGATGTAGCCGAACCGGCTCGCCGGCTGCAGGAGGTTGAATCCGTCGCCGATCGCGTTGGTGGCCAGTGCGACGCAGACGAGGGCGAAGAACGGGCGAAAGGCGCGGGGCAAGACCGCGAGACCACCGACGGCCAGCGCCAGCAACAAGACGTCCGCCAGGGGGTACACCAGGTTGGTGGCGGCGGCCAGGGCACTGCCACCGGTGACCTTGATGACCTCGGCCACGATGAAGGTGGCGGAGAATGACGCGGCCGCGAGGGCGGCCACGAGGCCGTCGAGCGAGGTCTGGGCCAGCGAGCCCTGGTTCCCGCGCCGGATGAGGAGCGCGAAGGCGACGAAGCAGAGTGGGAAGAAGAGGATGTAGAAGGCGTCCGCCGTCGACGGGACCGGTGGCGTCGCCCCACCCAACGACTCGATGGTCAAGACGACCTGACCGATGCCCCACGAGATGCACGCGATCCCGATGACGAGCGGGAAGACCCGGGCCACCGAGGTGCTGGCGCGCCATGAACCTTCGAAGTAGCGCGCGATGCACAACGCGCCCATGGTCAGCTCGAGCGCGCCGACGCCCCAGCCGTCGACGGGAGTGGCGTACGAGCCGATGGGGCGAACGATCAGTGAGACGATGAGCGCGACGACCAACACGCCGGCGATGCCGAAGACCCAGCGTAGGCGCCGGTCGAGCGGGCGCGGGAGTCCCTGCGATTCCGCGACGCCGGGCGCGTCAGCGGGGGACGAGCCCGCCCCGGACGAGCCGGCCCCGGGCGCGTCGGAACCGGGCGCGTCGGAACCGGGCGCGTCGGAACCGGGCGGCCTGTCGTGGTCCTCCCCCACCCGGCGGAGGATGTCGATCCTCTCGCCGGCACGGGTCTCGACGGCCACTCCCATCACCCAATTCACGGCAGATCAGCAGCCCAGATTGAGCGGTTGTTCGGGTGGTGTGCGCCCGTTGAGCGAAGCGTCGCCGCCGGCGATCCCCTAGCCTTCGGGTCTCGCCTCGCGGGGATCCAAAGGAGGGCGGCCCTGTCCACGTTCGTGCTCGTGCACGGCGCCATGCACGGTGGATGGTGCTGGCGTGACGTGCAACGGCTCCTCGTTGCCCGCGGGCACGACGTGTACCGTCCGACACTCACCGGACAGGGTGCGCGGCGCGGCGCGCTCACACCCGAGGTCGGCGTCTCGACGCACGTGCGCGACATCGAGGAGCTCCTCTGGTTCGAAGATCTCTCCGAGGTCCATCTCGCGCTCCACAGCTACGCGGGGGTATTGGCGGGGCCACTGGCCGAGCGAGCGCACGAGCGGCTCGCCTCGATCGTGTTCCTCGGTGCGTTCGTCACGGCGCCCGGCCAGTCCCTGCTCGACGTCGAACCGCCCGACGTCGCCGACGGGTATCGCCGCCAGGCCGCGGAGGACGGCGAGGGCTGGTACCTGCCGGCGACCGACGCCTTCTTGGCGCAGTGGGGGATCGCCGACACCGGGCTGCGTGCCTTCGTTCGCCCCCGATTGACCGACTTCCCCTTCCGGTGCCAAGTCGAGCCCACCGACTTCGATCCCGGCCCGCTCGCGCGCCTGCGCAAGGTCTACGTCCGTCACACCGATCCCCCGCTGGCGAGCCTCGAGGCCTTCTACGAGGCCGCGCGCACCGCAGGGTGGGAGACCCACGAGCTTTCGTCGGGGCACGACATGATGCTGGCGGCGCCGGGTGCCACCGCAGACCTGCTGGCCCGGATCGCCGCCGCCTGAGGAATCGCGCGCCTAGTCGCCGAATGGTTCGAGCGGGCCACCCGCCCAGTCCGAATGGGGGTCGGACGCCGGGAAGGACTCGTCCTCCTGCTCGTCGACGTGGTCGCGCTCGGGATCGTCGTCGCCATTGCCCTCGTCTTCGCCCGGGATGGCGGTGGTGTCTGGGTCGGCCATAGGTCCTCCGCCAAATGGCCTACCGCGTGCCGCCCGGCGGCACAAGCCGACACGGTCGCCCTCCTGGCGGCCGGTGACAACCCCGGCTGCGTCCCTCAGCGCAGGTCGGCGAGCCAGCCGGCGACCACGTCGGCGACCTCGGGCTCGCTCCGGCGCAGCGAATGGTCCCCGTCCACGAAGACGAGCGACACCGCGCCGGGGATGGCGCCCGTCTCGCGCTCGAGCTCGGCCGGTGTGGCGAACGCATCGCGGCGCCCCGAGACGAAGAGGCAGGGCACGTCGAGGGCACCGAAGTGCTCGGTGCGCAACCGGTCGGGCTTCCCGGGCGGGTGCAGTGGATAGCTCACCAGGACGAGTGCGGCGACCCGGAGACCCTCCGCCGCCGCCATGGAACACATCCGCCCTCCGAAGGAACGCCCGCCGACGGCGATACGGGTGGTGCGGACGTCCAGTTGCTCCGCCAGCGCGGCCGTCGCCGTGCGCACGGTCTCGATGCACACCGCGGGCGGGTCGGTGCGTCGTTTCCCGGCGGCCTGCCCGGGGAACTCGACCCGCGCCACCGACCGTCCGGTGGTCGTCACCGCCGTGTCGATCGCCACGAGCCCCGACTGGTTCCGACCGGCGCTCGCGCCCGGGGTGAGCACGAGGCCGGCGACACGGGCGCTGGTCATGGCCTCGTCATGGTGCCGCCATCGGCGAGCCGAACCGGATCAGGTTGCCGTCGGGGTCGACGTGCGAGCCCTCGCGCAACTTGTAGTCGGTCGGACCGACCGGCAGCGTCCTCCCACCTACCCCCGGTCGGCTCCACTCCTCGTAGAGTGCATCGGCGTCGCGCACGTAGAGATAGGCCGAGCTCGCATGGGCCGGGTCGTCATCAGGTCCGGCCGCCAGGTGGAGCCCGGTCCCGTCCCGGTCGGCGAATCCGTAGTCGTCGCCGTCCTCGTAGGCGAAGGTGTGGAAGCCGAGGTCGGCGTAGTGGGCCAGGGCGGCGCCGAGGTCGCGCACGGAGAAGATGGGGCTGAAGCTGCGCAGCTGGCCGCGCCGCTCGCGACGGCGACCCGCCCCGGTGGCCTGCCCGCTCGCCTTGATCTCGGTGAGCGCCACGAGCACGCTGCGCATGGCCTCGATCTGTTCGCGCGTGACCCGTTGCTCGAGTTGGCGGTCGACCGCCTCGATCCCGTGCAGGGCGGCCTCGACGATCTGCTCCCCCCGCACGGTCAGCGTCAGGGCGATGCGGCGGCGGTCGTCGACGTCGGGCGTGCGCTCCAGGTATCCACGGTTGACGAGCGCGTCGACGGTCTGACTCACGGCCTGTTTGGTCACACCGAGCACCCGTGGGAGGTCCTGACTCGGTCCGCCCGAGGTGTCGATGCCCGCCAGGATCATCACGCCGTTCCTCGGGAGCTCGTCGACACCGATGTCGCGCAGGTGGGCGCGCATGGACTGCGCGTACACGCCGCGCGCCGAGCGCATGAGGGTCGGCGTGTTGAACTCGTTGGGGTCCGCCCCGGAATCTGGAGGGTTCATCCCTCGAGCTTAAAGTCAATGAACTTGATTATCAAGATTCTTGACTAGATGACAGATCCCCAGCTCGGCAGTAATGTCCCATCCGTCGGTTCCTCGCCTCGCCCTGACGTCGAGGCGTGACGCAACCCGACAAGCCGGCACACCGTGTAAGTGAGTTGGGCCACCGGGCAGCACACCACGAAGGGCCGCTGAACCACCAGGGAAAGGCAGGATCATGGGACTCTCCATCAACGACACGGCACCGGACTTCGAGGCCGAGACCACCCAGGGAAAGATCAATTTCTACGACTGGATGGGTGACTCGTGGGCCGTGCTGTTCTCGCACCCGAAGGACTTCACGCCGATCTGCACGACCGAGCTCGGGTACATGGCGCGCATCGAGCCAGAGTTCGCCAAGCGCGGCGTCAAGATCATCGGTCTCTCCGTCGACGCCGCGGGTGACCACGAGAAGTGGGCCGACGACATCGAGGAAACCCAGGGCACGCGTCCCACGTACCCGATCATCGCGGACGCCGACTTCAACGTGGCCAAGCTCTACGGGATGCTGCCGGCCAGCACCTCGGGTGACGCCAAGTCACGTACGCCGGCCGACAACCAGACCGTCCGCAACGTCTTCGTGATCGGGCCGGACAAAAAGATCAAGCTGATCCTGGTGTACCCCATGACGACCGGTCGCAACTTCGATGAGGTGCTGCGCGTCATCGACTCGCTGCAGCTGACGGCCAAGTACCGCGTCGCCACCCCGGTCAACTGGAAGCCGGGCGAGGACGTGGTCATCGCGGGCTCGGTCAGCAATGACGAGGCCAAAGAGATCTACGGCACCTGGAAGGAACCCAAGCCCTACATCCGGATCGTCCCCCAGCCCAGCTAGTCGCGTCGGCGCGCGTTGAGCTCACCGGAGCTCCGCGCCTTCGCCGCCGGAGTGCCCAAGGCGGAGTTGCACGTCCATATTGAAGGCACGCTCGAGCCCGAGCTCATGTTCGTGCTGGCGCGGCGCAACGACATCGGCCTGCCCTACACCGGCGTGGACGAGGTGCGCGCGGCGTATCGGTTCGCCGATCTCCAGTCCTTCCTCGACATCTACTACCGGGCCTGCGACGTGTTACGCACGGAGCAGGACTTCTACGACCTGGCCCTCGCGTACCTGCGTCAGGCCACACGTCAAGGTGTCCGCCACGCCGAGATCTTCTTCGACCCCCAGACCCATACCGAGCGGGGCATCCCGCTCGCGACGGTCTTCGCCGGCCTGACCCGCGCCCTCGACGAAGGTGCCGATCTCGGTGTCCACGCCCAGCTGATCTTGTGCTTCCTGCGCCACCTGCCCGAGGAACGGGCGGCCGAGACGCTCCGCGACGCCCTGGCCTTCCGTGACCTCTTCGTGGGCGTGGGCCTGGACTCCTCGGAGCGCGGGCATCCACCTGCCAGCTTCGAGCGCGTCTTCGCGCTGGCGCGCGCCGAGGGGCTGCACGCGGTCGCCCACGCCGGCGAGGAGGGGCCGCCCGACTACATCTGGCAGGCGCTCGACCTGCTGGGCGCGGAGCGGATCGACCACGGCGTGCGCTGCCTCGAAGACGAAGCGCTCGTCGCGCATCTCGCCCGGGCGCAGGTGCCGCTGACGGTGTGCCCCTTTTCCAACGTCAAGCTCCGCGTCGTCGACTCCCTGGCCGACCACCCGTTGCCGGCTCTGCTCGACCGGGGCCTCTTGGCCTCGGTCCACTCCGACGACCCCGCCTACTTCGGTGGGTACATCGGGGACAACTACGAGGGCGTGGTGGGGCCGCTCGGCCTCGACGTCGACACGGTCGCCGACATCGCCCGGAACAGCTTCACCGGGTCGTTCCTCGACGAATCGGCCCGCCGCGGGCACCTCGAGGCGATCGACGCGTATTGCGTCGAGGCGACGCGCGCCGTCTGACCCCGCTCCGAGCCGGTCGGGTGAGCCCGTCCACGCGGTGGGCGAGCGACCCGAGCGGGTCTCGTGCGACAATCGAACCATGGTCGCCACACACGCAGCCCACTCTGGTGCGGACGCGTGGCCCGAGTTGACGCTGGCGGACTGGGAGGGCACGAAGGATGCGCTCCATCTCTGGACCCAGGTGGTCGGCAAGGTGCGTCTCGCCTTGGCGCCGATGGTCAATCACTGGTGGCAGGTTCCCCTTTACGTCTCCGCGCGCGGCCTCACGACGTCGCTGATGCCCGACGGGCACCGTGGGCTCGAGATGGAGTTCGACTTCCTCGAGCATCACCTCGACATCAGGAGCACGGACGGTCAGCACCGCCGCGTCCCCTTGGAGCCGTGTTCGGTCGCCGACTTCTATCTGGCCACGATGTCCACGCTCGCCGAGATCGGCGTGTTCGTCGAGGTGCTGCCGCGGCCGGTCGAGCTTCCCGACGTCACGCCGTTCGCTCTCGACACCGCGGCGCGGCCCTATGACCGCGACGCCAGCCATCGCTTCTGGCTCGCGCTCGTCCAGGTCACCAGGGTCATGGGCCGATTCCGTGGCCGCTACCAAGGCAAGGTCAGCCCCGTGCACTTCTTCTGGGGTGCAGCCGACCTGGCGGTGACCCGCTTCTCGGGCCGACGTGCGCCGAGGCACCCCGGCGGCGTCCCCAACTGCGCGGACTGGGTCATGGAGCTCGCGTACAGCCACGAAGTCAGCAGCTGCGGCTTCTGGCCCGGCGGGTCAGAGGAAGGCTCGTTCTACGCGTACGCGTACCCCATCCCCGACCGGTTCTCCGGCTGGGCGGTCGAGCCGTCGGAGGCGTACTACGACGATCAGCTCGGCGAATTCCTCCTGCCGTACCGCGTCGTCCGTCAGGCCGACGATCCCGACGCAGTCCTGCTCGGCTTCTTCCAGAGCACCTACGAAGCGGCTGCTGAGCTCGCCGCATGGGATAGAGCGTCGCTCGAGGTCGCAGGCACGGTCGGTCTCTCCTGACGAAGTTCCCGGGGCTGCTCGGGCGCGATCAGTAGTGTCGTCCACCCATGACTGCTCCCGAGTTCTGGCTCTATCTCCCCCAGATGCGTATGACGATGCCCCAGATGGAGGCGCGCGCCCAAGGAGCAGAGTCAGCGGGGTTCGCGGGCGTCGCGGGCATGGACCATCTCGCGCCGCCTCTGGCCGAGGGCTCCCCCATGTTCGAGGCCATGGTGGCCAACGCGTGGCTGGCCGCACGGACCACCGACTTGCGCGTCGGATCGCTCGTGCTCTGCGACTCCTTCCGCCACCCCGTCGTGTTGGCGCGTGAGGCGGTGACCATCGACCACGCCTCAGAGGGCCGGTTCGAGCTCGGACTCGGCTGGGGGTCGGTGACGGGCGAGTTCGAGACCTTCGGCATCGGCTCCTCCGAGCCGGGGGCCCGCCTGCGCCGGCTGAGGGAGTCGCTCGAGATCATCACGGCGCTCTGGCGCGGCGAGGTCGTCGACTACGAGGGTGAGTACTTCCGCCTCCATGGCGCGCAGCAACAGCCCGTGCCTTTGGGCCGGATCCCCATCGTCATCGGTGGGGCCGGCCGCAGGACCATGGAGCTGGTGGCCGCGTACGCCGACTGGTGGAACGTGCACATCGCCATCTTGGACAGGTTCGACGAGATGCGCCCGCTGGCGGGGCGGGCGCGGTGCTCGCTCCAGGTACAGGTGGCCCTCGTCGGCCCGGACCAGAACCGGGAGGACGTCGAGGAGACAGCCCGGCGGCGCTTCGGTGCACGCGTCGTGACGGGGACGGCCCCGGAGCTCGTCGACTACTTCGGCTCGCTCGCCGAGCGCGACGTCGAGCGCGTCTACGTGTGGTTCACCGACTTCGCTCCCGCCGAGACGCTCTCGGAGTTCGGTAGGGGCGTGATCGAGCCTCTGCGCGGGTCGGGACCGGGCAGAGCACGCTGAGCGCGCCGGCGCCGCCGACCGCGCCGTTGCGTCAACCTGCCGGCGTGAACTCCAAGTGGAGCCGCGTGAGGCCGCGCAGGATGTACGTGGGGACGTAGTCGTAGTGGCGGGCGTCCGCCGGGCCATGAGACGACTCGGCGATACGGATGTCGGCCGTGCGGGCGAGCAGACGCTCGATGCTGATGCGTGTTTCGGCTCGGGCCAGTGGCCCGCCGGGACACGCGTGCGGCCCCCGCCCGAAGGCCAGGTGCTCCCTGGCGTTGGCGCGGTCCATCTCGAACTCGTCGGGCCGGTCGAAGTGACGCGGGTCGCGGCCGGCCGCCCCATTGAGGACCATGAGGCAGGTCCCTGCGGGGATGTCGACACCGCCGACATTGGCCATCGTGCGCGCCAGGCGAAAGTCGCCCTTCACGGGGCTCTCGAAGCGCAGGCACTCTTCGACGAAATCGGGGATACGGGCGGGGTCCTCACGGAGCCGCTGCTGGATCTCGGGGCGCTCCCCGATCATCTGCAACGCGGAGCCGAGAAGGCGGACCGTCGTCTCCTGCCCGGCGGAGAACACGTTGGCCGCCACCCGGACGACGTCGATCGGCTCGGGCAGTGAGCCGTCGGGGAAGGTGGCAGTGGCCAACCCGGTCAACACGTCGTTTCGCGGCTCGCGTCGACGGTCCTCGACATAGGTGGTCAGCCGTTCGTAGAGGAACTCGAGCGGCGAATGACTCATGGTGCGCGACCCGGTGCTCCCCAGCGCCTGCTCACGCTGGCGACCTCCACCCTGGAGCTCTTGGCGGAACCACTCGTGGTCCTCCTCGGGCACGCCCAGCAGGTCGGCGATCACATAGAGCGTGAAGGGACCGGCGAAGTCACTGACGAACTCACACGCACCACGCTCGATGAACTCGTCGATCTGGCGGTCGGCATGACGCCACATGAAGTCCTCGTTCTCACGGAGCCGCTTCGGCGTGATCAGCCGCATCAACAGCCCGCGGTGAGCCTTGTGCTTCGGCGGGTCCATGGTGGTCAGCTGGTCGCTGAAGGGAAGCTCGTCGCGGTGCTGCTCAATGAGGTCGCTGACGTCGTCGCCCTCGAGCGGGACGGGAAAGCCCGGGAAGGGTCCGGTCACCGCGTTGCACGACGAGAACGTCGTCGTGTTGGTGTAGACGGACACCGCTTCGTCGTAGCCGGTCACCATCACCACCTCGTGATTCGGCTCGAGCTGGACCGGGCACCTGCCCCGCAAGAAGTCGAAGTAGGGGTACGGGTCAGCGATGAGCTCGCTCCCCCGGAAGAAATCGATGTCGTCGAACTCCCCCATTCACCCTCCTTCGGCTGGGGCCGGCGGCGCCCAGGCGCCTGAGAACCGCGTTCTTCGCCACGGAGAGTAGCACTTCGGGCAACCGCCTTTCGCTGCTTCCTTTCCCTGGTCAGGTCGTGGTTCGCGGCTGCACCAGGTCGCCCTCGGGTCAGTCGAAGTCGCCGGCTCGCTGACGGAGCTTGCCGAGGAGGGAGAAGAGGGCGTCCGCGTCGCCCTGTGAGAGCTCGAGCCCGGTGAACACGGATTCATTCAGCGCCCCGGTCGCCTCGTGGGCCAGGTCCCTCCCGCGCTTGGTGATCGCGGCGAGCACGCCGCGCCCGTCGCTGGGGTTCATCCGCCGGCGGACCAGCCGGTCGCGCTCGAGGCGGTCGATCGCGTTCGTCACGCTGGCCGCACCCACCTGGAGCCGTTCGCCGATCTTGCCCAGGGGGAGCTCGCCGCGTTGGGAGAAGAGCAGGAGCATCAAGACCTCGTAGCGGGCGAATGTCAGGCCGAGGGGACGGACGGCCTCCTCGGCGCGCCCGGCGAGGATCTGCTCGGCGCGGATGACCGAGGTCACGACGCCCATGCCCCGCGTCGCCTCACCCCAGCCGTGCGCTCGCCAGTGCCGCATCGCTTCGGCGATCGGGTCGAAGGGCAGGCGACCCGATGCGGTGCCGGTGGTCATGGAGTCGGCGGTCTCAGACCTGCGTGCCCGCAGCACCGCGCACGGTCGCCACGACCTCGTCGTTGGAGGCCCCCGGCCCGAGGACGGCGGCGACACCGGCCTCGAGCAGGATCGGGACGTCGTCGGGCGGCACGATGCCGCCGATCACCACCGGTGTACGAAGGCCAGCGCCGCGCAGCGCATCGACCACCAAGGGCGCGAGTGTGAGGTGGGCACCGTTGTGCATGGAGACGCCGACGACGTCGACATCCTCTTGCGCCGAGATGGCGGCGATCGTCTCGGGCGACTGGCGCAACCCGGCGTAGACCACTTCGCACCCGGCGTCACGCAGGATCCGCGCCACCACCCGCAGGCCGCGGTCGTGGCCGTCGAGCCCGACCTTGGCCATCAAGACACGGAGGGGCCGCTCGTCGGGGGCGGGCACGCTCAGGCCACGTGGCGCTCGGTGTAGATCCCGAACACCGTTTCGAGGGCGCCCATCGCCTCGCCGAGCGTGGCCATGGCGCGCGCGGCCTCGATCAGCGCGGGCATGAGGTTGACCCCGGGGTCGGCCGCGTCCGCGGCCAGGCGCGCCAGCGAACGGCGGACGGCGTCGTCGTCGCGCGCCTGCTTCACCTGGGCCAGCCGCTCGAGCTGCGCCGCCTCCACGGTGGGATCCACCCTCAACGTCGAGGGCGCTACCCCGTCGTCCTCCACGTAGGCGTTCACCCCCACCTGGCGCCACTCACCGCTCGCGAGCTTGGACTGGAACGCGTAGGCGGCGTCCGCGATCTCCGAGATGAACCAGCCGTCGTCGATGCAGGCGAAGACGCCCTCGAGCACGGACCCCGAACCGGCTTCGAGCAGGTGAGCGAAGACGGCCTCGGCCTCCTGCTCCAAGGTGTCGGTGAGCTCCTCGACGAACCACGAGCCTCCGAGCGGATCGGCGACATGCACGACGCCGGTCTCCTCGGCGACGACCTGCTGGGTCCGCAGCGCGAGCCGCGCTGCGTGCTCGGTCGGGAGCGCCAGCGCCTCGTCGAACGCATCGGTGTGCAGGCTCTGGGTGCCCCCGAGCACGCCGGCGAGCGCCTCGAGCGCGACACGGACCAGGTTGACCTCGGGCTGCTGGGCGGTGAGCGAGACGCCCGCAGTCTGCGTGTGGAAGCGCAGCTGGGTGGAGCGCCCGTCCGACGCGCCGTAGCGATCGCGCATCCAGCGGGCCCAGATGCGACGCGCGGCGCGGTACTTGGCGATCTCCTCGAAGAAGTCGATGTGCGCGTTGAAGAAGAAGCTCAGGCGGGGCGCGAACGCATCCACCTCCATGCCCGCGGCGAGTGCCGCCTCCACGTAGGCGAACCCGTTGGCCAGGGTGAAGGCGAGCTCCTGGGCCGCCGTCGACCCCGCCTCTCGGATGTGGTACCCCGAGATGGAGACCGGGTGCCAGCGTGGGAGCTCGGCGCTGCAGAACCGCATCACGTCTGTCACCAGGCGCACCGACGGGCGCGGGGGGAACACGTACTCCTTCTGGGCCTGGTACTCCTTCAAGATGTCGTTCTGGAGGGTGCCCGAGAGGTCCGAGCGCGCCACGCCCGTCCGATCGGCCACCCCGACGTACATGGCGAGCAACGGGGCGGCGCCGGAGTTGATGGTCATGGAGGTGGAGACCGTGGCCAGGTCGATCCCCGAGAACAGGGTCTCCATGTCGGCCAGGGTGTCCACGGCGACACCCGCCCGACCCACCTCGCCGCGCGACACGGGATCGTCGCTGTCGCGCCCGAGCAGCGTCGGCATGTCGAACGCCGTCGAGAGGCCGTCGCCGCCAGCTCGCAGCAGCTCTTTGAACCGGCCGTTGGTGTCCTGCGCGGAGCCGAACCCGGCGAATTGGCGCATGGTCCACAGCCGCGAGCGGTACATGGAGGCATAGGGGCCGCGGGTGTAGGGGTACTGACCCGGCAGCTCGGCGCCCTCCGGGCCGTAGACGGGCTCGAGCGGCAGCCCCGACATCGTCTCGAAGCGCGCCGCGCGCCGCGGCGAGCGATCGAAATCGTCCTGCCACCGGCGCCGGTCGGCCACCGAGCCAGAATACTTTCATGTCAAAGTAAATGCCAATTCCGTATTTTGACTAACATTGTTGCCGTCATCGTGGAAGGGGAGGGACCGGAATTGCGCACCGTCGTCGTTGGTGCATCGAGCGGGCTGGGACGCTGCATCGGCGTCGGCCTGACCCAGCGAGGGGCCCACACCGCGCTGCTGGCGCGCCGCGTGGAACGACTCGAGGCCGCCGCCAAGGAGGCCGGTCCGGGCACGCTGGCGGTGGCCTGTGACGTCACGGACACCGACTCCTGCCGGTCCGCCATCGACGCGGCGGCCGCCCACCTGGGCGGCATCGACGCACTCGTCTACACGCCGGCGATCGGGCCCCTGGCCAGCCTGGTCGACACCGATGCCGAGACCTGGCGCAGTGTCTTCGACACCAACGTCATCGGCGCAGCGTTGGTGACGACGGCCGCCATCGGCCACCTGACCGCGACGAACGGCGTCGCCGTATACCTCTCCTCGGTGAGCGCGTCGCTCACCCCACCGTGGCCCGGGCTGGGCGCGTACGCAGTGAGCAAGGCGGCCCTGGACAAGCTGGTCGAGGCCTGGCGGGCCGAGCATCCCTCCGTCGGGTTCACCCGCCTCGTCGTCGGCGACTGCGCCGGGGGCGAAGGCGACGCCATGACGGGGTTCGCCAACGACTGGGACCACGAGCGAGCGGTGGAGTTCGGCACCCAGTGGGCGGCCCGCAAGTATCTGAGCGACAGCCTCATTGAGGTCGACGAGCTGGTCACCGTGGTCGACTCGCTGATCCGTCACGGGGGCAGCCTCGGCGTGCACTCCGTCACGGTCGCGCCGCGCACCACGCCGGCGTCGGCCCCGGCGCCCACCCTCGGGTGAACGGCGGGCGCGCGGCGCGGGCTCACGCCCGGGGCTGACGGCGGAGCACGAGCAGGCGGTGAGGATCGAGCGCTATCCCTACGCTGCGCGGGCCTGGAGCGGCCAGGCGCTGCTGGCCGAGTCGGCTGCCTGCCTCTGCGTCAGGACCGAGGGCGAGCCCTCGGTCCTCTACTTCCCCCACGACGACATCGTGTGGTCGCACCTTCGTCCCAGCGGCCGCGACGACGCTCCCGGTGGCGCCGGGACGTCCGAGCGGTGGGCCGCTGACGGGCAACAGGTGCTGCACCTCGTCACCGAGCCGACCGTAGGGTCGGACGCACTGCGTGCCCATGGCACCTTCGATCTGGGCCGCGTGGGCGTGGAGGTGGTCGACGCTGAGCCAGGGACAGACGCACGCGACGTCACCGTCAAGCGTTTTCCGACTTGGGGTGACGCCACGGACCTGATCGATCTCCTCGACGTGCGACCCGACGGCGACGGCCGGTTCGTCGGCGGCGTCCACAGCGACGGGCGACGACCAGTGGTGGAGGCGAGCCAGATGCTGGGGCAGGCGATCGTCGCCGGGAGCCGCCACGCGCCGCAACGGCGCGCCGTCTCGGCCGAGCTCGTCGTCATCCGGCCGGCCGACGCCCGTCGCCCGCTCGCGTTCGAGCTGGAGGAGCTGAGCGCCGGACGCACCTTCACCGGTCTCGCCGTGCGGGTCGTCCAAGACGGCCGGTGTTGTGCCGCGGGCACACTCCTCCTCGACGCCACCGCCCCGACGCTGATCGACCACGCCGTCGAAGCGCCGGTGGTGCCGGGCCCGTACGACAGCACGCCCCACGACATGGGGGTGACCGGGCGCGACCTCCGGGTCGTCGACGACGCCTACACCAACGACTCGGACGCGCCGCTCGGACCACCCGTGCTCGACTGCTGGGTCCGCTTCCGCCACGTGCCCGACGACCAGGCGCTCCACGCGGGGCTCTTGGCCCAATTCGCCGGGCACATGCCGATCGCGGCTGCCCTTCGCCCGCACGCCGGCATCGGCCAGGACCAGGCACACCGGACGCTGTCGATGGGGATCAACGCCATTCACCTCTCCGTCCACCGCGCGATCCGCGCCGACCACTGGATGCTCTATCACCACCATTCGACCTTCGCCGGTGACGGCATGACACACGCAGAGTGCCGGGTCCATGCCGAGGACGGCGCGCTCCTCGCCTCCTTTAGCGTGGAGGCCATGGTCCGGGCGTTCCCCGATGCCGCCGTGCGCGACGAGCGCACCGCCTTGTGAGCCTGTCGACGGGACGGGGGCCTCTCAGCGGCCGCCCGGCCGGGCGGTTCACCGCGCCGATGCCCGAGCAGGTGGCCTACATCGAGCCCTTCCGCCGGCGCGTGCGGGCCACCAAAGACGGACGGACGATGATCGACAGCGAGCGGGTGCTCCTCGTCCACCGGCCCGGCCGTCCACCCGCCTACGCCATCCCCGAGCGCGACGTGCACGGTCTTGCGGCGCGGCCCGAGGCTGACGCGCCGGGCTACGTGACTGTCGAGTGGGATGCCGCCGATGCGTGGTTCGAGGAGGACGAGGAGGTCTTCGGGCACACCCGCAACCCCTACCACCGCGTGGACTGCCTGCGTTCGGGACGTCGGCTCCGCGTCGTGGCCGGCGGCCTCACGCTCGTCGACACCACGAAGACCCTGGCGGTGTTCGAGACGGCGCTCGAGCCACGCCTCTACGTGCACCCCGACCAGGTGCGCACCGACGTGCTCGAGCGGAGTGACACACAGACCTACTGTCCCTACAAGGGGACGGCGACGTACTGGTCCGCCCGGATCGGAGACGCCCTCGTGCGCGACGTCGCCTGGAGCTACGAGGACCCGCTCCCCGAGTCCGCGCCCCTCGGCCACTTCTTGAGCTTCGACGAGACGCGCGTCACCCTGCAGCACGACCTGCCCGCCGCCGGCTGACGACCCCGAGAACGCGAACCCACCACCACTAGGGTGTGCCCGGTCCGGCCGACACCTTGGGGAGGGCGACGTGACAACTGACGTGAGCGGCGGGCTGAGCGAGGAGCTCGAGTTCGTCTTCGCCGAACAACCCGACAATCTCGAGCTGCGCGAGTCGGTCAACGCGTGGATCTGGGATGACAGTGGGTCGTTCGGCCTGCCCCGCGTCGGCGTCGAGGCCATGGCCGACCAGTGGGACACCCACGACATTCAGATCAACGTTGCCTTCGCTGACGGCCGCGTCTTCAACGTCTATGGCCCGGGCGCCATCCACGAGCCGCTCGGGCCCGACGGCCGGCCACGCGTGCTCGGCGCCGGCCCCCTCTCGTTCGACATGAAGGAGCCCTTCGGCCATCTCGCGATGCGCGTGCGCGGGGAGGCCGTGCCGACCTCCGTCGACGCCCAGATCGGCGGTGCACTCCAGGGTCACGGAGATCCGGTGCCGATCGAGATCGACGTCGACCTCCGTCCGGCCGTGCCGCCGTTCATGAACGGCGCGCTGCTTCCCGACGCCCGGCACGTGCTCGACACCCAGGAGGAGGGCGATCTCATGGGCCATCCGTGGCGCTTCGAGCAGCTGTGCCGGGCCACCGGCCAACTGCGCATCGCCGGTGAGACCCACGCGATCAACGGCGGCGCGAATCGGATCCGGCGCCAGAGCATCCGGCGCCTGGCCAAGTTCCGCGGGCATGCCTGGCAAGCGGCCCTGTTCCCGAGCGGGCGCGGCTTCGGCTACATCGCCTATCCCCCGCGCACAGACGGCAAGGACACCTACAACGAGGGGTACGTCTTCGAAGGAGGCGGGGAACTGGTCCCCGCCCGCGTCGTCCGCGCGCCGTGGCTCGAGACGCTCACGCCTTCTGGCGAGGACGTGTCGTGCGTGCTCGAGACCGTCGACGGCAGGGGCGTGGAGGTGACAGGAGAGACGACGGCCTCGACCTTCATGGTCATGCCGCCCGACGTGGGCGAGGGGCTCCGGCTCCAGCAGACGATCGTGCGCTACCGCTGGGACGGCGAGACGGCAGCGGGCATGCTCGAGCGCTCGACGGCGACGAGCGCGCTCGGCTGATCACGGCGTCCGCGAACGGCGGCCTCGCTTATGACGAGCTGGCGGTGGAGGTGCCGGGGAGGTCCGTCCCGCAGTCGGGCTGCGAGGAGGTGGCCACGAACCCCGTCTTCTCGGCCTGCATCACCCAGGCGCACGTCTTCGCCGGGTCGTGCCCGAAGATCGTCGAGTAGTCGATGCTGTTGGGCAGGAGGCCGTTCGCGTTGTAGGACTTGAGCCCCCGGAGATCCTTGATCACCGCGGCCTGGGTCGCGTTCGGTCCGGCCAGCTCCAGGCCCTTGATCATGAGGTCGGCGCCCGCCCACGCCTCGTACTGGCCAAGGTCGGGGAACTGGGTCTTGGTGAAGTGGGCGTACTTCTCCATGGCGGCTTGCATCGCCTTGGTGCCCGCGTCGGGCAACGCCCACGGGCGGAACGGTGTCAGGAAGTAGCTGCCCTGCACCGTGCTCCAGGCCGGCGAGTTGATGACAGAGGGCTGGTAGCCCGCCGCGAAGAGCGTGGCCTTGAGCTTCACGCCGGCCTGCTTCAGCGCCTCGGCCAGCGCATAGTTCGAGTTGGCATCCATGGCCGGCACCATGGCATTGATGTCGTGCTGCTTGGCCACCAGCGCGAGGCTGGTGAAGGCCACGCTGCCGAAGGGGACCGAGGTGTCGAGCACCCCGACCTTGCCGCCGGCGTGCTCGAAGGAGTCCGCCGTTCCGATGGCGGCGCGGCTCGACGACGGCGAGATCCCGTATCCGTACGAGCCCAGCACCGTGGCACCGTGCGCCTTGAGGAAGTCCCCGATCTCGGTGTTGACGGGGTACTTCGGGTCCACGCTGCCCTCGTCCGAGGCGAACATGTTGGTGTAGGGCTGCGTCCCCCACTCGGGGCCGTCGTCGTAGGAGCCGGTCACGGGGACACCCGCCTGGTTCGGGTACTTGGCGGCGAGGAAGAACAGCGGGCTCTGCGACACGATGCCGAAGGCCTTGGCGTCGGCTTCCTGCACCACGTTGGCGATGTCCGCCGGGTTGGTCTGGTCGTCGAGCACGAGCGGGACGAGCTTGTGCCCGTCGACACCGCCCTCGGCGTTCTGCAGGTCGAGTCGCGCCTCGAAGCCGGACGGCGAATCCCCGTCCTCGGAGCCGCCCTCGCCGGTGAGCGAACTGATGTACGCGATGGTGATCGGCGCGCCGGTCGCGGCTGCCGCAGCTGACGCGGGTGCGGGCGTCTGTGAGGTGGCGACCAATGCGAGCGGCAGTCCGGCCACCAAGGCCGCCAGGGCAGTGCCGGCACGTCGGTACCGGCGGGTGAGATGCCGCGTCGGCGTGATGGTCCGCAAAGATCCCGAACGGTCGGTACATCCACCGTTGCTTGTCGCTCCCGGTTGCATCGAGTATTTGCCTCCCCGGACCCTTTCGGATCCCTTGTCAACCGCCTGTAAATGGGCTACCCAGCTGAGAGAATGACCATCTCACGCTGTGTGAGCAGCGTTATCTTAACCCATTCGTAACGGCGGCGGGGGTCGGGGGTTCCGCCTCGCCCAGGTACCGGTCGATGACCTCCTGCCCGGCCTCGGCAGCCGAGCCGGACCAGCCGACATGGCCCCTGGTCAAGATGACGCAACTGTCCGCCATGGCGAGGGCACGGTGGACGAACTGCTCGCTCAGGACGATGGTGATCCCGGCCTGGCGGGCCTGCTCGAGGCCCTCGAACACCGACTCGGCGATGAGCGGCGCGAGACCGAGTGACATCTCGTCCGCGATGACGAGCTTGGGGGACACGGCGAGCGCCCGGGCCAACGCCAGCATCTGCTGCTCGCCCCCCGAGAGGCTGCCCGCCCGCTGGGCGCGCCGCTGCCCGAGGATGGGGAAGCGCTCGATCGCCCGGTCGATCGCTTCAAGGCGGTCCCCGCGACGCTCCTGCGCCACGGCCATCCGCAAATTGTCGTTGACCGAGAGGCGCGGAAAGATGCCGCGCCCTTCGGGGATGTACGTCAGCCCGAGTTTGCGGATGCGGTGCGCAGGCAGACCGGTCACGTCGCGGCCGGCGAAGCGAACACGTCCCGAGACCGGGCGCACCAATCCCGACACCGTGCGCGCCAACGTGCTCTTGCCCGCGCCGTTCGTGCCGAGGACGGCGAGCACCGACCCGGCGGGAACGGACAACGACACTCCGAAGAGGGCCTGCGACGTGCCGTAGCAGACGTCGAGGTTCTCCACCTCGAGGATGGGCTCGCTCATGCGTCCGCCGCCCCAGCGGGCGAAGGCGCAACCGGAATCGTCGGGCTCGTCGGGCTCGAACGGACCACCGGGCTCGGCTGGTCACTGTCGCCGAGATACGCGGCACGAACAGCCGGGTCGTTCCTGATCTGCTCGGGGGTACCGGCGGCGATGCGCTCACCGAAATCCAGCACGAACACGGTGTCGGAAAGGGAGAGCACGGCGGCGACGTCGTGCTCCACGAGCACGACGGACAGAGGAGGGTCGGCCTCGGCGACGATCTGGCGGAAGACAAGGAGCAGGTTCTCCGACGCCTTGACGTCCAGGCCGGACAGGGGCTCGTCGAGGAGGAGGACCTGAGGGTCACTGGCCAGCGCGCGGCCCACCTCGACGAGGCGGAGGATCCCGAGTGGCAGCGCGGCCACCGGCGCCTTCGCGACCCGCGTGAGCCGGAGCATCTCGAGCAGGCCGTCCACGCGTTCGTTCTCGGCCTTCGACGGAGGGAGCAACGAGCGCGGGTCGAACATGTCGCGCCACAAGCGGTGCGGCGACACCCGGGCGCGGTGCGCCAGCACGAGGTGCTCTCGCACCGTCAGCCCCTGGAAGAGCTCCGGCTGTTGGAACGTGCGGGCCAGCCCCCTGCTCGCCCGTGCCCGCGGCGAGGCACGGGTGACGTCCTCGCCTTGCAGCCAGACGTGGCCGGCGTTGGGACGCTGCAACCCCGACAGGACACCGAGGAGCGTCGATTTGCCGGCACCGTTCGGGCCGACGAGGCCGGCGATGCTGCCGGGTTGCACCTCGATGGACACGTCGGAGAGGGCCAAGAGCCCGCCGAAGCGGACCGTGATGCTCTGTGCCACCAGCGCAGCCGTCGTCCCTCCACTTGCGGCCGGAGCAGCCGCGGGCGACGCCTCGGTGGTCGTCACGAGACGCGCTCGGTGATCAGCGGCGCGCCGTCCACGGGCTGGAGGCCCGCCGGCGCGCCCAAGTCGCCCGGTGACTCATCGCCCGGACGCGCTGTCTTGAGCCGCAACAACAAGGTCTGGAGCCGCCGGCTCTGCTCGGCCAGTGCGCCGTCGGGGTACTTGGCCGCGGAGATGGCGCCGAGGCCGAAGCCGATCTGGAGCGCATAGGTGAGCCACGTCGCGGAGGGCCAGTAGAAGGAGAAAATCGCATCCGGGAACACCAGCACCAGACCGGCGATCAGCGCGGCGGCGGTCGAGCGCACGCCGATGGTCACCAGGACGGCCAACCACACCACGCCCGCAAAGGTGGCGAACTCGCTCGGCTGGAACGTCGTCTGGGCCATGGCGTAGAGCGCACCGCCGATTCCGGCGATCAACGCGGCGAGTGCGCCCGCGATCACCTTCATCTGCACCACGCTGATGCCCGACGTCCTGGCGCCGGCTTCGCTCCACCGGGCCGCGTTGAGGGCGAGCCCGGTGGTCGATCGTCGGAAGTTCACGATGAACAGGGCGATGATCACGAACACCACGAGACACAAGTAGGTAAAGGACAGATCCGTGGAGGCGAACCCCGGCCGGTTGAGCGAGAGCCCGATGCCCTGGTTCACGAAGCTCGGCAACGTGAAGATGAGGTTCTCCATGAGCAGCCCGAAGGTCAGCGTCACCAGCGCGACGTAGAGGTCGCCCAGTCGGATGCTCAAGAATCCGACGATCGCGCCCATGGCGCCGGCAATGAGGCCACCCATGACGGCGGCGGCGAGAACCGGCCATCCGTGGTTGTTGGCCAACTCGGCGCAGGTGATGGCGCCGACGCCGGCGAAGGTGATCTGGCAGAGCCAGAGCATGCCTCCCTCGCCCGTGACAAGCGTCCAGGACAGGGCGATGACGCCGAGGGCCACGGCCGAGGGGAACAGCCCGACCCAATAGCTGCTGACGAGCAGGGGCACCACCGCGACGGCCGCGATGAGCAGTAAGGGGCCGCCGTACCGCCCGGCGAAGCCGAGGGACGCCGTCTCCACCACGCTGCTGGTCGAGCCCGCCAGCTTGCTCTCGCCCTGGGGCGTGATCGCCCGGTCGAGCGCGCCGCCCCACCCCTCGGTGTCGCCGATCCTTCCCCGGCGGAAGAGGCTGTAGATCAAGAACAACGCCACGACGATGAAAGGAATGGCGTCGATGAGCCCCGTGGTCCACTGGCTGTCCGAGGGGAGATAGCGCTGGATCAGCGACGTGGCCACGCCCATGAGGAGGCCGACGAGCACGGCCACCGGCAGGTTGCGCAGCTTCGCCGCGACGACGGCGGCGAGCGAGGCGGCGATCAGCAGGACGAAGTTGTCCGAGTCGATCCCGTTGATCGGTGCGGCCAGCACGCCCACGAGCCCCGCGAAGAGCGTGCTCACCGCCCAGACACCGAGCGAGATCGCCGTCGGGTTCGTTCCCGAGAGGTCCGTCATGGCCGGCGAGTCGACCATCGCCCGGACCTTCAGCCCCACCTCCGTGTAGCGCAACACCACGGCGCCGACCACCATCGTCAGCACGACGCAGATGTACACGGCGATCTCGTTCTGGTCGATCGGCACACCCAGGAACTGGTACACCGCATTGGGGCTGGGCGCGAGGCCCGGCGCCTGCGAGATGGCACCGTTCCCGAAGACCCATGGCGAATCCGCCAAGGCGGGGATGGCCACGAGGAGGCCGAGAGTCGCCACGACCTTGATCAGGGGCGCCGACAACCGGAGGAAGCGGAACAAGACGAGGTAGAGCACGACGCCCATGGCCGGCGCGGCCACCAGGATCGAGACGACACCAGCCGGCGCAATGCCCCAGTTCTGCGTCGTGTGGAGGTAATAGAAGAGACGGGCGATGAAGTACGCCATCGCGCCAAACGCGAAGTTCAAAATCCCCGACGAGGTGTACGTGATCACCAGACCGGCCGCAGCGATGGCGTAGATGCCGCCCAGCACCAATCCGGCGATCACGAACTGCAGCATCCTGCGGGACCCACCCCTTCTTGATCAGCGCAGCATTTCTGACATCGACGTCGATTCTGATACTAATGAGGCGGGCTAGCCCGTGCACGGAGCCCGAACAAACTTTGAACTGGGACCTCACCCCAGTGTCCCAGGTCGGCCCCAGGCGAGCTGGGGAATCGCCTACGAGTCTGCGCGCACCTTGTCCTTCACGGCGGGCACGATCGGCGGGGCTTCTTTCCAGTTGGGGATACCCGCGTCCTCCTTGGCAATCGGGTAGTTGTCGTCGTTGACCCAGGCCCAGTGCGCGTGGTTCAACTCGTGCAGCGTGAAGCACGCATTCAGGGCGTTGTAGAAGCCCATGTTGTCGACGCTCTGGTTCACCGACTCCTTGATCAGCAGCGCCGTCATGGTGGGCAGCTTCGCGATCCGCTCGGCGTACTCGACCGTGCGGTCGACCAGCTGGTCGTCGGGGAAGACCTTGCTCACCATGCCCAGGCGGTAGGCTTCGTCGGCGTCCACCGAGTCACCGGTCAAGAGCAGCTCCTTGGCCCGCCGCGGCCCGAACTCCCACGGGTGGGCGAAGTACTCGACCCCGCACATGCCCAGTCGCGTCCCGACCACGTCGGCGAAGCGCGTGTTCTCGCCGCAGACGATGAGGTCACACGCCCACAGCAGCATGAGGCCGGCCGCGTAGACGTCGCCGTGCGCCTGCCCGATCGTGATCTTGCGCAGGTTCCGCCAGCGCCGCGTGTTTTCGAAGAAGTAGTGCCACTCCTGGAGCATCAGCGATTCAGCCCCCTTGCGCGTGGCGCCGTTGATGGTGTGCGACGGGTGCTGGTTCGGTCCCGGCGTCCACTCCTCCTGGGCCGCCTTCGATCCCAGGTCGTGTCCCGAGGAGAACATCGGACCCGTGCCGCCCAGGATGACCACGCGCACCTCGTCGTCCGCCTCGGCCTCCATGAAGGCGTCGTGCAACTCGACCAGGAGCCCGCGGTTCTGCGCGTTGCGGGCTTCGGGCCGGTTGAGCATGATCCGCGCGATCTTCCCCGAATGGAGCGTCTCGTACTGCACGTATTTGTAGTCAGGCATCTCCGGCTCCCCGTGGTTCGGTGCGATTTCTTCGTCGTGGTGGACCCTACCGAACGCAGCGCGAGCCAGGCGCATCGTGCGCCGTGCGGGACGGCTCGACCGCCGGTCCGATTAGGAAGAGGCGCCGACCGGCGCGTCGACCTTCATGATCCGGGCCAGGTTGCCGCCCATGATCTTCGCCATGTCCGCGTCGGCCAGCCCCGCCGGCAGGTGGTCGACGTAGCTGCACGGCTCGGCCAAACCCTCGGGGTGCGGATAGTCCGAACCGAAGAGCACGTGGTCGGCGCCGATCACGTCGATGATGGCGCCCAGGTCGTCCTCGTGGAACGGGCTGACATAGACGTTTTGCCTGAACTGCTCGACCGGGTCGCCGTCGAAAGCGTTCGGCATCTTCTTGTACGTGTCGCCGAGGTGCTCGACGAAGTGCGGGATCCATTCCCCGCCCGCCTCGATTGAGGCGACCCGCAGCTCGGGGAAGCGGGCGAACACCCCGTGGCAGACGAAGGCGGCCATCGTGTCTTGGACCGGACGGTGACCACCGGTCATGTAGCGGAACGAGTCGAGCCGGAACGGCAACATCTCGCTCGGGCCGGTCCAGTCGTTCGTGTACCGCGTGTAGCCACTGTCCGAGGAATGCATCGACACCAAGATGTCGGCGTCCACGACGGCCTGCCAGAAGGGGTCGAATTCGGGGTAGCCGAACGAGCGCGAGCCGCGGAGGCCCGGAACGGGCGCCGGCCGGATGAGGACGGTCTTGGCACCGCGCTCGACGCACCACTCGAGCTCCTCGATCGCCTTCTCGACGATGGGGAGGGTGATCACCGGCGTGGCGAAGATGCGGTTCTCGTAGTTGAAGGTCCACGTCTCGTACATCCACTCGTTGAGCGCGTGAATGGCCGCGTGGGTGAGATCGAGGTGATCGCGCATCCGTTCTTCGAGCAGGCTCGCCAGCGTCGGGAACATGAGCGTGCGGTCGACCCCGAGCTCGTCCATGATCTCGATGCGCGGACCGGGCTCGCGGAAGGCGGGGATGGCGCGCATGGGCTCGCCGATGATCTCGCGGTAGGACTTGCCCTCGGGGTTCCCGTTGCGGAAGTACTCCTCTTGGGCCCCGGGCTTGGCGACGACCTCGAAGGTCGGGTTCGGGATGTACTCGCTGACCGTGCCGAGGATCATGATCTTCGTGCGGCCGTGCAGCTCGACGTAGTCGATGGCGCCGCGGTACTGCTCGGGCAGGTACTGGGTGAAGGAGTCCTTGGTCTCGTACAAGTGGTTGTCAGCGTCGAAGGTCGGAAAGTCGCAGGTTCGTGCCATACCTCTAATGTAACATTTTTGACGCTGACGTCAATATCAGGGATCTCCTCGACCGGGCAGCTCAAGGGTGGTGTCAGAGTCGGTACAGGGCCCGTGCGTTCTCGCCGAAGATCTTGCGACGGGTCGCTGGTGCCAGCGTCTCCATCTTGGCCTCGACGGTTTGGAGGGGGTGGGGATAGAGGCAGGTGGGGTGCGGGAAGTCCGTCTCGAAGAGGATGCGGTCCTCGCCCACGGCCTCGATCAGATCGGGGAGCTTGTTGCGGTTGTTCTCGAACCAGAACGTCGCGTAGATGTTGCTCCGGAAGTACTCCGAGGGCAACTTGGCGAGCGCGGCGAGTTCTTGGGGGGCGTTCTCGCTCATCTCATAGTCGAGCGCTTCGAGAATGAAGGGGATCCAGCCGACACCGCTCTCCACTGACACCACGTCGAGGTCGGGGTGCCGGTCGAACATTCCCGAGAGGATCACGTTCGTCACGACGCGCGCGTTCCCGATGAAAAGCAGCGTGCCCCCGATGGCCAGCTTGGTGTTCTCGGCGTGCGAGTCCCAGGGGTACTGGCCGAAGAAGGTCATCGCCGTCTGGCTCGCGCCGATGTGGAAGTGGACGGGAAGCCGCAGCTCCGAGCACACCTCCCAGAATGGGTCCCAGGACCGGTTGGCCAGGTCCGGCGCGCCGAGGTCCTGGGGGTCCGACGTCATGTTCACGCCGCGCGCCCCGAGGCCGGCGACGCGCCGCGCCTCGCTGACGCATGTCTCGACGTCCCACGCCGGCATGAGGGGGAGCGGCAGCAGACGGTTACCCGAGTCGGCCTGGATCTCGGCCATGGCGTCGTTGTAGATCTCGATGGCCAGGCGGCACAGCGCCGGGTCGTCGACCATGCCGAGGTCCTGACCCCCCAGGCCGATGGTGCTCGGGAAGATGATCTGCGCGTCGATCCCGCACTCGTCGAGTACGCCCAGGCGGACGACGGGGTCGTGCGCACCAAGGTGCACCTCTTCGTGTGCCCACTCCATCAACGCGTGGTACGAGCTCTCCTTCGTGCCGTCGCGGGCGATCACCCCGCCGGCGCTGAAGCGGCCGACGGGATGCCCGTCGAAGACCCACATGAGCTGGCCCTCCACCTCCTCGACCCTCGGCACGCGGTCGCGGAAGGCGTCCGGGGCACGCTTGGTGAACAGGTCGGGGGGTTCGCACCAGTGCGAGTCGGCGTCGATGACGAGCATATCCTTCAACATTGACGTCAATGTTAGGAGATGCCGGGACGCGGTGCCATGGGCCGGTAGGGCCGGTAGGGCCGGTAGGGCCGGTCGTGAGTACCATGGCCGGCGATGTTCGATTACGACGTCGATGTCAATAGTGCAGGCCGCGCCGGCCTTCTGGGGCGGCGGGCGCGATGAGGCCCCTCCCCGAGCTCACCCCGGCCAACGAGTGGTTCTGGACCGGGGGAGCCGACGGCATCCTGCGCATCCAGGGCTGCGACGACTGTGGCGAACTGGTGCACCCGCCGGTGCCGGTCTGTCCATACTGCCGGAGCCGGTCGTCCAAGCCGGTGGCCTTGTCCGGCCGCGCGACGATCGTCGGCTTCACGGTGAACGCACACCGGTGGCACCTGGCCTTCGAGCCGCCGTACGTGGTGGCCAACGTCGCGCTCGCGGAGGACGCCCGTGTGCACCTGACGACCAACATCGTCGGGTGCGACCCCTCAGAGGTGCGCATCGGGCAGGAGGTGATGGTCCGCTTCGAGCCGGACGACGACGTCTGGATCCCGCTTTTCGAGCCCACCGGCGAGATCGACCCCGTCGACCGCGTCCCCGAGCCGGTTCGGCCGACGCCGCGACCACCGCTGAGCGACGAGCGCTTCGAGCACCGGGCAGTCCTCAGTGGCATCGGGCGGTCGCACATCGGCCGGCGCCTCATGGTGGAGCCGCTCTCGCTGACCGTCGACGCCTGTCTGGCCGCCATCGCCGACGCCGGGCTCAGCCCTGAGGACATCGACGGCCTCTCGACCTACCCGGGCGCCGGCGGCCTCGGCATGACGGAGGGGGGACCCACCGCCGTCGAGGAGGCGTTGCGCCTGCACCCGACCTGGATCAACGGGGGCATGGACCTCCCGGGGCCAGGCGGCTCGGTGATCGCAGCCGCCATGGCAGTGGCCGCGGGCCTGTGCCGCCACGTCCTCTGCTTCCGCACCGTCTGGGAGTCGACCTTCGCCGCACTCGCCGCGCAGAGGAAGTTCGGCGGCGGTGCCAGCGGTCATCGCGAGCGGGTCTCGGGCCCGATGCGCGAATGGACCGCGCCGTTCGGCGCGATGTCGGCGGCCAACTGGATCGGCGTCAACGCCAACCAGTACCTGCATCGCTACGGTGCGCCGCGCGAGATGCTCGGCCTGATCGCGCTCAACGCCCGAGCCAACGCCGCACGCAACCCGGTTGCCATCTACCGCGAGCCGATGACGATGGACGACTACCTCTGCGCTCGGCCGATCACCTCCCCCTTCGGGCTCTACGACTGCGACGTCCCCTGCGACGCGTCCATCGCGGTGATCGTCTCGGACGCCGCCGTGGCCGGCGACCTGCCCCACCCGGCCGTGCGCATCGAGGCCGTTGGGACCCAGATACTCGAACGGGTGTCGTGGGACCAGGGCACACTCACGCACGAGCCGCAGGTCATCGGCCAGGCCGCGCACCTCTGGACCCGCACGAGCCTGCAACCGAGCGACGTCGACCTCGCGCTGGTCTACGACGGGTTCACCTTCAACGCGATCTCGTGGATCGAGGGCCTCGGCTTCTGTGGCTTCGGCGAGGCCTACGACTGGCTCGACGGTGGCCGGCGGATCGCGCTCGACGGCGACCTCCCGGTCAACCCGCACGGGGGCCAGCTGTCCGAGGGCAGGACGCACGGCTTCGGGTTCATCTACGAATCGGTGGCGCAGCTGCGCCACGAGGCGGCCGACCGCCAGGTCCGCGGCGCGCGGACTGCGGTCGTGACCTCGGGCGGGGGCACGCCTTCAGGCGTGTTGCTGCTCCAGCGGGCGGACGCGTGAAGCCCCCGGACGTGGCGCCCGGCGTCCCCCAACGAAGTGTGAAGGCGACGGTAGGTTGATGGGGCCGCCCGCCCGGGGATCTGCGCAGAAGGAGAGAGACGTGTCGCAGGCGCCACTCACCACCGAGAAGCCGAGTGGGCCGCGTTCGCGCAAGGGGATCGAGACGCGGGCGCGGCTGGTGAGTGCGGCCAAGGAGGTCTTCGAGGAGAGCGGGTTCCTCGACGCGAGGATCTCGGACATCGCCGAGCGCGCCGGCCTCTCGCACGGGTCCTTCTACCACTACTTCGAATCGAAGGAGGAGGTGTTCCGCGAGGTTGCCGCCGAAGTCGACGGCCGGCTGAGCGCGCCGCTCGACTCGGTCATCTTCGACTCGTCGTCGCACGCGAGCCCCTCGGAGCGCATCGCACAGGCAATCCGGCTGAACATGGAGTCCTACCGTGACGAGGCCCGCATCATGGGGGTCATCGAGCAGGTGTCGCGCTTCGACCAGGAGCTCAGCGCGCTGCGCGGCGAGTGGCAGAACAGGAACCTCTCCGCCATCGCGGATTCCATCGGGGACCTCCAGCGCCACGGCCTCGTTGACCACCGCATCAATCCGAGGATCGCCGCCGCCGCTCTCGGCTCCATGACGTACCGCTTCCCCGAGATGTGGTTCGTGCAGGGGCTCCTCGACTGTGAATTCGACGAGGGGGTCGAGCAGCTCACCCTCCTGTTCCTCCGTGCTCTCGGACTGGAGGGGCGCACAGCCACCTAACCCAGCACCGCCTCGGCGTGCCAGGCCAACAGCTGCGGCGCCAACCGCGGCCAGCGGGCAAAGAGGCCTTCGTCGTGAGCATCCTGGCGCTCGAGCCACTCGCGGTCCTCCCACGGTGGCTCCTCCAGCCTCGCTCGGGGGAGAAGCTCGGCGAGGGCCTCGGACGTGGCCCGGGTGTGGTGGGGGTCGCTGGCGCCGCTCCGGAAGACCAGTGCGGGGATGTCCAGCGCGCGGGCGTCAGCGTCGGGGAGCCCGGGTACGAGCGCCTCGTCGCGCGGGCAATACGCCAGCATCCAGCGCTCCATGGCGGCGACGAACGTCGACGGCTCCTGTTCGAGGAAGCGTTGCTTGTTCTCGGGGTTGCGCTCGAGGACTTCGGACCACTCGGGCAGTGCGACCACCGCCTCCATGCCGCCGGTCCAGGCCGCCGCGAGCGATCCGCCGCAGTAGTGCGTGGCCAGGGTGAGCAGCCCGTAGACACCACCGCTGATCCACCAGACGGCCAACCCGGCCGCCACGTCGCGATGGCGCGACGCAGTCAACAGCGACACCCGCGCGCCACCCGAGCCGCCGGTGATGACAGCGGGCGTCATGTCGAGGTGCCCGAGCAGGCCGGCCAGCGCGTCGGCCTGCATCGCCGACTCCGACGAGCCCTCGAAGCAGACGTACGACTCGCCGCAGTTGGGGCGGTCCCAGATGAGGACCCGGTTGCCCTTCTCGGCCAGCGCCAGGGCGAGCTCTCGCACGCCCGGTGACTCCTTGGTGAAGCGCCCGCCCGGGGTGATGACCCAGGGGCGAGCCCCCTCGTCTCCGATGATCTCGTAGGCGAGCGAGAGCCCGTTCACCTTCGCCACTGCCATGCGCTGCTCCCTTCGCTGCCCGGCGTGCCGTCTACGACTGCGACGACCGGCCCCGCGGCACTTCTCGGAACGGGCGGTCCTTGTCCAGGGTGCGCTCGCGCGGCATGGACAACACCCGCTCGCTGACCACATTGCGCGCCATCTCCACCGTGCCCCCACCGATGCTGCCGCCCTGGCGCATCAAGAAGTTGACGGCGCTGTGCGCCGCGGCACTGTCCTCGGTCCAGGCCGCCCCGGCCGACTCGGCCACCTCGAGGGCCAGCGTGCTGATCCTCGTTTGCGCCAGCGCCTTGCCGAGACGCACCAGTGCGGCGGCCTGGTCGGAAAGTTGCCCCCGGGTCATGCGCTCGGCCACGCGGGCGGACATCTCCTCGCTCACCAGCTCGAGCATGCGCGCCTCGCCCACCAGGTCGCGCACGGACGGGTCGTCCATGCGCCCAGCCTCCTGGGCGATGGCGTGCACGGTGCCCGAATACATGCGGCTGGGCGTCGACCCCACCGGGTGGGTCACATACGGCGACGTGTAGAGCATGCGCTCGTGGAACATCCACCGGATGCCGACGGTCCAGCCGTCGTCGACGTCGCCCACCCGGTCGGTGTCGGGCACGATCACGTCGGTGAGGAACTCCTGGCAGAACTCACGCGAGCCGTTCAGCATCTCAATGCGGTGGACCTCGATGGAGGGCTGGTGGATCGGGAAGATGAAGACGCTGAGCCCGCGGTGCTTGGGCACGTCCCAGTTGGTGCGGGCCAGGCACAGGCCCCAGTCGGACCACCACGCACCGGTCGTCCATATCTTGGACCCGTTCAGTACCCACTGGTCCCCGTCGCGGACGGCCGTCGTGAGGGCGCCGGCGACGTCGGAGCCTCCGCTCGGCTCGGAGAGGAACTGCATCCACAGCTCCTCGCCGCGCAGGATGGCAGGAATGTGTTGCTGCTTCTGCTCCTCGGTGCCGAACTCGAGGAGCACGGTGGCACACGGCGAGAAGGTCGGGATCTGGACCCGGCGCGGGTACTCGTAGCCGGACAGCTCCTCGTTCAGCACCTGCTGATATGCGGGCACCAGTCCCTGGCCGCCGTACTCGCGGGGGAAGCAGAGCCCCGCCAGCCCGGCGTCGTAGAGCGCACGCTGCAGCTCGCGCTCGTGGGCGATCTCGGCGAGCTCCTCTTCCTCGTCGGCGTGGAAGTCCCAGCGCATCTCCTCCATCGTGACCTGGCGGAAGTTCGCCCGCAGGAACCCCTGCACGCGTCGGCGGAAGCTCTCGAGGTCCTCCGGCTCGCCCGTCTCCTGCACCTGCTCGGCCCGTACCGCGCTCACGCTGCCGTCTCCTCTCGTGCCTCGACGAGGGAGGCGATGTGCTGGCGATGTGTGGCCGGCGTACCCGCCAGCGAGCGGTTGACGGTGAAGCGGCGGAGGAAGAGGTGGAGATCGTGCTCGAACGTCACGCCGATCCCGCCGTGGATCTGCACGCAGTCCTGCAAGAGGTCGGCGCCGTACTGGCCGATGAAGGCCTTGGCTGCGCTCAGCAGCTCGGCCGCCTCCTCGTCGCCCGACGCTGCGGCGACGCAGGAGGAGTCACTGATGGCATGGCTGGCCTCGAGCCACGCCATCATGTCGGCGAAGCGGTGCTTGAGCGCCTGGTACGAGGCCAGCGGACGGCCGAAGGTGTAGCGGTCGAAGGACCACTCGACGGTCATGTCGAAGCCTGCCTGCATGGCACCGACCGCCTCGGCGTCGAGCATGACGAGGGCCGCCTGGAACTGGCGCTCCACGTCGGCGGCGGCCTCGCCCACCGTCCCGACCACGGCCTCGGGACCGAGCCGCACATCCTCGAAGGCCACTTCCCCGAAGCGCCGCGTGAGGTCCACCGTCTGCATCGGCGTGACCGAGACTCCGCTCGCCGAGGCCGGGACGAGGACCTGCGTCATGGCGCTCGCACCGCCGCCGACGCCGCTCCCGTCGCCGTCGTACGCGCTCACGAGAAAGTGTGCCGCCTGCCCGGCGGACTCGACCGGACGCACCGTGCCGCGCAGCACGAAGCCCTCCCCGTCGCGTCGGAGCTCGACGCCGGTGCGCCAGGCGCTCCGCCCCGGAGCGAGCTCGGGGATGTACCACGTGGCGATCTCGGTCCCGGCCAACAGGCCCGCCAGCACCTCGGCATGCGATCCGTGTGCGCTCAGCGCCGAGGCGACACAGTTGGTCACCACCAGCGGCCCGGGCGCGGCGTGCTGGCCGAACTCGTAGGCGACGAGGCTGAGGTCGATCAGGCCCGGCCCGCTGATCGTCCCGCCCCCGTGCTCCTCGGCCACCAGCAACGAGGTCCACCCGAGCTCCGCGCCCCGACGCCAGTAGCCGGCGTCGAAGCCTGCGGGGTCGTCGCGCAACGCGCGCACCGCGTCAGGCGGCGCGTGCTCCCTCAAGAAGCGCGCCGTCGTCCCCCGGAAGAACTCCTGATCCTCGCTCAACGCGACGAACATCGTCCTCCCCTGTGTCGGTTCGTGGTGTGGGTCATGGGCATGGTCTAGTGCGGGAGCCTGACGTCACCGCAAGTCAGAGAGCACCAACCCCCGCGGCCTCGTTGCGCGCGCGCCACTCGTGGCGCGACATGCGGGTGACGTCGACGTCGCGCGCCCGGGCCCGCAGTGCGGCCACCGTCGCCTGCTCCTTCGGCGTGTGCGCGAAGGGGTCCCAGTTGTAGAAGCGGCACGCGTTCGCCCAGGTGATCTTGTTGATCTCGGTCTCGTCGGTGACGCCGGCGTCCTGGAACTCGCGCCAGGCGAACTCGGGCGACCGGGGCCACGTCGTGTCGGTGTGGGGGTAGTCGCACTCCCAGGCGATGAGATCGATGCCGATGCGGTCGCGCAGCAACAGGCCCGACGGGTCGGTGATGTAGCACGCCAGGATGTGGTCGCGGAACACCTCGGAGGGCAGCTTCCCGCCGAAGTCGCTGTGCAGCCACTCCTGGTTGTTGAAGTGCCGGTCGATCCGGTCGAAGTAGAAGGGGATCCAGCCGATCCCGCCCTCCGAGAGCGCCACCTTCAGGTCGGGGAAGCGCCGCAGCGTCGGCCCGAACAAGAGGTCTTGCGCGGTGATGGCGCTGATCTGGCAGGCCAGCACCATGAGGTGGTCGACCGGAGCCTCCTCGGGACGCCTGATGATCTGGAACCCGGCGCCGATGTGGAGGCTGAGCACCATCCCCTCGTCGCAGAGGGCGCCCATCATGGGGTCCCAGTAGCCCGACAAGAAGCTGGGGAAGCCCTGCACGTGAGGGGTCTCGAGGAAGCTGATGGAGCGGCAACCCTTCTTGGCCAGGCGCCGGACCTCGGCCACGGCGGCCTCGACGTCCCACATGGGGACGATCCCGAGCGGGATGAAGCGGCCCGGGTAGGTCCCGCACCACTCGTCGATGGCCCAGTCGTTGTAGGCCTGGAGCATCACGAGGGCGATCTCCTTGTCGCGCGCCTCGGCAAAGGTGCGCGCGTTCCAGCCCGCCATGGTGGGGAAGCACATGGAGCCCAGGACGCCGTTGGCGTCCATGTCGCGCACCCGCTCGTGCACGTCGAAGCATCCGGGGCGCAGTTCGGAGTAGGTCCCGGGGTTGAAGCCCCACTCCTCGCTCGGCCAGCCCACGGTCGCGGACATGCCGAAGGACGTGCTGGTCTTCTCTCCTTGGAACACCCACTGGTCGATGCCGTCCTCGTGCACCACCTTGGGCGCCTCGTCGCGCCACTTCGCGGGCACGTGGTTCTCGTACATGTGCGGGGGCTCGATCATGTGGTCGTCGATGCTGACGAGGATCATGTCGTCCATGTTCATGTCGTGCTCCTCTCGCGTCTCAACGCTGCGCCCAGGCTCTCACGACGTGCGCACCGGCAGCGTCTCCCAGCCGCGTACGGTCGACGTGCGGGCGCGCTGCGCCTGGTCGTAGTCGACTTCCCACTCGGGGAAGCGCGCCAACACCTCGTCGAGGGCCACCCGGCCCTCGAGGCGGGCCAGCGCCGCACCGAGGCAGAGGTGGATGCCGTACCCGAAGGCCTGGTGGCGGCCGATGTCGCGATGGATGTCGAAGCTGTCGCCGTCCGCGAAGTGCCGCTGGTCGCGGTTGGCCGACCCGTTCAGCAACACCATGATGCTGCCCTTGGGCACCGTCTGGTCACAGACCTCGACGTCTCTCGTCACGTAGCGGGACTGCACCGGCGACGGGGACTCGTAGCGCAACAGCTCCTCGATGGCGTTCGGGATGAGCGAGCGGTCCGCCACCAGCTCGGCGCGCTGGTCCGGATGGCGGCCGAGCACCTCGCCGCTGAAGCCGATCAGGCGGGTCGTGGTCTCGTTGCCGGCCCCCGCCAGCAGACCGACGTAGCCGACGACCTCTTCGTGGGTGAGCGTGCGCGTGGTGCCCGTGGTGTCCTCGAATTCGGCGTTGAGCAGCTCGGTCATGAGGTCGTCGGAGGGGTGCTCGGCGCGCCACGTGACGTAGTCGGAGAACACCTCGAATTGTGCATTGGCGTCGTACTGGGTCTCGGACGGGACACCCTCCTCGAGGCGCAGTCCCTCGTCGAGGCGGTCGCGGATCGCGGCCTGGTCCTGCTCGGGGATGCCGAGCAGCATCCCGATGACCCGCATCGGCATGAACCGGCCCAGGTCCTCGACGAAGTTGAAGTGGCCCGACCCGACGAGCGGGTCGAGCACCTGCGCGCAGTACGCGCGCACCTGGGGCTCGAGCGCCTGCATCTTCTTCGGGGTGAAGACCCGGGAGAGCAGGCCGCGGTGGAGGTCGTGGGTGGGTGGGTCCTCGAAGAGGATCGACCCGGGTGGGATCTCGACGCCGGCCTTGATGATCTCGAGGACCGAGCCGCGCCCCGAGATGTACGTCTTCCAGTCGAGCATCGCCGCATCGACGTCGTCCCAGCGGCTCAGCGCGAAGAACTCGTACTTCTCGTTCCAATACAGCGGCGCCTCGTCGCGCAGGCGCTTCCACACCGGGTAGGGGTCCGCGTCGATCTCGAAGTCGTAGGGGTCGTAGTAGACCTCGGGCTCGCTGGTCACGGTCACGTCGAGCTCCCCTCGCTGTCCCGCTCTAGGCCGCCGGCCACGCCAGCGACTTGGTCTCGAGGTACTGCTCGAAGCCGGCCACGCCGTTCTGGCGTCCGATGCCGCTGTGCTTGAAGCCGCCGAAGGGGAGGTCGGGCCCGTACGGTGCGCCGCCGTTGATGCTCAGGCCGCCGGTGCGGATGCGCCGCGCCACCGACAGCGAGCGCTCCAGCGTCGCCGAGAAGACGCCCCCTTGGAGCCCGTACTTGGAGTCGTTGGCGATGCGCACGGCGTCGTCCTCGTCCTCGTAACCGATGACGACGAGCACGGGCCCGAAGATCTCCTCTTGTGCAATCGTCATCGCGTTGTCGACGTCGGTGAACAGCGTCGGCTCCACCCACCAGCCCTTGGCGAACTCGTCGCCCGAGGGCCGACCACCGCCGACGGCCAGCGTGGCGCCCTCGACCTTGCCCTTCTCGATGTAGTCGAGGACGCGTGCGCGCTGCTTGGCCGAGACGAGCGGGCCCATCATGACGTCGGGCCGCTGTGGGTCGCCGTAGGGCACGGCGGCGAAGAGGCCCTTCAGCAGCTCGACGCCCTCGTCGTAGCGGGACCGTGGCAACAGCATGCGCGTCTGAATGGCGCAGCCTTGCCCGGCGTGGAAGCAGGCGCCCATGCCCATGAGGGTGGCGATGCTGAGGTCGGCGTCGTCGAGCACGATCGTGGCCGACTTGCCGCCGAGCTCGAGGAAGACGCGCTTCATGGTGGCGGCGCCCTTCTCCATGATGCGCTGCCCGACCGCGGTCGAGCCCGTGAACGAGATCATGTCGACCTTGGGCGAGAGCGTGAGCTCCTCGCCCATCAGGTGGTCCGAGGACGTCACGATGTTGAGGACACCGGCGGGGATGTCGGTCTTCTCCGCCACGATGCGGCCGAGCAGCGTGGCGTTCCACGGCGTGTCCGGCGCCGGCTTGAGCACGACGGTGTTGCCGGTCGCGAGCGACTGCCCCAGCTTGTGCGAGGTCACCTCGAAGGGGAAGTTCCACGGGACGATGGCCCCCACCACGCCGACGGGCTCGCGCCAGATCCGGCGCGAGTCGACCGAGCCCTGGATGTTGGTGGCGTCGGGCAGCACCGTCTCCCACTCGAACTCGTCGATCTCCTTGGCCGGCCAGGCGAACGCCTCGGAGATCGGCGCGTCGAGCTGCGGGCCCTGCGTCGTCATGCGCGGGCAGCCGACCTCGAGGATGAGCTGCTCGCGCAGCTCCTCGTGCTCGGCCTGGAGCGCCTCGTGCAGCTGCTCGAGGCACTGCTTGCGGAAGGCGTGGTTGGTCGACCAGTCGGTCTCGTCGAAGGCCCGCCGTGCCGCATCGATCGCGCGGTGCATCTCGGCCGTCGACGCGTCGGTCACCACGCCGATGACCTCTTCGGTGGCCGGGTTGACGTTCTCGAAGGTCTTGCCGGAATCGGCCTCGACCAGCTTCCCGTCGATGAGCATCCGTTGCTCGGGGTTGACCTTCACTGCCTCGGCCACGTTCCTCTTCCTCTCCTCGTTCAGCTCGACCCCCCACGAGGGCACGGCGCGCTGGGCGCGGCCAGGACGGCAACTGTCGTGCCTGGCGAGCCGCTGTTTCGGAGGGTATCTGACTTTGACGTCGTCGTCAAAAATGGCGTTATCATGCGCCGTCCCCGAGATGTCGGCCTCGTCTTCCCGCCCCGACCGGGATGAGGAGGCCGGGACCGGTCCGCCGGCATGGGGCATTGTTGGGCGCCGCCGGCCGGCCCGAGGGCTCACGCCTCGCAGAGCCCAACGACGCCGGACAAGTGGAGCGAACCCGAGACAAGGAGACCCCGATGTTCACCATGGACGCGTTCGTCGAGGCGCTGACGCTCGAGCCGGTCGCCGAAGACCGTTACCGGGCGACGAGCGTGCCGAGTGACTACGGCATGGTGTGGGGTGGGCAGCTGCTGGCCCAGTCCGTCATGGGCGCGCTGGCGGGTCAGGACGGCAAGGCGGTCAAGACGCTGCACGCCGTCTTCGCCCGGCCCGCCAAGGCCGACGCACCGCTCGACATCACCGTCGAGCGCATGCACAGCGGTCGATCGCTGGCCAGCAGCACGGTCACGATCAGCCAGGACGACCAGATCATCACCCGTGCGCTCGCGCTCTTGAGCGCGGAGGAGCCCGACGTGATCCGCCACGCCGACTCGCCGCGCGTTTCCTCGCACCCCGACGACGTCGCCGACGACCTACGCGTGAACGGCGCCTGGGAGTCCGGGACCGTCGGCGCCGTTGACATCGGCAACCCCGACCTGGTCGGCCCGCCTGAGCTCGACGTCTGGGCTCGCTTCGTCGGCGCCCCTGACGACCCCGCCGTCGACCAGGCTCTCCTCGCCTTCTCGACCGAGACCTTCCTCATCGGCACCGCCATGCGCCCGCACGCCGGCGTCGGCCAGTCGCAGGCGCACGTCACCCTCTCGACCGGAGTGCTGACGCACACGATCACCTACCACGAGCCGTGCCGCGCCGCCGAGTGGCACCTGATCCAGATGTGGGCCTCCTACACCGGGCACGGCCGCAGCTTCGGGCGCGGCGACATCTTCGACCTCGAGGGGCGACTGGTCGGGTCCTTCGTCCAGGACGCCATGATCCGCGCCCGCTCGGGAGGCGCCGGGAAGCTTTGAGCGCCGGTTGCTCAGCGCGCCGGTTGCTCAGTGCGCCGGCTGCTCAGTGCGCCGGCTGCTCAGTGCGCCGGCTGCTCAGTGCGCCGTGCCGGCAAAGCTGGCGCGCCAGCCAGTCCTCTTTGCAGTGTTCGGCCAGCTGCACGGCGACTGCCGCCGGCGCGAGCAGGTACGCGTGGGGCAGACCGGCAATGACGTGGAGCTCGCAGGGAACCCCGGCCCGGTTCAGCCGCTGGGCGAACTCGACGTCTTCGTCGCGGAACCCGTCGATCGATCCGACGACGACACAGGTCGGGGGCAGGCCGCTCAGGTCGGTCGCCCGGGTGGCGGCTGCGTAAGCCGGAATGTCGTCTGACCCGAAGCGCGCGCCGAGATACGAACGCCAGCCGAAGTCGTTCGACGCAGCGCTCCAGACGTAGAGCCCGGCGGCATGGATGGACGGCGTCGTCTGGCGGTCGTCGAGCATCGGGCAGTCGAACAACTGGAAGGCCAGCGGCACCTCCCCGCGGTCGCGCGCCAGCAGGCCGAGCGCGGCCGCCAGCCCACCGCCTGCGCTGATGCCGTAGGTCCCGATGCAGGCCGGGTCGATCCCGAGTTCGCCCGCGTGCGCGTGGGCCCAGTGCAGCGCCGAGTAGCAGTCCTCGAGCGGACCTGGGTAGGGCGTCTCGGGCGCCAGGCGGTACTCGACCGACACGCCGACCACCCCGAGCGCAGGACACCACCGGTCGAGCAGCGCGTCGTCCATGTCGTAGCCGCCGATGACGTAGCCGCCCCCGTGGATGGTGACGATGGCCGGCAGGCGCCCCGTCGTGCCGACGGGCCGGTGGACCCGCACGGGAACCGGCGGGTCGCCCGCCACGAGCGAGGGCACCTCGTGCTCGGTGCGGACCACCGCGTCCGAGAGCTGAGGAGCCGGGAACTCCGACGAGCGAACGGTCGCAATGGTCTCAGCGTCGAAGGCCGGGAGGTCGAACGCGTCGAGGACCGGGCTGAGCTCAGGATCCAAGAGCTTGCGCACATCCACCACCGGAGGATCCGACACCGAAGGATCCGACACCGAAGGATCCGAGCCATGTGCAGTCGGGCCGCTCATGTGAGCGACACTCCCCCGCCACGGATGGCGGCCACGGTCCCGCCGTCGACGATGAGATCGGTCCCCGTCACGTAGCTGGCCTCGCCGGAGAGCAAGAAGGCGACCGCGGCCGCCACCTCCTCGGGCCGCCCCTCGCGGGCGAGCGCCGAGGCCTGGACCAGCATCGCCATGACGTCGTGGGCGTCAGCCTCCTGACGGCCCATGGGCGTGTCGATCACACCCGGGGTGACCGAGCAGATGCGCGCGCCCAGGCGTCCGAAGGGGACGGCCTCGCGCCGCACCAGGCGGTGCACGCCGCGCTTGGCCCAGGTGTAGGCCATGCCGGGGTCCTCGACCTCGGGGCCGACCGCCTCCCGGATGCGCTCGAGGAAGTCTCCGTGCAGTGGGTCGTCGAGCACTGCATCGGCGGGCAAGTCGGCGTCGGACATGGCCAGCGACGCGGCCATCGACGCGAAGCACACGATGGCTGTGCCCTCAGTGGCGAGCGCACGGCAGGCGTCGACCAGGTACGCGGTGCCGACGAGGTCGACGGTCAAGACGTCGCGCCATCCGGCCATGGTGGGCGAGAGGCCGGCTGCATGCGCCACTGCGCGCAGTGGGCCCAGTTCAGCGGCCCGGTCACACAACGCAGCGATGCCCTCCCGGTCCGTGACGTCGAGAACGACGGGCTCAACGCGCGCCCGGCTCCCGCCGGCGGACAGCTTCTCGGCCGTCACGGTCACACCGGCTTCGTCGCGGTCGGCGACCAACAGCAGGTCGACCATGTCGGCCATCCGGGCGGCACACGACGCACCCATCCCCCGCGCCGCGCCCGTCGCAATGCCCACCGTCATGTCGCCACCCCATCCATCCCGTGCGAGCTCACCGACGCAGCACAGTAGTGTCCGGGCGAAGCGAGCAAGGAGGGAACGCGTGGCAGACGATCTCGGTGCAGCCGGGCTGCGCTTCGAGCGCGAGGGTGCCGTCGGCTGGTGCACCATCGACCGGCCCGAGGCCCGCAACGCGCTGACGCCGGCCATGTACTTCGGGATCAAGCGGGCGGTCCACCTTGTCAATCAGGATCCCGACTTGGCTGCGCTCATCATCACCGGGACGGGCGACGTGTTCGCGCCCGGCGGCGATCTCGGCGGCCGACGTGAGCCCGGAGACGAACCGACGCCGGACATCGGGCCCGACATCTTGCCCTTCCTGACCATCCGCGACAGCCGGGCACCGGTCGTGGCCGCCGTCAACGGCATCTGCCAGGCCGGCGGCCTGCTCATCGCCATGCTCTCCGACATCGCCGTCGCCAGCGACCGGGCCACCTTTCGGGTGCCCGAGCTGTTGCGCGGCATCCCCGACGCGACGTACGCCGCGGTCCTCCCCGCCCACGTCGGCATGGCCGTCGCCCGCGACCTGCTTCTCACGGGGCGTCGCTTCGATGCCGCCGAGGCGCAGCGCCTCGGTGTCGTCTCGCGTCTGGTGCCGCACGAGCAGCTGCGCGCCGCAGCGCTCGAGGCGGTAGGCGAGATCCTGCAGACGCCGCCCATGGCGCGCACGCAGACCAAGCGCATGCTGAACGAGCGGTACGGGCTGGTCGACTACCAGACGATGTTCTGGGCTCTGGCCGAGTCGCCCGAGCCGCGCGAGGGCATGCTTGCCTTCATGGAGAAGCGGGCTCCGAGCTGGGTCCCCGAGCAGTTCTGGAAGGACGCGCCAGGGCGCTGAGCGCCGGCGTACTCAGCGCGCGACGGCACTCAGGCAGAAGGCCGTGACGCGGTCGACCTCGGCGGCGGCCGGCTCGGCTCCCTCCCACAAGAGGTCCGACAAGAGGCCGAACGTCGCATGGGCCGCGAGCATGGCATCGAGCTCTGGAGCCGCGCTGCCCATCGCGGCGAAGGGCTCGTGCAGCAGCGTGGCCACCGGGGCGCTGGCGAAGTGTCGTCCCGCCGCCAGGCCCGCGCCGGCGCTGCCCCCGTTCCACATGACTGCGAGCGTTGTCGCCGCGACGTCGCCGACGGCCTGCGACAGCACGCCCTCGACCCACCGGCGCACCTGGCCCTCTGGGGTCGTCTCCTTGGCCAGCTGATGCTCGAGGTAGCTGCGCAGGCGTTCGCCCCCGTCTTCGAGGAGGGCCGTCACCAGGGCATCCTTGGACTTGAAGTGGCGGTAGAACGCGTCGTTGGACAGACCCGCTTGGGCGACGATGTCGGCGACCCGAGGGCGGGAGGTCGTGCCGCACCGTTGCATGACCTCGAGCGCGGCATCGAGCAGGCGCCGCACCTCGTTGGCGTACTCACCCTCACGCTTGGCCAGGGTGCGGCGCACGATGCGATCGGCCACGCCGGTCGGCGGCGTCACCTCGGATGCAAGTATTGCGTTCTCGATAGCCAGAATCATATTCTGGGTTTCGACCGAGGGAGGGTGCGCCATGGCGTGGGACTTCGAGACCGATCCCGAATACCAGAAGAAGCTCGACTGGGTGGACGAGTTCGTGCGGGAGGAGGTCGAGCCGCTCGACCTCGCATTCCCCCACCTCCAGTTCGTCCCCCTGGAGGGCAAGCGGCGTGAGGCCATCGACCCGCTGAAAGAAGAGGTGCGACGCCACGACCTCTGGGCGACGCACCTGGGTCCCGAGCTCGGAGGGCAGGGCTACGGCCAGCTGAAGCTGGCGCTGCTCAACGAGATCCTGGGCCGGTCGTCATGGGCGCCCATCGTCTTCGGCTGCCAGGCACCCGACACCGGCAACGCCGAGATCATCGCCCACTACGGCACGCCCGAGCAGAAGGAGCGCTACCTCCAACCGCTGCTCACCGGCGAATGCTTCTCGAGCTACTCCATGACCGAGCCCCACGCCGGCGCGGACCCGACGCTCTTCACGACCCGGGCCGTGAAGGACGGGGACGAGTGGGTGATCAACGGGTGGAAGTACTTCTCGTCGAACGCGAAGACCGCATCGTTCCTCATCGTCATGGCGGTGACGAACCCCGACATCAGCCCCTACAAGGGGATGTCGATGTTCTTGGTGCCCACGGACACGCCTGGAGTGAACATCGTGCGCAACGTCGGCCTCTACGGCGAGCGGGTCAACGAGGGCTCCCACGCCCTCATCCACTACGAGGACGTGCGCGTCCCCGAAGAGTCGCTGCTCGGCGGCGACGGACAGGCGTTCGTGATCGCACAGACGCGACTGGGCGGCGGTCGCATCCACCACGCCATGCGCACCATCGGCATGGCCCAGAAGGCGATCGACATGATGTGCGAGCGCGCTCTCAGCCGTGAGACTCAAGGCAGCCTGCTGGCCGACAAGCAGTTCGTGCAGGGCTATATCGCCGATTCCTACGCGCAGCTGGTGCAGTTCCGCCTCTTCGTCCTCTATACGGCCTGGGAAATCGACAAGTACAACGACTACAAGCGGGTCCGCAAGGACATCGCGACGGCCAAGGTCGTCATGCCCACCGTGCTGCACGACATCGCCTGGCGCGCGATGCAGATACATGGTGCGCTGGGCACCACCAACGAAATGCCGTTCTTCGGCATGGTCCACGCCGCGGGCGTCATGGGGTTGGCCGACGGGCCGACCGAAGTTCACAAGGTCACCGTGGCCCGCCAGGTGCTGCGCGACTACAAGGCGAGCGACGACATCTGGCCGACCCAGTGGCTCCCCAAGCGCCAGGAGGCGGCGCAGGCGAAGTTTGCGCAGTACATGGACCTGGAGGTCGGAAACCTGTGAGCACCACCGAAGAGACGGCGGGTACGCCGACGATCGCTGACGTCGACACGCTGACGGCCTGGCTCGACAGTCAGGGCCTGGGCGTCGGGGCGCCGCTCGAGCACGGTTACATCTCGGGCGGCAGCCAGAACGAGATCTACGAGCTGCGGCGCGGCGACCTGCACTGCGCCATGCGGATCCCACCGCCCAGCGCGCCGGCGTCGCGCGACGAGGGGATCCTCCGCGAGTGGCGGATCATCGATGGGCTCACGGGCACCAACGTCCCCCACACCGAGGCCGTCGCGGTCTGCACCGACCAGGCCGTGCTCGGCCGCACCTTCTACCTCATGGGGTTCGTGGACGGCTGGTCGCCCATGTCCACCCGCCGCCAGTGGCCGGCACCCTTCGACACCGATCTCGAGGAGCGGCGCGGCCTCGCCTTCCAGCTGGTCGAGGGCATCGCGCTGTTGGGCAACGTCGACTGGCGCGCCAAGGGCCTGCAGGACCTCGGGCGGCCCGACGGTTTTCACGAGCGCCAGGTCGACCGCTGGACCGCCTTCTTGGAGCGCATCAAAGGACGTGAGCTTCCCGGCTTCGACGAGGCGGCCGCGTGGCTGCGGGCGCACGGCCCCATCGACTACATCCCGGGGCTGATGCACGGCGATTACCAGTTCGCCAACGTCATGTTCGAGCACGGCGCGCCGGCACAGTTGGCCGCCATCGTCGACTGGGAGATGGGGACTGTCGGCGACCCCAAGCTCGACCTGGGCTGGGTGATGAACTCCTGGCCCGAGGACACCTCGGCCGACGAGGACAGGGCAGGCGGCTACGTCGACATGAACGGGATGCCCTCGCGCGGCGAAATGCTGGCGCACTACTCGTCCACCTCGGGACGCCAGGTCGACGACATCGAGTACTACAACGTGCTGGCCAAGTGGAAGCTCGCCGTCGTGCTCGAGCAGGGCTACCAGCGTGCCGGCAACGACGAGAAGCTGCTGGCCTTCGGGCCGATCGTGCTCGAGCTGATGCAAGCAGCGGCAGATCTGGCTGAGAGCACGGACTACGACGTGCCGGCCTCGCGCACGAGCTGAGGTGCTCGCCGCGCTCTGCCGCACCTACGGCGGGCCCGAGGTGATCGAGCTGGCCGAGGTGCCCTCGCCACCACTCGGTCCGGGCCAGGTCCGCGTGCGGATCAACATCGGTGCCGTGAATTTCCCCGACGTCCTCGTCGTGGCCAACACCTACCAGGTCTCGGTGCCGACGCCGTTCATTCTGGGCAGCGAGTACGCCGGCACGGTGATGGAGCTCGGCGAGGGCGCCGACGGACTCGAACTCGGTGACCGCGTGTTCGGGTCGACCATCGTGGGCGCCTTCGCCGAGGAGATCGTGGTGGCGCCCAGCGTGCTCATGCGCATCCCCGTCGGCGTGGACGACCGCACCGCGGCCGCGTTCGGCGTGGCCTACCGCACCGCCTATCACGTGCTGCGCTCGGTGGCGGCGCTCCAGCCGGGTGAGGAGCTCGTGGTCCTCGGTGCCGGCGGCGGCGTCGGCTCGGCAGCCGTGCAGCTGGGCGTGCTGCTGGGTGCGAGTGTCACCGCCGTGGCCTCGACGCGAGAGAAGCTCGAAGCAGCCCGGGCGCTCGGTGCGACACGTTTGATCGATCACACCACCGGCGACCTGCGCCAGGCCCTGCGCGACGAATTGCCGGGCGGGGCCGACGTCGTGGTCGACCCCGTGGGCGGCGACCTGGCCGAGCCGGCGCTGCGGGCGCTGCACTTCGGAGGGCGCTTCGTCACCGTGGGCTACGCCGCCGGGGCCATCCCGCGGATACCGCTTAATTTGGTGTTGCTCAAGGGCTGCCAGATCCTGGGCTTCCAGTTCGGCGAGTTCGCCAAGCACCGGCCCGACGACCTGGCCCGCAACGACCGCGAGCTCCTCGACCTCCTGGTCTCGGGGCGCGCCGCCCCGCTCATCGGGGCGACCTTCGAGCTGGCCGAGGCGGGCGAGGCCCTGCGCTATGTGGCCGAGGGCAAGGCGATCGGCAAGGTCGTGGTGCAGGTGGCGCCCGGGCGGGGTGCGGAACGCCCCGGCTAATGTCGACGTCAATATCAGATTTGGGTCCAGCGAAGGCCAAGGCGGTGACCCCGCGGGGCGGACGGCGGACAGAGGGAGGGACGCGTTGAGCGCGACCGCAGTGATGAAGGGCGTGCGCGTCCTCGAGGTGGCAGAGCAGACGTTCGTCCCGGCGGCCACGGCGTTGTTGGCCGACTGGGGGGCCGAGATCATCAAGATCGAGCCGATTGAGCGGGGCGACGCCATGCGCGGCCTCGCTGCCTCCGGCGTCATGCCGATGACGGGGGACGTCCATCCGCTCATGGAGCACTCCAACCGGGGCAAGCGCAGCTTGGCGCTGGACCTCAGCACCCCCGAGGGCGTCGAGATCCTCTACAAGCTGGCCGAGACCGCCGACGTCTTCTTGACGAACAAGCTGCCGCGGGTACGCAAGAAGCTCAAGATCGAACCGGACGACATCCGGGCGCACAACCCCTCCATCATCTACGTCGCCGGCACGGGCCAGGGCGAGCGCGGCCCCGACGCCGACAAGGGCTCGTACGACGCCCTCGCCTTTTGGTACCGGGCCGGGGTCGCGCTGGGCGTGAAGCCGGCCGACATGGAGGACTACATGCCCGGACCCCCCGGACCGGGCTTCGGGGACTCCATCGGCGCCATGACTATTGCCGGCGGCATCATGGGCGCGCTGTTCCACCGTGAGCGCACGGGCGAGGCCACCACGGTCGACGTGTCACTGCTCAGCTCGGGCATGTGGGCCATGGGCCAGGCCTACGCACTGTCCTTGTTGTTGAACCAGCCGTGGCAGGGACCACCCGCCAACGCACCTCGTTTGAACCCGTTGGTGCGCAACTTCACGACCAAAGACGAGCGCCAGCTCGCTTTCTGCTGTCTCCAGGCCACGAGGTACTGGGCCGAATTGTGCACGGTGGTCGGCCGTCCCGACGCCGGCACCGACCCCCGCTTCGTCGACCACGACGCGCTGATGGAGAACACCCGTGACGCGCAGGCCCTGATGGAAGAGGCGTTCGCCGAGCACACACTGAGCGAGTGGCGGGAGCGGCTGGCCGACTTCTCCGGGCAGTGGTGCGTCGTGCAGGACACGCTCGAGGCGGCCACGGTCGACCCGCAGATCGCCGCCAACGGCTACATGCAGGAGTGCGAGACCGCGGGAGGTGCGCCCTTCAAGCTCGTGGCCGCACCGATCCAGTTCGGTGGCGAGCCGGCGCCGGTCCGCCGCTCACCCGAATTCAACGAGCACGGGGATGCCATCCTCGAGGAGATCGGCATCGACTGGGATACCATCGTCGACCTCAAGGTCCGCTCCGTCGTCGGCTAGCAGCAGCGTCGCCGGCCTTTTGCGATCAATCCAATCAGGAGGGAACACATGTCACTGTTCGATGCATTCCGCTACGAGGGCAAGCGGGTCCTGGTGGTCGGCGGCGCCACCGGCATGGGCGCGGCAGCGGCAGAGCTGGCGCAGGACGCCGGCGCCGAGGTCGTGGTCATGGACTACGCGGAGGTGAAGCTCCCGGGGGCCAAGACGATCCACGTCAACCTGGCCGAGAAGGACTCCATCGACAAGGCCGTCGACGAGTGCGGCGGCCCGGTGCACGCGCTGATGGCATGCGCCGGCGTCGCCGATGGGACGCCCAACATCGAGAAGATCAACTTCGCCGGACACCGCCATCTGATCGATCGCATGCTGGCCGGGAACATGCTCCCCCGCGGCTCGGCCATCGGTTTCATCTCCTCGGCCGCCGGCCTCGGCTGGGAGGCAGGATGGGAGCAGGTGAAGGAGTACCTGGACACTCCCGACTTCGACTCGGCGTCGGCCTGGGCCATCGAGCACGGATGGGCCGACTACTTCCACTCCAAGCAGGCCGTCTGCGGCTACGTGGCCCGCCAGGCCTTTCCCTTCCTCAAGCAGGGGATCCGCATCAACGCCATCTGCCCGGGACCGACCGACACCCCGCTGGCCCAGGCCAACGCAGAGATGTGGCTGGGCTTCGGCGCCGACTACCGCGAGGAGGCGGGCATCGAGGCCTCGACTCCCCTCGAGCAGGCCTACCCGCTCGTGTTCCTCTGCAGCGACGCCGCCGCCGCCATCTCCGGGCAGACGCTGATCAGCGACGTCGGGTACGTGGCCTCCGGGATCACCGACTCCTTCCCCCCGGCCGCGGCCGCGGCCGGCTTCCTGCTCGGCCGCATGTAAGAGGCCCGGCAGAGCCGGGCCGGGAGGGACCGATGACGACGACGCCGACAGACGGGGGCGGCGCGAGGTACCGGCGCCATGTCCTCAACGACCTCGGGTGGGTCGTGACGCGGGCCGACGACGACGCCGACACTCTCGCGGGCTCGGCCGTTGTCGTCCCCCAGATGCACGTGCCCGGCACCGGGCATCTGCGCCTCTCCATCCTGGCGGCGTGGGCCGACGTGGTGGCTGGACACCTCGCCTCCTTCCGGATCCATCCCCGCGTCCCGGTCACCCTCGAGCTCGACGTGCACCTCTTCGTCCCGCCGCCGGGTACGGGGACGGTCAACGGGATGGGCCGGATCGTCAAGGCCGGCCGCTCGGTGTTCGTGGCCAGTGTCGACTTCACCACCGAGAGTGGCGATCCGATCGGCTTCGCCGCTGCCTCCTTCGTGCCAGCACCGGACGAACGCCTGACCCTCGACATTCCGCTGAGCGTCGACCGGGACGTTCCGGCTCCACGCGAAGCCGTCTTGACGGTCCCTTTCGCCGAGCGGGCGGGCTGCGCCGTCCGCGCCCCGGGGGTGGCGGTGCTCGGACACTCCGAGGAGTCGCTGAACGCATCGAACACGTTGAACGGCGGACTGATCGCGCTGGCCTGCGAGGAGGCTGCGCTCTCGCTCTCCCCGGGGACCACCTTGGCCTCGTTGGACCTGCGCTACCTCCAACCCGTGCGGGTCGGGCCGGCGGTCGCCGAGGCGGAGGTCCGCCACGGCTTGGGTCGCATCGAGGTGCGCGACGCCGGGAACGAGAACCGCCTCTGCGTCGTGGCCACGAGCCGGACCTTCGGCGACTGAGCGGCTCGCAACGGTGGAGCAATGACGGAGCAACGCCGGGGACGCCGGGTGGCGATGAGCACCGAGGAGCGCGACGCCTTCTTGTCCTCCGAACGCACCTGCCGGGTGGCGAGCGTCGGCGGGGACGGGTCCCCCCACGTGACGCCGTTGTGGTTCGCCTGGGACGGCAGCGCGCTGTGGCTGACCTCCATCGTGGCGAGCCAGCGTTGGACCGACCTCCAACGCGACAACAGGGTGAGTGTGATCGTCGACGCCGGCACAGACTTCATGGAGCTGCGCGGCGTGGAGTTGCGCGGCGTTGCCGAGACGGTGGGCGAGGTCCCGAGGGCCGGCGCGCCGGTGCCCGAGCTCGAGACACCCGAGCGGCTCTTCGCCGAAAAGTACGCGGGCGGGCGGATGCACCACGACGGCCGACACGCGTGGCTGCGCGTCAGCCCGGAGAAAATCGTGAGCTGGAACTTCTCCAAGTTGGGGGCATGACCGCCGCGGGCCGACTCGCCCGCCCACAAGGTCACACCGGCGTCAGGCCGCGAACGGCAACCTCATGGCCTCGGCCAGGTTGCCGCCCATCACCTTGGCCACGTCCTCATGGGACAGGCCGTCGAGTTCCTTGACGTAGGAGAGCGGCTCGGACATCCCCTCGATGTGCGGGTAGTCCGAACCGAACACCACCCGGTCGGCGCCGATCAGGTCGATCAGGCCGATGGGGTCGTCCTCGTGGAAGGGGTGGACCCAGATGTTGCGCTTGAGCACCATGAGCGGGTCCTCGTCGTAGATGGAGGGCTCACGCTCGTAGGAGTTGGTGAGGGCCTCGACGATGGGGCGCACCCAGGCGGAACCGTTCTCGACGGGCAGGACCCGCAGCGTCGGGAAACGCGTCAGCAAGCCGTGGCCGATGAGCGAGGCGACAGTGTCGAAGATCCCCCGGCTCTGGGAGTGCGCGATGTCCGAGAAGGCCGACTTGCCGCCGGCGAAGGGCAGGAGCTCGCCACCATGAGTGCCGTTCCAGTCGTTGTAGTAGCGGGTGAGCCCGTCGTCGGAGGCGTGCATCCCGACGGTGACGTCGAACTCGGCCACGCGCTGCCAGAAGGGATCGAATTCGGGCAAGGCGAACGAGCGCCTCCCTTGGTAGCCCGGAACCGGCGCCGGGCGGATAAGGATGACCTTGGCCCCTCGCTCGACCACCCACTCGAGCTCCTTGATCGCCTCGCTCACGATCGGGAGCGTGATGACCGGGGTCGGGAAGATGCGGCCCTCGTAGTTGAAGGTCCAGTGCTCGTGCATCCACTCGTTCAGCGCGTGCACGACGACGTGGGTCGCCTTGGGGTCGTCGGCCAGGCGCTCTTCGAGCAGGCTGGCCAGCGTCGGCCACATGAGGGCACGGTCGAGTCCGAGCTCGTCCATCAGCTCGAGCCGCGGTTCGGGGGAGAAGAAGGCCTCGGGCGCACGGATCGCCTTGCCGATCATCTCGCGGCGGGACTTGCCTTCAGGATTGCCCTCCTTGAAATATGCCTCCTGCGCGCCGGGCCGTCCGACCACCTCGAACGTCGGGTTCGGGATGTAGTCGGAGATGACGTTGCGCAGGGCGATCTTCGTGCGACCGTTCACCTGCACGTACTTGACGAGCCCTTCGTACTCCTTCGGCAGGAACTTCGTGAAGGCATCCGTCGTCTCGTACATGTGGTTGTCCGCGTCAAAGACGGGAAAGTCGACGACGTTCGACATGGCTTACCTCCGTGAGGGCGATCTCGTTCTGGTTTTCAACTTCGACGTCAATATTATGCCGAAAGTGCGCCCGTCGCCCAAATGTCTGCTTGGCAACCCCAGGACGGAGGACGGTAGCAGTTGTTGACCTGCGCATTCAGGGGCCCGACGCCGGTACCGGATACGGTGAGCCGGCCGCCCCGGCTGGCGCGCGCTGATCCCTGGGAGGTCCTGACTTGGCGACCTATGTGCTCGTGCACGGTGGCGGCCACGGCGGCTGGTGCTACCAGCGGGTGGCGCGCCTCCTGCGAGCGAACGGGCACGAGGTCTACGCGCCGTCGCTCAGCGGCCTCGGCGAGCGGGCCCATCTGCTCGACGCTCGGATCGATCTGTCCTGTCACATCGACGATGTCGTCGCGCTGTTGCACTTCGAGGACGTGTCCGACGTGATCCTGGTTGGACACAGCTATGGAGGGATGGTGATCACCGGCGTCGCGGACCGGGCGTCCGACCGCGTCGGTCGCCTCGTCTTCCTCGACGCCGCCACCCCGCGCAACGGCCAGTCGCTCGTCGACGTGGCCGGTCCGGTGATCAACGCGGTCCGCCCCTACGGCAACGTCGTCGACGGGATGGAACTTGTGCTGCTCCCCGGTCCCGATGCGGGCCTCCTCTACGGGGTGAGCGACCCCGGCGATCTGGCGTGGATGGCCGAGCGGCTGACGCCGCATCCCTGGGCGTGCTTCGAGCAACCGCTCCAGCTCACCAACGAGGCGGCGCTGTGGGCCATCCCGCAGTACCACATCGTGTGCACCTCCACGCTGGCGACCCGGGACCCCGAGCTGATGGGCCGCGCCCGGTCCGAAGGCCGGCTGTGGGACATCGACACGGGCCACGACCTGATGATCACTGAGCCTGAGAAGACGGCACACGCATTGCTCCAGGTCGCAGGCAGATGAACCCCGCGGATCGCTTCGGCCGTGTATGTCTATGGTGCCCCGGCACGGCGTCGGGCGGCATTTTGGGGAGGGAAAGACGGACATGCACATACCGTCTCGGATGCATCTCGGCAGGTTGGGTCTGGCCGTCCTGACGTTGGCAGGGACTGCGACAGTGGCGAGCGTGGCCAGCGGCGGCGGCGCCACCGCCGGCGCGTCGAACGCCTCGGGCGCGCCGATCATGATCGCCATGATCACGTCGCTCACGGGCGAGGGCTCGTCGGAGTTCAGCCAGGCTCCCGCCGGGTTCAACGCCCGGGTGGCACTCCAGAACGCGGAGGGTGGTGTCAATGGTCACAAGATCGACACCATGATTCTCGACGACCAGACCAGCCCTTCGGCCGTCGTCTCGGCCGTCCAGGGCGCGCTCGCCAAGGGTGCCTTCGGCATCGTGTCGGACAGCCCACTGTTCTTCCTGGCGGACAAGTACCCCCAGGAACAGGGCGAGCCGGTCACCGGCGGATTCTTCGACGGGCCTGAGTGGGGGACACAGCCGTTCACCAACATGTTCGCCTCCGACGTCGGGAGCCTCGACCCCAAATACCCGGTCAACACGGCCATCGGGACCTTCTTGAAATCGCACGGCGGCACCGTGCTCTGCTCCTACGGCTACGGCATCTCTCCCTCGTCGACGCGCTCGGCGGTCGGCACGGCCGACTCGTTCAAGCACGCGGGCGGCAAGGTGGGCGTCCTCGACACCTCGATCCCGTTCGGCTCCGTGGCGATGACCACGCCGGCGCTGGTCGCCAAGCAGAACGGCTGTAACGCCTACTACGCCGGGCTGGACGACAACTCGAACTTCGCACTCTCCGAGGCGCTCAAGCAGTCAGGTGTCAAGCCCAAGGTCACGGTCTTCCCGACCGGCTACGAGCCGGGGCTCGTCGGCTCGACGGCCTGGACCGCCGTGCAGGGTGGTTATTTCGAAACCGAGTTCCGCCCGTTCGCCCTCCCCAACGCAGGGACCCGCCAGATGCAGGCCGCGCTCGAGAAGTACGAACACTTCACGTCGAGCGAGTTCCCGAACTTCAGCCAGTACGAGTCGTGGCTCGGTGCGGACCTCATGATCAAGGGCCTCGAGCTCGCCGGGAAGAACCCGACGCAGGCCGGGGTGATCCACGCGTTGCGCAACCTCAAGGCCTACAACGGCAACGGGCTGCTACCCGAGACGATCGACTACTCGACGGACTTCGGGCACGACCTCCCCGAGTCGTGCGGGTGGTACATGATCGCCGAGAAGAACGGGTTCGTACCCGCCTCGAGTAGCACCTTCTGCGGCAAGGACCTGCCCGGTACGACGACGGTGTCGTCCTAGTGCGGTCCTAGTCGGTCGCTGATCGATCCGGCCCGGCGCCCACTCGTGCGCCGGGCCGGAGGGTCGCCCTACTCCTCGACGATGGAGATGGCGTTCTTCGGGCAGGTACGCATCGCCATCAGCACCTTTTCGCGCAGCTCTTCGGGCGGGTGCTCGTCGAGCACGTAGAGCAAGTCGTCGTCACGCACCTCGAAGACCTCGGGGGCGGCGGCCATGCAGAGTGCGTTGCTCTCGCACAGGTCGAAATCGACAACGACACGCATCGGCACTCTTGGTTCCCTCTCTGTTCCTTGCCCTGCCTCGCTCGCTCTGGCCCCCGGGGTCCCGCTGGTCCTCGCCGCGACAGGTTCACACCGATGCTAGATCCGCCACCGGCGCAATGCGCCTTCCCTCCAGCCCCTCGAGAATCCCTTCGACGAAAGCCACCATCTCGTCATGGCCCGTCGCCATGCCCAGCGATTCCTCTTCAATGACGAGGATCTGGGCGACGCCGGTCATGAGCACGGCGCAAACCATGGGCGGGTAGCGCCCGTCGTCCACCCCGTAACGTTCGAGCACGACGCGCACGCCGGCGCGCAGGTCGGCGCGAAATCGCTCGGCCGAAGCGGCGATCTCGGCACGGATGGGCTTGCGGTGATTGGCGAGCGCCACGAACTCCATGGTCAGTGCCGTCCCGCGCGGGTCGCGGCTGAGGTCCCATAGTGCCCAGAGCGGTTGCGGCGAGTCGAGTGCCTGCGCCAGGCGCTCGAGGCCCTGGTCGGCCCGCCGGCGGTAGGCCGCCAGGAACAGATTCGTCCATCGTGCGGAAGTAGTAGTGCACGAGCTGGGGCTTGAGTCCGGCCTGCGCCGCCACGCGCCGGGAGGTGACCGCGGCGTAGCCCTCCTCGAGCATGAGCCGCTCCGCCGCGTCGAGCAGCGAGCTGCGGGTCTTCGACGTCTCGGTGCCGATTCGGCGCGTGGTCTGGCGGGTGGCGCTCATCGGACCGTCCTCAGATGTACATCCCGCCGTTGACGCCGATGATCTGGCCCGTGATGTAGCTCCCCTGATCCGAACAGAGGAAGGCGCAGGCCGCCGCGATGTCCTCTGGCGTCCCGGCGCGGCCGAGGGGGATCATGCGCGCCATCACCTCGACGCTGGGCACGTTGCCCTCCGCCTCGCCCTTGCGGGCCATGGGCGTGTCGACGATGGTCGGCGGGATCGTGTTGGCAGTGATGCCCTGCGCGGCCAGTTCGCGGGCGAACGCCTTGGTCAGGCCGATCACCCCGCCCTTGGACGCCACGTAGTGCGCCATGTTGGGGGCGCCCGACTGCGCACTCGACGACGAGATCGTCACGATGCGGCCCCACTGGGCCGCCAGCATGTCGGGTAGCGCCAGCTGCACGCAGGTAAAGGTGCCCGTCAGGTTCACGGCGATGATCCGGTCCCACTTCTCCGGCGTGATGTCCGCCACCGGGTCGAACGCCTCAACACCGGCGCTCGTCACCACGACGGTGATCGGACCGAGCTCGTCTCGGACCGCGGCGTAGGCGCGCTCGACGGCGCCTCGGTCCGCCACGTCCACCTCGTAGCCCGACGCGGCGAGACCCTCCTCGCGCAATGCGGCCGCCGCCTCCTTGGCCGGGCCCCCGTCACGGTCGAGCACCGCCACGGCAAGGCCGTCGGCGGCCAGGCGGCGCGCGCATCCGAGCCCGATGCCGGACGCGCCACCGCTCACCACGGCGACCCGCGCGCTCATTGCGCTCGCTCGGCTGGGGTGAAGTCGATGTGCAGGTTGCTCAGGCCGCGCAGGACCCAGGTGGGCTCGTAGTCGAAATGCCGGTCTCCGGGCGGTCCGTGCTGCTCCTCGGACAGCCGGATGTCGCGCATCCGGTCGAGGATGCGCTCGATGCTGACGCGGCCTTCGACGCGGGCCAAGGGCCCACCGGGACACGAATGCACGCCGCGACCGAACGCGATGTGGACCTTGGCGTTGGGCCGGTCGATCCGGAACTCCGCCGGGCACTCGAAGAGGCGCGGGTCGCGGTTGGCCGCGCCGTTGAGCAGCATCACCGGTGTTCCCGCCGCGATATCGACGCCGGCCACCGAGGTGGCCCGGCGAGCCAGGCGGAAGTCCGCCTTGACGGGGCTCTCGATGCGCAGTGCCTCTTCGATGAATCCGGGGATGCGCTCGGGGTGGGCCCGCAGCTCGTCCTGGAGCTCGGGATACTCGCAGAGGTACTTCAGGCCCACCGCCAAGAGACGGGCCGTCGTCTCCTGACCGGCCGCGAAGAGGAAGGTCGCCGTGCGCACGACGTTGGCCACGTCGGGAATCGAGCCGTCGGGATAGGTGGCGAGCGCGAGGTCGCTCAAGATGTCACCGCGTGGCTCGCGCCGACGGTCCTCGATGTACTCACCGAACCAGTTGTCGAGCCAATCCAGCGCGTTGCCGCTCATGCCCTTGCCCTCGGCACCGATCTTGCCCGGTGACCCGCTCAGCCCGAAGCCCTCGCGGAAGCGTTGGTGGTCCGCCTCGGGCACGCCGAGCACATCGGCGACGACGAGCATGGCGAAGGGCTGCGTGTAGGCGCGGATGAACTCGCAGTGCCCGTCCGCGACGAACTCGTCGATCTGGCGGTCCGCCAGGCCCCACATGAACGCCTCGTTCTCCTTCAGTCGCTTCGGTGTCAGGAGCCGCATGATCAGCGAGCGCTCGCGCGTATGGTCGGGCGGGTCCATCGTCACCATGTGCTCACTCATGGGCAACTGGTCCCGATGGGTGTCGATGATCGAACCGACATCGTCGCCTTCGAGGGCAACCGGGAACATGGCGAAGGGGCCGATCACCGAGTTGCACGAGGAGAAGTCGTCGGTGTTGAGGTAGATCTCCGACGCCTCCTCGTAGCCGGAGACCGCAACCACGCCGTGGTACGCCGTCGAGACGACGGGGCACTTGGAGCGCAGGTGGTCGAAGTAGGGATAGGGGTCCTCGAGCAGGGACTCGTCTGCGAAGAAGTCAACCGAGTCGTAGTCGGGCATGGCAGCTCCGTTCCTGAACGTCGTTGTCTCGATGCCGGTCGGTGCTGAGCGACCGCACAGCCGATGCTGTGCACTTGCTTAGCATCCGGGCAGGCCCTGGTCAACGGCCCTGGGACCCCGCAGGCGCCGTACCCGGGGACTTTCGGACTCAGGCTCCTTTGTAGATCTGTCCGTCCTTCATGACGAACTGCACGTCCTTGGTGACCTTGATGTCCTCGGACGGATCGCCCGGCACGGCGACGACGTCGGCGAGGTACCCGGGGGCGAGGCGGCCGAGGTCGTGCGCGCGCTCGATCAGCTCCGCGCTCGTCATCGTCGCGGCCTGCAGGGCCTGCATGGGGGTCATGCCGCGGTCGACCATGGCGATCAGCTCGTCGGCCTGCGTGCCATGAGGGATGGCGGGCGCGTCCGAGCCGCAAGCGATCTTGACGCCGGCCTTGAGCGCCTTGCCGAACATGCGGCGGGCCTGGGGGAAGATCTCGGCCGCCTTCTGCTGGAGGATCGGGTGGATGCGATCGAGGGCCATGTGATCGGCCAGCGCGGTGGTGCCCACGAGGAAGGTCCCCGTCTCCGCCATCAGCTTGACGGTGTCGTCGGTGGCCAGCGAGCCGTGCTCGATGCAGTCCACCCCGGCTCGGATGCACGCGCGGATGCCGGCGTCGCCGTGGGCGTGGGCGGCGACACGCAGGCCGTTGCGGTGGGCTTCGTCCACGATTGCGGCCAGCTCCTCGTCGGAGTACTGCTGGCAGCCGGCCGCGCTGCTGAACGACATGACGCCGCCCGATGCCGAGATCTTGATCAGCTTGGCCCCGTACTTGATCTGGTAGCGCACCGCCTTGCGTACCTCGGACACCCCGTTGGCGATCCCCTGCTCGACGCTCTGGGGCATGATGCCCGGCGCGAGGCCCTGGAACATGGTGGGGTCGAGGTGGCCCCCGGTCGGCGTGATGGCGTGGCCGGCCGGGAAGATGCGGGGCCCGGGGAACCAGCCGTTGTCGACCGCCTTGGCCAGGTCCACATCGAGCAGGAAGCCTGCCGTGTAGACCATCAGGCCCAGGTTCCGCACCGTGGTGAACCCGGCCATGAGCGTCGTGTGGCAGTTCACCGCGCCGCGCAGCGTCCGGTAGACCGGCGAGTCCTTCACGCCGTGCATCGGGTCGGGCAGGCCGTCGGGGCCACCCGGACCGCCGATGAGCATGTTGAGCTCCATGTCCATGAGGCCGGGCATGAGCGTGACGTCGCCAAGATCGACCTGGGCGGCCGGACTCGGCAGCTCGGACGGCGACGGATCGAGCGCCACGATCCGGTTGCCCTCGACTGCGATGACCGCCGGCGAACGTACCGCACCGGCTTCGACGTCGAGCCAGCGCTCCGCTCGCAGAACGGTCGTGTCGCTCATGGGGCCTCCTGTCGGATCGAACTGATCGGCTCGTCGCCGCTCATTGAGGTGCGGTGCATCTCGCGGGCCGAGGACGCCTCGTAGGGCTGCACCCGGTGCATCACGCCCGTGTTGTCCCACATGACGAGGTCCCCCACCGTCCACTCGTGCCGGTAGACGCGATCGGGGATCGTCGCCCGCGCCACGAGGTCGGCGAGCAGCGCCTTGCCCTCGTCGCGGTCCATGCTCACGACCCGGTCGGCACTCGCACCGATGACGAGAGAACGCCGCCCCGAGCGGTGTTGCCACACCAGGGGGTGCTCGCGGTCGGGCCGCTCGCGCCAGCGCGCGAGCTCCTCGGGAGAGGGGTCCGGGTGCACCAACCGCTGGGACGCTTCGAAGGTGTGCACGACGCGCAGTCCCTCGAAGCGCTCCTTTTCGTCGTCGAGCAGGTCGTCGTAGGCCGCGTACGTGCTGGCGAACTCGGTCCGACCGCCCCGTGAGGAGATCACATGGGCACTGAGCACCGTGGCCTTCGCCGGGACCTCGTCCTGTGCCCCGTCGATGTGCCAGTAGAAGGTGCCCAACAGGTAGGGCGCGGTGGCCGTCTTGGCCGGGTCGAGCGTGACGTTGTAGATGTGGGGTGGCGACGCGGGCTCGTCCTTGCCGACGTCATCGAGCCGCTTGGAGAACGCGATCTGGGTCTTGTCGTCGATGTGCAGCTCGGGAAAGACGAGGACGCCATGCTCCTCGAGCGCCTCCATTACCGCCGCCGGCAACGTGTCGTCGACGAGCAGTTGCTCGCGCGCGACACCCAGTACTTCCGCGCCGATCGTTGTCTCGAGCTGCTTCGTCGCGAGGATGCTCACAGATACCACGCTCCGTTGACGTTGATCTGCTGGCCGGTGATGTAACCCGCCTCCTCCGAGCACAAGAAGGAGCAGGCTGCTGCGATGTCCTCGGGTGTGCCGAGCCTCCCGAGCGGTGCCCGCGCAACGACCTGGTCCACACTCGGCATCGCGCCCGTCTCCATGGGCCGGCGCATCATCGGGGTGTCGATGGCACCGGGCGGAATGGTGTTCACCGTGATGCCGTGCGGAGCCAGGTCGAGGGCGAGCGCCTTGGTGAGCGCGATGACCCCGCCCTTGGAGGCGACGTAATGGGCCATGCGCCGTGTGCCCGACTGCGCCGACGACGACGAGATCGTGACGATGCGCCCCCACTGGCGCCCCATCATGTCGGGCACCGCGGCCTGCAGACAGTGGAAGGTGCCGGACAGGTTCACCGCCAGCATGCGGTCCCAAGCCTCGGTGCTGATGTCGAGAAAGTTCTCGAACCCCTCGATACCTGCGCTGGTGACGAGGATCTCGATGGGGCCGAAGGCGCTGCGCACCCGGTCGAGTGCCACCTCGATCGCGCCGCGATCGCTGACGTCGACGGGTGTCGCCTGTGCGCTCTGGCCCTCGGACTTGATCTCCTTGGCCACCTGCTCCGCGGCGTCGGCGTTCACGTCGAGCACGGCCACCCGATGCCCGTCCGCCGCCAGCTGCCGGCAGATGGCGGCCCCCATGCCGGAGGCTCCTCCAGTGATCACGGCCACCCGGCGCACCTGCGACATGCCCACTCCCCGCAGCCTCCCCAGCGGAGCACGGTCCGGACCCGGCCCGCGATCACGCTCGCCGGCCGTGCGCAGCTCCCTGCTGCGGCCGCTCGCCGGCCCGCTCCGCGCGAAATGGTGCCGGTAGAGTGGCCGAACGTTAGTGGGAGTGCACAATCACGTCAAGGGTGCCTGCCATCAAACGAGAGTAGACTTCATGATTTATGAGAGGGCTATTTCCGTAGCCGAAGCCGCTCTGAGACACACGACTGGGACGCAGGACTGAAAGGAGCCCCGATGCGCATGGGTCTTCAGGTGAGCGCCGACCGAGGTCGCTACGCCACCAAGGTGGACAAGCTGCAAGCCGACGCGCGCTGGGCCGACGACGCGGGGTTGGACACCATCTGGACGCCGCAGATCCCCGACGAGTTCGACGTCATGGCGGCCGCCACCCTCATGGGCGCAGTGACCTCGCGCATCGAGGTGGGGACCTCCGTCGTGCCGATCCAGCCTCGTCACCCGGTCGTGCTGGCCCAGCAGGCGCTGTCGGCGCAGGCGGTGTGCGAGGGCCGCTTCACCCTCGGGATCGGGGTCTCGCACCACTGGATCATAGGCGACATGCTCGGGCTTCCCTACGAGCGACAGGTCACGACCATGCGCTGCTATCTCGACGTCCTCGATCAGGCGCTGCGCGGCCCGGGGTTGGTCGAGGTCGACAACGAGCTGTTCACGATCCGCCAGCCCCTCGACATCACCGACATCACGCCGACACCGGTCTTGATCGCTGCGCTCGGCCCGGTCATGCTGCGTCTCGCCGGTACCCGTGCCGACGGGACGGTCCTCTGGCTGGCCGACGAACGCACCATCGCCTCGCACGTGGTCCCCATCCTCACCGAGGCGGCACGGGCGGCGGGCCGTCGCGCCCCGCGCGTCATGGCCGGCGTGCCGGTGTGCCTGTGTGCGGAGAGCGAGGTTGACGCCGCCATCGAGCGGACGAACAAGACGCTCAGTGAGGTGGTCGCCTCGCCCAACTACGTGCGCCTCATGGAGCACGGCGACGCCCAGAGCATCGGCGACGTCTTGATCTGCGGGAGCGAGGCGGCCATGGAGAAGCGGCTGCGCAGCTTCGCCGACGCCGGGGTCACCGACCTCAACGCCCGCATCGTGGCGCTCGGCGAGGGTCGAGATGAGATACGAGCGTCGGCCGAGCGCACGCGCGAATTCCTCGCCTCGGTAGCCCCGGGGCTGCGCCGGCTCGGCTGAACGCGAGGCGCGATCGCCCAGGCGCGATCGCCGACGCGCGATCGCCGAGGTGTCGTGGTCACCCAGGGGCTCAGCCCCTGGGCTCAGTCCTTGGGCTCAGGCCTTGGGCTCAGGCCTTGGCGCCGGTCACGATGCCGACCGAGACGAACTCCCACATCCGCTCGGCGGCCCGGCCGCCGTCGCCCGGCTCGGTATCGCTGATCGTCGGCGCGTAGGCCGCGTTGAACATGATCGTCGAGAGGACCATGCCTGCTGCGTCCTCGTGCTCGAGGCCGCGCCGTACGACCCCGGCCGCCACGGCGTCAGCGAGCACCGTCGTCAAGAGGGTCACCAGCGGGACGAACGCGCGCGCCGCCTCGTCCTGGTGCGCCGTCAGCAGCTCGTGGCTGAACTCGGCCAACACGGGGGACGGGTTGTTCTTCGACACACGCCCCTTCGGCGCCGGCAGGCACGAGCGGTAGTACTCCACCACGAAGCAATGCAGCCGCTCGAGCGCGCCCTCGCGCGTGGCGATCTGCTCTTCGAGGCGGTCCGCCGTCGACCGGATGGCCTCGTCGAAGAGCGCGAGTAGCAGCTCGTGCTTCCCGGCGAAGTATTGGTAGAAGCTGCGGAGCGACTGCCCGGAGCGGTCGACGACCTCTTGGACGGTGAACTCCTTGCCGGACTCGGCGTTGCCGAGGAGCTCGAACCCGGCATCGATGAAGCGCTGCACCCGGCCCTCGCTCCTGACCCGGGCCGAGTCGAGCGAGCGGGCCACCGCCAGGTCCCGGCGCCGCAAAGGCGCGTCGGGGGCGGGCGGCGTAGCTGGCGGGTCGGCGGGCATTGGCCCAGTGTAGATGGTTTCCCCTTTTTGAGAGCTTTCCTCTCTCCATGCTTGGAACACTTGGTACGAATTTCTGCACTTATAATTCCGCGGGACGAGGAGAGACATGGAGCAGGCGCAGCTGGCGGACGTCATGGAGATCGAGCAGCTCTTGGCGCGCTACGCCGTCGGGATGACGGCGGACGACATCGACGCCGTGGTCGACGTCTTCACGCCGGACGGGACCTACAGCGCGTTCGGCGCCACCTACGGCCTGGGCGACTTCCCCGCCTTGGTGGCCGCCGCGCCCAAGGGCCTCTTCCTCACGGGAACGCCCGTCGTGGAGCTCGACGGCGACAGCGGAACCGGCTCTCAGACGTTGTGCTTCGTCGACCAGAGCACCCACGACATGCGCATCGGGTGGTACACCGACTCGTACCGGCGGACCGAGCACGGGTGGCGCCTTCAGACGCGGGCGATGACGTTCCTGCGGCGCAACGGGGGACGCGACTCGGGCGAGCCCCACGACCCGACACGGCCTGCGCCGAGCACCGACCCGGCCGTTTAGACCGCGCCGGAGCTCGAGGCGCACCGTGGACCTGAACGACTTCAAAGTCGCCGTCGACGCGTGGCTCGACGACGAGGCCGACGCGCTGGCGCCCGAATTCGAGGGCATCGGGACGCTCGCCGAGCAACTGCACCAGCTCGACAAGGTGCGCCGCCTGACCTACGACGCCGGTTGGGCGCGCTTCGGCTGGCCCGAGCGCGTGGGCGGCCGCGGCGGATCCAACTTGTTGCGGGCCTACCTGGCCGAGGCGCTGACCTCGCGCGACCTCATCGAGGCCGGCCTCTACACGCTCCCGGAGTTCTTGGTCCCGACGATGCTGGACTACGCGCCGCCCGACCTCGCGGCCGCGATGGTCCCTCTCGTGCTGCGAGGCGACGAGACCTGGTGCCAGGGCTTCTCCGAGCCCGGCACCGGGAGCAACCTGGCCTCGTTGGCGTGCCGGGCGACGCGGGCCGCCGGCGGCTGGGAGGTCACGGGCCAGAAGGTGTGGACCAGCCTGGCCCAGTTCGCGCAGCGTTGCGTCCTGTTGACCCGGACGGGCTCGCCCGAGTCGGCCCACCGCGGCATCACGACGTTCTTCGTGGACATGGACAGCCCGGGCATCACCGTGCGCCCCATCGAGACGATACACGGCGTGGAGGAGTTCTGCGAGGTCTTCTTCGACGGCGTCGTCGTGCCGACGGACCGGCTTCTCGGCGAGGTCGACGGGGGCTGGTCCATCGCGATGGACCTGCTCCCCTACGAACGCAGCACGGCCCTGTGGCAGCGCGCCGCTTACCTGCAGCGACGGCTGCAGCAGCTGGTCGACCGCGCGCCGCCGGGCAGCCTCGACCCGGCGGAACTCGGCGCAGTGACCGAACTGCTCTGGGCCTTCCGGGCGCGGTCGCGCACCACCCAGTACCGCCTCGATGCCGGCGGGCACCTGGGGGCGGAGACCTCGGTCGACAAGGTGCTGGTCGCTACCGCGGAACAGGCGGTCTTCGAGTTGGCCGGCGACACCCTGGGGACCGAGATCGCACTGGGCGACGATCCCGCCAGCGGATTGTGGCGCGCCGAGTTCCTGTACGCGCGCGCCGCCAGCATCTACGGCGGCAGCGCCGAGATCCAGCGCAACATCATCGCCCGGCGTCTCCTCGAGCTCGGGGACGACCGCTGATGGAGCGCGCCGAGCTCGCGCTGTTCACCCGCGGCATCCGCGACGCCACCGAGTCCGCCACCGGCGCGGCGCTCGATGCGGCGCTGGCCGAGCTGGGTTGGCTCGACGCGCTCGAGGCCGACCCGCAGACCGCGGTGTCGGTGCTCTTCGAGTGCCAAGGTGCGGCCAACGCCACCTCGTCCGCGCTGGACCGGGTGCTCACGCGCGGGCTTGGTCTCACCGACGACCCCGCCCGAGGTGTCGTCCTCCCCGCGCTGCGGGCGGTGCAGGCCCCCGGGTCGCGGCGCAGCGCCCGCGTCGTCGTGGGCGGGCTGGCCCTCGGCGCACTGGCCTGGCGCGACACGGCCCTCGTCGTGACGACCCTTGGTGAGGCCTCTCCTGGCGTGCTCGTGGTGCCGGTGCACGCCCTCGCGCTGCGTCAGGTCGCCGGGCTCGACCCCGCGCTCGGGCTGGTGGAGGTCATGGGCGACCTCGACCCCGCCGAGAACATCGTGAGCGGCCCAGTGCCGTGGACCATGGCGCTGGCCCTCGGGCAGCTCGCCCTCGGCCACGAGCTCGTGGGCGCCTCACGCACCATGCTCGAGCTGGCCCGCCAGCACGCGCTCGAACGGGTGCAGTTCGGGCGAGCCATCGCCAGCTTCCAGGCCGTCCGTCATCGCCTCGCCGATTCGCTGGTGGCTGTCGAGGCGGCGGCGGCGTTGCTCGACGCCGCGTGGCAGGACCCCACGGTCTACGGCGCCATGGCCAAGTCCTTTGCCGGCCGCCAGGCGCGCCTCGTGGCCCGCCATTGCCAACAGGTGCTGGCCGGCATCGGCTTCACCGCCGAACACCCCTTCCACCGCTTCGTCCGGCGCACGATCGTGCTCGACCAGCTGCTCGGCGCCGGGACCATGCTGACCCGCGGCCTCGGCGCCGAGGTCCTGGCGGGCGGCGTGTTGCCGCCAGCCTTCCCACTCTGACGCGACGATCGGATCCCGTCCCGTTCCGCCAATTAACGAAGGATGTCCCAATATCCTTCCGCAACCCACCCCAATTAACGAAGGCTGCATATACGGCCAGGGGTACAGCCAGGCGCCATATACAGACGCAAAAGACATCCCGGGGGTGTGTGGAGGCGGCACGGCGGCCCAGCCGAAGGGCGACACGGCGGCCGGCGGAAGGGCGGCACGGGGGCCCGGCGGAAAGGCGGCACGGGGGGCCGGGCGGAAAGGCAGGAAGCCCGCCGGAACGAAGGGGGCTCGGAGCGGGCGGTGGCCCCCTCGATTATGCTTATCGCACTTTTTGATAACGCGGTTTCCGGCAGCCGAGAGACCCGGGGAGGGAGGGCGCAGTGACCACAGCGGCCGAGCACGAGTCCAGGATGCTGGTCGACGGCGAGCTCATCGGCTCCGACTCGGGCCGGACGTTCGACAACGTGAACCCGGCGACCGAGGCGGTCCTGGGCCAGGTCGCCGACGCGTCGAGCGCCGAGATGGGCCGGGCGATCGACGCCGCGCGCCGGGCCTTCGACGAGACGCGCTGGTCCACCGACCGCGAGCTCCGCACGCGCTGCCTGTCTCAGCTGCAGGACGCGCTCGAGTCCGAACGCGAGGAGCTGCGCGAGGAGCTCATCCTCGAGGTGGGGTGCCCGCGCATGACGACTCACGCCAACCAGCTCGACATCCCGCTCGAGGGCGCGTTGCGCTACCCCACCAAGTTGATCGACGAGTTCGAGTGGCGCACCTCGCAGCCCGAGGCGCTCGACCGCCGCGGCACGCGCAACATCCGCCAGATCTGGAAGGAGCCGGTCGGCGTGGTCGGCGCCATCGTGCCGTGGAACTTCCCCCTCGAGGTCACGCTCAACAAGTTGGGGCAGGCCCTGGCCACCGGCAACACCGTCATCCTCAAACCTGCGCCCGATACGCCGTGGAACGCGACGCGGCTGGGCCGGCTGGTGGCCGAACAGACGGACTTTCCCGCCGGCGTCCTCCAAGTGGTGCCGTCATCGGACCACCTCGTCGGCGAGGAGCTCACGCTGTCGCCCAAGGTCGACTTGATCTCGTTCACCGGATCGACGGCCGTGGGCAAGCGGATCATGGAGAAGGGCGCGCCCACCCTCAAGCGCGTCTTCCTCGAACTCGGCGGCAAGTCGGCCACCATCGTCCTCGACGACGCCGACTTCGCTACGTCGGTGCCGTCCGGCATCGCGGTGTGCTTCCACGCCGGGCAGGGCTGTGCCATTCAGACGCGCATGCTCCTCCCCCGCTCGCGCTACGAGGAGGGCGTCGAGATTCTCAAGGCCACGTTGGGTTCGGTCGCCTACGGCGACCCGCAGCGCCCCGACGTCCTCATGGGCCCCGTCATCTCTGCGAAGCAACGCGACCGTGTCCTCGGCTTCATCGAAAAGGGGGTCGCGGAGGGCGCCACGCTGGCGCTGGGCGGTGGTCGTCCGGCCGACCTGCCGAAGGGGTGGTTCGTCGAGCCGACGCTCTTCACCGACGTCGACAACTCCATGACGATCGCCCAACAGGAGATCTTCGGGCCCGTGCTCGTCGCCATCGCCTACGAGGACGACGACGACGCGGTGCGCATCGCCAACGACAGCGCCTACGGGCTCTCCGGCGGCGTGTTCTCCGGTTCGTTGGAGCGCGCGCTGGGCGTGGCGGAGCGGATCCGGACCGGGAGCCTCGCCGTCAACGGTGGCATGCCAATCGGGCAGCCCGACATGCCCTTCGGCGGGTACAAGCACAGCGGGATCGGCCGCCAGAACGGCCTGGCCGGGTTCGACCAGTACCTCGAGGTCAAGTCGGTGGCCTGGCCGGCGCCCCAATAGGGGCGTCGCCGACACAGTGGGCGCCCCGGGCGCGCGGCGCGCGCTGAGCTCGGTGTCGGTGCGTGCCTGACCACGCGCCCGTGCTGCGCGAGCACGGTTACCACTCGCTCCGGGTCACGCGGGTCGTCACCGAGACCAGCGACGCCAGCTCCTTCGTCCTCGACGTGCCGGCCGAGCTGCGGGAGGCCTTCGGCTACCGGCCCGGGCAGTTCTGCACCTTCCGCGTCCGCCTCGACGGCGAGGTCCACCTGCGCTCCTACTCCATGTCGAGTGCGCCCGACACGGATCCTGACCTGACGGTGACGGTCAAACGCGTCGCCGGCGGTCTCGTGTCCAACTGGTTCCTCGACACGGTGGCGGTGGGCTCGGTGTTGGAGCTGACGAAACCCGCCGGGGTGTTCTGTCCCCAAGAGACCGAGCGCCCGGTGCTGTGCTTCTGCGGGGGTAGCGGCGTCACGCCGGTCATGTCCATCGCCAAGCACGTGCTGGCGAGCACGGAGCGACCGGTACGCCTGCTCTACGCGAACCGCGACGCAACGTCGGTGATCTTCCACGACGCGCTCGAGCAGCTGCGCGCGCGGTACCCGGCCCGGTTCGAGGTGCGCCACCATCTCGACGACGACAGGGGATTCGTGACGGCCGACGACGTGGCGGGGTTCGCTGGCGGCTCGCTCGACGCCGACGTCTACATCTGCGGGCCGGGCTCGTTCATGGACCTGGTCGAGACGACGCTGCAGGAGCTCGGGGTGGGGCCAGAACGCATCTACGTCGAGCGCTTCTTGGTCGAGCAGCAGGAAAAAGATGCCGCGCTCACGACCGATGCGGCCGCGGATGCGGACGTGGCCGTGGCTGGGATGCGGCCGGGCGCCGATTCGGGCGGCGACGCGGGCGTCCCCGCCGAGGTCACCGTGATCCTCGGGGGAAAGAGCGCGGTCATCCGCTACCAGCGCGGCGACACCCTCTTGGAGACGGCGCGCCGCGGCGGCCTGCGTCCACCCTTCTCGTGCGAGTCGGGGAACTGCGCCACCTGCATGGCCTTCTTGAAGGAAGGGGCGGCCGACATGCGGGCGAACAATGCGCTCACGCCCGAAGAGGTCGACGAGGGCTGGATCCTGACCTGCCAGGGACTGCCGAAGGGAAAGACGGTGACCGTCGAATACGAGGCGATGTGAGGGGTGCGAGGCTGGGCGAAGCGGACGCGGCACTGCGGGTGTGGAGGAGGACGACGTGAGCGAACGATTGCGCGACATCAGGGAGCTGGCGGGTGACCCCGAGGCCTACCGAGCCGAGCTCGAGCAGCGCTGGTCCGGACTGCTGAGCTACCGCTACATCGGCCGCAACCACTCCTCCATGAACCTCGGCCCGGAGGACAACACCGTGCGCATCCGCCGCGATATGCGCAACGACGCCGGTGGGCTGATGGTGGCGCCGCTCGCCATTTCCTCGCCCGAGGGCGGCCGGAGTGACCTCGAGGCCGTGCCGAACCCCGTCATCTCCTCCGTGCAGATCATCGACCCCGGGTTCGGCGTCGACACGATCGAGGTCCTCGGCTCGGGCTCGATCCACCAGGGCCGCACCATGGGCTACGGGCGCTGCCTCATCGTCGACGCGGCGGACCACGACCGGGTGCTGGCGTTCATCGAGGGACAGGGCGCGTCGATCGGGACACCCCCCGAGGGCCTCGAGCGGATGGACGTCGAGGACGCCACCATTGTCATTGAGGACTCGCCGGACCTGCCGCCGCTGTGGCAGGTCTTCGGGGCGTCGAAGCGCAGCGACGGCCACTGGATCCTCCCGGAGTTGGCGGCCGAGTTCGCGTCGCCCGATGCCGCCTTGCACATCGGGCCCCAGCACATCGTGCTCGAGACGGCGGCCGTGGACCTGGCGGCGGCGGTCGCCGGCACGCGGCTGCTGCAGGTCCGGAGCTGGCACCTGATGTTCCTCGCCCGCGGCAAGGTCGGACCCTTCCGGGTCGAGGGGACCGCCTACGCCGGCGCGGGCGGTCAGGTGGGCGTGCGCATGCTGGTCCACGACGAGGGCAACGGCGACCGTGCCATCACGTCGGCCGCCGGCGTGCTCGCCCGGGCGGACTGAACTAGGGGATGAGGACCGTCCTCGGTCCCCCGAGCTCGGGGCAGGTCCATGCAGCTTCGACGTCGGCGAGCGGCACCTGGCGAACGTTGACCTCGAGGTGCCCGGCATCGATCTCGTCGATCAGCTGGGGCAGCTCCGCCAGATACGTCTGCGGCGAGACCGCGCCCTGCCCGTTGCCTTGGAGTCGCAGGTTCGCCGACCGGAGGGCGACCGAGGGCAGCTCGATCGTCGGGCCGGCGATGGCACCGATCTGAATCCAGTCCAGAGCCCGACTGCGGTCGTTACGCGCCGTGAGCAACGCGGTCATCGTCATGACCGCCGGCTCTCCCCAGAGGTAGTCGAGCACGATGTCCACCTCCGCCGCCGCTGCTGCCAGCAGTTTCGCCGTCACCTCTGTGTCGTCGGAGAGGGCCACCACGTCGTCGGCCCCCAGCCCGGCCAGTTGGGCGAGCCGCTCGGGGTTGCGACCGGCACCGACGACGCTCCCTGCCCCGAGGAGCTTGGCCACCTGCACCGCCATGGCACCCGCATTGCCGGTGGCGCCGAGGACGAGGAGCGACTGGCCCGGCTGCAGGACGACGCGCCGCCGCAGGGCTACCCAAGAGGACATGGCCGGATTCATCCCAGCCGCCACCTTGACGACGTCGGCGTGCTCGGGCAACGGCACCATGCGGCGCAGGTCGACCACGGCACGCTCGGCCAGCGTGCCCGACGCGTCATCGGGGGCGACGAAGTACACGCGCCGGCCGTCGTCCAAGCGTCCAACCCCGTCGATGCCCGGGATCATGGGCAGCGTGCCGCTGCTGGTGTAGTGCCCGCCCGCGGCACCGGTCCGTACGCGGGGGTGCAGGCCGGCGGCCAGGACGTCGGCCAGTGCCTCGTCCGCTCCGCTGGGTTCGGGCGTGTCGAAGATCTCATAGCGGGGTGGGTGATCGAATGAACGCACCACCGCGGCGTGCATGCTCATGCCGGCTGCCTTCCTGCTGGCCCTCGTATAGTTGGCGTCACCATCTACTATAGTTGGCGACACCATCTATTTCCAGCTACGCTTGGTCCGTGGCAGCGGCTGACCGACCCCCGGGGGCGACCCCGGTCCCCGGCAAGGAAGACCTCGGCCTGGTGGACGCGCTAGCCCAGCTCACCTTCGTCGTCCACGGAGCCCTGGCACGGATCACGGCCGGGCACGAGATGTCCGTCGTCCAGGTCCGCCTGCTCGGGATCCTCCGGGACCGGCGGCCGACGATCACGGTGCTGGCGCAGCTCTTGGGGCTGGACAAGACGAGCGTGACCAAGCTCGTTGACCGGGCGGAGGAACGGGGTCTCGTGCGGCGCACGCCATCCCCGCTCGACGGCCGCAGCGTCCTGGTGAGCATGACGGCGGCCGGCAAGAAGACGGTCGACCGGGCGGCCAGCGCCTTCGAAGCCGAGATCGCGGAGCTCGTGGCCGACCTGAGCCCGGCGCAGCGGTCTCGACTCTCGGCCCTCGCCACCCTCGTCGTTGCTTCGGACGCTCGCCGGCGCGGCATCGACGTCTTCGACGTCGCTGCCGCCGGGCCCTCTGCTCAGGGACCCGGCTCGACCAGCAGGTCCAGATAGGCCGCACCGGTGTCGGGCACGTGGGGCTGGCCCCAGCACTCGACGGGGAAGGACACGGCGATCATCGAGTAGAGCAGGTGCAACAGGTTCGTGGCGTCTGCGGGGAGCTCGTCGAGTGCGAACGTGTCGCAGTAGGTCATCGCCTCGTCGGCCCTGGGGGTGATGGCGTCGTAGAAGGCCTGCATCTCGTCCATGGTGCTGGCCAGGCGCATGGCGAAGCGCTCCCGTTCGGTCACCAAGCTCCACTTCGCCGCGAACGGCTCGAGGTCGGAGAACGCCGCGGGAAGCAGCGGCTGGGTCGGGGTCGTCTCGGCCATCTGCGTCAGACCTCCGCGTGCTCGCGTGCCTTCTTGTACTCGTCCACCCACTGGGCCGTCACCTCGTGGAGGTGGCGGCACAGCACCTCCTGGTCGTTGAGCGGGAAGCGCTCGAGCACACGCGACTCGAGCATCGTCTGCGTCGCCTCCAGCGTGTTGGCGTCCTGCAGCCCGTACTCCTTGAAGGAGGCGGCGGCCAGCTCGTGGGCCACGCGCTCGCGCGCCGTCTTGGCCGGCACGAAGTAGAGCGTCCCCTCGAACACGTGGGTGTTCTGCGACGTCGGCCAGTAGTGGTACGTGAGGTACCAGCCCTGCCCCCAGACCAGGATGACGAAGTTGGGGAAGATCTGGAACGAATCGAGACCCCACGGGTCGCACCCGGCCGGGTTGATGCCGGCCTCCTGCTGACTGAAGGCGAGGTCGGGCGCGTCCCACGGGCCGAAGAGCCCGCTCCGAGTGAGCAACTCCATCGGCTTGAGCATCTTGGGGTCGAGCGTCCACGGGTGGATGCCCGCGGTACTGACGACCCGGTGGGGACCGTCGATCAGGTATGCCGGCGCCTCGAAGCCCGCCTGCTGCGCGGCCATCGACCAGTCGGGCGGCGTCTGCTTCGCGTGCAAAACCGGTGCGTGGTAGAACTCCTGGAAGGCGTCCAGGTAGATCTTCCAGTTACTGCCGACGGTGGCGCGGTAGTACCAGCGCTCGGTCTGCTCTGCGAACGGGTAGTGCTCCAGCTTGGTCACCATCGGCCCGAGAAAGTCGCGCAGGTTCTGCTCGGGCTCCTTGGCCAGGTTCACGAAGATGAAGCCGGCCCAGACGTCGCAGTGCACGGGGACGAGCCCGAACGCGTCCTTGTCGAGGTCGAAGAACTCCTGCTCTTGCTGCACGAAGTTCAGCGAGCCGTCGAGGTCGTAGCGCCACCCGTGGTACTTGCACACGAACTGGCGGCAGACGCCGCTCGTCTCCTCTTGGGGGTAGTCGTTCCAAACGAGCTTGTTGCCGCGGTGGCGGCAGACGTTGTGGAAGGCCCGGACCTCGCCGTCCTTGCCACGCACCACGATGACGGAGGTGCGCGCCACAGCCAGTTCCTTGGTGAAGTAGCTCCCCGTGCGCGCCAATTGCTCCACCCGGCCCACGTTGAGCCATGCCCGCTTGAAGACCGCCTCGCGCTCGAGCTCGTAGAACTCCGGCGAGATGGAGTCTTCGTAGGAGATGGGCTCGGTCCCGAGCCCGAAGTGCTCTGTCCAGCTCCCCTCGGCCGGCTTGGGCCAACGTGCCATCAGCGGGTCCTCCCATGCGGCGTGCAACGACGGGACCTCATGATAGCAGGCCTCTCGCTCACCGAGAAGGGCGTTTCCGCTTTCGTTTCCTCCCGGCTTCCCCGCCGCCCCCGCCGTGTTCAGTCGCCGCCGGCCAACGAAGCCTTGTGCAGCGTGTTGGCGGCCAGGCGCATGTGGGCGGCGTCGACCAACTTGCCGTCGCGACCGATGGCGCCGACCCCACCGGCCTCCGCCTCGCGGTAGACCCGCACGGCGTCTTCGGCCTCGGCGACCTCATCGGGCGTCGGCGAGAAGACGCCGTTGGCGATCGGCACCTGGCTGGGGTGGATGGCCCACTTGCCGTCGTAGCCGAGCGCGCTGGCCGCCAGCGCCGAGCGCCGGTAGCCCTCGGGATCCTGGTACGCGGGGAACGGCGCGTCGATGGCGTCGACCGCGGCGGCCCGGGCCGCGGTCAGCACCTGGACGCGGGCGAAGTGCCAGAAGTCGCCCGGATAGGGAACGACGGGATCGAAGTTGCCGTCGACGCGCGCGTGCAGCGACGCCGAGAGATCGCCGGCACCGAAGATCAGCGCCTCGAGCCGCTCGCTCGCCTGCGCGATCTCGAGCGCGTTGGCCAGCCCCTCGGCTTCCTCAATGAGCACCTCGAGCCCGATGGGACGCTCGAGGCCGAGCGACGCCTCGAGCTGGCTGAGGAGAACGTCGACCCACCAGACGTCACGGGCGTGCCGCACCTTGGGCACGATCAGCACGTCGAGGCACTCCCGGGCGCCCGTGACGACCTCAATGATGTCGCCGTGGCACCACGGAGTGTCGAGGCCGTTGATCCGCACCGCGCGCGCCGTCCGTCCCCAGTCGAGGCCGGTGAGCGCACCGACGACGGTGCTGCGCGAGGACTCCTTGACGCCGGGCGCACAGGCGTCCTCGAGGTCGAGGAACACGAGGTCGGCCCCGATGGCGGCGGCCTTCTCGCACATGCGTTCGCTGCTGGCCGGCGTGGCCAGCTCGGAGCGACGGGCTCGGGGTGCGCGCACGAACGCCTCCTTATCAGATCGTGATCAGATCGTGCCGGCGGCACGCAGCGAGGTGAGCCGGTCGGCGTCGAGTCCCAGCAGGCCGCCGAGGACGTCGTCGTTGTCGGCGCCGAGGGCACGCCCGAGGTACTCGACCGCGCCGGGTGTCTCGCTCAGGCGCGCCACCGGCGCCTGGACCGTCATGGGGCCCAGATCCGGGTCGTCGACCGAGACGAAGGAGCCCCGGGCCTGCAGGTGCTCGTCGGCCAGCAATTGCTCGGCGTCGTAGACCGGCGCAGCCGCCACCTCGGCGCGCTCGAACACGTCCATCACCTCGGCGAGGGTACGGCTGGCGATCCAGCCGGCGACGAGGGCGTCGATCTCGACAGCGCGCCGCTGGCGTTCGACCGGGTCGGCGTAGTCGGGGTTGTCGACCAGGTCGGCGCGGTCGATGGCGCGGTAGACGCGCAGCGCGATGTTGGGCGACGCGCTCGAGATGGCGACCCACCGGTCGTCGGCGGTGTGGTAGGCGTTGCGCGGCGCGCTGGCCGGCAGCAGGTTGCCGACGCGGCCGGGCACCGTCCCCAGGTGGCTGAAGGCGAGCGTCGACGTCTCGATGAGACGGGCCAGGGGCTCAATGAGGTTCACGTCCACCAGCTGGCCGCCCCCGCCGTGCAGATCGCGGTGGTACAGCGCCATCATGACGGCCGCCGTCGCGGACTGCGCCGCCACGCCGTCGGCCAGGAAGAAGGGAGGGAGCGTCGGTGGGCCGTCGGGCTGGCCGGTGACGTGGGCGAAGCCGCTCATCGCCTCGGCCAGCGTGCCGAAGCCGGGCCGGTCGCTCTTCGGGCCACCGCCGCCGTAACCGCTGATGTGGAGCATCACGAGCTCGGGATGCACCCGGTGCACCGACTCGTAGTCGAGTCCCCACGCGGCGAGCGCGCTCGGGCGGTTGTTCACAACGAGGACGTCGCTCACCGCGAGCAGGCGGTGGAACAGCTCCTGACCGTCGGCGTTGCGCAGATCCATCGTCACGCACTTCTTGTTGCGGCTCATGCTCTTCCAGAAGAGGCCGACGCCATCCTTCTGTTCGCCCCAGGTGCGCAGCGGGTCGCCCACCCCGGGCTGCTCCACCTTGATCACCTCCGCGCCGAACTCGCCGAGCATCGTCGCCACCATCGGCCCCGCCGCCAGCGTGGCCGCGTCGACGACCCGGATGCCGCGCAGCGGGCGATCAGGCTCAGGCACGAGCCGCCACAGCCGGGCGGGTCAGCCCGAGGTGCTCTCGCAGCGTCGTGCCGCTGTAGCGCTCACGGAACACGCCGCGCCGCTGGAGCTCGGGCACGACGAGCCGGACCACGTCCTCGTAGGCGCCGGGCGAGTGCGTCGCCGCGATGACGAACCCGTCGCAGGCGCCCCCGTCGAACCACGCCTCCATCTGTTCGGCGATGTCGGGACCGGTGCCGACGAAGCGCGGGCCCTGCAACAAGGTGGCGCGGTGCCCCGCCAGGTCGCCCAGCGTCACGGTGTCGCCGCCGATGTTGGTCTTCATGTTCTGCACGAGACCGCGGATCCCCGACACGGACTCGATCAGCTCGTCGGTGATGGGGTCGTCGAGCGAGAGACCGGCGAAGTCGTAGTTCATCAGCTCGGACAGGAGCGTCAACGACGCCATCGGATCGACCAGCTCGTTGAGGAAGAGCTGCTCGCGCTCCTCGGCGTGCGCCGCCGACTCGCCGACCACCGTGTAGGCCATGGGCAGCATCTTGACCGAGTCCGGGTCACGCCCGCGCTCGCCGATCTTCTCCTTCTGGTCCTTGTAGTGCGACCGCGCGATGTCGAGGTTGGGGTCGCCGGTGAAGATCAACTCCGCCCAGCGCGCCGCGAACTCGCGCCCGCGGCCCGACGACCCGGCCTGGAGCAGGACGGGACGGCCCTGCGGGCAGCGCGGGACGGTCAGCGGGCCGCGGACCGAGAACCATTCCCCGTCGTGGTCCAGCTCGTGGACCTTGGCCGGATCGGCGAAAAGCGGGGTCTGGCGGTCCAGCACCAGCGCGTCGTCGTCCCAGGTGTCCCAGAGCCCGGTGGTCGCCTCGAGGAACTCGTCGGCGCGGTCGTAGCGGACGTCGTGGGGAATGACCTCCTTCAGCCCGTAGTTCTGGGCCTCGCTGTCGTTGACGGAGGTGACGACGTTCCACGCGGCGCGACCGCCCGAGAGGTGGTCGAGCGTGGCGAAGGTGCGTGCCACATGGAAGGGCGTGTAGTAGGTCGTCGAGTACGTCGCGCCCAGCCCGATCCGGCTCGTCACCGCGGCGCACACGCCGAGCACGATGCTCAGGTCGAGCTTCACCGGTCGCGCGCCGGTGCGCACCGCCTCGGCGACCGACCCGCCGTAGATCCCAGGCATGGCCAGGCGGTCGTCGAAGAACATCAGGTCGAAGCAACCTTGCTCGAGTGTGCGAGCGAGCTTCTCGTAGTAGCCCGCGGACAAGAAGCCGTGCTCGGTGGCCGGGTGCCGCCACGAGCCGGAGTAGACCGTGGCGTTGCCGGCCTGCATGAAGCCCACCAACGCCATCTGGCGTCTCGAACTGCCGCTGCCGCTCATGGGGTCCCCTTAATCGAGGCGTCAATCGGGCGTCGCTCGAGGAGGCGCCGCACGGGCCGAACTTAATATGTAGTATTTCAGATATCAAACTCGTGAGCACCACCGTCCGGACCCAGGCGGCCAACGAGCTGCGGGATCGCATCTTGACCGGGCGCCTGCGCCCCGGCGACCGGCTGGACCTGGACCGTCTCACCGCGGAGTTCGGCATCAGCCGGACCCCGGTACGCGAGGCCCTGCTGGAGTTGTCCTACGAGGGCCTGGTCGCCATCACGCCACGGAGCGGGATGGCCGTCGTCGGCATCACGCCCGAGGACGCCGTCGACAACTTCGCGATTCTGGCCGCGCTGGCCGGCAAGGGCGCCGAGCTGGCCACAGCGCGCATCACGGCGACCGAGCTGGACGAGCTGCGCACGCTGGCCGCCGTCGTCGACGATGCGCCCGACGTCGTCGCGGCGAACCGGCGCTTCCACCGCGCCATCAACCTGGCGGCGCGCTCGCCGCGTCTGCTGACCCACATTCGCCAGGCCGTGCGCGTCGTGCCCGGCAACTACTTCGAGCTGTTCCCCGAACAACAGGAGCGGAGCCGGCACGAGCACGCGGCGCTGCTCGACGCCATGGCCCGCGGCGACGGCCACGGCGCGCGGGCGGCCATGGAGGCACATGTGCTCACGGCGGGCGAGGCGCTGGGGGGTTGGCTGGCCGAGGTCTCGACCGCCGGCGCATCCGGTTAGTCGCGCTGCTCCCGCTGCAGCATGCGGTCGAGGTTCGCCCGTAGCTCGGGTGAGGTGAAGGAGCGGTCCTCCGCGCTCAGCGCGAAGTCGAGCGCGGCCAGGACGGCGCGTTCGAGCTGGATGTTGATCACTCGCTTGGTGTCCTCGACCGCGCCCTTGGGCAGGCCTGCGATGCGGCGCGCGCAGGCCATCGCCTGCTCGAGCACCTCGGCGTCGGGACAGACGTGGTTGACCAGGCCGATCTCGGCGGCGCGGGCGGCCGGGATCCGCTCCCCGGTCAGCGCATACTCCTTGGCCAGCTGGATGCTCGTGAGCAACGGCCACACCACCGGCCCGCCGTCGGCGGCAACGAGGCCGAGCACCACATGGGGATCGGCGAGATGCGCGCTCTCCGCCATGAACACGATGTCGGAGAGCGCGACCAGGCTGCAGCCGAGCCCGACCGCCGGACCGTTCACGGCGGCGACGATCGGCAGGCGGCACCGCACCATGCCGGTCACGATCTGGCGCCCGTGCGCGATCGTCCTATCCCGCAGCGCCTTGTCGCGGGTCAGCTCGTCGAGGTAGCCGAAGTCACCGCCGGCGGAGAAGGCACGCCCCGCGCCGGTGAGCACCGCCACGCGCGCGTCGTCGTCTGCATCGAGTTGGGGGAACAGTGCCGCCAGCCCGGCATGGAGCACGTGGTTGGTGGCGTTGAGCTGCTCGGGGCGGTTCAGCGTGACGATGCGGATCGGACCCTCTGCGGTCACGGTCAGCTCGTCGGGGAGGTCGTAGGTGATCATGACGTCGGCAACTCCAAGATTCTCTGTGCGATCAGGTTGCGCTGGATCTGCGACGTGCCGCCCATGACGCTCTGCGCCCTGCTGTAGAGATAGACGCGCAGCCAGGTGTCGTCGTCGCCCGTGGGTGCGATGCCGCCCACCGAGACGGCGGCGTGGCCGACGGCCTGCTCGGCCTCGGTCATCAGCAGCTTGTCGACGGAGCCCTCGGGGCCATGGGTGACGCCGTCGAGGCGGTCCGAGAGCCGGCGGCTCACGTGGCACCGCAGCATCTCGGTCTCCACCAGCGCCCAGGCCAGGTCGCGCCGCTGCTCGGGCCCGAAGGCGGCCGGGTCTGACTCGACGGCGTGCACCAATTCGTTGACCAGCTTGCCGTAGCGCGCCACGTAGCCCAGCTCGCCGGGCTCGCGCTCGTGGCTGACCACGGTCATGGCCAGGCGCCAGCCCTCGCCGGGCGCACCGATCATGTTGGCGGCGTCGACGCGGGCGCCGTCGAAGATCACTTCCCCGAACTCGCGCGTGATCCCGTTGATCATCGTGAGCGGCCGCTGCGTCACGGCGGGCTGGTGCATCGGCACGGCGAAAGCGGAGATGCCCCGGTGCTTCGGCGCGTCGGGGTCGGTGCGCGCCAGCACGAGGCACCACTCGGCCGCGTCCGAATAGCTCGTCCAGACCTTGTGCCCGGTGATCACGTACTCGTCGCCCTCTGGCACGGCGCGGGTGCGCAGCGAGGCGAGATCCGAGCCGGCGTCGGGCTCGCTGAAGCCCTGGCACCACCGGTCCCGGCCACTGACCAGGCCGGGCAGGAACCGCTGCTGCACGGCCGCGCTCCCGTGCGCGAGCAGTCCCCGGACCAGGTAGCCGACGCTAGGTCGGGGCGGCGCCCCGGCCGCGGTCAGCTCCTCGTCGACGATCACGTCGTAGACGCTGGGCAGGCCGTGGCCCCCGACCTCTTTCGGCCACGAGAGCCCGAAGAAGCCGGCGTCGTAGAGCGTCCGGTGCCACGCCGCCTGGCCCGCCCAGTACTCGTCGGTCGTCGACGACGCAGGAAGGCCCGGGTTGTGTGTGCCCAGCCACGCGCGCAGGCGCAGGCGGAAGTCGCGCTCGTCGGCCGAGTCAGCGAAGTCCATCGTCGCCCCCGAGCGCGCGGGCGGCGAGGACCCGCTCCAAGCTGATGCCGACGCCACCGAAGGCTTCGCCGGAGAAGAGCGCCCGGCGCAAGAACACATGGGCCAGGCAGTACCAGGTGTTGCCGATGCCGCCGTGCACCTGAATCGCCGTCTCGGACACGGCACGCGCGGCACGGGCGCAGTAGGCCTTGGCGGCGGAGGCCGCCGCCAGCGCGTCCGTCGCCGCCAGGGCGTCGACCGCCCACGCGGCGTGGAGCGCGATGCTGCGCGACCCCTCCAAAGAGACCAGCGCGTCGGCCAGCATGTGCTGGACCGCCTGGAAGGACCCGATGGCGACGCCGTACTGGCTGCGGGCGCGGGCATAGTCGCAGGCGAGGCTCACGGCGCCGCCCATCACCCCGACCAGGTCGGCGCACGCCACCGCCAGGCCCAGGCTGTGCCAGCGCGCGACGTCGTCGTAGGAGAGGGCGCGGGTCTGCCCCTCGAGCACGGTGGGGGGGCCCGGCTTGGCGACGGCGCTGGCGGGCCGGGTCAGGTCCACCCCGGCGCCCCGTCCCCGCACGGTCGGTGCCGCCACGAGCGCGACGGTGCCGATCTCGTGGTGCTCACGGTCGTCGCCCGGGGGCAAGAGCACGAGCGCGGCCCGCGCGCCGCGGGCGTCGAGCGGCACCGTCGTGCGCTCCACGACGCCGTCGGCGATCCGCGCCGGGCGCGAGAGGTCGGGGCTCATGAGGATGGTCTCCGCCGCGGCGGACGCCGGTGCGCCCGCCAGGCGCCGCAGGTCGGCCGCCATGGTCGGGCCGAGATACGGCGCGTCGGCCAGCCCCCGTCCGAGCTCTTCGGCCACGACCGCCACCTCGACCGCCGAAGCCCAGGGCGTGCCGTCGTCGGTGGCGCTGCGCAGCTCGCGCCAGCCCGAGGCCGCCACGGCGGCGTCGAGCTTGGCGGCGCGCTCGGTGTCGTCGAGATCGGCGACCGCACGCACACCCAGCCGTGAGGCCACCTGGGTCGCGGTGTCGCGCAACGCGACCTGCTCGGGCGAGAGGCGGACGTCCATGCGACCCGTTCGCTCAGCTCGTTCGCGCGGAGAGGGCGGGCGCCCACTCGTCGCGCAGCGTCCGCCGGAGCACCTTGCCCGACGGCGTCCGGGGCACGGCCTCGACCAGCACCACGTGGCGGACCTGCTTGTAGGTGGCGAGCGAGTCACTGACCAGGCGGGCGAGCTCGTCGGGGCCGACGTCGGCGCCGGGCTCGAGTTGGACGGCGGCGACGGGAACCTCGCCAGCACGCTCGTCGAACACGCCGAAGACGGCGCAGTCGACCACCGCGGGGTGCCCGTGCAGGACCGCCTCGATCTCGGCCGGTGCCACCTGGAACCCGCTGACCTTGATCATCTCCTTGCAGCGGTCGGTGAGGTGGACCCAACCATCGGGCTCGAGGAAGCCGACGTCGCCGGTGCGGTACCAGCCGTCGGCGAAGGCGTCCGCCGTCGCCTCCCCCGGCAGGTAGCCCGCCATGGCGGACGCGCTGTGTACCTGGACCTCACCCGTCTCGCCCGGGGCGAGCACGGCACCGGAGTCGAGGTCCACGACTCGCAGCGCCACGTCACCGACCGGGAGCCCGGCCGAGTCCAAGCGCCAGGCGCCCGGGTCCCCGACGGGGTTGGCCGCGATGACCGGCACTTCGCTCGTGCCGTACGCCGGCAGCCAGCGCACACCCGTGCGCGCACTGACGGTCTCGGCCACCGACGCCGTGACCGGCGTCGCGCCCCACATGACGTAGCGCAGCGACGAGAGGTCGTAGTGCTCGAGGTCGGGATGGTTGGCCATGGCCAGCGCGATCGGGGCCACCGCCATCTCGAGGGTCATCCGCTCCTCGTCAATGGCGCGGAGCTCCTCGTCGAGGTCGAAGCGGCGGTGCAGGCGCACGGTCGCCCCCGCCGCGGCAGCGGCCAACAGGTTGAGCAGTCCGAGGATGTGTGACGGCGGCGTGGCGACCTGGAAGCGGTCGTCGTGCCCGAGGCCGAGCGCACTGCACCAGTGCGCCGTGGCGAGGGTGATCGACGCGTGCGTATGACGGACGGCCTTGGGGGTGTCCGTCGTGCCCGAGCTGAAGACCAGGACGGCGTCGTCGGCCGTCGCGACCGTCGCGTCGGGCGCCGGCAGGGCACTGGTGCGGTCGATGGCGTCGGCCGCGTCCGGCCCGTCGAGGTCGAGGAGCCGGGCTGCGCCGACGCGCTCGGCCAGCAGCGCTGCGCCGGCACCGTCGGCCACGGCGTAGCAGGGCCCCGTCAGTCGTACGGCGGTGTCGACCTCGAGCGCCTTCCAGGCCGGGCTCACCAGGACGGGTGCCGCGCCCAGCTTGCTGGCGCCCACGACGACGGCGACGAATTCGGGGCGGTTGGTCGTCATCACGGCGACCCGGTCGCGCGGGCCGACGCCCTTGGACGCCAGATGGCGCGCCAGCGCGTTGGCGGCGCGGTCGAGCTCGTCGAAGGTCCAGCGGTCGTCGCCCGCCAGTAAGGCCGGATGTTGAGGGAATTGGCGCGCTGCCGACTCGAGCCCATGGTGCATGAGGCCCGTCGTCATAGGGGAAACATTCTTCTCCGAATTGAGATTCAGCGTCAACAGGAATGAAGTGTATGGTTATCGCCGTGAGGAAGGCGGCGCCGGCGTGAGCGGCGCGGACTCCCAACCCGTCGACGAGTCAGTGCGCGCCGAGATCATCGCGACGGTGCGCGCGTTCGTGCAGCGCGACGTCATCCCGGCGGCGCCGGCGCTCGAGCGCAGCGACACGTTCCCTGCCGACATGGTGGCGACCATGCGAGACCTCGGCCTGTTCGGCATCACGATCCCCGAGGCCTACGGCGGACTCGGGCTCGACCTGCTGACCTATATCGGTGTCATTGAGGAGCTGGCCTACGGCTGGATGAGCCTGACCGGCATCGTGAACACGCACACCATGGCGGCGACCCTCATCTTCACGCACGGCACGGAGGAACAGAAGCACCGATGGCTCCCGGCCATGGCCACCGGCGAGCACAGGGGCAGCCTCTCGCTGTCCGAACCCGACGCCGGGAGCGACACCCGCAACATCTCCTGCCGGGCCCAGCGCGACGGGGAGGAGTACGTGCTCAACGGCACGAAGGCCTGGGTCACCAACGGCGAGCGCTCCGCCATCGTTGCGCTGGCGGCACGTGCTGAGGAGGGCATCTCGGCCTTCATCGTCGAGAAGGAGCCCGGCCCGCGCTTCGAGGGCATCTCGGTCTCCAAGAACGTGAGCAAGCTGGGTTACCGCGGCGTCGAGACGGTCGAGATGGCCTATGCCGACCACCGCATCCCCGCCGCCAACCTCGTCGGCGAGGCGGGCCGTGGCCTGCCCCAGATCCTCTCCGTGCTCGAGATCGGCCGGATCAACATCGCGGCGCGCGCCGTCGGCGTGGCGCGGGCGGCCTTCGACGCGGCGCTCGAGTATGCGCAACAGCGCGAGACCTTCGGCAAGGTGATCGGCGAGCACCAGGCGATCCAGCTCAAGCTGGCCGACATGGCCACGCGGCTGGAGGCGGCACGGCTCTTGACCAAGAACGCAGCCGAGCGCAAGGCCGCCGGCCTGCGCTGTGACGTGGAGGCCGGGATGGCGAAGCTCTTCGCCAGCGAGACTGCGCTCGAGTTGAGCATGGAGTCGATGCGCATACACGGCGGCGTCGGCTACACGACGGAGTTTCCCGTCGAGCGCTTCTATCGCGACGCCCCGCTGATGGTGATCGGCGAGGGGACCAACGAGATCCAGCGCCTCGTCATCGCCCGCGGGCTGCTGGCCCGCGCCCGCGCTCAGTCCTGAGGAGCCACCTCGGACAACACCTCCGCGGTGTGGGCACCGAGGCGGGGCGCCGGCGCGGCGGGGCGCACCGCGACGTCCGAGAAGCTGACCGGGCCGTTGACCGACCGCCGCACCGTGCCGTCGGCCTCGTCCGTGAGCTCGAGGAACCCGTCGGTCGCCGCCAGCTGGGGGTCGACCAAGACCTCGGCCGGTCCCTGCGCCGGCGCCCACCAGACACCCTCACGGTCGAAGCGCTCGGCCCACTCGGCCAAGCTGCGCTCCGCCACGATCTCGTCGAGCACGGCGATGACCTCGACGCGATGCCGCCGCAGCGAGGCGGCGTCGGCGAAGCGGGGATCGTCGTGGAGGTCCGGGCGCCCGAGCGCGCGGTACACCGCCTCGACGTGACGGTCGGCCTCCAGCCCGGTGAAGAAGAACCAGCGGCCGTCCTTCGTCCGGTACGAGTTCATGAGCGGGGTCTGGTTCGCGTGGCGCGCCTCCGCCTTGGCCACCTTGCCGACGGTCTCTTGCAGGCTGAGGTCCCAGCCGAGCACGTAGGTCCCCGTGCGCAGCAGCGAGACCTCCACGACGCGGCCGCGCCCGGTCTGGCGCTGCTCGAGCACCGCGGCGAGGAGTCCCGCCAGCGCGGCCAGCGCGCTGATGTGGTCACCGATGCCGCCGCGGGCATTCAGCGGGACGCCGTCGCTGTTGGCCAGCTGCACCGACAAGCCCGAGCGCGCCCAGAAGGCGCCGATGTCGTAGGCCGGGCGGTTCCGGTCCGGGCCCCGCAACCCGTACCCGCTCACGCTGCAGTACACGAGGCGGGGGTGGCGCGCCACCGTCTCGGTGGGCTCGAGGCCGAGCCCGTCGAGCGCGTCGGGTCGCAGATTGGTCAAGAAGACGTCGGCCGTCGCCAACAGCGCGTCCAGGTTGGCCCGGTCCTCCGGCGTGCGCAGGTTCAGCACGACGCTGCGCTTGCCGCGGTTGTCCTGGGCGAAGGCGGGATTCGGGAAGTCCTTCCCGATCCCGAGCGAACCGAAGGCGTTGCGCATCGGGTCGCCGCCCGGCGGCTCCACCTTGATCACGTCGGCGCCCCAGTCCGCCAGCAACGCGGCGGTCGCCGGCGCCGCCACCCACACGCCGAGCTCCACCACCCGGAGCCCGGCCAGCGACGAGAGCCCGTCGTTGCTCATCTCGCCGCTCCCCTCGAGCGCATCTCCTCGGCGCGCGCCCGCAGGGTCTCCTTCATCACCTTGCCGGTGGCGTTGAGCGGGAGCGCGCCCACGATTTCGACCGCGCGCGGCACCTTGTAGTTGGCCATCTCACCGCGGCTCCACGCAATGAGCTCATCGCCCGTGACACCTTCCGACACCACGACGAAGGCCATGCCGACCTCACCCAGGCGCTCGTCGGGAACGCCGATGACCGCGGCTTGCTGCACGGCGCGATGGCGCAACAGCGCGTTCTCGATCTCCGCCGGGTACGCGTTGAACCCGCCCACGATGAACATGTCCTTGACCCGGCCCACGATCCGGACGCGGCCTGCCGCATCGACCACGCCCAGGTCGCCGGTGCGGAGCCAGCCGTCCGGGGAAAGCGCCTTGGCCGTTTCGGCCGGGTCGTCGAGGTAGCACGCCATCACGCTGCCGCCGCGCAAAAGGATCTCGCCCGCGTCGCCCGCGTCGACGTCGCGCGTGCCCTCGACGATGCGGACCTCGAAGCCTGGACGCGGGCGTCCGACGGTGGTGGCGATCGCCTCGGCGTCGTCCGCCTCGGAGGTGGCGCATGCGGTCCCGGCCTCGGTGAGCCCGTACCCGGTCACGACGACCGAGAAAGGTAGCTCGCGCTGGACCCGGCGGATCAGCTCGACCGGGATGTCGGCCGCGCCGGTCACCGCCACCCGCAGGCTGGAGAGGTCGTGGCGGTCGCGGTCGGGATGGTCGAGGAGGGCGCCGTAAATGGTCGGGGCGCCGGGCAGGATCGTGACCCGCTCGCTCTCGACGCGGTCGAGGACGCGTCCGGCGTCGAACACCGGCTCGGGCAGCATCGTCGCCCCCGCCGCGACGCTGGCCAAGATCCCCGCCTTCAGGCCGAACATGTGGAAGTAGGGATTGACCTGGAGGTAGACGTCGCCGGCGGACAGCCCGCTCATGGCGACCCAGTCGGTGGCCACGACGAGTGTGCGGCCGTGCGTCATGACGACGCCCTTGGGCACGCCGGTCGTCCCCGAGGTGAAGAGGATGTCCGAGGGGTCGTCGGAGCCCAGCGCGGCGCTGCGGCGCAGCACCTCTGCGTGCGCACCCGGCGTGGCGCGGCCACCGAATTGCTCCCAGGACACGGCGTCTCGGTCGCCACCGGCCGCGGGCGGCAACGGGCCGCGAGCCACGACGATCGTGTCCAACGCGGGCAGCGGGGTACCCGTGCCCCCCAGCATCGCCACGTAGTCCGTGTCCAAGAAGTCGGTGACCGTGACGAGCACGCGCGCGCCGCTCCGCGTGAGGATCTCAACCGCCTCGGCGCCCTTGAACCTCGTGTTGACCGGCACGAGCACGGCGCCTGCGGCCAGGGTACCGAGCATGGCGACCACCCATTCGGCGCAGTTCGGGCACCAGATGGCAACCCGGTCGCCCGGCTCGACGCCCGTCGCCACGAGGGCAGCACCGAACGTGCGGGCGGCGGCGGCGAGCGCCCGGTAGGAGAGGGTGGTCTCGCCGTCGCGCACAGCGGGCGTCTCGCCGAACCGGTCCTCCGCCGCGGCCAGCATGGCCGGGATGGACACCCAGGGGGCGGCTGAGAACGCTGCTCTTGCCACGCAATAATGTTACTTTCAGAAAGCGTCCTCACAAGAGGACACGAGGCACGTCGGATTGCCTCGGGCCCCGACAGATTCGAGCTCGGAGGGAGACAAGATGGCCACGACCGCGCCGGCGCCGTACTACGACCCCTACGACTTCGACATCGACGCCGACCCCTATCCGGTGTGGAAGCAGTTGCGCGACGAGGCGCCCCTCTACGTCAACGAGAAGTACGACTTCTACGCGCTCAGCCGCTACGACGACGTCGAGAAGGCCTTTGTCGACTGGCAGACGTACAGCTCGGCGCAGGGATCGGTGCTCGAGATCATCAAGGCTCACATCGAGATGCCGCCGGGCATGTTCATCTTCGAAGACCCGCCCGACCACGACCTGCACCGCGGACTGCTCAGCCGGGTCTTCACGCCGCGCCGGATGGCCGCCATTGAGCCCCAGGTCCGGGACTACGCGGCGCGCACGCTCGACCCGCTCGTCGGACGCGGCGGCTTCGACTTCATCGCCGATCTGGGGGCCGAGATCCCCATGCGCACCATCGGGATGCTCCTCGGCATCCCAGAAGAGGATCAGCAGGAGATTCGCAACCGCATCGACGACGGCCTGCGACTCGACGAGGGCGTGATGCCCGAGCTGGACCTGGCCGCGCGTGACGACGCCTCGTCTGACTACGCGGCCTACATCGAGTGGCGGGCGCAGCATCCCTCCGACGACCTCATGACCGAGTTGCTCACCGCGCGCTTCACCGACGAGCACGGCACGGAGCGGACGCTGACCCGCGACGAGATCCTCGGCTACATCGGCCTGCTCTCCGGCGCCGGCAACGAGACCACCACGCGCCTGATCGGCTGGGCCGGGAAGCTGCTGTCGGACCACCCCGACCAGCGCAGAGACCTCGCCGAGCATCCGGACGTGATCCCGAACGCAATCGAGGAGTTCCTCCGCTACGAGCCCCCTTCCCCGGTGCAGGCACGCTACGTGACCCATGACGTCGAGCACTACGGCCAGACCGTCCCGGCGGGCGCCGTCATGGTGCTCCTGAACGCGTCGGCCAATCGTGACGAGCGCCAGTTCCCCGACCCGAACCGGCTCGACATCCGTCGCAAGGTCCAGCGTCACATGAGCTTCGGCTATGGCCTCCACTTCTGCCTGGGCGCGCACCTGGCCCGCCTCGAGGCCCGCGTCGCCCTCGAAGAGGTGCTCAAGCGCTTCCCCGACTGGGAGGTCGACCACGAGCACGCGGTGCAGGCCCGGACGTCGACGGTGCGCGGGTGGGAGAAGCTGCCCGTCCTGACGCCGTGACCCCCCTCACCGTGCGCCACGCGCGCCGCCCGCACTGAGGCGCCGTGGCTGACGCAGTCACGACCACGGTGGTCGACCGGGTCCTCGTCATCACCCTCGATCGCCCGCACGTCAGGAACGCCATCGACTCCGACATGTCGCTCGGCGTCCTCGGCGCCCTGGCCGCCCTCGATGCCGATGACACGCTGCGGGTGGGCGTGCTCACCGGTGCCGGCGGATCGTTCTGTGCCGGCATGGACCTGAAGGCCTTTGCCCAGTCGGGCCTGCCCTCGCGGATCGACGACGTGTTGCGCGACGGCTGCCGCAAGCCCTTGGTCGCCGCGGTGGAAGGCATTGCGGTCGGTGGTGGCCTCGAACTTGCCCTGATCGCAGACCTCATCGTGGCGTCCACCGACGCTGTCTTCGGGTCACCCGAGGTCCGCTTCGGCCTCTTCCCCGGGGGCGGCGCGCTGCTCCGCCTGCCCCGTCACCTGCCTCAGTCCGTCGTGACGGAGATGGCGCTGACCGGCACACCGCTCAGCGCGCAGTCGGCCTTCGACCACGGTCTCGTCGTGCGCCTGTGCGAGACCGGACATGCACTCGAGACCGGCCTCGAGTTGGCTGTAGCGATCGCGCGCAACGCACCACTGGGCGTCGACGCTGCGATCCACCTCCTGCAAAGGTCGCCGGGACGGACCGATGACGAGCTGTGGGCGGAGCAACGCGCCCTCGTGGACGCCGTTTTCAACTCCGAGGACGCCCAGGAAGGCGCGCGGGCGTTCGCCGAGAAACGGCCGCCCCGGTGGTCCGGGCGCTAGGTGACCCGCACCAGCAAGGAGAGAGTGATCGACATGCGTGATGGCAGCGGTGGAGGTGCTGGGCCGTACCGGGTCGTGCAGTGGGCGACCGGCAATATCGGGCTCCGCTCCCTGCGGGCCGTGATCGAGCATCCCGAGCTCGAGCTCGTCGGGCTCTACGTGTATTCGGAGGGCAAGGCCGGCAAGGACGCAGGCGAGCTGTGCGGCCTCGCTCCGACCGGAGTACTCGCCACGCGCGACGTCGACGAGATCGTGTCGCTGCACCCCGACTGCGTCCTGTACATGGGTGACCGGGCCGACGTCGACGTCATCTGCCGGCTGCTCGAATCCGGCGCGAACCTGGTGACCACGCGCAGCGAGTTCCACCATCCCGCCGGCCTGCCTGGTGACGTGCGCGAGCGGATCGAGCTGGCGTGCGAGCGCGGCGGCGCGTCGCTCTACAGCACCGGGTCGAGCCCGGGGTTCATCACCGAGGTGCTGCCGTTCGCACTCCTGTCGCTCCAACGCAGGCTCGATCGTCTGAGCATCGAGGAGTTCGCGGACATGTCGTCGCGGAACTCGCCGGAGATGATCTTCGACCTGATGGGGTTTGGTCGCGATCCGGCGAGCTTCGATCCGCGGGGGCTCGAGGCCCACGGCGGCGGCTCGTTCGCGGGCTCGCTCCGGGCCGTGGCCGACGCACTCTCGATCCCGCTCGACGACGTCACGGCCACGGGCGAGGTGGCGGTGGCCCGCCGGCCGGTGGATGTCGCCGCCGGGCGCGTCGAGGCTGGGACGGTTGGTGCGCAGCGCCTCCTGGTCACGGGCAGCAGGGACGGGAAACCCATCCTCAGCTTCAGCGCCAACTGGTACCTGACCACCGACGTCGAGCCCGGGTGGGACTTGCGCGAGACCGGCTGGCACGTCTTGCTCGAGGGCGACACCCCGCTCGACGTCGACATCCACTTCCCCGTCGATTCCGACGAGTGGGCGGCGACCTCGCCCGGACTGACCGCTCACCGTCCGGTGAACGCCATCGCAGCCGTCTGCGCGGCCGAACCCGGGATCAAGACGACGGCGGAACTGCCACAGATCATCCCCACGCTGCGATGACGCCATCGCCGTGAGCACCGTCGGGATCGTCGTCGGCAACCCGAAGGCCCGTTCGAGGACCCGTGGCGTGGCCGAAGCCGTCGCAGCGGCGGCAGCCGATGCCGCAGGACTGGCCGGCGCCGAGTGGACCGTGGTCGACCTCGCCGAGCTCGGGCCCCAGCTCTTCGATTGGTCCTCGGTCGCGGTGCGCGATGCAGTGGACCGGATCTGCGCCACCTCGCTGACCGTCGTGGCGTCACCGACGTACAAGGCCAGCTACACCGGGTTGCTCAAGGCGTTCCTCGACTGGTTCAGCGCCACGGACCTGCTCGGCGTGACCGTCGTCCCGGTCATGGTCGGGGCGGGCCTGCAGCACGCGCTGGCCGTCGAGGTCCATCTGCGGCCGGTGCTGGTCGAACTGGGGGCGTCGCTCCCGACGCGCGGGCTCTATGTGACCGAGGACCAGCTCGGCGAGCTCGACGACGTCGTTGCCACATGGGTGCGCGAAGCCCGGCCGTCGCTCCGGGCCGCGACGGCCGGGCGCCGCGACCCACGAGAACGCTCCACCTGATGGCGGCCCTCGCCCCTCGGCGCGAGAATGCCGCCCTTCGCCCATGACGACGCCCGCACCCGAAGTCCGGCTCACGCCGGTTCCCTTCGACCAATGGGATGACGAGACCCGCGCCACGCTGCTGGCGCACCTGCGGCGACCCGAGCTCTACCTCTCCGGCGCTCCCGACGCGCCACCCATGCCGGTCGTCATGGAGCTGTTGGCGCACCACGTGCCCTTGAGCGAGACCTTCCTCGCGTTCACCGACGTGATGGTCGGCGAGGCGACGACGCTCGAACCCCGGATCCGCGAGCTCCTGATCCTGCGGGTGGCCTCGCGGACCGGCTCGGGCTACGAGTGGAACCAACATGCCCGGATGGCCAAGGAGGCGGGCCTGTCGGACGCACAGATCAGCGCTGTCGCCGAGGGTCCCGGTGCCGCCGTGTGGAGCGCGGAGGAAGAAGCTCTTCTCGCCGCCACCGACGAGATGCTCGACGGATACGAAGTCGGCGACGAAACCTGGCGCAGCCTCGCCGCCTCGTTCGATCCGGCGCAGCTGCTCGAGCTCCTCTTCGTCGTCGGGGGCTACCTCGCGCTGGCGACGGTGCTCAACAGCATTGGCCTGCGCGGTGAGCTCCCCGCAGAGGGAGCGGCCGGTCGCGTCGCCCGACAGGCGCCTCGGTGAAGGCGGTCCGCAGCAACGGCGAAGGGGTCGAGGTCGTGGAGCTCGACGAGCCACCGGGCATCGGTGAGGTACTCGACATGCGCTCGACCAGCGTGTGCGCCTCCGACCTCAGCTACATCCGCTTCGGCAGCACCAACATCTTGGGTCACGAGCTCGCCGGGATGCGCAGCGACGGCACGCCCGTGGTGGTGGAAGCGATCTACGGCTGCATGGAGTGCGAGCAGTGCCGGCGGGGCGCCTACAACCTGTGTCCCACCCACGGTCAGCGCGCGCTCGGCATCGGGGCCGATGGCGGCATGGCCGATCAGTTCCGCGCCCCACCGGCCCGGCTGGTGCCGGTGCCGAGCGGTCTCGACCTGCGCGACGCCAGCATCGTGGAACCGGCCTCGGTCTCGTGGCACGCGCTGCGCCTGGCCGACACCGGCCCGGGCAAGCGGGTGGCTGTCGTCGGGGCCGGGGCGCTGGGCCTCCTTGCGGTCGCCGGCGCACAGCGCATGGGTGGGGAGGACATCGCCCTCGAGGCGCGGCACCCGCACCAGCGCGAGGCCGGCGAGCGGCTCGGCGCGCGCGTCGGCGCCGAAGGAACCTACGACGTGGTCGTGGAGGCCGCGGGCTCCCTCGAGAGCCTGGCTCGCTGTGGCGAGCTGGTGGGCCCGGGCGGGACGATCGTCGTGCTCGGGGTGCACTTCGGCCCGGTCCAGCTCGACTGGATGCCACTCTTCCGCCACGAGGCCCGGCTCATTCCCTCCCTCGGCTATTGCACCCACGACGGGGTGCGCGAGATGGACGAGGCCGCCTCCATGCTCGCCGAGCAGCCGGACATCCCTGCCACGGTGATCACCCATCGGTTCGCGCTCGAGGACGCGGCCGAGGCCTTCAGAGTGGCGTCGGACCGCTCGAGTGGCGCGATCCGTGTCGTGATCGAACCCGCCTGATCACCCGCTCCCGGCGCGCAGCTCACGCTTGAGCACCTTGCCCGACGGATTGCGCGGCAAGGCGTCGAGGAACGTCACGTCCTTCGGGACCTTGAACCGGGCCAGCTGCTCGCCGCAGTGCACCAGCAACTGCTCGGCCGTGGCCGTGGCGCCGGGTCGTATGACCACGAACGCGACAGGCACCTCACCCCATCGCTCGTCGGGCCGTCCGACGACGGCAGCCTCGAGCACGGCGCCGTGCTCGTAGAGGACCCGCTCGACCTCCGAGCCCGCGATGTTCTCACCGCCCGACACGATCATGTCCTTTAGCCGGTCGACGATGAACAGGTATCCGTCCTCGTCGCGCACCCCGATGTCGCCGGTGTGGAACCAGCCTCCCTCGAACGCCCTCTCCGTCGCCTCGTCGTCGCGCCAGTAGCCCTTGAAGACCTTGGGCCCGCGCAGCACGATCTCGCCGCGCGCACCGGCCGGCACCGATCGCCCCTCTTCGTCCCACACGTCGAGGTCGAGATACAGGCAGGGCCGTCCAACGCTACCCAGCTTGGTGACGATGCTGTCTCGGTCCAAGAAGGTGTCCCCCGACACGGTCTCGGTCAGACCGTACGCGTCAGCGAACCACGCGGACGGAAAGGTGCGCTGGATTCGTTCGATCAGCGGGATCGGCATCTTCTCGCCACCGTTGATGATCACGCGTACCGAAGACAGGTCTCGCTGGTCGACCTCGGGGAGCGCCATGATGGCATTGACCATGGCCGGTGCCAGCCACACGGTGGACACTCGCGAACGCTCGAGCTCGTCGACGACGGCGGCGGCATCGAACGTGCGGTGGATGATCGTGGTGGCACCGCAAGCGATGAGTGAGGTCGTCGTGAGGTCGAGCGCCCCCACGTGATAGAGCGGCCCGCACGCGAGGCCCAGGTCCGCGTCCGTGAAACCGAACTCGATGATGTGGGCCAGGTTCTTCCAGGCCAGGTTGGCGTGCGTGAGCATGACGCCCTTCGGGCGACCCGTGGTACCCGAGGTGTACATGAGGCGATGGACGTCGTCGGGTTCGGTGGCGACGGGCTCCGCCACGGTGCCGTCCGCCTCGAGCTCGGCCAGTGTGGTCCATCTCGGTGCGGCTTCCGCGGCGATGCACGACCGGATAATGGCGTCCTCCGTACCGGCGGTCGCCTCGTTCGACAATTCGAGGAGCGCTTCGTCGCACACGAGCGCTCGTGCGTCAGAGTGCTCGAGGATGAACCGGACCTCCGGTGCGGCCAGCCGCCAGTTGATCGGCATGGCGATGGCACCGAGGCAGTTGGCGGCGAACATCGACTGCAGGAACTGCGGACAGTTGTACGAGAGCAAGGCGACGACGTCACCGGGTCCGACCCCCCTGGCCTGCCACCCGCCGGCCAGCGCCCTGACTTTGGCTTCCATCTGGGCGTAGGTGAGCACCTCGCCTTCGAACACCGTCATCGCCTTTTCGGGCGTGCGCGCCGCGTGATGGGCCAGCACGCCGTACCAGTTGACGTCCGTTCTCATATCCCGTCTCCCCCGGAACCTCTGAGGCAGGGCCCACTCCCTGTAGCGTCGCAGCCATGAGCGTGCAGCCGAGCGGCGACACCCGTCGCAGCCCGAAATGGGAGCAGCGGCGTGAAGCGATCATCGACACATCGGCTCGTGTCTTCGCGCGCCAGGGTTACCACGCCACGGGGATCATGGAGCTCTGCGCGGCCAACGACCTGGGCAAGGGCGCGCTTTACCACTACATCGGCTCCAAGGAAGAGCTCCTCGCCGGCATCCACGACCGGGTGATGGACGAGGTCATGCTCGGTGCCGACCGCGTCGCCGCTGCGGGGGGATCGCCCTCGGCGCAACTCGCCATGCTGGGCGACGAACTGCTCGACGTGATCCACCGGTACCCCGATCACGTGTGGGTCTTCTTGCACGAGTTCCCCGCCTTGACCGGTGCCCGAGCCGAGCAGTTCCGCCTGCGGCGACGCGACTACGAGGGCCGGGTCGAGGCGGTGCTGCGCGCCGGGGTAGAGACCGGGGAATTCCGCGACGTCGACCCCTGGCTGGTGGCGCGAGCCTGGCTCGGCATGCACAACTACACCTATCTGTGGCTGAAGCCGGGTGGGCGGCTCTCCGCGCGCTCGGTGGCCCGGCCCTTCGCCGAGATCTTCATGCGCGGCATCGCCAACCCCGATCCCGGCGAGGACGCCTAGTCACGCGTAGTCACGACGGTCACGGGGCGGCGTACCCGCCGTCGACGACCAAGGCGGCACCGGTGGTCCAGCGGGAGTCGTCGCTCGCCAGGAAGGCATAGGCCCCGACGAGGTCCTCGGCGGACCCCAGGCCGAGAGGGTGGCGCGCCGCGATGGCCTCGAGCGCCTCGTCGGGAAGCCCCTCGTGGATGGCCGAGCGGAACGTGCCCGGGCAGACGCAATTCACCCTGATCCCGTCGGGCGCGTACTCAACCGCGGCGACCTTGGCCAGCGCAATGACCGCCGCCTTCGTCGCGCAGTAGGGCGCCGCGTGCGACCAGGCGGTCAGGCCGGCGACCGACGCCGTGAGGATGATCGATCCGGACCGCTGCGGCCGCATGACCGCGACCGCGGCGCTGATGCCGTTGACCGCGCCCAACACGTTGACTGCGAAGGCGCGCTCCCAGTCCTCGGTCGTCTGGTTGTGAATGCGCCCGTTCGGGGTCAGCACCCCCGCGTTGCTCACGAGCACGTCGAGACGGCCGAACTGCTCGACGGCGAGCGCGGCCACGCACTCGACGGCTGCGGGGTCGCGCACGTCCGCGATGACCGTTGCCACCGGCGATGGCGCGTCCGCCAAGCCGGCGACCGTGGCAGCCAGCGAGGCCTCGGACACGTCGCTCAGGACCACGGCCGTGCCGGGCTCGCTCGCCAGACGCCGCGAGACCGCGGCACCCAGCGCGCCACCAGCGCCGGTGATGGCCACCACCCGGCGTGCTGCGCCATCGCCCGTCATATCAGCCGTCATACGAGCAGGTACCCACCGTCGACGGTGAGCACGGCGCCGGTGACAAAGGACGCGGCGTCCGACGCGAGGAACTGATACGCGCCGGCGAGATCCGCGGGGGCTCCCCAGCGGCCCAGCGCCGTATGGCCGGTGATGGCCTCGGACAAGTGGGGAGTGCGCTGCCACACCTCGGCGAGAGGTGAGTCGAACCAGCCGGGCGCCACGACGTTGACGGTGATGCCGGCCGCGGCCAGATCGAGCGCCAGTCCCTTGGCCAGGGCCGACAGTCCGGCCTTCGACGCGCTGTACGCCGACAGCCCCTTGCGGGGCCGCTCGCCGAGCACCGACCCGGTGAAGATGACGCGGCCGCCGCGCTCCATCACCCGAGCCGCGGCGCGGGCACCGAGGAAGGCGCCGGTCATGTTGACCTCGAGGACCCGCCGCCACACCGCCGCGTCCGTCTCGCGGGGACCGGCCACCAGTGGCGAGATGCCCGCGTTGGCGATCCACACGTCGAGGCCGCCCCACTCGCGCACGGCCGCGTCGGCGACCGCTTCGTTGAAGTCCTCGTCGGTGACGTCCCCGCTCATGACCAGCGACGGCCCGGGGAGCGCACCGGCGACGGCCTTCAGGTCCCGTTCGGTGCGCGCGACGAGGACCACGGGCGCGCCGGCCGAGGAGAACGCGTGCGCCAGCAGCGCGCCGAGCCCCCGCCCGGCGCCGGTGATCACGACCCGCTTGCCGGACACCTCTCCCGCCACGGGAAACACGTCGGGAATCTCGATCTGCGCGGACATCGGCCTCCTGCTTGTACCGGTCAGTACACTACCCGACCGTGTCTGCCAGCAGCGATGCCGCCCCGGTGTTCTCGAACGCACAGCTGTTGGAGATGTACCGCCGCATGGCGCTCATACGCGGGTTCGAAGAGCGCGTGGCCGCGCTCTACCGCGACGGCCTCGTGCCCGGCTTCGTCCATCTCTCCATCGGGCAGGAGGCCGCCGCGGTCGGCGCGTGCTGGCCGCTGCACGACGACGACGTCATCACCTCGACCCATCGCGGCCACGGCCACTGCCTCGCCAAGGGCCTCGACCCCAAGGCGATGTTCGCGGAGCTCATGGGTCGCGAGCAGGGGACGAACCGCGGCCGGGGCGGCTCCATGCACATCGCCGACCCGGCCCGTGGGATCTTCGGCGCCAACGGGATCGTCGCAGCCGGCCTGCCGATCGCGACGGGCGCGGCCACCGCGGCGCAACTGCGCGACGACGGCCGTGTCGCCGTCGCGTTCTTCGGCGACGGTGCGGCCGCCCAGGGTGCGTTCCACGAGTCGCTCAACCTGGCGGCCGTCTGGCGCCTGCCGGTCATCTTCTTCTGTGAGAACAACGGCTACTCGGAGTTCTCCCCCGCCTCGGCCCAACACGCGGCGAGCCTCGAGCGGCGCGCTGCGGGCTACGCCATCGCCTACCGAGCCGTCGACGGCAACGACGCGGTGCTCACTGCGTCGGTGATGCGGGGCGCCGTCCTAGCCGCCCGATCGGGGGTCGGTCCGACCGTCGTCGAGGCGGCGACCTACCGTTGGCACGGCCACTACGAAGGCGACCCACAGCGCTATCGGTCAGAGGACGAGGTACGGGAGTGGCAGGCGCGCGATCCGCTCGTCCGCCACCGGGAGCGCCTCGTCGGTGCCGGTGTCGGCGAGGCGGACATCGACCGGCTCGAGTCCGCCGTAGCAGCTGGCCTCGACCGGGCCGTCGAAGACGCGGGCGCGATGCCTGCGCCGTCGGCGGCGTCACTCTTCGACTTCGTCGTGCGGCCCCGGGCCGTCGTGTCCGAGACGTCGGGGAGCGCTACGGGCGTCGGCGGCGACGCGACCTACCGCACCATGGATGCTGTGCACGACGCCCTCGAGTCCGAACTCGCCGCCGACGAGCGCGTGTTCCTTGCCGGCGTCGACGTCGGCGAGGGCGGCAACGTGTTCGGTCTGACCCGCGGGCTGCGTGCGCGCTTCGGCAACCGGGTACGGGACACGCCGATCTCGGAAACCGCGATCGTGGGGGTTGCCGTCGGTGCCGCCATGGCCGGCATGCGCCCCGTCGTCGAGGTCATGTACCTCGACTTCCTCGGGGTCTGCTTCGACCAGCTGCTGAACCAGGCGGCCAAGCTCCCTTTCATGACGGGCGGCGCGGCCGAGATGGCCCTGACCGTGCGGACGCAGTTCGGCGCCGGCCGCTCCTCGGGCAGCCAGCACTCCCAGAGCCTCGAAGCACTCGTCGCGCACATCCCCGGTCTCACCGTCGTGATGCCCTCGACGCCGGCGGACACCTACGGGCTGCTCCGCGCCTCGATCGAAGACCCGAACCCGGTCGTCTTCATCGAGAACCGGCTGCTCTATGGGATGAAGGGGCCGCGGCCCACCGCCGACCACCTGGTCCCGATCGGGCGCTCCGCCGTCGTGCGACCGGGCTCCGACATCACGGTCGTGTCGGTGTCACGCATGGTGCACGAAGCGCTCGCCGCCGCGGAGGACGTCGCCGGCGAGGGCACGTCGGTCGAAGTGATCGACCTGCGGACCATCGCGCCGCTCGACCTCGAGCCCGTTTTGGCGTCGGTGCACAAGACCAGCCGGCTCCTCATCGCGCACGAGGCCGTCGTCCCCTTCGGCATCGGGGCCGAGATCGCGGCCACGGTCGCCCGGGACGGCTTCTGGGACCTCGATGCGCCCATCGAGCGGGTCGGTGCCGCCGCCACACCGCCGCCCTACGCGCCCGAGCTCGAACGGGCCTGGCTTCCGGGGCGCGTCGAGATCGCGGAGGCCATCCGCCGCCTCGGCGCGGTCTGACTCAACAGCGGTCTAACTCAGCAGCGGTCTGACTCAACAGCCGAGGGCGCGTGCGATGACCAGGTGCTGGATCTCGTTGGTCCCCTCGCCGATCTCGAGCACCTTGGCGTCGCAGTAGAAGCGGGCGACCGCCGAGTCGAGCATGTACCCCAGCCCGCCGTGGATCTGCACCGCCTCCGAGGCCGCCCACGCGGCCAGGCGGCTCGCCTTCAACTTGGCCATGGCGGCCTCCTTGTGGAAGGGCTGGCCGCCGTCGCGCAACGACGCGGCACGGTAGGTGAGCCATCGCGCCGCCTCGAGCTCGGTGGCGATGTCCGCCAGCTTGAACTGCACCGCCTGGAACTTCGAGATGGGCTGCCCGAACTGCACCCGCTGGCGCGCGTAGTCGAGAGCCAAGTCGAGCACCGCCTGGGTCAGGCTGAGCGAGAGCGCGGCAATGGAGATGCGTCCCACCTCGAGCGTGCGCAGGAATTGAGTGAGCCCCATGGCGGGGTCCCCCACCAGGTGGTCGCCGGGCACCCAGACGTCGTCGAAGTAGAGCGCGCGCGTGTCGAGACCGCGCCAGCCGATGCCGCGCATCTTCGGTCCCATCGTGAAGCCGGGCGTGTCCCGCTCGACGACGAAGCTGGCGAAGCTCGGCGTCGCGCCCGCGGCCGCGTCGTCCGGGCCGGTCCGCGCCAGCAGGGTCACCCCGAAGGACATGTCCGTCCCGGCATTGGAGATGAACGTCTTCTGCCCGTTGATCACCCAGCCCCCGTCGCGCGGCGTGGCCCGCGTGCGGATGCCGCGTGCGTCGGATCCCGCGTCGGGCTCGGTCAGCCCGAAGGCACCGAGGGCGCGCCCCTCGGCCAAGGGGCGTAGCCACCGCTCGCGCTGGTTGTCGTCGCCGAAGAGGTAGAGCGGCAGCGAGCCGATCGTCACGTGCGCCTGCCACGCCGCGGCCACCGACTGGTCCGCCAGCCCGATCTGCTCCATGGCGGCGACGAAGCCGACCGTCGACATGCCGATCCCGCCCCACTCCTCGGGGATCAGCATGCCGAGCAAACCCAGTCCCCCCATCTCGCGCAGGAGATCGGTCGGACAGCGCGCCTCGTCCCAGGCGGCCGGGGCGCGCCGGGCGATCTCGTTCTGCGCGAAGTCACGGCTCAGCTCGACCAGGGCGCGCTCGCTCTCGCTCAGGGAGAGGTCCACGTCCCCATCCTATGGACTGACCGGTACAACCTCCCTACACTGGTGGTATGCCAACCGAGCGCACGCCGCACGCCTTCCCTCAATTCGAGAGCGTGGAAGAGGAGCGCCGGTATCGAAAGCAGCGACTGGCCGCCGCCTTCCGCCTCTTCGGGCGGTTCGGCTTCGCCGAGGGCACCGCCGGCCACATCACCGCGCGCGACCCCGAGCACACCGACCACTTCTGGGTCAATCCGGTCGGGATGAGCTTCCGGCAGGTCCGCGTCAAGGATCTGTTGCTGGTCAACGACCGCGGCGAGGTCGTCGAAGGCACGTCGCCCCTCAACTTGGCCGCCTTCGTCATCCACTCGCAGATCCATGCGGCACGCCCCGATGTGGTGTCGGCCGCGCACTCCCACTCGGTCTACGGCAAGGCGTGGTCGACGCTGCACCGCCCGCTGGACCCGCTGACCCAGGACGCCTGCGCCTTCTACGAGGACCACATCGTGTTCGACGATTACACCGGCGCCGTCGTCGAGATCGAGGAGGGCAAGCGCATCGCGCACGCCCTCGGTGACCACAAGGCAGCCATCCTGGCCAACCACGGGCTGCTGACGGTCGGGCGCACGGTGGACGAGGCCGCCTGGTGGTTCATCACGATGGAGCGCACCTGCCAGGCGCAGCTCCTCGCCGAGGCGGCCGGGACGCCGGTGCTGATCCGACCCGACGTGGCCGAGAAGACCGCCGCACAGGTCGGCGGACACCGCACCGGCTGGTACCAGTTCCAGCCCCTCTACGACCAGATCGTCGCCGAGGAGCCCGACCTCTTCGACGAGTAGGCGGGCGCGCCGGCGGCTCAGTCGCCCGGACCGAGGTGGTCCATGAAGCGCGCCGACCAGCTCATGAGATCGGAGGGGATCCACGCGCCCGACTCGTCGTTTATTTCCGCCCAGTGCGCCGCGACGTCCTCGATGGTCGCTTCCGCTCCGGGCTCCACGTAGCCGACGCTGGACGCGATGTAGAGACGGGCGAAGCGACCCGCCCCTGCCGCGTAGATCTCGCCGGACACCGGACAGGCCTCGTGGGCGAGATAGGCCGCCATCGGTGCAACCTGCTCGGGGGTCATGGCGGCGGGACCGCCGCCGCCCGCCATCCGCGTCACCGCGGCGGGCGCGATGAGGTTCACCGAGATCCCGTGCGCGGCCCCGGCCACCGCCAGGCTGCGGGTGAGGCCGATGACGCCGGCCTTGGCCGTCGCGTAGGACACATTGGTGGGCAGGCCGAAGATGCCGCTCGACGTGGTCATCACGATGCGGCCGTAGCCGCGCTCGACCATGTGCGGCCAGGCAGCCCTGGCGGTGTTGAACGAGCCCACCGTGTGCACGGCCAGGTGACTCGCCAAGTTGTCCTCGTCGGCCTCGGGGAACCCGGCCCAACGAATGATGCCGGCGTTATTGATGAGGATGTCGAGCTGCCCGAAACGCTCGAGCGCGGCGGCCACGACCGAGCGGGCCCCCGCGGTGGTGGCGAGGTCGCTGGTGTCGGCTACCGCCACCCCGCCCTCCGCGACGACCTCGGCCGCGACGGCGGCCGCCGGGCCGGCGTCGGCACCCGTCCCGTCCATGGCGCCGCCGAGGTCGTTGACCACCACCGACGCGCCGCGCGCGGCCAGCAGCTTGGCGTAGGCGCGGCCGATGCCCCGCCCGGCGCCGGTGACGACGGCGACCCGGCCGTCGAAGCGGTACTCCACGTCGCGTTCGCTCAGGCGGCCACCGGAGCCTTGAACCCGAGCAGCCGTCCGAGGGTGCCGCCCACCATGGCGTCACGCTCGTCGGGCGGGATACCCGTGAACTGCTCGGCCATGAGCTGGCGGCTGCCGCGGAACGTCCCCTCCGCGTGCGGGTAGTCGTTGCCCCAGACGATCGTCGAAAGGCCGGTGATGTGCCGGCAGGCGATCGCCACCGGGTCGTCTTGGAACGAGACGTGAAACTGGCGCTTGACGTATTCGCTCGGCGTCAGCGGGTAGGGCCACTTCTCGTTCAGCCGGAAGAGCTGTGCAATGCCCGTCTGCTCGTTGGCCGGCCGGGTGTCGTCCCAGACGCCGAGCCACCAGTCGGGGTCCTGTCCGATGCCGGTGACCCAGCACTTGTCCATGGCGCCCACGAGCGACGCCAACCAGTGTGCGTTGAATTCGATCAGGGCGAAATGGAGCTCGGGATAGCGCTCGGCGACGCCGCCGCCGACGAGCTCGCAGATGACCTGTTGGGGGACGATGGTGCTGTAGATCGCCTGGGTGACCATGCGTTTGGAGGCGGACTTCTCGGTCATCGGCTGGTTGACCTGGGCCGCATTCTCCATGACGACCTTGAGCGTGGTGGACGCCGGATCGTTGATCTTCACCCCGCCCGTCTGGGTGTGGATGAAGACGTGCAGGCCGTTGGCCTGGGTAGCCGCCCACACCGGGTCGAAGTCCCGTGAGTAGTAGGGCTTGGGTGGCGTTGCCGGAAGCAGGATGCCGCGGAAGCCGCCGGCGGCCACCCGCTCGATCTCGGCCACCGCGTCGTCGATGTCGGTGAGGGGCACCGGCGCCGTGGGGGCCAGTCGGTCGAAGAACGGCGAGAACCGCTCCATGATGTAATCGTTGTAGACCCTGGCGTGCGCGATGGAGAGCTCGTGGTCGTCGGAGTAGAGGCCGAAGAGCGACAGGTTCGGGTGCATGACCCCGACGTCGACGCCGTCGAATGCGAGGTCCTCGATAATGCTCTCCGGGTCGCCCTCGGGCATGCGCCCGCCCGTCTGGCGGTAGCGGGAGATCGTCCAGCCCTCGAAGCCTGGGGTGTGTAGGCGCCGGAAGATCCGCGCCCCGCCCTCGACGAGGGGTTCGACCTCGAAGTCGTCCTCCCACACGCCGCGGTCGCGCAGGTGTGTGGGGAGGCGGGTGATGAACAGGTCGGTGGGCTCGAGGATGTGACCGTCGGCCGAGACGACAAAGGGCTTGTCCGGCATGTGCTGTCCCATTCCTCCGTACACAGGCGACGACTCGCGCAGTTGCGCGCAATTGCGCGAAGCTCCTGTCTGAAGGTTAGACCAACCGGTCGGTACATGGCAACGGACCAGGAGGGAGCATGCGCGGTGACGAAGCGGTGGAAGCAGCGCCCGCCGGGGTCGACGTGGGGCGACTGGGGTGACGACGACGAACTGGGCCGCATCAACCTGCTCACCCCCGACAAGGTTCTCCAAGGCGTGCGCGAGGTCCACGCCGGCGTCAGCTTCTGCCTCAGCCTGCCGCTCGACTATCCGGGTGGGACCGCGCTCAACCAGCGCCGGTACCCGCCGGTTGTCGCGCCGACCGAGGACATGAACGGCGTCCCGGCCACCTTCTACAACGTTCACATGAGCGAGATGGAGGACTTCGGCGACCCCAAGTACGTCGATGTGTGGGCCGACGACGTCGTGACGCTGTCGTTGCAGTACTCGACGCAGTGGGACTCACTCGCCCACGTCGGTGCCGAGTTCGACGCGGACGGGGACGGGGTCGAAGAGGCCGTGTACTACAACGGCTACCGCGCCGGTATCGACCTGGTCGGCCCTCAACCCGACGCCCGTGGCGACGGTGGTCAGCACAGGGCGTTCGCCCACCACCTCGGCCTCGAGCACATGGCATGGCACGGAGTGCAGGGGCGGGGGGTGCTCGTCGATCTGGCCCACCACCTCGGACACGAGTGGCGCAGGGTCGACCGCTCGACACTCGAGGAGATCATGGCGGCCGACGGTGTGGTGGTAGAGCCAGGCGACATGCTCTTGTTGCACACGGGCTTCGCCACGAGGGTGCTCGAGTGGGCGCGCAACCCCGATCCGGTACAGATCCACACCATGTGCTCCTATCTCGACGCCCGCGACCCGGCGCTGCTCGAGTGGATCGCCGACTCGCAGATCTCGGCGCTGGTCGCCGACAACTACGCCGTCGAAGGCCTGCTCGGCAAGGATCGCGACCCGAGCCGGCACTCCTTCCTGCCCCTCCATCACCTGTGCCTCTTCAAGCTCGGGATCCCGCTCGGCGAGATGTGGTATCTCCACGAGTTGGCGTCATGGCTGCGCGAGCACGATCGGCACCGTTTCCTGCTGACCGCGCCACCGCTACGGATGCCGGGCGTGGTCGGCTCTCCGCTCACGCCGGTCGCCACGGTGTGACCGCCACCGCGTGAAGACGGCGCGCTCGCTCAGCCCCTCGCGCCGGCCGGCGCGGGTGACTCCGAGAACGTGAAGGAGTCGTAGTCGTTCGCGACCACGTCTGCGATCACCGAGAACAGTTTCGGGCGACCGCCCGAGTTGAGCAGGTAGCGCTTGGGCTTGCCCGGGATGTTGGTGCCGAAGTAGTAGCTGCTCTCCCCGAAGGAGAGGGGGGACGAGGCACCGCGGTTGACCATGTTGGTCCAGCGCTCCTCGGCCCGTTCGCTCACCTCCACGATGTCGTGGCCGTGGTCCCGGGCGTACGCGAGCACGTCGGTGATGAAATCGACCTGGTCGCTGTTGTAGCGCGGGTTGTTCCCCGCCGCCGCGTGCGGGCCGCCGGGGAAGAACAGGTTCGGGAAGCCGCGGGTCTGGACGCCGAGGAACGTACGCGGACCGTCGGCCCAGTACTCCGTCAGTGTCAGGCCGTCACGGCCCTCGATGCCCATGCGCAACAGCGCGCCGGTTCCGAAGTCGAAGCCCGTCGCCCACACGATGATGTCGAATTCGTAGAACCCCCCCGTCGTCTCGATGCCGGTGGGCGTCACCCGCACCATCGGTGTCTCGGCGAGGTCGACCAGTGCGACGTTGGGCCGGTTGAACGCCTCGAAGTAGCCGGTGACGAAGGGCGGCCGCTTCTCCCCGAAGCGCTGGTCCTTGGGGATGAGCCGCTCCGCCGTCGCGGGATCGTGCACGATCGCCCGGATCTTGGCGGCGATGAAGTCGCACCACTCGGCATTGGCGTCCGGGTTCGACAACAGGTCCAGGTAGTTGCTGGTGAGCTTGGTGAACCCCGGGCTGTTCCACATCTGTTCGTAGAAGCGCCGACGCTCGTCCTCGGGGTCCTCGAAGGCCGAGCGGTCGTGGGGCGCATGGTGGAAGCCGTGCACCGACGTGTTGAGCACGTGGCGCAGCTGCTCGAAGCCGGCCCGGAGCTGCGCTTGCTGCTCGGTCGTGATGGGGGCGTTGTTGAGAGGGGTGCACCAATTGGCGGTCCGCTGGAACACGCTCAAGGAAGCCACGTCATCCGCGATGGCAGGGACGATCTGCACGCCGCTCGACGAGGTCCCGATCACCGCCACGCGCTTGCCCGTGAAGTCGACCGGCGTCGCCGGCCAGCGGCCCGTGTGGAACGCCTCGCCCGCGAATTCCTCTCGCCCCGGGACCTCGGGCACATAGGGCACCGAGAGGACCCCGGTCGCAGCGATCAGGTAGCGGGCGCTGACCTCGCTCCCGTCGCCGGCGGTGACGCTCCAGCGGCCCGCACGCTCGTCGAAGACGGCCGAGGTCACGCTGGCGCCGAAGCGCATGTGCCGGCGCAGGTCGAAGCGGTCGACCACGTGGTTCAGGTAGCGCTCGGTCTCGGGCTGCGCGGCGAAGTGCTCCTGCCACTCCCACTCGTCGAAGAGATCCTCGGAGAAGAGGTAGCCATAGGTGTAGCTCTCCGAGTCGAAGCGTGCCCCCGGGTAGCGGTTCCAGTACCAGGTGCCGCCGACGCCGGCGCCTGCCTCGAGGAGCAGCGCCGAGAACCCCTCCTGACGGGCCCGGTAGAGCTGGTAGATCCCGGTGATGCCGGCACCGACGACGAGCACGTCGACGCTCGCCGCGGGGGACGCTGCGCCGGCTGCCGGCTGGGCGGAGGTGTGCATGAAAATGGAGCCCCTGTCGTGGCCGGGTGGCCGACGCGACCTCTACGAGGTGCACAGTCGGCATGTTGTACCGACCGGTTAGTCTAACGCCAGTCGGCGCGCAGCGGAGGGGCGACAAGTATGACGATCGTGGAGCACAAGTGGTCGGCCCTCCCGGTGCCCTACGCCATCGAAGTGCCGGACCGGGTCCGCAAAGAGCGCTACTACGACCCCGACTTCTACGCCATGGAAGCGGAGCTGATCTGGCCGCGCGTCTGGCAGATGGCCTGCCGGCTCGAAGAGATACCCGAGGCCGGCGACTTCGCCGAGTACCTGATCCTCGACCAGTCGGTGATCGTCATCCGCACCGAGGACCTCGGCGTGCGGGCCTTCCAGAACGTGTGCCGCCACCGTGGTGTCCGCGTCGCCCAGGGCCGCGGTTCGCGCCGCGGCGGCTTTGTGTGCCCCTTCCACGGCTGGTGCTACGGCCCGGACGGGCACAACACGCGAGTGACCCAGCCGGGCGCGTTCTCCGAGCACAATCTCGTGGCGGCCGACCTCGATCTGACACCGGTGCGCTGCGAGGCGTGGGGCGGGTGCGCGTGGATCAATCTCGACGACGGCGCTCCCCCGTTGCGGGAGTGCATCGAGCCCATCGCAAGCGTGCTGGACGCGTGGAAGGCGGAGTCACTGCGGGCCGAGTGGTGGTACGCCTGCCGCCTGCCCGTCAACTGGAAGCTGGCCCAGGAGGCCTTCGTCGAGCAGTACCACGTGCTGCAGGCACATCCCCAACTGCGGATCCCCGGGCGCTTTCCCGCCCGCAATCCAGCCGACTTCGATCCCCGCACCTTCGTCGACGCCGAGCTCGAGTACCTGCGGACGATGAGCGATGGCATGGCCGGGATGGTGCACGCCCGTGACGTCCAGATCGCCGAGGCGCTGGCCGAACTGGAGCTGCCGGCGGAGTTCAAGCTGGCGAGCTCGACGTGGGAGCGGCGCCTCAACGAGGCGGTCTCGGCGACCGCTCGCGAGCGGGGGTGCGACATCCCCGACCTCAACGAGCTGTCGGACCAGGGTCTCAACGAGCCCATGGCGTACTGCTTCCCGCACTACTTTGTCCTCCCCATGCTCTCGAGCGCCTCCTCGTACCGCTTCCGGCCCCTCGGTCCGGAGGAAACCCTGATGGACATGTGGTCGTTGACGAGGTTCCCGGCGGGCGACGAACCCCAGACGCCGCCGGTACCCGAAGCCTGGGAGTACGACGACCCGCGGTGGCCGCCCATCCCGGCGCAGGACTTCTCCAACCTGCCGCGCCAGCAACGCGGCCTGCACGCGCGGAGCTTCGAGTACATGCGCCTCTCGGAGCGCAACGAGGGCCACATCTCGAACTACCAGCGGGTGATCGACGGCTTCCTCGCCGGGTTCCCCTACGACAGACTCCTCCCCGCGCTGCGCAAGATCAACGTGAACCCCCTCGAGATGCCAATCGTCGAGATCGGTTTCTGAGGAACCGCGCAGTGCCAACCGAACGGTCCCTGGCCGAAGTGGCCGCAGGCGTCAACGCAGCCTTGGCCGCCTACACCCACGCCCTCGACGACGGACGTACCGAGGACGTCGTGGCCATGTTCTGCCCGGACGGCGAGCTCGACATGCCGGGAGTCGGCCACCTCAGCGGTCACGACGCGCTCCGGGAGGCCTACGGCCAGTGGCTGCCGGTGCGGCCCCAACGCCACCTCGTCTTGAACACGCTCGTCACCGAGTGGGCCGACAACGAGGCGTATGCGACGAGCGACGTCGTCTTCCTCCTCAAGGGCGAGCGCGGGTGGGCCGTGCAGCTCGTCGGGCGCTATCACGACGTCCTGCACCGCGAGGGTGACGCCTGGCGCTTTCACAGCCGGGTGGCCGAGTTCACCGAATAAGACCGTCGCGTAGGACCGGACACAGAGGGACCGACGCCGAAGGGCCGACGCCGAAGGGCCGACGCACAAGGAGGCATGAGGAGCATGAGGTTTGGGCTCGACATCGCACAGCAGCGCATGTCCTGGGACGAGCTGGTGCGCAGGGTTCGCCTCGCCGAGGACTTCGGTTTCGACGGCGTGTGGGGCTTCGACCACTTCCAGCCGATGTTCGGCGACGGGCCCGGTGAGACGTTCGAGGGCATGACGACGCTGGCCGCCCTGTCGGGACTGACCTCGCGGATCCGGCTCGGGCTCCTCGTCACCGGTGCCACCTACCGGCATCCGTCGGTGCTCGCCGCACAGGCCGTGACGATCGACCACGCGTCGCATGGGCGGCTCGAGCTGGCCCTCGGGGCGGCCTGGTTCGAGAAAGAGCACCACGAGCTCGGCATCCCGTTCCCGCCGACGTCCGAGCGCTTCGATCTGCTCGAAGACACCCTCGAGATCGTCACTCGCTTGTGCACCGGCGATGTCGTCTCCTACGCGGGCAAACGGATCTCGCTTCACGACGCATTCCTGCGCCCCCGACCGGTGCAGCTCCCGCACCCGCCCATCTGGATCGGCGGGACCGGCCCCCGGCGCACGCTCCCGCTGGCCGCCCGCTATGCCGACGTCTGGCACGGCTTCGGCTCGCCGAACTCGCTGCGCGACGCCAACGCTCGCCTCGACGAGCTGGCCGAGGCCGCCGGCCGCGAACCGTCGTCCATCCTGCGGGCAGGATCCTTGTCCCTCGACGATCTCGACCTGGCCCGCAAGCACGCGGCCAAGTGGCGCGACGCCGGCTACGGCTACCTGGTCTGCGGGTGGCCCGGATCGGGCGAGACGCAGGTCGAGTCGTTCGTCCGTGACGTGCTCCCGGAGTTCGCCGAATGAGCCGAGTCCAGCCGATCCCCCCACGGGAATGGCCCCGAGGCATGAGCGAAGCACTGGCGGCGGCGTACCGGCCGTCCAATCCGCGGCTCCCGGTGCCGCCGCGCGACCCGGCCAGCCCCAAAGGGCTGAACGCGATGGGCGTCCTGGCCCATCACCCCGAGGTGACGACGGCCTACAACAACCTCATCAGTCACGCGCTCTACTACACGACGATCACCGCCCGTCAGCGCGAACTGCTGATCCTCCGTGTCGCCCACCTCCGGGGCGCGGCCTACGAGTGGGCCCAGCACGTGTACCAAGCGGGCGTGGCCGGCATCGGCCCCGAGGAGGTCGAGCGGGTGCGCGTCGGTCCCGACGACCCACGTTGGGATGCGCTCGAGCGCGCGTTGCTCGCGGCGGCCGACGAGCTGGTGGCCGACGCCCGCATCGCCGACGCCACCTATGCGGCCCTCGCATCCTCGCTCGACACCCAACAGCTGATGGACATCGTCTTCACCGTCGGTGCGTACGAGGTCTTTGCAATGGTGATGCGCTCGTTCGACGTGGCGCTCGACGACGACCTGCTGCCCTACAACACCTAACCGCTACCGCGAGCCGCGAACCGCTCGGGCCGGGATCAGGTGTTGCGCCCGCCGTTGACCCCGATGATCTGGCCGGTGATGTACCCCGCTTCCTCCCGGCAGAGAAAGGAGCAGGTCGCAGCGATGTCGTCGGGCAGGCCGGCCCGTCGGACCGGAGTCCGGGCGATGGCGTCGTCCACGCCCCCGGGGCCGAACTCACCCCTCTCTTCGGAGGCACGCAGCATGGGCGTGTCGATAAAACCCGGAGGAATGGCGTTGACCGTGATGCCGCGCGGCCCGAACTCGAGGGCCAGGGACTTGGTCAGCCCGTTGAGCCCGGACTTCGACGACACGTAGGGCCCGAGGAGGGGTTGCCCGCTGTGGGCGCTCGATGAGGAGATGTTCACGATGCGACCCCACCCGGCCTCGACCATGCCGGGGAGAACGGCCTGGCAGCAGTGGAACGCCCCGGTGAGGTTGACGCGCAGCACACGGTCCCACTCGTCGGGCGTGACCTTGAGGAATCGGGCGAAGGTCGATCCCGTGCCGGCGTTGTTGACGAGGATGGCCGGCGGGCCCAACTGTTGGCGAACCTCGTCCACCGCGGCCCACACGTGCTCGCGCTCGGCGACGTCCGCCGCGACGCCGGCTGCCCTCCCACCGTCGGCACCGATGGCCCGTGCGGCGCTCGTCGCGGCGTCACCGTCACGATCGAGGACCGCCACGGCGTGCCCGTCGCTGGCGAGGCGCCGGCTGATGGCGAGCCCGATCCCCGATCCGCCACCGGTCACGATCGCCACACGCTGTTTGCTCATGACTCGACCTGTTCCTTCCGACCCGTGCTCGGGACCGGACGCTACCTGTTCGCGCGCGAGCGCTGCGCTGGCGTCGCGTCAGCGCCCGAGGATCCGTGAGAAGCGCGCCTCGACGTCCTCCAAACGGTCGCCGTGCGTGAAGAGATACAGCTGGTCGCGCTCCACCGCGTGGACGATCAGGTCCGCCACGGCGTCCGCCGTCAGCACCCCTGCCTCGGCGCCAGCCACCTCGTCGCCCGGATCGGGATCAGGCTCCCCACTGGGGGACCCGAGCGACGTCGCGACGCGCCCGGGCATCACCACGGTGACGCCGACGCTGCTGCCCGCGGCCTCGAGGTCCACCCGGAGCGTCTCGGAAAGAGCAAGCAGACCGTACTTGCTGACGTTGTAGGGCGCGATGCCCGGGACGGGCGTCACCGCCGCCACCGAGGCGACGTTCACGACGTGACCGCCCGACTCGTTGTCGACCATGAGTGGCACGAACGAATGGATGCAGTGGATCGCCCCCCACAGGTTCACGCTGAGCACCCGGTTCCACTCGCCGAGGGGAATCTCCCACGTCCGGCCGCCGGAGACGACGCCGGCGTTGTTGCACAGGAAGTCGATCCGGTCGAATCGCTCCATCGTCAGCTCGGCCAGCCGGCTCACCTGGTCCGGCTCGGTCACGTCGCATTCGACCCCGACCGCCTCCGCTCCCGCACCGAGCAGCGCCGCGGCGCGTGCTGGCTGCGCGGCCGCCACGTCGCTGAGGACGACGGTCATGCCCCGTTGGGCCATCGCCCGCGCCACCGCCTGCCCGATCCCCCGTCCGGCCCCGGTGACCACGCCGACCTTGCCCGAGAAATCTCGCACGCCGTGCCGGCCCTAGCGGTCGCCGTATTCGGCGTCGGTCACGTGCGCGCCCCAGTTCGTCTCGGGCGACGAAGCGTCGCCGACGCCCTCCGTGATGGACAGGTGCGTCATGAGGTTCTCGGGCGTCGCGCCGTGCCAATGCCACTCGTCTGCGGGCGTAGACACGATGTCGCCCGGGCCGATCTCTGTGACCTCGTTGCCGCGCGACTGCACGAGCCCTCGGCCTTCTGTGACGAAGAGCGTCTGCCCGAGGGCGTGCGAATGCCACGCCGTGCGTGCGCCCGGAGAGAAATGGACGGCATTGACCCGCACGCGGGAAGGCTCCACGCCGACGGCGATCGGGTCGATCCACACGTCGCCGGTGAAGGTCTCGGCCGGGCCCTTGATGGACTGCTGCCTCGGTCGAACGTCCACGTGCGTCTCCCTTCGTTCATCGCTGCGAGGTATCCGAGCGCATGCTCGGACCCTGCCGCTCTCCGGGCATGAGGCTACCGAGGAGGACGCGGCGGGGCGGCGGCGGGCTGGGCCGGGCAACGGGAAGACGTTTACACTCTGGCACGGGGGTGGAGGGCTCGAATTCCCTGCGAGAACAGGGTCCCACGCTCCCGCCATGACCGAGACCCGACCTTGATCTGAGCCGAGAGACCCGACACCGACCACGCCATGGCCCCAACCGACCAATCAGCCAGCTTCGACCCCGAGGCCGTCCACGCCAAGTACCTCGCGGAGCGCGACAAGCGGCTGGTCGAAGGCCGCTCCGACATACGCGACCTCGACCACGACGCGCACTTCGCCCAGTACCGCAACGACCCGTTCACCCCGTACACCGAGCGGGCTCCGGTCGCCGACGAGGTCGACGTCGTCATCGTCGGCGGAGGGATCGCCGGGGTCCTCGTCGGGGCCAATCTCCGCAAAGCCGGAGTGGAGCGCATCCGCATCATCGACCAGGCCGGAGGGATCGGCGGCACCTGGTACTGGAACCAGTACCCGGGCGTCATGTGCGACGTCGAGTCCTACATCTACATGCCGATGCTCGAGGAGCTGGACTACATCCCCTCCCGGCGCTACGCCTACGGAGACGAGATCAGGGAACACCTCGAGGCGATCGCCGGCCGGTTCGATCTGACCCGCGACGCGCTGTTCCACACGGACGTCACCCGGGCCGAGTGGGACGAGGACGCGGCGCGCTGGCGGGTCCACACCGACCGCGGCGACGTGGTGAGCTGCCGGTGGTACGTCCTGGCGGTCGGGATCCTCAACCTCATGAAGCTGCCTGTCATCGCAGGCATGGAGGACTTCGGGGGCGTCTCGTTCCACACGGCGCGCTGGGATTACGACTACACCGGTGGCGGGCCGCACGAACCACTCGACCGCCTCGGCGACAAGGTCGTCGCCGTGCTCGGCACCGGGGCGTCGGGGATCCAGTGCGTGCCGCCGTTGGCCGAATCCGCACAGCACGTCTACGTGTTCCAGCGCACGCCTTCGGCCATCGGTGAACGCGGCAACCGGCCCACCGAGCCCGACTTTGCCGTCGGCTTCGAGCCAGGGTGGCAGCAGGCGCGGATGGACAATTTCCAGGCCATCATGCTGGGCGTCGCGGTGGACGTCGACCAGGTGGACGACGGGTGGACGCAGAACTACGCGGCCGTCAACAACCCGCCTGTCAAAGAGGGCATGACCCGCGGCGACATCGCGCGCGGCGCCGAGGCCCTCGACTTCGAGGTGATGGAGGCCCACCGGCGGCGGATCGACGAGATCGTGGGCGATCCGGCCAAGGCCGAGATCCTCAAGCCATTCTACCGCTACATCTGCAAGCGACCGTGCTTCCACGACGAATACCTCTCGGCGTTCAACAGCCCTCGGGTGACGTTGATCGACTGCCCCGCCGGAATCGAGCGGATCACCAAGGACGGCCTCGATGTGAACGGTGAGCACTACGAGGTCGACTGCATCATTTACGGAACCGGCTTCGAAGCAGAGCGCACGCCGCTGCAGCGGCGCGCCGGGCACGACATCGTGGGTCGCAACGGCATCACGCTGGCCGAGAAGTGGGCCGACGGGCCGCGCACCCTCTTCGGCATGTTGAGCCGCGACTTCCCGAACATGTTCGCCATGCCGGCGCCCACGCAACAATCGGTCGTGACCGTCAACTACACACAGCTCGCCGTGCTCGGCGCCGAGTTCGTCGGACGCGCCATCGGCCTGCTCGAGCAGCACGAGGTGGACGTCTTCGACGTGAGCGCCGAAGCCGAAGATGCGTGGGTCGGAACCATCATTGACTCGTTCATCGACGCGAGTGCGGTGATGTCGGCCTGCACGCCGTCGCGCATCAACAACGAGGGCCACCCTGAAGACGTGAGCCCTCTCGCCGGCAACTACGGGGGTCGCCTGGGGGACTGGTTCGGCTACCGCGACGTGCTCGAACGATGGCTCGAGGACGGCACCTTCGAGGGCCTGGAGATCGAAGTCCGCACGGGCACTCCGTGAGCGCCCGACAGCAGGTGGCCGTCGTGACCGGCGGCGGGGGTGGGATCGGGGCTGCGATCGCCGAGGAGCTGGGCCGAAGCGGATGGTTCGTCGTCACGGTCGACCCCCTCGTCACGCTCGACGGGACCGAGCAACTCCCAGAACCCGAAGAGACCACGGCCGGTCGCATCGTCGCCGCGGGCGGCTCGGCGCAGGCGTCGGCGGCCTCCGTCACCGACGGCCCGGCGCTGCGACAGCTGTTCGGCGAACTCGTCGCAGACCACGGTGGCCTCGATGCCGTGGTCAACGTCGCCGGCATCACGCGCCAGTCCTACTTCGCCCAGGGGACCGAGGAGGACTTCGTCGCCCTGCTCTCGGTCCACCTCGGGGGCTACCTCAACGTGCTCGACGCCGCCCTCCCGCTCATGGCCGCAGCCGGGCACGGACGCGTCCTCGGCGTGACCTCGGGCTCGGGATGGCGGGCGGCCGACGCCGGCGGGTACAGCGCGGCCAAACGAGCCGTGGCCGCGCTCACGTGGCATCTGGGCCGGCACGCGCCGCCCGGCGTCACTGTCAACGCCATCTCGCCCATTGCCAGCACGCGCATGGTCGCCGCGGCACTCGAGCGGGCTCGCCAGGCCGGCCGGGCCGGTGGTGGCGGTGGGCTGGCGCTCGACTCCATGCCCGGGCCCGAGGACCTCGCCCCCCTCGGTGCCTACCTGGTCGGGCAGGGCTCGGGCTGGTGCTCCGGCCAGGTGCTCTTCGCCGGCGGCCCCGAGGTGGCGGTGGTCGACCAGCCTCGACTCGTTGAGGTGGTTCGCAGCGCGGACGTGGCGTCCCTCGAGGCAGTGCTCCGGGCCGTCGTCTCGCGCGCGTTCCTCGCCGCGGAGGCGGCCCAGGCGACCGAGGGCGGCAGCAACCCTCGGTTCGGGCCCATCTTCGTCGAGACCACGGCAGTCGAGCCGGCCTCGTCGGATGTGAAGGCCTGCGCCATCGTCAGCGACCGGCCGGAGCTGGCGGCCGCGGTCACCGCGGCGCTCGAAGCCCGCGCCATCACATGCCACCGTCTCGAGAGTGCGGAAGGCTTCGACGGCGCGACGGCCGCACTCCGCGCCCTCACCGAGGTCGCCGGACCGATCGATGCCGTGGTCGCCGCGCTCGCCGGCCCCGACGCACCGGCCTCATGGAGCGACGAGTGGCAGAGGGTGCTCGCCGACCACCAGGGCATCACCGACCGGCTCCACGTTGATGCCGCGTGGGCCCGCGGGGCCGCCGACTACGCGACCGCCGCCGACCGTCCCGTGCGCCTGGTGACCATCAGCGACGCCCCCAGCCCGGCCGGGCGCAGCCGCGCCCAAGCCGCCGCCCAGCTGGCGCGTGTCGCGGCGGGTGGCACCCGGGGGCTTCTCACGGCCTTCGCCGTGAGCATGGAGGCGCCGGTGGGTGCGGCGGCGCGCCCGTCCGCTGAGCTGGTCGGGCATCTCCTGGCCAACCCCGAGACTGCCGCGCTGGCCGGTGCGGAGCTCGCCGTTGGCGACGGCTGGATCGGCCTGCGCAGCCACCCGCGTCCCATCGGCACCATCACCTACGGTGGTCCCGCCGTCCCCGCGTGGCTCGACGCCAGCCTCCGCGAGATCGTCGACGCCACGGGGCAACCGGCAACGGAGTCTCCATGACGAGCCGGCCCACTCGCGTGATCGACGCGCACGTGCACCTCTGGGACCCCGCGCGCGCCGACTGGTACCCCTACCTCGCGCACGTCCCCGAACAATCCACGGGTGACCCCTCGAGGATGCACCGCCGCTTCGATGTCGACACCTACCGGGCCGAATCGGCCGGCTGGCACGTCGACAAGTTCGTCAATGTCGCGGCGGCGACGGGTCGTAATTCCGTCGACGAGACCCTCGAGCTCGACCGCACCGCGACGGCGAACGGCGGTCCTGACGCGATCATCGGGGGTCTGCCGCCGGCCGACACCGTGGCGGAGTCGGTCGACATGCTCGACCGGCAGATGGCAGCCGCGCGCTTTCGCGGCATCCGCCCCATGGGCCCGCTCGGGAATCCGGTGCCGCTCCCCGAGGTTCTGCGCGCGCTCGAGGAGCGGAACCTGGTGTTCGAGCTCATGGCCCAGCCCGATCAGCTCCAGGCGGCGGCGGCCAAGCTCGCCGGCTTCCAGGACCTGTCGGTGGTGGTCGAGCACACGGGATGGCCCCGTTCGGACTCCGACGAGGAGCGGGCACTGTGGGAAGCCGGCATCCTTGCCTTGGCCGGCGTCGGCGACAACGTGGTGTGCAAGCTCTCGGGACTGGCGATGCCCCTCGAGTCGATGGCCGTCGAGGCCCTCTCGCCGTGGCTCGACTTTGCGATCGACGCCTTCGGCGCGGACCGCTGCATGTTTGCCAGCAACTTCCCGGTGGACGCGACCTACGGCACCTTCGACGACCTCTACGAGACGTTCAGCGACGTGACCGCGGGTCTCGACGGCGAGTCGCGCGACAAGCTGTTCGCCGGGACCGCGGCGCGCGTGTACCGCCTCTAGACGAGACAGCGGAGACCACCCAGGGCGGCCTCGAGGAGGTTCTGCCGGCGAGGACAAAATGATACCGATCGGTATTGCATACTGACAAGTATCGGTTAAGATGGCCGGGTGCCTCGTGGGATCACCAAGCGCCGTCCCCGCACGGTCACCGCGCTCCTCGATGCCGCGGTCGAGCTCTTCGCCGAGCAGGGCTACGGGGCCACCTCCATACCCGAGATCTGCGCGCGGGCGAGCCTGACCAAAGGCGCCTTCTACTCCAACTTCGCCAACAAGGACGCTCTGTTCCTCGCGCTCCTCGACCGCAGCTGGGAGCGGCGAGCGGCGAGGATCCGCCAAGCCCTCCCCGACGGCGGCGCCGTCGATCGCCAATGGACCCTCGTCTCGACCGAGTTCTCGCTCCACGCCGTGCGCCATCCCGACGTGGCGGTGCTGCTCGTCGAGCACGAACGGCGGGTCCGCTCGGAGCTGGCCGTCATGGTCGCAGAGGCGCTCGAGCGCGCCGGCCGCGTGCCCACCATCCCCGTCGACGAGCTGGCCCGCATGGTCGTGGCGGTCACGGAGGGCAGTGACATCCAGGTCCTGACCGACGGCGCGGCCGGTGCTGGCGCCCACGTCGATCAGGGCCCGCGTGCCACCGCCGCATTGCTCGACCACTTCTCGGCGCCGGCCGGCGCCCTCGACGATCTCACCGCGGCACGCGCACGGTGACGACCGGCCACCACACCGGCACCCGCCGCGAGCCGGACGTCTTCGATCCGCTCGACGCGCTGGATGCGGTGCTCGGTGACGTCGGCCTCGGCAGGGCGGAGACGGGTGCATCCGTGTCGTTCACGGGGCAGGACCCGATCCTGCCTGCCGCGCACCGGCTCGGGGCCTGCATCGGTGTCCCCCTGATGGCGGCCGCCGTGGCGACCGTCGGACTCCACCGGCTGCGCGGCGGGCCGGCGCAGCACCTCGATCTCGACCTGCGCCAGGCCGTGCATGTCATCAACCCGGGCGCCTTCTGGCACCCCACCGTGAACGGGGAGCCCGCTCCGCACCCGCTGCTGCTCGACAATCCGTTCCTCGTGACGCCCTTCGAGACAGCGGACGGTCGCTTCGTCATGGCCTCAGGCGTGCTCCCCCACCTGGCCGCCAAGTGGTGCCGTTTCTTGGACGTGCCGCCCGATACCGCCAGGGTCGCCGCGGCGGTCTCCACCTGGGACGCCTTCGAGCTCGAGGAGGCGGCGAGCGCGGCCGGCCTGCCGGTGTGCATGGTGCGGAGCCCGGCCGAGTGGGCGGCGCATCGACAGGGGGCACGGCTGGCAGGTCAGCCGGTGATCGGACTCGAGCGCATCGGTGACGGCCCCCCACGGGGCCTCGAGCAGTCCGACCGGCCCTTGGACGGGGTGCGCGTCCTGTCGTTCACGCACGCGGTCGCCGGCCCGACGGTCGGCCGGACGCTCGCCGAGCACGGCGCCGACGTGCTGTGCGCCACCCGGCCGAACGACTACGAGCACGAGTTCATCTACGCCGAGGCGAACGTCGGGTCGCGGAGCGCGTACGTCGATCTCGACACTGCGCTCGGACGCGAGCGGGCGGCGACGCTCCTGGCCGACGCTGACGTCGTGGTCAACAATCACCGCGTCGGCTCGCTCGAGCGCCGCGGCCTCGATCCGCGGGAGCTGGCCGATCGCCACCCCGGTCTCGTCTCGGTCTCGGTCAGCTGCTACGGCGAGCGCGGCCCGTGGGCCGGGCGCGGCGGCTTCGACATGAACGGATCGGCGGCGTCGGGGCTGATGACGATCGAAGGCAGCGAGGCTGCGCCCCGCCTGCCGGTGACCACGCTGATCAACGACTACATCACCGGGTACATGGGAGCCATCGGCGCCATGGCCGCACTGGCCCGGCGCGCCACCGAAGGCGGGTCGTGGCACGTGAGCGTGAGCCTGACGAGGACGGCGATGTGGTGCGGGTCGCTCGGCCGGGTGGACCCTGCGCTGGCCGGGAGCGACAACGGCCACAGCCCGCGCGACCCCGTGCCGTACGACGCGCCCAGCCCGTTCGGGGACGTGCACATGGTCGCTCCACCGGTTCGCTTCTCGCACACCGCACCGGCGTGGCGCGACCCGGTGCTCGTCCCGCGCGGCTCGAGCCGCGCGGAGTGGCTCGCCTGAGCGTCGCCACGCAGCACGCGCCCGGCGCCGGTCGCGCCGCAGACAGGGCGACACCGGTGGCCACTCTGGATAATTGCCGAAGCTGACCGCAGCCAACGGAACGGAAAGGACCAGCCATGACCTCTTCGGAACCCGACGGTGCCGAATCCGCAGTTGCCGTCCCCCGCATGCGCGCGTCACAGCTTCTCCGGGTTCCCACGTTGTGGGTGACCTCGATCCTCGTCGCCGGCGTGCTCGTGTTCTTGATGACCCTGTTCTATGTGGGCTCGGTGGTGAACCCCGTCTCGCACCTGAGCGGACTGCCGGTCGCCTTGGTCAACGAGGATCAGGGCGCCACCGTGCTGGGACAGCACGTCAACATCGGCGATGACGTCGCCTCCGCACTCCGAGGCTCCCACGCCGTGTCCAGCCGCCTGTCCCTCGAAGAGGGCTCGTTGGCCGAGGCGACCAGCCAGATGAATCACGACGGCGCCTTCACCGCCATCGTGATTCCCAAGAACCTCACCGCCTCGTTGCTCTCGGCCTACGGCCTCGCGCCGGCGTCGCCGGGCAAGCCGTCCATTGGGCTCTTGACCAACCCGCGGGCGGGATCGATCGGGGTCGAGCTCGCCACCGGGGTCGCACAGCCCGCGCTCCATGCCGTGTCGGTCGACATCGGCCGGAAGCTCTCCGCCGAAGCGGCCAAGGTGGGGCGGCGCGCCGGCGCGGGCGTCTCGGCCACCAACCCGATCACCGTGGCGACGACGGCGCTGCACCCGCTGCCGCCCAACACGGCGCTCGGGCTGAGCGCCTTCTACGTCTCGCTCTTGTCGATCATGTGCGGCTTCCTCGGGGCCATCTTGATGAACTCGACGATCGACGCCGCACTCGGGTACGGCACGACCGAGATCGGCCCCCGGTGGCGGCAGCGGCCGCCGGTCTCCATCAGCCGCCGGAACACCCTGCTGGCCAAGTGGGTCCTCGCCTTCGCCATCGTGCCGGTCCTGAACGCGGTCCTGCTGCTCGTCGCGGTCGGCATCCTCAAGATGGACGCGCCGTACGTCGGCCTGCTGTGGGTCTTCACATCGTTCGCGGGGATCGCCATCGCGGCCGGGACGCTGGCCCTGTTCGCCGCCCTCGGCACGCTGGGGCAACTGGTGGCGATGCTCTTGTTCGTCTACCTCGCCCTCGCGTCCTCGGGCGGGACCATCCCGCTGCAGGCCCTGCCACCGTTCTTCCGGTTCGTGGCGAACTTCGAGCCACTACGCCAAGTGCTCGACGGTGTACGGGCCATCTTGTACTTCGGCGCGGCCGGCGACGCCGGGCTGACGCGCGGCCTCGTCCTGACAGCCAGCGGGTTGGTGTTCTGGCTCCTGGTCGGGTCCGCCGTGACCACGTGGTACGACTGGCGCGGGCTCGATCGCATGCGACCCGACGTGCTCGAGTTCGTCCAGCGGTCCGCGGCTTCCTATGCGGCGCGGGGGGATTCGAGTCCGACCGTCTCTTGAGTTTGACCAGAGTGGACGCGACGCACCCGGAGCCCGAGGGGCCCGTCCGCCTCGACCCCGCCACGCGCCGGCGTCAGGTCTCGTGGCGCCAGCGACGGTAGAGCTCGGTCAGCTCGTCGACGGCCTGCGGCGAGAGGGCCTCGGGCTCGATGGTGCCGGTGAGGCGGATCGTCACGCGGATTTGTTCGAGGTAGGCCGAACAATTCGGGCACGCGGCGAGGTGGGACTCGAGTCGGCGGCGCTGGCGACGCGAGAGCGTGCCCTCGAGGTACTCGGTCAAGAGCTCGATCGCCTGCTGACAGACCAGGGCTCGCGGGCGCAAGGAGAGCATGCTCACGGCTGCCTCAATTCGTCCGCCAACCGCTCGCGCATCGCAGCGCGTCCGCGGTGCAAGAGGATTCGCTGGTTGCCGGGACGGATCCCGAGTACCGCACACGCCTCCTCGCTCGACAGGCCCTCCACGTCGCGCAGCAATACCACGTGGCGCTGGCGCTCGGGGAGTGCATCGAGCGCGCTGCGCAGCACCGGCAGGGCGGCCGACGCGTCGAGCCGCTCGTCCACCTCCTCGTCCCAGCGCTCCACTGGCTCAGCCCATTGGCCGGAGCCGTCGAAGCGCGCGGGGTCGACAGACGGCGCACGGCCGATCCTGCGCTTTCCTTCGTCGGCACGAGCGGAGCGCACGCGGTTGACCAGGATCGTGAACAGCCACGTCTTGAACGACGAACGTCCTTCGAAACGATCGATCCCGCGCACGACGCCCACCCAGGCGTCCTGGACTGCTTCCTCGGCGACCGCCTGGCTGGGCGCCATCGAACGCGCGAGGCGGAGCATCGGGACCTGGTAGCGCTCGACCAGCATGACGAAGGCCTGCTCGTCGCCGCCGCGCAACCGGCCCAGAAGCTCGGCGTCCATCTCCACCTGGCGCAGCGTAGGGCGCTGCTCCATGGTGCTGGTCGCGCCCTCCTCCTCCATGTTCGTGTCACTCTCGTTCGTCGCCAAGGCGAGGACGGATCGCACGACATCTTGTCCAGGGCAATGCCGTCGGTGTTACAAGTTTGCAGCCCTCTGACTCCAGGCTCACACGACGCCGCACCGAGAAGCCCGTGTAACGCGCGGGCGCCTCCCGCAGACAGCACAGAGAGAAGCTGCCCACAGGAGGGAAATTGGAATGAAGAGACTCGCTCGATTCGCCCTGGCCGCCGGAGCCGGAGTTGGGTTGTCCGCTGCGGCGTTGCCCGCCCTCGCCGGTGCAGCTCCGCCACCTGCCTTCCCGCCGTTCGCCGTTGGTGGTGAGGCTGCGGTGTTCGTCCAGACGGACAACCCGGCCGGCAATCAGATCGTCGCCTATCACCGCAACGACGACGGAACGCTGGTTCCGGCGGGGACGTACTCCACCGGCGGTCTCGGCGGCGTCTTGAACGGCTCTGCCGTCGACCACCTCGCCTCACAGGGCTCACTGGCCTACGACCCGCAACAAGACCTCCTCTACGCTGTGAACGCCGGCAGCAACACCATCTCCGTGTTCTCGGTGCACGGAGACCAGCTTTCCTTGCGCCAGATCGTGTGGTCGGGAGGGCAATTTCCTTCGAGCGTCGCCGTGCACGGCAACTCCGTCTACGTGCTCGACGCGTTGAGTGCCAGCGTGCAGGGTTACGTCTCGTTCTTCGGCCGGCTGATCCCCCTGCCAGGCTCGAACCGTTCGCTTGGCTTCAGCGTGCCGAGTGGCGCGACGCAGTTCCTCAGCACACCGGGCCAGGTGGCCTTTTCGCCTGACGGTTCGCAGCTCGTGGTGACGACGAAGCAGAGCGGCAGCGACATCGACGTGTTCCACGTTGGTCCCTTCGGCTACCTGACGCAAAGTCCGGTCGTCAATGCAGAACCGGGCCAGGTGCCCTTTGCGGTGACATTCGACCACGCCGACCACCTCGTGGTGGCCGATGCGGGCACCAATGCGCTGTCCACGTATGCGTTGGCACCGAATGGCACGGTGAGCGCCATCGACACCGTGGCCACCGGGCAGAGTGCGACCTGTTGGGTGACCGGTGCTCAAGGATCCTTCTTCGCCTCCAACGCCGGAAGCGCGAGCATCAGTCGCTTCCAGGAACAGCCGTCGGGCGAGCTCACCCTTGCCGGTGCGACCGGGACGGACCCGGGCACCGTCGACGCAGCTGCCTCCCAAGACCAGCAATTCCTCTATGTACAAACCGGCGGGAACGGGATCGTTGACGAGTTCCACGTCGGCCCGGGCGGCTCGCTGTCGGCTCTCGGTTCGGTTGTCGTGCCCGGCGGAGCAGGTGGCGAAGGACTCGTTGCCTTCTGATGTCGCCTCGTTGAACGCTGCCCTGGCCCCCGTCGGATGGCCGGCTGTCCGATGGGGGCCATCAGCTTCGAGGACGTCCGCACCCAACCAGCTCCCAAATCGGGCTGCACACAAGGTGCAGGACTCAAGGAGTCGTGAGCGGGCGACGATCCCGCCTGCGTGGATGTCGGAGAATCTCGCCCTGGTCGTCGGTCCGGCGTCTGCCTCGGCGCGGCCGTCGCGAACCGCGCGCTCGCGGCCATCGCGGTCCTGCTCTGCGTTGCGCTCGTCATCCTTCCCGCCTCCGCCGGCGACGCTGCCGCTTCGTCCCGCGACTCGGGGGGCGGCATCGAGAGCCTCACCAGCATCCCCTCTGACAACTTCTGGCTGGCCGACGCCCAAGGCGCCGTGTGGAACTTCGGCTCTGCTCCCGCCTATGGCTCGGCCGCCAGCTTGCCTCTCAACCATCCCATCGTGGCGATCACGACGACCACCGATCAGAAGGGCTACTGGCTGGTCGCCTCCGACGGTGGCATCTTCTCCTACGGCGACGCGCAGTTCTACGGCTCGACCGGGTCGATCGCACTCAACAAGCCGATCGTCGGCATGGCAGCGACGCCCGACGGCCACGGCTACTGGCTCGTTGCGTCCGACGGCGGCATCTTCTCCTACGGCGACGCGCAGTTCTACGGCTCGACCGGGTCGATCGCACTCAACCAGCCGATCGTCGGCATGGCAGCGACCCCCGACGGCCACGGCTACTGGCTCGTTGCGTCCGACGGGGGCATCTTCAATTTCGGCGACGCGCCGTTCTACGGTTCGGCGGCCGGCGGTCCCAGCCGCGACCCCACCGAGAAAGTGGTGTCGAGCCCGTCCGGACACGGCTACTGGGTGGAGGAGCAGAACGGGACCGCGTACCCCTTCGGCGACGCGCAGGATGCGCCACCCACCGAAGCACTGCTGTTCCAGCCGATCACGCCCGGGGACAAGGCGGTCCTGTTCGCCTTCGCACAGCTGGGCAAGCCCTATATCTGGGGCGGCAACGGCCCTGCGGGCTACGACTGTTCGGGTCTCGCTCTCGCCTCGTGGGAGAACGGCGACGGGATCGGCTTCGCCCGGGTGGCCGACGACCAGTACGACACCGCGGGCGCGCCCGTCGCGCTGACCACGCTCGCAGCCGGGGACCTCGTCTTCTGGGGGGACTCGCAGACTGACTGGACGAGCGTGTACCACACGGCCATCTACGTCGGCGGGAACATGATCGTCGAAGCGACCGGGAACGCGGTCCAGTTGAACGCACTGGACCAGTGGGGACTGAGCAACCTCATGCCCAACGGCCGGCGGCCTTGATTCGTGCGGGCCGAGGCGGCCCGTCTTCGAGAGACCGGTCGCTCAGCCGCTCGCCATCACCGCTCGCAGTTCGGCCATCGACGCGCGCATGACGGCGACCAGCTCCCGGTCGTCGTCTCCGTTGGCCCACCGCTCGAGCGCCACTCGGAGCACGGTCATACCGGCTTCTGCCACCAGCGTCGCCTGTGGTTCGTCCACACCACGATCTCGCAGCGTCGCGGCGACGGCTGCGCCGTAGTCGGCCAGCTTGGACAGCTCTCGTTCTCGAAGCTCGGGGTTTGCCGCGATCACCGCTTGGCGCTGCGCCGAGAGGTCCCGGCGGCCCTCGCCGAGCATGCCGGCCGCGGCATCGAGACCACAGGCGACGGCTTCGAGTGGACCGTCTCGGGTGGGCGCGGCGATGACCCCCTCCAGGATCCGGTCCTTCAAGATGGCGGAGCCACCGAAGAGCACTTCGCGCTTGTCGGCGAAATGACGGAAGAAGGTGCGCTCGGTCACCCCCGCCCGGGCGGCGATCTCGGCGGCCGTCGTCTGGTCGAATCCGCGTTCGGAGTAGAGCGCGAGCGCCGCCTCCTGCAGCCGACCCCGACTGTCCGGCTCCCATCGACCCATGACCACAATCCTAGGTGTTGACAGTAACTGACATCAGCCGTAGAGTGATGACTGTCACTGACATCGTTGTCCCTGACACTTCGCCCTACCACTGGGAGGTACCGCCGTGAGAATCTTCGTCACCGGCGCATCGGGCTGGATCGGCTCGGGCGTCGTGCCCGAACTCCTCGAAGCCGGCCACGAGGTCGTCGGCCTGGCCCGCTCCGAAGCCTCGGCGCAGCGGCTCGAAGCCGCCGGCGCCATCGTCCTGCAAGGAGACCTCGACGATCCCGACGGCCTGACGAAGGCTGCGGCCGACTCAGACGGAGTCATCCACCTGGCCTTCCAGCACGAGGTGGCGTTCGGCGGCAACTTTGCCGCCGCCGGTGCCGCCGACCGGCGAGCCGTCGAAGCCATGGGCGCGGCCTTGGCCGGCTCGGACCGGCCCTTCGTGCTCGCCTCGGGCATCCTCGGGCTGAGCTCGGGGGGACGGGTTGCCAGCGAGGACGACGGACTGGTGCCCGGTGACGAGATCCGGGCCAACCCGGCCGGCGCCCGCGCCGCCACCGCACTCCTCACGCTCTCGTTGCGAGGCCTCGGCGTCCGTTCGTCGGTGCTGCGCTTCCCGCCGACGGTGCACGGCGACGGTGACAAGGGGTTCATGGCCACGCTGGTCGGCATCGCCCGCGCGCGGCGTCGCAGGATACGTGGACGACGGCTCCAACCGGTGGCCGGCCGTCCATTGTTCCGACGCCGCCCGCCTGGCTCGGCTGGCCGTCGAGGGCGCTCCCGCCGGGTCAGTCCTGCACGCAGTGGCCGACGAGGGCGTGGCCTTCCGCAAGATCGCCGAGGCTATGGGCCGCCAACTGGACATCCCAACGGCGTCAGTGGCTCCCGGCGACGCGCCCGAGCATTTCGCCTTCCTGGGCCACTTCGTCTCGCTGGACTCTCCTGCAATTGCCGTGAAGACGCGGCAGTTGCTCGGTTGGGCGCCGACGGGACCCAGCCTCCTCGACGACCTCGACGCGGGTCACTACACCAGCTCGGACTAGGCCGTCTGGAGGCCCGCCCTGTGGCCGCTGCCGGCGAGCGATGCCGTGGTGGGCTCAGGCCGCGAGGGTGGTCTCGGGCTCTGCGAGGTTCAGCGCCCGGGCGGCAGCCGTTTGGCGCACCTTGTCCGCGAAGGCCGGGACTGCTTCGAGAATCTGTCGAAACTCGGCCCGGGACCCGGCGTAGACAAGGGCATCCGAGGTGACGGTCACGGTGGCGTTGCGCCGGCCGATGCCGTCCTGATCGAGGAGAGCCATCTCTCCCACCAGGTCGCCGCGCCCGAGGGTGGCGATGATGTGGCCGCCTTGGCTCACCGACGCCTCACCATCGGCGATGATCATGAACTGGTCCCCTGGACCGCCCTCGCGCACGAGCACGCGCCCCGCCGGTACCTGCAGCGCCGTCAGCTGACGCCGGATCAGGTCCAGCTCCGACCGGCTGACCTGGGAAAACAATGGCAACTGCGCCAAATCATTCTTGAAGAGTCGCACCCTTTGCTCCTCTCTCTTCTTCTCTGTGCCCTGTACAACACCAAGGGTGCCCAGTTCGTTCCTATCTGTCAATGAGCTTTCAAAGATTCCATTCATCAGTTTTTCTGATGTCCCGCCCGAGGGTAGCCAGGCTCCTGGCTTGGAGTCGCAGCGCGGGGCACGACTGACCGCCCGACTCCAAGACAGGAGCACTGGAACCTTGTACTCCCCCTTCGGCCCAGCTAGACCAGTTCGAGCACCCGGTCGCCGTCGCTGGCATGGCTCAGGACCTCGAGGATCGCACGCTCGGTGTTCGACAGATGCACGAACTCGATGCCGATGCGAGCGGAGCGCAGCGTGCTGCGGACCACGTGTGCAACCTCGCCCTCGAACCGGATGTTGACCGCGTCACCCACGGCTGGAAGCTCGACCGAGACGCGTCGACCGACGAGATCGGACGGCCGGGAGTGCTGCATCCTGATCCCGATGCCCAGAATCGAGATGTCGACGACGCGGCAGTCCCGCCACCCGGAGGCGCTCTCCCCCTCGACGTGGCAGAACCCGCCCCAACCAGCTGTCTGGCGGGGCACTCGCCGGCGATTGTCCATGATGCACCTACCTTTCCCCGAGCCGCCAGGCGGCTTCGGATCAAGGCCCCCCTCGTGACACACTTCAGAGAGCCACGATTGCTGGAACGCCGCACCCTTCGGTGTCTTGTGCGAGTAGTCCGTCCGTTGATGCGGATAGGTCCTTTGGCCCACTGAAGCCGGGAGCCTCGGGCGCCCTGGCTGTGCGGACGGTACGTTGCTGCCAGCGAGATGACGCGCTGGAAGGAGGCCACGTGGACGATCAGCTGATCGATTCGACGAAGGAGCCAAGCGGTACCGGTTGTGTCGAATGCGACGCAGCGGGCGGCTGGTGGCTCCATTTGCGGCGCTGTGCCGAATGCGGCCACATCGGATGCTGTGACACATCGCCGTCTCAACACGCGACGGCTCACGCTCGAGAATCAGGCCACGCAATCATCGCAAGTTTTGAGCCGGGTGAAGATTGGTTTTACGACTATCGCAGCGACCAGTTCGTGACGGGCCCGGCGCTGGCGCCGCCGACCCATCATCCGGTTTCACAACCCGTGCCCGGACCGAGCGGGCGCGTCCCCTCCGATTGGCAGCAACACCTCCACTAGGAACCGGTCGTGACGTTCCTAGGACACACTCGCGTTCTCCAGCACGAGGGCGACCCCTTGGCCTGATCCGACACAGACGCCGAGGACGCCGTAGCGCACCTCGCGCAGGTGGAGTTCGGTGGCCAAGGTGAGGACATAGCGCGTGCCCGACGAGCCGAAGGGATGGCCGATGGCCACCGCCCCGCCGTTGGGGTTCAGGCGATCGTCGGGCACCACGAAGCCGTCGAGCTGGTTCGTCAGCTCGCGCAGGACACCGAGAGCCTGGGCCGCGAAGGCCTCGTGTACCTCCCACACGTCGACGTCAGTCGGCGCCAACTTGGCTCGCTGGAGCGCCTTGGCGATGGCGTAGGCCGGAGCGATCCCCATGATCTGGGGGTCGAGGGCGTACGTCGCCGAGGCCACGACCCGCGCCAGCGGAGTCAGCTCGAGTGACTGGGCCGCCTCCTCGGAGGACAAGAGGACGGCCGACGCACCATCGCTGAGCGGCGACGAGTTGCCCGCCGTCATCTGCGTGGTGTTGGGCTGCGGCAAAAGCGCGGCCAACTGCTCGGCCGTGGTGTCGCCTCTGATGGTCTCGTCGTTCTCGAAGAGACGACCGGGCGCCTTCTTGGTGCCGGGGATCTCGACCGGGTGGATCTCGGCGGCGAAGCGACCCGAGTCGCGGGCGGCGGCGGCGTGGTGGTGCGAGCGCAGCGCGAAGGCGTCGATCTCTTCGCGGCTCAGCTGGTAGAGGTCGGCCACGTTCTGCGCCGTCTTGATCATCTCGACGTAGGCATTGCGGGCCAACAGGAGCGGGTTCGGGGGCCCTCCGGCTCCCGCCCACATGGTGTCGAGCAGCAGCACCGGTCCGCGCGGGCTGAACGGGGCATCACCCTTCATGTTGGCCCACCCCGAGCGCGACATGGACTCGACCCCGCCGGCGAGCCCGACCTCGAGCTCTCCGCTGCGTATGGCATGCGCGATGTTGATGGCGCCGGTGAGCGACGAGGCGCAGAAACGGTTGACCGTGGCCGCGGGAACCGAGTCCGGGAAACCAGCGGCGAGCGCCGCCCAACGCGCGATGTCGCCCATGCCCTCGTGGGCGACGTTGACACAGCCGGCCGCGATGTCTTCGATCCGGTCGAGCGGGACACCAACTCGCTCACACGCAGCCACCATCGTCTGGCCCAGGAGGTCGTCGGTCCGCAGGTGTGAGAGGGAACCGCCGTAGCGGCCGACGGGGGTCCGGACTCCCCCGAGGACGAAGGCGTCGGTCATGACGAGAGCCTCGCGTCGAGGGTGATCTCGGGGACGCCGGCGAGCGCACGACTGACCGGGCAACCCTCCTTGGCTGTCCGGGCGAACTCGGCAAAGGCGGCCTGGTCAACGCCGGGCACCCTTCCCACGGTCACCAGGTCGATCTTGGTGATCGTCGGTGCGCCCTCCACCGGCCGCAATGTGACCGTCGCGTCCGTGTGCACCGATTCTGGGGGATTTCCGGCCTGGGCCAGAACGTTCGAGAGCGCCATCGAGAAACAGGCCGCATGGGCGGCGGCGATCAATTGCTCAGGGTTCGAGCCAGGTCCGTCCTCAAAACGAGACTTGTAGGTGTAGCCCCCGCTGATCGTGTCACCGGCCGTGAAGGTCCCGGCACCGGTGGGGACATCGCCCTTCCACTCCGCGCTGCCCTTTGCAGGCATATCAGCCTCCTTGGTCGCTTCCGAGGTGGTTCCGGTTCTAGTCGGCGCCGGAGCGATCCGATGCGCCGAGTTTCACTACGCTTCGTGCCGTGGCTGAAGGACGGCGGCGTGCCGCTGAGCTCCTGGTCGAGTGCCTCGAGCACGAGGGCGTCACCTGCGTGTTCGGCATCCCGGGGGAAGAGAACATCTACCTCACCGATGCGCTGTCCCGGTCCAGCATCCGCTACGTCCTGGTCCGCCACGAGCAGGCGGCGTCGTTCATGGCCGAGATCCACGGCCGCCTCACCGGTCGAGCCGGAGTCTGTTCGGCCACACTCGGGCCCGGCGCCATCAACCTGCTGCTCGGCACGGCTGACGCCTACACGAACAGCACACCCGTGCTCGCCCTCTCGGCCCAGGTGGGACTGAACCGGATCTACAAGGAATCGCATCAGAGTGTCGACTTGGTGTCCATGTTCTCGCCGGTCACGAAGTGGGCCGACCTGATCCTCACTCCCGGCTCCATCCCCGAGATGGTCCGCAAGGCGTTCAAGCTCGCCCAGACCGAGCGGCCAGGATCGGTGTATCTCGGTGTGCCCGAGGACATCGAGTCCGCCTTCGTCCCAGATGAGTTGGTACCGCTCGACGTCAACATTCCCCGCAGCGACGAACCCTCGCCTTCGCAGATCGCGCGCGCGGCCGCAGTGCTCGACGCGAGCCAGCGGCCGATCATTCTGGCCGGGCACGGAGCCGCCCGTTCGGGGGCGGCTGACGCGCTCCTGCGGTTCTCCGAGCTGCTCAGCCTCCCGGTGGCGACCACGTTTCACGGCAAGGGTGTCTTCCCCGACGACCATCCCTACTCACTCGGTGCCGTCGGTTTCATGAGTCACGACTACGTCAATTTCGGGTTTGACGACGCAGACCTGATCGTCAGCGTCGGCTACGAGCTCCAGGAATTCGATCCCGTTCGGATCAATCCCAACGCGGACAAACAGATCATCCACCTGAGCCGCGTGCCCGCCGAAGTGGACGTGCACTACGACGTCGAGGTGGGTATCCAGGCCGACATCGGCGCGACGCTGCAGTCGCTGGGCGAGGCGACCACTCGCCGCTTCGACCAGGGAACGAGGGGAGAGAAGATCCGGCGACTCCTGGCGGACGAGCTGGCCAACGGGGCCGCTGACGACAGCTTCCCGCTCAAGCCTCAGCGGGTCGTGGCGGATACTCGGACCGCATTGGGGCGTTCCGACATCGTCCTCGCCGACACCGGCGCCGTGAAGATGTGGATGGCCCGCCTCTACCCCACCTTCGAAGCCAACACGTGTCTTATCTCCAACGGGCTCTCGACGATGGCCTTCGCCCTCCCCGGCGCCATTGCCGCCGCGCTGGCGGCGCCGGAGCGCAAAGTGCTGGCCGCGCTCGGCGACGGCGCCTTTCTCATGAACTCGCAGGAGATCGAGACGGCCCTGCGCGAGCGCGTTCCCTTCGTGATCTTGATCTGGGAGGACGACGCCTACGGCCTGATCCGCTGGAAGATGGACCTCGAGCTCGGTCATCACGTCGAGGTCGAGTTCACCAACCCCGACTTCGTCTCCTATGCCGAGAGCTTCGGCGCCCGGGGCTACCGGGTGGGTGCCGCGGGTGACCTTCTCCCCATGCTCACAGAAGCCCTGGCCGCCGACACGGTGTCGGTGGTCACCTGCCCGGTCGACTACACGGAGAACCTCCGTCTCACTGAAGCCCTCGGCGAACTCTCCGGACCGTTCTGAGCCGTCGAATGAGCGGCCGCGACGACGATCACAGTGTCCAGCGGTAGTCCTCGGTCGGCTCGTGGACGATTCCCCGGGTCAATCCGTCAGCGACCGCTCCTGTCTCGTTCATCCTCATCGGTCGGGACAGACGATCGGGGAGACCGGCGGTGCTACCCTCCTCCGGCAACCGCGCACCAGGCAGGAGATGATGAGCGTCTCACGCTACCGCAGCTCCCTCAAACGACTGTCCAGGAAAGCTTCGGCAGGATCCGAGAGCTCGCACTCCGAGCCAATCTCGAAGAGCCGCTCCGAGGCGTTAATGGCCTACCGTCAAGGACAGCAGACGGCCCTCGTGTTTCCTCCTCCGCCGTGCCCTGAAGGGTGGGAGATTGGCCCGCCGACCTATGTCGGGGTGGGGGTCCAAAAAGCTGGGACCACCTGGTGGAACAGGGCCATAAGCCTGCACCCCGAAGTGTTGGAGCCTGTCCGCAAGGAACTGCAGTACTTCGAACACCATTGGAACGTGGAAGTCGACGAGCACTTCGTCGTCGAATACCACAGGTACTTCCCGCGGCACGGCGGAATGCTCACGGGCGAGTGGTCCCCTCGGTACATACTCGATGAGTGGACCCCCGCGAGGCTCCACAAGGCAGCGCCAGAGGCCCGGCTGCTGGTCTTGCTCCGGGACCCGATGAAAGTGCTTGTCTCGGGGATGCGGATGGCCCTGCACCGCTTTGGCAGTCCGCACCCTCGGGTGCTCATGGAGTCAATCGAAAGGGGTCGTTACGCCGAACAGCTGGGCAGAGTCCTCAGGTACTACGACCGCACGCAGATCCTCGTGCTCCAATTCGAGCGATGTGTCCAGAGCCCGGAAGCCGAGTTAGCGCGGACGCTGGAGTTCATCGGGGCGGACCCGAGTTTCGTCCCGGCAGACCTCAGGGAGCCGGTCAACAGTGGCCGCGGTCCGGACCTAACATTGCCATCGGACATAATGCAGCTCGCCCTCGAGATCTACCGAGTGGACGCCGCCCGCCTCCAATCCGAGTGGCCCGAAATCGACCTCGACCTCTGGAAGAGTCTCCGATAGCGGACCGCAGCACAACACGGCCACACACACCGACCCATTAGCTTGGACGGCCTGCTCAAAAGCGACGGCACCGTTGTCAACCACGCATGACCTCAGAAGAGGTTGCCAGCCGATTCGATGACAACTCGCCCGATTGGGTGTATGTCGACGGCGACCACCACTACAGCGCCGTCAAAGCCGACCTTGAACTCTGGTATCGGAAGGTGTGGCCTGGCGCACTACTCACCGGGACGACTTGCAGACCGGGAAATGCTGGAAAGACGTCCGCCCACGCGGTGCCGAGTTCCGCTCAGCTCTCAACGCTCCAGCGCTTGCCGTTGACGGTTCGCAGTTCCGCTTTCGCATGCCTATCGCGACAGTCTCAACTTGCGACGTGTGAGTTTGTTCCGTCGAGGCGGTGGCGGACCCAGGCTCGCCTGCCAATTGTGCACGGCGACTTCGAGGACTTCGCGGTTTGCGGGCTCGTCCAGAAGGGCGTTCACCTTGGCGACGGTGGCGTCCACGGCGGGCAGGCCCGTTTCCTTGAGTCGGCCGGCAAACGTGAGACGCGTGTGGTAGTGGAGGCCGAGGGGCGACATGGTCCCGGTGTAAGTCGCTTCGGCTTCCCCCCAGGGGAAGCCGTCGCCGAAGCTGCCATAGTTCGTACCGACAGGCATCCATCCGACGGGCAGACCCAGCTCGATGAGCGCCAACCCGAACGAGACCTGTCCGGCGAATCTGTTCACATCGGCCGCGAGCTCGTCGCCGTGGTCGAGAACCCATCGGAACCACCGGGGCCAGGCCTCGGCCAGCTGGTCGTAGAAACGGCGCGGAATGACGAGCAGGCCACCGTTGAGATTCTGGGCGCACGTCCACGTCAACATCTGGCCTGCCGCACGGCCGAGCGGCAATTCTCGTGTCAAATCCGCTTGATGGATCAAGCCACGCCATCCCGCCAAGGTCGGGAGTCCGGAACCGACGGCTCGACCGCGTATCACCTCACCGCCAGTGAACGGGGTGATGTCACCGACGAACGCGATATCGCAATCACACAGGACCGCGGAGCTCGCGTCGACCAAAGCTCCTGCGGTAAGTTGCCGAAGTTTGTTGGCGTACACGTTGCGTTCGTCGAAGCGCGCCACGGGCACCACGCGCACGCCCAGAGACCGCAAGATCGTGAGGTGTTCAGGATCGGTCCCCTCCACGACGTGCACGACGAGCCGCTGCGGCGCTAGCCCGGCCAAACGCGTCAATGTAAGCACCCAGATCAGGCTCTGGTACACCAGCAGGGGTGGCTTGTCGACGACGCACGAGTAGACGACCTCGTCTTCGAGCAGCGGGGTCGAGGTGGTGGCCCCCCCCGGTGCGGACAGGACTGGTGGGTTCGGTGCTCTGCGTGACGTCGAAGATCCGGTCCCTGCGTGACCAGGATTCTTCGGCGGGCTGCGACGCCAACCGATCACGCCCTGCGCGGTACTCGTCGAGCCAGCGATGCGGCCAATCCGATGGGGGCGTTCGGTCCGGAGCCTCGAGGTCTGCAGCTTCCAGGCAGCCACGTGAGACCGATATATTCGAGCACTCGCTCAACGGTCGGTCCGTGATTCGCGGCAAAGTCCTCGTAGGCGACTTCCAGAGGACGGATGTCGCAACGGGCAAAGTAGGCCTGCCACTGCGTATCCCAGTCGATCAGCACGTCCTCGAGCCACCGGACTTGCTCGAGGATCATCGGCTCCGGGCCAGCGCGACCTGGGTCGGGTGGCGCGTCTGAACGCACGTCCGCGTCGCCTGTGAAAATGGCCCGGTAGTAGGACAGGGCTTGGGCGGCGGTATCGCGTTGGGAGATGTGGATATAGCGCGGGCTCACTAGCAGGCGGTCGACATGACCCAGCAAGTTGTCGCTACCCGCTGTGTTCCGAATTGTCCGAAGCAGCAGCGCGAAGTCATACCAGTGCGCGTGCAAGGCAAAGACGCCATTTGGAGTCGCCGTGTGCAGCATCGCTCGCTCGACCCTGGTTGTCGCCAGCACGTCCTTCTCGTCGTAGCCCCACTGCGTAGCGAGGCTCCTGTGCTGCGAACGGCCGATGTACTCGTCAGGTTGTCCGACGATGCCGGTCTGGGCGAGGCCGCGGCACAGGAGGCTGCTCCCGGTCCCCGGTGTCGACGCGACAACACACGAAAGCAACAGCTGCGAGCCGTGCGGCAACGCTGCCGAACTTGGCCTTGGGGGATGGTAACACCGGCTATTAGAAGTCTCCGAGGCCGAGTCTCGTCGTCGGTCAGTTCGGCGGTGTGGACTCCGTCGCATTTTTGTGCATCAGTCACGCAGGTATAGCGGAGCTGTCACCAAGACCGCGCTGCTCGTCGACATGGTCATCGCTCGCGCCAAGAGGAGCGCTTCGGCGCGCCCAGATCATTCGAAGGCTTCGCAAAGGGCGCGTCGCTCGTCGGATTCCACCGAATGATCGATGTTTCAAGTCGTGCGCCCCGGGCAAATGACCAGGTGGATCGAAACGGGTGTTGACGTCAACCAACCTGCACTCGTCCCGCAACCGCATTTGTCACTTTGTTGATTAATCCTGTATCTACAAGCAGTCGCGGAAGCTCAACGAGGTCGCGTGAAACTGCCATCGCTCTGGATCAAGTGATCTGTCTGGGTCAAGTGGTCTGTCTGGGCCAAGTTGAGGGGGAACGAGATGCGTCTTGAGGGAAGAGTCGTGCGTGTGTTAAGACAGATGGTGCCCACGGAGATCGCGGTCGGCAACGCCGGCGTGCTCCGTGGTCGTCGTCTGTCGTCTCCGTTCGCCGTGCTCGTCATACTCGTCGCGTCGATCGTCTCGCTGACAGTCAGCCCTCCGTCCCATGCCGGAGCGGCGTCGACTTCGGCTCCTGCGACGCATGGCGTCGCACTGGTTGCTACGCCCGACGGTAACGGCTACTGGATTGCTACCTCGTCCGGTGGCGTGTATTCGTTCGGAGACGCAGGCTTCTATGGGAGCATGAGCGGTCGCGCGCTTAACGCGCCCATCGTCGGAATGGCCGCCACGCCCTCGGGAGACGGGTACTGGCTCGTGGCTGCCGATGGGGGCATCTTCAGCTTTGGCGACGCCGGCTTCTTCGGGTCGGCCGGGGCCCTGCCGCTCAACAAACCCATCGTCGGCATGGCCGCCACGCCCTCGGGACACGGCTACTGGCTCGTGGCCTCCGACGGTGGTGTCTTCAGCTACGGCGACGCGACGTTCATGGGCTCGACCGGCTCCATCCACCTCAACGAGCCGGTGGTGGGTATGGCGGCCACGCCCTCGGGACACGGCTACTGGCTCGTCGCCTCCGATGGTGGTGTCTTCAGCTACGGCGACGCGACGTTCATGGGCTCGACCGGCTCCATCCACCTCAACGAGCCGGTGGTGGGTATGGCGGCCACGCCCTCGGGACACGGCTACTGGCTCGTCGCCTCCGATGGTGGTGTCTTCAGCTACGGCGACGCGACGTTCATGGGCTCGACCGGCTCCATCCACCTCAACGAGCCGGTCGTGGGCATGGCGGCCACGCCCTCGGGACACGGCTACTGGCTCGTGGCCTCCGACGGTGGCGTGTTCACATTCGGCTCGGCGGTCTTTGAGGGATCGGCCGTCGGGGACATCGCCACATACGGCCTGGCGCACGCCTCGGGTTCAGGGTCAGGATCCGTCCTCGGGGTCTACGCAGGTCCCGAAGACCCGCCTGCGGTCTCGGACTTCGCGGCGCGGCTGGGGGCCCAACCCCGTTTCGCGATGGACTTTCTCGACGGAACATCGTGGTCCACGATCGACGATCCCTCTCAGCTGGTCTCGCAGTGGGCCGGCTCTGGCTACACCATGATCTGGGGAGTCCCGATGCTTCCCAACTCGGGGGCGTCACTTGCCACAGGGGCCACCGGTGCCTACAACGGGTACTTCTCCACCTTGGCCAATGCCCTGGTGGCGGACGGGCAGGGGAGCTCCATCATCCGCATCGGCTGGGAGTTCAACGGAGGCTGGTTCCCCTGGGCCGCCAACGGGCAGGCCTCCGCCTTCGTCGAGTATTGGCAGCAGATCGTCAACACGATGCGCTCGATACCCGGTGCCAACTTCACCTTCGAGTGGAACCCCACCCGCGGGGACCTCGGCGTCGGGGACCTGGCCGACTACTACCCCGGCGACGCCTATGTGGACTACGTGGGCCTTGACGTCTACGACACGGAGTGGGCCTCGTACCCGGGCATGCCGGCCGAGTTCGAGTACATGGAGACCGAGCCCTACGGCCTCGACTGGTTGGCGTCTTTCGCGGCGGAGCACGACAAGCCCATGGTCTTTCCCGAATGGGGCCTCGGTTGGGGGACCTGCAGCGCCAGTGGTCAGCCGATCAGCGCCTCGGGCCAGGTGTGCGGCGGCGACGACGCGACCTTCGTGAACGACATGAGCCAGTGGATCGCCACGCACAACGTCTTCGAGGCGACGTTCTGGGACTACGGCTCGAGCAGCATCGACCAGGGGTCCAACCCCAACACCGCCGCCGCGCTCCAGGCCGACTTCGGGTAGGCGGCGCCCTCGCCGGAGCGACCGATGCCGCCAAGGGACTACCGACGCAGAGCCGGCGGCTCACATTGGAGAAGCAAGCCTTGGATGAGGGCCGTCAGCAGCCGTTCCACGCGCGCTTCGACATCGAACACCGCGTAGGCGAGGCGACGATCGCTGCGATAGAGGGCAGCGACCTCAGGACGCGGCGTAGCCATCTGCCAGAACGCGCCCGACAACGAGGTCGCCGTCGCGATGAGGTCGACGACATCGGACCGGCTCAGGGCGGGCAACAGGCTGCGAACCGCAATGACAATCGCGTCGAGCTCAGTGTGGGTCACGAGCTTGAATTCGCGCACCGCCTCGACCGAGACGTTCCGTTCGAGGTTGAGCGGGGCCTGCGCAAGTAAGTCGCAGAACGCGCCCCGAGCGACGAGCGTTCGGGCGAACACGGCCGCCACGTCAGCGGGAGTTGGCGTCGTGAGCATCCCGAGCTCGGCGCGCAGCGCATCGGACCACTCCTGCCATGCCTCCGCGGTCAGACGGAGGAAGATCTCCTCGCGCGTCTCGAAGTAGCGCAGCAGCGCTGACTTGTGCATGCCGACCTCTTCGGCGATCTCGGTCAAGGTGACCTGCCGGATCCCCCGTTCGGCACCCAGCCGGCGTGCGGCATCGAGGATTGCGGCTTCTCGCAAGTGCTTGGCTTCGGTGCTGCGCGCCCGCTGGAACCCGGAAGCCGGCATCGCCAAAATATAACACAACGTGGTTGCATTAATAAGAGAACGGTGTTGTACTAGAGGTTATGGAACAGACCTGGTTCATCACCGGCTCCTCACGTGGCATCGGCCGCGCCCTCGCCCGAGCCGCCCTCGATGCCGGCGACCTCGTCGCCGCCTCCGCCCGCCAGCCGGCGCAGCTCGACGACCTCCTCGCCGAGTACGACGAAAGAGTCCACGCGATCGGCCTCGATGTCACCGACGCCCGGGCCGCCCGTTCCGCGATCGCGGAGGCCCGCCGCCATTTCGACCGCCTGGACGTCATCGTCAACAACGCCGGCTACGCCAACGTCTCACCCATCGAGACCACCGACGACGATGACTTCCGCGCCCAGTTCGAGACAAACTTCTGGGGCGTCTACCACGTCTCCAAAGCGGCGATCCCGGTGCTTCGAGAACAAGGAGGTGGCCTGGTCATCCAGATCTCGTCCGTGGGCGGACGCGTCGGCGGCTCACCGGGGATCGCGTCGTACCAAGCAGCCAAGTTTGCGATCGACGGCTTCAGCCGGGTGCTGCGAGCCGAGACGGCGCCCTTCGGCGTGAAGGTGATGGTCGTCGAACCGAGCGGCTTTCGGACCGACTGGGCGGGCTCTTCGATGACCGTCCACGACATCCCCGACGACTACGCCACGACGGTCGGCGCCATGAACAGCCGCGTCCGGCAAAGCAACGATGGGCCGGCGGGCGACCCGGCGCGCGCAGCCGCCATCCTTGTTCAGGTCGCCAAACGCCACGACATCCCCGACCACCTGCCCCTCGGGGTGAACGCCGCCGAAGGCTCGATCCGTCTCGACGAGCAACTCCTCGCCGAGGACCGCAGATGGCGCGACGTGAGCCGCTCCGCCGACTTCAGCGAGCCCTACCCGATCGAGCTTCCAGCCGACACGGCGTCGTAGATCGGCGGGGAGTTGCCAGGAAGGCCAGTATCAGTCCCCCCGTCGTGTCACCTGCGTCAGCATCTGGACGAGATCCCCGAACCGCTTCACACCGAGCTCATTCACGAAGGTTTCCTCTGTTGTCCGTACGGCCTCGCCGATGACATCGGCAGCCTGCCGGCCTTTGGCCGACAGTCGCAGATCGCTCCGGCGACGATCGGCCCCGTTGGGCATTCGATCGACGAATCCCATCTTCACCAGGGCGTCGACGAGCTTCGACACCGCCTGCTTGCTGATGCCCATCTCGCTTATCAAGTGGCTGGCGTCGGTTCCCCCCCTCGCAAGCACCATGAGCGCCCAATAGCCGGGCTGCGGCAACTCGTCGAAACCTCGCTCTGCCATGCGATCCCGAATGGAGGCCCGGTAGCGCTGGTTGGTTCGACGCAGCAGCCACGGCAACGGTGCAGGCCCACCGAAGAGCTCTGAGTTGACACCCGACATTGCTGCACCTCCATTCGTCATGTAAGTTGACAGTCTATCAAGTAGACGACATGATGGTGGTGGTTCTCGGTGAGGAGCAGCCCTGATGCCCTACGGCAGCGGTCGGATCATCCAACACGCGCTCATACGAGCGACGACCAGTCCGCGGTGACGGCCGCCTCGCGGCCATCGCCGGGACTCCTGGCCAGCCTTGTCGTCGTCACGTGCGTCGTGCTTGCTGCGTGCGGTGGAGGGGCAAGCAAAGGCAGTACCGCCACGACCACCACCGTCTCGCGGTGGGGCGTCGTTGGTAACGCGGGCGCGATCAGGCAACTCGAGCTGGACAGGCCGACCGCCATAGCCGGCATTCGGGGACGCGTCGTACAGATCGCCACCTCGAACTCGGACGGCTATGCGCTCTCCTCGACCGGCGCCGTCTACGCCTGGGGGGTCAACAGCGACGGGGAGCTCGGCGACGGTGCCTTGACGCCCTACGAGACCAAGGCCGTCGAAGTCGACTTCCCCGCCGGCGTCAAGATCACGTCGCTCCCGAACCCCATGCCCTTCGACGCCGGGCTGGCCATCGATGCGGGCGGCCACGCCTGGGGATGGGGTCTCAACGGAGCCGACGACCTTTGCTTGACCGGACTCGTCCACAGTCGCCCGCAGCAGCTGTCCCTCGCAAACGTCACGCTGGCGACCGGGGCCCGAACCCACGCCCTGTTCGACTCGAACGGCACCGTGTACGCCTGTGGGAGCGGCGACGCCGGCGAGCTGGGTAACGGGTCGACCACGTCGACCAGCACTCCGACGCCTGTCGTCGGATTACCCGGTGGCGTCAAGGTCACCGCCCTCACGTCATCGTGGGAGGGGTCCGGAGCGCAATTGGCCAACGGCGACTACTACAACTGGGGCTACAACGCGGCGGGTCAGCTCGGTGACGGTTCAACGCTTCAAAGCGCGGTACCGGTCAAAGTTGGGCTCCCCGGCTCTGTCAGGCAGGTATTCCAGGGCGGGAGCGGGCCGAAGAACGGCCAGACAATCGCCATCCTTCAAGACGGTGCCGTCTGGGCCTGGGGGAACAACGATCGAGGTCAGCTCGGCATCGGCACCCGGATCGGCGCCGACGTACCGGTGCGAGTGCACGTTCCGAACAACGTCACCTTCGTCAAGGTGAACTCGGGCGGCTTCGCCAGCTACGCCATTGACTCGACCGGGCGGTTGTGGGCCTGGGGCGACAACGGGAGCGGGCAGCTCGGCACCGGTTTGGACCCGCAACTCGCGACACTCCCGGTCGACGTCGGTATCCACCTGACCCAGGTGTCGTCGACGGCACAAAACGTCGCCGGATTCGAAGAGCGCAGCTGAAACCACTGCAAAATCACGTAAAGGGCGATCCTTCGTTCGCCCTGCGCGCAACGACGTGGAACCAGACGCATCCCGAGGTATCGCCGTCGAGCGCGCAACCGTCGTCGGCAACGAGTCGTTCCACCACGAAGCCGCGTTCGCTCAACGCCTTCTTTTCGCCGGCCACCGTCGTGAAGTGCGCCATCTGGAAGTCGAGTGCACGAAGAGGGGCGAGCGCCCAGTCGCCGTGATCTTCGGCCCCGGTCTTCGCCTGCCGCCACCGCGTGAGCGCCTTCTGGTACTCCGGGACACCGGTCACAAGCCCGTACAGCAGGCGTCCGGCATGCTTGACCGCGGGCTCGCTCCCCCCTCGCCTCGGGGCTAGCCGAGGTCGCTCCATATAGGCGCGGCCGAACTTCGCAAGCGTCGAGTACACGAACAGGCCATCTCCTTGTACGACCCGCCGCGCCTCGTCGAGGACGCGTAACCGATCCTCGTGCCCGAGGTTGTCGATCCCGTTGTAGCTGAAAAAGACAAGCTTGAAACGGGACGTGGGAAATTCCGAGAGATTGCTAGCGTCGCCTCGCCGGACGTCGATGCCCGGGTAGAGCGAGCGACACGCGCTGACCATCTCCGGAGACCAGTCGAGCGCGACGTAGTCTTGCGAAAGCAGACGAAGGAGCCAGGTCGTTCGACCGGCGCCGACCCCGAGGTCGAGAATTGCTTGACCGCGAACCTCGTCAGCGATCGAGTTGACGACGACGCGTTCCCCGGCATCGATCCATCCCTGCATCAGCCGGTATTTCTCGACTAGCGACCGGCCTCTCCACAGCTCGATGTGCGCATCCACTTCCCGTCCCTCTGCCCATCCGTTTTCCCTACCCGCTGAACTTTAGGAGGGCTTCGTCGACCTCGTCGGGATGGGTCCAGCCGACGTCGCGCGGTCCGCCCTCGATCTCGATGAATTCTACGTCCTTGACCAGAGGGATTCGACGACCCGTCGCGTCGATGGGCAGGTCCGATCCGCTGTCTCCTGGACGACCAGCAGTGGCACGTCGATGCTCGGGAGGTCGGCACGAAAGTCCGTGAGCCACGTCGCCACGCAGGCCTCACTGACCAGCTGATGCGGCGCAGTGCGTGCCGAGGGCAGGCAATGCGCCGTCGATGAAGTAGCTACTCACGACATTTTGCATGCAGATATTGGCGGATCCATTGAGGAGCCAGCTGTGCCCGTATCCGACGTATGTCACCAGCCGGCCACCGACGGCCGGAGCCAACCGGCGTGCCACGGCATAGGGCGTGTTGGGGTCATAGGTATTGCCGATAACGAGGGGAGGTTGGCTGCGAATTGGAGTGAGGTGGGCGATGGCGCCGTTCGAGTCGGTCCATCCCGGGCAACCGATGAGGTTGTTGGCAACGGCCTCAGCACCACCGAGGGGAAAGTGCGCCGCCAGAGTCCGAGCCAGGGAAGCAGTGGAGGCCCCGCTCGGGTGGGCTGCGGCGTCATTGCAGGTGATGCTCCAGAGGGAACCGACCAGTGAATTCCCGTTCAAGTCGGTCTCGAGGCCCAAGGCGACTGCACGCAGGGGGGCGCCGTTGCCAGCAGCCGCCGCTGCCAGAGCGGGAAAGTAGCCAGGGGTGAGGGTCGGTGCAGAGAGGTAGAGCAGGGTTGCAGTCATCAAGTCACCAACAGTGACGGGAGTGTTGTCGCCATCGCCTGGTGCCGGCAGCGGAGTGCGGGTCAGCTGCGCAGCAAGTCGCTCATAGGAGGCGATCGGGTTCGGCCCGAGGGCGCAACCTGATGTGGTCGGGCAATTGGAAAGCGCATGCTCGAGCGCGGTCTGGATGGCCGGCGCCTCGAGCGTCGCGTCCGTGGGCAGGCTCAAATTGGCGTCGACCGCCCCGTCCAGCACCATCGAGCGCACGTGACTCGGGAACAACTGCCGATAGACGGATCCAAGGACCGTGCCATAGGAAAGTCCGTAGTAGTTGATCCGGTCGACCCCGAGGGCCACGCGGAGACTGTTCATATCCCGAGCCGACGTCGTGGTGTCCACGGTCGGGAACACCTCGGGATAACGGGAACGACACGATTGATCGAGGCCGGCAAACGTATTGGTCGCAGTCACCGTCCCGGCCACGGCGCTGCCGGCTGCTGCGGGCGAAGGTCCGCAAAGAAGCGGGTTGCTCGACCCGGTTCCTCGTTCATCGAAGCTGACCAAGGTGAACTGGCTCCGTACCGACGTCGGAACGAACGACGCCAGGATGGGAAGGATGAGGACCCCACTCTCGCCCGGCCCTCCCGGATTGAACACGATCACCCCTTTGCTGTCGGGCACGGGGTGCTCGATGACAGCCAGAGGCATCGAACCGTGGGAAGGGTTCCCATAGTCAATCGGTACCAGCAGCGATCCGCAGAGGTATCCCGTCGCCTTGGGGCATGGGGACCAGGCAATGGCGGAGCGGCGCAAGGAAGCCGTGGCGACACCCGAACCAGGCGTCAGCGTGAACGTCAGGACCGAGCAGAGCGCGAGCGATGCGATCGAAAACCACCGGCGATAATTCGCCGACCAACGATGGGACTTCAACCGTGGACTCGCCATCACGGGGGAGGATGCTAGTGACCCACGCAGCTCACGCTTCGTCTGGTCAGCGCCACGTCGCGCGAAGCAGCGCCAACGGCTGACCCGGCGCTACTGGGCGTCGAAGCGGAACCAATGGATGCCGAGTGCGGTGAGGACGACCACGTATCAAATCCAGTCGTCGATCTGGACGAGCAGATGCTCGGCTGCAGATGCCGACACGTCGATTGGTCGCCTGAGCTACTGGGCGAGATCCGTGAGTGCCTCGTCGGGGTTGGGCGGCGTGTGGACGAAGGCGGCCAGTGCCGCCGCGGCCAGGCAGGCCCCCGAGCCGACCAGGAGGGCGGTCCTCGGGCCACCGGCCGAGATGATCCAGCCGGTCAGAATGCTGCCGATGGGCGTGGTCCCCAGGTAGACGAACACCCACAGCGCCATGATCCGGCCCCGAAAGGCACTCGAGCTGTGCAGTTGGAGGGTCGTCGAGCACAAGGTGACGAAGCAGAAGGCCGCCGCACCCATGAGGAGCAACGTGACGCAGGCCACGGCCACATTGGGAGCCGCCGCGGCGGCGGCCGAGGTGACGCCGAAGCCCAGGGCGGCGAAGAGCAGGTACGGGCGCTTCGGATGATGGACCAGGCCGACCGCAAGTGAGCCCACGACCGCCCCGACGCTGAGCATGGTGGTGAGCAACCCGTACGTGCCCCCGCTGCCGTGGAAGGTGTCCTTGGCGAACACGGGCAAGACCACGGCGAAATTGAAGGCCAGGAGCCCGACCACCAACATCATGAGAAGCGGGAGCCAGAGCTGCTGGCGACTAGCGGCGTAGCGCAAGCCCTCCTTGACGCCGCGTCGTCCGGGCGGCGCCGGTCCGCCCGCCTTGCGCGGCCAGATGACGAGCAGGGCGGCGATGACGGCCAGATAGGACAGTGCGTTGAGCCCGAAGCACACCGTCGTGCCCACCGTCACGATCAGCACGCCGGCCAGAGCAGGCCCGACCACGCGGGCGCTGTTGACCACCACCCCGTTGAGGCTCACCGCGCTCGCCAGATCCTCGGGCGGCACGAGGCGGCTGACCAGTGCTTGGCGGGCGGGCGAGTCGGCGATCTGGACGAAACCCCCCGCGACGCCGATAGCGACGAGGACTCCCACGCTGGCCGCGCCTGCTGCGGCCAGCGCCCACAGGAGCGCGGCCAAGACGCAGTACAGCGTCTGGGTGAGGACCAGGAGCTTGCGCAGGTCCACCCGGTCCGCCACTGCCCCGCCCCAGGGTCCGAGCAACAGTGAGGGGATCCCGCCGGCCGCCAGGACCAACCCGAGATCGCCGGGTGAACCGGTCAGCTCGAGGACGAGCCAGCCGATCGCTGTCTGTTGCAAGAAGGTCCCGCTGGCCGAAACAACCTGGCCCCCGAAGTAGAGGCGGAAGGGCCGAGACCGCAGGGCGCGGAACGAGTTGCGGGCTTTGGTCGTCGTCGCTGCGTCTGATGCCGGCACGGGACCCGCTTCGGGCATTGCGGCCAGGGCTTCACGGTCCATCGGCCAACTAGCCTTTGATGAGGGCGCTCAGCAGCTGGTGCGGGCGCGCCTCGACATGGACCACGCCGCAGGAGAGGCGAGGATCGCTGCGAGAGAAGGAAGCGATTTTAGGACGCGGCGTGGCCACCTGCCAGAATGCGGCGGAAAACGAGGTCGCCGCCGCGATGAGATCGACGGCATCGCTCCCACTCTGGGTCAGAAGCAGACTGGGGAAGGTAAGGACAACCGCGTCGAACTCGGTGTGGGTCACGAGTTTGAAGGCGGCTCACGGCTCAATCCTCGCACGGAGACCTGTGCCAGTCGCCAGCGCCGACATTGTCCGATCGTCCCAGTGAACCAGGCACTGCTGTCAACTCGTCGAGCTTGTGCCAAAATCCCGGACATGTCTCTCTTTGATCTCGATCGGTTGGCTGAAGAGTCCGGGGCATCCTTGGCCAAGCAGTACCGGTTCGCTGAGCCGTTCCCGCATGTGGTTCTGGAGAACTTTTTGAAGGTCGACGCCGACCAGGTGCTGAGCTCGTTCCCTGATCTGGAATGGGACGGGTGGACTGATGTGGCTTCTCAGTCTGAAGCAGCCGCGAAGCACCAGCCGGGAAAACGACGTTGCCGCGACATAGAACTGATCCCGCCGCTGCTCCGACAAATGATCTACGAACTCTCAGCACCACGGTTCTTGCGAGCCATGTCAGAGATAACAGATATTCCGAATCTACTTCCTGACCCCTTTCTGGAAGGCGGGGGAATCCAATGTACGACGCCCGGCGGGAAGCTCGTCCCCCACACAGACTTTCACTACCCTCCGGTTCTGAAGCTCTTCCGCCGTACCAATGTCTTGGTGTTTCTGAATCCGGATTGGAAGCCCGGTGACGGAGGTGAACTCGGTCTTTTTACTCTGGGCGAAGACACGCCGCGGATCACGGTGCCTCCGCGTTACGGCACCTGTGTCCTTTTCACAACGGATCATCGTTCGGTCCACGGTGTCGAGCCGGTCGCCGAGACTGCCAATCCTCGACGATCGATCGCTCTGTATTTCTACACTGTTGAAGAAGCAGAAGTGTTCAGTGGCGATCGCGGGACCTATTGGTACGAACCGTTCGAGCCAATTGCGAATCAGGGCGTGCAATCCAAAGGACGCATCCTCGTCATGAAGAGCGCATTGCGAGCATCGAAGGCACTCACCCGGCTGGCCTATCGGATGAACCCCCAGCATCCAGTCGCATAGCGAACTCTCTCGCCTCGGGGGACCATGAGCGCACCGCGGTCACTGCCCTCGCTTGCGGCGACACGATGCGCAAGCAGTTCCACGGGTCGAAGAGCTCTCCCGGGCTGCCATCGCCGGTCCCGGTGGACTCGATTGACCACCCGACGAGCGCCGTCATAGCTTTGGTGCCGAGCGAAGCCGTGCTCGTCCAGATGGGAGGCGCTGTGCCGCGTAAACGAGCAATCGAGGGCGAGACGACAGAGGAAGGCGACGCCAAGCCCGTCGTCGAGACCGCGCGCGCGCCGGTCCAGCCTCCGGCCGAGGGCGATGCGGGAGTCTTCACGCTACCCAGACCGAAGACGCGGACTGAGCTCGCCCGCTTCCTGGCGGAGGCGGCGGTCGACGGGGTCCGACACCGAAAGGACTTCAAAGAGGTCGAGAAGGTCTTCTTTCTCGTCGGCTATCCGCGCTCTGGCAGCACCTTGATCGGCTCGCTCCTCAACGGCCACCCGGAGATGGTCATCGCCCACGAGTCCGACCTCTTCCGCTACGTCAAGCCGGGTGTGACGCGTAGCCAGCTCTTCGCCATCCTCCTCCAGCGGGACCGCCAGTTCGCGGCGGTCGGCCGACGCTTCAACGGTTTCGACTACGACCTGCCCGGCACGTCCCAAGGCGTCTACCGCCGCCTGCGGGTGATCGGCGACAAACACGCCGGCCGGCCGGCGCGGCGGATCCATGAGAATCCGGAGCTCCTCGACCGATTCCGCAAAATGGTGCGAGTCCCCCTACGCGTCCTGCAGATCAATCGCAACCCCTACGACATGATCGCCTCCCGCGTGAGCAGACCGACGGCGATTCCGGTCGACGAAGGGATCGAGATCTACCAGAAACTTGGGGTTGCGGTTGACGACGTGCGCGCACGTCTTGACCCGACGGAACTGTACGAGCTGCGTTACGAGGAATTCACGGCCGATCCGGAGCGCCGATTGCGCGACATCTGCGCCTTCATCGGAGTGGAGACGCCGCCGGGCTACGTCGAGGCGGCGGCCGCAGCGGTCGATGCCGGCGGGCGGAGGGGGCGCGACAGGATCTCTTGGTCGGACTCCCAGAGGGCAGCCGTGGAGACCATGATCGAGGCGCGCCCGGTGCTGGCCGGGTACTCCTTCGAATCCTGATAGCGGCTACCCCAGATCGGCGCCTAGACGATCGGTTCAAGCCAATCACGCTCGTTGCGCCAGCGATCGGGCTGGCCGAAGGCGTTGCGAGCCCATCTTGGCAGCTATCGCTGTAGCGATCGGCAAACCGAGGGCGACCACAAGGTTGATCATCGGTATCGGTGTCCAGGAAAAGCGGCCTACCGTGACGGAGTCAACCAGCGAGTCTTGAGCTTGCTCAACCGAGACGATGGCAGATCTGAGTTCGCCTGCAAGTTGTGAAGGGCGACTTCGAGAACTTCGCGGTTTGCGGGCTCGTCGAGAAGGGCGTTCACCTTGGCGACGTAGGCGTCCACGGCGGGCACACCCACTTCCTTAAGTCGGCCAGCACGCGTGAGATGCTTGTGGTAGTGGACGACGAGGGGAAACGTGGCGTCCGGGGGAGTCGCTTCGGCCGCCGCGTAGGGGTAGTTTGCTTCGGCTGCTTTGTAGGGGAAGTTTGTGTTGACAGGCATCCGGCCGACCGGCAGATCCAGCTCGATGAGCGCCAACCCGAACGAGACCTGGCCGGCGAATCTGTTCACATCGGCAGCAAGTTCGTCGCCGTGGTCGAGAACCCATCCGAACCACCGGGGCCAGGCCTCGGCCAGCTGATCGTGGAAACGGCGCGGTATGACGAGCAGGCCGCCGTTGAGATTCTGGGCGCACGTCCACACCAACGTCTGGGCGGAACGGGCGAGACGCAGTTCTCGCGTCAAACCGGCGGTGGAGATCAAGCGACGCCATCCCTCCATGGTCGGGAGTCCGGCACCGACAGCCCGAGCGCGTATGACACCACCGCGAGTAAACGGAGTGATGTCACCGGTGAACGCGAGATCACAATCACAGAGGACTGCGGTCTCCGCGTCGACCAAAGCTCCCGTGGTCAGTTGCCGGAGTTTGTTGGCGTACACATTGCGTTCGTCGAAGCGTGCCACTGGCACCACGCGGACGCCCAGAGACCGCAAGAGCTCGAGGTGATCAGGATCGGTGCCCTCCACGGCGTGGACGACGAGCTGCCGGGGCGCAAGCCCCGCCAGGCGCGTCAATGTGAGCACCCAGACGAGGCTCTGATAAATCAACCTGGGTGGTTTGTCGACGACGCACGAGTAGAGCACCTCGTCTTCGAGCCGCGGCGGAGAAGCGACGGCCCCCCCGGTGCCGACGGGACCGTTTGGTTCCGTACTGTGCGTGACATCGAAGAACCTGTCCTCGCTTGACCAGGACTCATCGACGGGCTGCGGCGCCAACCGAGCACGCGCCGGGCGGTACTCGTCGAGCCAGCGTTGCGTCCAATCCAATGGGAGCGTTCTGTGCGGAGTTTCGAGGTTTGCAGCCACGGGCATCGATGTGAGTCCGAGGTAGTCGAGTACCCGTTCAACGGTCGACCGGTAGTCCGCGGCAAGGTCTTCGTAGACGACTTCTAGGGGTCGGATGTCGCAACGAGCGAAGTACGCCTGCCACTGCGCGTCCCAATCGACCAGCGTGTCCTCGAGCCACCGGACCTGTTCGAGGATCACTTGCTCGGGCCCACCGCGACCTGCGTCGAGGGGAGCGTCGGAGGGCGCAGTGGCCCCGCCTGTGTAAATGGCGCGGTAGTAGGACAAGGCCTGGGCCGCCGTATCGCGCCGGGAGACGTGGACGTAGCGAGGGCTGACCAGCAGGTCGTCGACGTGACCCAGCAAGTTCTCGGGCCCCGCCGTGTTCCGAATTGTCCGCAGCAGCAGCGCGAAGTCGTACCAGTGCGCTTTCAGAGCAAAGACGCCGTTGGGGGTCGCCGTATGCCGCATCGCACGCGCGATCCTGGTCGTCGCCGGCTCGTACTTCCAGACGTAGCCCCACTCCGCAGCGTGGCTGGCGTACACGGATAGGTCGATGTACTCCTCGGGTCGTCCCACGATGCCGGTCTGGCTGAGGCCAATACACAGCAGGGTGCTCCCGGTCCCCGGTGTCGACGCAACAACACACGACGGCGACGGCTGCGTCGACGTGCCCGGCTTTGCCATTTCACGAACGTAGCACTCGCGATTGGGAGTCTGCGAAGCCCGGGGCGTTGCTTGTCGGTCGGCTCGGCGTGGTCGAGTTCCGCTGCCGTTGCCGCAGAATTGTCACGAAGGCGTTGCCGTCGCGGTGCTCTTCGTTAGTCGCAAGCTACACGACAGACAGGGGAGAAATACGAACGTCGCGCAACGACGAGGCGCCGACGATCGACCGCTGAAAGGCGAAGTGCGTGTTCTTGGTCGGCTGCGTTCTTCGGGCGCACGGGTGCGGAACCCTGCGTCGCCCACTCCACGAACGCGCTTGCTCGACCTCAGCGCAGTTTTGCTGCCAGAAAGCAGGCGCTCAGTGGTGGCCGCACTGCGTGGTTGATCAGCCCGGCGGAGAGCTCGGAGTTCGGGGCGGGCCGTAAAGGCGACTGCGCATCATCGAGGGGCCCTGCTGGCCCAGCGAGAGGTTGGCGGCGGTGTTGATGAGGGCTACGTGCGAGAAGGCTTGCGGGAAGTTCCCGAGCAGCCGATCGGCCTTCGGGTCGTACTCCTCGGAGAGGAGACCGACGTCGTTGCAGAGCGCAACGAGCCGATCGAACATCTCCTTTGCCTCGTCGTGGCGCCCGAGCGCTATGAGGTTGTCGGCGAGCCAGAAGCTCGTCATCAAGAAGGCGCCCTCGGTTCCCTTCAGGCCGTCGACATCCTCGTCGGTGCCGGTCTGGTACCGACGGACGAAGCCATCGATGACGAGGCCCTTCTGGATCGCCTCGACGGTGCCGACGATACGAGGGTCATCGGGGGGCAGGAACCCGAGCGGTGCGAGCATCAGCAGGCTCGAATCGAGCAGCTTCGAGCCGTAGAACTGGGTGAAAGAATTGAGCTCAGAATCAAAACCCAACTTGCAGACCTCCGCGTGGATTTCGTCACGCAATTGCCGCCAATGGTCCATCGGTTCTTTCGGCAGGACGCCGTCCCCCGCCAGCGCGACGGCGCGGTCGAAGGCCACCCAGGCCATGACCTTAGAATGGGTGAATTGCCGCCGCGGGCCGCGGACCTCCCAGATCCCGTTGTCGGGCTCGCGCCATATCGTCTCGAGGTGATCGAGGATCGCGATCATCAGGTCCGGTGACATATAGGACTCTTGGGGGATGGGACCGCGCCAATAGGCGACGGCGGAGTCGAGGATCTCGCCGTACACGTCGAGCTGGAGCTGGGTCGCCGCTTGGTTGCCGACGCGGACAGGTGTTGAATCTTCGTAGCCAGCGAGGTGATCGAGCTCGAACTCAGCGAGGCGCCGTTCTCCGCCGATGCCGTACATGATCTGCATCTCACCGGGGTTCCCCGCGACCGCGCGGCGGAGCCAGCCCACCCACGCCGACGCCTCTTCGGTGTACCCCGAGACCAACAGGGCCCCCAGGGTGAAGGTCGAGTCGCGGACCCAGGAATAGCGGTAGTCCCAGTTGCGGCTGCCGCCGATGGTCTCGGGAAGTGACGTTGTCGCCGCCGCGCAGACGGCGCCGCTGGGCTCGAAGGTCAGGGCCTTCAAGGTAATCAACGAGCGGACGACGAGGTCGCGCGAGCCGCCTTTGTAGGTGCAGTGTCCGACCCAGTCGTGCCAGTAGTGCCGCGCGTGGTTGCGGGCTGCGAGGCTGTCGAGGGGTAGTGGCGCGTGCTCCACCGAGTGGAAATAGGTGAGCGAGAAGTTGCGGCGGACGTCGCCGGACACAGTGAAGGAGGCAACGGTGGTGTTGTCCTTGCCGACCAGACGGACGGGGCTGTGCAGGCGGAGGCCGTCGCGTGCGGCGACGAGGACTTGGCCGTCTCCGGTGGCTGTGACCCAAGGCGTGATCGCGCCGTAGTCGTAACGTACGATCAGCTCCATCTGCATCTCGACGGTGCCACCAAGAGACTCGACAATGCGGTGGATCATCGAGAAGCCATCGTTCGGCGGCATGAAGTCGCAGACCGACACCGAGCCCGTCGACGTCTCGAAGATCGTCTGGAGAATCAAGGTGTCGGGTTCGTAGTGGCGGGTGACCTTTGTCACCCCGTCTTTCGGAGCGATCAGCCACCGTCCGTTACTCGCGTCGCCGAGCAGCGCAGCGAAGGCAGCGCCTGAGTCGATTCGCGGCGTGCACCACCAGTCGATCGATCCGGTCAGGTCGATGAGGGCAATCGTTCTCGTGTCGCCGATGATGGCGTAGTCCTCGATCTTTGACGGCATCGCGCCTCCTCTGGAACCCCAGCTCCCGAGCGACGCGGCTACGGCTCGACTGAGAAGAAACGATCAAATGCTGCTTGATCGCTGTAAAAGGACTCAATCCTCGAGATCCGAAGTCCTCCGTCGACTTCGGTCATCGTCAAGAGAAAAATAACCCGAAAATCGTGCGACTGACCCAGGCGTTGCAGATGAATCTTTGCAAGCCCAGCGACATTGTCGACCCCAGCCAACCAATCCTCCCATTGGAGGACATCGATTGGATCTTCGGTGAGCTGGAGAAAGTTTGAGAGGTGTGCAGTAACAGCTTGCACACCATGAAAAACGCCCGAGGGTGCGTGTCTCCCGGGTACGACGTCCACGACCTCCGGATCGAGGAGGTCGCCTGCTGCTGCGACATTGCCCCCGAACAACTTTCCAAAGAACTCTTCGGCCAACGTGACGCGGGAATCCTCCATGACTCAATCCTTCCACTCCGGGTGCAATGTAGGCACCTCAGTAGGGATTATCCCGTGGCACCGGTTCAGATCGTATTGGAATGAAGCGTGTCCGGAGCCGGAGTGCGCCAGCCCTCCTCGTGGCCACTGGCGCTGGTCGACGGGCGCCAGATCCTCGTCTTGAACCCGCAGCTCGGCAATGATCAGCTCGTGCTGACCTTCCAGCCTGGCTTGCGGAAACGATGGAGCAGGAAAGGTGGCAGGAGCCCGATGAGAAGGATCCCTGCGAGGATCAAAAGGATGTACTTCACCGGGTTCAGATGGCCGAACTGCGACGGTGGGATGAACCCAATGACGAGCGCGACGACGGACGACGCGGCGCCGAGGAGGCACAGCAGTCCCAGGGCCGGTGCTCGATAGCCGCGACCGTGGCCCGGTTGGGAGCGGCGTAACCGCCAGGCAGCGATGAACATCAGCACGTACATAATCAGGTAGATCTGGGTGGCCATGGCGACGAAAATCCAATACGCGTGCGACACGCTCGGGACGAAGGCGTAGAGCAGGGCGATGAGCGTGATCACGGTGGCTTGGGCGCTGAGAATGTGCACCTCGATGCCTCTGGCGTTGACCTTCTGGAAATAGGGCGGTAGAAACCCTTGCTCACGGCCGATGCGGAGCAACCCCTCGGATGGCCCGCTCAACCAGGCCATCATCCCGGCCAGTGCGCCGATCGCCAGCGCCAGGGCGATCACGGGTACTGCGAACCCTAAGCCGAAGTGATGGAAGAGGGCGTTGAAAGCCTGCATCACACCCGCAGTGAAGCTGATCTTCTGCGAAGGAATCACCCACGAGATCGCCAACGTCGGGAGGATGAACACTGCGAGCACCAGACCCATGGCGAGGAAAATCGACTTCGGATAGTCGCGGCTCGGATTCTGCATCTCGTTGACGTGGACGGCATTGACCTCGATCCCGGCGTAGGTGAAGAAGCTGTTCACGATCAAGACGATGCTGGCGAGCCCACTCCACTGCGGCAAGAGATGCGCAGCGCTGATCGGCGCCGCGGAGTGGTTCCCCTCGAGCAGGTAAACGACACCGAACACCACCAGGAGCGCACCTGGGATCAGCGTGCCGATCACGGTCCCGCCCGAGGACAGCTCGGCCACGAGCGTCACGCCACGTGAGGTCACGAGCACGCTCAGCCAGAACAAGACGATGATGACCACGGCGTTGTAGACCCCGTTCCCGGCCAACCTGGGATTGATGACGTAGGCCAGCGTGCTGGCAACGAACGCCAGCAGGGCCGGGTAGTAGAAGATCGTCTGGGCGAACTCACACCACACGGCGAGCAGGCCCATCGGAGCGGAGACGCCTTCTCGCACCCAGTTGTAGACGCCGCCCTCCCAGCCCGAGGCGAGCTCGGCGGCCACGAGTGAAACGGGTATCAGGAAGACGAACGCGGGAAGGACGTAGAGAAACACTGAGGCGAACCCGTAGACCGCAGACGCCGGAGCCGAGCCCAGGTACCCCACCGAGCCCACGGTCATCATCGCCAGTGCCGTCCAGGTGATGGAGGTCCGCGGTCGAAGGTGGCGGATCCGATGAGGCAAGCGGGGTCTCATATGGCCAACACCGATTCTCGTTACGGGACCGTAGCGTGGTGGCCGGCGACCTCGGAGTCAGACGGGGGATCGGCGGCGACTCGGCGGGTGGGGTGACACGAGATCTGTCCCCAGGCTCCATTCGTCTCCGCATCGTTCGCCCGCCGCGTGAACCCCTTGGTTGGCTCCGAGCGGCAGGCCGTTAGCGTCCTCGTGATAGGACTCGTGAAGGGAGCCGGAAATGGCCAAATCGCTCTACACGGCCAGGGCACATGTGGTTGGTGGCCGGGACAAGGGACACGGTGTAACCAGCGACGGGGCTTTGGATGTCCAGCTGCGGACCCCTGCCGAGATGGGAGGCGACGGCGGAGGCACGAACCCTGAGCAGCTCTTCGCCGTGGGCTACGCCGCGTGCTTCGAGGGAGCGCTCGGCGTTGTCGGACGTCGAGAGCGAGTTGATCTCGGGGCTGTCGCAATCGACTCAGAAGTGAGCCTCATCACAACCGAGAACCGTGGCTTCAACGTCGCCGTGGGACTCGATGTCTCCCTCCCGGGGATCATCGATCCCGAACAGGCCGTTTCGATCGTCGCCGCGGCGCACGAGGTGTGCCCTTACTCCAATGCAACCCGTGGCAACGTGGAGGTGACCCTGCATGCAAATGGCCACACGGTTCCGGTGACGCAGGTGGCCGGAGACGGATGATCACGCTCCCCGCTTGAACCGGCGGACCCGTCCTACCGGCGGGCTCGTCCTACCGGGGGCACTGGCCGGCCGGGCCCGCGGAGCTTTCGGATCCGACGAGTTCGAGGTCCTCGGTCTCGGCAAGACCACGACCACGCGCAGTCGGAAGAGGTTCACGGAGTTCGTGACTGACTACGACTGGAGGCGACAACCTTCGAAGTGGGAAATCGCTTCGTCGCACGAGCATGATCGCGACGCCCGCCAAGAAGGCGAGCATGGCCAGCAAGAAGGAGTTGCCGGCGAAGAGCTGCCACCCGTTCTGATGTAGCTCTGGCGGGTCTCTCGTGACCTTCCATGAGGTGGGCACCCACCAGATGGGGGCGGTGACGAACAGCACCGCGGTGAATCCCGCCAGCAGCGGGCCTCGGTTCGGCCTGTCGACTCCCGCGGCCAGCCAGATGACCACCGGCACCACCCACACCATGTGGTGGACCCAGGTGATGGGTGAGATGATCAGGCCTGTCGTAGCGCACACCAGAAGCCCGAGCACGACCGACGACCTCCGATGCGCCCATGCTGCGAGCACTAACCCTCCGACACCGATCACCACCAGCGCCGGCACGAGGACCAATGCGGAGACAGGACCATGGTGCAACCTCTGCAGAACGCTGGAGAGGTTCTGGTCGCTCGAGTAGAGCAGCGCACCAGCGCGCTTGGAGTCGAAGACGTCCTTGGTCCAATACGTCCAAGAGTCGCGAGGGGTGATGAGGAAGGCGATCGCCTCACATGCGATGAAGGTGACGACGGAATAGAGAGCTCCTCGGCCCCGACGGGTGATGATCAGGTACGGCACGAAGATGAGCGGGGTGAGCTTTATGGCCGCAGCAAGCCCGGTCGCTATCCCGAGCGGCACCGTGCGCGAACCGATCCTGCGATCCGTCGCGAGATCCCAGGTAATGAGCACACAGAGCACAAGATTGATCTGGCCAAGACCAACCGTGTTGAACACCGGGTTCAGCGCGAGTGCCGGTAAGAGCATCAGGAGTGACCGCTGCAGCACCACTTTGCGCCCGAGTCGCGGAACCACGATCCGGATCGAGAGGTAGATGAGCGCCGCGAGAACCACGATGTTCGTGACCGCCCACACGCATTGCAGGGACCAGATGCCAAGGTTCAGTCCAAGAACCGCGAACACGAGCGCGGCGAAGGGCGTGTAGGTGAAGAGCAAACCGCTGTTTCCGAACCGCACCGAGTACAGGTCCGACAACAGAGCGTGCTGGCCACCCATCCGGTACACGTCGATGTCCACCTGGTTGCTCCGAAGCGCCAGGTACAAGGCCAGGCCGAGCGCGACCGCAGCGGACAACGCTGCCGGCAACCACTGGCGAAACGCCTGGCCAGACGCGCGCCGGGCTAAGGCTGTACTCGCGCTCACGGCAGCTCAGGCATCCGGTATCCGACGGGGGTTGTGACTTGCATGCCGTCGGGATCGAGACCCTTGACGGATGGGTCTAAGAGAAGGAGTTCAATCGCCAATCGTCAAAGGCTCCTCGTACGAATGAGCACCGCGTGTGCGTGCCACTCACACCGTAAGAAGGAACAGTTCGGTTTTGAATGCGGCTAACGGGCGTCAACGCACTGGGGCTAGCCCCCTTGTAGGCGCAACAACGATTCCCTCTGCGTTCATTCGGAAGCTCCGGGCTCTGGGTTCCTGGAGCGGTGAGAATCTCCGGTTTTGGATGTCACTTCGAGTTGGTCGACGGCGCGGCAACGCTGGAGCCGCTCCCATCAGCCGCAGTGCGCACCTGATGAACGATGTTGGAGAGGTCCTCTCCCGAGATGGTCTCCTTTTCAAGGAGAGCGGCGACAACGGCGTCCAAGGCGTCACGGTTGTCGCTCAGCATTCCTCGGGCCCTGTCCTCGGCCTCAGAGAGGAGTCGACTGACCTCCTGATCGATCACCAGTTGAGTTCCCTCGGCGAAGGGACGCTCTTGACCCAGTTGCGGGCCGCTCAGATATGACTCTTGATCGGACCCGTAGCCGATGGGTCCGAGCCGTGAGGAGAGCCCCCAGTCCCTGACCATCTTGATGGCGAGGTCGGTTGCCCCCGATAGATCGCTGGCCGCCCCGGTGGAAGCTTCGCCGATGACGAGCTTCTCCGAAGCGCGGCCACCGAGACGGATGGCCAGAGAGTCGTGCAAGTAGCTCTCGGAGTAGAGGTGCCGTTCGTCCACGGGCAGCTGTTCGGTGACTCCGAGGGCCCGACCGGACGGCAGGATCGTGATCTTGGCCACCGGGTCGGCGTGCTCTGACAAAAACGCCACCAAGGCGTGTCCGGACTCGTGGACGGCGACGGAGTGCTTCTCGTCGGGAAGGAGGGCGTTCGACGCATCTCTGAGGCCGAGAATGATCCGGTCCCTGGCCTCGTCGATGTCCCGGGCGAATATGACGTCGCGGTCGCTACGCACCGCGACGATGGCCGACTCGTTTAAGAGGTTGGCCAGGTCCGCCCCGGAGAATCCCGGGGTGGCCCGGGCCACGGCGTCGAAATCGACATCGGTGGCCAGATGCTTGTCCTTGCCGTGCACCTTCAAGATCGCGGCCCGTTCGGCCTGATTGGGCAGGGGTATCTCGACCTCGCGGTCGAAGCGGCCTGGGCGCAGCAGAGCTGGGTCCAATACCTCGGGCCGGTTTGTCGCAGCCATGACCACTACCCCGGTGGTGGGATCGAAGCCGTCCATCTCCGCCAGGAGCTGGTTGAGCGTCTGCTCCCGCTCGTCGTTCGAGACGATCGACCCGCCGCGGCGCTGGCCGATGGCGTCAATCTCGTCGATGAAGATGATGGAAGGGGCCCGCTTGCGCGCATCGGCGAACAAGTCGCGCACCCGAGAGGCACCCACCCCGACGAAGAGTTCGACGAAGCTCGAGCCGGTCAGAGCCAAGAAAGGCACGCCCGCCTCGCCGGCCACGGCGCGAGCCATGAGGGTCTTGCCCGTTCCCGGCGGACCGACCATCAGCACCCCACGGGGCCCGACGGCCCCGGCACGCGCGTAGCGCTCCGCATGGCTCAAGAAGTCGACCACTTCGGACACTTCACGCTTGGCGCCTTCGTAGCCTGCGATGTCGGCGAAGCGCGTCGTGGGCTTGTCCTCGTCGTAGAGCTTGGCTCGGGAACCGCCGATGCCCATGATTCCGCCGGTCAACTGTCTGGAAGCCCTTCGTCCCATCCAGAGGAAGAAGGCAATGAACAACAAGAACGGGATGAACGACAACAGATCGTCGAGGAGAGCCGATCCCGGTCCGACCCCGGTGACGTCGACGTCGTGGGCCTTGAGCGTTGGCGCCAGCTGGGTGTCGGTGATGGCCGTCGGGATCTGGCTGGTGTAGTCGTCGCCGCCTTTGAGCGAGCCGCTGATGGCGCCGCCTGGGTTGACCGATGCCGTCTTCACTTGGCCGGAGGTGACCTCGGACAGGAACTTCGAATAGCTGAAGTTCTTCGTGGTCGTGCTCGACATATGAGGGATGTAGAGCAGCAGGAGCGTGATGAGGATGCCGATCGGCAAGAGCCACATCCGCCAGCGTGGGGGCGGAGGCGGGGCGGGCGCAGGGGGTCGATCGCGGGGTGGCCCGGGCTTTGCTGTTCCAGTCAGATGTCGGGTTCTCTGCACCATGGCGCGAACTTCCTAGCTACTCGCTCTGATGGGGATATGGCCTACCGCAAGCAGGTTGATTGTCTGAAGTAGTAACACGACGTGAAGGTTATGAGGACCTAGGTCCGCCGTCTTCTGCGCGATGGACGGGTCCGCGCCCGTAACCTCGAATCGGAGTCCTAGCTGGGATTTTTGGGTTCGCACGGTCCTGCCCAGGTTCGCGGAGCGCCGTCGATCAAGCACTGAACCGTGAAATCGCTGCTCCGCTGAACCTTGCGACGGAGGGGCCGGGAATGATCGGTGCGGCGACGGATCAGCGAAACCGTACGAAGCGCGAGGGCGGTGCGGGCAGCGTGGAGCGCGTGCCGTCGAGGTCCTCGTCGAACAGCTGCAGTCGGGGCGGCACCGGCTTCCACCATGGGTAGCGACGGAACAACCGGGATCCGATCTCCGCGCCAGTCGGACCTAGCACGAGGCGTCGGGGAGCGGGCTGGTCGGCCAGTTGCCAGCGATACTCGACGGAGAATCGCATTCGATCGCTGACGTTGGGAAGGGCGGCGTGGGTCGTGAGGCAATGGAAGACGAGAACGTCGCCCGGCCGGTAATCGTTCGTGAGCCACCCGGCGGGTAACTGGCCAAGGGGCTGGGGGGTGACCCGGTCGCTCGACTGACTGCCGGGGAGGAGGGCCAGTCCACCCAGCATGGGGGGCACCTCGCCGAAAGGTACCCAGCACGTGAACATGTCCTGCACGGTGCGGTAGTCCTTGTGGGCGTAGTTACCCGGCTGCCGCGGGGCCAAGGAGGTCGGATAGACGATCCTGGGTATCCGGAGTGGGTAGCAGACGCCGAGGGGTCCGAGGAGGTCGCGCATCACGTCGGCCAAGCGGGACTGGTAGGCCAGCCGGTTGAGCCGAGGATTGAGGACGATGCGCGTGTAGGTACGGGTCCCGAACAGGTCGGCCATCCGCACGGCCCTCACCGGTGGCACCGGCCGCGCGGTCACCGGATCGCCCCCCGCCTCGGTCCACCCGGCCGCTTGAAGCTGGGCCAGGATGCCCGCTCCGACCGAGCGGATCTCAACCGGGTCGAGGAGACCACGGAAGAAGACGTATCCGTCCTCAGCGATTCGGGCTCGCAGACCCACGCGGTCGCCGAGCAGGCGGCTGGAGTCGACGAGCTCCTGGGAAGCGACGACTGGCATCACTCCTGTCATACATCCGAGATGTCAGGAAAGCGTGAAGCGGTCCGTCAAGGTGGCGCCGAGAGGTGAACGGCGATGACGCGGGCTGATCATGGCGACTGGTCGGACCGGTCCCCGACGGCGAGCAGGAACACGGCCGCGCGCTTGGCGTTCGCAAGGTGACTCCTTCGCCCGCTTACTCGGGCGAGGAGTAACGCGCCCTCGATGAGGGCAAGAGCGGCCGACGCAGTCTCGGCGACCGAGTCTTCTGGCCATCCGTCCGCCCGGAGCCGCGCCGCGATAAGGCCTTCCCATTGGTCGAAGCACCGCGCCGCGGCAGCGCGCAGGCGTGGGCTGATGATGGGTGACTCGAGTGCCGTTGGCGCAATTGGGCAGCCCGGGCACGCGTCCTCGCCAACCGGACCCTCGGCCATGTCTAGGAAACGGGCGACACCCAGTACTGCATTGGGCGCGCCGTCCAAAGCCGTACTGAGGGCGTCAGCGACAGCCTGGCCGGACGCTTCCAGCGCAGCCACGGCGAGTTCTTCCATACCCCCGGGGAAGTGGTGGTACAGCGACCCGTTGGACACGCCGCTCTCCGCCAGGAGCTGCGCCCGACCGGTGGCGGCGTATCCCTGATCACGCAGTAGCCGCGCCATCGTCTGGACCAGGTCAGCCCTGGTATCACGCTCACGGGCCACCCCTTGACTCTACTGGAGCGAATGGTCTAGAACCTCTGGAGCGATCGCTCTAGTAGTGATTCGCGACCGGAGAGTCGACAGATCGGAGATAGACGGTGAGCACACAACCGACAGCAGTGTTGGTGCATGGTGCGTTCGCGGACGCGTCTGGGTTTGCCGGCGTGATCCGGCATTTGCAGGCCCAAGGAGTGTCCGTGCGGGTCCCGATGAACCCGCTCCGAGGCCTGGCGTCGGACGCCGAGGCCATTCGGCGCTACACCACCACGGTCGAGGGGCCCATCGTGCTCGTCGGTCACTCCTACGGTGGTGCCGTCATCTCCCAGGCCGCGCCCAACGTGAAGGACGTCCGCGCCCTGGTGTTCCTGTCAGCGTTCGCCCTGGACGAGGGTGAGAGCTGCGTCAGCGTGATGGAGCCGTTCCCTCCCTCGTTGCTCGCGTCGACCAACGTGCCCAGTCCCTACGACGCACCCGGAGCCGCGGGCGGGCCAGACCTGTTCATTGAGATCGAGCAATTCCACGAGGTCTTCTGCGCCGATCTGAGCGATGACATCGCCGGTCCTATGGCGGTCAGCCAGCGCCCTCTCGCCGCGGCAGCGTTCACCGAGTCAGCGACAGCCGTTGGGTGGCGGGACCTTCCGAGTTGGTACCTGGTTTCTGAGCACGACAATGCGATCCCGCCCGACTGCGAACGCTTCATGGCTCAGCGCATGAACGCCGACACTGAGGCCGTGGACGGCTCCCATGTCGCATTCATCGCTCAGCCCGACGTCGCATCCGGCTTGATCCTCAAAGCGCTCGCATCGGTATGACGCGGGCGCAGAGCCTGTCGAGGAACGCCGGGCGCGAGAGCACCGGAACGGTGACGTGGAGAGGAAGGAGACCGCTGTGCCGATGATTGACGTCTACGCGACGGAGGGCACCTTCACCGAACCGCACCAGCTGGCCGTCGACCTCGCTCGGACGCTGATGACCATCGAAGGCGTTCCCGACATCCCGATGTTCAGACAGAACACCGCAGCGTTCGTCCACACATTGCCCGATGGAGCCATCTCCAATGTCGACGGCGAAAGCAGTTGCGTCAGGGTTCAGGTATTGACGAACGCAGGCGCGCTCGACCGGGACAAGCAGCTCGCAGTGGTCAGCCAGTTCACCGAACTGATCACTGCTGCGGTCGCCGACACCTCCACATCGAAGGGGACCTGGGTCCTCCTTACTGAAGCAATCGAGGGAGGTTGGGGCCTGGGAGGACACGCACACACCAACGCCGAACTAGTCGAAGCCGCTCGCGCACAGATCGCGGAGCTGAAATCAAGCCGTCCCATCTGAGGTGCTGGCGGTGACGCATTCGGATAACTAGTGGCGGGGCTCAGGACGAGGCTGTCTGGAGAGGTCGGGAAGAACATTCAGCGCCGTCGTGCCGACATTCCATCATGTTGTCGGACACGTTGATCGTGACCGCCGGTGGGACGATCTCGTCGACGCGATCGAGCACGTCGTCTGATAGTTCGATCCCGTCGGCAGCGAGGTAGCCGTCCAAGTGTTCCTTGGTTGCCGACCGATGGTGGTGGAGGTGACTGTGAGGTCGAACGGCAAAGGCAACTACCATCTGCACGAGCGCGAGCCCGGGCTCGTCGGTGAGAGATGTTCTCGCCGGTCAGAGATTCCCGTTGGGTTTCTCGGCACTTGCAGGCTTGCCCGCTCCGGCCGTCCGCGGCCGGAGCGGGGCGATCGTCTCGACCTCGGGCCGCCGCGGCCCCGACCACAATGCCGGCGGAGCGTCAGTTGCCAACGCCAAGGCGTAGGCAGCAGCCTCGTAGTTGACCCGCCAACCCAAGAAGTCCGCCCACGCATCCTCGACCGGGCGTCCGACCGGAAAGTCGACTTGGCGCAGACGCTCGATTGCTTCAAGGAAATCCTCATAGGAGAGCGAGATCCCGTCGCTTGGGTCGGCGTCTAGCGGAATAGGAATCCCGATAGCACGGGCGATGTTTCCGAGACAGGTGAAGCCTCCTCGCAGACAGAGGCGCGCTTGGATCAGGCCCGACGCGTTGGGAAGGAGCGCCAGGTACAGCGCGGCGGCGTCGAGGATGGCAAGTTGCGATGTGACCCACGACGACAGCGGACGAGGCGAGCGGAACCAAATCAGCGGAACATAGGTGGTGTGGCTCTCGGATACGTCTGCGGACCACTGTTCCCACGCTTCGAACAGCTGGGGCAGCTCGCCAACGGCGGAAACACCGCTGCCCAGGCCATAGTGCGTGCGGGCCAGGAGCTCTGGGCCCCATGACGGCACGCCGGCTCTCGAGTCGAGCATGGTGATGAGCGCCTCGCGGCGGTTGAAGGCTGCGTACAAGGTCGGGAGGTAGCCGATCTGGAGCGCGACCGTTCCGAGGCCTGCGAGCGCAGCGAGGGAGTCAAGCCCTGCGACTCCACTCGTACGTGGAATCAGATATCCCAACGTGCACAGGGACGAGCCGGCTTGCTCCAGGGCGCTTCCCAGCCCGCCTTCACTAAAAGACCACATGAGCAGTCCAAACCCCAGCAGGTAGAGGGCCAACCATGCCACGACCTGAGCAATGAGTTGCACGGGTGCCTGGACAGCCAGAACCCGGTCGCGGCGATCGTAGGAGCTGGTCTTGTCCGCAAAGAAATGGAACACGCTGCGGTTGACGATGAAGACAATCCGGGGAATGCGGCTCCGAATGCGCCGCGGGACGACCAAGGTGCCAAGGACACTCCATCCTGTGGCCAACACGATGAAAGCGCCGAATATCCCTGCCAAGACTCGGATGGCCATGCCTTAGCTTGGCATGGCTCTATATGCCGAGTTGAGGAGATCGTTGGAGAGACGACCGCCCTCCTGGCTCGCGGTGTGACCGACCCAAGCGCTCAGCTTGCGAGCGAGTTGGGAGTGCTCGCGTTCGAAGGGGGCAACACGCCTTGGTGGCCCTCAACGAACTGCGGGCCGCCACCGCGTTCACGGGGCTGCGTGGCCAACCTCATCAGACATCCAGTAAACCGAGTTCGCGGAGGCTGTCGACCGTCTCGGTAATCGTCGATTGCGCCGCGCGTGGCTGCCAGCCGAGTCCCTGCTTGGCGCGTTCGTTGTGGATCGTGAGCGGCGGCGGATCCTCGCCGTCAGCCTCCTGGAGGGAGACGTTCGCGCCGGCAGCGCCGAGGTGGTCGCGGATCGTCTCGGCCAGTCCCAGCCAGGTGGTCGTCGGCCCGTCCGCCAGCAGCAGGTAACGCTTGTTGGCGGCGTCCGGCGTGGCTGCCGCCTTGTCATGGGCGTCGGCAACATCGCGTACGTCGGCCACGCCGAAGCGCTGGCGCGGTAGCGCCGGCATTGTCCCCTCTCCGATCGCCTTGATCGCGACGAGGGAGGAGCGCAACGAGGTGACCAGCGTCGGGCCGATGATGAACGTGGGATTGAGGACGACCAGCTCCGTGTCGCCTGGGTGTTTCTCGATGTAGTCCCAGGCGGCGCGCTCGGCGATCGCCTTGGAACGCGGGTAGGGCGGCAGTCCGGGGGTGTCGGGATCGGTCCAGTCCTCCTCGGTGTAGTCGCGGACCGGTTTGGGCGAGTAGCCGACCGCGGCGAAGCTCGAGGTCAGCACCACCCGGCGAGCTCCAGCAGCCCGTGCGGCCCTGAGCACCCGCAGCGTGCCCTCACGCGCGGGGACGATCAGCTCGTCGGGATCCTTGGGCTGGACGGGTGGGATCGGACTGGCAACGTGGTGAACCTCCTCGACACCGACCATGGCCGTGGCCCACCCGTCGTCGCGGGTGAGGTCCGCCGTGACCACCTCCAGTCCGTTGTCGTCGGCGCCGCCGCGACGCAGCGCCTTGCGGATCTCGGGCTCTGAGTCGAGTGAGCGCACGGTCGTTCGCACTTCTCTCCCCCGGTCAAGCAGCGTCGAGACCACCTGGCTCCCGAGGTAGCCGTTTCCACCTGTCACCAACACCCTGCTCATCGAACGACCTCCTCCAGTAGCGGGATGATCTCCAGCACCTGCTCGTTTGCCTCTGATTCGGCCTTCTCGTCCTTGCGGTCTCGGGCGTCCCACAAGGCGGCCTTGGCGCGCAGGTAGGCAAGATGCACATGGAGCGTCTCGATCTCGGCCTCGATCCGCTCGGCGTGGCGTAGGAGCAGGTCGCGCTGCTCCCCGGCTTTGGCGTGACCGAGCGAGCGGTTGGCCTGGTAGGTGCGCATGTCCCCTATACCCACGCCCATGGCCCGCAGGCAGGCCAGCGCCTGCAGGGTGTCGATGTCTTGGGTGCGGTAACGGCGGTGACCGCTGCTCGCATCACGGGCGATCGGGCCAATCAGGCCAACCTCCTCGTAGTAACGAAGCGTCGGCTCGGTGAGCCCGCTGCGCAGCGCGGCGTCCTGGATGCTCAGATCTGTCATGGAGACAGCAAATCAGACCTCAAGCGCTTGAAGTCAAGGGCAGCTGGCGAAACTCCGGTGCCGAGTGTCTGGACGAGGCTGAGCGCAGTACCGAGCAACCGCCCAATGGAGCGGGTGCTCAAGATCCAAGGGAACCCAAGAAGAGTGTCAAGAATCGCCGATCTCGGTTTCAGACGCTGAAGATCGCCTATGGATCAAGAGGGATGCCCGTCAGGCCGTCGGCAACGCCGCCAGCAAAAGCTGCGTTCAGCTCGGAGGCACAATGGCCGGCGAGGAGGAAACGACAGCGCGAGCTTGCCGCTGGAAGATCCGGTCCTCATGAGATTGAGCTCGAGGAGATCGTCGGACAAGGAGTGGAGGCCTCATGCGAGCGTGGCGAGTCGACCGGCCAGGAGAGCCGTCCGAGGTTCTGAGCCTCATCGATGTCCCGATCCCCGCACCCGGCGCGGGCCAGATCCGTGTCCGGGTGACTGCCGCGGGCATCGGCTTACCTGACGTGCTCATGTGCCGTCACACCTATCCGTTGACGCCATCCGGATCCTTCACTCCTGGGCAAGAGGTCACGGGCGTCGTCAGTGCCGTTGGTCCAGACGTCGACATGGGCCTCGGGACGACGGTCATGTCGATCGCCAGCTTCATGGACGGCAATGGCTCGTTCGCTGAAGAATGCCTGGCCCCCGCTGAATCGTCGTTCACCGTTCCGCCCGGCCTAGCCGATGTCGATGCTGCTGGGTTCTGGATACCCCACCTCACCGCGTGGGTCGGTCTGGTCGACCGCGCTCGCCTCGAACAAGGCCAGTGGCTCGCCGTGCTCGGAGCGGCCGGCGGCAGCGGGATTGCAGCCGTGCAGCTCGGCCGGGCCCTCGGTGCCCGCGTGATCGCGGTGGTGAGCAACGAGGCTCGGGCGGAGTTCTGCCGAGGCCTGGGCGCGGACGAGACCATCAACCATCGAGATGGAGACCTAGCCGGCCGGCTGCGGCGGATGACAGACGGCCAGGGCGTGGATGCCGTCTACGACCCGGCTGGCGGGCCCATGGCCGAGGAAGCGGCGACGGCTCTGGCTCGTCACGGTCGGCTGCTGGCCGTCGGATTCGCGAGCGGGGCCTGGCCCCGGATCGAGACGCACGACTTGGTCGTCACCAACACGTCGCTGGTCGGCGTATTCGCCGGTGGCTACAGCCGGGACGAACTCGATGGTATCCATTCCGAACTCTCCAACCTCGTGTCGTCGGGTCGGCTGCAGAACGCGATCACCACCCGGGTTCCCTTCGCCGACCTCCCTTCCGCTCTGCAGCGCCTTGCGGACCGATCGGTCATCGGAAAGATGGTCATGGTGCTCTGAGCTCTGATGCTTTCGATCTCGGTACCGAGGAGATAATTACCGGCAACGCTCAAGAGAGGCGACCGCCACGACACGGATGTCTTATCCCGTGGCCGTCCTCAAGACGCTTCGAACCCAGCCTTGATCATGATGCAGCGTCAGGCTCGAACCCGATCCGCCAGGTGGCTAGCGCGAATGGTCGGTTGGGGCTGCGCGCTGCCCTCGGTACCGAGGGGATGAGTCCGCAACCACGGCCACCGCCTGGCGCAACATGACCGGGACCGCCCGCTGATGTGGGCCCTCTACGAACGCCCAAACGAGCCGCCCGACAGGCTGGCGGTCAAAGTGGAGCGAGAGTGACAGCGAGACTTGGTCGTCGTCGACCAGGCAGACGGCCTCGGCGGACATGTACCAGGACTGGGTCTCCAGGCGGATCCAGTCGGCCCCTGTGCCGGCAATGGCCCAACCTTGTACGTGTGCAGACGAATACGGCGGCGGACCAAGCCGAAGACCCATCAACCGCCAGAATCGGCGGGCGTACCGACGCGAGAGCGCCGCCTCTTCGAGGACGGCGCGGGCCCATTCCTCGACCGACCGCTCCCGGGCCGCAGGGGTATCCAGAGTGAACGAATCGATGTAGTCCGGTGTGGCGAACGTCGAAAGCGAACGCACACGGACGGGCACGTGCTGCATGCCGAAGCGGCTCACCACAACCGAGGGGGCCGGAGCACCGAGCGACATGGCCGCCACCTCCTCTCCTTCCATACGGATGCGTACGGAGTACCATACGCATCCGTATGCCCGCACGCAAATCGACCCGGTCGGCTCTCAGCCCCTCGGACTGGGCCGAGGCGGCCTTCCGCGCCCTTGCTCGTGGTGGCATCGAGGCAGTGGCGGTCGAGCCAATCGCGGCGGAGCTGGGTACGACCAAGGGGAGCTTCTACTGGCACTTCAAGAACCGCGACGCATTGATCGCGGCGGCACTCGACCAGTGGGAGCAACATCTGACCGAGGACGTGATTGAGCGGTTGGAGCGGAGCTCCGACCCAGCCGAGCGACTACGCCAACTCATGGCGGCGGCGTTCCAGATCGGCGCTCTCGACAGGGCCGCCGAGCTGGCGCTCCTAGCCAACAACGACCACGAAGGAGTGCGGCGGCGCGTACGTCACGTGGTGGACCGCCGAGTCAAATACATCGCCCGGCAGGTTGAGGCACTCGGATGGGATCCGGTCGCTGCCCTGGATCGGGCGTTGCTGCTGTCTTCCCTCTACGTCGGGTACCTGCAAATGGCGCAAGTGACGCCCTCGTTGACGACGAAGGAGGCCAGGCGGCGGCACGCGGCGCTGGCCTTGGACTCGCTCATCACGGTGGACTCTGGTCCAACAGCCGCGACGCGTTCGGGCGAGTTGTGAGGTTCACGCCTCGTCGTGGCGCAGCTCTTCGGGCGTGGCGATGACATCGAGAAGCGCATCGGAGCGGAGCAGCGTCAACGCCAACGGCTGGCCGATAGCGTCGCCGAGCATTAGTCGCTGCAAGGACTGGGCGTTCGTGACTGCCTCACCGTTGGCACTGACCAAGATGTCGTGGCGCCGCAGCCCAGCCTTTGCGGCCGGCCCGTCGGATACGACCTGCTCGATGCGCATTCCGGTCTTCTGATTGAGTCGAAGGGCCACCGGCGGAGGGAGTGGGGCCGGGGTTCCGGCCACGCCCAAATAGGCCCGGCGGACACGACCCTCGGCCATGAGGGTGGCCACGACCTGTCGGGTAATTCCGTTGATGGGGATAGCCAGGCCGACCCCGACCCCCGCAACCGCGGTGTTGATGCCCACGACCTGACGAGGCGACGACAAGCGCCCCGCCCGAGTTTCCCGGGTTCAGCGCCGCGTCGGTCTGAATGACGTCATCGACGATGCGCACGTTCTCCCCCGAACGGGTCGGCAGTGACCGACCCAAGGCACTGACGACTCCTGCGGTGATTGTTCCGGACAAACCGAGTGGGTTACCGACCGCGACAACCAGTTGTCCGACTCTGAGCTGCGAGGCCTCACCTAACCGGGCCGGGGCCGGGGTGGCGCCGTCGGCGCGGACGACCGCCAGGTCTGACAAGGGGTCGCTCCCTACGACGCGGAACGGGACGGTGGTGCCGTCGGCGAAGCCAGCCTGACCGGTCTCGGCCTTCCCAACCACGTGCGCGTTGGTGAGTAAGAAGCCGTCGTTCGTGAACACGACTGCCGAGCCAGCGCCCGCAGCAACTCTTCCGTCACGGGTACGGCGGGTGACCTGCAGTGCCGCCACCCGTGGGGTCAATTGCTCGGCGACTGAGACGACGACCTGGGAGTACGCGTCAAGGGCAGCGAGTTCTGGTTCGGGTGAGCGGCTGAGGGTATCGGTCATCGTAGATGCTTATTACTTGATTACGCGATTACTTATACCGAGAAGACCTCGGGCCTCGTGACGCGAATCGGTGGCGGACCGGGCGTCCGGCAGCTGGGATCTACGGGTGGGTTCAGAACCCAAGCGGCTCGTTCACCAGGATTGCCATGATTCGGCCGGGAGCGACCGCCTTGTTGATGATGAGGACGTTATTGACTCCGCTCCGGACGCCGTAGGCGAGCCTGGCCCGCTGATCCTCGAGAGGAAAGCAGTACTCGTTAATGCGACGTAGCCCTGTATCGAGATCGGGGACGATCTTCTGCGCCCCGACGACGAGGATCACGTGACCCGCGCCAGAGGCGATAGGACCGAGCTGGCTCCCACTCGCGGACGCAAGAAGCAGTGAACCATCCTCGGTCAACGCGTGGACGCTCCCGACGACCCAATCCGGCGAGGCGGCCAGCTGCCGCATCTCACGGCCCTGCATTTGGCGATCCATCTGGTACAGACGAGGGCGTAGCGGCTGATACAGCCCGGATCGCTCGATGTCCTCAGCGACGCCGATGACTTCGAGCGTGCGGGAGGTGTTGTTGTAGACCTCGGCTCCCACCGGGAGGGTGGAGCTCACTGCCTTTCTCGCCTCCTCGCTGGAGTCGACCACAGTGCACGTGATTCCGTTGCGTTCGAGGGCGCGAGCCGTTGCGCGCATGAGTTCTCTTGGGGCCACCCGAGAGAACATTGCTTGGGCCTCGTTGCTGGGACCCGCGGCCGACGAATCCCCAGACGCGTCTGTTGTCGGCGGTGCACCCACGTCACTCACCGCCGACTTCGGCGAGGCGCTGGTGCACCAGCGCAATCGCCATGGACCCCTCGCCTATTGCCGCCGCACAACGCTTGACCGACCCACTTCTGACGTCGCCAGCGGCGAAGAGCCCCGGCAGACTCGTTTCAAGCGGTAAGGGTTGACGAGACAGCGGCCACCCGTCAAGGACATCAGGTGTTGAGCTGAGTTCGGCACCAGTGCGCAGGTAACCGGCGCCGTCAAGCGCAACGCCCACGTCGGCCGCTCCTTGGGTGCGGGGCATCCCTCCGATGCACACGAACAACGCGTCGGCAGGCAATTGAGCAACGCTGTCTCCTGAGGAGACCGTCAGGGCTCGCAGACGAGCATCCGATTCGAGACCGACGACTTCAGTGTTCGTCCGGACCTCAACGTTTTCCAATTTCGTGACCTGGTTGATCAGGTACTGGGACATCGATGCCTCGAGCGAGCGACCCCGGACCAGCAAGGTCACCTGCGAGGCATAGCGCGAAAAGCGGATGGCCGCTTGGCCAGCTGAGTTCCCGCCTCCGACAATGACCACCCGGCACCCGCTACAGGTGACCGCCTCGCTCGGGCCGGCGCCGTAGTACACACCGGATCCCAGGAGCTCATCGATGCCCGGAACCTCGAGACGGCGCCAGTCGACCCCGCTTGCCACCAGCAGGGCCCGTGAGGGCACGGCCGTACCGTCGGAGAGGTGCGCGACATAGCTCGACCCGTCCCGGCTGACGCTGGCGAGACGTCGGGCGAGAAGAATTTCGGCCCCGAATCTCTTCGCCTGGGCCGTCGCCCGGGTCGCCAACTCGCCTCCGCTGATCCCCTGTGGAAAGCCGAGGTAGTTCTCGATCATCGAAGTCGTGCCGGCCTGACCTCCAGGCGCCAGGGCCTCTATGGCGACCGCACGCAGACCCTCCGACGCGGCGTACACGGCGGCCGCCAACCCGGCGGGACCAGCGCCCACGATTGTGAGGTCGTACCCCGACAGCGAGGGAGCCGACACCATCCCCAGTCCCGCCGCCACACCTTCGAGCGTGGCCGGAGCAAGCCGCATTCCGTTCGGGAGGATGCAGACCGGCAGCTGATCAAATCCTCCGTCGCCCGCCGACGCCAACGCTGCGATCCGGGCCGCGTCGTCCACGTCGACCCACTCGTAGGGAACTCCGTTGCGGCTCAGAAAGTCGCGGATGCTGTAGCCGACCGAGGACGCTCGCCGCCCGATCAGGAGAACTTGAGGAGTGACCGGCCTCGCGTCGTAGTCAATCATCGACACGACGATGGCACCGCCTTCATGACGTCAGGTTCACACATCCGCGGGTCGCGTGCCGCCGCGACCCGTCGGCACCTCGCTCGCCATCGAGTTGGCGTTCGATCGCCTTCCGGATCGATGACTGCATCGCCTCGGTAGGTGGTGGTTACCGACAAGCTACCCGTACTCGGAAGATGTGAATTTGATGATGTGATTCGCCTGAACCAGGTTCGGCTGCCGCCTTTTGGCCTTCCGACGAGAGCGCCGCGAGGCCCCCGCGCTGCAGTACCAAGACCGCGACGACGGCTCCGGCCACGAAGATCAAGGAGGACCACAAGAAGGCGGTCGTGTAGCTATGGAGCAGGGCTCCCTGGAGATTGGCCGGAGTCAGCGTCCGACCGACCAGGTACGAAGTGGCAGCGCCGGCGGCCAGCGTGTTGAGCAGCGACGTGCCGATGGATCCGCCGACCTGTTGGGCCGTGTTGAGGGTGGCCGATCCCACGCCGGCGTCTTGGGGAGCCAATCCGAGGGTGCCGGTGCTGAAGGCGGGGGCGACACTCAGTCCGAACCCGAGCCCCAACACCAGGAGATAGGGAAGGACGTGGCTCACGTACGACGAGTGCAACCCGACCAGATGGAGTCCGAACAGCGCGGCAGCGGACACGAGCAGCCCGATCGGGACGATCGGCTTGGGCCCGAACCGAGGTAAGAGGATGCGATTCGATACCTGGGCCGTCGCGGCCAAGGCAGCCACCAACGGGAGGAACGCAACGCCGGTCTTCACCGGGCTGAACCCCAACGTGCCCTGCAGGTAGTAAGTCAAGAACAAGAAGACACCGAAGATACCGACGCTCGCAAAGAGCATCGCCAACACTGATCCGCCTCGAGTCCGGTTCAGCACGACCCGGGGCGGGAGCAGCGGGTATTTCGCCCTCGTCTCGAAAAAGGCGAATCCAGCAAGCAGAACCACCCCCGCCACGAGGAACCCAATTGTAAAGGGATCGCCCCACGACGTGGTCTCGGCGTGCGAGAAACCGAATACGAGACAGAACAGCCCACCGGCTACGAGGAACAGGCCGGGCAGGTCGAACGGATCATGGTCAGCACCCTCGTCGCGCTTTAACCACAGCAGGGCGCCAGTGATCGCGCAGGCGGCAAACACCAGGTTGACGAAGAGCGTCCACCGCCACGAGGCGTACGAGGTGAGGATGCCGCCGAGCAAGAGGCCGATCGCCCCTCCCGCGCCGGCGATGGCGCCGTAGATCCCAAAGGCCTGCCCGCGCTCCCCCGGATCAGTGAAGGTGGTGGTCAAGAGGGCCAGCACCGAGGGGGCCAGTAACGCCCCGAATGCGCCCTGGACCGTTCGAGCGATCACCAGCATTGTGAAGTCGACGGAGGTCCCACCGATGGCCGAGGCCACGGCGAAGCCGACCAGTCCGATCAGGAGAGCCCGCTTTCGTCCCACCATGTCCCCGATACGGCCACCGAGGAGGAGCAAGCTGCCGAAGGCGAGCGAGTAGGCGGTGACGATCCACTGGCGATCCGCGTTGGAGAAATGGAGATCGTGCTGGGCGGTCGGGAGGGCGATGTTGACGATGGTGCTGTCGAGAATGACCATCAACTGCGCGATGCCCAGCACCGCCAGAATCCACCACCGCCGGCTGTAGTTGGAATCATCAACCGGGGTCCCGTCCGCGCCGGCGTGCTCCATCGTCATCAATGTGGTCATTCGACTCTCCGCCGACGCATTTCACACCGTTTCTGATGTGTGGTCACGTGAGGCACCCCCTATCTCTCGTCGGCAGCTACCGGGTCCCGTGTCACCCCGAGTGAGCCAAAATTATCGAGTCGCACGATGGGGAGCTACTTCGGCGTCGAGGACGCACTACTTCCGGTAGCTGCCAGTGCTGAATTCCTCGACGAGTCCGAGATGGGAGGGCTTCCAGCCGAGCTCAACGCGGGCCCTGGTCGCCTTCGTGCCCTGGTCGAGGAGGAGCACCTCCGCGAAGTAGTCGCCGAGACGCGAGCGCGCCTCGGCGTCGGACCCGGAGACGGCACCGGGGGCACCGACGGCGACGGCGGCCGCCTCAGTGAGTTCTGCGACGGTCGGGGTGAGCCCGTTCCCGATGGCGTAATAACCATGGGCCGAGTCATTCTCCAGGGCACGACGGAAGAAGTCCGCCAGATCGGCAACGTGCACAGTCACCCAATGCTGCCGTCCTTCGCCGATCATGATCAGATTTCCCACGTCGTCTTGTGGAGAACCGAGAAGCAGTCCTGGGATGCCACCTCCGGCGTCGCCGTAGGCGGAGCCGGAGACCGGGACGATTGCCCTTACGCCTTCCGCACTGAGGAGACGCCGCTCAATCGGCTCTTTCCATGCCACCATCGGAGGCGCGTTGCGGGGAGAGTCTTCGGTGATGGCGGTGTTGGTTCCGTAAACCCAGAGACCGCTGATCTGAATGTGTGGCTTGCCGCTACCTGAAAACGCCTCGATGACAGCATCTGCCATGGCCGAATCGAGGTCCGCGCTCGTGGCGTCGCCGGGACTGGCTGTGTGGACCGATCCGTCCAAATCGATCAACACGTTCACGACCGCGGCTCGGTCGTACAGATCGACAACGGTCGCCTTGGCACCTTGGCCGGCGACCGCAATCGCCTCCTCCTCGCCACGGACAAGGGCGGTTACCTCGTGACCGTGTGCCACGAGCTCGCTGAGGACATGCGATCCGATGAACCCGGAACTGCCCGTGAGTGCGATGTTCATTTCGTCTACCTCCGAAGTCGTGCCTGGTTGATCAGGCAGCCGGCGACGGCGACAGCAGTCCCCACCACGCGGCTGCGGGAACCGAGCCTGAACAACAGAGTCACCGGGGTGTCCACTTGAACGCTCGTCAGTTGCGGTTCCTCTTTCTCGAGCCGGTACGGCCTCCCGGCCGCCGCGCCCATGCAAAGCCGCAGCTTATTACTCTTTGTTTGCGTGGGCAAGCAAAGTGCACGAATCGTGCAGCACTGGGAGGTGCTGTCACCCATTCCTCCGCCTGAACAATGGAGGAACTCGAACGGACCATTCTCGTTCTGGCCGGTACGAATCCGATGCCCAGAGACCCCTACCGACGGAGCTTGGGAAGTTTTGAGGTCTACAGAAGGTTTATGAGCCGTACATCGGCTGTCTTTGAGGTCTGGGGAAATTGGCCCAGTAGGCCTGATTCAGTGCTCGGCCTGGGAAAATAGTGGCCTCCTCACTCCTGCCAGGCGAAAGGTTCTTGACGGGTCCGCCCCGGTTTGCGTGAGATGTTCGTGGGATCTCTCGACCAGAGGTTCCAAGCCAAGGAGGCCGCATGCGAAGCGACGTACGTGAAGGCGGGATGTTCCCCGACTACGAGCTTGACGATCAGGCTGGCAAGCGCCGATCTCTATCGGAACTCCAGGGGGGCAACGCGATGGTGCTCCATCTCTCCCGTGGCGGCTTCGATCCCAAAGAGCATCGGTTTCTTCGGCACCTAGTCGATGCGTATCCAGACTTTCGAAACGCGTATACGCGATTGGTTCTGATATCGACCGACAATCAGCTGAACATCAACGAGTTCCGGGACGCAGTCGGTGCGATGTGGCCGTTCCTATCGGACCCGGATCGAATGGTCCAAAAGGACCTTGACATCAAAGAGTTCACAGATGAGCCACACGATCCGATGATCCCCCACACATTCGTCCTCGAGCCCGGACTCAAGATCTTCAGGGTCTACAACGGCTACTGGTACTGGGGCCGCCCCACGATGACAGAGCTGCATATGGACCTGAGAGCTGTCTTTCGAAAGATTCGACCAGACTTCGACCTTGGTACCCCGGGACTGAAGGAGGCCTGGGAACGAGGAGATCGCGATCAGTTCCTCGTGGACACAGTGGAGGAGCCGATTCGATACACCGAGGGCAAGAGCATCGGCATCAAACGCTGAGCGGTGGCGAAATCGGATCAGACCGTGGTCTGTCCTGCGGCGAGCTCACCAGAGTTTTTGTCGAGGGCGTCAGCTGTCCGTTGCGATGCCGAGCTCAGCGAGCAGAACGCGAGGCAGGCTCGCGCCAGCAGACCATCCGTGCCCTCAGCGGGCGAGCACGGTGACTGCGGCGGTGCCAGGAGCCCCGTAAACCTGGGCATAGCCGACGCGCGGGTCACCCTGGACTTGGCGGTCGCCGGCCTGGCCGCGGAGCTGGAGCACGAGTTCGTGCACCTGGCGGAGGCCAGAGGCTCCGATTGGCTCTCCGTTGGCGATGAGGCCGCCGTCGGTGTTGATCGGCATTGGGCCCGTGATCTCGGTGGCACCGTCGGCGAGAAGCTTCTCCTGATCGCCGTCAGCACAGAAGCCGTTCTCAGCCATATGGATGACCTCAGCACCGGCGTCGGTGTCCTGGACCTGAATGACGTCAACGTCCTCGGGACCGATCCCCGCTTCTTCGTAGGCGGCGCGCGATGCGTACACGGTCGGCGCAACATCTTCCTCAACTGGAGCCCAGGTGGTGTTGACCTCGTAAGAGCCGTAGTTGCGTGTGCGAATGGCAGTCGCCTTCACGTACACCGGCGTATCCGTGAAGCGGTGAGCCATGTCGGCGCGACAGAGGACCACCGCCGCAGCGCCCTCGTCCGGAGCGCAGAACATGTACGAGGTAAGTGGGTAGTTGAGCATCGGGGAGCTGAGAATCTCTTCCTCAGTGATCGGCTTTCGCCGGAATGCCTTCGGATTGAGGGCGCCGTTGCGGTAGTTCTTCGCTGCCACCTTGGCCAACGTCGTCGGGGAAACGCCATGGTCGTGCATGTATTTGTTGATCTTCATGCCAAAGAACTTGGTGGTGACGTACTGCCCGTTCTCCTGATACCAGGCGGGCACATTTGTTGTCGTCGGATCACCCTTGAACGAGCCGCGAGCGTGCTTGTCCGTGCCGACGGCCACAACGATGTCCCCGTTGCCGGAGCGAATGGCGTTTGCGGCCTGCTGGATCGTCGCAGCCCCGGTCGCGCACGCGCTGAACACGTGGATGAACGGAAGGCCGCTGAGACCGACCAGACCGGTAAGGGGGTCGGTCCAGACCCCCCAGCTCCCGCCGAAGGCGCATTGGACATCGTCCCACGTCACACCTGCGTCGGCCAACGCCAGCTCTACGGCGTCGGCGGCCATCTCGTACGGGGACTTGTCGCCGTGCCGACCAAAGGGGTGCAGCCCGACACCGATGATCGCGACGTCGTCCATTCAGCGCTCCTCACTGTTCTGCGCGCCGACGGGCGCGAAGGCGAAAGTCATGATTTCGTTGCCGTCGTTGTCGGCATAGAACGGGACGATTCGGAGCACGACCTCCATGCCGAACTCGAGTTCTTCTGGATCGCACGTCGTGAGCCGCGACTCGACACGCACCACATCGTCGAGTTGCACCAGCCCAATCCCAAATGGCTCGAAGGACTGACCCGACGGATCACCCCTGTAGTCGACGGTTGGCGGGAACTCCTGGGTCGTCCAAGACACGAGGGTTCCGCGACGGGGTAGGGGGAGTTCGGCCATGCTCTGGGTGCCGCAGCGAGGGCACCGCGACTGCACCGGGAACGTGATCGCCCCGCAGCCCGTGCATTGGCCGCCGAGCAGCTGCGGATCATCGGCCGGCCAAGTGAACACATTCGCGATCGGATTCTGCATTAGTGCCCCTCCACCGTCGGACTCACCGGGATCAGGCTAGCCAAAACTGGTACAAACACGCTCGAGGCTTTGAGCGCGTGTGGTCATATCCGACCCGAGACATAGCAAGGTCTCGGCGCTCAGACCAAAGGCCCAGATTCCGGGACCTCAGTCAACGCGTTCAGCGACCTTCAGTGAACAACTAGCTGAGTGGCGGGGTTCCGTTGGTTCGCCGGCCGCCCGGACCTCGGTGGGCGCAAAGGTGCTGGCCAATGATACGGAAAATCGAATCCGTGGAAGGATCATCCAGATCGATGCACTCGTCGACCCCGAACGCCTCGCTGTCATTGCACCCGCGCAGCCCAACACCTAAGCGGCGTTGCCGGTGGCCGAATGTTCGAATCGACCGGGTCTCGAATGTGTCTCACCTATCCCGCCGACTGGGCATTCAGCTCTTCCTATACCTGACTCCGACCTCGTCGTTCACATAGCCCCGGAGGGTGTCTGATCCGGACCACGTGGAGTCAGCCCGAGCGGTCTCTGACGTGTGCCAGCATCGAGTTACATCGAGTTACATCGAGTGCGTGGGAACTCAGATCAGTTCAGCGACCGAGGGGGGCCATCGGCCGCTCGCTGCTCACAGCGTTCGTCGAGCTGATCCAGGATGGGCCTGCCGGTGGTGTCGCTGACGTCGGATGCGGACCGGGTCGAGTGGCGGCCTTCCTGGCTCAACATGGCCTCAATGTCGTCGGCGTGGACGTGTCTAAGGGAATGCTGGCCGCGGCTCGGAACGCACATCCGCACCTCCGTTTCGAGGAAGGCGAGCTTGCAGCACTTCCATTCGACACAGGGGTCCTCGCCGGTGCGGTGTATTGGTACTCGATCATCTACACACCCCCGGATCGGCTCGGTGAGGCATTCAATGAACTCACCCGAGTCCTGATTCCGGGAGGCTGCGTCCTTCTGGGTTTCGAGGCTGGAGGTGGCGAGCCGGTAAACCGGGCTGAGGCACATGGAACGCACCTGCCACTCACTAGCTACCTGCACAGCCTCTAAGAGGTTGCTGCTCAATTCGAAGCCCGTCGCGCAACGTGACATTGGCCAAATCGAAGCGCCCTTCGCCGGCGCCATGGGACGCCCCCAGGGCCTGGGCAGCCTCAGATGGCTTCACATAATTCGTTCCACGGCACGGCGAATGTCAGCGGATCCGCGACACTTCTAGGTCGTGTGATTGTCGGAAATCAGGGCGAGTGCATTCGCGCTAGTGAGGCGATCCAGACCAAGGCGCAGCCGTTTCGCCGTGACACTGGGCCGCGATCTGCCCGAACGCCCATCCTCGGACCGCCACGGCCTCGTCACTGGGGGCGATAGTCAAGAGTTCGGCCCGACGGCAGTAGTCGTCAGCTTCGTCCAAGAGCTGGTTGTACCGCAGCACGGCCGGAGCCGCTTCCGACGGAAGGCGGAAATGCAAGTCGACCGTCTCTCGGCCCTCTTCGACGGCTGCGTCCCACGTCTCTTCAGCCGCGCGTCCAACGCCTAAGAAGGAGTCTCCCAGCTCGTCGATCAAGCTCAGCAATCGCCCCGGCACGGACTCGAGATGCGCTGGGTCGAGTTCCAAGATCAGACGGAACTCACGGTAGAGCGCGTCGTAGTGCGCGGCCGTCCGGATCATCTCTTGGATGGGTGCCCCGAGGAGGGCGATTGGGGTCCCGTTCGGATAGGGATGCTCGTGCGACCTGCGCTCAGTGCCGCGCGGCGATGAATCGTCGAACGGGACCGGCAGGTCGAACCATACGACTTTGCCCGTGCAGGTCCGTTTGCAACCCCATCCGGCCGCGACACACTCCAAAAGCTGCACGCCACGACCGGTGGCATCGTCTGTCCGATAGCCCTTGTCGGCCGGTGGCATCGAGCTTCCATCACTCACCGCAATCCGGTATGCGCTGCCCTTCTGCAAGACTTCGACCGTAAGCGGTCCACCCGCATGGAGCACCGCGTTGGCAACAACCTCTGAGACCAGAAGCGACGCATCTGCACGCAGCTCCTCGGTGGCTTGAGCGAGGGCCTCTTCTACGAAGCGGCGCGCCCTCGAGCAACTCGCGACATCGGCTGGCAACTTAAGCTCGTGTGTGGGCATCGCGACCGCGCTCACCTGCCTACGCAACTACCCGTCAGAACCGATGGATCTGCGCGTCACGATAAGCCATCTTCGACATCGCAACTGCTATGCCCGTTTCACCATCGGTGTAATCATCAGGGGTTGTACGCGGCCCTGCGATTGCGGTCCATTCTCAAATGCCCTGGTCAGCGCAGAGTGCTATCCAAGGAGCGAGAGCCGGTCACCGGCTTTGAGCACCACATCGCCGCTTGGCATCAGCACCTCTCCATTGCGGGCGATGGAGGTGACCAGCGTGCCGTCGGGAAGGTCGGCGGTCCGCAGCGCCTGGCCGGCAAGGCCGGAACGCTCGGTTACTGCGAGTTCGAATGCTCCGGTGGCAGCGCCAAGAGCACTGACCCGCTGAGCCGAGGCGAGCAACTCCGCGCGGTAGGCGGCGACGAGGTCCGAGATCGACATGGTCCCAACCACCCGCCGGTCGTCGTCGAGAACGCTCACCCAGGACGCGTCAGCCGACGTGATCGCTTCCAGTGCGGTGTCGAGTCGGCTTTCCGCCGTGACGACGGGTGCGCCGGCGTCCGCCAGGTCACCAACTCGGGTCCTTTGATGCGTCGAATTCACGAGCTGATCCACAGCAATCGTGCCTTCGAATCTGCCCGCAGCGTCGACAACGGGTGCGCCGCTGACGCCGGCCGCCTGGGTGCGTTCGATGGCTTCGCTCGCCGTCGCCGAGTTGGGAAGCACAAGTCGAGGGACGACCATGGCGCGTGCCGTCGGAATAGTGGCCAACAGTGGTAGCCCCGCGGTGAGACGACGTGCTTCGGTGTCGGAGCGGCTGCGGATCTGGCTCCGATAGATGGTGTCGTCGATGTGGTGCACGATCAGCCAGGCCAAGCCCACTCCGACCAGCGCGGGGGTCAGGATCGAGAGGCTGCCGGTCATCTCGGCCACCATCAACATGACCGCGAGCGGAGCCCGCGAAATGCTGCCGAAGCAGCACATCATGCCGACGATGACGTAGGGCGAAGGGTCGTGGCCCATCGATGGCGCGACGGGTTCGAAGAGTCGCCAGACCGCCGCACCCATGAAGGCACCGATCACCATGCCCGGACCGAAGATCCCGCCCGACCCACCACTGCCGATAGAGAGCCCAGTCGCCACGATGCGTGCGAAAGGCACGATGAGCACGATCCACAGAGGGATACCCAACAGCTCGGGCCCCAGCGACTTCTGGATCCAGCCGTACCCGGTGCCGAGCACCTCTGGGATGGCGATACCAATCGCGCCCACCATCAGCCCGGCTATCGCGGGCTTCACCCACTTGGGCAGACGGGGCACGGCGGTCGAGATCTGGGCGATGCCGTAGAACCCCTTGGCGTAAAGGATTCCGATCAGGCCTCCAAGGATGCCGATGAGGGCGAACCACCCGAGCTGAGCAGGATCACTGAAGCGGTACGAGCCCACGTAGCCGAAGAGGGGGCCGAAGCCTTCGACCGATCCGAAGACGGCATAGCTCGCCGACGAGGCGATGAAACAGGGCAACAAGGCAGCCGGGTCGAAGTCATCGCGGTAGAGGATCTCGGCGGCCAATACTGCTCCACCGAGCGGCGCCCCAAAGATGGCACCGATACCCGAGCCGATCCCTGTCGCCACCGCAATACGCCCGTCGACTGGATCGAGCTCGAGCACGCGCGTGAGCAACGAGCCGAACCCTGCGCTGATCTGACCTGTCGGGCCCTCGCGCCCGCCCGATCCCCCCGATCCGATGGTGAGGGCGGAAGCCACGATCTTGACGATGACGGCGCGGAAGCGCACGCCCTTGGGATTGTGGTGCACCGCCGAGATGGCGGCGTCGGTGCCGTGGCCTTCGGCTTCGGGGGCGAAGCGGTACACCAACACCGCGCCGAGAAGAGCACCGGCCCCAGCTACCAGTGGGAGGGCCCACGGCCGGGCGGCGTGAACGGAGCCGGCGACGTGGCCTTCGGCCGCTGGCGTCGGCACGCTGTAGCCGGCGAGGACCTCCAAAAAGAAGTGGGTGCACAGCCGCAGCGCGTCGTAGAAGACGACGGCGCCGAGCCCTGCGATCGTACCGATCGTGACGCCGAGCACGATCCAACGCTGCAGGTACGACGCCGAACGAATCCATCGACCAACCGCTGCCGCAGCGCCGCGAGCACGAACCGAGCGGCTCGGATGCGGAGCCTCGAGCTGTCCGTCTTCGCCCGGAAGCGGGCTCATAGGTCCCAGCCCGTGCTCCAGTCCTGCTCGGGCACTTCACCCGCGGTCTCGCTCAAATGTCTGAGTGCATCGACGACCCCGTCCCGGGACTCGGTGGGGATGGTGGCGACGAGCTGCTCTATCTCGGTGCGCCGCCGCGCCGTGACCGCGTCGACCAGGCGACGTCCGCCCGGTGACAGAGCTATGCGCACCTGGCGCCGGTCACGCCGGTCTGTCCGGCGCGTCACCAAACCCTTCTTGACCAGGCGGTCGCACATCCTCGAGGCGGTGGGGGGAGCGACAGACACCGCCTCAGCCAAGGCGGCGACGCCCTGGGGGCCTCGTGAGGCCAGCACCACCAGCGAACGGTACTGGGTGAGAGTGACCTCTTCTCCCACGTCAGCGAGCGAGCGCGCTGCGATGGCCACGAGCACCCGGCTGGCACTCAGGACCGCATCGACCAGCTGATCTTGGCCCGGAGGGGCGATTTCACTTAGTTGCATATAGCATCTATTATATAGGCTATGGGATTTCGGCGCCAGGGAGTGCTCCTGAGCTGAGCTGAGCTGTCTTCCTTCTGGCTGGCGCGGCGCTCGGGATCGGGCTGTCCGAGACGGCTGCGAGCTCTACGGGTCCACCGCCCGCGTCGATCGGCGATCGGATGGATCGGGCCGTCCCCTCCGCTCCTCTCGATGCGACCTTCACCAATCAAGACGGTCAGCAGGCGACTCTGAGTAACTTCGCCGGCAAGCCCGTCTTCCTCTTCCGGGCGCCCGTCCTCACGTCGTGCCAGGAGGAGCGCCCGGTCACGAACGGTGCGTTGCTCGCCTTCGAGCGCGAATCTCACGCGCAGCACCTCGAGCCCGAGGCTGCCATCGTCGAGGTTCGCGGTCGATCCGCGGCGTGACACCCCCGCGGATGGACGCCTACGCCACGCTCAACGGAGTCAGCTGGCCCCTGTTGACGGCGCCGCCCGCCGCGCTCTCAGCCCTGTGGCACTGCTTCGGGATCTACTCCCAGGCAGTCCCCGAGGGTTCGCCTCCAAGGCATCGACTGGCAGTCCGGCCGGCCCTGCACCCACGACGTCGACCACTCCGACGTGTTCATTCTGCTCGATGCACACCTACACGAGCGCTTCGTCGCGGCCGGCATGGTCAGCGGAGCGGCGGTGCCCAAGTCACTTCGGCACCTTCTCGGGTCCCAAGGCGTCTACGACCTCGAGCACCCCGGAGGTGGAAGCTGGACGGTCGCTCAAGCCTTGGACGCCATTTCGTGGGCGCTGCATTAACCAGGTACGAAAGGCTCGACCAAGCCTCTTCCACCAGCACGGTCACCGTGGAAAACTGGGAACACCAGATCAAAGCGAGGCAGCCATGGACCGATTCCACCCGTATCGAGACCAGATCGCCTTCGCAGCCGCCCTCGTTCTCCCGCTGGGGGTCGCGGCCCTCCTAGTCCCGTTCCGAGGAGAGTTCGCGAATACGGCGTCCGCGCTGATACTCGTCGCGGCCATCGTCGCAGTGGCAGCCGTCGGCAACCGCTTCAGCGGGTTCGTGGCCACGGTGGGAGCCACCTTGTGGTTCGACGTCTTCCTCACCGAGCCCTACGAGAGACTCGCCATCACACACCGGCCCGACGTCGAGACGGCGATCTGCCTTTTCTTGGTCGGGATCATCGTCACCGAGCTCGCTGCCCGCAACCGCCACCATCACGCCAGCGCAACTGAAGAGGCCGACTACGTCGGCTTGATCTTCGAGGTGTCCGAGCTCGTCGCATCGGGCGCACCCGCAACCGACGTGCGCGAGCAGGTGCGCAGCGCGCTGGTCGATCTACTCCACCTCCGAGCCTGCCGCTATGAGGAGGGCCTCAGTCTTCGTCCCATCATGCGTCTCGAGCACGACGGGCACGTGCTGCTCGGTGGCCGGGTCTGGGGTGTGGAACACATGGGCCTTCCCGGACCCGAGATCGAGCTTTTGGTCCAGAACCGCGGAGACACCCTGGGCCGCTTCATCCTCACTCCCACTCCGGGCTACGAGGTGCCACTCCAACCACGAGTGGTCGCAGTCGCCCTTGTCGACCAAGTCGGCGCCTCGCTTCGTCCCCGACTCCGCAGCGCATAAGGCACCACACCACTGGGCGGCCGCAATGGCGCGCGCCGGGCCGTAGACGGCGAAAGCCCCGCCGGGATGGCTCCCAACGGGACTTTCGCTATGCATTCGGCGTCCTTAACACGAACGCCTGTGAGTGGCGGAGGGTGGATTTGAACCTCCGACCTCGGGTTAGGAATCCCTAGACGGAGTGTCAGGCGAGCTATTGACTGGATATATACACTCAGAGTATTCTCCCCGCTATGAGTGTTCCCATGGCCCTGCTCGGACTCCTCGATCGCGAACCGAGCCACGGCTACGACCTGAAGCGCGATTACGACACCTACTTCGGGCGCGGCCGGCCGCTGCCCTACGGCCAGGTGTACGCCACGCTCTCGCGCCTGGCGAGAGACGGGAAGGCGATCGTCGGCGAAGCCGAGCCAGGAGCCGGTCCCGATCGCAAGCGGTACAACATCACCGAGGCGGGTCGGAACGAGGTCGAGGCGTGGCTCTCTGAGCCCATCCCCGCCGAGCCTCACCTGCAAACCGATCTGTTCGTGAAGGTCGTCCTGTCGCTGATGCTCGGTCGCCGGGCCGAGGAGTACCTGGACGCCCAGCGCGCTGAGCACCTGCACCGGATGCGCGAGCTCACAGACCTCAAGCAAAAAGGAAGCCTGATCGATTCGCTCCTCGCCGACCACGGTCTGTTCCACCTCGAGGCCGACCTCCGCTGGATCGACCTCACGACCGCTCGCCTCGCCGCACTCGCCACGGAGGTTTCCTCATGAAAACGACCGACGGTTCTGCCCTCATCCCACCCGGGGGCACCATCATCGAGGCGCTGGACCTCGTGCTCTCCTTCGGCGAGACCCCTGCGCTGCGCGACGCCAGCCTGTCCGTGCAGCGCGGCGAGATCGTGGCCGTCATGGGACCGAGCGGTTCGGGCAAGTCGACGCTGCTCCACTGCCTCGCCGGCATCCTGGTCCCCGCGTCAGGCCGAGTCATCTTCGACGCGCAGCGCATCGACGCGCTGCGCGAGGAGCAGCGAAGCCGGCTCCGCCGAGACCGTTTCGGATTCGTCTTCCAGTTCGGCCAACTCGTCCCAGAGCTCACGGCCGAGGAGAACGTCGCCCTCCCACTCCTTCTGGGCGGGATCCGCCGCCACCAGGCCCTGGCCCGAGCGCGGAGCTGGTTCGCCCGGCTCGAGCTCGACGGGCTGGAGGGCCACCGGGCGGGCGAGATGTCAGGGGGCCAGGCGCAGCGGGTCGCCCTCGCCCGGGGCATGGTCGCGCAGCCCGACGTGCTGTTCGCTGACGAGCCCACCGGCTCACTCGACTCCCTGACCGGTGAGCTCGTCATGAACCTGATGACCAGCGTGGCGCGCGAGGAGGGGACCACGGTCGTCCTCGTCACCCACGAACCCCGCGTCGCCGCCTACGCCGACCGCGAGGTGATCGTGCGCGACGGCCGGGTCGCCAGCCCGGTGGGGGTCGGCACATGATCCGGCTCGGCCTCCGGTTGACCTTCGGGAGCGGTCGTGAAGCCCTCCTGCGAGTCCTCGTCACTGCGGCTGCGGTCGCCCTCGGCGTCGGCTTGTTGTTGGCCGCCTTGGCCGGCATCAATGGTCTCCACGCCCAGAGCGATCGGGGTGCCTGGCTGAACTCGGCGGTGCAGCCGACACCGCCGAATTCGCCCGCCAGCGGACTGTGGTGGGAACCGAGCACCGACTCGTTCGGGAGTCAGCTCATCGACCAGATCGACGTCGCGGCGGCCGGGCCGGGCGCGCCTATCCCTCCCGGAATGACCCGCCTGCCCGGTCCCGGCCAGTACCTCGCTTCGCCCGAGATGGTGAGCCTGCTTCGCTCCCAGCCCGCCGACGAGCTGCGTGATCGCTACCCCGGTCGGCTGGTGGGCACCATCGGCAGCGAGGGACTGCCGTCGCCGAACTCATTGATCATCGTCATCGGCCACAGCGTCAGCCAGCTGTCGAAGCAGCCAGCGGCCATCGAAATCGGGGCGATCCAGCGCGGCCTGGCGAATTGCTATGGCTGCCAGAGCGCGGTCGGAAGCGGGCCAGTTCTGGAATTCATCCTGGTCGGCGGAGCCGTGGCGCTCCTGCTGCCGATTCTGATCCTGATTGCGACGGCGAGCCGACTGTCGGCCGCACGGCGCGAAGAACGCTTCGCCTCTATGCGGCTGGTCGGCGCCACTCCTCGCCAGATCGCCACGATTTCGGCCGTCGAAGCGGTCATCGCCGCCCTCGCCGGAGTCGTCCTCGGTTTCGGTTTCTTCTTCGCAGTCCGACCGCTGCTGTACCACGTGCCCTTCACCGGTGCCCCGTTGGCGCAAGGTGACCTCTCGCTTCACGCTGCCGACGTCCTTATCGCGGTGGTCGGAGTCCCCATCGCCGCCGTCGTCTCCGCACGTCTCGCGCTGCGACGGGTACAGATTTCGCCGCTGGGAGTCACGCGGCGCGTCCGGAAGCGCCCACCAGGGATCGCCCGCATCGTTCCCCTGCTGACGGGCATCGCATTCCTCGCCTACTTCGACGCGGCCGGCAAGCCCGGCGCCATCGGGAGCCAGCTCCTCGAGCTTCTCGTCGGATTCGTGCTGCTGATCGTGGGTCTGGTTCTGGCCGGGCCGTGGTTCACAACGGCTGGGTCACGGATCATGACCAAAAGAGCGAGTCGCCCCGCCACGCTCATCGCCGGTCGTCACCTTCTCGACAACCCCAAGGCTGCCTTCCGCTTTGTCAGTGGCCTCGTCATTGCCCTCTTCGTCGCCAGCGCGGCGATCGGTGCCCTCAGCTCGGTGACGCAAGTAACCGGAGGGAGCGGCGCCAACGCCAGCCTGAGTACCCTCGCGGACCCGTTCTGCACCTATTCGACCACCGACTGTCCCGCGGCGTCGGTGGTGGCTTCCGTCCCTGCCGCGGTCCTTCACGAGCTCAGGACGACGCCGGGGGTGCGAGGGGTGGCGGTGGTCCATGAGGCTCCCAGCCAGGCGCAAGAGGGGCGATCGTTCGGGGTCATCGCGTGTGACGAACTCGCCAAGACTCCGGCCATCGGCCGATGCGCACCGCGGGCCGCCGTGGCTTCCGTGGGATACTTCCTTTCGAAGATCCTGGGGCACACCGCAAACGCGTCGACCACGACCTGGCCCTCTTGGAACCTGTCGGCGGCGCAGCTCGCATCCCTCCCCGTGAGCGCCGTCGTCGTGGCGACGAACGGGTCTTCGGATGCGGTCGAACGGGTGCGAACGGAGCTCGAGCGCGCATTCCCGCTCCAGGGCACACCGGTGACCGTGGAGGCACTCGGCCCGTCGACGGCGCGCCTGTTGATCATGATCCAGGCCATGACCGACGTGATCATCGTGGCCAGCCTGGTCATCGCTGCGTGCAGCCTGGCCGTGAACGTCGCGGCCGGTCTCACCGAGCGGAGGCGCCCATTCAGCCTGCTCAGACTGACGGGGGTCCCGCGAAAACTCCTGCACCGGGTCGTGACGCTGGAGAGTGCGCTGCCCCTGCTCATCGTCGCCGCGGTCTCTATCGTCGTCGGGCTGTTGGCAGCCGCCCTCTACCTGCACTCGCAAGTTGGGCTCGCCTTCAGCCTTCCGGGATTCTCCTACTGGGCCACCGTGATCGGAGGGCTGGCCGCGTCGATGGCGATCATCGCCGCGACGTTCCCCATCCTCGATCGGATCACAGGGCCCGAGGTAGCCCGGAACGAGTGATCACAATGTCCGTACCGAAGAGTGCCGTCCGTCGGGCCCCATTGACCCTCCTCACTGCACTCGCAGCACTCTGTGCGGGGGTGTCGTTCGCCGGCTGTTCGTCGCCTCCGGAGGAGGGGACCCTTGACGGCATACTCCAGGCTGTCGGGGGTCCGGCTGGGACAGGGCCGCAACCGCTCAGCGGCTCCGTCACCTTCCATGGGTCGAACGGAAATATCGCCACGATCGACCTCTCCGCCAACGGCCGGTTCTCAGCCCACCTGCCCGTCGGTCGCTATACCGTCGCAGGGCGGAGTCCCCACTTCAAAGGGGGTGCCGACGAGTGTCAGGCACAAGGACCGGTCACCGTGACCAACGACGTCACGAGCCGCGTAGAGATCGATTGCCCGGAGAGCTAAGGTCGTTCGTACGGGCGAGGCGGGGACGGCGCCGAAGCGATGCTTTCGCATCAGCCTCGCCTCCCTCTTTCATGCTCTGAGTGGCGGGCGTTCAGGACCAAAGCGCTCCCTTCGGGTTATGAACCCGCCGAAACGCCTGGTCAGGGCATCGTGCATGTGCACTGCATAGGGCAGCCGCCTACTAAATGTCGATGCCATGTCGTCGCAGTCCCGAGATACATCAACTCTGGCGAACCCTCGGGTCTTGGCCCGAAGTCAGAAGGTTCAGCGAGATCAAACGCTACTGCGTTGCCGAGACATCCGCTCCCTCCAGGAGGCGACCTTTCAAGAATCGCTGAACCACAGTGCTGGCATCGGGGAGAGCAACTTCGGTGCCGGTGACGTGCCCCAAAAGCGTCATCACGAGTAGAGGTGCAAGGAGTGCCTGAACTGCGAACTCCGTGGGCTCCTCGATCATCTGTCCGCCGCGCTGATAGCCGGCAAGGATCTCGCCTAAGCGCGACATTGCTCCAAGAGGCCCCTGAATCAGAGCGGCAACGTCAGGGTTTCGTGCTCCTTCGAGCAGAAGGGTTCCAACCAATCCGTCTCGATGCTGATAGATGTCCGAGTAGTACTCGACGACCCGGATCAAGTCAGCTTCGAGGTTTCCTGTCGCGGTGAGTCCATCGTTGGCGAATCGATCGATGTCGGCGCCGATGGCGGCAAGGATCAGTTGTCGCTTGTCACCAAAGCGCCGAAATAAGGTCACCTCGTTAACCCCGGCGGCATCTGCGATTCTCCGCGTGGTTGCCCCGGCGTAGCCACGTTCGGCCAACACCTTCAAGGCGGCGTCGAACATCGTCGCATCGGCTACAGGCTCGGCCACGCACTGTCCTCCCCCGGTGGATACAGATGTATCGGCATGAGGCCCAGGCTAGCAAGTACCTGCTTGCAATTCGTGACCGGTCGGCGTACGCTGATTCATGCAAGTACTTGCTTGCTACCGGGATACCCGGTTCACCCCAGTTGAAAGGGCCAGACATGAAAAGTTCCAAGAAGAAGCGGTTGCTTTGGATTCTCGTCCCGCTAATCGCTCTTATCGTCGTCGGAGGCGCAGGCCTCTCGTGGATGCTGAGTGGCAGTTCAGCGGCTCCCCTCGCCTTGAAGGCCGGCGGGTCCTCGTCATCAGGTGCGTCCGCCGGCGATCTGAACGGGCAATGGACAGTCGTCCCGGGCCCAGCGGACGAGGCGACCACAGCTGGCTACAGAGTGGAGGAGAAAGTTGTCGGGGGTCTGCTGTCCGACACGGCAACCGGTCGGACGAGCGACGTCACGGGGTCAGTGACCGTGGTGGGCAACCGGGTGACAGCTGCGAATTTCACGGTGAACATGACGACGCTCAAGAGCGACAAGAGTCTCCGCGACACGGTCCTCAAGACCAACGCCATTCAGACAGCCAAATTTCCGACGGCTGCATTCACGCTGACCGATCCGATCCCCCTGCCTGACATCACTCCGGGCAGGATCTACGGGGTCGACGCACGCGGAACGCTCCTGCTCCACGGCGTCTCGAAGTCAGTGACCGTCGTGCTTCACTACCAGCAGACCAACACAGGCTTCGTTCTCCTGGCAGACGCGCCGATCGTCATGGCCGACTACGACATCACACCTCCGAACATCGCAGGTGTCGTCTCGGTGCAGAACCACGGCACCTTCGAGCTCCTCGCGAATCTGGCGAAGTGAAGATCCAGACCGTTGCTCAGCTCAGCAGGCCACTTGCGCTGAAGACTCGTCTTGACAGCGGAGTTCGAGTGCGCCCGAATATCGAGCGACGCAGCAACTCTGTTTGGGTCGATTGTCGTCCGAAGGGCAGGCAGACCCCGCCGGATTCCGACGAGCCTTCAATGGTGGAGGGGGCACTGTCGGTGACCAGCCGCCCGGTCCTCCACGTGCGTGAAAGTGCTGGTCGTCTGGCTTGCACTATGCAGCCGCCCAGGCGTTGCACTACTCAATCCCGCCGCATCCGGGTTGGAGTCCCGAGAAACTCGCCGGATGCGGAACGTACCCCGACCTTTCGGGTGAAGCGCCCGATGGCTTCACTTCTCCCTGCCCGAAGTCGGACCGATCAGGAACCCACGCAGCGGAGCTACCCCTGTCCCCTTCGGCACAACGGCGGAAGTGGACGCGTGAGCAGACAACATTTGGGGATATTTAGCCCCCGTGGTGGGACCGAGCCTGTTCGAATCTGGATTCCATTAGCGCCTTGTCAGATATTCCAGGCGGCCCGGATTGCTGCGGCCTCACTTGACGCCTGCCGCTTGCCAATCTGGAAAGCCTCGATGGCGAGGTTTGGGTCCATCATGTTCGCCGGAGCCTCGATGTCGCTGAAATCGGGTTCGACCGCTACAAGCCGTCTGGTTTGGCGCAATGGTGCCAACTCAGCGTCCGGGGTGACGGAGGCGGCAAGTGAGCCACCCCCTCCGGCGCCCTGGGAGCCGAGGGGGTGGCAGGACAGGACCACCAGAACGTCGGTCGGCGCCGCCGCCGTGGCGTTCACGTGACTGAGGAGCCCGCCATCGATATAACTGCGGTCTTTGATGGTGACGGTTGGGAACAACATCGGAATGGCGCAACTGGAGGCGACAGCGTGGAGGAGCGGCACGCCGGATCCTTGGTGCCACACGATCAAATCGCCGGTGTCGGTGTCGATCGCAGTGCATCGGAAGCCTGCAGGCCAGGCGATGTCGTCGAGTGTGCCGAACAGGCGGAGGTAGACGTCTTCGGCGGGCGTGCTCGCCTCCTTCGCTGCGCGACCGATCGCTCGTAGCGCTTGCCGCGGGTCGGCCTCGAGGCTGGCCTGACGCACTGCGCTTAGGAAGGCTTCATCGCCGGCCGCCAGGCTGTCGGGATCGATGCTCTGTCCAAGTGCTGCCAGGCTGGTGAACGCATCAGTGACCTCACGGCCGGAGGCCAGCAGCGCGCCGACGAGGGCACCCGCGGACGTTCCAACGATTGCCTCGGCTCCTGCCATGTCGACACCGGCCTCGCGCAGCCCTATGAGCAGACCGGTCTGCCAACCGACACCGACTGCGCCGCCGCCTCCGAGGACGAGGGCGCGCGTTGGTGAGCCATTTCGAGGTGAGGTCATCGCTGTTCCCTTGCCTTGAGGTTGATCGTCTCACTGAGCGCCGGCCGGCCAGCGCTGGGCCTGTATGCGTCGTTCGGGTTCCGGGTGCTCACCAGGCAACGACATTGCCTTGGTAGTCGAGGTATTGGAGACCGGTGTGGCCGCGTTGGGCGTCGACGGTGCTCACCAGGTAGGGGATGCTCTCGTCGATGGTGAGGCGAGCATTCGGGCCGCCGAGGTCGGTCTTGACCCAGCCTGGAGCCATGAGGAGCAAGGTCCGCGGGTCGTCGCGGTGACGGGCTGCGTAGCTGCGCATCAGTTGATTGAGGGCCGATTTGCTGGCCCGGTAGATCTCGAAGCCGCCGTGTTCGTTGTTGGCGACACTCCCCTGACCGGAGGACATGATGGCGATCGTGCCGTCGGCGGGGACGACGTCGCCGAGTGTTTCGATGACCCGCATCGGGCTCAGCGCGTTGGTGACCATCAGGCGCACGAACTCGTCGGTGGCCACGTCAGCGACCGTCTCCTCAATGCCGACCCCGGCGTTCACGAAGAGCAGGTCGAAGGTGCGCGACCCGATCCGCTGCCTCAGTGACTGGACCTGTTCCGGGACAGTGATGTCCACCTGTTCGATCTCCAGCAGTCCACCAACACTCTCCCGGAGGTCGTGCAGCGCTGTGCGGGCCTGGCCCCGCACGGTTGCCACGACCTGGGCCCCACGGTCGACGTACTCCGCGGCGATCGCGCAACCAAGACCGCGGGATGCGCCGATCAACAGCACACTTGCGTTGTTCGAGGTCAAAGTCGGGGTCACGCCCGCTCTCCTACGTGAGCCGCCTTCGGTGCATAATCAGTCGGGTGGTCTTCCATGGGTTTGAGGATCACAGTCCTTTGCATGTGGCGAGTCGCTCAACGGGTGTTGAGTCAACTGTACCCGAGGGCGAACGCTTCGCTCAACACACGTAGAGTGAAGCCATGAACGAAGGCACCGACGTCTCCCAGCCGATGACGAGCCGGGCGGCCCGTCGCGCAGCAACACAGGTCCGGATCCTCGATGCGGCGCGACAGGAGTTCGGCGACGGAGGGTTCGAGGCGACAACGGTGCGGGGCGTTGCCCGCCGGGCCGGGGTCGACCCCTCCCTGGTCCTGCAGCACTACGGATCCAAGTCGGCGCTGTTTACCGCGGCCATACAACTCCCGCCCGGCGAGCCCGAAGAAGCTGCAGATCATCTGGCCGAGGTCCTCAAGGTGCGCGCCGCCGCATTGCCCCCCGAGATGCGGGCCCTGGTCCGGTCCATGCTGACCGCGCCGGAGGCTTCCGAAGCCGTCCGGCTCCATCTTGACGAGCGGATCGGCAATCTGGCTGCCGGCATCGGCGGCCCGGACGCCGAGTTGCGAGCCGCCATCGCCGTGAGCAGCATTCTCGGTCTCACGGTGGCACGCCACTTCCTCCAGCTACGCGCCGTGTCGAGCGCCTCCGACGACGACCTCGTCCGGGTGGCCAGCCGAGCCCTCACCGCAGGTCTGGGAGCAGAGCACTCGCGCTGAGAGACTCTTTTCGTCTCTGTCCACCAACCCCGACCCGGGCGCAGGAGATATCTCGGGTCATAAGACCCGAGATTGCACACGCGAAGGTCGTTCGGCGAGAGCAAATGTCGGTATGTTTGACCAGCACGTTCGCGGACTAGTCGCGTGAACCTGCCCTATGCTGCGTAGGCAGAGGTTGATCAATCCGCTAAACGGATTGATCAACCCACCAGAGAGTGTGAGACGGACCGAGCCGCCGGGCTGCGGTTTCGTTCGACTCGTAACCGGAAAGTCGAAGGTTCACACATCGTGGCGGGGGGAGTGTGTGGATTCAGGAGATAGGCGACATCCCTGTCGGGGATGTGTCAAGACATAGGAGACACCGAAGTGGAGGTCTCCGATGGACTTGGGCCCGTTTCTGATCGAGACGCACCTGCGGACGGGTCGGCCGATTGCCGAACTGGCGAGAACCCACGGCGTGCACCGCAGCTGGCTCTACAAGTTGCTCCGGCGCTACCGCCTCGAGGGCCCCTCTGGGCTCGAGGCACGCTCTCGGCGACCGCTCCGCTCGCCTTCACGCGTACGGGACCGCTACGAGGACGAGATCGTCACCTTGCGAAAGGAGCTCTTGGACCTCGGGGTCGACGCCGGAGCCGAGACGATCAGGTATCACCTCCAAAAGGGCCACGCCGAGGTCGTTCCTTCGGTGTCGAGCATCTGGCGGGTGCTCAAGGCCAGGGGCTTCGTCACACCCCAGCCCCAGAAGAGACCGAAGAGCTCTCTCAGGCGCTTTTGCGCTGACGTCCCCAACGAAACCTGGCAGGCCGATGTGACCCATGTCCGGGTCGCTGACGACGTGGTCTTCGAGGTGCTCAACGTCATCGACGACCATTCCAGGCTCTGTGTCGCCTCGCGTGCGTTTGTGATCACGAGATCCTCCGACGTGGTGCGCACGTTCTACAAATCCGCCGAAACACTGGGCTTTCCCCAGTCATTCCTCACCGACAACGGCCTGATCTTTAGTTCTCACGCCCGGCACGGGTTCGCCGGTGCCTTCGAGATGGAGCTCGCCGGCTTGGGCATCCATTCGAAGCACTCGCGTCCCTATCATCCCCAGACCTGCGGAAAGGTCGAGCGCTTCCACCAGACGCTCAAGAAGTTCATCAACGAGCAGGACGCGATCGAGACAAAGAAGCAACTCCAGGTCCAGCTCGATCGCTTCGTCAGCTATTACAACGAGGTCCGACCGCATCGCGCCATCGGTCGCAAGACCCCGGCCGAGGTGTATGCGGCGAGGGAAAAGGCCAGGCCTTCCTCAGAACCGATCGACCTGAGCGGTGGGCGCAAGCTGCGCCACGACAAACTCGACGGCAAAGGGACAGTGACCCTGCGGATCAACGGCCAGATGCACCACATTCCCTGCGGCCGCCAGTTCGCGGGTCTCCGTGTGCGGGTCCTCGTCGAGGGTCTCGACATCTCGGTTATCGGTGTCGACGGCCAGCCCGTGCGGCACCTCACCTTGGACCCGACCAAGAACTACCAACCCCTTGGGCGGCTCTGACTCAGAGTGTCTACGATGTCCCGCGACATCTGTCTCCGATGTCTCGCGACATCACATGGTGGCGGGGGGAGGATTTGAACCTCCGACCTTCGGGTTATGAGCCCGACGAGCTACCAGACTGCTCCACCCCGCGGCGAAGAAAAGATCCTACACGTTCGCGCGCGAACCACCGCCGGCCAAGGCCCGCCCGCCGGGCGAAGCTCGAAGCCTCTACAGCGTCTGGGCCGTCGGCGGGGGCGGGGGTGGCGACGCCGGGTCGGCCGCTTGCGGGGGCGGAGGCGGTGCCGGCGCGGACGCGCCGTCGCCCGCCGGGGTGGCCGTCGGCGCAGCCGCCGCCGACTCGGGAGCCAGCGTGATCTGCCCGTGCTCCGACTCGTGCTGCTGCAGCGCTGCGACGAGGCGGTCGATCTCGGAGTCGGTGGTCGGCGTGGAACGGCCCGTCTTCGTGGCATAGAAAGCCGCACCAAGGTCCCGTAGCAGCCCATCCGCGGCCTTCTTCGCCTGGGCGTCGTCGAGCTTCGCCTGCCCCTTTGCGGCCGCGTCCTTTGCGGCCACTGTCGCCGTCGCCGCTGTCGCCTTGACCTTGTCGAGCAGTCCCATGATGAGCTGTCCTTTCTGCGCTCGCCTTCTCGGGTCCCATCATGGGACTGGCGACCGCCTTCCGCAAACGGCCGTCCCCTCAGGCCCGCGAGGTGGTCGACGTGCTGGTGCCGCCCCCGCTCGGCTGGGTGGGTGTGGTGGGGGCCGGGACGGTCGTCGACGTCGTCGACGACCCCGTGGCGCTCGCGCCTGACCCGGAGCTCCCCGATTTGGACTTGGTCGTCGTCTTCGTCTTGGGCACGGTCGTGCTCGTCGTGGCCGTCGCCGTGCCCGGGGGCGGCGGACCGAGGATCTGCTCCGCCTGCGCGATCTCGGCCTCCATTGCCGCGATGTCTGACTGGTACGTCGCCAGGTTGCCCGACGTCAACGCGCTCTGCGCGTTGGTGTAGTCGGCCTGCGCCGCCTGCAGGATGCTCGCAACCGCCGCCGGCAGCGTCCCCGACGTCGAGACACCACCCCCGGTTGGCACGGTGACCGTGGTCTTCAACACATCCGAGAGTGCTTGGGACAAGGTCTTCTCGAAGCCGACGTTCTTGCCGAGCACCGCGATCACGTAGGCCAGCTGGGGCTGGGGGTTGGTCGACGCCGCGGTGTACAAGGGTCGGAGGTACACCATCGAGTTGCCGATCGGGACCATCAGCGTCTCGCCCAACAGCACCTGAGAGCCCTCTCGGTTCAGCAACGTGATCTCCGCCGACACCGCCTGGTTGGCGGAGATCTCCGCATCCGCGTTGGCGGGGCCGAGTGTCCCCTGGGGCACCTCGTAGAGGTTGAGCTGGCCGTAGTGGGCGGGATCGGACAGTCCCACCATGAAAGCCGTGAGGTTGAAGTTCTGGTTGCTGCCCGAGCCCGTCGACTCCGACGCCGGGACGAAGCCGTCCGACACGGTGAACTGCTGCTGGGTGGTGCCGGGCAGTGAATAGACCTGGTACTGCGGCGCCATGCGGGCCGGGGTGGTGGAGACCAGCTGACCCTGGTTGTTGTAGGTGTTCTCGGCCAGCAGTGCCTGGGACTGCGGTCCCGCGCCGGCGGTCGGCGAGAGCTGCCAGGCGGTGCTCGCTGCGTAGAACGTTTGGGGGTTGATCAAGTGGTAGCGGCCGTAGAGGGCGGACTGAATCGAGAAGATGTCCGACGGGTAGCGCAGGTGGGCCTGCAGCGTCGAGCTCATGTCTGAGAGGGGCTTGAACATCCCAGGGAACGCCGCGGAGTAGGCCTGCAGGATCGGGTCCCTCGGGTCCAGGTCGTAGAAGGTCATCTTGCCCGAGTACGCGTTGATGACGACCTCCACTGAATTGCGCACGTAGTTGTAGCTCCCGGGCAGGGTGCTGCCGATGGCCACCTGCTGCGTGTCAGCGTTCTGCGAGTAGGGGTAGTTGGCCGTCGTGGTGTAGCCGTTGATGATCCAGTCTATCCCCCCCGATTTGTTGATGACCGCGTACGGGTCGTGGTCGAACGAGAGGAACGGCGCCGCCTTCTCAGCCATGGCAACCGGGTCGCGCACGAACATGATGCGCGAGTTGTCGGTGATCTGGCTCGAGATCAGCAGGTTCAGGTCGCCCAGGCGCAACGCGAAGGCGGCGCGGGTGAACAGGGACGAGAGCCGGACCCCGCCGGAGCCTTTGTAGTGGCTCTCGACCGCGGTGCTGCCCTGCTGGTAGTCCACCTCGGCCTGCTTACTGTTCGCCACCACGTAGCCCATCAGGCCGAGGCCGAAGTACACGTTGGGCTGAGTGATCTTGGGCATCCCCTGCGACGAAACGGGTGGTATCTGCTGCACCGCGAAGTCGGGGTTCTCAGAAGTGGTCTGGTTCGCCAGGGCCACGGCGACGCCGTTGCCATGCGTGTACTCCAGGTGGGTGTTGACCCACGACAGCGACGGCAGGTTGGCCGAGGAGATCTCGCGCACGCCGATGAGCACCGGGGTCAGCTGCCCGTCCAATGTGTAGCGGTCCACCCCGAGCGTGGGGAAGAGATAGAAGGAGCTGATGCCCTGCAGGCGCTGGAACGTCTGCAGCGAAATGGAGGGGTCGGGGTCCCACTGCCTGATGTTGGCGATCGTCGCGCCGGCCATGAAGGTCTGGGTCTCGTTGATGGTGGTGTCGGCCGGGAACTGGTGCACGCGCACGTCGTTCAGGTTGTAGGCCGCGCGCGTCGCCTTGATGTTGCGCTGAATGTAAGGCGCCTCGAGCGAGCTCTGGGCGGGCGTCACCTTCAGCGTCTGCAACAGCGCGGGGTAGATGATGCCGACGACAAGGGCCACGAAGGCCCAGATGCCAACGGCGAGCACCGGCAGGGTCCAGCCCTGACGCCGGATGTTGAAGAGGAGGATGGCCGCCGCGAAGATCGACACGTAGACGAGCAGCAACTCGGCCGGCAGGCGCGCGTGCACGTCGGTGTAGCCGGCGCCGTCGACATAGCCGTCCTGCGCGTTGACGAGGGACCAACGCTGCAGGACGTAGCCGGCCGCCTTGTCCAGCGCGATGAGAGCGAGCAGCACGGACACGTGGGCCTTCACGGGCGGTCGCACCCGCGGCAACCCTCGCTGGGGCTGGATCCCCCCGTTGAAGTAGTGGAACACGAGTGACACGGCGAGCGTCACGATCAGGATGGCGAGCGTCCAGTCGACGATGAAGGTGAGGAACGGAAGCTTGAAGACGTAGAAACCCACGTCCTTGTGGAACTCGGGGTCCTTGATCCCGAAGTTGCCGCCGTGGCGGAAGAGGATCCAGTTGTTCCACTGCCCGATGGTCCCGGACGCACCGATGAGGGCGAGGATGAACGCGAGCGCGACGTAGATCCGGCCGGCATAGGGACGCACGTACTGCTGGTAGCGCCGCACCAGCTCGTCGTCCTGGGCCAGCACGATGTCGTGACCGGCGATGCGGTCGCACACGGTGAGATTGATCCAGAGGACGGCGAAGAAGATCGCACCGAACACGCCGAAGAGGCCGAGCTTGATGACCAGCAACGTGGAGAAGACGTTGTGGTACCCGACCGAAGAGAACCAGAGACTGTCGGTGTAGAGCCCGGCGAGCGAGCGCAGCGACACCAGCAAGATGATGAGGACGACGACGAGCCCGAGGACCCACCAACGGGCACGATGGCGGTGGCGCGGGGCGTCAGCAGCCAGATCGCTGGGTATGCGCACGAGGGGAGCCTAATGTCCACTCACCCGCTGCCTACTGACAGGCAGCGGGGGTGTCTTCGCTCAGAGGCCCAGGTCAGCCGTCCGCCGGCGCAACGAGACAGCGGCAGCCCGAATGCGCGGGCGGATAGGGGTGCCCGGTCGGGAACGTTTCGTCGACGCTCACCGAGCCGGCCAACGCGTTGTCCTCACAGTCCGAGCATCCGCTCACGTTCGTGACGACCCAGCGCACCTTGCCGTCCGCGCGGGCCGCCACCACACCGGCGGAGAAGGCCTGCGTCGCGGCGTCGCCCACCAGGCGCTCGATCCGTTCGCCGCGCCACTCGCGGTAGGCCGCGCCGATGCGGTCGACCGGCTCGTCGCCACCGTCTGCGATCTGGCGCCGCAGCATGGCGACGATCACCTGGGCCAGTCCGCTCGCCGCGTGCTCCACCGCGTGTCCCTCGGGCACTGCCGCCCGGGTTCCGCCGAAGGCCGTCCCGGCGGCGAACGCCTTGCCCAGTTGACTTCGCGCTGCGCTGGCGAACGTCTCGACGTGCTCGCCCTCGTCACTGAGGAGCTCCTCAACGGAGAGCGACGGCGCGTTGCGCAACTTGTCGAGCAGTCGGTTCTGGTCGTCGCCCAGTGCTCGCTTGACCGTTCGGCTGAGGCGCGACGTGACCGAGACGAGCAACTCGTCGCGCTGCGCGACGAGGCCGTCGTCGGGTCCTGGCACCGGCTCGCCCAGCCCGCCGGCGTCCTGTACTGCCGCATCGCCCGCCGCGGCCTCTGGGGCGTCGGGCCCCGACGCGCTGCGCTCGGTCGTCGCGGCGGCCTCAGCCGCCTTGGCCGCTTGATTCCCGGCCCGGATGCGCGCGAACAATTCGTCGACCGAGGGACCGCCCGACGCGCCGTCGTCCCCTCCCCCCTCGCCGCCGCCCTGGCCCGTCGCGCCGGCCTCGGTCGTCGGCTCGTTCGGGTCGCCCGGGGACTCGGCCGCGATGACACCCTCCATCGCCTCGCCGACGACATCGCCCAGCGCGTGCTCGTCCTCTTCACCCTCCGCGGGACCCCGGAGACGGTATTGGTCGCTCACCGCCATCGCCGCCGCACGCGCGTCCTCGTCGGTCTGGTCGAGCTGGGCGAGGATCACGTCCATCTTGTCGCGAGCCCCGTGCACCGACGCCACCATCTCGTCGCGCGCCGCTCGCAGCGCCTCGATCTGCATCCCGAGGGTGCGCCGCCGCCCCGCCAGGTCGGAGAGCACCCGTCGGCGCGCCTCTTGGACCTGGTCGAGCAGGGTCCGCCCCTCGTCCTTGGCGCGCGCGATGAGCGCCTCACCCTCACTTACCGCGTCGGCGAGGATGCGCTCGCTCTCGACCCGCGCTTCTTGTTGGGCGTTGGCCACGAGGAGCTCGACTTCGACCACGCGCTCGGCCGTCGATGCCTCCGAGCTCGCCTGGAGCTCGTTCACCTTGCTCTGCGTGTCACGCAGCAGGGTGGCCGCCCCTTCTTGGGCCTGCGCCACGATGCGCGCCGCCTCTTCATGGGCATGTCGCAGGATCTGCGCGCTGTGCTGGCCGAGTGACGCGGTCAAGGTGGCTTCGTCGAGCAGGGGGTGCGACGCCCGCTCCTCGGCTTCGGCCAGCGATGTCCGCAGCTCCTGCTCGTTCTCTTCGAGCGCCTCGAGGCTGCGGGCCACCGACTGGAGGTAGGCCCGGACCTCGTCGGTGTCGAACCCCCGCCGGACCACTGCGAAGGAGTGCCGGGCGATGTCACCAGTGGCGATCCGGGACGAGGAGATGGGCGCACGGCCTTCTGCCATGGTGAGAGCCTACGGCGCCGCCTGGGCCGGCACGGGACTGGTGGCCGTTTTGCTCGGCACCGTCCCCCCGAGGTGCTTGAGGATGCGGAGCACCTGGTCGAGATTGTTGACGGCGTAGACGTGGAGCTGGGGCGTCGCCTTCGACTCCGCCGTCTTGAGCTCGACGGTGGGCACGAAGAACACGGTCGCCCCCGCCTGCTCGACGGCGATGGTCTTCTCGGCGACGCCGCCCACGTCACCCACGTTGCCGTACTGGTCGATCGTGCCCGTGGCCGCCACGATCCGGTTGCCCGTCAACCGTCCGCTGCTGAGCTTGTCGATGATGCCGAGGGTCATGGCGAGGCCGGCCGAGGGGCCCCCGATGTCCTGGGTGTGCACGGTCACCTTGACCGGGAAGTGCCAGTCCTGCTGCGCCTCGGGCTGAATGCCCAGGTACGCCGTGGGCCGGAACGAGGAACCGCAACCGTTTTCCACCAGACCCTTGGGCGGCGTGCCGAGCGTCACCGGCTTCTGCACGATCGGGCCCGGCACGAAGTCCCCGACGTCGTTGATGGAGGACTCCTCGACGCCGAGCGAGACGGTCGTCCCGGGCTTCAGGCCGCGCAGCGCCTGCACGAAGTCGCACGGGGTCGGGGTCGCGACGGAGTTGACGGCGGTGATCACCTGCGCCACGTCCAGCGCCTTGGACGCGGGGGAACCCGGTTCGATCGAGTAGACCAGCGAGCCGGCATTCGTGGCCGTGACGGTGTACCCGAGATGGCTCAGCGCGGCTGCGGTGGCGAAGGACTGGGCCTGGGCCATCTGGAGGTAGCCCTGGTCGAGGTACTGGCCTTCGTCGGGCGCCGGCCCGAGGAGCTCGGGCCCCGGGATGATCTCGCTGTTGGAGTCGAAGTAGCGGTACTGCAGGTAGCTCGAGCGCGTTGAGCTGGCTGACGAAGACGTCGGTCAGCAGGATCTGCCCGGTGAGCGGGTGGCTGTCCTGGTGCGGGACCTCGATGTACTGGGAGACCGGCGTCGCGTCGCCGGGCGTGATGACGTAGTCGTTGACCGAGACGCGTGAGGCGATCACGGCCGCCACCAGGACGAGCCCGACGACACTCAGGACGGCCCAGGGCCAGATGCGGCCCCGCTTGCGCCCCGGCACGGGCGGGGGCAGCGAGCCTGCTGGCGCGACCGGACCGTCCTGTGAGGGAGTGGGGGTCGCCGCGGCGATCCCGTCGGCAGGCGCGTCAGGGTCGGACATACTCGAGATCGGTGAGCGACGATGTTGCCACGGATGCGGCCCGAAACCGCCGCGCGGAGCTGCGGCGCCGGCGTGTCACCGCGGCGGGCCACCGCGGTGATGCCGTGCTGGCCCGCCGCGGCCTCGCCGATCCCGATGAGTCCGTGCAGGTGGCCGCTCTCGGCGCGCTGGCCCGCCTGGGCGAGCTCAGCGCGGGCGACGTCGAGGGCGCGCTGGGCAGCGGATCGATCGCGTTGCGACGCCGCGCCGTCGAGGCGGCCACAGCCGTGCGCGGCCGCGGCTCGCGCTCGGTGCTGCCCGTCACAGTGACCGCCGCCCTGGGTGATCCCGACCCCCTGGTCGTGGTGGGGGCCGCATGGTTCCTAGCCGAACGCCGCCACCATCCGGCCGTGCCGGCGCTGGCGCGCCTCGCAGCGGAGCATGACGACATGCGGTGTCGGGAGGCGGCGGTCGCCGCGCTCGGGGCAATTGGTGACCCCGCCGGGCTGCCCGCCGTCTTGGCCGCGCTCTCGGACAAGCCAACGGTGCGGCGCCGCGCCGCCGTCGCCTTGGCCGGCTTCGACGACCCTCGCGTCGAACCGGCGCTGCGGGCGGCCGCCACCGACCGCGACTGGCAGGTGCGCCAGTCGGCCGAAGAGCTGCTCGACGAGCCCGGTATCCCCTAATCGTCCTGGGTGAACAGGCGCTTGAGCCGGTCGAATGATTCCAGGCAGATGCCGGCGCCCTGGACGACGCACTCGAGTGGCGTGTCGACGAGGTGGACCGGCACCGCGGTGGCGTCGGCCAGCCGTTGGGTCATGCCGCGCAAGAGCGCGCCGCCGCCGGTGAGGTGCACGCCCTGGAACATGATGTCCTGGGCCAGCTCGGGCGGCGCCTCGCTGAGGCAATCCGCGGCCGCCTCGATCACCGAGGTCACGTTGTCCTCAATGGCGCCGCGGACCTCGAGCGGCGAGAGGATGACCGTCTTGGGACGGCCCGTCGCCACCTCCCGCCCGCGGATCTCGGCCTGCTGCTCCCCTCGGTAGTGAAAGGCCGACCCGATGGCGAGCTTCACTGCCTCGGCGGTGCGCTCACCGACGGCCACCCCGTACTGGTGGCGGACGTAGGTCTGGATGGACGCGTCGAAGTCGAAGCCACCCAAGCGCAGCGCCTCGACCGCCACGACGCCCCCGAGCGAGATCACCGCCATCTCCGACGTGCCGCCGCCGACGTCGACCACCATGTTGCCGACGGGCTCATGGGTTTGCAGCCCGGCGCCGATGGCAGCCGCCATCGGTTGCTCGATGAGAAAGCTGGCCGATGCCCCCGCCCGGCGCGCCGCCTCCTTGACCGCCCGGCGTTCCACCGCCGTGATGGCCGAGGGCACGCAGATGAGCACCTTGGGCCGGTTGAGCCGGCTCACCCCGACGCGCCGCAACAGCACGCTCAGCATCCGTTCGGTGACTTCGAAGTCGGTGATCGCGCCGCCGCGCAAGGGACGTTCGGCCACGATGTACCCCGGCGTGCGGCCGATCATCTGCCAGGCGTCGGTGCCGATGGCCAGGACCTCACGGCTGCGCGAGTCCAGCGCGACCACGGTCGGCTCGTTCAGCACCACGCCCTTGCCCTTCGCATAGACGAGCGTGTTGGCCGTGCCGAGATCGATGGCCAGGTCGCGCGACATGGGGCCTCATGGTACGGCCGGACCCATCGCGCGACGGCATTTCCTGGGCTGATGTCGATATCGTCAGCCTGTGAGCGACGAGCCCGAGAAGCCCGAAGAGGGAGAACCGGGCCCCGATGAGGGCGCGGGGGGCGGCTCGGAAGGACCCGAGTCGCCCCTGCGCGGCTGGATCGACCCCGATGACCGGCTCTGGCGCCACCCGAGCGAGGTAGCCGGACCACCCACCGACGCGCCGCTCCTTCTCAACGCGCCGCGGGGGCGCTCGTATCGCGGCGCGGTCATGGTGCTGGTGGGGGTCCTGGCGGTGATGGCCGTCGTCGTCTGGGTCATCGTGCTGCTCTCCCCTGCGTCGCAGCATCCGCTCGTCGTCGACGGCACGGACGACACCGTGGCTGACGGATCGGTCTCGACCCTGCCCGGCCCGCAGAACACCGTACCGGCGGCCGCGCAGGCCGTGGGGCGTTCCATGGTGGAACTGCAAGCCACGACCGCGCACGGCACGGTCTCCCTCGTCGGCGTGGCCGTCGCGGAGGGGGGCCTCGTCGCCACCACCGCCGATCTGCTGCGCGGTGTGCAGCGCATCGTCATGATCGGGCCCGACGGCAAAGCGGAGCCGGCGTCGGTGGTGGCGACGGACGCGGCGTCAGACGTCGCGCTGGTGAACGTGCCCGAGGATCTTCCGGTTGCGCCGTTCGCCGACGACAGTGCGCTCGACAGCGGGGCACCGGACCTCACGCTCAGCTACGTGCCGGCAGGTGGACGCGAGATCGCACTGCACTGCACTCCCGGCTCGGTCACGGCGGTCGGTTCGGCCATCGCCGAGGGTCCGGCGGGCGGCATGCCCTCGATCACGTCCTCGGCGCCGGCGCCGACGATCACGGGCGGCCAGCCGCTGCTCACGGCGTCGGGTCAGGTGTTGGGGATCCTCTACGACCCCGACCCTGCCAACACCCCTGCCGTCACCTTCCTCCCGAGCGATCTCGTCGTCGGCGTGGCCGACGACCTCCGCTCGCGCGACCGCGTCGTGCACGGGTGGCTCGGGATGTCGGGCGCCGACGCGCCGAACGGTGGTGGGGCCGAGGTGGAGTCGGTGCAGTCACACGGCCCGTCGACCAACCGGCTGGTGCCAGGCGACGTCATCGTCGCGGTTGACAACATGGCAGTGCGGACCATGGCCGACCTGCGGGCGCGTCTCTATGTGCTCCTGCCTGGCACGTCGATTGCGCTCTCGGTGCACGGTGCCTCGGGCGCCACCACCACCGTGGACGTCACCCTGAGCGCCTCCCCCTAGCATGCGAAGGTGAGTATTTTCGGTTCGGGCGACTCCGACAACCCGATGGGAGGCCTCCTCGGAGACCTGCTCAAGGTCATCGGTTCGGGCCCGGGGGCAGGCGACAGCTGGTTCGAAGCCGCCCGCACCCTCGCGTTCGGCGTCGCCACCGACGGCGGCCAGGACGAGGCGCCCGATCCCCTCGTGCGCATCGCGTTCGAAGAGCTCGCGCGCGTGGCCGAGCTCCATGTGGCCGCGGCGACGGGGATCACGTCGAACGCCGGCGGCGTCTCCTTCGAGGCCGTCGGACCTGGGCAGTGGAGCTTTCGGGCGCTCGAGGCCTACCGTCCGGTCCTCAAGGCGATGGTGGAGGCGCAACAGCAGGGCGCCGCCGCGGTGCCTGGCTCCATGGACCTGAGCGAGCTCGACCCCGACGGCACCGACGGGCTCGGCGGCCTGCTCGGGCAGTTCGCGCTGACGCTCGGACCGGTCTTCTTGGGCATGCAATTCGGCTCCGCCGCGGGCCATCTGGCGCGCCGCGCCTTCGGGCAATACGCGCTCCCCCTTCCCTGGCCCGAGTCCTCGACCCTCCTTCTCGTGCCGGGCAACGTGGCCCGCTTCGCCGACGACTGGAGCCTCCCGCTCCAAGAGGTCCAGCTGTGGGTCTGCCTGCGCGAGCTGACCATGCACGCCGTGTTGACGCGGCCGGGCGTGCGCTCCTCGCTGACCACCCTCCTCGGTGACGCGTCGGCGCACGCCGCCGCCGCGCAGCGGTCCATCGTGGAGCGCCTGGGCGAGGGCCTCGGCGACCCGGCGGCGCTCGAAGACGCGCTCGGTGACCCCGAGGCGCTCTTGTCCGACCTGATCAGCCCCGAGCAGCGGAGCATCTCGAGCGCACTCACCGCGCAGACGACGGCGATCGGCGCCGCCGTCGACCATCTCACGTCCTCGGTCGCGCAGACGCTGACCTCGTCTCCGGCCGCGCTGGCCGAGGCGTGGTACCGCTACCGGATCGAGGAGGGCAAGGGCGAGCAGGCCTTTGCCGGTCTGTTCGGCCTCAATGTCGGCCAGGACGAGGTCGACCGCGGCCGGACCTTCGTCACCGGCGTGATCGAGCGGGCCGGCGAGGATGCACTCGCACGCCTCTGGGGCGACGAGCTCGACTTGCCCACGCCGGCCGAGGTCGACGCACCGGGTCTCTGGCTCGCCCGCATCGGCTTGCTCGACTGATCGACTGATCGACTGATCGACTGATCGCCCCTAGCCGACGCAGGCCGGCGCGCGGCGCTCGAGCTCGTAACGGGCGAACGCCGTGGTGACGCGTCCCGCCAGCAGGAGCGTTTCGATCGTCCCGTCCCACATCGGCGCGATGGCGTAGACGTACTCGGCCACGGTCTCGTCGGAGCGCATCGTCGCAAGCAGGTCGACGAGGTCGGCGAAATACTCGACCTTGGCCTTCTCCGCCCACTCAGCGATGTCCGCCGGCGTGAGCGTGCGCACCAGCGCCGCTTCGTCGTCGGTCAGCGCACCGACCAGCGTCCGGACCGAACGGACGACCGGTGCGTCGTCCAGCGTCAAGGTGTCTCCCATGATTGCCTCCCCCTCACCGGGCCTGCCCGGTCTCGCCACGCTCAACGGCCGGTCATGCTTCCACCGAAGGGTCTCCGCCGAGTCGCCCTTGCGGTGCAATTGGGGTGCGGCGTGGCCCTCAGGCCTCGCCCTCCTCGCCATAGTCGAGCACCCACTCGAGGGCGAGCTGCTCGCGCTCGGCGTCGCGGACGACGCGCTCGCTGTTGCGCCGGAACTGGGGGTCGTGCGGGGGCAGCAGCACCAGTCGGGCCAGCACCCGCTCGCGGAACTGATCGATGACGTCGGGGGGGCCGTAGTCGGACTGCACCTCCCAGTGGGGTGCGACCGGGCCGAGATAGACGACACGCACGTGCCCGATGGGCTCGACGAGCTCACCCTCTTCGACAACGGCTTCCTCGGCGTCTGGGGCCATGGCATCTCCTCGGATCGGCGACCGCCGCCAGCGTAGCGCTGGCGCGCGGAATGGCATTCTCCCTGGTTGAGCCCAAATCGGGCCCTGGATTCTTACGAACTTCCTATTCGCAAAGCCTAGGAGCTGACTGGCACCTCCCGTAGAATGATGCGTGAAAAGGGAGCTCGACAATGAATAGCGATTGGATGGCCCGGGGGAAGTGCAAAGAAGTTGCTCCCGACCTCTTCTTCCCCAGCGACGGGATGGGCGTGCTGGTGGCCCAGCGCATCTGCGCCGAGTGCCCCGTCGCCGAAGCCTGCCTGGAATACGCGCTCGAGAACCACATCGACCACGGGGTCTGGGGTGGTGCCTCCGAGCGTGAGCGCCGTCGCATCCTGCGCCGCCGCCGCCTCTCACACGCCGTCGTCGCCAAGTAGCGCCACCGGGCGCCCGGGCGGCGCTCCTCCGGCCCACCGCCGAGCGTCGGTCACGCGCGGGATCCGATTCGGGGTCATTGACGTGCCACGCTGACCCCATGGGGCTCGACACGTCGAGGGTGACCCGCCCGTGATCGTCGAGTGCGTGGTCAACGTCAGCGAGGGCCGCGCCCTCGAGGTGATCGCCTCTCTGGCCGACGCGGCCGGGCCGACCTTGCGCGACCTGCACCGCGACCCGCACCACCACCGCTCGGTCCTCACCCTGGCCGGGGAGGCCGCCGACGTCGCCCGCGGGGCCCGCACGCTGGCCGCCGCCACCGTGGCGCGCCTCGACCTGCGCCGCCACGACGGTGCCCATCCACGCCTCGGCGTGCTCGACGTCGTGCCCTTCGTCCCCTACGCGCCGGGCGGCCCCGCGCCGAACGACCTGTCGGGTGCCGCCGCGCTGCGCGACGAATTCGCCCGCTGGCTGGCCGACGAATTGGGCGTGCCGAGCTTTCTCTACGGACCCCTTCCCGGCGGCCGGGCCCGGACCCTCCCCGAGATCCGGCGCCACGCCTTCGCCGAGGCGGATCCCGGGCGCCTCACCCCCGATGTCGGCCCGGCCCGGGCCGACCCGCGCACCGGGGCAACCGCGGTGGGGGCGCGCCGCGTGCTCGTGGCCTACAACGTGTGGGTCTCCTCGGCCGCCGTCGCCCGGCGGGTCGCCCCGCTGGTGCGCCGGCCCGAGGTGCGGGCACTCGGGATGGCCGTCGGGCACCGGGCCCAGGTGTCGTGCAACCTGATCGACCCCGACCGCTACGGGCCCGAGCGGCTCTTTGACGCGGTGGCCGCCCTGGTGGCCGACGGCGGTGCGAACGCCGGTGCCGGGGCCCAGGTCGAGGGCGCCGAGCTGGTGGGCCTGGTCCCCGAGGTCGTCCTCGCCGCCGTGCCCCCGGCGCGCTGGGCCGAGCTGGGACTCACGGCAGATTCGACGGTTGAGTCCCGGCTGCGGCCGACCGGCTGAAGGGCGGACGTGTTCGTGGACCGCCCGAACTCAGGAGGCGCTCGCCACCTCCCGGCGGGCGAGGGCACGGGCCCGGCGGACGCGGCGGCGCTCCCGCTCGCTCATGCCGCCCCAAATCCCGAACTTCTCGCCGTTGGCGAGCGCGTACTCGAGGCAGTCCTCGCGCACGACGCAGCCGCGGCAGACCTCTTTCGCCTCCCTGGTGGACGCCCCTCGCTCCGGGAAGAACAGGTCGGGGTCGACGCCCATGCAGTTCGCCTGTAGCTGCCAGCTTCGTTCTTGGCGACCGTAGAGCGTGGTGATGATGTCCACTGGCACTTGGTTCGCCCCCCTTCTCACACAGGTGGCATCGCTGTAGTTACAACGATGTGATCAGACATCTTTGACCAGTGCCCCGTCCGCGTGCAAGGCCCAAATCCCGATTCTGGGAACGAAACGTGTCTTGGCCCACGCCGACGGGGTGTGGATAAGTGCACATAACCCCAGTTCACCGGGGCTTCCGGCGCGATCAGTCCGCCTGGAGGGGAAAGAAATTTCGGCCCGGTGGCGGGCGTGCCTAGCCGGCGGGGCGCAGGACGCGTCGGTGTTGGAGGAAGTCGACCAGGACGTAGCCGCCGAGCGCGTCGGGCGTCGTGTAGAAGGTCCGGCCGCCGTTGACCCGTGCGATCTGCTCGACGAAGGGGTAGTGCGTGCGCTGGAGGTCGAGGGCGAACGTGTTGATCACGATGCCCGCCCTCGTGCAGCGGATGACCTCGGCCATGGTGCGCCGGAGCGTCTCGGGGATGGGCGGGTAGTTGAAGGTCACCTCGCCGAAATCGTCGATGTGCGCGGTGGGCTCGCCGTCGGTCACCACGATGATCTGCTTGGTCCCGTGCTGGTGGGCGAGCAGGCGTCGCGAGAGCGCCAGTGCGTGCTGCAGATTGGTGCCGTAGACGTAGTCCCACATGGCGGTGGGGATCTCGTCGGGCCGTATCTCGCGGGCGACTTCGGAGAAGCCGATGATGCCGAGGTAGTCGCGCGGGAACTTGGACGAGATGAGCGTCTGGAGCGCCATCGCCATGCGCTTGGCGGGCACGAAGTTGTCGCGCATGGGCATCGACATGGACAGGTCCACACAGAGCACGGTGGCCGAGCGCGACAGTGCCTCGACCTCGACCACCTCGAAGTCCTCGGGCAGGAGGCGAACCGGCACGCCCGAGCCGCCCCGGCGTACCGCGTTGTGCACGGTGGTCGAGAGGTGGAGGTTGAGCGGGTCGCCGTACTCGTAGGCCTTGGTCGTCTCCTCGCGGTCGTGGCCCGAACCGGTGAGCACGGCCGAGTGGTCGCCGAGGCGATCCTTGTTGATCTGCCCGAAGAGGTCGGCCAGCGCCTTCTGGCCGAGCCGGCGCACGCCGCGGGGCGTCAGCTCTATCCGACCGCCTTGCTGCTCGATCAGCCCGGCGTCGGCCAGCGACTTGGTCAGGTTGGCCAGGCGGTCCAGTGCCCGGGCGGCATCCTCGCCCATGTGTTGCCTGACCTGGTCGAGATCGATCTCGCCGAGGGCGGCGGGGGTGGAGGCGGACTGGAGCACCTCCTCCATGCGGTCGAGCTGGCCCAGCTGCGAGGCGAGGTCGGTGGCGCGGCTGAGGCTCATCGGCCCCTCGCCGTTGAAGTCGTAGCTCTGCTGCCAGCCCGCGTCGGGAAACGCGCGCTGGAGGTTTTCGGCCAGGCGCTCCACCTGCCAGCGCAGGTCCATGTCCTCGAGGACCGCCTCCATGAGCTGGCTCAGCTGGGCCCGCTGTTCGGGTGAGAGTGAGTTCCATACGGCCTGCGCCGCGGCCATGCGCTGGGCCAGCTGCTCGAGCAGCTCGTCGAGGTTCTGCGGGTTGCCCGGGAACATGTCGCCGAACTCGGCCATGAACTCCTCGAAGCTCGGGTCGAGCTCGTCGCCCCGCTGGCGCTGCTCGAGCATACGGTTGAGCGCGTCGTAGGCCTCGCGCATGCGTTGCATCTGCTCGGGGTTCATGTTGGAGAGCGCATCGGAGGCACCCTCGAAGAAGGTGTCGGCCATCTCGCGGCGCAGCTCCTCCACCAGCTCCTCGAACCTCTCGCGCGCCTCGGAGGACACGAAGTCGTAGTGCTGCAGCGAGCTGATGCGCCCGGCCGGGTCGTCGGGCTGGAGATCGAGGGCCATGCGCCGCTCGGTGGCAACGTCGTCGGTCACCTCGCGTCGGCGCTCGTCGCCCGACGCGCCGGCGTCCTCGACCAGGTCGTCGATGGCGGCGCGCTCGTCTTGTTCGATCTCGTCGAGTTGGCGTGTCAACTCGGCCATGCGGCCGTCGGGGTCGCCCTCGGCCAACATCTCCTGGCGGCGGCGGCGCAGCTGGTCCAGCAGGTCGCGGCAGGCCGGCAACGTCGTCGCCGTCGGCGGTGCGAAAACCGCTGCGCAGCAAGCGGCGGAGCGCGTCGTCGAGGTCACCGCCCGCCAGGAGGTCGTCGGTGAGGCCGGCCAGGAGGTCGTCGGGGTCGAGGTCGGCGAACTCCTGGGTGCCGTCCCACTCGGAGTAGTCGTACGTGACGCTCATCGCCCCGGTGCCCGGACCCTACTTGCGCCCGCGGTACAGGGCCCGGGGGCCCGACGCGTCCTTGTTCAGCCGCTTGGTCAGGTGCAGGCCCTCGAGAAGGAACTCCATGGCGCTGGCCATGAGGGCCGGGGACTCGGCGGCCTCGGGCCCGGCCAGCTTGCGGGTGGGGGGCTCGAGCTCGGGGATGTCGGCCAGCACGGCGAGATAGGTCGCGCTCGGCAGGTCGTCGCCCACGTGCACCACGACCTGGTCGTGGAAGGCGGCCACGATCGACTGGGGGTCGTCGAGGGTGACGCGGCGCCGGAAGACGCTCAGCGTGGCGGCCGCCACCAGCTGGGCCACCACCTCCTCCTCGTGGCCCTCCTCCATGGCCTCGACCTCGATCTTGCCCTGGGTCGAGGGCACCAGCGAAGCCAGGTCGCTGATGCGGGGGACGGCCACCGGCTCGCCGGTGCGCAGGGCCCGGCGCACCGAGGAGGCGACCAGGGTCTCGTAGTTGGCGATGGACAGGCGGACCGAGACGCCGCTGCGCTGGTTGAGGTGCGTGCTGCGCCGCGCCAGCTGGCTGGCCTCGGCGATGACCTCCTTCATGTAGGCGGGCACCGAGACGGGTACGCCGGCCGTCGGCAGGTCCGCCTCGGCCTCCATGATGCGGACCTCGGTCATCGTCTCGTACGGGTAGTGGGTGCGGATCTGCGCGCCGAAGCGGTCCTTGAGCGGCGTGATGATGCGGCCGCGGTTGGTGTAGTCCTCGGGGTTCGCCGTCGCCACCAACATGATGTCGAGCGGGAGGCGGATGCGGTGGCCTCGGATCTGCACGTCGCGCTCTTCGAGGATGTTGAGCAGCCCGACTTGGATGCGCTCGGAGAGGTCGGGCAGCTCGTTGATGGCGAAGATGCCCCGGTTGACCCGCGGGATGAGGCCGTAGTGCAGGGCCAGCTCGTCGCTGAGGTAGCGCCCCTCGGCGATCTTGATCGGGTCGACCTCGCCGATGAGGTCCGCGATGGACGTGTCGGGGGTCGCGAGCTTCTCGCCGTAGCGCTGCGAGCGGTGCACCCAGTCGATGGGTGTGGCGTCGCCCAGCTCGTCGACGCGGTCGAGCGCGTAGCGCGAGACGGGGTTGTAGGGGTCGTCGTTGATCTCGGAGCCGGCGACGATCGGCATCCACTCGTCGAGCAGGCCGACCATGGAGCGGATGACGCGGGTCTTGGCCTGACCCCGCTCGCCCAGGAGGATCATGTCGTGCCCGGCCAAGATGGCGTTCTCCAGCTGGGGCACGACCGTCTCTTCGAAGCCGAGCACCCCGGGCACGAGCGATGCGCCCGCGGCGATCGCCTTCGCGGTGTTGCGCCGCATCTCCTCGGCGACCGAGACGGACTCCCAGCCCGACACGCGCAGGTCGACCAGCGCACGGGGGAGGTCGGCCGGCGGCTTCAGCCCGCCCGGGCGCGGGGTCGCGGAAGGATCGAAGTGTGGAGAGGGGCCGTCCATGAGCCGAGCCTAAACCCACGAACCTGCGTGCGGTGCGGCGTCGGATGACCGCCACCCGGCCCGACGGCCCGGTGTGGTCGGGGCACTCGCGCTGCCCTGGGGCACCGGCGCGCCGGCCGGCCCCTGATGGAACCCCCAGGTCGGACGGATGGAATTTCCAATTGAGGCCTCATGGGACTCCCGGTTGGCGGCTCGACGACCCTGCTTCTCCCAAGCGAGTGCACGGACTCGAGGCCCCTATGGGCCTCGTCACCAACCTCGTCACCTCACGAGCCGGCGGCTGCGGGCGGATCCGCCCGCGATGTTCCTCGGCGCTGCTCGCCGGGCGCCACGGCGTGACGCGCCACGAGCTGATCGGCGAACGCACGAGCCGGCCGGGCCAGCGTGCGGTCGCCTCGCTGGGCCAGCGCGACGGTGCGCCGCATCGCAGGGCCGGGCCCGCTGAAGGGGATGGCGACGAGGGAGCCGTCCTCGGACACCGCGATGGCGGGGACGACGGCCGCGCCGAGGCCGGCGGCGACGAAGGAGAGGACGCCCGCCATCTCGCCGCCCTCGCTGACCAGGTGCGGTTCGACCCCCGCGGCGGCGCAGGCGTCGAGCGTGACCGACCGCAGGTCGTAGCCCTCGCGGAACATCACGAGGTCCAGCCCGTCGAGGTCGCGCACCCGTACGCGCGGGCGATCGGCGAACGGGTGCTCGGGCGCCGTGACGAGGACCAGGGGGTCGTCGAAGAGCGGGGTCGTCACCACCAGCGGGTCGGTGACCGGAAGCACGACGAGGGCCAGGTCGACCTCGCCCGCGGCCACCTGGGGCACCAGCTGGTGCGAGCCCGCCTCCACCACGGCCAGGTCGATGCCGGGGTGACTGGCGTGGAACTCGACCAGCGCCGGCGCCAACGCGCTGATGACGAGGCTCGGCGTGGCGCCGACGGCCAGGCGCCCCCGCGCCATGCCCGAGAGGGCGCGGGCTTCGGCGCCCGTTGCCTCCACGTCGGCCAGCACGCGCTGCATGAAGGGCACCAGGACGGCACCGTCGGGCGTGAGCGTGACCGGCCCCTGGCCCGGGCCGCGGTTGAAGAGGAGAACGCCCAGTTCATGTTCGAGCAGGCGCACCTGGCGCGAGAGGGAGGGCTGGGCCAGGTGCAGCCGCTCGGCGGCGCGGGTGAAACTCCCTTCATCGGCCACGGCCAGGGCGTAGGCCAGCTGCTGCAGCTGCACGATTCAGAGCTTACCGCTATGAATCCCATGCATTTTATGTCTTTGACGCGTCTGAAGGTGGACCGTAGGGTACGACAGCTGAGCCCGGGGCTAGGGCTGACCTGGGCTGCGAGGAGGTAGGAGTGACGACCACGGCCGACAGCGTGACCGCGACACCGGTCGCCATCGGGACGGCCCGGGGCGGGCCCGCCCAGCCGACGCTGCGCGAGGACACCTGGTGGGTGGAGCCGGTCATCACCGTTGCGGTGCTGACTGCCTTCGTCGTCTACTCCACCTGGGCCGCCTTCGTGGGCAAGGACTACTACGCCGGCATCGGGCTCAACCGGGACCTGATCTCGCCCTTCTATTCACCGTGCATCGCCAACAGCTGTGTGTCCGGCAGCCACGCCTTCGGGACGCTGCCGTTCTGGAACTACTCGCCGGCACTGCTCATCTTGATCTTCCCCCTCGGCTTCCGGCTCACCTGCTACTACTACCGCAAGGCCTACTACCGCTCCTTCTGGTGGTCGCCCCCAGCCTGCGCCGTATCCGACGCGCACGGCAGTTACAGCGGCGAGAGCCGCTTCCCGCTCATCCTCCAGAACATCCACCGCTACTTCTTCTGGATCCTCCTGCTCTTCAATTGCATCCTCACCTATGACGCAATCCTGGCTTTCCGCCAGCCCTACCTCGTCAACGGCGTCGAGCACATCCACATCGGCATCAGCGTCGGCACCGTGATCCTCGTGGCCAACGCCTCCTTCTTGTGGCTCTACTCGCTCTCGTGCCACGCCTGCCGGCACTTCTGCGGCGGGCAGGTCAAGTCCTTTGCCAAACACCCGACCCGTTACAAGCTCTGGAAATTCGTGACGCCGCTCAACGCGCGCCACATGCGCTTCGCCTGGATCAGCCTCTTCGGTGTCGCCATCGCCGACCTCTACGTGCGGCTGGTGGCGAGCGGGACCATTCACGACCCCGGCTTCCACTTCTAGGCCACGACGCGAGGGACGCGAGGACACACATGGTGCAAGCCGACTACGAGAGCCACGACTACGACGTCATCATCATCGGCGCCGGCGGCTCGGGGTTGCGTGCCGCGATCGAGGCGAAGGAGCGCGGCCTGCGCGTGGCGCTCGTCTGCAAGTCGCTGCTCGGCAAGGCGCACACGGTCATGGCCGAGGGCGGCATGGCTGCGGCCATGGGCCACGTCTGGCCCGAGGACAACTGGCAGGTCCACTTCCGCGACACCATGCGCGGCGGCAAGATGCTCAACAACTGGCGCATGGCGCAGATCCACGCCATGGAGGCGCCCGACCGGGTCTTCGAACTCGAGCGTTGGGGCGCGTTGTTCGACCGTACGAAGGACGGGCGCATCACCCAACGAGACTTCGGCGGCCACCGCTACGCCCGTCTGGCGCACGTGGGCGACCGCACCGGGCTGGAGCTGATCCGCACCCTGCAGCAGAAGGTGGTCTCCATGGGGACCGACGTGTTCATGGAGTGCAAGATCCTGCGCCTGCTGCCCGACGCCGAGGGGCGCATCTCGGGCGCCGTGGGCTACATGCGCCCGACCGGCGAGATGGTGCTCTTCACCGCCAAGGCCTTCGTGCTCGCCACCGGATCGATCGGCAAGGCCTGGAAGTACACCTCCAACTCGTGGGAGTCGGTGGGTGACGGGCACGCCATGGCCATCTGGGCCGGGGCCGACGTCATCGACATGGAGTGCGTGCAATTCCATCCAACCGGCATGGTGTGGCCGCTCTCGGTGCGCGGGATCCTCGTCACCGAGGGCGTGCGCGGCGACGGCGGCGTCCTGCGCAACTCCGAAGGCACCCGCTTCATGTTCAACTACGTGGCCCCGATGTTCCGGGCCGAGACGGCGGAGACCGAAGAGGAAGCCGACGCCTGGTACGACGACCACATCAACTACCGGCGCACGCCTGACCTCTTGCCCCGCGACGAAGTGGCGCGGGCGATCAACGCCGAGGTCAAGGCGGGACGCGGCACCCCGCACGGCGGCGTCTACCTCGACATCGCCTCGCGCCGCACGCCCGAGTACATCAAGCGCCGGCTGCCCTCCATGTACCACCAGTTCATGGAGCTGGCCGGCGTCGATATCACGGCCGGGCCAATGGAGGTCGGGCCGACGTGTCACTACATGATGGGCGGGGTGCGCGTCGACGCCGAGACCCAAGCCGCCACCGTGCCGGGCCTCTTCGCCATCGGCGAGGTGTCGGGCGGCATGCACGGAGCGAACCGCTTGGGCGGCAACTCGCTCTCGGACCTCATCGTCTTCGGCCGCCGGGCCGGTATCGGTGCATCCGACTTCGCGGAGACCCGCACCGGTTCGCCGAGCGTCGACCCGGCAGCGGTCGCCTCGGTGATCGACGATGCCTACGCGCCCTTCGGGCGCGAGGACGGCTACAACCCCTACAGCGTGCACGAGGAGCTCCAAGAGGTGATGCAGACGCTCGTCGGCATCATCCGCACCGGGCCCGAGCTCGAAGAGGCGCTGCTCAAGCTCGAAGACCTCAAGCAGCAGACGGCCAAGGTGCAGGTGAAGGGCGGACGGGCCTACAACCCGGGCTGGAACCTGGCCACCGACCTGCCGTCCATGATCACCACGTCCATCGCCGTGGCCCAGGGCGCGCTCAACCGCAAGGAGTCCCGCGGCGGGCACACGAGGGAGGACTATCCGCTCCCCGACCCCGAGATGGGCAAGGTCAACTTCGTGCAGCACCAGACCTCCGAGCGCGGCTACCTGGCCCCGATCGCCATCGCACCCGAGCCGCTGCCCCAGATGCCACCCGAGCTGCGCGCACTGTTCGAGGAGGACAAGTAGCCATGGCTGACGCTGACACCGCCACGCAGGCAGACACTGCCCCGGAGAAGGTCACCATGCGGATCTGGCGGGGGGACCAAGAAGGTGGCGAGTTCACCGACTACGTGATGCCCGGCGTCGAAGGTGAGGTCGTGCTCGACGTCATCCACCGGATCCAGGCCGGAGACGCGCCGGACCTCGCCTGCCGCTGGAACTGCAAGGCGGGTAAGTGCGGCTCGTGCTCGGCCGAGATCAACGGGCTGCCTCGCCTCATGTGCATGACGCGCATGGACACCCTGCCCGAGGGCGAGCCGGTCACGGTGGCGCCCATGAAGACCTTCCCCATCATCCGCGACCTCGTCACCGACGTCTCGTTCAACTACGAGGTGGCGAAGTCCATCCCGGCCTTCACGCCGGGGCCCGAGCCCGAGGGCGGCTACCGCATGCTGCAGGTCGACGTCGAACGCGGCCAGGAGTTCCGCAAGTGCATCGAGTGCTTCATGTGCCAGGACGTCTGCCACGTCATCCGCGACCATGATGACAACAAGCCCAAGTACGCCGGGCCCCGTTTCTTCATCCGCTTCGCCGAACTCGAGATGCACCCGCTCGACGTCAACGACCGCCGCGAGCTCGCCCACGACAAGGGGCTGGGCATGTGCAACATCACCAAGTGCTGCACCGAGGTCTGTCCCGAGCACATCAAGATCACCGACAACGGCATCATCCCGATGAAGGAGCGAGTGGTCGACGCGCGCTACGACCCGGTGGCCTGGCTCGGGCGCAAGATCCTCGGCCGCTCCAAGCTGACGGCCGCCGAAAGTACGGCCGAGTCCGCCATCGCCGCCGCCGGCGACGGGACCCCGATCAGGACCGCGCCTGACCTCGCGGCCAACGAGGTTGTTGCCACCGAAGGGACAGGCGCCGGCTGAGCGGTCGCACCCGGCGCACCCGGCGCACCGAGGCGCGTGCCGGCGCCTGACGCCCACACGGCGCCGCGCCACACTGGTACTCGCCATGGCACGCTACCTCTCGCCCGAATGGGTGCAATCCTTCGACGCCGCGCTCGGCGCGCTCGACCTGAGCGACGCCGTCGCCCTGGCGGGCGTGAACTCGCTCGCCGCGGCGGACGGCACCTTCAGCGTCGTGCAGGTCGTCACCGGCGTGCCCGACGACGTGCGGGGCCCGGGCGCCGGTGACGACGTCCGAGTTGTCCTCTCGGTGGCCGATGGGCGGGCCCATCTGGCGCTCGATCCGGCGGGCGAACGCGCCGCCACAGCGACCATCGTCCTCGGCTACCCCGAGGCGCTCGCCATGGCCCGCGGTGAGCTCGACCCGGCCGACGCGCTGGCGGCGGGACGGGTCCGGGTGCGCGGCGACCTGGCGGCCCTGGTGGCGGGGCAGGACGTGCTGGCCGCCGCCGCAGCGCGCCTCGGTGCGAGCGTCGACGGACTGACCGACCCCGCCGCCTGAGCCACCGCGTGGCCCGCACCCCCTTCGCCGCCTCGGCCCGACCCCCCGACTTCGGCGGGTGCTACCGCGGCCAGGTGGCGGTCGTCACCGGCGCCTCGGCCGGTCTTGGCGCCCAGCTCTGCCGGGATCTGGCCCGCGCCGGCGCCACCGTCGCCGGGCTGGCCCGTCACACGGGCCGCCTCGAGGCCCTGGCGACCCAGCTGCGCGTGCACTCCCCCGCCTCGACCACCATCACGTGCGACGTCGCCGACACGGCCGCGCTGCGCCGCGCCCTCGACGAGGTGGTGACCACGCTCGGGCCCATCGACCTGTTGGTCAACAACGCCGCCCAGGACCCCGGCGTGCGCCTGGTCGACATCGCCGAGGGTGACTACCGGCACACCTTCGACGTCAACTTCTTCGCCCCCGTCGCCGCCACCTTGGCGGTGATGCCCGCCATGGTCGAGCGCGGCAGCGGCGTGATCGTCAACGTCTCCTCCGACGGAGGCCGCCTGCCGTCGCCGGGGCCGGGTGCCTACCCGTCGTCCAAAGCGGCGCTCTCGGCCTTCACCGAGTCCACCTCGTTCCGCCTCGGTCCCAAAGGTGTCCACCTCCACGTCGTCTACCCCGCCTTCATGGCGACCGAGCTCGGTCTCAGCGCGCTCAGCCGCGGCCTGCGACCCCCGCCGCGCCTCATGCGGCGCAGCGTGCCGAGCGTGTCGCGGCGCATCCTGGCCCGGGCCGGCGGCCCCTCCCTCGAGATCAGCGTGTCGGGCCTCATCGACGCCGCCATGGTCTTCCGGGCCGTCGCACCCCGGACGTACCACCGGTTGCGCCGCAACTGGTAGGAGACCTGGTCCGGGCCGCTGCATGTGTCCCCCCGGGACCGGTCCAGAAGAATTGTCGGGGCGTTGTCTCCCAGGGCCTCCTACCAGGACCTGTATTGCGATGTTGTTGCAGTGCGGGTGACACCCGGGCGAACAACGCGTGACAGCAGTATCGTTTCGGAACCCGCTCGCAGAGGTCGGGCCGGGGTAGGAGGGACGACGTGCATCAGCCGATCGACGACCACTTCCTGTTGAAGTACCGAACCCTGCTGGACGCCGAAGACCTGGCGTTCGACGAGCTCGAGCACGCGTGCGAGGAAGGCGACCGCATGCAATTCGACAAAGACATGGTCGATTGGCAGGTCGCCGTCGAGCACAAGCTGGTGTTCTTGGCCAACGCCGGGATCGAGTTGAAGCTGCCCGTCTTGGGCTGATCCCTGACCCGGGGCGACCCTTCGGCCCCGGCGTCGGTCTTCTGTCGTGGCGGCGCGACACCTTGGGTCCTGGCGCGCCCGGCCCGGGGCGACGAGGATGGTGGCATGCCGAAGTCCGAGAAGGGCCAGAGCCAGTTCGATGCGAACGGGACTGTCGCGCGCGGGGAGCAGACGCGTGGGATCAACGCTCCCTCGAGCCGGGTGAACGTGGCGTTCCCCTTCTCGCAGATCAAGCTGCACGAACCCTCCAAGGAGCTGGCCGAGCTCGCCGCGCTCGTCTTGGACCTCGTCACCGCCATGAGCGAATGGCTGCCCGAGGACCGGCTCGAGGAGCTGCGGACGCGGGCCCACACGCTCCACGAGGCTCTGCGCTAGCCGGCCTGGGTCAAGACAGGCCGAGGGACGAGGCGACGTCGCGCGCCGTGGCCTCGAAGAGCTCGCCCGGGTCGAGCACCGTGTTGCGCCAGTGCCCGAAGACCTCGAGGCTGATGGCGCCGACGATGGTCGTCCAGGCCTCGAGCGCCCGCACCGCGGCGTCCACCGGCATGCCGGGGAAGAGGGCCTCGTGGACCGGGACCACGGCGGCGGCCAGCGCCGCTGACACCGTGCTGCGCTCAGGCGGGTGCAGCACGCCGGCTTCCCACGCATCGATGACGGGGCGCACCAGCGCACCGGCGATGACGGCATAGGGCTCCACCGTCTGCTCGGGCGCCCGGTAGCCCGGCACAGGGGTCCCGAAGATCAGGCCCCATTCGTTGGGGTGCGCCAGGGCCCAGGCCCGCATGGCGCGCGGCACGACCAGCCAGCGCTCGGTGTCGCTGCCTCCTGATCTCACCGCGGTCTGCGCCGCCTGCTCGGCCTCGCCCGCCAGGGACTCATAGGCACCGAGGATGAGGGCGCTCAGGAGGGCGTCGCGGCCGTCGAAGTAGCGGTAGAGCGCGGACGGGGCCATCTCGAGGTCGCGGGCCACCGAGCGCAGCGACAAGGCGGCTGCGCCCTCTTGGGCCATGTGGCGACGGGCCACGGCCAGTATCTCGGCCGTCATCTCCTCCCGGACCCGCTCTCGGGCCGTGCGTGGCGCTGACACAGTGGTCAGTCTGACTGTTCTGGAGCGAGAACACAAGTACTTGACACGAACACTGTTCTCTTTTAGGATCAATGTTCATGATCACCCTGCACCATGAGGAGACACCCATGAGCACCACCCCCGCTCCCGAGCAGCCGGCCGCCCACTACAAGCGCCCCGACTGGTTCACCCGCAACGTCATGAACAAGCTGATGAGCGGCCTCACCCGCCTCGGCGTGAGCGTCCGGGGATCCCGGGTGCTCGAGCACCGGGGACGGACGAGCGGCAAGCTCTTTCACACCCCGGTCAACCTGTTGACGATCGACGGCACCCAGTTCCTCGTCGCTCCCCGGGGCGAGACCCAGTGGGTGCGCAACGTGCGCAGCGCCGGCGGGCACCTCGTGCTGATCCTCGGCCGGCACCGCCAGCTCTGCACCGCCACCGAGATCCCGCCGAGCGAGGCCGTGCCAATGCTGCGGGCCTACCTGCGCAAGTGGAAGTTCGAGACCGGCATGTTCTTCGAGGGCATGACGCCCGACTCGACCGACGCCGAGTGGGCCGAGGCCGCTCCCCGGCACCCCGTCTTCGCCATCAGCTAGGCCGGCGGGGCATCATGACCGCGATGGCGAACCCCGAGACCCCGCCGGGCTCCCCCACCGACGCGCAGCTCGCCCAGCGCAACCTGATCGCCTTCAACCGCGCGCTCACGCGCTGGGGCAGCCGGGGTCGGCTCGAGGAGGACGGCGGGGCGGTGCTCTGCGCCGGCGGGACCTGGATCCCGGTGGTGGCCAACGCGGCCTTCCGCTCCGACGACACCCTCGGCGGCGCCGAACTGCTCGCACGGGCGGACGCGTTCTTCGGGGGACTCGCCCGCGGCTTCGCGGTCAAGGTGCGCGACAGCGGCGAGGACGAGGACCTCCGCGCCGTCTGCGTGGACGCTGGGCTCGACGCCTTCGGCGAGGCCACGCCCGAGATGATCTGCGTCTCGCCGCTCCCCGACCTCGCGCCGGCGGCCGGGGTGACGGCACGCTGGGTCGACGACGAGGAGGGCGTGGCCGACTTCCTCGCGGTCAACGCCGAGGCCTACGGGACCTACGGCATGCCGGGCGAGGTGCTCGGCGATCTCTTCGACCAGACAGCAGAGCTGCTCTCCGACGACGCGGCGCACGTGGTGGTCGCGCGCCGCGGTGGCGAGGCGGTGGCGGCGGCCATGACCTTCGAGAGCGACGGTGTGGCGAGCCTGCAATGGGTCGGCACGGTGCCGGCGGCCAGAGGCGCCGGCCTGGGCGCGTACCTCACCACGCTCGCCACCAATCTGGGCTTCGCACGCGGGGCGTCGTCGTGCACGCTGCAGGCCTCACCGATGGGGGCACCGATCTACCGAGATCTCGGCTACGAGACGATCTGGCACTACGCCGAGTACGTGCGCTGGCCGCGCCCGCCGGGGCGCTGAGCCGGCGTTGGCGCTCGCCTTCGCCTGTGCTCAGAAGCCGAGCTGCCCTCGCGCGTAGGCGGCCTGCCCGAGATGCTGGAGTCCGTCGTCGGCCACGCTGATGAGGCGCACGCCGAGGGTGACCGGCGGGTCCCAACGGCGGTCGACCACCCGGTCGAGTTCGTCGGAGTCGAGGGTCTCGAGGTAGCCAGCGCGTGCGCGCGTCGACCTCGCCCAGGTAGCCGAGGAGCACGTCCACGCTCTCTGGCCGAACGGTGGCGACGTCCTCGGGTCGGTGGCCGTAACCGGTGTTGGAGGGGTCGGGCTCGAGCCCGCAGCGTCGCGCCCAGTCGCCGCTGGTCCAGATCTGCGGGGTGTCGAGCAGCTCGGCCACGTGGTGGTCCTGCACGCGTGCCGTGTGCCAGACGAGCCAGCCGATGGTGTTGGAACCGGGTGTTGGCGGCTGACCGAGCTGGTCCGGGCTGAGTCCGTTCAGCGCATCGCCGGCGAGGAGCGGGATCCGACCGTAGAGGTCGAGCAGCAGCTGGGAGACGTCCATAGTGACTAGAGCGTACGGACTCCGACGCCGGGCCGCTCAGGTTCCGCCGGCGATCTCCACGTCGGGCGACTGGATGTCGTAGCGGGCCCGCGCGGTGTAGCCCACCAGCACCACGACGACGCAGGTCAGCACGACGGCCGTCTGCCAGTCGCCGAAGCCGAGTCCGCTGATGTCGTGGTCTTTGGAGATGTAGTCGGCGAACGAGGCCCCGACCGGCCGGGTGATCACATAGGCGAACCAGAAGGAGAAGATGCTGTTCCAGCCCAGGAACTTCCAGCCGATCAGGGGGATCAAGATGACGCCGCAGAAGAGGAGCGCCGAGGGGAGGTAGCCCGAGCCCGAGGGTGGTGGCAGTGAAGTCGCCGACGGCGGTGCCGAGGCAGAAGGTGGCGAAGACCACGGCCCAGTAGAACTTCTCGCGCCGGCTGGTCGTGATGGAGTGGATGTCGAGCGTGTGCTCGCTGCGGTTCCACAAGAAGAAGACGACGGCCAGGACGACGAGCCAGAAGATCGTCGTGACGGCGTAGGGCATCCCGAGGACCAAGTGCATCGTGTCGGCCACGCCGGTCCCGGCGGTGGCGATGGCCAGGGCGAGGAGCCAGTACCGGACGGCGACATAGCGGCGGGACGCGAACTGGAGCACGAGTGCCACCGCGAAGAAGGCGACCTCGACGACCGCTCCGAGGCCCCTGTTGTTCACAAACGAGTCCGAGATCGCCTCACCCGCCGCCGTCGTGGCGATCTTGATCGCCCAGAACAGCACGGTGACCTCTGGCACCTTGGCCGCCAGTGGTTGCTGGCTGAACACTCGGAGCAACGTGCGCACGCTGGTGTGGTCTCCTCGTCTGCGAACAAGGCTGGCGCCCCGATGGTAATCACCGGCTCCATCGGTGCCAGGTACGCCATCCGGGCGGCTTCTCCCTGATGGCATGGCCTTTTGATCGTTCGGGTCCTACTTCAGGATGAGTGGGGGGGCGGACGAATTCATCCTTGAGGCGAAGGGGCCTACTGCTCTCAGCGCGTACCCCAACGCACGGACGCGGGTGAGCCGGTCGTGGCCGAACACCTTCTCGAGATCGACCTCGGCCCGCGGCCGGGTAGTCCCTGATTGCGGGATGGCCACCAGCTCACGGAGAACACTCTCAGGAGGATCCAGGTCCAAGAACCTCACGAACCTGGTGACCTCCGCTCTCGGGTTGGCGCAGATGTCGTCGTAGCTCACGAGGAAGAACGTGCCTTGCGGGAGCGCCTTCCCTGCCTCGATCGCAGCCTCGTTCGCACGGATCCAAAAGTCGAGCGACGCAGCCGGATCCGGAGTCAGGGAACCGTTGCGGACACCGAAGCGGGAGCCCCACCGGCGCACCTGTAGCTGATTGCGGCTCTGGGCCATATCGAGCCCGTTTCGGATCACGTGCACGTAACGGAGTCGATCGCCAAAGTGGGCATGCAGATGCCGTATAAAGAAGTGGCTGTTCGGCTCCTTCCATCCCCACATGGGCGAACCGAACGCATAGTCCTCGGCTGATCGGTGCAGGCTGGTGACGCGGGCGTGCAGCCATGCCGGCGGCCGGTCGTCGATCAGACGGTCGTAACGCCACCAGTGTCGGTTACGTCGAAGCGCCTCATCGACAATCCTTCGGTCCCGTGCGGTGAACTCCAAGCGGCCGGTCATCGCCATTTCCAAGGTGGCTAAGGCTCGGAACACGGGGCTCTTGGGCGCAGGTGCCTCCATGTCCCAGCGAGGCAGCTTGCAGAGAGACGTGAACCAGCGGTTGTCACCAGCCACATTGAGGTCGGAACCCGTGTAAATGTTCAACTGGCGCATGATCTCTTCGACGACCCGGGTCCCGCTACCTCCGACTCCACCGACGACGATCGGCCCCCTGGGCTCCTCCCCTCCCGTTGCGGACGGACGCACGCGGCGGCGCTGCATCATGCGTCGCGTGACGTTGCACACAATGCCCTGCCGCGGGAATTCCTCCGTCTGGGTCGCAGGTCAACCATTGGCTCGAGCAAGCCGGGCCGCATGGAGGTCGCTCAGCGAGTACCAGCGCCGAACGCTGTCCATGGCAGGCCAGGGGCGAGGCGGATCCAATGCGGCGAGCGTCCGGTTGATCTCGACCTCCACGTCGTCCCAACGTTGTGCGTACACGGCATCGAGAGACCGGAGTCGACGACTGAAGCCGTCCATTCGATTTGTGCCGTAGAGGGCGGTGCGGCGAGAACCAGGCCCACAGGTGAGCTGCAGCTTGGCCCGGGTGAGGTCTTCGTCACGATATTGGAAGTGATGGGTGATGATGCCCCCTTCGGGCTCCACGAGATCCTGTGGGCAGATCCCCCCGTGCGACCCGGGCCGGCTGACTATGAAGTTGCCGCCGCGATCGAACCGCTGCAGAGGGTGCTTCCAGTGAGATCGTTGTCCGCACATCGGAGTCCACGCTGGGAGGAATTCGAAGTACAGCGGCTGGAAATCGATCGGGTGGAATCCAGCGAGGTATTCGGGCTTCTCGTTCGGAAGATGATTGAAGCAGGCCGACCCCACCACCCGGAAACGACGGTCCAATGTCGCGAGGTACTCGATGAGCGATGTGCCGTCGGGCCCCTCGGGGAACTCGTCGCTGTCGAGATAGAGCCACCAGACGTGATCGGCACCTGAGCGAAGGGACTCCCGGGCCACCACCGCGTTCATGAGCACCTGGGCGAGCGGCCCGTCGAAGGCAGGCGTGTCGAACACCTCGGCAATGGTGGCACCAGCTTCCTCGGCCCGTTCCACTGTCGCATCGGTACTGCCGTTGTCGACCACGAAGACGGATTCCACCCCCTGCGTGAAGGCATTTCGGACGATGGCCGCAACGATGTCCTCGTCCATCCAGGTCTTGACGACGGCGAACAGCCGAAAATCGGCGAGGACGTCGGGCTGGGAGGGGTTGGCTTCGGCGCGCCTGGGACCCGTGTTGTCCATTGGCTGTGATAGTTCACCCGGAGACCCAGCCCGGCCCAGCCGCGACAACCTCGACAACCTCATCGGTCCCCCACTCTCAACGCCCTCGGACCGGGAAGGTCGGCGCTCCCGGTCCGCGGCTCGGCGATCCGTCGTGCTCAGAGACCCATCGCGAACGGGCCGCTTCCAGCTCGGTGAGTTCGTACCAGCGCCGAACACGTCCCATGTGCGGCCAGGGTGTGGGCACGTGGCTGTTGGAGAGCTCGTTCGGAATCGTGTCGACGTCGGCCCATCGCTGACCGTAGACGGCGTCCAAGGAACGGCGCCGACGGATGAACCCGTCGAAGCCGTTGGATCCGTGCAGCGACGTGCGTGTGGAGGTCGGGCCGCACGTGAGCTCGAGCTTGGCGCGTGTGAGATCCTCGTCGCGATACTGAAAATGGTGCGTCACGATGCCACCACTCGGCTCGATGAGAACCTCCGAACAGAAGCCCGAATGCGCCCCGTCGTTGCTCAACAAGAATTGCCCGTATCGGTCGAAACGTTGAAGAGGATGCTTCCAATGCCCGCGTGGGCACGGTGGCCACCGCGCCGGCGCGAATTCGTAACACAACGGCTGGAAGTCGATGGGGTGGAAGCCGGAGAGGTACTCGGGCTTCTCTGTCGGGAAGTGGTTGACGTAGTGAGCGCCCACCAGCCGGTACCGTCGGTCGAGGCTGCTCAGGTGCTCACGGACCGACATGCCTTCAGGACCCTCGGGAAACTCGTCGGTGTCGAGGTAAAGCCACCAGACGTGATCGGCACCTGAGCGAAGGGACTCCCGGGCCACCACCGCGTTCATGAGCGGTTGCACCAGCCGCCCGTCGAACGATTCGGTACGGTAGATCTCGCCCACCTGGGCTCCGGCGTCCAGCGCGCGCGAGACGGTGGCGTCGGTGCTGCCGTTGTCGACGATGAACACCGCCGATACGCCCTGTACCATCGCGTTTCGAACCGTCGCCTCGATGACGTCCTCATCCATCCAGGTTTTGATGACGGCGAACATCTCGAACTCTGGCAGCGTCTCGGGCTGGTCCGGGTTTGGCTCGTGCTCGATGTGGCCGAACCCGGGTGCGTGAGTCTTGGGGCGAACTCGGCGGAGCGCTCTCCTCAACAGGTTGCTTGGCATCGGGACCCTACGTCGGGACGGCCGCAGCCGAAGGGGCGCTGCTTATCGACCCCGGAAAACCGGCGTCCACGGCGTCTGGCCTTGATCCCACGATTTCAAAGAGTAGTGGGAAATTTCGTGCAACCTTTCGGCCGTCGACGATGCCGGTGCCAGTCGCACATGTCCCGAACACACGATCGAACGTTGCGTGAACACGGGGCAAAATGCCGGCGTCGTCCTACTGTTCTCGGCCCGCCGTGCCCGAACCAAGCGATTCGGATCGGACCGGTTGCTTGCGTCGCTGGAGATAATCGGCTGGATCCGATCTTGTTGCGTCGAAGAGCGCTATGTCGGTGTTGATGAGTCGCACCACCAAGAGACCGTGGCGTTGCGCGGCGTCGTCGACAGCCTTGATCACTGCGGGCCACCTGGGTGTGTAGTCGTCCCAGACGACGATGCCGCCCGGAGACACCATCTTGAGAGCGTTCTCGGTGTCGGCCGTCACACAATCCGCCTCGTGGCCGCCGTCGACGACAACCATGTCCATCTCCTTGTAGTACGGACTGAAGTCGAACTCTCGGCTGTCGCCGTAGAGCTGGGTGATCTGCTGGGCCGCAGGGGTGTCCCTGAACCGAGACCCGGTTCCGTCGACCTCAGCCAGCGCGATCTCATTCAGTCCGTCGACGTGGCCGAGTGGGAGGTCAAGTGTATAGATCTGTGCCTGGGGAACCATTCTGGCCAGCAGCATGGTCGTGGACCCGTCGAAGGTGCCGATCTCGAAGATGCGCTCAGGCCTGCGAACGCCCGCGAGGGCGGCGAGTGAGAACTGCTCGAGCGGATCCATGTTCCACACCATGTAACGCACGTCGCCCATCGGGACCACCTGCTGCTTCGCTTCGCGATAGCTCGGAATGAAAGGCACCGGGAGTGCCCTGGGCTCTGCGTCGGCCCTCAGGCCAGCGGTAAGCACCTCCCGAAGGAAAGCCTTGCTCCGTGCGTGACGGGCGAACGATCGGACCGCCCTGCCCCAGTAGTGCGCATTCATCGCTTCACCATCTGGGGGTCGGGCGCCGGCCGAATCCCACGCTCCACGCCGCGCCCAACGGACCCACCGACACGTGATGATGGTAACCGCGCCGTCGCCGGACATGCCAGGGGCGGTATTCCGTCCGCCTTCTCAGGTGCGCGCCGGAGTCACTCACAATTCACTCGGCCGTCACCCCTCGACGGGCTCACCTGCGAGCGCCGCCGACCGATACGCAGCGTCGACCAGGCGATGCGCGACGACGGCGACGCCGAGGTCGGGGTCGGGTGCTGTCCCTGCACCTACCGCGTCGAGGAAGGCCCGGTCCGCCTCGACGTAGGCCCGCACCGCCAAGCCGACCTCGTCGTGGGGCAGAGGCAGCGCGTCGACCCATGGTGGGGGTGGGCAGGACAGGACTTCGGTACCCCCGCTCGTCTGCACGTGGAGTGGACCGGTGAACTCGTTCTCGAGCCAGGCCACACCATCGCGGCAGAAGACCTCGACTCGGCGCGTCGAACCTCGACTGAGGACGTCATGCCAAATGCTGGTCAACTGCGCGTGGACGCCCGACGCGAAGGACAACGACACCGAGGCCACGTCCTCCACGCCCTCGTAACCGGCGTGGTTCTCCGTACGCCCGCTCACCACATGCACCTCGCCGAAGCAGAAGCGCAGGATGTCGACGTCGTGGATGGAGTGTTCGATCAGGCAACCACCCCCGGTCTGTGTCACGTCGGCGCGCCAGCGTGACGCGTAGGTGCCTCGAATGGGGAAATACTGGTCGTCTCGGAACACGGCCGCCATTGGTGCGCCGAGGCTGCCGCCCTGCACCAACTCGCGCAGCGCACGAAATACGGGCGCACTCCGCAGAACGAGGCCGCTCTGGGCCGGCACGCCCGCCTCGCGGACCGCCTCGGTCAGGGCGATCGCAGAAGGAAGATCCCGGTCGAGAGGCTTCTCGCAGAAGACCGGCCGGCCGGCTACGAGAGCGGCTTCGACCGCAGAGCGGTGCGCCGCAGTTGGGGTGCAGACCCAGAGAACGTCACAACGACGGGCCACCTCAGCGGCGTCGGCCACGGCCTCGGCACCCAGCGCGTCAGCGAAGCCCGCGGCGCGTCCGCTCTGGACATCGTGGACGGCGGTGATCGATGCATCGAGCACGCCGCCGTCGATCATCGCCTTCAGACCCAGTCCGTGTGCCCAGGCGATGAGACCGGTCCCGACGAAACCTACCCGCAGCATGGTGGGACATTACGCCGTGAACACGACCGCTGAGTTCGGGCGGTGCCAGCGGCGAGAAGCGCCTGAACCACCTCAGAGCGATGGTGGCCTACTCGGATTCGGTCGGAGCAGAGGCGACGATGCCATTCACAGCTGAACCGTCGGTGGCGGGTCCTTCTTCAACCGGGCTCAGCTCGGGGCCCGTGCCCGTGATCCGCCAAAGCGCGTTCGTCGCTCGAAAGAGCCGCGAACGCTTGAGCCACTTGAGCTCATGTTGCGCTGTCTGCATGGCCGCGGTCACAGCCTGGCCGGCCCACGCAAGGCCGATAACGTCAGACACCCACAGGGGCTCAGGCGGCAATTCGGGTGTCGACCAACTTTCGTGCACACCGAGGCAACTGCGGAGGAGCTCGACCATAGGTCGCTGCTCGGACTCGAGCGTGGTGTCCGAATTGGATTTGCGATTGTGTCGTAATTCGCCCTGCAGGACGTGCGCGGCCCGAACCGAACGATCCGCCCCCGGAGCGATGCCGTTGGCATTGAGGAATCTCACGAGGTCATCCACCCAGAGTCGGGGCTCAGCGAGAACTCTCGCGTACTCGATCACCAAGACCGGCAGCCCGACCAGTGAAGCCAAGGATTGCCGGACATAGCGGTGCCAGAGAGCGAGACTCAGGGTCAAGGGGAACTCGTTTCGCTTCTGCAGCGAAAGAGCCACTTCAAGTGGGTCACGAAATACCAGGACCGCCACTGGTTCGCGGGGCAGGACCCTACGCCACAGAGGGAGCGTCAGACACAAGCGGGGATCCTTCATCACACGAGGTGGCTCGGCCGCAATTGATCCCACCAATTCGGCTGCCCGCGATCTGAGAGACCGCATCTCGTCGTCATCTGACGCCTCCCAACCGTTCGGGAAGCGCGGCGGTGCCGACCATGTGCCTCCGAGGTGCCGCAACACGCTTTCGTCGAATTTGGTGAGCTTGTCGCTCTCCCAGTACCCGCGCTCGTTGTAGAGATCTCCATTGATGAGGTCGCCCGGGACGGGGGCAGACAGGCCCAGCTCGGCCAAGCAGTTGGCCGTTGCCGAGGTGCCGCTGCGATGCATCCCGATCACGACCGCATCGCGGCTTCCGGCCGCGTCCGACCCCGAGCTCACGGGTCTACAGAGTAGTAGCGCTGAGGGGATCGCTCCGCCGGTATTCCCCTCAGCCGATGAGGCCCAACGCCTTCACCTCGTCGCGCTCGGCCAGCAACTCGTCGGTCGTGATGCCGATGCGCTCGGTGGCGAAGTCGTCGCGTGCGAAACCATCGACGACGGTCCAGCCGCCCTTCCCGTCGGAGGCGACGGGGAAGCCGAATTGCAGCCCCTCTGGGGTGCCGTACTGGCCCTCACTCGCGACGGCCACCGAGAAACAGTCGCCGAGCGGTGTGGCCGAGCGGAGGCTGACCACGGTGTCGATTGCCGCCGCGGCCGCCGAGGCGGCCGATGACGATCCCCTCGCGTCGATGATGGCGGCACCGCGCTTTTGCACCGTGGTGATGAAGTCTCCCCGCAGCCAGTCGGTGTCGGTGATGACGTCGGTTGCTCGCTTGCCCCCGATCTGGGCGTTGGCGAAATCGGGGAACTGAGTCGCGGAGTGATTGCCCCAGATGGCCACGTTGGTGACGTCACCAACCAGGACGCCGGCCTTGCGGGCCAGCTGGGCCTTGGCCCGGTTCTCGTCGAGGCGCGTCATGGCGAACCAGCGGTCCGCGGGCACCTCGGGCGCGTTGGACCGTGCGATCAGGCAGTTGGTGTTGCAGGGGTTGCCCACAACCAGGATGTGCACGTCAGGGTCGGCGTTCTCGGCGATGGCCCGGCCCTGAGGCTTGAAGATGCCACCGTTGACGTTCAGAAGGTCGCCGCGCTCCATACCGGCCTTGCGCGGCACCGATCCGACCAGCAGCGCCCAGGATGTCCCGTCGAAAGCTGTCTTGAGGTCAGAGGTCGCCACGATGTCGTGCACCAGCGGAAAGGCGCCGTCGTCGATCTCCATGCAGACGCCCTCGAGCATCTTCATGGCCGGCTCGATCTCGAGGAGGCGAAGCACGATGGGCTGGTCCTCGCCGAGGAGCTGTCCCGAGGCGATTCGAAAGAGGATCGAGTAGCCGATCTGCCCGGCGGCACCGGTGACTGTGACGTGGATCGGGGACTTCGATGCCGATGCCATGAGCGAGGGATCCTTTCGTGAGATCGAGACGAGGCGAAGAAGCTGGAGTGGAGGAGTTTGCCGAAGCGACGGCTCAAAGGCGGTCGACGATGGCGGACGCGAACTCCGAAGTCTTGACCTCGGTCGCTCCCTCCATCAACCGCGCGAAGTCATAGGTGACCACTTTGTCGGCGATGGTGGCCTCGAGTGCGTGCACGATGTCGGAGGCCGCGTCGTTCCAGCCGATGTGCTCGAACATGAGCACGCCCGAAAGGAGCACTGAGCCGGGGTTCACCTTGTCCTGCCCGGCGTACTTGGGCGCCGTTCCATGCGTCGCCTCGAAGATGCCGTGGCCCGTCACGTAGTTGATGTTGGCCCCTGGCGCGATGCCGATGCCGCCGACCTGGGCTGCCAGCGCGTCGGAGAGGTAGTCGCCGTTGAGGTTCGTGGTGGCGATGACGTCGAAATCCGTCGGCCGCGTGAGCACCTGCTGCAGCGTGATGTCCGCGATGGTGTCCTTGACCAACAACTTGTCGCCCGGCTCGCCGTCACAGTCGTCCCAGCCGACCGCCACGTCGGCAAACTCCTCGCGTACGAGCTCGTATCCCCACTCGCGGAACGCACCTTCGGTGAACTTCTGGATGTTGCCCTTGTGCACCATCGTCACCGATCGACGCTTGCGCTCGAGCGCGTAATTGATGGCGGCGCGAATGAGACGCCGGGATCCCATGGGTGAGATCGGCTTGATCCCGATGCCCGACGCCTCGCGGATGGGCCATCCCATCTCCTCGCGAAGATAGGTGGCCAGCTTCTCCGCCTCGGGCGTGCCCGACTGGACCTCGTAGCCCGCGTAGACGTCCTCGGTGTTCTCCCGGAAGATGACCATGTCGACCAGCTCGGGGTGGACAACGGGTGAGGGCACGCCGGTAAACCAGCGGACCGGCCGCAGGCACACGTAGAGGTCGAGGATCTGGCGCAGCGCCACGTTGAGGGATCGGATGCCCCCGCCCACCGGCGTGGTCAGCGGGCCCTTGATCCCGATCAGGTGCGACCGAAAAGTCTCGACCGTCTCCTCGGGCAACCAACTGCCGGTTTGGTCAAAGGCCTTCTGTCCGGCCAACACCTCCTCCCAGGCGACCTTGTGGCCATGCTTGGCGGCGGCCGCGTCGAGCACCAGCTTGGCGGCCGGCCAGATGTCCACCCCCGTGCCGTCGCCCTCGATGAAAGGGATGATGGGCTCGCCGGGGACCACCAACGTGCCGTCGTCGCCCATACGGATGAGATCTGCCACGGCGCAAATGCTACGGGCCGCTGGGGCGTTGGTCCCAATCGGCGATCACCGTCACGCGTCGGGGCCCTGGTGCGGCGGCGCACAGGATCTGAGCTCCGGCGGACCCCCGACGATTGGCCTCCATGAGGGTTCCAGCTAGTGCCTGCTCAACACGATGTTCTGGTAGGCCGGTCCGGCCAGGACCGCATCCCGCTCGCCGAAATCCGCGATCTTCCCGTTCGCCAGGACCAGGAGCAGGTCGCACTGCGCCGTCGTCTCGATGCGATGCGAGATGATCACGACTGTGACGTGCCCTCTGAGCTCTGAGAGGGTCCTGCGGATGAGCTTCTCGGTGCGTCCGTCCACCGCACTGGTCGGCTCGTCCAGGACGATGAGCTTCGGGGAGCCGATCAGCGCGCGTGCGATGGCGAGGCGCTGCTTCTGCCCGCCCGACAGGGCGCCGCCACCCTCACCCACGGAAGTCTCGTATCCGGCGGGCATCCGGAGGACGTCCTCCTCCAGGTGCGCCGACTTCGCGGCGTCGACGACCTCTTGCTCCTCGAAGTCCCGGAAGAACTTGATGTTGTCCATGATCGAGCCCTGCAAGAGCACGGGTTCCTGGGGCACGAGCGCCACCAAGTTGTGCGCACTGTTCTTGGAAAGCGCCGCCGCGTCCACGCCACCAATCGTGGCCCGACCGCTCGTGGGCTCGCGCAGGCCCAGCAGGATCTGGCTGATGGTCGTCTTACCGCTGCCCGAGGGACCGAGCATGCCGATGATCTTCCCCTCCGGGATGTACATGGTGATGCCGCCGAGGGCGAGTGACACCCCGTCGTAGGAGTACTCCACGGAATCGAAGTCCACCTCGTAGGAGTCGGGCACGCGCACTCCGGGAGTGACTTGAGCGTCCGCGAAGCGATGGAGGTCGAACATGAGGTCCTCCAGCATGCCCTGAGAGCCGCGGAGGCCCTGGATCGCGCCCTGGACGGACGAGCCGTAGGTGATCGATCGCAGCACGAGAATAAGGACGATTCCGTCCTTCTCGAGCGCCGCGTGCCCCTGGCGGGCCAGGAAGACGATCCCGACGATGACGACTCCGAGTGAGAAGGTCTGGTAGAGGGTGGGCGCGACGCTGCCGAGCCGCGCGGTCCTGCGGTACACGACACCTGTGTCCCGAATCAACATGCGGAGCCTGTCCACGACGGGGGTCTCCACACCGAACAATCGGAAGTCCCGGCTCAGACGGGTGTACTCGGTTACGTGAGTAGCCATGGCTCTCGTGACCCTTGAGAGCTCGCGGTTTGCCCGCCTGCTGCGCAGGTTGAGCGGCCTGAGTATCTGCAAGAGCACGAAGCTGATGAGGATGACGCCGATCGCCGCAATGGGATCGACCACCATGGCCACTGACAAGAGCGCGCAACCCATCAGGACCGCTTGGAGGCCGCCCGACAGGCTCCCGACGACATTGGCGGTGGCGTTGGAGTTCATCCCGAGAAGCTGTTGGACATGCCCGAGCCGCTCGGTGGATTGGAGGGCCCAGTTGGACCGGAAGAACCCGGTGACGACGAGTTCACGGGTCTGGGTCAGGGCCTGCGTTGAGACGGACGTGCTGACGAAGATGGTGGCGAAGCTGGCGGAGGAGAAGAGCACCAATGCCACCAATGCGACGACAACCGCGCTCGACGAGGTGAAAGAGGGACCGAGGGGAGAATGGATCGAGTGCCTGCCCTCGACCCCGGCTACCACCACCTCTGAGATGACCAACAAGAGGACCGCTTGGCTCAGAGCGCCGACAACGGAGAGGAAGGTGAAGGCCACGATCCTCAGGCGCAGAGAGCCCAGGCCGAGCATGCGCATCACCGAGAACAGGGAGTCGGTCGGTGCGTTCTCGGTGCTGGACGGCGGGCTCCCGGAGGAAGGTCTCTTCGCTCGTCCCGGTTCGGCGGCAACGTACGCTCGCGTGCGAAGGAGCGCCGAGCGATTTTCTAGTCTTTGGGTCTTCCGCCGGGCCCGGAGCTCCCGCAGGGACCTGCCTAGCTGCCAGGAGTGACGCCGAGAGTGACGGCGCTGGGGCGCCGCGTCGGGTTTGCCGGGTGTCTGGTCCACGTCGGAGACGTGCAACGCGGAGCGCCCGCCGACCTCTTCGGCTGTCTCAGCCATTGTCCTCATCTCCCGGCGTGCACCACGTTGCCGTGTGTGCTCCGCGCGCGCTGCGTCCCCTACCGATCCCCCCGCCGCTGGGCCCGCTCCGCCGCCCTTCGACCACCGCAAACTACTCCGCCCTCGGGCCTGCTGCGAGCGGGTCCGCCCAGGACGTCGAGCACGGACACGTTTATTTTACGTCGGGGTCAGCCAATGTTCACCTCGGATGGAATCCGGTCCCACGACATGGCGTAGGGTCCACAGCGGCGCAGCGGAGGGCCGATGGACCAATCGAACACTCACGGGGGGGCGGCGTCGCCTCGACGACGCAGGATCCTGGTCCTGATCAAGTGCATGGGACACGGAGGAGCGGAGCAACTCGTGGTTTCCATGATGCGCCGGCGCGATCGTGAGCGGTTCGACTACGAGGTCGCCTACATCTTGGAGGATCGTGACACGCTCGTACCCCAGCTGCGAGAGGCCGGCGTCGCCGTACACTCGTTGGGGTCCCGCGGCAATCAAGACTTGCGCTGGATACCGCGCCTGCGAGGCCTGCTCGTCGAGGGGGATTTTGACATCGTGCACTCGCACCTCCCCTACGCGGCAACGTTCGGCCGCCTGGTCGCCGCCACCCTTCCGCCACCACGCCCAGCTCTCGTGTACACCGAGCACTGCATGTGGGACACGATGGCGTTGCCCGTGAAGGTTCTGAACAGGCCCACTATTCGGCTCGACGACCGTTTCCTCGTCGTGTCAGAGGCGTGCCGGCAGTCGCTTCCGCCTGCCCTGCGGCGGCGGGCACAGGTCCTCGTACACGGGATCGAGCTCGAGCCGATCCGCGACGCCGCCCTGCGGCGGAGCGAACTGCGCAAATCCGTGCGCGACGAGCTCAATCTGTCCGACGGTGAGCTCCTGGCCCTGACGGTGGCGAACTTCCGGTGGCAGAAGGGCTACGACGTCCTGCTTTCAGCCGCAAAGCAGGTGACGGACCGCTGTGTCCCAGTGCGCTTCGCGGCCGTCGGCGACGGCCCGCTGCGCCCGGACCTCGAACGCCGGCATGTCGAGCTCTCGCTCCATGATCATTTCGTGTTCCTCGGTGAAAGGGACGACGTGCCACGCTTGCTCGCGGCCGCGGACATGTTCGTGCTGCCGTCACGTTATGAGGGGCTGCCGCTTGCCTTGATGGAGGCAGTCTGCAGCGGACTCCCGGTCGTCGCGACGGCGGTCAGCGAGATCCCGAACCTCCTCACGAACGGGAGCGATGCCCTCCTCGTGCCGCCGGAGGAGCCGGGGGCGCTCGCCGAGGCAATAACCGAGATGGCGCGCGATGCCGCGTTGCGGAGGCGATTGGCGGCCGCTGCGCTGAGGTTGGCCGATCGGTTCGATATCGAGCGGTGCGTGCGTGAGGTCGAGTCCATCTACGACCAGCTGCAGCCGCAACCAGCCCCGTTGACGCAGTGACCGACGATCTCGTCGCCGGGAGGCGCGTGGTCCACCTGACCACGGCCGACATGAGCTTGGCGCTCCTGCTCGGTCCGCAACTCCGTGCATTTGCCAAGGCAGGTATGGACGTCATCGGCGCTTCGGCCGCCGGCCCATGGGTCGAGGACCTCACGGCGTGGGGGATACGCCACGAGGCGGTCGCGCACGCCACCCGGTCAGTCTCGGTCACCGATGACGTCCTCGCTCTCGGCGAGCTGGTTCGCCTGTTCCGGCGGCTGCGTCCCGATATCGTCCACACCCACAATCCGAAGCCGGGCATCTACGGACGGATGGCAGCGCGGCTCGCTGGGGTGCCGGTGGTGGTCAATACGGTGCACGGCCTCTACGCCAGCCCGGACGACCCGCTCCTGCGCCGCGCCGTGGTCTACGGCCTCGAACGAGCGGTGTCGGTGTGCTCCCAGGCCGAGCTCGTGCAGAACGTCGAGGATGTCGCCGTCTTGGAACGCCTGCACGTGCCCGCCCGCAAGCTGCATGTGCTCGGCAACGGCGTCGACCTCGTGCGTTTCCAACCTCGACCCGCTGAGGCCTCAACCGTGCGGCAGACCCTCGGTGTGCGGGACGACCAGGTGGTCGCCGGCGTCGTGGGCCGCCTGGTCTGGGAGAAGGGGTTCGCCGAACTCTTCGAGGCGGCGCGGCGACTGCGTCACACCCGGCCCGAGGTCGTCGTGGTCGTCGTCGGGGGGACCGACCTCGCGAAGGCCGCCAGCCTGACACAGGCCGACCTCGACCTGGCCCGGACGGAAGCGGGCGTGGTCTTCCTGGGCGAACGCCGCGACGTCGAAGCCCTGTACCCGGGATTCGACCTCTTCGTCCTCGCGTCCCACCGAGAGGGCTTTCCGCGTGCCGCTATGGAGGCGGCGGCGTGTGGACTGCCAGTCGTCGCGTCGGACATCCGGGGGTGTCGGCAGGTCGTCGACCACGAGCACACTGGGTTGCTGGTGCGCGTCCGCGACTCGGTCGCACTGGCCGACGCCATCGGCACCCTCGCTGCCGATCCGATTCGGCGGCAGGCTATGGGACTGGCTGCTCGTGTCCGCGCCGAGCAGGAGTTCGACGAGCGCCGGGTCATCGCCCGGACGCTCGACACCTACCGCCAACTTCTCAGTGGCGTCAGTGCCACCCGACGCCGACGTGGTCCTCCAGCGGGTCGATCAGCCGGGCTGAGGCCGCGCTGACACTCGGAGCCCCGTGTCACCGACTCAGCTCGACGCGTGCCAGTCGGCCGCCGACCACCCCGACTGGTCGGTGTAGGACCGCTCCTCCGCCGCCCACTCCGCGACCGTCGACGCGACGAGCGTTGTCGCCTCGACGGCCTCCTCGGCATCGACCGGCCCACGCGTCCCGGAGGGTACCGATCCCGCGCCCACCCGCCGCCTTCGGCGCTGCCACGGGTACGGGTCCTCGCCCGGCCGCGCAATCGGGAAGGCGAGCACGATGAAGAGGAACGGGAGGAGCAAGGTGCGCTCCCTGGTGATGAGGCCGAGGTTCCCGAGCGCAGCGAAGGCGAAGATGAAGATGATGCTGTAGAAGAGCGCTGTGAACACGTAGGGGCGCTGCAGGCAGAGGCGCGGCAGGTACCGCAAGCGGGGGAACGAAGCCAGAACCACCAACAGGATCAAGGTGTTCTCGCCTGCGGCGAACAGCTCGGTGATGCTGTGCGCGGTGAAGGGAAGCGGATCGAAAAGGACCGTATAGGCGTCGCGTGGATACCACAGCGGGTTGGATGAATAAGGGACCGAACTACTCCCGAACCCCGCTCCAGTTCCTTTGTTGCCCGCCGACACCTTGGTAAGCGCGTTTCCGACCCCTGCGCTGGTGATTCCGTGCAGGAAGTGGGCGGCCACGATCGTTGTGACGACAACGATCCCCGCGACGAACACAAATGCCCCCGCCATATTGAAGGCATTTCGTCGCCGCGATCCGGATGCGTTGCCTCCGATGGCGCGCACGAGCATGGCCAAGGCGAAGCCGACGACGAGGATCACGACCTCGTTGGGCCGGATGAACAAGGCGAGCGCTCCGCCCACCAGTATCGGGAGGTAGCCGCCACGCTTGCCCACCATCACGAGCGCGATGCCATAGGCCGCGAGACCGAGGCCAACCAGCATGAAGGCCTCCTTGCTCACGTCTGCGGTCCAGAACAGCAGGGAGGGGAACAAGAAGACGAGGATCGCGTACCGGCGGCGGTCGGCGCGGGGAAAGGTCACTCTGAACGCGAGGTAGAAGAACACACAGCCCACGTAGGCCAGCCACGAGCATACGAAAAAGGCGGCCAGCTGATTGGGACCGACGAGTGTCATGACAACGGCACCCGCGATCCCGATCGTTCCGTTGCCGATGCTGGCGGGAACGCCTGCGAGATTGAAATGACCGCTGCGCCAGGTGTTGGCCAGCACCGCGGCCAGATGGTCGTACTTCAACCAGTCCGCGACGCCAGCGTAGAAGTGGTCGACGACGAAGATCTGAAGCGGGGCGAAGAGAAGGTGGAGGAGCACGCTGGCGATCATCACTTTGGCGAGTGCGGGGTATGCATCCGTACGTGCCACCTTCTTCGCAATGAGCACACCGAGCCAAGCGAGGATGGCGGCAACGACCAAGGCGACGGGGAGATTCGTCCCTACCGACTGCACGATGTCACCAGCCTCGCGAAGTTGGGCCACAGCTCGGGATCGATCTCCGGCGTAGCCGCCGCCAAGGCCAGCACGTCCGGCGCGTACAGCCCACGCAGGCGACGGCGCGCGTCGTCAGGCAGCGTGAGCTGCGCCCTCCTCCGGTTCACGCTCTCCGTCACCTCGTCGGGGGTAAAGGGCGGCAGGTTCAAGAAGCGGTAGGTCCTCTGGATCTCCCCGACGGGATCCTGCACGCAGCGCTCGTATTGCAACACCAGCATCTGCTCACGCGGGAAATGACGTGTCCACTCCGCCAGCGCCTGGCCGTAGAACCCGCGCACGAGAGCGTCGCTGTACGCCTCGGCCGTCAGCGCGCCCCGATGGCCGCGGTGGTGCGCCAGCCCGGACTGGAAGCGTTCGACGGGATCGCGCAGCAGCACGAGCACCCGAGCTCGTGGGGCTGCGGCCGCCAGCAGCGATGGGACCCAGCCCAGGTGCATGTAATCCGGGGTCCACTCCCCGGTGACCATCCCCGCCGGGCGTGGGAACCACCCGTGGTACTGCGTGCACTGCTCGGAGCCAAACGAGCGTGCGGCGAAGCGATCGAAGAAGTGCCGCTCCTTGTGGATGTCGTCGCGCTGCGCCACGCCGGGGTGCGATGCGATCAGAGAAAACCACCAAGTGGTTCCGGCCTTCTGGGCGCCGATGCCTACGAAGTCGGGAGGACCCGTGACCTCACCAGGACGCGGCTGAGGCGGTGTGAAGTCGAAGCCTTCCTCCCACGGCGCGAAGCGCCCACGCGCGTGCAGGACCGCTCGCCGCACGGGCGCCGGGAGCGTCAAGAAGGTCGAGCGCGCGAGATCCTTCAAGCTCATACCCAAGTCTTCCGCCTCCGCCCAGGGTTGGTCACTTCAGCCCCGACCGACATCCTCACAGCCTCCCCGGGCGTCGGTGAACGCGGCGCAACATCTTGGCGACATTTTGATGAAACGTAGATGAATTCGGCGCCGACTGGCCACAAGCGCAGCCGGAAGAGCAGAATGCCGGGCGTCATGGGGTCCGACCACGGTGCGCCCTGCGTCCCCACCCGGACGGCGACTCCGGTCCCCCCCCGGCGCGACAGGGTGGTCGCCGCGTCTGCCTCACCACGCTGATGTGCGGCATCGCCGGCCTCGTGGACCGCGCAGGAGCGCCCGAGGGCGAGCTCAGCCGCCTCGCGACGGGCATGGCGAGCGCGCTCGAGCACAGGGGTCCCGACGACTCCGGGGTGTGGGAGGACACCCCCGCCGGTGTCGCCCTGGCCCATCGCCGCCTGGAGGTCGTCGGAAGGGGCGCACAGGGACGCCAGCCCATGCGCGCCGGCCCCTGGGTCCTCAATTACAACGGTGAGCTCTACAACACGGCGGAGCTGCGCGCGGCGCTCGCGGCCGCCGGCGCCGCCACACGGGGAACATCGGACACCGAGGCCCTCGCCCTCGCCCTCGCCACGTGGGGCCTGGACGAGACGCTGCGCCGCGTCGAAGGCATGTTCGCCTTCGCCGCCTGGGACGGTCGCACGCGCGCGCTGCACCTGGTGCGTGATCGTTTCGGCGAGAAGCCGCTGTTCTACGGCTGGGTGGGCCCGCGTTTCGTCTTCGCGTCGGAGCTCAAGGCCTTCCACACGCTGGCCGGCTTCGGGCCTTCCATCGATACCGCCGCGGTGGCCAGCTTCCTTCAATTCAGTTGCGTGCCGGCGCCGCAGTGCATCTACGACGGATTCGCCAAGCTGCGACCGGGCTCGCTCGTGACACTCACGGGTGCCACCGCGCCCGGGACACTGCCCGAGCAGCGCCCCTACTGGTCGGCCGAGGCCGCGATCGCAGACGCCGGACGCCTGACGCTGCTCGAGGACGACAGGGAAGCGGAAGAGACCGTCGAAGCCGCGCTCTCCGGAGCTGTGGCGGCGCGCATGGTCGCTGACGTTCCCGTCGGTGCGCTTTTGTCGGGCGGTATCGACTCGAGCCTGATCGTCGCGCTCATGCAGCGGCACTCGACCCGCCCCGTGCGCACCTTCACCGTCGCCTTCGCCGAGCAGTCCTTCGACGAGTCGGTCGCAGCGGCCGAGGTCGCCAGACACCTGGGCACCGACCACGCCACCGTCGAGTTGCCCTCACGCGAGGTGCTCGAACTCGTCCCCCGGCTGGCGGAGGTCTGGGACGAGCCGTTCGCCGACAGCTCGCAGCTCCCGACCCATCTCGTCGCCGCGGTCGCTCGGCGCTCGGTGACGGTCGCCCTGTCCGGTGACGGCGGCGACGAGCTTTTCGCGGGCTACAACCGGCACGCCTGGCTGGATCGCGTCTGGCGGTGGGCGACCCCGCTGCCTCCGGGCCTTCGCCGCACCATCGGCGGCGCCGCATGCCTCGTGCCGCCCGGAGTGGTGGACACCGCGGCCGGGTTCCTGCCGGAACGCTGGCAGGTCCGCCTGCCCTCGACCAAGGTGGCCAAGCTGGGTCGGGTGCTCCAGGCCTCGACAGTCCAAGAGGCCTACCGGTCACTGACCGCACACTGGGAACGTCCTGCCGAGCTGGTACCCGGGGTACGTGCTCGACCTGGCGCGGGCACGCCGGATGACGCGCGGCTGCCGGCCTGGGACGGCGAGGGCGACGTCACCGCACAACTCTTGAAGGCAGACCTCGTGTCGTACCTGCCCGACGACGTGCTGACCAAGGTGGACCGTGCGTCGATGGCCGTCTCCCTCGAGACGCGGGCACCGTTCCTCGACCGCGGTGTCCTCGAGGCGGCGTGGCGGCTCCCTACGTCCTCGAAGGTGCGCGACGGGACGTCCAAGTGGGTGCTGCGACAGATCCTGTACCGCCACGTCCCGCCTGCGTTGGTCGACCGCCCGAAGATGGGCTTCGGGGTGCCCCTGGCGGACTGGCTGCGTGGCCCACTGCGGCCCTGGGCCGAGGACCTTCTCTCCCCCGCGGCGCTGACTCGCCACGGCTTGCTCGATCCCGCCCCCGTGCGCCGGGCTTGGAAGCTGCACACCCAACGCAGGAGGGACCTGAGCTACGAGCTCTGGGACGTCCTCATGCTCCAGGCCTGGCTCGATCGCTGGAGCCCGGCCGGAACTCTCTGAGCCCGGTTTGAACTCAATCGGGCGGCGGCGGGGGAACCCCGAGATCCGCCTCAGGGTGCGCACCGCCTTCGAGCGCGGCGTCGCCCATCTGCCGATCGAGGCTCTCGATGTTCACCGGTGCACTGCCCGGGTCCCCTGCGCGCCAGAGGTCCGCTCCGCCGATGGCCGGGACGTCGGGCTCGATCAGCTCCGGCTGGTGCGAGGGCTCTTCGTCGGGAGGGTCGTCGTAGGACTCGACCTCCCCGTCGCGCACGAGCTTGGTGGGCGTCCCCTCCGAGAGCCAGCGCGCCTCGTGCCGGCCGAACGGGTCGGTGCACCAGCCCTCGAGGTCTTTCGCTTCCATCGCACCGTACCGTACCGCGCGCTCGCTTCTTTTGCCGCTCCCGCGCACATGTCGCCATCCACGGTGGTCTCGACGCCGGGCACCCTGACGGGGCCGGAGATCAGGCCACACGGTGGCGGTAGCCTCGTGCCGCCATGGACGTCTCCCAGCGACACCGCTAGTCAGAGCGGCGCCCACGACGTGCGCATTCACCGTGCCCGCTGAGCCGCCGCGCGTGGTCCTTCTTGGTGACCGCAGTGCCGCCACGGCCTCGGTGGCGCGCGCCCTCTCGACCCACCTCGGCGCGCGCGCCACGGTGACCGCTGTCCTCGAGGAGTCGCCCTCGCGGCTCGCCCTCGCCCGGCGGCGAGCCAACAGGCTCGGCTGGTCGACGGTCGCCGGGCAGATCGCGTTCGTCGGGCTCGTCATGCCGTTGTTGCGCCGGCGCGGACGCGGGCGCGCCCGACAGATCGCCCAGGACTACGGCCTCGATCTCTCCCCCCTGTCGGACGCAACCCTCGTCAGCTCGGTGAACGACGAGCGCACCATCGCCCTCCTCCAACAGGCCGCGCCCACGCTGGTTGTGGTCCACGGCACCCGCATCATTTCCCGCTCCGTCCTCGATGCGATCAGCGTGCCGGTGCTCAATATCCACGCGGGTGTCACGCCCCGCTATCGCGGGGTGCACGGCGGCTACTGGGCGCTGCGCGAGGGATGCCGGGAGCTCGCCGGCTCGACGGTGCACCTGGTCGACCCGGGCATCGACACCGGCGGCATCCTGGCCCAGGCGACGTTCACGCCCGGCGACGCCGATTCCTTCGCCACCTATCCCTTCTTGCACCTCGCGTGCGTGATGCCGCTGCTACTCGACCAGGTCGACGCGGTCCTCGCCGGGACCGCCCCTGTGACCGTGCCGCCGCTGCCGGGCGCGGAGCACTCGCAGCTGCGCTGGCACCCGACGGCGTGGGACTACCTGGCGGCGCGACGGCGCGACGGGGTGCGCTGACGAGGCGCCAGGCGTCATTGCTAGCCTCTCCATCCGTGCCGGATGTCCGCGGGCCCGGAGCATTGGTGATCTCGCTCGACTTCGAGCTGCATTGGGGCATGCGCGACCACACGGCGGTCGATCCCGCCGTCACCGAGTCGCTGGTCGCCAGCCGACCGACGGTCACGACAGTGGCCGAATTGTTCGCCAGCAGGGATATACACGCCACGTGGGCCACGGTGGGGCTGTTGTTCGCCTCCACCGCCGCCGAGGCGAAGGCGTTGAGCCCCGCCACCCGCCCGGCCTACCGCGAGGCGCGCCTCGATCCCTACCTCGAGCCGATCGGGCCCACCGAGGACGAAGACCCGCTCCATCTCGCCGGCTCGCTGGTGGACCAGCTCACCAAGATCCGGGGGCAGGAGCTGGCGTCGCACACCTACTCGCACTATTACTGCCTCGAGCCGGGCCCCGGCGCAGACGACTTCCGGGCCGACCTAGAGGCGGCGCAGGCGGCTGCTGCCACACGGGGCCTGCGGCTGCGGTCCCTCGTGCTCCCGCGGAACCAGTGGGACCCCGCACTCGCGTCCGTGCTCGTCCAGACGGGCTTCGAGTGCTACCGCGGGCCCCAACCCGGCTGGGCTCACCGGTCGCGGCCCGGAGACGACTCGGGGCTGGCGGTGCGCGCCGCCCGACTGGCCTCGACGTGGGCGGGTCCGGCCTTACCCACCTTCGCCTGGGATGAGCTGCTGGAGCCCTCGGGCTTGTGCAACGTGCCGGCCAGCGCGTTCCTGCGCCCGTGGGTTCCCTCCACCAAGGTGCTGCTGCCACTCCAAGACGGCCGGATCGTCAAGGCACTGCGTGACGCGGCACGCCGGGGCCGCGTCGTGCACCTGTGGTGGCACCCGCACAACTTCGCCGCGTACCCAGCCGAGAACCTCGAGCGGCTGCATCGGCTCCTCGACGAGTTCGACCGGCTGCGCGCCAGCGACGGCATGGCCTCGCTCGCCATGTGTGACGTCAGCGAGGCCGCCCGCAGCGAACGCCCGGCGGCCTGACTTACAGCCTGGCCGCCCGCTCGTCGTCTGGGTCCCCGCACCTCACCTCGACACCAGTCTGCGCGGTCAGCTGCTGATCGACGAGATGGGGGTGGCCCCGGTGGGGGCGATCGGATCGACCCGCTCGTTGTACTTGCCGTACACCGAGGCCAGCCGCTCCGCGGTCGTCCCCGATGCGCCCTTCACCACGATCGTCGAGCTGATGGGCAGGTAGGGCGCGGTGGTCGAGACGAACAGCGTCGTGAGTGCCGTGTCGCCGGCTGCGACCTGGGCCCCCGGGCTGCCGGTCACGGCGACGGCGGAACGCCCGCCAATCGATGTGACACCGGCCACGCGCAGGTTCGGCTCTTCGGGGACGAACTGCTCGATGGCCTGGGTCGGTCGGAGCGAGTTCACGACCGTTTCGTACTCGGGGTCGGCCACGGTGAGCGAGATCCATTTCCCCTCGTAGGCGGTTGCCTCGCTGGCGGAGAGCTTCAAGGAGTTCTCGAGCACCGCCGACGTCGCCCGCAGGTACGCGACCTGGTTCACCAACACGGCGTCGATCACCGGCTGCCCGTCGGTCGTGACGGTCTCGGCGGCGGGACCCTCACGAGTGGTGGCGCCGGCCTCAATCGTGGTGGTCTTTCCGAGGAGCGTCTTGGTCACAAAACTGACGGACTGCTGCCGGTGAAAGGCCGTGATCGACTGTCCGGCGATCGAGGTCGCCGACTTGCCTTCCAGCGCTCCCTCCGACGGCCCGCTGTTGCCACAGGCCGCGGCCGTCACCGCGAGCGCAGTCAGGCCGCACGCGCCGAGCCGGCCCAGTGCTCGCCTGCTCATCCGCACTGCGGGCTCAGGGGAGCGGGCCGGTCGTCGTGGTGGAGGTGGCACTGCTGGTGCCCGTTCCTCCCGTCACGCCGGACGTCGTCGTCGTGGACTGCTGCGGACCGGTGGTCGTGGTCGTCCTCGCTCGCACGGTGGTGGTCGTCGATCCCTTCGGAGCGACCGTCGTGGTGGTCGTCGTGCTCGCCCCGTTGGCCCGGTGCTGGTGCGCGGACGGCGTGGTGGACGACGGCGGGGCCCCCGAATTGCCCGACTCCTGGAAGCCCGGGCCCTGGGTGCCGACTGACCCCGAGGCCGGGCCTGCCGGTGGCACCCTCAGCGGCGTCGTCCCGCCACTGAGGGTGGACAGCACGGAATCGTCGTCGCCTTCCATCCCGAGGGCCCACGCGCCGACTCCGAGCAGATCAGAGTCCCCCGCCAGTTGGACCTTGTCCGCGATCGTGTTGACGTTGTCGAAGAAGACCTGGTGCCACTGCCCGCCAATCTGGTACGACGTCCACGCGGTCTGCGTCGCTGCGTCCCAATAGGTAGGGCCCGACGCCATGGCCTGTGCATAGGTGACCGTCTGCGACGGACCGGTGGCGGCGTCGCCCAGGTCGGGACCGCTCGTCGGTTCGTCGTACCCGAAGAGTGGCAAGCCCAAGATGACCTTCGAGGCGCCGACGGCGGAGGTGTACTGCGAGATGTAGCTCGCGTCGGCGCCGCCGGCGTTGCCGTTCCCCTGGGACAGCCCCTGGTTGACGTCGTACGCCATGACGAAGAAGGCATTGACCCATTTGCTGAGGCCCGCGATGTCGTAGAAACCGGAGGGATCACCCGCTGAGGACGCGTAGGTGGCCATGGTGAGCTGGTAGTGCGGATCGGTCGTGTGCAAGATGAAGTCGACCTGCGACACCAAGTGGTCCAGACCGGCCTGGTCCCCGTTCCCGGTTCCTTCGAAGTCGAGGTTCACCCCGTCGAGGTTCTTCTCCTTCACCAGATCCCTCAGCTGCAGCCCCAGCGTCACGCCTGCGCTCGGATCGTGGGTGAGCCTGTCGAGCGACGAGCTCGAGAAATCGGTCGCAGTCAACACGACCCGGTCACCCGCTTGGTGTGCCTCGTTCACGAGGTCGGTGAAGTCCTGGCTCTCGTAACCGTCCCAGCCCGGGCCGGATCTCTGAATGGTGCCGTTGGGGTTCACGTCGACGCCGAAGTAGGCGATGGTGGAGAAGTCGGCCACCGGGATTGCTGATGCCTCGGGGAGCGACCAGTACGGCGCGTAGCCGAACACTTCGTGCGCCGACGTCGGCGCTGACTCCGCGACCTGAGGCGGTGTCGGGTCGGGCGTCGATGTCGCCCGCGCCAGGTGGAGCACCCCCTGCCTTGCGTCCAGCCGGTCCGACGCGGGGCTGTCCGCCACGCGCACGTGGGCCGGCGGGCCTGCACTGGTCGCCATGGTGAGCCCCGCGGCCAAGGCTCCGATCAAGAGGACGAAGCTGGCCCCCCCGATGGCCAGCTTGCGCAGCGGGACGCGTTCCCATATCCGGGGGGGATCCTCCCAGGTCGAGACGCGATCATGACCTGCGACGACGCGATCCTCGCCGGTGCGGACCCGGGGCTCGCCGGTGGAGGCGGCGGCAGGGTCGGCGGGGGCCTGCGCCGTGACGTTGGCGAGAAGCTCCCAGGCCGTGCTGGGCGGCGCCTCCAGAGGAGCGGGGCCGGTGTAGGACGCCGTGCGCGAGACGGAGTCGAGGAGCCCAACGGTGTCGGCGTCGGGCGCGCTGGCACGATCCCGCATCCTCGCGAACGGCCAGCGCCGCCCGGTCTCTCGCTGTGTCCACATCCTCTGACTGCCCTCCGTCGGGCGCCGCCACGCCGGTCTGACGATCCGGGCGGACGGTCCGGGTCTCGCAGCTCCCGGCGGCGGCACTGCCGCTACGAGCTGTTCGGCCGCGTGCGCGGGTCCCAGAGGCTAGGCGAAGCGGGTGAACCCGATGCAACATCGACGTAACACCGAGATGAACACTCTGATCCGCAAGGCGCCTCGCAGTCAGGAGCGAGGGGTGATCAGCCCCTCGACCTGGGCCAACAAGGCTGTGAAGGCGGCCTCGTCGAGGTCGATCGGCGCCACCACGGCCCGCGCGGCGCTGACAAGGACCCGCGCCGCGTGCAGGTCCCCCGACGACGCTGTCACCAGTGCGTGCGTGACCACGCCCAGGATCGCCGCTCCCTGGGTCCTCCCGCTGCGCTCATGCTCGGGCACCGCCGCGAAGCTCTCCATGGCCCCCTCGATGACCTCTGTGGCTTCCGCCGTACGGCCCTGACGGAGCCGCAGCAGGGCCAGCGTGGTCTCGACGGACGGGTTGCCCGGAGAGACGCGACGGGCCACCTCGACGAAACGCTCGGCGTCGGCCAGCACGAAGGGATCGTCAAGCCGGGAGAGGTGGCCCAGGTCGCCGTGCACCAGCAGGCACCAGGCACGGGCATTGGCCAGGATCGAGCGCTCCTCCGCGGAGATGTCCCGGCGACTATCGCCGATGGAAGGTTCCTCGAGCGCCTTACGAGCCAGACCCATCCCGTCGATGCGTTGATAGGGGCTGGCCCCGAGCATCAGCATGCACGCCAGCGAAACGTCCATGCGGGCGGCGTAGCTGTCCTCACCGGGTTGATCCGACCCGAACCAGTCCTCGTCGGGGGCCGGCTCGCCGCCGGACGATCCTCCCTCGACCGGTCCGGTGTCGAGCGATCCGTCCTCGGAGTCCCCTCCGTCGAAGAACGTGCCGGGCGGCTCGAGCGCATCGTCTTCTCGAGATAGGTCTTCTCGAGACAGGTCTTCTGGGGACGCGTCTTCTCGGGACGCGTCTTCTCGAGATGGGTCAACCGGGGGGACGGGCGACTGCGCGGGCGAACCGCGCCAGCGACGCCGCGTGTGCTTGGCCACGATCAAAAAGACTAACCGTCACGCGACGGGTCTCTGGGCCGGCCCGCCGCGCCTTTCCTTCCCGGCGACGTTCCGGCGGGCCACGACGTCTTGGCGGATAACGCGCAACGACCCGGCCAACAAGCCGGGTCGTTGCGCTCAATCCCTGTGCTGCTCGGAAGGCCGGCTCCGGGCTGCGGGTGAGAACCCGCAGCCCGGGCGACCGGCCTTCCGTTGGTACTACCGGTCCAGCAAGTGTCAGTCGCCGGCCGAGTCGCCGTCAGTCGTCACCGTGATGCAGTACCCGATCGGCGCCGAGGGGCTGGCCGTCTGGGTGCCGAGGGTGGCGCCGCCGTCCTCGACGTTGCTGTAGGTGCCGCTGACGGCCGAGTTGTCGGTGTCAACGTTCACCGGGTTGAAGCTCCAAGGCGCAGCCTCTTCTACCGAGGACTGGTAGTTGGAACCTCGCAGCCCGTCCGCCCACGCCGGGTTCGGGATGCCCGCCGTCGTCGTGTTGTACTGGCCGGTCGTGTCACCCTGGCCGTCCTCGACCTGGAGGTTCGGCAGCGGGGTGAAGCCCTCATTGGTGATCGCCGTGTCGATCTCCGAGCGGTAGGTCACCCCGGTGTTCGGGTCGATGTCCGTCGCGGTCGAGGGCTTACACATGAAGCCGTCCTCGCTGATGGCGTTCAGCGTCGCCGGGTTGGACACCGGGATCTCCGAGTTCGAGCCGTCCGAGTACACGTTGTAGAGAAGGCGGTCACCCGGGAAGGCGCTCCCCTCCAGACCAGGCAGCTGGTTGTTGATGTCGGTCTGGTTGAGTGCGATGCCGTTCAGCGACTGGCCCAGCTGGACCGCGTTCGCGTGCGTGTTGTCGGACGTACCGGCGCAGCTGGTGGCGGTTGACAATCCTGCAGTGTTCGGGCAGAGCTGGTTGTAGCGCCCGTCTGAGAAGAAGAACATCACGTCGCCCACAGGTGCGTGCGAGTCGTTGCCCAGGATCGAGGACGTCTCGTTCTCGAAGACGATCTGCCTGCCCGGCCAGTTGGACGAGGTGCCCGGGAAGCTCGCGCCCGTGGCGGTCGCCCACGTTGACTCGGTGCCCGAACCGTTCTGCGCCCAGTAGGCGTAGATGTGGTTTGTGCTCCCAGCGGTGGTGCAGCCGAAAACGCTGGCCCACGTCTCGCTGGGCACGCCACCGGTGTACGTCTCGTTCCACACGAGCTTGAGCTCGGCGGTCGTGATGTTCGCGGCGCCAATCTGGGTGATGCACTTGGAGGCGTCGGTGCTGTTCGCCGACGTGCCGTTGTACGAGTTCCAGTAGAGGTAGCTCACGGCGTCCTCGGCGTAGGCAACGAAGTTCAGACCCTCGAAGTCGCCGCCATTGGCTTGGTTCTGGGTGATCTTCGGCGCCCGGGACGAGCGCGCCGCGTCGAGCGGAGACACGTTCACCGCGTTAGGGTTGCACGCACCGCCTGTGCACGGGTCCAAGGTGGTGGCCGAGTGGCCGACCGTGCCCGAGTCACCCGTGCCTTCGAGCTCCAAGATGCCGTTGGTCGACCCGTAGGACGGCTCCTCCACGAGGACGTCGTTGAACGGGTTCTGCTGGCCCCAGGTGCTGAAGCCGTTCTCACCGTCTTGGGCGGTGGTGACGACCGTGACCGTGTCAGACCCCGAAGTCCCCGTCGCCTTCTCCTGCAGCTTGACCTTGTCGTTCGACGTATTGAAGGAGGTGATGATGTCACCGGTGGGGATGTCGCCGGCGCTGTCGTAGACCAGGTCGCCGGCCTCGACTCCGTCAGTTACCGCGGCGGCCGTGAGCGTGATCTTCTTGGAGCCGCTGGTGACGTTCGTCACGGTGAAGTTCGACGACTGCGCAGAAGGCTGTGCCGTGCCCGCTTCGCCGTTGAGGCCCGCACAGCCGTAGTCGAGCGGCTGCTCGCCAGCTGTCCCACTGGTGCTGGTCTGACCGACGATGTCACAGCCCGGGCTCTCGTTGAAGAGGGCGGCCTCGGCCTGCATCAGGAGGTACGCGGTGTTCGAACCACCTTGAACAATGAGGTAGTTCTGGGCGGGTGAGTTGTCTGCGTTCCCGTTGTTGACATTCTGGTTCTGGGCGGCAAAGGCGGGGGCGGCGAAGCCAATAGCCAGCGCCGACGCTCCCACGAGTATCGCGCCCGTCCGCAACGCGCGGTGGCGTGCCAACAGCTTTTTCAGCATGTTGATGGGTCTCCTTTGTTGGTTTGTGTGTCTCTCCGACGCCGGCACTCGCCGACTCGGCAGCCAAAGGGCACCTCAGTACCGTGATTGATCCCTTCGCCGCGGCGCACTGTAGGAAACCGGGGTAAACGTTCTGTGAACACCGCGCACACCCACGAAGAAATGTTCGTGTCTGTTTTCACCACGTTTCACATCAGCTTCACGTGACATGCGGTGAGCTGGGGGCCGTCCCTCCACGCAGGCCCGACTCAAAGGTCCGCCGCTCGCCAAGCGGGACTGGTATCGGGGCCTTCGGTTGCCGTTGCGCGTCGGGTGCGCGAACGGTTGGTAAACCGGGTCAGGTTCCGCCGGTGCTGCCGGAACTGCCGAAGCTGCCGGGTCCGCCCGAGTTCGGGTTTATGAACACCTTGGCGATGAAACCCGACGGCTCGAGCGTGTAGCTCACCGGGCCTCCGGCGGGAGGCGTCCAGGTGAACGTGGCGCCGGGAGGGATAGTCCCCGAGTCGACCGGGTAGAACTTGTAGTCGTCGAAGACGATGCGCTGCGGGCTGCCGGAGAGGTTGTACCAGACGATCGGGGCGCTGATGCTCGCCTGGAGATCCTGGGGCAGGACACGCCCGTCCTCAATGATGATGACCTGCCCGGCGTTGAGCCCCGGCTGAATGGTCTGGTACCCCCCTTCTTTGGGGATCGTGGTGGTCGGGTCGGCGGCGCCGATGACACCGGTCCCGTAGGTGACCCGCATCGGTGCGTTGACGGCGGAGAGGCCCTTGGGCTGCGCACCAACGATCACCGCTTTCGTCGTCGACGTGGTCGATTGCTGGTCCGACGCGGCGTTCGTCGTTCCGCCACAGGCCGCAAGCGCCACACCCAATGCCAGCAACAGGGCCGCTGCAGCGACCGCACTGCCACGTCGTTCACTTCTCTTTCTGTTCACCTGCGACACCTCACACGAATCAAACCGTGGCGGGAAGAAACCCGATGATGCTCTCACAGGCGAACAGCGCGACCAGGAGCAGTACGGGTACGGCGAGAACGTACACCACGACCGGCTGTTTCCAACGTCGCACCAGCCACGCCGCGGCGCTCAAGAGGGCGAAGAAAACGAGGCACCAGAAGATGGCGAGCAGTCCCGATGCCGGATTGCCGGCCAGGCCGAGCTCGGCCGGGGCCACGTGGAAGTGTGGTTGGGTCGTATCCGCTAGGGGCTTTCCCTCGAGCTGGGCGATGACTGCGAGCCTGCCGCGCGGGAAGAACCCGGAGGCCGCCGTGACCAGCGTGAGGCGGTTTGCCGCGGTCTCGGTCACGACGTCGTGTCGTCCTCCCTCCGCGTAGACGACCCTCTTCACTTTGTAGTGATACGTGCCGTACCCGTCGACGACGATGATGAGCTGCCCCTTCTTGAGCGATCCGATGGCACTGAATGGCGCGCCGAAGGTGGCACGTCGTCCCGCGATCACGGCGTTGCCCGGTTGCCCCGGCAACGCCGTTGTCGGCATGTGGCCCGGCCCGAGACGCAGGTCCTGGGCGTCGGTACCCTGCACGACGGCGTCGGTTTGGTGCAACGCGGGGATCTCCAGCACGGCCACCGGGGTGCCCTCGGGCGGCGTCTGCCCTTCCGCTAGGTCGAACGTCTTGGCCGGGCTGGCGGTGATCTCCTGGAGCAGGGTGTGCTGCGCGCGACCCTCGCTGAGCGGCGTGAAGAGGTAGATGTAGCCGAGCAGGAGCATGATGAGCACGCCCAACCCGAAGATGAGCACGCCCGCGACGCGTGGACGGAACAAGACCGCCAGCCACGAGCGAATCGTCCCGACGATGCGCTCGAACAGGACCTTCGCCTTTGACGGAGGCTGGACCCGCACGGCGTGGCCCAACACGTCAGACACGCGTGGCCCGGCGAACGTCTCGTCTCGCTTGTCCAGTTCCGTCGTATGTGCGGTCTCGGCCGACGCCTCCTCAGCTTCGTGGAGGGCGAGACCGTCCATCAGCCACCCTCCGGTGGACCGGGGCCGCTGACGCCCGCGGTGCCATCGGCACCTCCCTCGGCGCCTCCGTCACCTGTCGCCTTCGCTGGTCTTCGTAGCGTCGGCGACATGTAGAGCAACGGCCCCGCAATCAGACAGAGGAGGGCCAAGAGCAACAGCGCCGGCACGAAGAAGCGGCTGTCGCCCACCGTCACAGTGATGAGGCGTCCGACAACGTTGCCGAGGGACGAACCGCCAGATCCAGATCCTTCCGATGGCGGGGCGGTCGCTGACCCGTGCCCACGGAACCCGGATGAGAACCCACGTGTGCCGCCAGGGCCCACGGACGCGCCCAGGGTTGCTCCAGGCGCGCCGCCCGCGCCCGTGACGGGGGCTGAACCCGAGCCCGACGTGCCGTTCGACCCACTCGGGGTCGAGCCGCCCGGTGACACGATGTCGCTGGCGATGTCGGTCAGGGCCTGGTTGTACAGGCTCTGTGGAAGAGGGACGTAGCCGGACGGCAGCGGCACCGAGGAGGTTCCACCGTTGTACGAGTAGGTGACCAGGTTCGTGAGCAGATCCTTCAGCTGCGTGGCCTCGTCCGCCGTCTCCTGGGCACTCGTCGAGACCAGCGCATAGGTCACCATCGGCAATGGGTAGGCGCCGGCATCACCCGTGTCGTCCAGATTGGGTGACAGCGTGCCGTCGGGATTCTTGATCGCGTCGTTCAAGGCAGCGTCGATCGACTGCGCGCTGGGACCGACGAAGGCGCCGGCGGCGTTCTGCAGGCTGGCGGGCAGCAGGCCGAAGAAGTCGGCCTCCGAGCTGTCCATGGCGGTGAAGGCGAACCCGCCCGTTCCGCCGTACTTCGGGACGGCGGCGTCCACGACGTGCGCCGCCGTGATCGGAGAGCTGGAGGGGTCGTATACATCGTTGACGGTGGAGGTGTTTCCGGCGAAATCACCGGGCAGTGTCGACAGCGTCTGGCACTTGTTGGCCGGGTAGATGATGTGCTGCTCGACCACGCCGGGTGTCAATCCATCGGGGTTTTTCCCATTCTTTTTGGCGCCCGCCACGGGACCCTGTTCGGCGTCCGCGAGGATCTGTTGACCACTCAGCATGTCCTGCACGGACGCCGTGCCGCCGAAGGGCAAGTTGACCGTCGTCTGAAGGTTGGGCGCGTTGCACATCCAGGCGGTGGTCGCGTAGGTGGCGCCACTTCCCGTGGAGGGCCACATCGCGCCGAGCTGTTCCTCGGTGGTCGTAAGGCCTTGGTCCGTGAACGGCCACGGGTTGAGCATCACGTAGGACGTGTCGCCGTAGTAGGCCAAGTCGCTGGTCCCGATGTTGTCCGCTTGTCCGTCGTAGAAGGTGTCGGGAGGTCCGTAGGCGTAGGTATCGAAGGGATCCGTCACGTCCTTGGTTTTCGTCGCACCGCTCACGTCGAGATTGTCCGTCTTCCCATCCGCCGAATTCACCAGCAGTTCCTTGGGGAAGCTCTGTTGCGTCTCTGAGCACTTCGCCGACCCGGACAGCTGCCCGCAGAGGTCGTCGTCGGGTTCGCCGGGCGACGCAACCGTGGAGGTCCACAGTTGCGTCATGACGCCGGCCGCCATGGCGGGCGTCAGCTCGTAGGAGTCGAGTGGATAGACCGCGGTACTGCCTCCGAACGAAGACCCGGCGGCGCCATTGAAGGCGATCTCTGTCGCTGAGGCGGCGATTGGGATGTAGGCGAACTTCCCACCCGCCGCTTGCAACTCGGCCACGGTTGCCGGGTCCTCCGGGTCGTCCGTAAAGCTGACCGGAGCATTGCCGTCGATGACGTCGTAGATCGGGCAGTGCGTGCCCGTGCCGCTGGCGCAGCCAGGGTCGTCGACCGACGGCAGCTCTGTCGGCAGCGCCGCGACGCCGTCTGGTCCGGTGCAGGTGGCCTCGCCGGCCGCAGGTATGAACTGCGCCGCGCTGTAGGACGCGTCAACCTGCAGGACGGGCGCCGTGCCGCAGCCATCTCCACCCTGACTGAACGTAAGCGGGAAGATCGCTGTGTTCCCCACGGCGGAGTAGTCCGGTGACGGGGGCTCGCCGTCCTGGTCGACGTCTTGGACCTCATCCTGTGGGATGTCCATGACCTCGACGCCGCACGGATTGGACGCGTTGTCGCAGAAGAAGGTGCCCGTCGAACCGGACGTGTACCCCTCGCAGCCCGGCGAGCCGGACCCGACGACCTGGCAGCCCGTCTGCGACACGATCGGGTTGGCGCCGGGGATGTCCGGGTCGTACTCGGTCGAGATGGCGAGGATGGTCTGGTTCGACGTGACGGTCCCGTACTCGTACTGCTCGGGTTCTGGTGTGGCGGTGCCGCCATCTTGCCCGGGGACCTCTGCCGCGCATTGCGGTTGAGCAAGGACCTCTGTGCCGGTCCCCGCGAGCGAGCAGTACGCGACCTCCAAATCGTCACCGGCCGGGACGCCGGTGACATCGAGGTACACGGCCTGGTTCAGGCCGACGTTCGTGACCGGTCCGGCGGTCACCGAGGCCCCGCCCGGCATGGCCTGCTGGCTGCACGTCGCCGTCTCGGGCGCGCACCCCGAGGACACGTCCGAAGGAGAGACCGACGCCGTGGCGGCATCGCCGTGCGCCGATGCGAACACCAAGAGGCTGAGACAGGCGACGGCGAGCGCCGCGGCCAGGCGGAAGCTCCGGCGGGTTCTGGTCAGGCTCACGGCGGACCGCCCCCCGCGCCGGGTGCCACGCCGCCCCCGGGGTCGGAAAGATCGGGTCGTCGGCGCCGTTGGAGCAACCACAGGGCGAGCGGGACTCCGGCGATGACGAGTATGAAGACGGTGGACCACAGCGCGATCTGCGCCGGTGACCACCCCGAGAGCGCCCGGGTCGCCGCCCCTGTCAGCGCCGTCTGGCGCGGGTAGACGGCCTCGGGGTTGGTGAGGGGATCGAGAGCCTTCTTCAGCTTGGCCGCCTGTGCCGCCGCGGCGACGGCGCTCGTGGTGGCGGTATTGGTCGCTCCGCCAGTCGAAGCCGCTGCCGCGGCCGCGGCGTGGGCCTGTCCGGTCGCGGCGGCGGCGGCCCCGGCACCGCTCAGGTCCGAGCCCCCGGGATTGGTCGTCGCGAGAACCGTGGGACCACCGACGGACTGGAGCGCACCGGTGATGTACGGGTTCTGGCAGTTCTGGGGCGTCGGCGGCGGCGGCGTCGTGCCCCCGGGCAATCGCCCGGCCGCCTGGAAGTCGTCTTCGACCAGGTTGGCAGGTATGGGCGAATACCCCAACTTGGCCATGCTGGCCTGGCCTTCGCACGCGACGTACGTGATGAACTGGGCCAGTTCCGCACCTTGGGCCGCGCCGAACGTCAGGTTGCCCCCGCTGTCGCACTGGAAGTTCTGTTGGGCCGCCTGCGCCGGCACGCATTGGGCAATGAAGTAGCTGTAGGCGGAGATCGGGTAGGTGTCCGGGTTGGGGTTCGTGTACACCCCGCCCAGGTTCTGCGTCAGGTCCGAATACAGGATCGCCGCCGTCAGCGCCTCCGCCACATTGTTCGACGTAGGTTGCTGCGCCACGCCGGCGGCATTGACCACCGACGCCACGGGCAAGCCGACGTTCTTGGCGTAGGCGGTCTCGACATACGAGATGCCACCCTGAGTCTGGAGCGGTTCCTGGGAGGCTGCGTCGGCACCGTTCTCCCCGACCAAGCTGTCCAGGTTGGGCGGGACGCCATTACTGAAAGAGGCCCACGTCGCCGACGGCGTGCCCGGAGTGGTGGGGACTGACGCCTCCTGTTGGAAGGTCGTGAGCGGACCAGGGTCGACGTGCAAGAAGTAGTCGGACAGGAGGTAGTTCTCGCCGGAAGGGTCGCTGCGGTAGAACGCGGTGATCGCCTGGTTCGGTAGCGGCACGGTGGGGTTCAATTGCTGGATTGCCGAGTCGTTCCAGTTCTTGATGGAGCCGGTAAAGATCCCGAGCAGCGTCGGACCGTTCAGGATGAGGTTCGTGATGCGTTGGCCGTTCGCGCCCTGGAGGTTGTACTCGAACGCGAGGCCACCCGCGACGTCAGGCATGTACTGGAACGGGTAGGGCACTTGAGCAGTGCTGCAATCCGCCTGCCCGGTCGCGTACGAGATGTCAGTGGCGCCGAAATCGACTGTCTGGTTGCAAAAGTCGTTCATCCCAACGATGGAACTGGACACCGTGAAGTTGATGTTGCCGCCGTCGAGTTCGTCGAATTGGCCCTCCCATTCCGAGATCGCCACGCCGGCGAAGCTCGAACCCGTGGAGTTGAGCTGCGGGCCTGTGGCTCCAGCCGGCCCGGCGACGGACATGATCGCACCCGAGTATCCGACCACGCTTGCCACGATCACTGCGGCCAGCACACAGGCAAGGCGGCGCAGGGTGGTCATCCGAACCTCCCGTGGACGTAGTCATCTGTCCGGGGGTCTGAAGGGTTGGAGAACATGGTCTCGGTCGAGCCCCACTCGACCACGTGTCCCGGCTTTCCTTCGGCAGCGAGGAAGAAGGCGCACTTGTCGGACACCCGCTGCGCCTGCTGCATGTTGTGGGTCACGATGATGACAGTCACCTCGTGGGCGATGTCTCGGATGGTCTCCTCAATCCGGTTGGTCGAGGTCGGGTCCAGCGCAGAACACGGTTCGTCCATGAGGAGCACCCTTGGCCGCACCGCCAACGCACGGGCGATGCAGAGCCGCTGCTGCTGTCCCCCGGAGAGGGACCCACCCAGCTCGTCCAACCGGTCCTTGACCTCGTTCCACAGGCCAGCCTTCAAGAGCATCTCCTCCACGAGCTGGCGGCGCCGGCCCGGAGGCAGCTTGACCCGGGAGAACTTGAGGCCGGCCAGGACGTTCTCCTCAATGGTCATCGCCGGAAAGGGGTTCGGCTTCTGGAACACCATGCCGATGTGTTTGCGGCTCTCCGTGGCGCGCGTGCCGCCGCCGTAGATGTCGACTCCGTCGAGCTCCACCCGTCCGGCCAACTGGGCACCGGGGACGAGCTCGTGCATGCGGTTGAGAATGCGGAGGTAGGTGGACTTGCCGCAGCCCGAAGGGCCGATCAGCGCCGTCACTTCCAAGGGCGCCATGTTGAGCGAGACGGACTCGAGGACCAGCCTCCCACTGAACCAGGCGCAGATGCCGTGGGTCTCGAGCCGGGCCGGCTGCGGGACCGGCGCCGCGATCGCCGGGACCTGGGCGGTGGCGGCCGCTACGGGGACCTGGGCGGTGGGTGGCTCGGCCGTTCGCGAGCGCTCGCGAGAGAAGACCTTCATTGGCCGACCAGACTCTTCGCCCAGTGGACGGGCACCATGACGAGCCCGCGAACCCGCCCCTTCCGGGTCGATCGCCGTCCCAACAGCCGGGCGAGCACAAACAGGATCAGCACGAGCGCGAGGAGCACGAACGCAGCAGTGAAGGCCAGCTGCACCACCACCGCTTGCGCCGCGAAGATGTTCTCGTAGAGCACCAGGGGCAGCGCTCCCTGGGGACCGTGGAACGGGTCGGCGTTCATGGTATTGGCCCCGAAGGCGGTGAAGATCAACGGTGCGGTCTCGCCGGCGGCGATGGCGACGCCGAGGATCACGGCGGTGACGAGGCCCGAGCGCGCTGTCGGGAGGACGACCTGGCGCACCGTCCGCCACTCGGAGGCCCCGAGTGCCAGCGACGCTTCCCGGAGCCCTCCTGGCACGACGCGGAGCACCTCTTCCGTCGTCCTGGTGATCGACGGGAGCATCAACACGAACAGCGCGACCGCGGCAGCGAAACCCGAGTACCCGAAGATGTGGGACTCGATGAAAATGGCATAGATGAAGACACCGGCGACGACGGAGGGAACCCCGCTCATGGCCGTCACGATGGTGCGGACAAACCGCGTTCCCCACCCTCCGACCTCGTTCAAGAAGATGGCGGTGAGGAAGGCGATCGGGACCGCCATGACAGCCGCAAGCCCGACCTCCTCGAGCGTTCCCACGATCGCCTGGCCGACCCCGACCTCGCCGAAGAGTTTGGTCCCGAGAGCCGGCTGATAGTCCTTCAGAGTTCGGAACAGGAACCCGAAGCTGAAATGGGCGACGCCCTTGAGGACGACCCAGATGACGATGTAGAGCAACGCACCCACGACGACTGCTGCACAGGTCCCCACCATCGTCGTCACCACGCGGTCGGTGGCAGCGGAGCGATCGACCACTTGGTTCGTCACCACCCAGAACACCGCGAGGAAGCACGCGTACCAGCAGATCAGGAAGCCGAACGCCCCCGACAACAGCGTCAGTTGATAGAAGAGGACCCACACCACGGCGAAGGACGACAGTGCCGAACCGGCCATCAGCGCTACTCCCTGGACCCCGAAGTCACGTGTCCGGCGTGGCGGCGCGATGGGGACCGCATGCGTCGCATCGCCGGAGAGGACCGCATGGCTCAGAGTCCGGTCCGAGCGCACAGGCAGCGCGGCCGCCGCTCCGTTTCCGTTCGGCAGAATCCCGGTCGGGGAATCCAGAAGATCACGCACGCCAAGCTCCGGCGTCATATTTCGACGCCCTTCCCACTCCGTGAACGGTTGACGACCATCGATGCGATGAGGTTCACGATCAGGGTGAAGGTGAAGAGGACGAACCCGAGCATCAAGAGATCTTGCGTCCCGAGATTGCCGCCTGAGCCGAAGTACGCCGCAATGGATGCGGCGACCGTCTGCCCCCCGTGTTCGAGGATGTGCGGCGAGATCAAGGGGACGTTCCCGAGGATCACGAGGACAGCGATCGTCTCCCCCAGTGCACGGCCGAGGCCGAGCATGGAGGCGCCGATCATGCCGCCACGTCCGAAGGGTAGGACGACGGTCCTGATCATCTGAGACTTGGTCGCACCCAGTGCGTAGGCCCCCTCGCGCTCGCCCGGGGGGGCCAGACTGAAGACCTCGCGGGAGACCGAGGCGACGATGGGCACGATCATCAGGCCGACGACCAGTCCCGCGATGAAGAACGATTCGGCGAACGGCGGAGATGTGGCTTGGAAGATCGGGATGAACGAGAGGTGGCGCACCATCCACGAGGTCGTTCCCGTGATCTGGGGTTGGAACTCGTGGAGTGCCCAGAGGCCGAAGATGATGCTCGGGATGGCCGCACCCAGATCGACCATCGCGATCAGCGCTCGTCGAATCCGAAGGGGGGCGTACTCGGTCAGGAACAGTGCCGTGCCGATGGCGACAGGCACACCCAAGATCACGGCGATGATGGCGATGACGACCGTGCCGAACATCTGCGCCAGCGCTCCGAAGTGGTACGGCTTGTGGATGGTCGAAAAGCCCGAGGTCGAGAAGTACTTCCATCCCATGGCCCGAAAGGCCGGGAAACCCCGATAGAGCAGGAAGAACCCGATGAGGAACAAGATGACGAAGGCGAAGAAGCCTGCCGTTCGTACCACTACACGAAAGATCTTGTCCTCTCGTGACCGGTCATTGGGCACCGTGATGGGACGAGGCACGCCGCCCGGATGCGGTGCCTCAGTGACGGTGTGACCCAGGACGTCGGTGGACACGGCGGTTATCGACCTCGGGGGACTGGCAAGTGCAGAACTGGTAAGTGCACCAAATCAAGCTAGCCGCTTGACATTACCGGACTTTGGCGTGGGGGTGAACGGAGGGTTACACCTCCGCTCACCCCCTTCGCCCTTCGAACAGCTATCCCGAGACGGTCTCGACGGTGACGCTGGCGGTGTTCTTCGCCCCGTAGTAGTTCGAGTCGCCCGAGTAGACCGCCTTGATCTTGTACGGCGAGTCGCTCGTCATCAGCACACCCTTGGCGATTAGGCACTTCCCCACGCCCTGGTTCTTAAGGTCCGTGGAGATGGTGATCACATTGTCGGTGCCGGTGGTGCAGGTGAGCTGGTCCCCGGAGGCGCCCGTGATCGTGTACGTAACCGTCCCGCTCGGCGCGCCCAACACATTGCTGGCAACCGTCGAGTAGGCCTGAATCGCTGCCCGGATCCTCATGGCCGTGCCCTGATTGGCCGGGTTGCGGCTCAGGGCGAGCTGCATCGTGGTGGGAACGTGGGAGACAACGATGTACTCAACGGACGAGGAACTCGCGGCCTGGTCCGGGTCTCCCAGGTAGGTCGCCTGCACTTCGTAGTACCCGGGATGGAGGCCCTGCGGTATCGTGATGGTGACCTTGTTCTCGCTTTTCTTGATGTCAGGCTTGGTCGGCTTCGGAAGGTTGAGGTTCCCGCCCAACGTGCCGGTCTGGGGGGTGCAGGAGGGCTGGCTCGTCGGGCACACTGCCCACTCCAAGAGGCTGGTCGGCGCGCCGGTGCCCGGCGCCACTGTCTTCACGGCGACGCCGAACGAGAACCCCTGCGAGAACACGAGGGCTTTTGGGACCCCCGACAGCACCACGTTGCTCATTGCCCGGGTCACCGGCTGGACGAGCGACGCACCAGCGGGAGTCTTAAAATTGGGGTCCGAGAGGGTCGCCGTCACCGTGTACGTCAGCGACGCCGCCGGTAGGCCCTTCGGGAAATTGCACACTGCGCTCAAGCCTGACAGCGGGACTGTGTCGCCGCCCTGACAGGTTTCCACCGTTCCGTCTGAGCCGACGACGGTGAACACGATCGACCCTGTCGGCGTGCCTGCGCCCGGCGGATTGATGCCAGTGATGGTCGCGGTGAAGGACACAGGCTGTCCCGAGAGGAGGTACGGGTATGTCGAGCTGGCCGAGCTCGTGAGCGCAAGCGTCGCTGTGGCCCGGTCGACGGTTTGGGTGAGCGTTCCGGTGCTGTGTGCGTAGTTGGGATCCCCGCCGTAGAACGCGGTCACGGCGTAGGTCGAGTTGGCGGCCAACAGTCCGGCGCCAACGGAGCACGTTGCCATGTCGCTGCTGTCGAGCGTCTGGCTGTCGCCGGCGTCGCAGGGGATCGAACCCCCTCCGGTTCCCGTGATCGAGAAGGTGACCGTGCCGGTCGGCATGCCTGTCGAGGGGCTGTTGGGCGCCACGACCGCCGTGAACATAACCGGCTGGCCCGTGACGGTGGGATTCGACGCCGACGTGAGCGTCGTGGTTGTCCGCCCCTTGCTGATGACGGCTCCCCCCGCAATCGTCCCCGTGCTCGTTACGAAGTTGGAGTCACCGGAGTAGACGGCCGAGACCGAGTAGGGCGAGGCATCGGCAAAGAGACCGGCAGGAATGGAGCACTGCGCGCTATTACCCGTCAGCGAGATCGTGTTGCTCGCGCTGGTGTTCCCGCCATCACAAAAAGGAGTAGAAGCATCAGTTCCGGTGATGTCGAAGGTCACGCTGCCCGTCGGCGTCCGCATCCCAGACCCAGCCGTGATCGTAGCGGTGAAGACGATCGGCTCGCCGGTGAAAGCGGGTGTCGTGACCGTGACGGTCGTGGTCGTATTCCTCATTGTGGCCGCCGCGGGTGACGCGACAAGCGCCAGACTCAGCAAGGCCAAGGCCGTACCGACCGCAGCCACTCGAAATGCCACCGACCGCAGCAATTTAAATTTCGCCATTTGGGTCCTCCCTCACGATCATTGTTGATCACGTCCGCGACGGTGCACGGACATTTCGCCTACTTCGCCGGGTTGGCGAACCGCCTGATTCGCTTCACCTTTTCCGCCTGATTCGTTATTCGCCGAACTGGCTGGCGCCAGTCGACCACCACTATGTAGCGCGCGCCGAACTCCTGACAGAGTTAATTGCGAGTTCACAAACATTTAAGTCTTCGTTCATGAGGATTTCGCGTTGGCCCTGCTGGAGCCCGGACACCCATTGCTAGTGCACGGAATGCCTCCTGGCAAGCGCCACCCGGTCACTTTGTGCTGCCCCAGTTGGGGCACCCCGTGCGAGCGGCCCGCCCTCCCTGACGAGACCTCGGCCTCGGCCTCGGCCTCGGCCAGGGCCAGGGCCAGGGCGGGGGGGCTGGGCCGGACAACGTCGACCATGACAGTGCTCGCTCAGTCACTCGACCGGTGACTTCCCTCTGGTCGGCTTCCAAGTCGAGGGCGTCGAGCGGGACGTGCTCGACGATGCCCGAGGACACCAGCGTCGGGTCGGCCGATCAGTCGGATGCGATGCTGGCTTGGAGTCAGCCACACTTTTGTGCGTCCTGGCCGCGGCGTCAGGAGATCAGGACCACACGCCGGCCGGGACACCGCATAGCCGCCGCGCAACACGAATAACCGCAGCGTCCGCCCGAAAAACAGCTTGTTCAGGCAGGCTATCGTGAGTGTGTTCGCACGGGACGTCGTGTCAAGAGGCCATGATCGAAGGTTACGGTATGCCCCCCGCGCAGGGCACGGTGAGGGTGGCCACGAGCCGCGACGTGCCCGCCGTTGCTGCGCTGCACGGAGTCGCGATCGGTGAGGGTTTTCTATCTACTCTCGGCGACCGCTTTCTGTCGCGCCTCTATTCGCGCATCGTCGCGTCGTCCCACGGATTCCTCCTCGTAGCCGACAGTCCTGAACTGACGGTGGGCCAGCAGCCCGGTCTCGCGGGCTTCATCGCCGGTTCCGCTGACGTCGGTCGGCTCTACCGCGAGTTCCTGGTGCGAGATGGGCTCTCTGTCGCGGTGTCCTCGACTGCGAGACTGCTGCGATCGTTGCCTCGGGTGATCGAGACCCTCCGTTACGGGGCAAATGATGAGCCTGCTGGAGACGGACGATCCACGACCGCTGGGGCGAAGGGTCGCGAGACTGAGTTGCTGGCCCTCGCAGTGGATCGTGCCGAACGCGGACGCGGTATCGGGACTGACCTCGTCGAGGCCTTCTTGAGAACCGCCCGCGCCGCGGGCTCGTCTTCCGCCCGCGTGGTCGTCGGCGGGGAAAATCACAGCGCGATCGCGCTGTACAGCCGCGCTGGCTTCAGTGAATCCACCCGACTCGAACTGCACTCCGGAACCGAGTCGCTCCTCATGCGGGTCGGTCTGCACCGCGCACTGCAGTGACGGAGAACCTCGGCGTGGCCGCCGGCGCGTTCGTCATCTCGATACTCGCGACGCCATTGGCGGCGCGGTTCGCCGTACGCGTGCAGCTGGTGGATCGGCCCGGGCCTTTGAAACCCCAAGCCCACGCCACGCCCTATTTGGGCGGCGTCGGGCTCGCTTGCGGGGCCGCCGTGGGCGCGGCCGTGCTCGACCCCTGGTTGTTGGTGCCGTTGGGAATGGCGTTGGCACTGGGCACCGCAGACGATGTCCGACCACTGCCCCCCTTCATCCGCGTGCTGGGGGCATTGGCGACCGGTCTGGTCCTTGCCGCAGTCATCTCGACGCGTTTCGGTGATGCCGGGTTCCTCCTTGTCCCCGTGGCATGCATCGTCCTCGTCAACGGCTTCAACTTGCTCGACGGGCTGGACGCGCTTTGCGGCTCGGTGACCCTCATCGGAGCCGCAGGGTTCGCTTTCCTTCTGAGCGGAGACGCCCGCGGCTTCGCACTGGCGCTGGCCGCCGCCTCCGCCGCGTTCTTGTTCTTCAACCGCCCGCCCGCCAAGGTGTACCTCGGAGACGGCGGCGCCTACTTCGTGGGCATCTCCATGACCGCGCTGCTCGCGACTGCCTGGGCTCCAGGAGAAGCTCGCACGACTGGAGTCGGGGCTCTTGCGCTGGTGGCTCTTCCCCTCGTCGAAGTCGCCCTCGCAATGTTCAGGCGAGCGCGCTCCGGCCGCTCTCTTCTCTCTGGTGATCGCGATCATCCCTACGATGTCTTGGTCCGGTCGGGGTGGAGCATCCCTCGGACGGTCGCCGCCTACGCCTTCGCCGAGCTCGTCGCCCTCGCTCTGGGAGTTCTGGCTTCACATCTCAAGGTCCAGCTGGCGTGGGCGGTCGTGGGCATCACGGCACTTGGCCTAGTGGCTGCCGGCTTCAGGGCAGGAGGATCTCCGTGTTCGAAATCGATCGACAAGCTCTCGACGTGACCCAACGCGTCTACCTGTCGCCACCCGACGCTGGAGCGCTCGAACGCGAACTCTTGCTGGACGCCTTCGATTCGAACTGGCTCGCACCGCTGGGGCCCCACGTCGATCTCTTCGAGCGCGAGCTGGCCGAGCGGGTCGGCCTCGAACACGCTGCCGCACTGTCCAGCGGCACAGCAGCGCTCCACCTCGGTCTTCTCTTGGCCGGTGTCGAGCCCGGAGACCGGGTCATCGTGCCATCACTGACGTTCGTCGCCACAGCGAACGCCGTCCGCTACCTGGGAGCTGAGCCGGTGTTCATCGACTCCGATCCGAAGAGCTGGAACATGGACGCCTCGCTGCTGGCCGAAGAGCTCGAGAAGCGAGCTCGTCGGGGCGACCTGCCCGCCGCCGTGGTGAGCGTCGATCTTCTCGGCGGATGCCCCGACTACGACGTCGTCGAGGCTGCTTGTGCTGAGTTCGACGTCCCGCTGGTCGAAGACGCGGCAGAAGCGCTCGGAGCGTCGTTTCGCGGACGCCCGGCTGGTTCGTTCGGCGCGTGCGCCGCCTTTTCCTTCAACGGAAACAAGATCATCACGACGAGCGGGGGCGGCATGCTCGTCTCGAGGTCAGCCCAACTCGTGGCAACCGCACGATTCCTGGCGAGCCAGGCGCGCGAACCCGCCGTGCACTACGAGCACGAGCAACTCGGCTACAACTACCGCCTCAGCAATCTGCTGGCCGCACTCGGCCGCGGACAGCTGCATGGTCTCACCGAGCGGATCGCGCGTCGCAGGGAACTGAACCAACGCTACCGGGAGGCCTTCGAGCCCGTGGACGGCCTCGCCATGATGCCAGTCGGCCGAGGCGTGGAGTCCAACCACTGGTTGACGTGCATCACCGTCGATCCGTCTCGCGCCGGGGCCGGAAGGGAGCACATACGACTGGCACTTGAGTCCTTGAACGTGGAGTCGCGACCGGTGTGGAAACCGCTCCATCTTCAGCCGCTCTACCGTGGCGCCGAGTCGATCGGCGGAAATGTCGCCGCGCATATCTTCGAACACGGACTCTGCCTGCCCAGTGGAACGGCCCTGTCGCCTGCTGACCAGGAACGCATCATCGCCGTCGTCGTGGACCTGACCCGCCACGGACGTTGACCACATGTCCACGTCAAGCTCCGATCAGCCCCACTTTGCCTATCTCTTGCTGAGCCACAACAACCCCCGGCAGGTCGAAGCGCTCGCGCGCCGGATCCTGGACTTGAGCCCGCACGCGCAGATCGTGGTGCACCATGACTCACGCGCAGCCGACCCGCCCTGGGGTGGACGCCCGTCGGCACCAATCCACCTTGTCGAGCGGGGGCGAGTGTCGTGGGGAGACTGGTCGATGATCGAGGCCACCTTGCGGATGCTTCGCTATGCGGTGGATCAGCTCGATGCCGACTGGTTCGTCCTGGTGTCGGGAGAGCACCGTCCTGCGGTCGATCTTCGCCAATGGGAGATGACGGCCGCCGAGTCGGGAAATGACGCGCTCCTCGGTGCCGTGCGGCTTCCTGCTCACCTTCGCTTCGGTACTTCAGATTTCGAGCTCAATCAATACCTCGCGCGAAGCCGCCACCGCTGGCGGCTCGTCAGCCGACCGCGTCGCAACGCCGTTCATCGCGCCATGGGCCTCCTGATGAAGATCAGTACGCGCATACGACCGATCATGTCGGTGGAGTACATCCATCGGCGCGACGCCTGGGCCGTCGGGTGGTGGCGCGGCTGGCGCCCGGTGCGAGGTTGGCCCTTCTACCGCGGCTCGCAGTGGTTCGCGCTGAACCGGCGGGCAGCGAAGGCTGCCCTCGCGATCGATCCGGCCGTCGCCCAGTGGTTCGAGCAGAGCTGGATCCCCGACGAGGCGTACCTGCAGACGGCGCTGCGTCGGGTACCCGGGCTCACAATCGCGGACGAACTGACAACGTTCGTGCTCGACACGCCGGCGGAGCCCTATCCCGGCTGGAGGCAGCTCTCGCCCCAAGACGTTCCCGCCGTCTTGGCCTCGGGACTTCCGTTCGCGCGAAAGGTCGACCCCGCCGCACGCCCGGAGGTCGTCGCGAGTATCGACGCGGCCGCGGACGGGCAGCGGGCAGGCGGGCAAAACCACACGACAGTCGCGACCTCTCGGGCGCCGCAACACCAGCGTGGGGAGCGGACATGATCCGCCCCGGCCTGGTCTACACTTTGCCTTCCCGAGGACACTGTCGAAGGCGCGCCGCTCGTAGACGTGTTCGCGGAACCGTCAGGTTCGACGGCGGGGCTGAGCACCGCAAGCAGCAGTCGGAGGGTCACTGCAAATGTCCAGCGATAGAACCGAGGGCACGGCCGACGCCGGCGTTCGGTGCGCCTATCTGATCCTCTCCCACAAGAACCGGTCCGTGGTCAGGAGAGGACCGTGCGCATGAACGCAGCGCACTCAGGTCCGAGGAAGGCGCCCTCGTAATGCCACGCCACAACGGGTCCCGCTCCGCCACGCGGGCAGAGGAACCGACCGGCGAAGAGGTTGGCCCGTGTTTCGCCTACCTGATCCTCACCCACAAAGACCCGCAACAAGTGGAGGCCCTCGCCGCCCGGATCCTCGAATTGAGCCCGCATGGTCAGGTCGTCGTTCACCATGACCTCGCTTCTGACGACCTGCCGTGGGGAGGTCGACCGCCCAGCCGCGTCCACTTCGTCGAGAGGGGTCGAGTCCTCTGGGGCGACTGGTCAATCGTGGAGGCCACCTTGCGCCTGGTCCGCTTCGCGCTCGAGGAACTGCACGCTGACTGGTTCGTCGTGTTGTCGGGTGAACACTGGCCGGTGGTCGATCTCCGCGCCTGGGAGGACTCATCGGTGGCGTCGGGCATCGACGCGTTCGTCGAGGCGGATCCCCTGCCGAAACGGCTGCGCTTCGGCAGAGCGGACGAAGGCACGAATATGTATCTTTCACGGTGCATCCATCGGTGGGTGACCATGCGCCAGCCCCGCGTGGCGGCCGCCCATCGTGCCGTGGGCGGGGTTTTCAAGCTCGGCCTCTACATGGCGCCGATACTGACCGTGGAGTACTCCCACCGTCGTGAGTCGTGGTTCTTCGGCCGCCCTCGGGCACGGGGTCTCCTGAAGAACTGGGTCTTCTACAAGGGCTCCCAGTGGATCGCATTCAACCGTCGGGCCGCTCAGACCATCGTGCACACGGACCCGGCTGTTACCGATTGGTTCCGCCACGGTCATATTCCCGACGAAACCTATTTCCACACAGTCCTGCGCCACACAGAGGATCTCGTCGTCACCGCGGACGTCGTGACCTATGTTCCGATGGGTTCGACACCGCCGGTACCGCGCTGGATGATCCTCAAATTCGAGCACCTGCCGGCCGTGTGGAGTTCGGGCGCAGCCTTCGCACGCAAGGTCGACATGGCCAACCGGCCTGAGGTCATCCGAGCCATCAATGCCGAGGTCGATCTGAGCCGGGAGGCTGGCCGCGGGCTTCGTCGTCACTTTGCCCCCGCGACGAGCAATACCTCCCGGCTGGACTCGCCGGAACGAGATCCACACTCAGGCTCGCCGGCCTGCGTTGCCATCGTCGGCATGCACCGCAGCGGCACGTCCGCCACAGCCGGGCTGCTCGTCGGGTTGGGTCTGGCAGGACCCAGGGTCGAGGACCTCGTCCCGGCCAATGAGGGCAACGAACGTGGTCACTGGGAGAGCGAGTCGGTGCACATCTGCAACGTGAAGGTGCTGGCCGCTCTTGGAGGCGACACCTACGCGCCGCCACCGCCTGCGTCGCCGGGCTGGGAGAACAGTCCCCAGTTCGACCCGCTGCGAAGCGAGGCAGCGCAGTGGTTCGAATCCACCTTTGACGACAAGCCGCTCGTCTTGAAAGACCCACGGTTGTGCATCACCCTTCCCCTTTGGAAGACGGCACTCCCCGGCGACCTGCCGACTCTGTTCGTGCTGCGCGACCCCCTAGAGGTGGCTCGTTCGCTGGAGGCTCGCGACAAACTGCCCATGGTCCTCGGCCTGGCGCTCTGGGATCGCTACGTGCGCTGCGCGGCCCTGAGTCTCTCGGGTTCGCAGACCCTCGTGGTCGACTATGCCGCCATGCTCGAGGATCCGATCAAGTGGAGCGAGGTCATATGCGCGTACCTCGAGGAGCAGGGCGTCCACCTCGGCCCCGATTCGAGGAGCGCCGCCATGACCTTCCTCGACACTCGGCTACGGCACCAGCGGGTTGACGGTTCCGACTACGAGCCGCTCGTCGGAGCGCATCGTGAGATCCACGCCATCCTCTCGGAGCGGGCCGGGACCCAGTCCACCTGGGAGCCACCCGAACTGCCGCCCGTTCCACCCTGGGCGGACTACGTACTTCAACTGCGGCGCGAAGTCGTGCTGACCCGTCACGAGCTCTACTGGACCCAGTCGTCGCGCGTCTTCCGAGCCGCCAGCGCGCTGTGGCGCCTGACGGGCAGCGGCCCGCGAGCCTCGCTCGCGCAGTTTGGGATGGATCAGGACGAGACCCCGCGCGACCCCTGGTTCTGAGGATCTTGGCAGACCCGGATTCGAGCGGGTGTACGAGGCGTGGACACTCGGGCCAGATCCTCAGGGAAAGAACACCCGGTTCTCCAACGAACCCAAAACGCGACCGATTCGCACTCCCGCACCGTGGACCCAAGGTGCCCTCGTACTCCGATGCCTCAGTAGGGGTACCGAAGCAATGAGCCATCCGATCGACCTGACCCAGCGTCGGAGCTGTCTGCGTGCGCCATGGTCCCGATAGCGCCTATAGAGGAGGGCGCCGCTTCGGCCGTATGACACGGCGCGATGGAAGACCTCGGGCAGCGTCTGCATTTCTCGCTTTGCGACAATCGCCCCGTCAAGCATGGCAAAGCGACGTCCGCCCAACTGGAATCTCCAGCAGAGGTCGATGTCCTCACCCACGAGCAGGTCTTCTGAAAATCCCCCCAATGCTTCGAAGTCCCGGCGGCGCACAGCGAGATTCGCTCCGGGTCCCGCTGGAAGAAACCCCATTTGCTCCGAAGCAGCCGATCGCACCGGCCGCGGAGTCCGCCCATTGAGGAGTCCCATGTCGAAGACACCCGCAACCACCTCCGCCTTGGCCAAGCCAGTGACGCAGGCGCTCAACCAGCCAGGCTGCACTTCGTCATCGGCGTCACAGAAAGCAAGGAGATCACCGGCAGCATCTGCTGCTCCAATGTTGCGAGCTGCCGCTGGTCCTCGCCGCGAAGACGCGTCCACGAGTCGGATTCTCGGATCGAGACCTGTCCATCGGTCGACGAGCTGGCGTGTCCCATCCGTGGATCCGTTGTCCGCAACTACCACCTCCCAGGGCTCCTCACACCGCTGCTTGGAGAGCGCGGCGAGCTGGGACTCAAGCCAAGGACATCCATTGAGCACCGGGATCACCACGCTGATCACAAGCGAATTATCGTAGCTCGCTTGCCCCGATCAGCTTCTCGCGCGGTTCGGGGATGACCAGGAAGAAAGAGAGCGTGACCCTTGGTTCTGAGGATCTGACACCGCGGCCGCGCGTTCGGTGCGTCAGGCCGACACGGTCGCTTCGGGTCGCGGCCCTCCCTCGTCGCCGGCCCCCTCAGCGCCGTCGGCGGCCGACAACCACTCGACTGTCGCCTTCAGCCCGAGTCGGAGCGCGGTCGGCGCAACGCCAGGGAAAAGGCTGAGCAGCCTCGTCGAATCGGCCTGGGAGTCAGGTACGTCGCCGGCCCGAGGGGGCCCATGGCGTTTCGGGAGTGGCCCGCCGAACAACGACTCGAGCTCCGACACGAGCGAAAGGAGGGGGGTCCGGGTCCCGAACGCAAGATTGACCGGTGTATCGGCGGTCACCCGGCGCGCGAGCGCGTCGGCAATCACCGCGGTCACGTCCTCGACGTAGGTGAAGTCCCGCGTCTGCGTGCCGTCGCCGTCGATTGTCAAAGGACGGCCCGCGAGTGCTGCGCTCACGAAGGCAGGTATGACCGCAGCGTACGCATGGTCGGCTCGTTGCAATGGGCCGAACACGTTGAAGAACCTGAACGCGAGTACCGGGAGCCCAAACGAGCGTGCATATGCCAAGGCATAGCTTTCGGCGGCCAACTTGCTCGCCGCATACGGACTGACCGGCCGCGTGGGATGGTCCTCCGAAGTCGGCAGTGTCACCCCCCTGCCGTACACTGACGAAGAGGACGCCACGATCACGTGGGCACCGTGTGCCCGCGCCGCCTCGAGGACCACCACCGTACCCGTGGCGTTGGCGTCGTGACTGGTGCGCGGGTCCATGAGCGACCTCGCAACGGCCGGCACGGCTGCCAGGTGCACCACGGCGTCTGCTTCGGCGGTAAGCGCGCTCACGAGTTTCTCGTCGAGGATGGTCCCCTCGACGAGCTCAACATCGAGGTCCGTCAGGTTGGACGCCGCGCCCGTCGACAAGTCGTCGAGCACGACCAGTCGCTCACTTGAACCGGTTGCCAGCAGCGTCCGGCAGACGTGTGACCCGATGAAGCCGGCACCTCCGGTGACGAGGAAGTTCACCTACAGACGCTCTACCGTTGGTCCCTCGAGCCGGCCCCGGGTGTCCAGAAGGTAGCGAGCATGCCGGGCGATGGCCTCGAGATCGAATGCGTCGTGGTCGGTGACAAGGACGACGGCGTCTGCAGACTCGATCTCCGCCGGGCTTGGATCCACGAGCAGCGGCGGAAGTCCCTCCTCGAGCGAATCGGCCAGCGAGCCCAGGTCAGCCACGTGCGGGTCAGCCACGACCACCGCGGCTCCGGAGCGGCGAAGAAGTTCGACGATGACGCGGCCAGGACTCTCGCGGGCATCTCCCGTGTTGCGCTTGTACGCCAGACCGAGCACGAGGACGCGGCTCCCGTTGAGTGGCTTGGCGAAGCGGTTCAGCCCCTCGGCGAGCCGCTTGACTACGTACTCGGGCATGTGGTCGTTCACATCATTGGCGAGCTCGACGAAACGAAAGGTCTGTCCGAGCGAGCGTCGCACGCGCCAGGACAGATAACTGGGGTCGATCGGGAGGCAGTGGCCGCCGACGCCTGGACCGGGCTTGAACGAGAGAAAGCCAAACGGCTTCGTGGCGGCTGCGTCGATCGCCGCCCAGACATCGATGTCGAGCGCATTTGCGTAGACGGCCAGCTCGTTCATCAACGCGATGTTCACATGCCGGAAGGTGTTCTCGAGCAGCTTGGTCAGCTCAGCTTCGCGGGTGCCCGACACGGGCACCGTCTTGTCGACGATCGTGTCGAAGAAACCCCGCACTGCGCCCAGCGAGGCCGCATTGACGCCCGAGACGACCTTGGGCGTGGTCACGAGGTCCCAAACAGCGTTGCCGGGATCGATGCGCTCGGGGCTGTAACCGAGGTGGAAATCGATTCCCGGTACCAGTCCGGACCCTGCCTCGAGCAACGGGGCGACGAACTCCTCGGTCGTGCCCGGGTATGTCGTCGATTCGAGGATCACGGTGCAACCCGGACGGACGTGCGCGGCAACGACGCGGGAGGCATCTTCTACGTGCGAGAGATCCGGGACTCCTTCTCGGAGCGGGGTGGGGACGTCGATGATAGCAACCTCGAAGCCCTCGAGCGCACCCTCGTCGGTACTCACCCGATAGCGATCAGTTGCCAGTGCCGCGCGCAAGACGTCCGACGGGACGTCGTTGACGAATGACTCGCCCTCCGCGAGCGCCTTCACCCGCACCTCGTCGCGATCGAAACCGGCCACATCGTGGCCCACCGCAACCGCACGCATCGCCAGTGGCAGTCCGACGTAGCCCTGTCCCAGGACGGCCACCCGCAGCGGCATGTTCTCCGCGTGCCCTCCGAGACCCTTATCGGGCAAGGCGCGAGCTGAAGTCATGTCCCGAAACTCGGAAGTGGATGCGCGGCCAATCGACGCCGATCCCGCTTGTAGGGCTGATATGACTGGCTCCAGGCGGAGATCGGGACCACGTCGGGCACCCCGAAGGTCTCCCAGGCGCGCCGCACCGACTCGGCAAGCACGGCCTCCACCCGCCAAGTTGACGCCAACCGCTCGACTTTGTGCATCGACAGATTCTCCCGCAAGACCAACTGCACCACGTCCCGCTGGGCCAACAGATCCTTACGGAAGACGTTGAGCCGGGCATGAACGCATGACGCGATCAGGCGCTCCTCACGCGGAAGCGCGCGCAACGGCACCGATCTCGGCGTGAACGTGACCCGGCTGGGAAACAGTTCGCCCGCCTCGACGGCTGCTCCGACGTGCTTGGGCGTCAGCGAGGTGTAGAACACTACATTGACGCTTTCTGTCGAGAGAAACATGAGCGCAGTCCGTCTCCTCGGCCTGCGCTGCCCGCCGTCGCCGCGCAGGATGCCGCCATGAACCAACGCCGCGACGGCCTCTTCTCGTTGTGTCGGCGCGACAAGCACGTGGAGCGTGTCGTAGAGGCGAAGTCCGGGCTGGTCGTAGTCCAGCACGGCGTTCGCCGCGCCGTGCGCGACGCAGGTCTCGACCCCGTGTCCGTCGAGCAAAGCGACCAGCTCGTCGAGGCACCGGTCCGCCGCTGAACGACGCTGCTCGGCCAGTGCGAGATCTGCGGTGAGATCGTCGTGCTGCTCCCTTGTGACCGGGAGCACGCCACTGTCAGCCGCGTGCAGGGCGAGCCCGAACAGCAACCCTCGTCTGAGCGAGCCCAGCAGGTCCTGCCAGGACTCCGATCCCAACGGTTGCTCGGCGATAGGACGCGTAGACGGGTAGAGGCCGTTCCCTGCGATCGCAACGAGGAGCTCCGACGGTGTCACGCCGGGATATCATCTTCGACTGCCACCGGTGCCGGCAAAGGCCCGCCTATCCGCGTGGCGTCGATCTCCTCCCCCTCGTGCTTCTCCTGATGCGCAGCGTCCGGCTCGTCCTCGGCCACCATGTCGAAGAGGACACGCCGGGAGCGGACCTCGTTCCGGTCGGTCGCCGCCACCGACAGTTCCGCCAGGCCGATCTCCAGACGGTCGGATCCCCCCTTGTCCCGAAGCGAACCTTCGAGACGCAAGATGGAGGGGTGTTCTGTGGTGACGAGGCGCTCGCTGGGGCTGTGCAGCTGCTCGTGCAGCTTTTCGCCGACCCTGGGCCCGATGATGCGGATCTGGATGTCCGTACCGGGGTGCAGCCCTGACAGCCTGATCATCCGTTGGGCCAGGTCCAGGATCGACACCGGCTCGCCCATCTCGAGCATGTAGATGTCCCCGCGCTCGGCCAGGACACTGGACTGCAGGACCAGCTGGACCGCCTCCTCCACGCTCATGAAGAACCGAGTCATGTGGGGGTCCGTCACCGTCACGGGACCCCCGGCCGCGATCTGGCGCCTGAAGGTCGGGATGACGCTGCCTCTACTGCCGAGCACGTTACCGAAACGCACGGCGCAGTAAGCCTTGTCCTCGGGGGCGTGCGCCAGCAGAAGCTGCTCGCCGACACGCTTGGTCGCGCCCATCACGCTCGCCGGACTCACCGCTTTGTCCGTCGAAATGAAGACGAACCGCTCGGCGTGGAATTGCGCCGCCGCTTCAAGGACGTTGTTCATACCCAGGATGTTCGTGGTGACCGCCTCGACGACGTGGGTCTCGAGAATCGGGACGTGCTTGTGCGCAGCGGCGTGAAAGACGACTTCGGGCTGCCAGCGCGAGAAGATCTCGAAAATGGCGTCTCGCCGTGAGATGTCAGCCAGGACCTGCTCACTCTTGCAGTCGGACAACTGGCCGACGTCGTGCAGATGGGTCTCGTCGTGGTCAAGCATGATCAGGACATCCGGGCTGAAGCCCGACACCTGGCGGCAGATCTCCGACCCGATCGATCCACCAGCACCGGTCACCAGGACCCGCCGGCCCTCCAGGGCGCGGCGGACCGAGGCCAAGTCGGTGAGAACCTCGTGGCGCCCCAGCAAGTCCTCGATCCGCGGCTCGCGTGCAGAGCGGACCGAAATCGAGGGTGCGCTCACCGATCCGACGAGCTCGCGCAGGTCGGGCACGATCTTCAAGACGACCTCGGCCTCTTCCGTCAACTTCACACACTGTTCGACCAGAGCGGTCGGCGGGTTCGGAACGGCGAGAAGGATCTGCTGGATCTGAAGCTTGGCCACCGCTGCCGGAATGTCGTCGATGGGTCCGACGACGGGGACGCCCATGAGCGAGTACCCATACATCCGCCGATCGTCGTCGAAGACCGCGACGGGGAACAGGCCGGCGGTCGGGTTCCGGAGCATGCCCCGTACGACGGCCGCTCCAGCATCCCCGCTGCCGATGACGCCGACGCGCAGACCCATGCCCCGGTTTGCCCGCTGCCAACCGAGGAGCCGGGAGTGGAAGCGCAGCACGCCGATCCCCAGCATCGTCAGGAGACAGCCAAGCGGCAGAACGAGGAATGGAACTCTTGTGATCCCCTCCGCGAAGCCGAGCGGATAGAGAGCCGTCAGCACGCAAAGGGTCGCCAGGCACGACAGCACGATGTTGCGTGCTTCCTCGATACCGGCGTGCCTCCAGATCCGGCCGTAAAGACCGAAGCACCAATTTGCGATCAGTTGCACCGTCAGCGTGACGGCCAGGAACAGGACCAGCTTGTACAGATAGTGCGCCGGGGCGCGATCAAGTAAAGACGCAGCCTCGGCCATGCCGTATGCACAGAGGATGACGGCGACGTCGAGCAGGATGAAGACCATCCTCGACCTCACCTTGCTCGCCAAAACACTCAAGCGAACAGTTCCCCAACCTCGCTCAGTGACCGCCATCACGCTCCCCGACGAAAAAGCCAGCCCCGATTCTGGCTACATCGACAGGAGCTGTCCACCGCGTCCTTCATCTCGGTTCGGTGTCGCACCTATCTCGGACCCCCTTTTGTACTCCCGCAAGAATGAATGCGGGGTTACCCGGCGGTCAAGCGCGTGGAACGACCCGATACGAGACCTTCCCCCAAGACATCAAAGGTTTACCTGGGCGTACCCCTGAGTTCGCGTTAGTTTCGCAATTCTCGCGATCCCGAGCCTGAGCTCGGTGTTTTCAGGCGCCTCCGGCGCGCTCTGACCCGAAAAAGTTCACTCAGGGGAGAGGATCTCGGGGGATTCTTGAAACCTTGCCAGGCTGAGCGTCGCTTTCGCGCGGGTTTCGCTTGTTGTTCATCTGTAGCTTTGTTGCTCCGTTGCTCGTCTGTTGTCCGCCGGTTGTCCGTCGGTTGATGCCGATTCGAATTGGCTAGTATTCCCAGGCCGGACCTGTCGTTTCACTGCGCATCCAGGGGCGCCCCGGGGCCGGCCTACCCACCCGGAGGTTGAGTTGGAGCCCATCTCCTATCTGAGAGCACCGATCCGGCGCTGGCCGGTCGTGGTCTCGATCGCCCTGGTGGCCATCATCGTGGCGCTCCTCGTGCCGGTGTCCTCGGCGTCCAAGTACCCAGCCAACACCTGGAAGGCTGCGTCGGACGTGGGTCTCGCTCCACGGGACAACGCGAACGGATTGGGGGCCAAGCTAGCGGCGAAGCAATTCGAGTTTTACGCCCAAGCCCCCGCTGTCATAGCAGCTGCCGCCAGAGCCGACGGCGTGCCGTTGACCAACAAGCTGCGAACCGACATCTTGGTGTCGAAGGTGAAGAAGCACGGTGCCCACGGAAGCATCCTTGCGGTTTCGGTGCTCCAACCTACCAAGCAAGGGGCAGCCAGTCTCACCAACGCTTTCGTCGCGGCACTCTCGAGCTACTCGCAACTCCAGTTCGCGAACCTGGAAAAGACCCAGATCGCCACTCAGCAAGCCTACATCTCGAACCTCGAAAGAGCGATAGCCAATCTTCCGAAGAAGCCAAAGAAAGTAAAGAAGCCGACGCTACCGTCGACGACAACGACGACCAAGGCCGTCAAGAAGGTCGTCGTGAGAAAGAAGCCGAAGAAGGCCGACAGGCTCAGAGTTGGCGGCACTGAGGGGACAAACCCGCGGGCAGACTCAACGTCAGTTGCCTCGGACACGGCCGCGGGGCAGGTTTCACCCCGCATTGCGCTGGTGGACACGACCCCTCCCATCGCCACGACCCCCACGACCTCCGTCACCGGAGGGAGCACGCCGGTGACCACGATTCCCCCCACGGGCGGCGTCGTGCCCAGCACCACCCCCACCACCCCGACGACCCAGAGTTACAACGCCAAGACCGTCGCTGAGGAGCAGCGCGTCCTGTCTGGCGAGCTGGCCGGTGCAATCGGCGGTTTGCAGAAGATGTTGGCTGAGCCCACCCCCTCGACGGGCATCAAGATCATCTCGCCGGCGAACCCGAAGCAAGCGGTGAAGTTGAACCCGAATCCCCCACTGTTGGCGAACGCGTTCGTCCGAGGCCTCCTCGGTCTCGTGATCGGAGCGCTGCTCGGCGTCGTCGCGACGTGGCTCCTGGACGCGTTAGACAGACGACTTCGGACATCAAAGCGAGCGGAGGAGGTCTTCGGCCTGCCCGTGATCGTCGAGATTCCTTCGACCGGCTCGGAGCCGGTGTCGGCGATTCCCGTCGTCGACGTGATCGTGGACCCGTATTCACCGACGTCGGAGGCGTATCGCCGGCTCCACGTCGCGATCCTCACTGCGCCACCGGTCACGTGGGTCAAGAAGGGGTACGGCTACCAGGACGACCTCCTGGAATTGGCAAGGCTCCGGGCGCCCCAGGAGCTTCTCGTCGGAGCCTCCGCCCCGAGCGGTGTTCCGAACGACCCGGCCACAGGGTTCCCGGGCCAGATGCACCTCCCCGTACCTGTCGGCTCGCAGGCGCTCGCAAAGCCTCGCCGCCCCCGATTCTCCATTCTGGTGACGGCGCCGACTGACGAGCCGACCCGCTCCCTTGTGGTCGTGAACCTCGCTGCGGTGTTCGCCGAGGCTGGAGACCGGGTGCTGGTGGCGACGACGGGCGGAATGCGCACCAGCATCGACGGCAACGGCAAGATGCCTCCGACCTGGGAAGGACCCTATTCCGAGCTGACGGCCTCGGAGCTTGTGGCGAACGCACGTCCCTCACAGATCCCGGGCGTATCGAGCCTCGCCCTCGGGCAGCTGTTCCCGAACCCAAGCAAGCTGGCACTCAACGCACCCGGGCTGGTCGAAGCAGCGCGTGACGTCGTTGACGTCGTCCTCTTCGAGGCACCGCTCCTCTCTACACAAGACGGCACTGCGCTCATGCAGGCGGCCGATCTGGTCGTGGTGGTCTGTGAGGCGTGGCGGACGACGGTCAACGACGGGGTGCAGTCACAACGTCTCTTGGCCCAGCACCGGCCACCCGTCCTCGGGATCGTCATGACCAACATGCGAGCCGATCACCCGAGCCTGAGCGCAGCGCACTGACATAGTCATCTTGTCCCGTCTCGCGGGACATTGAACCACCTCGAGCCCAGCACGTGGTTCACGCCGGGGGGTCGTACTCCCCAGTCGTTCTCCCGTAGCGCGGGTGGGGACCCCAGCGGCCCCGCAGGCCGTCGACGAGACCGTGCAGCGTCGCCAGGCGTTCGGCGTTGCTGGAGGCCAGTTGCAGACGCCGCGCCGAATAGGCCAGATGCCACGCCTGCCAGCTCGGGGAGCCGTGGGCCCGCGCCAGGTGGAAGTGGTTGCGCGGCGACGTAATAGGCCCGCCACGGCTCTTCGGCGTCGCTCGGACGATCCGTGGAGAGGGCGATTTCCCGGCCCGCCGAAGTCTGGACCAACGCAGCGACCCGCGCCGCTTCCGAGTCGAGCAGCACGCTCAGGCCTGATGCACGCAACCGGCAAAAGAAGTCGAAGTCCTCGAATCCGAAGAACCATTCGGTCGCCGGCAACACGCCTCGCTCCACTACCGTTCGCGCCACGAGCGTCGCTCCCCACGGCGCCACGTCGACTGGCACGAAAGGCGGGCTCCCCGGCCCGGGCACCACGTTGACCGAATGCCCGCGACCGACGAAACGGCGCCCGTAGGCGACAACGGCGCCAGCAGAGCTCGTCTCGCCGCCGCAGTGGCGATTCAACCGCGTGAGGACGTCCGACACTCGGGGTGAGGGCAGGTTGAAGAGTCCGACATCGTCCTCGCAGAGGTACGCCCACTGCGTCTCGCCGTCTTCGAAGGCGGCCTCGAGGCCGGCGCGAAATCCGCCAGCGGGGCCGATGTTGACGGGAAGGCGAATCGTGCACACCGTCGCCTCCAGCTCAGCGTCGTCGAGCCCGCCCTGTCCGTTGACGACCAGCACGACCCGATGCGGCGGAAAGCCCTCCTTGTCCAGCAATCCTCGCACGACGTCGCCGGCCAGACGCGGCCGCCGATAAGTCAGCACGACCGCCGTAACAGGCGGAGTGTCGTTAGAACTGGCAACGGACTCCGGCACGGCGCGAACGATACTTGCCACCCTGCATCCTCTGGTCACGGGCGTCGTCGTGACACCACGAGGCATCTTCTCGGATTCGCCTCGGCGGTTGCGGCGATGGATGCGGTCCATTGGCCGATGAGCGAGCCCACACGCGAGGATCCCCCGGCCATACGGCCGGGGGATCCTCCATTGACTGAATGCGACTTCCGTCGCCTCCTTCTTAGCCCTTACGAGCAGAGACCGGCCGGGTTCGAGTCGCCCGCAGGCGTGCAGCCGTCGCTCGACCAGGTGTTGCCCGTCCCGGCGTCCTCGAGGTCGTAGCGCAGGTTGTTCTTCGTCGTGTTCCCCGAGAACGTCGAGCCGGAGGAGTCAGTGTCGGCGTGGATGCCGTCGCCTCCGTTGTGCTTCGACGTGTTCCCTGACACGGTGACAGTCGCGCTCGTCGTAGGAGCGGGACCGCCCCAGACGCCACCGGGACCTCCGACGTAGATGCCGTCGCCCTGGTTGTTGTTGGTCGTGTTGTCGGACACGGTCAGATGGCTCGCACCCGTCAACACGATGCCTCCGCCGGCAGAGGACGTCACGGTGTTCTGCGAGACCGTGATGTTGAGATTCACCGGTCCATCGACGTCGACGCCGTTTCCGTAACCCGGTGAGCCGCCGGCGACGCCGTCGGTCGCTCCGGTCACTGTGTTCCCTGAGAACGTCCAGCCGGTCTCGTGCGGTCCACCTCCGTCTGAGCCGAGGTAGGCGTTGATGTCGTTGTCCGACAGCGCGTTCCCGGTCACGGTGAGCTCCGCATCGTCCAAGAGCAGCAGTCCGGTCGCTTGATTGCCCGCTCCGCCCGCGGTGTAGGAGTTGGCGGTCACGGTGTCGCCGACGAGGGAGCCGACAGCGGCGTCATAGACCTTGACTCCGTTCGCCCCTTGGTACGGCGACGCCCCGACGCCGGTGACCGTGGAGTCGTTGACGTAGCAGCTGGTGGTGGTATTCCGGCAGAGGACCCCGTCCTTCTGATAGCCGGTGATCGTGTCGCTCTGGAGGATCACGTTGGACGAACCACCATTCGATGCGGCGTACACGCCGATACCACCCTGGCAGCCGAAGAGCGACCCGTTGGTCGGTGCAGACTCGGCGATGTTGGAGACGGTGACGTTCTTCAGCTCCCCCGACGCGTTGTGGAAGTAGACCCCGATCGGGTCCTGCGAGCAGCTTGTGAAGGTGCTCTGGTCCTGGCTCCCGTCGATCGTGAGATCCTTGAGAATTACGCCCGAGACGCCGGCCGCAACGTCCACGATGGGATACGGCGTCGACGACTGGTTCGGGTCAGTGTCAACCGGGTTGAGGCTGGTCGGCTGGATAATCGTCTGACCGGCAACACCGACGATCTGCAGGGTCTCGGGAATCGTGAACTGCTCCGCGTAGGTCCCTGCGCCCACCTTGATCTTCGCGTTGGCATCCGCTTGTGTGATGGCGTAACTGATCGTGGCACAGGAGTCCGCCGGCAGCCGGCACGTACCGGAGTCAGTGCCACTGCTGCTGACGTAGAGCGTGCCGCCCGGTGTCGTGCCGCTCGCCACGTTCTGACCCAGGAGCGCGGTGGCGCCTGCCAGCGTGCCCATGAGCGTCAGAATCGCGAGTCCTAACCGACAGCCTCGAATGCGCATGAAGCCTCCCTCACTTCCTTCCATGGCGCGTCCATCCGCGCCCTGACTGGTGACCGAACGGTGCCCCTTATGCGCGCCAACGCCACCGCCTTCGAGGAGTGTGGCACATGTCGCCGCCGGTTGCATAGAAACTGTCCCCGACGGCCGCCTGCCTGCCCACATTCGTGTGACGTGTTGCGTACATCGGTGATGAACGGGTGATCGCGACATGAACTGAAGTGAACACCATCGGCCAGAGATCCATCGGCCGATCTGTGACAGCAAAGGGCCCCCTGGCCGCAATGGCCAGGGGGCCCTCCACACAACTGAAGGTGACTGTGGCGCGGCTTACGAGCAGAGACCAGCAGGGCTCGAGTCGAAGGCCGGCTTGCAGGTGTTCGCCGTCCAGGTGTTCCCGCTGCCGAGGTCCTCGAGGTCGTAGCGAGTGTTCTTCTTCACCGTGTTCCCCGAGATGGTATTGGCCGTCGTGCCGGCCTCGGCCAGGATCCCGTCGAGACCATTCTTCGAGGCGGCGTTGCCCGACACCGCGTCATTCGAGCTCGGCGTCGTCGATGCGGAGTTGGATGCGGGTACAGCGAGATCGATGCCGTCGCCGGCATTGTGGCTGCTCGTGTTCCCCTCCACCGTGACGTCGCTCGCTCCGAGCGTGACGATGCCGTTCTCCGCTGACCCCGTCACGTCGTTGTCCGCCAGGGACACGGGGTCCGCGCTCGTCGTGCTGTCGACCTGGATGCCGTCGCCGTAGTAGGCCTCGCCCCCGGAGACGTTGTCCGTCGCGTCCAGCACCGTGTTGCCGCTGAAGGTCCAGTTACTCGCCGTCGGTCCTGTCCCGTCCGAGCCGATGTAGGCGTTGACGTCGTTGTCCTCGACCGTGTTCGAGGCGGCATTGAGCGAACCGACGTCGAAGATCAAGAACCCCGTTGCCTGGTTGCCCAGACCACCGCCGCTGTAGGAGTTGTCCCTGACGATGTCGCTGGTCAGGCTCAGAGAGGCCGTGTCGACGCCTTGGATCCCGTTCTGGGCGATCAGCCCCGTGGAGCCGATGCCCGTCACGTCCGTCGACGAGACGGTGCACGTCGTGCCGACGTCGTCGCAGGTGATGCCGTTCTTGTCGTATGCGTACACCGAGTCCCCGGTCATGGTGACACTCGAGGTGTCCCCCGCGTCGGACGCGACGTACACGCCGAGCCCGTCCTGGCACCCGAAGTCCGCCGTTGGCAACTCGACGTTCTGCACGGTGTCGTCCTTCATCACGCCTGAGCTGTCGTGGTAGTACACGCCCACGAAGTCCGGCCCACATCCGGTGAACTGTGATTTTGCGTACGCGCCGTTTATCAGCAGGTTCCTGAGCGTGACGTCCGCCCCGGAGGTGATGTCGACGATCGCATACTGGGCGTTGGAGGAATCCGTGTCCGTGTCCGAAGTGGGCAGGGAACTCGGATTGATGACGACGGTGCCGCCAGTTCCGACGATCGACACACTCGTGTTGATGACCAGCTGCTGCGGATAGCTACCCGGTCCGACGTCAATGGTCGAATCGGTGGTCACCTGTGTCAGGGCATATGCGATGGTGGCGCACGGGTGTGTCGAAAGCCGACACGTGCCGGCGTCTGTTCCTGTATTGGCGACGTAGAGGGTGCCGCCTGAACCCGTCGCGCTGGCGACGTCTTGTGTCGCGAGCACGGCGACACTTGCGAGCGCACCTGCAATCGTCAGAGCCGCTAGGCCCAACCGACCGCCTCGAATGAACACGATGGATCCTCCTTGGTATTCGGGTTTGCTGTTTGGGTGGCGCGCACAGCGCGCCGTGAACGTGCAAAGCAACGGTGCCCCCAATGCGCCAAAGCACACCGCACTCGGGGAATCTGACAGACCGACAGTGCGATGCCTAGGTCAAAAGTGCACCGGCCGCCAGCCCGCGTGTGCCGCAGGCGAAAACGAGAGTTACTTCGGTGATGAACGCGTGACGGTGGCGTGAACGAGTGACCGGGACATGAATTCGATGAGTCGAGACATTCAATGCCCCGCGGTGTTCGGACCGAGCCCGAGAGCGGCATAAATCTCCCTCGTCGCGCTCGAGGTGTTGAAGGTGTAGAAGTGCAGGCCCGGCACGCCCACCGCCAGAAGCCGCGCGCACAGCTCGGTCGCCAGCTCCACCCCTTCCTTGCGCACCGCGTCGGCGCCGCCTCGCTCGTCAGCGGTGCGCAGCCTGGCCTCCATCCACTGCGGGGCGGCAGCACCCATGGCGCCGAGGCGGCTCATCGTCGAGATAGAGGTAACGGGCAGGATTCCCGGTAGGACCGGCGTCTCCACGCCCCGCTCCCCGAGGTCGGCCACCAGCCCCTCGTACTCCGAGGCCTCGAAGAAGAACTGCGTGATGGCGAAGTCGGCCAGCGCCACCTTGGCGGCCAGGTAGTCGCGGTCGCTCGCCAGGTCGGCTGAACGCGGGTGGCCGGCGGGATGGGCGGCCACCCCGATGGAGAATCCGCCGACGGCGCGGGCCAAGTGCACGAGCTCGGCGGCGAAGGCCAGCTCCCCGGGCCCCGCTGTTGGGTCCTGCGGCGGGTCGCCACCCAGCGCCATCAGGTTCTCCACGCCCGCCTTGCGGAGCGAGACGAGGATGTCCGCCAGCTCGAGGCGGGTGTGAGCAACGCAGATGAGGTGCGCCATCGGATTGAGCGTGGTCGTGTGGAGCATGCCCGAGACCAGATCGAATGTGCGCTGCCGCGATTCGGCGCCGCCGCGGTAGGTGACCGAGACGAAGGACGGCTCGAGGGGCTGCAGCTCGACCAGGGTCCGCGACAGGGTGGTCAGCTCCTTGTCGTTCTTCGGCGGGAAGAATTCGAACGAGTACGTAGGGCCCTGGGCGAGGAGCTCGAGAATGCGGGTCACGACGACAACCTCCCGGCATTTGCCCCGCCCTCGAGCCGGCCGTAATCGTCCTCGAGACGGACGATGTCGTCCTCGCCGAAGTAGGTGCCCCGCTGCACTTCGATGAAGACGACGTCTGTGTCCCCGTCGTTGCCGATGCGATGGGCGCTCTCGAGCGGGATGTCGATCGATTCCCCAGCGTGCAGCTGGTGCACCGTGCCGTCGAGCGTGACCGTGGCCGTGCCCGAGACGATGAACCAGTGCTCCGCCCGCTTGGCGTGACGCTGATAGCTGAGTCGCTTGCCCGGGTGCACGACCATGCGCTTGACCTTGTGGTCGGGGGCGTCGTCGTCGAGGACCGTGTAGTTGCCCCACGGGCGCTCGGAGTACTCCCGCTCACCCATGTGTGTCTCCTGCGCCAGCATCTCCTGCACCGCTGTTCACCTCGCCGAGCGCTCCGCCGCCGCCACCGCGTTGCGCAACAGCATGGCACGGGTCATTGGCCCCACCCCGCCGAGGCGCGGTGTGATCCAGCCCGCCACCTCCGCCACATCCGGGTGGGCGTCGGGAATCAGCTTCTTCCCCTCGAACGTCGTGCCCGCCGACACCACTGCTGCGCCGGGCTTGACCATGTCGGGCGAGAGCAGGTGGGGACGCCCAGCCGCCGCCACGACGATATCGGCCGTCCGGGTGATGGCGGCCACGTCGGCTGGGTCAACGCCGGTGTGCACGACGCTCACGGCTGCGTTCAAGCCGGCACGCTTGAGCGTGAGCAGGTTCGCCAAGGGGCGGCCGATGGTCACGCCGCGGCCGATGATCACGACATGGCGTCCCTCCACGGGGACGTCGTAGGCGTGCAGCAGCTCCACGATGCCGGCGGGTGTACAGGGCAGCGGCCCCGGCGTCCCGAGCACGAGGCGACCGAGGTTCACCGGATGGAGCCCGTCGACGTCCTTGTCGGGATCTACGGCGAGTAGCGCGCCCTCCTCGTCGAGGCCGGCGGGGAGTGGCAGCTGCACCAGGAACGCGCTCACCTTGGGATCGGCGTTGAAGCGGGCAATGGCCTCCAACACCTCGCCCTGGGTGGCGCTGGCAGGGAGGTGCTCACCGACCGAGTGGATGCCGAGTACGGCGCAGTCTTCGTGCTTGAGCGCGACGTAACGCGCGCTCGGCGCGTCGTCGCCGACGAGGATGGTGCCGAGACCGACGTAGACGCCCCGGGCGGCCAGCATGGCGGCGCGCTCGCCCACTTCGGCGCGGATCCGCGCCGCCATCGCCTCGCCGTCGAGCAGGATCGCCGTCATGGGCCGCACCCCAATCGGTTCGACTCCATCAAGCCTCGAAGTCCATCAGTGCTTGAAATGGCGCTCTCCGGTCATGACCATGGCGACGCCGGCTTCGTCCGCCGCCGCGACGAGGTCGGCGTCCTTCACCGAGCCGCCGGGTTGCACGACCGCGGTGACGCCGGCGTCGGCCAGCACCAAGAGGCCGTCGGGGAAGGGGAAGAAGGCGTCGCTGGCGGCGGCGCCACCCTTGGCCCGCTCCCCCGCTTTCTGCACGGCGATCTCCGCTGCGACCACACGTGACTGCTGCCCCGCGCCGACGCCGACCGCCTGACCGCCGTTCACGATGGCGATTGCGTTGGAGGTCGTGCGGCCGCACACCCTCCAGGCGAGCGCGAGGTCACGCCACTCGTCTTCGGTGGGTCGACGCGCCGTCGCGAGGCGCCACTCGCTGCGGGGCGACACGAATTGGTCGGCGTCTTGGACGAGCAGGCTGGCGCCGAGGCTGCGTAGCTGGCGGACCACCTGCTCGGGAGCCGGCCCTGACAGCAGCCGGGTGGCCTTGCGGCGCGCGCGCAGGCGCTCGAGCGCCTCGGGCGCGAAGGACGACGCGATGACCACGTCGGCCTGGGGCCCGGCCGCGACCGCCTCGGCCACCTCGTTGGTGACGGCTCCGCCGATCGCCACCACGCCGCCAAAGGCGCTGAGCGGGTCACATTCGAGGGCACGCTCGTAGGCCGTGACCAGGTCGCGCGCCACCGCGGCGCCGCACGGATTGGCGTGCTTGATGATGGCGACCGCCGCCCGCCCTTCGCCGGCGTCCGCCGCCAGCTCGTGCACGAGGCGCCAAGCCGCGTCTCCGTCGAAGAGGTTGAGATAGGAGAGCGCGCTGCCGCCGTGCTGGACCACGTCGTCCCACCAACTCGACGCGCCACTCATCCGGTAGCGCGCCCCCGCTGGTGCGGGTTCTCGCCGTATCGGAGCACCTCGGCACGCTCGAGCGAGAGGTGCAGCGTCGGCGCCAGGACGGAAGCCATCTCTGCCTCCACGCGGTCGACGTCGGTGGCTCCCTCGAGGTCGACGACGGGGCGCGGGCCGCCCGCATCGAGCCAGGCGACGATCGCGGCGTCGTAAGCCGCAGTATGTGCGAAGGCGGCGCGGGCGAGCCGGCGACGGGTGGCAGCCGACAGGGTGCCGGACTGGCGCAGCTCCTCCAGAACGACGGGGTAGTCGGCCGGCGAGGTGACCACGCCCACGTGCTCGTGATTCTTGGCGGCCGCCCGAACCATGGTCGGCCCGCCGACGTCGATGAGCTCGATCGAGGGGTCGGAGGAAAAGGGATAGAGGTTCACGACGACGAGGTCGATGGCGTCGATCCCGTTGGCGTCGAGGTCGGCCAGGTGCTCGGGCTTGGAGCGGTCGGCCAGGATGCCGCCGTGGATCGCGGGGTGCAGGGTCTTGACCCGGCCGCCCAGCATCTCGGACGAGCCGGTCACCTCGGCGACCTCGGCGTGCGCGATGCCCGCCTTCCGCAGCGTGGCCGACGTGTTCCCACTGGCGACCAGCTCCCAACCGAGGTCTGAGAGGCCTTGCGCGAGGTCGACCAGTCCCTCCTTGTCGTAGACGGACAGCAGAGCTCTCACGACCACACCCCCACTGCTGCCTGTGCGTTCACGTTTGTCTGCGTCACGTTCTCACTTTCACTGTGCTGGTCAGGGCCTCGCCCCGGAGGCGGATCTCGCGCCCCTGCTCCAATTCGCCGAGCGCCCAGGCCACGGTGGCCGGGTACAGGCTGCGCTCCACTACCTTGATTCGCTCGTGCAGGGTCTCCTCGCTGTCACCCGCCAGCACCGGCACGACCTCTTGGGCCAAGATCGGACCAGCGTCCATCTCGAGCGTGGCGAGATGGACGGTGCACCCGGTCTCGGTGACCCCGGCGGCCAGGGCGTCCCGCACGGCATGCCAACCCGTGAAGGCGGGCAGGAGGGCCGGGTGCGTGTTGAGGATCCTTCCGGGAAAGGCGCGGTGGATCGACTGGGCCAGCACCGTTCCGAATCCGGCCATCGCCAGGAGGTCGACTTGGTGTGCGACGAGGGTGGCCGCGACCGAGCTGGTGAAGCCTTCACGATCGAAGCCTGGCCCGAAGCCCCCGTAGGACGCCCGGTCGACGAGCTCGGCCGCGACCCCGGCGTCCTGGGCCAGGTCCAGCCCGGCACAGGGCCGGTCCGAGAGCACCACGGTCACCGGGAGGCCGGCGTCGAACATGGCCCTCAGGATGGTCCCTGAACCCGAAACCAGGACCGCGAGGCGCACATGCCCAATCTATGCGACCACCCCCCGCCGTCGGGCTCCATTCGCAGTCTGGGCCGGGGTATCCCCTCAGGTCGGCGGAGTCCCGTTCGCGGTCGGCCACGGGAGCGCCTTTTCACCCCTCGTTCTCGACACTCGTCGGAGGTGGGCCCAGTAGCGCTTCCGGTAACGCGCGGGCATGCGGGTAGACGAGAACGGTCGGGACGCCAGGAGTTCCATCTTTCGGATCGGCCACTCCCACGTCCCAAGTTCGTGGGCGGACTCATAGGCCGCGGCTGCTGCGCCGCGCTCGGGACCGCTGGTGGGAGCAGGAATTCGTGTGCCGACGATCGCTGCAAGTCGCCGGTAATACGCCTCTTTGGCGTCGTCGGCCAACTGCGGCTTGCGCGCCACCATCAATGCGTCGTGCCACTCATCGAGGCCGTGGAGAACTCTCGTCTGGGCCGATGACTCGACGTAGCTCTCTTCCAACTCGAGACCGACGTATGCGCACAGCGCCCGCCACGAATCGGGATAAAAACGCCAACAGTCGAGTGGGTATCGGTGCACGTATCCACCGGAAGGGGCGATGACGGCAACCAGCCCGTCCTGGGTCAGCACGCGCGCAATCTCGGCAGCCGTTATCCAAAAGAAGGGGTCGTGCTCGAACGTCTGGCCGGAGATCACGACGTCGAAACTCTCAGCCGCCAGCTCCGCCCACGAGAAAGGATCCTCGGGGACGAACCCCGCGTTTTGACTCTCTTCAAGGTCCAGTCCCACGTACTCGAACGTGGGTGTCGGAAAGAGCGGGCGATATGACTGAGCCGTGTCCTGACCCCCTGCCCCGACGTCAAGGACTCTGATGGGAGCGGGAAGGGCTGCGAGATACGCATTCCTGAAGGCTCGCATCTTCTCGAATGATGCCTCGTGCATGCACGACATCATTCCACGCAGCAGGCAGAACCGGCGCAGAACCGGCGCAGCTAGACCAGCTGGCGAGACTCCTGCGGGTCGACCCGGTGCGCGGCGTGGGTGAGGACCTTCGCCATCTTGAGCGCTGTCTTCATCGTCTTCAGACGCGCCCGGACGACCAGATCTTGCTGGTTCAGCGAATCCGTCGGGTACCAGTTGTCCTTGACGTCTGCGCTGAACGTGTCGGCGGCGTCGACCGTGTAGTAGAAGAGCGCGATCGAACACCGTCGCCGCGAACCCGTGAGAGGTTGAACGCTGTGCACGGATCGATGGTCGTGTGCGAAGATCACACAGCTCCCGAACCGCGGCGGAACAGTCACGGACGGGTGATCGTCCCCAAAATCGAATAGGGCGAACTCGCCGCCGTCGCCCGGTTCCCACTGCCGGGTCAGGTACACGAGGACGTTGACTCGGCGGAACAAACCAAACGTCGGATGGCGGTCGCGGTCCAAATGAGGCGCGAGCACCCCGCCGGGGTCCATACATTGAAGGCCGCCCCCTTGAAGGAAAGGATCGGGCAGCAGAGCGTCGATGGACGTGATGCGCGCGAGGCCTCTGAGGAATCGAGGTGCCGAGAGCTCGACGATGAGTTCGCGCATCGCCTCGGGCATGACGTCTATGTCCCTGCAGCTCCATTTGCCGGTCTGGCCCGGCCAAGTCCGATTGGTCCAGCCCTTCCATGAGGGTTCGGGGAAGGCATTCGCCAGCTCGTCGGGTTCGCCGAGCAAGGTGTCCTCGATGACCGCGTGGGGGAAGGGCTCGGCCGTTCGGAACCGAGTCCTCAGCTCTTCTCCGGCCCTTCCTTCAAGTTTGCTGTAGTCGATAAGGGTCATCTTGTGCCCCCCCAAGATTCCAGGTCGCCACCCTACCGGCAGAGGTTATGACCCTTGTGGGATCGCATCTACTCTCCGGGCCGATTTCGAGGGGATTTTCCGGTCGAAACACGGCCGAAACACGTGATCGGATCCAAGATCTCCGGGGTCACAAGACCACCCGGGTCGCTCTCCCTATTCCGACGGAGCAGGCGTGGATTCCACGCGGCTCCTGGCCGCGCTGAAGATCAGCCGCACCCCGGCACCGATGACCACCAGGTCGAGCAGCATCTGGGCCGAGACGATCAGCCGCGCCGTGTCGGTCCGTGGCGTGATGTCGCCGAAGCCAACCGTCGAGAACACGCTGACGGTGAAGTAGAGCGCGCGGGTCTCGTCCAACGACTGGGTGAAGGCGTCGCTGTTGTGCGACATCGCCAGATAGATGCCGGAGAAGAGCGCGAGAAACAGCGCGACCACGATGCCGAGCGCCTCGACGGCGCGTAGCTCCGGAAGCTCGGCCCTCGAGATCCGGCCGATCTGCCAGGTGAACACCGAGGCGACGAGCGCGACGTCCACGGCAAGCCGCAGGCCTGCACGTAGTTCGGACTCCTTGCCGATCGGGAGCACGTAGTAGGCGCCGAAGATGAGCACCCATGCGACGACAATGGTGAGCCCGCATCGCAGAAGGGCCAGGTGCCGATCGCGTCGCCCGAGGTCGGACAGGCGGACGGGCGAGGACGCCGCGCTGCGGTCGGCCCGGGTCCACCGGGTGCGTCCACCCAGGGACCGTCGCTCCTGAGGCTGCTGCCCGGCACCCTCCGGCTCCATCGAAGAGACGCTAACGACGCCATCGCCCGAATTGGGGTATGCGGCGGTGCCCCCGGCCGCCGCGGCGACGGTGGCGGCCTGACACAGTCTGCGGTGCCTAGCCGAGCCCCCGCACGATGGCGACCATCAGCTCCCCGCACTCGGTGGGGTTCTGCGCCACCTGGGCCCCGGCGGCGGACAGCGCCTCCATCTTGGCCTGGGCGGTCCCCTGCGACCCCGAGATGATGGCGCCGGCATGGCCCATCTTGCGCCCGGGGGGCGCGGTGACGCCGGCGATGTAGGCCGCCACGGGCTTGGTCATGTGCTCAGCGATGAACTCGGCCGCCCGCTCCTCCTCCGAACCGCCGATCTCGCCGATCATCATCACGGCCTTGGTTTCGGGATCCGCCTCGAACGCGGCCAGGCAGTCGATGAAGTTGGTGCCGGGTACGGGGTCGCCGCCGATGCCCACGCAGGTCGTCTGGCCTATGCCCTGCTGGGAGAGCTCGTGCAGCGCCTGGTACGTCAGCGTGCCCGACCGCGACACGATGCCGACCGGGCCCCCGGGCAGAGCGATGTCGCCCGAGGTGATGCCTATGTTGCACTTGCCGGGGCTGATGATGCCGGGGCAGTTCGGCCCCAACAGCCGCGTGCCGCGGAACTCATCGACCAACCGGTTGTAGTCCACCGCCTCGTCCTGGGCTGGGATGCCCTCGGTGATACACGCGATGAACGAGATGCCGGCCTCGGCCGCCTCGATGATGGCGTCGGCCGCGGCCCGCGGCGGCACCGAGATGAATGAAGCCGTGGCACCGGTCTCCTTCACCGCATCGGCCACCGAGCCGAAGACGGGAATGCCTTCGATCTCCTCGCCCCCCCGCTTCGGGTTCGTGCCACCCACGACCTTGGTGCCGTAGGCTTTGTTGCGTAGTCCGTGGTACAGACCCTGGCTCGTCGGGCTGATGCCCTGAATCACAACCTTGGTCGTCTCGTCGACGAAGATGCTCACGTTCGTTCCTCTTCTCTCTGCGTTCGGATCTGTCTACGCCTGCTGCGCCAGGGCGACCGCCCGGCGGGCTGCGTCGAGCATGGTCGGCTCGGCGATCAGGCGGTCCGACAGGTGGTCCTTCAGCAAGGCCCGGCCCTGCTCGGCGTTGGTGCCGTCGAGGCGCATGACCAGCGGTGAGGCCAGCCGCACGCGGCTCAGGGCCTCAATGATCCCCTTCGCCACCTCGTCGACCCTCGTGATGCCGCCGAAGATGTTGACGAAGATGGACTTCACCGCCGGATCGGCGTTGATGACTTCGAGGGCGGCTGCCATCACGTCGGCGTTGGCGCCTCCGCCGATGTCGAGGAAGTTGGCGGCCTCACCACCGACCTGCGTGACGACGTCGAGGGTCGACATGGCAAGGCCGGCGCCGTTGGCGATGATGCCGACCGTCCCTGACAACCCGATGTAGTTGAGACCTCTCTCCTTGGCCATCTTCTCGCGCGGGTCGATATCAGAGTCGTCCTCGTACTCCTCCCACTCGGGATGGCGGAACGACGCGTTCTCGTCGAGCGTCACCTTTGCATCGAGGGCGTGCACCTTGCCCTCGGGGGTGAGGATGAGCGGGTTGATCTCGGCCAGGTCGCAATCGCCTTCGACATAGCAGTGGTAGAGGCGCACCAAGAGGGTTGCCGCCTGCTCACGCGCCTCGGGATCCAAATTGGCGCGGTTGACCCACGCCCGGGCCCCCTCCTCCGACAATCCCTCAACCGGGTTGATGTGGAGCCTGGCGATGGCCTCGGGATCGGTCTGCGCCACCTCCTCGATCTCGACTCCGCCCTGCGCGGACAGCATGCCGAGATGCAATTTGGCGGTGCGGTCCAGGGTGAAGCTGGCGTAGTACTCCTTGGCGATGTCCGATGCGTGCTCGACCCAGAGCCGCTTGACGACGTGACCCTTGATGTCGAGCCCCAGGATGTTCCCGGCGTAGAGGCGCACCTCGTCGGCATCGGCCGCCAGCTTCACGCCACCTGCCTTGCCGCGCCCGCCCACCTTCACCTGGGCCTTGATCACAACCGGGTAGCCGGCAGCCTCGGCCTGCTCTACCGCCTCGTCGACCGTGTCGGCCACGCCGCCAGGCGAGACTGGGATGCCGAAGCGGGCGAAGTACTGCTTGCCCTGGTACTCGTAGAGGTCCACTTTCGGTGTTGGCTCCTTCGGGTTTGTGCTGCTCGGGTCTTGCCCACGCAGAACGGGTGGGGATCGATGAGATGGTGGGAGGTGGGGTGAAAGGTGCCCGCAAGGGCGTCAGGCCTCGACGGTCTCCTCGCGTGCATCGAGGGTCTCGCCGAGCCACGAGCCGATCGAGTCGAGCGGCGCACCCGGCGTGAAGACGGCCGCCACGCCTTGCTCTTTGAGCACCGGGATGTCGGACTCAGGAATGATGCCCCCGACCACGACGAGCACGTCCTCACGCCCGGCATCCGCCAGCAGCTTGACGACCTTGGGCACCAGGGTGAGGTGGGCCCCCGAGAGGAGCGACAGCCCGACGGCGTCGGCGTCCTCTTGGACCACGGCCTGGACGACCTGCTCGGGCGTCTGGTGGAGGCCGGTGTAGACGACCTCGAACCCGGCGTCGCGCAGCGCCCGGGCGATGACCTTGGCCCCTCGGTCGTGCCCGTCGAGCCCGGGCTTGGCCACGACCACCCTGTAGGGACGTTTCATGACGCCCCCAGGATACGAAAGTGCCGGGTCCGGGCGCCAGATCGCCGGGGCTCTCCTCCTCAAGGGCTACTGACTCTGGTCGGCCCAGGACTTCCAGTCCCCGCCGACCACCCGCACGATCGTCTTCTTGCCGGTCTTTGCGCCGGGGTGTCCGTACCCCGACACTTCATCGTTGTCAAAGGTCACGTGCGCGCCGGCAGCGGCGTGGTACACCGGCTCATGAATCGTGGCCGCTGGGAACCGAAGCGATGAGTTCGACACCGTCACATCGCCCTTTGTCACTTGCACACAGGACACATAGACACTCGCGCCGCAGCGCAGCGAGTCATCCTCGAACGTGAACGGTCCGCGCGCGACCCGGTCATGACGGGCCCGTGCGACGAGGATCGCGGTGCCTCCCTCCACGGTCTCCATGGTGCACCGCTCGACCGTGATGTTGCCTGTTTGCCTCCCGTCGCCGGCTCCTCCATTGGCAAAGAAGTAGTGGCCCGCCGTCGCCTCACAGCCGTCGATCGTCACGTTCTTGGCCCCCTCGTTCCCCTGGTCTGCCTCGAAGTCGAACGTGTTGATACCCGGGTTGTCCACGATCACGTCGCTCACCTGCGCGCGCTTGATGGACGCAAACGTGATCCCTTGCCGACCAACGTCCTTGACCGTGACGTCGCGTATCACCACTGCCGATGCGGGAGCCAGTATCTGCCCGGACTCGTGGTCGGCGGCGCCTCGCAAGGGGTCGAGCGTGATGCCATCACCGAATGTGTTCGAAATGGTGACGCCTCGGATCGTCGCGCCAGCCGTGCCCTCGAGTTCGATCCCCGCCGCAAAAGCCAGGCTGCGATGGTACCCGCCAGGGTTGACACCGACGATGTGCATCGCCTCGATGGTCAGGTCCGAACCGCCGATCACGCTGAACACAGCATCGCCGAAGGGATGCACTCCGGCCCCGGTGGTTGCCTTGTCCGTGAATGTCCCGCCGTAGATGGTGAGCTTCTTCGGATCGTTCAGCCTCAATCCTGCGTCGACCAGATAGCAGGCGTTCGCCGGCGCGACGACGGTGCTTCCCGCGGGAAGGGAACGGAGCCACTTTCGTAACGGCTTGCTGACGTCAACCGAGCAGTTTGCCGCGACGGTGGACGGCGGCGAGACAGTCGGGCCCGTTGGTGCCGGAACCGGCGCTGCCCCACCCAGGAGGGTCGCTGGCGCGCCCGTGGGGGAGGGAGCTGTGCTCGGAGCGGAGGGAACCGTCGTAGACGGCCCGCGCCCTTTCGATGTCGCAGAGACCGAGTTCGTGGGCGATGTTCCCCCACAAGCCGCGACTGTCATCGCTATCGCAAGGATCGCAAGGGCCCACACCCGCCGTAACCCGGGTCGAGTGCTCGCAAGGGGCCGCACATCGAGACCCGCCATCGGTGGGACTCTACCGGCGGAGGCGGGCAGAAATTCCGCGGCAGACCCGAACGGGCGCCCAGCGGGATCGGATGCTCCCAAGCGGGCTTATCGCGTCGGCCGGGATCCGCCGAGCATGTCGATGACGGTCGGAGCCACGACTGCGCCATGACGCTTGCGTCGCGTGAAGAGGGCGAGCGCGCTCGCCAGTGCGCAAAGCGCAATCAGCACGACGGCTGCCTCACGGGCGTCGGGCAGGGCGAGTCCGGCCGAGACAGCTTGAGACTCGCCGTGGTCTGCGGCAAGGACCGTGTTCGAGCTGCGGGCGGAATCGCTGCCCTCTCCACGCGCGCCAGGGGCCTGATCTGCCGTGAGATTCGCCGCCTGGACAGGTGCCGATTGTCTCTGGGCGGTCACCTGTCCAGAGTTCGGTGCCGGAGGCGTCGAAGGCTTGTTCGGAACAGGCGAACTGAAGGCGACGTACGGTTCCCACAAGCCTCCCGAAATGGAGACCGAGCTGTTCGCGCTCGCCGTCCCTCGACTTCCGTAACCGGTCACGTCGTCTCCGCCGAAGCTCACTGCGCTCGATTGATAGGCGTTGTACACGGCCTCGTGGATGGTGGAGGGAGGGCACTCGACCGTCGACCCGTTGACCGAGACATCGCCTCCGCTCACCTGCACGCAGGCGACGTACACGCTGGCTCCGCAGCGCAGCGTGTCGTTCGTGAAGGTAAACGGACCGCGGGGTGTCGAGAATTCGGGAGGCGTCTGTACCAGTACTGCGTCACCGTTCTGTATCGCCTCCATCGTGCAGTTCTCGACTGTGATATTCCTGGTCCAGTACGCACCGCCGGCGCCCCCGTTTGCGAAGAAGAGCCCGTGGTTCCCCTGCCCGGCCGTACATCCGTCAATGGTGACGTTCGCCGCACCTTCGTTTCCCTGATCGGCTTCAACGTCGAACACATTTTGGCCGACGTGATCGAGACGCACTGAGCTGATGAGGGCATGGTCGACGCTGTCGAGCGTGATGCCTTGCCGACCGGGACCATCGATGTGAACGTTGCTGATCGTGACGCGCTTGGTCGCGTTGAGGATCGTGCCCGAGTCGTCCTGTGCGCCGCGCAGGGCGTTCAGCTCGATCCCGTCGCCGTACGTGTGAGCAATCAAGACGTTTTCAATGTTGAGTCCGAGGACGCCGTCAGATCGGATCCCCGCCATGAACGCGCCGGGCTCGTAGTAGCCACCGGGGTTGGCACCCGTGATCGTCATGTTCTCGAGCGTGATGTCCGAACCACCGACGAGCCAGAACTCTGCGTTGTTCACTTTGGGCGAAGTGCCAGGTGGGGGTGTGGTCTCGTCCTCCCATGTGCCACCCGAGACCGTCAGGCCCTGCAATCCGACCAGCTGTAGTCCCTCGTTGATCAGGTAGCAGGCACCTGGCGGAACGCCCACCGTCGTGCCGGCGGGAAGCTTTTGGAGCCAATTCTGCAGGCGTTGTGAGACGTCGCTCGAGCAGTTGCTGGGAACGGAGGCCGGAGGTGAGACGGTGGCCGCCGGTGAGGCAGTCGCCGGCGAGATGGCGCCGGCGGCCGAAATCGGAAGGGCAAACGCTCCAACGAGCATGACAAACCACGCACACAGGATCCGCCGCATACCGCGTCATCGGCGCCCCTCGTGGAACCCTTGACGCAACGCTCCGACAACGGGAGCACGATGCAGGGCATCGGAGGCACGACTGAGTGAGTGGTCGTCTTGAGATCCGCTCAGGCCCTCCGCAACGGGGTCGCCGAGAGCAGCAGGTTCTTCTGGCCCACCGTGTCGAAGTCCACCGTGGCCTGCGCCCGCGAACCCTCTCCTGTCGCGGCGACCACGACGCCGCGTCCCCAGTGGTCGTGCACCACCTCCTCGCCCGCCACGAGGCCGAGATCCTCGGCCCCCGTGCTGCCGCGCTGACCCTTGGACCCCCCGGCCGCGGCCTGGCGGGTCCCCAGGGGCACCGCCGGGGCGAAGGTCGCACCGGGCAGGTGCTCCTCGGCCGAGAGCGAGTCGTACCCCGTGCCGCGCCGTGGCGAGCCCAGCCCGGCGTCGTCCACCAGGTGCGCCGGTACCTCGGTCACGAAGCGGCTGGGCATGGCCGGCTGGGTGCGGCCCCAGGTCGTGCGCGACCAGGCGTGCGAGATGGCGAGGTGCTGGCGGGCGCGGGTGATGCCGACGTAGAACAGCCGGCGCTCCTCCTCCAGCTCGCTCGGCTCCGAGAGCGAGCGGAAGTGCGGGAAGATCCCCTCTTCGAGGCCCACCACGAAGACGGCGGGGTACTCCAGCCCCTTGGCCGTGTGCAGGGTCATGAGCGACACCCGGGTCCCGTCGCTCTCGAGCTCGTCGGAGTCGGCCACCAGGGCGACCGTCTCGAGGAAGCCCTGCACGTCGTCGAAGTCACCCGCCTGCGAGGCCAGCTCGGCCAGGTTCTCGATCCGGCCGTCCGCCTCGAGTGTGTGTTCCGCCACGAGCTCGGCCAGGTAGCCCGTGCGGTCGGCCACCAGCTGGACGAAGTCGGCGGGGTTGACCGTCTGCACCAGCGGTCGCAGCTCGGCCAGGGTCTTGGACAGCGCTTCGGCCCCCCGCAGCGCCTTGGCGGTGAGGCCCGTCTCGGCGGCCCGGTCGATGGCCTCGCTAAAGGGGACACCGTTGACTTGGGCCCAGGCGGCCAGGCGGGCCACCGAGGTGTCGCCGATGCCACGCTTGGGGACGTTGACGATGCGCCGGGCCGACACCTCGTCGTCGGGGTTGGCCAGGACGCGCACGTAGGCCAGCACGTCCTTGATCTCGCGCCGGTCGTAGAACTTGGCGCCGCCCACCACCTTGTAGGGGATGCCGCTGAACTTCATTGAGGTCTCGAGTGGCAGCGATTGCGCGTTGGTCCGGTAGAAGACGGCGAAGTCCCCCCAGGTCAAGGACTCCGACGCGTGGAGCCGCAGGATCTCGCTCGAGACCCATGCGGCCTCGTCACGTTCGTCCTCGGCGCGGTAGCGCCGGACCGGCCCGCCGGTGTCGCCGACGGTGAAGAGCTCCTTGGGCTGGCGACCGACGTTGTTGGCGATGACCGCGTTGGCGGCGTCGAGGATCGTCTGGGTGGAGCGGAAGTTCTGCTCGAGCATGATCGTGGTCACGTCGGGGAACGCCCGCTCGAACTCCAAGATGTTGCGGATGTCGGCGCCGCGCCAGCGGTAGACGGACTGGTCCGAGTCGCCCACGACGGTGACATTGCCGTGGGCCTCGCCGAGCAGCTTGACGATCTCGTTCTGGGCGTGGTTGGTGTCCTGGAACTCGTCGACGAGGATGTGCCCGAAGCGCGCCTGGTAGGCCTCGCGCACGTCCGGGTAGGCCTGCAGCAGGTTGGCGGTCACCATGAGCAGGTCGTCGAAGTCCATGGCGTTGGCGGCGTGCAGTCGGTCCTGGTACTGCGCGTAAATTTCGGCGATGCGCTTGCGGAAGGGATCCGGCCCCTCACGCGCCGCTTCCCGGAACGCCTCGAAGTCGACCAGCTCCGACTTGGCCTGGCCGATGACGCCCTGTACTCGCGCGCGACGGCAACCGCTTCTGGTCGTAGCCGAGCTCGGCGGTGATCATCTCGATCAGGCGTCGCGAGTCGCTGTCGTCATAGACCGTGAAGCTCGAGCGGAAGCCCAGCCGGTCGGCGTTGGCCCGCAGCATGCGCAGGCAGGCCGAGTGGAAGGTCGAGACCCACATCTTGTCGGCGGCCGACCCGACGAGCTCGACCACCCGGGCCCGCATCTCGTCGGCCGCCTTGTTGGTAAAGGTGATGGCCAGGATCCCCCACGGCGGCGCGTCACCGGTCGCCATCAGGTGCGCGATGCGCCGGGTGAGCACGCGTGTCTTGCCCGAGCCGGCCCCGGCGATGATCAGCAACGGTCCGCCGCGGTGCTCCACCGCGGCCCGCTGGGGGAGCGTCAGGTCGTCGACCAGGGCAGCGGGCCGCCCCGCGAACGCGCCCGAGGAAGTCGCCGAACGCCGCCGCCGTCCGCCGTCCGCGTCGTCGGCTTCCTCCGCGAGGATCTCCTCGTCAGCCGCCGCAACCGCCGCAGCAGCCGCTCCGACACCCTCGTCGGAGGTGTCGAAGAGCTGGCCGTTGCCCGCCGAGGCAGAAGACGAGCGCCCGCTCACTCCCACTCAATGGTCCCGGGCGGCTTCGACGTCACGTCGAGCGCCACCCGGTTCACGCCTTCGACCTCGTTGATGACACGCGAGGCGATGCGCTCGACCAAGTCGTAGGGCAGGCGGGCCCAGTCCGCCGTCATGGCGTCGTCGCTGGTGACGGCGCGGATGACGATGGGGTAGGCGTAGGTTCGGCCGTCTCCCATCACCCCGACCGTCCGGACCGCCGGCAGCACGGCGAAGCTCTGCCACAGCTCGCGGTAGAGGCCGGCCCGCCGGATCTCTTCGATCACGACGGCGTCGGCGGCGCGCAGGATCTCGGCTCGCTTGCGCGTGACCTCGCCGATGATGCGCACGGCCAGCCCCGGGCCGGGGAATGGTTGGCGCCACACGATCTCGTGCGGCAGTCCCAGCTCCTCACCGACGGCGCGCACCTCGTCCTTGAAGAGCAGCCGGAGCGGCTCCACCAGCTCGAACTTCAGATCCTGGGGCAGCCCTCCCACGTTGTGGTGCGACTTGATGTTGGCGGCGGTGTCGCTGCCCGACTCGATCACGTCGGGATACAGCGTCCCTTGCACCAAGAACCGCGGCCCGTCGTCATCGGGGCTACCGGACCCCAGGTCACGCGCCACCTCCTCGAAGATGCGGATGAAGAGCTCACCGATGATCTTGCGCTTGCGCTCGGGGTCGGTCACCCCCTCCAACGCCGTGAAGTAACGATCGGCCGCCTTCACGTGGACCAGGTCGACCTTGAACTGGCGCCGGAAGGTGTCTTCGACCTGGTCGGCCTCGCCGGCCCGCATCAACCCCGTGTCGACGAAGACGCAGGTGAGCTGCTCCCCCACCGCCTTGTGCACGAGCGCCGCCGCCACCGCCGAATCGACACCACCCGAGAGCGCGCAGAGCACCCGGTCGCCACCGACCTGCGCCCGCACGGCCTCCACCTGCTGCTCGATGATCGACACATGCGTCCATCCCGGGGCACAGCCGCACACGTCGATCAGGAAGTGGTCGAACACCTCGCTGCCACGGTCGGTGTGCACCACCTCGGGGTGGAATTGCAGCCCGTAGAGAAGACGCTCGGGGTCGTGCATGGCCGCGACGGGTGCACCCGGCGAGGTCGCCGTGGCCACGAAGCCGGGCGGCACCTCGGTGATGGCGTCGCCGTGGCTCATCCACACTGAGGACGTGGACGGCCAGTCGGGGAAGAGCGGCGAGGCGGAGCCGGCCGTGCGTGACAGCGATGTACGCCCGTACTCGCCCTGGCCCGTGCGCGACACCGTGCCGCCCAGCTGCAACGCCATGAGCTGCGCGCCGTAGCAGAGGCCCAGGATCGGGATCCCCAAGTCGTAGAGGCCGGCATCGATCGAGGGCGCCGGCGTCTCGTAGACCGACTTGGGGCCGCCGCTGAAGATGATGCCCTTGGGCGCGCGCCGGCGGACCTCTTCGACCGAGATGGAGGCGGGGACGATTTCGGAGTAGACGTGCGCCTCGCGGACCCGGCGGGCGATGAGCCGCGCGTACTGGGCCCCGAAGTCGACGACGAGGATGGTGTCGGTCAGTGCCCCATCCCCACGCCCTGCGAGCGCTGCAACGCCTTGCCCTCCGTCTGCAGCGCCGGGGCGATCATGACCTCGGCCTTTTGGAACTCCTTGACCGATTCGTACCCGCAGGTCGCCATTGCGGTCCGCAAGGCGCCGAAGAGGTTCATGCGACCGTCGTTCTCGTGGGCGGGGCCGAGCAGGATCTCGCGCAGCGACCCGCGCACAGAGGTGCGCACCCGGGCGCCGCGGGGCAGCGTCGGGTGGAAGGTGGCCATGCCCCAGTGGAAGCCCCGCGCCGGCGCCTCGAAGGCGGACGACAGGGGCGAGCCGAGCATGACGGCGTCGGCACCGCAGGTGATGGCCTTGGCGATGTCGCCTCCCTTGGACATCCCGCCGTCCGCGATGACGTGCACGTAGACGCCGGTCTCGTCCAGGTGGCGCATGCGGGCGCCCGCCACGTCGGCGATGGCGGTGGCCTGGGGTACACCTAGCCCGAGCACGCCGCGGGTCGTACACGCGTTGCCTGGGCCGACGCCGACCAGCACACCCACCGCACCGGTGCGCATGAGATGCAGCCCGGCCTGGTAGGAAGCACAGCCGCCCACGATGACCGGGATGTCGAACTCGCGGATGAAGCGCTTCAGGTTGAGCGGCTCCGAGGTCTTCGACACGTGCTCGGCCGACACCACCGTTCCCTGGATCACCAGCAGGTCCAGCTCTCCGGCCAGGATGGCGGGCGCCAGCTTCTCGGTCCGCTGGGGTGTCACCGACGCGGCCGTCGTGATCCCGGCCTCCTTCAGCTGGCGGATGCGCGCGGTGACCAGCTCGGGGATGATGGGCTCCTGGTACATCTGCTGCATCCGCGCCGTGGCCTTCTCGTCGTCGAGCTCGCGGATCTCGTCGAACAGCGAGGTCGGGTCCTCGTAGCGGGTCCAGAGGCCTTCGAGGTTCAGCACGCCCAGGCCGCCCAAGCGCCCGAGCTCGATCGCCGTGGTCGGGCTCATCACCCCGTCCATCGCTGCGCCCATGACCGGCAGGTCGAAGCGGTAGGCGTCGATCTCCCAGGAGATGTCGACGTCCTCGGGGTCCCGGGTGCGCCGGCTGGGGACGATGGCGATGTCGTCGAACCCGTAGGCCCTTCGCCCCGACTTGAAGATGCCGATCTCGATCTCAGCCACTCTGTTCGTCCTCCGGCATTCGTGGGACCGGTACGGCTCCACCACCCACCGGCCCGTCTCGATCTTTGCGAACGCCGGGCCGACACGCCGACGATCCTTCATCTTACTCTGCTTGTGGCTGGCCTCAGGCTCTCCCCGGCCGCTTCTTTTGGCGTCCCGCCGCCCCCCTCCACCGGACCTGTTCCTGCGGCCGGCGCGCAGCCGACCTTGCTGCCGACCTCGCTGCCGACCTCGCTGCCGGGGACGAAGCGGGTAGCCGGGTGGGTCGGCGGCGACCCGGCATGCAGCCGGACTCCTTCCCGATCTCCGAGGGGCATTTCGAGAAGTTGCGAGGCCGCGAGGTGCCCGAGGTCGACATCGTGATCGACGACGGCGGACATGCCGCGCCAGCCGATCAGAGGCGGACTCCGCAGGCCTACGATGCTCAGGCTGGTTTGGCCACCTCCCCGTCGCCTGGAGTCTTCATGTCGCACGAAACGAGGTCGTAAGAGCGTGGAGGAGGCATCCTTCGAAAAGATGCGCGCGTTTCGAAGCGCGTATGTTTCGGCAAATTCGAAACGGCCGATCCGCGTTCTCGATGTGGGCTCCGGCGGTCGGCCGGGCTTACTCAGCTTTCGGGAACTGTTCGCTCCCCCGAAGTTCGATTACGTCGGACTCGACATTGACGAATTCCACAACGTGGACTTCGTCCCAGGCGACCCCTTTTGTTGGACAGAAATCGAATCGGAGAGCTTCGACCTCGTCATATCCGGGTCAATGCTTGAACACAACCCCTACTTCTGGATCACCGTCGCCGAGATCGCCCGCGTGATGGCACAAGACGGCCTGGCGGTACTGATCGCGCCATCGACGGGGCACCCGCACCGATACCCCCTCGATTGTTGGCGTTTCTATCCCGACTCCTGGTCCGCCATGTGTACCTACGTCGGGCTGGAGTTGGTCGAGACGTACCGAGAACCTCTCTCGTGGCGCAAAACGGTGCCCGGTACATATTGGAGAGAGGCGATGATGGTCGCCCGGAAGCACCCTTTCGGAGACGAACACGCCAGAGCAGATTTCTACCGTCGCATCGATGCCATCGTGGCCACGAGAACCGAGCTGCCAAACCCGGAGCTGTCACGGCGTCCCGGCGGACCGGCTGCGACTCGATACGAGCAGGTCCACACTTTGCCGCCGGAAAAGGTGGCAGTTCGGCCCCAGCACGTGATCCAACTCTCGGCGCAGTGGGTTGCGAAGATGAAAGAGACCCGAATACCGAGGTCAATTCGCCGACGGATCCGGCAGCGCGACGGCCGGCTCGCGCTGGAAAAGGGTGAGGCTTCGATGCCATGGCCACCGGACGAGTCAGCGGAGCCCTAACGGGTCCGACGTCGCTCTCGGCGCGAGACTCCCACCATGTCCGATCGTGACCCCGCCACAGCCGTGAGGCGCGGCATGCGCTCCCTGCTGGCGCGCCGAGAGGCGGAGCTGGCGGCTGGGGCTGCGCCGGTGGGCTGGAAGATCGGCTTCAACACCCCGGCGATCCAGCAGGTCTTCGGTCTCGACGACCCCGTCGTCGGGTACCTCGTCGACAGCGGTGTGAGCCCCGACGGCGCCGTCATCCCGATCGGCCGGTGGCACGCGCCCGCGGTCGAGGTCGAGGTTGCCGTGCGTGTCGGCGACGACGGGGGTGTCGCCGGACTCGCGCCCGCCCTCGAGCTCGTCGATCTCGATGTGTCCTTCGACGACATCGAGCCGGTTCTGGCCGCCAACGTCTGCCAGCGGGGCGTCATTTTCGGAGACGAAGTGCCCGGCGTCGATCCGTGGGCGATGGTCGCCGTCGTCTACAAGGCCGACCACGAGATCGCAACGGGTGCCATCACAGAGGACCCACGTGACACCGTTGCGTTCGTGCGCACCTTCTTGGCGGCCCACGGCGCGACCCTCGCGCCAGGCGACCGCATCATCGCCGGCTCGGTCGTCGCACCAGTTTCAGTCGCGGCGGGCGACTCGCTCGTTGTCTCCTTCGGCTTGCTCGGCTCCCTGCGGGTGGCCTTCTCGGCCTGAACCTGGTCCGTCGCCGCTCAGTCCCCCGACAGGCCGGCCACGCCTGAGCGGCCAAGGAGCACCACGTACAGCAGCTCGTGGATCATGCGTGCGGTCGCACCCCAGATCATCTCCCCCGAGGTCTCGAAGAACCACACCGGGAATGAATCGTCCGCGCTCCCGGGGATCCTCCGACCCGGGATGTGCCAACGCTCTTCGTGGAAGATTGCCGGGTCGGCCAGCTCGCTCAACGTGACGTCGAAGACGCGCTCGACCTCAGCGGGGCTCGCCACGAGTCGGGGCCGCTGCGTCACGGTCGCGAGGATCGGCAGGATCAGCGAGGACGACACCATGGTCATGACCGGGTGCATCCAGCCCACGGTGGTGACCAGGGCCGGGTCAAGCCCTACCTCTTCATGCGCCTCGCGCCGCGCGCCGTCCGCTGGCGCCTCGCCGCTTTCGAGGCGCCCACCTGGGAAGCTCACTTCGCCGCGGTGGGTGCGCAGGCCGCTCGAGCGCCGGGTGAGGACCAATCGGGCCTCGCCTTCGTCCGGCTCCTCGAACATCACGGCGAGGACGGCGGCGTTCGCGTGGTGGACGACCGGCGCCCCGGACTCGTTCGCCACGAGCGATGGCGCGAACGGCCCGAAAAGACTGTCCGAGTCCAGGTCCTCGGGGGGCTCCCGCGTAGGCCGGCTGTGACGAGCGCGTCAAGGACGCGGTCGATACCGATGCCCGTGCGCTGCCCGGGGCCGAGGGTGGCCCAGGGGGCGGGCTCGCCCGGGCGCCATGCCGCGGGGCGCGGGATCACCTGGGGCGGGACGGGCCGGGGCACCCGCATCACGCTACCGGGGGCACAGTGCCCCCCAACGGCCTCGCTACGCTCTCGGCCCATGACTTCTCCGTCGGAACTGCAGGCACAGGCCGACGCGTTCGGGTGGTACCACACCATCGACCTCGGCAACGGGGTGGTGACCAAGGGCATCAGCGTCCAAGAGACCTCGGTCGATGTCATCCCGGACGTGGTCGGCAAGAGCGTGCTCGACATCGGTGCCTGGGACGGCAAGTTCTCGTTCCTGGCCGAGCAGAAGGGCGCCAGCCGGGTCGTCGCCCTCGACCACTACGCGTGGGGCGTCGACTTCGTGGCACGCGGCGCGTACTGGGAGGAGTGCATCAACAACGGCCTGCTCCCGGACCAGTCGCGCGACGAGACCGACTTCTGGCGGCCCGACCTCCCGGGTCAGCGTGGTTTCAACCTCGCCGCCGAGGCGCTCGGCTCCAAGGTCCAGGCGGTGGTCGGCGACTTCCAGCGGGTGGACCTCGACGAGCTGGGCCAGTTCGACATCGTGCTCTACCTCGGCGTGCTGTACCACATGAAGGAACCGCTCACCTGCCTCGAGCGCCTGCGCACCGTCACGAAAGAGGTGGCCGTCATCGAGACCGAGGCGGTGCACCTCCAGGGTCTCGACAACGAAGTGCTGCTCCAGTTCCACGCCGGCAGCTCCCTGCGGACCGACTTCGGCAACTGGTACGTGCCGACAATCGAGGCCCTGCACAACCTCTGCCGGGCGGCGGGCTTCGCGGCGGATCGAGACCGTCGTCGGGCCGCCACCGCCGCCGGCGGCGACCGCGCCCGGCCTCGTCCATGAGGTCAGCCGCCGCGCGCGGCGCGTGCCCGCCCCGGTCCCCTCGGCGCCGAGCCAGAACTATCGCGCCGTGGTCCGCGCCTTCACGGACTAGTGGCACCTCGCCAAACCTAGCCATCGCTTCTCGGCACCCTCGGAGGTGTTCACCTGTTGGTTGCCTTCTCGTAACCAGGGCCTTCTCCTAACCAGGCAAGGATGCACCCCCGCCGTGTGGGACCATGGCGGGCCGAGTGTGAGACGGCGCGGCAGCAGGGGGAGCGGGCGGTGAACCGGGAACCAGGTTGGTACGAAGACCCATTCTTCTTGGGTCGTCAACGCTACTGGGAGAACGGGTGGACGGACCGAATCCGCGCCGACAACGAGCCCACCCCCGAGTCCGCCAGCCTCGTTGCTCCTGATCCGCCCGCCGCGGCGGCGGCAGCGACAACGGCTGCGACAACGACGCCGGCCGCCATGCCCCCAGGGGTGCCACCCACTTCAGGCGGCGACGTGACTGCGGTCCATGACGGTGGCACCTCGGCGCTCCCGGCCCTCTTGGGCCAGCGCGCCGAGCAGGGAGACCATCACAGTGAGGACCCCGATGCGGCGGGCAGCACGCACAGCGCGAACCGGCGCTTGGCCTTCGCCGCGGCCGCATGTGTGCTCGTGGTGCTCGTGATCGTCGCCGTGATCCTCGCCACGAGCGGGCCGAGCCATGGCGGCACAGGTGGCACGGGTGGCGCCACGGCGGGCACCGCGAGCGCGCGGTCCGTGCAATCCACGGCGCGGGGCCACAGCACGAGCGCCGCCACCCTCCTGGTGACGGCGGCCGAGAAGACGCTCGCCAAGAAGACGGCCGCAATGAACCTCGCCGTCACGCTGACGGACCCAGACCAGTCGACGCCACTCCACGTCGTCGGCACCGGAGACTTCGAGCTCGGCTCAGGGTTAGGCACGCTCAGCATCACGCTTGTCGGGACCTCGACCGTGGACCAGCAATTCGTCTTCCAGGGACTTCCCGTCTTTATCCACGTCACCAATTCCCCCGTTGCAGGCAAAGCGTGGGTGGCCGCGAGCACGATCGACCTGCCCGGGCTCGGACCGGCCTCGTCGCTGAGTCAGCTGATCGAGCTGCTGGGGGACCCCGGGAAGTTGGTGCAACAGCTCACCGGCGCTTCCGTGGTGGTCACTCCGCTCGGTAGTTCCTTCGTCGACGGCCAGCCGGTGCAGGGATACTCGGTGAGCTTCTCCTCGAACCAGTCGACGACGGCAGCCGCCGCCCTCGGGACCCATACCTTCGAAGAAGTCGATATTGGGGCGAACAAGCTCGTGAAATTGATCGTGATTCCGACCACATCAGACGACGTCGACGGCCACTCCGCCCACGAAGACGTGGCGATCTCGTTCTCTCGCTACGGATCCGCGCTCAACGTGCCGACGCCGCCCTCGAGCCAGGTGCTCAGCCTGTCGCAGTACCTCACTGTGCCTTCGACCTCGGCCGCCGGCGAGTGACCGAAGCCTCGTCGCTCGAGTAGTCCCGCCCCCTACCGCGCCGCAGCCGGGTCCGAGGACCCGGCCACGAAGCCCGACACTGCTCCCAGCGTACTGCTGCCCGCGCCGTCATCGGTGCGGGCCCGTACGGCCGGCCGGTGCACGCTCGCGAGGATCTCACCCGGGGCGCGCCGGTGGCCGGGCCCGAGGACCCGGCCACCACTGAGAGCTCTCGAAGGCTCGAACGCGAACTACATCATCCCGCCCATGCCACCCATGCCGCCCATGGCGGCCGCAGCGGCGGCGGGGTCCGGGCCCTTCTCGGGCTTGTCGGCCACGAGCGCCTCGGTGGTCAGCAGCAGGCCGGCGATGGACGCTGCGTTCTGCAGCGCGGAGCGGGTCACCTTGGCCGGGTCGATGATGCCGGCCTTGACCAAGTCCTCCATCTCACCGGTGGCGGCGTTGAGGCCGTTGTTGCCCTTGGCCGCCTCGACCTGCGAGACCAGCACCGCGCCCTCGAGCCCGGCGTTGAAGGCGATCCAACGCAGCGGCTCCTCGAGCGAGCGGGCCACGATGCGCGCACCGGTGGCCTCGTCACCTTCCAGCGAGTCCGCGAGCTGGTTGACGGACTTGCGGGCCCGGATCAGCGCGGTCCCACCGCCGGCCACGATGCCTTCCTCGACTGCCGCCCGTGTGGCCGACAGCGCGTCCTCGATGCGGTGCTTCTTCTCCTTGAGCTCCACCTCGGTGGCGGCCCCGACCTTGACCACGGCGACGCCGCCGGCCAGCTTGGCCAGCCGCTCCTGGAGCTTCTCGCGGTCCCAGTCCGAGTCGGTGTCGTCGATCTGGCGCTTGATCTGGGCCACGCGCCCCTTGACGTCCTCGCTCTTGCCGCCGCCCTCGACGATCGTGGTGTCGTCCTTGGTCACGATGACCCGGCGGGCCGTCCCGAGCAGGTCGACCGTCGCGTTCTCGAGCTTGAGGCCGATCTCCTCGCTGATGACCGTGCCGCCGGTGAGGACGGCCATGTCCTGGAGCATCTCCTTGCGGCGCTCGCCGAAGCCGGGGGCCTTGACGGCGACCGAGGTGAAGGTGCCGCGGATCTTGTTCACGACCAACGTCGCCAGCGCCTCGCCGTCGACGTCTTCGGCCACGATCAGCAGCGCCTTGCCCGACTGCATGACCTTCTCCAGGACCGGCACCAGATCGTGCACCGCCGAAACCTTGGAGTTGAAGAAGAGGATGTAGGGCTCCTCGAGCACGCTCTCTTGGCGCTCAGGGTCGGTGACGAAGTACGGCGAGAGGTAGCCCTTGTCGAACTGCATGCCCTCGGTGAGCTCGAGCTCGATCCCGAAGGTGTTGGACTCCTCGACCGTCACCGTGCCGTCCTTGCCGACCTTGTCGATGGCGTCGGCCAGCACGTCGCCGATGGCGGTGTCGGCGGCCGAGTTCGACGCGACCTGCGCGATCTCCGTCTTGCCGCCGACCTCGGTCGACTGCTTGGCGATGTTCTCGACGGCGACCTTGACCGCCTTGTCGATGCCGCGCTTGAGCCCACTCGGGCTCGCCCCGGCGGCGACGTTGCGCAGGCCCTCGGTGATCAGCGCCTGCGCCAGCACGGTGGCCGTCGTGGTGCCGTCACCGGCGACGTCGTTGGTCTTGGTGGCGACCTCTTTGACCAGCTGCGCACCCATGTTCTCGAACGGGTCTTCGAGCTCGACCTCGCGCGCGACGGACACGCCGTCATTGGTGATGGTCGGGGCGCCGAACTTCTTCTCGATGACCACGTTGCGGCCCTTGGGCCCCAGGGTGACCTTGACAGTGTCGGCCAGCTTGTTGACGCCGGCCTCGAGCCCGCGCCGGGCGGCCTCGTCGAATTTCAGAATCTTGGGCATGACTGAATGGAACTCCTCTCGAGCCCACTCGGACCAGGGGCTCGTTGGTGACGGAACAAATTGGGGGCCCGCCGCGCTCGCCCGGGGATCACCGGTGCGGCAGGCAGACCTAGATCGGCCGGACCGAGGCCAAGCCGACCGGGCGGATCAGCCGACTTTGGCCAGGATGTCTCGGCTGGAGAGGATCAGGACGTCCTCGCCCTCGAGGATGTACTCGGTGCCGCCGTACTTGGAGTAGACGACGGTGTCGCCCACCTTGACGTCCATCGGAATGAGCTCGCCGGTGTCCTCGGAGCGGCGGCCCGGGCCGACGGCGATCACCTCGCCCTGCTGGGGCTTCTCCTTGGCCGTGTCGGGGATGACCAGGCCGGATGCGGTGGTCTCCTCGGACTCGCCGGGGCGGACGACGATCCGGTCATCGAGGGGGTGCAGCTTCATCGGGAGGGGCCTCCTTGGCACTCGTTTAGCACTCTCGGGTTGTGAGTGCCAGCGTAGCGGGCGCTGCCCGCGCTGGCAACCGCGCCGGGCCCACCGGCCGCTCGCCACGCCCCTCGGGTCGCTTTCCTGCCCCGGCGCCAGACCGCGCAGACCATCGTGCAGACCGTAAGGTTGGGTGCCGGGCCGCACGCTGCGGCCTCCTGCCGGGTTCTCGCCGTAGGCCTGAGCCCTCCCGCTGGCTCACCTCCGGCCGGACATCGTCCAGCTCGAGGACCCGACCGAACTGCACCACGCCCGGCTCCACCCCGACCCCTGGAGGGACCCGTGATCGCGACGGCGCTCTTGCGCACATGGCTCCGACGAGCCGCCCTGGGCGGCGTCGCCATGGCCCTCGCGGGCCTGGTCCTCGGTGCGGCGGCCGCCGGATCGGCCTCGGCGAGCCAGAGCGGTGGCCTCGCCAAGGCGAGGAAGGCGCTCTTGGTCAAGTCCGACTTCCCGGCGGGGTGGACGAGCCAGGGGCCGGTGACGACCAGGAACAGCTCGGGCGACTCCTTTCCCGGCGAGAACCAGCTGGCCTCCTGCCTCGGGATCCCGAAGGCGCTGATCAACGTCAACGCCCCGTCGGCCACCAGCCCCAGCTTTCAGAACCCTGCAGGGACACAGTTCGTGCAGGACAGCGTGAGCGTCTTTCACTCGGCGAAGGTGGCGACCCGGCAGTACACGTCGATGAGCGGTCCCAAGGTGCCCACGTGCCTGACCTCGGTGTTGCAAGGACCGGCCAAGTCCGAGCTCGACGGTGCCGCCGGCCAGGGCGTGACCCTCGGGGCCGCCACGGTGACCGCCGCCAACCCGGCCGCCCTGGTCCCCCACAGCTCGGGGTTCGTCGTCTCGTTCTCCGTCACCTCCCATGGCGTCACGGATCCCTCCGAGGTGACCGTCGTCACCCTGGTGCGAGGCACCCTCGGGAGCCAGCTCTCGCTCACCTCGGTGGGGTCGCCCATCTCGAACTCGCTCGTGCGCCAGCTGACCTCCTTTGCCTACGGGCGGACCTGACGTCCCCCTGAATCCGTCTGACCCCGGGCAGCATCGAGGCCTCGAGGGCCGCTGGCCGCGGCGCCCGCCCCGGCGCCCGCAAGCCCAGGCGACGAGGGTCGTTTCTCTGTCGGGAGGGCGAAGCCGGCCCGGGCTCCTTGAGGCCCGAGGACCAACCCGCCCGCGGAGGCAGGAGGTCAGCAATGGCCCGGACAAGGAGGCAGCACTGGCGCGCCGTCGTGTGCACGTTCGCCGCGATCTTCGTCGCCTCGCTGCTCGCAGGATTGCTCGGCAGCGTCACGCGGGGCGCACTCGCGGTCGCACCCGCGTCCGGCCATCGCCAAGGGAGCACGGCGGCGCACGCTCGGGCGGACCGTTCCTCGGCGGGCGAATCCGGTCGCACCAGCGGCTCGCTCCCCGTCTCGCCCCAAGCGGCCGCCGAGGGAAAGGACGCGTTGCTCCAGCTGTCGGATCTGCCCGCCGGATGGGGCTCCGACGCGACGCCGGGAACACCGGCTCGCGTGTCGCCCTGGTCGGCACCCCTCGCTCGATGCATCGGTGTGAGCGAGCGCACCGCGGCGCTCGCACCGACCAAGGTCGAGAGCCCCGACTTCACGAGCGCCAACAAAGAACTCGCCGTCGAGGACAGCGTGTCCGTCTACCCCTCCGCCACGGCGGCGCAAGCCGAGTTCGCGGCCATGGCCGAACCGCGCACCGCGGACTGCATGAACGCCCTGGCCGGACCGACGCTCGAGGCCAGCATGCAGCGCGCCGCAGCGACCGGGACGACGATCGGACGGGTGAGCTTCAGCGCGCTTCGCGCCGGCGCGCCGGCACAGCACGAGACCGGCTTCACCGTGTCCATCTCCGTCGCCGCCGGCGGACGGGTACTCGCCATCTCCAGCACACAGGTCGACTTCGTGCGCGGCACCCTCGTGCACCAGATCACCTTCAACGGCAACGGGACGACGTTCCCCCCGACACTCGAGATCGAGCTCTTGACGACCGCGGAGAGCCGCGGCTGAGTAGCGTCACCGTCACATGGACGAGCACCGCGTGGGACTGAGCGGACGCATCGTGGGGCGCCGCGGCGTCGGTCGGGCACAGTCCGCGCGACACGGCATCACGGCCGTGGTCGCGACGCTCGCGGCCGGGCTTCTCACGGCAACCGCTTTGGTCGCCTTCGGCCCGTCGCAGGCTGCGTTCGCGCACGCGTCGCAGAGCCAATTGGCTCACGCCCGCAACGAGCTGCTCGTGCTCGCCGACATGCCGGCGGGATGGATAAAGACCAAGAGCACGAACAGCGACACCACGGTCGGCAACGCGCAGCTGGCCCGCTGCCTCGGCGTGCCCGAGGCACTCGTTGCGGAGAGCCCGCCGTCGGTGAACAGCCCGCAGTTCCAAAACCGCCAGGGCACGCTGACGGTCGACGACAACGTCACGGTGTTCCCCTCTACGAAGAACGGCGCCGCCGAGCTGGCGGTCTCTTCCAGCTCGAAGATGCCGAGCTGCTTGACACAGCTCGCCTCGGGGCCTCTCAAGACCAAGTACTTCGGCAAGCTGCCCAAGAGCGTCTCCATTGGGACCCCACTCGTCTCGCCCACTGCCGCCTCGGCCTTTGGTGCGGACACCCCCGGCTACTCGCTCAGCGTCCCCGTCACCTCGCACGGGGTGACGGTCAACATCACCGTCACCCAATTCGTCGCGGTCAAGGGCGTCTTTGGCCAACAGCTCACGTTCACCGCCGTCGGCACCCCGTTCTCCATCCCGCTGGAGCAGCGGATCACCGCCGCGGCCGTCGAGCGCCTCTGAGCAGCGGCCAACATCGCTGGTCGGCCCAACCGGCTCAACCAGGCGAAGACCGTCCGGAGGATCAAGAATCGCCGGGCCGAGTCAACCAACTGGACCTCTCGGTCGTGGAACAGGTCAGATGGCCGCCTACGGTTTGCTCAGGGTTGATCACCGCGAGGACCGCATCGATCACTGCGAGGACCAAGGAGGCACCGATGTCCGGGAGGGTGCTGGAGAACTCGTGACCAAGGCTCCACCTCCTCGTTCTTTTGAGCTGGCCTTCGACGGCCTGTACCGGCTCGCCTTTCGCGTGGGCTTTCGGATCCTTGGTGACCGCGGGGATGCCGAAGACGTCGCGCAGGAGGCACTGGCGCGGGCAATGCTGCGCTGGTCGAGGCTGCACGAACATCCCGAAGGATGGGTCACCACGGTCGCCTCCAATCTCGCTATCGACCGGCAACGCAAGCGCCGGCGCCAATCGCAGATCCCGATGGGTCCGATCCGCGTTCTCGACGAATTCGACGCCGAGCGCGAAGACCTGGTGCGCGCGCTTCGCCGGCTTCCGCGCCGTCAACGTGAAGTCGTCGTGATGCGCTACCTCGCTGACATGTCCGAGACCGAGTCGGCCAGAGCGCTCCGCTGCTCCGTCGGCTCCGTGAAGACCCATGCCTCGAGAGGGCTCGCGGCGCTCAGGCGCCACCTCGGCCAACCGACCGAACCGGAGGGTGACGATGTTCGGGCATCTTGACCCTCCCGAGGAGTTCGACCCCGGGAGCAGCGACCTGACTCGGGTTCTCGGACGCGCCAATGCCTTCCGGCGCCGGCGTCACCGAACCTTCGCCGTTGCGTTGTGCTCCCTCCTCGTCGCAGCGTTGGCGGGCGTCTTCATCGCCGGCAACTCGAATTCGTCGTCGACCACGACCACCGACTACGAGTTCAACCTCCGGGCCGGGCCGTTGCCGCTCGGTCTGCCCGTGCCGACGACGGCCCTGATCGACGTCGAGTTCGCCAACCCTCAAGACGGTTTCGCGCTCGCGGTCCATCGCAACACCGTGATCCTGGCTTCGACCACCGACGGTGGCTCCAGCTGGCAGGTGCGCAACAACCAACTCCCGAGCATCGTGGGGCCCCAAGACGACTATCCGGGGCAAATGGAGTTCATCGGATCCACCGGGTATCTCTGGGGCGTCCCAGGGGACGCCGGCTCGCCACTGTGGATCACTCACGACGGCGGCAGCACCTGGACCCAGGCGCCGATCGGGCCGTACGTCTACGACGTGAGCGCGATCGGCGCCAACGTCTGGGCCCTGACCGGGACGTGTCCAACCGCGCGCGACGACGCGTGTTATCTGAGCATGGAGGCCTCGCTCAGTGCAGGGGCGTCCTGGAGCGACCTCGGACCACTCACTGCCGCGCTCGGGGCCACTGCCGGCGGAGTGGCCCAGCCCGTCGAGCTCGCTCGTATCACCACCACGCGCGCGTATGTGCTGACCGACGCACCCGGTGCCAACCCGTACCAATTGACTTGGCGGCTCGCCTTCACGAGCGACGCGGGTGCCGGCTGGAGCGACAGAGCTGTGCCCTGCACCTCGCTCTTCGACGCCGGGGCGGAGGTTGCCGCCTCTGGCACCGACGATCTGTGGCTCATCTGCGGTGGAACCGCAGCCGTTGGCGCCCAGATCAAGGAGCTGTACCGCTCGAGCGACGGCGGGCTGTCGTGGACTCTGACGTCAACGACCAACGGGCAGGTGTCACCCATGACGACCGCCCCCGCCGATCCGCTGCCCGGAGCCGGCTACGTCGCTCCTCTCGGGTCAGGACACCGGAACCTCGCGGTGGCGAGCCCGACGACCGCATGGCTCTACCCTGAGCGCGGAGATCTGTACAAGACGATCGACGGCGGCCTGAATTGGGTTGCGGTTCCCGAGCTCGCCGCAGCGAGCTTTGCCAGCGGCGGCCAAGGGAACGTGACGTTCCTGAGTCCCGCCCAAGGTTGGATCTGCGCCTACGGCGTCGGCCTGTGGCAGACGGTCGACGGAACCCACTGGCATTCTCTCGGCCAAAGCTGACCGCGCCGGAGCGCCGTGTTGACCCTCGCCAGAACGCTGGCCCGAGCTCGTGACTTCCACCGCCGCGTCGGTGACATTCGCCTCGGGTGCTGTGTCGTCGCGCTCGTTGCGGTTCTCGCCGCCAGCTCGTCGCTTTCGACCACGGCCGTCGCGTCGACGAGTCAGGCGACTCTGACGCTCCCGAGGACTCCGACGAGTCCGACGACCTCGACGCTTCCGACAACTCCGACGATTCCGACAACTCCGACGACCGTGCACGGTCCGAATCCGGTGCCGACGACGCAACGAACGCCCCGGACCGGGACCACCACGCTGGTGCTGCCAGCCAGGCAAGCCACGGTCACGCTCACCAAGTTGGCCTTCTTCAACGCCAACTCGGGGTACGGGCTCTTCATCTCTCAGAGCCCGACGACCTGCGCCGCCCTGGTCGCCTCCACCTCAGACGAAGGCGGCGTCTTCGGTGAGCTCATCCCGGTGACCACCTGGCCCTGCAGTGGTTCGCCCGGGGTCGGCGCGCTGGCGTTCGACGATCACGGCGACGGCTTCGCCTATGGCCCCGAGCTGTTCATTACCCATGACTACGGAGCCACCTGGATCCAGCTCCCCCAACCGGGCCAGGTGCTCTCCGTCGAGGCACTGGGGTCTTCGATCTGGATGGTCGAAGCGGGATGCCCTCTCTCGACGAACCCCCAAGCGCTCTGTCCCCTCCAGCTCCTCGAGTCCGAAGACGGGGGATTCAGCTGGAGGCCGGTAACCGCGCCGGTGGGGTTGAACATGGACAACGGTTTCAGCGCCTCGAGCGGTCAGACGTGGCTGCTCCGTGTGAGCCAGACCGCGGCGTACCTCTCCGCCAACCTCCCCTTTGGTGTGCTCGGCGCCGGAGCCAACGACGCTCCGTTGTGGTTCACCTCCGACAGTGGCCAGACTTGGTCCTCCCGGCAGATCCCCTGCGGCTTTCTTGCCTTCACGGTGGCGTTGTCGGCGACACCGGACGGGACCCTCTTCGCCGTCTGTGCCGGGCAGCCGTCTGCGGGAAGCTCGCTCAAGTCCGTGCTGGAATCGACGAACGACGGGGTCACGTGGACCGTCATGCTCCCGTGTCCCTCGGCGAGCACCACGTCGGCTGCCGCGTCACTGAACTGCGCGACCTCACCCCTCTCCAGCGGCTACCTAGGCGACATCGATGCGGTCTCTGACTCCACCGTGTTCCTGGCCGGGCCGAGGAGCCCTTTGCTGGTGACTCGAGACGGAGGGAGCACGTGGGCTCCCGCGGCGCCCACGATTGAAGACGGCGCCGACTACACGAGTTCGGTCACCTTCTTCAACCCGTCTCTCGGCGTCGTGCTCGGCAATGACGGCACGCGCGACACGATCTGGTCGACGTTTGATGGAGGACTCCTCTGGCATTCGGCCCTACCGGTCACACCGTCGGTGTCACAGGGGGCGACCGCTCAAATCAGCCGGTGTTCGCTCTCCTCAGTGTCGGCGTCCGCAGGCCCTGCCGCGGTTGGGCTTGGCCACGTCGGCGTCGTGCTCATCTTCACGAACACGCGTTCGCCACCCTGCACCGTGCGGGGCTACCCACTGATCACCGTGTCGGTCCACCGGGTGACACGGACTCTCCTGGGCTACCTGGGCGGCGTGGAGGGCACCTCAGTCCTCCCCACGATCACCCTTTCACCCGGCCAGAGCGCGTCCGCGCTGCTCGAGGGTTCCGACATCAACCGGACCGGGCAGCGTTGTTCGACCCTCAGCGAGCTCGGGGTAGGGCTGCCGGGCTCAACGAGCTCCACCAGGGTGCAGCTCCAGCGCAACAGCGAGATGACGGTGTGCGGCGAACTCGAGGTGCATCCGATGGTGGGCGGCATCTCTGGAACGCTGTTGCTGTCGGACCCCTGCACTGCAGGCATGCTCGGCGTCCGTGGGGGCCGACAAGGTGAGGCCGGCACTGCAGAAGGGACGATCGTTATCACCAACGTCGGGAGCACGACCTGCACGCTTGCAGCCGACCCGGTGCTCACCCTCCTCGACTCGCGCGGGTCTCCGCTTCAGATCTCATCGGCGACCCCAATCCGGCCCAGCCAGCCGGTGTGGCTCTCGCCCGGGGGATCGGCGGCGCTGATCACGAGCTGGTCGAACTGGTGCGGTGGCGACCCTGGTCCACTGCAGGTCGAGATCCAGTTCCCCCACAACACAGGCCACGTCATCGGGACATTCGACGGTCCGCCCGGCTTCCAGGCGACCCCGACCTGCGATTCGGTGGCGGGGCCGTCTCAGATACGTATCGTCGACTCGTACCTGCGGTGGCCGGACTAACCGGCCGCTGATTGGACGATTACTCCTCTTGCGTCGGTACTGTAAGCGGAGTGAGATCTCCGGATAAGAATCCGGCAGCCGGGCGTAGTGGGCCGGCCGCCACGGAGCTCGAACACTTCTTGGAGTCGTCGAGTTCATATAAAGCGGAGCACCTGGTCGACCGCATCCTCTCCAGGCCAAACCCGTCGTCGGGCGCGCGGTGCCGCGAGAAGGACCGATGACCAGATTGGCAGACGCCGCCCCGGACGTCGACGGCCGAGGGACGATCCGGGCCCATTGGTGGATCCTGGTCGTGATCGCGGGAGCCCAGCTCATGGTGGTGCTCGATACGACGATCATGATCATCGCCCTCCCGTCGGCCCAGCACGCCCTGGGGTTCTCGAACACCGATCGCCAGTGGGTGGTGACCGCGTACACGCTGGCCTTCGGCGGCTTCCTCCTCCTGGGCGGCCGGATCGCCGATATCTTCGGGCCGAAGCGCACCCTGATGATCGGCGTGGCCGGCTTCGCGCTGGCCTCGGCCATCGGCGGCGCCTCCCAGACCACCCTGATGCTGATCGGCGCCCGGGGACTGCAGGGACTCTTCGGTGCGCTGCTTGCACCGTCGGTGCTGTCGATCCTGACATCGACCTTCACCGACCCGCAGGAACGAGGGCGCGCCTTCGGCATCTACGCCACCATCGCGATCGCGGGCTCGGCGTTCGGATTGATCCTCGGCGGATTCCTGACCCAGTACGTCGACTGGCGTTGGTGCCTCTACGTCAACCTGCCCATCGCGGCACTGGTGCTCTTCGGGGCCTTCACCATGGTCCCCGACCGCGAGGGGACGCACGGCATCCGCCTCGACGTCCTCGGCGTGGTCCTCGGCTGCGGCGGCCTGGTTTCTCTCGTCTACGCGCTGGGTGAGGCGGGCACGAGCGGCTGGGGTGGCACCGACGTGATCGTCGCTCTCGTCCTCGCGGGTGTGCTCCTGGCGTCCTTCATCGTGTGGCAGAGCAAGGGGCCCAACCCGCTCCTCCCGCTGCGCGTGCTGCGCAACCGGAACCGGGCCGGATCGTTCCTGACCATCATGCTGGCCGTCATCGGCATGTTCGGCACCTTCTTGTTCCTTACCTACCTCCTCCAGACGATCGACCGCTACTCGCCCCTCAAGACGGGCGTGGCGTTCCTGCCGCTCCTGATCCTCAACGGGCTGGCCGCGACGCAGATCGCCAGCCGCTTGATGCCACACGTGCGGACCCGACTGCTCGTCGTGCCCGGCCTCCTATTGGCGGCCGTCGGCGTCGCGCTCTTCACCACCTTGACCCCCGAGGCCTCGTACGTGACCCACGTGCTGCCGAGCGAATGCCTGCTCGGTCTCGGATTGGGGCTCGCCATCGTGCCGTGCATCAGCACTGCCACCCAGAACGCCGAACCGAAGGACGTCGGGGTGACGGCGGCCATGACGAACACGTCCCAACAGATCGGGGCCTCCATCGGGACCGCCCTCCTCAACACGATCGCGGCTGCGGCCACCACGACCTACCTGGCCACCCACACACGAAGCGCGGGCGAGGTGGCCAAGGCGACGGTCCACGGGTACGCCGTCGCCAGCGGCTGGGCGGCGGGGATCTTCGTCCTGGCCGCCGTGCTCGCCGCAGTGCTCATCAACGTTCACCCGGGACAGCCGGTCGTGGATGGGCCCGTTCCCGATGTGCCGACTGACCTCCTTCCTTCTGAGGTCTCCTGAGCCGAGAGTGTCGGACCCGATCGTCGAGATGGCCGGAACGATCCGCGACCGGCGCCGGGCTCAAGTTCAACGTTCGGACTGCGACACTCGGTCAAGGTCGTGAATCAGTGGCCTGCTGTAGACGGAATCGATCGCAGCCACAAGTTCCTCGAGCGAGGGGTCGTATCCGTCGTCGGTGTCCACGATGAAGACGGGACACTCAAAGTCCAAGGGCTCGGCCAGCTCCTCATGGAGACGATCCACGAGAGGGATGAGCGTGTGCAAGCGGTTCTCACCACAGAGCGGGTCCTGTCGCATCCTCATTTCCCACCTTCGAGGGGATTGCGTCGCTCGACAGTGCACCTGGACCAGCGTGGCGAACGGCCTCAATCGACTCTCGACATCGGGTTCGCTGACTCCGGGAAAGAAGGTCCGCTCTGCAACGAAGCTGATGCCCGACTCCAACCACAGCTGCATCGATCGGTAGAACGGCTCGACACTTGACGGCCCCAGTTGCAGCGCTCGTTCTCGGGTCCGCCAGATCCCATGACACAGGGCGTCGTTGTGGAGGACGGGTAGGTTCAGAGCAGAAGCGAGAACATCGGCGAGCGTGGTCTTGCCCGAGCCGGGCGCCCCGTTCACAAGGACGGCCAGAGGCGGTCGATCCCGCATGGTGGCACGGTATCGAGAGAGGGAGCCGTCTGTCACCTGGGCCGAACCGCCGGGACGACGTAGGACGGTTCGGTGGAGGTCCGAGGTGGGTGGAGGTCCGAGGTGAGTGGAGGTCCGAGGTGGGTGGAATACCACGTTGAGCGGAGTCTGATGTCACCGCCTTGGCGTCGCACGCCTCGAGCAGCGGGCGTTCGGTACGCTGCCCGGCGACCGACATGAGAAGGAGACGGCGCCAGTGAGCCCGCAAACCGACCCGGACCGCTGGTGGCATGGCGGCGTCTTCTATCAGATCTATCCGCGCTCCTACGCGGACACGAACGGTGACGGCGTGGGTGACCTGCCTGGCATCATCTCGAAGCTCGACCATCTTGCACGGCTTGGCATCGACGGGGTGTGGCTCTCACCGCTTACCTGCTCGCCCAACCGCGACTGGGGCTACGACGTCTCGAACTACCGCGACATCGATCCCAGCTTCGGCACCCTCGACGATCTCGACACCCTCGTGCGCGAGGCGGACGCACGCGGGATCCGCATCCTGATGGACCTGGTACCCAACCACACGAGCGACCAGCACGCGTGGTTCGTCGACGCGCTCCGCGGTCGTGACGCAGCCCACCGTGACTATTACGTCTGGGCCGACGCCAAGCCCGACGGCAGCCTGCCCAACAACTGGGTCAGCATCTTCGGCGGCCCGGCGTGGGAGTTCGACCAGCCCAGCGGGCAGTACTACCTACACAACTTCGAGGCAGGCCAGCCCGACCTCAACTGGTGGAACGACGAGGTCCGCCGCGAGTTCGAGGAGATCGTGCGGTTCTGGTGGGACCGCGGCGTGGCCGGCTTCCGGATCGACGTCTGCAACATGATGATCAAGGACAAGGAACTCCGCGACAACCCGCCGGCGACGGAGGACGACCCCATCGAGCAGCAGTTCATGGGCGTGCGCTACGTCTACAACACGGACCGGCCAGAGGCCCATGACATCCTGCGCAGCTGGCGTACCATCGCTGACAGCTACGAGCCCGGACGCCTGCTCATCGGCGAGACCAACGTCGAGACGCTCGAGCGCCTCGTGCAGTTCTACGGTTCGGGGCGCAACGAGCTCCACGGGGGCTTCAACTTTCAATTCATGCACGCCCCCTTCGAGGCCGCGGCCCTGCGCGCCGTCGTGGAGGACACCGAGGCGCTCCTCCCCGATGGCGCGTGGCCGACCTGGCACGGCTCCAACCACGACTTCTCGCGCCTGGCCACCCGGTGGGCTGGCGGCAACCCGGACAAGGTAAAGGTCGCGCTGCTCATCTTGTTGACCCTGCGGGGGACACCCTTCTTGTTCCAAGGAGACGAGATAGGCCTTGTCGACGGGGACGTGCCCAAAGAGGAGATGCTCGATCCCGTCGGCATCCGCTTCTTCCCCTATGCCGGGCGCGACCCCGAACGCACGCCGATGCCCTGGCACAGCGGGCCCGGCGGCGGTTTCAGCAAACCGGGCGTGCGCCCGTGGCTGCCCCTGGCCGACCCGGCAGCCTGCAACGTGGCCGACCAGGAGGGCGACCCGACCTCGGTCCTCGAGTGCTGCCGGCAGATCATCGCCGCGCGGCGCGCCAGTGCGGATCTCGCGCTAGGGACATATCGATCGCTCCCCTCGCCTGAGGGCACCTGGGCCTACACGCGAGGCGACCGTACGACGGTGCTGCTGGCCATGCGGAACGAGCCCGCGACGTTCGAGCCCGTGCACGGTGTCGTCACCGTGAGCACCGACGCCGGGCTCGAGGGGTCCAGCGTGGAGGGCGCGCTGACCCTGCCGGCCTGGAGCGGCGCCGTCGTCGCTCGATGACCGGCCGGCCGGTGGCGCCCCGGCGCTACCTGCTGTGTTCGACGCCGGCTCAGGGCCACACCGCGCCGCTGTTGGCGCTGGCCCGGCACCTGAGTGCCGACGACCACGTGGTCACCTTCTTCACCACGGCGCACTACCGCCGACAGGTGGAGGCGACCGGCGCCTCCTTTATCCCCTTCGCGCCCGACGACGACGCCCATGACCTGATGGTGGCCAACCCCGACCGCGAGTCGTCGTCCCGGCGGGGCGTGCGGGGGGTGAAAGACGACCTCCGCCGGATCTTCATTGGTCCGCTGCCCGGTCAATACCGAGAGCTGCGTCGCATTCTTGCTGACTCTGCCCCCGACTGCATCGTGGTCGACACGATGTTCTTTGGTGCGTTGCCACTGGCTCTCGGTCCGGCCGCGGCGCGCCCCGCGCTCGCGTGCATCGGCGTCATGCCCTACGCCTCGTCCAGTCGCGACACGGCGCCGTTCGGGACGGCCCTCCAACCTGGCAACGGCCCGGTGCGCCGCGTTCGCAATCGCAGCCTGAACTGGCTCACCGAGCACGTGGCGCTGCGCGACATCCAGCGTTTCGCGCGGCGCCGGCTGGCCGAGACCGGGACGCCGGGGCGGTTCCCCGGGTACTTCGTCGACCTCCAGCCCAAAGTGGTCGATGCCTACTTCCAGGCGACGGTGAGGAGATTCGAGTACCCACGCTCGGACCTTGCGCCCACCGTGCGCTTCGTCGGACCGATCCTCGCGCCACCGTCGCTCACCTTCCGGCCGCCGGCGTGGTGGGACGAGCTCACCCAGGACCGGCCCGTCGTCCACGTCACCCAGGGCACGCTCGACAACGCCGACCTCGGGCGCCTGCTGCTGGTCGGTGCCCGCGCCCTGGCACGCGAGAACGTGCTCGTCGTCGCCACCACCGGAGGACCCGACCCGGCGCCGCTCCGGCGCGACCTCCCCGCCAACGTCCGCCTCGAGCGCTTCATCCCCCACGACGTCTTGTTGCCCCATGTGGACGCCATGGTCACCAACGGCGGCTACGGCGGCGTGCAGCAGGCGCTCGCCCATGGGGTGCCGCTCGTCGTCGCCGGCGACAGCGAGGACAAGCCCGAGGTCGCCGCGCGGGTGGACTGGTCGGGCACCGGCATCAACCTGCACACGGGCCGCCCTTCCGAGGCCATGGTCGCCCGCGGCGTCCGCAAGGTCCTCACCAGCGCGTCCTACCGTCGGCGGGCGCGTGCGCTGGCGGCAGAGATCGCCGCCAGCGACCCTCTGGGAGACATCGCTGCCGGGTTGACCGAACTGTGCGCGATACGCGCGTCGACCTCAGCCGGCACGGAGAGGCACTGAGGTCGGGCGGCACCATGTTGCACGACGTGGCACGACGGCCGCCACGACGTCCCACCGGCGCCCGCGACACTCGGGCGGTAGAGTACGCAGACCGAGGGCCTCATGGGCAGGATGCCCGGTCCGGAGTCGGCCTCTTTCACCAGGATGCAGAAGGCCTGACTCTTTACGAGGAGAACATTGTTGAACAGTCCTTTTGCATTCCCCGAACCAGAAGAGGGTCCGGACGAACTCCCTCACATAACGGATGCGCAAGGGTGGGCGAGGGCCCACATCGTGCGCAGTCGACCCGGTCGCAGAATATTCGGAACAGGCTATGGCGCCTGGGGGCCGCACTTCTATCGGAAAAACCCTTCTGATCCAGAGCCACTTGAGCCAGGCGCCTTCCTTCTGTTCGCCCTCTTTAAGGCCTACAACAACGAGCACATGATCTCCGGCTCAGTGCGAAATGCGTTCGCACAGGGAGTCGACAGGGTGTTCGTGCTCGATAACGGGAGCACTGACAAAACGCTGGAACGCGCCGAGGCTGCGGGCGCGACACTCGCCAAGCGCGTTGAGACCGAATGGTTCGACGAAGGTCTGCTTACTGCTCTGATACAGGGCATCGTGGTGGAACAATCCATTGGGGCTGGCGCGCAACACGTATGGTGGTTGTTCCTCGACCACGACGAATTCCCCGAAGGACCTGATGGCCTCACCGTCAAGGAGTACCTCCTGACGCTGGACCGCCGATTCAGGGTCGTCGGTTCGACCTTCTTGAACCACATTCCAACCGGGAAACCTGAATACATCAGCGGATTTCATCCGCTGGACTTCCAACCCTATTGCTACATACTGGATCGAGAAGGCAACTGTGCGTTCAATCACCACAAGCATCCGCTTCAACGGTTCGATCGCGGACACCATTTTCTGAATTGCTCGAACGGAGCGCACAGCATCAGCAGCCACGACACGTCGGCCTACTGGGAACCAGATGGAATTGTCACGCATCATTTTCAATATGGCGAGGAGGAAGCGACACGAACAGCCGTTCTCCAGGCCGCCGGTCGATACGTCGTCTACGAAGAGACAAACCCAAAGAAATTCGGTGCGACGCTTCGGTTGCCGACACTCGATGCGGTGTACTCGGGTCAATGGGACAAAGTCACCGCAAAACCAGGTGGCCCCACCGTGGCAGACATGAATCCCCAACTGTGGCCACACGAACCCTTGCGGTGGTACTCCAAAGAAGACCTGCAGGGCGCGCAGACAGGCACACGTACCTGAGTTGTGCACCCACGGGCGCAGGCTCAGCCGGCGTTCGACGAGATCCGCTCGGCCCGCACGAAGGCGGCACAGCGCCGTTCGGCCGCCATCACGCGGTCGAACTCGGACCAGTCCTGGTGCGACCCGCCCGCCGCACGGAACACGGCGCGCAGCGTCTCGGGCACGTCGAGGTCGAGATCGGAGCCGTCGTCCGGGCCGACCAGGCGAACCGGTCCGCCCACCGCGACCCACTCGCCACCGACCTTGAACACCACTGTTGCCGTTCCGCTCTCGCGGAGCAGCTCGAGCTTGCGGGTCCCTCCGCCCAGCACGGCGGCGACGCCCCGAACCCCGTCGATGGGATCGGCGATGACGCCGGCACTCACCACGGAGGCCTGGACGCTGCCGTCGGGCCGGGCCACCGTGAAGACGGCCAAGTGATGGTCCCCGGCGGCAATCCGGGCGACGTCCTCGAGGTCGGCCATGGGCTCTGTTTACCTCAACTGGTGCCTGCCTTGGTGAAGAGCCGGACCGCTCCGGCGAAGGCGACCACGGCGTAGACGACGAGCACCAGCATCGAGAGCGTGGCCATGAGAGTCACGTTCTGCAGGCCCCAGATGTTGTGCAGCGCCCGGACCCCGCTCGTCCCGGTCATGCCGTAGCGGAAGAGTTCGAGAGCGTGGGTGAGGGGCAGGACCTTGGAAACGGCGCCGAGCGGTTGGTGGGCAATGGCGCCTACCCGAAGTAAGTGCCGGATTCCTCAGGTTGAATTCGTAGCGTGGTCGCGTGATCCTTGAGCAGGTTTGGAATGGCCCTGCACGTAAATCAGCCGGCTGAGGAGGCAACACATGGAGATTCGACAGTGTGCGCGAGCGAGGCGAGCGGCCTAGTGGCTACTGCGAATCCACAGGCGACTTCGATGCACCCTTGCGTTGCCGTCATAGGCATGGGTCGCAGCGGGACGTCGGCCACTGCCGGGCTCTTGGTCAGTCTCGGGCTTACAGGACCGTCTGGTGATGATCTCCTTCCGGCGACGAGTTCGAACGAGCGCGGTCATTGGGAAAGCATCGCCGTCATTGCGTGCAATAGCCGCCTTTTGCGTGCAGTTGGTGCCACCACGACTGGACCTCCACCCGTCACTCTGGAGTGGGATGACGTGCCGGATCACGCGGCGAGGCTGGCTGAGGCGGAGGAGTGGTACAGGGATACGTACACAGGAGCGCCGATAGTGGTGAAGGATCCCCGGATGTGCCTGACGCTGAGCTTTTGGCGTAAGGCACTGCCCCAGCCTTTGGCCGCGCTCTTTGTTTTGCGCGATCCACTCAGTGTTGCTCGCTCCTTACAGGCTCGAGATGGACTGCCGATGTCTCTTGGCCTTGCGCTCTGGGACCGGTATGTGCGTTCGGCTTCTCTGGGTTTGGCTGGCATGCCGACTCTCGTGATCAGGTATGACGAGATGCTGTCGGATCCGATCAAGGCGACGTCAACGATCGTCGAATTCCTCAATACGCTCGGCATTGAACTACTACCCGAGGCTCAGGAGAACGCTCGGAAGGGCCTCGACCCGGGACTTCGTCACCATCGGTTGCAGGCTGATGACTATTCAGAGATGGCAGCCGTTCAAAGCGAAGCCTTTGAACTGCTGGTTGCCCGTGTCGGCACCCATGTTGCTTGGACTCCCCCATCGATGCCCGAACCACCGTTGTGGGTCGAAGACTGCATCGCCTTGGCTCGAGACTACGGACTCGCCGAAAGACGAATGCGCAGATCTCTGCGCCAAATGCGACGTTCCCGAACGTACCGGTTTGCATCGATGCTGAGGCGAGCGGCCGGACGATAATGGCCGACGCGGATCCAACCCCGGGACCGTACTCACATATCACCGGCTGAGCGTCACCGGTTGACCGGCGACATGTCGGCGTAGCGCGCGCCCTCGGCCGGCGCCACCGTGTCGAGCACCGCCAGGTCCTCCTCGGTCAGCTCGACGTCGAGCGCTCCGACGTTCTCCTCGAGGTAGGAGCGCCGCTTGGTTCCCGGGATGGGCGCGACGTCCCGCCCCGCCGCGTAGACGAAGGCGAGCGCCACCTGTGCCGCGGTGCACCCCTTCACCTGCGCCAGCTGCTCGACGACCTCGACGATGGCGACGTTGTGCGCCAGGTTGTCCCCCTGGAAGCGCGGCTGGTGACGGCGAAAATCGGAGCCGTCGAGGTCGTCGAGCGAGCGCATGGTGCCGGTGAGAAATCCTCGGCCGAGCGGGCTATAGGGGACGAACCCGACACCGAGCTCGCGCAGCGTGGGCAGGATCTCGGCCTCGGGTTCGCGCGACCACAAGGAGTATTCGGTCTGCAGTGCGGAGATGGGGTGCACGGCGTGGGCGCGGCGGATGGTGGCCGGCGCGGCCTCGGACAGGCCGAGGCAGCGCACCTTGCCCTGGTCCACCAGTTCGGCCATGGCGCCCACCGTCTCCTCGATCGGCGTGTCCGGGTCCACGCGGTGCTGGTAGTAGAGGTCGATGTGGTCGACCCCGAGGCGGGTGAGGGAGCCGTCGCAGCTCTGGCGCACGTACTCGGGCCGGCCGTTGACCGCCCGCTTGGCCGGGTTGTCGGGGTCGCGCACGATGCCGAACTTGGTGGCGATCACCGCCTCGTCGCGGTGTCCAGCCAGCGCCTTTCCGACCAGCAGCTCGTTGGTGTAGGGCCCGTACATGTCGGACGTGTCGAAGAAGGTGACGCCGAGTTCGAGCGCGCGGTGGATGGTGGCGATGGACTCGTCGTCGTCGCGTGGCCCGTAGAAGTCGGACATCCCCATGCAGCCCAGTCCCTCACGCGACACCTGCAGGCCCTGGGTCCCGAGCGCGATTCTCTCCATCGGTGCGGCTCCTCTCGTGGCTGTCGTCGTGGTCGCCGGAGCGACAAAGCTGGCCGCGTCGCTCGGCTTGCTCCACCCTACGGGCGCAGGCTCAGCCGGCGTTCGACGAGATCCGCTCGGCCCGCACGAAGGCGGCACAGCGCCGTTCGGCCGCCATCACGCGGTCGAACTCGGACCAGTCCTGGTGCGACCCGCCCGCCGCACGGAACACGGCGCGCAGCGTCTCGGGCACGTCGAGGTCGAGATCGGAGCCGTCGTCCGGGCCGACCAGGCGAACCGGTCCGCCCACCGCGACCCACTCGCCACCGACCTTGAACACCACTGTTGCCGTTCCGCTCTCGCGGAGCAGCTCGAGCTTGCGGGTCCCTCCGCCCAGCACGGCGGCGACGCCCCGAACCCCGTCGATGGGATCGGCGATGACGCCGGCACTCACCACGGAGGCCTGGACGCTGCCGTCGGGCCGGGCCACCGTGAAGACGGCCAAGTGATGGTCCCCGGCGGCAATCCGGGCGACGTCCTCGAGGTCGGCCATGGGCTCTGTTTACCTCAACTGGTGCCTGCCTTGGTGAAGAGCCGGACCGCTCCGGCGAAGGCGACCACGGCGTAGACGACGAGCACCAGCATCGAGAGCGTGGCCATGAGAGTCACGTTCTGCAGGCCCCAGATGTTGTGCAGCGCCCGGACCCCGCTCGTCCCGGTCATGCCGTAGCGGAAGAGGGCGAGCGCGTGGGTGAGGGGCAGGACCTTGGAAACGGCGCCGAGCCAATGCGGCAGCGAGGTGATGGGGAAGAGCGAGCCGGCGAAGAAGAACGGCACGATGGCAATCGCAGGGACCGCGGCGACGTACTCCACCGGGCTGGGCAGCCGCACCGACAACACCTCGGCCAGCCCGTACATGAAGACGGCAAGGACGACTGCCGCCGCCACGAACCACAGCGTCCGCATTCCGGTCTCATAGACCGCCCCGCGCAGGGCGGACGCGGCGATCAGGACGACGACTTGCAGAGCGGTCAGCGCGAGCGCAGCGATCAGGTTGCCCACCACGATGGAAGAGCGCCGGATGGGCGCGACGAGAAGCTCGCGCATGGCCCCCTGCTGGCGGTCGACGATCACGCCCAGGCCCGAGAAGGCGCAATTGAGGGGGATCAGCAGCCCGACCGTCGCCAGCGCGACGAAGGTCATATAGGCCGTCCGCCCTCCCGGCACAGAGATCGTGTTGGCCAGCGCGGGGGCGATCACCAACGCGAACAGGACCGGGGTGAGAAGCGGCACCACGATCGCACGCGGTGAGCGCACGGTCAGCGACAGGCGGCGCTTGGTCAGGGCGGGCACGGCCGGCACAGCGCGTGTCCGGGTACGGCCCGTGGCGGTGTCGCCGCGCAGGGCATCGAGTGGCGAAGTTGGCGCAGGCATGGTTGTGGCGGTCATCGATCTTCTCCTTCAGAGATGGGGTATGGGGTGGACTCGGGCAAGGACGTCGTGAGCGTCACTCGCCGTCGAAGTGGTCGCCGGTCACGCGCAGGTAGACGTCATCGAAGTCGGGTCGACGCGTGGTGACGGCACGCAAGGCAAAGGACGATTCGTGCAGCAGCCGGACGAGGTCCCCGCCGGTCCTCCCCCGCAGCACGACGGTGGCGGTGGTGCCGATGACGTGGATGTCGTCGGCGGCCACGCCGGCCTCCCTCAGCGTGACGATGGCCCGCTCGGGCTCGTCGAGGCGCAGCTCGAGCACCTCGGTCCCGAGCTCGGCCAGCAGGTTCGCCGGGGTGTCGGACGCGACGACCCGCCCGGCATCGACGATGGCGATGCGGTCGCACAACCGTTCCGCCTCGTCCAAGTAGTGCGTCGTTATCAGGATCGTCACCCCTGTGTGCTCGCGCAAGGTGGTGAGGGTGTCGAACAGGTCGTGGCGCACCCGGGTGTCGAGTCCCACCGTGGGCTCGTCGAGGAACAACACCTGGGGGTCCGACGCGAGGGCGCGCACGATCTCCATCCGGCGCCGCTGCCCACCGCTGTAGGTTGCGACCGGGCGATCGAGGTACTCGTCCAACCCGACCACGCGGCTGAGCTCGGCCAGCCGCGACCTGCCGGCGGCATCGTCGCGTCCCCACAGCCGCAGATGCAGCCGGAGGTTCTGGCGGCCGGTGAGCGGCTGGTCGACCACGGAGTCTTGGAAGACGACGCTGCTGCGCGCCCGGGTCCCGACGGGGTCGCTCGCCACGTCGATCCCTCCGAGCAGTGCGTGTCCCGAGGTGGGGCGCACCGTGGTGTTCAGCATGCCGATGGTGGTCGACTTGCCCGCGCCGTTCGGACCCAGGAGGCCGAACACCTCACCCGGTGCCACCTCGAAGCTGATGCCCTGCACGGCATGGACGTCGCCCGGGTACACCTTCTCGAGGTCCCGCGCCTCGAGGGCCGGAGCCGTTGCGGTCATGGTCATGTGTCTTCCTCCTTGTTCTCGAAAATGCTCACCAGATGGCCCTCGGGGTCGCACAGCATCATCGAGCGGCGGCCCCAGGGCTGCAGGGTGGGCGTCATGAGCCACTCGACGCCCATGGGGCCTATGCGCTCGTACTCGGCATCGACGTCGGCCGCGGCGAAGTCGAGGATTACCGCGCCGCGCCGCACGCCCTCTGGTGGCCCGCAGGCGCCTCCCTTGAGGTCGGAGAAGCGCACCCTCGAGACGCCGATCCGCTGTGCGGCGGTCGGCACCTCGACGTAGTAGTCGTTCTCCACAACGTCGGTCCCCACCAGTGCGGCATAGAACCGCGCCAGGCGCGCCACGTCGTCGGTGACGAGGCGGCTCTGTACCAGTTCCATCCGACCGTCGCGCACGCGATCGGCATTTGCCGTTGTCGTCCTACGTGTAGTGCCCATTGCAGAGAGGACGACGTAGCGTGCCCAAAACGTGACACAACGCCTGGACGAGCCGGCCCGTCACAATTCGTCGCCCTATGCCGTCCTCACCATGGGCGCAGGCGTCCGACAAGGCGCTGCCCCGTCGGGGCCACCGGTAGGTTGCGGGAGGAGAGCGATGCCCACCGAGGAGCAGATCAGAGAAGCCTGGGGCGAACACCGGCCCTACCTGCTGGATATGGCGTTCCGCATGCTGGGCGACATCGGGCGGGCCGAAGACGTGGTCCAAGAAGCCTTCCACCGGCTGTCGCAGAGCGACTTCGACGCCATCGAGGACGCCCGGGGCTGGCTCATCGTCGTCACGAGCCGGCTCTGTCTCGACGTCATCCGCTCGGCGCGCAACCGCCGCGAGCAGTCGGTGGGCGGCCCCGAGCTCGAAGCGCACGCGGGCGCCGCAGCCCGAAGCGGGACCAGCGCCGCGGCGTCCCCCTTCGACCCGGCCGATCGGGTCACCCTCGACGACGGTGTCCGGCTCGCACTGCTCGTCGTACTCGAGCGGCTCTCGCCCGCAGAGCGGGTGGCCTTCGTGTTGCACGACATCTTCGGGCTGTCCTTCGATACCGTGGCGAAGACGGTTGGGCGACCCGAGGCGACGTGCCGTCAGCTGGCGCGTCGTGGCCGCTTGAAGCTCGACTCACCCGAGAGCAAAGGCCACGCCGTGGTGTCACCCGACGAGCACCGGGCGGTGACTGATCGCTTCATTGCGGCCTGCGCCAACGGCAGCTTCGAAGAGCTGGCGGCCGTGCTCGATCCCGATGTCGCCGGGGGTGTCGACCTGCGGCCGGGCCTCGTGGTCCACGGTTCGGGCACTGTTGCCCGCAACCTCTTGCGCTACTGGGGCTCGGGCGCCAGCCTCGTCTCGCTGCCCTTCGTCGGCAACCCGTGCGTCCTGGCTTTCACCGACCGCCAGGTGGCGGCGCTGCTGTCCTTGACTGTCACGGGCGACCGCGTGTCCGCCATCCACGTGACAGCCCGACCGGAGGCGCTCGCCGTCTTCCGCGACTTGCTTCCGGCGGCCTGAGCGAATCGGACATCCCCCAGCTGTCATTGGGCGCTGTCCTGACCCACTGCGCCTCAGCGCGTCAGCGCGAACCGCGCTCCTCGACAGCGACGCCGCGCGCCGCCAGCTCGTCCAGCCGCGCCGCGTAGGCCTCGGTGTCCACGTCGTAGGCCCACATCACCAGTGCGTCCTGCCCCGTGACCGGGTAGTAGTTCTTGCGCACGGCGACGGGGGCGAACCCGAAGCGGCGGTAGAGCGCTTGGGCCCCGGTGTTGTTGGCGGCGACCTCCAAGGAGATGTGCTTGATGCCGCCGGCACGCAGCGTGCGGATGCCGTCCACGATCAACGTGGTGGCCACGCCGGCGCGCTGGAAGTCCGGCGCCGTCGCGATGGTCGTCATGTGCGCCTCGTCGTCGACCATCATGAACCCGATATAGCCGGCCATCGCCTCGCCGTCCCAGGCGGCTCGGTAGAGGCGCCCCCTGCGCAGCGCGAGCTCAGAATTGAAGACGGCCGGTGACCACGGCTCGGGGAAGACGGTGCTCTCGATGCGCAACAGCTGGCGCAGGTCTCGGCGCCGGAGTTTCTCGATGCGCAGTGTCACCATGGCATTACCTCAGCCTCAGGACCGATCCGCCCGCGCAAAGTTGCTCCGTGCGTCCGCCTCACGTATGTACAGGGGAACGACCGCAGCGGGCTCATCTGGCGATTTTCCCGCGCGGAGGTTCGCAATTGCGAGCCGGAGCAGCACCGCTGGCGGTGGAAACCCCAGTCCGGGCGACACCACCTCCACGCCGCTGACCGCGGCGAGCACGGCGCCATAGCGCTGTGCGCCATCGCCGACGGCGACCACGCGTGCCCCGCCGAGACTGCCGAGCGCGTCCACCAGATCACCCGGTGCGAAGAGGCCAGGGGGAATGCGCTCGCCCGCGGCCATTCCGAGAAGGTCGAGCTCGCGCACCGAGGCGAACACTTCCCCGCGGCGGGCGTCCACGCAGGCGAGGACCAGGCCGCGCTGCCCCGACTCCGCGGCCGCCGCGGTGAGGATGTCCAGGCTGGTGGCGGTGAACACCCCGATGCCCAGCGACTGGGCCAGCGCTTTGGCGGCCGCCACCCCGACGCGCAGCCCGGTGAAGAGCCCGGGCCCGACATCGACGGCGACCGCGCCGAGGTCGCCCGGCACCAGGGCGACCTGGCTGAGCAGGTGCTCGAGCGTGGGCGTGAGGGTCTCGACGTGGCGGCGGCGCCCGGTCAGGGCGAACTCCGCCTCCACACCCGCCGCCGTCCGCACCGCGACGCCCACCGTCTCGGTCGCCGTCTCGATGGCGACCACTGCCGGCGCCAGATCGCCGAGGCCCGTTCCCTCCCCTGAAGGCCCTTTCGCGTTCGCGTTCATGCCGCGTCCCGTCCGAGCGCCGCGTCCACCTCGGCGGTCCGGCGCTCCCAGTTCCCCCGCCCGGCGATCGAGATCTCGCGCCGGGTCGGCGCGCCCGACGCGTCGGGGACGACGAGCGTGACCTCGAGTGCGCTCTGGCCGAGGGCGGGGATGGCGAGGTCCCCCCACTCGACGAGGGCGACGGCGTCCTCTTCGACCAGCTCGGCCACGGCGAGATCGGCGACCTCGGCGACAGAGGCGGTGCGGTAGACGTCGGCGTGGATGAACTGTGCCACCGGGGCGTCGGGCCCGCAGCGGTAGTGACGCACCAGCGCGAATGTGGGGCTGGTCACCGGCCCGGCCACACCGAGTGCGGCCGCGAAGCCCTGGGCGAAGACGGTCTTGCCGGCGCCGAGGTCGCCGACCAGGAGCACGACGTCGCCCGCCCGGCACAGGCTGGCGATGCGGGCGGCCAGTTCCTTGGTCTCCGCGGCCGACGAGGTGGCGCGCCGCAGGGGCCAGCTCACGACCGCGCCGACGCCATGAGCCGCTTGGCCCGCACGAAGTCCGCCCGCATCTCGGCCATGGCTTCGCCCCCGGCCCGCAGCACATAGGCCGGGTGGTACGTGGGCACGAGGGAGGCACGGCCCCGCTCGAAGACCTGGCCGCGCAGCTCGCGGATGCCCCGTGTGCTCTCGAGCAGGAGCTTGGTGGCGAAATTCCCGAGCGTCACGATGACGGTCGGGTCGATCAGCTCGATCTGCTCCTCCAGATACGGGCGACACGCCTCGATCTCGCCGGGCGCCGGATCGCGGTTCTGCGGCGGGCGGCACTTGACGACGTTGGCGATGTAGCACTCGGCGCGGGTCAGGCCGATCTCCTCCCACATGAGGCGGTCGAGCAGCTTGCCGGAACGGCCGACGAAGGGCTCGCCGGCCAGGTCCTCCTCGCGGCCGGGCCCTTCGCCGACGAACAGCAGGTCGGCCGTGGGCGACCCGACGCCGAAGACAACCTGGGTCCGCCCCTTCGCCAGCGGGCAACGGGTGCAGGTCGACGCGGTGACCCGCAAGCGCTCGAGGGCCTCGACGTCAGCCACCGGGTACGCCGGGGCGGTTGACCACGATGCGCGGCATACGAGGGCCGACGCCGCACACCACCTCGTAGCTGATCGTCCCCAGCACGGCTGCCCAGTCGTCCGCCGTGATGGTCTCGCTCCCCTGGCGTCCGAGCAGCACCACCTCGTCGCCCGGCTGCACGGATTCGTCGCCGCCGCAGTCGACCACGATCTGGTCCATCGTCACCATGCCGGCCAGTGGCCGGCGCCTCCCCCCGATCAACACTTCGTAGCCCCCGTCGAACAGGGCGCGGGGCACGCCGTCGGCGTAGCCGATGGGCACCGTGGCCACGAGAGCTCGTGCCGAGAGCGGCCGCAGCCGGCCGTAGGAGGGACGCTCACCGGCGTCGAGCGTGCGCACGGCGACGACGCGCGCCTTGAGCGCCATGGCGGGCCGCAGCGCCTCGCCGCCCGCCTGCGCGGCGAAGGCCGCGCCGACGGCGCCGCCTGGCGTGCCCGGCAGGTATCCGTAGAGGCCGAGGCCGCAGCGCACCAGGTGATGGCGCGAGGCGGGAAAGGCGATCGCGCCGGCGGTGTTGGCTGCGTGCAGCACCGGCACGCGGATGCCGGCGGCGGCCAGCTCGACGATCAGGCGATCGAACAGCGCCAGCTGGCCCTCGGTGTAGGCGCGGTCCTCGTCCTGCTCGCCGTCGGCGACGGGCAGGTGGGTCCAGACCCCCTCGAGCTCGAGCAGGGGCTCGCGGGCGACGGCCGACGCAACCGCGACGAGGTCCTCGGGCGCGGCACCCACCCGGTGCATGCCGGTGTCCACCTTCACGTGCACGGCGACGCGTCGCCCGGCGGTGCGCGCCGCGGCGGCGAACGCCGCGATCCCTTCGTTCGAGTACAGCGTCGGTGTGAGCCCGTGTTCGAGGGCGCTGGCGGCCGCCTCGGGGCCGCACTCGCTCAACAAGAGCACGGGGGCGGTGACGCCGTGCTCCCGCAGCTCCATGCCCTCGTCGACCAGCGCCACCGCCAGGCGCCCCGCGCCCCCGCCAGCGCGGCCTTGGCCACGGCCGGGCCGCCGTGCCCGTACCCGTGCGCCTTGACCACTGCGCAGAGCTCGGCCGGCGCGGCGAGCCGCGCCAGTACCCGGGCGTTGTGCGCCACCGCCGCCAGGTCGATCTCCGCCCAGGCGGGGCGCGAGCGCCCCTGGGCCATGGTCGCCGCGTCGTCGGCCTCGTCGGGCACGGGCGCGACCAACCGCATCGGCGCGCCCTCAGGCACCGCCATCCTCGCCGGATCGGTCCGATCCGTCCTCGAGGGCGCTCAACACCCGGGCCAGCAAAGACGGCAGATCGCCCGCGACGAGGCCCTCGGGTGGGCCGAGCTGAGCGGCCCGCCCGTGAATGTGGGCACCGAGCGCGGCCGCCTCCAGCGGATCGACGCCACGGGCGCACAACGCACCGATGACCCCGGACAACACGTCGCCGCTCCCCGCGGTGGCGAGGGCGGGGACGCCGGCCCCGGCCAGCAGGACGTCCGGCGCGCGCAGCGCGTCGGGCGCGGCGACGGCGGTCAGCGGGCCTTTCAACAAGACGACGGCGCCCGTTGCCGACGCCAGTTCGCGGGACGCCGCCAGGCGGTCGGGACCCGGCATCGACCCGGCGATGCGGGCGAACTCGCCGTCGTGGGGCGTCAGGATGCTCGGCGCGCTGCGCTTGGCGAGCAAGGTGCGCGCCGCACCCGCGTCGCCGAGCGCGGTCAGCGCGTCGGCGTCGATCACCAGTGGGACGGTGACGGCGGCGATCACGGCCCGGATCTCGTCGGCCACGGCTTCGCCGGTGCCCAGGCCCGGTCCGATGACGACCGCCTTGCACTTGGCCGTCGCCTCCAAGAACGGCCCCGCCCAGCCTTGCGCGGGCAGGTGCATGCGCACGGCCTCGGTCGGCCAGGCTGCGCTCGGGTCGCCCGGCGATCCCAGCCGGATCATGCCCGCACCTGCAGCCATCGCGCCCCGGGTGCACAGCACGGCCGCGCCCTCCATGCCGGGCGAGCCGGCCGCCACACCGACGGCGTGCGTCCACTTGTTGCCCTGGCGCCCACGCCGCGGCACCAGGGCACCGACGTCAGCGTCCTCCACGAGCATGGCCTGGGGCACGTCGAAGGCGATGCCGATGTCGGCCACCTCGACGCGGCCACTCAGGCGCTCGCCGTCGCCTTGGAGCAGGCCCGGCTTGTACGCGGCGAACGTGACGGTCTCGTCGGCCTCGACCGCGTCGCCGGGTGCGTCACCCGAGTCGGCGTCGACGCCGGAGGGGATGTCGATGGCGAGCACCGGCGCACCGGGGGGAACGCCTGGCGCGTCGTACGACCCGCGGAAGCCGGTGCCGTACGCGCCGTCGATCACGAGGTCGCACGCCGGCAGCACCGTGCCCGCCGTCGCCGCCGCCGCGTCGACGACGAGCACCCGCGCCCCGCGCCGGGCCAGGACGTCTGCGGCCACCCGGCCGTCGGCTCCGTTGCTGCCCTTGCCCGCCACGACCACGACCCGGCGGCCGTAGGCGCCGCCGAGGAGGCCGAGCGCGGCGTGGGCCACCGCCGTGCCCGCCCGGCTGACCAGAGTGTCGTGCGACGCGAACTCGAGCGCAGCGGCGTCGGCCGCCCGCATCTCGTCGCGGGTCAGGACGGCGTGCACGACGGGGACTGCTCTGCGACGACGAAAGCGATGGCGACGTCGTCGGTGTGGGTGAGCGAGAGGTGGAAGGTGCGTGCACCCCCGGCACCGGCCAGTGCGGCGGCGGCACCGTGCAGCTCGAGATAGGGCTTGTTGCGCGTCGACCCCGTGCCGGCCGTCCGGCACACCTCCACGTCGGTCAACGCGAAGGCGCCGATGCCACTCCCGAGCGCCTTCATGACGGCCTCCTTGGCGGCGAAGCGCGCCGCCAGGCTCTGGGCCTCGTCGGCCGAGCCGCGCGCGTCAGCGCGCTCGCCCTCGGTGAAACAGCGCGCTGCGAAGTGGGGGCGGCGCGCCAGCACACGGCGAAAGCGCGCGACATCCACCGCGTCGACACCCACGCCGACGATGCCGGCGGCGACGCCTGTCCTCACTCGACGGTCACCGTCTTGGCGAGGTTGCGGGGCCGGTCGGGGTCGTGCCCGTGCAGGCGGGCCAGCCGGTAGGCCAGCTGCTGGAGCGGCACGACGCCGACCACGGGCGAGAGCAAGGGGTGCGTGGGCGGGACCCACAGCACGTGGTCCGCCGCGGCGGCCGATTCCTCGTCGCCGTCTTCGGCCAGCAACACCACCGTGGCGCCACGGCTGCGCACTTCGGCGATGTTCGACATCATCTTCTCCCAGAGCGGGTTGCGCGTGGCGATCCCGACGACGACGGTGCCCGGCTCGATGAGCGCGATCGGCCCGTGCTTGAGCTCCCCGCCGGGATATCCCTCGGCCCGCAGATACGCCAGCTCCTTGAGCTTGAGCGCGCCCTCCAGCGCGACCGGGAAACCGATCTGGCGACCGAGGAAGAAGAAGTCACGGGCGTCGGTCAGCTTGGCGGCCACGTCGTCGACGTCACCCGCCCTCGCCAGTGTCTCGGTGACGAGCCCGGGCAGCGTCTCCATCGCGGTGAGCACGCGGTCGATCTCGGGCGCCGGCAACGAGCCCTTGACCTGGGCCAGGTACAGGCCGAGCACCTCGAGCGCGACGATCTGCGCCAGGTGGCACTTCGTCGACGCCACGCCGATTTCGGGTCCGGCCCTCGTGTAGAGGACGCCGTCGGCGGCGCGGGCCATGGAGGAGTCGACCACGTTGGACACGACGAGGACCTTGGCGCCGAGGCGGGCGGCCTCGCGCTGGGCCTCTGACGTATCGAGGGTCTCGCCCGACTGGGAGACGCCGACGAAGAGGGTGCGTTCGTTGACCACGGGGTCGCGGTAACGGAACTCCGATGCGATGTCGACCTCCGTGGGGACCCGCACCCACCGTTCAATGGCGTACTTCGCCATAAGGGCGGCGTGGTAGCTGGAACCGCAGGCCACGATGAAGACCTTGTCGATGTCGCGCAGCGCGTCGTCGGGGATGCGCATCTCGTCGAGCGCCACGGCACTGATGAGCGCGCGGCGCTCGAGGAGCGTGTTGGCGATGGCCTCGGGCTGCTCGTGGATCTCCTTCGACATGAAGTCGTCGTAGCCACCCTTCTGCGCCGCCTCGAGGTTCCACGTGATGGTGAGGGGCTCAGGAATGACCGGCGTGCCGTCGAGGGTGGTGACGGTGGCCCGCCCGGGCGTCAGGACGGCCAGCTCGTCGTCGGCCAGCGCGAACACCTGCGTCGTGTGCCCGATGAGGGCGGGGATGTCGGACGCCAAGAGCGCGACGCCGTCGTGCAGCCCGAAGACGAGCGGGGTGGAGCGGCGGGCGGCGACGATGGTGTCGGGCTCGTCGGCGTGCACGACCGCGATGGAGAAGGCGCCGCGCACCCCCCGCAACGTGCGGCGGGTGGCCTCGGCCAGGCCGGCGTCGGGGTCGTTGGCGAGGTGCTCCTCGATGAGGTGGGCCATGACCTCGGTGTCCGTGGCCGAGGTGAACGTGTGTCCCTTGGTCTCCAGGTCGGCCTTGAGCTCGAGGTAGTTCTCGATGATCCCGTTGTGGATGAGGGCGAGGCGACCGGTGCAGTCGAGGTGGGGGTGGGCGTTGTCGTCGGTCGGGTGGCCGTGGGTGGCCCAGCGGGTGTGGCCGATGGCCGCGTGCGTGCCGGACTGGGGGGCGCCGGCTGTCAGGGTGGCGAGCTCGGCCACCGGGGAAGGGGTGTCGACGCCGGGGACCGGCTTGGCCCGGGCCTTGCGAGCCCGCCAGATGGCGCCGTCGGCCACCAGGGCCACCCCGGCGGAGTCATACCCGCGGTACTCGAGCTGGTGCAGGGCCGAGAGGAGGAGCGGGACGGCGTCGGCCTCGCCGGTGACGCCGATGATGCCGCACATGGTGACCCAGGCTACCTGCGCTTCCCTGGGTGCCTGCAGCTCACCCCTCGGGCTCGCGCTCGGGCTCCGGGCGGCCGAGGGCGGCCACCACCACCTCCGCGAGCTGCGCCGCGACCGCGTTGGCCTGCGCTTCGAGACGCGCCTCGACCATGACGCGCACGAACGGCTCGGTGCCGCTCGCCCGCAGCAGCACACGGCCGTCGTGACCGAGCTCGGCCTCCGCTTTGACCACCGCCTCCCAGACCTCGTCGCAGTCGGCCAGGCGCTCGGGCTGGGGTATGGGGACGTTGACGAGGCGCTGGGGCACCCGCTCCACCAGCCCGGCCGACAACTCGGCCAGGGAGCGGCCGGCGCGCAGGACGAGGTCGCCCAGCGCGATGCCGGTGAGGATGCCGTCGCCGGTCGTCGACAGCGACCGGAAGATGATGTGTCCCGACTGCTCGCCGCCGAGGCTCAGCCCGTCGGCGTCGAGCGCGGCCAGCACGTGGCGGTCCCCCACGTCCGTCTCGCGCACCGCGATGCCGCGGCTCTCCATGGCGAGGCGGAAGCCGAGGTTGGTCATCACCGTGACCGCCACGGTGTTGCCGCTGAGCCGCCCCCGCTCGGCCTGGTCGAGTGCGAACAAGGCGAGCAGGACGTCGCCGTCGACGACACTGCCGCTCTGGTCGACCGCGATGACCCGGTCGGCGTCGCCGTCGAAGGCGAGCCCGAGGTCGGCCTGGTGCGCGACGACGGCGCGGGCCAGCTCGCTCGGGTCGGTCGACCCGCACTTGTCGTTGATGTTGGCGCCGTCGGGCGCCACGTGCAGAGCGGTCACCGCGACGCCGAGCTCGGCCAGCACGCGGGCGCGACGACGCTGGCGGCGCCGTTGGCGCAGTCGATCACGACGCGCAGCCCGTCCAGCCGCCTCCCCTCGATGGTGTCGACGAGATGGTCCTCGTAGTGCGCCACCGCGTCCGGATCGACGGTGATGACCCCCACACCGTGTCCGGTGGGACGGCGGGGCGGCCGCTCCGGATCCGACAGGATCGCCTCGAGCTCGCGCTCGATCTCACCCTCGACGTCGGTGGGCAGCTTCGTCCCCAGCAAGCTGAAGAGCTTGATGCCGTTGTCGCCGAAGGGGTTGTGCGAGGCCGAGATGACGGCGCCGGGGGCCCTGCGTTGCACGGCCACGGCGGCGACGCCAGGGGTCGGGAGCACGCCGAGGTCGACGACGTCGGCCCCTTCAGCCGCCAGGCCGGCCGAGAAGGCGGCCTGGAGCAGCGGGCCCGAGCGTCGGGTGTCACGCCCGACCACGAAGGTGGGGGAAGGAAGCACGCGGGCGGCGGCGCGCCCGAGGGCCAGCGCCAGCTCGGCGGTCAGCTCCTCGTTGGCAACCCCGCGCACGCCATCGGTACCGAAACGGGCCGGCGGCATCGCAGTCTTGCGGTTACCGCTTGGAGTACTGCGGCGCCTTGCGGGCCTTCTTCAGGCCGTACTTCTTCGACTCCTTCTCGCGGGCGTCGCGGGTGAGAAGGCCGGCGCGTTTGAGCGCGCCGCGCAGCTCGCCATCGAGCTCGCACAGGCTGCGGGCGATGCCGAGGCGCATGGCACCGGCCTGCCCCGAGATCCCGCCGCCGTCGATGGTCGCGTCGATGTCGTAGGACTCGGCCGTGTTGGTCACGCGCAGCGGCTCGGTCAGCAGCATGCGGTGGGTGGCCGAGGTGAAGTACTTCTCGATCGGTTGCTTGTTGACCGTGATGGCGCCCTGGCCGGGGCGGAAGCGGACGCGGGCCACCGCCTGCTTGCGGCGGCCGGTCGTCTGGCTCAGTGGTGCGGGCATGGCGTGGGTGGTGTCCTTCCTGGTGCGCGTGCTCAGCCGGCCCGTCGGGCCTGGGGCAGCTCGAGCGGCTCAGGCTTCTGGGCCGCGTGCGGGTGGTCAGGGCCGGCGTAGACCTGCAGCTTGCTCAGCTGCTGGCGGCCGAGGGTGTTCTTGGGGAGCATGCCGCGGACCGAGCGCCGGATCAGCTCAGCCGGCTGGTCCTCGAGGAGCGTGGCGTAGCTGGTGGCGCGCAGGCCGCCGGGGTAGCCGCTGTGGCGGTAGGCCATCTTGGCGTCGGCCTTGCCCGAGGTGAGAACGATTTTGTCTGCGTTCACCACGATGACGTGGTCGCCCGTATCGACGTGGGGGGCGAAGTAGGGGCGGTGCTTGCCGCGCAGGATGGCGGCCACCGAGGAGGCCAGGCGCCCGAGCACGAGGCCGTCGGCGTCGACCACGTACCAGGTTCGCTGGATCTCGGTGACCTTCGGTGAAAATGTGCGCACAAGACCGATCTTTCGCATTCCGCGTGGTGGGCGAGCGCACCGATACGGCGGTGCGCTGAGCTCCCGGGGTGCCGAGAGCCGACTTACCAGGATAGGGGCTCCGAACAGGGGCAGCAAGCCGCGCAACCGGCCACTCACGAGTCGCCGTAGTCGACCGAGACCAGGCACAGACCCTCGGGCGGTGCGGGATCGGGCATCAAGTGGCGGGAGGCGGCACGCAGCTGCTCCATGAGCCCGGCCGCCGTCTCCTTGCCCCGTCCCACCTCGACCAGGCTCGCCACCAGCGAGCGCACCATCTGGTGGCAGAAGGAATTGGCGGCGATCTCGAAGCGCAGGAGCCGGGCGCTTGGCGCCTCAGCAGGCTCGTCGCCTTTGGCGTCTGCCGCCTCGGGGCTCTCGTCGACCCGCCAGCGGGCTTGGAGCACCTTGCGCAGCATCGGCCCGGCGGGATCGGTCCCGGGCGGGCGCCGGCAAAAGGAGCGGAAGTCGTGACGGCCGAGCAGCACGTCGGAGGCGGTGCGCATGGCGACGAGGTCGAGGGGGTCACGGACGTGCCAGGCGATGCGGGCGAAGAGCGGGTCGGGCGCCGGCGCGTTCCACACCAAGTAGCGGTAGGCCCGTGCGGTGGCCGAGCGGCGGGCGTCGAAGTCGTCGCCGACCTCCTCGGCCCGGCGCACCACGACGGCGGGGGCCAGCTGGCGGTTGAGGGCGCGGGCGAGGCCGATGCCGTCGTAGGCGATGGGCGGGAGGTCGACGTGGACCACCTGGCCCCGCGCGTGCACCCCCGCGTCGGTGCGACCGGCGCAGGTGAGCGACGGCGGTCCGCTCAGGCGGGCCGTGCGCTCGAGGGCCAGGCGCAACGCGCCGGCCACCGTCGCGACCTCGGGCTGGACGGCGAAGCCGCGGAAGGCGGCACCGTCATACGCGATGAGGAGCCTCCAGCGCTGCGTGGCAGCGCCGGTAGGGTGCTCCACCCCTAGACGAACTCGATTCGCGCCATGGGCGCGTTGTCACCGGGACGCGGGCCGAGCTTCAAGATGCGCGTGTAGCCGCCGGGACGGTCCACATACCGCGGGCCGATCTCCTCGAAGAGCTTGTGTGCCATGTCCTTGTCGCGGATGAGGGCGACGACGTTGCGGTGGTTGGCGATGCCGCCCTTCCGCGCCGCGGTCACGCACTTCTCGGCGACCGGTCGCAGGGCCTTCGCCTTGGCCTCGGTCGTCACCAACGACTCGGCCGCCACCAGCGAGGCGACGAGGTTGCCCATCATCGCCTTCTGGTGCGACGGCGACCCGCCGAAGCGGCGGCCCCGTTTGGGGGTTGCCTGCATCGTCCTCAGTCCCTCGTGCGCAGCGACAGCCCGCGCTCGTCCAGGCGCTGGACGACCTCGTCGGCCGACTTCTGGCCGAAGTTGGTGATGGCGAGCAAGTCCTCCATGGTCCGCTCGACTAGCTCGCCGATCGTGTTGATCTGGGCGCGCTTGAGGCAGTTGCGCGGACGCTCGGAGAGGTCGAGCTCCTCGATGCGCAGGTCGAGATCCGGCGAGCCGCTCGAGGCGGTCCCGGTGTCGCCGAGCTCGAGACCCTGCGGCGCCTCCTCGAGGTCGGCCACCAGCGAGACGAGGTTGCGCAAGGTGTCGCCCGCCGACGCCAGCGCCTCGCGGGGAGAGATCGTCCCGTCCGTCTCGATGTCGAGCACCAGGCGGTCGTAGTTGGTCGACTGCTCGACGCGCACCGGCTCGATGTCGAAGGTGACGCGGTGCACCGGCGAGAAGATCGAGTCGATCGGGATGACACCGATGGTCGAGGACCGCTTGTTCTTGTCCGCCGAGGCGTAGCCGCGCCCGCGCTCCACCGTGACGTCGACGGCCAGGCGGCCCTTGGCGTTGATGGAGGCGATATGCAGGTCGGGGTTCAGGATCTCGACGTCCGCGGTCAGCTGCAGATCGGCTGCGGTGGCGTCCGCCGGGCCGCGCACGTCGAGGCGCAGGGTGACCGGCTCGTCCGAGTGCACACGGACCAGCAGGTCCTTGAGGTTCAAGATGATGTCGGTGACATCCTCTTTGACGCCGGGCAGCGTGGTGAACTCGTGCAGCGCCTCGTCGAAGCGCAGCTGGGTCACGGCGCCACCGGGGATGGACGAGAGCAGGGTGCGGCGCAGGGAGTTGCCCAGCGTCGTGCCGAAGCCCGGGTCGAGCGGGCCGACGGCGAAGCGCTGGCGGTTGTTCTCCTCTTCGTCGACGACTTCGACGGTCGGCCGTTGGATGATCAGCATGGCGGGTACTCCTGTTGGGCGGGGATCGGGGGGTGGGGCTACTTCGAGTAGAGCTCGACGATGAGCTGCTCTTGGATGGGCTCGTCGATGTGCTCTCGCAGCGGGGGGTTGAGGACGGACACCGAGAAACCCGAGTCGGCTGACTCGAGCCAGGCCGGCGTGGTGCGCTCCAAGGTGTCCATGTTGCGGCGGACCAAGAAGTTGGTGCGGGTGGCCTCGCGCAGGGTCACGATGTCGCCCTTGCGCACGCGGTAGCTCGGAATGGTGACGCGCGAGCCGTTCACGTTCACGTGCCCGTGCCGCACGAACTGGCGGGCCTGGCGCCGGCTGGCGCCCCACCCGGCCCGGAAGACGACGTTGTCCAGCCGCAGCTCGAGGTTGCGCAGCAGGTTCTCACCGGTGATCCCGCCCTGGCGGGTCGCCTCCTCGTACATGTTGCGGAACTGCTTCTCCAAGATCCCGTAGATCCGGCGCGCCTTCTGCTTCTCGCGCAGCTGGGCCAGGTACTCCGAACCTTGGCGCATGCGGTCGCGCCCGTGCTCGCCCGGCGGGTAGGCGCGGCTGTGGCGGTCGGTGACCGCCTCGGAGACCGGGCACTTGAGCGAGTAGCAGCGCTCGCCTTTCAAGAACAGCTTGGTCCGCTCGCGCCGGCAAAGGCGGCAGACGGGACCGGTGTATCGAGCCATGGGGTGGGTTCCTCTTCCTCGTCCTGCGCCGCTAGACCCGGCGCCGCTTCTTGGGGCGGCAGCCGTTGTGCGGGATCGGGGTCACGTCCTTGATGCCGACCACCTCGATCCCGACCGCGGCCAGCGAGCGGATGGCGGTCTCACGGCCCGAGCCGGGCCCGCGCACCAAGACGTCGACCTTTTTCACGCCGTGCTCCATGGCGCGCTTGGCGCAGGACTCGGCGGCCAGCTGCGCCGCGAAGGGGGTGGACTTGCGCGAGCCCTTGAAGCCGACGTTGCCGGCCGACGCCCAGGCGAGCACGTTGCCCTCGGGGTCGGCGATGGACACGATCGTGTTGTTGAACGAGCTCTTGATGTGGGCGACGCCGTAGGCGACGTTCTTGCGCTCCTTGCGACGCGGACGCCGCTGACCGGGCTTGGTGGTCTTGGGCACTACTTCTTCACCTTCTTCTTCCCGGCCACCGTCTTCTTGGGGCCCTTGCGGGTGCGGGCGTTGGTGTGGGTGCGCTGCCCGTGGACCGGCAGGCCCTTGCGGTGCCGCACGCCCTGGTAGCAGTTGATCTCCATCTTGCGCTTGATGTCCTGGGAGACGTCACGGCGCAGGTCACCCTCGACCCGGAAGCTGTCGTCGATGTAGGCGCGCAGCTTGGCCACTTCTTCGTCGGTCAGATCACGCACGCGCGTCGACGGGCTGATGTCGACGGCGTCGGTGATCTGCTTCGAGAGCGTGGGGCCGATGCCGTAGATGTAGGTCAGCGCGATCTCGAGTCGCTTCTCACGCGGGATGTCCACCCCGGAAATACGGGCCATGTGTCGTCCTCTCCCTAGCCCTGCCGCTGCTTGTGACGCGGGTTGTCACAGATCACCCGCACGACGCCACGGCGCCGGATGACCTTGCACTTCTCACAGATCGGCTTCACGCTCGGCCGAACCTTCATCGGACTCTCCGTCTCACTTGATCTCTACTTGTACCGATAGGTGATACGACCCCGGTTGAGGTCGTAGGGAGTGAGCTCCACCTGGACCTTGTCGCCCGGAAGAATCCGGATGCGGTGCATCCGCATCTTCCCCGAGCTGTGCGCCAGCACCTTGTGTCCGTTCTCCAACTCGACGCGGAACATGGCATTGGGCAGTGGCTCGACCACCGTGCCTTCGAGCACGATGGCATCTTCCTTGGGCTTGGGCAGGTGACTCTCTCCTGATTCGTTCTCGTTCTCGGGTCCGAACGCACCGGGAGCGCGAGGCCGGACCGGGCGGGATTCGGACGTGACTACCGGGCAGCTCGACCCCGAAGGGGCGAACCAGTGCTCGGAGCAGCCCTAAAGTTTACCGCATCCTGGGGGAAATTCCACCCCGAGGCCGTTTTGGCCCTGGTGGCGACCCCGTCCGCCCTCCAGACCGGCCCCGGGGGAACCGGCGAGGCCCCTCAGCGGCCGGCCAGCAGGGGTAGCAGAGCGCTACGCCAGCCGTCGGCCACCGTGTCCATGCTAAAGCGCTCGACACAGCGCCGGCGCGCCTCGTGACCCATGGTCTGGCGGCGGAGGGGATCGGCGATCAGGGCGGCGACCGCGTCCACCATGGCTTCGAGGTCGTCGACGGCCACGACCACGCCCGTCTCGCCGTCGGCCACGATGGTGGACACCCCCGGGGCGTCCGTAGCGACGACCGGCACGCCACTCAGCCCGGCCTCGATGAGGACCCCGGGCATCCCCTCCCCCCGGGGCAGGCTGGGGAACACCATGACGTCGGTGCCCCGGAGTATCTCGGCCACGTCCCCGCGGGCCCCGAGCAGCTCGACGCCGGCGGCGGCGGCCGACGGCTCGAGGCTGGCGCGCATCGGGCCGTCCCCGACGGCCTGGGCCCGCAGCCCGAGCCCGCGGGCGCGCAGGGCGGTGACGACCTCGACGAAGCGGTCGGGACGTTTCTGGTCGTTGAGGGCACCGACGAACGTCACCACCGGTTCGGGCCGGGGTGCCGCGTCGGGATCGGGGCGGAACTCGTCGGGATCGCGACCGTTGGGGACGAACACGAGGCGGGCCGCGGCCACCCCGAGGACCGTGCGGCACTCGTCGAACACCTCGGTCCCCTCGGCCACCACGAGGTCGGGGCGGCGGGCGAGATAGCGCCACATCGTGCGGCGCAGCGGGCGCTGGCCTTGGGGAGCGAGGGTCCCGATGGCGTAGTACGCCAAGGGGCGGCGTCGGAAGTGGGCGGCGACGAGGAACTTGAGGGGCTCGCCGCCGTGGGCCACGAGCAGAGCCGGATCGAGGCGGGCCAAGGTGCGGCGCAGGCGCAGCACCAGGCGGGGATCGAAGCCCACCGTGGTCGCAGCGCCGCCTCGGCCCGCGTCGACGAAGTAATCCACGGCCACCTGGCCCTCGCCTCCCCCGGGGCCGCCCGTCAAGGACAGGACGCGGTGACGGCGGACGCCGGGCTCGCCGAGCCAGTCGGCCAGCGCCCTGGCCTCGCGTTGGCCCCCGCGGGCGTCGGGGCTCGGGATCACGTGGACGACGAGCGGCTCGCGGGACCTTTCCTCCGCTGTCTCGGGCACGGTCACGGTCCCTTCTGCATCACCCACCACCAGGGAAAGGCCGGGGCCCCGGCGCATCGAGGCGCAGCGTTTGGGTCACCCGGCGCCGGTGAGCCTACGTTCGGTCCCGCCAACGGGCGAGTTGGTTCGGCTCAGGTCAACCGGGCACTTCGTCAACCGGGCACTCAGTCAACCGGGCACTCGGTCAACCGGGCACTCAGGGGACTGTGAGGACCTCGGGTCCGTCGGGGGTGACGGCGATGGTGTGCTCGAAGTGCGCCGAGAGGCTCCCGTCCGCGGTGACCACGCTCCAGTCGTCCTCCAAGAGGATGGTCTCGGCGGACCCGACGTTGACCATGGGCTCGATGGCGAAGACGTTGCCCGTCTTGATGGTCGGGCCCTTGTTCCCGGGCCAGTAGTTCGGGACCTGGGGAAGCTCGTGCATGGCCGTGCCGATGGCGTGGCCGACGTACTCACGCACCACGGAAAAGCCGGCCGCCTCGGCCACCTGCTGGACGGCCCGCCCGACCTCGTGGAGGGCGTTGCCCTGACACAGCTCCTCGATCCCCGCCCACAGGCTGCGCTCGGTGACCTCGAGCAGCTTCTGGGCCTGCTTGGAGATGGTCCCGATGCCCATGGTGAAGGCGGCATCGCCGTGGTAGCCCTCGATGATCGCCCCGCAGTCGATGGAGAGGATGTCACCCTCCTCGAGGACGTAGCCGCCGGGGATCCCGTGCACGATCATGGAGTTGGGCGACGTGCAGATGACGGCGGGGAAGCCGTGGTAGCCGAGGAAGTTCGAGGCGGCCCCCCTGCGGTCCAGGACGTCGCGCGCCACCAGGTCCAGCTCGGCGGTGGTCACACCGGGCTTGGCGGCGGCGCGGGTGGCCTCGTGCATCTCGGCCACGACCTTGCCGGCGCGGCGCATCTTGGCCAGCTCCGTCTCGTTACGCCTCATGCATCTCGCCCCTTGAGCTTGTGGCGCCGGGTGTCGATGGCCCCCACCACGCGCCGGGTCACCGCGTCGGGGTTGCCGGTGCCGGTGATCTCGACCAACAGGTCGCGCTGCTTGTACCAGTCGAGCAGCGGCGCCGTCTCCTCCTCGTAGAGGTTGAGCCGGCGCTCGATCGCCTCCTCGGTGTCGTCCTCGCGCTGGACCACCTCGCCGCCGCAGACGTCGCAGGTCCAGTTGGCCAGTGGCGGAGCCGCGGTCGAGTAGTTGGCGCCGCAGTCCACGCAGACCCGGCGCGAGGCCAGTCGCTTCATAACTAGGTTGGTCGGCACCTGCAGGTCGATCACCATGTCGAGCCCGAACGGCTCGACGACCTTCTCGAGCGACTCGGCCTGGCTCGTCGTCCGGGGGCAGCCGTCGAGCACGAAGCCGCGCCCGCTGGTGTCACGCTCCGACAGCCGGCCCGCCACCATCTCCATGACCAGCTCGTCGGGGATGAGCTCCCCGTGGTCCATGAGGGCGTGGGCGCGCACGCCGATTTCGGTGCGCGACTTGACCTCGCTGCGCAACATGTCGCCGGTCGAGACGTGCGGCACCACATAGTGGTGGGAGAGTCGCACACACTGCGTCCCCTTGCCGGCCCCCTGCTTGCCGAGGACCACGAGCCTGACCCCGGGAATCACAGGCCCCTACTTGAGGAAGCCCTCGTAGTTGCGCATCATCAGCTGGCTGTCGATCTGGCGCATCGTCTCGAGGGCGACGCCGACCGAGATCAGCAGGGTGGTCCCGTAGAAGGGGAAGCGGTTCAGGTGCCAGAGCGCCATGAGGAGCGAGGGCACCACGGCCACCGAGCCCAAGAAGATGGCGCCCACGACGGTGATGCGGCTCAGGATATGCGCGAAGTACCGCTCGGTGGGCGGCCCGGGACGGATACCCGGGACGAAGCCGCCCTGCTTGCGGATGAGGTCCGCCTGCTGGTGCGGGTCGAAGGCGACATACACGTAGAAGAAAGTGAACATCACGATCAGCAGGAAATAGGCCGCTATGTAGAAGAAGCTGGTCGGCGTCAGGCTGTTGCGGACGAAATTCTGGAACCAGTCCCAGGGGACGACGTTCGACAGCAGCACCGGGATGTAGAGCACGGAGCTGGCGAAGATGATCGGGATCACGCCGGACTGGTTGACCTTGAGGGGGATGTAGGTCGAACTCCCCCCGTACATGCGTCGGCCCACCACGCGGCGCGCGAAGGTCACGGGTATGCGGCGCTGGCCCTGGTCCATGAAGACGATGAACACCAGCAATATGAGCGAGATGGCGATGATGATCCCGAACTTGACCTTGCCCCCCTCCTCCAAAATGGCCTTGAAGCCGGTGGGGATGGCGGCCACCACGTTGGCGAAGATCAGGATCGACATGCCCTGGCCGATGCCGCGCTGGGTGATCAGTTCGGCGAGCCACATCACCATGGCCGTCCCCGCCGTGAGGATGAGGACCATGAAGAGGGCAAGCGGCCAGTTGAAGGTCGGGATGAGGTCGATGTTGGTGCCGAGCAGGGCCGAGTCGTGGCCGTGGAACGCGTAGACCAGGCCCGAGGACTGCATGACGGCCAGCCCCACGGTCAGGTAGCGGGTTGTCTGGGTGATCTTCTTCTGGCCCACCGCGCCCTGGTCGCGCCACTCCTCGAGCTTGGGGATCACCGTGGAGAGCAGCTGGATGATGATGGAGCTCGTGATGTAGGGCATGACACCCAGCCCGAACACGGCCAGGCGGACGAGGGCGCCGCCGCTGAAGAGGTTCAAGAAACCCAACACGCCCGACGACGAGGCCGAGCTCTCCAGGGTCTGCAGGCGCGACCAGTTGACGCCGGGCACCGGGATGTTGGCCCCGATCTGGTACAGGGCAATGATGGCGAGCGTGAAGATGACCTTGTTGCGAAGGTCGGGAACCCTGAAGATGTTGGCGAGCCGGGAGAGCATGGCCCTTCCTCTAGTGCGTGCCCGTCATCGTCACCGGTTCATCAGGGCGTTACCGGAGGCGGGCGGTCGCCCGTGGGCGAACGGCAGGGGCACTCTCTCGACGCTACCCCCGGCGGCGGTGATGGCGGCCTCGGCCGACTTGGAGAACGCGTGGGCAGACACCTTCAGTGGGCGGGAGATCGAACCCTGTCCCAGCACCTTGACCAGCGCCTTGGGCCGGACCAACCCGGCCTCGACCAGGGTCTCCACCGTGATCTCGCCGCCCTCGATCGCATCGAGCGCAGCCAGGTTCACCGGGGTGTAGGCCACCCGGAACGGGTTTTTGAAACCCTTGAGCTTGGGGATCCGCTGCATGAGCGGGAGCTGGCCACCCTCGAAACCGACCGGCACGGTGCTGCGCGACTTTTGGCCCTTGGTCCCGCGGCCGGCCGTCTTGTGGCCCTTGCCGCCCGTGCCGCGGCCGACCCGGCGCTTGGCCGTGGTCGCGCCCTTGGGCGGCGCCAGATCGTGGAGCTTCACCGGGACACCTCCTCGACGCTGACCAGGTGCGGCACCCGGGCCAGCATGCCCCGGATTTCGGGGCGGTCCGGTAGGTCGTTGGACTGGCCGATGCCGCGCAGGCCGAGCGCGCGCAGCGTGCCACGGTGCTTGGGCTTGGTCCCGATGGCCGAGCGCGTCTGCGTGACGTGCAGCCGGGCCTCCCCGGCCTTCTTGGTGCTGGCTTGAGGCGCCATGCTCAGCGCGCCTCCGCCGTGTACAGGTCGGTCTCGCGCTTGCGCTCGCGGTAGGCGCGCAGCACGCCACCGGGCGTGACCTCGTCGGCCGACTTGCCGCGCAGCGCGGCGACGTCGTCGGGCCGGCGCAGCTGCTTGAGCCCCGCAATGGTGGCATGGGCCACGTTGATCCCGTTGGAGGAGCCGAGGGACTTGGCCAGGATGTCGCGGATGCCCGCCATCTCGAGAATGTGGCGCGCCGCGCCCCCGCGATGACGCCGGTGCCCGGAGCCGCGGGCTTGAGCAGGACGCGTCCGGCGCCGCTCTCCCCGATGACGGGGTGCACGATGGTGCTCCCGGCCAGGGGAACCTCGAAGAGGTTCTTGCGCGCCTCTTCGATCCCTTTCTGCACCGCCAGCCCGGCCTCCTTGGCCTTGCCGTAGCCGAGGCCAACCTTGCCGTTGCCGTCGCCGACGACCATGAGGGCCGCGAAGGAGAAGCGCCGGCCGCCCTTCACGACCTTTGCGACGCGGTTCACCTTGATGGTGCGCTCTTCGTATTGGGTGTCGACCATGATCTAGAACTCCAGTCCCTCGGCCCGTGCCGCGTCTGCCAGATGAGCGACACGCCCGTGGTACACGAAGCCGCCACGGTCGAACACCACCTTGGTGATCCCGGCCGCCTTGGCCCTGGTTCCCAGCAGGCGACCGACCGACTCTGCGCCCGTCACGTTACTGCCGCCACCCTTGCCCAACGACACGCGCAGGTCCGGCTCGACCGACGAGGCGGCGACCAGCGTGCGGCCGGTGGCGTCGTCGATGAGCTGGGCCGAGATGTGGCGGTTGGACCGGAACACGGCCAGGCGGGGGCGTTCCGCCGTACCGCTGACCGTCGTGCGGACCCGGTCGTGACGCCGGAGGCGGAGCCGGGTGCGGTCGCTCGTGCCTGCCATTACTTCGCCGCCTTTCCGGCCTTGCGCAGCACTCGCTCGCCGGCGTAGCGCACACCCTTGCCCTTGTAGGGCTCGGGCTTGCGCAGCTTGCGGATGTCGGCCGCCACCTGGCCCACCTTCTCCTTGTCGATGCCCTTCACGATGATCCGGGTCGGCACCGGCACCTCGAAGGTGATGCCCTCGGGGGCGTCGACGACCACCGGGTGCGAGAAGCCCAGCGCCAGCTCGAGCTCGCTGGCACCCTTGGCGGTGGCCCGGTAGCCGACGCCGACGATCTCGAGCTCCTTGGTGAAGCCGTCGGTGACGCCCGAGACCATGTTGGCGACGAGCGAGCGCGACAGGCCGTGCAGCGCGCGGTGGCGCCGCTCGTCGTCGGGCCGGCTGACCACGAGGGTGTCACCCTCCTGGGCGACCGAGATGCCCTCGGGGAGCTGGCGCTCGAGGGTGCCCTGGGGCCCCTTCACGTTGACCGTCGCCCCGCTCAGGGTCACGGTGACGTTGGGGGGGACGGCGATGGGCGAACGTCCGACGCGCGACATCAGCTCTCCCCTCTTCTCGCGTTGACGTGGGCGAGGGCGCTACCAGACATGGCAGAGCACCTCCCCGCCCAGGTGCTTGCGCCGCGCCTCGGCGTCGGTCAGGAGCCCCTGGCTGGTGGAGACCACGGCCACGCCCATGCCGCCGAGGACGCGCGGCATGCCGTCCGCCCGGGCGTAGATGCGGAGGCCGGGCTTGGACACGCGCTTGATCCCCGCGATGGTGCGGGTGCGGTCACCGGAGTACTTCATGGTGATCTCGAGCGTCGTGCCGGGCTTGCCGATGTTGGGCTCGACCTTGTAGCCCGCGATGAAGCCCTCGCGCTCGAGGACGTCCGCCAGCGACACCTTGAGCTTGGAGCTGGGCATGCGCACGGTGTCGAACATGGCCGAGTTGGCGTTGCGGATGCGGGTGAGCATGTCCGCGATGGGATCGGTCATCGTCATGACGGCCTACCAACTCGCCTTCGTGACGCCGGGTATCTCGCCCGCGTGCACCATGACCCGCAAGCAAATACGACACAGCCCGAACTTGCGGTAGACCGCCTTCGGCCTCCCGCAGCGCTGGCAGCGGGTGTAGCCCCGCACTTTGAACTTGGGTGTGCGCTGCTGCTTCTCGATCAATGCCTTTTTCGCCATGGTGCTACCGGGTCTCCTGTCGGAACGGAAAGCCGAACGCTGCCAGGAACGCCCGTCCTTCCTCGTTAGTGCGTGCGGTCGTGACGATGGTGATGTCCATGCCGCGGGTCGTGTCGATCTTGTCGTAGTCGATCTCGGGAAAGATCAGTTGCTCGGTGACGCCGAACGTGTAGTTGCCGTGCCCGTCGAAGGACCGGGGCGAGAGGCCCCGGAAGTCGCGGATGCGGGGGATGGCCAGACTGAGCAAGCGGTCGAAGAACTCCCATGCCCGATCGCCACGCATCGTGGTCTTGACCCCGATGCTCTGCCCCTCGCGCAGCTTGAAGCCGGCGATCGACTTCTTGGCCCGGGTCACGATCGGCTTCTGGCCCGTGATCACCTCGAGGTCACGCTGGGCGCCCTCGATGAGCGAAGCCTGCTGGGTGGCACGGCCCACGCCCATGTTGATCACGATCTTCTCCAGGCGCGGCACTTCCATCACGTTGCCGAGACCCAGCTCGCTCTTCAGCCGGTCCCGCACCTCGGTGAGGTAGCGCTCCTTCAGCCGGGGTCGCGCCGGTGCGCTCGTGGTGCTCACAGCTCGCCCCCGCACTTCCTGCAGACTCGCACCTTCTCTCCGTCGTCCTCAATCCGGTAGCCGGCGCGCGTCGGCTTGTCACAGCTCTTGCAGACGAGCGCCACGGTCGAGACGTGGACGGGCATGAACTTGTCGATCACGCCACCCTGCTGGGTGGCGCGGGTGGGCTTGGCGTGGCGCTTGGCCACGTTCACGCCCTCGAGGATGACTCGCTCGCGCCCGGGGATGGCCCGGACGACCTCGGCCTTCTTGCCTCTGTCCTTGCCTTGGAGGACGACGACGGTGTCTCCCTTGTGGATCTTCATGTCTAGAGCACCTCCGGAGCCAGCGACACGATGCGCATGAACCGCTTGTCCCGCAGCTCGCGCCCTACGGGCCCGAAGATGCGGGTCCCGCGCGGCTGCTGCTGATCGTTGATGAGCACCGCCGCGTTCTCGTCGAAGCGGATGTAGCTGCCATCGGGGCGGCGCTTCTCTTTCTTGGTGCGCACGACGACGCACTTGACGACGTCGCCCTTCTTCACGGCCGCGCCCGGGATGGCGTCCTTGACCGTGGCCACGAACACGTCACCGATGCTGGCGTAGCGCCGGCGCGAGCCACCCAGGACGCGGATGCACAGCACCTCGCGCGCGCCGGAATTGTCGGCCACCCGGAGCCGTGACTCCTGCTGGATCATCGGGCCCGCTCCACGACTTCGGTCAGGCGCCAGCGCTTGAGCTTGGAAAGCGGGCGGGTCTCTTGCACCCGGACGCGGTCGCCCACCTTGGCGGTGTCCTCGGCGTCGTGCACGTAGAGCTTCTTGGTGCGCTGCACGGTCTTGCCGTACTTGGGGTGGCGCACCCGCTCGACGACGGCCACGACGACGGTGGCGGACATGGCGTCGGACACCACGATGCCCTCGCGCACCTTGCGCCGGTTCGGCCTCGGCCCGGCCTCGGCCGTTGCGGTGGCGGCGGCGGTGGCGGTGGCGGATGTGGGTGCGGGTGCGGTGGCAGGTGCCTGCGCCGAAGCGGTCGACGCCTCTGCTGCGATCGGCACCGCGGCCTCCTCGTCGATGGCCGGCAGCTCCCTGGCGGCTTCAGCCTCGACGGCCTCGAGCGCCTGCTCGGCGTCTGCGGCCGCGGCCTTGGCCGCCTCCACCGACTCGTCCTCTTTCTCTGCGTCCGTGTTCTCTGCGTCCTCGGCCATCAGGCCTCATCCTCTTCCTCGTCGTCGAGCTCGTCGTCGAGCTCGTCGTCCAGCCCGGCGTGCAGGTCCAGCGGCTCGCCTTCGATCGCCGATTCGGCCGCCTTGGCGCGGGCCGCCGCCTTCTCCTCGCGCTCGGCGTCCTCTGCGGCCAGCTTCGCCCGGGCCGCCTCGTGCTCGGCGACCGTCGGGGCGATGTAGACGCCCTCGGCCTCGAGAATCTCGCGGGAGCGCAGCACGGTCAGCATGCGGGCCACCTCACGGCGGACCTGGCCGATGCGCGACGGGTTGTCCAACTGCCCGGTGGCCAGCTGAAACCGCAGGTTGAACAGCTCGCGGCGCGACTCGCCCAGACGGGACGCCAACTCGTCGCCGTCGAGCATCGCGAGGTCGTGCGCGGTCGGCATCAGATGGCCACCTCGGCGTGGCCATGGGTACCGGGCCGCACGACGAAGCGGGCCTTGAAGGGCAGCTTCTGTATGGCGCGCTCCATGGCGGCGCGGGCGAGTGGCTCGTCGACGCCGGCCAGCTCGAAGAGGACGCGGCCGGGGTGCACGACCGCGACCCACAGCTCGGGGTTTCCCTTGCCCGATCCCATGCGGGTCTCGGCCGGCTTCTGGGTGACCGGCTTGTCGGGGAAGACACGGATCCACACCTTGCCGCCACGCTTGACGTGGCGGGTCATGGCGATACGAGCGGCCTCGATCTGGCGCGCCGTGAGCCAGCCCGGCTCGATCGCCTGGATCCCGAAGTCGCCGAACGTCACCAGGTTGCCGCCCTTGGCCGCCCCGCGGAGGCGCCCGCGCTGGGTCTTGCGGTGCTTGACCTTCTTCGGCATCAACATGTCAGTCCGAGTCCTTGCGGAAGTGGGGTGCCTCGTGGTGCTGCTGACGGTTCTGGCGTTCCATCTCCTCGTCCCGGCGCAGCTGACGCTCCAGGTCGTCGGGCTCAGCCGGCGCTGCGAGCAGGTCGGCTACGGACCCCTCGGCCTCGGTCTCCTCGGTCTCCTCGGTCTCCTCGCGCTCGGCACCGGTCTCGGCGGTCGCGGCACTGACCTCGACGATGGCGCCGGCGCCGTCGGCCGACGGCGCGTCGGCCTCGGCGGCACCCTCCGCATCGAGCGCATCGAGCGCGAGGTCCGCCGCTTCCGTGATGTCCGCGGCACCGGTAATTTCCGTGATGTCCCCGTCGTCCGCAATGTCCACGTCGTCCGCGCCGTCGTCGACCGGGAACACTTCGGCCCGGCGACGTCCGCCGCCCGCGGTGATGAGCCGGCGCGGGCCGCTCTGACCCGACGTCTCGCCGACGGCCATGGCGGCCTCACGGGTGATCTTGTCCTCGATGGAGACCTTGTAGGGAAGGATGTCGCCCTTGTAGATCCAGACCTTCACGCCGACCCGGCCCGAAGTGGTGCGGGCCTCGCGGAAGCCGTAGTCGATGTCGGCCCGCAAGGTGTGCAGGGGCACGCGCCCCTCGCGGTACTGCTCCTTGCGCGACATCTCCGAACCCCCGAGCCGGCCCGAGCACTGCACCTTGATGCCCTGGGCGCCGGCCTTCTGCACCGTCTGGATGGCCCGCTTCATGGCGCGGCGGAAGGCGACCCGGCGCACCAACTGGTCGCAGATGCCTTGGGCGATGAGGGCGGCGTCGAGCTCGGGTTGCTTGATCTCTTGGATGTTGAGCTGGATCCGGTTCTGCAGCCCCGTGATCTCCTCGAGCTTCTTCTTCAGCCGGTCGGCCTCGGCGCCGCGGCGGCCGATGACGATGCCGGGCCGGGCGGTGTGGATGTCGACACGCAGGCGGTCACGGGTGCGCTCCACCTCGATGCGGCTGACCGCGGCCGCCTCGAGCTGCCGCATCAGGTAGTCGCGGATCTTCCAGTCCTCGACCACGAAGTCCTTGTAGTGGCGCTCTTCGAACCAGCGCGACTTCCAATCCGTCGTGATCCCGAGCCGGAACCCGTAGGGGTTTACCTTTTGGCCCATCTACTCGTCCTCGCTCTTCTCGTCCGCGTCCGCGTCGTCCGCGGCATCGGTGACCTCGTCGGTGGCCTCGCCGTCCACCTCGTCTTCGTTCTCGTCGGCGACGTCGTCGGCGACGTCGCCGACCGTGGCTGCCTCCGTCACTTCGGCCTCGGCGCCCGCGCTGTCGGTGGATGCGTCCTCGTCGGCCTCCGCGGCCTCGGCCTCCGCCTGGGCCTTGTCGGCCGCGGCCTGCGCCTGGGCGGCCCGACGGCGCGACAGCCGGCCCGAGAGGTCGGCGCGCCGGCGCGAGGCGTCCACGCGGCGGGAACGGTTGGCGCTCACGGCCTCCGTGCGGCGGCGCCGCAGCTCGAGCTGCTCGGCCGGGAGGCGGCTCACGATGATGGTGATGTGGCAGGTCCGCTTGCGGATCCGCGTGGCCCGGCCCCGCGCCCGGGGACGCCAGCGCTTCATGGTGGCACCCTCGTCGGCGTAGCAGGCCGAGACGTAGAGGTCTTCGGGGTTCTGCTGGTCGTTGTGCACCGCGTTGGCCACGGCCGAGCCGAGGACCTTGCCGATGACCTCGGCCGCCTCGCGCTCCGTGCCGGTCAGGATCTCGGCGGCGCGCTGGACGTCCTCGCCGCGGATCAGGTCGAGCACCTGGCGCGCCTTGGACGCCGACATCCCGCTGAAGCGGTGTACGGCGCGCGTCCCGGGGCGCTCGTTGGTCTTGGTCGCGGTCATCGCCGCGCTCCTCGCTCCTGGCCGGCGTGGTAGCGGAAGGTCCGGGTCGGGGCGAACTCACCGAGCTTGTGGCCCACCATCGACTCGGTCACGTAGACCGGGACGTGGCGGCGGCCGTCGTGGACGGCGATGGTGTGGCCGACCATGTCGGGGATGATGGTGGAGCGGCGGGACCAGGTCTTGATGACCTTCTTGTCCCCGCTCGAGTTCAACACGTCCACCTTCTTCAGCAGGTGGCCGTCGACGAAGGGTCCCTTCTTCAGGCTACGCGGCATCGTTCCTCACCCTCCGCCCTAACGCCGCGCGCCGCGGGTGCGGCGTCGGCGGACGATCATCGAATTGGACTTCTTGTTGCGGGACCGGGTGCGCCCCTCGGGCTTGCCCCACGGGGACACCGGGTGGCGGCCACCCGACGACTTGCCCTCGCCACCACCGAGCGGGTGGTCGACGGGGTTCATGGCGACGCCGCGGGTCTGGGGCCGCTTGCCCTTCCAGCGGTTGCGCCCGGCCTTGCCCACCTTGACCAGCTCGGCCTCGGCGTTGCCGACCACCCCGAGGGTGCCGCGGCAGTCGATGGAGACGCGGCGCATCTCGGTCGAGGGCAGACGCAGCGTGGCGAACACGCCTTCCTTGGCGACCAGCTGCACGCTCATGCCCGCCCCGCGGGCCATCTTGCCGCCACCGCCCGGGCGCAGCTCGACGTTGTGGATGGTCGAGCCGACCGGGATGTAGCGCAGCGGCAGCGCGTTGCCCGGTCGGATGTCCGCGCCCTGCCCACTCTGGAGCTTGTCGCCGACCTTCACGCCGGCCGGGGCCAGGATGTAGCGCTTCTCACCGTCTGCGTAGTGCAACAGCGCGATGCGGGCGTTGCGGTTCGGGTCGTACTCGATGGCCGCGACCTTGGCCGGGATCGCGTCCTTGTTCCGGCGGAAGTCGATGATCCGGTACTGCTGCTTGTGGCCGCCGCCGCGGTGGCGTGACGTCTTGCGCCCGTGGTTGTTGCGGCCCCCGCTCGAGGGGTTGGGGGCGAGGAGCGACTTCTCGGGGCGGCTCCGGGTGATCTCGGAGAAGTCCGAGACGGTCTGGAACCGTCGTCCGGGGCTGGTGGGTTTGCGAGAGCGAAGTGGCATGGCGGTTCCCTGATCAGCGCTCGAAGAGGTCGATGGAGTCGTCGGGGTGCAGCGTCACGATGGCGCGCTTGGTGTTGGGCCGTTTGCCGCGGACGTTGGTGCGGCGGTTGCGCGTCGTCTTCCCCTTGCGGTTCAGCGTGTTGACCTTGGTCACCCGCACGCCGAAGGCCTGCTCGACGGCGTGGCGCACGTCGATCTTGGTGGCCCTGGGATCGACGATGAAGACGTACACGCTCTTGTCCATCAGCGAGTAGCTCTTCTCGGAGACGACCGGGCGGATGAGCACGGACATGGCGTCACGCATCGGACTCGGCCTCCTCGCTCCCGCCCTCGTCACCGGCGTCGGTCTCGGTGTCGCTGGCCTCGGTGGTCTTGGCGGCCTTCGTGGCCTTGGCCGCCTTGGTGGCCTTCGTGGCCTTGGCCGCCTTGGTGGCCGCCGCATCGGTCGTCGGTGCGGACTTCGTCGCCTTCGTGGCCTTGGTCGCCTTCGTGGCCTTGGTCGCCTTGGCGGTCTTCGTCGACTTGGATGGCTTCGCCGCGTCGGTCGCCGAGGTGCCCGTGGCGGCGTCCTCGCTGTCGGCCTCGGCCTCGTCGGTCACTGCACCCTCGGCCACCGCAGCGCCCGCAGCCGCCCGAGGCGCACCGCCGCCGGCGGCGGCCGGCTCCATGACGTGGGTGCCCGAGAAGTCGCTCTCCGAGGTCGGCACCGTGCGGTCCGAGAAGAGCAGCCAGTCGGCGCGCAGCACGTCGTGCGCCGAGAGCTCGGCGAACGTGGTCGTGGCGGCCTGGCGCAGGTTGCGGAACGAGAGCGCCATGTCGATCTCGTCCTGGGCCAACACGATGAGCACCGAGTCGGTGCCCAGCTTGAGCCGGCGCAAGATCGTGGCGGCGTCCTTGGTGCTCGGCTCCGTGATCTTCCAGTCGTCGACCACCAGGATGCGCTCGATCTCAGCCCGGTCGCTCAAGGCGGATAGCAGCGCCAGGCGCACCATCTTCTTGGGGGTGTGCTGTTCGTAGCTGCGCGGCTTGGGCCCGAGGGCCACGCCACCGCCGCTCATGGACGGCGAGCGGCTCGAGCCTTGGCGGGCCCGGCCGGTGCCCTTCTGGCGGAACGGCTTGGCGCCTCCCCCTCGCACCTCGGAGCGCGTCCGCGTGGACTGCGTGCCGGCCCGGATCCCGGCCAGCTGGGCGGTGACCACCTGATGGAGCACCGCCCGGTTGGGCGTGAGGCCGAAGACCGTCGGCTCGAGGTCCACCGTGCCGAGGTCGTGCCCGGCGGCGTTGCGCCGCGGGGCGGTGCGGGCGACCGGGGCCGGCCGCTCCTTCTTCATGGTGTGGCGCAGGACGGTGCCGGCGCGGGTGGTGGGGGTGAGCGTCGTCGTCATCGCGACCTCCCGGCCTTGCTCGGGGCCTTGACCGTGTCGCGCAGCACGACCACGCTGCCCCGGGCGCCGGGCACGGCGCCCTTGACCAGCACCAGCTCGCGCTCGGGGTCGGCCGAGACGACTTCGAGATTCAGCGCGGTCACCTGCGAGCCGCCCATCTGGCCCGCCATGCGCGTGCCCTTGAAGACCCGCGACGGGGTGGCACAGGCACCGATGGCCCCGGGCACGCGGTGGCTGCGGTGGTTCCCGTGCGACGCGCCCTGGCCGCTGAAGTTGTGGCGCTTCATGCCACCGGCGAAGCCCTTGCCCTTGGAGACCGCGATCGCGTCGACGCGCTCACCGGCCTCCCAGATGTCGGCGCCGAGCTCTTGGCCGACCGCGTAGTCGGCCACGTCGTCGAGGCGCAGTTCGACGAGCTTGCGGCCGGGGTTCACGCCCGCCTTGGCGTAGTGCCCGATCTCGGGCTTGGACAGCGTCGAGTTGCGCCGGAAGCCCCACGTGACCTGCAGCGCGGCATAGCCGTCGGTCTCTGGCGTCTTGACCTGGACGACACGCACGGGCGCGACCTTCAGCACAGTCACCGGTACGGCGCGGTTCTGGTCGTCCCAGACCTGGGTCATGCCGACTTTCTCGCCGACGATGGCCTTGCGTGCCACGTGTCCTCTTCCTTGTGTCCGGCGCGTCCGGTGTCCCGTACGCACGCCAACGCTCCGCCCGGGAATCCCGAGCGGAGCGCTCGAATGGTTCGGCGTGAGGTTCCGGCCGGGGACCGGCGCTCACGCACGTCTGTTGTTGTCGGCAGCACCGCAGTGCCGCGGTAGAACCCCTCTGAGCTGCCGAATTCGGCGGCCCGCGAGGTTACACCATGCTCCGGCTCCCCTGCCAGGCGTCCGGCGGGAAGACGGCGCAGCCCGCCGTCAGGCGGTCTGGATCTTGATCTCGATGTCCACGCCCGCCGGCAGGTCGAGCCGCTGGAGCGAGTCGACCGTCTTGGGCGTGTGCTCGACGATGTCGACCAGGCGCTTGTGGACCCGCATCTCGAAGTGCTCGCGCGAGTCCTTGTACTTGTGCGGCGAGCGGATCACCGTGTAGCGGTGCTTGTCGGTCGGCAGCGGGACCGGCCCGAGCACCTTGGCCTGGGTGCGCTGGACGGTCTGGACGATCTTCTTCGTGGACTCGTCGAGGATCTCGTGGTCGTAGGCCTTGAGCCTGATGCGGATCTTCTGCTTCGGGCCGTCGGCCATGGTCTCGCTGCCTGCTCTCGCTCGTGTGGGTGTCGCCGGGTTCCCGGTGACGACCTGTGACTACCGGTGACTACTTGAGGATCTCGTCGACGACGCCCGAGGCGACGGTGCGGCCACCCTCGCGGATGGCGAAGCGCAGGCCCTTGTCCATTGCGATGGGCTTGCCCAGCTCGACCGTCATCTTGGTGTTGTCGCCCGGCATGACCATCTCGGTGCCCTCGGGCAACGTGATGGTGCCGGTCACGTCGGTGGTCCGGAAGTAGAACTGCGGCCGGTAGTTGGTGAAGAACGGCTTGTGGCGGCCGCCCTCCTCCTTGTTCAGCACGTAGACCTCGGCGGTGAAGTTGGTGTGCGGCGTGATGGAGCCGGGCTTGCACAGCACCTGGCCGCGCTCGACCTCTTCCTTCTTGGTGCCTCGCAGCAGGGCGCCGATGTTGTCGCCGGCGCGCCCTTCGTCGAGGAGCTTGCGGAACATCTCGACGCCGGTCACCGTCGTCTTCTGGGTGGGGGCCAGGCCGACGATCTCGACCTCCTCGCCCACCTTGACGATGCCCTGCTCCACCTTGCCGGTCACGACGGTGCCGCGGCCGGTGATGGACATGACGTCCTCGACCGGCATCAGGAACGGCTTGTCGACGTCACGCTCGGGCTCGGGGATGTAGTCGTCGACCGCGTCCATGAGCTCGACGATCTTCTCGCTCCACTCGGGGTCGCCCTCGAGGGCCTTGAGCGCGCTGACCCGGACCACCGGCACCTCTTCGCCGGGGAAGTCGTAGGCGCTGAGCAGCTCGCGCACCTCCATCTCGACCAGCTCGAGCAGCTCCTCGTCGTCGACCATGTCCGCCTTGTTCAGCGCCACCACGATGTAGGGGACGCCGACCTGGCGGGCGAGCAGCACGTGCTCGCGGGTCTGGGGCATGGGGCCGTCGGCCGCCGAGACCACCAGGATGGCGCCGTCGATCTGGGCGGCACCGGTGATCATGTTCTTGATGTAGTCGGCGTGGCCGGGCATGTCGACGTGCGCGTAGTGGCGCTTCTCGGTCTCGTACTCGACGTGGGCGATCGTGATCGTGATGCCCCGCTGCTTCTCCTCGGGCGCCTTGTCGATGTCGTCGAACTTGGTGAACGAGGTGTTGGGGTTGCGCTCTGAGAGCACACGCGTGATGGCCGCCGTGAGCGTCGTCTTGCCATGGTCGATGTGACCCATGGTCCCGACGTTCACGTGTGGCTTCGTGCGCTCGAACTTCTGCTTGGCCATCGCCTCGCTACTCCCTACTCCTGGTCGGGGCCACCGTGGTCCCGACGCTCATTTGTCTCTTCCTACGAAACTTCGCCTGTTTGCGAAAAGTGGTGTTCTGTGTGGTTGCTGCGCTGTACTTCCGGACCGGCGGCCCGCAGCCCTACTCCCCGTGCGCCCGGGCGATGATCTCCTTGGAGATCGACTCCGGGACCTGGTTGTACGAATGGAACTGCATCGTGTACGTGGCGCGGCCCTGGGTGCGCGAACGCAGGTCAGTAGAGTAGCCGAACATGTCGGCGAGTGGTACAAGCGCCCTCACCACGTGGCTGGTCCCCTGCTGTTCCATGCCCTCCATTCGCCCGCGGCGCGAGGACAGGTCGCCGGTGACCGCGCCCAGGAAATCGTCGGGCACCGTCACCGTGACTTCCATGACCGGCTCGAGCAGTACCGGGCTCGCGGCCCGGATCGCCTTCTTGACCGCCATGGAGCCGGCGATCTTGAAGGCCATCTCCGAGGAGTCCACGTCGTGGTACGACCCGTACGTCAGGGTCACCCGGATGTCCACGGTCGGATAGCCGGCCAGCACGCCCGCGGTGAGCGCCTCTTGGATGCCGGCGTCCACCGAGGGGATGTACTCCTTGGGGATCACGCCGCCACTGATCTTGTCGATGAACTCGTAGCCCCCGCCCGGGCCCGTGGGCTCGGCGCTGATGACGACGTGGCCGTACTGGCCGCGGCCACCGGTCTGGCGGACGTAGCGCTCCTCGACCTTCTCCACCGGCTTGCGGATGGTCTCGCGGTAGGCCACCTGGGGCTTGCCCACGTTGGCGTCGACGGAGAACTCACGCAGCATGCGGTCGACGAGGACCTCGAGGTGCAGCTCGCCCATGCCCGAGATCACGGTCTGACCCGTCTCCTCGTCGGAGCGCACGCGGAAGGTCGGGTCCTCCTCGCTGAGCGAGTAGAGGGCCCGGGACAGCTTGTCCTGGTCGGCCTTGGTCTTGGGCTCCACGGCGACGTGGATCACGGGCTCGGGGAACTCGAGCGCCTCGAGCACGATCGGGCTGCTCTGGTCGCTCAGGGTGTCACCGGTCGTGGTGTTCTTCAGGCCGACGACGGCCATGATGTCGCCGGCGAAGATGGCGTCCTTGTCCACGCGGTCGTTGGCGTGCATCTGGAGGATGCGGCCGACCCGCTCCTTCTTGTCCTTGGTGGTGTTCGTGACGGACGAGCCCTTCTGCAGCGTGCCCGAGTAGACCCGGATGTAGGTCAGCTTGCCGACATAGGGGTCGGTCATGACCTTGAAGGCGAGGGCGGAGAAGGGCTCGGCGTCGTCGGCCTTGCGCTCCTCGATGTCGTCGGGGTGGCCCGGACGGTGTCCCTCGGTGGGCGGCAGGTCGAGCGGGCTGGGCAGGAAGTCGACCACGGCGTCGAGCATGGGCTGGACGCCCTTGTTCTTGAAGGCCGAGCCGCACAGGACGGGCACCACCTCGGCGGCCAGAGTGGCCGTGCGCAGGGCGCGGCGCAGGTCGGCAGCCGTGATGGGCTCCTCGGAGAGGTACTTCTCCATGATGGTGTCGTCGAAGTTGGAGACGACGTCGATGAGCTGGTGGCGGGCGTCCTCGGCCTGGTTGGCCATGGCGTCGGGGACCTCGAGGGTCTCCCACTCCTCGCCCATGTCCGACGACCAGACGAGGGCCTTCTCCTCGAGCAGGTCGATGACGCCCTTGAACTCGGACTCGGCGCCGATGGGCAGCTGGATGACGGCCGGCAACGCGTCGAGGCGGTCGCGGATCATCTGCACGGTGCGCTCGAAGTCGGCGCCGATGCGATCCATCTTGTTGACGAAGCAGATGCGCGGGACGTTGTACTTGTTGGCCTGGCGCCATACCGTCTCGGTCTGGGGCTCCACGCCGGCCACGGCGTCGAAGACGGCCACGGCGCCGTCGAGGACGCGCAGCGACCGCTCCACCTCGACGGTGAAGTCGACGTGGCCCGGGGTGTCGATCAGGTTGATCCAGTTGTCGCGCCAGGCACAGGTGGTCGCAGCAGAGGTGATGGTGATGCCGCGCTCTTGCTCCTGGACCATCCAGTCCATGGTGGCGGCACCTTCGTGCACCTCACCGATCTTGTAATTGCGGCCGGTGTAATAGAGGATGCGCTCGGTCGTGGTGGTTTTGCCCGCGTCAATGTGGGCCATGATCCCGATGTTGCGGGTCTTGGCCAGCGGGAAATCGCGTCTAGCGGCGGCGTCAGGCATGGTCGTGCTCTTGCGTTGTGGGGCGGGTGGGACTGTGGGTCTGGGTGCGGCGGGTCTGGCGGCGGGTCGCGGGCGTCGGTTCCACTACCAGCGGTAGTGGGCGAAGGCGCGGTTCGACTCCGCCATCTTGTGCATGTCTTCGCGGCGCTTCACCGAGGCCCCGATGTTGTTGGAGGCGTCGAGGATCTCGCCGGCCAGGCGCTCGGCCATCGTCTTCTCCCGGCGCTGGCGCGAATAGGTGGTCAGCCACCGGATGGCGAGGGTGGTCGCCCGCCGCGGGCGCACCTCGACCGGCACCTGATACGTGGCACCACCAACGCGCCGCGACTTCACCTCGACCTCGGGCCTGGTGTTCTCGACGGCGCGCTTGAGCGCGGCCACCGGGTCGCCGCCCGACTTCTCCTGCACCTGCTCGAGCGCGGTGTAGACGATGTGCTCGGCCAGGGTGCGCTTGCCGCGCGAGAGCACCTTGTTGACGAACTGGGTGACCAGGACCGAGCGGTAGAGGGGGTCCGGGGCGAGCTCGCGGCGGGTGGCGGGTCCGTTGCGGGGCATTCCTAGGACTCCTTCTTCGCGCCGTAGCGGCTGCGGGCCTGGCTGCGCTCGCGCACACCCGAGGTGTCGAGCGCCCCACGGACGACCTTGTAGCGCACGCCCGGCAGGTCCTTCACCCGGCCGCCACGCACGAGGACGATGGAGTGCTCCTGGAGGTTGTGGCCGACACCGGGGATGTAGGCCGTGATCTCGACGCCCGAGGAGAGGCGGACACGGGCGACCTTGCGCAGCGCCGAGTTCGGCTTCTTGGGGGTGGTGGTGTAGACGCGCGTGCACACCCCCCGCCGTTGGGGCGCGCCCTTCAGGGCGGGGGTCTTGGTCTTTGTTACCTTGGCCTCCCGTCCCTTGCGGACGAGCTGGGCGATTGTGGGCACGCGCTACCTCTCGGCTTTGAAATTCGATCTCCATGTGACGCATTGCGCGCCGGGCAGAAGCCCGCACATGGCAGGTATCCATGATAGCGGTTGACCGGGGGTCCGACAACCGCGCGGAGCCTGGTGGCGGGGCGGTTCCGCCACCCTCGCTCAGCCCGGCCGGGTGCCCCGGCCGCCGATCACACCGAGGCGCCGCCGCTGGCGACGACGGCCAGGATCAGCCGGCTCTCGAACATCTGGGAAGTGGGTGCCGCTGACCACCGACGAGGCGGCCCCGAAGAGGACACTGCCACCTCCGCCATGGCGGCGGACAAGGTGAAGACCGCCAGCTTGGTCGCGGTGAGGGACTGCCCGAGGGTGGCGCAGGTGGCCTCCGAGTCCTTCGCCGCGGTCGAGGACCCGGCCGAACGGGCCCCGGCGCAGGGCCAGGTCACCCACGGTTTTGTCCGTCGCGAACTCGGACGGCTTCCAATCCGGCGTCGTGCGGTCGCAATTTCGGGCCGTAGGCAGGGAGCGTTAGCCTCACTCGCATGGAACACTCCATGGCCGAACGGCTGGCCGAACTCGATGAACGTAAGAACGAGGCGCTGCACGCCGGGAGCGAGCGGGCCGTCGAGCGCCAGCACGCCAAGGGCAAGCTGACCGCCCGGGAGCGGATTGACTACCTGCTCGACGAGGGATCGTTCCAGGAGCTCGACATGCTCGCCCGGCACCGGGCCCATGGAATGGGCCTGGAGGACAACCGCCCCTACACCGACGGCGTCGTCACCGGGTTCGGGACCATCGACGGCCGGCGCGTCTGCATCTTCAGCCAGGACTTCACCGTCTTCGGCGGCGCGCTGGGCGAGGTCTTCGCCGAGAAGATCCACAAGGTGATGGACCTGGCCGCCTCCACCGGTGTGCCGATGATCGGCCTCAACGACGGCGCCGGTGCCCGCATCCAAGAGGGCGTCGTCTCCTTGCACTCCTATGGCGGCATCTTCCACCGCAACGTCACGGCATCGGGCGTGATCCCCCAGATCAGCGTCATCCTCGGGCCCTGCGCGGGTGGCGCCGTCTACTCGCCGGCGATGACCGATTTCATCTTCATGGTGCAGGGCACCTCGCACATGTTCATCACGGGGCCCGACGTCGTGAAGACCGTCACCGGAGAGGACGTGACGCTCGAAGAGCTCGGCGGCGCCATGAGCCACGCCACCAAGTCCGGCGTGGCCACCTTCGTCGCCCCCGACGAGAAGGCCTGCCTCGACGAGGTGCGCCACCTCTTGTCGTTCTTGCCCTCCAACAACTTGGAAGAGCCGCCCCTCGAGGTCACGGGCGACGATCCCGAGCGCCAGGTGACCGAGCTCATCGACTTCCTGCCCACGTCGTCCAACCAGCCCTACGACATGAAGCGGATCATCACCGCGGTGGTCGACGACGGCGAGTACCTCGAGGTGCACCGCCACTGGGCCATGTCGATCACGTGCGGCTTCGCGCGCATGAACGGCCGCGTCGTCGGGGTGGTGGGCAACCAGCCGGCTGTCCTGGCGGGCGTCCTCGACATCGACTCCTCCGAGAAGGCCTCGCGCTTCGTCCGCACCTGTGACGCGTTCAACATCCCGCTGCTGACCTTCGTCGACGTCCCCGGCTTCATGCCCGGCACCGACCAGGAGTACGGCGGCATCATCCGCCACGGCGCCAAGCTGCTCTACGCCTACTGCGAGGCAACGGTCCCGCGCATTCAGATCATCACCCGCAAGGCGTACGGCGGTGCCTACGTCGTCATGAACTCCAAGTCCATCGGCGCCGACCTCGCCTTCGCCTGGCCGTCGGCCGAGCTGGCGGTCATGGGTCCCAACGGCGCCGTCGAAATCGTCTACCGGCGCGAGCTGGCCGAGGCGGCCGACCCGGCGCGCCGGCGCGCCGAGCTGATCGACGAGTACACCGAGCGCTACGCCAACCCGTACATCGCAGCCGAGCGTGGCTACATCGACGACGTGATCTCGCCCGCCGACACCCGCGCCGTGATCTGCCGCGGCCTCGACATCCTCGCCTCCAAGCGCGAGGAACTGCCGCGGCGAAAGCACGGCAACGTCCCGCTGTGATGCTGCACGTCGACCCGGACCAGTTGACGCTGCGGGCGGAGCCCGAGCCCGACCCCGCCGTGCTCGCTGCCATCGCAGCCGCGGTCCAGCTGGCCTGGCCCCGTCCCGCCCCGCCCGACGCGCAGGACCCGGTGCACGAGGCGTGGCGCTTCAGCGGCCGCTGGTGGCTCAAGCCCGTGCCACTGCGGCGCGACCGGCCCTGGGCCCGGCGCTGACCGTCTACGTCGACGACTGGCGCCAGCGCGCCACGGTGCGCAACCGCGACGACGCCTGGTCCCACCTGTTGGCCGACGACCCCGACGAACTGCACGCCATGGCCGCTGCGCTCGGGATCCCGCGGCGCGGCTACCAGCGCCACCGGCGCTCGTCCGCGCTGAATCACTACGACGTACCCGAGAGCCTCCGCCGGCGGGCCATCGAGCTCGGCGCGGTCCCGGTCACCTGGCGCGAGATGGCCCGCCTCACGCGGGAGTGGCGGCGCGCTGGCGCTCGGCCAGCTCGACCAGATCCTCCATGATGCGATCGAAGGAGTAGTCCTTGGGCGTGTAGACCGACGCCACGCCCTTGCCGATCAGCAGCTCGGCGTCCTCGGGCGGGATGATGCCGCCGACCACCACGGCCGCGTGGCTGCCGGCGGCGCGCAGGCGGTCCAAGATGTCGGGCACCAGCTCGAGGTGAGAGCCCGAGAGGATGGAGAGACCGACGATGTCGACATCCTCGTCGACCGCCGCCGCCACGATCTGTTCGGGGGTGAGGCGGATGCCTTGATAGATCACCTCGAAGCCGGCGTCGCGCGCCGCCACCGCGATCTGCTCGGCGCCGTTGGAGTGGCCGTCGAGCCCGGGCTTGGCCACCAAGAGGCGCGGCGGCCCGCCGGTGCGCTCGGCCAGCGCTTTGGCGCGCATCCGGACCGGCGCCATCTCCTCGCCCCAGCGGCCCACGCCGCCGCTCACCCCGGTGGGGGCACGGAACTCCCCGAAGACCCCACGTAACGCGTCGGCCCACTCGCCCGTCGTCCCGCCCGCATGGGCGAGCACGATGGTCGCGTCCATGACATTGCCCTCGGGCCCGTCGTCGGCGGCCACGCGGCGCAGCTCGTCGAGGGCGCGCTGCACCGCCGCGTTGTCCCGCTCTGCCCGCCAGCGCTCGACCTCGGCGATCTGCTCGGCCTCCACCCCTTCGTCGACCTTGAGGATCGACCCGAACTCGGAGTCGCCGAGGAGCGGGGAAGGCGCCGTCTCGGTGAAGCAGTTCACGCCCACCACGAGCTGCTCACCCGACTCGATGCGGCGCACCCGCTCGGCCTGGCTGCGCACCAGCCGGCGCTTCAGCTCGTCGATGGCCTCGAAGGCGCCGCCGAGCTCCTCGACGTCGGCCAGCTCTGCGGTTGCGGCCTCGGCCAGCTCGGCCGTCTTGGCCGCGATCACCGTCGACCCCTCGAAGATGTCGCCGTAGTCGAGCAGGTCCGACTCGAAGGCGAGCACCTGCTGGATGCGCAGCGACCACTGCTGGTCCCAGGGCCGCGGCAACCCGAGCGCTTCGTTCCACGCGGGCAGCTGCATGGCGCGTGCCCGCGCGCTCTTCGACAGCGTGACGCCGAGGGTCTCGAGCACGATGCGCTGCACGTTGTTCTCGGGCTGCTGCTCGGTGAGCCCGAGCGAGTTGACCTGCACGCCGTAGCGGAAACGGCGCAACTTGGGGTCCTCGACGCCATAGCGCTCCTGGCAGATGCGGTCCCACAGCTCGGTGAACGCGCGCATCTTGCAGGTCTCCTCGACGAAGCGGACGCTCGAGTTGACGAAGAAGCTGATGCGGCCGACCACTGCAGGCAGCTCAGCCTCGTTGATCTTGCCCGAGGCGCGCACCCCGTCGAGCACGCCGATGGCGGTGGCGAGCGCGTAGGCGATCTCCTGGGTGGGTGTCGCGCCCGCCTCTTGGAGGTGGTAGCTGCACACGTTGATCGGGTTCCACTTGGGCACGTGGCGCAGGGTGTAGGCGATGGTGTCGACCGTCAGGCGCAGGCTGGGTCCGGGCGGGAAGATATATGTCCCGCGACTCAGGTACTCCTTGACGATGTCGTTCTGCGTCGTCCCCGCCAGGAGCGCCGGGTCCACGCCAAGGTCCTGCGCGTTGGCGACGTAGAGCCCGAGCAACCACGCCGCGGTGGCGTTGATCGTCATGGACGTGTTCATCTCGGCCACCGGGATCTGGTCGAGCAGCTCCCGCATGTGCCCGAGGTGGGCGACGGGCACGCCGACCTTGCCGACCTCGCCGGCGGCCTCGGGAGCGTCGGGGTCGTAACCGGTCTGCGTCGGCAGATCGAAGGCGATGGAGAGGCCGGTCTGCCCCTTGGTGAGGTTGGTGCGATAGAGCTCGTTGGAGGCACGGGCCGTCGAGTGGCCCGAATAGGTACGCATCACCCACGGCGCATCACGCTGCGGGTCGGTAGCCATTCAGTTCACCTCCAGACGAGTGGGGCGCACCACCATTGTGCCCGCCTTTCCCGCCACCGCCGCGCACGCGGCGGCCGGTCACCGGCCGTACTCGTAAAAACCCTTCTTGGTCTTGCGCCCGAGCTGGCCGGAAGTAACCATCCTGCGCAGCAAGGGCACCGCGGCGTAATTGGGGTCGCGGTACTCGTCGTAGAGCGCATCGAGGATTGCCAACGAGGTGTCGAGGCCGACCAGGTCGAGGAGTGCGAAGGGCCCCATCGGGAACCCGCACCCGCCTTTCATGGCGGCGTCGATGCCCTCCTTGGAGGCCACACCCTGCTCGTAGAGGCGCACGGCGTTGTTGAGGTAAGGGAAGAGCAGCGCGTTCACGATGAAGCCCGCCTGGTCCTTCACCTCGACGGGATCCTTGCCGCAGGCCGTCGCGAAGGCCGTGGCCGCCTCCACCGTGGCGTCCGCAGCGGTGACGGGGCGCACGATCTCGACGAGCCCCATGGCCGGCGCCGGATTGAAGAAGTGGACGCCGCAGACCAGGTCGGGCCGGCCCGTCGCCATGGCCATCTCGACCACCGGCAGCGTGGACGTGTTCGTCGCCAGGATGGTCTCGGGCTTGCAGACGCTGTCGAGCTCGGCGAAGAGCCCCTTCTTCACGGCCAGGTCCTCTACGACCGACTCGATCACCAGGTCGACGTCGACGAGGTCGCCGAGGTGTGCCGTGGCGCGCACACGGCCCGAGATCTCTGCCGCCTCCGCCTCCGTGCGCTTCCCCTTGTCCACCTGCTTGGCCAGTGACTTGGCGAGGCCGGCCATCATGGCGTCCGCGCCTTCTCGGCTGCGGCTGCGCAGCACCACCTCGTGGCCCGCTGCCGCTGCCACCTCCGCGATGCCCGAGCCCATGATTCCCGAACCGACGATTCCCACCCGCGTGATCGACATGGGCGCCAAGCTTACCGGCCGGTAACCGCCAGCGTCGAAGCGATGGCCCCGGTGCGTGGCGTGCAAGAGTGGGCCATGGACTCGTCAGGCACGCTGGCCCTGGTCGGGGGCTCCGAATGGACCGAGGGCTGCACCTTCGACACCACCCTCCTGGCGGACTCCGGAGGGACCGACGTCGTCGTCCTCCCCACCGCGGCGGCCTACCAGCATCCAGAGCGGATGGTGTTCCGGGCGGCCGAATGGTTCGAGCCGCTGGGTGCGCAGGTCGAGGGGCTCATGGTCGTGGACCGCGCCTCGGCCGAAGACGCGGGAATGGCAGCAATCGTGGCCAACGCGCGCTTCATCTACCTCGCTGGTGGCTCACCGCTCCACCTCCGCGCCGTGCTCAAGAAGTCGGCCGTCTTCGACGGCATCCGTGCGGCCTATGCGGGCGGCGCCGTGATCGCGGGCGCCGGGGCGGGGGCCATGGTGATGACCGACCCCATGGTCGACCCCCGTGGTGGTGCGCTGACCCTCGGGCTCGGACTCGTCGACAAGCTGACCGTGGTGCCCCATTTCGGCGACGAGCACGACGACGCCCACGGCCAGAAGCTCGAGCGCACCGTGGCCATGGCACCGGCGGGCCTCCCGGTCGTCGCGCTCCCGGCCCGGACGGCGCTGATCAAGAACGGCAACGGCGCTTGGCGCTCGGAGGGCGCAGGGACGCCCGTCGTCTTCGTCGGGGGCAACCAGACCGAGGGGCTGGACGCGCTGCGCGGCTGATCCGCGATCGCTCGTGCACCGATCGCGTCCGGGTGGGTGATGACGCCTGGCTGTATATGACGCGTGGCTGTACGCCTGGCTGTATATGCCGCCTTCGTCTATCGAGGGTATTTGCGGAAGGATATGTGGATATCCTTCGTCAATTGGGGGTAATTGACGAAGGCGGCATATACAAGTCAAGTGACATGTCCCCACGGAGGCCGCGGGCCGTGGGCGGCGGGCGCCGGGCAGTGGGAGTCCGGCCGCCGGGCGCGTCGAAGGCGGAAGGGCGCGGCGGCCTCGGCCGCCTAGTCCTTCTCTTCGACGGTGACGCTTTGGATGATGACCCGCTCGGTCGGCGTCCCCGAGTGGGTGCCGACGGCGTCGATCGTGCTGATGACGTCCTGGCCGCTGACGACCTCGCCGAAGAGTGAGTAGAGGGGAGGCAGGGCGGCGCCGTCGGGACCGCTGATCACGAAGAACTGGCTGCCGTTGGTGTTGGGCCCGGCGTTGGCCATGGCCAGGGAGCCGACCTTGTAGCGGCCGGCCGGGGGGAGCTCGTCGTCGAAGCGGTAGCCGGGGCCCCCGCTGCCCGTGCCGGTCGGGTCGCCGCCCTGGAGCACGAAGCCCGGGATGATGCGGTGGAAGACGATGCCGTCGAAATAGTGGTAGCGCGACAAGAACACGAAGCTGTTCACGGCCTTGGGCGCGGCGAGCGGGTCGAGGTTGATCACCATCGTGCCGTGCGACGTGACCATGGTGGCCACGTAACGCTTGTTGGTATCGATGATCATGGGCGGCTCGTCTTTGAACTTCCGCTGCTGGGGGCTCGAGCCGTCTGGGTTCGGGGGGGTTGGAGTGGCCATGGAGAAGATCCTTACGACTCGTTGATGGTGATCGACAAAATGCGCTGCGTGACGTCGGGCGGCACGCCCGCTGCCGAGCCCTGCTTGTTGATGGTGTCCACCACGTTCATACCCGACGTGACGGTTCCGAACAGCGTGTACGTGTTGGGCAGCGACTCCCCTTCAGGACCCGCCACGATGAAGAACTGGCTCCCGCCCGTGTTCGGCTGGCCGGTGTTGGCCATGGCGACCGACCCGATGGGGTACTGGTCTGCGGCGTTGGACGACTTGGGCGGGTACTCGTCGGGGATGGTATAGCCAGGTCCGCCGGTGCCCGTGCCGGTCGGGTCTCCGGTCTGGTCCATGAAGTCGGGGATCACCCGGTGGAAGATCACGCAGCGGTAGAAGCCCTTGTCAGCGAGGAACACGAAGTTGTTCACGGTCTGGGGGGCCGTCGTGGCATTCAGGGCGATGTCGAAGGTCCCCGTCGTCGTCTTCACCGTGGCCGTGTACGTCTTCGAGGTGTCGATCGTCATCGGCGGGGCGGCCGAGTACTTCTGCGTGTTGACCGTCGTCTTGGTGCTCGCCGGGCATCCAGCCTTGACCGCCACCTCGTTGGCCTGCGTCTGCAACTTGGCGTCTGAGCTCTTCGCGGCCACCGTCGTGCTCGTCGAGCTCGTCTTGGACTCGGACCCCACGGTCTTGTTCCCGCCCGACACGGCGAAGGCGATGCCCACGATGGCCCCGAGCACCACCACCACGATGACGCCGTTACGGATCCGCAGCCGGCGTTTGTGCTGCTGGGCCTCGGCCGCCAGACGGGCCTCGCGCGCCGCACGCTGACGGGCTCTCTTCTCGCTGGGCACGGGCGCAGACCCTACCCAATCCCCGGGACTGCCTCCGATCGCCCGGGGGTGATCCAGAGGGGGCTGGCCGCGGGCATGGGCCGTGGGTCGGGTCGTGGCTAGGCACGCGGGAGGGCCGCGGCTAGGCCATGGGTAGGCGACGGGTAGGGCACACGAGGCACCTGGAGATGGGGCCGAGCTGTGCAGTCTGTAGCCTCGGCGGGATGCCGCTGGTCGTACAGAAGTTCGGTGGGACCTCGGTCGGCGACGCCGATCGGATCCGGGCTGTCGCCGACCACATCGCCGCACGCGCCGGGAAGGCTCGGACGTGGTCGCCGTCGTCAGCGCCATGGGGAAGACGACCGACGAGCTCATCCACCTGGCCAACACCGTCAGCAAGACCCAGCCGCCCCGCGAGTACGACATGCTCGTGAGCACCGGGGAGCGGATCTCGATGGCGCTGCTGGTGATGGCGCTGGCCGATCTCGGCGTGGAGGCCCGGTCGTTCACGGGGAGCCAGGTCGGCATCATCACCGACGGCGACCACACCCGGGCCAAGATCAAGGAGGTCAGGGGCGATCGCCTGCGTGAGGCTCTCACCGGGGGCAAGGTGCCGGTGGTCGCCGGGTTCCAGGGCGTCTCGGTCGACCGGGAGATCACCACCCTCGGCCGAGGCGGGTCCGATGCCACAGCCGTGGCGCTTGCCGCCATCCTCGACGCCGACGTCTGCGAGATCTACACCGATGTCACGGGCGTGTTCACCGCCGACCCCCGGCTCGTGCCCGAGGCCCACCGCATCAACCGGATCTCGTTCGACGAGATGCTCGAGATGGCGGCATCGGGTGGCCGGGTGCTCATGTTGCGAGCAGTCGAGTTCGCCCGCAACCACAACGTCCCGTTGCACGTACGCAGCAGCTTCACCTGGGAGCCCGGTACCTGGGTGGTGGAGGAGGATGCAGACATGGAAGACGCCGTCGTCACCGCGGTGACCCACGACACCTCCGAGGCCAAGGTCACGGTGAGCGGCGTGCCCGACCGCCCCGGGGTGGCGGCCCGCCTGTTCCGTGCGCTCGCCGACAAGTCGATCAACGTTGACATGATCGTGCAGAACACCTCGACGATGGGCACGACCGACATCTCGTTCACGGTGCCTAACGCCGATCTGGCCGTTGCCGCCGAGACCTCGCAGGCCCACGCCGACGAGCTGGGGGCGACGGGGGTCACGGCGGACGGCGACGTCGCCCGGGTCTCCCTCGTCGGCGCCGGCATGAAGTCGCACCCGGGCATCGCCGCTACCATGTTCGAGACGCTGGCCAACGAGGGGATCAACATCGACATGATCTCGACCTCGACCATCCGGACGTCGTGCATCGTCGCGGAAGGCGACGTGGATCGAGCCGTGCGCAGCTTGCATGCGGCCTTCGCGCTGGGCTGATGCCGACAAAGGCCAAGGGGAAGGTCGCGAAGACACCGGCCCCGCGCAAAAGCTCGCGGCCGGCGCCGACGCGCACCCTCTGGCTCCTGCGTCACGCCAAGACGGTGACCAACCCCCCGCCGGGCGGCACGGACTTCGACCGGGTCCTGGCGCCCCGGGGCCGGCGCGACGCCACCGCCCTCGGGCGGCTCTTCGCCGGCGCGGGCGAGGGGCTGGGTCCCGCGTTCGACGGCGTGCCGCGTCCGGCGGTGGCATTCGTGTCGCCGTCAGCGCGCACGACGGCGACCGCCGAGCTGGTGCTCGCCGGCATGGCGGCACCACCCGAGTGCCGCTTCGACGAGGACCTCTACGGGGCCGAGCCCGGCGAACTGCTCGCCCTCCTCCAGACCCTGCCCGACGACGTGCCGTCCGCCATGGTCGTCGGTCACAACCCGACCGCCCAGTGCCTCTCGCTGGGACTGCTGTCGCCGCGCGACAAGAAGGGCCTCTCCTTAGCGGAGCGGCAGGGCTTCCCGACTTGTGCCCTCGGCGTCTACACGTTCCCCGGCGGACACTGGGTCGACGTGGCGGCCGGGGTCGGCACGCTGGTCACGCTGATCACGCCGCCCTTCGGCTGAGGCTCGGGTCAGGCCGGGTCAGGCCGGTTCAGGCCGGGTCAGGCCGGGGTCAGGAAAGGCTGCGCAGGATGGCGGCGTCGCCCTGGCCGCCGCCGCCGCACAGTGCCACGGCCGCCGTCGACGCGCCGCGGCGGCGCAGCTCGAGCAGTGCGGTCAGCGCGACGCGGGTGCCCGACATGCCGACCGGGTGGCCGAGCGCAATGGCCCCGCCGTTGACGTTGACCTTGTCCTCGTCGAGGCCGAGGTCGTCCATCGACGCGAGCCCAACTGCGGCGAAGGCCTCGTTGATCTCGTAGAGGTCGAAGCCCTTGACGTCGAGCCCGGCTTTGGCGGCCGCCTTGGCGATGGCCCGCGAAGGCTGGGTCATGAGCGAGTTGTCCGGCCCGGCCACCATGCCGTAGCTCACGACCTGGCCGAGCGGGGTCACGCCGAGCTCCTTGGCCTTGTCGGCCGACATGACGATGACCGCGCAGCCGCCGTCGGAGATCTGCGACGAGTTCCCGGCGGTGATGGTGCCGTTCTTGTCGAAGGCGGGCTTGAGCGCGCCCAGTGACTCCGCCGTCGTACCGGGGCGCACGCCCTCGTCGGTGTCGAAGAGGAGCGGGTCGCCCTTGCGCTGGGGCACTTCGACCGGGACGATCTCCTCGGCCAGGCGGCCCTCCTTGGCGGCGGCCGCGGCCTTCTCGTGGCTGGCGGCGGCGAAGGCGTCCTGGCGCTCGCGGCTGATGCCGATCTTCTCGTTGTGCCGCTCGGTGGAGAGCCCCATCGCGATGTTGTCGAAGGCGTCGGTGAGGCCGTCGAGCATCATGGAGTCGACGAGCGTCGCGTCGCCCAGGCGGAACCCCGCCCGCGCGCCGGGCAGCAGGTGCGGCGCCTGCGTCATGGACTCCATGCCGCCGGCCACGACGATCTCGGCGTCGCCGGCCTGGATCATCTGGTCGGCGAGGTAGATCGTGTTCAGGCCCGAGAGGCACACCTTGTTGATCGTGTTGGCCGGCACCGTCATCGGGATGCCCCCCTTCACCGCGGCCTGGCGCGCCGTGATCTGGCCCTGCCCGGCCAGGACGACCTGGCCCATGAGCACGTAGTCGACCAGTTCGGGGGCGACACCGGCCCGCTTCAGCGCCTCGGCGATGGCGAACCCGCCCAGGTCCATGGCCGTGAAGCCGGCGAGTGCGCCCGACAGCTTCCCGATCGGGGTCCGAGCCCCTGCGACGATGACGGCCTCAGCCATTCCCTGTACCTCCGGGGTTGCTCGCCGGTTTGGTTACCGGCCGGAAACCACATCTTATGGGCCAACTATCGTCGGGTCACATGAGCGACATCCTCAGCGCAGTCGTGGCCGGCGCGTCCCCAGACGAACTGGCTGCTCTTCCGATGCCCGACTCGTATCGAGCGGCCGTGGTCAAGCGGAGTGAAATCGCCATGTTCGAGGGCATGGCCTCCGCGGACAAGGACCCCCGCCGGTCCCTCCACGTCGAGGAGGTGCCCCTCCCCGAGCTGGCGCCCGACGAGGCCTACGTGGCGGTGATGGCGTCCTCGATCAACTTCAACACCGTGTGGACCTCCATCTTCGAGCCGCTGCCGACCTTCGGCTTCCTCGACCGCCTCGGCAAGGAGAGCCCGTGGGCGGCGCGCCACGCGCTCGACTATCACGTCGTGGGCTCCGACGCGGCGGGCGTGGTGCTCCGGACAGGATCAGCGGTGCGGAACTGGAAGGTGGGCGACAAGGTCACCATCCAGTGCAACTACGTCGACGACCAGGACCCCTCGGCCCACGACGACTCCATGCTCGCCGCCAACCAACGCATCTGGGGCTTCGAGACCAACTTTGGCGGCCTGGCCGACATCACCGTGGTCAAGGCCAACCAGATCATGCCGAAGCCGACACACCTGAGCTGGGAGGAGGCCGGCATCAACGCGCTGTGCAACTCGACCGCGTACCGGATGCTCGTCTCGCACAACGGCGCCCGCATGACCCAAGGTGACAAGGTGCTCGTGTGGGGCGCCAGTGGTGGCCTCGGGAGCTACGCCGTCCAGCACGTGCTCAACGGCGGCGGGACACCGGTCGGCGTCGTCTCGTCACCCGACAAGGTCAAGCTGCTCAACGACCTCGGTGTCGACGCCGTGATCGACCGCAAGGCCGCCAACTACCGCTTCTGGGCCGACGAACACACCCAGGACGAGTCCGAGTGGCGCCGTTTCGGCAAGGACATCCGGGGGCTGGTCGGCGGCGAGCCCGAGATCGTCTTCGAGCACCCCGGTCGCCAGACGATGGGCGCCTCGGTGTTCGTGTGCAAGCGCGCCGGCACGATCGTCACTTGCGCGGCCACGTCGGGCTACATGATCGAGTACGACAACCGGCACCTCTGGATGAAGCTGAAGACGATCAAGGGTTCACACTTCGCCAACTACCGCGAGGCCTGGGACGCCAACCAGCTCATCTGCGACGGCAAGGTGCTGCCGCCGCTCTCCGCCGTCTACCCGCTCGACCAGGTGGGCGAAGCCGCCTACCAGGTCCATCACAACCTGCACGAGGGCAAGATCGGCGTCCTCTGCCTGGCGCCGCGGGAGGGCCTGGGCATCGACGACCCCGAGCTGCGGGCCAAGGTGGGCGAGGACCGCATCACGCTCTTCCGGAGGCATGGGGCATGAGCGGGCTCCTGACCGAGATCGACCACGTGGCCATCGCGGTCAACGATCTCGAGGCCGCCATCGCCTGGTACGCCGAGGCCTTCGGCGCCACGGTCGACCACCGCGAGCGTGTCGAGCGCGACGGCGTCGAGGAGGCGCTGATCAAGGTGGCCGACTCCTACGTGCAGCTGCTCACACCCATCCGTGACGACTCACCCGTCGCCAAATACCTGGCGACCAAGGGCGAGGGGCTGCACCATGTCGGGTATCGGGTCGACGACTGCGCGGTGGCCCTGCAGGCGATCAAGGACATGGGCGGCCGGGTCATCGACGAGGAGCCACGGCCGGGCTCGCGGGGCACCACGGTGGCCTTCGTGCACCCCAAGACGTCGTTCGGGACCCTGATCGAGCTCGTCCAGGAGTAGCGCGGCGCTAGCCGCCGACCGAGAGCACCCGCCCCGGGTTGCTCGTCGCAACCCACACACTGTTCCCGACCGACAACAGCGCCCGCGGCGCGCCGGCCACGGGGACCGCCCTGGACTCAGGCGGAGGCGAGACGACGCGCACCGTCTGTGCCGTGCCGAATCCGACGAAGACACGGTTGTCAGACGTGATGGCGATCGCGAGCGGATCGTCGCCGGCCGGGAGCGTCGCCGCGACCTGCATCGTCAAGGGGTTGACCTGGGACACCGTCCCATCCTCCGCGTTGGCGACCCACACGAAGCCGATGCCGGTGGTCACGCCGATTGGCCCCCTCCCCACGGTCACCGTCAGCTGGGCCGGCGGACCGCTCCCAGCCGACGGAATGATCCTTGTGAGGAGGTCGTCCGTCCCGGTCACCCAGAGGGCGCCGAACCCCGACGCCACGCGAACGGCACCGCCCAGCACCTGAATGGGGGTCCCGACGACGCCCGTCTGCAGGTTGATCGGCGTCACCTCGTTGGCCGACAGCGAGGTGACCCAGACGTCGGGCCCCAGCACGGCGAGGCCCGACGGCGCGTCCGGCACCGTGAGGCTCTGGACCACGTCCATCGTCCGCGGGTCCACCTCGACCACGACGTTGTCGATCATCTCGGCGACCCACAGCTCGTTGCCTGCCAGGACCATTGCGTCGGGCCGGCCGGCCAGGTGCACGGTGCCCTGCACCTGCTCGGTGGTCGGGTCGAAGCGCACCAGCACGTCACGCTGGTCGTCGGTGACGAACGACGACCCGTCTGCCTGGGCGAGCGCTGACGCGGCCGGGATGCGCAACAGTGTCTGCTCGCGCAACGCCGATCCGGTCGTGGTGGCGCCGCTGGTCACCGTGCCCCCGGTGACCTGGGAGGTGCCGACGCTGACCCGTGACGTGCCGCTGGCCGAGCCCTGGCTCTTGCCCCGCGATCTCTCGGAGAGAGCATGTCCCACAGCCAAACCCACGATCAGCAGGGCGACCGCGCCCAGCGCGGCCCACTGGAGCCGTCGTCTCCGGAGCTCACGCCTCGGGTGGATGCGCGCCAGCGAGCCCGCGGCCCGCGGTCGCGGGTTCGACGCGTGAGCCCGTGCGGGCTCAGGGCGCGACGGCGGCACTTCGGCAGGCTCCGGCGTCGCCTCCTGCACGGCCGCGTGTGACCCCGGAGCGGCCTCCTGCGCGGTCGTCCTCGCCTTCTCGGACACCGCCTGCGCACTGCCAGCCGAAGCCGAAGCCGAAATCGAAGCCGGAGCCGATCGAGCGCCCCACCTCACCTTGCCGTTCTTTGCCACGGTTAGCGGACGAGCCGCTCGAGCAGCTCGACGACGCGCGCGATCTGCTCGGGAAGGCTGCCCGAGTCGGACCCGAGTGCCAGATCGGGATGGGCGGGCACCTCGTAGGTGGCGTCGATGCCGGTGAAGCCGGCGAGCTGGCCGGCCCGCGCCCGGGCGTAGAGGCCTTTGGGGTCGCGCCGCTCACATTCCTCGAGCGAGGTGTCGACGAAGATCTCCGCGTAGGGAAGATTCGCCTCTTCGTGCAGCGTGCGGATCAACTGGCGGTCCTCTTCGAAGGGGCAGATGAGCGCGATCAGCGCCAGCGTTCCGGCCTCCGCGAGCATGCGCGCCACCTCGCCGGCCCGACGCACGTTCTCGTTCCGGTCGCGGTCCGAGAAGCCGAGGTCGGCGTTGAGCCCGTGACGCAGGTTGTCCCCGTCGAGCAGGTACGCAGGCCGGCCGCCGCGCACGATGGCCTCTTCGACCCCGGCGGCGAGCGTGGACTTGCCCGCACCGGACAGGCCTGTGAACAGGAGCGACGCACCCTGCAGGCCGAGTGCGGTCACGCGGTCGGCTCGGGTCAGCCGGCCGCCGTGACGCACCACGTTGGGGCTGGCGTGCGTCGTGGAGATGGCACGGATCACGCCCGCGCCGACCGTGGCGTTGGTCGCCGGGTCGATGATGATGAAGCTGCCGGTGGTGCGGTTGATCGTGTAGTCGTCGACCAGCAAGGGCTCGGTGCAGCGGAAGGACACCCGGCCGATCTCGTTGAGCTTCAATGCGGCAGCCGCCTCGTCGCGGTGCAGGCCGTTGACGTCCAGCCGGTACTGCAGGGCCTGCGCCGTGGCGCGCACCGTCCGCGTGCTGTGCTTCAAGAAGTAGGCGCGTCCCTCGGTCAGCGAGAGGCGATCGTCCATCCAGCACACGGTTGCGTCCAGGTCGTGGGTCACCGAAGGCTGGTTGTTGGGCCGGCAGAGGATGTCGCCCCGCGAGACCGCGATGTCGTCCTCGAGCGTGATCACCACCGCCATGGGCGGGAAGGCCTCGGACACTTCGCCGTCGGCGGTCACGATGGAGGCGATGCGCGACGAGGTGCCCGAGGGCATCACCAACACGTCGTCCCCCGGACGCAGCACGCCACTGGCCACCGTGCCGGCGTAGCCACGGAAGTCCGGTGTCTCGGGCGTCTGGCTCCTGATCACGTACTGGACCGGGAAGCGCGGGTCGATGAAGTTCTCGTCGCTCCCGATGTACACGGACTCGAGGTGGTTGAGCAGGGGGGAACCGTCGTACCACCACATCTGCTCGGAGCGCTGCACGACGTTGTCGCCACGCAGCGCGGAGATCGGGATGAACGTGATGTCGTGGACGTTCAGCCGGGCGGCGAACTCCATGAAATCGGACTTGATCTCTTCGTAGCGCGCCTGGTCCCAGTCGACGAGGTCCATCTTGTTGACGCACAGCACCATGTGGGGCACGCCGAGCATGGACGAGAGGAAGGCATGGCGCCGTGTCTGCTCAATGACACCCTTGCGCGCATCGATCAGGATCAGCGAGACGTGGGCGTTCGACGCCCCCGTGACCATGTTGCGCGTGTACTCGATGTGGCCTGGCGTGTCGGCGATGATGAACTTGCGCTTGGGCGTGGCGAAGTAGCGGTAGGCGACGTCGATGGTGATGCCCTGCTCGCGCTCGGCCCGCAGCCCGTCGGTCAGCAAGGCCAGGTCGGTCTCTGGGTTGCCGCGCTGTTCGCTGGTGCGGCGGATGGCGTCGAGCTGGTCCTCGAAGATGCCCTTGGCGTCGTAGAGCAGCCGCCCGATCAGGGTCGATTTCCCGTCGTCGACCGAGCCCGCCGTAGCCAGGCGCAGGAGCTCGGTCATTAGAAGTACCCCTCGCGCTTGCGGTCCTCCATGCCGGCCTCCGAGATCCTGTCGTCGGCCCGCGTGGCCCCCCGCTCGGTGAGGCGGGTGCCCGCGACCTCGGCGATGATCAAGTCGATCGTTTCGGCCATCGACTCGACGCACCCGGTGCAGTCGGCGTCTCCCACGGTCCGGAAGCGCACCATGGCCTCGAAGACCGGCTCGCCCTCGTCGGCGGCCAGGTGCTCGGTGACGCCCATCAGCATCCCGTCGCGCTGGAAGACCTGGCGGCGGTGCGCGTAGTAGATGGACGGCACCTCGATCCCCTCTTCGGCGATGTAGTTCCAGACGTCGAGCTCGGTCCAGTTCGACAGGGGGAAGACCCGGATGTGCTCACCCTTGTGGTGCCGCGCGTTGTAGATGTTCCACAGCTCGGGGCGCTGGTTCTTCGGATCCCACTGCCCGTACTGGTCCCGGAAGCTGAAGATGCGCTCCTTGGCCCGCGCCTTCTCCTCGTCGCGCCGCGCCCCGCCAAAGACCGCGTCATGGCGTCCCTCGGTAATGGCACGCAGGAGGGTCGGTGTCTGCAGGCGGTTGCGCGTCGCCCCGGGAGACGCGTCCTCCACCGTGCGGCCGGCGTCGATGTCGTCTTGCACCAGGGCGACCTCGAGACGGACGCCCGCCGCGGCAACGTGGCGGTCCCGGAACTCGAGCACCTCGGTGAAGTTCCGGCCCGTGTCGATGTGCATGACAGGAAAGGGCACCGGGGCCGGCCAGAAGGCCTTCTTGGCCACGTGCAACATGACTATGGAGTCCTTGCCACCCGAGAACAGCAGCACGGGACGCTCGAACTCCGCCGCCACTTCTCGGAAGATGTGGATCGACTGAGCTTCGAGCGCGCCGAGATGGGACAGGCGATATCGGCCTGATCCGACGCCCCCCGTACCCTCCTGTTCGCCGGAGTCGTTCACCGTGCGTGGTGCCGCCAACGGACGCTCTCCCTTGTTGTCCCCCTGGACCGCCGAGGAGTTTAGGCCCCCGCCTCAGCAGCGCCGGCGCCGGCGCCGGGCTCCTCGGGGACGGCCTCGCTGCCGTTCCCCTCCACCGGGCTCACGATCGGGTTCACGATCGGGTTCCCGTAGGCGTCCTCGGCCGTCGGAGCAGCCCCGAGCCAGCTGGCGTCGATCGAGGAGTCGAAGGGGTCCTCGCTGACCCCTTCTCCCATGTCACGCAGCCAATTGGCCAGGTCCTCGGTGTCGGACTCCCCCGTACCCATGGCCCAGAAAGGCATCGCCTCGGCGTCGGGCATCTCGAGCTGGATGTTCCGGTAGTGCTCCATGCCGGACCCGGCCGGGATGAGCTTGCCGATGATGATGTTCTCCTTCAGGCCGAAGAGCTGGTCGCTCCGTCCCTCGATGGCCGCTTCGGTCAGCACCCGCGTCGTCTCCTGGAAGGAGGCGGCCGAGAGCCAGCTCTCGGTGGCGAGCGAGGCCTTGGTGATGCCCATCAGCTCGGGCCGACCTTCGGCCGGTACTTTGCCGTCCTCGACGAGGGTGCGGTTGACCTCGGCGTAGATCTGGTTGTCGACGCGCTCACCCGGGAGGAACGGCGCGTCGCCCGGCTCGGCCACGAGCACGCGGCGCAGCATCTGGCGCACGATCAGCTCGATGTGCTTGTCGTGGATCGACACCCCCTGGTCGCGGTACACCTTCTGCACCTCTTCGACGAGGTACTGCTGCGTCTCGCGGATGCCCTTGACCTCGAGCAGCTCCTTGGGGTCCTTCGGGCCTTCGACCAGCGCGTCGCCGGCCGAGACCTCCTGGCCGTCCGCCACTTCGAGATGGGCCCGGGAGGCCACCAGCGTCGAGTCCTCCGTCCCGTCGTCGGCCACCACGGTGATCCGCCGTCCGGTCTCGTCGTCCTCGACCCGCACCACGCCCGAGTGGTGGGCCAGCACGGCCGCACCCTTGGGGGTACGGGCCTCGAAGAGCTCGACGACACGGGGCAGCCCGTGGGTGATGTCCTCGCCCACGACCCCACCGGTGTGGAACGTCCGCATGGTCAACTGCGTGCCCGGCTCACCGATGGACTGGGCGGCGATCACGCCGACCGCCTCGCCCAGCTCGATCATGGAGCCCGTGGCGAGCGACAGGCCGTAGCAGGCCGCGCACACGCCCTGGGGGGACTCGCAGGTGAGGACCGAACGAGTCCGCAGGCGGGTCACCGCCTCGTCGTCGCGCATGGCGGCGATGATCACGTCGTCGAGCAGCGTGCCCACCGGGAACACGGTGCCGTCCGACAGCGTGACATCCTCGGTGAGCAAGCGGCCGAAGGCGCGCGTCTCGAGGTAGTTGCGGTGTCCCGGCCCGTCGGGGGCGACGCCCTCGATCCAGATGCCACGGGTCGTGCCGCAGTCCTCGATCCGGACGATCAGCTCCTGGGCGACGTCGACGAGACGCCGGGTCAGGTAGCCCGAGTCGGCCGTGCGCAACGCCGTGTCGGCCAGGCCCTTGCGGGCGCCGTGCGTGGAGATGAAGTACTCCAGGACCGACAGGCCCTCACGGAAGGAGGACTTGATCGGCCGGGGGATCATCTCGCCGCGCGGGTTGGACACGAGGCCCTTCATGCCGGCGATCTGGCGGATCTGCTGCGAGTTCCCTCGGGCACCCGAGTCCACCATCATGTCGAGCGGGTTGAAGGCGATCGTGGCCAGCTGGGCCTCCATGGCCCGCCCGACCTCGGAGTTGGCCGAGGTCCAGATCTCGATCTCCTTCTGGCGCCGCTCGTCGTCGGTGATGATGCCGCGCTTGAACTGCGTCTCCGCCTTCTCGGCCTCCTTCTCGTAGCGGTCGAGGATGGCCAGCTTGTCCGGCGGCGTCTGCACGTCGTTGATGGAGATGGTCAGGCCCGACTGCGCCGCGAAGCGGAAGCCGAGCGCCTTGATGCGGTCGAGGCTCTGCGCCACCTCGTTCTTCGGGTAGCTGGCCGACAGCTCCTCCACGATGACCCCGATGGGCGTGTTGCGCTTGCCCACGACGTCGTTGACGAAGGCAAAGCCCTCGGGCAGCGCCTCGTTGAAGAAGACGCGGCCCGGCGTCGTGACGAAGCCCGCCGGCCGGCGCCCGTTGCCGTTGGTGGCGGCACCGTTGGTGGCGGCACCGTTCGTGGCGGCACCGTTGGCCGCCGCGCCGTCTCCGGCCACGTCGTCGGCCCCGGGACCCTCGGCACCCGCAGCACCCTCGAGAACCTGGGCACCCGTCGGACTGTCGACATCGTCGCCCGCGACGGCCACGACCGCGGCCTCGGTCGCCCGAGCGGCCGCGCCAACCACGACGTCATCGGTCACCGGCTCGAGCGCGAGGTCCACGCCGGCCGCCTCGAGGCGAGCCGCCAGGGACGAGCCCGGCAGCGGGCGCAGCACGATCGGCACCTGCAGCCCCACGTCGCCCGCGTCGAAGGCGGCCTCCAGCTCGTGGATGTGACGGAAGGCGCGGCCTGCGCCCTGGCCCGACTCGACCTGGAGCGTGAGGTAGTAGGCCCCGAAGACCATGTCCTGGGTGGGCACGGTGATGGGGCGTCCCGTGGCGGGAGACAAGATGTTGTTGGCCGAGAGCATCAGCACCCGCGCCTCGGCCTGTGCTTCGGCCGACAGCGGCAGGTGGACGGCCATCTGGTCGCCGTCGAAGTCGGCGTTGAAGGCCGTGCACACCAGCGGGTGCACCTGAATCGCCTTGCCCTCGACGAGGACCGGCTCGAAGGCCTGGATCCCCAGCCGGTGCAGCGTCGGCGCGCGGTTCAGCAGCACCGGGTGCTCGCGGATGACGCCCTCGAGCACGTCCCACACCTGGGGGCGGCGGCGCTCGACCATGCGCTTGGCCGACTTGATGTTCTGGGCCAGCTCGGCGTCGACGAGGCGCTTCATCACGAAGGGCTTGAACAGTTCCAACGCCATGAGCTTGGGCAGGCCGCACTGGTGCAGCTTGAGGTTGGGGCCGATCACGATGACCGAGCGGCCCGAGTAGTCGACCCGCTTGCCCAACAGGTTCTGGCGGAAGCGGCCCTGCTTGCCCTTGAGCATGTCCGAGAGCGACTTCAGCGGCCGGTTCCCCGGGCCCGTCACCGGGCGCCCGCGCCGGCCGTTGTCGAACAACGCGTCGACGGCCTCTTGGAGCATGCGCTTCTCGTTGTTGATGATGATCTCGGGCGCGCCGAGGTCCAACAGCCGCTTCAGGCGGTTGTTGCGGTTGATCACGCGTCGGTACAGATCGTTGAGGTCGGAGGTCGCGAAGCGTCCACCGTCGAGCTGCACCATGGGGCGCAGGTCCGGCGGGATCACCGGCACGGCCTCGAGGATCATGGCGCGCGGGTCGTTGATGCGCCGGCCGTGGTCGTCACGCCGGTTGAACGCGGTGACGATCTTCAGCCGCTTGATCGTCTTCTGGCGCCGCTGCGCGGAAAGCGGCCGGCGCCCGTCCTTGGCGTCGATCATGTCGCGCAGCTTGATCTCTTCGGCGTCGAGGTCGATGCGGTCGATGAGCTTGAGGATGTACTCCGCGCCCATGCCGCCCTCGAAGTACTCGTCGTAGCGGAGCCGCAGCTCGCGCCAGAGCATCTCGTCCTCAATGATCTTGCGGCCGTGCAGGCTCCGGAACTCGTCGAGCGAGCGCTGGGCGATCTCGACGTCCTCCTGGGCGCGCTCGCGTGCCGACTGGATCTCCTTCTCGACGGCGCGCTGGCGCGCCTTGATCTCGGCGTCGCGCGCGCCTTCCTTCTCGAGCTCCTTGAGCTCGTCCTCGAGCGCCTTGAAGCGGCGGTCGATGTCGAGGTCGCGCTTCTTCTCGATGTCCGCGATCTCCTCGGCCATCTCGTTCTCGAGCGACGGCAGGTCCTGGTGGCGCTTCTCCTCGTCGACCCAGGTGACCAGGTTGGCCGCGAAGTAGATCACCTTCTCGAGCTGCTTGGCCTTGAGCTCCTCGCGGGGCTCGGTGCCCATCAGCAGGTAGGCCAGCCACGACCGCGTGCCGCGCAGGTACCAGATGTGGACGACCGGCGCCGCCAGCTCGATGTGCCCCATGCGGTCGCGCCGGACCTTGGACCGGGTGACCTCGACGCCGCAGCGCTCGCAGATGATGCCCTTGAACCGGACGCGCTTGTACTTGCCGCAGTAGCACTCCCAGTCCTTGGTCGGGCCGAAGATCTTCTCGCAGAACAGGCCGTCCTTCTCCGGGCGCAGCGTGCGGTAGTTGATGGTCTCCGGCTTCTTGACCTCTCCGTTTGACCAGCCGCGGATGGAGTCGCCGGTGGCGAGTCCGATACGGAGCTGATCGAAGGTGTTCACGTCGAGAGCCATTAGGAGAAGCTCCTCTCTGCGGCGCGCCGCTCGTCTTCTTCGTCCGAGCCGCGCTCGTTGCGGCTGATGTCGATGCCCAGCTCCTCGGCGGTGCGGAACACGTCCTCGTCCAGCTCGTGCATCTCGATCTCACGGCCGTCCTCGGCCAGGACCTCGACGTCCAGGCACAACGACTGCATCTCTTTGATCAAGACCTTGAAGCTCTCGGGGATACCGGGCTCAGGGATGTTCTCGCCCTTGACGATCGCCTCGTAGACCTTGACGCGGCCGAGGACGTCGTCGGACTTGATGGTCAACAGCTCCTGGAGCGCGTAGGCCGCGCCGAATGCCTCGAGCGCCCACACCTCCATCTCACCGAAGCGCTGGCCACCGAACTGCGCCTTCCCACCCAGCGGCTGCTGGGTGATCATGGAGTACGGGCCGGTCGAGCGCGCGTGGATCTTGTCGTCCACCAGGTGGGCCAGCTTCAGGATGTAGACGAAGCCGACCGAGATCGGGTTGTCGTAGGCCTCGCCGGTCCGCCCGTTGTACAAGGTGGCCTTGCCGTCGGTGTGGATCTGCACGTCGCCGTTGGCCGAGTCCGTGTTGAGCGTCCCGAAGACCGCCTTGATGGTCGGGTGCGACCCGGCGTCTTCGGTCTCGTCCCAGTGGGCGCCGTCGAAGACCGGCGTCGAGACCCAGGCTGCCGGCTCGGTGCGCGGCCGCGTCTTGCGCGACGCGCCGTCGCCCTTGGCCGAGGTGCCCACGCCTTCGTTGACCACGACGCCTTCCCACCCGTGGCGGGCGGCGTAGCCGAGGTGCGACTCGAGCACCTGGCCGACGTTCATCCGGCTCGGCACGCCGAGCGGGTTCAAGATGATGTCGACCGGCGTGCCGTCGGAGAGGTAGGGCATGTCCTCGACCGGGAGGATCTTGGAGATGACGCCCTTGTTGCCGTGGCGGCCGGCCAGCTTGTCGCCCTCGGAGATCTTGCGCTTCTGGGCCACGTAGACGCGCACCAGCTGGTTTACCCCCGGCGGCAGCTCGTGTGACTCCTCACGCGAGAACACCCGGACGTCGATGACCTTGCCGTACTCGCCGTGGGGAACCTTGAGCGACGTGTCACGCACCTCGCGTGCCTTCTCGCCGAAGATCGCCCGCAGGAGCCGCTCTTCGGGCGTCTGCTCGGTCTCGCCCTTGGGCGTGACCTTGCCCACCAACACGTCGCCCGGCTCCACCTCCGCGCCGACGCGGATGATGCCGCGGTCGTCGAGGTCGGCCAGGATCTCCTCTGACAGGTTCGGGATGTCCCGCGTGATCTCCTCGGCGCCCAGCTTGGTGTCGCGGGCGTCGACCTCGTGCTCCTCGATGTGGATGGAGGTCAGCACGTCGTCGCGCACCAGGCGCTCCGAGAGGATGATGGCGTCCTCGTAGTTGTAGCCCTCCCACGGCATGAAGGCGACGAGCAGGTTCTTGCCCAGCGCCAGCTCGCCGTTGTGGGTCGACGGGCCGTCGGCCAGCAGGTCGCCCGGCGACACCGACTGCCCCTCGGCCACCAGCGTGCGGTGGTTGATGCACGTGTTCTGGTTGGAGCGACGGAACTTGGAGAGCCGGTAGACCTTGCGGCCCAACGCCGTCCCGAGGCGGTCCTTCTGTCCCGGGGTGTACTCGACCGTGATGGTGTCGCCGCTGATCTCGGTGACGGTGCCGCTGCCCTCGGCGAGCAGCACGTCGCCGGCGTCGCGCGCGGCGCGGGCCTCGACGCCCGTGCCGATGTAGGGCGCCTCGGGCACCACCAAGGGCACCGCCTGCTTCTGCATGTTGGCGCCCATGAGGGCGCGGTTGGCGTCGTCGTGCTCGACGAAGGGGATCAGCGCGGTCGAGACCGACACGATCTGCTTCGGCGAGACGTCCATGAGGTCCACCTCGGAGGGCGGCACGAAGTCGATCTCAGAGGTGGTGCCGTAGGAGCCACCGACGGCGCCCACGCGCACGCCCGTGCCTTGCGGCCCGCGCCGCACCAGGACGCGGTCCTCGACCAGGCGGCCGTCGCCGTCGACCGACGCGTTGGCCTGGGCGATGACGTGCTCCTCCTCTTCGTCGGCGGCCAGGTAGTTCACGTCGTTGGTGACGACGCCGTCCCTGACGGTGCGGTACGGCGTCTCGATGAAGCCGTACTCGTTGACCCGGGCGTAGGTGGCCAGGGCGCCGATCAGGCCGATGTTCGGGCCCTCCGGCGTCTCGATCGGGCACATGCGGCCGTAGTGGGAGGTGTGGACGTCTCGGACCTCGAAGCCGGCGCGCTCACGCGAGAGGCCACCCGGGCCGAGCGTGGACAGGCGCCGCTTGTGGGCCAGGCCCGACAGCGGGTTGTTCTGGTCCATGAACTGGCTGAGCTGCGAGGTGCCGAAGAACTCCTTCACCGCGGCCACGACCGGGCGGATGTTGATCAGCGTCTGCGGCGTGATGGCCTCGACGTCCTGGGTCGTCATGCGCTCGCGCACGACCCGCTCCATCCGGCTCAACCCCACCCGCACCTGGTTCTGGATCAGCTCGCCCACCGAGCGGATGCGCCGGTTGGCGAAGTGGTCCTGGTCGTCGATGCGGTAGGTCGACTCGCCGTCGGCCATGTGCAGGGCCAGGTGCAGCATGTAGGTGGCCGAAGCCAGGATCTCCGAGGGGGAGAGCACCGACTGGTCCGGCGCCGGCTTCTCGATCTCGATGCCGAAGAGGTCGCTCAACCGGTCGAGCTCGGGTCCGAGCTTGCGGTTCAGCTTGTAGCGGCCGACCCGCGTCAAGTCGTAGCGCTTGGGGTTGAAGAAGGCGTTCTCGAAGTAGACCCGCGCCGCCTCGGCGGAGAGAGGCTCGCCCGGGCGGGCGCGCTTGTAGATCTCGAGCAGCGCCTCTTCGCGCGTCGGTGCGAGGTTGCGCTCCTTCTCCCACTGGCCCTCGAGGAAGTCGAAGTGGCGCACGAAGCGCTCGAGGAAGGCCTCGTCGCCGTAGCCGAGCGCGCGCAGCAGCACGAACAGGGACAGCCGGCGCTTGCGGGCGACCCGGCACCCGGCGGTGACGTCCTTGCCCGGCTTCGCCTCGATGTCGAGCTCGATCCACTCACCCCGGTACGGGTGGATGGTCCCCGTGAACACCGTCTTGACGTCGCGGCCGGGCTGGAAGATCACGCCAGGCGACCGGACCAGCTGGGACACGACGACACGCTCGGTGCCGTTGACGATGAACGTGCCGCGGTCGGTCATCATCGGGAAGTCCCCCATGAAGACCGTCTGCTCCTTGATCTCACCGGTGGTGGCGTTGAGGAAGCGGGCGCGCACGAAGACGGGCGCCGCGTAGGTCATGTCCTTCTCTTTGCACTCCTCCACCGAGAACTTGGGCGGTGGGCGCAGGTCGGCGTCGCTCGGGTCGAACTCGAGCTCGAGGCTCAGCTGACCGGTGAAGTCTTCGATGGGGCTGATGTCGCTGAAGGCCTCGGCGAGGCCTTTGTCGAGAAACCATTGAAACGAGTCGCGCTGGATCGAGATCAAATCAGGAAGCGGCAAAGCCTCAGTGATGTTTGCGAACGAAACGCGCTCAGGGCTACGGGACCGTGAGGACAACGGTCAACTCCTCCCAGGTGAAATGCGGCGGGTGGGGGCGGGTACTGCTTGGGTCAGGACGGACGAGGACGGGACGGCGGATCAGGGCTGCCAGGGCGCGCGCCGACACCGGGGAATTACCGATTCAGGCACACAGAGACGCACGGCAACCCGGCATCTTATCGCGGGGCGTGCCTGGATACAACCCCTTGGCCAAAACCGGCCAAACGGGCAGTGCCCGGGGTCGGTGACAGGCTACGAAAGCCCTCCCCCGCAGTCAAGGATTCCTGGTCATTGGGCCGGGTGGGCGCAGGTCTCACCCGGCCCGGACCGGGACTACTGGATCTCGACCGTGGCGCCGGCGCCCTCGAGGGCCGCCTTCGCCTTGTCGGCGTCCTCCTTGTTGGCCTTCTCGAGCACAGGCTTCGGAGCCGCCTCGACCAGGTCCTTTGCCTCCTTGAGGCCCAGGCTGGTGAGGGCGCGCACCTCCTTGATCACCTGGATCTTCTTGTCGCCGGCGTTGGTGAGGATGACGTCGAACTCCGACTTCTCCTCCTCCGCGGCTGCGGCTTCGCCGCCGCCCGCCGGAGCCGCCGCGGCAGCCACGGCAACCGGGGCCGCCGCCGTCACGCCGAAGCGCTCCTCGAAGTCCTTCAGCAGCTCGCTCAGCTGGATCACCGACAGCTCGGCGATCCCGTCGAGGATCTCTTCCTTGGTCAGGGTTGCCATCCTGGCCTTCCTTTCTTCTTTCGGTCTTTTCGTCTCGGTCTTGTCTGGTGGATCGTCTTCGGGCTTGTTGGGGTGGCCGTGCCCGGTTCCGGCCCTGCCGTCCGCTCGGGCCTACTCCGAAGCCTCTTCGGTGCTGGCCGCCGCCTCGGCGCCGCCATCGGCTTCCCCGGCGGCCTCCACCGGTTCTGCCACCGCAGCCCCCTCGGCCGGCGCAGCCTCTTCAGCCGGCGCAGCCTCTTCAGCCGGCGCAGCCTCTTCGGCCGGCGCAGCCTCTTCGGCCGGCGCAGCCTCTTCGGCCACCGCTGCCTCGGCCTGGGGCTCTTCGGCCGGTGCCGCCTCTGCCGCCGGCTCCTCCGCTTGCGCGGCCTCGGCACTCGCTTCGCCCGTCGGGTCCCGCTGGTCCCGCAACGCCGCGATCCCATAAGCGAGGTTCTGCGGGAGCGCCTTCAGAAGCCCCGCCATCTGCTGCATCGGCGCGGCCAGCGCGCCGGCCAGCCGGGCCAGCAACACCTCACGCGGCGGCAAGTCGGCGAGCGCCGCCAGGTCGGCCGGCGAGAGGAGCGACCCGTCGGCCAGCCCCCCCTTGATCACCAACAGCGGGTTGGCCCGCGAGAAGTCCCGCAGCGCCTTGGCCACCGCGCTGATGTCACCGTCCACGAAGGTGAGTGCGCTCGGGCCGCTCAGGTACTCCGACAGGGGCTGGTACTCGCCGCCGTCGATGGCGCGGCGCACCAGCGTGTTCTTGAAGATCTTGTAGTTGCCGCCGGCGGCGGCCAGCGTGTTGCGGAGATCGGCCATCTCGGCGACCGTGAGCCCGCGGTACTCGCTCACGATGGAGGCCGCCGCCGCGTCCATGCGCGTCTTCACCTCGTCGATCACCTCGACCTTGCGTGCCCGTGCTGCATTCTGCGATGCCATCGGTGTCCTCCACCGGGCTCGACGGCCCGGAAGTGGGCCGGAGACTCCGATGCGACGGCACGGGACCGGCCAAGCCGGCGTGCACGGTGTCGCCTCATCAGGCCGGCCCGGTGGGCCGCTTAAGCACCCGAGGGTGCACCGGAAGTCTCTGGCGTTCGGATTCAGTACCCGTCCCGCCGGGGCGGTGGGCTGTTCGGGAGACTGTAGTACGGCTCAGCGGGGCGGCGAGCCCGGGGGTCCCCGGCTAGGCCGAGGCGGGAAGCTCCTCGTCCTCGGTGAAGCGCGCCTTGATCGGGTCAATGCGGACTCCCGGGCTCATCGTGGTCGAGATGGTGACCGACAAGAAGTAGCGGCCCTTCGACCCCGGGGGCTTCGCCCGCTGGAGCTCGTCGATGACGGCCCGGATGTTCGCCACCAGTTGGTCGCGGCTGAAGGAGGCCTTCCCGACACGGATGTGGACGTTGCCCACCTTGTCGGTGCGGTACTCGACCCGGCCACCCTTGAACTCGCCGACGGCCTTGCCGACGTCGGTGGTGACGGTACCGGTCTTGGGGTTGGGCATGAGGCCGCGCGGGCCGAGCACGCGGCCGAGCGTGCCGACCTGGCCCATCAGGTCCGGAGTGGCGATGGCGACGTCGAAGTCGAGGAAGCCTCCGTTGATCTTGGCCACCAGGTCGTCTGCCCCGACCTCGTCGGCGCCCGCAGCCCGGGCCTCCGCCGCGGCCTCGCCTGCGGCGAACACCGCGACCCGCACCGTGCGTCCCGTGCCCGAGGGCAGCGAGATCGTCCCCCGGACGATCTGGTCGGCCTTGCGCGGGTCGACGCCGAGACGCACCGCCAGCTCGACCGTCTCGTCGAACTTCGCGCTGGCCACCGACTTGACCAGGTCGACCGCCTCGGCGACGCCGTGCAGCGTCTCGCGGTCCACCTTGGTGAGGCTGTCCTTGTATTTCTTGCCGTGCTCAGTCATGCGTCTCTCCTCTGCGTGCCGCTAGCCGGCGACCGCGATCCCCATGGAGCGGGCCGTGCCCGCCACCTGCTTCTTGGCCGCCTCGAGATCGTCGGTGTTGAGGTCCTTCAGCTTGGTCGTGGCGATCTCGGCCAACTGGGCGTCTGTGATCGTGCCGACCTGCTCGCGCCCGGTCGTCGCGGCACCCTTGTCCAGCCCGGCCGCCTGGCGGAGCAGGAAGGGCGTCGGCGATGTCTTGAGCACGAAGCTGAACGAGCGGTCCTCGTAGATGGTGATGTCGACGGGCACGACCTGGCCCCGCATGCTCTCAGTGGCCTGGTTGTACTGCTTGCAGAACTCCATGGTCTGGACGCCGTGGGGGCCGAGCGCCGTGCCGACCGGCGGCGCGGGCGTGGCCGATCCCGCTTCGAGCTGGATCTTCACCACGGTGAGCACCTTCTTCTTCGGTGGCATCGTTTGTCTCCTTTCTTCTTCGTGTCTGTCCGGTCGCCTAGAGCTTGGCGACCTGGCTGAATTCGAGCTCGACCGGCGTCTCCCGGCCGAAGATGTTGACCAGCACCTTGAGCTTGAGCTGGTCCTCGTTGATCTCCGAGATCTGGCCCGAGAAGTCGGCGAACGGCCCTTCCTTGACCCGGACCGTCTCGTTGACCTCGTACTCGAGCCGGGCGCGCGTGCGCTTGGGCGCCCCGCCGGGCCCGCCCTCCTGCTTCACCTGCAAGATGTTCTCGACCTCGCGCCGCGACAGCGGCGTCGGCTTGGTGCCGGGTCCCACGAACCCGGTGACGCCCGGGGTGTTGCGGATGGCACCCCAGGTGTCGTCGTCGAGGTCGCAGCGGACGAGCAGGTAGCCGGGGAACACCTTCTTTTGAACCGTGACCTTTTTGCCGCCTTTGAACTCGTCCACGTCCTCCATGGGGATGACGACCTCATGGACACGGTCCTCGATCCCACGCGAGGTGACCACGTTGCCCATGTTCGAGCGCACCTTGTTCTCGTAACCCGAGTACGTATGGACGACGTACCACCGGCCTGGGCGGTCGTAGGGGCTCTCGACGGGGACGATCTCCTCGTCCTCTTCCCCCTCTTCCTTGACCCAGCCGCCCAGCTCGCCCTCGTCGTCGGTGCCGGCGGTGGCGTCGACCACCAGGTCCGGCTCGGCCGCCGCCGCGGCGCCGTCGGCCGCCTCCTCGGCGACCTCTTCGGCCACGGCCTCATCAATTGCCTCTAACACAGCTTCCTCAACAATCTCCTCCACGATTTCTTCCACGAGCGCCTCGTCCAGCTCTTCGTCCGACTCATCGCCCACGACCTCTGCGATCTCCTCGGCGACCGCTTCGACGACCGCGTCGTCGGCGATCTCCTCGAGCTCGGCCTCGTCCTCAGCCGCGATCTCGTCGAGCACGTCGTCGGTCGATGCCGTGCTCATGGCGGCCTCCTCGGGCGCCGCCTCTGTCTCCTCGCGCTCCGCCTCGAGGGCTTCGGCGACGTCTTCCTCGTCGCCGGTCGCGAGTGCTTCTTCTGCCTGTGAATGCGTCATATCGGTCATACCGGGGCCTACCTGGTGAAGAGGAGGGTGATCAGCTTCCCGAAGGCCAGGTTGAGCACGAAGATCAGGCTGATCATGATGATGAGGGTCGTCACCACGACTGACGTGTAGTTGATGAGCTCGCTCCTCGACGGCCAGGCCACCTGGCGCATCTCGTCGCGCACCTCGCGCACGAACTGGACGGGCGTGGAGCGCTTGCGGGTGGGCGCGCCGCCCTTCTGCTGGCGCTGCGTCTTGGTCGCGGTCCCCGCAGGCGCGCGCCGCGTTGACGGGGTCCCGTCGGCCTCCATCTGGCCTTGACGCTGCATCATGCGCTTGGTTTCGCGGTTCACGGCTCTCGCTTTACGTGCTTCGTTCTCGGGTAGCTACGTCGGGGGCAGGGCAGGAGGGACTCGAACCCCCAACCGCCGGTTTTGGAGACCGGTGCTCTTCCAGTTGAGCTACTGCCCTCGGTGGGGTGCCTTCAGTTGCCCTCAAGCAGGTGGTTCTTTCCCCTGACCTGGGGATCAGCCCGTCAGAGTAGCACCAGCAGGTCGAAGACGGCTCGGCGGGGGCTCAGCGGGTCTCCTTGTGGAGGGTGTGCTGGCGGTCCCACCGGCAGTACTTCTTCATCTCGATCCGCTCGCGGTCATTGAGCTTGTTCTTGGTCGTGATGTAGTTGCGCCGCTTGCACACCTCGCAGGCCAGCGTCACCTGGACTCTCTTCTCGTTCTTCGCCATGGCAATCCTTCCTGGTCGCTCCCGGGACACCCCCGGGCCTGGTAGCGGCGGCGGGACTCGAACCCGCGACAACACGATTATGAGCCGTGTGCTCTGACCAACTGAGCTACGCCGCCATGGGCGAGCCCCCTGTCGGAATCGAACCGACGACACCAGCCTTACCATGGCTGTGCTCTGCCGACTGAGCTAAGGGGGCGCCGCGGCTACCTTCCGCGAGCGGTCAATGATAGCCAGAGCCCGGTACGGGTTGCCCCCGCTCCCCCGGTTTTGCCTGGTCGATTATACCATCGGCGGATGCGGATCCGATTGGCCGAAGTGGCCGACGCCGAGGCGATCCGGACCATCTACAACGTCGAGGTCCTCGGGAGCACCAACACCTTCGACATGGTCCCGCGCAGCCGTGTCGAACAGGAAGCCTGGATCCTCGAGCACAGTGGGGTGCACCCGGCGCTGGTGGCCGTCGAGGACCCCCGAGCCGCGGTGGTCGGTCCGGTGGGGGCCAACGGGGAGATCGTGCTGGGCTTCGGCTCGCTCTCGGCCTTCCGGGAGCGCTCGGGCTACTCGGCCACCGCGGAGAACTCCGTCTACGTCGACCGGGCCCAGCGCGGCACCGGGGTGGGCAAAGCCCTCCTCGCCGAGCTGCTGGTCCTCGCCTCTGCCCACGGCTTCCACTCGCTGATCGCCCGCATCGCCGGGCACAACGAGACCTCTATCGGGCTGCACCGAGCCGCCGGCTTCGAGCTGGTGGGCGTCGAGCGAGAGGTCGGGCGCAAGCACCGCCAGTGGCTGGACGTCGTCGAGCTGCAACGCCTGCTCTGAGGGCGCGACGACCCCGAAGCGGCCGGGGCGCAGCGCCGATTCAGGACTCGAGGGCCGCGCTCTGGGTGACGAGGGGCCCGGGCAACCGGGAGCGGTCGATCCGCCACGAGGTGGTCCAGTCGCCCAGAGGGACGATGGCCACGGCCCACAAGACGAGCACCGCCAGGACCATGGCGGTCGGGTCGGTGTGCACCAGTTCGTTCAAGAGCTCGGTGCCGCCGGTCAGCCCGATGAAGGGAGCCACCGTGGACAGGCCGAGGACGGCGTAGAGCATGCGGCCGGTGGCGATCGGCCCGACCAGGATGATCCCCCAGGTGAGGTACCAGGGTTGGACGACCGGCCCGAGGAGCACGAAGGCCATCATCGTGATGCCCAGCGCTCCGAGCATCCCGAGGCGCTCGCGGTGGCGAAGGCAGTAGATGGCGATCGCCGCGGCCGAGATCAGCCCGATGGCCCGGGTCAGGGTCAGCACGCCGCCGAGGCCGATCCCGATGCCGACGACGTGCGCCGTCCCGCTGATGAGCAGGCCCACCGCGGTGGCGGGTGCCATCCACGAGCGCACGGTGCCCGGCGTGCCGAGGTTGGCGATCCAACCCCAGCCGAGTCCCGACACGAGTGAGAGGAACCCCATGACCGCGATCGTGACCAGCCCGGCGCGCACGAGAGCCCGAGCGCGCCGGCGCCAGTCGGCGAACGGTCCGGCCCAGTCCCAAGCCACGTAGACGATGCCGATGGCCGCCGGCACCTTGATGGAGGCCGCCAGCGCGCATAGCGCCACGCCCCACACCGGATGCTGGGCGCGCGCGGCCGTCACGCCGGCCAGGAGGAGGCCGACCATGATGGCGTCGTTGTGCGCGCCGCCGACCAGCGCGAGCAACGTCAGCGGGTTCAGCACGGCCAGGACGAAGGCGGGGCCGGCGTCGCGCCCGAACGAGCGCGCCAGCTTGGGGACGCAGTAGGCGATGAGCGCGACGCCGGCGATCGACTGCAGGCGTAGCAAGAGCACGGTGACCAACGCGTGGTGGAAGCTGAGCGAGGCGGACCAGCCGGCCAGCATCAAGAAGAGCGGACCGTAGGGCGCCGCCGTGTTGAGCCACAGGCTGTCGACGCCCGAGACATACGGGCTCGAGCCCAATGTGCCCGGCCCGTACTGGTACGGGTTGATGTGGTGGCTCATCATCTCGCCTTGGGCGGCGTACGAGAACACGTCGCGACTGAAGAGTGGTGCCACCACGAGCAGCGGCACGATCCAGAGAGCGAGCATGTAGGACAGCTGTCGGATCGGGACGCCGGGCCGGAGCCGCAACGTCTGGTAGAGCCCGAACCACACCCGGACGAAGAGGATCATGCCGCCGTAGACCGCGACGACACCGGGGAGCATGAGGGTCGTCGACGGCCAGTCGGACACGCCGAAGAACCACGTGCCACCGGTATCGAGCTTGAACGGTGAGCTCGGCAACGAGGCGCCGACGCAGATGGAGAGGACGGCGATGAAGCCCAAGATCGCGGGGCGGCGCAGGAACGACCAGTCTTCGGGATCGCCGGACTGCACCTCGACGCGCTCGGTCAAGGCGACGCGAGGAGAGAGTCGGAACCACACTGCCTCGGCCTGCGCGGAGAGGCGGCTGACGCGCGCGCCCACCCGGTCGAGGACCTGTGGTGAGGGGGGCGTCTCGGTGTCGTCAAACACGGGGCTGTCAGTCTCGCTTGTCGTATCCGGGCGCTCCAACCCGGGGTGAGCAGGGGGGCCTACGCAGGGGGAACCACGTTCCCGCAATGGATCTGAAACAGCATTGTAACGCCGGGTTCGGGGTCGGCAAGGTACGGCCCGGGAGCGGCTGGGCCAAGCAGCGTGGTGGGCCGGGAAGGATTTGAACCTCCGTAGGTGTTAACCGGCAGGTTTACAGCCTGCTTCCTTTGGCCACTCGGACACCGACCCGCAGCGGGTGACATTAGCCCGACCAGCCACCCCGGACCGCCAGAGGGCGCCGGTACGCTGATCCGATGCCCACCTTTGACATCGTCTCCGAAGTCGACATGCAAGAAGTGCGCAACGCGGTCGACCAGGCTAACCGGGAAGCGGCCACCCGCTTCGACTTCAAGAACACCGATTCGGCCATCGAGCTCAGTGAGAACGAGTTGGTGTTGCGCTCCTCGACCGAGGACCGCCTGCGGGCCCTGCATCAAGTGCTCGACGAGAAGCTGGTCAAGCGACAGGTCTCGTTGAAGGCGTTCGAGGACTCCAAGGTGGAGGAAGCCCAGAAGGGGACGGCGCGACAGAAGGTGGCGATCCGGGCCGGCATCTCCTCGGACCATGCCAAGCGGCTCAACAGGTTCATCAAGGACCTCGGCATCAAAGGCGTGTCGTCGCAAACCCAGGGCGACCAGCTACGCGTGTCGGGCAAGAAGCGCGACGACCTCCAAGAAGTCATCGCGAAGTGCAAGGCCGAGGACTTCGGGATCCCGCTGCAGTTCACCAACTTCCGCGACTGACGCTCGCCGCCCGCCGGAGGCGCCGCGCTGTGGGCCAACGGCCCTCGTGTCGGGTTTTCAGGAGACGGCCGACGTGTCGACGTCTGCGCTCTGGTTGTCGTCTTGGTGATGGTCGTCGGCTACGGAGGCCCCAGACGCCACCTTCTCGGCGTGGTGCTCCTCGTACTCGATCGGCTCGATGTGGAAGAGCTTGTTGTAGATCACGAACTTGACGATCCACAAGAGGGCGAAGGACAGCAGGTTGGCCGCGTTGACCAAGAGTGAAGTCTCGGCGTGACTCAGGCCGTGGTGATGGGCGAAGGCACCGGCCAAGTAGACGGCGACGCTCGAGAAGGCCAGCCCGATGAAGCCCAGCGCCCAGAACGGCACGATCTCGCGCCAGAAGTGGGAGGGACCACCCTTGCCCCAGACCCAGCGCCGGTTCAGGGTGTAGGAGGGCACGGTGGCCAGCGCGTTGGCCAAGATGTTGGCCTCCACCTCGGACATCGCATGGAAGACGCCGAAGGCCAACAAGAGGGTGATCTGCGACACGATGGTCGCGATCACCGAGACGCTGGCGAACTTGATGAGCTTGACGCTCGAAGGGTGGGCGATCATGCGCCGGATGCGCGCGACCAGCGGTTCGTCCGAGGACCAGATGTGTTTGAGCGGAGGATGTCCGCCCTCGTCGCTCACGAGGCGCTCGCGATCACCGATCGAGCCTGGTGGGCGGCAGCGGCACACGGCAACCCTAGCGGAGGCACCCTTCGGCCTCCTGTCAACGTGCTACGAGCGCGCTGTGACCAACCGATTGGCCCGGGCCACCTCGCCGAACCAGTGGGCGCTCGGCTTCGGGCGGCGCTCGAAAGTGCCGGGGGCGACCGCCACCAGCCCGAACTTGGGCCTGTAGCCCAGGTGCCACTCGAAGTTGTCGAGCAGGCTCCAGACGAAGTACCCGCGCAGGTCGATCCCCTCTTGGATGCAGCGGTGGGCGCTGCGCAGCGCGTCGGCAACGAAGGCGATGCGCTCGGTGTCGTCGTCAGTGGCGATCCCGTTCTCGGTCACCACCACGGGGCGGCCGCTCACGGTGGCGGCGCGGCGCACCGTGTGCTCCACCGCCTGGGGCCAGCGCTCGTCGCCCATCTGGGTGAGCGGCACATCCGGGTCGTTGGGCGCCAAACCGTCTGGCCCGAAATGCATGCGGGTGTAGCACTGCACGCCGACGAAGTCATCGCCCTCGGTCGCGCGCAAGAAGACGTTCTCGAGCATCTCCTCGGCGCCGTCGCGCAGCGCTTCGCCGCCCTCCTCGGCCGTGATCTCGGCCATGGACAGCGTGAGCCCGACCGGGAACGTCCCCGGCCCCGAACGCAGGGCGTCGACCGCCAGGCGGTGGGCGCGCACCATCGCCTCGTTCACCGCGGCGTAGCGACCGAAGTCCTCCTTCACGCCCGGCGGGTACTCCCCCTGGAAGTAGCCCATCACCGCAACGACGTTGGGCTCGTTGATGGTGCAGGCCCAGCCGACCAGGTCGCCCAGGTACTCGCTCGCCCGGCTCACGTAGCGGGCGAAGCGCTCGGGAGCGTCGGGCGCCTCCCAGCCGCCCCGCGCCGCGAGCCAGCGGGGCGAGGTGAAGTGGTGGAAGGTGACGACCGGGACGATGCCCGCACCGTGGCAGGCCGCGCACATCCGGCGGTAGTGCTCGAGCGACGCTGCCGAGAACTCACCTTCGGCGGGCTCGATGCGGCTCCACTCGAGCGAGAAGCGGTAGGCGCCGAGGCCCATGTCCGCGACCAGTCCAACGTCCTCACGCCAGCGGTGGAACGAGTCGCAGGCGTCACCGCTGGGTGCGACGGTCCCCGACGACGGGTTGTGCTCCCACTCCCACCAGTCGTTGTTGACGTTGCCGCCTTCGATCTGGTGGGCCGCCGTCGCCACACCCCATGTGAACCCCTCGGGGAACACGAGCTCGGGCAGCGCTTCGTCGGGAGTGGCGGCAGTCATTGACGCCGCAGGGTAGCGGGAGACACGTCAGCGCGCCCTGTCACGGCGACAGCGGCGGCCTGCGAACATGGGCCGATGAGCGCATCGCTTGACTTCCTGGTCGATCTCCTCGACCTCGAGCCCATTGAGGTCAACATCTTCCGGGGCGCCCAACTCGACGAGGAACGCCAGCGCGTCTTCGGCGGTCAGGTCGCCGGTCAGGCGCTGATGGCGGCGGGCAGAACCGTTGAGCACGGGCGCGTGCACTCGCTGCACTCGTACTTCTTGCGGCCCGGCGACCCCACCGTGCCGATCCTCTACGAGGTTGACCGCATCCGCGACGGCCGCTCCTTTACGACCCGGCGCGTGGTGGCCATTCAGCACGGGCGTGCCATCTTCAACCTCGAGACCTCGTTCCACGACCCCGAACCGGGACTCGAGCACCAGTTCCCCATGCCCGAGGTCCCGCCACCCGAGGAGCTGCCAGCGCTCTTCGAGCGATTGCAGCCCTGGAAGGAGGAGCTGGTCGACTGGTTCGACCGGCCCCACCCCATCGACCAGCGCCACATTGGCGAGCTGCCCTGGCACCGTCAGGGTGCCGGTGAGGCCTACCAGCGGCTGTGGATCAGGGCCGACGGGACGCTGTCCGACGACCCGCTGCTGCACGCGTGCATCGCCGCCTACGCGTCCGACATGTCGATGCTCGACACGGTGCTCGGGCCCCACGACGTGCGCTGGGACGACAGCAGTTTCATGGGGGCGACCCTGGACCACTGCATGTGGTTCCACCGGCCGTTTCGCGCCGACGACTGGATGCTCTTCGATATGGACTCGCCTGCCGCGTCCGGCGCGCGCGGGCTGGCCCGCGGCTTCCTGTACGACCGGCAGGGGCGCCTCTGTGTGTCGCTCGTCCAAGAGGGCCTGCTCCGGGTACGCCAGCACACGCCCGCGCCAGAGGCGTCCTAGCCCCTCGACCGGCGCGCCTCGTTCAGCGCGCTTCGCTCAGCGCGACTCGATCGGCGTGTAGTCGCGCTCGTCGGAACCGATGTAGAGCTGACGCGGCCGCGCGATCTTCGACTCCTGGTCGAGCATCTCTTGCCAGTGGGCCAACCAGCCCGAGGTGCGGGGGATGGCGAAGAGGACGGGGAACATCTCGAGTGGGAACCCCATGGCCTGATAGATGAGGCCCGAGTAGAAGTCGACGTTGGGGTAGAGCTTGCGCGAGGTGAAGTACTCGTCGTTGAGCGCGATTTCCTCGAGCTTCAGCGCGATGTCGAGCAAGGGGTTCTTGCCCGTCACCTCGAAGACCTCGTCCGCCGTCTTCTTGATGATCGTGGCCCGCGGGTCGTAGCTCTTGTACACCCGGTGCCCGAAGCCCTGGAGCCGCTGGCCGCCCGTCCCGGCCTTGACCGTCGCGATGAAGTCGGGCACGTTCTCGATGCTGCCGATGTCGGTCAGCATGCGGATGACCGCCTCGTTGGCGCCGCCGTGACGAGGCCCGTAGAGCGCGGCGGCGGCCGCGGCGGTGGACGAGTAGGGATCCGAGTGAGAGGAGCCGACGACACGCATCGCGGTAGTCGAGCAGTTCTGCTCGTGGTCGGCATGGAGGATGAAGAGAACGTCGAGAGCCCGGGCCAGGACCGGGTCGGCCTCGAAGCGGGGCTCTGCCACCTTCCAGAGCATGGAGAGGAAGTTCGGGGCGAAGTCCAGGGTGTTGTCGGGGTAGACGAAGGGCATCCCGACGCTGAAGCGGTGGGCGGCCGCCGCCAGTGTCGGCATCTTGGCGATGAGGCGAATGATCTGCTTGTTGCGGGACTCGAGGTCGAAGATGTCCTTCGCGTCGAGGTAGAAGGTCGACAGGGCGGCGACGGCCGAGACGAGCATGCCCATGGGGTGGGCGTCGTAGTGGAAGCCCTCCAAGAAGCGCTTGCGGACGTTCTCGTGGATGAACGTGTGGTAGGTCACCTCGTGTTTCCAGGCGGCGAATTGCTCCTCGTTGGGCAACTCGCCGTTCAAGAGCAGATAGGCCACTTCGAGGTAGGTGGACTGCTCGGCCAGCTGCTCAATGGGATAGCCCCGGTAGCGCAAGATGCCCGCCTCGCCGTCGAGATAGGTGATTGCGCTCTCGCACGCCGCCGTGGACATGAACGCGGGATCGAAGAACCAGATCCCCGGGAGCAGCTTGGCCCACTCCTCGGCTGAGACCCCGCCGTTGACGATCGGGATCTCCATGGACTCGCCTGTGCGATTGTCCGTGATCGTGATGCTCTCGGGCACGAGAAGCGCCTCCAGTTCCTGAATTCGGTGCGTCCCGATCCTATGACCAGGACGCGAGCGCGGTCGACACGCGGCAGCCCGTCGCGGCCGGGGCGCGCCGTCGCTCAGGTGGCCGGTGCGACCTGGAGTGCCTGCTGGAGGATGGTGCCGTTCGTCTGCGTCTGCCCCGAGGGAAGGATGATCTGGACCGTGAGCACGTAGGTGGTGCTCGGCTTGACGCCGAATGTGACGGGCGGCAACGTCACCGAGGCGTCGAGCGCGAGTGGCGTCCCCTCGACGTGGGTTGCCGTGGCACCGTTGGACTGGTCCGCCATGGTGAAGCGGACCGACACGTGCGGCTCGTCCACCGAGCCCTGGTTCGCCAGGACTTCCGTGACGCTCACGCTGTGGGTGGGACTGAGGATCGAGACGTTGGCCGGCGCGCCCTGGGGCGCCGGGAGGGCCGGGGGGACCAGCGTCGTGGTGCGAATCACCACGTCGTGCGTCGCGGCCAGCGTGGGGGACGTCGCCATCAGGTCGATCTGGGCCGCCACCGTCCCGAGTCGCCACACCTGGGGATCGGTGACCCAGACCGATGGCGGCAGCCTGCCGTGACCGACACCGGCGGCGAGGGAGCGGCGCACCGAGCCATACAAACGGTCCGCTCTCGACAACATTGCACCAGCCGCCGCGATGCGGTTCGTGGCCTGGGCCGCGGAGAGCAGCGCAGCGGCGTCGGTCGGTGCTGGCGTGTCCGGCGGCGCACCGGCGTTGGGTATCGGTTCCATGCCGAGGTAGTCGTCGACCGTGGCGCGCAACTGGACCATCGACTGGGAGCGCTCGGCAAAGACCGTGTCGAACTCGCTGGCGACCGAGCCCAGCGGGGTGTTGTCGGTCGCCAGCGCTGCCTGCGCCGACTGGTCCGACGTCTGCTCCACGGCGGTGTCCAGGCCGACCTGAAGGCCCTGGCGGGTCTGGGACGACAGGTCGTTCAGCAGCTTGGTCACCTGGGCCGCGGTGGCGTTCGACTGGTCGGCGAGTACGGCGCCCTGCGCCGCCAAGGCGCGATTCGAGGTGGCGTCATAGCCCTGTGACTGCCGAGACACCTGGGTGAGGCCTCCGATGAGGAACGCGGCCACGATCACGCCGGCAACGATCAGAAAGACCGGACGGGTCGGTAATCGACTGCGCGCGCGACGGCGAGCCCTGCGTGGCGACATCGACCCGGCAACTTACAGCGACATGTGGTCGCCTAGATCGCGAGAAAGTCCGATTCTCCTGCGTCATCGGCCGTGGTGAGCGTGCTGGCGCTCGAGCGCCATTGCACCGTCGGGGCGATGGCCCGCACGTCAACCCTGTCGGCGTGGCGCTCCACCAACTCGAGGATGTCCGCGATCACCTCGTCGGTGAGGAGGTGCGGCTCCAGGCCGAGGTCCAGCAACTTGGTGTTGGCCGCGTGGAAGTAGTGCTCTTCGTTCTCCACCCGCGGGTTGGCCAAACCCTCCGCGATGTCGACGCGCTTGGTCGAGACCTTCTGGACCATGTTGGCCATCTCCAGCACCGAGAAGGACTCGGTGAATTGGTTGAAGACCCGGAACTCGCCGCGCTCAGCGGGGTTCTCGATGGCCAGCGTCACACACGCCAGCGTGTCGCGGATGTTGAGCATGCCTCGGGTCTGCCCGCCCGCTCCGTAGACGGTCAGCGGGTGACCGGTGACGGCCTGCACGCAGAAGCGGTTCAACACCGTGCCGAAGACGCCGTCGTAGTCGAAGCGGGTGGCCAGGACCGGGTCGAGATCCGTCTCGTCGGTCGACTGTCCGTAGACGATGCCCTGGTTGAGGTCGGTCGCGCGCAGGCCCCAGATGCGGCAGCCGAACATGATGTTGTGGCTGTCGTGCACCTTGGACAGGTGGTAGAAGGAGCCGGGCTGCTTCGGGTAGGGCATCACGTCGGTGCGGCCCTTGTGGGTGATCTCGATGAAGCCCTCTTCGATATCGATGTTGGGGTAGCCGTACTCGCCCATGGTCCCCAGCTTGACGAGGTGGATGTCGGGGTTGGTCTCCTGAATGGCGTACATCACGTTCAGGTTGCCCACGACGTTGTTGACCTGGGTGTAGACCGCGTGCTCGCGGTCGATCATGGAGTAGGGCGCGGAGCGCTGCTCGCCGAAGTGGACGATGGCGTCAGGCTCTACCTCGGCGATGACCCCGTACGTGAAGGCGGCGTCGGTGAGGTTGCCGATGCGGACGTCGACCGCATGTCCAGACACCTGCTCCCAGCGGGCCACGCGATCGAGCAACGGCGCGATGGGCACCAGGCTGTCGACCCCCATCTCGCGGTCGTACTCGCGGCGCACGAGGTTGTCGACGACGGTGACGTCGAAGCCGCGGGCCGACAGGTGCAGGGCAGTGGGCCAACCGAGGTAGCCGTCGCCTCCGAGAACCAGAATCTTCATCCTCATCCTTCGCCTGGTCGGACTCCAAATGCCCGCTGATCGGACGCTTGGCTTGATGTCGACGGACGTCCCACCCCCCTCCTGACCCCCAATCCGAGCAAAGGCTTGAACTCCCGCGCATTGTGTATTGCGGCGGAGAGCATTGCACAACCTTCTGAGAAATGCGCACTGCCTGCCCTCTCCGGTGGCACGGAGGAAAACTTTCTGTCATCCCGGTGAAGCGAAGAGGTCCCCAGAGCCTCGAGTCCAATTGTCAGAGAATTGTTGCGCGTCTGTCAGCTTTCCATCATGGGTCAGCCCACTGAATCCACGCTGTGGGGCGCCTGACACTTGCGTGAGAGAGGGCAACTTTCATCTTTCGTCGCCCGGCGGGAGCCCGGACGAGCCGAAAATCGGCGTCCGGAGGATGCTTCGCGTGCCCAGGCTGCTCCCCCCGGCTCCCGCGGCTCAGGAGCCCGGGGCGCTCAGCCGGTCAGGCGGGCTCGCCCCAAAGAGCCTGGCGCAGGCCCGAGGCCCGGGCGATCGGCCGTGCGATGGCGGCCCGGATGGGCTCCTCGGTGCCGACGAGGATCAAGCGCTCCTGGGCCCGGCTCACTGCGGTGTACAGCAGCTCGCGGGTGAGGAGCCGCGAGTCCGCGCTCGGCAACAAGAAGGCGACCGTGTGGAACTGGGAGCCCTGGCTCTTGTGCACCGTCATCGCGTACACGGTGTCGACCGCGGCGAGCCGGGCCGGGCTCACCTCGGCAATGCCCCCCTCGCGCTCGAAGGCGGCGGCCAGCCGCCCGCCGCCCGTGTCGACGACAACACCGGTGTCGCCGTTGAAGAGCTGTAATCCGTAGTCGTTCTCGGTCACGATGAGCGGGCGCCCGACGTACCAGTCGTCGCCCGTCGCGAACCCCTCCACCTCGTCCCGGAGCCACGTTTCGACGTGGCGCATCCAGGCGCCGACGCCATCGGGACCCCGGCGGTGCGCGCACAGCAGGCGGAACCGTCCCAGCGCGTCAATGGCGTCCGCGGCCCGGCCGTCATGGGCGGCCTCGATCACGGCGCGCCCGCTCTCGACTGCGACGGCGCGCACCTCGCGCAGGGCGCCGCCGCGAGCGACGACAGCGCCGGCCGCGCCGTGCTCGTCGGACGCGTCGGCCGCGACCCACTCGACGTTGGTGCCGCCGCGCTCGAGCACGGCCATTGCCGCGTCCGCGTCGCCCCGGTGGATGGCGTCCGCGAAGGCTGCGATCGCCCCTCCGTAGCGGTGCACCTTCTTCAGGACGACGATCCCGTCCCCGATGGGCGCGCGCCGCCCGGGAGCTGCGGGCACATCCTGCTCGGTCAGCTCGGCGAGCCGGGCCCGGGTGGCGTCGGCCATGCAGATGCCGAGTGACGCCGGTCCCACGATGTCGCCGAGGACGGCGCCGGCCTCCACCGACGCCAATTGTTCGGGGTCGCCCACGAGGATGAGGCGAGCCTCGGGCCGCACCGCCTCGACCAGACGGGCCATGAGTGAGAGCGAGACCATGGAGGTCTCGTCGACCACGACCACGTCGAAGGGAAGCCGGTTGTCACGGTTGTGGCGGAACCGGCTGCGGTTCCCGGGGTTGAACCCGAGCAGCCGGTGGATCGTGCTCGCCCGTAGGGCGCGTAACCGCGCCCTGACCGCGTCCTGCACCGGCATGTCGTCGGCTCCGGCGCGCATGGCCGCCTCGAGGCGCGCCGCAGCCTTCCCCGTCGGCGCCGCCAACGCGATGCGCGGCGGGCGAACGGCGTCCGCCTCGGCCAGCTCGTCGAGCAAGGCGAGGACCCGCGCCACCGTGCGCGTCTTGCCGGTGCCTGGGCCGCCGGCCACGACCGACACCCGGCAGACGACGGCGGCCGCGGCCGCCAGACGCTGCAGGTCCGGGTCGTCGTCGCTCTGGTCGAAGAGGCGCGCCAGGCCGGCGGCGAGGGGGGTGGGGGCGACGTGGATCGGCTCCGAGGCACGTTTCGCGAGGTCCCGTGCCACCTGGCGCTCGTCCCGCCACAGCCGGTCGAGGTACAAGGTCGTCCCCGCCAGCTGCAGTGGGCCGTCGTCACCGACCAGTGCGCTCTGGGAGAGTCGCTCGGTCCACGTCGCCGGGTCGGGCCACGGGAGCACCGCGAGGTCGGCGGGGGTGTCGACATCGCTGCTCGCCGTCTCGCGGATCGTGGAGAGGTCGACGCAGACGTGGCCGAGCCGCGGGGCACGGGCGGCGAAGGCGGCGCCGAGGCGGACCGCGTCGTCCACGCTGTCGCCGAGCCGGGCCAGCCGGAGGGCGACGTGGACGTCGGAGGGCGAGAGGATCCCGGCGCGGTTGAACTCGAGCACTGGGCCCGACGCGCCGAGGGCGAGGGTGGCGTCGAAGGCGTCGACGCGCTCGAGGGTCGTCACGCGCCGCCGCCGTCGAAGTAGTCGCTCAGTGCCTCGACCAGCTCTGGCGGCGGACGCCAGGACCACACCCCGCACGGCTCGCCATCGGTGAGCGTCGGCTCCGCCGCGCTCATGCCGCGGACGAAGAGATAGAGCACCCCGCCCAGGTGCCGGTCTGGCTGGTAGCCCGGCAGCCGCCAACGCAGGTAGCGGTGCAGCGCGACCGCGTAGAGGACGGCCTGGAGCGGGTAGTGCGCCGCCTCCATCTCGGCCTGGAGGGCCTCGGGCCGGTAGTGCCACGCCGTGAGGGTGGTGTCGCGGTCGCCGAGACGGTTTGTCTTGTAGTCGGCGAGGACGAAGCGGCCGTCACGCAGGCGGATCACGAGGTCCAGGCTGCCGGTCAGGTAGCCGCGCAGGACCCCGTCGAGCGCCGGCTCACGCAGTCGCGCCGCGTAGCGGGCCACCGGGTCCTCCGCCGGCAGATGTGTCTCGAGGAGATCGGCCAGGTCCGCCACGCGCAGGGTGGTCGTCGGCTCGTCGCCCCCTGCGAGCGGGATCTCGAAGCCGAGCTCGTCGATCCTGTCCTTGCGTGCCACGTCGCGCAACGCAACCCCGTCGACCAGGGGACCGAGTGGCGACTCGATGGCAGCGCAGAGGCCGTTGACCACCGCATCGGTGCTCCCCACGTCCACGTTGTGCCATGTCATCTCGCGGGTGAGCGCCTCGCGGACCGAGGCAGCCAGGTCGGGCGCGTCGAAGTCCGTTCGCTCGAAGACGCTGTGCACGACCGTGCCGACCAGGGCGCCGCCTGGCATGGCGGAGAGTCCGAGGTCGATCGACTGCGTCGGGTCGGCGGCGTCGTCCCCCGCCCCCGCTCCGGGCCGGGCCTGCTGCGGGACGTCCACTTCGTCGGAGGTCAGCGCGAGCCCGGGTTCGGGCTCGCTCCCGATCGCGGGTTGTTCGTGCGCCGCGCGCGTGATGCTCGAATACGACGCGCGTCGCCATTCGGCGTCGAGGGGCCGGGCAAAGTGCGCCGCCTCGAGCTCAGGAGCCGGTTCGGCCTGCGGATGCCACTGTGCGGACGAAGGTGGAGCGACCCGCTCCACCGCCACGCGCGGCCCGAGCGCGCGCCCGGCGGCCTCGACGGCCGCGTCGCTGCGTGCTGCCGCACCGTAGGGCGGGACGAGGCCGCTGGCATCGCGGTCGAAGAGCAAGCGCGCCAGGGGTGAGTGTTGGCTGTCGGAGGCGCCGGCCCACCAGAGCACCGCCTGGTGCCGGGCCCGCGTCAGCGCGACGTACAAGAGGCGCAGGTCCTCGCCTCGTCCCTCCTCGATCTCCATCTTCTGGTGCCGCGCGAAGTCGTTCCCCTGATGCCCCACGTCGATGGTGCGCTTGTTGGCGTTGGTGGGGTCGTGGAACATCGGGACGTCGCGAGGCTTGGCGTAGCCATCCCATGCAAAGGGGCAATAGACGATCGGAAACTCGAGACCCTTGCTGCGGTGGATGGTGATCACCTGGACGGCGTCGGCATCGGATTCGAGGCGGCGGGCCCGTTCCTCGCTCTCCCCGTCGCGCTCGACGTCGTGGATGCGCCGGCCCAGCCACGTGGCGAGAGCGGTCGGGCCCAACCCCTCCGACACGCCGGCCTCGTGGAGGAGCTGGGCCACGTGGCGCAGGTCCGTCATGAAGCGCTCGCCTGACGCACGGGTGAGGACGCGCCGGGGCACCGCCTGTGAGCTGCTCACTCTCTCGAACAGCGCGGCGATCCCCTGGTCGTGTAGCAGCGCCGCCCAGCGGTGCAGGGACCAGTGCAGGCCCTCCCACGACTCCTCCGCTGCCGTCGCCACCTCGTGTGCCGTCCAGCCGACGAAGCAGGTCAACGCGACCAGCGCGGCCCGGTCGCGTGCGGTTGGCCGCTCCAGGGCCTCGAGGAGACGCAGCCACTCCTTGGCCGGATCCGTGGCGAACACCGACCCGGACCCACCGATCACTGCGGGGACGCTGACGGCATGGAGCGCGTCCCGGACGAGCGCAGCGTGCGAGTTGAGCCGCACGAGCACTGCGATGTGGCCCGGGTGCACGTCGACGTGCTCGAGCTCGCGCCCGTCGCGCCCGCGCACAATGAGTTTCGGCCGCGCGGAGAGGAACGCGACGACGTCGGCCGCGAGGTCGGTGGCTATCACGTTCCGGGCCTCGGCTTTGCTCACCAAGCCTTGCTTGGGCGTGAGCGGGACGAGGCCGTCTGCCGCGTGCACGATCCGCAGCCGCAAGGGAGTCGGCTCGGGCGCACCGACAAGGCGCGACCGCTGATTGGCCTCGGCGGCGCGGATGGGGCGATAGGCGATGTCGGCGTAGCCGAGATGCGCGTCGCCAAAGAGCGCGTCGTAGGCCCCGAGGAGCGCCTGGTCGCTGCGCCAGTTGACGTCGAGCGTCCATTCCGACTGCACCGCCTGATGGGCCAGCAGGTAGGCGTGGACGTCCGCGCCGCGGAACGCGTAAATCGCCTGCTTGGGGTCGCCGATGAGGACCAGGGTCGTCGAGGACCCCTCGCCGAAGGCGCGCGCCATGATCTCCCACTGCACGGGGTCGGTGTCCTGGAACTCGTCGACCAGGACCACGTCGAAGCGCTCCCGCAGCCGTGCGCAGGCGGCCGGGCCGCGTTCGGGGTCGGCCAGGGTGTGGCGCAGGCGGAGCAACACGTCGTCGTAGGTCAGGATCTTGCGCGTGCGCTTGCGCGTCTTCATGTCGTCGCGTGCGGCCTGGGCGAAGCGCCGCCGCAGCGACGGCGTGTCCTGCTGTTGGGACAGGGGCGGCACCAACTCCGCGTCGGGGTGATCGAGCGCGTGCCGTGCGATCTGCATCGCCTCGGCCCGGGTGAACTTGAGCGAGTTGGTCCGGGTGGCGAACTTGCGCAGGAAGAGATCGTCGACGACCTCTTCCATGAGGTCGTTCACGTCCTCGACGAGTGTCACCTCCCGGTCCACGTCCCCGGCGGTACCAAGCCCGTAGAGGACCTGGAGGCAGAACCCGTGGGTCGTCTCGATGGTCGCCGCGTCGAAGTTGGCGATGGCCTTGCCCAACCGGTCGCGCCGAACTGCCACTTCCTCTGCCGGCGCGTCCGCCAGGAGCCGCACCAACTCGTCGTCTTCATGCCCGCGCTCGGCCCCGAGCACGTCCACCAGGCCGTCGTAGGTGCGCACCAGCCGCTCCCGCACGCGTTCGCGCAGTTCGCCCGTCGCCATGCGCGTGAAGGTGATGACGAGCAGCCGCTCGATCGGCAGGATGCCCTCGGCCACGTAGCGCGTGGTCAGTGCTGCGATGGTGAAGGTCTTGCCGGTCCCCGCGCTGGCCTGCAGCAGCGTCATGCCGGTCGGGAGGTCCCCGCACACGTCGAACGAGGGCGGGCCGGGCGAGCTCGGCCCCGTCATCTGTCCACCATGTGCTCGTGCGCCAGCAGGCCGTCCCAGAGGCGGCGCGCGTATGCGCCAAACCGCGAGTCCTCCGAGGGCTCCCAGCCTCGCTCGTCGGGGTCGGGGTGGCCCGAACGCACCACCATCGCGTCGAAGGCCAGCGCTGTGCCGAGGACGAGGACGTGCTCGGGATCCTTGTCCTCGTTGTCCCGCTCGTAGGCCGACGTCCAGGCCCGCACCGCGCTGGCCGCAGGATCCCTGCCGGCGGCCACGGCCTCGGCCCAGGCGGCCGACGTCTTGATGTAGAGCGGGAGCGGCGCCCGCATGCCGCGCTCGAAGAGGTCCACCAGCGCAGCCAGGTGGCGCTCGGCGGTCGCCCGCCGGCTGGCCTCGTCAGGCCCGAGCGGGCCGACACGCGCCACCGATATGGCGAAGCGGGGAGTACGCCCCCGGCCGATGGTGCAGGTCTCGAAAGGGCGATCCGGGAAGGCCGCCGTCAGCGCGAGCAGGCGCACCCACGCCAGCAGGCGAGCCGCCGGACCGAGCCTCGAGTAGGTCACGGAGTGCACGACGTCGCCTCGCAGTCCGGCGACCGTGCCGGCGAGCGCCAGCCGATCACCCACATCGAGCTGGAACTCGAGCGAGACCGGATCGACCGCGCTCTGCCCGGCGACCACCAGCTCGTCCAGCGCCTCGGTGAGCTCGTCGACGACGACGTCGGCCAGCTTCCCCGGCGGCAGGGCGCCACGCGCCAGCTCAGCCTCGAGGCACGATGCCTGGCTGGCTCCGGCGAGCTGGGCCTGCAGCACACGGTCCGCGACCTGCCAACGCTCAAGCCCGTCGAGTTCGACGGGGATCGCGTCGTCGGAGTCCCTGGTCCTGTCGCGGAGCGAGATGCCGAGTCGCTCGCGCAAGAACGCGCGCGCAGGGTGGCGCAGGAACCGCTCGACCTGATCGAGACCGATGGCCGCCGCGCCGGGGGGCTCGAGCGGGTCAGCCAGGAACGCCGGCGCCCCGTGTCGCGGGGTCAACGCCGCCTGCGCGCCAGCCAGGTGCAGCGCGTCGAAGCTCCACGGCGTGCCCGGCATGAGCTCGCCCGGTACGAAATTTCGACGATCGAAGGGTTGGAGCGGATGTTCCACCACGACGGCGTCGCGGGCGCGCCCTTCGCGCCTACGCACCGTGTGATCGATGACGTCGAGCAGCTCGCCCACCGGTACCGCGGGCGGACGCGACAGGTTGGAGCGCTCGTCGCGGCCCGAGTAGGTGATCACGAGGTGGTCGCGCGCCGCGAGCAGGCCGTCGAGGAGCAGCTGGCGATCTTCGCTGCGCGCATCGCGGTCGCCTACGCGCGGGGCACGAGCGGTCAGGTCGTCGCCGTCGCGCTCGATGTGGCGCGGGAAGCGGCCGTCGTCCAACCCGAGCAGGCACACCACACGGTGGGGAATCGACCGCATCGGCACGAGGGTGCACACGGTGAGGTGACCCGTGCAGAAGTTCGCACGCGTCGGACGTCCCCGCAGGCGGTCGGCCAACATCGAACGCACGTCGTCGCAGCTGAGCTCGACCGAGCTGACCGTTGCGCCCGCGCTGGCCTCGCCGACCAGCTCCTCCAAGAGCACGGCCAGCTGCGACCGCTGCCAGGCGTCAGCGGTCGTCGTCACGGTCAACGCGTCGGTGAGGCGCGCCAGGGTCTCGGCCCAGGCGTTGATGGTGCGGGTCCCGGCGAGGTCGTCGAGCGCAGTGCGGAGGCGATCCACGAACTCGGCCACGCGACCGGCCAGGTCGAGGTCGCCGCTGTCGACGTCGTCGAGGGGAAGGACCCCGGCGAAGAGCCGATGGTCCTCCTCGGCCATGGCCACGCCCAGAAGGATCCGGTCGAGTCCCGCCTGCCACGTGTTCGATCCGATGTCGGCCAGCCCGAAGGAGGTCCGGTGCGCCGCGTCGAAGCCCCACCGCACGAACGCGCCGCTGACCCACTCCTCCAGACGGAACAGGTCGTCGTCGTCGAAGCCGAACCGCCGGCGGACCGGCTCTCGTCCCGCCAGGTCGAGCACCTCGCTCGCCGTCATCCTCGACGTCGTGAGCTCGAGCACCTCGGCGAGGACGCCCATGACCGGATTGGTCTGGCGCAGCGACCGGTCGGCCAGGCGGATCTCGAGCGCGCGCGAGGGGTCAATGGGTTCGCCGTCGTTGCGGTCGTGACTCCCGAACGTCGCCTGGATCAGCGGTGCGAAGTTCTCTATGTCGGGGCACATCACGATGATGTCGCGCGGCTCGAGTGTCGGGTCCGCAACGAGGAGGTGCAAGATCGCGTCGCGCAACACTTCGACCTGCCGGCCGCGGCCGTGGCACGAGTGCACGCGGATGCTGTCGTCGTCGGCCTCGAGCAGCAGGCGGGCGTCGTCGGATCCTCCGCTCCCGGCGCCGGCGGGCGCGCGGTCGAAACGGACGTCGTCTTGGATCCGCTGCAGCAGTGTCGAGGCCTCCGGGGCGTCCGGCGTCGCCTCGTCGTCGCCGTGGGGCAAGGCCGCGCCCAGCACCAGCTGCATCTCCCTGGCGTCGCGCCCCCAAGAAGAGAGCAGTGGGTTGCGCGCCGCACCCGCCGTCGGGTCGGCCGCCCGGGTCACGAAGCGCGACGACGGGCCGACGGTCGCGGCGAGGCGGTCCCAGAGCACCGGCGAGGGGTGCAACAAGAAGAGATGCACCTCGCGCTCCGAGGCCACGGCCTCGAGGACGTCGAGGTAGCTCGACGCGAGCCGCGTGAGCCCGAACAAGGAGAGGCGCGCGGGCAGGTCGAGGAGCGCGGGTTCGTCCCGCAGGCGCTGGCACGACTCGACCAGCCGCTCGGCTGGACTCGGCGACCCGATGCGGTCGCGCAACAGGAGCCAGAGCCGGACCTGCCAGGCGGCCTCGGGCTCGTCGCCTTCCCCCGCGGCCCAGCGCTGGAGCATGTCAGGACGGTGGACGCCGTAGCGGTCAAAGAGGTCCGCCACGTGCCGGATGCTCGAGAAGCGCTTCGACCCCTCCACCGTTTCCGAGTTGCGGATGTGCTGGGCCAAAGGAGACAGCCACGGCTCGTCGAAATGCTCGGCCACCACGTCCATGAGCGGCCAGACCGCACGTTCGGGCAACCAGGGATCCGCCTTCGGATCCGCGCCCGAGGCCACTGCCAGGGCGCCCGAGATCAGCGCCCCGGGAAATGGGAAACGGACGTTGGCGCACACCCCGTCGTGCGCGCCGGGACGCGCCCCGAGGTGACCCGACAGCCGTTGCGTGAGCCAGCGTTCGATCCCTTGCGTCGGCACCGACACGACCTCGGGCACCATCGGGTTGTCGAGGGGCACCGCCACCAGCTCGGCCAGCCTCGCGACGAGGGTGTCGGCGCGATCGGAGCGGTGGGCGTGCAGCACCCCGGCAGAGTACGTCGGCGGTGTTCCGGCGCCGCCGTGGTGGGCGTCAGGCCGGGTGGCCGGTGCTGGCGCCGTCGTCGGGCAGCATCATGATGGTCGGCTCGGACTCGTCGCCCTCGTCGACCTCGTCGAAGAGCTCGACCGCCTGCAGGTGGCGCGGCGCCGCCTCGATCGGCGAGAGCTCGGTGATCTGTGGTGACTCGGTCCCGACCACGCCGAGGCCGGGGAACTTCCGGGCCGTGACGAGGACGCGCGACTCGAACGAGCCGATGGCCTTGTTGTAGGCGTCGACGCTCGAGGTGAGGCTGCGTTGCAAGGCCTGCATGTGGCCCGTCATGGAGCGCAACCGCTCGTAGAGCTCGGCGCCGAGCTGCTGGACCTGCCGCGCGCTGTCGGCCAGGCGCTCCTGCTGCCACGACAGCGCGATCGTTCGCAGCGCGGCGACGAGCGTGTTGGGCGTGGTCAGCACGATGCGCTTGGAGAGCGCGTAGTCCAAGAGCCCGGGGTCGGCCTCGCAGGCGGCTGCGAGGAGCGACTCACCCGGAATGAAGGCGATCACGAACTCGGGTGATCGCTCGACGTGGGTCCAGTACTCCTTCTTCGCCAACTGCTCGACGTGCGTGCGGAGCTGGCGGGCGTGCTTGTCGAGGAACGTCTTGCGGGCCGCCTCGTCCTCGGCCTCGATGAGCTGGAGGAACGCCTCGAGGGGCACCTTGGCGTCGACGACGACCTGTCCCCCGCCCGGCAGGTGCACGACCATGTCGGGACGGACGGTGCCGTCCTCGGTCGGGGTAGACGGCTGCTCCTCGAAGTCGCAGTGCTCGACCATGCCGGCCGCCTGGACCGTGTTCCGCAGCGTCATCTCCCCCCAGCGACCGCGTGTCTGGGGCGACCGCAGTGCCGTCACCAGGTTCCGGGTCTCCTTTTGCAGCTGTTCGTGCCCCGCGTGCAACGCGGCGACGCGCTCGTTGAGCGTGGCGTAGGCGCCCTTGCGCTCGAGCTCCATCGACTGGAGGCCGCGCTCGTAGCGGGCCAGCGTTTCGCTGAGCGGGTTCAGCAGCTCTTCGATGGCCTCGTGGCGTCGGGCCAGGTCGCCCTGGGCTGCCGTCCGCGCCTCGTTGAGACGGGTGTCCGCCAGCGTCAAGAAGTGCTCGTTGTTCTTGGCGAGCGCTTCGGCCGACAGCTCGGCGAAGGTTCCGACAAGCCGGCTGCGGTCCTCCTCGGCGCGCAGCGCGGCCTCGTGCTCGAACGTCTTGAGCTGGTCGAGCTCGCAGACGGCGACTGCGCGTGCGGTCTCGGCCGCCGCGGCCGCGTCGGTTGCGGCCTTGAGCAGCGCGGCTTGGTCCGCCATCGCTGAGCGCGCGTCGACCAACCGAGACTCCGCCAGACGACGCGCGCCCTGCTCACGCGCGCATCGCCACAGATGCCACGCGACGCCGATTGCCAAACCCGCAACGACCCCGATGACCACGCCGATCACCATCGGACCAAGGTAACGGTGCGCTGTGACAGGGTCGGGGATAGGGCGCGGCCTGCGGTCGATCCGTCGTTGCAACGAACGGGGCAACGAATTGGGCAAAGAATCGGGCAACAAACTGGGCAGCGAACTGGGGCAACGCGAATTGGGGGGTCGTCAAGCGGGCAATAGAACCGGTAGCGTCCCTCCCATGGCGTTCAAGCTCGGTGGCACAACGAAGAGCACGTCGGTCCGCCACGTCGACGACGACGATCTCCAGGACCAGGTCCGGCCGCTCGCGATCGACCAACCGCTCTGGCCCCGCACGATGCCCGAACCCCACGAGATCGACCGTCTCTTCGCGCAGGTGTTCGGTCTCGTGGGAGAGGCCATCGTGGGCGCGACGCACGCGTTGCTCGCGGGTGACCGTGAGGTGGCGAAGGAGCTCGTCAAGCGCGACGAGCTCGTCGACGGGCTCATCGGCCAGATCTTGACGACGGTGCAGCAGCAGTTGGTCTACGGCGAGACGACGGTGGACGAGCGGCGCGAGTACGTGGCGATCCTGCGCATGCTCCCCGACCTCGAGCGCAACGGCGACCTCGCCGAGCACATCGCCCGCCGCGCTGCGCGCGCGGGCTGGGCGCCGAGATGTCGGCGCGCAGCCGTGGCCTGGTCGAGCGCATGGGCGAGGTGGCCACCACCATCTGGCGCGAGACGGCCGACGCCTTCGCCGAGCGTGCGGTCGATGCGGCGACGTCCATCGACGACCTCGACGACGAGCTGGACGACCTCCACGTCAGCCTCACCGCAGAGCTGGTGGCCGGCACCATGTCGCTGCCGGTGGCGATCGAGCTGGCGATGGTGGCGCGCTTCTACGAGCGCTTCGGGGACCATGCCGTCAATCTGGCCCGTCGCCTGGCCACGTTGGTGGTGGGCGGGCCCGAGCCCGTTTCGGCCGGCCCCGACTGAACCTCGGCCGGCCCCGACTGAACCCCGGCCGGCCCCGACTGAACCCCGGCCTGCGCTGCCTCAGCTGCGCAGGGCGACGAGTTCCTCGGCGATCTGCACCACGTTGAGGGCGGCGCCCTTGCGCAGGTTGTCGCCCGAGACGAAGAGGGCGAGCGCGTTGGGCGCACCCTGGGCCCGCCGGATGCGGCCGACGTAGGAGACATCGCGGCCGGCGGCCATCAGCGGTGTCGGGATCTCGGCCAGCTCGACACCCGGCGCCGTGTGGAGCACCTCGGTCGCGCGCTCGGGGCTGAGGGGACGGTCGAACTCGCACATGAGCGACGAGGAGTGGCCCGTGAAGACCGGGACGCGGACGCAGGTCGCGGTCAACGCGAGCTCGGGGATGCCGAGGATCTTGCGGGTCTCGTTGGTGTACTTCTGCTCCTCGTCGGTCTCGAGTGAGCCGTCGTCGACGATCTTGAACTGCAGCGGGATCACGTTGTGCGCGATGGGAACCGGGTACACCTCGCGCGGGGGAAGTCGACGGCGCCCCCGTCAAAGGTGAGGTCGGCCGCACGGTCGACCGTCTTGGCCAGCTGCTCGGCCAGCTCGCGCACCGCGTCGACGCCGCTGCCGGAGACGGCCTGGTACGTCGAGACGACGACGCGGCGCAGGCCCGCCTCGTCGTGCAGCGGCTTGAGGACCGGGATCACCACCATGGTGGTGCAGTTCGGGTTGGCCACGATCCCCTTGGGGATGTTGCGCAGCGCCTCCGCGTTGGCCTCGGGGACGACGAGCGGGACGTCGGGGTCGAGACGCCAGGCCGACGAGTTGTCGATGACCGTCGCACCGGCCGCGGCGAGACGCGGCGCCAGCTGGCGCGAGACCGCGGCGGGGGCCGAGCACAGCGCGAGGTCGATGCCCGACAGGTCCGCCGTCTCGGCGTCCTCCACCACGACTTCGCCGTCGGCCCACGGCAGCGTCGTGCCGGCCGAGCGCGCCGAGGCGAGATACCGCATGGACTCCACCGGGAACCGGCGCTCGGCCAGGATGGCGCGCAACACGACGCCCACCTGCCCTGTTGCTCCGACGATGGCGATCCGCATCCCGCAATTCTACGAGACCGCCGCCGGGCCTCAGACCTCCAGGGGGCGGCGGCCCTCGAGGGCGCGCCCGAGGGTGAGCTCGTCGGCGTATTCGAGGTCGCCGCCGACGGGCAGCCCGCTGGCCAGACGAGAGACCGTGACCCCGTAGGGCCCCAGCTCCTTGGCCACCTGCATCGCGGTCGCCTCGCCCTCGATGGTCGGGTTGGTGCAGACGATCGCCTCGCGGATCGCGCCCTGTTTCACCCGGTCGAGCAGCTCACCGATGCGCAGCTGCTCGCGGCCGATGCCGTCGAGCGGGCTCAGCGCGCCGCCCAGCACGTGATAGCGGCCCTTGAAGCCGGTGCGCTCCACGGCGACGATGTCCCGAGGGTCCTCGACCACGCACAGCACCTCGGGGTCGCGCCTGTCGTCGTTGCAGACCGCGCACAACGCGCCGCCCTCGGCCACGTTGAAGCAGATCTCACACAGCGTCGTGCGCTCCTTCACCACCACGATGGCGTCGGCCAGCCGGAGGGCGTCCTCGCTCGGCACCTTCAAGATGTGGAAGGCGATGCGTTGGGCCGACTTGGGGCCGATGCCGGGGAGGCGGCCGAGCTCGTCGATGAGAGAGCGGAGGGGACCGGTGTACATCTAGCCGAGGACCTCGCTCGCACCCGGGAAGGCCTCCAAGAGGCGCGCTTCGGCCTCGGAGGCCTGATCGGTGTCGCCCGCGACTCCCTCGAACTCGGCGGGGTCGACCTCGTCGAAGTCGTCGGGCGCAGGCCCCTCCGACGGCGCGGGCGCCTGTGCCGTGGCGCTGCGGCGGCCCCCGCGTCCCGACGCGCCCACGGCCGCGACGCCGGCCGGCTCCGGGGCGCGCCCGGGCGGCGCCGTGCTCTCGTCGATGTCGAGCACGAGCGTGACCGGCGTGCCGAAGTGCTGGGTCAGCGCGGCCTCGACCAGCGGCAGCTGCTCGGCGCACTGGTCGCGGTGGGCCGCGTTGGGCAGCGCGAAGTGAGCACCTTGGTCGTCGACCGCCACGAAGTGGCCGCTGGCGAAGCGGGCCTTCGCCCGCGCCGGGAGCGACTGGAGGATGCCGTCGCCCCACGCCTCGGTCAGGCTGTCGCGGTCCACTGCTGTCGCGGCGCCCGCCCGAACCGGTGCCGCGGCGGGACCGGCGGGGAGCGCAGGCTCGTCTGCGGCGGGACCGGCGTCGGCCGCCGCGTCGGATTGGGGCGGCACCGGGGCGGCGGCCTCGGCCGCAGCCGCCTTGGAGCGCTTGATGGCACCGAGTGACGGCCTGGTCGCGACGGACCCGGCCTCAGTGGACGGCGGCTGCGCTGGTGCGGCGCGCCCGGCCGGCTCGACGCGTTCGGCGGGTTCTGGAACCGAACGGGCGGCCGGCGGCGCGCTCGATGCAGGTGGGGCGGCTCCGGGCCGGGGGAAGGCGGGGGCGCCGGTCAGCGAGCGCTCCAACACGCTCACGCGTTCGGAGAGCGCCTCCATGCCCGAGTCGAGATCGGGTCGCACCGCGCGCACGGCCGCGATCTCGAGCACCACCTGCGCGTCGGGTGCCTCGCGCATGTCGACCAGCGCGTGGCCGAGGATCTCCATGCTGCGAACGACCCGGGGCAGCCCCATCGCCTCGGCGAGCGCGCGGAAGCGCTCGCGCGACTCCGCCGACACCGCGCACAGCTCGGGGGCGAGTGCGGCGAGGAAAACCTGGCGCAGGTCGTCGATGAGCTCGGTCGCCAGCTGCTGGGGGCCCCAGCCGCCGGCCAGCAGCGCGCTCAGCGCGACGAGGCTGGTGCTGACGTCGCCGTCGGCCAGCGCATCGAGCAGCTGGGCCAGTTCGGGGCGGGCTGCGTCGGCCGAGCCCGACGCCACCACCTGGTCCAGGGCGGACAGGGCGTCGCGGGCCGAGCCGCGACCACGGCGCACCGCCACCTCCAGCGCCCCAGCGTCGAGGTGGAGGCCCGCCTCGGCGTTGACCGACTCGAGGAGGCCGTGCAGGGTCTCGGACCCGAGGAGGCGGAACTCGAGGTGTTGGGTGCGGCTGCGGATGGTCGGCGGCACCTTCTGGGGGTCGGTCGTGGCCAGCACGAAGACGACGTGGCTCGGTGGCTCTTCGAGCGTCTTGAGCAGCGCGTTGGCCGCCGCCGTCGAGAGCATGTGGACCTCGTCGACGATGTAGACCTTCCAACGCCCCGGCGTCCCGAGACCGGCGTGGACGACCAGGTCGCGCATGGCGTCGACGCCGTTGTTGGAGGCCGCATCGAGCTCGTGGACGTTGAGCGAGTTGCCCTGGGTGATCTCGACGCACGAGGTGCATACGCCGCAGGGCTCACCGTCGACCGGCGCCTCGCAGTTGAGCGCCTTGGCCAAGATGCGCGCCGACGACGTCTTGCCGGTGCCGCGCGGCCCGCTGAAGAGGTAGGCGTGCGACACGCGGTCGTCGCGCACCGCGCTGCGGAGCGCGCGCACCACGTGGTCCTGGCCGCGTATCTCGTCGAATCGCCCGGGCCGGAAACGGCGATAGAGCGAAACAAAGGGGGCGTCGGCCATGTCGGTCGAGCCTACCCATGCGCGCCGACAGCACGACCAGGCTCGCCCGGTGCTCGGTGCGGCAGCCAGGTTGACTACGGCACCCGACCAGACCCGCTGAGAGCTGCTGCCTTCCGGCCCTGACTCGATTCACGAGCGGCCGTTGCGTAGGACCCGGCCACCGCACCCAACACCGGGCGACGAGGAAACCCAGGCTAGTGGCCCGGGAGAGATGGACTGGGTCGACGCGGACCGGGTCGACGCGGACCACCTCGACGCGGACCGGGTCGAGGTGGACAGGGTCGAGAGGTCTTCAGACGACGAGGACGGGGCAGGGCGCGGCGTCCATGACCGATTTGGGCACCTCGCCCAGCTGGCGGTGGCCGTGCGCGCTCGACGACCCGACGATGACGAGGTCGGCCTGCGCCTCGGTGGCGACCCGGACGATGGCCTCGCCGGCGCCGGCCAGCACCGGGTGTGTCTCCACCTTGACGTGGTCCTCGGCGGCCCGGGTGCGCAGCTGGCTGAGCAGCCAGTCGGTAGCGCCGGCGCCCGCCTCGGTGTAGCGGAACTCAGCGGGGAGGTAGGGCGCCGGCTCCTCCTTGCGGCCCAACGCCGTGACGATGTGCAGGGTGCCGCCGGAGGAGCGGACCACATCGAGGGCGCGCTCGAAGGCCCGGGCCGACCCTTCCGAATCGGTGGCGCCGACGACGACCGTCCTAAACACGCGCGTAACCCTCGACGTGTTCGGCCGGCCCGGTCCGAGCCGGCGCGCCCGCGGGCGCGTCTGCACCGGACGCCGCAGCGGTGTCGTCGGCCACCGGCGCCGTCGAGGGCGCGACGAGAACGGGGAGCGCGGTCGCGCTGGTCAGCTGGTCGCGCAGGCTGGGGATGAGGTGACGCCTCGCCATGCGGCGTCGGTCCATGCCGAGCACGATGACGTCGGCGCCGCAGCGTTCCGCCGCTGCCGTGATCGCAGACGCCAGCCGCCGGGTGCGCGCACCCAGCGTCCACCCGTGCACCTCGACGCGACGCGCCCGTGTCGCGTCGGCGCCCGCCGGGCCGTGGTCGCCGGCCGCGTCGTGGTGCACCCGTGGCTGGTGCCGGTCGTGGTGTTCGGAGACTTCCATCGCACAGACGTCGGCGCCGAAGGTGACGGTCCAGTCGCGGCCGAGGGCGAAGGCGGCGCGGGCGGCGTCGGCGTGGGCGGCGGTCCCCGACCGGTCCGTGACGACCAGCGCGCGGTGCGAGTTGTGCGGAGCGGAGAGGTCGCCGGCCTCGCTCCTCGGTGTCCCCGGCCGCTGCGAGATGTTCGTCGAGTCCTTCATGGCCCTCCTTTCGCCAAATTCCAGGTTACACAAAGGTGAACTCAAAGCGACAATTGAGTAACACGAAGGTGACGGTTCTGCGCTGGGGCGGCGAGGCGCCGGCCCTGTCGGGAGTTTGGGGTCGGTCGGCAGAACCGCACCTGCCAGGGCCGTTAGCCTGACCAGGCTGCATTTCGGGAGGAGTGCGAGAGCGGCCGAATCGGCACGACTGGAAATCGTGTGTTGGGCAACCAACCGTGGGTTCAAATCCCACCTCCTCCGCACAGGGAGAAGGCTCAACTTTCCCCTGGTCCGGGCCGATATTTGAACGTGAAGCCAACGCCCGGCCGGGGGGCCGACGAGCCCGGCTCCGGGCTCCGCCTCGATGTCCGCGCCTCGGCGCGCCCGGCCCGGGTCGGGCCGCTGCGCACGTTCGTGCGCCACCACGGTGCAATCCCCCTTCTCATCGCGGTGGTGATCGCCGCGCTGATGACGGCGGGCGGTCCGTCGGCGCGCGTGTACGGCGTGGCGCGCAGCGCGGACACCGTCACCAACCCGGCCAACGCCGGCGGCCTCGATCTGGCCTCGCTCGAAGCCGCGGGCAAGGCGGTCCTGCTCGCTCCCGCTACGGCGCCGCCGGCACCCGCGCCGCCGAGCCTGGCGACCGCGCCACCGCTCAAGCCGCACGAGGTGTTCGGCTTCGCGCCCTACTGGACGCTGGCCCAAGCCGGCGGGTTCAACCTGGCGGGGATCTCGACGCTCGCCTACTTCGCCGTCGGCGTGGACCCCGACGGGACGCTCAACGAGTCGGGCTCGGGGTGGACGGGGTACGAGAGCCAGGCGCTCGCCAACTTGGTGACGCAGGCGCACGCGGCGGGCGACCGCGTGGTGCTGACCGTCAACAACTTCGACCAGAGCCAGCTCGATGCGCTCACCTCTTCGCCGACCGCGGCCACCACGCTCGCCGGCGCCATCGTCGCCGCCGTCGAGGCCAAGAACCTCGACGGGGTGAACCTCGACCTCGAGGGCCAAGGCTCCGCCGACAACGCGGGTCTGACCCGTCTCGTCGAGACGGTCTCCTGGGTGATGCACACCGTCAACCCGCACTACCAGGTGACCATGGACACCTACTCGAGCTCGGCCTCGGGGACCAACGGCTGGTTCGACATCCCGGCGCTGGCGGGCGCGGTCGATGCGTTCTTCGTCATGGAATACAACCCGAACCTGAGTGCGACGCAGGGCCCCTCCTCGCCGCTGACGAGCGGGATGTTCTCCGACCAGACCGCGGTGGACGAGTACGACGCGGTGGTGCCGCCCTCCAAGGTGATCCTCGGTGTGCCGTTCTTCGGCATCGACTGGCCGACGACCGACGGCACGTTGAACGCCACGGCGACAGGGCCGGCCAGCGACGTGTCGCTGGGCGACATCGACGCCAGCGGCCATCCCCAGTACTGGGACCCGGTGACCGACTCGGGCTGGACCTCCTACCAGGTGGGCAACCAGTGGCACGAGACCTTCTTCGAGGACCCGACGTCGCTCTACGACACCGCGCAGCTGGCGCAGGCGAACGGCCTGGCCGGCGTCGGCATCTGGACGCTCGGCATGGACGGCAACGCGCCGGCGGACCTCGCGGCCCTGCTCGGGTTCGCGCCGGCCGTCAAGGACGGTCCCGCCGGTCCACCGGCGACGTCCACCTCGCCACCGGCGTCAGCGTCGCCGAGCTCGCCCACACCGTCCCCGACGAACTCGTCGGCTCCGACCGACCAGACCTCGACCTCGGTGCCGGCCAGCACGACGACCACGACGACACCGACGTCGAGCACGACCACATCGACGTCGAGCACGACGACGACGACGACGCTGCCCCCGGCCTCCAGCGGGCAGTGGAAGGGGTCCACGGTCACGCTCACCAAGGTGACCGGCACGCCGCCTGCGGTGAGCGGGTCGAGCCCGGTGGGACAGCTGACCGGCTTCCAGACTCAGGACCCCACCGTGAGCTGTTTGACGCACGAGCCGGACTTGAACGTCTGGGCGGTGAGCGGGACCACCGACCAGTACCTCGTTGTGGCCGCCCTCCCGGCCGACTGTACGACCGCCGATTTCGAGTTCACCGCGACGTGAAATGACCACTCGTGAAATGACGACACCGTGAACTGACCATCGTGAAGTGACGACACCGTGAGGGGGCAGCCATGACGACAGAGGTCGCAGACGACTCCGAGCTGGCCTGGGACGAGTTCGTCCCGGACGGCGACGACGTCGAGGACGAAGACGAAGAGGACGTGGACATGCGCGCCCGCGCGCACGCTCGCGCGTCCGGCCTCGAGATCGACGACGAGGAAGAAGACGTCGAGCTCGCCAAGGAGGACCTCGAGCTTCGCTGGGACGCGTTCGAAGGGGAGGAGCCCGAGGGCAGCGCCGAGGACCAGGCCGCCGCGGCAGACGCGGCGCGCATCGCGGCCGCGCTTGAGCGCATGGAACGGCGTGTGATGGGCGACGACTGGGCCGACGACGCCGACGCCGCCGCGCCTGTCGAGGAGCCCGCGGCTCACGACGTCATCACCGACGAGATCACCAACGAAGTCGCCGACGAAGTCACCGACGACCCGATCACCGACGACTCCGTCGCCAGCAACGTTGAGCTCGTAGACGACGGTGTCGCCCCGAGTGAGGATCGGATGCGCGTCGAAGCTGCCTTCGCCCGGATGGAGGAGGCGCTCTTCGGCGACGCCAGCGAGGGCGACGAGGAGTCCGAGCAGTGGCTCGACGAGGACGACGCGCTTGTCGCCGCCGTGGACGAGGCGTACGGAGTGGACGAGGCCTACGAGGTGGACGAGGCCTACGAGGTGGACGAGGAGCTGTCCGTCGAGACCAGCGCGGAGAACGACGAACCCGAAGCGTGGCTCGAAGACGAGGAGGCGGGGGAGTCCGTCGTGGGCGCCGCCACCGGGTGCGAGGGCCGATCTCCGGTGCACACCGAGTTCGCCAGCGACGCTGTCTGGCTCGATGCGGACCACACGGACGAGGACGAGCCGGCGGCGGTCGCACCGACGGCACGGGTCTCGGGATGGGACGATGCCACCGACGCCTACGACGAGGAGGGCGCAGTCGAGATAGTCGGTGGCGCCCTGGCGGATTCGGCCTTGCCCGAGGAGCCCCGGAGCAGAGAACGCATCGTCATACCCGCTGACCTGTCAGAGCTCAACGAGTTCGTCGCCGCCTATAGCGAGCAGAACGACGGAGGGACTGCCGCCACCCGTCCTCGCACGCGCACCCGCGGGCGCATCGCCACCGCAGGTGCCGGAACCGACGTCCGCCGGTTCGTCCTGTTGGCCTGCCTGTTCCTTGCCGTCGTCATTGCCGCGGTGGTCCTGCACTTCGGGCACATCCACTCGAGCGCAGCGCCGCCCGCGACGACTCGGACGGCCACGACGGCGGCGGCGCCGGGAGGATCGTCGCCGGCCAACGTTGCGCGCCTCGAGTCTGCGATCACCGATGTCCAATCGGCGTCGAGCGGGGCACAAGCAGGGCTGACGACGCTCACGGTGTTCCCGACGCCGCTCCGGGTGGCCACCATCATCAATCCCTATGTGGACTCGCTCCAGCTCTACGAGACGCTGGCGTCGTCGGTGACAGTGCCCCAGGCGGCCCGCAGCGCCGCGAGCGCGGCCGACGCGCAGGTGCACCAGGACATCGGCTTCCTCGGGACCATCAACGGGTTGCCCGCCATTCAGCTCGGCTCCTTCATTGACGAGTTCTTCGCCCAGTCGACGCAGCTGCAGTCGACGATGGACGCCCTCCAGCACGCGCTGAACACGGCGACCCGCTGATTCAGGAGGCAGCCAGACGGCCCGCCGACCGGCGTGAACTTCCGTACCGGCAAGGCCAGCTCGCATACTGGGGCATCGCCACGCCCGACACACCCAGCCCGCTGACCGACGACGACGCCATGGCGCTCGCCCTCACCGAGGCGCGCGTTGCCGCAGCCGAGGGCGACGTGCCGGTCGGGGCGGTCACGCTTCATGGCGGCCAGGTGGTGGCCGCACGACACAACGAGCGCGAGCGCTCGGGGGACCCCACCGCGCACGCCGAGATGCTGGCGCTGCGCGACACGGCGGCTGCGCTCGGGGGGTGGCGGCTCTCAGAAGTGACGATGGTCGTCACGCTCGAGCCGTGCCCCATGTGTGCCGGTGCGCTGGTCGCAGCCCGGGTTGGCCGCCTGGTCTTCGGAGCCAGCGATCCCCGGGCGGGGGCCTGCGGCACGCTCTACAACCTCTGTGTCGACCCTCGCCTCAACCACGAACTCCCCGTCGAGGGTGGCCTTTGCGCGGCCGAGTGCGGGGACCTTCTCTCCTCGTTCTTCGCCGCGAAACGAGGTGGCAAGGGAGCCGCAGACGACGCTGCCCAACGTCCAGACTGAGCAGGTGGCGCCGAAAGGCCCCGAGAGGCCGGTCCGCGACAGCACTGCGACACGCATTCCCCTGACCTCCGACTTCGTGCGAATCGGCGCCGTCGCGGACCCGTCCCGAACCTCCGTACCAGGTCACAGCGAGTAGACTCTCGCCCGGAGGAGTGCGAGAGCGGCCGAATCGGACGGTCTCGAAAACCGTTGTGCCTCATGGGTACCGTGGGTTCAAATCCCACCTCCTCCGCTCGGGGCCCGAAGGCCCGCCGCACTGGCGGATGCGGCAAGGACAGCGGCAGGTCGGAAGTCCTGCCGGTACAGCTGGTCGTCCCGCGGCGACCGGAAGGGAGTGAACGATGGCACGCGCACGATCGACATTCGGAAAACTGCAGCGCGACCAGGCCAAGAAGGAGCGGGCCAAGGCCAAGATGGACGACCGCCTGTCACGTCGCGAGGACAAGGCGGCGGCGGGCGACCAGCCCGACAACGCCCCGTCGGCCCAGGACGTCGACCAGACGCAGCTGCTCGAGCAGTTCGCCGCCCTGCACGAGGACCTGGCCGAAGGCCGCATCTCATTGGACGACTTCGAGGTACGCCAGGAGGAGCTCCGGGCCAAGCTGGTCGTCTGAGTGGCTCGGGCCGTCCGGACGGGACGCCCCTGACCTGGACTTCGCCGCCTGATTAGTTGGGGCCTGGCGCCTCGCGCCCTTCGAGCCAGCGCTGGAACCCCGCCGCGTTGGAGTGCACCCCGTTCATGATGTCGAGCTTCTCCTTGTGGGCGGCGTCGATGTCGCCCAGCAGCGGGTCGAAGCGCGCAGCCAGTGCGTGGGCGATGTCCTCACCCGCCCGGTAGGCCGTCTCGGCCGTCTCGGCCCACTGCCGCAGCGTCTCGTCCGCCTCGGCCAGCAACTCCTCGGGGTCGTCGAGCAGGCCGTAGTGGGCGAGTGCAATCCCCGAGGGACGCCGGGCCGCGAACTTGGCCAGCGAGGTCAGCGCCTGCTCGAGGTCGAAGTCGGGCGGCGGGGTCGAAGGCCTCAGGACGCCGCCGTCAGGCAGCTTGACCCCGACGGCGTCGCCGGCGAAGAGGACGCCGCTCAACGAGTCGTGCAGGCCGAGGTGGTGCTTGGCATGGCCAGGCGAGTCCACGGCGACGAGCACGCGGTCGGGTCCAACGGTGATTTCCTCGCCCTCGTCGAGCACGTGTAGGCGCTCGGCGGGCGTCGGGTCGATGCGGCCGTAGAGGGAATCGAGCAGCGGACCGTAGACGCGCGCGGCCGAGCTGACCAGCTTCGTCGGATCGGCCAGATGCCGCGCGCCCTTCTGGTGCACATAGACCGTGGCCGCAGGAAAGGCACGGGCCACGTTGCCGACGCCGCCCGCGTGATCGAGGTGGATGTGGGTGACGGCCACCCCGGCCAGCTCGGCCGGGCCGACCCCGATGTGGTCCAGCGCAGCCAAGAGGATAGGGACAGAGCTCTGGCTGCCTGTCTCGATAAGCACCGGGGCCGGGCCCTCGATGAGGTAGCCGGCGGTGACCCGCTCCCAGCCTCCGAGCATGGTGTCGATCTCGAGGACGCCCGTCGCGATGGCACGCGGCGGAGGGACCGCGGGGATGGCGTCGCCGCTCTCGGCGTCGTGGACATGGAGGCCGGCATCGGCGTGGCGGTGCGTCCGCCGTCCGTGCGAGTGGGTCCCGCTCACCGCGCCCTCACGCCTCGTTGACCTCGATGACGACCTTGACGTCGTCGGGCTGGCGATCGAGCGCCTTCTCCCAATCGTCGAGCGGGACCCTGCGCGTGATCAGCCTCGCCAGCCACGCGTTGTCGGCCTTGGCCAACGCGTCGGCCGCCGCCTCGTAGTGACGCCGGTTGGCGTTCACCGATCCGACCACGGCGACGTTCTCGAGCACCATGTTGCGGTTGAGCAGTCCCTCGTCGACGTTGATCGTGTGACCGCCCGAGGACACGCCGGTGAGGCAGACGACCCCGCCGTTGCCAACGTTGGACATCGCGTCGAACACCACCGAGGGGACGCCGGTGCACTCGATGATGACGTCCGCGTCGGGACACGCCTCGGCCACCGAGCCCGTGTGGTAGGTCGCGCCGAGGGCGGCGACCAGGTCGGGCTTGAGGCCGGTGCTGACCTGGTCCATCACGTGCACGTCGAGACCCCGCTGGACACCGATGAGCGCGGCGAGGAGACCGATCGGCCCGGCCCCCGTCACGAGCACCTTCTTGGGGTCCCAGTGGGCGCGGGAACCGACCCGGTCGACCTCCTCCCACGCCTTGGCCACCACGCTCGTCGGCTCCAACAGGACGCCCAGGACGCCGAGCCCCGAGTCCACCTTGACCGTGAAGTCAGGGGTGATGCGGTAGCGCTCCGAGCAGTAGCCGTGGTGCTGCTTGATCCCGCGCTCGGTGTAGAGGCCGTTGCGGCAGAAATCCCACTCGAGCACGGCGCAGTTCGCGCAGGGCACCGGGTCGGGTCGCCGCACGATGCCGACCACGAGGTCGCCCTTGGCCAGCGCCCCGCCGGCCGGTGCCTCGAGCACGCGCCCGAGCGACTCGTGTCCGAGGACCAGACGCTCCTCGCCGGGCGGAGGCCAGCCGTACTGCCCGGTGAGGATCTCGATGTCGGTTCCGCAGATACCGATGGCCAGCGTCTCGACCAGCACCGGGCCATCGGACTCGGGGGGTTCGGGCATGTCCGAGAGCGCAGCAGACCCTGCCTGCAAGGGGACGACGGTGAGTGCCTTCATGGTTTCCTCCCAGTGGGGGTCGTCGGGGCGGTCGGGACCTCGGTGTCGGCTGCCTCCCGTCGGGGAGGGCCAGGCTGCAGGCTACGAGGTCGGTCAGCTTGGGGCGCCGGCGCGCCGGCGGGCCGCAGAGACCCGGCCGGTTCGTTTCATCCGCTGGATCACCGACGTGATGTTGGCCGAGCGGTCGACCGTGAGTTCCTTGTGGCGCTCGAGGACCGGGGCGAGCGGGTCCTTCCCGCTCAGGCGGAAGGCCGAATTGATGAGCGACACGTGCGAGAAGGCTTGGGGGAAGTTGCCCACCAAGCGGCCGGCCAAGGCGTCGTACTCTTCCGAGAGCAGGCCGAGGTCGTTGCGCAGCGCCAAGAGACGCTCGAACATCTCGACCGCCTCTTCGTCGCGTCCGATCATGTGGAGGCAATCGACGAGCCAGAACGAGCAGGCCAAGAAGGCGCCCTCCCGGCCGGTGAGCCCGTCCACCGCGCCGTCGTCGGACGTCTTGTACCGCAGCACGAAGCCGTGGTCGAGCAGCTCGCGCTGCACCGCCTCGACGGTGCTCACGATTCGGGGGTCGTCGGGAGGCAAGAAGCCGACGAGGGGGATCATGAGCGCGCTGGCATCGAGCTGGTCCGACCCGTAGTACTGGGTGAAGGCACCAATGTCGTCGTTGTAGCCCTTCTCGATGACCTCAGTGAAGATGTCGTTGCGCAGCGAACGCCACTTCTCCAACGGCCCGGTGAGGTCGGGCCATTCCTCGAGGGTGCGCACGGCACGGTCGACCGCCACCCAGGCCATCACCTTGGAATGGGTGAAGTGGCGCCGCGGCCCGCGCACCTCCCAGATGCCGTCGTCGGGCTCGAGCCAGCCCTTCTCGATGAAATCGATCAGCTGCGTCTGCAGGGCCCAGGCGGCCTCGCCGTGCACACCTTCGGCGTGGGCGGACGAGTGCAACGCCGACATGACTTCGCCGTACACGTCGAGCTGGTATTGCTGCGACGCCGCATTGCCGATGCGGACCGGGGCCGAGTCCTCGTAGCCGGGCAACCACGACGCCTCCCACTCCTCGAGCCGGCGCTCGCCCGCGGCGCCGTACATGATCTGGAGCTCCGAGACGTCGCCGGCGACGGCTCGCAACAGCCAGTCGCGCCAGCCCAGCGCCTCAGCGAAGTAGCCCCCGCGCATGAGGGCCTCGAGCGTCAACGTGGCGTCGCGCAACCAGCAGAACCGATAGTCCCAGTTTCGGTTGCCACCGAGGGCTTCGGGCAGTGACGTCGTGGCGGCGGCCACGATGCCGTTGGTGGGCTCGTAGGTCAGCGCCTTGAGCGTGATCAGCGAACGCACCACCGCGTCGCGATAGGGACCCTCGTAGCAGCACGTCGCGGCCCATTCGGTCCAGAAGGCCTCGGTGAGATGTACCGCGTAGTAACTGTCGAGGGGCGGTGGCGGGTCCTCGTGGGACGGGTGCCAGACGAGTGTGAAGGGATAGCGCTCCCGCTCCGTCACGGTGAACTCGGCCACCGTGCTCAGGTCCTTGCCCTGCGCGTCGACCCGGTGCCACAGCGCCACCGAGTCCGGCCCCGCGGTGTAGCGAGTGAGCCCGTCGTGCGACGTCACCCACGGGATCACCTGTCCGTAGTCGAAGCGCACGGTCAGGTCCATGCGCATGTCGACGGACCCGCTCACGCCTTCGACGCTGCGCACGAGATGCGGATGGCTGTCGCGCACGGGCATGCAGTCGGTGATCCGCACAGTGCCGTCCACCGTGTCGAACTCGGTCTCGAGCACCAGCGCGTCCGGCCGGTACCAGCGACGCGTCGCCAGGATGGCGCTCGCGCCTCCCGCCGGTGCCAGCCGCCAGAAGCCGTGGCTCTCGTCACCGAGGAGGCGGGAGAAGCACGATGGCGAGTCGAAGTGCGGCAGGCACATCCAATCGACCGCACCATCTCGGCCCACCAGGGCGGCCGTGTGCAGGTCGCCGATCACTGCGTAGTCCTCGATGCGCTGGCTCATGGCGTCAATCTTGCCGCGTTAACCAGAGATGCACGGACCGGTGCTCACGGCCGAGCGGTGCCCTTGCGCCTGTTGGACCCGCGAGAGGACTCCTGGCGACGTGAGGGCGTAGCCCACGTCGGGGTAGACGGTCGAGCGGCTGAAGACCACGCCGATGACCTGGCCGCCCGGGCCGAGCAGGGGGCCGCCCGAGTTGCCGGGCAGCACGTCGGCGTCGAGCGCGTAGACACCGCGGGTGACCGAGCCGTTGTTGTAGATGTCCTTTCCGATGGCCGTGATCTCCTCGGTCACCCCGGCCGGGTCGATGGTGAGCGGTCCGTCCTCGGGGTAACCGAGGAATGCGGCCTGGGTTCCGCGCGCGACCAGGTTCGGGCTGATGCTGAGCGCCGGTCCCATCGGCGCGTTGGTGCGCAAGATGGCGAGGTCGAAGGACGGGTCGAAGTAGACGGTCGTCGCGCTGTACGCGTCGTTCCCGACGAGCACTTGCGTGTTGCCGTTGGACTCGCCGGCCACGACGTGCGCGTTGGTGGCCACGAGGCCCGGCGCGACGACGAAGGCTGAGCCCTCCTGCTCGTTGTCGCACGCGGTGCCCAGCACCTTGACCGTCGAGAAGACGGCGGGGTCGGCCAACGCGCGGGTCTGAGCATTGGTCGGGGGCGAGACGGGCGGCGTCGAGGGCGGCGTCAACGAACTGAACACCTGCGGGAAGCCCTGGTTGTTCAAGAACGTCTGGAGGTCGTTGAAGATCGAGGGCGCCTGCGGAAGGATCCGGTCGATCGAATGCAAGATGTCAGAACGCGACACGGCCGCGTCGAGCGATGTGAAGCGGCTGTTGGGCGACGTGATCACCGCCGCCACGAGCCAGACCGAGAGCAGCACGGCGATCACGGCGACGCCGACCCCGAGGACGGCGTCGACCTGTCCCAGGTGATGTCGCCGCACGCTGAGGTTGCCCCAGGTCCCGAGGACCCGTCCCGTGTAGCCGAAGAGGCAGGCCGTCGCCATCACGAGGGACACCACGACGACCGAGCGGGTCAGGTCGTCTTGCAGTCCTGTCCGCAGCAGCGGCAACCACACCAGGGTCCCGAGGAGGAACCCGAGGAAGAACCCGCCGAAGGTGAAGAGCTGGACGAGGGCGCCGAGGCGCAGCCCATGGACGGCGGCCAGCAGCATCAGGCCGATGATCAGCAGGTCCACCCAATCCACCGCTGCGAGGGTACCCAACGATGCACCCGAAAATGCGCCCCCCGCAGCTATTGTCGTCCCGCCGTGGTTCCACGTTCCGTGCCTCGACACAGGGGTGCCCTTCGCAGCGGTGGCGGCTTGTTCCTTCTCCTCGCCGCGGTGGCGCTCACCGCGGCAGGCTGTTCGCTGACAGGGCACCCCACCACGACCCCGACGACACGCGTCCTCGGGGAGCCAAAAGCGACGCCCCTGGCCGTCGGCCAGCCCGCCCCCGGCGGCACCGGTCAGCTCGGGGCCGTCTCGTGTGCCGACGCCACCCGCTGCTGGGCGGTGGGGGTGGCCGGACCGAACACTGCGCCCACCGGGGGGGCCACGGTGATCGTCGCCACCAAGAACGGCGGCACCACCTGGAAGGCCCAGCATCTCACCGGCGGCGCCACACCACAGCTGAGCGGGATCTCCTGCCCGACCCGCCTGGCCTGCATGGCCGTCGGCACGAACGGCGCATCAGTGCCTGGGAGCGGGGTCGTCGTGACGACGGAGGACGGCGGCGTGACGTGGTCTCCCGCCTCAGCGCCGGCCAGCGCGCTGACCGTGGCGGCCGTCACCTGCTCGGACACGTCGGACTGCACCGCGCTGGTCAGCCAGGGCACCGTCATGTGGTCCGCCCACAGCGCCGACTTCGGGCAGACCTGGCAACCAGAAGGAAACCTCCCCTCGCTCTTCGTCGCCAGCGACGATCTCGTCTGCAGCGCCGGCGGCGCGTGCCTCGTGCCGGGCTACGTGCCGACGGCCAACAGCCACGGCGCGGGCGCGGTCGCGCTGAGTACGAACGGAGGACAGACCTGGGCACTCGCCACACTCCCGGCGGGAATCGGCGTGCTCCAGAGCATCGCCTGCCCCACGCCCTCGGACTGTCTCGCGGCGGGAACCACGGCCACCACGGTCAGCGACGTCGTGCCGGCCAAGGGCGAGCTCTTGTACAGCACAGACGGAGGGCAGACCTGGGCACTCGGACAAGGACCGAGCGCCGTGGACGACGTGTACGGCCTGGCCTGCCCCTCGGCCGACCAGTGCACCATGGTCGGAACCAAGTGGATCGGCTTCCCCGCCATCGCGCTGGGGGCCGTGGCGCAGAGCGTCAACGGCGGGACGACCTTCAAGAACTCGCCACTGTCCTACGTGCCCATCACGCTCACGGCCGTGACCTGTCCCTCTGCCTCGGCGTGCGTCGCCGTCGGCGGGGACACCCTGGCTCGCATCACCCTCTTGCAACCGATGCGGACCACCCACACCACCTCGGCCGGGTCAACGAGCGGTGGCTCCCCCACACACTGACAAGCGGGGCCCCGGAGTGCCCAAAGGGCGCAAAGGCCGACGTGACCAGGGCATTTTGGATCCCATCTACGGCGCGGCATCCCTGGTCAGCGAGGGCACACCCCCGTAGACTTCGTGGTGCGGACCGCAGTAGTCACGGACGCGTGCGGGGGTACGCGCGATCCCCGTCGCCAGATCGATGGAGGACCGCCATGCCGCAGACCTGCCCTCAGTGTCAGAGCGAAGCCGCTGACAACGCCAACAACTGCTCCAATTGCGGGGCGCCGCTCGGGACCGGCGCGCCAGCCCAGGCCGCGCCGGTGATGGGCGGCGCATCGGCTGCAACGGCGGCGGCACCGGCCGCTGCGGCACCCGGGTCCTCCCTCCCGGCCTACAAGTTCGACGCGGCGCGCTGGTCGTTGGCCGACCGGATCGCCGGTGTGGCCACCGTCGTGCTCTTCATCTGCCTGTTCCTCCCCTGGTTCACGCTCTCGGGGAGCTTTGCGGGCTACTCGTACGGCACATCGGTGAACGGGCTCTGGCACCCCTGGATGTTCCTGACGCTGATCATCTCGATCGTGCTCATCGCCTACCTGGTGCTCCACGCGGGGTGGGACAAACTTCCGATCAGCCAGGACGTCCCCCACCTGACCGTCATGCTGGTCGCGACCATCGTGGACGCCGTGCTGACGTTGATCGCCTTCATCGACAAGCCGGGAGGGGGCGGCGTCGGTTGGGGCTTCGGTGCGGTTGTCGGGCTCATCGCGGCGATCGTCGCCGCCGCGCCCTACGCCGTTCCCCAGCTGCGCGCCAAGACCATGTAACGACGCCTCTCAGCGTGTGCTCGTGATCAGTGGCGCATCGCGGAGAGGAGCAGGCCCGGGATCTTGGCCGCAGACGGCTCGGCCTCGAAGGCCACAAAGCGCTCCATCACGTCGTAGGAGTCCTTGGCCGTCGCGAACCAGGACGGCTTGGGCCGCGCCCGGAATGGCCCGCGGATAACCGACTTCTGCGGGCGGTCGAACATGAGTGCGTTGCCCACCACACCGGTCCCGGACTGGATGTCGGTGCGCGCATGCCCGGGGTAGGCGCCCCAGGTCGTCGACCCCAAGGCGAAGGACACGCCGTGCCAGAGGTTCACCCCGATGGAGCCGTAGCGCAGGTCCGCAACGGCGCGCTCGAGTGCGTCGGCCACGTCGGTGTCCTTGGCCGACGCCGGGCTCACGATGATGGTGGCACCCAGGGTGCCCCACAACACGTCGTTGCAGAATGCGGTGGCGGCATCGATGAAGGCCGCCGCCGAGGGGGCCGGCAGGGCGGTCTCGGCCAGCTCCCCGAAGAACGACTCCACGTTGAAGCAGATGTCGTCGACATGGCCCGGCGGTACACCGGGGATGACGGTCCAGGGCAGCGCGTCGTCGGGCCCATGGCCGAACTCCTCGGCCTCGGGATGGGCGGCGACGAAGGCAGCACGCCGGTCGGCGGCACCGGGGTAGTAGGCGCGTCGAGTCGTGATCTCCGCCAACGTCTGGGTCAGCGCGCCGAGGAAGGCGTCGCGCTGGGGCCACGCCGCGTGCGTGACGATGACCCGGGCCGAGACGCAGTTGAAGCCTGCGTTGTTCACCAACATGGTCGCCACGTGCTCGGCCTGGTAGCGCAGCTCGGCGATCGACCACGTGCCCGGGACGACGATCACCGGTGACACGCTGCCGAGCTCGGCCGTGACTGGCTTGTCCAGCAGCGGTTCGTCGGCGGCCTTGCGGCGCTCGCCGTCGGGACCGGCGCCGAACACGACGGCGTCGTATGTCTTGTCAGACCCGGTGATGTGCACCTCGTCGATGCGCGCGTGACCCGTCAGGTACTGGCCCACCGCCGTCCCACCCTCCACGATGCGGAGAACACCCGAATCGAGCAGGGCGCCAAGCGCCCTCGTCCAGTGCGGCACCAGGTAGTCGTTGACCGGGTTGGCCTTCAGGACGACCGTCTTGCCTTCGAGGAAGAGCTTGCTCGAGCGCGTCGCGCGGGCCGAGCGAGGCCACGTTGCCGGCGGCGAGCACCAGCGCGGTGCCCGCGTGGACGGCGGGATCGGCATACGCCGCCGCCTGGCCCTCGACGAGCGACGCCTTGGTCACGCCGGGCTGCATCCAGACCTCGGCGGTCGTCTGCGGGAACGTGATGCGGTCGAACGCGCCATCGGGGAAGACCTGGACGCGCAGCCGGCCGTCAGGCGCCTCGCGCACGGGGCCGGGCACGGCGGGCTTGCCCTCCTTGGCGATGTCGCGCAACGAGTCGCGGAGCAACCGCGCCATCCGCACGAAGGTCCCGATGCCAGTGAAGAGCTCCTCGCCGGCCTCCGTCGTGCCCGGTGCCAGGCCCTTGGCCTCGCACGCGGCGCTCAGCCACGCCTGCTCAGCGGCCATGGTGTCGTCGATCACCTGCTGCAACAGCTCGGCGCGCGCCGCGGCGCCCGTCTTGGCCCAGCCTGGGGCGTGATCGGCCACGAGGGTGACGACCGCATCGAGCTCGATGCTGTCGAGTGGCGCGGACTGGCCGAGAGGACCGCCCGCTTCCGATGCCGGCAGTGCACTCGTCGGGGCCACCGCGCCCCGGGTGGTGATGCTCATGTCGCCCTCCTCTGTGCCGCTCGTCCCGGCCCAGGCCGGGTCGGAAATTCAGCCCCGGCCTGGCCCAAGCGTACCGAGGCGACCGCTCGGGCAAACCGGCCGGCGCAGGGACTGCTCGGCGGTCTTCACGTCATCGGACCAGGAGCTCCACACCCGAGCGGATAGCTTCGGCCCATGAAACCTCCTGGTCCGCTGCTGGCCGCGGGAAGGGACGCGGACATCTTCGAGTACGGACCTGGACTGGTCCTCAGGCGTTCGAGGGAGGGACATTCCCTGGCGCGGGAAGCCCGCACGATGGCATACCTCCACGAGCAGGGCTATCCGGTCCCCGCGATCGAAGAGCTGAGCGACGACGGCTTGGAGCTCGTGATGGAGCGGATCGAGGGAAGGTCGATGGTCGATGCGATCGCCGCGGCCCCCTGGACGCTCCGTCGGCAGGCGAGGACCCTGGCCGCGCTGCACCGCCAGCTCCATGACATCGCGGCGCCCGACTTCCTCCCTCACGCCCCGGTTGGTGCGGGAGACCGGATCGTCCACATGGACCTGCACCCGCTCAACGTCATGATCGGCTCGAAAAGAGCGGTCGTCATCGACTGGACGAACGCGTCGGCGGGCGACCCACTCGTCGATGTGGGCGTGGCCTGGGTGCTGATGGCAGCGGGTCAGATTCCGGCCAGCCGGGTGGAGGCGACCCTTCTCGGTTGGGGCAGGACGCTCCTGGTGAACGGCTTCGTCTCACGCTTTGACCGCAAGGAAGTCACGACCCGGCTTCGTTCCGTCGTGGAATGGAAGATCAAGGACCCACACATGAGCGAAGGCGAGGTCGCGGGCATGTGGAGGGTCGTCGAACAGGCCGAAGCGCGCCGCTGACCCGGACTCGCGATCAGAACGTCACGGAGGCGACGTTGGCGTCGGACAGCTTGAGCGTCATCACGCCGGTGTAGCCGCTCGTCACGCACACGTACTCAGCCGACGACGCCGGAATGGTCACCTTTCCCTTACCGAGGCCGTCGGTTCCCCTGAGCTTGACCTTCTCGCTCCTGGACTCCTTGTTCTTGATCAGGAACGAAGCCATCGCAGACGTACATTCCGAGGAGCCGTTCCACACGGCGGTGGCCGTCAGTGCTGTCGGCTTGAAGTGTGCCGTGGTTCCCACGATCTTGGTCGACGGGAGCGCGGTGGCAGGCGCAAACGTCTGCGCGCCTGCGGCAGAGACCGATGCAACGGGCGCCCCGTTGGCGCCCGCGCTGAGCGGCATGACAAAAAGCAGTGGTGTCGCTCCCAGTGCAATCACGCCTGACTTGATCAGCTTCTTCTTCATGAGCTACCTCGCCCTCAGAGAGTTGTTGGAAACGAACCGGACACCGGAGGCTAACAAGCAACAGGGATTCGGTCCTGGTTCTTCGAAGATCGTTCGACGGCGCAGGTCAAGCCGAAGGGCGGCGCCCAAAGGAACAAACGTTGTCGCGTCGGTGGGATCAGGCGAACCTGGGCATGACCTGGGAGGCCAACAGGTCGAGATGTTCGAGGTCGTTGAGGTCGAGCACCTGTAGGTACACGGTCTGGGCGCCGATGTCGGCGTAGGACTGCAGCCGGGAGACCACCTCGTCGGGCGTGCCCGCGACTCCGTTCGTCCGCAGCTCGTCCGGCTGGCGGCCGATGTTGGCGGCGCGGCGCGCGACCTCGGCCTCGTCGGCCCCGCAACACACCACCTGCGCGGCAGAGAGCCGCAACGTCTTGGGATCGCGGCCGCGCTGCTCACATGCAGCATGGACCCGGCCAAACTGAGCTTCGGTGTCAACAACCGAAGAGAACGGCAGGTTGAACTCGTCCGCGTAGGTGGCCGCAAGGCGCGGCGTGCGCTTGGCGCCGCCACCGCCCACGATCAGCGGCGGGTGCGGCTGTTGGACGGGCTTCGGCAGCGCAGGGCTGTCTTTCAGCGTGTAGTAACGACCGTCGAAGGTGAAGGTCTCTCCAACCGGCGTCGTCCACAGCCCGGTGAGGATGGCGAACTGCTCTTCGAGGCGCTCGAAGCGCTCGCCGGTCGGTGGGAACGGGAACCCGTACGCGCTGTGCTCCGTGTCGTACCAACCCGCGCCAAGGCCGAGCTCGACGCGCCCGCCGCTCATCGCATCCACCTGCGCCACCTCCACGGCAAGGAGTCCGGGTGCTCGGAAGGTCGACGACGTGACCAGCGTGCCGAGCCGGATCCGCTCGGTCTCGCGGGCGATGCCGGCCAAGGTGATCCAGGCGTCGGTCGGGCCGGGCAGGCCCTCGCCACCAATGGTCAGGAAATGGTCAGAGCGGAAGAAGGCGTCGAAACCGGTCGCCTCCGCCTTCTGCGCCACCATGAGCAATTGGTCGTAGGTCGCGCCCTGCTGGGGCTCGACGAAGATGCGGAGCTTCATGGGCCTCAACCTATCTGGGGCCATTGCGGGACGGGCCGTGGCGCGGGCGGGCGGCGCAGGCGGGGCAGAGCGTGGGCGGGGCAGAGCGTGGGCGGGGCAGAGCGTGGGCGGGCAGACTGCAGCCATGGACATCGGCGTGGTTTTCCCACAAACCGAAGTCGGCTACGACCGCGGCGCCGTGCGCGCCATCGGGCAGGCCGTAGACGAGCTCGGCTACACCCATCTGGCGGCATATGACCACGTACTCGGCGGTGACACCGACGTGCACGGCGACCTTGGCGGGCCCTACACGATCCACCACCCCTTCCGTGAACCACTGACGATGTTCGCCTACCTGGCCGGCTGTACCAATCTCGCCTTTGCCACCTCGATCCTGATCGGACCGCAGCGCCAGACGGCGCTGTTGGCCAAGCAGGCAACGGAGGTGGACATCCTCTGCGGCGGGCGCTTCCGCCTCGGCCTCGGCATCGGCTGGAACAAGGTGGAGTACGACGCGCTGGGCATGCCCTTCGAGCACCGCGCCGCAATCTTGGAAGAACAAGTGGCTGTGCTACGGGCGCTCTGGACACGCGAGAGCGTGACGACCGAGGGGCGGTTCCACCACATCACCGCGGCGGGCCTCGCACCGCTGCCGGTGCAGCAACCGATCCCGATCTGGATCGGCGCCTTCGCGCCGGCGGCGCTGCGCCGGGTCGGGCGCGTCGCCGACGGCTGGTTCCCCCACGTCCGACCGGGCGGCGGACTGGAGGAGGCGCTCGAGATCATCTATGAAGGCGCGGCGGAGGCCGGACGTGACCTATCGGGGTTCCAGTTCGAAGGACGGCTGGACTACTCCGTCCGCGATCACGAGAAGCTGGCGGCCTACGCGCAACGATGGCGCGAGGCTGGCGCGAGCCACCTCTCACTGATCACGATGCACGCTGGCCTGGAGACGACCGACGCACACATCGCCGCGCTCGAGGAGATGGCGCCGGTCCTCATGTAGGGCGAAGACTTACATCGTCCCGGCGCAGCGAGCGCGGATGACGAACGACTTGGAGGACCCGCCCGGATTAACGACCTGGCGAGGTGCCGTAATGGTCACGGGCGCGCCGAAGCGGGAGAACGTCAGCGTTGCCGTCGTCTTCGAGGGACCGAGCGGAAACACGGCGGTGGGCGCACTCGGCAATGTCCCGCTCGTCGACACGGTCCAGCGGGCCTGCGCCAGGCGCCCGCGGCTGTCGACCCACACCGTCGTCGGCCCCAGCGTCTCTGAGCCCGGGGCGTTCGACGACCGGCCGCACAGCGGTGCGTTCGTGACCAGGTAGCGGGTCGTCTCGAGCCCGTCGAGCCTGGCCGTCCCGAGCGTGTGCACCGAGGCGACGGGCTGGAGCCCCTCGAGTCCGCTCAAGGCGACGGACGCATTGACGGCGTACTGCAGACCGAGCTGGGCCCGGGGATCCCGCGAGAGGCCCACGCGCATCCAGGCGCCGTTCAAACCGTTCGAGCCGTTCAAGCCATTCACCGACTGATAGGCGACCTTGCCGACGCCGATCATGGAGACGGCGTTGCGCGACGGCTGCGCGACGCTACGTGCGGGCAGGACCTCGTTCTGCGGTGGCTGTTGCCCGGTGTGGGGCAGGAACAAGCCGCCGCTCTGAACGAACTCGACCTGTTGATCGACTTCGCTCACCCGCACGGTGCCTGCGGTGAAGTTCACCGTACCGCTGCCCGTGATGGTCCCGCGCAGAACCGGGTTCGGGCTCGCCGTCACGTGCGAATAAGTGAAGCGCGCGCTACCCGCGCGCGCCGTGGTCGCGAGCAGGTTGGCGACCCACTGAGCGGCGGACGTCGGCGTCGTGGTGGTCGGCGGCGCCGTCGTGGTCGCGCTCGGTGATGAGACCTGACCGGCGATGGCGGCGGCCAGCACCCCGATCAGGAGCAGGACCAGCAAGGCGAAGGGAACCATGCGGCGGGCGCTCTGATCCATCCCTGAATTGTGCCCGCTCGACGAGCTGCCCGCGTGAGAGCGGCCCGGTGCGCCGGGCCTAACAGGTGTCGGAGCGGGCGAGGTGTCCTCCGCCATGCCCGATCGCAGTCACGCCGACGATCGTGGAACGGCTCGTGTTGGCCGGCAGCGTGATCGCCGGCGCGGTGATGTGAACCGGCTCGCCGAAGTCGGCAAGGTGCACCGTGACGACGATGACCTCGGGACCGATCTGTATGGGCTTCAGCAGCATGGCGGGAGGAGTCAGGTTTCGCAGCGACGATGGAAGCTTCTGGAGAGCTTTCTCTTCCTGCTTCAGGAATTGCTCTTGCAGCGATCGCGGGAACTTCAGGTCGAGGTGTAGCGCAGACCTAGCCTGTACCAGCCGGCCCTGGGAGTCGACCCAGAGTGTCGTCGGTCTCCAGTAGTTCTCGTGCTGGAAAGCCGCCTGCGCCGCGATGCAGGACGGAAGACTCGTGGTGACGAGAAAGCGGGTGGTGGCTACACCGCCGACGGTGGCCGCTCCGAGGTCCTCGACGCTCGCCACTGGCTCCCCACCGCCGATCGGGCCGAGCGCAAAAGGACCGAGTGCGTCGTCGAGCCCCAGCGGATCGCCGGCACTGGCCACTCTCGCGGTCTTCATCCAGGACCCCAAGGTGTTCTGGTACGACGTCCGCCCGATATCGATCGTCTCGTCTACGTCGCGCACCAACGAGGTACGCACCGGGCCTCCGTCGCTACTCGAGGATTGGTAACTGTGCGACACCTCGGTGACCCTGACGCTCCCGGTGCGGAAGTCCACCGCACCGCTCCCCGTCGCGGAGGACTGCTGGGCAGGATTCGAACTCGTGGCCGCGCTGACGTACGTGATGCGGGCGGTCCCCGCGGCCTTCGTCGCGGCCAGCTCGCCGTCGACCCATTGTGTCGGCGTCTGGCCCGGTGTCTGTACCTGACCGACCACGGCTCCGACGCCGACGCCCACGAGGAGAGCAAGGAGCAGAGCCCAGGGGACGATCCGTCGCATCGCCGAAGTCTGCCCGGCACACGACCGCCGCGCCCGGTCAGGCGGCGTTCAGCGTCACTGGCAAGCCCTCGTGCCAGTCGGGGAAGCGCGGCACCCATCCGAGCTCGCCGCGGGCGCGCTGGTTGGAGACCGCGGGCTGGTCGCACATGAGGTAGGTCAGGAATTTGCCTGCGCCGATCCGGGCCAACGCCTCGGGCACGTGGCGCGGTGACTTTGCCCCGAGCAGCTGCGCTGCGACGGGCAGCCACTGCGCGGCCGGCGCCGGCACATCGTCGACGACGTTGAAGATCCCGTCAGGTCCTTCGAGCGCGGCGACCGTCGCCGCCGCGGCGTCGTCGACGTGCACGAGCCCGAAGATCCCGCCCCCGTCACCGGGGATGGGCAGCATGCGCCGCCTCAGCATGCTGGCGTACATGCCGTCTCGGGCGAAGTAGGTGCCCGGCCCGTAAAAGGAGCCGTAGCGCAGCACGACGCCGTCGACGCCGGGATCACCGAGCGTGGCCGACTCGAGGGTGGCGACCGGACGTATCAATTTGCCGATCTGGCCGCCGGCGTCCGTCCAGAGCGGATCGGATTCGGTGCGCACACCGGGACCGGGCCGGTAGGCGAACGAGATGCTCTGCGCCACGACGCGGCGCGCACCGGCCGAGCGGGCCGCGGCCATCAGGGTGCCCGAGACCTCGGCGCGCATGCGGCAGGTGCGGTCGAAGCCGCGCTTGATCGCCAGCGGGTTGATGGACTGCGGCAGGTTCGTCAGCTGGTTGATGACGACCTCGGGTGTGGCGGCCTGCACGGCGCGCACCACGCGGTCGGGGTCGAAGGCGTCGCCGACCGCCGGGACGACGTTCGGCAGCCCCAGGGCGGTGACCCGCTCCTCGCTGCGGGAGAAGACGGTGACCTCGTGACCGGCCGCGACCAGACGGGCGACGAGCGGACGCCCGATCGCCCCGGTGCCGCCGGCCACGAAGATGCGCATGGACCGAGGCTAGGCACGGTGACCTGGGCCCGGCCTGTCCCGGAGCGGGTCAGCGGCTTTGGCAGGATGGAGGGGTGACCGAGCACGACGGGTTTCCCCGGCGCTCCGCCGGGTTGGTACCCGGACCCGGCCGGCGGCCCGGGCCAGCGCTGGTGGGACGGCTATGCCTGGACCGGGGCCACGGTGCTCCCCCAGCACCCGCCCCCTCCGCCGTGGGCCGGCGCCGTGCCGCCACCGGGTCCGGCAACCCAAGTGGCGCCGTGGTCGGTGGCCACCCAGCGCCTCTCCGCCTACAACGCGAGCGAACTGGTCGAGGCCGAGCTCCGCATGCGCAACGTGGCGCGCGTCGCAGTGGCGTTGCCGGCCGCGTGCAGCATCGTCAACCTCGTCATCTGGCGGACCACTGCGAGCCGGTATCTCGCCGTCGGGCACCAGTTCCGGGTGGACTGGGAAGACGCGCAGCACCACATCACGGCACCGCCCTACCACGGACCGAGCGCACTGACCCCGGCCGGGCTGGTCATCAGCCTCGTGTCCGCCGTCGCCGTCATCTTCGCTTTGATCTGGCAGCACCGCGCCGCGTCGGCCGGGCGGGCGCTCGGCCTCCCGGCCGGCCAGTCGCCGGCGTGGGGAGTGGGCTCGTGGTTCGTGCCCGTCGTGTGGTTCTGGATCCCCTATATGGCGGTGCGTGACTGCCTCCCACCTGGGGACCCCCGGCGGGCACGCGTGTTGCAGTGGTGGATCGCGTGGACTGTGACGTTCGTCGTGGGCTTCGCGTTCGGGATCACTGCGCTGTTCTCGACCGGCGGCGCGCTGGTATTGGCCATCCCTATTGCAGTGGCGAACCTCGCAATCATTGCGTTGGCGCCCCACATCGTCGGCTCGATCGCGGCCGCGCATCATGACGCGATGACGCGCGAGACGCGCGTCACGGGGGCGTTGCAGTAACTGCCACCGGCGTGTTCCAGTCGGATGTCTGCAACTCGGGTTGCAGACATCCGTGCGTGCGCACCAAAAGTGTTCCCAGTCCCGTAGCACAACATTCACTGTGAGGTTGCGCTCATGTTGCCGAGCGTTTACCTCGTCTCGTTACGTTCCAGGAAGTGGCTGACGGTTCCCCCACCGGCACGCGTCACGATCCTGTTACGACCAAGGCGCAGGCTGGTATCGACGAAGCCCTGAAATCACTCGACCCCGACGCGTCGCGTCCGGAGCACGTGATGCGCGCCATCAAGTTGAACCTCGGCTTCTCGGGGCGCATCGTCCTCAACGAGATCGACGTCGACCTCAAGCGCGGCGTCATCACCGCGCTCATCGGGCCGACGGGGTCGGGGAAATCCACGTTCCTCCGCACCTTGAACCGGATGAACGACCGGGTCCCGGGCTTCAGCCGGACCGGCGACGTCACCCTCGACGACGAGAGCCTCTGGGCCCAGCATGTCGACCTGCTCGCCCTGCGGCGCCGGGTCGGCATGCTCTTCCAACGCCCGAACCCGTTCCCCATGTCCATCAAGGACAACGTCGTCGCCGGGGTCAAGGCCCACCGCATCGCCAAGGGTAAGCAACTCGATGTCGTCTGCGAACGGCGGTTGACCGAAGTCGGCCTCTGGGACGCGGTCAAGGACCGCCTGAACGACTCGCCCTTCCGCCTCTCCGGAGGCCAGCAACAGCTGCTCTGCCTGGCCCGCGCGCTCGCCGTCGGCCCGGAGGTCCTGCTCCTCGACGAGCCCACCTCGGCCCTCGACCCGGTGACGACGGAGTCCATTGAGGCGCTACTCAAGACGTTGACTCCGGCGCTGACCCTGATCGTCGTGACCCACAACCTGGGGCAGGCCATGCGTGTCTCGCACGACACGATGTTCTTCTATCAAGGCCAGCTCATGGAGTACGGCGCGACCGACGATCTCTTCAATCGCCCACAACACTCCGACACGGAGCGTTACGTCACCGGGCGGATGGGGTAGTGCGGGTGTCGCTCGACACTGCCCGACGCTGCTCGACACACCAACCACCGACACCTGAGAAGGAGAAACACCTGTGAAGAAGATGATGCGCGCGGCATGGCTCACCCGAGGAGCGGTCGTCGCCACGGTGGCAGCCCTCGCCTTGAGCACCGCCGTTCTGGGCTCAGCCGCGTCGGCCGCCAGCGTCAAGCTGCCCAGCAGCGGGGTCGAAACTCCGTCGGGCGGCACCGTCACGGAGACCGGGAGCACCCTCCTCTATCCGCTGTTCAACCTGTGGGCCGGCGGATACGACACCAAGTACTCGAGCATCACCATCCAGACGGCGGGGACCGGGTCGGGCACGGGGATCTCCGAGGCGGAGAACGGCGCCATCGACATCGGTGCCTCCGACGCCTACCTGTCACCCAGCGTCGCCCAGTCAAACCCGGACCTGAAGAACATCCCACTCGCCGTCTCCGCGCAGATCGTCGCCTACAACGTGCCGGGCGTCACCGCGCACCTGAAGCTGAATGGCAAGGTGCTCGCGGCCATCTACCAAGGTCAGATCACGAAGTGGAACGCCACGCAGATCGCGAGCTTGAACCCGGGCGTCACGCTGCCCAGCACGCCGATCGTGACGCTGCACCGCTCGGACAGCAGCGGCGACACGTTCCTCTTCACCACGTACTTGTCGAAGACTGATCCGTCGGGGTGGGGCGCCAAGATCGGCTACAACACCACGGTTCCGTGGCCGGCTGCGCCGGGCGCGCTCGGCGAGGACGGCAACTCGGGCATGGTCTCGGGCTGCAAGGCCACCGTGGGTTGCATCGCCTACGTCGGCATCAGCTACCTCACGCAGACGCTCCAGGCCGGCCTCGGCTATGCGCAGCTGCAGAACGCCAAGAACCAGTACGAACTGCCGACGTCGCAGGCGATTGCGGCCGAGGCGGCGGCGTTCGTCAGCAAGACCCCTGCGAACGGCACCATCTCGCTGATCTACGGTCCGGCCAGCGGCGGCTACCCGATCATCAACTACGAGTACGCCATCGTCTCGACCCACCAGTCGTCGTCCACGACGGCGAAGAACGTCCGCTCTGTCCTGGAGTGGGCGATCAACAAGAAGTACGGATCGAACACTACGTACCTGTCCCAGGTCGACTTCCAGCCACTCCCCTCAAAGGTGCAGGCACAGTCGATCAAGCAAGTCCTGAGCATCTCCTAGGACAGGTGACAGCCGTCGGCGGCGTGGCGGGGAGCGTTCCCGCCACGCCGCACTCGGAATCACTCGGCAAGCCCCCACTGCCCAAGCGGGCGATGAGCTTCGCCCGCCGCAACGAGGAGCACGCCTGGCGCGGCTCGGCGTGGATCGCGGTGATCCTGCCGCTGGCGGCCCTGGTCTTCGCTCTGACGGTCCTCGCCCTCAAGGCGTGGCCGGCCATCCGTCTCAACGGGTGGTACTTCCTGTACGGACGCACCTGGACCTACGGGAGCGGCTACGCCAGCGTGGTCCATACCAACGGCATCGCCCACCTCCAGGGCGAGAAGTTCGGTGCCTGGGCCATCCTCTGGGGCACTCTCGTCTCGTCGCTCATCGCCATCGTCATCGCCGTGCCCTTGTCGCTCGGTGCGGCGTTCGCACTGACCGAGCGCATGCCGAAATGGATCTCGCGGCCGCTGGGCTTCACCGTCGAGATCCTGGCCGGCATCCCGAGCGTGGTCATCGGTCTGTGGGGGATCCTCACCTTCGGTCCCTGGCTGGCCAAACACGTCTATCCGGTCATCGCCAACAACATGCCCGACGTCCCGGTGCTCAAGTATTTCCGGAGCCCCGTGGGCACCGGTGAGGGCCTGCTCTCGGCCGGCATCGTGCTCTCGCTGATGATCGTGCCCATCATCGCCTCGACCACGCGGGACCTGTTCTTACAGGTGCCGCCGTTGCCCAAGGAGGGCGCGTCCGCGCTCGGCATGACCGACTGGGAGGTGGCCAGCAAGGTGACGGTCCCGTGGGTGCGCTCGGGGATCATCGGTGCCACCGCCCTCGGTCTCGGCCGCGCGCTCGGAGAAACGATTGCCATCGCCATGATCGGCGGCGCATCCCTGCAGATCCCACACACCGTCTATCTGCCGTTCACGACGGTGGCGGCAACCATCCTCCAACAGCTCGACGGCGCGCTGACCGACGGCACCGGCTTCGCCGTGGCCACGCTGGCGGAGCTGGCACTGGTGCTCGCTGTCATCTCCGTCGCCGTCAACCTGGCGGCGCGCCTCATCGTCAACCGCACCGGCCGCGTGCACGCGCCGACCGGCGGCGCCTGATGACGTCGTTGGCCGCGGCCCCCACGACGCGGCGGCGCCGCGTGCGCTCTGGCACCTGGCGCGCGCTCACCTACCTGGCGCTGGTCCTCATCATGGCGCCTGCGGCGTGGCTCCTCATCGGCGTCGTGGCGCGGGCCTGGCCGCACTGGCAGTGGGACGTACTGTGGACCAAGTTGACGCCGGCCGGCGGCGGCCTGCGCGACCAGATCCTGGGCACCTTGATCCTCATGCTGGGCACCTTCATCGTCGCCGGCAGCATCGGCGTGCTGGCCGGCATCCACCTGGCCGAGTTGGCCCGGCCCAACAAGCGCAGCGGCAAGCTGAGCGGCCCGCTGCGCACGGCCTCGGACATCCTCTCGGGCTTCCCCTCCATCGTGCTCGGCTACGTCGGGTACACGGCGTTCGTCATCGGCCTGCACTGGGGCTTCTCGCTCATCGCGGGCGTCATCATCCTCTCGATCATGGTGATCCCCTACATCGACAAGACCACCGAGAACTCGCTGCGCCAGGTGCCCACCGGCTACCGCGAGGGTGCGGAAGCCCTCGGCCTGTCGATGGGGTACAGCCTGCGCAAGGTGATCCTCAAGAGCGCGTTGCCCGGCATCGTCACCGGTCTGCTGCTGGCGCTGGCCATCGCGGCCGGCGAGACCGCCCCGCTGATCTACACCCTCGGGTTTGCCCCATCGCTGCCGCACTCGCTGACGCACTCGCAGTTCCCCTACCTGACCTACGTCGTCTTCCAGTACTACAACGCGCCGGAGCCGGCGTACCACGCGCTCTCCTACGACGCCGCACTCATCTTGGTCGTGATCGTGCTGCTGTTGTTGGTCGCGAGCCGGATCATCGTGGCGAGGACGCAGCGCCACGCGGAAGGTGCGGGTGTGAGCACGTCGCGCGTGTGGCGGCGGCTGCGGCGGTCCCGGGCGGCCGAGCCGCTCCTCGGGGAGGCGACCGGCGCGCTCCCTCGCTAGGCCATGTCCTCGCTAGAACACGTCCCCGTCGGGACTGGGCCGGCCTGCTCTAAGGTGGCGCCGCCCCTGCACGGCGCTGCAGGGCACTGCACGGGGCGGCACGTCCGCAGAAATGCAGACGCCACAGACACGCCGACACTGAGGAGGAACGTTGAGCGCTGGACCTGAGTGGGGGCCGCTGGCCCGGCTGGCGGGCATCTGGGAGGGCGAGCGGGGCGAGGACGTCGCCTACGCCAACGAGACCGGCAAGATCGGCCTCACCCCCTACCGCGAGCACGTCGAGTTGAAGCCGTTCGGGCCGGTGGAGAACGGGTCCCAGGTGCTCTACGGGCTCGACTACCGCATGGCGGGGTGGCGCGGCGACGAGGAGAACCCGTTCCACACCGAGGTCGGCTACTGGATGTGGGATGCCCGCGACAGCGAGGTGGTCCGCTGCTTCGTCATCCCTCGCGGCTCGGCCATCGTCGCCGGTGGCACCGTGGCGGCGGACGCCACCACCTTCACCCTCGCGGCCCACGTCGGCAACCAGACCTACGGCATCCTGGCCAACAACTGGCTGGACAAGAACGCCCAGTCGGTCAGCTTCGAAGTGACGTTCGACACCAGTGTGGACGACGAGTTCACCTACACCGAGACCACGGTGATCAAGCACGCCAAGGTGGCCGAGGAGGTCACCCACACCGATCGCAACACGTTGCGGCGGATCGCCGACGCGTAGGGCGGCCCGGTAGGGTCACTCCCGGCGGGTCGGCTCCGGCGGGGCCGGCGAGGCGCCAGGGAGGGTTGTCATGTTCGAGTGGTCCGAGGAACAACTGGCGATCCGAGACGCGGTCCGGCGCTTCGTCGAGGAGGAGATCAAGCCCAACGTCGAAGAGCTCGAGCACGGGAACACGCCTCCCTACGAGGTGATCCGCAAGCTGTACAAGACCTTCGGGCTCGACGCGGCCGCTCGGGACTCCTTCAAGCGGGCGCTCGAACGCAAGACGTCGGGGTCCGGGCCCGGCCGGGCCTCGGACGCGGCAGCAGCGCGGGGCGAGGGCGGCTCCAACGCGGCCGTCACCCTGATACCGATCATCGAGCTGTGCCACTACTGCCCCGGCATCGTGACCGCGCTCGGAGTGAGCACGGGATTGGCCGGCGGCACCATCATGAAGAGCGGCACGCCGGCGCAGATGGAGCGCTGGGGCCTCGACCTGATGACGCTCGACAAGATCGGCGCCTGGGCCATCACCGAGCCCAACTCGGGCTCCGACGCGCTGGGTGGCATGAAGTCGACCGCCGTGCGCGACGGCGACGAGTACGTGCTGAACGGCAACAAGACCTTCATCACCAACGGCCCCTACGCCGACACGATCGTCTTCTACGCCAAGCTCGAAGACGGCAGCGACACGCCGCTGCGCCAACAGCCGGTGTTGACCTTCATCCTCGACTCGGGCATGCCCGGACTCACCCAATCCAAGCCCTTCCGCAAGATGGGCCTGCACTCGTCGCCCACGGGCGAGCTCTTCCTCTCCGACGTGCGCGTCGGCAAGGACCGGCTGCTCGGCGAGACCGAGGGGAGTCCCGGCGGCACCGAGGGCCGCGAGAGCGCCAAGGGCAACTTCGTCACCGAGCGGGCGGGTGTGGCCGCCATGTCGCTCGGCCTCATCGAGGAGTGCCTCAAGTTGTCGGTGCAGTACGCCAAGGACCGCATGCTCTGGGAGCGGCCGATCTCGGAGTTCGAGCTGATCCAACTGAAGCTGGCCAAGATGGAGATCGCCCGGCTGAACGTCGAGAACCTGGTGTTCCGTCATATCGAGATGTCGCAGGCCGGGAAGAGCCTGACGCTGGCCGAGGCCTCGGCCATGAAGCTGTACTCCGCGCAGGCGGCCTCCGAGGTGGCCATGGAAGCGGTGCAGCTCTTCGGCGGCAACGGCTACATGTCCGAGTTCCGAGTCGAGCAGCTGGCCCGCGACGCGAAGGTGTTCCAAATCTACGCCGGGACCGACGAGATCCAGGTGACGCACATCGCCCGTGACCTCTTGAACCGGTGACGATGGGTTCGGGTTTGGCCGGGTCGTCGATCCGGCCGTTGGCCGGGTCCTTGGTCCGGTCGTGAACGACGTGTTCGGGCCGACGGCGGCCGACACCGTCTACGACGACATGGTCGACCGACGGCGGGTCCTGCACCGCCGGCCCGAGTTGGCCTTCGAGGAGCACGAGACGACGGCGCTGATCCGCGCCCACATGGCATCGCTCGGGATCGAGGAGGTGCTCCGGACCACCGAGACCGGCGGGATCTTCGCCATGGAGGGCGGGCGGCCCGGCGGCAGCGTCGTGCTGCGCGGCGACATCGACGCGCTGCCTGTCCACGAGGACGAGGCACGGGCGGTCCACTCCGAGGTCGAGGGCCTCATGCACGCCTGTGGCCACGACGTCCACGTCGCCTCGTTGCTCGGGGCGGCCTCGGTGCTGGCCTCGCGTCGTGAGGACCTACCAGGGCGCTACATCTTCTTGTTCCAGCCGGCCGAGGAGGCGTTGTGCGGCGCCAGCGCAATGCTCGAACGCGGCGCGCTCACGGTCATGGAGGATGCGCGCCTCATCGGTTTCCATGTGTCGTCCCTCTTGCCGACCGGCTTCGTCGCGTTGAAGGACGGCATCGCCATGTCCGAGGCGAACTCGCTGCGCATCACGCTGAGTGGCCCGGGCGGGCACGGCGCCATGCCCTCGGACCAGGGCGACGTCATCCGGGCCACGGCCGAGCTGGTCAGCCGGCTCGGCGAGGTGGCGGCGGGCCTGTCCTACGAAGGGACCGACTGCGTCTGCAGTGCCGGCACGATCCACGCCGGGACGGCCATCAACGTGGTGCCCACCATGGCCCGCGTCACCGGCACGCTGCGCACCTTCACCGACGCTCAGCACCACGAGACGCTCGACCGCCTGCAGGCCCTGTGCGACTCGGTCGGCGACGACCAGGGCGTCCATGTGGAGCTCGAGCTACCCGAGCACACCCGCCCGGTGGTCAACGACGCCGCGGCGGCCGCCGTGGTCGAGGCGGAGGCCGCCCTCGTGGTCGGTCCCGACCAGGTCTTCCGCATGCCGCCCGTCGGGCCCAGCGACGACGTGGGCGAGTTCTTGCACCACTTGCCCGGCTGTTACTTCTTCGTCGGCGGCGGGGCGGCGGACGGCTCGAGCGGGACGCACCACAGCCCCACCTTCCTCGTCGAAGACGAGGCATTGCGCGTCGGCACCAACGTGATGGTGCGCGGCGCCCTGGCGCTGGCCGCACCGTGAGCGGGGCCGACGCGGCAGCGTGGCGTGGCGCGACGGGCACAATGATCCGATGAGGGCCTCCGACCTCTTCGACGTCGCCGGGAAGACGGCGCTGGTGACCGGCGGGAGCCGCGGCATCGGCAGAATGATCGCCGAGGGCTTCGTCGACGCCGGCGTCAGCGTCTATATCTCCTCGCGCAAGGCGGACGTATGTCAGGAGGTGGCCGCCGAACTCTCGAAGAAGGGGACGTGCGTCGCCATCCCCGCCGACCTCTCGACCGAAGAGGAGTGCCGCCATCTGGCCGGCGAGATCGCGGCGCGGGAGAGCTCGCTCGACATCTTGGTCAACAACGCCGGCGCCACCTGGGGCGCGCCGCTGGCGGACTTCGACGACGCCGCCTTCGAACGTGTGCTGGCCTTGAACGTCAAGGGCGTCTTCCACCTGACCAAGTTCTTGGTGCCGCTGCTCGAAGCGGCCGGGACGGTGGACGAGCCCGCCCGCGTCATCAACATCGGCTCCATCGACGGCCTTCACGTGCCGACGCTCGAGACGTACTCGTACTCGGCCTCCAAGGCGGCCGTGCACCAGTTGACGCGCCACCTGGCCAAGCGCCTGGCGCCGCTGGTCACGGTCAACGCCATCGCGCCCGGACCTTTCGAGTCCAAGATGATGGCCGCCACCTTGGAGGCCTTCGGGGAGCAGATCGCGTCGAGCGCGCCGTTGAAGCGCATCGGCCGGCCCGACGACATGGCTGGAGCCGCTATCTACCTGTCGTCGCGGGCGGGCGCCTACCTGACCGGGGTCATACTCCCGGTCGACGGGGGCATCGCCACGACTCGCTAAGTCACATCCTTCGTCACACCCATCACGACCGAATCCACGTACAGGGGGTACACGACAGTGTTGTTGCTGCACGAGGTGCACCGCGTTGCCGGCGCCAAGGAAGACGCCTTCGACGACGCCTACCGCGACGAGTACCTGCCTGCCTTGGCGACATCGGAAGGAAGCCGGCTGCTGTGGTACCTGCGACTGGCCCATGGGAGCGGGCAGGCCTACACCATCGTCACCATCACCGGCTGTCGCGACGCGTCGGCGTGGGCGGAGCTGGCTGAGCGCGTGCGCGGGGGCGATCTGGCCGCATGGTCGGCCAAGGTCGACGGCATGCGCCACAAGTGCGAGGCCAAGGTCGTGCAGCCGGTCCCGTGGTCGCCGCTGCAGGACATCGACCTCTCGAGCGTCCCGGTCGACGGCGCGACGCACGCCAACTCCCTCTTCATGGAGGACACCGCCTGGCCCTTCGCCGGGGGGCTCCAGGCGTATCTGGACAAAGCGGGCACGCTCTACGACCACACGCTGAGCAGCCAGAAGGAAGAGGGCACGGGCATGATCGAGCTCGAGGCCGCCTTCCAGCCGGTGTTCGGCACGCACATGACGACCGAGGTGATCCTCTGGCAGCGAGTCGTCAACACAAAGGCCGTGATGTGGATGCTGGGCCACGACCTCCCGCCGGAAGCCTCGGCCCCCGGCACATGGCTGCACGACGCGCTCGAGGTGCGCGACCGTTGGGAGAGCCGGCTGTTGCGCAGCGCGGCGTGGTCGCCGCTCTACTGAAATCGTTCGGGCCCACCGGGGGCGGGAAGGGAGCACAAGCCGAGGCCGCAACGCAGCCACAATTGCCACCTTGGGTCGGGGCCCTCCCTTTAACGTCTAGCGCATGACAATGGGGGAATCGCAGCCGTGGCTGCGCCCGTCGCCGGAGCTGTGGCGGATGCGAAGGGCCGAGGTGCTCACCGTCACCATCGTGTTCGGGGTCATCTTCGGCCTCGTCTTCCTGCGTGCACGCGGCCCGTTGGCCGGGCTGATCAGCGTGCTCGTGTGGGTCGCGCTCGGCGCCCTGTTCGCGTTGCTCTTCCGTCGTCGCTTCCGGGCCTGGCGTTACCAGGAGCGCCACGAGGACCTGCTCGTGGCGCGCGGCGTCATGGTGCAACGGCTCTCCGTCGTGCCATACGGGCGCATGCAGTTCGTCGAGGTGACCGCCGGGCCCATTGAGCGCCTGTTCCATCTCTCGACGGTCAAGCTGCACACCGCCGCCGCGGCGAGCGACGCCCGCATCCCCGGGCTCGAGGCCGCGGAGGCGGCGCGGTTGCGTGACCGGCTCACCGAGCTGGGTGAGGCGATGGCGGCGGGGATGTGACACCCGACGCTCCCGGGTCCCCCGGTTCTCCCGAAGCTCCCGACGCGCCCGGGGTGCGGCCGGCCGACAGCGAGTGGCAGCGCCTCCATCCCCTGACGCCCATCGCCCGCATCGGCCGGCTGGCCCCGGCGCTCGTCTTCTTGGTCCTCGTCTCGACCGTGCACTCGAGGGCCGAGAACAGCACGGCCGAGACCGACTACCTCGTCATCATCACGCTCGGGTCGGCCGTCTACGGCTACGTCCACTGGATGGTGACGCGCTGGCGTTTCGAGGGCGACACGCTGCGCATCGAGACCGGGCTCATCCGCAAGGACTCGCGCCGCCTGCCGCTCGCCCGGATCCAGGCCGTCGACATCGTCCGCCCGCTGCTGGCCCGTCTCCTCGGCGTGTCCGAGCTGCGCGTGCGCCTGGCGGGGTCGGGGTCAACCGACGGGCGGCTCGCCTATCTCTCGCAGGCCCAGGCGGCCGAGCTCCGCCTCGTGCTCCTGGCCGGGCACCGCGAGGCCGACGCGGCGACCTCCCCCAACACTGGCCTGCCCATGGCGGCGGTCACCCCGGGACGGTTGATCACCTCGGTCCTCCTCTCGCTCACCACCTTCGTGCTCGTCGGCACGGTGGGCGCGCTCACCGCGCTCGACCAGGTCGAGCCGCGCACGGCCCGGGTGGCAACGGGGTTCGTGGCCGTGTACCTGCTGAGCTTCGCCGGGGTGATGTGGCGGCGCCTCTCGGGCCAGTACGGCTTCGTCGCGGTCGAGGGGCCCGAGGGCGTGCGCATCCGCCGAGGCTTGCTCCAAACCGTCTCCGAGACCGTGCCCTACACGCGCATACAGGCGGTGCGCCAGGTCCAGCCCATCTTGTGGCGGCCCTTCGGCTGGGTGCGCCTGGAGGTCGACGTGGCCGGCGCGACGGCGCGCAACCAACGGGGCGAGGGCACGAGCGTGGTGCGCAAGGCGGTATTGCCGGTCGGCTCCCAGCAGGATTCGTGGCACCTCTTGGCGCGGCTGCTCGGCGCGCCCGACCCGGCCCGCACGCCACCGCCAACGCGCGCCCGCTGGAAGGCGCCGCTCAGCTTCCACTTCCTCTCGGCCGGCTACGACGACAGGCACGCCATGTGCGTGACCGGTCGGCTCAATCGCACGACGACGTGGGTCCCCTTCGAGAAGACCCAGAGCATCCGCCGGGTCCAGGGCCCGCTGCAGCGCCCACTCCGTCTCGCCACGGTGCACGTCGACGTGGCGGGGAAACGCACGCGGGCGGAGTTCCGCGACCGCGAAGAGGCTGACGCGGAGCGACTGGTCGAGGACCTGACTGCGCTCAGCCGGGCGGCCCGGCTGCGGCGCCCGGCCGGGCCTGCGGCCATCGGCGCGCCTGCGCCCGCGGGTGCCGGCGAAGGTCCGGCCGCGGCCGGACTCGCCGGCGACGGATTGGCAGCAGGGGCTGCGGCAGCTTCAGCCGCCGCGCCGCCCTCGGGTTGGTACCCCGACCCCTCGGGCCGGCACGAACAGCGCTACTGGCACGACGGCCGCTGGACCGAGCAGGTCGGCGACGGCGGCCGGCGCAGCGTCGATGCGCTTACGCCGATGCCGTGAAGCGCATCGGGAAGTGGTCGATGGAGCGGATGCCCGGCGTGTAGACGAGCGTGTGCCCCGACTCGATCTCGTACTCGGGGATCCGCTTGTGCCACTCGCGCAGCGCCACCCGGAGCTCGAGGCGGGCCAGGTGCGAACCCAGGCAGCGGTGGATGCCGCCGCCGAAGGCGATGTGCGGGTTGACGTCGCGGTCGAAGCGCACCACGTCGCCGTCGGGGAACTCGGCCTCGTCCGTGTTGGCCGAGCCGATCATCACCATGACCGAATCTCCCGTCTGCACGGGGCACCCGCCGAGCTCGGTGTCGGTCACCGCCACGCGGGCGATGCCCATGACCGGGGTCTCCCAGCGCAACAGCTCCTCGATCGCGTTGGGAATCACGTCGGGATCCTCCACCAGTTGGCGCCGGTGCTCGGGGTGCTGCGCCAGGAAGGAGAACATGCAGTCGAGCGTGGCGGTGACGGTGTCGAGTCCGGCGATGAGGAACAGGAAGCAGATGTCCAAGATGTCCTCGCGCGTGAGGCGGTCGCCTTCCATCTCGGCGTCGAGGAACATCGAGAGCAGGTCGTCCTTGCGCTCGATCTCGCGCTGGTCGAGGATCTCGTTGAAGTAGTCGTAGACCGAGTCGGCGACCTGCTGCTGATAGGCCTTCACCTCGGGCGTGCCGTAGAGCTTCCCGACCACGTGGTCGGGACGGATGATGCCGTCCTTCATGGTGAGGAACGTGTCGAGCTCTTCGAGCGGCAGGCCCAACAGGGTCAAGAAGACCTCGGAGGGGAACGGGACGGAGAACTCCTTGGCGAAGTCCACCTCGCCCCGGTCGATGAACCCGTCGATCAGGTTGTTGACGAGGGCCGACACCTCGTCGTCCATCGCCTGCATCTTGCGCGGGGCGAAGATCGGGTCGAGCAGCTTGCGAAACTTCTTGTGCTCCGGCGGGTCGATCTGCAGCGGGATCATCGGCCGCTTGTTGCACAGGTCGACCGCGTCCATGTTGGACGAGAAGGTCTCGGGGTGCCGCAGCGCCTCCATGATGTCCTCCTTGCGCGAGAGGAGCACCCCGCCGCCCCCGGGCAGGTCCTCGATCCGCATGACCGGCGACTCGTCGCGCAGCATCTTCCAGATCGGCTGCGGGGCCGCGGCCATCTCGGGCCCCATCGCGTCCATCACGCCGGCCGAGCCGTATCCCTCTCCGCTGCTCTCCCCCTCGGTGCTCTCCCCCTCGGTGGTCTCCAAGGTCTCTGACATTTCCTTACTCCGATCTGATCTGAAGGATGTGGTTGACGGACTCGACGAGCGACGCATCGTCTGACTCGGGGATGATCCAGCTCGATGCGAAGAGCCGCACGATCACGTCGGCCAGCTGCTCGCGCCCGAGCGCCCCGCTCGCGACCGCGGGCACCGTGTCGAGCGCGTCACCCAGGCGGAAGACGAGCTCGTCGCGCAGCGACGGCAGGTGGTCGAGGAGGTACCCGATGACGAAGCCGGACTCGGACTCGAAGAGCGGGCGACAGGGGTGGGTGCGGATGAAGTCGAAGGAGTACGCCATGAAGGCGCCGATCCGCTCCTCGGGCTGCTCCGCGTTGGCCAGGACCGCGTCGAGCCCGTGGCTGAAGCGCACTGCATCGTAGTCGGCGGCCGCGGCGAGGACGGAGTCCTTGCTCGGGAAGTAGCGGTACAAGGTCCCTCGCGACACCCCGGCCGCCTCTGCGATCTCTTGCATCCCGAGCCGCTTGACGCCGCGCCGGCCGACGAGACTGAGCGCGGCGGTCAGGAGGCGTTCCTCGGTGGCATTGAACGTTCGTACGGACACGCCCAGCGCGTCGAGCCTTCCGGCGTGGCCCTGCCGGACCTCGTCCAGTGTCACCGTCATTACCTACACATATTAGACACTTTGTGTCCGTTTTGTCCGAACACTGCGTGCGTGGACACCACAGAGAGGAGTGTTTTCGCTGGTGAGCGTGCCGCGAGCGCGGGGCTGGGAGCCGAGCCGGTCCGCCGGCGATCCGGGTCAGGCCGGCGGCAGCCCGCCCCCCTGCTCGGGCGTCGCTGATGCCGGGCGCGGTGACCACCAGCGGCGCACCGTCGGCACCACGAACAGCGCGAGCAGGGCGACCAGGCCGACGAGACTGGCCAGCAGGCCGAGCGTGTCGGCCGAGGACCCGCCGTAGTTGAGGGTCACGTCGTGGCTCGTCGGTACCACCACCATGAGGTTGGGGGTGACCCGCCACGGACCGTCGGCGCCGCTCGCGTGCCAGTTGGGGAAGTAGGACACCTTCACCAGCACGGGCGTCCCCACCCGCGAGACGTGGAAGCTCACGGACGAGTCGGTGTCGGAGATGTCCGAGACCTTGGTCGTGCCCACGTGCTTGGGGGTCGCCACGATGTCGTCGAGGGGTGTGCGGGCCCACGACGAAGGCCCGTCTTGGGCCAGCTCCACGTTCCAACGCGACGGGTCGTCGTACCAGGCGATCGACGGCGCCAGCCAGCTCGACGGCGCCGGCTTCACGCCCGAGAGCACCACGGGGTCGTTGGCCAACGGCGTGACCAGCGTGGAGTCCTTCACCACGTAGATGTCCCACGTCGTGTGCGTGAGGATCCCGTCATAGGTATAGGTCCACGGTCCCGTCTGGGCTACCAGCTTGAGCGCGGGATCGGCGATGGCCTGCTGCTCCACCTCGGGTGACTCGGCCATGAAGTACTTCACACCGAGCAGCTGGAGGTGCTGCACCCCGAGGGTCACGTCCACCGAGCCGTAGGGCAGGCCGACCTCGGGGTCCGAGGGCGCCTCGGACAGCTCGGCCTGGTCGAGGAAGTGGTACGGCGTCGTCGTCGACGACTCGAAGAGCAGGCCCTCCATCGAGTCGATGCAGCCGTTCGTCCAATAGGGAAGGAGCATGAGCGCCTCGGGCGTGCCGAAGCGGTTCTCGCTGGCGCTGTACTCCCACATCTCACGCCCGCAGCCGTAGCGCTTCGAGACCGAGTCCATCGTCTGCATGATGGAGTGGTACTCGGGATACGAGGACTGTCCCTCGTAGCCGACGTAGTTGTAGCTCGACCAGTTGGTCACCTCGTTGGGGCCCACCGTCACGGGCAGCGCCGAGGCCGGGATGAAGGAGATGAAGGGGGGCGTCACGATGGCCATGACAGTCAGGAGGCCCAGCACCGCACCCCCGACGGCGGCGGGCGCCCAGCGCCTCCGAGGGGCCGGGCGATGCCGGCGTCGCGGCGGCGCCCCCGGCACCGGTGGCACCAGTGGCACCGGTGGGTCGGGCTGCCCGTGCTGCGGCTGCTCAGGCCCGGTCGGTGGGCCGTCGGCGGCCCCAGCCATCGGCGTCGTCACGGCCGGAGAACCCGGCGCTTCCCACGCGGGCACGGGCGGTGGTGGCACCGCCACCCAAGCCGGTTCTCGAACAGACTGCTCCCATCTGCGGTCGGCCCGGCGCCGCCACATCTCGGCCACCGCGATGCAGACCGTCCCGAACGTCCACGCCGCCATGAGATACACCGAGATGAACCAGAGCGGCAGGAGTCGGACGTTGTAGAGGCTGCCCTGTGGATCGACGGCGGTGGCGACCGCGGCGGCGATGCCCAGGATCGTGAGCGCGATCCCGAACCGGCTCCGCAGCCAGAAGGCCAGCAGCACGCCGATGCCGGCGGTCACCAGCGCCCACGCGTCGGCCTCGCGGAAGTACTGGGCCCAGCCCTCCACGTTCGTGTAGCCCATCGACGTGGTGTAGGCGTGCTCCAGGCCGAAGGGCACCAACCAGAAGCCTGAAAGCAGAAGGCCGATCCCCACGGTCGACCCGGCCCACCACAGCGTCCGCGTCCACGGGACCCGCGTCCGGGGTGCGTTGTTGCGCCAGAAGAGCTCGCCCCCGTCTGCGATGCCCCACCGGACGGGCAGGAGCTCGATCACCGTCAGGATCAGTGCACCGCCGAGCGCGTACATGGCGGGGAGGATGTGGGCCAGCACGCACCCGGCCAGCACGAACGCGGCCCAGCCCCGGTATCTCCCCTCTCGCACCGCGCAGGCAAAGAGGCCGAGGAACAAGATGGCGAGGGACAGGCTCAACGAGTACGCGTACTCCCCCGCCAGGGTCGAGAAGAGGTTCCCGCCGTAGATCGTGAAGGTGGAGTCGAACAGGAAGGGCAGGGTGGCCGCCGCCAAGAGGGTGGGGAGCGGGGGACGCAGGCGGAAGAAGCGGCCGCAGGCCCAGGCGCAGACGGGCAGCAGCACCGAGCCGAGGATCGTGCCCAGCTTGAACGCGACGTCGTAGGAGATGATCCACCCGCCGACGGCGATGAAGAAGTCGGGCAGCGTGAAATAGAAGGTGTAGAGCGGGAAGCCGTCGTACCAACCGGGATCCCACCCGGTCAGGTGGCCGTGTGAGATGAGCGACTCGAGGTACTTGGGCATCGCGATGTGCGCGCCGGTGTCGCCGCCCGTCGTCGTCGTGTTCGTGAAGAGCAGGCTCGGGTGCAGCTGCGACAGGGTGACGACGATGACGCTGGCGATCGTGATGATCGTGATCGCACCGGGTACCCACCACCAGGCAGGGCGGCCGGAGCGGGCGAAAGCCGGCGCAGGAGGCCCAGTCGCCGGTGCCGATGCCGGTGCCGGCGCCGAGGTCGAGGTCGACGCCGAGGGCGGTTCCGGGACGTTCACGGCTTCGGTCTCGGGCGGATCAATCACCGTCGATGGTGGGCCAGTGGGCGCGGCCGGACCTTCTCCTCGCACCGCGCTCGTACGGCCACATCCGGTTTACGTTACTGGCCGTACCTTCGATGGAGGGCTCGGGCAGCGCCGCGACCTACTCGCCGTGCACCGCGCGAACACCGCACTGACCTGGGGTCATGGCTGGACCACGAGGCCGACGCCCCGGCGCGCGTCCCGAGCTAGCGCGCCGCGGCGAGCGGCTCCCGCGCCGGGGCTGGCGCCCGGTACGACGACACCTCGGCGTCGGGCCTGAATGCCCGCAACAACGGGGTGAAGAGTGGCGGCGGGTCCCCGGCTTCGGGAGCCAACACCGAGTCGATGCTCTGGGCGGTGCGTTGAAGCGCCCCGTAGAGGTGCTTGCGCCGCCGGTCACCGTTCTCCGTGTCGAAGTAGTAGGCCACCCCGAAGCCGAGGGCGGAGACCAGGATCCTCCCCGTGGTTCTCCTTGCCCGCCGCGCCCGCCTGTTCGCTGAACTGAATAGCTCCTGCCGGTTGATGTGCATTGCACAACCTCCCTCGCATGATGCGATACCCGAGGTAATGCCTGCGAAAACCCCCGTGATCACGGCGGCACGTGGGATTGCACCCAATCGGGCGACCCCGATCAGAGGGTCGTGTGCTCCAGGGCCGCAGTCGGGAGACCGGCCGACCCGAGGACGAGGAGTCGGGAACGCCTTGCCTCGTCTGTATATGCAGCCTTCCGAAACCCACCCCAATTAACGAAGGATCGGCCCCCCGGTTAACGAAGGATAAGCCGATATCCTTCGTTAAACCACCCCAATTAACGAAGGCTGCATATACAGCCACAAGCCACCACCCGGGGTCGGCTCAAGCCACGAGCCGACCGCGGGCCCCACACACAGCGTCAGGGCGCCCGGCTCCCTCTATCAGGACATCTGCGCCAGGATCTTCGCCTTCTGGTCGTTGAACTCGGCCTCGGTCAAGATCCCCTGGTCCTTCAGGGTGGCCAGCTCCTTCAATTTGCTGATCAGCTCGTCGGAGTCGCCGCCCGCGGGCGCCGCAGCCGGCGCGGCGGCCGGAGGTGGTGCCGCCGCCTGCTGCGCCTCCTCTTGGGCTGCCCACTTGTTCTGCTGGCGCCGGTTGACCCCGCCGGCCACAGCCGAGGCGGTGCCGGCAATGACCGCCGTGCGCCCTACTGTCCGCAACACCGGACGTCGCCCTAATGGCATGGTGTGCTCCTTTCCCTGTTCGTCTTTCTCTGTTCGTCTCTCTCGATATCAATTCTTGAGCGCCGCCGCGAGCTCGGAGAGCGCCGAATCGACCAGCGCCCCTGGGATCCTGGCCGAGTCGACGACCACGCCACCCGACTCGCGCACTGCGTCAGCCAGTGGGATGGCCCAGACGTCCTCCCACACGATGACCAGCGCGGAGTTGCCCTCGGGCAGACTGGCTGCAACGTGGTCGAGGTCCTCCATGTTGACCAGGCCGCCGACCTCGCCGTCCATCTCGTTGAAGGCCGCGAGCTCGTCCATCTGGTCGAACTCGAGGCTGATGGTCTCGCCCTGTTCGTCCTTGGCCACGAACACCAGGTCGAGGATCCGCACGAGCCCGCTCTCCACGAGCCTGGCGACCTCGGGCGCGATGTTCCCGTTGAACTGGTTGCCCGGGAAGGCGACGACCGTGTAGCTGACTGGTCCTATCGACATTGCGGCTCCTCTCCGTCTTGTTTGTCCGCGTGATCCCCATGACCTGTGTGCCCCGCCCGGGGCTAGGTGGTTGCAAGAATCTTCGCCTTCTGGGCCTCGAACTCGGCATCGGTCAGCACACCCTGGCTCTTGAGGTCCGCCAGCTTGGAGAGCTGCGAGGCGCTGTCGGCACCCGGTGTCCCGGCCGCCTGGCGCACGTACTGGTCGAAGGCCTTCTGCTGCTGCGCCGCGTCGTTCGCTGCGCGCTCGTGCATCTGCCCGCCCCGGGCGATCAGGTACACGAAGACGCCGAGGAACGGGATGATGATGATGAAGATCACCCACAGCCCCTTGGCCAGACCTCCCATGTCATGGCTGCGGAAGATGTCGGCGAACACCATGATCAACAACCAGATCCAGATGATGAAGAGGAAGAAGTACAGCATCGTCAGGAAGGCATCGAGGACTGGGTAACTCGAGGCAAGCATTCAGGCTCCTTAAGTCGCGTTGTGGATGCCGACACGGCAGTTTGCTCATTCTGCACCGAAACGATCACGCGTGTCGCCGGTTGACCAGGACAATTCCTCCCGGTGCTCTCAGCCGTGCCTCCAGCCGTGCCTCAGATCCCCTCTTCGGCGTGCAGCCGGCCACTCGTGCAGGCCGCCGCGAAGGCCTCGTAGTCGCGCTCGTTCTGGTCGGCGTAGGCCTCTGCGAAGCGGACGAGGGCCTTCTCGAACGTGGGCTTCGCGCCCAGGTACGACGCGATGGCGATCCGGTCCCCTGAGCGGGCGTGGGCTCGCGCCAGCGAGTGGGCACACAGCTCGGCATAGGCCGTGACACCCTCGGGGATGGCGCCCTCGATGTCGACCGATCCCTTCCAGTCCTGGAGCTGGCGGATGTAGTAGTCGCGGGTCACCCCGTCGACGCCGTGCGTCCGCTGCCAGCCCAAGAAGATGTCGCTACTGGCCTGCATGAGGCGCTGCCCGGCCACCACCCGCGCCCCGTGGTTGTCGTACTGGCTCTTCTTCGTGAAGCGCTCGAGCACTGATGCCTCGGCCTCCTTCGCCTGGAGGAACAGGACGTCGTCGGGGCGCGATCCGTGCAACAGGACGATCCAGGCCCGTGTCCCGACACTGCCGACGCCGACGACCTTGCGTGCCAGCTGGCTGACGGTGAACTGCTCGAGCAGATGGCGGCGATCGTTGGGCAGGCTCTGGCGGTAGCGTCGGACCACGTCGTGGAACATCGCGATCATGTCCTCCGCTTCGGCGTCGGGAAAGAGCTCCTCCACCGGCACGATGAGGGGCGGATCGCTGACGATCCAGCGTTCGCCGTCGACGACGGTGGTGAGCTTGTCGAGCGCCCGCATGGAGTCCTTGGTGTGCGCCTTGGCGACGAGCTTGGAGGCGGTGCTGGCTACCCGCGCCTGGGCCTTGGTGCCCGTCGCAGCGGCCTGGGTCTTCATGATGTCCACGATCGGCTCGACCTCGACCCGGCTGTACCAGACGTCCAGGTTGTTCATCGATGCCATCATCCGCATGGAGTCGCGGTAGTTCCTGCCGAGGCCCAGGACGGCGTCCGACCGGACGTCCTTGGAGAAGCCGCGGTGGCGCGCCGCCACGACGATGCTGGCGGCCAGCCGCTTGACGTCCCACTCCCAGGGCCCAGGCAGCGTCTCGTCGAAGTCGTTGCAGTCGAAGACGAGCTGGCGTTCGGGCGACCCGAAGACGCCGAAGTTCGACAGGTGGGCGTCGCCGCAGATCTGGGCGTTGAGCCCCGAGCGAGGCGTGGTCGAGAGGTCTGACGCCATGACCAGCGCCGCGCCGCGGAAGAAGGTGAAGGGCGAGATGAGCATGCGCCCGTAGCGGATCGGCACCAGCTCGGGGACCCGGGTCTTGGCCTGCTCCTCGAGCAACGCGACCGGGTCGGGCCGATCCGGACCGGGAGCGAAGTCCCCCTGACTGTCCCGGGGCACCTTTTCCCGCGCCGCCTTCCCCTTGGCCCTGCTTTCCTCCTCGGTCAAGTGAGGGATCGCCTTGGGGTCTGGCGTGTCCGCCAAACGGATCTGCTCTTCCACGGTCATCGTGGCCTCCTCCCCGCAGCACGTCGCCGCGCGGTCGCGCCGTGTAGGAGGCTACGCCAGAGTCACAATGGCGCGATAGGGGACCAATGTGAGGGTTCGACGGTGAGGGTTCGACGGTGAGGGTTCGACGGTGAGGGGTCCAAGGTGAGGGGTCGAAGGTGACGATGGACGAGGACGGGCGGAGCGCAGCCGGCGTCAACGCACCCTCCCCGCGCCGCGTCGGGGCCTCGATCGTCCGCCTCATCGATGCCATCCGCACCAGCGACGACGCCGCCGTCGAGCAGGCGGTGCTCCAACTCAGCCAGCGCCGGCGCTGGCTCGCCCCCCTGGCACTCATCGTCGGCGCTTTCTTGATGCTCTTCCAGGGCCTGAAGCTGCTCATCACGAACTGGCGCCTCACGCTGGTGCAGATCATCCCCGCCATGTGGATCTGGCTCGCCATGCTCGATATCAAGCTCCACGTGCTTCACGGCAAGCAGTTCCACGTCATCCGCGGGCCCCTTCTCATCCCCGCCGTCCTGGGCGTGACGCTGCTCACCGCGGCGAGCTTCTACCTGAACGGGGTCTTCGCCTTCGCCATCTCCGATCCGGGCAAGCCCGAGATCCGCCCGGCCTTCGCCAAGGCCAACCGGCACCTGGCGACGATCGGCGCCTGGGGCGCGTCCATCGGCCTCGCGCTGTCCTTCTCCGCGCTCATCGCGACACGCTGGGGCCACTGGCCCTTCGTCATCAGCCAGAGCATCGTGGTCGGCATCATGATGCTGTGCTACCTGGCGGTGCCGGCGCGCATCGTGGGCATCGAAAAGACGCGCAACAGCCGCGACAAGCTCGCCGCCACCGTCGTCGGCGGCGCGGTCGGCGGCGTCGTGTGCTCACCCCCCTACCTGCTGGGTCGCTTCGGCATCTTGATGCTCGGCTGGCCCCACCTCTTCTGGCTCGGCGTGATCCTCATCGTGATCGGCGCCGCCTTACAGACGGGCGTGACCAGCGCGGTCAAGGCCGTCAAGTTCTCCGCCAAGCTCGTCGGCGCCCCCCAGCGCGCCGAAGCCGAAGCCGAAGCCGACGCCCTCGCCCACGCGCCCGCGCAGGCACCGACGCAGGTCACGCCCTAGCGTTCGCCCGATGCCGACGACACTCGAATGGTTCGGGACCGCGACGTTCCGCGTGCGCGACGCGGGTCTCGACTTGTTCTTCGATGCCTACCTCGACCGGCTGCCCGGACTCCCTCCCGTGGGCCTCACGACGGCCGCGGTCGACAAGGCCGACTACGTCTTCATCAGCCACGCGCACTTCGACCATCTCTACGGCGCCGAACCGATCGCGCGCGGCACCGGCGCGACGGTGGTGTGCTCGCCCGAGTCAGCGCGCTGTCTGCGCGCCGACGGCGTGCCCGAGGAGCGCCTCCTCGTGGTGACCGGCGGCGAGACCGTGCACTGCGGGCCTTCGACCCGCGTCAAGGTGCTGCCGGCGCTCCACTCGTGCCTGTTCGCCCACAGCGAGTCCGACACGTCGGTCGCCTGTCTGGGCGACCTCGACGTGAGCGCACAACAGCGCGCCGCCAAGATCGCCGGCCTCTTCGGCGCCATGGAATCGATCTCGTCCAACCCGGCGGGCCAGGCGCTGATCGCCATGAACGAGGCGTGCTCGCGTCACGACGGCGGGCAGCTCGCCTATCTGCTCACGACCTCGAGCGGCTCGGTGCTCGTGAGCGGGAGCGCCGGCTACTGGCGTGGCATCTTCAACGGGCTGCGCCCCGACGTGGCGCTGCTCTCGCTCGGGGGCCGCCCCAACGTCGACGGCGAGCCCTTCCAGGGATCCTCGGTGCAGTTCATGCTCGAGCAGGTGCAGCTGCTGCGGCCCGGCACGGTCGCGTTCTGCCACCACGACCCGCTCTTCCCCGGGCTTCCCGGCGTCGACATCGCTCCGGCCGCCGCCGCCCTCGACGTCCCGGGCGCGCCGGCCGACTACTTCGAGCTCGAGCTCGGGACGCCGGTGTCGCTCTTTCGCTGACCCACCACGGCCACCCGGCCAGCCCGGCCCGTCAGCGCAACCGCAACGCCCGCCGCCAGATCTCCGCCAGCACCGCCACCGGTTCGGCGATGTCGACAGCCGCCGACCGGCCGTAGATGTCGAGGTAATACCGGTCGATGAGCAGCGCCAGCGCCCGGATGGTCTCGTCCGGGTGCTCGCACTCGGCCCGTCCCTGCGCGACCAGCACGCGCAGGTGCGCCACGCCTGGCTCAATGAGGCTGTCGAGCGTGGCCCGCCAGGCCTCGTGCACGTCGGGCCACGACCCGGCGGCGTCGGAGAACGCCTGCATGACGCGGCCATGGTCCCGGTACACGGCGGCGATGCGCATGCCCGCCGCGAGCAGCTGGGCGTCGGGATCCTCGGCGGTCAGCCAGTGCTGCGACGCGAGAGAGAGCTCGTGGGCGATGCCGACCATGTGGCGCAGCACGACGCTTTCGAGGTCGGGGAAGTAGCGGTAGAAGGCGGTGCGGCCGAGGCCCGCCACGTCCATGACGTCCTCGACGGTCAGGTCGCGGAACGGCCGGGTCTCGAGCAGGAACTCGGTGGCGTCGAGGATCGCCTTCTCAGTCGCCGCCCGGCGCTGTTGCGCGGCGGCCCGGGTCCGTGTGCGCGTCGGCGTCAGAACCTCCGGAGCGGCTCGACGTCGTAGCCCGCGGCCGCCCACCGTTGCGCGTGCGGCAGGTGGTCGTCCAGCCAGAAGGCGTCGTCCTCGGTGACGACGAGGATCTCCTCGAACTTCACCCCGACGCCGTCGCGCCCGATGTGGGGCTCGACCGCCCACAGCCCCGGCGAGGCGGGGTAGTCGCTGAAGGAGGTGTCGTTCCAGACCGGATAGGAGGTGGCGCTCTCGACGGCGGCCACGCCGGCGGCCAGGAGCCCCTCGGCCGCGGCGGTGCCGAACCCCGGCAGCGGGGACGGACGGTCGGGCTCTTGCTCGAGGGGGAACACCAGGTGCCCGACCGCCCGGTCTGGATAGTGCTGGTGACAGTTCTCCAACCCCCGCTGGGCCAACTGGACGTCGAGTTCGCGGTACAGCGTGAGCAGCGACTCCCCGGCCCTGATGCCCTCCAAGAGGAACGAACGAATCCGCGGCATGGCCCGGTCGAGGTCGTGGAACACCGGATTGGCGCCCACGACGCACGAGTAGCCGATATCGGTCGAAATGCCACCGACGACCGGGGCCAGGTCGATGATGACCGGCGCGCCGTCGGCGATCGCCCGGGCGGTCGGGAAGAACGGCGTGCCCGGCCGCACACCTGACGCGAGGTCCTTGGCGCCGAGGGCGGTCGTGATCCAGTCGGCCCCGAGCACGGTGCGGCGTCCGATCCAGGCGAAGGGCTCGTGGAAGACCTGGGTGACGTCGTTGTTGGCCTGGGCGGCAGCGATGAGCAGGCAGACGTCGACCTCGCTCATGCCGGGCTCGAGCTGGGTCTCGACGTGCTGGGCGATGTCGTAGGCCAGGCGCTGGACCTGGCGGAAGCGATCAAGCTCCTCAGCAGAGTATGGAAAGGTGCTGCCGGACACGTCGGTTGTTTCCCCCGTCAGGTGCTCGATGCCATGGACCGCCCGTGCCGTCGCCCGGTGACACAGTGTCACTCAGGCTGTCACAGTCACCGCGCGCCTTCCAGTCATAACCGCGACCTACGGCTCCACCTGGGAGTCCACCCTGTCCCCGTGCGCCGGCGGGCTCAGGCGGAGACGAGCGCGTCGGTCAGCGCGTTGATCCCCTCGAAGGCCGCGGCTTGCTCCGCCGTCAGCCCGTAACGGGTCGCCAACGCGGACGGGGCGGTGTAGCTCACCTGGGTCCCCCGCTCACCGTCCGCCCAGACGAGGATCTTGAGCGGGAGGTCCAAGGCGGACAGCGGGACGGCGTCCATGACGCCGGTGCCGGCCGCGGGGTTGCCGAAGATGACCAACCTGGTCTCTCGCAAGTCGAGGCCGACGGCGCGGGCCTCGGCGCGCTGGTCGATGACGGAGAACACCTTGAGACCTTTGGATCCGAGCAACTCGAGGAACCGGTCGACGGTGTCGGCCACCGAGTGAGAGCTCGCCTTGGTGACGACGTCCTCAGCCGGGCCACCCACCGCTCGAGGGTGCCCTATGAAGCGACGGCCCGCCGGACGGGCCGGGTGGCGTGGTTCTCGCGCAGTCGCTCGGCCGTGTCGCGATCACGCAGCGGCATCCCGATACCGATCGGGACCGCAGAGGTGAGATCGTTCCGACACTGCGGGCACTCCACAACCCACGTGCGATCCGAGCGTTGTGCAATCTTCGGGTGGTGATTTTGCATCGCGAGACTCCCTGGCGGTTTCCCTGGGTGACGCGCAACCATAGTGAGCGTTGAACAAAAGTAAAAGTAGAAAACGCGTGACCCGCCGACAAATCCCTGCTCAAACGATCGTTTACCCCTCGAGTCCCGAGGGTGCGGTCTTGGCCCGTCGTTTCTGATGGCGACGCTGAGCTCGCCCCAGGCCTATCTGACCCGGATCGGCCTCGCCGCCACGCCAGATCTGGGGCTCGCCGAGCCCCATCGCGCCCACGCCACCACCATTTCCTTCGAGAACTTCGACTCCTATTCGGGGCGGCCGGTCGCACTCGACCTGGGCGACCTGGAAGCCAAGATCGTCGCCCGCCGCAGGGGTGGCTACTGCTTCGAGCACAACCTCCTGCTGGCGGCGGCATTGGCGTCAGGACCGCGGCGCACCTCCCGATGCCGACGCGACCGTGCACGCTCGTTGCAGCCCGCGCCTACTCGGCGCTCACCAGTCCGTAGATGCTCACCGCCATCAGATACAGCCCGAGCCCGAGCGACAAGAACACGACGGCCTGGTCGCGGTGGTTGTTGATCCACTCCAACAATGAGGCGAGCAATGCCTTCACCTTCGCCGGGCGGAGCGCTGCGTACACCTCCATGATGATGTAGCTCGCCGAGCACAACAGACAGAACGCGAAGACGGCGAAGTACTGGAGCCCTGACGAGAGCTTGGCCTCGGTGATGGTCGTGATTCCCGCCACCACCAGCACCCACGGCTGGAGGAGGAAGGCCAGGCCGGCGGCCGCCAGCGGGTTCACCCGGTCGATCCGGCTCATCCACTTGGGCTGCTTCGTCTCCTTCTGGACGGTCGAGCCCTGCCTGCCCCAGCGCCGGTAGCCGATGAAGACCAACACGAGCCCGATGGCGAGCTTGATCGCCAACGCCGCTGTCGACGGCGAGGTCTGGGGAAGCAAGGGCTTGCCCCCTGTCACCACGACGGTAAGCGCGACGATCGCCACGAGGGTGGTCATCCAACCGAGGACGTAGCCGAGACCCTTGAGCAGGCCGCCGTCTGCGGCCAGCAGGAGGATCATCGCGGTCAGGGGGATCGGCTCCAAGGTGATCACGAGTCCGATCAGGAACAGCTCAAGAAGCATTCGTCACCACCGCTACGCCGGGCACCGCCGAACGTAGCCGCGTCGTGGCCTGCAACCCCCGGATACCCACAGCGATGCCGTCGCGCCGACTGTGCCGTGCTCCTACGCCCGCGACGAAACGCCCGTGACGACATGGACGACATGGACGAAATAGACGAAATAAAGGACGAGTGGCCGCCGGGGGCTCGGGACCCCGTTCCATCGATGAAACGACACTTGCCCTGTGGCGTCGAGCCGGATCTGTCGAGGGCGAACTGCAGCGCCGGCAGCCGCTCGTCCTAGCCAGAATCATGCAGGGAATCGCGGTCGGGCACTAGGGCAAAAAGTCCCTAGAAGAGGATGACCAATTTCGTCATACGGAGCCGGGTGGCGCACGCGGCTCGGTAGCCTGCGCCTGTGAACGACTCCGTCGACCCGAAGGTCCTGCTCGATCTGATGCCGCTGACAAGGACACTTGGTGCGAGCTTCTCGCGCTACGACAAGCAAGAGGTGCAGGCCCGGCTGGACTGGGCGCCAGGCCTCTGCACGGTCAACAGATTGCTCCATGGCGGCGCGGTGATGGCGCTGGCCGACAGCACGGGGGGTGCATGCGCGTTCTTGAATCTCCCCGAGCAGTCGTCGGGGACCACGACGGTGGAGTCGAAGACCAACTTCCTCCGCGGTGTGCGCGAGGGCTACATCGAGGCGGTGTCCCGCCCGTTGCACATCGGCCGTACCGTGGTCGTGGTCGAGACCGACGTACGCGACCAGAACGATCGTCTGGTCGCCCGCGTCACCCAGACCCAGCTCGTCTTGACCTAACTCCGGCGTCCCGCGTCCCGCGCCCTGCGCTCAGCCGCGCCTGGGGGCGCCACCCGGGCCCAGTCGGGCCCGCACCTCCTGGCCGAGGTCCAGCACGGTGACGGCCGAGAGCGGCAACTGCTCGGGCAGCGTCACCGTGAGCACCCCGCCCTCGCTCGACCACTCGAGCTGGACGTCGGGCGATCCCACCAGGCGGACCCGCTGCACCCGCGAGGCGTCGATGGAGCGTAGCGACAGGCGCCGACCCGACGGCATCCCCATCACGAACGCGTAGACGCCCCCGCCGCTCTGCGTGAAGCGAAGCGGCGTCCCCTCGACCGTCTGCGATTCGGTGATGACCCAGGGCCTCGAGCCGTAGATGGCCTCGCCGTTGGCCGCCAGCCACGACCCCAGCCGCTGTAACGGTGCCATCTGGATGTCGGGAATGGTCCCGTCGGGACGCGGCCCGATCCCGATGAGCAGGTTCCCGTTCTTCGAGACGATGTCGCAGAACATCTGAATGAGCTCGGTCTCGCCGATGATGTCCCCGGCCTGTTCATCGCGGTTTGCCCCGAAGGAGTGCCCGACACCGCGCGCCATCTCCCACTTGTGCCGGGACACGGTCTCCATGACGTCGTATTCGGGCGTGCGGAAGTCGTAATGCTTGGGCGTGGCGAAGGTCAGGCGCTTGCGCTTCTGGGGGATGATCGGCCACAGCCCCTGCACCAGTGCGCCCGCGACACGCACGACGCCGTCGATCGCCTTGTTGCGCGATCCGGACTCTCGCCAGCGGTCGTTGACGACGCCCTCCTCGACCGCGTTGTAGTAGTACGCGAAGAGCTCGGGCAACCGCCCGTCGTGCGGCCAGCCGATGTCGTTCCAGAGCACCGAGGGTTGGTAGCGGTCGATCAGCTCGCGCACGTGCGCGGTGACGTATTGCACATAGCCAGGGCCGGAGGGCACGGCGAGGACCGCGTCGGCGGCCGTGCGCACCACGGCGTTGTTGTAGGGCCAGTCGTAGCCGCCCGAGTAGTACAGGCCCATGCGCATGCGCCGGGACCGGACTGCGTCGGCCAGGTGTCCGACGAGGTCACGCGACGCGTGGTAGCGGCCCTTGGTCGGGTGGGCCATGCCCGAGGCCCACAATGCGAAGCCGTCGTGGTGCTTGGTCGTGAGGACGACGTAGCGCGCGCCGGCCGAACGGCAGGCGTCGGCCATGGCCTCGAGGTTCGCCGCCGTCGACGCGTCGTTGAACGTCTTGACGAAGTTGTCGTAGGGGTAGTCGTCGCCGTAGACGCGGGCGTGGTGCAGCTGGGTGGGGCTGCCCTTGATCTGCATTGAGTTCAGGTACCACTCGGCGTAGGGGTTCTCGCGCAGCAGCCGCTTGGGACCGTCCTTGACGAGCAGATGCTGGATGTCGGGCACCCGCGGCGCCCACCCCGGCACCGAGTAGAGGCCCCAGTGGAGGAAGACGCCCAACTTGGCGTCGTTGTACCAGTCGGGCACTTGGTGTGTGCCGACCGATTCCCACGTCCCCTCATACACGGCGGTTGGGTCCTCGCATGTCTCTGTCCCGGCCAGGCAACGTTCCGCCGGCAATGTAGCCAGCTCCTGCAACGTGCATCGCACCGCAGAGACGCCCTCGCCAAGGTCGGCGCCCCTCACATTCTCTCGGAGCGCGCTCCGTGCACCTTGACACCGCTCGCGTCACTGCGACCGCCCCGCCACCGAGGTGGTCGCGCCGCGCGAGCACAAGCACGAGCACGAGCACGAGCACGGGCGTAGGCGCGCACGCACAGGAGCCACGTGCTTCATGCACCCGTGAGCCTGCGTCCTGCGCTCGTCGCGCTGCGCGACTGCGCCAGCCTGCCGCTCAGCCTGCCGCAAGGGCCGTCCCACTCGCGTCGCCGGTCCCGTCACCGGGCGCACCGTAACGCCAGCGGAAGGCGAAGTAGGCGAAGGGGCCCACGAGGATCGGCAGCCAGTACGAGATGATGCGATAGGCCAGTGTCGCCAGCACCGCGGCACCACCGGGCACGCCGGCCAGGATCAACAGCGCGCTCAGCCCGGCCTCGACGATGCCCAATCCGCCGGGCGTAATGGGGATGAGCGCGAGGAGGCCGGCCACCGAGTAGGCCAGCAGGACGAGGGACGGGTTGGGTTTGACCCCGGTGGCCCGGATCGTCGCCAGCAGCGTCCCGTAGTCGAAGGCGAGCCGCCCACTGCTGAGCAGCAGGGCCGCTTTCCACTGCTTGCCCAGGACCTCGCGAATCCGGTTCCGCTCGAAGACGAGGCGATCCGACAGCCCCGTGATGGGTGCGCGCTTGCGCAGCAGCCGGTTGCGCGCCGACTGCACGATCCGCCCGGCCCAACGCAGCGGTCCGTCCAGCACCAGCACGCCGGCCCCGAAGCCGGCGAAGAGGACGAAGGCCACGATGCCGAGGAGGACCGCATGTTGGAGGCCGCTGGCGATCGGAGTCCCGGCCAAGATGGCCGGCAGGACGAAGATGGGCAGGGCGAGCAGGCCGCCGATGCCGAGCAACGAGAACGCGGTCAGTCCGGCCACCGCCGTACCCGAGTCGTTGCCCGACGCGGCGAGCATCCGGAACTGTGTCGCCGCACCGAACGCCGCCCCCCCTGGCACGATCAGGCTGATGGCGTTGCCCGCCAGCTGCGAGGTCGCCACCGAGAACCAGGCCTTGGTCCGCAGGGCAATCCGCTGCAGGGCGATTGTGCAGGTGAAGTGCGCCACCTGGAGCGCCACGGCGAACGCGAACCAGATGAAGTCGATCTCGGTGAGCTTGGGGAATGAGGAGAAGACCTCGACCAGGCTGGGAAAGAGGAGGTAAATGGTGATGCCCGCCACCACCACCATGACGCTCTTCTTGACGACGGAGCGCCACGGCAGCGGCGACGCGACGTCGCGCTCGATGCGCGTCGCCAGACGCTCCGACATGACATCGCTCTCGCCGCCACGAGCCTCGCTGTCGCCGCCGGCCGCGCGCGGGGCCGAACCCGGGACCGGGCCCGCCGCACCGGTCTCGCGTTCAGCCTCTTCGGGCTCGTCCTGCGCCGTCATCGGGTCGCCATCAATGTCGCCCTCAATGACAGACGCAGGCTCCGTCTAGCTCGCCAGGACCTTGGCCTTCTCGGCCTCGAACTCGGCGTCGGTCAGCAAACCCTGATTCTTGAGGTCGGCCAGCTTGGAGATCTGGGTGGCGCTGTCGGCACCGGGCGTTCCCGCCGCCTGGCGGACGTACTGGTCGAAGGCCTTCTGCTGCAGCTGCGCCTGTTGGATGCGCCGCTCGTGCATCGACCCGCCCCGTGCGATCAGGTAGATCAGCACCCCGAGGAAGGGGAAGATGATGATGAAGATCACCCATAGTGCTTTGGCCCAGCCTCCCATGTCGTGGCTGCCGAAGATGTCGAAGAACACCATGATCGCCAGCCAGATCCAAATGAAGAACAAGAAGAAGTACAGGATCGTCAAGAAGGCGTCGAGCACCGGGTAGCTAGAGGCAAGCATGAATCTGGCTCCTTGTGGTCATGGTCGGCGAGAACCCCCGACATGCAATTTCTAGCCCGATTACCTGGAGCGATGTTGGAATAGCTCGACTCAGGCAACCCGGAGCGCACCTGACCCCCCACCACGGGCTGGGCCGGACCACGCGACGTCCCCTCGGTTGCCCCGAGCCGTCGGGCCGAGGCCGGCGTGCTCGCTCAGTCAGGCGTGCTGGCTCAGTACGCCCAGGGGTAGGGCGACCAGTCGGCCGGCCGCTTCTCCAAGAAGGCGTCTCGCCCCTCGGCCGCCTCGGGCGAGGCGTAGGCGAGGCGGGTCGCCTCCCCGGCGAAGAGCTGCTGGCCCACGAGCCCGTCGTCGATCAGGTTGAAGGCGTACTTGAGCATCCGGATGGCCGTCGGGCTCTTCTGGTTGATCGTGGCGCCCCACTCCAGCGCGAGGCGCTCGAGCTCGCCGTGCGGGACGACCCGGTTGACCGCCCCCATGTCGTAGGCCTCGCTCGCCGTGTAGGTCTCCGCCAAGAAGAAGACCTCGCGGGCACGCTTCTGGCCGACCTGCCGGGCGAGATATGCCGAGCCGAACCCGCCGTCGAAGCTGGCGACGTCGGCGTCGGTCTGCTTGAAGCGAGCGTGTTCCTCACTGGCCAGCGTGAGATCGCACACGACGTGAAGGCTGTGGCCCCCGCCGGCGGCCCATCCCGGCACCACGGCGATCACCACCTTGGGCATGAAGCGGATGAGGCGCTGCACCTCGAGGATGTGCAACCGGCCCGCCCTGGCCCCGCCGTCGCCCGCCCCGTCGCCCGCGCCGTCGCCCGCCCCGTCGTACTGGTAGCCGTCGGCACCGCGGATCCGCTGGTCCCCGCCCGAGCAGAAGGCCCAGACACCGTCCCGGGGCGACGGGCCGTTGCCGGTCAGGAGGACACAGCCCACATCCGCCGACTGGTACGCGTGCTCGAACGCGACGAGCAGCTCGTCAACGGTGTGCGGCCGGAAGGCGTTGCGCACCTCCGGGCGGTCAAAGGCGATGCGAACGGTGCCGTGCGCCTTGGCCCGGTGGTAGGTGATGTCGGTGAACTCGAACCCCGGCACCGCGGTCCACGCCGCATCGTCGAAGAGCTCTGAGACCACGGCGAGAGCATAGGAGGACCCTGCGAACCTGCTCGGCGGTGGCGTGGGCGGTGGTCTGGGCAGTGATCTGGCGGCGGCGGCCCGGCCCCGGGAACGGGCCGGGTTCAGAGCATCGGGGCCGACATCTGACTCAAAGTCGAACTAAGCGTCTGACCAAATTCGGACGAGAACAGAACGTGCGACGCGACGCGACCAGTTGTGCGAGACGTGACATGCAACCCGATCGCAACCCCGGTTCCAACCCCGATCGGCCGAGATAAATCTCACGTGATCGAGCATGGAGAGGGAGCGGATCGGTGCTTGAACAACCCGTCGTGCGCAATGGAAGTGGGATGAAGTGGCGCCGCCGGTCTTCGCGAGCCGTGGGCGCTGATTCGTCGACGTCGCCGACCGCGACCGGGGACACCTCCGCTGATGAGTCGTCCGGCCTGCCTGCGGGCGCAGCGGGCTTGGCGCCCGGCGCCGGCGACACAGACACCTTCAACTCGGTCACCGAAGCCTTCTTGCGTCTCCCTGACGCCATCGTGATGGTCGACATGGAGGGCACCATCGTGTGGGGGAACCGGTCCGCCGAGCAGACCTTCGGGCGGTCCTTCGATGACTGGGTCGGCCGATCGGGCCTCGACCTCGTGCATCCGGACGACCACGAGCTGGTGCTGCGCTCCTTGGTCAGCATTCAGGGCAAGGACATCGGCTCGCCTATCGAGCTGCGGATCAGGGCGGCGAGCGGGTGGCGCCTGGTCGAAGTCGTGGGCACCACGGTCCATTGGTTCGGCCAGCGCGTCGTCCTGCTGTCGCTGCGCGACCTGACCGAGCGCCGGCGTTACGAGCTGGCCTCGGGACGCGAGGAGCGCTTCCGCTCCCTCGTGCACAACGCGGGCTCCATCATCATGTTGGTCTCCTCCGTCGGCACGCTCGAGTCGGTGTCGGGTGCGATCACCCGACTGCTCGGCCACGACCCCGAGCAGCTGGAGCAGCGCCCTCTACTCGACATCGTGGATCCGGCCGACCGCACCAAGCTCGCCGGCGCGCTGACGGCGGCCTCGCACGGCGCGTCCTCGGCCCACCCCGTGGGGGCGCGCATCAGGCTGTTGCGCCACGACGGGAGCGAGGTCGTGCCCTTCGAGATGAGCATCGTGGACCTGCTCGACGACCCGACGGTCGAGGGTTTCGTCATCTCGGCACACGACGCCTCTGTGCAGGCGCGCACCGAGCACGAGCTCGGCCAGGCCCTGTCGCTCCTGACGGCCACCCTCGATTCGACGGCCGACGGCATCCTGGTCATCGACAACGACGGCCTGATCACCACGTTCAACGGCCGCTTCTCCGAAACCTGGCACATCCCAGAGCAGGAGTGGAAGCCCGGGGACCAGGCGACGAAGCTCGGGTTCGTCCTCGAGCAGCTCGTCAACGCCGAGGCGTTCCTCGCCACGTGGCGCCAACTCGGCGAGAACCCCGAGATGGAGACCTTCGACAGCCTCGAGTTCAAGGACGGACGCGTCGTCGAGCTCTACTCCAAGGCGCAGCGCATCGAGGGCGAGATCGTCGGTCGGGTCTGGAGCTTCCGCGACACGACCGACCGTACCCGCCTCGAAGACGAGCTCGAGTACCGGGCCTTCCACGACCCGCTGACCGGGCTGGCCAACAAGGCGCTGTTCCAGGACCGGTTGGAACACGCGCTGGCGCGGGCCGAGCAGACGGGGTCGCACCTGGCGGTCCTCTTCATCGACCTCGACGACTTCAAGACCGTCAACGACAGCCTCGGGCACAGCGAAGGCGACCTGTTGCTCAAGCGGGTGGCGACGACGCTCGTCGAGTGCCTGCGGCCCTTGGACACAGCGGCGCGCATGGGCGGCGACGAGTTCGCCATCCTCATCGAAGACGTGCAGTCGCGCGACGACATCACCGAACTGGCCGAGCGCATCCTCGAATCGCTGCGGCCTCTGGTGCTGCTGGGGTCCAAGGCGGTGAGCTCCGCCGGCAGCGTCGGGATCGCCTTCGACGTCGAGGGCATCACCACCGAGCAGCTGCTGCGCAACGCGGACATCGCGATGTACAAGGCCAAGGAGGCGGGCAAGAACCGCTACGAGGTCTACCGCGACGAGATGCACGCGCTGGTCTTGGCTCGCATCGAATTAGAAGACGAACTGCGGGCGGCAATCCTTGGCGGGAACCTGATCACCCACTACCAGCCGATCTTCGACCTGCGGACGAGCGCCGTGGTCGGGTTCGAGGCGCTGGTGCGGTGGTCGCATCCACGGGGCGGGTTGGTGGACCCGCGCCTGTTCGTGTCCATTGCGGAGGAGATGGGCCTGGTGGGCGAGATCGACACCTTCGTGTTGCGCTCGGCCTGCCGCCAGGCGTACGACTGGCGGGCCGAAGGGCTCGGCGGTCCGGGCTTCGCCATGAGCGTCAACGTGTCGGCGGGCCGGCTCTTCGACCCTGGACTGGCGGAGCGGATCGCCGAAGACGTGGAGCTGTCGGGGTTCGACCCCTCATCGCTCATGCTCGAGATCACCGAGAGCGAGGTGCTCACCGAGAGCGAGGCGATCGTGCGCAACCTGTCCGCGCTGCGGGCGTTGGGCATCCGCATCGCACTCGACGACTTCGGCACCGGCTTCTCCTCGCTGTCCCACCTGGACCGGTTGCAGGTCGACATCGTCAAGATCGACCGGTCCTTCGTGCAGGGGCTCGGGACGAAGGACGACACGCGGAGCATGGCGGCGGCCATGATCCAGCTGGCCCGGACGTTGGGGTACGACACCATCGCCGAGGGCGTCGAGAAGCGGTCCCAGGAGGCGAGCCTGCGCGCGTTGGGGTGCCGGCTGGCGCAGGGGTACCAGCTCGGGCGCCCGGCGGACGCGGAGCAGACTCGCTTGCTGCTCGTGACCGACGACCGGCGCGAGCAGTTGGCCGAGCATCTGGGGCATCCCCAGCAGCCGGGGGGCTGAGGCGTCGGCGCCGGCGCTCTGAGGACGGCCGACGTCGCTCGATGGGGCACAATCGGGGCGTGCCGACTCGATCCCACGGGCATATGACCGTCCGCTCCGACCCGGCACCCGCCGCAGTCGACAGCCTGCGCTCGGAGGGATACGTGCGGCTCCACGGCGTCTTCACCGGCGACGAGCTCGCAGCGCTGCGCGCCGACGTGGAGCGGGTCTTCGAGGAATACCCGCCAGACGATCGCGGTGACTCGACCGAAGACTCGTCTCCCTTTCGCTACGAGATGCTCAACCGGAGCAGCCTCGTCCAGCAGGCGATCGGCCACCCACAGATCCTCGAGGTCGTCGAATACCTCTTGGGTGAGGACTGCCACGTGATCGCCAACACCGCGTGGTGGCAACACCCGGGCGACAATCGTCACCTCGGGCGCTACTGGCACATCGACGCCGGGCCGCACGTGCCTCGTGATCCGGGCGTTCCGTGGGATCCGAGAATCCCCTATCCGGTGTTCGCCATCGCCACCCACCTCTATCTCCAGGACTGCCCGCTCGAGTCCGGCCCGACGGGTGTCATTCCCGGGAGCCATATGTCGGGACAGGCGCCCCCCTTCAAGAGGCTCGCCGACGACGACCTGGAGTGGGACGGCCGCGGCACGGTGCCGATCGTGGCCGAGGCCGGTGACGTCGCCTTGTTCGTCTCAGACGTCTGGCACCGGCGGCTGCCACTCGGACCCGATGATCCCGGTCGGATGTTCGTCCAGTGCCACTACGGACGGCGCGATCTCGCCCAACGGATCCGGCCGACATCCGAGGTGAACCACCTCTCGGCGGAGGCAGTGGCCCGTGCACGGACACCGAGGGAGAAGACGCTCGCCGGGCTCCATCCGTTGGGGTTCTACGACGGCTGAAGCCGGCTGACACAGCGGGGTGCCCGTTGCGGAGTGCCGTGGTACGGCACCATGGACCGATGCGCAAACTGTTTTTGGTCGTGGCTCTGGTGTTTTCGTCGGTCGTGCTCGCGCCGGCCGCACTCGCGCCGGTGGCACAGGCTGCGGTGCGGGCGTCGCACAGCCGTCAGCCGACGTACTACGTCTCGCTAGGCGACTCCTACTCGGTCGGCTACCAGCCCGGCCTCGGCTCCACGCCCGGCTACACGGTCTACGTGGCCCAGCACACCGGACTGACGCTGGTGAACTTCGGCTGCGGCGGGGCCACGACGTCGTCCATCCTCAACGCGGTCGGGTGTCCTGACGTCCTGCCCCACACAGCCGGAGGGATGACCTACCCGACGACGACCCAGATCGCCGCCGCCGACGCGTTCATCACCGCGCATCACGGCCACATCGGCCTCATGACCGTGTCCATCGGGGGCAACGACGTGACCGGGTGCGCGACGCAGAGCAACGCCATCAGCTGCGTCGGGAACGTGGTGAAGAGCATCACCACCAACGTCACGACCCTGGCGCAGGATCTGCGCAGCGCGGCCGGACCCAACGTCCCGATCATCGGGTCGACCTACCCCGACGTGATCCTGGGCGCCTACGTCTACCCGAAGAACCCGGGGCCGCCCGCGGCGATCACCCTGGCCAAGGAGTCGGTCGTCGCCTTCAAGCTCCTCATCAATCCGGCGCTGTCCAAGGCCTACCAGTCGGCGCAGGGCTCGCTGGTCGACGTGACCAAGGCGACCGGCGCCTACGGCTCGCTGACCACGACGGTGAAGACCAAGACCTACGGGACGATTCCCGTCCCGGTGGCGACGGTCTGCACGCTGACGTGGTTCTGCGCCAAGGGGGACATCCACTCGCGGACGCCGGGGTACAACCTGATCGGGAGGCTCTACGTCGCCCGCTACAAGCAGGTCGCGAAGCACTGACCGTCCTTCCGGGCTCGTCGCCCGGGCGATTTCCGACCCGTTGGGACGGACCCCGCCATCGGTGCGAGCATGGGAAGCATGACGATCAGCAAGATCGAGCTCGATGTCCGCCCGCTCAGCCCCTCCATCGGGGCCGAGATCCGCGGGGTCGACTGCACGGCGGACCTCGACGACGACGTCATCGCGGCCATCCGCCAGATCTGGCTGGAGCGCCTCGTCGTCTTCTTCCCCGACCAGCATCTCGAGGACGACTCCCAGATCGTCTTCGCCAGCCGCTTCGGTGAGCTGACCGAGAGCCATCCCGTCGAGCCCCAGGTGCTCGAACGCAAGGAGGTCCACTCCATCGAGAGCGGCAAGGACCGGGTCGACTTCTGGCACACCGACATCACGTTCATGGACCGGCCGGCAATGGCGTCCATGCTGCGTTCCGTGGTCGTGCCCGAGGCGGGCGGCGACACGATGTGGGCGGACACGCGGGCGGCCTACGAGGCGCTCGCCGAACCGCTGCAACGACTCTGCGACGAACTCAGCGCGTACCACTTTGACCCGTTCTACGCGCAGGCGGTGGCCGAGGGCCACGGCAACGTATGGGAAGGAAAGAAGCTCACGCGGCTCTCGCCGGCGCTGCACCCCGTCGTGCGCGTGCATCCAGAAACGGGCCGCAAGAACCTCTTCGTCAACCCGAAGTTCACCCACAGCATCCAGGACATGCCCGAGGGCCAGAGCCGCCGCCTCCTTGGCCTTCTCTACGACCACATGACCGACCCGACCTTCATCGTGCGCTACCACTGGAAGCCGCGGACCCTCGCCATCTGGGACAACCGATCCACCATGCACTACGGGATCTTCGACTACGAGGGCGAGCGCAGGGTCATGCACCGCGTGACGCTGCGCGGCGAGCGGCCGTACGGACCCGCGGCATCCGGCCCCTCGACCTGAGGTCGCGGGCCCACGGGTCCTTCGGACCCCCGGGTGAGAGCAGATCCGGGTTGTTACGGCGTCAGCGCGTCAAGAGCATGCAGCCCGCGATCGGGCCGCCACCGTTTGACACCACAGCCACCTCGGGCTCGGCGACTTGGCGCGCGTCCGCCTGTCCACGCAACTGCAGGCATGCTTCGTGGAGGACCCAGTAGCCGTGCATGCGGCCGGCAGAGAGCTGGCCGCCATACGTGTTCAGCGGCAACTCGCCGCCGAGCGCGATACGGCTCGCCCCCTCGACGAACGCGCCGGACTCGCCCTCGCCGCAGAAACCGAGCGCCTCGAGCCAGGCCATCGTCAAGAAGGTGAAGCCGTCGTACAGCTCGGCCACGTCGACGTCGCCAGGACGCAGCGACGTCGAGGCCCACATCTCTGCGGCGGCGTCGGACGACGCCATCTTGGGGTAGTCGGGCCGCTGGTCCCACCCACCGGCGCCCTCCGAGCCGCCGACTGCCTCAACCCGCACCGCGTGATCGCAATCGGCCGCGTAGTCCGCGCTCGAGACGATTACCGCGATCGATCCGTCGACCGGGACATCGCAGTCGTAGAGTCCGAAGGGATCCGAGATCATCCGCGCCCCGAGATAGTCCTCGAGCGTCAGCGGCTCCCGATAGGCCGCCCGGGGATTCAACGCGGCGTTGCGGCGGCTGTTCACGGCGATCCAGCCCACTTGCTCCCGTGTCGTGCCGTAGAGGTACATGTGCCGGCGCAGGTGCATGGCCAGCCAATTCGCCGCGGAGTACGCGTGCATGGTGAGAATCCGGCCGATGTCCCGCATCGACGGCGGTAGCCGGCCCGAGTCGCCCCCGCCCGCACCGGTGGCCTCACCGCCCATCATGTTCACGGTCCGATACACGAGCACGTGACGCGCCGCACCGGTGCCCACAGCCTCGAATGCGTCCACCACCGGGGTAAGGAGGCCGTAGCGGCCCATGCCGCCGCTTGTCCACATGGGGGTGATCGCGAGCCGCGCCGCGGCGTCTTCGATCGGCGTGTCGCCCATGGTCGCAATGCCGTCGATGTCGGCAGCAGCCAAGCCCGCGTCGGCGAGTGCCAGGCGGGAAGCCTCCTCGGTGAGGACGCCATGGGGGATCTCGAGCCGGCGCCCGATGCGGGAGATGCCGATCCCCGAGATGATGGCCGCGCGCACTGCCGTCGGGTCAGCCATCGGTGCAGGATCCTAGTGTTGAGCCCATGACATCACCGGCGACCCGGATCCTCCCTTCGATCGACGACGACACCCGCGAGTTCTGGACGTCGGGCGAGACCGGGGCGCTCCGCCTGCCGTTCTGTGCGGCCTGCGCGCGCTGGGTTTTCCCGCCGGTGCTCCGGTGTCCTGACTGCGCGGGAGCCGCCGACTATCGCGCCCTCAGCGGGAAAGGGCGCGTGTTCACCTACACGGTGAACCATCACTCGTTCAATCCTCAGGTGCCCGTTCCTTACCTCATCGCCATCGTCGAGCTCGCCGAGCAGGACGGCCTGCGGTTCACGACGAACTTGGTCAACTGCCCGCCCGATCGCGCGGAGGTCGGCCTCCCGGTGCGGGTAGTCTTCGAGCAGCAGGGCGAGGTGTTCGTCCCGCTCTTCGAGCCGGACCCCGAAGGCTGAGCCGGGCCGCCGGCGCGCTCAGGCGGCCGCACGCTCGAGGATGTGCACGGCGCACGAGGACCCGAGGCCGATGACGTGCGCCAGGCCGACGCGTGCTCCCACGATCTGGCGCGGGCCCGCCTCGTGCCGGAGGTGATGGCAGAGCTCCCAGATGGTGGCTAGTCCCGTCGCGGCCACAGGATGGCCCTTGGACTCCAAGCCGCCCGAGACGTTGACGGGCATCCGCCCATCGCGCCAGGGAGCGCCACTGGAGAAGAAGTCGACCGCATCCCCGGGCTCGCAGAGCGCCAGGTTGTCGTAGTGCACGAGCTCCGCGGTCGCAAAGCAGTCGTGCAGCTCGACCAGGTCCAGGTCGTCGGGCCCGATACCGGACGAGTCATACGCCTGGCGTGCCGCGTTGCGCGTCAGCGTGCAGATGTCGGGCAGCGCCTGCCCCGACTCCACCCACGGATCGCTGGTCAGCACCGAGGCCGAGATCTTGACCGCCCGCTTCTGCTGGGCGAGCGAGAGCGTCTTGCGTTTGGCGTCCGAGACGACGACCGCGGCGGCCGCGCCGTCGCAGTTGGCCGAGCACATCGGGCGCGTGTTGGGGAAGGCAATCATGACGTCGTTCATGATCTCCTCGAGCGACATCCGCTTGGTGTAGGTGGCCAGCGGGTTGAGCGTGGAGTGCGCGTGGTTCTTCTCGCTGATCTTGGCGAAGAGCTCGAAGCTGGTCCCGCCGCCATTGTCGTCGTACTCCATGCCGATCTGCGCGAAGACGCCGGGCATGGTCTCGGTCCCGATGCGGCCGTCGAGGGGGGCCACGGCGCCGAACCTGCCCTCGGGGCTCCACGTCGTGTCGTCTTCGGCCCGGTCGCCCCCGGCCAGCAGTCCCGCACCAGCCAGTTTTTCCACCCCCACCGCGAGGCCCAGGTCCGCCTCGCCGGCCTTGATGGCCATGATCGTCTGCCGCAGGGCGGTGGCGCCGGTCGCACACGCGTTGGACACGTTGTAGACCGGGATGCCGAATTGCCCGATCTGCTGGAGGAGATGCTGGCCGATCGTGCGTCCGAGCAGGTTGCCGTAGGCGAGGATCTCGATGTCCTTCATGGTGACGCCACCGTCGGCGAGGGCGGCCATGGCGGCCTCGGCGGCGAGGTCGATGACGTCTTTGTGCGGGTGCTTGCCGAACTTCGTCATGTCGACCCCGAGGATCCACACGTCCTCGCTCATCCTCCGCTCCGCTCCGTTCCGGCCTCGGACTCCCGCATCGACTCGGGGATGAGCAGCGACATGTCGAGAGCGCCGGTCATGACGGCGCCCATCGTCCCGCCGTCGGTGACGACGTTCTCGCCCGTGACGTAGGCGGCCAACGGCGAGTTCAAGAAGATCATGGGCCAGGCTTGTTCGTCGGGGGTGGACCGGCGGCCGAGGGGGACAGGGAAGCTCTCCATGAACTCCTTGCCGACGTACTGCTCGAAGTCGGGCATCATCGGGGTGTCGGTGGGGCCCGGGCTGATGCAGTTGAGGCGGATGCCTCTCTCGGCCAGCCCGTACGACGCCCAGAACGTCCAGATGATGATCGCCTCTTTCGACGGCCCGTACCCGCCAGCGACGTCCTCGGGGTGAGCGGCGCACCATGCCTTGCCCTCGTCGAATCCGGGCGACATCACCAGGGGCATCCACTTCCCGATGTTGGCCAGGTAGCCCGAGCCGGCGGTGGACGAGATGCTGGCGATGGCCCCGCCGGCTTCCATGCGCGCCGCCACCAGCTCGGCCAGGTGGCGCATGCCGACGAAGTTCACCAGCATGACGTCGAGGTCGGGAAACTTCATCCCGGCGAGTCCGGCACAGTTGAACAGCGCGTCGATCGTCCCCCCGATCGTCTCGACGGCGGCCGCCGTCGCGTCGGGATCGCGTAGGTCGACGGACTGGTAGCTCGACACCGCCACCGGCGGCTCTTTGAGATCGAGGACGTGCACCTCGGCTCCCAACTCGACCAGGTGGCGAACGGCAGCGGCTCCCATGCCCGCGCCGCCGCCGCCGCTCACGATGACCCGGCTGCCTTCGTAGCCCCACGATGCTGTCACTGCTGAACCTCCCTCATTGTCCGATCTGTTCGATGCGTCGCCCAGCGGCTCGCCGCGTCACCGCGGGAGACCGAGCGCCTGCTCGGCGACGACGTTGCGGTTGATGTCGCCGGTGCCACCGGCGATCGAATACGCAGGAGAGAGGAGCAGCTCGTGAGTCCAGGTGCTTCCGAGGAGAGATCCGGGACCGAGCATGTCCACCGCCAGCTCGGCCAGAGCCTGGCCCGCGTTGGACCAGGCCAACTTGACCAAGCCACCCATCGCCGCCGAGGGTTGTCCGCCCTGACCGATGGCGGCCAGCTCTCGCGACGTCGAGAACCGCAGGCAGGCGATGTCGGCATACAGCCGCGCCAGTCGCTCACGGTGTACCGCATCTTTGATCGGTCCCGTCCGGCGCGCCGCCCGAAGCAGGTCCTCGAAGCGCGCGCTGAGCTCGAGGTGGAGCCGGGCTACGCCGGCGCGTTCGTGGCTGAGCGTGGTCATGGCGACCCGCCAGCCTTCGTTGAGTGGGCCCAGCAGATTCGACTGCGGCACGACGACGTCGTCGAAGAAGAGCTCGGCGAAGATGAATTCGCCGGACATCGTGCGCAGCGGGCGTACCGTGATGCCTGGCGAGGCCATGTCGACGAGCAGGCAGCTGATCCCCTTGTGCTTGGGCGCCGTGGGATCGGTCCGTACGTAGAGCTGGCACCAGTGCGCGTGGCGCCCGAGGCTGTTCCATGTCTTCTGCCCACTCACCACGAACGTGTCTTCTTCGGTGCGCGCCGCCGTGCGCAGTGAGGCCAGGTCGGACCCGGCGTCGGGCTCGGACATCCCCTGGCACCAGAGCTCGTCGCCTCGCAACATCGGGCGCAAGAAACGCTCTTTCTGCTCGTCGGTGCCGAGCTGCATGATAGCGGGTGCGATGTTGGACACGCCGATCGTGTTCACTGGTCCCGGCGCTCCTGCCCGCACCATCTCCTCGTGATAGGCGAGCTGTTCGGCCAGCGTGGCGTCGCGACCTCCGAACCGGGTGGGCCACGCCACAGCCGCCCAACGGGCATCGGCGAGGCGGGCGTTCCACGCCCGCAGCACGTCGAGACGGGTTTCGCTTTCGCTCTGTGAATTGGCCCGCTCCGCTTCGACCACCTCAGGTGTGAGGTTGGCCGAGAGCCACTCGACCAGGCTCGATCGGAACGCAGCGAGCGACGGGTCTTCACCGATCCCGGCACCGTCCTGCTCGGACGAGTGACCGGCGGTCGTCGCCTGTTCCAGTGGGCTCATGCGCTGTGTGCAACTTCGCCGAGGTATTGGTCGATGATCTCTTGATGGGCGGCCGCGGCGGGCCCCGACCATCCCACGCGACCGCGGGAGAGGATGACGCACTGATCGGCCAGTGCCAGGGCACGGTGCACGAACTGTTCGATGAGCACGACCGTGATGCCCGACCTGCGTGCCTCGTCGAGGCCCTCGAACACGGCCTCGACGACTAACGGCGCCAGGCCGAGCGACAGCTCGTCGGCGATGATGAGCTTGGGACGAACCACGAGGGCGCGGGCGAGCGCCAGCATCTGCTGCTCCCCACCCGAGAGGGTTCCCGCTCTTTGGTCGCGACGGTCGCCGAGCACTGAGAAGAGCGCGACCGCCCGGTCGAGACCTCCGTCGCGCTCACCGCGTGGCAGCTGCTTCACGGCCATGCGGAGGTTCTCCTGCACTGTCAATCCCGGGAAGATGCCCCTGCCCTCCGGGATGTGGGCGAGGCCGTCGGCACTCAACTTGTGAGCCGCCCTCTTGGTGATGTCCCTGCCGTCGAACCGTATGCGGCCGGCGGCCACTGGGACCAGGCCGGACACGGTGCGCGCCAGCGTGCTCTTCCCGGCGCCGTTCACCCCGAGCACGGCCACGAACGAACCGGATGCCACCTCCATGGAGACCCCGAACAGGGCTTGCGAGGACCCGTAGCTCACGTCGAGATCTTCGATCACCAAGATGGGCTCACTCATGTGGGCGCCTCGTAGGACGTGCCGTTCGCCGCGGTCTCATCCTCATCGCCGAGGTATGCGGCCCGTACCGCCGGATCGGCGCGCACCTCGTCGGGCGTGCCCTGCGCGATGAGCTCGCCGAAGTTGAGCACGAAGATCTCGCTCGCCAGTGCCAGGACCGAGGCGACGTCGTGTTCGACCAACAGCAACGAGAGTCCGTCGTCGCTGTTCGAGACGACACGCTCGAAGGCGGAGAGCAGCCTCTCCGTCGCGCGGACATCGAGTCCCGACAGCGGCTCATCGAGCAACAGGACGCGAGGATTGACCGCGAGGGCTCGTCCGACCTCGACCAGACGAGCCAGCCCGAGTGGGAGGACCGAGACCTGGGTCTTGGCGATCGTCACCAGACCGAGCAACTCGAGGAGGGCGTCCACCCGTTCGGTCTCGAATTTCGACGGCCCACCCAAGGCGCGCAGGGTGAGCAGGTCGCTCCAGCAGCGACGGCGCTCGTAGTGGGCCCGGTGGGCCAGCACGAGGTGGTCACGGACCGTCATGCCCATGAACAGCTCGGGATGCTGGAAGGTGCGCGCCAATCCGAGCCGCGCCCGAGCCTGCGGGCTCAGCGCGGTGATGTCGCGACCCGCCAGGAACACACCACCGCTCACCGGGCGGACCAGGCCCGAGACGACACCGAACAAGGTCGACTTGCCGGCGCCGTTCGGCCCGACGAGCCCGACGATCGTCCCGGGTGCCGCGTCGATGCTCACGTCGGCCAACGCTCTGAGGCCGCCGAAGCGCACCGTGACGCCCGAGACGGCGAGCGCACGATCCGGCTGTTGCGGCCCGGACACTGGAACCTCCGCCGCGTCAAGCAAGGTCGCCACCGACCACGACGGCCTCCTGAGTCCCCGCCGCGGCGACCGGGGTGGGCCGCGACACGCCACGTACCTTGTCCCACGCCCATAGGACTTGGCGTGCGTTCTCGGTCATCGCGCCGTTGGGGAACTTGGCGACCTGCACGGCCCCGAGACCGAAGAGGATGGGGGTGACCTCGGAAAATTCCGTGGGCAGGTAGGCCTGGGCCACCCCGGCGAGGACGGTGTAGGAGACCCCCGCCAAGAGCGCGGCGGTGTTCGAGCGGATGCCGAGCGTGACGAGGATGGCGAGCCACACGAGACCCAGCAACGACGAGTAGTTGGTGGGGAGGGCGGTCCCGAGTGACAGGGCGTACATGGCACCGCCGACTCCTGCGACGAACGCGGCGATGCCCGAGACAATGACCTTCATCTGCAAGACGCTGAGCCCGATTGTCCGGGCCCCGACCGGGCTCCAGCGCACGGCGTTCAACGCGAGCCCCGCCGTCGACTTCTGCACGTTGAGCACGAGCAGTGCCGCCAAGGCGAACACCGCGAGGGCCAGGTAGGTGAAAGCGAGAGGGCTGGAGGCGAACGAAGGCAGGTTGACGTTCACCCCTATCGAGCTATTGGAGAAGATCTGTTGCGTGAAAACCAGGTCGTCGAAAAGGAGGCCGATCGTCAGCGTGACCAACGCCACGTAGAGATTGCCCAAGCGGATCGTCACCAGGCCGATGACCACGCCGAAGGGCATGGCGATCAATCCCCCCACGAACACTGCGACCAGCACCGGCCACCCGTGCGCGGCGGCGAGTTGTGCGGCGGCCACCGCGCCGATGCCGGCGAAGGAAGCTTGGCAGAGCCAGATCATGCCGCCCTCGCCGGTGACCAGGGTGATGGAGAGCAAGATGATGCCGAAGCAGACCCCCTGCCCGATCAGGCCGATCCAGAAGCTGCTCACCACGAGAGGCAGCACGCACAGGATGGCGAACGCCAGGAGGGGGAGCTGCCAGCCGAACGCCGATCCGTAACGCTCCCGGTTGGTCCCCGTCGCTGCCTCGCCCTGAGGGGTGATCGCCCGGTCGAGCGGCCCGCCCACCCCTTCGGACTCCTCTCCGTTGGTCCCGCGGATCATGAAGTAGATGAGCACCAGCGCCGTCACGATGAAGGGGATGGCCGGGATCACGTCGGCACTCAAGGTCGACGAATTCGAGAACCAGTACTGCACCAGGGTGCCGGCGATGCCCATCACCAACCCGACGGCCATGGCCACCGGGAGGCTGCGCAACCTCGCCGCGATCACCGCGGCGAACGCCGCCACCATGACCAGCGTGATATCTCCTGGGTCCAGGCCGACCTGCGGCGCCGCCAGCACCCCGACCAACCCGGCGAGGCCGATGCTCACGGCCCAGACCCCCATGGCGATCCGTCCGGGACTCGTGGCCGACAACGACGTCATCGCGGGAGAATCCACCATGGCGCGCACTCGCAGCCCGATGTCTGTGTAGCGCAGGACGCCCACGCCGACCACCACGATGAGGACGACGCAGATGTACACGATGACCTGTTCCATCGTGACGGCGACGCCGAAGACGTCGAAGACCCGGACGGGCTCGGGCGCCAGTCCCGGTGCAGACAGGATCGTCTCGTTCCCGAAGATCAGCGTCGCCGCCGGCGGGATGGCGACCGAGACGCCGATCGTCGCCACCACCTTGATCAGCGGACGGGCCAGACGGAGCCGCTTGAAGAGCACGAAGTAGAGGCCGATGCCCAGTGCCGGCCCGGCGACGACGATCGCCACCAGGGCCGCGGGCACGATCGCCCAGTGCTCCTGGGTGTTGAGGTAGTAGTAGAAGCGGGCGATTGCGTAGGCCAACGAGGCGAAGGCGAAGTTGAAGATGCCGGTGGCCTGGTAGGTGACGACAAGTCCCGATGCCGCGATGGCGTAGATCCCGCCGTACACCAGGCCCGCGATCACGTATTGCAGCACTGCATCCCCCGAACGGATCCGACGGCGTCATCACCGACGCAACAAAGGCCTCTCATCCCAGGTCCGAACCGATCTTGGGCGTCTGCCCAGTACGCCTGCAGCGATGGTACCGTAGACACCGGGGCAGTTCCACCAATCCACGCGTTGGCGCGGATGCGTTGCCCTGGCAGCGCGTGCAGCACTCGGTTGGCAGTCGGGAGTGAGGAGATGGAACTCGACCTCAGCAGCGAGCAAGAGCTCCTTCGAGAGACGGCGGCGCGCTTCATCGAGGACGCGTGTCCGCTGTCCCAGGTGCGCCAGATGATCGGGAACGAGAGCGACCTCCCGGCGTCCTACATCGAGACCGCCGGACGGCTCGGTTGGTTCGCCATGTTGGTCCCCGAAGAGCTCGGCGGGGGAAGCGTGTCGGGTGCTGGGCTCTGCGACCTTGCCATCATCGCCGAGGAGCGCGGCCGCGCGCTCCAACCGGGACCGTTCGTCTCCATGAACGTCGTGGTCGACGCGTTGGTCGCTGCAGGGTCGGCCGCGCAACGAGCCGAAGTCGTGCCGACGCTGTGCGGCGGGACGGCCGTCGCCACGTGGGCGCTGGGTGACGGGCCCTGCGGGGCCGCCGGCGGCGAACCGATCGTCGTGACTCCGCGCGCCGGTGGCTTCGCCTTGTCCGGGACTGTGCAGCCCGTCCACGGTGGTGCGCAGGCGGACTGGCTCCTCGTCTCGGCGGTGGGCCCCCACGACACCGGCCAGGAACGGTCCCAGTTCCTCGTGGCGGCGACAACACCGGGGGTCACCATCTCGCCCCTCGACGCGCTCGACCTCACGCAACGCTATGCGTCCGTCTCCTTCGACGACGTCGTCGTTCCCGACGCCGCAGCCGTCGGCCTCATCGGCGATGCAGGCCTCGACGTGGACCGGCAACTACAGCTGGCGTGCGCCCTGTCAACCGCGGAGACGGTCGGCGCCATGGATGCGCTCTTCGAGCTCACGCGCCGCTACGCCATCGACCGAACGGCCTTCGGACGGCCCATCGGCTCCTTTCAGGCGGTGAAGCACCAGCTCGCCGACATGAGCCTGTCGCTCGAGGCGAGCAAAGCAATTGCCGCGGCGGCGGTCCGGGCGGCCCACGGGCGCCAGGTGGACGCGGGCGAGATCGTCAGCATGGCCAAGTCCTGGGTGGCCGACGCCGGCGTCGACCTCGCGCAAGGCTGCGCGCAGATCTTCGCCGGGATCGGCTTCACCTGGGAGCACGATCTCCACCTCTATCTCCGCCGCATCACGATGAACGGCCTCCTCTTCGGTCAATCGGACTGGCATCGCGAGCGGATCTGCCAGCTGCAGGGCCTGTAACGACATGACCACGGAAGGCTCCCACTCGACTGGCACCGACGAAGACCCCGCGCTCGACGAGTACCGGCACACGGCGCGGGCGTGGCTGGCCGCGCATCTGCCACGACGCGAGGGCGCAGCCGAGGACCACGACATCGGCTACTACACCCCCGACGTGATGGCGGAGAACCGGGAGCTGCAACGGCGACTGTACGAGGGTGGATACGCAGGGATCACGTGGCCGAAGGAGTACGGGGGCCAAGGGCTCTCACGGGACTACGAATCGGCCTTTTGGGACGAGGCCGCCGACTTCGTGCTCCCGGATTTCGGCGCACTCTCCATCACGACGTTCTACGTCTGCGTCCCCACCATGCTCACCTCGGCTTCACCCGATTTCCTCCACCGATTCGTGCCCAAGGTCCTCGCCGGCGAGCAGCTGGTCTGTCAGTTCTTCTCCGAACCGTCGTCGGGATCCGACCTCGCTGGGGCCCGGACGAGCGCTACGCGCGACGGGGACCAGTGGGTCCTCAACGGGCAGAAGATCTGGAGCACGTTCGCGCACCTCGCCGATGCAGGCATGTGCCTGGCCCGTACGGACTGGAGTGTGCCCAAGCACCAGGGGCTCACCTGGTTCCTGGTGCCGTGCGACGCACCGGGCCTGACGATCAGGCCCATCAAGCAGATCAACGAGGCCGCAGAATTCTGCGAGGAGTTCTTCGACGACGTGGTCGTCCCCGACGTGCACCGGCTGTGTGAGGTCAACGCGGGCTGGGCGCTCACCCAGACCATGTTCGTGTTCGAGCGCGGCGCCGGGCGTCCCGAGGACGACGCTCCGCTGGAGGGCCCGGGCCCGTTGGCTCCCGACCTGGTCGCACTGGCCCGGCGGGCCGGACGTCTCGATGATCCTCTGGTCCGACAGCAGCTCGCCCGGGCGCACACCACCGACTACGTCGGCAAAGTGCTCGGCGCTCGCATCGCAAAGATGGGTCGGCTCGGCCTCTTGAACCCTGGTATCGCTTCCTACGTCAAGCTGTTCCGGGGCACATCGAGCCCCCAGCGCGCCCGTCTGGCCGCAGAGATCGGTGGTGCGGGCGCCATGACCTGGGACCCACATGATCCCGAGGGCGCCGAGCCTTCGCTCGCGTACGTGCGGGGACGCGGGGCGTCCATCGCCGGAGGGACCAACGAGACCCAACGAAATGTGATCGGCGAGCGTGCCCTCGGCCTCCCCCGCGAGCCGAGCTTCGACACCCGTAAGCCGTACAGCGAGGTGCTCCGAGAGGCGCAGAACTGGGATGGAGCGATCGGAGGGCGCTGAGTTCAGGCGCCGGGGACTGGCGCCGACTCCGGGTCCGAGGCCCCGGGCACCTCACCCCACAGGTCGGCATTCGGCGCGGCGCGCGCGACGAGCCCGGTGATCACCGGACCGAGCTCGGCGGCGTCCCAGCGGCGGCCCGCGTCCACCGACGGTCCGGCGTGCCACCCTTCGAGCACGCGTATCGCGCCGCCACGCACCGTGAACACCCGCCCTGTGACACCCGTCGACTCAGGACTCGACAACCACGCGACGAGGGGTGCGATATTCCCCGGGTCGGAGACGTCGAACGTGCCGGGATCGACCGGCCGGTACCCTCCGGGCGTCGCCTGTTCGGTCATGCGCGTGCGAGCCCCGGGATTGATCGCGTTGACCGTCACGCCGTACTGGGCGAGTTCCGCCGCGGCGATGGTGGTCAGTGCCGCGATGCCCGCCTTGGCCGCCCCGTAATTGACCTGCCCGGGATTGCCGAAGAGCCCCGAGGCGGAGGTGGTGTTGATGATCCGGGCGTCGATCCGGTGTCCCGCCTTCGAACGGAGACGCCAATACTCCGCGGCCCGCCGCATCGTCGCAAACGTCCCTCGCAGGTGGACGCGGATCACGGCATCCCATTCGTCGATCGACATATTCGCCAGCATCCGGTCGCGCAGGATGCCCGCGTTGTTCACCACGACGTCGAGGGAGCCGAACTCCTCAATGGCCGTCTGCACCAGACGGTGTGCGCCGTCCCAGTCGGACACATCGTCGCCGTTCGCCACCGCCTGTCCTCCGCCGGCACGAATAGCCTCGACGACCTCCGCCCCGGGCCCCTGCGAGGACCCACGGCCGTCGACGTCACCTCCCACATCGTTGACAACGACCTTGGCCCCCTGGCGGGCCAATTCGAAGGCGTGGCTCCGCCCGATGCCGCGCCCGGCCCCGGTGACGATCGCCACGCGACCTTCGGTGATGCCGCTCACCGCGGAGTTTTTCCGTCCGGTCGCGTGCTCAGCACGCCGGCGGGTCACTCGTCGTCTCAGGCAGCCACACGGCTGTCCTGGCCGCGAGGTCGTGCACCTCCGATTCGCTGCATCCGAGCCACTCCTGGAGAACCTCGCCGGTGTGCGCGCCGAGTCTGGGGCCACTGGGTCTCGGCCCGCCGGGCGTACGACCCGACAACGGCGCGTCCGGATACTCCAACTGCCCGAGGTCGGGATGTACGACATCGACGAACGCACCGCGGCTGCGCAATTGCGCGTCTCGCCACAGGTCCTCGCCGTTCTGCACAGGACCGGCGGCCAGCCCAAGCTGCTGCAGCCGGTGGGCTGCTTGGAACGGCGTGACCGTCGCGGCCCACTCCGCAACGGCCTCGTGCAGTGACGCCCGGAGGCCGGGCGACGGCACATCGGGCGCCGGGGTGCCGGGCGACGGCACATCGGGCGCCGGGGTGCGGGGATCGATGCGGAGATCGGGCCGCTCGAGCAACGAGCACATCGCGTCCCAGTCACGCGCGTCCTCGAGTTCGAGTGCCACCCAGGCGTCGGAGCCCACGCAGGCGAGCACCGCGGAAAAGAAGGACCCGGGCACCTGGTTGGGCCCGGCCGCCCACTCCCGCCCGTTGGCGAGGTAGTCGAGGTAAAGGCTCGGCAAGATGGCCGCACCCGTGTCGGTCTGCGCCATGTCGATGAAGACACCATCGGCTCCCTGGTCGACCTCGCTCAGCGCGGCGACGACGGCGCAGGCCCCATGCGTGCCAGCGACGAAGTCGAAATGGATGCCGTCGAGTGCCCAGGCCGATGTCAGGCCGAGGAAGTTGTTGATGTTCGACGCATAGGCGCGGAACCCGGCCAGCGGGCCCGTCCGGCCGTACCCCGAGATGGACAACATCACCAGCCGCGGGTTGCCTGCTCGCAGGTCGCCGAACGAGCACCCCCACGCCTCCATGGTCCCCGGACCGAGATTCTCGACCACGACGTCCGCGCGGCCGGCGAGCCGACGGAAGATGCCCCGCCCCGCCTCGCTCGTCATGTCGATGCAGACGCTCCGCTCGCCACGGGTCATCCCGGCGAACAGGGCGGTCGTGCGCACGCCGGACGGCTCGACGACCTGCGCCTGGCCGGGTGCGTCGTAGGCGCGCAGAGCTTCGGGATGCGACCGGGACTCGACCTTGACGACGTCGGCGCCGAGCTCCGCCAGCATCAGGGTGCAGATGTTGCCGGCGACGAACGAACCGAACGAGAGCACGCGGACCCCGCGGAGCAGCCCTCTCCGTCCTGGCTCAGACGAGGCCATCAGCTCGCCACGTCTGGAGCTCTCGCTCCGAATGGCCAAGGTCCTGTAGATAGACCTCTTCATTTGACTCCCCCAGGCCGGGTGCCGATCGCCGGTAGGCGAGCAGCGCGGGCTCGGAGCAAAAGGGCCTCCCCGGAATGGGCACCGACCCGGTGCCGGCGCGCACCGAAGAGATGAAGTAGCCCCGCGCTGCCGGCTGGGGGTCCTCGGTGAATTGGGCCGGCGTCTGAGTCAGCGCACAAGGCAGGCCGGCGGCCTGGCCCGCTGCCACGAACTCTCGTGCGCTCCACGTGGCCATGTGCGAAGCGATGACTTCCGTGAGTAGGTCGAACAGCTGGATCCGCATGACCCGGTCGCGATAGATCGGGTCCGACAGGACATCGGGGGAACCGAGCAGATCGACGAAGACCTCCCATTGGCGGTCCGAGTGCGCCCCGATGTCGACCCGCCCATCACGGCAGTGCCAGATCCCTCCCGGCGGCGGTCCGAAGTTGGTCGCCCGCGTCTTGATGTGCCCCGCCAGGCCGTACTGCTCGGTTCCAAGCTTGTTGAACAAGCCCACCTCGTGCACCGACAGATCGATCAGATGGGCTCGGAGCGAGCGGGGTGCCCGCAGCGTCGCCTGCACGAGGAACGCGGCCCACATGCCGGCTTCGTCGTAGAACTGCTGGCCCGGCATCGCGAGCGGGGGACCTTCGGGGGGACCGAAGGCGTGCATGTACCCGCTCATGGCGAACGACGTGAACGGGGTGGCTCGCCAGTCACGATAGGGACCGGTGAGCCCGAACGGTGTGATGAAGCAGGTGAGCACCGACCCGCTCACCCAGTTCAGCGCCGGCGGATCGTCCACGAACCCGATCGGTGTCTGCGGCTCACCCTTGGGCGAGGCCACGACGACGTCTGCTGACGCCGACAGACTCTCGAGCACGTCGCGCGACTCCTCACGCTGCCAGTCGAGCGTGATGCCGCGCTTGTTGTGGTGGTAGTAGGCGAAGAGGAGGCTGCCCTCGGGCCCGTGCTGGCCGTCACGAAACGGCGGCGCGAAGCGCATGCTGTCCCCCGCCGGCAACTCCACCTTGATCACGTCGGCGCCCAGGTCCGCCAGGATCTTCCCGCAATAGGCGCCCGTCCGGCCGCTGACGTCGAGCACCCGCACACCGGCCAATGGCCCGACGTCGGCCGCGCCCGTTGTGCCGAAGGACCGGCGTGAGGGCGCCGTCACGTCACTCCGCGGCCCGGCCGGTCGCCGAGTCCCGCGTCACCCGTGTCGAGGGGCGCGAACCGGTAGAGCGCGCTCCCCTCACCCGTGTCGGCGAACACCACCCGCACGGGCTGCCCGATGAACACCTGGTCCGGCTCGCAACCGACGACGTTGGTGAGCACACGTGGCCCTTCGTCGAGTTCCACGTACGCCACGACGAACGGCACCGCCTCCGCGAACACTCCCGACGCCCGGTGGACGACGCTGAAGCTGTACACGGTGCCGGTGCCCGCCGCCTCCCTCCACGACACCGAGCGGGGCCCACAGCGCGGGCAGCATGTCTTGGGGTACCAGATGACCGTGGCGCAGGCGTCGCAGTGCGCCAGCACCAGGCGTCCGGCGGCGGTGGCCTCCCAGAACTCGCGCGTCTCGGGCGTCCGCTCGGGGGGCGAAACGGGCAGAGGCGCGCCAGTCATGCGCCCTCCCGACCGAGGATCAGCGTGGCGCCCCCCGTCCTCGTCGCGATGGAACCACCGGTGCCGTGCGCCAGCGCGATGTCGCAGTCCGGCACCTGAACGGCGGGATGGGCTTCACCTCGGAGCTGGCGGACCGCCTCGATGATCTTGGTCATCCCCCCGCGGTTCGACGGGTGGTTGTTACAGAGACCGCCGCCGTCCGTGTTCAACGGCAGCCGTCCGTCCGGGGCTACCAGGGCGCCGTCGAGCACGAACCGCCCGCCCTCTCCTTTCTCGCAGAATCCCAGGTCCTCGATCGTCTCGAGCACCGTGATCGTGAAGGAGTCGTACACGGACGCATAGTCGACGTCGGCCGGTGTGACGCCGGCCTCGGCAAAGGCACGCGGTCCCGTGACGGCGGCGGCGGTGCGGGTCAGGTCGATGCGCCCGTTGTCGGTGTGACCGACCGCCTCCGCCTGTCCGAGGATGGTGACGCTCGGACGTTCGATGGCGCGGGCCACCTCGGGGCTCACGACGACGACTGCGGCGCCGCCGTCGGTGACGACGCAGCAGTCGAGGCGGTGCAGCGGCGAGCTGATCACGGGCGACTCGAGCACTTCGTCCACCGTGACCGGGGTGCGCAGGAGCGCGTGGGGGTTGTGCTGCGCATGGAGCGACGCCGCCACCTTCACCTCGGCCAGCTGGGCACTGGTCGTGCCGAACTCGAACATGTGCCGCTGGGCCGCCAGCGCGTACCCGGTGACCGCCGACATGCCCCAGGTGGACTCGAATGCCGCCTCGGGCGATCCCGCCGTCCGGGCTCGCGGCGCCTGCCCGCCGCTCCGGGCCAGGCCCGCCATGGTGACCAGGGCGACCTGGCAGTGACCGGCTGCGATCGCCGCCGCGGCGTGCCCGACGTGGACCAGGTACGACGACCCACCCGTCTCGGTCGAGTCGACGAAGCGGGGATGAAGACCGAGGTACTCCGACATCGAGACCGGTCCGAACCCGGCGGAGGAGTCACAGAAGTATGCGTCGACGTCTGAGAAGTCCAGCCCCGCGTCGTCGAGGGCGCCCAGCGCGACCTCGGCGTGGATCTGCCAGATGCTCCGGTCCGGGATCTCCCGCCGCGGGTGCTCGTACGCACCCGCGATGCACGCGCGCCCCCTGATCGTCATGCAGGCACCTCGACCCGCACGTTATCTCACCGCGTCCGCTCGCGATCGGTGGTCGTGATGCGGGAGACGATCTCGAGGTCGCTCAATGAACCTCGTCGGCCATCTGGCGCACGACGGGGAGGACCTCGCTCGAGAAGAGACGGAGGCTGCTCTCCGACTCCTTGACCGACATCCCGGCGACCGAATGCAGCATGACGATGTGGTCGGTCCCCGTGACCTCCGCGTACAGGCGGATCTTCTCTATGCATTCGTCGGGCGTGCCGAAGATCCCGCTCCGGATGTAGTCCTCCCGGGGAGAGTCCCCGCGCGGGTCACCGCCGCCGCCGGGACCGTACTGCTGATAGCCCTTGATGTCGGCGAACTGCTCGGGCTTGTCGAATCCGTAGTGCCGTCGGGACCCGTCGATGTAGCCACCAAAGGCGCGTTCTGCCACCTCCATGGCAGCGTCGCGCGACGTGGCGCAGTACCCCGGTGCCGCCACGATGGGCCGCGTCGGCCCGAGGCCCACCTTGGCCCTGGCCCGGTTGAAGATGCCGCAATTCTCGGTCATGGTGGCCACCGACGTGCCGCCGGTGCACATGAGGTCGAGTCCCATCTCGGCGACCGGCTCGAGGCTGGACTTGCTCACGAGGGCCCCGTAGAGGGTCTCCCCGAGCGTGGGCGACCACGGCCGCGGGCGCGTCGTCGCGTCGCTGATCGCGTAGTGCGTCCCCTCGTAGGAGAAGCGTTCTTCGCGCAGCGCCAGACGGAGGATCTCGACCCCCTCCTTGAAGCGTTCGCTGGCCTCGTTCTGGTCGATGCCGAGATAGCGGTATTCGCTCGGCGAGCTGCCGCGCCCCACGCCGACGTAGATCCGGCGCCCCCCCAACATGTTGTCGAGCACGGAGAGCTCCTCGGCCACGCGCAGCGGATGGTTCCAGGGCAGGACGACGACGCACGTGCCCATTTCGAGCCGCTCGGTCCGCCCCGCCATGTAATAGAGGATGGCCAGGGGGTTGCTCGTCATGTGGTACGCCGAGCCGTGGTGCTCCACCTGGAACAGCGCGTCGAAACCGAGGGGCTCGAGGAGATCGGCGACGTAGATGTTGTCCTCGTAGATCTGACCGTCTCTGATCGTCGGGGGACCGTCGAGGCCCGGGTCGTCGTCGTGGATCCAGTCGCCGCCTTGGAACCCGAGAAAGACACTGATCTTCATCCCGTCATCCCTTCTCGCACCGGCGACGGTGCCTCGAACCTCACGCCGGCACGGGCGCCGGTGTGAACCGGAACAGTCGCTCGGCGTTCCCGCGCAACACCTTGTGGCGATCGACGTCAGAGAGGCCCTCCAGCTGCTTCTGGGCGTGTTCGATGCAATTCGGCCAGGTCGAGTCGCTGTGTGGGTAGTCCGTCTCGATCATGACGTTGTCGACCCCGATCACATCGAGGTTCTTGATGCCGTGGAGATCGTCGATGAAGCATCCATAGATGTGCTTGCGAAAGGTGTCCATGACGGAGAACCCCTCCATGTCGATGCCACCGTCCTCGATCACCTCGACGCGACCCGAAAGGGAGTCGTGACGGACGTCCCCCTTGGCGATCCAGTAGCGGTGCTTGTCCACGACCTGGCAACAACGGTCGAGGAAGAACGGCATCCACCCGATCCCCCCTTCGGCCAGGGCCACCTTGATCTCCGGGAACTTCTGCACGACCGGGCTGAAGATCCACTCGACCATGGCACCGGCGATGCTCACGGGCGGGCCCCACGACATGGTGACCAACATGGGCGACTCGTCGGACATGGTGTAGCGCCGGCTGGAGGATCCGATATGCATGCACACGACCGACTCCGTCTCCTCACACGCGGCCATGAGCGGATCCCAGTACCCGTCCCTGTCCTGGACGGTCGGCAGGCCGAGCATGGCGGGGTTCTCCGAGAACGCGATCGCTCGCGAGCCCTTCTCGGCGGTCCGGCGGACCTCGGCCGCCGCCAGCTTGGGGTCCCACAGCGGGATGAGCGTGAGCGGGATGTAGCGGCCGGGTGCACGCCCACACCACTCGTCGACCATCCAGTCGTTGTAGGCCTGGACGCAGACCAGCGCGAGGTCCTTGTCGTCGGCCTCGAGGAACACCTGACCGCAGAAGCGGGGAAACGACGGGAAGCACAGCGACGCCAGCACCCCGGCACGATCCATGTCCTCGAGCCGGGCCACCGAGTCGTAGCAGCCGGGTCGCATCTCGTCGTAGGTGATCGGCTCGAAGCTGAACTCCTCGCGTGTCTTGCCGGCCACTGCCCCGAGGCCGGGCGTCACATTCCGTCGTCCCTCGAAGACCCAGGCTTCACCGTTGGCGTCACGGACGAGGCGGGGCGCCGCATCGCGGAACCTGGCCGGGACGCGTTCCTGCCACACGTGACCGGGCTCGAGCACGTGGTCGTCGACTGAGATCAACCACTCCGATGCGTTGGTGTTCGAAATGCGTTCGTCCGTCATCTGCAGCCTCGCTTCGGGGCCCTCACAGCACCACCCCTTGGTCTTTGAGCCCGACAATGTCGTCCCAACCGAAACCGAGCTCGAGGAGGACCTCCTCGGTGTTCTGCCCGTGCTCGGGCGCGCCGGTCAGCGACCCGATGGCGACGCCGTCGAAGCGGACGGGGGACGCGATGCCCCGGTAGAGGCGGCCGTCCCCCTTGTCCACCACCGGGAGGTAGCCGTTGGCGATGGCCTGGGGGTCCTCGCCCACCTCGGCCGGGCTCAGCACCGGGGCCCACACCCCCTCGAGGGTGGCCAGGGCCTCGCGCCATTCCGCCAGGGTCCGCGTGGAGAAGATCTCGTCGAGCACCTTGGTGCACTCCTCGACATGACTGTTGCGTGCCGCAGCCTCTGCGAACCGCGGGTCGTCGATGAGGTCGGGGCGGCCCAGGTGCCGGCACAGGTCCGGCCACCAGCGGTCGGCCTGGAGGAACACCAGGCAGATCCACCGAGCGTCACTCGTCGGGAAGTAATTGACGAGCGCGTTGAACGGGTTCGTGCGGGTGCGGAACTCCCTGATCACCCCGACGGCTCCCGCGGTGATCGCCTGCGCCATCCACCACATCCCGGTGGCGTAGAGCGACACCTCCACCACGGGTGCGTGCCCGTCACGCTCCCGCCGGTACAACGCTGCCGCCACTGCTCCCGCCAAGTTCATCCCGCCCGACAGATCACCGAAGGAACCGGGCTGGTTCGGGGGCTCGCCGCCTGTCGGCGTCATCTGAAAGGCCGCGCCCCCTCTGGCCCAGGCGCTGGCGAGATCGAACCCGCCATCTTCGGCCTCCGCTCCGAGCGATCCCTGTCCCGTCCCGAGGGCGTAGACGATCCGCGGGTTGTGGGCCTGAATGTCACCGACGTCGATGGCCAAGCGCTTTCGAGAATCGGGGAGGAAGTTGGTGAGGAACACGTCGGCCGACTCCACCAGTGCGTGGAGGATCTCCTTCCCCCGGTCCGTGCCGATGTCCAAGCCGACACTTCGCTTGCCGCGGTTGGGCAGCTCGGTGTTCGGATTCATCAGCGCCCCCGACGCCTCTGCGTTGGTGAGGCCACGTATCGGGTCACCCATGATCGGGTGTTCGATCTTGACGACGTCGGCGCCCCAGTCCGCCAGGACCGCGCCCGCGGCAGGGACGAAGAGCCACGAGGACACTTCAACGACCCGCACGCCCTTCAAGATGTCGTACATGTTCCTCAGCTCTTCGAGCGACTGATCGCACCCGTCGAAGCCATCGTGCGACACACCGCGGACGAGTCGAGGGACGCCATCACAGTACTTTTGGGCATATGCTTAATCTTTCGCCGGGACAGTGTCAAGCGTCGCGCTGCGACGCCGGCGCCAAGGCTGTGGGTGCGTCAGCGTCAATCAGCGCGTCAAGAGGACGCAGCCACAGCGGAACCCGCCGCCGGCCGAAGCCACTGCGACCTGCGCGCCGGGGACCTGGCGACTTCCCGCTTGACCGCGGAGCTGCAACACGGCCTCGTGGAACAACCAAAACCCATGGAGACGTCCGGCAGACAGCTGCCCGCCGTAGGTGTTGAGAGGCAACTCGCCACCAAGGTCGATCCGCCGGCCCCCATCAACGAACGCGCCTCCCTCGCCCTCGTGACAGAACCCCAACGCCTCTAACCACGACAAGGTGAGGATGGAGAAGCCGTCGTAGAGCTCGGCGACGTCGACGTCCGCCGGCGTGAGGTCAGTCCGGGCCCACATCTGGGCGGCGGCATCTTTCGCAGCCATGGCCGGGAAGTCCGCCCGCGGCTCCCAGCCGTGCGTGTCGTGATTGGCGGCGCCTACGGCCTCCAGACGAACGGGCGGGTTGGGGCAATCCGGGCTGGTCTCGACTGCGGACAGGACGAGGCCGACCGCGCCCTCGATCGGCAGGTCGCAGTCCAGGCGGCTGAGAGGATCGCTGATCATCGGCGCGTCGAGGTAGTCCTCCATCGTCATGGGTGCACGCAGCACGGCCTGCTCGTTGCGCGCCGCGTGACGCCGTGCGTTCAGCGCGATCCAGCCGAGCTGCTCCTTCGATGTCCCGTACTCGTGCATGTGCCGACGCGCCTGCATGGCCATGAGGTTCACCGCGGAGTACTCATGGAAGGGGACGTGCCACTCCCAAGGTCCTGCCGGCTCGGGGAGGGCGCCCGAGGCGCTGCCCAACAAGCCCCCGAGGTGCGCCACCGAGCGATAGACCAGGACGTGTCGGCACAAGCCGGACGCGATGGCCATGGCCGCGTTCATGACGACCCCCAGCTGGGCACCGGCGTTGGCGCCGCCCATCCAATTCAATCGGAGACCCAACGCGTCGACGACCTCCTCGGGAGGCCGGTCGCCGAAGGGCATCGACGCCACGCCGTCGATGTCCGATCGCTGCAGGCCGGCGTCCGCGATCGCGCTGAGCGCGGCGTCGAGTGCGAGGTCGAGCCCACCCCGCTCGAGATGCCGGCCGATGTCCGACAGTCCGAGGCCCGTCACGATCACCCGCCGTTCGAACTTGTCCATCACACTCCTCCACCCCGCGCCGCTCGGCGCAGCGTCTCCCCGTGTTCGTCGAGACGGGGCGCACGCCCTCGGACCCGCCACGGCGAGGCCGGCGCCCGGAAGACCGGGCCCGGATACACGAAGGATCGGTCGAGGTCGTCGTGAAAGATCTCGACTGGAAAGCCTCGGGCAACGAAGTGGGGGTCGCTGAGGACCTCCTCGGGCGAGGCCAGCATGGCGGCCGGAATCCCGCGCCGCTGTGCCTCGACGAAGAACGCCGCCGCGGGGAGATGTTCCGCCACGAACCGCAGGGCGTCCGATCCCGCCTGGTAGATCGCCGCCGCCTCGGGATCTGTCGCCACCTCGGGGATCTGCACCCCTCCTCGCTCTACGCCCAGCTCCAAGAAGAAGGACTCTTCGAACTGGTCGACCAGGCCGAGCTCCACGAGCCATTCGCGCAGCGCCCGGAATTCGCTGGCCCGTCGCGGGAGCGCGCCGATGACCGTTCGCCCGTCCGCCGCCGTCATCAACCGAGGTGGGGTCAGTCTGACCGCGGCGTGGCGGAAGGTGTACCGCTGCACGGTCGCCTGGGCGACGAGCCATTCGTACGTCGCCGCCTCCGTCGTCACGTTGCATGCCGCGTGCATACTCACGTCCACGAGCTGTCCGAGACCCTGTGTCTGCTGCACGTACAGCGCGACCATCGCGGCTTCCACCGCCCACAGGCATGCCGTGTGATACCCCTGGTTGCCGCCGGGACGCACCGGGGGGAGACGATGATCGTCGTATCCGCAACTCCACACCGGCCCGGCCCCGGCCTGCAGGGTCAGGTCCGTGATTGGCTCACTGGAACGAGGGTTCGACCGGCCGAACGGTGTGATGGCGACCCACACGAGGTCGCGCCCCTCGTCCGCAAACGCCTCGTAGTCGAGACCGGCGTCGGCCAGCCGCCCGGGGGGCTCACCTTCGAGGACGAGGTCACTGGACTGCACGAGGCTCCGGAACAGGTCGGCGCCGTCGGGTTGGTCGAGATCGAGGACGATGCTCTGTTTCCCCGTGTTGTAGAACCACCACCACAAACTGCGCTCGGGACCCGGCACGTCGTCGTAAAAGGGCTCGTGCCGCCGGGAACGGTGACCGCCGGGCGGCTCCACCACCACGACCTCGGCGCCGAGGTCGGCCAGGATCTTCCCGGCGAGCGCGCCGGCCTCGCTGGCCAATTCGACGACCTTCACCCCCTCGAGTGGTCCCGGCCGTGGCGCGCTCTCAGCGTCCGTCACAGCACTCCCGCCGCACGCCAATTCTCGAGCTCGTCCTGGCCGTGACCGAGCAGTTCTCCGAACACGACGTCGTTGTGCTCGCCCAGGCACGGTGCCCCGCGTTCGATCACCCAGTCGGTCCTCGAGAAGTGGACCGGGATGCCGTCGACTCGCACCCGTCCCATGCGCGCGTGCGTGACCGTCGGCCACAGCCCCCAGTCGGACGTGGTGGGGTCGTCGTCGATCCGTTCGGCGGGACGCTGCACCGGGGCGGCCGGGACGCCGGCTGCGCGCAACGCCGCGGCCAGCTCGAAGCGGTCGAAGGACGCGGTCCACTCGCCGAGGCGCCGATCGAGCTCGGCCTGCTCGCGTAGGCGCCCGGCGCACGAGTCCCATCGCGCCTGCCGGCACCAGTCCGCGTCGACGACCTGAGCAAGTGAGCGCCACTCGCGGTCGTCACGGCAGCCGAGAGCGATCCAGTTGTCCTCACCGATTGCGGGATAGATGGCGTGCGGGGCCATCAGCGGCCCCTGGCCGTGGTTGCTGTCGGGTGAGCCGGGCCGCCGCATCGGCCGGTTGTTCACCGTGAAGTCGAGGACCGCCGGGCCGTTCAGGAACGCGCCGGCCTCGGTGCACGAGATGTCGATCCATTGCCCCTCGCCCGTCCGGGCGCGGTGCAGAAGCCCCGCCATGATGGCGATGGCCATCACATTGGCGCCGTGATGGTCCATGTAGGAATACCCGATGCCGGCCGGGTGCTCTCCGGCGAGCCCGGTGGCGAAGGCCAACCCGCACGAGGCCTGCACGAGGGGTCCCCACGTCTTGAAGTCGCGGTACGGCCCGACCTGGCCGAAGCCGGAGTTGGACACGTAGACGACGTCCTCTCTGATCGACCGCACCACCTCGTAGGAGAAGCCGAGCCGTTCCATGACACCCGGTGCGAAATTCTCCGTGAAGACGTCGCAGACGGCGATGAGCTCGCGCAGGAGGTCCTTGCCCGCCTCCGTCCGGAGATTCAACGTGACGCCCAGCTTCTCGACGTTGTGGTTGTTGAACGGACCGCCGAAGTCGGTGCCCCGACGCTCGTCGACGAATGGTGGCACCCCGCGCAGGACGTCCCAGTAGCCTTCCGTGACGGGGTCCTCGACCCTGATGACTTCCGCTCCCATGGCCGCGAGGAACCGCGTCGCGCCCGCTCCCGCCAGCTGGCCCGAGAAGTCGCAGATCCGCACGCCACCCAATGCGTTGCGCACGCGGTCAGGCCTCGACGTCAGTGTCCCCGCCCTCACCCCAGAACACCCTCTCGGCGTTCTTGCGAGTGAACCAGGGCATGGCGTCGTCGCCGATGCCGCAGGCGGGGAGCTCGCGGCGGATCCGGTCGAAGGTGAGGAGTGGATAGTCGGACGCGTACAGCACCTTGGATCGACCCCTCCCGGAGTTGGCGTAGGCCACGAGCTCAGGCGGGTACCGGCTCGGGGGATAGGCGGAGATCATGTGGTAGAGGTTCGGCCACGTCCGCAGCAGCTGTACCAGGAGCGCGCTCCACGGAGCTCCGCCGTGCGCGCTCACGAGGACGAGCTCGGGGAAGAACGCGCAGACCTTGTCGAGGTGCTTGGGATTCTGGACGATGCCGCGCCGCTGCACGAGCGGCATGCCGACGGTCACGGTGACGGGGATGCCCAGCTCGACGCATTTGGCGTAGAGCGGGAAATACGAGCGATGGGAGGCCCGCAGCCCGTCGCGGTACGGGACGATCCTCAGGGCGCGGGCACCGTCGTCGCGCACCATGGCCTCGAGGTGGCGCACCGCTCGCATCCCCTGCCGACAGTCGACCCGGACGCTCAGGGCGAAGCGGTCCGGGTGCTGTTGCACGGCGTCGAGCGTCCAGCGGTACCCGGCCGTCTGGTCGCCCATGGCGGACTCGGGCGGCGGTGCGAGGAGCACGCGTGCGATGTGATGACGATCCATGTCGTCGAGCAATTGGCCGAGGTCCTGAGACTTCGTCCGCGCCTCGCCGTACGTGTCGTCGGTCAGGCTCCAGCTCAGCCCGAGGTGTGGTGGGTTGGCGTTGACGTAGGCGTCGACGATCCAAGGCAGCTCCGACTCAGGCACGGCGCGGCCCCGAGTCGGCGTCTACCGCGCGGCGTGCTGGAGCTCTTGATCCACCTGGTCCCACACGCGGTGCAACATGGCCAACAATTCTTTGTGCCCCGACTTGATCCCGACCAGCCGGTCCAAGATCAGCTTCGAGGTGATCGCATCGAGCAGCGTGACAATGGCCGGGGCGGGATACAGATCGGCGTCGACGCCGTGCTGCTCGAGCATGTCGGCCACCTGCTGCTCGTGCAGCTTCCTCGTCATCGTCGACGCCTTCACGTACTGCTTGCGGATCTTCGGGCGGTTGGCGGCCAGCGTCAGGTTCTCGAGCCACACCTTTCCCCACCCCCGCTCGAAGTCGGAGGTGATCATGGCGTGCATCTCCTCGAACCACCCGTCCATGAAGGACTGGTCGTGATCGCGGTAGATCGTCTGCGACCGCTCCTTCACCTGGACCGACACGCGCTCCAGGGCGGCGAGGAGGAGCTCCTCGATCGTGCCGAAGTGGTAGTGCACGAGGGCCTGGTTCACTCCTGCCTTCTCGGCCACCCTCCGGGTCGTGATGGCGGCCATGCCGTTCGAGATGAGGAGCTGTTCCGCCGCGTCGAGCAATGCCGTGCGCGTTGCGTCTCCAGCCTCGGACATCGAAGGACTCCTCCGTCATCCCGGCGCTTCGTCGGCACCGAGAACCACTCGGGAGCCTATCTCCGGCTCCTCCGAAGGAGGCGGGAGGTGCGGCGTCACTCGAAGTGGAGTCCGGCGACAGCGCGACTGTTAGGTTCCACGTGTCCGGAGTCCGTTGAAGCTGGAGCACACGATGTCGTTGTCGTTGCGGCGAGTCCCGATACTCGACGAGTCGAATCGAGGGTTCTGGACGGCCGGCCGGGAGAACGTGCTCCGGATCCCCCGGTGCCCCTCGTGTGGGTTCTGGGTCTACCCGCCCCGACCCATCTGCCCGAAGTGCTGGCGACGGGACCTCCCCTGGGAGCCCACGAGCGGCAAGGCGAACCTTTACAGCTTCACCATCAACCGCAAGGCGTGGAATCCCGAGGTGGACGTGCCCTACGTGATCGCCTTGGTGGAGCTGGTGGAGCAGCCGGCACTGAGGATGACGTCGAACATCGTCGACTGTCCGGTCGAGCAACTGTCCATCGGGATGCCCCTGCAGGTGGTCTTCGAGCAGCAGGGCGAGCACTTCATCCCGCTGTTCGAGCCTGACAGATTTGGGCATACGCCCTAAACTAGACCCGAGCCAAGGGGGCACACACGTGACGAAGAGCTGGAATTTCGACCTCTACATCGATGGGACCTGGACGGCCGGCGAGGCGGGCGGATCGATAGAGGTCATCAACCCGGCGGACGAGCAGGTGATCGGCCGGGTGCCCGACGCCACTCCCAAGGACGCGGTGCGAGCGATCGAAGCAGCCCGCAAGGCGTTCGACGACGGACCATGGCCCTACACCAAACCCGCCGAGCGGGCGGCGGCACTGGTCCGCATGGCCGAGTACCTCGAGGCCCACGCCGAAGAGTTGCGCGAGCTCATCGTCGCCGAGACGGGCTCGGTCGGGTTCCTCACGGACTACGTGCAGGCCGGTGGCTCCATCGGGATGTTCAGAAGCAACGCCATCCAGACCGAGCACGTCCTCGAATGGGTCGAGGCGGGGGCACCGACGGGCGGTCCCAACGGGATGACCGGTTCAGCCCTCTTCCGCGAACCGGTGGGGGTCGTGGGCGCCATCACGCCCTTCAACTTCCCCTTCATGCTCAACGTCGTGAAGGTCGCCCCTGCCTTGGCCGCGGGCTGCACCGTCGTCCTCAAGCCTCACCCGTGGACTCCCCTCGACGCCTTCCTCATCGCGCAGGCGGCAGAGGAGGCGGGGATCCCGGCCGGGGTGCTCAATGTCATCACAGGACACGGCGAAGTGGGCGACGAACTGACCTCCAATCCGATGGTGGACATGATCGCCTTCACCGGGTCGACGGCAACCGGAAGGCGGATCATGACGAACGGTGCCGCCACCGTGAAGCGCTACCAGCTCGAGCTCGGTGGCAAGAGCGCCCAGGTACTGCTCGATGACGTCTCCGAGGACTACGCCCGCTCCGTGGGGTTCGGGTCCACGCTGACCCACTGCGGGCAAGGCTGCATCCTCGCCACGCGACTCCTGCTCCCCGAGCATCTCCTCGACGCCTACAAAGATGGCGTCGCCGCTGCGGCGCCCAATGTCACGATCGGCAACCCGACCGATCCGTCGACCGACCTCGGACCGCTGATCCGCGAGCAACAGCGCGCGCGGGTGGAGGGGTACGTCGCCTCCGGATTGGAGCAGGGTGCCGAGCTGCTGACGGGCGGCAAGCGACCCGACGGCTTCGAGAAGGGCTTCTATTACGAGCCCACGGTGTTCATCGGCCGCAACGACATGCGCATCGCCCAGGAGGAGATCTTCGGGCCCGTCTTCACCGTCGTGCAGTACTCGGGCACCGACGACGATGCGGTTCGGCTGGCCAACGATTCGATCTACGGCCTGGGCGGCGGCGTCGAGTCCGCGTCGACGGCGCGTGCCTTCAACGTTGCCCGGCGGATCCGGGCCGGCACGGTGCTGGCCCAAGGGGTCGACGCGTCACCGGGCACCGACGTCGGACCCGGAGGCGGACAAGGGCCGGGCTGGGGCGAGACGATGGCCGGCATCGGCCAGAACGGCGCCTTCGGTGGCTTCAAGCAGAGCGGCATCGGCCGCGAGTGGGGCCATCACGGGCTCGAGGAGTTCACCGAGATCAAGGCCATTCACTGGAGCTGATCCGAGCGCCGTCCAGGACGCCCGTCAGGGAGCGACGGAACCTCCGTCAGCTCGGGAGCGCGGCGACCGGCGGGCTGGAGCGATCGGGCATCCCGTAGCTCCTCGGCGTGATGTCGACGTCCACCGCCTCGGCGCGCAAGGCACCCACGGTGCACTCCTCCCGCCTGCGGTGGGCCAGCGGGTCGAAGCTGTAGAAGCGGCAGGCGTTCTCCCACGTGATCATGTGGATCTCGTCGTCGGGCACCTGGGCCGCCTGCAGGGACTTCCACGCCGCCTCGGGGGCGTTGGGCCACGTGCAGTCCGAGTGCGGATAGTCGCACTCCCACGAGATGTTCTCGACGCCGATGTCGTAGCGGAGGCGCAGACCGGTGAAGTCGTCGATGAAGCACGTGAGCACACGGCTCTTGAAGACCTGGCTCGGTAGCTGGTCGCCGAAATCCTGGCCCGTCCACTGGTGGTGCCGTTGGTACGTGTAGTCCGCCCGCTCCAGCCAGTAGGGGATCCACCCGATGCCACCTTCGGCCAAGGAGAGCTTCACGTCGGGGAACTTACGCAAGACGGGTGACCACAGGAGCTCGGAGGCGAAGACGCCGGTGTTGAACGGCATGGTGTGGATCATGGTGTCGAACGGTGAGCGCGGCATGAACTCCGGGGAGCTCCCGAAGTGGAAGACCATGACCGTGTCGGTGTCCTGGCACGCCTGCCAGGCGGGGTCCCACTCGTCGCCGTGATGGTCGGGTAGACCGAAGCGGTGAGTGTCCGAATGGAACGACACCGCGTGACAGCCCTTGTCGGCCATGCGCCGGATCTCCTCGGCCATCCATTCGGGCCCGAGGATGAAACCCGACAAGGACAGCGGGATGAAGCGACCGGGGTAGGCGCCGCACCACTCCTCGACGTGCCAGTCGTTGTAGGCCCGGATCATGCAGCCCGCCAGCTCCCGGTCCCCGCTCTGGAGGAAGTACTGGCCACCCAGACCCGGCCACGACGAGAAGCACATCGATCCGAGGACGCCGTTGGCGTTCATGTCGCGGATCCGCTCGTGTATGTCCCACGTCCCCTTGCGCACTTCCTCGAAGCACCCGGGATCGTTGCCCCACTCCTCGGGGACGCGGCCTGCCACCGCGTTGAGCCCGAAGCTCGAGACCTCGTGGCCCTCGACGAGCCATGCGTCGGTGCCGTTGTCACGGTGGATCACCCGGGGCACCCGGTCGCGGTACTTGGCCGGGAAGTGGTCGGCGAAGTAGTCGCTCATCGACGGCGGCTCGACCAGATGGTCGTCCACGCTCACCATGATCATGTCCTCGAGTTGCACGCGCGACCTCCCCGAGCGGACGGGCCGGGACCACCGGCCCACAGAGATTTTAGCACTCGCCCAAGTTTTGCACCAGGGCCTCCTCCCCGCCGGTGCGCCGCTACGGGACGGTCGGTGCCTCCGCCTCGAAGGGGACCTTCTCGCTTCCCCCGCTGCGCAGGGCGGACCGCAGCACGTTCTTTTGGATCTTCCCCGACGGTGTCCGGGGGAAGTCCTCCACGAAGCGCAGCTCTTCGGGCCACTTCTGCCGCGCCAGCCCGCGCGACTCGAGGTGCTCTCGCACCGCGGCAAGGTCGAAGGGCGACATGCCCGGCACGGTCCTGACGATGGCGGCGCCGTGCTCGCCGTAGCGTGCATCGGGCGCGGCGACGACGGCCACCTCGGCAACCCCGGCCATCGCAGCCAGGACGTCCTCCACTTCGGCGGACGACACGTTCTCGCCACCCCGGATGATGATGTCCTTCTTGCGGTCGGTGATCGTCAGGTAGCCGTCCGCGTCGACGACGCCGATGTCGCCCGTGTCGTACCACCCGTCGGCGTCGATGGCGTCAGCGGTCAGGTCGGGATCGGTGTAGCCCGCAAAGAGCTCGGGGCCTCGGGAGTGGATCTCTCCGGGTCGCCCCACCCCGACTGGCCGGCCCTCGGCGTCGAGCAAACGGAGTTCCGAGCCCGAGATGACGCGCCCGTCCGTGTGGATCCGCCTGTCAACCGGATCCGAGTGCAGCGACGCCGTCGTCGAGGGGTGCTCGGTGGACCCGTAGGCGCGCACGAGCGAGATGCCCAGATCGGTCGCGCGCTCGACCACCGCCGTCGGGACCGGGGCGCCGCCCATGATCAGGTTGTTGATGTACGGCAGATGCGTGGACGCGTCGAAGTCGGGGTGATCGAGCAAGCTGAGGAGGAAGAACGGTGGGCCCCCTCCCGTCGAGACGCCGTCGTCAGCCATGGCGCGCAGCACCTCGCCCGGATCCCAGACGTCCATCAGGTCGAGGGAGCTCGCCGCGAACAGCGGCCGGAGAGCCGACGCCAGCCCCATCACGTGACTGACGGGCGATGCGGTGAGCGACCCCGTCGGGCGCACGCTGGGCGGTGGCGACGCGTCCTCGCGCAAGAAGGTGGCCCAGGTCCGTTGGTCGGCCAGATAGGTGCGATGCGTATGGATGACACCCTTCGGCGCGGCCGTAGTCCCCGAGGTGTACCCGATCAGGGCCGGCGCGTCGGGGTCCACGGCCGCCGGCCGGTCGAGCGGGTCGGGGTCGCCGGCCACGACCTGCGACCACGAGAGGACACGCGGGCCAATCGTGGGCATGGGGCGACCGTCGGTTGAGACGACGACAATGGTCTCGAGGTCGTCGAGCCCAGCCACCGCATCCTCGAGGTTGGCCAGGTAGTCCTGGCGGCCGAAGCTGTCGGCGGTGACGAAGGCCCGGGCCTTGCTCTGCCGCAGGATGTGCGCGACTTCCTTCGGCCCGTAGATGTGCACGACGGGGACGACGACCACACCCAGCGCGAACATCGCGTAGAAGCAGGCGATGGCCTCGGCCCAGTTGGGGAGCTGGAACGCCACGACGTCGCCGGGGACGATGCCGCAGCGACGCAATGTCCCGGCCAGGCGGCGAGCCTGGTCCGCGACGTCGCCGATGGTGCCACGGAAGGGTCGGACTCGAGAACGCACCCGGCACGACACGGCGGCCGACCGCACCATTCCGCCACACGCGATGTCGGCGAGCGTCTCGTCGTTCCACCACCCCATCTCCCGGTAGTGCCGCGCCAGCTCGGCCGAGGGGAGCCGCACGTTCCATTCGCGCTCGCCGCTCATGCTCTGGCTCGACGGAGGCTCATCGCGCTTCGAAGTGCGGCGCCCGCCGCTCACGCGCCGCACGGACACCTTCGGTCAGGTCCCACGTCGTTGCGAGCGAAGCCTGCACCGCAGCCTCACGCTCGGTGGCGGCTGCAAAGTGCTCACGCAGGCCGGATCGCATGGTCTGACGAATCTCGCGCACCGCAAGGGGCGCGCTCGCCGCAATCTCGGCCGCCATGGCATGGGCCTCGGCTCGGAGGGACTCGAGAGTGGTCACACGGTCGATCAAACCCAGGGCCAGGGCTTCTTCACCCTTGACGCGCCGACCCGTGTAGAGCAGTTCGAGGCACTGTTGCTGCCCGACGAGGGCCGGAAGCGTGACCGAAAGACCGAGGATGTGGTGATAGCCGAGGCGGGCGAAATTGGCCGCCAACCGAGTCTCGGGGCAGCCGACGCGGAAGTCCGCTAGGCAGGCCAACCCGAAGCCAGCACCGATCGCGGCACCCTGGATCGCTGCGACGACAGGCGTCAGCGAGCCGACGAGGCGTGCCGCCTCGATGTCCATCTGGTCCGGTCCGTCAGTGGAATCTGCGCCGTCGGCGTCGGCGGCACGGCTCCCGATGTTCGCTCCCGCGCAGAAGTGCTTGCCCTCGGCGCAGAGCAGGATGGCACGACACGACGACGGATCGGCGTCGAGCGCCTCGTACACGTCGGCCAGCGACCGGACGACGTCGACCTCGAAGAAGTTCTCGGGCGGGCGGTGCATCTCCACGGTCGCGACGAAGGCGTCGTCCAGCGTCACGGTCACATCGCCAAAGCGTTCCACGTTTCCCCTCCGGCATCGTCGGCGTCCACGCGCCGGCACCGAAAGCTAAGCGGCGGTCGATGCGCGAGCAAGCGCTGCGCGAGAAGTCCATGGTGTCCAGACGGTTCGGATGTCACAATGCGCTTGGAGCAAGAGAGGCCCGGCTGATGCGAGAACTCGAACAACGTGTGGCGTTGGTGACCGGCGCAGGGAGTGGCATCGGTCGCGCCGTCGCGTGCGAGCTGGCCCGATCGGGAGCGCTCGTCGTCGCGAGTGACCTCTCGCTCGAAGGTGCTGCGGATACGGCGCGAGAGATCGAGGACCTCGGCGCGACGGCCGTCGTTCGGCACCTCGACGTGACCAGCGAGTCCGAGGTCATGGCGACCGTGGCCGACGTGTCGACATCGGTCGGGCCGATCTCCCTGCTCATCAACTGCGCCGGTATCTCCACGATGGCACGCTTCGTCGACCTGACCGAGCAGGACTGGGACCGCACCATGGACGTCAACGCCAAGGGCGTGTTCCTCGTGACCCGCGAGGTGGTCCGATCGATGATCTCGCGACGCGACGGCTGCGTCGTCTCCATCGCCTCGGCCGCCGCCAAGGAGGGGACCCCGCTCCTCGCGCACTACTCGGCCTCGAAATGGGCCGTTTTAGGGCTCACTCAGAGCGTGGCCCGCGAAGTTGCCCCGTTCGGAGTGCGCGTGAACGCCGTGTGCCCGGGGTGCGTGCGGACCCCGATGCAGGACCGCGAGATCGTCTGGGAGGGTCAGCTCCGGGGCATGGAGCCCGAGGACGTGCGCCAGAGTTACATCGCGCACACGCCACTCGGTCGCCTCTGCGAACCGCAGGACGTGGCCGATGTCATCGCGTTCTTGTGCTCGGACAAGGCACGGTTCATGACCGGCCAGGCTGTCAACGTCACCGGCGGCATCGTCCTGCATTGAACGATGCCCCACGGAACCGCAAGACCTTCTCGGTAGCATCAGCGACGTGTTCATCCGGAGCCAGGACCAACAGCTGTTCGAAGAGACGACCACGCGTTTCTTGGAAACCGAGTGCCCACTCGACCTGCTCCGCGAGCTGGCGGCTCTCCCGGACGGGTACGACGCATCCGTCTGGCAGCGTGGCGCCGAGCTCGGATGGACGTCGTTGCTCGTACCGGAGGAACTCGGTGGCGGCAGTGTCAGCGACCACGGCGTGTTGGACCTGGCGCTCGTGGCCTACCAGTTCGGGCTGCATGCAGCGCCGGGACCCCTGCTCGGGAGCAATGTTGTCGCGGCGGCCATCGGGCGGTGGGGCAGCGCGGCGCAGCGGGCGGGACCACTGCAGGAGTTGCTCAGCGGCCGGGCCGCAGGGGCGTGGGCGACGATCGTGACGGAGGCGAGCACCGTGGCCACCGAGACAGGCGACGGCTTCGAGCTGGAGGGAGTCGCATCTCCCGTCGAGGGCGGGCCGGGCGCGGCGTACATCCTGGTGACGGCGCGAACCGGGTCGGGTCTGACCCAGTTCCTCGTACCGCGCGACACCGAGGGCGTGCGGATCTCGCGCCTGCGCAGCCTCGACATGACCAAGCGCTTCGCCCGCCTCGATTTCGACCGCGTGCGCGTGCCTCGCTCGGCACTCGTCGGAGACCCGGGCCAGGCGGGGTCGGCGGCGGACTGGCTGGCGGACCTGGCCGTGTCGATGCAGGTCGCGGAGATGTGCGGTGCGATGCGGTGGGCCCTCGAGACCACCCTGGAGTGGGCGTGCAACCGCTACTCGTTCGGACGACCGCTCGGGTCGTACCAAGAGGTCAAGCACCGCTTCGCCGACATGAAGCTCTGGCTCGAAGCGAGCCATGCCATCGCGGCGGCGGCGGCTGATGCGGTCGATCGCGACACGCCGAACCGGTCGGAGCTGGTGAGCGCGGCCAAGTTCTACACGGGGCGCTACGGGCCCGAACTCGTACAGGACTGCGTGCAGCTGCACGGCGGGATCGGCATCACCTTCGACCATCACCTGCACCTGTTCTTGCGCCGGGTGGCGACGAACACGCCGCTCTTCGGCACACCGGGAGACCACGCCACCCGCTTGACCGATCTGTACGAGGCGAACATGAGCGCGGCGTGACGGACCAGACCGACACCCAGATCCCCGGCGGCGACTTGGAGAGCGTCGAGGCGTTTGCTGCCCGCGCGCGCGCCTGGCTGGCCGAGCACTTGCCACGGGCGGCCGACGGGGTCGGCGGGTTCCGGGGGGTCCATGGCGCCGACGAGGAGGAGCTGGCCCAGATCGAGCGCTGCCGCCAGCTCCAGCGCGTCCTCTTCGACGGCGGGTTCGCCGGGATCTGCGTCCCGCGCGCCTACGGCGGCCAGGGATTGACCGGCGCGCACCAACAGGCCTTCAACCGCGAGATCCGGGGCTACCAGTACCCCTCCGAGACCCAGGTGCCGACGCTCACACCGTGCATGGCGATCATTCTCGAGTTCGGAGACGAGGAGCAGAAGCGACAACACATCCCGCCAATCCTGAGGGGCGAGACGCTGTGGATGCAGTTCCTCTCTGAGCCCGGCGGCGGCTCGGATCTGGCGGGTGCCCTCACCACCGCCGTGCGCGACGGGGAGGAGTGGATCCTCAACGGCTCGAAGATCTGGACCACGGGTGCATGGTGGGCCGATTGGGCGCTCTGCCTCGCCCGCACCAACTGGGACGTCCCGAAGCACCGGGGCTTGAGCGTCTTCATGCTGCCGATCCGCCAGCCGGGGATCGAAGTCCACCGGATCGAGATGGTCAACGGCTCACGGGAATTCTGCCAGGAGTTCATCACCGACGTCCGCGTCCCCGACGACATGCGCATCGGCCCGGCGAACGGCGGGTGGTCGGTCGCGCTCCGCTGGATGTACCACGAGCGCACCATCGCCGCGGGCTCGCCGTACGTGACCGCGCCGGCTGGGCGGCCGGCGGTGGCGCTCGATCCGACCGGCGGGCCGCCCGCGCTCCTTCCGGAGCTCCGGCGGCGCGGTCTGGCGGACGACGCACGCGTGCGCGAGCAGATCGGTGAATCCCTGGCCCTCCGGCTCGTCGGCGACGCCCTCTCGGGGTCGATCGCCGGGCAGATACGCGCCGGCACGGCGACCGAGCACTGGGCCGCCATCACGCGTCTGTGGTACGGCACGAGCGCGGTGCGCGACTCGACGATCGCCTTCGACCTGGCGCGGACCACCGCGGCCGCCTGGTCCGAGGACGACGGCGCGCTGGGTCAGGTCGGGACGCGGTTCCTCATGCGGCAGGCATCGTGCATCGCCGGCGGAACCACCGAGATGGCGCGCAACGCCATCAGTGAGCGGGTGCTCGGGCTTCCGCGTGAACGACGGGTGGACGTGGAGGTCCCGTTCCGCGAGGTGCCCCGCAGCCCATCGACGCGCTGACGGGCGCTCACTCGGGCCAGCGGTACTCCTCGCCAGGCTCGTAGACGATCCCTCGTTCGATGAGGTCGTCGATCTCCTCATCCGCATAGCCGATCCGTTCCAAGATGCGCCGGGAGTGCTCTCCCACCAAGGGCGGCGGGCTGTAGGGGCCCGTCGGCGACTCCGAGAAGTCGATCAACGTGCCGAACTGGCGCACCTCCCCGAGGATCGGGTGCTCGTACGACGTCACGAGCCCGAGTCGCTCGTTGTCGGCGTCGTGGAGCGCCGCTTCGCCGTCGTTCGTGTCGACGGACACCTCGGCGTCGACGCCCGCTTCGGCGAGAGCGTGAGACCAGGCCACGGCGGTGCGCAAGCGGAAACTGGCCTCGAGCACCGGCTCGATCTCGGCGCGGGCGCCGACGCGCGCGTCGAACGTCTCGTAGCGCTCGAGGTCGGGGCGCCCGACGACACGGCAGAGCTCCGGCCACTGGCCTGGGCCGAAGGCAGCGATCTGCAGCCACCCGTCCTGCGTCTCGTAGAGCCGGCAGCACGGTGAGACGCCCATCTGATTGTCGTCGAGGCCCGGTCGGACCGGACCAGGCTCACCGTCGACCAAGAAGACGTCGGAGCTGAACACGGCTGCGCCGTTGAAGAGCGACGTCCACAGGTCCTGTCCCTCGCCTGTACGACGTTGGTGGTACAGGGCGGCCAGCACCCCGACGGCAGATACCATGGCGTTGGCGGTGTCGGTCATCCCGAAGCGCAGGTACAGCGGCGCATTCCCGCCTGCCACCGGCCCGGCCTCGAACTCGAGGCCGCACGCAGCCTGATAGAGCGGGTCGAGCCCGCCGAAGGTCGACAACGGCCCTTCCGCCCCGTAGGCGTACGTATTGCAGTGCACGAGGTCGGGGTTGCGCGCCTTGAGCGACTCATAGTCGATCCCGAGCCGCGCCGCGGTGCCCTTCGTCATGTTGTGGTGCACCACGTCGGCGATCTCGGCCAATCGCATCAGCGCTTCGAGACCCTCCGGCGCCTTGACGTCGACCGCCAGATCGAGCTTCCCGCGCTGGCACCCGACGAAGGGCATGCCGGCCATGCGCATGCCGTCGCCACGGACGGGCTCCACCTTGATCACCTCGGCACCGAGGTCGCCCAGGAGCATCGCGCCGTAGGGACCGGCCAGATACTGGCCGAGGTCGAGCACCAGGACACCGGTCAGTGGTCCCACGACGCCCCCTCTTCACCGACTGTCTCGACGATGCGCACCTCGAGCAGACGATCGATCTCGGCGGCCGGGTAGCCCGCTTCGGCCAACACGTCGCGGCTGTGCGCGCCGGGCAGGGGCTGACCACCTTGGATCCCACCCGGCGTGCCGCGCAGCACTGCGGGCACCCCGACCTGCGTCGTCGGCCCCAGCTCGGCGTCCTCGACGACGGCCGCCATCTCGTTGGCGAGGAACTGCGGATGTGAGAAGACGTCAGCCATCGGCTTCACCGCCTCCGCGCCGAGACCGGCTGCATGGAATTCTTCGATGAGCTCCGTGCGTGCACGAGTGATGTACGCCGCGCGGAGCCGCACCTCGTGCTGCGCACGCAGCGCCGGGTCGGCGTAGAGCGCCCTGGGGTCGACCGGATCGAGCCCGAGGATCTCCTCGGCGGTGCGTGTCGGGGTGAGGCCGTTCATCGTGGCCGCATGGATCCATTCACCGTCGGCGCACTCGAACAGCGAGGACTGATGGATGCCCGGTGGGTACGTCTTCGCCATCGTGGTGCGATACCCCTTGGGTGCGCGTTCGTGCTCCTGCCAGATCTGGGTGGTGTAGGCGAGCACCCCCTGGTAGAGCGACGACTGCACGTGTTGGCCCCGGCCGGTCGTCTCGCGGCGGATCAAGGCGGCGAGCACGCCGGCCGCCAGCAGGAAGCAGGCGGCCATGCTCGGTGCAGGGAAATGCAGGTACACCGGTCCCGGCCGCCACCCGGGCTGTTCCCACTGCATGCCCGATCGGGCCTGGACCAAGGCGTCCCAACCGGGACGCCCGGCGAAGCGGTGCCCGGGCGGATAGGCCGGCACCGAGCAGACCACCAAGCGGGGAAAGCGCGCGGTCAAGTCGGACGCAGACAGCCCGAGCCGATCCATCGTGCCCGGGCTGAACGACTCCACCACCACGTCGGCCCCCTCGCACAAACGCAGGAATACCGCCCGGCCCTCGTCGGCCTTGAGGTCGAGCACCACCGAACGACGGCTGCGATTCCAGACGTGATAACCCGGCTGGCTCCGGAACGGATCCCCGCCCGGCGGCTCGACCTTGACCACGTCGGCACCCAACTCGGCGAGGAGCAGCACGCCGACGGGCCCCGCCACGCCCCACGTCAGATCGAGCACGCGCACGCCCTGCAAGGGCCCGGCCGGCCCGCTCACGCGGCTGTCGCCACGCGGTCGCCACGATCCACGGATGTCCTCCCTTCGTGCTCGTTCGCACTCGCTCGTGCTCTCTCGCGCAAGCTACAGAACGCTGGCCAACCCACGTTGACCCTCTGCCGCGGCAAGGCTACAGTCCGCCGCAGGATATTGGGCGTGTGCCTAACGGTGTGAACGACCCCGACCGCGAATTCGGCAAAGGGGTGGTTACCATCCGGGTCCGCTGAACACGGGGAGGGAATCGTGCCGAAGCAGGTTTTTCGGGTGCGAGTTGCCATGGGTCTGTCGGTGCTGATCGCATCGATCCTGGTCTGTACCGGGCAGGTGGGCGCCGCGACCGCGGCGACACGGGCCAGCGCCACCTCGCCCAGCGAACAGGGCGTCACACCGACCACGATCAAGATCGGGATCCTCAGCGACCTCACCGGCGCGGCGTCGTCGTCCTTCGCCGACGCGCCGGCGGCCATGGAGGCTCGCTTCAAGGCCATCAACGCCGCGGGCGGCGTCGACGGTCGCAAGATCACCTGGGTCGTCGACGACACCACGTCGACGCCGACCGGTGCGGAGACCGCGGCGAAAGACCTGATCCAGAACAAGGGCGTCTTCGCCATCGCCGAGCTCAGCAGCGCCTTCTACGGCGCCGCCCCGTACCTCGCCCAGGCGGGCATCCCGGTGACCGGCCTCAGCCTGGACGGGCCGGAGTGGTCGGAGCAGCCCAACACCAACCTGTTCTCCACGACGGGCAACTCGGCACCGAATGGCCCCGCCTACGGCGACGGCGGCTTCTACAAGGCCATCGGGGCGACCAAGATCAGCTACGTCGAGTCCAACGTCTCGGCCGCCATCACGCAGGGCAACAGCGTCTACGACTCGATCAAGCGCGACGGGCTGCAGGCGTGCGACAAGACGATCGTCCCGATCGGGTCGGTGAACTTCACCGCCTTCGCACTGAGCTTCAAGGCGGACGGCTGCAACGCCGCCGAGTGTGCGTGCGTGCTCTCCTCCAGCCTGGCCATGGCCACCGCGCTCCACCAGGCCGGTTTGAACAACGTCAAGATCATCTTCGCCGCGGGCCCGACGCAGGACATCTACCAGAACGCGCAGGACAAGGCCGCCGCAGCCAATGCCTACTTCCCCGGCATCGTGTCCTCCCCCACCTATACGAATGCGGCAAGCCTGGCGTTTCTGGCGCAGCTCAAGAAGTACGACCCGAGCTACACGGGCGGGCTGCCAGACCTGGGCGAATCCGATGGCTGGCCGGTGGCCAACCTGATGTACGAAGGACTGCAACAGGCGGGCAAGGACCCGACGCACAAGTCGTTCATCGACGGCCTGCGCAAGGTGACCGACTGGACCGACAGCGGGTTGGCAACCGGGCCGATCAGCTTCGTCCACTTCGGGCAGAACCCGACGACCCAGTGCTTCTCCTACGTCCAGTTCGTCAACGACAAGTACGTACCCTTCCCCAAGGACGGAAAGTCGTTCTGCGGATCCGCGCTGCCCGGGACGAACACGGGCAGTTAGCCCTGCCCCACGTGAGCCGAGGACGGCTCAGAACGGCTCGCCCGTTTCGTCGAGGTAGTCCTCGGCGAGGATCCGCTCCCGGCGGAACCGCTCGAACGCCTCGTCACTGACCCCGAGGATCTCCTTGTAGACGTACTCGTTGTCCTCGCCCAGGACGGGGGACCCGCGCCGCCACGCCTGGGCGATGCCACGGTAGGGCAGACCCGGGTGCAGGTGGGTGCCCACGTCGAGGCTCGTGAGCGGTTGTTGCCAGGCCCGCTGGCGCAGGTGGGGATCGGCCGCGAACATGTCGTCGTCGAGCAGCGGCCCCGCCGCGACGCCCGCGTGCTGGAGCTCGTGAAACGCATCGAGCGCGGAGCGCTGCGCGGCCCAGCCGGCGAGGACGGCGTCGAGCTCGTCGTGGTGTTCGTGGCGCCCCGCCAGATGGGCGAAGCGCGGCTCGCACCCGAGGTCCTCCCGGCCGATCACCGCGGCGAGCGCGCGCCACGCTTCGTCGTCGCGCACCGAGACCGCCACCCACTGCTCTTCGCCCTGGCAGCGGTAGAGGCCCTGCGGAGCCCGCCACGGATCGCGGTTGCCCCAGCGACGGGGCTCGACGCCGAGTTGGCAGTCGACGAGCACGTCGCCGAGGTGGTTCAAGATGTTCTCGCTCTGGTCGAACTCGACGAGCTGCCCGCGGCCGGTGCCCTGGCGGTAGCGCAACGCGGCCAGCGTCGCGAAGGCGGCGCCGGGTCCGGACGCGGCGTCCATGTAGGTCGTCCCCGGACTCGTCATGAGCTCGGAGTCGAGGGGGCCACAGAGCCACAGCATCCCCGTCAGTCCGTCGAACTGAGCCCCGAAGCCCGTGTAGCCGGCCCAGTCACCGCTGAGGCCGGTGGCCGGCATGCGGACCACGACCAGACGCGGATTGCGCGCCTGCAGCTCGCCGGCGTGGACCCCGAGACGGGCCAGCCCTCCCGCCTTGAAGTTGTCGATGAGGACGTCCGAGCGCTCCACCAGCTCCAAGAGCAACTCCCGGCCTTCGGGCCGTCGGGTGTCGATGGTGCACGAGAGCTTGTTGCGCGCCAACGCGTTGTTCATGGCGTGGCGATTCCAGGGCCGGTCCGGCCGGTCGGGCACGCCGTCCCCGTAGAGCGACCCGAAGAATCCGGGGTTCGCGATCGTCGGCCGCGCCTGATACCCCTTCGTGGTCGGGGGCAGGACCCAGGGGTTCTCGACCCGGATGACCTCGGCTCCGAGGTCGGCCAACAGCATGGTGGCGTAGGGACCCGACCACACGGTGGTCAGGTCGACGACCCGGATCCCGCTCAGTGGCGGGAGGTCGACGATGGCGCGCCACGTCGACGCCGTCGAGCGCTGGTCCGTCGGTGGAGCGGGCTCGTCGTCGTGGTCGTCGTAGTCACCGAGTCGCGGGGCCAGCCGGCGCAACGTCCAGCCGCCCTCGGCGAAGCGGCACGGTGCCCCGGGCAGGTCCAGCGGGCCCCCACCCGGATCGTCGGTGTGCACCCAGAAACCACGCTGGCGGAGGTGCTCGGCCTGCAGCACCTCGGCGGGCGTGTTCACGCCGGCCAACGGCCAGCCGGCCCGCTGTGCCTCAGCAGTCGCCTCGGCCCGCGTCCGCGCCAACAGCCACGGGTACAGCGCGGCGTCCATCGCTTCCTTCGTCTCGCCGCGCTCGAACGCGTCGGGCCGCGCGAAGGCCTCCCGCAAGGCGTCGTCGTTCAGGACGTCCAACAGCTCGCCCAATTGCTGCGGCGTCGACATCATCGAGACGAAGCCGTCCGCGCAGGGTTGCACGCCGCCCGGGATCAGGGTCTCGCGAGCGGCATCGACCAGGCTCGGCGCCGGCGCACCGTCGCGGTACTGGTGCGCCAGCAGGGTGGTGGACCGTGCCGGCAACGTCGCCAGGACCTCGAGCGCAGCACAGTCGACGAACGACCCCACCCCGGTCGACTCGGCGACGATGACTGCGGCCAGTGCACCGAGCGCCGCCATGTTGCCGACCAGGCACAGCCCGAGGTGGCCCGGCAGCCGGACGGGACCGTCGTCGCTCTTCGGTCGCACGAGGGCGTCGGCCATGGTCTGGACGACGAGGTCGTCCCAGGCGTGGCCCGCATAGGGGCCCGTGGCCCCGAACCCCGAGATGCTCACGACCGAGAGGCCGGGCCAGCGCGCGTGGAGGTCGTCCCACGTGAGGCCCCAGGCGCTCAGTGGGGCGCGACCGCTCTCCTCGACCACCAGGTGTGCCCGTCCGAGGAGCTGCTCGAGCGCCTCGGCACGAACCACCCCGGCGCCGTCGATCACGACGCTGTGCTTGTTGGTGTTGAGGTGCACGAAGGCACCCCCTCTGTAGAGACCGTCCGCGTCTGCCGCGCTGCTCGAGCGGTGGCGGAGCTCGTCACCGTCAGGCTGCTCGACCTTGCACACGTGCGCACCGAGGTCGGCGAAGAGCTTGGCGCAGTAGCTCCCTGCGACACCCTCGGCCAGTTCGACCACGTCGATCCCGCTCAGCAGCTGGCGCACGGTGCGTCTCCCTTCGGCCTGCGCTCACGCTCCGGGCGCGACCGTCGCATGCCGCGGCCAGGTTGCCACGAATACGCCGCTCTGTCCCTGTTCATGGAGCCATTTTCGTTTTTTGGGCATTTGCCCAGCAAACCCGAAATTCTCTTGGTAGCCTCTGTCGGTGTTCCGGCGTCAGCCGGCCCACGCGTGAGGGAGTGTCGAGGGAGTGCCATGACTGACGAATACATGTCTGATGCCTTCATCTACATGCGTGAGCGGCATCTGCCCTACCCGGTGTTCGACGCCGACAACCACATGTACGAGAACACCGACGCCCTCACCAAGTTCATTCCGCCCGAGTACGAGGGCGTGATCAAGTACGTCGAGATCAACAACCGCACGAAGATCGCGTTCAAGGACAAGATCAGCGACTTCATCCCCAATCCCACGTTCGCCCGCGTGGGGCCCCCGGGGGGTACGGAGGCCGATCCCCAGCACCGGCGTGGGATCCCCTCGGTCGACGCCTTCTTCGACCCCGAGCCCCGCCTCACCCTCATGAAGGACATGGGTATCGATCGCTCGCTCATCTGGCCGACCCTGGCCACCGGCGTGGAGGAGCGGCTGTCGGAGGATCCCGATGCCATTCAGGTCGTGCTGCGGGCCTTCAACCGCTGGATGCTCGAGCACTGGACGTACAACTACGCCGACGCGATGTATCCGACTCCGATGATCAGCCTGTCGGTCCTCGACGAGGCTCTGAAGGAGCTCGAGTTCGTCGTGGCCAACGGTGCGAAGTCCTTCCTCCTCCACACCGCGCCGGTGCCGACCTGGAAGGGGCGACGTTCCTTCGCCCTACCGGTGTTCGACCCGTTCTGGGAGGCGGTGCAGGAGGCTGACATCTTGGTCGGGATGCACCAGACAGACTCGGGCTATCAGCGCTACACGAACGAGTGGGAGGGCTTCGGCGGCAGCGAGTTCCGCCCCTTCGGGACGGGTATCCCCGGGCAGAACGGCTCACCGGGCTTCCTCTCCTTGGCCACGCCCCGGTCGCCGATCCGTGACGGGGTCGCCTCGATCATCGGCCACGGCCTCGCCACGCGGTTCCCGCGGCTGCGCTTCGCACCCGTGGAGTTCGGCACCGAGTGGGTGCGGCCCCTGATCCAGCACATGCAGGAGGTCTACGAGCGGTCTCCGGAGTACTTCGACGAGGATCCCATGGTGGTCTTCCAGCGCAACGTCTTCGTGCACGCGTTCGAGGAGAAGGACCCGGCCGGCCTGGCGGACCTGATCGGGGTCGACAACGTCATGTTCGGCTCTGACTTCCCCCACATGGAAGGACTGGCCGACCCGCTCAGCTACTCGGAACTGGTCGAGCGGACGATGTCCCCCGAGGACACCGCCAAGGTCATGGGGGGCAACCTCGCCCGCATCATGAAGGTCTGAGCCGGATCGGTCAGACCCGCCGACAGCGATTACCAGACCAGCTCGAGGTTTTGCACCATGCGGAGCCCCGGCGGGTACTCCAGCTCGATCCCGGGCTTCAGCTGGTAGTCGGGAATCCGCCGGTGCCACTCGCGCAGCGCGATCCGAAGCTCCCGGCGCGCCAAGTGCGAGCCCAGGCACCGGTGCACGCCCCCGCCGAAGGCCAGGTGCCGGTTCACCTCACGGTCGAAGCGGACCTGCGTGGCGTCCTCGAACTCGGCGGGATCCACGTTGGCCGCTCCGATGCAGACGAAGACCAGGCTGCCCGCAGAGACCGGGCAACCCGTCACCTCGCTGTCGGTCGTCGCCAGGCGCGCCGTGCCCGCCACGGGTGTCTCCCACCGCAACATCTCCTCGACGGCTTTGGGAATCACCGCCGGGTCGTCCACGATCTGGCGGCGGTGCTCAGGATGCTGGCTGAGGAAGGCGAAGAAACACGTCAACGAGTCGGTGACGGTGTCGAGTCCCGCGATCAGGAACAGGAAGCAGATGTCGAGGATCTCCTCACGGCTGAGCTTCTCGCCGTCCACTTCGGCCCCGAGGAAACCGGTCAGGATGTCCTCTTCAGGATGCCGCTGCCGCTCGTCCAGGATGGCGTTGAAGTAGGCGTAGATCTCGGTGCCGGTCTCGTCTCGGATCCCCGCCTGCTCCTCGGGCGACAAGCCTCCGCCGCCGGGGCGCATGATCCCGTCCTTGAGTCGCAGGAGCGTGTCGAGCTCATCCCACGGCAGTCCCATCAATCCGAGGAAGACTGCGGAGGGGTACAGCACCGCCACCTCCTCGGTGAAGTTGCACGAACCCCGGTCGATGAAGGCGTCAATGAAGCGGTTCATCCGGGAAGCCACGTCGTCCTCGATCTCGTCCATTCTCTTCGGCGCGAAGAGCGGGTCGAGGATGCGGCGGTACTTCTTGTGCTCGGGCGGATCGACGCTCAGCGGAATCAGTGGGCGTACGTTCCCGAGCTGGACCAGATCGCGCGACGTGAACGTGGCGGGATCGCGGAACACCTCGTCCACCGCGGCCCGGCTGGCCACGACGGTGAATCCTTCCGTCGGCGAGACCACGCCCCCCGCTTCGATCAGCTCTTCGTATTTCGGCTGCGGCTCGGCGAGGTCGAAGAGATCGTCCATGCCTTCCTCGCTGCCGCTGAACTCACGCGACGGTTCCGATGCATCGACGTCGGTCTCTGGCGCTTGTGCCATACCACTCCTTCCGTCGAGAAGCGACACCGTGTGGCGGAGCACACCTCGCTTCCGCACTGCGCGACGCTGTCTGGGTCTCCCCCTCTGCCGTATTCGTTGTATCACACTCACCGACGAAGAACGCCGGGTCCGCACCTGAACACGCCGGCGTCGTCAACGACGTTTCGAAAGGAGTACGCGTGAGCGAACTCGATGGTCGCATCGCGATCGTGACCGGTGCGGGACGTGGTATCGGCCGCGCCCACGCGTTGCTGTTCGCCGCCGAAGGAGCCAAGGTGGTCGTGAACGATCTGGGAGGGAGCACCGACGGCACCGGCGCGAACAGATCTCCCGCGCAAGAGGTCGTGGACGAGATCGAGGCGGCCGGCGGATCGGCCGTCGCCAACTTCGACGACGTCTCGGACTGGGACGGTGCCAAACGACTCGTCGACCGGGCGGTCGAGACCTTCGGCGATCTCCACATCCTGGTCAACAACGCCGGGATCCTGCGGGATCGCATGCTGGTCAACATGTCGGCGGACGAATGGGACGCGGTCATCCGGGTGCACCTGCGCGGTCATTTCTGCCCGACGCGCTGGGCCGCCACCTACTGGCGCGAGGAAGCCAAGGCCGGACGCGACGGCAAGCGCTCGGTGATCAACACGTCGTCGGCGTCCGGCCTGTTCGGGAACTCGGGCCAGACCAACTACGGCGCCGCCAAGATCGGGATCGCCACCTTCACCATGATCGCCGACTCGGAACTGGGACGCTACGGCGTGCGCGTCAACGCGATCGCCCCCGCCGCGGTCACCCGCCTCACGAGTGGGCTCGCACCCGAGGAAGGGGTGCAGCATGGTGAGGGGGATCAGCCTGGTGAGGCGGGTCAGGCGGGTGAAGCGTGGTCGCCGATCACTCCGGACAACATCTCGCCCTTCGTCGCCTACCTGGGGACCGAAGACTGCCCGATCCACGGACGGATCTTCTTGGTGTCCGGCGGTTCGGTGCGCCTCTTCCAGCCGTTCTCGATCATCGACACCATCGAGAAGGAAGGGCTGTGGTCCGTCGCCGAGCTCAAGGCAGCAGCAGCCCGGTTCGCCGATGTGCCCTTCACCATCAACAACCCGTACGAAGGTCAGATGGGCTGAGCGATCCTGCGTGGGTCAGAGCGACCGCGCCAAGGCATCCTCGACAGACTCACCCGCGACCTTGGCCGCTTCCTCCATGCGCCGGTAGCGGTCCGGGCTCATGAGGTCGTGCAGGGTCATCTGCGGTGCCCCACCCAGGAGCCGGATGAACGTGGCCTGCCGCGCCGCCCGCTCCACCATGCGGGCGACGTGGAACGCCTCCTCGAACGACGCACCGACGCACACCGCCCCGTGCGACGGCAGCAGCGCCGCCTTCGAGCGTGTGCCGAGCGCCTCCACGGCCTGGCGCGCCACTTCGGGCGTCGCAACCCCACCCGACGGCGCACACCTGATCGGACCGAGACCGGCGACGAGGTAGGTCTCCGACGTGTAGGTCGGGATGTCCCAGCGCAAGACCGAGAAGATCTGCGACCACTCGCCGTGGCTGTGCACGATGGCCTGCACGTCCGGGCGTGCGTCATAGACGCCGAGGTGGGTCTGGAGCTCGACGGTCGGTTGCAACCCGTTGGTGAACACGACGCTGCCGCCGCGGTCGACCACGACGACGTCGTCGTCCCCGATCTCGCTCCAATTGGCGAACGGCTGATCCGGGTTGGGCCTCGGCAGGATGTAGACGTTGCCCGTGTCGGGGTCCCGCAGGCTGGTGTCGCCCGCATCGAGGCCCGAGGTGAGCTCCAGCTCCCAAAACGTGGTGGCGGAACGGGCAACCTGCGCGATGAGGTCGGCCTTGATGGCAGAACGGTCGGGTGTGACCGGTGCTTCGGGCATGGTCAGTGCTCCTTCCTCTCGAGCTACCCGACGGGATCGGGCGCCCGGACCTGGTCCATGACCGCCGGGACGACGGGCGGTGCAGAGCGCCAGTCGACGAGCCCGTCCTCGGGCAGGCCGACCGGGTAGTCGTTCTCGTGGATCTCGGCCCAGTGGGCGTGGTTCAGCTCGTGCAGCGTGAAGCAGGACTGCAGCGCGTTGTAGAAGCCCATGTTGTCGACCGTCTGGTTGACCGACTCCTTGATCAAGAGCGACGTCATCGTGGGCAGCGCGGCGATGCGACGGGCGAACTCCAGCGTGCGTTGATCGAGCTCGTCGAGCGGAAACACCTTCGAGACCATGCCCAGGCGGTGGGCCTCCTCGGCGGTGACCGAATCGCCGGTCAGCATGAGCTCCTTGGTCTTGCGCGGCCCGAACTCCCACGGGTGCGCGAAGTACTCCACGCCGCACATGCCGAGACGGGTGCCGACAACGTCCGCGAACGCCGCGTCGTCGGAAGCCACGATGAGGTCGCAGGCCCACATGAGCATGAGACCGGCGGCGAACACGGTGCCATGCACCTGGGCGATCGTGATCTTGCGGAGATTCCTCCAGCGCAAGGTGTTCTGGAAGAAGTAGTGCCACTCCCCCAACATGCGGCCTTCGGCCCCTTCCCTGGTCCCGCCGTTGACCTCGAAGGTCGGGTGCAGGTCCGGTCCCGGTGTGCGCTCGTCCAGGGACTCCTGTGACCCCATGTCGTGTCCCGATGAGAACATGGGCCCCGCACCGCTGAGGATCACGACCCGAACGGTGTCATCGGCCTCGGCCGTCATGAAGGCATCGTTGAGCTCCACGAGCAGGCCCCGGTGCTGGGCGTTGCGGGAGTTCGGACGGTTCAAGACGATGCGCGCGATGCGCCCGCCGTCTGTCGTCTCGTACCTGATGAATTTGTAGTCGGCCACGGGCCCTCCCTAGTTGGCTGCTCCGGCGATTGTAGGGCAGCCTCCTGGGCATTCGCCCAACTCATGTCCGCCAGCTTCGTCCGCCAGCGCGACGATTCGTGGCGTCGAGATGACGAGCGATGCTCGTGGCGAAGTGAGTCGCTGAAACGTTCGACCGTTGGCCGAAGGGCAAGTCCTAACGACGCGTCGGCAATCTACGCACCGGCACCGGTCTACGCACCGGCACCGGTCGGTGGCGGCGCGTGCTCCTCGAGCGCCTTCACCAACAGTCCGCGCAGCTCCGCCCGCTCCGCCTGACTCAACCCGGCCAGGATCTCGTCCTCGATGCTCCCCTGCGCCGCCTCGGCCTGCTCGAGCGCCTCGAGGCCGGCGTCGGTGATGGTGACGAGGTGGCGCCGCCGGTCCGACGGGTCCCGGCGCCGCTCGGCATATTCCAGATCCTCGAGGTCGTTGAGGACGAGGACCCCGGTGTTCGAGTCCATGGAGAGGTGCTCGGTCATGGCCTGCTGGGACACGCCGGGGTGGTCGCGCAGGTAGGCGAGGACGACCATGTTGCGCAGGTTCATGCCGACCAGGTCGAGCGAAGAGCGCAGGTAGACGGCCCGGGCCAGCTGGGTCAGCAGGACGATGGTGCCGGTGGCGGGACGGGCCGACGACCGGGCGGCGCTCACGACGCCGACCCCCCGTACCCCGCCTGCACGGCCCCATCGATCATGCCCCTAGGATAGTCCCGAAATCATGACTATCAACACCCACGGGACGCTCGCCGACCTCACGGGCACCGAGGGCGCCGCCGGCGACCGCCGGCGCTGGATCGCCCTGGTCGTCGTCTGCCTGGCCATGTTCATGAACGCCCTCGACGGCTCGATCGTCAACGTGGCGCTCCCCGACATCCAGAAGAGCCTGCACTTCAGCCAGTCCGGCCTGACCTGGGTGGTCGACGCCTACCTCATCAGCTTCGGCAGCTTCCTCCTCATGGCCGGGCGCCTGGGCGACCTCATCGGCCGCAAGAAGGTGTTCCTCGCCGGCGTGACGCTGTTCACGCTCGCCTCCATCGCCTGCGGGTCGGCCGACAGCCAGGGCCTGCTCGTGGCGGCGCGCTTCATCCAGGGCATCGGCGGCGCGCTCAGCTCGTCGGTGATCGTCGCCATCATCGTCACCGAGTTCCCGAGCCCGCGAGCGGGCCAACGCCATGAGCGCCTACGTGTTCGTGGCCGTCGGCGGCGGCTCGATCGGGCTCCTCGCCGGCGGCATCCTCACCCAAGCGCTGTCGTGGCACTGGATCTTCTTCGTGAATGTGCCTGTCGGCATCGCCACCCTCGCTGCGGGTTCCATTCTCCTGGTGGACAACATCGGCCTGGGCATCAGGCAAGGCGTCGACTGGGTGGGCTCCGTCCTCGTGACGGCGTCAGTCATGGTCGTGATCTACGCCATCGTGACGGCGTCGACCTACGGCTGGGTCTCGGCGCACACGCTCGGCTTCATCGGCCTCGCCGTCGTCCTGGGCGTCGCCTTCGCCGTGCTCGAGTCCCGGATCTCCAAGCCGATCATGCCGCTGCGCATTCTCAAACTGCGCACGCTGACCGGCTCTGGTGTGATCCGCGGCCTGCTCATCATCGGGATGTTCTCGACCTTCTTCATCGGCGCCCTCTACTTCGAGCACGTGCTCGGCTACAGCCCGCTGAAGACGGGACTCGCCTTCTTGCCCCAGGCCCTCACGATGGCGGCCATGTCGACGGGCATCACGGCGTGGCTGGTCGGGCGCTTCGGGAACAAGCCCGTGATGTATCCAGCCATGGCCTCCGCCGCCATCGGTCTCCTCCTCTTCGCTTCGGCCGGGCCGCACGCGGCCTATTTCCCGCGCATCTTCTTCGCCTTCTTCCTCATGGGGCTCGGCGCCGGGGCGTCGTTCATGCCGCTGCTGCAGATCGGGATGTCAGAGATCCCCAACGAGGACGCCGGCCTGGGCTCGGGCATCGTCAACGTGTCCCAGCAACTGGCGGGCGCCATCGGCCTCGCCGCGCTGAGCACGATCGCGGCGAACCAGTCCAAGTCGCTGCTCGCCGCGGGCCACGACATGATCACCGCCCTGGCCGACGGCTACCGCCTGGCGCTGCTCATCGCGGCCGGCTCCGTGATCCTCGGGCTGGTCCTCTCGCCGCTGCTCCTGCGCACGAGCGAGTCGGCCGAGGAACAGCAGGCTCGCATCAAGGAGAACATGGCCAATCCCGAGGCCATGGAGCACCTGGTTCTCTAGTCGGTTCGGCCTGCGGCGGTATCGCCGACGTCCCACCGGCGACTTCGCAACAGCGCCGAGGGTGAACATCAGTTGCAAGACCGGGCGGAATCCCGCACAATGTCGGCGGTTTTGGCATGCATCGGCATCTCCGTCTCCTCTTCGGTCAGGTCCCGTCACGGCCCTTCGGTGGCCGTGTGCGAGCGCGCGCGCTCGGCGCGTTGCTTCTCTTCGTACTGGTGGGCGCCCTCTTCTTTGGCTCGCCTCACGCCGGCGCTGCGACGGCGTCGGGGTCGGCGACTGCGTCGGCGACCTTTTGTCAGGACTCGCTCCAACTCCAGAATTGGATCGCGCAGGACCTCCAGCCCGGACTGGACCAGTACCAGGACGGTGAGGCCAATCCCGCCTTGGCGTCCGACGCCGCCTACCTCGAGAAGCTGACTCAGGAGGCGCCGGCGCAGATCCAGTCTTCCTTCGCGGCGTGGGCCAACTTCACCAAGGAGGTCGCCGACACCGTCAACTCACCCGAAGTCGCGGCGCAAGCGCCGCTGGCAACCGCCGCGCAGGCGAACGTCCAAAAGTGGTTCACGACGGAATCCGGGTGTGCGCTCACCTACAAGGATCCTGCTTCGTCGAGCAGCGGAATCCCCGTCTGGGTGTGGATCGTGGTCGGCGTCGTGGCCTTCCTGCTACTCAGCGCACTGGTCGGACGCGGGCGCCGATCGTTCGGCTCGGCCGGAGTCGGAGCCGGAGGCGGGGCCGGGGCCGGCTCGTACAATTGGTCGTCAGCTCCACAGCAAGAGCCCTGCGACTACTGCGCCAACAGCATGTGGGGCCCCAGGCGCATCACGTGCACCACCTGCCACGGTGCCGTCCCGGCGCCCGGTGCCCAGCCCTGCCCGGGCTGCAGTGGGCGGCAATGGCAGACCTGTCCTTACTGCCGCGGCACCGGAGTCAAGAGCTAGACCTCCGAAGAGCCGCCACCGGTGCCCGGGACTCACACGCCGCCGAATTCGTTGTGCTCGCGCTCGCGGTGGCTCGTGCTCTCGCCGCTGTTCCTGCGCACGACGCTGTGAGCCGAGGGGCAACGCAGCGCGCATCAAGGAACAGGTGGCGAACCCGAGTCCATGGAGCACCTGGTCCTCTCACCGGCGTGACCGGCCGATGTCCGGTCGGGCTAGACGTACTTGACCGTGCGTTCGACGCGACGGCGTGTCCGCCTCGGCGCGTGCGGCACCGCAACGGTCCACCGGAGCGCAACGACCCGCCAGTCGACGACGCGTCGTCGACGTGAATGGGGGCACTCTTCCGACAGCGATGCAATCATGGGCCGATGGGGCGGGCTCGACGGACCAGCGACGGAGTGATCCGGTGAGACGCCTGCTTCCGTTCGTCGTCCTGCTGGCGGTGGCATTGGGCGCAACGCTGCTCGGGGCGGAGTCGGAAGCGACGGCCGCGTCCTCGTCAGGGCCGGCGACGTCGGACACCGCACCAGTGGATCTGGCGACGCCCGTCGACATGGGTGCGGGGATCGCGCACGCGCGGGCCGTCGTGCACGTCGGTCCGGTGCGTATCGAGATCCTGAGCCCGACCCTGTTCCGCCTCGAGTACTCCCCGTCGCAGCACTTCGAGAATCTTCCGACGGTGAATGCCGTCAACCGGCGGATGCCGGTTCCTCCCTATACGTCATCGACGTCGGGGGGCTCCCTAGTCGTCCGCACAGCCAGCGCGACCCTGCGCTACAAGCTGGGCTCCGGACCGTTCGGCCCGCTCAACACCACGCTCCGGCTGTCAGTCGGAGGAGAGAGCGCCACCGTCGCACCGACGTGGGACTGGGAGTGCGTCTTCGGCCAGGTCTGCCAGGCCGGCGCCGCCACCCTCGGCGGCGGGGCCACCCTCAGTCAGACGTTTCCCGACTACGACAGCACGGCCGGCTACGCGGGCTTCTTCGTCAAGGCGGGCGCCAGCATCACGTGGCACGTCCTCGGTGCGGCGGCCGGTCCGGCCGCGATCTCATTGCGCTACTACAACGTGGCGAGCCCGCCGCTGGCACCGACTACGAGCCTCTTGGATCTGGACGTGAACGGGCAGCTGCAGCAGGTGCTCACCGCAGCCCCAACCACGACGGCCGCGCCCTGGGCCACCTTCACGACCACCGTGCCGCTGGTGGCGGGGACCAACTCGATCAGTGTGGTGAATACCACTCCCAACAGCTTCGATCTGGGCGTCGACACCCTGGCGGTCGGTCCCGGCGGCTCGCCACCTCCGTCTTCGGCGTCGAGCGGACCGCTCGGCGGCTGGTTCCGCGGGTTCGACACCGACACCTACAACGACAACCCGACGTGTGGCGCCGGACAGTCCGGAGCGACGTGCGAGGCCGTCATCCAGCCGCTCAACACCGATGGGCTGCTGGACACCGCGGGCTGGCGCCTGCTCGACGACACCCAGAGCGCGGTGTGGACCGCGAAGGGGTGGGTCGAACCGAGGCCGAAGAACGGTGACGTCGAAGACGGGTACCTGTTCGCCTACGGACACAACTACGCCGGCGCCCTGCACACCTTGGCCGAGCTGACCGGTCCGGCACCGCTGCTGCCCAAAGACGTCTTCGGCGTCTGGTACTCCGACTACACGCCGTATTCGAGCAGCGACGTCGAGGCGGTCTACCGCGCCTTCGTCACCAACAAGGTGCCGCTGAACACGCTCTCGCTCGACACCGACTGGAAGGCGCCGAACGACTGGAACGGCTGGGAGTGGAACCGATCGCTGTTCCCCAATCCGTCGTCGTTCCTCCGCTGGGCGCGCGCGCACGGCATCGACGTGACGCTGAACATCCACTCGAGCATCGAGGACAACGACCCGAAGCTCCCGCAGACCGAACGCATCGCGGGACACGATCTCGCCTCGTCGAGCTGCACCAACGGGAACTGCAAGGTGTGGGACTGGAGCTCGGTGGCCCAGGCCGAGTCCAACTTCGCCCTCCAGCAGAGTTTCCAGAAGCAGGGAGTCGCCTTCTGGTGGCTGGACTGGTGCTGCGACGACTCGATTGTGTCGTCGGCGGGCGTGACGCCCGACGCGTGGATCGGGCATCTCTACGCGCAGGACATGGTCAACCTGGGCGAGCGCGGGTTCGTCCTGGCCCGGATCGGCGGCTCCAACGGCGAGCCGCAGGAGGTGTACCCGGCGGGGCCGTGGTCGGACCACACCTCGGCCATCGCGTTCACCGGTGACGCGTGGGGAACCTGGAACACCCTGGCCATGGAGGCCCAGCTGGTCCCCGACGAGGCCACCATCGGCGAGCCGTACGTGAGCAGCGACATCGGGAGCTATCTCGGTCCACCGCCGACGCAGTCGGGGGCAGATCCCCCCGACCTCTACGACCGCTGGGTGCAGCTCGGCACCTTCGAGCCGATCCTGCGGCTCCACTCCAACAACGAAGACCGTCTGCCCTGGCAGTATCCCCAACCCGTCCAAGGCATCACCGAGTCGTTCCTCCGGCTGCGCGAGGCGCTGGTCCCCTACACCTACACCTTGGCCGCCGACGCCAACCAAACGGGGCTGCCGATGGCGCGGCCGCTCTACCTCGACTATCCCGGCCAGCCGGCCGCCTACCAGAACCCGACCGAGTACCTGTACGGGCCCGACATGCTCGTGGCCCCGGTGACCACGCCGGGCGACGACGCCGCGACCACGGTGTGGTTCCCCCCGGGCCGCTGGGACGATTTCTTCACCGGTGCCACGTTCACCGGTCCGTCGACGGTCACCATGTCGGTGCCGCTCGACCGCATGCCGGTCTTCGTCCGCCAAGGTGGTGTGGTGCCGGAGCAGCCCTCTTCGAAACGAACCGCACACTCGAATGCCCTCACCGCGCTCGTCTATCCGGGAGCCTCGGGATCCTTCGAGCTCTACGGCGACAGCGGAAAAGGTTTGGGCTACGCCAAGGGCCAGCGCACCGAGACCCTCATCACGACGTCGTCGGGCGCATCCCGAAACGGACAACCGTCGGTGTCGGTCACGATCGGCGCGTCGCGCGGCAGCTATCCGGGCGAGCCAGCCTCCGTGCCCACCACCATCGACATGGTCGACGTCACCCGTCCCCAGCAGGTCACCCTCGATGGCCGCGCTCTCAGCGCACGGGGCGGCGGGTCCGGTCCTGGTTGGTCCTTTGTGGCGTCCACGGCGACGCTGATCGTGCACATCGGGCCGCGGCCAGTTGGGTCCGCCGCGCACGTCGTCGCGACTGGCTCGGCGTCCATCACTCGCGCCGAACCGAGTGTGACCTCGTCAGCTTCGTCGTAAGGGCAGGGCACGGGCGAGTCCCTCTCGCCAAGCGGGTCGCCGCCCACAGCTCACCCGCCGCCGAAGTCGTAGTGCTCGCGCTCGATGTGGCGGGTCCATCCCCAGTACTGGTCGAGGGGCCACGGGGAGAGCGTGAAGACCTTGCCCTCAGGGTTCTTGTAGTGGCTGTGCGTGATCGCGGGGTGCGCCCACACCAGCTGGCCGATCTCTTTTTGGTACCGCTCGGCGTACTCGTCGTGTGCGTCGGCCCGAACCTCGGCCCACAGCGCATCGGACGCCAGCGTCTCGTGGATGGCGTCGAGCGCGTAGTGCACCTGGAATTCGGCGTGGTAGAAGAGGCTGGCGCCGAAGGCCAGGTTCGTCCCCGGGCCGTAGATGCAGAAGAGGTTGGGGAAGTTCGGCATCGTGATGCCGAGGTACGCCGTGGGCTCGTCCCCCCATTGGTCGCGCAACGAGACGCCGTGCCGCCCGGTCACCTCCATGGACGCCAGGAACTCGTTGTGGCGAAAGCCGGTGGCGTAGCAGATCACGTCAGCCGGGTAGTGCGTTCCGTCCGCCGTCACGACGCCGTCGGGGACCACCCGCTCGAGGCCCGTCCGGACCAGCTCGACGTTCGGCAGCTGCAGGGTGCGCAACCAGGTGCCGTCGTCCTGGAGGATGCGCTTGCCCGTGGCGGGGTAGTCGGGCACGACCTTCTCGAGCAGCTCGGGGTTGTCGGGGACGAGTGACTGCATCGATGCCACCAGGGCCGCCGCCCGTCTCGCGTTGAGGGGGTTGATCGACTGGTGGGTCGGGTCGTCGTACTCGGGGTCGATGCGGTACATCTCCATCCCGGCCGCGATGCCGGCGTAGGTCATGACGAAGCGGTACCACCGCCCGTAGAAGGGCAGGTGCCGGAGCGCCCAGGCGTCGCCCGCCGGAACGGCCGTGTGGTACAGCCGGTTGGGCAGGATCCATTGGGCCGTGCGCTGGAAGATCGTGAGCTGTTCGACCTGCCCGGCGATGGCGGGGCCGATCTGGAATCCGCTGGCGCCGGCGCCCACGAGCGCGAACCTGCTCCCTCGGATGTCCAGGTCCTCCGGCCAGCGCGCCGAGTGGAACGACGGTCCCGCGAAGGTCTCCATGCCCTGGATCTCGGGCAGACGAGGCAGGTTGAGCGAGCCCACGGCGCTGATGACGAAGCGGGCCTCGAGCACTTCCTCGCCGCCGCTCGCGTCGCGCGTCGTAACGCGCCACATGCCCTGGTCCTCCTGCCACACCACGTCGGTCACGGCAGTTTCGAACTGGCAATGCTGCCGCAGGTCGAACTTCTCGACGATCCCGCCGAAGTAGGCACGCAGCTCCGGCTGCTGGCAGTAGTACTCGCTCCACAGCTCGGCCGGCTCGAACGAGAAGCAGTACTGATGGCTGCCCACGTCGACGCGTGCGCCGGGATAGTGGTTCTCCCACCAGGTGCCGCCCGGTCCCGCGTTCTTGTCGATGATCGTGAAGGGCAGCCCGGCCTGCTGGAGGCGGATACCGGCCAGGATCCCACCCATCCCGCAGCCGATCACGACCACGGGTGACGCGGCCTTCTCGGACACCGAGATTTCGTCACCCCAGGAGATCTCGCCGCTGTCATCGCCCTCGAACTGCAAGTCGTCGAAGAAGAGGCCGGCCAACTCGCGTTCGACCGGACGACGGCCGAGAAAGCCCATCATCTCTTGCAACAGGTCCCGGGACAGCTCCACCGGGACGCACCCGTTGTCACGGTAGGCGGCGATGGTCGGGAGGGCACGGCGGCGCACCTCCGCCATGTCCTCTTCCGACATCCCACCCTGGATATCCAGCGACATCCCGACGTTCGGTTGAATCTCACCTCGCACCCACGACGGGTCACCGCTCATGTGCACGAGCGAGGCCATCAGCGCCGGGATACTGACGTCATCGAGCACGCGGGCGATGGCCTCATCGCTGTCCTCAAACGGCTCTCCCGCGAAACGGTTCCTCGTCACGGGCGACATCCTCGCCGCGAGGCCCTACACGAGGCAATCACCTCCGAGCTCTGCAAGGTGCCCGATCGAAAGAGGGCCTCGGCCCCACCGATCGACGAAGCGGAGGTGGGCGTCGCCTGAGCGGTACTGACGCCTACTGAAATTCCTGCTCCAAGGGGTGGGACGAGTCGATCAACTCGGGCCACATCAACCCGGCAGACAGCGAGGTAGGCCGAAGGTGAACCGAAGTCCTCCAAATAAGGCTGTGGACTCAAGCGGATTGCCAACCCAAGCCTTCTGATTCGTAGCGCCTATTTGACGAAATGACGACGGGTGACAATGGTTGTCCACAGGTGCCACCCATACCCTCTGAACTGGACTTATGGCTTCTTTGGAGTGGCCGACATATGACACCGAATGACAGCCGTTTCCAGCTTTTCATAGCCCTATGGTTCTCACGATGGTTCTCAAAATCGTCACTTCTAGCAGATTCATTACCTGCATTCTATTTTACTTTAGGTCGGACGGCTATCATTTTTATCAAATCAGTACCACCGGATAGAGCCTATATCGGCGCCTCGCTTCGGGCATTCGAGCCAGGAAGCTACCGTGATGTCAAGGCAATCGTGCAGCTCGGATGATCTCGGCCACAGCGAGTGCGTCCGTCGCGCAGTGTGCGTCGTGGGTCTGTTCGGTCAGCAACGACCCGGGGACGTGGCGATGCCCTTATGGGCCCGGTGACGTCGCCTCCTCGCCCAATGCCAACGCGATCGCGTGCACGGTGATGCCCTCATAGAGCGGACGGAGGTCGTCGATGATGCCGGCGGCCTCGCCGAGCGGTGATGGGTCGAGCTGTCGGAGGATCAGATCGGCCGCGACCGCTGAACGCGGTCGGAGCTCGATGGACGACACGTCCTCGGGATCACCCCAGAACGAGGCGACATAAGCTGATCGAGTTGCGTTCCTATGTTCAGGATCGAACGTAGGCCATCCGAACCTCCCCATAGACGATCCGTCGACAGGCGTTTGCACCTCGGACTCAGCACCGGGACCGTGCCGTCGGGCCCTCAGGTCGACGAGCAACTGATCCTTGTCCCGGCCTCGCCACGCGAAAATGAGAAAGGGATCGTCGTCGAAGGCCTCGGCCATGAGATAGAAGACCGCGGCCACATGCTTGCACGGATTCTCCCAATCGGGGCAGGAACATGCGGAGACGAGATCATCGACCGAGGCTGGGAACAGGGTGGTCGCGGACTCGACAAACGCCTCTTCGATCTCTTCGGGCATCTCTCCGGACAAGAGTCTGGCCAAGAAGACTGCACGTGATGCCATGACGTCCTCGATCCTGGCCCACTCGATGTCGGTCAAGATCTCCGTCTCGATGAACACGCGGTACGGCTTGGCGCGCGAGCCCTGAACCGAAGCGCGGACCTGTCCCGGAACGAACTCCAGACTCAGCACCTGCCCGGCGCGGGCATAGCGCTTGCCTCTCTGCAGACGGCTGCCAATTCCGAAGGACTCCAGAACCGCGATGAAGCGCTGCGACCACCAGCTGTCACCGATCTGTCCGCGTTTGCTCCGGGCCTTCACCCCTCCTTCGACCGCAATTGGCTTGGAGGCCGGTGGCCACCAGCCATCGGGAGGTCGGCCCGAACGGCTCGACGGACGACGAGACCTTGGGCGTGCCGGCATCAGTCGTCCTCCACGGCGTCGGCCGACAGAGCGACCACCTCACGGAGCTGATCGGTCGACAGTTCGGTCAGCCAGCCCTCTCCGGTTCCGACGATCCGCTCCGCCAAGGCTCGCTTCGCCTCAATCATGGCGTCGATCCGCTCCTCCAGTGTCCCCCCGCAGACGAACTTGCGGACTTGCACGTTGTGCTGCTGGCCGATCCGATAGGCCCGGTCGGTCGCCTGGTCCTCCACCGCCGGGTTCCACCACCGATCGAAGTGCACGACCTGGGTTGCCGCCGTCAGGTTGAGGCCGGTCCCGCCGGCCTTCAAGGAGAGGAGGAAGACGGGCGGTCCGTCGCTGCCCTGGAAGCGTTCGACCATGGCGTCGCGGGCGCGCTTGGTCACTCCGCCGTGGAGCCACAGGACATCGCACCGCAGTCGGTGACGCAGGTGGCGCTCCAACATGGCGCCCATCTCAGTGAACTGCGTGAAGACGAGCGACCGGTCCCCCTCGGCCATCGCCTCGCCGAGGATCTCGACCAGGCGCGTCACCTTGCCCGACCGACCGCCGAGGGAGGACCCGTCGGCCAGGAAGTGCGCCGGATGGTTGCAGACCTGCTTGAGCTTCATCATGGTGGCCAGGACGAGGCCCCGCCGTTCGATTCCCTCCGCTTCGTCGATCCGGGCCAGCATGTCGTCAACGACAGCCTGGTACAGCGTGGCCTGCTCGCGGGTCAGGGGGCAGAACTCCTTCATCTCGAGCTTTTCGGGAAGGTCGGCGATGATCGTCCGATCGGTCTTGAGGCGACGAAGGATGAAGGGGCCGGTGACCTGGCGCAGCCTGGTCGCCACCTCGTCGTCACCCCCGCGCTCGATCGGGTCGGCGAAGCGTTCGCGGAACCTCCGCTCGGAGCCGAGGATGCCGGGGTTGAGGAACTCCATGATCGACCACAGCTCGCTCAGTCGATTCTCGACCGGTGTGCCGGTCATGGCGATCCGCCGCTCGGCCGGAATCGACCGCACGCTCTGCGTCGTGCGGGCGGCACTGTTCTTGATCTGTTGTGCCTCGTCGAGAACCAGCCGGCGCCAGCGAACGCTGGCCAGCGACTCCGCGTCCCGCGTGGCGAGACCATAGGTCGACAGGACCAGGTCCACCTTGCCCGCATGCTTGGTGAATGCCTTGTCCGTAAGACGGTCCGCTCCGTGGTGGACGTACACGGCCAACTTCGGAGCGAAGCGAGCAGCCTCGCGCTGCCAGTTCCCCACCAGGGACATGGGGCAGAGCACCAGCGTTGGGCCGAGTCGGCGCTGCGTCGTTCGACGAGCCGTTTCCGACGCAGCCGACCGGGGCCGGACGATCGGAGCGAGGGCGGCTCGGGCCCGCTCGTCGACGAGCAGCGCGAGAAGCTGGGCCGTCTTGCCCAGTCCCATATCGTCGGCCAGACAGGCCCCGAGCCCGAGCTCGCCCAAGAAGCTCAGCCAGGCGAGCCCACGTTCTTGATAGGGGCGGAGCTCGCCGGCGAAACCGTCGGGCGTCGGGGTCGGCTCGAGCTTTCGATCTTCGGCACCCGAGAGCACGTCGCCCAGCCAGCCGTCGGCCGCCACTTCGACGACCGGCAGGTCTCCCGGACCGTGCTCGAGCCCCAACGCCGATCGGAGGACCTCTCCGGCGGAGAGGACGGCACCCGCGGCGCCGCGCTTGCCGACCGCGGTGATGGCGGCCGAGAGTTCCCCGTGGTGCAGCTCCACCCATTGGCCGCGCACACGCACCAGCGGCTGCTTGAGCCGAGCCAGCTGGCGGAGCTCGGTCAGGCTCAAGGTGTCGTCTCCCAGCACGGCCTCCCAACGGATGTCGCACAGTCCGTCGAGACCGATGGTGCCGGTGGAGGTCCCACCCAACGTGGGGGTCCGCGCCTTGAGACGCACTCCCAGCCTGGTCCTCGACGAGCGCCACCACGGGGGCGCGAGCACACCGAATCCGGCCTCTTCCAACAGAGGGGCGCCCTCGCGAAGGAAGGTCAAGATGCCCGCAGCGTCCGTGGTGTAGGCGCAAGGGGTCGCCGAGGACAGCGTCTTTCCCAACGAAGGGACGAGACGGGCCGCCTGACCGAGGCCGCGCAGAAGGTGCTCGTCGGGGTGCATGACGTGGCGCCCGATGGCGGTCAGTTCGGGCCCGTCGGACCAGACGTCGGCGGCGGAGACAACCAGGCTCGGGTCGTCGACGGCCTGGAGTGCGAAATCGATGCGCCAGGCGGGCTCCGAATCTGCCGAGGTGTCCTTTCGCCTCCTCGCTCGAACGGGCACGTCCGCCGGGTCGACTCCCTCTTCGCCCTCTTGGGGAGGTGGGACGATCCGAAAACAGGTCCGTACCGCTTCGTCCTCGGTGCTCTTCGTGGCGTGCCACACCGCAAGCCGTCCGGCGAGTTGCACACACTCGTCGTGCTCGCACCCATGGAGGGAGCCGTCAGGTGAGCCAAGCGCACGAAGCCAGGCGTCGACGACGGACGCGCCGGCACCCCGTCTCCGGGCCTTCGGCGTGGCGGGCGTGATCAGGTCCCGGGCAAGAGCGTCCGTCACGGCCCACATCAGCGAACGGAGGACCTCGTCGCTGGGTTCGGGTCCCAGCTGAGCGAACGCGTCGTCGGTGTTCGACTCTGGCCCGCGTACCGCGGTGAACGAGGGCGGCAGGGCCCACGCCAGCGCCTCGATCCGACCGCGGTCGTGACCGTCGATGAGGGGGCGCCAGCAGGCCCTCCAATGACCAGCGACGAACTCGAGATCGGGCAGCAGCCGGCCCCGGGCGAGGAGTTCGACCACCATCTCGACCGCGTGGGCGGCGAAACGGATATCGGGCCCCAGTTCGACATCCGATGGTCCGGCGTCGGTGAAGGACCGGTCGCTTCCTCTCGGCAAGGGCAACGAGCGGAGGAACGTCGTGGCCATAAGGGGCTCGAGAACGTACCCCGGGGCACTCCACAACGAGACGTCCCCCCAGGAGCTCGAGGACGCTGCGGAGCCGCCGGGTGTTGGGCCCGGAAGCTCGTCGTCCAACGGGAAAGCGATCGGAACTCCGTCGGCGCCTGGGAGCTGGAGGGTGAGTTGCACGTCCTCTTCGAGCAGGTCTGTCGCCGCCAGCCCCGCAAAGTCCGAGACGGCCAGTCGCAGGCCTTCCGGATCGAGGGCAAAGGGATGGGGCGGGATCCGGCGTGCCGGGCGTCGTCGGGGACCCGGCGTCGTTTCCCTGTCCCCGCTCTCCGCCCAAAGGGCCAGACGCCCAGAGCCGGTCAGCCAGGCGGCATGAAGAGCGACCACCCGCCCATATTGGCGCGGCGCTGCCACCGCTCCCGGACTCACCGACAGAGCAGATGGCGAGCTTGGTGACACCATCGGCCTGCCGACGCAGCGCATCGCACTACGGCGCCACCCTCTCTCCGACGAGGTCGATGGGGCGCCGGTAGGCCCGGGCGCTGTTGATGTTGCGCCGTAGCCGACGGTTGAGCGCCCGGTCGTCCAGCGAGGCCAGGCCGCCACTCTGGCCGACGGCCACTTCGGCGAGAAAGGCCATGTCGTTCATGCAGCCGAGCACGCTGCGATCGGCGGTCTTCGCGAAGACCAGGGGCTCGCTCGCCGTGTCGCCGAACGTGTGGGCCGGAAGACTCTCCTCTTGCAGCTCACGCTCGAGGAGCGCTGAGACGAATGTCCGGGTCGATCGGAGCTGACCGACTCGGACATCTGGTTCGAAGACGCTGAACAGCGTGGCGGCGTGTGTGAGGAGAAGGCACTTGCGGCCATCGAGGACGAGCAGGTTGGCGTACCAGTCGTCCTCACCGGGTTCGAGGGCCGACACCTGAGGGGGCTTGAGGACGTCGAGGAGCTTCTTGGTGCAGCGAAGGACCACGGAACGAATCGTAGGAGTTCCGTTCCTTCGGACCGGCCCGGACCCGCAGTCGTGAGCGGCGAGCTTTCGAGCCCCACGAGCCGTCACGCCGGCGGCCCCGGAGGTGACACCAAGGAACCACCATAATGTCGGTTATATTTTAACTGGTACTATGGAAAGGGGAAGGAGGGCACCTCGATGGCCCGGTACGAGGAACTGATCTGGCAGGGTAGTCCGACGGGGCAGACCCGCCGGGAGCGCACCTCGTGCTCCTACCGGGCCTACGTGCCCGATCCCCTGGCTGAACGTGTCCTGGCGCTCCCCGCCGATCTCGTGGCCGACCTCTCCGACGCTGACCGGGCGGTGGGCGCACTCCAAGACCGCAGAACGGGCCTGGCCAGTGTTGAGTCGGTGGCACGGCTGCTCCTGCGGGCCGAAGCGGTCGGTTCCTCCTATATCGAAGGCCTTCAGGTCAACGCGCGTCGACTCGCCAAGGAGGAGTTCGCCGAACGGGCGGGTCTCCCCACAAACGACGACACCGCCCGGGCGGTACTCGGGAACATCCGCGCCATGGGCTGTGCCCTCGAACTGGCCGACCTCGAGCGGCCGATCAGCCTGGAAGATCTCTGCACGCTTCACCGCGAGCTGCTCGTGGGAACACGAGACCAGCACTGGGGTGGCGTGGTGCGCCAGGAGCAGAACTGGATCGGCGGTGTCAATCCCTGCCGCGCCGCCTACGTCCCACCGCCTCACGGGCATGTGCACGGTCTGCTTGAGGACCTGTGCTCGTACATGTCGGGCGACGACCATCCGCCCATTGTCCAAGCCGCCTTGGCCCACGCCCAGTTCGAGACGATCCACCCCTTCGTCGACGGGAACGGGCGGGTGGGTCGGGCATTGATCCACCTCGTCCTGCGCCGCCGCGGCCTGGCTCCGAACTTCGTGCCCGCGGTCAGTCTCATCCTGGCGACCAATGCAGGTGCCTATATCGCCGGTCTGGTCTCCTTCCGCTACGACGCTCCAGCTGATGACCCTGTGGCTGCCGGGGCGGCCATTCAGTGGATCGACGTCTTCGTCAACGCGTTGCTGCGGGCCTGTGCCGACGCCTCAGCGTTCGCCGACCAACTCGACGAGCTCGAGGAGCGCTGGCGCGAGGCGGTGAGCCCTGTGCGCCGTAGCTCTGCGGTTGACCTCCTCTTGTCCGCCCTGCCCGGCCTTCCGATCCTCACGGTCGAGACAGCTGCTGAAGCGATCGGCCGATCGCGTAAACGGACGAACGACGCGGTGAATCATTTGCACGAGCGTGGCGTGCTGCGACAGGGAACTATCGGAAGACGCAATCGCGTCTTCGAGGTCGCTGATCTTCTCGATGCGATCACTCAATTTGAACGCCGTCTCGCGTCGCCAGCTTCAGATACAGCAATCGCGCCACCTGTTCGCGCCGTCCCCGCGCGCAGCCCGCGCATGGGATAGGACTGAATGGCAGTCAGCTGCCCACAGTACGAACACGAACCCGCCGCCCGGATCGTGTGCGTGATCCGCGCCGCATGTGGTCACGGTTTGGAAAGCGCAGAGCTGAGCAGCTCGTCGATGTCGTCGGCCACCGTCTCGTCCTCGAGAGGCATGGCGTGCGCGTAGTTGCGCAGCGTTGTCGAGGGATCCCGGTGCCCGAGGCGCTGCTGTGCACGGAGCAACTCGCCTCGTCCGACGAGGAACGTCGCGACACTATGGCGCAGGCGGTGCAGCGATGCCTCGGGGACCTCGGCCCTCTGGGCGAGCTGGGCAAACCAGTGACGAGGGCGCCCGCGGTCAATCGAACGTGGTGATCTGCCCCATGGGAGAACAGCCACGGGCCGAGCCCAGTGCCCTCGGGAAGACGACTGGCCCAGGTCTGAGCACTCGCCCGCCACAGTTCGACCGTCTGGCGGCCAAGGGTGAGCCGCCGTGTTCGACCCGTCTTGGTGGGCCCGACCACATCGGCCGAGACGCCTCGCTCGATCGTGAGCACGCGCCCATCGAGGTCGTCGAAGCGCAGCGCCACCAGCTCACCGCGCCGTGCCCCCGAGTCGGCGGCCAGGCGGACGAGAAGTCGGATCTGTTCGGCCTTATGCCGGCGCTCGGCGTCCTCCAGATCGGTCGCAGTGACGAGTGCCTCGACCGCGTCGAGCAGACGGAGGATCTCCTCGCGGCTGAGATGGAGCCTGGTCCCCGGACGCATCGGACCGCGCATGCCGCTCAGCGGATTGACGTCGATGATGCGCTCGACGTGCGCCCACCCGATGGCCGAGCGCAGCACGCGGAAGCGCCCCGAGACCACGGCCACCGACGCGCCCGCCGAGCTCCACGCCGCCATGGCCGCCCGCACGTGCTCGGGCTTGAGCGTCGACACACGGCGCACGGCGAGTGGGTCCGCACTCAAGGCCTTGACGTTGGAGCGCGCCCCGATCCACGTCGCCGGCCGCCAGTCGTGGTGAGCGCAGAGCCAGCGCTCGAGCAGCTCGCCGACGGTGAGGAACGGGGCTGTACGACGGTTGACCCGCCGTTCTGCCCACTCGCCGGCCAGCTCCTTGCGCCGGAGCTCGGCGTCTTCCACACCCCCGTGGAAGGCGAAGGAACGCTGCACCGTGCGCCCCGAGACCGGGTCGATTCCTACGGCGACGCGTATCTCCCAGTTGCCGGGACTGCGCTCGCGCATGGTGCCGTCGCCCCACACCATGCGCCCAAAAGTAGGGACGAATGTAGGGATACGGCGCGGATCCCTGGTTCGCGCAGTTACCCGTTTGTAGCCTCTACGCTGGACTTACGCGGCGCACGCTCGGAGGTGTTCTGTTCCACCTCATAGGGGACGCCATGTCGCGGATCATCCGGGACACTCACAGGCATGGGTGGTCGGATGGCGCTGTCTCGTTACGTAGTCGATGCGGTGGTCGTGGAAGGCCGGGGGGTCAGGGAGGTGGCCCGGACCCACGGGGTGTCCAAGACCTGGGTCTCGGTCCAGCTCGCCCGCTACCGAGAGGGTGGCTACGAGGCGCTGGCGCCGCGGTCGCGCCGGCCCCACAGCCGCCCCAACCGCATCCCGGTGGACCTCGAGGACCAGATCGTGCGGCTGCGCAAGGACCTCGTCGATGCCGGCTTCGACGGCGGGGCGCGGACTATCCACTGGCATCTCTCTCAGCTCCGCACCGACTGCCCGTCGATCTCGACCATCTGGCGGGTGCTCTCGCGCCGGGGGTTCATCGATCCTGAACCCAAGAAGCGCCCTGCCTCCTCGCTCATCCGCTTCGAGGCGACCCTGCCCAATGAGTGCTGGCAAGCCGACGTCACGCACTGGGCGCTGCGATCGGGGCGTGACGTCGAGATCCTCGACTTCATCGACGACCACTCGCGCCTGATCGTCGCCGCCAAGGTCCTCCGCGTCACCAAGGCCGCCGACGTGGTCGACACCTTCAAGGAGGCGGCCGAGACCTGGGGCTATCCGGCCTCGGTGCTGACCGACAACGGCGCCATCTTCAACGGCGGACCGCGTAAGGGGGTCACGGTCTTCGAGGCGCTGCTCAAAGACCTCGGGATCGTGACCAAGCATTCACGGCCCTATCACCCTCAAACCTGCGGAAAGATCGAGCGTTTCCACCAGACGCTCAAGCGCTACTTAGACAAGCAGCCTCGAGCCCGTTCGGTCCCCGAGCTCCAGCGCCAGGTCGACCGCTTCGTCACCTATTACAACGAACGGCGACCGCACCGGTCCCGGGACTACCGCACCCCGCGCCAAGCCTTCGACGCGCTGGACAAGGCCCGGCCAGGTGACCCCGTCGCCAAAACAGCACTTCCGGGTTCGCACTGACAAGGTGGACAGCTGCGGCAAGGTGACGCTGCGCCACGACTCCAAGCTCTTCCACATCGCCATCGGCCGACGGTGGAAAGGCACCAAGATCCGCCTCTATGTCGCCGACCTCGACGTCCGCATCGTCACCCTCGAGGGCAAGTTGCTCCGCCAGTTGACCTTGGACACGACACGGACATATCAGCCGAGCGGGCTGCCCCGCTATAGGGTTCGTGAGGGTTCGGACGTCCCGGGATGATCCGCGACATCACACAGCGCGCGCTCGGAGGTGTGTGGATTCAGGAGATAGGCGACATCCCAGTCGGGGATGTGTCAAGACATAGGAGACACCTACCCCGTGGAGGTCTCCGATGGACTTGGGCCCGTTTCTGATCGAGACGCACCTGCGGACGGGTCGGCCGATTGCCGAACTGGCGAGAACCCACGGCGTGCACCGCAGCTGGCTCTACAAGTTGCTCCGGCGCTACCGCCTCGAGGGCCCCTCTGGGCTCGAGGCACGCTCTCGGCGACCGCTCGCTCGCCTTCACGCGTACGGGACCGCTACGAGGACGAGATCGTCACCTTGCGAAAGGAGCTCTTGGACCTCGGGGTCGACGCCGGAGCCGAGACGATCAGGTATCACCTCCAAAAGCGCCACGCCGAGGTCGTTCCTTCGGTGTCGAGCATCTGGCGGGTGCTCAAGGCCAGGGGCTTCGTCACACCCCAGCCCCAGAAGAGACCGAAGAGCTCTCTCAGGCGCTTTTGCGCTGACGTCCCCAACGAAACCTGGCAGGCCGATGTGACCCATGTCCGGGTCGCTGACGACGTGGTCTTCGAGGTGCTCAACGTCATCGACGACCATTCCAGGCTCTGTGTCGCCTCGCGTGCGTTTGTGATCACGAGATCCTCCGACGTGGTGCGCACGTTCTACAAATCCGCCGAAACACTGGGCTTTCCCCAGTCATTCCTCACCGACAACGGCCTGATCTTTAGTTCTCACGCCCGGCACGGGTTCGCCGGTGCCTTCGAGATGGAGCTCGCCGGCTTGGGCATCCATTCGAAGCACTCGCGTCCCTATCATCCCCAGACCTGCGGAAAGGTCGAGCGCTTCCACCAGACGCTCAAGAAGTTCATCAACGAGCAGGACGCGATCGAGACAAAGAAGCAACTCCAGGTCCAGCTCGATCGCTTCGTCAGCTATTACAACGAGGTCCGACCGCATCGCGCCATCGGTCGCAAGACCCCGGCCGAGGTGTATGCGGCGAGGGAAAAGGCCAGGCCTTCCTCAGAACCGATCGACCTGAGCGGTGGGCGCAAGCTGCGCCACGACAAACTCGACGGCAAAGGGACAGTGACGCTGCGGATCAACGGCCAGATGCACCACATTCCCTGCGGCCGCCAGTTCGCGGGTCTCCGTGTGCGGGTCCTCGTCGAGGGTCTCGACATCTCGGTTATCGGTGTCGACGGCCAGCCCGTGCGGCACCTCACCTTGGACCCGACCAAGAACTACCAACCCCTTGGGCGGCTCTGACTCAGAGTGTCTACGATGTCCCGCGACATCTGTCTCCGATGTCTCGCGACATCACAGCGCGCGCTCGGAGGGATTCGAACCCCCAACCTTCTGATCCGTAGTCAGATGCTCTAGTCCGTTGAGCTACGAGCGCTGGTTTGAGACCCACGATCCTACCGGACCCCCGCGTCCGACTCACTGACGGGAAAGCGCTGGTCAGACGCAGCTCGGCGACCGCGTCACGGCGGACGGACGACCTCGAGAAATGACTGGACCTAATCTCGTGATCGACGAGAGGAGTGGCCGATGCGCTTCAACCACATGGAGCTCACGCTGCCGAGGGGCACGCTCACCAAGGAGTTCCGCGAGGAGGTGGACGGCTTCTACGGCGCGGTGTTCGGGTGGAGCGCCCTCGACACCGAGGTCGTCGGTCAGCTCTGCCATCTCCTGCTGCCCGATCCCGACCAGTTCATCCTCCTGGCCGAGAGCGACAAACCCATGTCCTCCCCCGGCTACGACCACCTCGGGCTGCTGCAGGACACGCGCGACGAAGTCGACCGGCTCCTCGAGGAGTGCGAGCGTTACGCCGAGAAAGACGACCGGGTCTCCATCATCCGCTACGAGGACCTGGAGTACCCGGGTCTCACCGTGCACGCCTTCTACGTGAAGTACCTGCTCCCCGTCTACTTCGACGTCCAGAGCATGGAGCGAACGCCCGCCTGATTCAGATCGAGATGGGGAGCTCGCTGTAGCCGCCGGACGGAGCTGGTGCAGAGCGGCACCGCGCCGTCCAGTCGACCGACCACGCGGGGAAGCGTCTGAACGTGGCCTCGAGCGTTGCGGCCCTCGGTGCGAGCGAGCGCCGCACCGAGGCAGAAGCGGACGCCATAGCCGAAGGACAGGTGGTGGTCGAGCTTGCGGCGGATGTCGAAGCGGTCCGCGTCCCCTGCTGCGGACCAAAGGGACACCGGAAGAACAGGCAGCGCGCACCGCTGTGATCATGGGGACCCTCGAGGTCTCCGAGCACCTGGTCTTGTAGAGCCCCCCCCCGGGGGGGGGCCACCATTCCGGGGTTCCGGACTCGAAGTCACCGCTCCGTCCGGAGGCAAGCGGCGAGCCGTGCAGAAGGGCTACAAGCTCGAGTGGCGCCTAGGTCACCTCCCAGAAGCTGGGTCCGCTACTGAGCGTGCGGCACTTTCTGACATTGGCAAGCGATTAGTTGTTCGAGTGCATGCTCGATGAAGGCAACGCGTCGGCCTCGGCCTCTTCTGCCTTCGTCTCGACAGCGTTCCCTTGGCTAGTGAATTGGCCGTAGCCAGGCTCCGTGTCGCAGCTCGCCGACCCACGTCGCCCGGCGCCGCTCGGACGCACGACAGCGGTGCACGGGGACCAAAGGTGAGATGATGCGGGGCGTTTCCCGAGCACTGCCAATCGCCTTGAATGGACGGCTTGCGAAGTGGCCACCGTAAAGAACATCTCGGTGCTTTTCACCGACATCGTCGGTTCGACCGAACTGTCGATGTCGCTCAGCGTCGAGGAGAATGACCAGCTGCTCCGGACGCACTTCGCCCTGCTCCGCCAATGGGTCGCTCGGAGCGGGGGCACAGAGGTGAAGTCGCTCGGAGATGGCCTCATGGCGGTCTTCCCGACCGCCTCGGGTGCCTTGGCGTGTGCCGTAGCGATGCAACAGGCCGTCGAGCGGGACAACCGCATGGCAGGACCCTCGGTGGGATTGCGCGTCGGGATCAGCGCCGGAGAGGCCACCCTCGAACGCGGTGACTACTACGGCGATTCTGTCATCGAGGCGTCGAGGCTGTGCGGCCAGGCCGATGGCGGTCAAATCCTTGTGGCCGACGTGGTCCGGGCGACGGCGGGACGCCGCACACCTTACGACTTCATCTCCTTGGGCAATCTCCACCTGAAGGGCCTGCGCGACCCGGTGCTTACCCTGGAGGTTGCCTGGGAACCGGCGCCCGAAGAGCTGATCTCCGAGCGGGTGCCCCTGCCCTCCCGCCTCGAGGCCCGGCCATCCGTCGGCGTGATTGGCCGCGAGTCGGAGACCGCGCTTCTCTTGCAGGCTCTGCAAAGGGCAGTCGCCGGCGACGGACGCCAGGTCGTCCTCCTTGCCGGCGAGGCTGGGGTGGGCAAGACGACGCTCGCGACTCAGGTGGCAGTCTCGGCCTACGAAATGGGTGCGGTAGTGCTCCTCGGACGTTGCGAAGAGGACCTTGGAGTCCCCTACGGTCCCTTCGTCGAAGCACTTTCGCATTACGCCGCTCACGCCGACATCCTCGAACTCGAAGGCCACTCCGCGGTCCACGGCGGTGAGCTGTCGCGCATCGTGCCCGCGCTGCGCCGCAGGCTTGGCGACGTCCCGGCCCCCATGAGCTCGGACTCCGACACCGAGCGCTACCTCCTGTACCTGGCCGTGGCCGGGCTCCTCGAACATGTGGCGGCGGCCCACTCCCTCGTCCTCGTGCTCGACGACCTCCAGTGGGCGGACAAGCCGAGCCTTCAGATGCTCCGCTACGTCGTCTCCAACACGACGACGGCGCCGATCCTCATCGTTGCCACCTTCCGGGATACCGAGCTCACTCCTGCCCATTCGCTCTTCGACGTGCTCGGCGCGCTGCGAAGAGAGGAAGGCGTGAGCCGCGTGAATCTCGCCGGCCTGGATGGTGCTGGTGTCCTGGCGTTCATCGAGGCCAGCGCAGGGCACCCCCTCGGGCTCGAAGGGGACGAACTAGCCCGTAGCCTCCACCTCGAGACCGACGGGAACCCTTTCTTCGTCAGCGAGGTGCTCCGGCATCTCGCTGAGACTGGCGCCATCTTCCGGGACGGCGCTGGTCGCTGGTCGGCCGCGGGCGAGTCACCGGGGGCGATCGACCTTCCCAGCAGCGTGCGCGAGGTCTTGCTCGCCCGGGTCGCCCGTCTGGGCGAGCCCGCGGGTCCGGTCCTGGCGGCGGCGTGCGTGATCGGTCGCGACTTTGACCTCGACCTGCTGACCCGAGTGACCCAAACGGCCGAAGACGACCTCATCGATGTGCTCGATGCCGCCGCGGCTTCGGCCCTCGTCCGAGAGTTGTCCGATGTCGCAGGGCGCTACAGCTTCCGCCACGCCCTGATCCAGCACAGCTTGTACCAGGACATCGGACCCACGCGCCGGGCCCGGCTTCACCGCCGTGTGGCCGAGTGTATCGAGGAGATATGCGGCGAAGACAGCGCACCGCGCGTCGCCGAGCTCGCCCACCACTGGCTCTGCGCCGCCGAGCCGGGCAACGACAAGGCAGTGGAATACGCGCGGAGGGCGGGGAAGGCGGCGCTCGCGGTTCTCGCTCCGGACGACGCGCTCCGCTACTTCAGCCAGGCCCTCCAGTTCGTCGAGCTCAACCCGCACGCCGACCCGCTCCTTCATTGCGACCTACGCCTCGGGCTCGGCGAGGCGCAACGCCAGGCTGGGATGGCCGTCTTCCGCGAGACCTTTCTCCAAGCCGCACATCAGGCCGAGGAGCTCGGCGCGACCGACCTGTTGGTGCAGGCCGCACTGAGCAACAACCGCGGCTTCGTCAGCAGCATCGGGTCGGTCGACGACGAGCGGGTCGCAGTGCTCGAATCCTCTCTTGACGCAGTCGCCGGAGAGGACAGCCAGGAGCGGGCTCTCCTCCTCGCCACCCTGTGCAGCGAGCTCACGTATGCCGGCTCCCCCGATCGCTGCCAGTCGCTCGCGGCCGACGCCAAGATGATGGCAGCGCGGGTCGGGGACCCCGCCACGATCGTACGAGTCCTTATCCTGACGCAGAACGCAGTGCTCGACCCCTCCAGCTTGGTTGAGCGGACGGTTGACGCGGACCAGGCGCTTGCGCTCGCAGAGGAGCTCGGTGATCCCGATCTCCTCTACGGCGCCTGCCTGCACGCCCGCATCAACGCGATGCAATCGGGCGACTTCGACGCGGCGGCCGATCACCTTGCAATGATGAGCCAGCTAAGCAAGCAGCTCCGGCTCCCAGCCCTCCTGTGGCACACGGCGTTCAGCCAGGCCACAGAGTCGTTGCGTCTTGGCGACACCGAGCGGGCCAAGGAGCTGGCTGAGGCCGCGCTCCAGCTCGGCATGGAGAGCGGCCAGCCAGACGCCAGTGTGTTCTACGGGGGTCAGCTGGGGATGGTCTACGCCCAGCAGGGACGCATCGCCGAGTTGCTCCCGCTCTTCGAGGAGCTCATCGCCGAGAACCCGGGTCTCAGCCAGCTCAAGCAAGTTATTGCGCGCGCCTACCTGGAGCGAGGAGACGAGCAGCACGCCCTCGAGCTGCTCCAGGCCGGGGCGTCCGATGGATTCGCTTCGCTCCCGAGGGACCTGATCTGGCTCTTCGGAGTGACCACCTACGCCGACGTCGCGGCCCAACTGTGGGCCGAGGAACCGGCCAAACAGCTGTACGCGCTCCTCATGCCGTATCACGACCAGTATCCGTTCATCGCGGCGGCCTGTCAGGACTCCCCAGTGGCGACGTACCTCGGTGGCCTCGCTGGGGTCCTCGGACACTACGACGAGGCCGAGGCCTATTTCGTCGAGGCAGCCGACCTCAACGCCCGAGGCTCGATGGTCTACGCGGCGGCGCGCAACGATCTCGCCTGGGCGCGCATGCTCGGGGCCCGGCGAGCTCCCGGTGATCAGGAGAGGGCACTGAGACTCTTGGCACGATCAGGCTCGGCAGCGATGACCATGGGGTACGACTACGTTGCCCGTCTCGTCCGGTCGGAGCAGGTCAAGTGGTCCTGAGAGCGAGGGCGTTGCCTCCGGCCTAACCGGAAGCCGGTCAACCGTAGGATCAGGACGGGCGCACGTGGATGGTGGATTGGACGACGTCCACGTCGACACCACTGGCCAGCTGGGCATCCGTGATGCCGCAGTCGATTGGCATCTCCGTCCCGCCGTTGTCCAGCGTCGCTAGCGTGGCCTGCCTGATGCCGGCGACGACGTCGGGCGAAAGACCTTCGATGACGGCTCGGATTTCAGGCGTCATGTCGCCGGCAAGATTCAGCTTGTCGACCATTTCGAGTAACGGCGTACCTTTCGCGTGCATCTGGCGCACCTGCTCCTGCACGTCTGGGTCCGTCAGTGCCTCGTTCGTCGCCACGACAAGCGCAGCTGTTGCAACCATCGCGCTCTCCCTCACTTGCGATCGGATCGGCACAGTTGGCCTCAGCGCTGACCCTAGTGCACGGGGACGACGGTTGCATCCCCCATTACTCAGGCATGGCTGCGCCGATTAGGAGGGCCCCAACCGGGCTCGAGCGCTACGCCGAGAAGGACAATCGGGTCTCCGTGATCCGCTACGAAGATCTCGAGTACCCGGGCCTCACGGTGCACGCCTTCTCCGTGAAGTACCTGTTGCCCATCTACTTGACGTCCAGAGCATGGAGCGGACGCCCGCCTGACTCAGACCGAGATCGGAAGCTTCGAGTAACCCCGGACGGTGCTGGTGTAGAGCGGCACCGCCTCGTCCCGCTGCACCGACCACTCCGGAAAGCGCTTGAGCGTCTCCTCGAGCGCGATGCGCCCCTCCGTCCGGGCCAGCGCCGCGCCCAGGCAGAAGTGGATGCCGTAGCCGAAAGACAGATGGTGGTCGAAGTTGCGGTGGATATCGAAGCGGTCGGCGTCGGGATAGGTCCGCTCGTCGCGACCGGCCGAGCCCGTGATCATCACGACCTTCGAGCGCGCCGGCAGGGTCTGCCCGTATACGTCCACGTCGGCCGTGCACCAGCGGCTCTGCACCGGTGACGGCGCCTCGTAGCGCAGGAGCTCCTCCACGCAGTTGGGAATGAACCTGAAGTCGGCGGCGAGCTCAGCGCGCTGCTCGGGGTTGTCGTCGAGGGTCAGCGCGGCCCAGCCGAGCAGTCGGGCCACCGTCTCGGTGCCCGCACTCCCGATGAGCATCGCGAAGTTCACCGCCTGCTCGGTCGTCAGCCGGCGCAGCTCGCCGTCCTCGTTGATCTCCCCGTTCACCAGGTCGGTGAACATGTCGTCGCGCGGGTGCGTGGCCCGGTCGGCCAGCTCCGACCCGAAGTACTCCCGCAGCTTGCCCATGGCCACAAAGGACCGCTCGTTGTACATCCCCTTCTCGGGGTCGAGATGGAAGGTCTCGTCGATCCAGCCCCGGACCATGTCCCGGTCCTCGGGCGGCACGCCGAGCAGCGCCGCGATCACATACGCCGGGACCCGGGCGCCGAAGTCCTGCACGTAATCGAACGAGCTCCGGCCGACGAGGCCGTCGAGGATGCCGATGCACAGGGTGCGGATGTCGTCCTCGAGCAGCATCATGCGCCGCGGCGTGAACGCCTTCGACACCAACCGGCGGTAGCGGGTGTGCTCGGGCGGGTCCATGAAGATCATGATCTCCATCTCCGCCGGCTCGGCCGTGATCATCTCCATCACGGTGCCGTGGGACGAGCAGAACGTCTTCGGATCACGGCTGAACGCGTCGACCTCGGCGAAGCGGCTGACCGCGTAGAAGTCGTGCTCCTCGTTGTAATAGAGCGGCTGCTCGTCGCGCAGGCGTTTCCAAATGGGGTGCGGGTCAACCTTGTACTTTTCGTCGAGCGGGTCCCAGGCCAGCGGCTCGGTGTCGAGGGCCGTCATCGGTCCCAACTCATTCGCCTGGGCTCGTTCGCCGTGACTCACGGTCGGAGCTCATCCGTCGTGGTTTTCGTCGGGGCTCCGCAGACCGACGTGGTCCCCTTCCCAGAGCTTGATGCCGCCGAGGATGCCGGCGGTGTTGGGGACGACGGTGATGCGCTCGAGCACGTCGCCGAGGTCGCGGCGGTTGATGCGCGGCGCGTTGCCGCCGCCGATGTAGAGGTGGTCGAAGAAGGTCACCGCATCGAGGTAGGTGATCATCTTCTGCACCCGCTTGTTCCAGACTTTGTCCCCGATCTTCTTGCGGGCCGGCTCCCCAAGCTGCTCGTTGAACGACTCGCCCTTGCGGAACTCGATGTGGGAGAACTCCAAGTGCGGCAACAGGCGGCCGTCCATGAAGAAGGCCGTGCCGAACCCGGTGCCGAGGGTGATCACGGCCTCGAAGCCCTTGGTGCCCGCGACGGCCAGGCCCTGGACGTCGGCGTCGTTCGCCACGCGGCACGGTTTGCCGATCTCCTTGGAGAGCCAGGAGGACAGGTTGTAGTGGAACCACGCGCTCTGGAGCTTGACGTCGATCTCGGTGCCGGGACCGTTCTTCGTGACGAAGTGCGGTGCGCTGAGGATGTGGCCGTGGCGCACCATGCCCGGGAAGCCGGCCGAGATGCGATCGGCCTCGGGCAGCTTCTTGGCCAACTCGGTCAACCGCTCGACGAGGTGCTTCGGCGGCATGGGGTAGGTCGTCGGGACCCGGACCCGGTCGGCAACCTGCTTGCCGCTGGCATCGAGCACGTTGGCCTTGAGCCCGGTGCCACCGATGTCGAGGGCGAGGGTATACGGGTGCTCGGGCGCTGCGGCTGCGGCTGGTGCTGCGCCGGTCGAGGTGTCCGTCACCAGGTGCATCGTAGCGAACGCAGGTTCAAAACGGTCCGGCGAACCGGTCCCGTCATCCGAAGAGGACGTTGTGGATGACGGCGCGGAGCTGGCTGCCTAATTCCTCGTCCGACTCTGAATCGAAGGCGGGGCCGGCGAGGAAGAGGCCCGAGAAGACCACACCCACCGACGCCGCCATCCTGACGCGGTTCTCCAACGGGACCCGGGGGTCGGCCAGCACCTGACGCAGCTTGTTCTGGATGTCCTCGTGCTCGGAGTCGTGCGCCTCGTTGTGCAACTTCTCGAGCGCGGCCTGGTTCCGCTCGTGCATGGCGAAGAGCTTGCGCTGGGGCAGCATTTGGACGGCAATCTCGTCAACCAGCTCACCCCATTGCTCGAGGGTGACCGGCTCGTCCCCCATGCTCAAGAAGGCGTTCTTGCCGAACTCGTGGATGCGCATGTGCAGCGCCAGGAGGATGTCGTCCTTGGACTCGAAGTAGTAGTAGATGGCCGCCTTGGTGACACCGAGGCGTTCGGCGATCTGGCGCAGGCTGGTGGCGTCGAAGCCCTGCTCGGTGAAGAGGTCGAGCGCCACATCGAGGATGCGCTGGCGGGTGTCGTTGTGGTGGGCGGCGGCGTCGGGGGTGGCGGCGGGGTCGCCGTGGTCAGCCAGGTCAGAAGGGTCGTCGTCGAGGCTGAGCACGGGCTCGTCGCCGGCGGCGGCCTCGACGAGGCTCTCCTCGTTCTGTTCTGACTGGTCGGTCTGGGTCATGTTTCTTTCACAAATCTACTTGACGGCCGGTTAGTAACACTTTACTCTGACGAGCAGCTCCCAAGTTTACTAACCGACAGGTAGGTATGTCTATGGCCGACGAGCTGATGATCCAGGCCGAGGGCCTGACGAAGCGGTACGGCGAGACCCAGGCCCTGGCCGGGGTCTCTTTCGGCGTCCCGGCGGGGACCATCCTCGGCTTGCTCGGCCCCAACGGTGCGGGCAAGACGACGGCGGTGCGGATCCTGACCACGCTGGCCGTGCCCGACGACGGCGCGGCGACGGTGGCCGGGATCGACGTGATTCGCCATCCCGGCGAGGTGCGGCGCCACATCGGCGTGGCCGCCCAGGACGCAACGTTGGACCCGCTGCTGACCGGGCGCCAGAACCTGGTGCTGGTGGGTGAGCTCTCCGACATGGGACGGTCCGCTTCCCGGGCGCGGGCGGTCGAGCTCCTCGAGCAGTTCGAGCTGACGTTTGCGGCCGACCGGGTGGTCAAGGGCTATTCGGGCGGCATGCGCCGGCGGCTGGACCTGGCCGCCGCGATGATGACCCGGCCGCCGGTCCTGTTCCTCGACGAGCCGACGACGGGGCTCGACCCGACGTCGCGCCAGCGGGTGTGGGAGGCCATACGGGACCTGATCACCGAGGGCGTGACCGTGCTGCTGACGACGCAGTATCTCGAGGAGGCCGACGAGTTGGCGGAGCGCATCGTGGTGGTGAACCACGGGCTGGTGATCGCCGATGGGACGCCGCTCGAGCTGAAGGAGGCGAGCCGGAGTGCGCGCCTCGAGGTGACGCTGTCGGCTCCGCACGCCGACGCGGTGTCGGCCATGGCGCCGCTGGTGGCCGGGACCGTACACGTGAGCGACGACGGGCGACGCCTGGTTGCGGGCGTGGACGCGTCGACAGGTTTGGCGACGGCGGTCGTCCGTGCGTTGGATGCCGCCGGGGTGCTGGTGGACAACATCGAGGTGCGCCAACCCTCGCTCGACGATGTCTTCTTCACCTTGACCGGTGAACACGTCGTAGAGGAGGACGAGGTGGTTGACCCTGAGGACGACGACGGTTCCTCGCAGGTCGGCGAGCGTCTACAGGATTCGGCGGGCGACGGCGTTGGGTCGGAAGTCGGCTCGTCGCTCGACGATGACGAGTGGCAAGAGCTGGAAGGAGCGCGGCGATGAGCACGACCACGTTGACCCCGACCACGATCGGAATGCGTCCACGGACAAGCGGCGCGCTCGCCGGCCGGCTCTCCGACGTGTGGGCCATGACGCGCCGGAGCCTCGTCCACATCTCGCGCGAACCGATGCAGCTGTCGGATGTGACGCTGCAACCACTCCTCTTCACGGTGCTGTTCGTCTACATCTTCGGTGGGGCCATTCCGCTCCCCGGTGGCGGCAGCGACGTCGACTACCTCCTGGCGGGGCTGTTGTCGTTGAACCTGGTCACCTCGACCATGGGGACGGCGGTCGGGCTGAGCACCGACCTGCACGAGGGCATGATCGACCGCTTCCGCGCCCTCCCCATGTGGCGCTCCGCCATGTTGGTGGGCCGCTCGATGGCCGACCTGCTGACCTCGTTCCTCTGCGCCCTGATCGTCGGGCTCACCGGGCTGGCGGTGGGCTGGCGGCCGGGGTCCAACTTCATCTCGATCGTGGGTGGCTTCGCCCTCGTGCTCTTCTTCGCCTACGCGTTGACGTGGATCTGTGTGGTCGTGGCGATGAACTCGAAGAGCCCCGAGTCCGCCGCTTCGTTCGGGTTCATCGTGTTGTTCCCGCTGGCGTTCGTCTCGAACGCCATGGTGCCGACGCAGCACATGCCGGGCTGGCTCCAGGCCATCGCCAACTGGAATCCCGTCAGCGCGGTGACGACCGGGGCCCGCGTGTTGTGGGATAACCCCAACCCGGCGGGAACGATCCATGCGTGGCCGATGCAACATCCCGTCGAGGCGTCGTTGATCTGGAGCATCGTCATCCTGGCCGTGGCCGCGCCGCTGGCGGGGTACTTCTTCAAGCGCCGGACGACGGAGTAGTCACCGGTGACGAGCCTCCGCCGGAGCCGATCGGACCAACGTCCATTCCCCCCCGCCGCCGCGCCGCGGTAGCGTTTTGAGCGGCGAAAGGAGGCGGGGGGATGGACAAGTTCGAACACGGGGGATATGCGCGGGAGGACACCGGGCCGGGGGGCCAGCCCGAATCGCATCCGCTCGAGCGGTACTTCGCGATGCCGGCGGGGGGCTGGCCGGAGCCGTCGACTGAGAAAACCGGCGTGCCTCCGGAGCCACGGGTCTCGGCGGGTCCGCCTGCCGGGACCTCGCCGCCACCGGCGATGGACCCCGAGTCAGTGGCCCAGCCGCAGCCCGCGACGACAACGCCGCCGTCAGAGACCGCGGCGCCCCGCGGACGCCTTCGTGTCGCCGTCGTCTCCCTTGCCATTGTGCTGATCGCCGGTGGGGTCATCGGCGGCATCGTCTCCACCACGGCCGGGCGCCCAAGCGCGCCTGGCGCCGGGGTCGCCCCGGCGAACTTCGTCGTCTCCTCGACGCAGACGACGCTCAACCAGCACACCGCCGACGTCGATATCAGCGGGACGATCACTGCTGCAGGCAAATCCATACCGATGCAAGGAACGGGAACGATCGACTTCGATACTCAAGCCTTCGATGCCGACATTTCAATGGCTATCGGGGCGAACTCCTTGGTGGAGCACGATCTCGTAATCGCCGATCACGTCTACATCGGTCTGACGGCGAACGGCACGAGCTTGTCCGCGTTGACGGGGGGACCTGAGTGGATCGACGTGCCGATCGCAGATCAGAGCTCGAGCTCCCTCGGCGCGGGCAACGTCGACCCCCTCGATCAACTCAAGCTGCTGGAGCAGAAAGGCGCGACGGTCGTTCCGTTGGGCACGTCGAGCGTCGACGGCGTGACGGTGTCCGGCTACGCCGTCACGTTCAGCGCCGCCGAGATCCAGAGCTCCGAGCAACAAGAGTTCCAGGCCTTGGGTCTCCCGCCGGCTGAGGAGCAGCAGGCACTCAACGAGGCCCGGACCCTCGGCTCGCCGACACTGCACGTGTACTTCGACGGCAGCGGACTCCTGCGTCAGGAGTCGGTGTCGCTCGGGGGCGGCTCGAGCTCAGTCTCGGGCACGGTGCAGATGACGTTTTCCAATTTCGGCACTCCGGTGACCATCACACCGCCGGCCAGCAACGACGTCATCGGCTTCACCCAGTTCGAGCAGGACGCCCAGACCTACGACGCATCGCATCAGGGATAGCAGCACCGCCACGACCGAGCACCGAGCGAGCAGCGGCGGCTGGGGAAGTGGTTCGGTAGCCTCCTGAGGCGTGACGGGAGAACCATGGCTGGACGACGCGTGCTCGCTGGTGGATGCGTTCCGGGCGGGCACGATCTCGCCAACCGAAGCGTTGGAAGGATCGCTGGCGGCGATCGAGACCTCAAAGCTGAACGCGGTGTCCTTCGTCGACGAGGAGCGGGCCCGGGAGTCAGCGGCGTCCGCTGACGTCACGCTGCCGTTCGGCGGCGTGCCCATCGGCCTCAAGGAGCTCGACCCGGTCACGGGCTGGCCACAGACGGAGGCCTCGTTGGTCTTCAAGGACCGCGTGTCCGACTACGACGGCACCATGACGGCTCGCTTGCGCGACGCGGGCGCCGTGCTGGCGGGACAGACGACCGCCTCGGAGTTCGGCGGCATCAACTGCACGTACACCCGGCTGCACGGCGCCACGTCGAACCCCTACGACCTCGAGCGCACGCCCGGTGGGTCGTCCGGCGGGTCCGCCGCGTCGGTCGCGGGTGGCCTGTTCCCCGTCTGCACCGGCGGTGACGGCGGGGGTTCCATCCGCATCCCGGCCGGCTTCACCGGCCTCTTCGGCTTGAAGGCGACCTTCGGGCGCATCCCCAAGGGACCACACACCGAGATCGAGCCACTGACGGCGGTCCTCGGGTGCGTCTCGCGTTCGGTGCGCGACACCGCGCGCTGGTTCGACGTGTGCAACGGCGCCGACGAGTACGACCCCTTCTCGCTGCCCCGCGTCGGTGGCTGGGAGGCCGGGCTGGGCCACCAGGATGTGCGCGCCATGCGTGTCGCCGTCTCGGTCGACCTCGGTGCCGCGGTCGTCGCGGCGGCCGTGCGCGAGAAGGTCGAGGACGCGGCCGACCAGTTGATCAAAGACGCCGGCCTCGAACGCGTCGATGTCCCCGTCGCGCTGCCCCAGGGCGGGCTGGAATGGGCACTGGCGGGTACCGCGAGCCTGCTCGTCGGTCTCGGCGACCTCTATCCCGGCTGCACCAACGACCTCACGCCCGAGATCATGCTGGCCACCAACATCGCGACGAACCACTTCACCGTCGACACCGCAAAGAACATCGAGGCGTTCCGCCGGGCCGCCATCGTGCAGATGGGCCAGATCTTCGACCAGGTCGACTTCATCATCTGTGCCACCAATCCCGACGTGGCCTTCGGCGCACAGGGCCCGATGCCGACGACGGTCGACGGCATCGACCTGGTGGCCGAGCGTGGCTTCGAGACGGCGCTGGGCAACAACGGGGCGCTGACCATTCCGGCCAACGCCACCGGCCACCCCGCGGTGGCGATCCCGATCGGGCTCGTCGACGGGCTGCCGGTGTCCATGCAGATCATCGGGCGCCGGCACGCGGAGCAGTTGCTGCTGGACCTGGCGCGGACGGTCGAGCTCGAACGCCCGTGGCCGCTCGTCGCGCCGAACACCCCCGTCTGAACGAGAACGTCTGCACGCGTTCCGCGCCCGCCCGACACGACGCAACGAACGGTCGCGCGGCGCGTCGGCAACCTGATCGCAACCGTTTGCCAACCGCCCGTAGACGATCGCGCAGAACCGCAGTTCGCATCACACCGGAGCAACAAAATCCCCGGTCGCGCCGATGTTCTTTTGGGGTCCCGTTGCGCGTGTCTGTGACTTTTGACACCTGCGTTTTCGCGATCGTTTGCCGTATGTTGAGAACTTCCCATGGCCGAAGAGATGCTCTTCACCGTTGCCGGCTCGGTAGCCATGCCGGCGCAGACCATCTCGCTCGAGGAGGCGGGGTTCGAAGAGCGCGCCGATCTGCAGGAGTGGGTGCTCTCGAACCCGGCCATCTTGGGCCCCGCCGTCAAGGTCATCACCTTCGACATCGACGGCCTCCCCAACGCGGCCAACGCCACTCGTGACCGCATTCACGTCCTCGGTCTCGGGATAGACGGTCGTCTGGTGGTCGCCGAGCTCAAGAGCAGCCGCACGCCCGATACCGAGATCACGGCCATCAAGTACGCGGCGTTGGCCAGCCGGATCCTGCCCGAGTCGCTGGCCGACCAGTACGCCCGCTTCCAGAGTCGGCGTCAGCTCCCCGTCACCGTCGACGAGGCGCTGGCCGAGCTGCAGGGCCACGCGCCCGACCTCTCCTACGAGACGTTGCGCCGGCCCCGCGTCGTGCTCTTGGCCCGGGACTTCTCGCCCGTGGTCACGGCCAGCGTGGTGTGGCTGAGCGAGATGGGGCTCGACCTCTCCCTCGTCCAGATCAGCGCCTTCCGCTCCTACGTCTACGGCCAGTCCGGCACCGGCAGCGGCAACGTGCCCATGATCGCGGTCAACCAGATCTACCCGCTCCGCGAAATCGAGGAGTTCACCACCAGCCCCGAGCGCCAGCGCGCCAAGGAGATGGCCGAGGCCAAGCGCCGCGTCCAAGATGCCAGCACGGTGCGCCGCCTCGTGAACTCCGAGCTCGTGGCCGACGGCACCATCTTCACCTTCAGCCCGCCGAGCGACCTCGGCTTCGATCTGCGCAACCAACTCGAGGAGTGGCTGCACGAAGACCCGGCCCGGCGCACGGCGTACTGGCAGAACAACCTCGCCGCGGCGCTCGTGTGGGACGTGGACAAGAGCGCGTACACACCGGCCGCGTTGGCACGCCACATCGTCGAAGAGGCGACGGGGCTGATTCAGGACGTCTTCGGCACGCAGTGGTGGCGCGACCCGGCCGGCTGGACCCTCGTCGAGCTGGCGGGCCCGATCAGCGGCGGCCGCGGCGCGCTCTATCGGGACTACTGGTCCCGCTGGCTCGAGGTCGTGCGCCTGCGCCACCCCGAGTGGACGCGCATGTCGACGTTACCGGCGCAGAACTTCATCACGCTGCCGGCGACGATCAGGGGCACCCACTACGGGCTGGCCTTCGCTGCCGGCGGGCGACTGCGGTCGGACTTCACCGTCGACCTCGGCTCGCAGGAGGCGAGCACGGCGCAGTTCGAGGCGATCGTGGCGCAGCAGGGCGTGATCGAGGCGCGGTACGGCGCGCCGCTCTCGTGGGAGCGGCTGCCCGAACGCGGCGCCTACCGGATCGCCGACTACGGCGAGGGCGACATCACCAAGGCCGAGGACTACGCCTTCTACATCGACTGGATGGTCGATGCGCAAGAGCGCCTGCGCCGTGCGCTCGACGACGTCGTCCCCAGGCCCGAGCCACCCGAGAACGGGTTCGAGCGCCGCTGATCACGTCCGCCGGCGTCACGAACGCTTGAGCTTCCACGCAGCGAGGGGGGCGAACACCACGATCAACCCGGCCGTCCACAGCAGCGACGGCACCAGGTAGTACGAGAGGGAGTGGCCGAGCAGCTCCTGTGCCCCCGGACCCCCCGTCAACAGCCGGACCGTGTTCACCATCTGTGTCATGGGCTGGTTGGTGGCGAAAGCCTGCATCCAGCCCGGCATGGTCGAGACCGGCACGTAGGCCGACGAGACGAAGCTGAGTGGGAAGACGAGGAACGACAAACCCTGGGCCGCCTGTGGGCTGCCGGCGAAGAGACCCATGGTGATGAACATCCAGACGAAGGCGAAGCCGAAGAGAAACGTGAGTCCGAGCGCCGCCAACCCGTCGAGCGTCGAGCCGCCGAGGCGGAACCCCACGGCGAAGCCGACCGCCGTCATGACCAGCACACCCCAGCCGACGAGTGCCGAGTCGGCACCGACGCGCCCGGTGATGATGGAGAGCAGCCGGATGGGCAGGCTGCGCAAGCGGTCGAAGAGGCCGCCTTCGAGGTCGGTGGCCACGCCGCTCGCCGCGCCCATGCCCTGGAACAGCACGCCGGTCACGACGAAGCCCGGCACCAGGAAGTCGACGTAGTCGAGCGACCCGGTGTGCGCCACGGCGCCGCCGAAGACGTAGCGGAAGATGAGCAGGAACAGCACGCCCTGCGCGGTGCCGGCGATGATGAGCGCCGGGGTGCGGACGAACTGCTTGAGCGTCCGCGTCGCCACCTGGCCCGACGCGGTGAGGTACGACGCCCCGCGGTTGAGCGCGGCGGTGGGCGGCGCCGCCTGGCGCGGTGGCTCGAGGGTCAGTTCCGTCGTCATGCTGCGTCCTCCTCGGGGTCGTCGGTGGTGGTGCGGCCGGTGAGGGCCAAGAACACCTCGTCGAGCGTGGGGCGGCGGAGCGCGATGTCCTCCACCGCGACTGCTGCGTCATCGAGCGCGCGGACGACGATCGGCAGGAGCTTGGCGCCGCCGGGCGCCGCGATGGAGCAACGGCGCGTCGCGGGGTCGGTGGCCGGCTCGGCCAGGCCGAGCGCGCCGAGCACCTCGGCGGCGCGCTGCATCGTCGGCACGTCGGCGGTATGGAGCTCGATCATGTCGGCCCCCACCCGCGACTTCAACTCGCCCGGCGTCCCCTGCGCGATGACGCGCCCGCCGTCGATGATGACGATGTGTGACGCGAGGTGGTCGGCCTCGTCGAGGTACTGGGTCGTGAGCACGATGTCGGTGCCGGCGCGACCCATGGCGTGCACGGTGTCCCACACCTCGTTGCGGCTGCCGGGGTCGAGCCCGCTCGTCGGCTCGTCGAGCAGGAGCAGCCGGGGCGAGCCGACGAGGCTCGCCCCGAGGTCGAGTCGCCGGCGCATCCCGCCCGAATAGGTCTTGACGCGGCGGTCGGCGGCGTCGAGCAGATCCATCTGCTCCAAGATGCGCGTCGCGCTCTGCTTGGCCGCCTGGGCCGACTGGCCGTAGAGGCGGGCGACCATGACGAGGTTCTCGCGCCCGGTCATCATCTCTTCGACGGCAGCCGACTGGCCGGCCAAGCCGATCATGCGCCGCACTGCCATCGGGTCGCGCACGACGTCGTGCCCGTCGACCCGCAGCGTGCCGCGGTCGGGCTCGATCAGCGTGGCCACCATGCGGATGAACGTCGTCTTCCCCGCACCGTTGGGCCCGAGGATCGCCACCGGTTCGCCCGGCGGCAGGGTGAGGCTCAGTCCGGCGAGGGCCTGGACCTTGCCGAACTTCTTGGTGAGGCCGTCGGCCTCGATGAGCGCGTCCATCGGCGCGCCTCCTTTCGGTCGTGTGCAGCCGTGTGCAGCTGCATGCAGCTGCGTGCTGCTCGGCCCGCTCGACGGAGGTCGCCTACGCTTTGGAGTTGCTGCCTCGGGCGAAGGTCCCTCGTGGATCGGGCTCGTGGTTGTCTGGGCCCGGGGTCGCGTGTTTCCCGCACGCGGCTCCGGGTCGTCACTCCTTGGGGAGCTCGATGGTGAAGTGCACCTCCTCGGGGTCGAAGTCGTCGGACTGGATGTGCCGCCAGAGGTCAAGCCCCTCGAGGGTGCCCGTCTGCATGTCGTCGACCAGGGCCGCGACGAACCTGAGCTCGGCGGCGACCTGCTGCTCTTCGTACTCCGATTCGAGCTCGAAGATGCGAGGCAGGCCCGCGTCGCGGGCCGCCTGGTGCGCGCCGCGCATGGCGGCGAGCCTGACGGTGAGCGCCTCGGCCCGGCGCCGGAGCGCGGCGAGGGCGTCGTCGGGATCGAGGGCGGGGAGGAAGGAGAGGCCGGCCATGAAGGCCGGGTACTCCTTGGTGGGGGTGCCGATGAGCTCGGTGAGCCAGTCGGTCATCTCGGTGGCGCCGGCGTCGGTGATGTCGTAGATGGTGCGCTGGGGGCGCTTGCCCTCCTGGACCGTGCCCGTGGCCTTGATGAACCCGTTCTTCTCGAGGGACTCGACCACGGCGTAGAGGGAGCCGTAATTGAGGCGGACGCTCTCCTGCTTGGCCCGCGTCCGCAGCGTCTGGGCCACCTCGTAGGGGTGCATCGGCTTCTCGTAGAGGCAGACGAGGACCGCCAGGGCGAGGGGGTTGGACCGGGACCAGCGAGGCACGCGGGTCATAGTATTCTATTCAGAGTAATCTGTAAAGAGTGTTCTATGGCGTGCGGGCGGGCCGCTCGGACTACGTCCCGAGGTAGGGCATCCCGATCATGGCCCTGAACTCGGCCGTCGTATTGGTCTTGGGGAACGGCTCGTCGGGCACGGCCACGCCGAGCCGCTCGCAGATCGGCTCCCACCCGTCCGCCGTCGTCCACTCGAGCAGGCGCTCCGCCGGGATCGTCTCGCGCACCCGCTCGTTGTGTCGCTCGAAGGCGGCCGTCATGGCGGCCTGATCGCCGATGTGGTCGTCGAAGCGAGCCCCGAAGAGCCGCGTCATGGCCGTCATCCACTCGTCGCCTTGCTCCACCGCCTGGCCGAGCCCGGCGAAGATGGTGTTCGAACAGCTCGTGTACCACGAGTCCGGGTCGCGCACCGAGAGGAGCACCAACGCGTCGGGGTTGGCCGCCGCGAGCTCCGGCCAGAAGCTCGCTCCCGGCCAGTCGACCTGCGCCGTGTAGCCCTTCATGAGCTGTGCCCAGTCGACGGGCCGCCCGTCGATGGCGTCGGTCCACACCGGCACCTCGTCGGGATGGCCGAACACCTCGATCATGTGGTGACACGGCCCACCGAGCAGCTGTTCGAGTGCGATCTTCAGCGAGTGCGTTCCCGTCCGGCCCACACCCGCCCCCACGACCTGCAACATGAGGCTCCCTCCCCTGCCCGGTCCACCCTCGCCCGGGCTTCGCGCACCCGCCGCGCAACTCAGCTGAGATGACGGCGGCGAACGAGCGTACCGGGGTTGCAGTCCCCTGCGCCCGGGACCCACGCGGGGACATAACCTCCCTGGTTGTGGCACCCACCTTGGTCCATGTCGCCCCCCACCCCGACGACGAGGCCGTCGGTTGCCCCGCGTCGCTCCTCCACCTCCAGGACCGGGGCTGGACGATCGTCAGCGTTATCGCCAGTCTCGGCTTCGAAGGACAGTGGGAGCGCCGGCGGACCGAAGCGGAGGAGGCGGCGCGTCGGGCGGGCTTCGTCCCGGTCTTCGTGGACCCACCGCTCAACCTCGACCTGGACGGCGATTTGGACCTGGCCACCCGCCGGGTGGCCGACGAGCTCCCCGCAGTCGTCGAGCAGCACGGCGCCTCCATCGTCGTGTCCCCGTCGCCCCACGACGTGCACCACGCGCACGAGGCGGTGGGGCGCGGCGTCCAGCTCGCGCTGGCGGCGTTGCCGCCCACGCTGCGCTGGTGGATGTGGGGCGTCTGGGGCGACCTCCCGGCGCCCAACGTCTTCTACGCCTTCGGCCAGAGCGTGCTCGACCGCGCCCTGCACATCCTCGACGCGTATACGGGAGAGCTCGAGCGCAACGACTATCGAGAGTTCTTGGCCGGGCGGGCGGCGGCCATCGCGGTCACGGGGTCCGAGCGCGTCTTCGGCTTCGGCTCGGCGGCGGCGAGCCCCCTCCCCTACGCCGAGGTGGTCACCGAGGTGCGCCACATGCAGGGCCGCTTTATGGCGTCGGAACCGCACTACTTGGATCAGGGGCCAGAACCCTCGGCCGACTACGACTTCGACCTGACACCCTGGATCGAGGCGCCGAGCGCGCACGAGCTGGTCGGTCGCATCCGCGAGGTGCGGGAGGCGCACGAGGAGCAGCGGTGATGACGGCGGTCACCACGCTGAGCCCGCAACTCGTCGACGACTTCCGCCGCGACGGCTTCGTGGTCGTACCCGACCTGCTCGACGCCGACGAGCTCGCCCGCTACGGCGCCGCCGCCGACGAGGCCGTGGCGGCGCGCCGCCGGCACGACACCCGGAGCCTGGCCGAGAAGTCGCGCTACGAGCAGAGCTTCGTCCAGTGCCAGAACCTCTGGGAGGACGCGGCGGGCGTGCGCCCGCTCAGCTTCCACCCCGCCCTCGGCGAGACGGCGGCGCGCCTCCTCGGCACCGACGCGGTGCGGCTCTGGCACGACCAGGCGCTCTACAAGGAAGCGGGCGGGCGCGAGACCGACCCGCACCAGGACCACCCCTACTGGCCCATCGCCGAGACCGACACGGTCACCGCCTGGATCCCCTTCGACGGCTCCACACTGGCCAGCGGCGCCATGGGCTATCTCCCCGGCAGCCACCGGCTCGGGCTGCGCGAGTTCGTCAACATCTTCACGCCGAGCGATGACGATCCGCTGGCCCGACACGAGCTCGAGGGCCTCGAGCCGGTCTTCGTCGAGGTCCCGCCCGGCTCGGTCGCCTTCCACCACGGCCTGACCTTCCACTTGGCCAGACCCAACACCACCGGTACGGTCCGCCGGGTGCACACGGTGATCTACTTCGCCGACGGCTCGACGCGCGGCGAGGGCCGCTTCCCGCATCCCTCGGTCGAGCGCGCCGGCATCGCCATGGGCGAGGTGATCGCGAGCGACGTGACCCCCATCGCCTGGCCGCGGCCGGCGGGCGACCTGCCCGACGCGCCGGCGGAGCCCCTCGGGTGAGCAAAGTGGTGACGTCGGACCAACGGGCGTCATGGGAGCAGCGCGGGTTCTTCCGCATCGCCGCGTTCGCGCCCCGGCAGACCTGCGATGCCATGTTGGCCCGCGTGACCGAGGTGGTGCGCGACCCCGCGCTGGCCGAGCGGCTCGGCGTCAAGGTGCTCCAGGAGGCCAACCTGGCCGGCCAGACGGTGGACCAGCCCGAGGACGGGGTGTCCAAGGTCTTCAAGCTGCACCGCGACCCGGTCTTCGCCGACTTCGCGCACGAGGGCGCGGTGGTGGACCTCGTGTCGGAGCTGATCGCGCCCGACATCGACGTCTTCTTGTCGCAGTTCATCTTCAAGACGCCGGGCGCGTGGGGCCAGCCCTGGCACCAGGACTCCTTCTATTTCCCCTTCGAGCCGGCCCGGCCGGTGGTGGGTGTGTGGCTCGCGGTGACCGAGGCCACCTTGGTCAACGGCTGCCTGCACGTGTTGGCGGGGTCGCACGCCGAGCCGGTGCACACGCACGTACCGGATCGGCGCCCCAACGCGAACTACGGCTACTTCGAGATCGTCGACCACGACATGGCGGGCGCCGAGCCCGTCCCCATGGACCCGGGCGACCTGCTCGTCTTCGACAGCCACCTCATGCACCGCTCGACCGACAACGAATCGGACGGCATCCGCGCCGCCATGGTGTTCCACTACGCGGCGGCCGGGACGATCGACCACACAGAGGAGTACTTCCCCACCATCAACGACTGGGTGCCGGCCCGGCGCGATGGGCGACCGACCGTGTCTTCGGCCGCATGACGCCGATCCGTCGACGGTGACGACGCCACCCGACGCCGGCCTGTGCTTCGACGCCATGTTGCCCGCGCAGCCGCTGCGCCAGGTCGGTGAGCTCGGACGGCGCGCCGCCGAAGCTGGACTGTCCGGGCTGGTGGTCACCGAAGCCGGGCGCACGGCCTACCTCACCTGCGGCGCGCTGGCCGTGGCGGCCGACATCGACATCCTCACCGGCATCGCCGTGGCCTTCCCGCGCAGCCCCATGGTCACCGCGTCGACGGCGTGGGAGCTGGCCGAGGCCAGCCACGGACGCTTCCGCCTCGGGCTGGGCGCCCAGGTGCGCGCCCACATCCTGCGCCGCTACGGCGCCGAGTTCGACCCGCCCGGGCCGCGCCTGCGCGAGTACGTCCTCACCGTGAAGGACATCTTCCGGTCCTTCCGCACCGGCGAGCCACTCGCCGTCGACGGCGAGTTCTACGCGCTCTCCTTGCTGCCGCCGATGTGGGCGCCCGGCGCGATCGAGTGCGACGACCCGCCCATCGACGTGGCGGCGGTCAACCCCTGGATGCTCCGCATGGCCGGCGAGGTCGCCGACGGCGTGCACATCCACCCGCTCAACACCCCGACCTACCTCACCGAGACGGTCCTGCCCGAGCTGAGCGCCGGCGCGGCGCGCTCGGGGCGCAGCGTCGACGACCTCGAGGTGATCGTGCCGGCCTTCCTGTGCGTCGGCGACACCGAGGAGGAGCGCGCCCGCTGGCGCGAGATGGCGCGGGTGCAGGTCTCCTTCTACGGCTCCACGCCGAACTACGCCTTCATCTTCGAGCAGCTCGACCGCGAGGGCACGACCGAGCGCATCCGGGAACGCCAGCGGGCCGGCGACATCGCCGGCATGGCGGCCGTCATCGACGACGACATCCTCGTGCACTTCACGACGTCGGGCACCTGGGACGACATCGCCGACGAGATCGTGGCCAAGTACGGCGGCATCGCCACCCGCGTCGTCAGCTACTTCACCGGTTCCGACGTCGTGCGCGATCCGGCGACGTTCGAGCGCTGGGGCTCGTTGGCCAAGGCGGTCCGGGCCAAGTCGGCCGCTCTCTGACCGCCGCGCCCGCCCGCCGGACTCGTCGCGGCGTCACCCGCCCTGCGTCACCCGCCCTGGGTCAGGCGCCCTGTGTCACGCGCCCGGAGCCGCGTTCTGGATCGATTCGTACTGGCTGAAGCTGACGACCTCGGAGGCGGGCGGCGTCGTCACCGAGATCGGCGTGCCGTAGTTGGTGAAGACCATGGTCAGCGTCTCGGGGAAGCTCGCGCCGTTGCCGTCCACCGTGACGGGGACAACGATGGCCCGCACCAGGTGCGCGGAGGTGACGTAGATGGTCTCGGACCCGTGCGATCCCGAGCTGACGCCGTTCGTGGCGTTGTTGGCGGACCCGCTGAGCCCCACCCGGTAGCCCTCGACTGGCGTGCCCTCGAAGGTCGACGCGCCGAGCGAGGTCACCGTGACACCCGAGGACTCCAGCTGTTGCACGCTGGCCGCGGGGTTGCCCAGGAGCTGGACGAAGCCGCTCGTACCCGAACCGATCGCCGAGGTCGCCGAGCCGAGCTGGGTCGGGTCGGCCGAGATCCACCGCTTGCCCGGCTCCAACGCGCTGACGCCCGAGAAGCTGACGTAGACGGTCTTCCCGACGAAAAGCATCTGCTCGGTCCCCTCTGATCCCCCGCCCACGGGCGTGAGCGTCATGTTGCCCGAGTCAGAAGTGAGGTTCAACGAGCCGGTCCCGGTGAGCGCAGATGACCCCGACGAGCCCGACGACCCCGACGACGCCACCTTCACGGTGAAGGTCACGTCCACCGAATGCTTCTGCAGCGTCTGGTGCGCTGCGTTGGCGACTTGCTCGCTCGCCCCTGAGCTGGAGCTGGCGCCGAAGGCGAGATAGGCGCCGACCGCCACGATGACCAGGACGACCAGCACAGCCGCGACGACCAGCATCGAGCGCCGGTGCGCAGTGTGATCCGCCTTTACCTCGGCGGCGGCTGCCACGGTCATGGTGGTGAGGGGATCTGACAGCGGGCTGACCGGGCGTGACGAGATCTTCACGGGCGGCGATGTCTCGTCCTTCGCCGCCGGGGGTGGGGTGGGCGGGACCGAACCGCTGACGGTCCGCCCCTCGACGGGAGCGGGCGGCGGGGGCGGGGGCGCAGGCGGGGGCGGCGGCGGTGGTGGTGGCGGTGGCGGTGGCGGTGCAGACGGTTGGGCCGGCGTGGTGCCGGTCAGCGAGTCCTCGGTCTGCGCGTCGCGTTGCGCGGGCACGACACCGGTGATCATGAGATCGTCGGCTTGCGCGGGCACGACCCCGGTGATCATGGGATCGTCGGGCGGGGCCCCAACGGTCCCCGCCGGCGGGTCGACTTTGGGATAGGCGGCGGTCGGTGGGTCGGGGGAGCTGTGGCGGCCACGGGCGCTTGCTGCCGCAGCCGCGGCGGCAACGGCAGCGGTGGAAGCCGTCTCGGCCGGACGGCCCGCGCCGGCGCCGCTCGGCGGAGCCGGCGGCGAGGTGGTGGTCGCAGGTGGCGCGCCAGGACCCGGCTCCTCGGTCTTCGGGTCGCGCACCTCATCGGCCCAGGACGTACCGTCCCAGTAGCGCTCTCGCTTATGGAAGTAAGGGTCGGTGTACCAGCCGGGTTCCCGGTTCACGTGAGGCTCCTGCTACTCGGGTTGAATCAGACGCCCGTGCCCCGAAATCGTGCCACAGGTCGCCGGTAACTCTCTCGCGCTTTCAGCCGCGTCGTCTGTTCTTGGCCGCGGAGCGCTACCTATGTGCGTTTCGACCTGTATATGTAGCCTTCGTTAATTGGGCCTATTTAACGAAGCTTATCTCGATATCCCTCGTTAATTGGGGGTTGTTTTGGAAGGATACATATACGGACAATGTGAGAGGCCACCCTTCGCCAGAAGAAGCCCTGGCGATTCGGTCAGGCGCGCGACAGGAGGCACAATTCCTGTTCAAGAGGCTGAGCGACGACTGACCGGTCGGCAGTCGGTTCAGGTACGTCGGCGGAACAGGCCCTTCTTCCGGGCAGGCATCGGGGCTGACGGCGCTGCCTCGATGTCGTGCTCGGGCTCCTCGGCAGCCAACGCGGCGTCGAGATCGGCGAAGCCCTCGTCCGCCTCCGCCAACCCGTTGCGCTGAGCGGTCCCCGCCGAGTCGGCCGTACCGTTCATCGTGAAGTCCTCGGGCTCGTCGACCTCGAAGTCGAGATAGAGCTCGACGTCGAAATCGTCCAGGGGTTGGTGGTTGGCACTGGGGCGCGAACCATTCCGTCCCGGCCCGGCTGGTCTGTCCGTCCTGTGAGTCCTGTGAGTCCCGTTGGTCCCGTTGGTCCCGTTGGTCCCGTTGGTCCCGTTGGTCCGGTTGGCGTGGTCAGTGCGATCGAAGAGCGTCGACAGGCGATCCTCCACCACATCGATGTCGGCGGTGGCCGCCGCCAGCGCACGCTGCAGCTCGGGCACGTGTTCGGGCAGGTGCAGAACGATGGCCTTGCCGGCAGGGCGGACGCGGTCGGTCCAGGCGATACCGTCCCAGTACCGCTCCTCCGCCTCGTTCTCGGGGTCGGTCCTCCACCCCGGGGCCTGGTCCATCGCCTACCGGCCTTCCTCGCTCACCCCCGCGCCGACTACCCGCGGAACCCCCTCATGGAGTCTTCCACGAGACAAACGCCCGCCATATCGCTCGCCGCTCAACTTTCGATCAACATCACACTGCGGTTCTGTGGCGGACAGTTTCCAGTTCCACGAACCTCGCAGCTGGCAGATCCGTCCCCAGTGTGCGCCACGACCGAGCGCGGCGGCAGAATGGGTCCCCGCCTCCCCGACCCTGGCGGTCAGGGGCGGCGGACCGGGGGCAACGAGGGTGCCCGAGAACGAGGAAGGACTGCGGTGGGATTGCAACTGAAGGCAGGGCTCAAGCTGCGGAGCGCAGTCGACGCCTGCGAGGTCATGGTCGTCAAGGCGCCGGCCGAGCCCGTCGACCTGCGCTGCGGGGGGCACCCGTTCCTGCTGCCGGACGCGGAGGCGACGCCGCAGAGCATCGAGGCGGGGTTCGACGCTGGGGCCCTGCTGGGCAAGCGCTACGCCGACGATGAGCTCGGCCTCGAGCTCCTGTGCGTCAAGGCGGGCGCGGGCTCCATCTCGGTGGGCGAGACCATCCTTCCCGTCAAGGGCGCCAAGCCGCTGCCCGCCTCGGACTAAGACGCGTGCATCGCCGTTCATCGAAACGTCGCCACATGAACGTCGCCACATGAACATCGCCATGCTCCTCGAGATGGCGGCCGAGGGCGATCCCGACCGCGTCGTGCTCGGTTCGCACGCCGGCGGGGTCACGGCCTCGGATCTCTTGGCGCGCTCGCAGCGGGCCGGTCGCTTCATCGCCGGGACCGGGGCCGAGGTCGTCGGCTACTTCGGTCTGAACTCCGAGGTCCTGCCGGTCGCGCTGTTCGGGGCGGCGATGGCGGGCGTGCCGTTCTCGCCGATCAACTATCGAGCGCCGGACGAGCAGTTGGGCGGGATCGTCGCCCGGGTGGCCGGTGGCTTGATGATCGCTGACGACGACGAGGTGGAGCGGCTCGGCGCCTGCGGGGCGACGCACATCGTGACGAAGGGCGAGTTCGCGGCGGCGATCGCCTCGGATGGCGCTGGCGATGTCGGCGGGACGGACGAGTTCGCCTTCGTCGACCCCGAAGACGTGGGCGTGCTGCTCTTCACCAGCGGGACCACGTCGGAGCCGAAGGCCGCCGTGCTGCGGCACCGGCATCTCGTCTCCTACATCATCACCTCGGTCGAGTTCCTCGGCTGCGCGCCCGACGAGGCCCAGCTGATCTGCGTGCCGCCGTACCACATCGCCGGCGTGGCAGCCGTGCTGAGCTCGCTCTACGCCGGGCGCCGCATCATGTACCAGCCGTCCTTCGACGCCGCCGAGTGGGTCCGCCTGACCGTCGAGGAGCACATCACCCACGCCATGGTCGTCCCCACCATGCTGGGCCGGATCCTCGATGCGGCCGAGTCGGCCGGGGTCAAGCTCGACTCGCTGCGCCACCTCTCCTACGGCGGCGGGCGCATGCCGCTCGAGCTGGTCGAGCGCACCCTGCGCGACATGCCCCACGTCGACCTCGTCAACGCCTACGGCCTCACCGAGACGTCGTCGACCATTGCCATGCTCACCCCCGACGAGCACCGTGAGGCGTTCGCCTCGGACGACCCCGCCGTGCGGGCGCGCCTGGGCTCGGTCGGACGCCCGCTGCCGTCGCTGGAGGTGGAGGTGCGCGGCGAGGACGACGGGGTCGTGGCGCCAGGGGAGAAGGGCGAGATCTGGGTGCGCGGCGAGCAGGTGGCCGGCGAGTACGTCGGGCGCTCCGTCTTGACCGAGGACGGGTGGTTCCGCACCCGCGACGCCGGCTGGTTCGACGCCGACGGCTTCCTCTACGTCGACGGCCGCCTGGACGACGTGATCGTGCGGGGCTCCGAGAACCTCTCGCCCGGGGAGATCGAAGAGGTCCTCATGCTGCATCCCGCCGTGGCGGAGGCCGCGGTGATCGGGGTGCCCGACGCCGAGTGGGGCGAGGCAGTCGGCGCAGTGGTGGTGCTGCACGCCGGGCAGTCGGCGGACGAGGCCGAGCTGCAGAGCTGGGTCCGAGAGCGGCTGCGCTCCACCAAGATGCCCGCCGTCGTCGACTTCCGCGACGAGCTCCCCTACTCCCCGACGGGGAAGCTGTTGCGGCGGGTGCTGCGCGACGAGCTCTCCGAGTCCAGCGGGGAAAACGGGCGGGTGGCGGGCTAGAGGCCCGGTGAAATCCTGGCTGGTGCAAGTGCTCCGGCTCGGCCCGCCTGGACGAAGACGTAGTGGCCGCGGAGGAGCCCAGGTCTCCGTTCCCTCTCCGTAGAGGTCCCGTCCCTTTCGTCGAAGTCGCTGCATGTACGTGCGTGGGCTCGCCGATTTGAGTATCCTCAATACGTGCCATGTTTCCTGGGGGAGGCCCGTGAGGGAAGGCGGCCGAACCCGACGCGCACCCTGAGCCGGCTCCGCGCCCGGCTCCGACCCTGGCTGAAGTCGGCCCCGTGAGCATCTACGGCGAGTTCCTCCTCCTCGGCCTCGGCAACGGCGGCGTCTTCGCCGCACTCGCCGTGGCCCTCGTCGTCACCTACCGCTCGTCGGGGGTGCTCAACTTCGCCACGGGCGCGCAGGCGCTCTACGCGGCCTACACGTACTCACTCCTGCGCAACGGCCAGCTCCTCATCCCGATCCCGGGGCTCGGACCGACGGTGAGCGTGGGCTCTGCCTGGGGGTTCTGGCCCGCATTGCTCGTGACTCTCTTGATTCAGGCCGGTACTGGGCGCCCTGGCCTATCTCTTGATCTTCCGGCCGCTGCGCAACCACCGGCCTGTGGCCAAGGCGGTCGCCTCCATCGGCCTCATGGGCCTGTTGACCGCCGTCGTGACCTACCAGGTCGGCACCGACGTCGTGCTGGTCAACCCGATCTTCCCGCAGAACCACGTCGACTTCCTCGGCATCAACATCTCGACCGACCGGCTGTGGCTGGCCGCCACGATCATCGGACTCGGCATCGTCCTGACGGTGCTCTTCCGCTTCACCCGCTTCGGCCTCGCCACGCGGGCCTCGGCCGAGACAGAGGTCGGCGCGCTGGTGAGCGGTCTCTCGCCGGACCGCATCGCGCTCGTCAACTGGGTGATCAGCTTCGTCGTGTGCGGCATCGCCGGTGTGCTCATCGCGCCGCTGGTGCCGCTCGAGCCGGGTACCTACACCCTGTTCATCGTCCCGGCGCTCGCCGCGGCCGTCGTCGGGCGCTTCCACTCCCTCGGCTGGGCCATCACCGCCGGCCTGGGCATCGGGGCACTGGAATCGCTGTCGGTCTACGTCAACGGGGTTCACCCCGGGTTCCCCGCCGGCGCGGGCGAGCTCGTGCCCCTGGTCCTCGTGCTGGTCGTGCTCGCCTTCCGGGGACAGGTGATGCCGAGCCGCGGAACGCTGACCCAGGTGACCCTGGGCCGGGCGCCCCGCCCGCACTGGCGCATCCCCACGGCGGTCGTCGGGTTCGGCGCAGGACTGTTGGCCATCTACCTCTTTTCGGGGAACGACCGCGCCGGGTTGTACACGAGCTTCATCATCGGGGTGATCACGTTGTCGCTGGTCGTGGTCACCGGGTACACCGGGCAGATCTCGCTCGCCCAGTTGACCTTCGCCGGCGTCTCGGCCTACATCTTGAGCACCTTCGCCCACTCGTGGGGCATCCCCTTCCCGATCGCGCCCATCCTCGCCGCGCTGGTTGCCGCCGGAGCAGGGGTGATCATCGGCGTCCCGGCGTTGCGCGTGCGCGGCCTCATGCTCGCCGTCGTGACGCTGACCTTCGCGGCAGGCGTCGAGGCCATCTGGTTCAACAACAACTCCATCGACGGCGGCGCGAGCGGGTTGGCCATCCCGACGCCCACGCTGTTCGGGATGAACCTCGGCATCGGATCGGGTCGCGACTTCCCGCGTCCGGCCTTCGGGATCATGTGTCTTGTCGTGCTCACCCTGGTCGCGTTGGGCATCAGCTGGCTGCGCACCAGCCGGTTGGGGACGTCCATGCTGGCCGTGCGGGCCGACGAGCGCTCTGCCGCCGCGGCAGGGATCAACGTCGTGCGCGTCAAGCTGATCGGATTCGCCCTTGCGGCGTTCATCGCCGGTCTGGGTGGCTCCCTGCTGGCGTACCAGTTGGGCAACGTGACGTTCCAAGATTTCGACGCGTTCTTGGGCCTTGTGCTCTTCTCGGTCGTGGTGGTGGCCGGCATCACATCGGTGAGCGGCGGCATCCTGGCCGGACTGATCACCTCGGGCGGCATCTTGGTGGCGGTGATCTCGTCGAACGTCGGCCAAGGCGGGGTCGACAACTGGTATGGGGTCGTCGCCGGCATCGGCGTCATCCTCACCGTCATCTTCAACCCCGAGGGAATCGTCGGCCCGATTCACCTCGCCCTCGAGCAGCAACGCGTGCGAGGGGTCATGGCCCGGCCCGAAGGGGCGCTCGTGCCCTCTTCGCGCACCACGAAGGACACGCACGTGAGCGAGCCGACACCCCTGCTCGCATCTGTCTCGGCAGAAGCCGGCGAACTGGTCGCGACCGGTGGCGGAATCACGAGCAACGGCCACACCGTGACCCCGGTAAAAGGCCGGACCGGGCCGCTGCTCGACGTGCAGGACCTCACCGTCCGCTACGGCGGCGTGGTCGCCGTGGACAAGGTCAGCTTCGGCGTCGAGGAGGGTGAGATCGTCGGGTTGATCGGGCCGAACGGCGCAGGCAAGACGACGACGATCGACGCGTTGTGCGGTTTCCACGGATGTTCGGGATCGGTCTTGTTCGACGGCCAGGACGTCGAGAGGTTGGCGCCTCACCGCCGGGCCACCCTTGGGCTGGCCCGCACGTTCCAGCTGGCCGGTGTGTCGGACGACCTCACCGTCGAGGAGAACGTTCAGGTGGGACAGCACCGGGCCACGGCGCACGACCCGCAGGCGCTGAACCGGATCCTCGACGAGCTCGGGCTCGCCGAGATGCGCGACCTGCAGGTCTCCATGCTGTCCCAGGGGCAGCGCCAGCTCGTGTCGGTGGCGCGGGCATTGGCGGGTGAGCCGCGCCTCCTGCTGCTCGACGAACCGGCCGCCGGCCTCGACAGCACCGAGAGCCTGTGGCTGGCGGACCGGCTGCGTGACGTGCGCGACAGCGGAGTGACCATCTTGCTGGTCGACCACGACATGAGTTTGGTGCTGAACCTGTGCGACACGATCAAGGTTCTCGACTTCGGTGGGCTGATCGCAGCGGGAACGCCCGACGAGATCCGGACGAACGAACAGGTGTCGACGGCGTACCTGGGGGCGACACACCAGCGCCTGGTGGCGACGTGAGCGACCTCGCCGTCACGACGACCCCATCGGTCAACGGGCCGGACGCCGCCCCACCCGTGCTGGAGTGCCGCGGCCTCGACGTCGGCTACGGCAAACTGACGGTGGCCCGCGACATCTCGTTCTCGCTCCCGCCGAAGACCGTCCTCACCATCCTCGGTCCCAACGGCGCGGGAAAGACCACGCTGTTGATGACCCTGGCCGGGTTCCTTCCCCCGCGAGCGGGCTCGATCACCCTCAACGGTCAACCGGTCAAGGGTGCTTCGCCGCGCCGCATGAACCGGGCCGGCTTGGTCCTCATCCCGGATTTCCGTGCGCTGTTCACGCAACTGACGCCGGTCCAGAACCTGAAGCTCGCGGCGGTGCGTGGCGTCGACATTGGCTCCGTGCTGGCGCTGTTCCCTGCCTTGCAGCGGCGCGAGAAGCTCAGGGTGGCCGACTTGTCCGGTGGCGAGCAGCAGATGTTGGCCATCGCCCGCGCGCTGGTGCAATCCCCGAAGCTGCTGCTGATCGACGAAATGTCCATGGGACTGGCGCCGGTGGTGGTGGAGTCCCTGATGCCCATCATCCGGGGTGTGGCGGACGAGCACGGTGCCTCGGTGATCATGGTGGAGCAGCACATACAGCTCGCGCTCGAGGTGGCGGACGAGGCCATGGTGCTGGTACACGGGAGCGTCGCCCTGTCGGGTCACGCAGACGAATTCCGCGACGACACCAGCGCGGTGGAGGCGGCCTACATGAGCGGTTCCATCGCGACGAGATGACGCGCCGGTCCCTCGGGCCGAGTCGACTCTGTTGCATCGACTGGTTGTCCCGAGTCAGCCAGCCACAGCCGGCTCGCCCGCCGACCAGCCCGTCAGGCGCTGCACGTCGAAGAGGATGACCTCGGCGAACTCGGTGTCGCGATACTGGGAATACTTCTCTCGGAGCGCCCGCGCACACTGGTCAACGAGCTTGATCGACACGTCGTGACCCGAGCGGCGGACGAGGCCGACCCGGACCCACCAGAGCTGCGACCAATCGTGGGAGTCCCAACGCTCGCACAGCAGCGTCGCCCTCGGGTCACGCTCGAGGTTCCTGATCCGGCCGAGTTCCGTGGTGGTCTTGGCCTTGACCTGGTCGATGGGCGACGCGATCACCTCGCCCATCGCGGCAAAGCACACGGGAACGGCATCAATGGTTCCTTTTGCGTTGCTCGTGCACAGAACGCCGTGCTCGCTGGCGCGCAGGCGCTGCCAGCACTGCTCTGTCGTCAGCTGCACGCGGCGAGTATCGCAGTCGAAGGCCTTGCTACTCCTCGGACGCTCTACCGCAGACCCGCTGCGGAGGCGACGCCTCGGTCGAGGTGTCACCCCGCAGCAGCGGAAGCGTTGGTGGCCGGGGGGGCCGGCCGAGGGGAGGCGCGGCTAGAACAGCGGCGTCGGGTTGTACACCGTGATGTGGGTGATCTTGCCGGTCTTGCCGGCCTGGATCACGCCGATGGCCGCAGCCGACGAGCAGACGTTCTTCAGAAGGGGAATGGCCGTGCCGTTGCAGCTGAACTTGAGGCCGCCCGACAGCGGGATCGTGACGTCCGTCGCCGTCGCCGTCCGCTCCTTGATGCCTGCCGCGGTGACCGGGTCTGTCGAACCCTTCATGATCGCCGCCAACGTCAGTACGGGCGCCACGCCATCGGCCTGATTGCTGCTGATGTTTGGGTTCGTGCTCGCCTTCGGGTCGAACTTCTTGATGATCGCGGCGTACTCGGCGTCGTCGGCCTTGGACGACTGCGTCGTCGTGGTGATGTAAGAACCGGCGAGGGCCTTGTCGAGGGTGGCCGAGTCGAGGATGCTCGGGTCCTGGCAGGTCGACAGGACGTACTTCGGCAGCTTCAGCCCGAGTGTGTTGTACGCCTGCAGGAACGAGCTGCACAGCGTCACGTCCCCGACCATCCCGACGGCCTGCGCGCCGCCGGAGACCGCGGATTGCATCTGCGGGCTGATGTCCGCCGTGCCGGGGTTCACCGGGATGACGGTGTAGCCAACGCCCGCCGCCTTGTAGACGATGCCACCGAGCTCCTGGGCGCCCTGGATGGCTGCGGGCACGTTCTCCACGAGGAAAGCAACCTTCTTCAATCCGTGCTGCTTCGCACTGAGCGCCATGGCGCCGAGGTAGGCGGGGAATCCGCCCTCGATGTCGAAGGCGCCGGCCGACGTCAGCTCGGCAGTCGATGCGCCCGAGATCGTGATGTAGGGGATTCCCGCACCGACGATCGTCGGGACCTCGGTCTGGCCCTGACCGGTGAAGGGCTCGACGACGGCGACGACGCCATGCTGCACCATGTCGTTGGCGCACGTCTGGCCGCCCGCGGGCGTGTTCTGGTTCTCGCAGATGTACAGGTTGACCTTGTGGCCCTCGAGACCCCCGAGGTCGGCGTCCAGGTACTCGGTGGCGGCCTTGGCCCCCTGCTCGACGAGCGGGCCGGTACCGATGCCACCGGCGCCGCCGGCGTCGGTGATGATGCCGATGGTGACGGGCGAGCCGGTCGCCTTGCCGGATCCACTCCCGCTGTTGCCGCTGCTCGCTCCGGCGATGCCGACCGCTGTCGACACAATCGCAGCCGTGACGACCCCGGCACTGAGCACACCGGACAGCACGACTCTTCCCACCCGCTTCTTGCCCGACCGCCTCATCGCACCTGTAGTGAGCACTGTTTCCTCCTTGGGGATCAGGGGCGGCAACCGTGCTCGATCCGACCGCAACAAGCCCCCCGGATTCCGTGGTCGAAAAGAGTGTACCGTTTGCCCATTCCCATCGTCAACATACCGCAACATTTCAAGAAATAGCTGGCAGGGCGGGTTAAAGAACGCTGGAATGCGGCCGGCGGGGCCGCGGCAATGAGGTCCCTGTTTTGTGCGACCGCCGCTGCCCGGACGCGGCGCAGGAGCGGCTATCCCGCGTGGAATTGCCGCTCCGTACGCCGTTCTGGGGGAGCCGACAATGTCCCCTACTCAGCTCCCCTGTATTGCCCACCCCCGTAGGACCCCCCGGTGTGAGCGTGGGATAGACGTCATCCCGCTGGCAACGTACCGCAACGTTTCCGCAATAAATCGTCAGCCTCACCTTGCAGGGAATTTTCCGCCCGGGCGAGGAGAAACGGTGCCCGACGGGGCCTGTGTCTCGCAGAGTGGACGTCGGTCCGTGCGTGCGGAGAGGTCCGTCGAGCCCTGCCGCGGTCACTCCCGGCCGAGAACCTCTTCGAGCGCGCGGGCCAGGTTGCGTTGCGCCCGGAAGTGGGCGTCGAGCCCCGAGTGTGCGGTCACCAGGTCGCGCTTGGCGCCGCTGCGGAACAGGTCGCCGCCGGTGCGCGACGACATGCACGCGCCGAGCGCGAAGAAGACACGGTAAAAGGCGACCGCGTCCGGTTGCGTCGCCTCCGGCGGCCCGCCGGCGGCGAGGTACGCGTCGACGAATTCGCCCCACGCGAGCAACGCGGTCGCGGCCGGCCACGCCGCGGCGAGCTCGCGGGCGGGCGGCCCGATCGTTGACGCCTCCCAGTCGACCAATGCGGTGACGCACCCGTCTTCGACGAGCAGGTTGTGCAAGCCGACGTCGCCTTGGAGGAGGCAGAGCCGTCCGGCCGGCACGACGTCGTGCACGTGGTCGAGCAACCACTGACGCGCCAGGGGGACGGCGACGATGGGCGGCCCGCTCAGCGATCCGATTCGCGCCGCCATTCCCTCGACCGCCGCGCGCAGCGAGGCTTCGGTGACCGTCGCGGCGAGGTCGAGGCCGGTCGCCGCCAGGTCCTCGAGTGGGACCGAATGCACCCGGGCCAGAGCCTCGGCCAGCTGTTGGCCGATCTCGCGCCGGTGCGCGGTCGGCGCGGCGAGATCGGGGAAGTACTCGCCCGCCTTCGTCCCGGGCACCTTGGCCATCACGAGCAAGGTCGCGGTTCCCTCTTCGTCGCCGACGTCGTCCGCGCGACCTCCCTCGAGGGTCCCGCTCGGGACCTCGCCGGCAAAGAACGGCTCGGGCACCGGTCCGCCGCAGGCGTGCACGGCCCGCAGGACGGCGAACTCGTCGGCCGCGCGCGTCTCGAGGACGCCGACAGGGCGGTCTTTCCGCACGATGATGTCGGGCGGGAGCTCGGTCGTCCCCGTGACGTTGACCAGAATGGTCTCCTTGGAGCGCCCACCGGGGACGAGCTGCATGGCGGTCACCGTCACCCCGGGCGACCCGGGCAGCCGGGACCGCAGGTACGCGGTCAGCTCTGCCGGGCTCATGGAGCAGTCGTCGGAGGCCGGCGATCCTTTGACGGCGTCGGGGAGTTCGGCCAGCACGCCGCGCCTGAGCTCGTCGACCCGTTCGAGGTATCGGCGCTCGACGTCGACGAGTTGGCGGCAGCGCGCGCGCTGCGAGGCGTCGTCGCTGCTCGCCTCGACGGCGACGATCTCGGCGGCCTGTCCGCGCAGGTCGTGGAAGCGGGCCGCCGTGATCGGCGCTGGGTTCGCCGTGGCGCTGTCGAACAGGGCGGCGAACTCGGCACCGAACTCCTGACTCGAGCGCGTCGCTCCACTCTTCCTCGACGATGAACTCGGCCAGGATCCGGTCCACCAATGCGGCCGCATCGATGGCCGTCGGGCTCGTGAGCTCGGGGAGGAACGTGCCGGCAACCGTGGCGCGCAGCTGGCGGTAGTAGGCCGCCCGGTCCTCGGCCGGTTGCCTCACGACGACGTCGTGTCCGAACCTCGCCGGACGACGCCGTTGGTCAACGCGTCGGACAGGACATAGGCGGGTGGATCCTGCCCGTTGCGCGCGTTGAGGTTGGTCTCGAGGAAACCCCAGCCCCCGGGGACCCCGTCGACCGTCACGTCGCCGACCGACTCCCAGCCGTAGCGCTGCGCGGTCGCACCGACCATCCCGCCGATGGTCTCGATGCGCACGGTCGTGATGCGGCCGTCGTCGAGCCGGTAGCGCACCTCGGCTCCCGGGCAGCGCACCGAATCATCGTCGACGTGCACCCGCATCTCGGCGCTGGCCACCGGGACGCGCTCCCCACCGCGTGTCAGCGCGCCAACGCGGAAGAAGCTGCCGTTGGTTCCCACCATGGAGGCGAAGCGGAATTGCAACGCGTCGGCGTCACGGCCGTGCTCGCCCCCGAAGCTGCGGCTCGAGACGAAGCTGCCCCAGCGACGCGCGCCCCACGAGTGATCGCGCCAGCCAGGAGCGTCGACCTTCGCCGACGTGCCGTCGAGCTCCACCGTGCCCCGTACCCGGCAGAAGACATGGAAGTTGTTGGAGAAGATGGTCCCGGCACTCCCTGAGGTCCCGGTGAAGGTCTGCGCGTTGGCGTAGGAGCGCACCCCCACATCGGTGATCTCGAGATCGGCTCGACATCCCTCGCCGTCGAGCACGAAGCGCAACCGCTTCCCGTCGTGGAAGAGGCGCTGTGGCCCCGCAGACAGCCCACGCTCCTCCAGTCGGGCCAGCTCGAGTCCCTCGCCGTTGTGGCGGAAGCGTGTGCCGTCGTCCGCATACACGCCGCACCACAGATTGGCCGTGCCGCGGGTGAGCTCGTTGCCGATGCGATGGTTGCCGCCCAAGCCGACGGCTGGGTCTCGCCAGGCCAGGTACGCGCTCTCCTGCCAGTCCGGGTCGTCACCCGCTGGGTGGAGTCCTTCGTCGGCGATGTCTGGATCAGTCGTCACCAGGGCGAAGGATACGAAACCACCGACGGCAGAGCCGAAGGACCCGGCCGACGCATGCTCACCTCTCGGAGACCTTCTCCGTCCCTTCGGCTGCAGGGATGTCCGGATTGCAGATGTAACGCACATTGGCGATGGTCATGTCGCACGCAGAGAAGCTGGCGGACACGGCCAGGTCGGGGATCAGGCGCTCGTCGCCCCACGCGGCGGGGTCGAAACAACTGAGCTCGGGGCGGCCACGATCAGCCCGCCGGAACTCGTACTCGGAGTCGACCTGCACGATGCGCGGCACGAGGACGCCGTCACGGCGCACCCGGGCCAGGTGCATCCCCGGCGGGTACTGCACGTCGTGCCCTGTCACCGGTACCGGGTCGACCACCGACACCGAGAGGATCTCGCGGCCGGGCCCGCGACCCGTCGAACGCTGGTCGCCTCGAGCGTCGCGCACGGTGCAGTCAACCCGGTCGTGGAACCGGCGCAAGCTGATGACGCCCGGGGCGATGCGGAACCCCCACGACCCGGCCAAGACCTCTGAGAGGGCGGCATTGTCACAGCGCGCCGAAATCAGATAGGCGCGGGGGCGCACGCCCGAGCGCGCGGTCAAGCGGAGCTGGGCCAGCGCGAAGGGCCCGAAGGAGCTGTCCTTCGCCCGGTAGACGAGGAAGCTGATGACGGGTGGGATCGTCGGGTTCAGCGCGGGTGGCACCAGCGCCTCGCGGTCGTCGACCCGCACCTCGTAGAGGACCTGGAGGATGTCGACGTCGTCGACCTTCAACTCGCGGTCCTCCAGCACCACCTCGGGCGCACCCTCCACCAGCGGGCGGATGTCCAGGGAGCCGGCGAGCGGCATCAGGCCGCCCCCGCCGTTGCCACCGGCCGCGACGAGCTCGTCCCCTTCGGCGCTCCCGTCTTGAACCGTGGCATGACCTCCTCGGCGAAGAGGCGCATGGAATCGAGGACGTACTGCTGGGGCACGACCTCCATGAACTGGTGGATGAAGTTGATCCCGTCGAACCCGACGTTCTCCCACGCCGTGATGGCGTCGGCGACGTCGTCCGGTGTCCCCATGGTCACGCCCTTGAAGGACTTGGCAGCGTCGCCCGGACTGCCCGACTCCCGCCGCAACGCGGGCAACAGGCCCTCGGAAGGATAGGAGTGCGTCGGCAGCACCTCCTTCGCCGAGAGGAGCTGCGCCGCCATGTACGAGAACATCGAGGCGATCTTGAGCCCGTTGCGCCGGCCGCGATCACCGTCCTCACAACACGACAAGAAGTTGACGGTCAGCACCTTGTCGTTGACGAAGGAACCAACGGGGTCGCACGAGGCGATGTGCCGGCGGTAGTTCGCGACCTTCTTCTCCGAGTCCTCGAATCCACCGGGGGAGAGCCCGAGGCAGCCCAGACCGCGGTCCGCGGCGTCGATCTCGGTGCCCGGTGACGTGACCGCCACCCACATCGGCGGATGTGGTTTCTGGATCGGCTTGGGCAGCACGGCCCGCTCGGGCATGGAGAACATCCGCCCGTTCCAGGCGAAGCGCTCCTGGGTCCACATCTTCGGGATCACGCGGACGAACTCGTCCCATGTCTTCTTGGTGTCGTCGGGGTTCGCCCCGAAACCGCTCAACTCAGGCCAGGTCGCCGACCGACCGGTCCCCAGCTCCAGGCGTCCACCCGAGATGATGTCGAGGACCGCCGCTCGCTCGGCCACTCTTATCGGGCTCTGGTACTGCGGCACACAGGCCACGACGCCGTGCCCGATCCGGATGCGCTTGGTCATCGTGGCCGCGGCGGAAAGGAAGACGTCGGGTGCCGAACAGTGCGAGTACTCCTCTAAGAAGTGGTGCTCGACGGCCCAGACGTAGTCGAAGCCCAGCTCGTCGGCCAGGCGGACCTGCTCGAGCGCGTTCTCGTACACCTGGCGCTCGGAGTCGGGCGTCCATGGTCGTGGCACCGACAGCTCCATGAACAAGCCGAATTCCATGGCCTCCCTCCCCGTGCACCTTGTGCGCTTTGTATTGCGCTCTTTGTTAATGCTCATTAACATTTAAGCAGGAGGAATAGGCCTCGTCAACGTGACAGGGACCCCTATTTGTGAGAGATGGCTAACATCCGTGGCCACATGACCTCCGAAGGCGCCGCACGGCAGACGAAGGGTGAGCGGACCCGCGAAGCGATCATGACGGCCGCCGCCGAACTGTTCCGGGACCGGGGCTTCCGCGAGACCAGCCTCAGCGACATCGGTGCGGCTGCCGGGGTCAGCGGACCGGCCATCTACCGGTACTTCACCTCGAAGGGCGAGCTGCTCTCCGTCCTCATAGAAGAGGCGGCGATCGTGTGGCGGGGAACGGTCGACGAGGTCTTGAACGAGGACACACCGCCCGAGGTCACGCTGGAGCGCCTGATCGAGGCCGCCGTCACGTTGCAGCTGCGAAACGGGAACCTGCGCGACGTCTTCAACAAGGAGTACCGGTCGCTCGACGACGACGCGCGGCGGCGGGTCGCCCGGATCGAGCGGGTGCGCATGGCGGAGTGGGTCCATCTGCTGAGCGAGGTCCAACCGGGCTTGGGCGACCAGGAGGCACGGGCCGCGGTGACCATGGTCGACGGCATGCTCCGTTCCATCACCGCCCTGACCGACATGGACCACGAGCAGCTGGCAAGGGTGATGAAGGACATGGTGCTCGGCGGGCTCATGTCCGTGGGCGTCCCGCGCGCCGCAGACGTGGTGCGCGCATGAACGACCCGGCGGTCGCCACCCGTCCCGATGAAGAGGCGTTCCGCCAGGAGGTGGTCGCCTTCCTGGCGGCCACGCTGTCCCTCAAGAGCGGCAGCCCGGCCCGGCCCGACCGAGCGGGGCCCTTCGCCGGCGGCTCGGGCCTCGAGCGCGCCGTCGCCTATCAGCGCGCGCTGGCCGAGGCGGGGTTGGCCGGGATCACCTGGCCCGTCGACTACGGCGGGCGAGGGCTCCCGCGGCGCTACCAGCGCATCTACGACGAAGAGGCCAGGGCGTTCGACATCCCACCGCGCTCGCTCGAGATCGGCCTCGGCATGTGTGGCCCGACGCTGCTGGTGCACGCGAGCGACGACCAGAAGCGCGCGTTCATCCCTCCCCTGCTGCGTGGCGAACACGTGTGGTGCGAGCTGTTCAGCGAGCCCGGCGCCGGTTCCGACCTCTCCAGCGTGCAGACCAGGGCACGCGCCGACGGCGACGAGTTCGTGCTGGACGGGCAGAAGGTGTGGACGTCAGGTGCCCAGCACAGCGACTTCGCCGCCTGCCTCGTCCGCACCGATCCCGCACGCCCGAAGCGCGAGGGCATCACGATGCTCATCGTCGACATGCACGCACCCGGGATCACGGTCCGGCCGCTGCGCCAGCTCACCGGCGAGGCGCACTTCAACGAGGTGTTCCTCGACGGGGTCCGGGTGCCGGTGGCGAACGTGGTCGGAGCGCTGCACGGTGGCTGGCGCGTCGCGCGCACCACCCTCGCCTTCGAACGACAGGCGCTGAGCGGCATGGGGTCGGGTGGCGGCGGCAAGGGCGGATTTTCGGCCCTCGTGGCCGAGGCCGAGCGGCGCAACCTCTCGGACCGCCCCGGGCTGCGGGACCGCCTGGTCCAGCTGCGCATCCACCAGATGGTGTTGCGCCACCTCACGTCCTACCAGCAGGCCAAGGTGAAGTCAGGCGGGGGCGACGCCGCCACGGCCTCGGTGCTCAAGCTCGCCATGGCCCAACTCGTGCAGGAGTCGGCCCTGGCGGCAGTGGAGGTCGTGGGGATGGACGCCACCGCGTGGAGGGCCGACGACCCGGGCGGGGGACGCTGGTCGAACCAGCTGCTCAGCTCGCTGTCCGCTTCGATCGGCGGCGGCACCAACGAGATCGTGCGCAACGTCATTGCCGAGCGCGCCCTCGGCCTGCCCCGTGACCAAGAAGGAGACCTCATGCCAGGCGATCTCGGCGACGGGACGGGGTCTCCGGCAGGTGCCTCAGATGGGCACTGACCGCGTCCTCGGCGGCCTCCGCGTCGTCGAGATCGGCCAGTACGTCGCGGCGCCCCTGGCCGCCACAATCTTCGCCGACCTGGGCGCCGACGTGGTGAAGGTCGAGCGCCCCGGGGGCGATCCCCTGCGCGCCGACGCGGCGCGGTTCGCCGCGTGGAACCGGGGCAAACAGTCCGTCGAGTTGGACCTCGCCAGCCGCGCGGGACGGGACGAGGCCCTCCGATTGATCGATGAGGCAGACCTGCTAGTGGAGAACCTGCGGCCCGGCGCACTGGAGCGGTTGGGCCTCGGCGCACACACGCTGCAGGCGCAGCGACCCCGCCTCGTGACGTGCTCGATCTCCGCGTGGGGCGCGGGCGGACCGGCCCGGGACGATCCGGGATGGGAGCCCCTGGTGCACGCCCGCGGCGGAGCACAGCAGGGACTGTTCACCGGGGACGAACCGATCTGGCTCCCTTTCCCGGCGGCGAGCGTCGCCGCGGCGCTGTTGGCCGTCCTGGGCACCGCGGCGGCGCTCATCAAGCGCGAGTCGACCGGGTACGGACAACACGTCGAGACGTCGCTGCTCGACGGGCTGCTCTTCCTCAACGCCGCGCCGATCTTCCACCGGGAGGGACGGCCACCCCGGATCGTGCGGCAGAGGAACTCGGTGATCCTGCGGATCTACGAGACAGCCGACGGGCGCGGCGTCATGGTGAACCTCAGTGGCACCGAACGGTGGCGCGAGCTGTGTCGACTCGTCGGGGTCGACGACGGGGGTCTCGACTACGGCACGCCGGAGGGACTGTCGCGCCTCTCGGACAGAGACTGGAACCGCGCCAAGCTGGCCGAGTTCACCGAGCGCTTCGCGAGCAAGACGGCGGACGAGTGGGAGGCGGCTCTCCGCGGCACGCCCGCCGCCGTCGCCAAATGCAACACCCTGGCCGAGTGGATCGGCCACGACCAGGCGCGGGCCAACGAGCTCTTCGTCGAGTCCGACGATCCGGCACTGGGATCGGCGCCGGTCGTGCGCCCTCCCGTGCGCATCGGTGTCGACGCGGATTCCGGCGCGCGGCAGGTCCGGCCGCCGGCACGGTGGGGAGCAGGGCGCACTCGGTGGACACCGCATCGTGGACCTGTCGAACTTCTGGGCCGGTCCGCTGGCGTCGCGCCTGTTGGCCGAGCTCGGGGCCGAGGTCGTGAAGGTGGAGCCACCGGGGGGCGAGGGCGGGTTCCAGATGATGCCGGTGCTGCCCAATATCTATGTCGACGGCAATCGGTCGAAGCGGGGGCTCGTCCTCGATCTCAAGACGCCCGAGGACCGGGCGCGGCTGTTCGACCTCGTGGCCGCGTCCGACGTCGTCGTCGAGAACGCGATGGCGGGCGCATGGGAGCGGCTCGGGCTCGACGAGGCGGCGTTGCGGGCGGTGAACCCGGGGCTCGTGTACGCCAGGGCGAAGGGGTTCGGCGCGACCGGACCGCTGGCGACCCGGCCGACGTTCGACTACGTGGTGCAGGCGGCGACGGGGATGGAGATGACCCAGGGCGGCGGCACGCGGCCGGTGCCGGGGAACGTGGTCGTGAACGACTACGGGACGGGCCTGCTGCTGGCAGCGGGCATCGTGTGCGCGCTGTTGGGCCGCGCCCGTGGCGTTCCGGTCACGACCGTTGACGCCTCGTTGGCCATGACGGCGACGCTCTACCAGTCTGAGGACGTTGCGGCGCTGGGCCTGTGCGGAGAGGTGGGCGATCTGGTCGGCGAGGACGGTCGCGGTCCTTCGGCGGAACGCCATCTGTACCGGTCTGTCGACGGGTGGGTGGCGGTGTGCTGCGTGACCGATGCGCACAGGGCGGGCCTCGGCAAGGTGTCGGGCTCGGACACGAGTCCATTGACCGAGTCGGTGGTCGCCGAGGCCATCGGAGGGCTGACGTCGTCAGAGGCGTTGGCGCGTCTGCGTGAGGCGGGCGTGCCGGCCTCGCCGAGTGTGCATCCGTCGGCCATCCCCGACGACCCCCATGTCATGGCGCGCGGGCTGTTGCGGCACTACGCGCACCCGGCGGCCGGACGCTTCGTGCAGGTCGGCATCCCGCTCACGCTCTCGGAGGACACACCGGCAGTGAAGGGGCCGGCCCCGACGCCGGCACCGGTGCGGCGGCGACCGAAGATGGCGATTCCGACCGCGATTCCGACGGCGACAGTGCCGGGGACGAGAGCGGGGGGGTCGTGAAGATCGACAGCGGTCTGGGCGCCGAGCTCCCGAGAGTGGCCGGGCGGGTGGCCAAGGCCGAGGCGGCAGGCCTCGACTGCCTCTGGGCGGCCGAGACGACCAACGACCCCTTCTTGTCCCTGACGTTGGCCGCCGAGCACTCCTCGACGGTGTCGCTCGGCACGGGTGTCGCGATCGCCTTCGCCCGCAACCCGATGTCCCTGGCCTACACGACCAACCAGCTGCAGGAGTATTCCGGCGGTCGGATCCTGCTGGGGTTGGGGTCGCAGGTGCGACGGCACATCGAGAAGCGCTTCAGCATGACGTGGTCCCATCCGGCGGCGCGCATGCGCGAGTACGTGCTGGCGCTGCGGGCGATCTGGGACGCCTGGAACGACGCCGGCGGTGTGACCACGTCGCCGATCTCGTTCGAGGGCGAGTTCTACACGCACACCCTCATGACGCCGGTCTTCGCACCGGCTCCCCACACGTTCGGGCCGCCCCAGGTGTTCCTGGCCGCCGTGGGGCCGCGCATGAACGAGGTGGCGGGAGAAGTGGCCGACGGCGTCATCACCCACGGGATCTGCACGGCGCGTTATCTGCGCGAGGTGATCCTGCCCGCGCTCGAGCGCGGCCTGGCGACGTCGGGACGGACGAGGGGCGATGTCGAAGTGACGTGCCCGGGGTTCATCTCGGTCGTGGAGGACGACGCGCAGTGGGACAAGGCCCGCGACGCCATGCGCCGCCACGTCGGCTACTACGCGTCGACCCCGGCCTACCGGCCCGTGCTCGAGCTGCACGGCTGGGGGGACCTGCAGACCGAGCTCTACGAGTGCTCGAAGAAGGGTCGCTGGCTCGACATGGCCCGCCTCGTCGACGACGAGGTGCTCGACACGCTCACCATCATCTGCCGCCCCTCGGAGCTGGCCGGCGAGGTCGGCGCGCGCTACGGCGGCCTCGTCGACCGGATCAATGCGTCGTGGTGGCGCAAGGAGTGGTGGCCCGACGTCGAGAGGGCGTTGCGCGCGCTGTGACCGACGTCGGGGGGTACGTCGCGCCAGGCTTCGAACCGGTGGCCACGACGCTGGGTGCCGGCGCCACCGTCGTGGTCGGCGAGCGGGAGCGCCGAGCGGGCCTGGGTGACGGCGGGGGCGCCTTTGCGGCCTACGTGGACGGGGAGTGCGTCGTCGACGTGTGGACGGGTCCGGCGGGAGCCGACGGTGACGTCAGGGCGTGGGACCGCGACACTCGGGCCGTCATCATGTCGTCGACGAAGGGCCTGAGCACGCTGTGCGCGCACCTCCTGGAGGACCGCGGCGAGCTCGACCTCGACGCCGAGGTCGACGCGGTACTGGCCCGAGTTCGGCCGCCTCGGCAAGGAGCGCACCACGGTGCGCCAGCTGCTCAGCCACCAGTCCGGCGCCATCGGGCTCCCGGGCTCCGACGACCTGCTGTCGTGGGACGGCACCGGGTGGGCCGACACCGAGACCATCGCGGCGGGCGTGGCGGCGGGCGCGCCGGCGTGGGAGCCGGGGACGCGTCACGGCTATCACGGGGTCACCTTCGGCTGGTTAGTCGGAGAGCTGGTGCGGCGCATCAGCGGATCAAGCCTGGGAGTGTTCTTCGACGAGGCGGTGGCACAGCCACTCGGCGTGGCGGACGCCTGCTCCATCGGGACGCCGGCGCCGGCGCTGGCGTCGGTCGCCACCGTCATCGAATTCCCGGTCAAGCCCGGCAGGGAGGGCGCCCTGCGCACCATCGACCCGGCGTCGAAGTCGGGGCGCTCGGTGCTCGCCGGGGTGCACGGCAGCCTCTTCGCCGACGAGGAGGGCCGGCCACGCTTCGCCGACTTCATGAACACGCCGGTCGTGCTCAATGCCGAGATCGGGGCGCTCGGTGCGACGGCGACGGCGGGCGCGCTGGCCCGCGTCTATGCGGCGCTGGCCGCCGGCGAGGACCTGGTGTCGCGGTCGTCGATCGAGCGCTTCGCGGTCGAGCAGGTGTGCGGCCGCGACGCCGTCATGGGGGTGCCGACGCGCTGGGCCGTCGGGTACTCCCTCGAGCCCCCCGCGCTGGTGCCCGGGGTGCCGCCGATGCACGGCCCGAGCGACGGCGCGTTCGGGCACATGGGTGCCGGCGGGCAGATCGGCTTTGCCGACCCGGCCACCGGCGTCAGCTGCGCGTTCGTGCGCAACCATCTGGAGAATCAGGCGCTGCCGCTCATGGGCGCCTGCCTGGTCGACGTGCTGTACTCGTGTCTTCGCGGCACGAAGGGGGGTGACGGTGTACGCAGCTGAGCAGGCGGAGGAGCATCCGGACGAGGCGGCGCTGATCATGGCGCCCTCGGGCCGGGTGGTGACGTGGGCCGAGTACGAGGCCGGGGCCAACCAGGTGGCGCACCTGTTGCGCGACACCGGCCTGCGTAAGGGCGACCACATGGCGATCTTCATGGAGAACGACCCCGCCGTCTTCTTGACCGAGGCGGGTGCCGAGCGCACCGGGCTGTACTTCACGCCGGTCAACTCGTACCTGTCGGCCGAGGAGGTCGCCTACGTCGTCAACGACTCGCAGTCGCGTGTCGTCGTGACGTCGGGCGCCAAGGCCGAAGTGGCGGAGCAGCTTCCCGCGCTGTGTCCGAACGTCGAGCGCTGGGTGATGGTGGGAAGGAGTGGCGCCGCCGGTCCGTTCGAGTCGTGGGACGAGGCGGTGGGCACCGCCGCGACGGACCACGTCTCCGACGAGCAGATGGGCGCGCCGATGATGTACTCGTCGGGCACGACGGGACGGCCGAAGGGGATCCTGCGGCCGATGTACGACCTGCGCCCGGGCGAGACGAGCATCGCGGTCGCCGGGATCGCGGCGCTGTGGGGCCTGCGTGAGGGGATGGTGTACCTGTCGCCGGCGCCGCTCTACCACACCGCGCCGCAGGTGAGCTGCGCCATCGCGCTGCGCATGAAGTCGACGGTGGTCGTGATGGAGCAGTTCGACCCGGCGCTCTACCTCGATCTGGTCGGCCGCTTCCGCGTGACCCACTCGCAGGTCGTGCCGACCATGTTCAGCCGCATGCTCAAGCTGCCCGAAGAGGTGCGGGCAGCAGCCGACGTGTCCTCGCTCGAGGTGATCATCCACGCGGCGGCGCCGTGCCCGGTCCCCGTCAAGGAGCAGATGATCGAGTGGTTCGGGCCCATCCTGATCGAGTACTACGCGGCGACGGAAGGCAACGGCGCCACCTTCATCGCGTCGGCGGACTGGCTGGCGCACAAGGGCAGCGTGGGCCGCGGCGTGCTGAGCGAGATCACGATCCTCGACGACGACGGCCACCCCTGTCCGGTCGGCACGCCCGGGACGGTGTGGTTCGGCGGGGCGACGGACTTCGAATACTTCAACGACCCCGAGCAGACGGCGTCATCGCGGCGCGACGACGGCAAGACGAGCACGGTCGGCGACGTCGGCTACCTCGACGAGGAGGGCTATCTCTATCTGACGGACCGCAAGGCGCACATGATCATCTCGGGCGGGGTCAACATCTACCCGCAGGAGACGGAGAACCTGCTCGTCACGCACCCGTCCGTGCTCGACGCCGCCGTGATCGGCGTGCCCAACGACGACCTCGGCGAGGAGGTGAAGGCGGTCGTACAGCCGGTCGAGGGCGTGACGGGCGACGAGGCGTTGGAACGGACGCTGATCGCCTTCTGCCGCGAGCACCTGGCGCACTTCAAGTGCCCGCGGACCGTCGACTTCGTTGACGAGCTCCCCCGCCTGCCCACCGGGAAGCTCTACAAGGGTGTGTTGCGCGAGCAGTACTGGGGGGACCACGACACCCGGATCGTCTAAGCGGCGAGACGGTGGACGCGACCGTGAGTGACGCGGTGTCGCTACCCGATGACCTCGTCACCTGGATCGAGGAAGTCGGAGGCGGGCGTCTGCTCGCGGCGGATCGCAAGCCCGGCGGCGCCCGCAAGGAGGCCTGGTACGTCGACCTCGAAGCCGCCGACGGCTCGACCATTCCCTGCTTCCTTCGCTACGACCGCTCCGACCCCGCGCGCACCAAGGACCCCTGGACCCTGCACCGGGAGGCCACCGTCTACGCCGCCCTCCAGGACACCGCCGTCCCGGTCCCACGCGTGCTCGGAGTCCATCCCGTGCACCAGGCCATGGTCTCCGAGCGGCTCGTGGGCGAAAACTGGTTTTCACGCATCCGCGATCCCGAAGAACGGGAAGCGACCGCTCGCGATTTCATGACCAAGCTGGCGGCGTTGCACGCGCTCGACGTGACCAGCCTCGATCTCCCAGCCTTTCCTCCCGTCGAGGCAGTACGAGATGCGGTACGAGCGGAATTGGACGAGTGGGATCACGTCCTTGCGGCACGCGGCGGCACACCGGATCCGGCTCTGGTCTTCTCGTTGGGGTGGCTGCGCCGCACCATTCCGCACTACGACGGGACGCCAGTCCTCGTCCAAGGTGACACCGGTCCAGGCAACTTCATGTACGCGGACGGTCGGGTCGTGGCGGTCGTGGATTGGGAGCTGGCCCATCTCGGCGACCCGATGGACGACATCGCCTGGCTGTCGTTGCGCGCCACGCAGGAGCCCTTCACCGACTTCCCGGCTCGACTCCGCGAGTACGAGGCGCTCTCCGGCAACGCCATCGACGAGGACCGGGTGCACTACTACCAGGTGATGGCCGAGACGAAGCTCCAGGTGATGGGGCACCGGCCCGATCGCGGTGCAGAGGACGCCTCGGGCGGAGAATCTGGCGGCGGGGCTGACGGAGGCGGGGGTGGCGACGCCGGCAACGGCTTCATCTACGCGGCGCTGCATCGCCGCCTGTGGCTCGAGGCCCTGGCCACGGCGACGGGCCTCGAGTTGACGCCGGCCGAAGAACTACAGGCCCGAGCCCGGCGTGAGCACGACTGGATGTACGACGCCGTCCTCGCGCAGTTGCGCGACGTGATCGTGCCCCGCACGACCGATCCGCTGGCGCAGGCGCGGGGCAAGGGCATCGCCCGTCTCATCAAGTACCTGGCGCGGGTCGACGTCTACGGGGCCTTCTACGACGCGTGCGAGCTGGAGGACCTCGAAGATCTGCTCGGCGGGCGCCCCGGGTCGGTGCAGGCAGGACGGGAGGAGGCGGCAGCGGCCGTGGCGGCAGGGACCGTCGCCGACGAGCAGTACCTGCGCATGCTGTGGCGCCGGGTCGCACGCGACACCGAGCTCGCCCGGCCTGCGATGGGAGCACTGGCGGAACGGCACTGGCCCGAGCTTCGGTGAGGACGAGGCCGTGAGCGACCAATTCGGTGTCGACCTCGATCGACGGCGCGCCGAGCGCAGCTACCGTGCGATCGTCTCCGAGGACGACGACTTCCACGACGAGGAGATGTCGGACCGCTGGTGGGAAACCGAGACGAACTGGTTCTCGTGGAACGTGCCGGACCGCAAGCTCGGGGGCTGGACCTACTGCCAGGCCCGGCCCAACGCGAAGGTGTGCAACGGCGGCGCCTGGGTGTGGGACGACAGCGCCGCCCTGCCCTGGGAGCTCCTCTACCGGGCCGAATACTCGGGGCTCGAGCTGCCGCCCCGCGCCGAACGTGACATGCGCGATTTCGAGTGGCCCAACGGCGTGCACGTGCGTGCCACCGAACCGTTGACGCGCTACGCGGTCTCCTACTCCGATCCGGGTGCGCTCGAACTCGAGCTCGAGTTCGAGGCGATCATGGCGCCGAATCCCCACCCGACGGGCGTCGTCCCGTTCTTCAAGGGCGCGCACTTCGACCAGGCCGGGCACGTGACCGGGACGATGGTGCTCCGAGGCGAAGTCGTGCCGATCGACTGCTACTCGGTGCGGGACCGGTCCTGGGGGCCGCGACCACAGGGGCGCCCGAAACGAAGGATCGACGAGGCGCGATCACAGGCGGGCTCCTTTGGTGGCGTCGGCTATTGCTTCTGCGCGGCGGGGCCCGGTGAAGCCTGGCTCGTCTACACCGTGCCCGGGCCCGAGGTCGAGCCGGTGACGTGCGGCTTCATCCTTCGTGGCGGCGCGTACGGCCATATCCTCGCCGGCGAACGACGCATGACGTTCGACCGGGTGACGGGATGGCCGCTGACCTACGAGATCGAGGCGGTCGACGAGTTCGACCGCCGCCTGTCCGTGCGGGGGGAGGCAGTGAGCCGGCACTGGCGCGGCCACGGAGGCGACTCCCTCGTGCACTGGCGCTGGGACGGCGGGACCGAAGGCTGGGGTGAGGACCAGAGCTATTTCAGCCGCGGCCAATGGGAGATCAACCGCCAACGCGCGACCGGTTCGGGCTGCACGCCTGCGCCGGGGTAGCCGGACGATCCCGTCGCGTGCACTCAGCGCACGCAGAACCCGGCGTCGACGGGCAGGGCGACACCAGTGATCCACTTGGCCTCGTCCGACACGAGAAAGGCCACGGCGTCCGAAATGTCTTCGGGCTCGAGGATGGCGATCGGCATGGCGTTCTGCATGGCCGAGATGCTGTTCGATTGCCCGGCGGCCGCCTCCGCCGCCAGTGCGAACATGGCGTCGTTCATGGTCATCCCAGATTTGACGCCGGTCGGGTGCACGCTGTTGACCCGAATGGACTCGGGCGCGAGCGTCACGGCCAGTTGCTTCATCAGCCCGACCAGACCGGTCTTGGCCGTGGTGTAGGCGATGGTTCCCACGTTTTCCCCGGGCGTGGCGCGCAGCCCTGCGGTCGAGCTGGTGATGACAATGGATCCCCCCGTCCCGCCGGAGCGGAGCCTCGGCAGCGCGACGGACACCGTGTTCCACACCCCGGTGAGGTTGGTCTCGATGATGTCGCGCCAGACTGCGACGGGATCGCCCCCCGGGCCGAGGCGGACGATGCCGGCGTTGGCGAGGACGATGTCGACTCGCCCGAGGGAGGACATGCCGTCGTCGAATGCCTCCTGCAGCCCCTCGCGGTCACGCACGTCCGCTGTCAAAGCAACGACCGTGCGCCCCTGTGCCTCGACGAGCTGCGCTGTCTCGTCGAGGTCGGCGCGGCTGGCGTTGGGGTAGTCGATGGACGGCGTGTCGGCGCAGATGTCGACGGCCACGATGTCAGCACCTTCTTGGGCGAGACGCACGGCGTGGGACCGCCCCTGCCCGCGGGCCGCTCCGGTGACGAAGGCAACCTTTCCCTCGAGTCCGGGCATCAGGCGATCCCCACCGCTTTGACCCGGCAGAACTCCTCGACGCCGAGCCGGCCGCCCTCCTTGCCCATGCCCGAGATGCCGATGCCGCCGAATGGACGCTGCACCCGCAGGTTGGCGGCGCCGTTGATCAGCACCTCGCCGGTCACGATCTCCTCGGCCAGCCGCAGGGCGCGAGACAGGTTCTGGGTCTGGACGTAGCCGGAGAGCCCGTACCGCGTGTTGTTGGCGATCCGCACCGCGTCGTCCTCGGTCTCGAATGGCGTGATGGCCAATACGGGGCCGAACACCTCGTTCTGCGCGAGCTCGGACTCGGGGTCGACGTCGGCGAACACCGTCGGTTCAATGAAGTAGCCGCTCGCGAGGTCACCTTCGAGCCGTGAGCCACCCGCCACGAGGCGGGCGCCGTCGGTGTGGGCGCGAGCGATCATGCCCAGGATCCGCTCGAGTGCCGCTTCGTTGACCACGGGCCCCGCGAGGACGGTCGGGTCCCAGGGGTCGCCGACGGGGATGCCCTTGGCCATCGTGGCCACGCGGTCGACGACGTCGTCGTAGACGGGACGTTGCACGAGCATGCGGGTTGGGAAGGCGCAGCCCTGCCCGGAGAGCACGCCGACGCTCATCATCGTCCCGATCCCGCACGCCGCGTCGAGGTCGGCGTCCTCGAAGATGATGTTGGCCGATTTGCCGCCGAGCTCGAGGGTGGCCGGCTTCATCGTGTCGGCGCACGCATGGAGGATCTTGCTCGCGGTCCGGGGCCCGCCGGTGAAGGAGACCATGCGAATCTTGGGGTGGGTGACGAGCGCCTCGCCCGCCGACGGGTCGCCGGGGAGGATGCTGCACACGCCGGCGGGAAAGCCTGCGTCTTCAACGACGTCCTGGAAGAGCTGCGCGGAGAAGGGGGTGAGCTCTGAAGGCTTGCAGACGACGGTACAGCCGGCGGCGAGGGCGGCCGGGATCTTCATGGCGAGCGAGATGAGCGGCCCGTTCCACGTGATGATGATGCCGACCGCGCCGTAGGGCTGGAGCACCGTGTAGTTGAGCTCGCTTACTCCCGAGGTGTAGCCACTCGAGAGCTCGCCCGAGATCTTGTCAGCCCAACCGGCGTAGTAGCGGGTCCACTCCACCGCGGAGCCCGTCATGCCGGCGACGACCGAGGCGGGCGTGCCGTTGTCCATGGTCCCCCGCCTTGCGAACTCCTCGGCGTTGGCCTCGATCAGCTCCGCCAGACGCAACAACAACCCTCGCTTCTCTTCGGGCGGCGTGGATCGCCAGGACGCGAAGGCCGCATCGGCGGCGTTCACGGCGCGATCGATCTCGCCCGGACCGGCCAGGGGTATGCGCGCATCGACGGTCCCGGTGCTGGGATCGACGTGGTCGTGCACGCCGCCGCTGCCGCTGTCGAAGCGCTCGCCCGCGACGTGCAGGTAGACGGCCGGACGGGATGCGGTGTCGGTCATGGTCCCCCTTGGTCGGATCCGTGGGCGTCAGCATACGCTCCTGTAAGCTAATGAGTACCCTGAATTCGGAGATCCGGGGTGCGCCCGCGCGCCAATGGGAGGCCACGTGTCCACGCTGCTCATCGACCGGCCCCACGACGGTGTCGTCCGGATCACGCTGCACCGGCCCGAAAGGCTGAATGCGATGAACGCGGAGCTTGTCGCTGCACTCCACGACGCATTGCGCGACATCGCAGGAGATGCCTCGTGCCGGGTGATGATCCTCACCGGATCGGGTCGGGGGTTCTGCGCCGGGCTCGATCTGGGCGGCTACGGGGACCCACCGGGCGCCGTCGACGCGGGCCGCGTCGAGACCGGATTCGCCACGCAGACAGACATTGCCGCCCTCGTCCCGCGGCTGCGCTCACTGCCGCAGCCGGTCATCGCCGCCGTCAACGGTCCCGCCGCCGGCGGCGGCCTCGCACTGGCGCTCGCAAGTGACATCCGGATCGCCGCTCGGTCGGCGCGGTTCAACGTCGCCTTCGTCCGGCTGGGCATCTCGGGCTGTGACATCGGCGTGAGCTGGCTGCTCCCTCGTTTGATCGGGGCATCACGCGCCTGGGAATTGATGCTGACCGGCCGCATCATCGGGGCCGAGGAGGCTGACCGCATCGGCCTGGTTCTGCGGGTGGTCCCCGACGAGGAACTGCTCGACGCCGCACTCGAGACGGCCGGCCTCATCGCCGCCAACAGCCCCTGGGGGATCCGCATGACCAAGGAGGTCATGTGGTCGCAGCTCGAGGTCGGTTCCCTCCAGGCCGGGATCGATCTCGAGAACCGCACCCAGGTCCTGTCGTCCATGACCGGCGACATGCGCGAAGCGGTGGCCGCGTTCTTGGAAAAGCGGCCGCCGCGCTTTGGGAACACCGAGCCCAGCTGATCTCCGCCTGGGTTACATTGGCAGAGGCTGCCAAATTCCCTAGGAGTCGCACGTGACACAGAATCCTGTACCGGCCAGGTCCGGTCTGGTCCACGGGGGCAAGGGGAGTCGGATCACTGATGGCCGATGACGTAGCGGCCGGACCCGAGTCGTCAGGGGCTGAGGTCATGTCGGCGATGCTCGACATGTCGTCGCCCCAGTCGAACTACAAGGCGGCGATAGACGGCCCGGGTTTCGTGCAGCCAGCCGAAGGTCTCGTGCTGACCTTCGATCGCTCGTTGACCGAATACGTGCTCCGTCACCATGAACTCTTCTCGTCCCGCGTCGAGATGAGCTTGGGCAACGTGCGGCCGCTCATCCCGCTCAACGTCGACCCGCCGCTCCACTCGAAGTACCGCAAGCTTCTCGATCCGCTGTTCGCCCCGAAGCGCATGGACGAACAGGAGGAAGACATCACCCGGCGGGTCATCGCTCTGATCGACGGATTCATCGATGCAGGGGAGTGCAACTTCACGGAGGACTTTGCCGAGATCTTCCCGAGCTCGGTCTTCCTCGGATTGATGGGCCTTCCAGAAGAAGAGCTCCGCATGTTCCTGCGCATGCGCGACGGCATCTTGCACCCCGAGAAGATCGACCCGGACGCGCTCTTCGATGCCGAGAAGCGAGCAGCGGTCATGGCCGCGACGGGCCAGGAGATCTACGACTACTTCGGCGCCCTCGCTGACGAGCGAATGAGAAAACCGGCCGATGACGTCATGTCGAAATTCGTCGTGTCCGAGGTGGAGGGTGAGCGACTGTCTCGCGACGACATCGTCGATATCTGCTACCTCATGCTCATTGCGGGTCTGGACACAGTCAGCGATTCGCTCACCTGCATGTACGCCTTCCTGGCCAACCATCCTGAGCATCGACGCCAGATCGCTCAAGACCCCGAGTGCGTCTCCGGCGCGGTCGAGGAGTTGCTGCGCTGGGAGTCGCCGGTGCCCTTCGGCGTCCCACGGGTCGCAACGGAAGACACTGCGCTGCCCAATGGCTGTCCGATCACGCAGGGAACCGCCGTCATGGTTCTCTACGGTGCGGCGAACGTCGACGCGAACCAGTGCCCGGAGCCCTTCGATGTACGTTTCGATCGCGAGTCCAATCGCCACATCGCGTTCGGTGGCGGCGTCCATCGATGTCTTGGATCACACCTCGCCCGCAGAGAGCTCCGCGTCACGTTGACCGAGTGGCACCAACGAATACCTGACTACTGGCTCAAGCCCGGTCACGAGCAACTCGAATACCCACCTGGGCTCCGCCACGTGAAAGACCTCACGTTGGCTTGGCGCTGACTTCGACGGGTTCGCTCCGAAACGCCCGCTGGCGCGGCGACTACTGGAGGATCAGCGGGAGGCTCCGGAAGCCGCGGAGCGCTTGGACCGGCTTGTACCGCAGCGAGTCCCGGTCCGCCGCGAGGCGCATGCGCGGGAAGCGGCGGGCGAGCTGACCGACGGCGATCTGGCCCTCGAGCCGCGCCAGCTGGTTGCCCAGACAGAAGTGCTTGCCGAAGGCAAACGTGAGATGACGATTGGGGTCCCGGCCCAGATCGAGGTCGTCGGGGCGTTCGAAGACCTCTTCGTCCCGGTTGGCCGAGATGATCATGCCCAGCACCTTGCTCCCTTTGGGGAGGTTCGTGCCGTCGATCTCGACGTCCTCCAAGAGGGTACGGGCGGCGCCACAGGGAACAGGCGTCGTAAAGCGCAGGAGCTCTTCGACGGCGGTGGGTACGAGCGTGGGATCGTGGCGAAGGCGTTCGGCCTGCTCGGGGTGCTCAATGAGGGCAAGCGCCGAGCTCCCGATGAGATTCGCCGTCGTGTCGTGGCCGGCGAGCATCAGCAGGAAGATCATGGCGATCACTTCGTCGTCGTTGAGGGAGTCGCCGCCTTCGCTCGCGGACAGGAGTCCTGAGATCAGCCCGTCGTCGGGGACGGCGCGACGTTGCTCCGCCAGTCGTTCCAGAACGCGATAGAGCTTGCGGGCGGTCGGGACCGCTCGCAGCGCGTCGGCGGACGACCCACTGCCCAGTCGCACGACGAAGCGCTCCATCAGCTCGTGGAACTCGTCACGATCGTCGTCACCCACGCCGAGCATGGTCGAGATCACCGTCAGCGGCAGGGGAGTCGCGAACTCGCTGACGAGGTCAACGGTCTCGCTCCCCTTTTGCTCGAGCCGGTCCACGAGATCGCTGACGATGCGCTCGACGTCACCCTCCAGCTGCTGGACCATGCGCGGGGTGAAGGCCTTGTTGACGAGACGGCGGAGCCGGGCGTGATCGGGGTCGTCCTTGTAGACCATGGAGCTGGTGAGGAGCCGGAACATCTTGGGTAGATGCCGCATGAGAAAGGACGAGCCCTCACTGGTGGGGTCGCTGGAGAAGCGGACGTCGTTGTGCAGCAACAGGACGTGCTCGTGGCGGGTCAGCATGTAGCCGGCGCCGCCGAGCATCTGGCGTGAGTAGGCCCGTGACACCGGCATGGTGCGGCGCAACGCCGCGTACCGTGGGTACGGGTCGTTGAACATCATGGGATCGGCGAGGTCCGTCGTCTCTGGTCGGCTGGCCTCCGCAGCTGTGGCCGTCACGCACTCGACCAGGCGTTCCGGGTTCGATTCACCGTAAATGAGTATAACCTATTTCCCGATGGCACCTCGGTCCTCCGTTGCTCCCCCGGCCTTGGCTCCAGCAGCCGTGCTCGCCCCCGTTGCGGAGTCCTCCGAATCGAAGCTGGCCGCGAGAGTGGCGCGCCGCATCCTCACCGACGTCGTGGACCGTGGCTGGCCGGTCGGTGACGTGCTGGGGTCCCAGGCGGACCTGATGGCGCGCTACGGCGTCAGCCGTGCGGTGTTCCGCGAGGCGGTGCGCCTCGTGGAGACGCAGCAGGTCGCCGCGATGCGGCGAGGCCCCGGAGGAGGTCTGGTCGTGACCGAGCCGACGGTCGACGCGATCATCGACGCCGCGGTGCTCTACCTGCACCGGGCCAACACTCGGTTGGATGAGGTCTTCGAGGCGCGCATCGTGCTCGAAGAGATCGCGGCCGAGCTGGCGACTGACCGCCTCACCGACGTGGACGCGGCAGGCCTGCGCTCATTGGCTGCCGACGAAAGAAGTGGCGCCGTCACGAACCACCGTGCGCTCCATGGCCGGCTGGCGGCGATCGCCCGCAACCCGGCCATCGAGCTCTTCGTCGACATCCTCAACCGGGTCGCCTTCTTGTACTTCCGCGGCGGGTCGTCGTTGAGCGAGGGGACGCTCGCCGCATCCCAGCACGCCCATGCACGCATCATCGACGCGGTGCTCGAGGGCGACGGCGACGGAGCACGCCGCCGCATGCGCCGGCACCTCGAGGCGGAGTCGACGTACCTGCAGAACCGTCACGTCTCACGCCAGTTCATGCCGCGCAGCGTCGCCCTGGGTGGAGGCGTGAGCAACAAGCGGGCCGAGGACGTGGCCCGCGCCATCCTCCAGGACGTCGTGGCCGACGACCTGGAGCCGGGGTCCTTCCTCGGTTCCCAGTCGGAGCTCATCGAACGGTACGGCGCGAGCCGCGCCGTCTTCCGCGAGGCGCTCCGGCTGCTCGACCATCACCAGATCGCAACGATGCGACGGGGACCCGGCGGGGGACTCTTCGTCGCGGTGCCGAGCGTCCGCGGCGTGAGCGAGGTCGTCGCCGTCTATCTCACCCGCCGGGGCATTTCGATGGCGGATCTCGTGGAGCTGCGCATCCGGGTCGAGCTCGCGCTGGTCGACCTGGCCATCGAGCGAGAAGACGTGGACCGCGAGACCGACCTGCAGCTGGCACTGCGGCACGAAGAGACGATGTCCATGGCTGATTTCGCCGACGACGGCCACAACCTCCATGCCGTGATCGCCAGCCTCGCCGGCAATCGCGTCCTCGAGTTGGTCGCACTGGTTCTCATCCGGCTGATGCGGCTCCATCAGATCGAGGCGGTCACCGAGGACGACCGTCGCCGCGCCGCCGCCGCGGTGTCGCGGGCCCACGGCGCCATCTCCGAGGCGATCGTCGACGGCGACGGCGAGGCGGCGCGCCGGCGTATGCGGCGCCACCTGGAAGCGGTCGGGACGTACCTCCGCTGAAGGCGGCCACCGAGTGGGACGGTGGTGGTCAGGTCGTCGAGAACACCTTGCGGGAGTAGTACCAGACGGCCAACGCGCTGAGCACGACCGCGAAGACGAGGAGTGCGCCGATCTGGGGCAAGGTGTCTCCGAACGATGCGTGATCCGAGATCAGCTTGACGAACGCGTCCATCGCCCATGCCTGCGGCACGGCGTGCCCGACGTGGTTCACCGTCGGGCTGACCGCATTGAGCTGGTAGACGCAACCTCCGAGCATGCCCGCGATGATCGCCACGATGACCGCGGTGGCGATGGCCTGCTCCTGCGAACGCGACCACGTTCCGATGATGACGGACAAGGCGGCGACGCTGATCCCGAGCAGCGCGACCACGAGGAAGACGCTGAACGGGTTTCCCCAGTGCACGTTGAAGAGGATGATGCCCACGAAGATGAGCCCGATGGCCATTGCGATCGCGGTGACCATCATGCTGGCCATCTGGCCGAACACGATCGCCCGTTTGTGCACCGGCGCCGCGGACAGGCGTTGCAGCACGCCCAGGCGACGGGTCTCGACCATGCCTGCGGACAGGACGAGCACGGCGATCCCCATGAAGAGCACGAGGTTGGCCGGCGCCACGTACCAGAAGGGGCTCAGCGGCGCTTCGGTCCGGGTCGCACCGAGCGTCGTATCGGTGAACTTGGTGTCCTTCCCCTCGGCCGCCATGAGGTCCATCAGTGCGACGGCGTCGGTGCGGGCCTGCACCGCATCGGTGGAGGCGGACTCGATCACGAAATCAGCCCGGACCGAGCCGCTCGTCGAGGGCAACTGGACGAGCCCGGCGACCACCCTCCCCCGCAGGATGTCGTCGGTGAGATCGGTCCGGTTGGCTTCGACGCGAACCTTGATCCCGTCGGTCGACTCGGCCAGATGCAGCAGGCGCGCCGACGGGTGCAGCAACCCGATGGGCTCCTTGGGGCTGCCCTCGAGCAACCCGGTGATCAAGATGATGAGCACGGGGACGAGCGTGCTGATGATGAGCAGCCGCCGATCGCCCATGGCGCGGCGCAGGTTCACCCGGATGACGGCGATCACCGGCTCACGGCTCCACCATCTTGCGCACCCTGGTCATGGCGAGCCCACCCGTCACGGCCGCGATCGCCAGGAGGACCAAGACGGGTCCGATGACGCTGCTGGCCGGCTCCCGCAATTGGTCGAGTCGCCCGAAGCCGACCAGCGCCCACCCGTTCGGTGTCCCGAGTGCCAGCACCTGGAAGACGTCAGGGAGCGAGCCGGACGGGAGCAGGTTTCCCCCGAGAAGAGCGAGGAACAGGCCGACCAGCAGGGTGATCCCGAAGGCCTGCTGCTCAGTCTTGGCCAGCGACGTCAAGAAGACGCCGATGCCACACATCGCGACGGTGGCCGCCACGCACATGAGCAGGACGCCCAGGGGGCTCCCCCAGTCGGCACCGAAGGCGAGGGTCGTGACAGCCCAGATGACGAAGATGGTGGCCAGTCCCGTCACGAAGATCGCCAGCAGCTTCCCGAGCACGATCGTCGTCGGGCGCACGGGTGCCGCAGTCACCCTGGCCAGCGTGCCTGCCGCCCGCTCCATCAAGAGAGATCGCATGCCGAGGCCGCTCCCGATGAAGAGGAACACCACCGCGATGTTCGGTGCGAAGAAGTTCAGGTTGACCTTTCCGCCGTGCCCGACGTTCTGCGTCGTGATGGCGACGGTGGCAGAACCAGAATCCGCTTCCCTGCTTCGACCGGACCCGTCTGACGCCGACCCCGCCGTCCTCCCGGCTGCCGTCGTCTCGGCTGCCGTCGTCTCGGCTGCCGTCGTCTCGGCTGTCGCGGTCCCGGCCGCCGCCGTCGCCGTCCTCGTTCCATTCCCGTCGTGCGGCACTCTCGCCGCGTACAACACACTCGAGAGCCCTGCTGCCACGGACTCGGCGTACTCCTCCCCGAGCTGCGACGTCCCCTTCGTCACCTCGTCGAAGCCCGGGGTGTTCGTCGCACCCGGATCGACAATCGGGACGAGGAGACTGTCGAGGTGCAGCTGATCGTGCAGCAGGGCCACTCCACCGTCGAGCCGACCGTTCACGACGGCGTCCTTGACCGCCTGCTGGCTTGGCATCGCGACCACCGTCACCCCGGCCGGCAGTTGGCTCGCTCGCACCGCAGCGGCCATGAGCTGGGGCGAGGCGCCCGACACCCCGATGTGCACCGATGTCGCCTCGGCCCCACCGGCGAAGGAAAGCCCGAGGACCGCCGACATCAACAGTGGCGCCGCCAGGCACCCGATGAGGACGGAGCGATCACGGAGCCGGCGGCGGAGCTCGTTGAGCGCGATGACGCGGATCAATCGCGCAGCTCCTTGCCGGTGAGGCTCAAGAAGACGTCTTCAAGATTCGCCGATCGCACTTCGACGCCGATCAGCTCGATCCGCTGTCTCGCCGCCACCGCGACGACCGCGGGGAGCACGGCCGGGCCGTGGTCGGTGGTGAGCTCGAGATGGGTGTCCACCTCGTTGACGTCGTGAATGTCGCCGAGCGGGCGGCACGCCGCGGCCAGCTCGTCGAGATCTGCCTCCGCGCACGTGAGGTGGACCTTGTCACGACCGCCGTGCGTGGCGATCAGCGCGTCGGCTGTCCCTTCGGCGATCAGGTGCCCGTCGTCGATGATCCCGATGCGGTCGCACAGCTTGGCTGCCTCTTCCATGTAATGGGTCGTGTAGAGGACGGCGATCCCCAGCTGCGCGACCGTCTCCAAGATGGCGTTGCGGCTCTGCGGGTCGACGCCCACGGTCGGTTCGTCCAGGACGAGCAGTTTGGGCTGGTGGAGCAGGCCGGCCGCCATGTTGGCGCGCCGCTTCATACCCCCCGAATAGGTGCCGATCCGGTCTTTGCCCCGGTCCGCCAGGCCGACGAGGGCCAGCGTCTCGGCGATCCGGCCCTCGAGCTCCTTGCCCGAGAGACCGTAGAGCTGGCCGAAGAAGGTCAGGTTCTCGGCGGCGGTGAGGTCCGGGTAGAGCGCGAGGTCCTGGGGCACGTACCCGATGGCCGCCTTCGCCTCGAGGGTGCCGCCCTCGAACCCGTCCACCCAGACGTCTCCGTCGTCTGGGAGCGCGAGCCCGCACAACATGGAGATGGTCGTGGTCTTGCCCGCGCCGTTCGGCCCGAGGAGGCCGTAGCACTCGCCTTCGGCGATGGAGAAGGACACGCCGTCGACCGCCAGCCGGTCGCCGTATCGTTTGCGGAGGCCCTCGCACGACAGCATCGGCCGCAGTCCGGTCTCCGTGCCGACGCTTCCGACCGCCTGCTGCATCACACCCTCCGGAACGACAAAAGAGGACCCTCTTTTTGCAGGCTAGCAGACCGGGTGCGGGCGGATCGGTCGGAGCCCTGAGGCTCAGCTTGCAGGGCGAATTGATCGAACGACCCCTTCGGGACGGTTGGCCCGAACAGAAAAGAGTGTGATGAATTAGCGGTGGGTTGAGGCCGTCGTCAACGAGCACCCGCAGGCCGGAGCGGTTTCGAATCACGACGTCACCCCCGAACTCGCTCCAGAAGGGATTTAAGGATACTCTTTCTCGCGACCGGAACGCCCGGAAGCGACGAGGATCGAGGACAACGACGTGACCGAAGCGTGGATCATCGACGCCTGCCGCACACCGCGTGGCATCGGCAAGGCCGGCAAGGGTGGGCTCACGGCACTGCACCCCCAGGTCCTCGGCGCCACCGTCTTGCGCGCGCTGGCCGAGCGCAACGGGCTCGACACCGCGGACGTCGATGACATCGTCTGGGGCACCTCTATGCAGGTGGGGACCCAGGGTGGCGACCTCGGACGCATGGCCGCGCTCGATGCGGGCTATGCCACCACGGCCAGCGGTGTCACCCTCGACCGTTTCTGCGGCTCCGGCATCTCGGCGGTCAACTTCGCCGCCGCCTCTGTCATGGCCGGCATGGAGGACGTCGTCATCGCCGGAGGCACGGAGATGATGTCGTCGTACGCGGCAAACGTGTCGAGGTCACGTTCCCCGTTCCTCGACAGCGGGAACGACCACCTGCGCGCCATGCATCCCCAGACCAATCAGGGCGTCGCCGCCGACGCCATCGCGACCCTGGAGAAGATCGACCGACGGGCCGTGGACGAGCTGGCGGCGGAGTCGCAGCGCCGGGCCGAGGTGGCCATCAAGGAGGGACGCTTCGACAAATCCCTCGTGACGGTGCACAACCTCGACGGGACGGTGGCGCTCGAGAGGGACGAGTACCCCCGCCCGGGTACGACAGCCGAAGCCCTGGCCAACCTCGCCTCGTCCTTCGAGGCGCTGGCCGACATCCCTCTCGACGAGAACGGCACGACCTACCGCGGCCTCGTGCTCCAGAAGTTCCCCGGCCTCAGGATCGACCACGTCCATCACGCCGGCAACTCGTCAGGGGTCGTCGACGGGGCGGCTGCGTTGCTGCTGACCACGCCCGCCTATGCAACGGCGCACGGGCTGCGGCCCCGGGCCCGCATCGTCGCCACGGCCAACATCGGCGACGACCCCACCTTGATGCTGAACGCCCCGGTCCCGGCGACCAAGAAGGTCCTCGCCAAGGCCGGCATGTCCCTCGGTGACATCGACCTGTTCGAGGTCAACGAGGCCTTCGCCGTCGTTCCCGAGAAGTACATCAGAGACCTCGAGATCGACCGCGAGAAGATCAACGTCAACGGAGGTGCGATCGCCTTGGGCCACCCCATCGGGGCGACGGGCTCCCTCCTGGTGGGCACGGCGCTCGATGAGCTCGAACTACGTGACCAACAGGTGGCCCTCATCACCATGTGCGCCGGTGGCGGCATGGCACCGGCGGTCATCATCGAGCGCGTCTAGGGCGCGGTCGACGCACCGGCCGCCATGGTGACCACGCTGGCGGACACGCTGGACTCGGACGACTACGACGAGTTCGGTCTGCTGCACGAGAACGCCGCCGAATGGGACATCCCCTTCGACCAGCCCCCGGTGCTGCGCCGCGACATCTTCGAACGTCCCGGCGGTCAGTCACTCTCGTACCTGCGGTGGGGCGAGGACGATCCCGAGCTCGTGTTCCTGCACGGCGGTGCCCAGAACGCGCACACGTGGGACACCGTCATGCTCGCCCTCGGCCGCCCCGCCGTCGCCGTCGACCTCCCCGGTCACGGGCATTCCGACCGGCGCCCTGACCGTGATTACGGGCCCTGGCAGAACGCGGATGCCGTTGCGGCCTTGATGGCGACGGTGGCGCCCGCCGCCCGGTGCGTCATCGGCATGTCTCTCGGCGGGGCCACGACGATCCGCCTGGCCGCACAGCGACCCGATCTCTGCCGTCGCGCTGTCTTGGTCGACGTCACGCCGCAGATCAACGACCCCTCGCGCCAGCTCACCACGGCCGAGCGCGGGACGGTGTCGCTCATTGCGGGGCCACCGATCTACGACACCTTCGAGGAGATGGCCGACGCTGCCGTCGCGCTGAGCCCGAACCGCGCCGCAGCGGGCGTCCGGCGCGGCGTCCGCCACAACGCCCGGCGCCTCGAGGACGGACGCTGGACCTGGCGCTACGACCTCTTCGGGCCGTCAGACGACGGGGGCCCGAGCCGTTGGGTCGACTTCACTCCGCTCTGGGAGGACGTGAGCGCGATCACCTCGCCAACACTGCTCGTGCGCGGCCGCTTGTCCCCGTTCGTACGCGACGAGGACATCGCGGAGATGCGCCGACGCCTGCCCTCGCTCGAGGTCGTGGACGTGGACGGGGCGGGCCACGCGGTGCAGAGTGACCAGCCGCTCGTGCTGGCCGACCTCATCCGTGGCTTCGCCTGGTGACGTCCGGCGATCCCATCGCAGCTGGACGAGCAGTCCGTAAGCGCGATCTTCGGTCACTCCTCTGACGAGTCTTCGTCAGCGGTACTGCGTCTCCTTCTTCTCGCGTGCCATGCGGACGTCGCCCGGCGCCGGGTTGCCGATCTGCGTGTAGGAGAGCCCGTTGTGGATCGCCGCCGCACGGGGCATCTCGAGCGACTCCCAGATAGCCCGCACCGTGCCCTGGATCGCCTTGGGGTCGCGCCGTGCGATGGACGCCGCGATCTCCTGGGCCCGGTCGCGCAACTGGTCGCGCGGCACGACCTCGCTCACCAGACCGATGCGCAGGGCGGTCTCCGCGGTGATGCGTTCCTCGTTGCCCATGAGCGCCCACCGCAGGACTTCCCCGAGGGGGATACCGCGGTGCAGCATCCCGATGGGCTCGAGCGCGCTGACGATGCCCACGCTGGCATGGGGGTCGAAGAAGACGGCGTCCTCGGAGCAGATGATGATGTCGGACTCGTTGATGAAGTACTGCGCGCCGCCCGCAGCCATCCCGTGTACTGCGGTGACCACCGGCTTCCATACCCGGTGCTTGAACTTGGGGGCCAGGGCCATGCCGGGATCGAAGCTGTTCCAGACGTTGTCCAGGGTGAACCAGTCACCGCCGGCCTTCACGTCGATCCCCGTCGAAAAGGCGCGCTCGCCGTTGGCCTGGAGGACGACGCAGTGGATGTCGTCGGTGTCGCGCACTGTCTCCCAGGCCCATGCCATGTCGATGGCCATCGCCTCGTTGAAGGAGTTCAGGCTGTCCGGCCGGTTCAGCGTGATGGTGGCCACGTGGTCAGCCACGTCGAACAGGATGGTCTCGCGTTCCATGCTTCCTCTCCCTACGGGCCCGGCGGCTCCGCGGGGCGAAATGGTACACTCTTTTCTCGGGTTGCGGCCGGGTGCCGCACGCAGCCAGCATCACACACGACCGCGTAGCGGACCGTTCGCAGACAGAGAGGGACACCGAGTGGAGATCCAGGGAAAGAAGGCCGTCATCGTCGGCGGCGCGTCGGGCATGGCGAAGGCATCGGCCGAGCTCCTGCGCCAAAAAGGCGCCGATATCGCCATCCTCGACCTGCCGACGTCGGCCGGCGCCGAGGTGGCCAAGGAGCTCGGTGGCACGTTCCACGAGGTCGACATCCTCGATGATGCCCAGACCGAGACGGCCATGGCGGACGCCGTCGAGGCACTCGGTGGCCTGCACATCGCGGTGAACACCGCCGGCGGCGGCACCGCCAAACGCACCCTCACCAAGGAGGGACCACACCCCCTCGAGGACTTCCGCAAGATCATCGAGCTGAACCTCATCGGGACGTTCAACCTGAACCGACTGCAGGCGTACTACATGTCGAGCAACGAACCCGAGGACGAGGAGCGCGGCGTCATCATCGACACCGCATCAATCGCCGCCTTCGAGGGGCAGATCGGCCAGGTTTCGTACGCTGCCGCCAAGGCCGGCATCGTCGGCATGGTGTTCACCATGGCCCGCGACCTCGGCAGTCTCGGCATCCGGGCCATGGCCATCGCGCCGAGCCTCTTCAGCACCGGCCTGACCAAGGGCATCCCCGATGACTTCGCCAAGCAGCTGACCAAGGATGCGGCGTTCCCCAAGCGCCTGGGCCGGCCCGAGGAGTACGGGAAGCTGGCCGTGGCCATCGTCGAGAACCCGATGCTCAACGGCCTGTGCATCCGGCTCGACGGCGGCACGCGGTTCGCCCCCAAGTAGGCACCGGGGCATGTCGGCGGTGAGAGCGATCGACCTGCAGGTCGACGTCACCGCCGCTGCCGGTCTTGGTGAGCCCGCTCATGTGGCGCTCACCGCGACTGTGCCGGACGATCTCCCCGAGGACCCGGTCGTCTGCTTCGCCAAGCCCGGCGGGGGCTACGCCCGGGGCTACTACACCGAGGATCTGCCGGGACCGGCGTCGGGCGCGCAAGCCAGTTGGCATGCCGCACACGGTTGGATCTTCGTGTCGCTCGATCACCTCGGAGTCGGGGCCAGCTCCCAACACGACCCCGAACGGCTGTCGTACACGCCGGTGGTGGCGGCGAGCCAGGCCGCCGAGACCGAGGTGCTGCAGAAGCTGGCGGCGGGCACCCTGATTGACGGACTCGCCAAGGTCCCGGACCCGGTGACCATCGGCATCGGCCAGTCGATGGGCGGGTGCCTCACCGTCGTGCAGCAGGGCCGGTACCACTGCTACGACGGGATCGGGGTCCTCGGCTACAGCGCGCTGCACACGCACCCGCCGACTGCTCCCGGGACGCCCCCCATCGTCAGCGCGTGGATCCCGCGCGACGCCATGCCGTCCGACGGGATCTTCACCAACGGGCCGGCACTCGAGGACGCCGCCGGGGACGGCATCGTGCGCATCGATGCGATGGCGTGGGGCTTCCACTACGACGACGTCGACCCAGCCGTCGTCGCACGGGACCTCGACGAGTTTCCCGCCCGGCGCGGCGAGCTGCCGCCGTGGGGCTCGGCCACCGTCCCCATGACCGTGGCGCTCTGGTGCCTGGCGCCGGGCGCGGTGCTGGCGGAAGCGGCGGCTCTCCGCTGCCCGGTGCTCGTCGCGTTGGGCGAACGTGACGTGCTGGTCGACCCGAGGGGCGAGCTGCGGGCCTACGAGTCGGCATCGAGCGTGGACTTCTTCGTGTGTCCACGGACGGGCCACATGCACAACTTCTCCGGGATGCGGGAGCTGTTCTGGCGGCGAATCGAGACGTGGGCGGAGTGGGTCAGAGCCGTGCGTGACGCGACGGCGCCCGGGTGATGGACCTCGAGCTCGCCGACGATCTGATCTCACTGCTCACCCTCGAGCGGGTCGACCGCGACCTCTTCCGCGGCCGCAACGCCAACTTCGGCCCGCGCCGGACCCTCTACGGCGGGCAGGTGGCGGCGCAGTGTCTCATCGCGGCGGCCGCCACGGTCGCCGACGGCCGGCTCCCCCATTCGCTGCACGGCTACTTCCTCCGGGCCGGACGCAGCGACCTCCCCGTGATCCTCGAGGTCGACCGCGACCGTGACGGCCGGTCCTTCTCGGCCCGCCACGTCGTGGCGATGCAGGAGGGAGAGGTCATCTTCTCCATGCTCACGTCGTTCCAGACCGAGGGGGACGCCGGCCTCTTCGACGCAGCACCTCGCCGCGAGGTGGCCGCGCCCGAGACATTGCGTCGGGGCGGCTGGAACCCGCTGCTCGAGGTGCGCGAAGTCACGCCAACCGACTTCTTGAAGGGCGTCTTCACCGACTGCGTCTGGGTCCGTTCGCTGACACCGTTGCCCGACGACCCGCTGCTGCACCGGGCCGCCCTCACCTACCTCTCCGACGTGGGGACGGGATTCGGCCAGCAGGACCCAGCGCTGGTGGGCCGGGGCGGGCCCTCGATCGACCATGCCGTGTGGTTCCAGGAGAACATCCGCGCCGACGACTGGGTCCTTGTCGACCTGCGGCCCGTCAAGGCGCGCTCGGCGCGGGGCTGCTACGAGGGCTCGCTGCGCGACCGTGACGGGCGGCTCGGCGCCACGCTCTACCAGGAGCACCTCCTCCTGCCCGGCTCCATGGCCGACCTGGTCGATGAAGTGCTGTTCGCCGAGGCGGAGGCCGCAGCCGTCGAGGGACGGGCGCCGCGCGACTGGGAGGAGCTGCGTCAGGCGCGAGCCGACAACTCTGCCTGACGCGACGATCGAATCCGGGGCCGGCGGCGCCGGCGACGCCCTACAGCCAGCCGGCGACCACCTCGACGTCCCGCAACCCGTTGGGGCCGACCGGCTGCACGTTCAAGATGGTGACTCCCGAGTCCCGGTAGGCGGCGATGCGGTCCTTGACGAAGCCGGCGTCGCCGATGAGGGACATGCCGGCGACGAGCTCGTCGGGCACGAGCGCGGCGGCCCCCTTGCGGTCGCCCCCGAGATAGAGGTCCTGGATCCGCTCGGCCTCCTGCTCGTAGCCGTAGCGCCTGAGGACGTCGTTGTAGAAGTTCTTGCCCTTGGCGCCCATGCCGCCGAAGTAGAGGGTCAGCATGGGTCGGTCCCGCTCGCGGAGGTCGTCGACGTCGTCGCCGATGGCGAGCGACCCGCCGGCGACGATCTCGAGGGGCGCCAGGTCGGCGGCCCGCTTGGCGCGGCCCGCATCGAGCGAGGGCTGCCAGAGTTCGCGGGCGCGCTCGGGCCAGTAGTGCAGCGGCAGCCATCCCTCGGCGAGCTCGGCGGTCATCTCGACGTTCTTGGGCCCGAGCGACGCAACGTAGATGGGGATCCGCTCGCGGACGGGGTGGTCCATGATCTTGAGCGCCTTGCCGAGCCCGGTGCCGTGACCTTCGGGCAACGGCACGTGATAGCTGGCGCCGTCGTGGACGAGGCGGTCGCGCCGCCACACCATCCGGCAGACGTCGATGATCTCCCTCGTGCGTCCGAGCGGCGCGTCGTAGGGCACCCCGTGGAAGCCCTCGATGACCTGGGGTCCGGACGCACCGAGCCCCAGGATGCAGCGGCCACCCGAGAGCTTGTCGAGACCGACGGCCGTCATGGCGAGGAGGGTCGGGGTCCGCGAATAGAGCGGCAGGATGCTCGAGCCGATCTGCGCCTCCTTGGTCACGGCTGCGAGGAACCCCATCGTCGAGACAGCGTCGGCGCTGTAGGCCTCGCCCGTCCAGAGGTACTCGACGCCGGCGTCCTCGAGCCGCTTGGCCTGGACCGCGAACGCCTCTGGGTCGTCGCGCATCCCCACCATCGCGCCCAGCTTCATCGCGGCTCCTCTCGATGTGTGGACCCCGGACATCTCCCGCTACGGTGCCCGCCCGCGGGGCCGACGGGAGCTTGGTCCGTTCCTATAATAGAGGGTACTATTTAGGCATGCCGATCGCCATCACCGAAGACCACCGCGCGCTGAGGCAGACCGCCTCGGACTTCCTGGCCAAGCACGACGCCCGCGGCGCGGCGCGCGCGATGCTCGAGGCGGAAGCCGAGACGCTGCCCGCCTTCTGGGACGAGGTCGCCGAGCTCGGGTGGCTCGGCCTGCACCTGCCCGAGGACGTGGGCGGCTCCGGCTTCGGCCTGCCCGAGCTCGTGGTGGTGGTCGAGGAGCTGGGGCGGGCCGTGACGCCCGGGCCCTTCGTGCCGACGATGATCGCCAGCGCGGTGATCGACGCGGCCGGCTCCGACGAGTTGCGGGCTCGGGTCTTACCCGGGCTGGCGGACGGGTGGGTTCGAGCGGGCGTGGCGTTGTCGTCTGACATCGCGGTCACGGGCGGCACGGCCGCCGGCACGGCTCCGGCGGTGGTGGGCGGTGGCCTGGCCCAGCTGCTCGTGCTGCCGGCGGGCGAAGACGTGGTCGTGGTCGACGCCACGGCGGACGGGGTGCGCGTGGAGGTGCCGGTGAACCTCGACCCGACCCGACGCTCGGCGCGGGTGACGCTCGATGGCGCGGTGGTTGACGTGCTGGTCGGCGGCGCGCGGGCGCTGACTGACCTGGCGCGCGTGCTGCTCGGCGCCGAGGCCACAGGTGTCGCCAGCGAGTGCACCGAGCAGGCGGCCGCCTACGCCAAAGTGCGGGTGCAGTTCGGCCGGCCCATCGCCACCTTCGAGGCCGTCAAGCACCACTGCGCCAACATGCTCGTGGCCACCGAGCTGGCGACCGCCGCCGTGTGGGACGCGGCGCGTGCGGCTGGCGAGGGCGGCGACCAGTTCTCGCTGGCGGCGGCCGAGGCGGTTGCGCTGGCGCTCGTGGCAGCCGACGAGTGCGCCAACTTGAACATCCAGGTGCACGGCGGGATCGGGTTCACCTGGGAACACGACGCCCACCTGTATCTCCGGCGGGCCACCGCGCTCGAGGCGATCGCCGGTGGCGAGGCGGCGGCACGTGACGTCACCGACCACGTGCGACGGGGCACGCGGCGCATCCGCACGATCGACCTGCCACCCGAGGCCGAACCCATGCGCGACGAGGTGCGGGCCTTTGCCGAGCAGGTGCACGGGCTCGACGCTGCCGCCCAGCGCGACGCGATGATCGAGACCGGGTATGTGATGCCGCACTGGCCCAGGCCTTGGGGACGCGACGCCGGCGCGGTCGAGCAGCTGGTCATCGAGCAGGAGTTCGCGGCGGCCGGTGTGGCACGGCCGCAGTACTCGATCACCGGGTGGGTGATCCTGACGCTGATTCAGTACGCCACCGAGGACCAGGTGGCCCGCTGGGTCCTGCCGGCGTTGCGCCAGGACGTCATCTGGTGTCAGCTCTTCAGCGAGCCCGATGCCGGCAGCGACGCGGCGGGCGTCAAGACGCGCGGCACCCGGGTCGACGGTGGGTGGCTGGTGAACGGCCAGAAGGTCTGGACGAGCGGCGCGCACTACGCCTCCTTCGGGTTGGCCACCATCCGGACCGATCCCGACGCGCCCAAGCACAAGGGCATCACCACCATGGTCATCGACATGCACGCAGACGGGGTCGAGGTGCGGCCCCTGCGCATGGTGACGGGGCACTCGGAGTTCAACGAGGTCTTCTTCAACGACGTCTTCGTCCCCGACGACGACGTGGTGGGGCCGGAGAACGGCGGCTGGACGGTGGCCCGGGCCACCCTCGGCAACGAGAGCGTGTCCATCGGAGGCGGCGGCGGGAGCCAGATGCAAGCCGCCATGGTCGTGGCCCCCTACGACGCCCACCCCGAACGTCTGGACGGCGGCGCCAGCCGGATCGGCCGCTTCATCGCCAAGAGCGAGGCGATGGGGGCGCTCAACATGCGCAGCGCCCACCGCGCGGTGGCCGGCGGGGGCCCCGGCCCCGAGGGCAACGTCACCAAGCTCGTACTGTCCGAGATCGGCCACGAGGCGGCGGCCATCATGGCCGCGCTCAGCGGTCCCGAGACGGCCTATGCCGACGGCGCCAGCATGATCACAGCCACGATGGTGCTCATGCACCGCGGCATGTCGATCGCGGGCGGGACGTCGGAGATCAAGCGCAACCAGATCGGCGAGCGCATCCTCGGGTTGCCACGGGACCCGCTCATCAACTGAGGCCTACGGGCCCTCGTCCGGAAATTCATCTTCGACGACGTGGACTCGATCGTCGAACGGTCAGCCGAGGAGCGGCTGCAGGCGCTCCCTGTATGACAGTGTGATCTGCGTAGTAGTTCGAATCTGGTGAGTCCAGGCTCGTCACGAAGATCTGCGGCGTAGCGGAGCAGGACCTCCCGACCGGCCTCCATGTTGGTCGGGAGGAAGCGCCTGGGCCGTGCCTCAGACGTCGGGCACCGTGTCGTGGATGCTCACGATGTTGTCCACGTGGACCCCCATTGCGGGCAGCGATCCGCTGTAGGCGATGTCACCGAAGGTGAAGACGCCGCCGTCCGCGCCGACCAGCGCATAGCCGAGGCCGGACGTTCCGCTGGCGATCCCGACGATGTCGGAGACACGCACGCCGTCGGCCGGAAGCGACCCTTGGTACGCCGCCTGGCCGAAGGCGAAGACGCCACCGTCGGCCCCGACCAAGAAGTAGCCGTCGTCCACGTTCTCCATGCCGACGATGTCGCTGACGTGGATCCCCTCGCCCGGCAGCGAGCCCTCGAACGGGGCGTCTCCGAAGGCGAAGACGCCGCCGTCTGAACCAACGAGCTGGTATCCCCCGTCGTCGGCGGACTCGCGCATGGCCACGATGTCGGAGACGTGCACGCCGTCGGCCGGCAACGAACCCTCGTAGCGCGCATCACCGAAGGCGAAGACGCCGCCGTCGGATCCGACCAGCCAGTACCCCTTGCCGTCGTTGGTGGCGCGGATGCTGATGATGTCCGAGACGTGCACGCCGTCGGCCGGCAGCGAACCCTCGTAGGCGGCATCGCCGAAGGCGAAGACGCCGCCGTCGGACCCGACCAGCCAGTACCCCTTGCCGTCGTTGGTGGAGGTCATCGCCGTGATGTTCGAGACGTGGATCCCGTCGCCGGGCAGCGAACCCTCGTAGGGCGCACCACCGAACGCGTACAGGCCGCCGTTGGACCCGGCCAGCTGGTAGCCGGTCACCGGCTGCGAGCCGTTCACCGGCTGCGACACGGTCACCGGCGCGGTGCCGGTGACGTCGGTGAGCGTGACGGCGTCGGCGGTGTAGCCGATCTCGAGCGTGCGACCTCCTTCCGTGGTGAGCAGGGTCCCCGCAGGCAGGGAGGCAAAGGTGCCGCTGACCGGCGACCCGGCCGCCGACGATGTGACGATGGTGAAGATCGTGCCGTAGGAGACGTTCGTGGCGTCGGTGACATCGAGGGACGCGCCGTCGAGGTCGACCGTCGAGGCCGACGAGAGTTGCGAGTAGCCAGAACCCGCGCTCGTCCCGTTGATGATGACGGAGAACGTGCCACCGGCGGGTCCGAGGTCGACCGGGCTCGTGGCGTCCAGAACGCCTGGGCTTGTGCTCGTCCCCGGTGCGACCGTCCCCTGGTTGGCTGTGACCCCACCCACGGTGCCGGTCCCCGCGACGATCGCACCCGAATCGACGGTGATCGTCGCTGCGGCGAGTGACCCCGTCACGTCGAGCGTCCCGCCCGAGACGGTCACCGCGCCCGAATAGGTGTTCGTGCCAGAGAGCACATCGAGGTAAGGGGTCGCCTGGCCGAAGAGCAGGGTTCCCGATCCGCTGAGCGTGTTGGTGAAGTCGACTCCGCCCGCCTGACTGCTGGCGAGGACTGACGCGCTGCCACCGAGGGTGAACGTCCCCGACGACGTCGTGGTCCCAGGCGTGTTGTCGAGCAGCGCTCCGCTGAGAGTGACGTTGTTGGGAACGGTCTTGCCCGAGGTGGGGAGCTGGTAGTCGAGTGTGGCGCCGCCCGCCACGGCGATGGCCTCCGTCGCAGCGGAGCCGGCCGCATCGGGACACGTGAGCACGAGGGAACCGACGTTGACCGTGGTGCCGCCGCTGTAGCTGTCGCCCGAACACGGACTCGGGGACAGAGTGACGTCGCCAGCGTTGCCAGCGGAGCCGACGGTGAGGGCCTGGCCGCTTCCAGCGACGCCGCCGTCGAACACCAGGTTGCCCGTCGAGTCGGCTGAGACGGTGTTGGTTCCGTCCAATACCACCGCCCCGCTCCAATAGGCCGCGCCCGTGCCTTCCGCGTCCTCGAGCGCCGAGGTCCCCGCAGTTCCGCTGCCGAGCGCCAGCGGGTTGTCGAGCACCCCGTCGCCGAACGCGCTATTCAGAGTCAGCGTCCCCCCGTTGTCGACGGCGACGCCGCCGCTCCCGAAGGGGTCCGCCGAAGCCAGGCCGCCGCCGCCGAGCGTTGCGCCCCCGGCGACCGTGGTGCCGCCCGAATAGGTGTCGGTACCACTGAGTTGCAGACCCGACCCGGCGCCGGAGACGGCGAGGGCAAGCGCGTGCGTGCCGTTACTGAGTGTGCCGGCGAACGAATCGGTTGCGCCGCTGTCGGTCAGGGTGGCGGGTGTGGACCCGTCGTTGGTGATCGTTCCATCACCTGCGAGACCAGAGACTGAACTGGTTCCGGTCACGATCGAGTTGCCGTGGAGATCGATGGTGGCCCCGAGAGCAGCCTGTAACGAACACCCGTCGGGAAATGCCTGAGCCGATACAAGTTGCGTTGTGCCGCTGACTGCCTCAACCGCGCAGCTGCCGTCCTGTGGGAGGCCAACCGTGTCGTCATCCAGAACGACAATTCCTCCCACGCTCGACGTCTCGAGTATCGAGGACGATGGCAACAGCGATACCACCCCCGACACGGTGAAGGGTGCAGTCGCTGAGTCATCATGGATTTCCGCCGATACCCCCGCAACGATGTTCACCGGGCTGTTCAGGTTGTCGCCTCCGGAGTCATTGAAGACCACGCTCGCATTGACGTCGATGACGTTAACGAGCTCGTAACCCGTTCCGGAGTTGTGAATGTCGAACTGCAATCCGTCGGTCTCGAGTCCAATATGACCGGTTCCGAGCGCGAGGTTGTTATCTACCTGAATTGTGTCGCTGAAGACACTAATCAATGAGCTGAGGCTCGAACTCACGCCGCCGAGCTCAATGCTGCCAAGGTTGGTCGGATCCCCTAGCTCGAGGTCTGACGAACCCGCCATGGGTGCCTGCACGTCGAACGAAGATCCTGTCGCAACTGCCCACTCCTGCGCGTTCCCCAGATCGATCGTGAGCGTGGTCGCCGAGGGAATGATGCTTGAGTCGCCCGCCGTCTCAGCGATCCCGAGCGCCGGCGTCGATGTTGGTGTGAGCGTGAGGGTCTCAGATCCCGCCCCGGCCGGTGTGGTCAACGCGTACGAGTTGTCGAGCACGATCGAGTCGATCGAGAGCGTCTCGTCAATAACCGGAGCGCCACCGCCAGAAGGAATGGTCGCGGGAAAGATCAGTTGCGCTGCACTCAGCGTGGCGCTCCCTGCTGAAGTGGACGTGCCGCCGCAGTCGGATGTCGGTGACCAGTTGTCCGCCACGCTGACGAGACCGTTCGCGGCGGCGTCCGTCCATGTGCAAAAGACCGATGGCTGTGCGCCGGCCGGGGACGGTGAGAGCTGCGCAACCGCCACGATGGCAGCACCATTGACCGCCAGAATCCCGACGCTCGTCAGGAACAGGCGTGCGAGCCGCGAACTCCGAGCGCTCTCGTTCCTCGGCCGCTGACACCACTGCACCCAGCACCACTCCCCTCACGCTGCGCCCGCCACGGCGCTGGCCCCAATGACCTTATGGAGTGCAATGACAGTGCGCGCAAGGTGCAATTCGAGTGGAAGCAAGGGTTGTTGAAGGGTTGTGCTGCACCGAAGCGGTCAACGCTGCCGTCATCGACAGACCTGAACCTCGCTAAGAAGTCGACGACGACGCGGTCCCCGCTCCGAACGTGGTGTCAGGTGAACGCCAGTCGGTCGAGACAAAGCGGTGGGCGATGAGCCACCGATCGCCGACGGGGACCAGACGATCACGGTAACGGCCCATGTGGTCGAGGCCGATCTCGGTAAAGACGGTGAAATAGCTCGCGACGACGGCTTCGTCGGGAGTGACCGATTCGAAGCGAATGTTCGAGACGTCGTGGCGCACGATGCGCTTGGGCGCCCCGGCCGACGCCCTGTCCGTGGAGGACTTCGCCGCGGCCGCGGCGCTCCGGGCGACCTGGGCACCCGTGGCGCCACCCACCCGCTCGATGATGGCGGCGCGCCCGCGCGCCGGCTCGATCCCGCGGATTTCGAGGACCCCGTCCTCGCAGAAGGCGGCGGCGTACTCGTCGAGGAGGAACCGGTCGCCCGCATGCGTGTACTGGGCCAGGGTGTCCCGGCACGATTCGCGCGCCACGAGCTCCCACAGTTCCATGGTGTCCGTCCCTTTCCCTCGCTCGTTTGCGTTCACTTGATCATGAGGTTCGCGCCCGGTGCCGAGACGACACTGCGCCAATGTGTCCGTCTGCCGCAAGGCTGACGGGGAGCCTACGCGGGTCGTTTCGCACCCCGCGAATGACGCGCCGGAGCCGGCCGGCTCCCTCCCGCCTGCCACTGCGCTGCACAGTGGTGGCCGTAAAGTGTGCCCGGCATGGCAGAGCCGGACCCTGGCGGGACCTCGTCGTTCTGGAATCTGCTGATTGGCCCGCCTCGTTCCTCACGCGGCTCGGGCAAGGAGCGGATCACACCCGTCGAGGGCCTGTCCGCGCTGTCACTCGATGCGCTCACCTCCGTGGCCTACGGGCCCGAGGCCATCATCGTCGTCCTCGCCGTCGCCGGAGCGGGTTCGCTCCACCTGATCCTGCCCATCACGATCGCCATCGTCGCCCTGCTGGCGATCCTGGTGTTCTCCTATCGCCAGGTCATCGACGCCTACCCGAGCGGCGGTGGCGCGTACGCCGTGTCGCGGGCCAACCTCGGCGCACATACGAGCCTCGTGGCAGCCGCCTCGCTCGTGGTCGACTACACGCTGACCGTGGCCGTCTCGATCGCGGCCGGCGTGGCGTCGCTCGAGTCCGCGTTTCCGCGCTCGACGGGGCGACGATCCCGCTCTGCCTCGGCATCCTGCTCCTCATCATGGTGCTGAACCTGCGTGGCCTCGGAGAGACGGCGCGCGCGTTCTTGTTGCCGACCCTGGTCTTCATCGTCGGGTTGTTTGCCATCATCGCCATCGGTCTCATCCACCCGCTGGGCCTCGACGAGAAACAGCTCGGCACCTCGCAGCTCCCGACCGTCGGGCTCAAGGCAGTGACCGTGTTGCTCGTCTTGAAGGCGTTCTCAGCGGGCTGCAGCGCCCTCACCGGCGTCGAGGCGATCGCCAACGGCGTGCCCCTGTTCCGCGAGCCGAGGGTCGTGCGAGCCAAGCGCACGGAGGCATTGCTCGGCCTCATCCTCGGCACCATGCTGATCGGCCTGGCGGTGCTCGCGGCGCGATGGCACATCGGTCCACGTTCGGGCCAGACCGTGCTGAGCCAGATCATGGCGATGGCCGTCGGCCGCGGCTGGGCCTACTACGTCGTCTCCATCACCATCACCATCGTGTTGGCCCTGGCTGCCAACACGTCCTTCGGCGGGCTCCCCGTCCTGGCCAGCCTCGTCGCACGGGACAACTACCTCCCTCACCTGTTCACGATGCGAGGCGACCGTCAGGTCTTCGCGAACGGAATCGGCGTCCTCGCCGTGCTCTCAGGTGCGCTGTTGCTCGCAGTAGACGGCAATACCAACACGCTCATCCCGCTGTTCGCCATCGGGGTCTTCATCGGGTTCACGCTGGCGCAAACCGGGCTCGTCGTGCACTGGCACAGAACCAGGCCACCGGGCTGGCGGCGCCGTGCTGCCATCAACGGACTTGGCGCCGTCATCACCGCTGTCGCCACCGTCGTGTTTCTGATCTCCAAATTCACCGAGGGTGCCTGGGTGGTCGTCATCGCCATCCCGGGCTTCGTCCTGTTGTTCCTGCGCATTCACGCTTACTACGAACGGACCCGCAAAGAGCTTCGACTCGACGAGACGCCGATGAAGCCCGAGGCCAAGCGGACCATCGTCATCGTGCCGGTCAACCGAGTGTCACGCCTCACCGAACACGCACTGTGCGAAGCAGTATCACTTGGGCAAGAGGTCATCGCCGTCACCGTCGTCATGCATTCGGACGAGGAGGCTGTCCGTTACATCGACTCCCTACAGCATCAATGGCGCAAGTGGGACCCGGGCGTGCCGCTCAAGGTCCTCCACACGGACTACGCGTCGATCGTCCAGCCTATCGTCGCCTTCATCGACACCATCAGGCACGACCATCCCCACGACCAGGTGGTGGTGCTGATCCCGGTGATACGGCCGGACAAGCTGCGCTATCGCATCTTGCACGACCAGATCGACCTCGTCCTCTCACGAGCGCTGCGCTCACGCGACGACATCGTCGTCGCCCGCGTCGCGCTGCCCATGGTCGAGCACGACCACCCGCCACCCGTGCACGACCACCAGGGAGGCGGACACGCCCAGACCTGACCGCTACAAGCCGGATGCTCAGCGCCCCTTCCACACGGGGTCGCGCTTTTCAATGAAGGCCGTCGCTCCCTCCTTGGCGTCCTCGCTGTTGAAGACCTTGGGTTGCCACTCCGCCGCCAACGTGCGGGCACGCGCCAGATCGGTCGACGCAGTGCGCACCAACTGCTTGGTGGCCTGGAGGGCCAGCGGCCCGTTGCGCGCAATCCGCTCGGCCAGCGCGACAGCGGCATCGAGCACCTCGGCTGGCGGCACGACCTGGTTGATCAGCCCGAGGGACAGGGCCCGCTTGGCGTCGATGAGGTCCCCGGTCAGCGTGAGCTCGAGCGCCATGGCCAGTGGGATGCGCGTGCTCGAAGTAGACGCCCCCGCCGGCCGCGAAGAGGCCCCGCTTGACCTCGGGAACCCCGAACGACGCGGCGTCGGATGCCACGACGACGTCACATCCGAGCAACAGCTCGAAACCGCCGGCCACGGCGGTGGCGTTCGCCGCACCCACGATCGGCACGCCGATCTCTCCCTGGGTGAATCGTGCGAAACCCTTCATGCCCTCGGGATCGCCCCCCACCGCACCTCCTTCGGCGAAGGCCCGCAGGTCCATGCCCGCGCAGAACGCCTTCTCACCCGTTCCCGTGAGCACGACCGCGCGGACGTCGGGGTCGTCCTCGGCTTCGGTCATCGAGACGCCGATGGCCGTCAGCAGCTCGGGGTTGAGCGCATTGCGCGCCTCAGGCCGGTTGAGGCGCAGCACCTGCACCGCTCCGCGGCGCTCCTTCACCAGGACCGGACCGGCCTCGTCTTTCGTCGCAGTGTCCGTCATCGGGTCACGACCTTCCTCTCTGGTCTTCCTGGCGCACCCGATCGGCGGCCTGGCAAGCGACAGCCGTCGCCGAGTCCATCAGTATGGCGTCGGGCGGCCGCATCACGCCCATCGAGACCGAGCAGGCCAGGGCGTTCGGCACGCTCGTTCTGACGGCGTTGGCGCCGTACGTGGCCGGGCCCACCAGGCCCGGCCACAGTCGCTGCCTCCTACCGACGAACGGAACCAGTCGAGTCCGTCGAAGAATTCGAGGAGGTCGAGCGCGCCACTACGTGCACCGGCTGTTGAGCGCTGGTATGCAGCGCGCTCGACGCCGCCGCCAGAGGGCCGCTCCAAAGAGCGACCGTGGCAGCGATCGCACACAGGATGCCGGCGGAGACCAAGCCGCCCGCGTGCGTCCTCATGGGCCCACTGTTGCCCCCGAAGATGTGGAAAAGACTAAGACTGCGTAAGAATTCAGTGAAAATCTCAGGTGGAGCCGGTTCGGCGCCTGGTCGGCTCCACCTCGGTCATCAGGCGACGACCTTCCTCTCTCGCAATCCGGCGATCTGCCCGGACGAATAGCCCAGCTCCGTCAATATCGCGTCGGTGTGCTGCCCCGCCAGCGATCCGGGCTCGGCGACCGTCGCGCTCCGAGAGAAAGAGATGTATGGCTTGAGTCGCACGTGTTCGCCGAACGTCGGGTGCTCCACTTCGACCAGCATGTCCGCGGCCCCGGCGAATTCGGCAGATTGCAGCACCGTCTCGGGAGGTTCGCGGTGCGCGACGACGCAGCCCACATCGGCCGCCAGGAGGTCGTCCTCCCAGGCCTGCGCCTTTCGGCCGACAAAGGTATCCGCAAGAACCTCGGCCAAGGCACCGTCGTTGGCCGACCGGGCCGCCTGGTCGCGAAATCGGGGGTCGCCCGCCAGGTCGACCACGCCGGCGAGCGCTCCGCACAGGGCATCCCAGTCCCGAGGGGAGGGGGCGGCGAGGAAGATCCATTCGTCTGCCGCGCGGTAGAGGCGGTAGAGCGTCGAGTAGCCAAGGAGTTCGCCGTCGGCGATCGCGGTCGGCGGCCGATGCTCATACTCCACCATGTCGTCCGCCAATGCGTGCGCGGTCGACGTCAACATCGTGGTGAGCATCTCCTGGGGTGCGCCGCGGTCTCGGGCGAGCAGGCCGAGCGTCATTGCCGACGCCGCAGTGAGGGCGGAAATCCCGTCTGCTTGGGCGTACTCGGTGGTCCCCGCGCCGCTCAACCGCATCGCCTCGGCCCGGATCTCCCTCACAGAAAGGCCCGGTCGCTCCTCAATCGCACTGCCGATGTTGCGCATGACGAGTCCGCTTCCGGCGCCGATGGTCGGGGCGTAGGCCGGTCGGTCTCCACACGGACCGTCCATCCCGTAGCCGGGGGAGTTGAGATAGACGAGGTCCGGGTTCAGAGCACGCAGCGTGGCGGCGTCGACGCCCTGCCTCTTCGCCACACCTGCTCGGAATGATTGCAGCACCACGTCGGCTCGACGCGCCAGCGCGTGCACGATGTCGCGCCCCTCGTCGGTGGAAAGGTCCACACAAATGGACTCCTTTCCCTGCACGCACTTGGCCGCACCGACCTCGGGGAACGGCAGCAGCCCTCGCATTGGCTCGCCCTCCATCGGCTCAACCTTGATCACCCTCGCTCCGATTTCACGGAGCACGGTCCCCGCGAAGGGGGCGGCAAAGAACGTCCCGAGCTCGAGCAGCATGACGTCCGCGAGTGCAGCCTCACCCCGTGACGAACCGTCGCCGACAGTGTTCGTTCCGCCGAGTGCGGTCCACGGGTGATGCCGCAGGGCCTCGCCGTCGGCGTCGAGGGCCGGCGCACCTCGTCCGAGAAGGGCCGGCGTCTCGAACATCTGGACGATCGGGCCCGGCTGGCGGACCCTGCCGTGCACGGGGTCGTCGATCTCGACCACCGCGCCGAGGTGCTGCATCTGAGGGTGGTCGAGCAGCTCGCTCCCGTGCCGCATGGTCTCGGCCCACACGTCGTGATTGCTCTCGAAGACTCGGCTCCACTCGCTGAGCGGCCTGGACTGTACGACCTGATAGAGCCGATCCCAGTACTCCCCCGTCTTGGGTGTGTCAGCCGCCCACACTGCGTCCTTCCACTCCGGATCCTCGACCATCCACGCGAGGTCGAACTCCTTGAGCATCGTCATGTAGAGGTGCAGCTGCACCTGCGAGAACTGCAGCCACCGCCCGTCCTGGGTCAGCGCGATCAAGAGCATGAAGACCATCGGTGACAGCGGCAGGCCGTGCTGGCCGAAGGGGGAGGACGGCGTGAAGGCCTCGGGGAACTTCGACGTCACGACGTTCAGGTACCAGTTCCAGGTGCCGAGCGAGGCGAGCCCGTTCACCAGCGTCGCTTCCACGCGCTGCCCCTCCCCGCTCCGCTCGCGCTCGTGCAGCGCGGCGCAGATCCCTGTGAGGAGCTGCTGGCTAGCCCCATAGCTGCAGTACGGCACCGAGACGTGGGCCGGCCCATCACGGCTGACCATGCGCTCGGACGCCCACAGGGCGCCGACGCGCGCCATGACGAGGGCCTCGTAGCCCTTGGTGTTGGCATACGGCCCGGTGCGGCCAAACGCGGTGACCGAGCCGTAGACGAGACGCGGGTTGCTCTGGACCAGCTCGTCGTATCCGAGCCCCAATCGCTCCATCACGCCGGGACGGAAGGTTTCGATCAGCACGTCGGCACCGTCAGCCATGGCGCGGGCGACCTCGAGGTCGTCCGGAGCGTGCAAGTCGAGCACCATCGACCTCTTGCCGCGGCCGATCAAGGGGAACATCGGGAGCGCCCGCAAAGCGCTCCCGCCGGGCGGCTCGATCTGCACGACCTCGGCCCCGAAGTCCGCCAGCGTCTGGCTCGCCTGCGCACCGGCGGGGCTGTTCGACAGATCGAGGACGCGCAGTCCGGCCAACGGGCCGCCGGCTACTGCGGTGGGTGTCGGATCGTCAGGCATCGGGCACATACCCCCAGGTCCGGGCTGTTCTGCGCGAAGCGCACCCGCGTCGTTGCAGCCCGCTTTGAGTATACTGAATAGGTCCACACCCGACCAGTGAGGAGCCGTAGGAGCAGTGGCAGAACAGCCCGCATCCAGCGCCGATGACGCCGGCCCCGTGATCCTGACCGAGGTGGTCGACCGGGTCGGCACGATCGTCTTGAACCGTCCATCACGGCGCAATGCGCTGAACGGCGAGCTCATCGGCGCGCTCGACGACGCCGTCCGCACGATGGCGCAGGACCCCGACGCCAAGGTGGTGGTCGTCACGGGCGCAGCGCCCGAGGGCGGCCACGGCGGCTTCTGCTCGGGCGGCGACGTGAAGGGCGGCGGACGGGGGGCACCGGGGTCCGAGAAGGGCGTTCCGCCCGATGCGCTGTCGGGCGACCTCTCGCGCCACGACCACCACGCGGCGATGCTCCTGCACCTGATGCCCAAGCCGACCATCGCCATGGTCGGCGGGCCCGCTGTCGGCGCCGGCTGCAGCCTTGCCGCCGCGTGCGACCTCCGCTTCGCCTCCGAGGACGCCGTCTTCGCCGCGAACTTCTCTCCCAACGGACTGTCGGGTGACTACGGGGGCTCCTTCTTCTGGACCCGGATCGGCGGGACCGCGCTCGCCCGACGCCTGTACCTCCTCAACGAGAAGCTCCCGGCGCTACGGGCCCTCGAGCTCGGGATGGTGCACGCCGTGCTCCCCCCCCGCGAGCTCCGGTCCTACACCTACGAGATCGCCGCCTCGCTCGTACGGACGCCCGCCACACTGCTCGCCTTGACGAAGGAGAACCTCAACGAAGCCGAGGACGAAGTCGAGCGGCGTCGTTGGCTCTTTGCCAACGAGGCCGAGAATCAGGCGCGGTCGGCCAAGGCGATGTACGAGCGCATGCAGCAACGAGAGAGCCGGGCCGGGGAAACCTCCGGGCCCTGAACGACGCGACCGGTCCCAGAACCAAACCCTTCGGTCCGGCGATCGTCAGCGACTCGAGTGCGAAGATGCGGTCGACGCGGCCAGGGCGGGCGTGCTGGTGTGCAACGACCCCGACGCGGACTCCAGGGGCCCGCTCCACACGGCGACCGTGGCGGCGATCGCGCACAGCAGGCCGACGGCGATGACCCGTCCGGGGTGCTTCGTCATGGGTCCAGTCTCGAACGCGAATATGTGGAGACGACCAGAGCAACCTAAGAAGATTCGTAGAAGTCAGGAGGACGCTGACTGGGGGAGTGGCCCCACTCGCAGGTCGCGGTAGGGCACGTCCTTGTCGCTGGCAGGCTCCCGGGGCAGGCCGAGGGCACGCTCGCCGAGGACGTTGAGCTGGATTTCGTCGGTCCCCCCGCCCAGCCGGTTCCCCGGGCTGGCCAGGTTGACCAGCTGCAGGTCGCCCTCGAGGGGTGACCGCGACCCCATCAGCATCCCGCCGGCGCCCACGATGCGGTAGGAGAGGTCGCGGGACTGCTGGCAGATGCGGGCCGTGGTGAGCTTGGCGATGGAACCGTCGGCACCGGTGAGCCGCCCGCCGGCCACTGCGCTCCGCCGCATGGTCCAGCCGTTGACGCGCACCTGCGCCACGTAGCGCGCCAGCTCCTGGCGAACGAGGGCATCCCCCGCCACGCCATGGTGCTGGGCCAGCTCGATCATCACCTTGGCCGGCACGGCACCGGCCCGGATCGGGCTCCGTCGTTCCCTGGCCGCGTCGCGGGCTCGATCGAGCACCTCGCTCACCTTGTGGTCGAGTTCGCCCTCGGACCCCGAGCGCGCCGGGACCAGGCCCCGCAGGCCCGCGCCCGCCAGGGAGTTGCGTTCGTGCAGCAGCGTCGTCTGGGCCACCGGCCAGCCCCCGTTGACGTGGCCGATGACGCGGTCCGACGCGACCCGCGCCTCGGTGATGAAGACCTCGCAGAAATTGGCCGCACCGTTCATCTGCTTGAGCGGCCGCGCCGCAATGCCGGGCTGCTTCATGTCGATGGCGAAGTAGGTGATGCCTGCGTGCTTGGGCGCGTCGATGTCGGTGCGAGCGAGGAGCATGCCGAAATCGGCGACGTCCGCCGCCGAGTTCCACACTTTCTGGCCCGTGACGACCCAGTCGTCACCGTCGCGCACTGCCCGCGTCGACACACTCGCGAGGTCCGAACCCGCCCCCGGCTCGCTGAAGAGCTGACACCAGGCCGCGTCGCCGGTCGCGATGGGCCGCACGAGCTCAGCCTGCTGCTCGGAGGTCGCGTGATCGAGCAATGTCGGGGCCGCCAGGGTGGCTGCCAAGGCACCAACGGGAGGCCCGATGACCTTGTTGGCGGCCAGCACGCCGGTGATCACCGCGGCGTCACGTCGTGGCAGGCCCAAACCTCCCAGTCCATGTGGCCAAGTCGGGTACGCATACCCCGCGTCGGCCAGTCGCAGCCACCACTCGCGCACGGTCAGCGTGGGGTCCCAGTTGGCCTCCACCCAGTCCTGGACCGCCGCCGCCAAATCCTCGCCCGGGCCCGCCTCTGGGCCCTGCGCTCACCCCTCGCCCTTGGCCTTGCGCTCGGCGACGATCTCGTGGTGGCGCTCGAGCATCTGCACGGCCTGCGCCGCCAGGTCGGCCGGCGGCTCGGGCAGCGCGATGGGCCCGTGCTCGCGGCTCGGCAGCGCAACGGTCGCCTTGGCCGGGCAGGTCACCACGTCGCGCTGGTTGGTCCCGCGCATCTCGATGTCGACGATGCAGCGGCCTTCCTCTTGGCGTTTGTCGACCACCTCGCCGGTGAGGATGTGCGTGTCGCCGATGTAGTTGAACTTGCGGATTTCCGAGGACTGCGAGACGAGCCAGCCGTCGTCGCCCATGTAATCGGTCATGTAGTGCGACAGCCAGCAGTCGCGCATCACTCCATAGTCGTAGGCCATCGGGTTGCCGATGGCCTGGGCCCAGGCGGAGTCCCAGTGCACGCGCTGGGCCACGTCGGGCACGCCGTACTCGTTCTTCACGTAGAAGGGGGCGATTCGCTGGCGGTTCTTGTAGGCGATGCGGTTGGCGCAGGGCTCGTAGGGCACGAACCCGTAGCCGCCGGCATGGAACACGATCATGTCGGTCGTGGTGAGCGGTCCCTTGGCCATGGGGTTCAGTACGTCACCGACGTGCACGTCCTCCCAATAGCGAGGCTCGGATCCCTGCACCTCTTCGGCGGCGTAGACGGCATCGATCTTCTCGATGTCCTCGTCGGTGTAGGTGGCCGGCCCGATGGAGGCGTACTTCCCCTTCTCCCGCGCCGTCTTGCGCTCCGTGTGGATGGCCAGTGTGCGCGAGATGGCGACGATCTCGGCGCGCTGGTTCATCTTGACGCTGGCGTACGTGACGAGGAGCGAGCGCTCGGCGAACTCGGACTTCTTCTCGACCACCGATTCGGTGCCGCCGAAGCTGTAGAGCGAATCGCCCTCGAGCAGCGGGCGGAACCACTGCCACGTAGACCCCGAGACGAACACGTGGATGCCGCGGAACGACGGCCGCTTGATGCGCTCCTTGGGCGGGTCGGCGTAGAGCGGCCGGTTCAGCGCGATCGGGATCATGGGCGCGGCAATCTGACCACCCCAGCGCGTCGCCACGCCGTAGTCCGCCGATGTGAAGAGCGGGTTGTCGTCGCCGTAACCGCGGGCGAAGTTGCGCATGGCGTCGGGCGTCGCCGTCGTCAGGAATTCCCGCCCCCCCGAAGGTGCCCACCGGCCGACCAGGGACTTCGCCCGCTCGATGTCCTCTTCCTTGAACTGATAGTCGGTCGCCTTCTCGAACTCTGCGGACGTGGTGGTCGCCATTGGTTCCCCTTTGGTCGCGGCCAAACCGGGCTTCTCGGTCCCACGAAAGAGTATCCTAAAAGGGCGTCGCCCCGCCTCCCCCTGCGGCGCGGCCCCCTCAGTCTCCGGGCGGCGCCGGGACGCTCGGGAAGAGCTCTTGGAACGCGCCGATGCGGATGCGCCGGCTCACCGCCTCGTCCACGCCGTCGAAGAGTTCGTGCAGCGTCTTCTGCGTGTGGCCGAAGGTCCCCTCGAAGTGCGGATAGTCGCTTCCCCACGTGACGTTCTGCCAGCCCATGGCCCAGTTGGCCGCGACGGCCGAGAGGTCATGTTGGAACGACGCGTACACCTGCTCGTAGAGGTAGCGGCTCGGGAGCTTCGACAGGTTCGGCCGCACCGCTGCGCCGTGCTGGCGGTAACCCTCGTCCATGCGGTCGGCGATAAAGGGACCCCATGTGGCGCCGCCCTCCGACACCAGCACCTTCAGCTCGGGGTGCCGGTCGAGGGCGCCGCAGGCAATCAGCTGTGTGACTGCGCGCTGGCCGCCGTAGGTGGTCTCGACGTAGTTGAGCACGGCGCCGCCGCGGCCCCGGTAGTAGACGCCGGTGCGCTGCGTCGGGTCGTGCGGCTCGGTCCCGATGTGGAACCCGATGACCATCCCGGTCTCGGCGAACGCGGCCCAGAGCGGGTCCCACTCCTCGTCGTTCCAGTCTGGTCGTCCGATCGGGGGCTTCGTCGGCAGGAAGCCGCAGAGGAAGCCGCCGTCGCTGGCCCGGTGCACCTCGGCGACGGCATCGTCGATGTCGATGAGCGGGATGGAGGCCACACAGACGAAGCGCGGGGAGTGGGACTGGAAGTCGATCGCCCACTCGTTCATGGCACGGCAGCCTTCTTTGACGACATTGGGCGAGCGCACGTTGAAGGTCCAGATGCCGAGCGACGGATACATGACCTCGCCCCAGACTCCTTCGTTGTCGAGGTCCTTCAGCCGGCCGACCGGGTCGTTGCCCCCGATGGCGCGGCGTATGAATTCCTCCTCGTCCGAGTCGACGGGGTGTGCGTTGATGCCCAGGCCCTTGCGGGGTGGCTTCCCTTTCGGCAGGTCACGGCGGAACTCCTGCCCGTCTATATAGATCGTCTCGAAGTCTCCGCTCGGATCCTTCACACTCCGGGGCAGGCGCTCCTTGACGTCGTCGGGCAGAGACGAGAACAGGTCGGGAGGCTCAATCAGGTGGGAGTCGCCCGAGTTGGCCCACAGCTTCTTCTCTCCCAGGTCACTCACTGCGTCCTCCCCGTTCCGTACGGCCCGCCGCACCGGTTCAATATGAAAATCATGTTCTCATATAGGGGCGGCTGTCAAGGCGCGCCTTTTTTTGCGGGAGATTCGGCCGAGTCGGGAGGCCCCCTCGGCCGTGCGGTCAGCGCATGAGGGCGCCCAGCGCCTCGAGATGCCGGCGCATCCGGTGCCGGGCCAGCTCGTCGTCGCCCGCCTCCACGGCAGCGGCGATGCCCTTGTGCGTGCGGAGCACCTCGGCCCTGATCTGCTTCTGCGCCTTCGGCGCCAACCGCTCGATCTGGTGCAGCCGGCTCAGGCGGATCAACACCAACGCCACGAGTTGCAGGACGCGGTTGCGCGCCGCGGCCGCGACGGCGGCGTGCAGGTCGTGTACCGCTTCGACCCGCTCGGCGTCGGTCGCGTGCTCCTCGTGTTCGAGAGCCTCGTCCAGGCCCGCCGCCCCCTCCTCGTCGATGCGCTGTGCCGCGAGGCCGGCGATGGCGACCTCGACGCCTGTGCGCATCTCGGCCAGCTCGGCCAGCTGCATCCCCCGACGAGCGAGGTAGATGGCCGCCACCTCGGTGACGGCGTTGATCGTCGGCGCCACCACAAAGAGGCCGCCGCCCGGACCGCGGCGCATGCGGGCGATCTGGTGGTGCTCGAGCAGCCGGACCGCCTCGCGCAGCAGGGCCCGGCTGACACCCTCGCGCGCGATGAGCTCGGGCTCGGTGCCCACCAGTTCGCCCGGCTGCAGGCCCTCCGTCACGATCGTCTGGGTAATGGCACGTGCCACGGCCTCGGCCCCCTTGCCCTGGGCTGACTCGGCCAGCACGACCGAGTCCGGGAGCAGCTGGCGCGTCGAACGGCGGCGGCGGAAGAAGTCAGCCTCGGCCTGCAGATGCTTGCGCATGCGCTTGCTGGCCAGTACCCCATCCCCAGCGATGATCGCCTCCGCGATCAGGGCGTGGGCGTGCACGGTCTCCTTGCCGATGTCCGTGCCGAGGCGCTGCCAGTCCGGCGAATAGAGCTGCGCCACGCGGTTGAACACCTCGACGAAGAGCTCGAGGCCCGCATTGCCACTGACGGCCGCGATGAGTGCGTGCAACTCGCGCGGATCGCTGGCCGGATCGACCGGCGTGCCCTTTGCGAAGGACGCCAGCTCAGCGAGGTTGCGCTCGTCGGCGCGCAACGCAGCCAGCTGGCAGGCGAGCTCCTCGAGGACGATGCGAGCTTCGAAGATCTCGTCGAGTCGCGCGTCCACCCGGTGCAGGTAGAGGACCACCGCGTCGATCACCGCACCGACCGTCGGTTCGGTGACGACGAGGCCGCCGCCAGGTCCGCGCCGGGTGCGCGCCACCTGCTGGTGCTCGACCAGGCGCACCGCCTCCCGGAAGACGGCACGGCTCACCTGGTACTGCTCCAGCAACTCAGTCTCCGAGCCCAAGACCTCGCCCACCGGCCACCGGAGGGCCATCACGTCCTCGATGATGAGGTCGGCCACCTTTGCCGCCCGCTTCGCGTTCGAGTCGGCTCCCGGACGCGCCAGGTCGCGGGTGGCCGGCGTCGGCGTCATCAGCGAGAGGTTACCCCCTCCTGCTCGGTGTTCATACCTTTTGACCAGGGTGTTCGGTAAAAGAGTGGGCGAAAAGAGGACCCGCGTGACTTCCGGAACTACCATGAAAACATGATTTTCGAAAGGGCGGTGTGGTGACGACGGTCGCCCCGGCGCCCTCCGATCCCGTACCCGCACCGCCGGCGCGGCGACCGGGGTCAGTACGCAGGACCTCGACGATGCTGATGTCCTGGCCGGGCGGCCTCGGCACCGAGCTGTACCTGCAGGGCCGGGCCCGCGATCTGCGCACACCGACGGAGGGCGCTCCAACGGTCGTGGCCCAGGCCGACCTCACCGTCCTCACCGGACGCGAGCGCGACATCCAGAGCATCGAAGCCGATCCGGACGTGGCCGGGCTGGAACGTCTGCTCAGGGTCCGCGCCGGCTCGGGTCTGCGCGCTGCCATCGCGGCAGAACTCCCCGGCGAGGTCGAGGGTGGGACTCCTCTCTACCTTCTGCTCGACGACCTGGGTGGAGCGACCCTGATCGCCGGGTACACCTACTTCCGATGGGCTGACGTTTTCCCCGAGATGCGGAGCCGGATCGAGAACGGTCCCCAGCGCGTCATGCAGGGCACCTGCTCGGGGTTTCGCGAGGGGTCGATCGCGCTCAAGTCCGATGGGACTCTGTCGCACGTCCGCCAGAACACCGCACGAACTGCATCGCTGGTGGATCCGGCCGACCCGCTCGGGTGGCACGAGCTGCAGGAGCACCCGGTGATGGGCATGCGCCGCGCCCGTCGGATCGATGTCTGGGCGAACGGGGACCTCCTCGAGATCGACGCCTGGTTCCGCGACAGCGTCTGGGTGCCCGAAGGGCACGAGGAGGCCATCCACGAGTACCAGATCCTCGGCACGGCCGACCGCTCGACGGGGACGCTTCTGTCGGTGCGCGCGGTGCCCCGCGTGCTGCCCTACGGCGAATGCCCCGGGGCGGCACCGAACGCGGAGCGGATGGCGGGAACGGACTTGCGCACCATGCGCGCGGAGGTACTCCAACAGATCCGTGCCACCGACTGCTGCACACACCTGAACGACGGGCTGCGCTCGCTCGCCGAGGTCCCGATACTCGCGGCCGCGTTGCCCGACTGAGTCGGCCTTGACGAAGCCGCCTCAGAACCACCGGAAGGAAGGCAAGCGACGGCAATGCCCGAGACGCTGAAGGACAAGACGGCGATCGTCGGCATCGGTGCGACGGAGTATTACAAGCGGGGCGAGTCACTCCCGCAGACCGAGCTCGAACTGGCGTGCAAAGCAATCCTGGCCGCGCTCGGTGACGCTGGCCTGACCGTCGACGAGCTCGACGGCTTCACCATCTACTCGAGCTCGTGCGATCCGGCGCAGGTGGCCTCGGTCCTCGGCGTGCCCGAGGTGCGTTTCGCCGCCTCGCTGACGTCCGGCGGCGGCGGCTCGGCCGGCTCCCTGGGCTTGGCCGCCTCGGCGATCGTGTCGGGACAGGCGGAGGTGTGCGTCACCCTCATGACCCTGCAGCAGGCCAAGCGGCGTCTCGGCGGCTCAGCGGTCGCGGACGCAGGCCCCGGGCTCGGCGGTGGCGGCAGCCCGTACGGCGGCGGGGGCGTGCCCAGCTGGGCGGCCTTCATCAGCGGAGCCGGCCTGATGGCGCCCGGGCACAGCTTTTCGCTGCTGACCCGGCGTCACATGGAGCTCTACGGCACCACACGGGAGCACCTGGCCGAGGTGTGCATCTCCCAGCGGGAGAACGCGATCAAACGCCCGACCGCGCTCCGTCGGGATCCGTTGACGCTCGACGAGTACTTCGCGGCGCGCATGATCAGCGACCCGCTGTGCCTCTTCGACTACACGATGGAGACCGACGGTGCCGTGGCCGCCGTCGTCACGTCGGCGGAACGGGCGAAGGACCTCCGTCAGAAGCCGGTGTACATCGGTGGCGCCGCCCACGGCGGAGCGGGGCGCTGGGGGTCGGCGATCTTCACCTACTTCCAGATGCCCGACGAGTACTTCGCCTCCTCGGGCAATCGCCCGGTGGCCAAGCGTATGTACGACATGGCCGGCGTCGGGCCCGAGGACGTCGACGTGGCGCTCTTCTACGACCACTTTTCGCCCATGGTGATCATGCAACTCGAGGACTACGGCTTCTGCCCCATCGGCGAGGGGGGGCCGTTCGTGGCCGACGGCAACATTCGCTTCGACGGCGGGTCGATTCCCGTGAACACGCACGGTGGTCACCTCTCCGAGGCCTACATCATCGGCATGACGCACATTCGCGAGGCGGTGGAGCAACTGCGCGGCGTCGCCGTCAACCAGGTTCGCGACGCCGAAGTCGCCGTCGTGACGGGCGGTCCGTCCGGCCTGCCCATCAGCGGCACGCTGCTGCACACCTAGCCCCGACGCCACGAGGAAAGAGGATCCGAGAACATGGCAGAGCTCACCCAGGGCACCTTCCCCTCCATGATGAAGGACCCCTTCGCCGACGAGCTGACCCAGCCCTTCTGGGACGCCACGGCCGAGGGCCGGCTGGTCGCGCCCCGCTGTACGACCTGCGGCACGGTGGTCCTCCCCCCACAGCCCTTCTGCTTCACCTGCCGGGACCAGGCGTTCGAGTGGATCGAGCTGCCGGGCACCGGCACGATCTACACCTTCACCGTCGTGCGCCATCCCCTGTCACCCCAGCTGGCGGGCGTGGTGCCGTACGTGTCGGGGGTGATCGAACTCGACGGGACGCAAGGGGCGGGGGCGCGGCTGCTCCTCAACATCACCGATGCCGATCCCGAGACCGTGGCCATCGGAGACAAGGTGGTGGTCTGGTTCGACCAGGTGTCCGAGACCTTCCACCTCCCCCGCGCCCGGATGGCCTGAGAGGCCGATCGGCACCATGCCAGGACCCAAGATGGCACCAGCGCGCGCGGGGCGTCCCCGGCGCTTCGAAGCAGAGGAGGAGTTGCGCATCCTCTTGGACGCCGCGCTCGTCGTCATGGAGCGCAACGGCTACCAGGAGGCGGCGGTGGCGGACGTCCTCGCCGAAGCCAACCTGTCGACGCGCTCGTTCTACCGGCACTTCGAGTCCAAAGACCAGCTGCTGTGCGCGCTCTTCCGCCGCGAGACGGAGGGTGCCGCAGCACGGCTCAACGCGAAGGTGGACGCAGCGGGGGACCCGCGCTCGGCGCTCGACGCATGGATCGACGAGATTCTCAGCTTCGGGCACCACCGCGTCAAGGCATCACGGGTCAGCGTCCTCGGCTCCCCCGCGGCGATGAAGGCCGAGGGCTATGCGGACGAGATGCGTCACGCGTCGAAGCTGTTGCTCGCGCCGCTCGAGGCCGTGCTGGCCGAGGGTGTGGCGGACGGCTCATTCCCGCTGGCGGACCCAGCAGCTGATGCGCCGCTGATCCAATCCGTGGTCTGGGCCGCGGCGGGGCTGAACCCGAGCCGCGACGCACCGATGTCGAGAAGGGAAGGGTCGCGACACGTGCGCTCGTTCTGCGAGCGAGCGCTCGGAGCGGGCCCGGCCGTTTGATTTCGCCTCGCGAGGCCGCAAGGCGTGCGCGTTGCTGGGACCGCCGTGGCGGAGGTCGCTCAGCCGGCGCCGGGTTCGCGGAGCGACCAGAGCGCCGGCTCGCCGTCCTCGACCTGTACGACGCCGTCGATCTCGAGGGCGCGCAGGTGGGAGGCGGCCTCGCCCACCGCGGCGCGGCGCATGAAGCCGGCGATGTCGTCCCAGGGCCGTGACCACTTCATGTGTGCCGCGATGTCCCACGTGTCATGTGGCCCCTCCTTGAGGATGGCGATCACCTCGGCAAAGCGGTCCCGGTGGTGCTGGCGCAGCTCCTCCAGCCGGGTGTGCAGGTCCTCGAAGCGGTACTCGTGCGCCGGCAGGACCTCGTCGACCTCGTAGGGCTCGAGCTTGTCGAGGGAAGCGAGGTAGTCACCGAGCGGGTTGGCACCGGCCTGGGGGTGGAAGGGGATGTTGGGCGTGATGCGCGGCAGCACGTGGTCACCCGAGAGCATCAACTCGTTGGTCGACTCGTAGAAGCACAGGTGGCCCGGCGAGTGACCCGGCGTCCAGATGGCCGTGAGGTCCCAGCCCGGCACTTCGGGCTTTTCCCCGTCCTCGAGCAGCAGGTCGGGAACGACGGGGTCGACCAGCGGGAGGAGTGGCATGGCGGCGTTTTGCAGCGTCGCCAGCTCGTCGTCCGGGGCGCCCATCTTGCGCAGCGCGGCGGCGACCCGGTCCAGAAGGTCGCCGGGCTCGTCGTAGCGGTCATGGATCAGCGCGGCGTCCGCGGGATGGAGGGAGATCCACGCACCGGACGCCTCGCGGATTCGGCCGGCGAGCCCGTAGTGGTCGGGATGGATGTGGGTGACCATGACGCCTTGGACGTCGCCGACATTCACACCGATCTCGTCGAGGCCCGCTGACAGCGCGCCGAATGCGTCGTCGGTGTTCCATCCCGCGTCAACCAGATAGGGGCCGCGGTCCGTCTCGAAGACGTACACGAGCACGTACCGCAGTGAGTTGTTGGGCAAGGGGACGGGGATGCTCCACAGGCCGTCCCGCACCTTCTCGACCCCCGGGAACGGATCGTTGGCCGCGGCCGCGCCGCCGCGCCCGCTCGGCGTGGGGCGGCTGGACGGGATGGGGGTGGCGTGAAGTTGACGTCACGTTTGACCGCCTTTGGGCTCTCGGGGTAATCCAAGACCCCGCTCGGCGATGAGGTTACGCATGATCTCGTTCGATCCTCCGGCGATGGTGTACGCACGAGCGTAAAGGAACATGTCCTGCCAGCGCCCATCCTCGTCGCTGAATTCGTCGCCCTCGATCGCCATTGACCGTGCTCCCTGGAGGGCCAGGGCGGTCTCGGCGATCTCGAGGTTCAGCTCGCTCCACCAGATCTTGGCCAACGGGGCATCCGCCGCGGTGATCTGCCCCCGCATCGCCTTCGTGGCGACGCGCTGGCCCAGGTGGCGCTGGATACGCGCCCGGGCCGCCAGGGCGCCCAGCTGTTGACGCACGGCGCCGTCTTCGATGGCAGGGCGGCCACCCCGGCGGTGGTGCCGCGCCACAGCCACGAGGCGGCGCACGGGATCGGCGCCCCCCGCCCCGAGCCCGGAGCGCTCCTCGGCCAGGCTGGCACCGGCCACCTTCCACCCCTCACCGGGGCCTCCGATGATGTTGGCAGCGGACACACGCACGTCGTCAAAGAAGACCTCGTTGAAATCGGTCGTCCCCGTCATCTCGCGCAACGGGCGTACGTCGACGCCGGGCGTGTGCATGTCCAAGATGAATGCCGTGATGCCGCCGGCTCCGTCCACGGGCTCGGTCCGCGCCAGGAGGTATCCGTAGTCGGACCACTGGGCCCAGGTGCTCCAGACCTTCTGGCCGACGATGACGTAGTCGTCGCCGTCCCTCGTGCCCCTGGTCTTCAGTCCGGTGAGGTCGCTCCCGGCGTCCGGCTCGCTGAACAGTTGGGTCCAGATGTGATCGCCGCGCGCCATCGCGGGCAGGTAGGCGCCACGTTGCTCCTCCGTCCCGAAGTGCTTGAGGGCGCCCGCCACGAGGGGGTTCCCGAGGATGGCAGGGACACCTGCCGCGGCAAGCTCCTGCTCCAAGATGCGCTGTTCGAAGGGGTCACCGTGCTCGGTCCGGAAGCGGTCCGACACGTACCCGGCGTCGTACACGGCGCGCACGTACGCGCGCAGCGCCTCGACGTCCTCGACCCTGTCGGGTACCCGGAGGCCGGAGCGCTGCTTCCATTCCAGCACCGGTCTGTGCTCGGCGATGAAGGCACGAAGGGCGGCGCGATAGCCGTCGTAGTCGGCCGGTATGGCGGGGACGATCACATCCATTGCTCAGGCTCCGTCTCCGTCGAGGGCGCCCTCGGTGAGGGCCAGCAGGCGCTCCCGGTGCCAGGCGCCGTCGCCGTACTGCACCTGGTTCACCTTGGCGCGGCGCGCGAACAAATGGGCGTCGTGCTCCCACGTGAACCCGATCCCACCGTGGAGCTGGATGGCCTCGCCGCAGAGCCATGCGAACGCGTCGTCGACATACCCGCCAGCAGTGGCCACCGCCTCTGGGGCATCGTCGAGTCCGTCCCCCAGAGAGAGCGCGGCGTACTCAGCGGCGACGCGCATCGACTCGAGCGTCACGTGCAGGTTGGCCAATCGGTGCTTGATGGCCTGGAAGCTCCCGATCGTCCGGCCGAACTGCACCCGCCTCTTGGCATACTCCACCGTCTCTTCCAAGAGGGCCTCGGCGGCCCCAACCGATTCGGCCGACTGCAGGACCGTCGACACCGCAAGGCACCGCTCGAGGACGGCTTGACCGCCGGGCACCTCGTCTTCGGTTGTCACTCCGACGCCGTCGAAGCGCACCTCGTCGAAGCGCCGGGTGAGATCCATCCCCGCCAGCGTGCGCGTCGTCAGTCCTGGTGCGGGCCGGGCCACCAGGAAATTGTGCAGCTCGTCGCCGCTGTCGGCGGCAACGACCAGCAGGAGATCGGCGTTGTGGGCAGCGTGCACATACCGGGCCATTCCGTCGAGCCGCCATCCACCTCCGTCCTGCACGGCGCGCACCTCGACGGCGTCGGGGTCCGGCGAGCCGTCGCCGCTGAGGCACCAGGCTGCGGTTCCATCACCCCTGGCGATGCGGGGCAGGTGCTCCTTTCCCTGCTGGGCGGTGCCGAAGCGAGCGATCACGTCGGCCACCGCGTTGCACGAGACGAACGGACCCGGGTTGAGGACGCGGCCCAGCTCCTCGGCGAGGACGACGAGATCGACCAGCGGCTGCTCGGTGACGCTGCCACCCTCGAGCTCCGGTGGCACCAACATCGCGGTCCACCCCAGCTCGGCGCCTCGGCGCCACACCGCAGGGTCGAAGACGTCAGGCTCCTCGATCGAACGCCGGACGTCGGCGACCGATTGGTGCTCGTCGAGGAACCGACGCGTCGTGACGCGCAGTAAATCTTGTTCTTCGCCGAACCCGAAGTCCATCTCGTGACGCTCCCTTCCGCGGTTCCGGCTCAGACGTTGCGCTCGGCGCTGGCCCAGTACTCGTCGCGCAAGAGACGTTTGTAGATCTTGCCCGCATCGGTCCGAGGCAAATGGTCCCGAAAGTCCACGCTGCGTGGGCACTTGTAGCGGGCGATCTGCTCCTGGCAGAGCGCGATGAGCTCGGCGGAGAGCTCGTCGCTCGGCTCGACGCCGTCGATGAGCTCGACGACGGCCTTGACCTGTTCACCCCATTCGGTGTCCGGGATCCCGATCACGGCGACGTCGCCGACCATCGGGTGTGCAGAGAGCGCGCCCTCGACCTCGGCGGGGTAGATGTTGACGCCCCCGCTGATGATCATGTCCTTGGCACGGTCGCAGATGAAGAGGTAGCCGTCCTCGTCGAGGTAGCCGACGTCGCCCAAGGTGAAGGCGCTGCCGCGTTTGACGGACTCCGTCAGTGTCGGGTCGTCCTTGTAGACGAAACTGTCCGCACCCCGATCGGGCGCGAGGTAGACCCCGCCCAGCTCGTTGGGCGGCAGCTCGTTCCCGTCCTCGTCGAGGATCTTCACGGCCATGCCGTTCACGGAACGTCCCACCGTGCCCGGCTTCTCGAGCCATCGGTACGGCTTGGCGATTGTCGCCGCGCCTTCCATGCCGCCGTAGGTCTCCCAGATCACGGGACCCCACCAGGCCATCATCTGCCGCTTGACCTCCAGCGGGCAAGGTGCCGCCGAGTGGACGATGACTTCGAGGCTGGAGTGGTCGTACCGATCCTTGACGTCTTGGGGGAGCCGGAGCATGCGCACGAATTGGGTCGGGACCATGTAGCCCGTCGTGACCTTGTGATCGTCGATGGCGGCCAGCGTCTGCGCCGGATCGAACTTTCCGAGGATGGCCAGAGCCTGACCGACGTTCAGGGCGCCCAGGTAGAAACCCTGACACCCGCCGTGGTGCATCCCAGCCGAGACGAGATGCACGCCCTCGAGCGGCTTGAACTGGAAGGCGCGACCGAACAGCTTTCCGGCGTCGGCCGCCACCGTGGGGTCGATCCTGCGCGACGAGCGGGCCCGAATGACGGCTTTGGGCTGCCCGGTCGTACCCGAGGAATACGAGATCGGCAGACCGAGCTCGCGATCGAGCGGCTCGGTGCTGGGCTGGCCCTCCACGAGCATGGCCGCGGGCATCCATCCCGGGATGTCGCCGCCGACCGAGACCCGCAGCTTGATCGACCCCGTGCCCAACAGGTGCTCGACGCGCTCCTCGAAGTCGGCGTGCAAGACGATGCCCGACGCATCAGAGTGATCGACGATCCGCTGGATCTCTGGACCCGAGAGCGCCGGGTTCAGCGCGATCGACTGGTAGCCGCCCTCTTGTGCAGCCAACTGCCACACCACGATGTCGACGTCGTTGGGCAGCGCGTAGGCGAAGATGTCACCGGCCACGAGACCATGAGCCCTCAGGCCGTGCACCACTTGGTGGGCGCGCCCGGTCAGCTCGGAGAAAGTCAACGTAACGCCCGACGGGGAGGCCACAACAGCGGTCTGATCAGGGTGTTCGTCGGCAATATGCCACACGCCGAGCGGCCGGTCCCAGGGGTGCTTCATGGCGAAATAGAGTATACCAATAGTGGAATTTGCCCAGGGCAACCGGGGTGGACCGTCGGCGTTGGCGCAGTCGCCGGTCGACGTGTGTTGGGTCTTCGACGTGGACGGCTGCCTGGTCGATTCGCTCACGGGGACCTCGCTGCGACCCGGCGCGCGGGACATCGTGATGCACCTCGCGGCACAGGCCCGTGTCCTCCTCTGGAGCGCGGGCGGCGGCGACTACGCGCGGGCTCGTGCGGTGCAATTCGGGATCGCCGAGTACTTCGATGGCTTTTACCCCAAGGACGGGCGTGATGAGGCGGGGCACTACTCGACGTCGCACCTCCCCACCGCTCCTGGCCGCACCGTCTTCGTCGACGACCGACCCGAAGACCTCGCCGAGAGCCTGGAGGTGCTCGTCGTGTCGCCCTACCTGGCGGACGACCCGCACGACCGGGGGCTCGAGGCCGTGGCGCGCCGCGCCGGACTCGAGTCGTTCGCCACCGGCGCCACACCGTGCTCACGCGGTGTACAAGCCGAAGCCGATTAGGACGCGATCTGGTCGATCAGACCCCACTCGCGCGCCGTCGACGCGTCGATGGCTCGACCCGAGAAGGCGAGCCAGGCGGTGCGCAAGCGGCCGATGCGCCGGGGCAAGCTGATCGTCCCGCCGGCACCGGGTACGAGGCCGAGGCCGATCTCGGGGAGCGCGATCTGCGTGTCGAGCGCCGCCACCACGGTGCCGGTGAAGGCCGCCAGTTCGATCCCCGAACCGACCGTCGCGCCGTGCACATGGCTCACGGTCTCCTTCTGTAGCCGGGCCAGCGCCCGCGCCACGCTGCGCTCCAGCCGGATGAGATGCGCACTGGCCGGGTCCGACCGCGAGCCGAATTCGTCGAGGTCGCCTCCGGCACAGAACGCCCTGCCCTCGCCGTACAGCTCGACCCGCGTGATGCCCGGGTCGGCTGCGGCCAGGGCGAGCGCCTCGACCAGCTCGTCGCGCATCTGGGCGTCCAGCGCGTTCAACCGCTGCGGCCTCGTGAGCGTGATCTGTAGGACGCGTCCGTCCCGATCGACGCGTACCGCGTGGACCGACGTCACGCTCGACCCGGGGTGGGTGCGCCGCACGCCAGGCGGCGAACTCCGGGCCCGCCTGCAACACCGAGTAGGAGGCGGACTCCGCGACCAACCCGTCCCCCACCGAAAGCCGTGCCTGACCGCGCAGCAGCAGTGCAAGGGTGGCCGCCGTGATGGGGTGCTCGTCGAGGTTCGCCTCGATGTCGCCCAACACGGGGTCGCCTTCGTCGACGACCACGTCGCACAAGGCGGACCATCCCTGGTCCACCGATCCGCTCGTCACGCCGACGACGACGAAGGGCAGGCTCGCCAGACGGTCCGCCGGCACGGCCCCGGGCGCAGGAAGCCCCTCGTGCAGGGCCACCTGTACGGCCCCATCACGGTCGGGGGCAAGGTCGCTCCGCAACTCGTCGAGGAGCGCGTCGGCGCTGATCAGCTGAGGAATCGCGAGACGTTACCCTGCCCCCATGTCGGACTCCGCGGTGCAGCGCTGGGCCTCGAGCGGCGCCATGTCACTGACCGGGCTGCCCGACCAACCGCTGGGTCCGCCCGACGGCCTGGTGGAGGGGATCGATCGGCTGGCACGGTCGTTCCCCAGGCTGGACGGGTTGGCACTCCTGTCTGAGCGTGCCGCGTGCATGGGGTTGTGGCGGCGGGGCGCCACGAGTTGCGGGGGGAGCTGTCGCCTGCTCCCCACTGCCGACGGTTTCATGGCCGTGTCGCTCCCGCGCGTCGAAGACATGGAGGCGGTTCCTGCGTGGCTCGAGCTCGACGTCACGCCGAGCTCGGTCCCCGCCATGTGGAGTGCGGTCGCCTCGAACCTGCGTCACGGTGATCCCCCCGTCCTCCTCGAGCGCGCCGAGTTGCTCGGGCTGCCGGTGGCCATGGTCGCCCAGTCCGCGGACCAAATCGGTGTGCGACGGTCGTCCCTCGGCGACGCACCGCCGCGGCGCGACCCCACCGGACTGGTCGTGGTCGACCTCTCGGCGCTGTGGGCGGGCCCGCTGTGTGGCGACCTCCTTGCCTCCACCGGCGCCACGGTGCTCAAGGTCGAGTCGACACAGCGACCCGACGGGTCTCGCCGCGGCCCGCGCGCGTTCTTCGACCTTTTGAACGGCCGTAAGCGATCTGTCGCGCTGGATTTCAAGGATCGCGACGACGTCCGGATCCTGCACGAGCTGGTGCGGCGGGCCGACATCGTGATCGAGGCGAGCCGGCCGAGGGCATTGGCGCAGCTCGGGCTCGATGGCCCCGAGCTGGTGCGCAACGGCGGTACCCGTCTCTGGGTCTCCATCACCGGCTACGGGCGGGCGTCCAACCGGGTCGCGTTCGGTGACGACGCAGCGGCTTCAGGCGGGTTGGTGGTCTGGAAGGACCAGGTCCCGCTCTTCTGCGCCGATGCTGTGGCTGACCCGGTCACCGGCCTGACGGCCGCGGACGCCTGCCTGGAGGCGCTCGCGTCAGGCGGTCGCTGGCTTCTCGACGTGTCGATGTCGGCCGTGAGCGCAACGCTTGCCGGCCCGACCCTTCATGCGCCCCGCGAACTTGCGGTGGCTCACCCCCGGGCGCGCCCGGTCGTCGCCAGTGCCCCTGCACTGGGGGCGGACACCGCGCGCACGCTCTCGGAACTGGGGATCGTCTAGGGCACGACGACGGGGAGCGACTCCCACCCGCGCACGGTCGACGTGTGGGCCTGAGCGGCGTGTTCCCAATCGACCTCCCAGGTCGGGAATCTGACGAGGACCTCTTCCAGGGCGATACGACCCTCGAGGCGGGCAAGATGGCTCCCGAGACAGAAGTGGATCCCGTATCCGAAAGCCAAGTGCTGCTGAATGGTGCGGTGGATGTCGAAGCGGTCAGGATCGGGGAACTTCCTCTCGTCGCGATTCGCCGCCGCACTCATCAACAAGAGGACGCTTCCTTCGGGCACCTTCTGTGAGTGGTGCTCTACGTCACGGGTGACAAATCGGGCCTGCACCGGCGAGGGTGATTCGTAGCGCAGCAGCTCCTCGATTGCTCCCGGAATCAACCCCGGATCGGCCGCGAGCTCGGCGCGTTGATCGGGATGCTCGGCGAGCACCTTCCCCGCCCACCCGATGAGCCGTGTCGTGGTCTCGTTCCCAGCGGCGGCGAGAAGCCCGAGGTAATTGAGAATCTCCTCTCGAGTCAGCTTTCTGACAGTCCCGGTGTCGTCTTCAACGTCCGCGTTGAGAAGATCGGTCATAAGATCGTCAGACGGGTGTTGGGCTCGCCAATCGATGTACGCCCCGAAGTCACTTCCGTCGAGTGCATTGAGACCCGAACCAGTGTTGTCCGGCGCGTCTCCCTCCTCGAGTCGCATCGCTTCGTCCATGCGATCACGTATGGCGACCTGATCGTCCTCGGGGATGCCCAGCAGCATGCCGATGACCCGCATCGGGAGCTCAGCGGCGAGATCGTGGATGAAATCGAACCCTCCGCTCCCCACCAACGGGTCGAGCGCCCGGGCGCAGTATCTCCGTGCCTGCGGTTCGATCTCGGCCATCCGTCTCGGCGTGAAGACCCGACTCAGCAGGCCCCGGTGCAGATCGTGCGCAGGGGGATCCTCGAACAGGATGATTCCGGGCGGGATCTCCATTCCGCTCTTGATGAGCTCCAACACCGAGCCCTTGCCCGAGATGTAGGTCTTCCAGTCGCCGCTGCACTCCTTGACGTCATCGAAGCGGCTCAGCGCGTAGAAGTCGTGGGTCTCGTTGTAATACAACGGCGCCTTGTCGCGCAGGCGCTTCCACACCGGGTACGGGTCGGCATCGATCGCGAAGTCATAGGGGTCGTAGTACACCCCGGCTTCGGAAAGGTCAGTCACGTCCACTCCTCTCTGAGATGCATGCTCAGCCGGTGGGGCCGTTCGGGAACTTGAGCAACGATCCCGCATCGACCCGGATCTGCTGGCCCGTGATGTACCGGGACTCGTCGCTGGCGAGGAAGAGTGTCAGATTGGCGATGTCCTCGGGCTCCACGTAGGGGATGGGCATGGCCTGGAAGAAGTTGAAGGCAGGCTCAGCGTCTTCCCTGGTCGGGCTCTCGAGGTCGGGACGGAAGATCTTGTAGAGGCCGTCGTTTTGGAGCAGATGGGTATTGCAGTTGGTGGGGTGGATGGTGTTGACCCGGATGAACCGAGAAGCCAGGTGTCGAGCCATCTGCTCGCTGTAGCCGACCAGCGTCCGCTTGGACCACCCGTACCCCTCGCCCCCAGGTCCCATGACCGGGCTCTCGGTGGTGCCCGACATCAGGCCTGCGGTGGATCCGGTGACGATGATGGAGGCCCCGTCGGGCAGGTGAGGGAGAGCAACGGCGACGGTGTTCATCACGCCGAGAAGGTCGACGTCGGTGGCATCGACGAAGTCCGAGGCATGGGGATCACCCAGTGCCATGGGGAGGATGCCGGCGTTGGCCACGACGACGTCCAGCCGCCCAAGATCGGTGATTCCGGCCTCAAGAGCGTCGCCAAGTTCAGCGCGCTCGCGCACGTCGGCCTGGCGGGCGACGATGCGGCGGCCCAACGCCTTGACCAATCGCTCGGTCTCGTCCAGGTCCGCGGGCGTGGCCAGGGGATAGTTGTTGGACTCGATCTGCCGGCAGATGTCGACGGCGATGACGTCGGCGCCCTCTGCTGCCATCCGGACCGCGTGAGCCCTCCCTTGTCCACGCGCCGCCCCCGTGATGAAGGCGACCTTTCCTTCTAGGCGTCCAGCCATGTGTCCTCCTCGTGCTTCGGGCATCCAGGGTCGTTGATCAAAAGCTGCGGCAATAGACGGTGTCCATCTTCTGGGTTCGCGGCCGAGTCACGATGAAGAGGTGGACGTCGCCCACTGCCTGCACGTCCTGACCACCGTTGCGGCCGTACGCCTGGGACATCAAGCCAGCGTTGGTCCACCGGTCGATGGCCTCGGCTCCGTGCTGGGGATCCCACTCCCAGTCTGTTGAGCCACCACCGGCACCGTTGGTTCCGCCCTGGATCACCGTGGTGACCCGGATGTCGTCGTCGCGAACCTCTTGCGCCAGCACGAGGGCAAATGCCTCGAGGGCTGCCTTCGTGGCGACGTACATGGACAACATGGGAAAGGGGTGCAGCGTCGACTCGCTCGAGGTGTTGACGATGTCGCCTCCGCCGGCAGCGCGCAGAAGTGGGATGGCGGCCCGGCACGTGTACACGGGGCCGGCAAAGTTGGTGCGCATCTGCTTTTCGATATCGAGGTCGCTCAGCAGCTCGACTCGACACGGTCTGTACACGGCGGCGTTGTTGACGAGGATGTCGATCCGGCCGAAGCGCTCACCGATCTCGGTGAAGGATCGACCGACACTGTTCGCGTCCGCCACATCGGTCACGACGGGGACGGCCCGGGACCCAAGGTCCTCCGCCGTCCGCTCGAGGCGCTCGCTGCCGCGCGCGAGCAGCAGGACTGTGGCGCCCTCTTCCACGAATCGACGGGCGACGCCGAGGCCCGAGCCGCTCGACGCGCCGGTGACGACGGCGATTTTCCCGTCGAGCGCGCCCACGATCGCCGCTCAGTTCCAGGCCAGGTTCTTGATCTCGGTGAAGTCCTCCAACCCGTGCCGCCCCCACTCGCGGCCGAGTCCCGACTGTTTGTAGCCGCCGAACGCGCCGCTCTGGCCGATCCCCTTGAACTCTGACCCCCAACCGGGGCCCTGACCGCCACCGGGACCGACGTCGGCGAGGGGTTCGGCGCCGACCTTCTGCACGGTCACGAGGCCGGCGCGGATCTGGCGGGCCACGTTGAAGCCCCGAGAGTCCGACGTCGAAACTACACCCCCTCCGAGCCCGTAAATGGAGTCGTTGGCCAGTCGCACGGCGTCCTCGTCCTTGCCTGAGTACGGCACCACCGTGAGCACCGGGCCGAAGATCTCCTCCTGAGCGATGCGGAGGTCATTGGTGCTCACAAAGACGGTCGGCTCGTAGTAGTAGCCCTTGTCCATCCCTTCAGGACGCTTGCCACCGCAGAGCAGCTCGGCGCCTTGCTCGATGCCGGACGCGACGTAGCCCTCGACGCGCTCGCGTTGCTGCTCGCGGATCAGCGGGCCGAGCACGGTGCTGTCGTTGCGAGGATCGCCGATCGTGATCATGGGGCGCATCGCCTCGAGCCCTTCTTTGTAGGCGTCGAGCAGCGACTCAGGAAGCACGAGGCGCGTGTGCAGCACACAGCCCTGGCCGCAGTGCATCAACACCTGCCCGAATCCGACGGAGCGGGCGTAGTCCTCGCCCACGTCGTCCAGCACCACGGTGGCGCTCTTGCCACCGAGCTCGAGCTGGACCTTCTTCACGGTCCCCGACGCAGACGCCATGATCCGGCGACCGGTCGCGGTCGACCCCGTGAACGTGACCATGTCGACCATCGGGTTCGATGTCAGCTCGTCTCCCACCTCGCCATGACCCGTGATCACGTTGAGCACGCCGGGTGGGATGCCGGCCTCGGCGGCCGCCTCGGCGATCATCATGGCGTCAAGCGGTGTCCACGGATGCGGCTTCAGGACGACGGTGCAGCCGACCGCCAAGGCCGGAGCCACCTTCACCACGTTGAGCATGAAGGGGAAGTTGAACGGCGTGATGGCGGCGACCACGCCGATCGGCTCGCGCACAATGGCGCTTCCGCCCAGACCGGTAGGACCGCCCGTCGGAGCGCCGCTCTCGACCCAGGGAAAGGAGTGCTCGACGAGGGCGGCGTTTGAACGGAGCATGCCGATCGATCCGGCCCCCTGGACCGCATCGGTGAGGAATCCCGTCGAGCCCGTCTCTGCGATGATCAGCTCTCGGAGGTCTCCCGCCCGCTTCTCCAAGATCTCAGCCATGGCCACCAGCTTGGCGGCGCGCTCCGATGGCTTGAGGTAGGGCCAGGGGCCCTCGTCGAACGCTCGGCGCGCTGCCTCGACGGCGAGCGCGGCTGACTTGGTCGTGGCCTCGGGAACGGATCCGATCACCTCCTCGGTGGCCGGATCGAGGACGTCGATTGAGCCGTCAGCCCCCTCTGAGGTCCACTTGCCGTCAATGAACAGCTCGTAATTCCAGGTCATCGCGTCGTCTCCGTCCTTCGCTCCATGATCTCCGGCCTTCTCAACCCAGCGCGCCGGACTGGCGCAACTCTGTGATGGCGTCCCAGTCGCGCCCGAGTTCGAGGAGGATCTCTTCGGTGTGCTGCCCGAGCTCAGGTGCAGGAGCGGCGGGCACCGACGACACGCCGCCGAACTGCATTGGCGGCGCGGGAAGCCGGAAGGTGGCGCCGTCGTGCGCGACGACTTCGGGCAGGTACCCATTTGCCTCGACCTGCACGTGCTCGTGTACCTCGGCGGGCGTGAGCGCCGGCGACCAGACGCCAGTGAAATCGGCCAGCTGCTTGCGCCAGTGCTCCAGCGACTCGCTCACGAACGTCCGCTCGAGCTCACTGACACACGCCTCAGCGTTCTGGGCGCGGACCACCATGTCGGCAAAGCGCTCGTCGGAGACCAGCTCGGGCCGGCCGATGGCATCGCAGAGTTCGGCCCAGAACCGGTCGGCTTGCAGGCAGACCAGATACAGCCACCGGCCGTCCGACGTCGGGTAGCTGTTCGTCAGCGGGTTCGGAGCGCGGGTCCGATCCATGGCCGGCATCGATCCCACGAACGGGCCCGCCATGATGTCAGGGCTCAGCGTCCAGATGCCGACTCCAAGGAGCGACACATCGACTTCGGTGGGAACACCGGTCCGCTCCCGTTGGAACAGAGCCGTGCCGATCGCGCCGGCAATCGTGTTCGCTCCTTGGAGGTCGAAGAACGCCGCCGGCTGGAACATCGGCTCCTGGCCGGGCCTCGTCATTTTGGACGCCATGCCCGCCGAGGCCCATCCGGCGGCGAGGTCGAACCCGCCGGTGTCCTTCATCGGGCCCCGCGCGCCCCACCCGTGGCCGCATGTGTAGATGATCTGGGGGTTGGCTCGCCGCAGGTCATCCAACTCGATCCGGAGCCTCTTGCGAACAGCAGGAAGGTAGCTGGTGAGGAAGACGTCCGCTGTGATCGCCAATTCGAGGAGCAGGTCGTGACCTTGCTCAGTGGCCAGGTCGATGGTCATCCCCCGCTTGCCGCGGTTGGGGATCTCCACGAACGGATTGGGCCCGGAGCCGTCAGCTCGCCCGAGCAAGTTCATCAATCCGCGCTGGGGGTCGCCGTTGGGCGGTTCGACCTTGATCACGTCGGCACCGAGATCGGCCATGGCCGCTCCGGCTGCCGGCACAAAGGTCCACGACGCAACCTCGAGCACCCGGACGCCGTCGAAGGGACCGGTCATGAATGCGTTCCGGCCAGGCGCGCAAAATTGAAGACCCGGCGGGCGTTGTCCTCCGCGATCTTGCGGGCTTCGTCGTCAGCGACGTTGTACAGGACGTCGGCCAGCTTCTTCCGAGACGCGGGGAAGTTGCTGTCACTGTGGGGATAGTCACCCTCGAACATGATGTTGTCTGTTCCGATCAATTCTCGCTCCTCGATCCCGGCGTTGTCGGCGATGAAGCACCCGAACATATGCGCTCGGAACAGGTCGGAGGGTCGAACGTCGGGATTGACGCCCGTGTACCAGCGGTGGCGCTCCCACGTGTAGTCAATCCGTTCGAGGACGTAGGGAATCCACCCGATGCCCCCCTCTGAAAGTGCGACCCGCAGACGCGGGAACTTATGGAACACCGGCGACAACAACAGGTCGACCGTCGTGGATTGCGAGTTCATCCCGAACAGAGCGATGGCGACTGCGAAGTTGGCATCGGGCGCAGTCGCCGGGGCACCGCCGGTGCCGAAATGCAGGCACAGCGGCATGTCGGCCGCCTGGGCCGCGGCGAGGAACGGATCCCAGTGATCGCTGTGGTACGACGGCAGGCCGAGGCGGTGTGGTGCCTCGGTGAAGGTGATCGACTTGGCGCCCTTGGCCGCAGTGCGTTCGACTTCGGCCACTGATGCCACCACGTCCCAGAACGGGACCATGACCATCGGAATGAAACGGTCCGGTGCGGCAGCGCACCACTCGTCGAGGATGAAGTCGTTCCACGCCACGACGCACGCTGCCGCGAGCTCCTTGTCCTCTGCGGCGAAGAACGTCCCTCCGGCGAAACCGGGGAAGGACGGAAAGCACATCTGCGTGTGGACCCCGTCGAGGTCCATGTCGGTCAAGCGGGCCGAGACGTCGTAGCAACCGGGGAGCATTTCGTCGAAGCGGACGGGGTCGACGCCGAAGTCCTTGGGATGCTTTCCGGCCACGGCATTGAGCCCGATGGTGGGGATCGTCCCGCCCTCGAAGCTCCAGGCCTGTTGTCCGCCATCGAGCTCGACGATGCGTGGTCCGGCCTCGAGGTGCTTCGCCGGCAGACGATCGAGCCACACCCGCTCGTGCTCGATCACATGGTCATCGACCGAGATCAACTGGACATCGTCAGCCAGCATGCCGGGCCCCCGGAACAGCGATCCTTTGAAAACCTAGAATCGTCAGACTCTGTCAATCTACGCCGGGGCCGTTGATCCTGACAAGGGGGTCTTACGGATGTCGCCTCTCAGGGCGACCCGCGGCGCCTCCTGCGGGTGAGGTCAGGGACGGCCGTCTCGGCCGCGTCGAGGATCTGCGGAAGGTTGAGCCTGGACCGGCCCCACAGCTCGATCACCGCCATCTCTATCCCCACCACCAAGCCGGCGAGAAGGCGCGGATCAGGATCGTCCGAACCGCGGGTTTCCATCGACTTGGCGCAATAGTCAGTGACAGCCTCAGTGAGGTCATGGACGCGCTCGCCACGGACGCGTGCATGAATCTCTGGAGCACCCTCGGCGGCCCGTCGCCAGAGCGTGAGCAGGCGGACATCTTGGGGGCTTTCGAGAGAGTGTTCGCGGATGAGTTGCCAGACCCTCTGGAGAGGATTCGGGCCGGGTTCGAGCTCGCCGATCGAATCGACCAGCGCCTGAGCGCCACGCCGAGTGAAACCCAGGAGAAAGTCCTCCTTCGAGGGAAAATAGCGAAAGAGCGTTCGAGCAGATACTCCGGCGGCTTCGGCGATGTCGTCGACCGTCACCTCCCGGTATCCTCGCTCGGCAAACAGACGCCAAGCGATCTGCTCGTATTTCGCCTCGAGCGCGCTCCGTCGCCTGCTCCATCCGGACTCCTCGACGCTGCTCACCAAAGCGATTGTCGCGCAGGCGACGCCGGCCCTTTGGAGCCACGAGGGGTCATCGCTTCCTTCCAATTCAGTACACTCTGTTTGCCGGTATCGAGCTCCGGTTTGGCGCGCCCCCAATGCTTCAGCGATGCTGCATCAGATCACCACGGCCTGGAACAGGCGCGAAGGGGAGGAGTCCGCGTTGCCAGAGATCATGAACGGTGTCCGCATCCTCGAGGTTGCCGAGCACACCTTCGTCCCGGCCGCCTCGGCGATCCTGGCGGATTGGGGGGCGGAGGTCATCAAGATCGAGCACCCCGAGCGCGGCGACGCCATGCGCGGCCTGGCCTCGAGTGGCGTCATGCCCAACATGGGCAACGTGCACGTGCTGCTCGAGCACTCCAACCGGGGCAAGAAGAGCATCGGCATCGACGTCAGCACGGAGCAGGGCCTCGACCTCATTTACCGACTTGCCGCAACGTCGGACGTCTTCTTGACCAACAAGCTCCCGTCGGTGCGCAAGAAGCTGCGCATCGAGCTCGAGGACATCAAGAAGCACAACCCCAACATCATCTACGTGGCCGGGACGGGCGGCGGCGAGCGCGGTCCAGAGGCGGACCGGGGCGGCTATGACTTCTTGAGCTACTGGTGCCGGGCCGGCAGTGCCATGGGCACCACGCCGACTGACGTCGACTACCTGGCCGGTCAGCCCGGCCCGGGCTACGGCGATTCGATCGGCGGGATGACGATCGCCGGCGGGATCATGGGCGCGCTCTTCCACCGCGAGCGCACCGGCGAGGCGCTGCCCCTCGACGTGTCACTGCTCGGTGTCGGCATGTGGTCCATGAGCCCGGCCGTCGCGCTCTCGCTCCAGCTGAACATGCCGTGGCGTCCCGGCCCGAGCCGCGGCGGCGGCATGGGGCCGGCCAACCCGCTGGTCGGCACGTATCGGACCGAAGACGGGCGATTCCTCGCGTTCTCGTGCCTGCAGGGCTTCAAGTACTGGCCCTCGGCCTGCCGATCGGTGGGTCGCGAGGACCTCATCACGGACGAGCGCTTCAACTCGCACGAGCAGCTGGCGGCCAACGCGGGCGCGGCGCGCGAGATCCTCAAGGAGATCTTCGCCTCGGCCCCGCTGGGCGAGTGGAAGGTCCGCTTGGACTCGTTCGAGGGCCAGTGGTCCGTCGCGCAAGACAGCCTCGAGCTGACCACGGATCCCCAGGTCCTGGCGAACGGACTGCTCGGTGAGACCGCCACCGCCGACGGCACGCCGTTCACACTCGTCACGACTCCGGTGCAGTTCGCCGGCGAGCCGTCCCCGCCCAAGCGGGCGCCCGAGTTCAACGAGCACTGCGACGAGATCCTCGCCCTCATCGACCTGAACGAAGACGAGATGATGGAGCTCAAGGTGGCGGGGGTCGTCGCCTGACCGAGCCCCGCACCACCGCGCTGCTCTTCATCGAGTGCCAGCGCGGAGTCGTTGGCGACCGTTCGGTGCTCCCGGCCCTGGCCGACGCCGCGCAGCCGGCGCTTGCTGCCATGGGCCGCCTCGCTGCCGGGGCACGTGGCGCCGGCGTGCAAGTGGTGCACCTGACCTACCTGCCGTTGGCCGAGGGGCGCTCGACCAGCCGGCGCTCGCCGCTCATGCAGGCGACGGCGTCGACGGCGAACTGGCGCGACGACGATCCCGCGCTCGAGGTGGTGCCCGAGATCGGGGTGGAGCCCGGCGATCTCGTGCTGCCGCGCCACCAGGGCATCTCGCCGGTCCACCGCACCGAAGTGCTGGCGGTCCTGCGCAACATGGGCATGGACGAGCTCGTGGTGGCCGGTGTCTCGACGAACCTCGCCATCCCTCTCACCGCGGCGGGCGCCGCCGACGAGGGGTTCGCCGTCACCATCCCGACCGACGCCTCAGTGGGCACGCCGGCCAAGCATCACGAGTCCATGCTCCGCCACAGCCTCGCCTTCGTGGCGCGACTCGCGACCACCGACGACCTGCTGGCCGAATGGGGCGCTGCCTGATCGCTCAGGCAAGCGGCGGATGATTGCTCAGCCGGGCCAGGCGATGGCCTTGGTCTCGAGGTACTGCTCGAGACCCTCGATGCCGCACTGCCGGCCGATCCCGCTGTCCTTGTAGCCCCCGTACGGCGAGTCGGCGCCGTACCAGAGGCCGCCGTTGACTCCGATGGAGCCGGTACGGATACGCCGGGCGATAGCGGTGGCGCGCTCCTCTGACGCGGAGACCACGCCGCCCGAGAGGCCGTAGTGGCTGTCGTTGGCGATGCGCACGGCGTCGTCGTCGTCCTCGTAGGGGATCACGCACAGGACCGGTCCGAAGATCTCCTCCTGGGCGATGGCCATGGAGTTGTCGACGTCGACGAAGAGCGTCGGTTCCACGAAGTATCCCTTGGGTAGGTGCGAGGGGCGGCCGCCGCCGACGACCAGCTTGGCCCCTTCCTCCTGCCCCTTGTCGATGTAGCCGAGCACGCGGTCGCGCTGTTTGGCACTCACCACCGGCCCCATGACGACGGCGTCGCTCGAGGGATCGCCGTAGGGCACGGCGGCCATGCCGGCGCTGATGAGCTCGACGCCCTCGTCGTAGCGCGAGCGCGGCAGCAGGAGCCTCGTCTGCATGGCGCAGCCCTGGCCCGCGTGCACGCACACCATGGAGGCCATCGGGACAGTCGAGGGGAAGTCGGCGTCGTCGCACACGATCATGGCGGACTTGCCGCCGAGCTCGAGGAAGACGCGCTTGAGCGTGGCGGCGCCCTTCTCCATGATGCGCTTGCCGGTGGCGGTCGACCCGGTGAACGAAATCAGGTCCACCTTGGGCGACAACGTCAGCTCCTCACCGACGAGGTGATCGGCCGAGGTCACCACGTTGACCACGCCGGCGGGGATGTCGGTCTTCTCGGCGATCAGGCGGCCCAACCGGGTCGCGTTCCAGGGCGTGTCGGGTGCGGGCTTGATGATGGTGGTGTTGCCGGTGGCCAGGATCGGGCCCAACTTGTTCAGCGTGACCTCGACGGGGTAGTTCCACGGGATGATGGAGCCGATCACCCCCATCGGCTCCTTGATCACGCCGCGGCGGCTCGCCATACCCATCATTTCTGTGTTCGGGAGCGAGCGCTCCCACTCGAACTCCTCGATCATCTTGGTGGGCCAACCGAGGGCCTCGTCGATGGGCCAGTCGATCTGCGCCGCGAAGGTCATCATGCGCGGCGTCCCGACCTCGGCGATCACCTCTTCCCGGTACTCCTCGCGCTCGGACTCCAGCGCCGCCTGCAGCTGCTCGAGACAGCGCTTGCGCAGGGCGCGGTTCGTCGACCAGTCGGTCTCGTCGAAGGCTCGGCGGGCGGCGTCGATGGCACGGCGCATGTCGTCGGCGGACGCATCGGCCACCTGTCCGAGCACCTCTTCGGTGGCGGGGTTGATGTTGTCGAAGCGCTTGCCCGACGCCGCTTCGACGAGCTCACCGTCAATGAGCATGCGGACTTCACCGTTTCCGGCCTGGCTGGACATGCGTCGACCCCTTTCGGATCTCCGAGGATTACTGCGAACTTCCCCGCCGCGGCGAGGCTACGTTTCGCCGGCGAGACCGGTCAAGGCAGCCTCCGTGCGCCGACGCACGGCCGGCGTGGGACCGGTGCGCGACCGGCGCGCGACGTCCTCGCGGCCCGGCGCGCGACGCCCTCGCGGCCCGCCGCGCGGAGAAATTCGCCGGTCGTGTCGATTCTGCGTGTGCCCGTTCGACGCTCTGTCACAGTGGAGCGAAAGCCGCCTCACACAGCAAAAGACCACAAGGAGCACATCATGCGATTCCTCGGATACACCCTTGCCAACGAGGCAGAGCAGCCGGCCGAACTGCCGTCACCCGAGCTCTACGAGAGGATGGGTCAGTTCGTCGAAGAGGCGACGAAGGCAGGCGTGATCGTCGCCACCGGCGGGATCGCCCCCACCTCCGAAGGGTCCCTCATCACCCTCAAGAACGGCGAGTTCAGCGTGCTCGACGGCCCGTTCACCGAGGCGAAGGAGCTGGTCGGGGGCTGGGCGCTGCTCGAGTGCCGCGATCTCCCCGAGGCCGTCGAGTGGTCGAAGCGGTTCCTCGGCGTGCTCGGTGAGGGTGAGGTGCGCGTACGACCCGTGTCCGGCTGACCGGCCCGACGTCACGACGTGGGCTCGCGCCGGCGACCTCAGGCGTGGTGGTTGAATCGGTGGCGTGCCGGCCACCGATTCGACCGCCTCGATAGAGGCCGTCTATCGGATCGAGTTTCCCCGGGTCGTGGCCGTCTTGGCGTCCTTCGCCGGAGACCTCGACCTGGCCGAGGAGTTGGCGCACGATGCGCTGCTGGACGCGCTCTACCAGTGGCCACGCGACGGGACGCCGAGGAACCCCGGTGCCTGGCTGACGGCTGTGGGCAAGCGCAAGGCGATCGATCGTTTTCGGCGTGACCGGACCCTGGCCGCGAAGTACGCCCAACTGGGAGCGCAGCTCACGTCGACCCTCCTTGTCGACGACGAAGGGCTCTTCGCGTCGATGTCGGCCGAGGAGATCGACGACGACCGACTGCGTCTGATCTTCGTCGCGTGTCATCCGGTGTTGGCCGTCCCGGCCCGGGTCGCGCTGACCCTCCGCTTGGTCGGTGGTCTCACCGTGCCCGAGATCGCCCGCGCGTATGTGGTGCCCGAGGCGACCATCGCCCAACGCATCGTCCGCGCGAAGAAGGGGATAGCCAAGGCCGCCGTGCCGTTCGAGGTACCCGTGGGCGAGGACCGGGCCGAGCGGCTGGACGCCGTCCTCGAGGTCATCTACCTGATCTTCAACGAGGGTTACTCCGCCACCGCGGGCTCCGACTGGATGCGGCCCGAGCTGTGCCACGAGGCTCTCCGTCTCGGACGTGTGCTGACCGCGCTCACCCCGGACGAATCAGAGGTCCACGGCTTGGTTGCCCTCATGGCATTCCAGTCCTCGCGCCTGGGTGCACGGACCGGTCCCTCGGGTGAGCCGGTTCTCCTGCGCGACCAAGATCGCGGCACATGGGACCCCTTGCGCATCGGGCAGGGCGAGGCCGCGCTGGGCCGTGCCGACGCACAGCGCGGCGGGCGGGAGCGCGGCCCCTACGTGCTGCAAGCAGCCATCGCAGCGTGTCACGCCCGAGCCATGCATCCCGACGAGACGAACTGGGACGAGCTGCTCGTGCTCTACACGCAGCTCGCGCGCACCATGCCGTCACCAGTCGTCGAGCTCAACCGCGCGGTTGCGGTCTCCATGGCAGCCGGGCCGGCGGAGGCCCTCGCGCTGGTGGACGTTCTCGTCGCCAGCGGGATACTCGAGCGCTATCACCTGCTGTGGAGCGTCCGTGGGGACTTGCTCGACCGGCTGGGCCGGCACGCCGAGGCGGCCGAGGAGTTCGAGCGAGCCGCCGGGCTCGCGACGAACGAGGCCGAGCGCGCACTCTTATCCGAGCGCTGCGACACCTGTCGGTCCGCGGCAAGCACAGGGACTGGCACGCCGTCGGCGCTCAGCGGCGCTTGACGGCGGCATCCGGCCACGCTCGCAGCTGCAGGCGCGCCGGCGGCAACGTCCCGTACACCAGCACCGCATGCCCGCGAGGCAGGCAGCGCAACTCCTCGGGAGGCAGCAGACGTCGCGGTCCCGTGGTCGAAGTGGTCGACCGCCGGCCCGCCGGGTCGCGCGTGATGGAGGGCTGGGTCACCTCCTCGTCCCCGACGAGATGGCTGGCGTAGTCGAGCGTGTCGGGGTCCGCGATGCCGGGGAGGAACAGCTTGGCGCGGTGGTTGTTCAAGACGGTCGGGGCGCGGGCGCCGAACCGGCCGCGTACCTGCGCCAGGTCCTGCCAGACCGTGACCAGCTGTATCCCGTGCGACGCGCACGTGGCGGCCAGGCCGTCGAGCTCGGGCAACGGTGCGATGTGGGCTGCCTCGTCGAGGACGACGAGGAGCGGCGGGTCGAGTGGGCGGCCTGCTTTGGTGGCCGTCGCAAAGGCGTGCGCGAGAACCTGCTGGGTGATCGTCGTGAAGTAGCCCCGAAGCCGGCGCTGGTCGTGCGCCGGCGCGCACAGGAACAGGGTGTTGGCGCCACCGAGGAGCTGTTGGGGCTCGAAGGAGTCCGCCCCCGCCCGGGCCGGCTCCTCGTGGGCGAACGGCGCCAGCACCGTCTCGGCCGTGGTGTACACGGAGCTGCGTGTGCGCTCGTCGCGGCACCACGTGGCCCGCGCCGCGTGCAGCGGTTCGGCGACACCGGCGCGCTCCAGGATGGCCGCCACCTCCCCCACTTCCTGGGTGTCGACCCAGCGCACCACGTCGGAGACGGATCGGTCCTCGAGCGTGGCGGCGAAGAAGAGCGGGGCGAGCAACTTGGCCGCGGTCGCGTACCAAAACTCGCCGTCCGCCGTCGTGCCATCGGCTTTGGCGGCCTCACACAGGTCGGCGGCGATCCGGCAGGCGCGATGCCAGTCGCCACACCCGGTCAGCGGCGACCAGCGACTCCGACGCGCCGCTGTCGACCCGGTGGGGTCGAGACACCACACCTGGCCCCGCCGGCTGCAGGCGCCGAGCGTGTGGTGGAGAAGGTCGCTCTTGACGCTGGCGGCCACGACCGGTCCGCGCCAACCCAGGATGGCGGGCACCGCGAGGCGGGTCGTCTTGCCGCTCTGAGTCGGCCCGACGACCACGAGCGACTGGGCCGGCTCGGCGGCCACCACGCCGGGATGGACGATGCCGGGCGACACCCCCAGCACGAGCCGGCCCGGTGGTGGCACGTCCGCCCGCACGAGGAGCGGGCGCAGGTCGCGTCGGCGGGCCCAACGCGCGCCACGTCGTCCTCCTGCCCGTCTGGACCCGTGCCCGGTGCCGGCGCGCCAGGAGCCGTCCGCGTACGAGATCCCCGCCAGCAGCGCGCCCCCGAGCGCCACCGGTACCACCGTCGCCTCGAGCCCGCTCATCGGCTTCGTCGCACCGAGGCCGACCCCGACCTACGACGCCGGCCTCGACGCCGGCCTCGACGCCGAACCCGACATGGCCGCATCGGTGTCGGCGATCAGGCGCTCGGTCGCGCTGAGACGGTGTTGGACGAGAAAGGAGCGCTGGCCGATCTTCCAGAGCGCGATGCCCCGGCGGAGCTGGGGCAGCAGCTCGGTCTCGGTGTTCGAGAGGGACAACAGCTCCGCGGCCGCCTCCAACTCGCCCGGCGACTGCGCGTAGATCACCCGCGTCTCGGAGTCCGCCAGCAGACCCTGGGCGAGCGCAACTTGTTCGGAGTCGGAGGCGCCGACGGAGCGGAGGTCCGAGACGCGGTGCAACACGGCGATGTTGGACACGCCGAAGGCCCGGGAGAGCTTCCACGAGGACTGCAGCCAGCGCGCCACCCCGAGGT